>NC_016936.1 GCF_000250635.1 Saprospira grandis str. Lewin | reverse complement strand
ATGCAAAAGAAAGAAGCGCTTTTACTGAAATTGGAAGAATTGGGCGTATTGCAATTTGGGCAGTTTACGCTAAAGAGCGGCTTGTCCTCGCCTTTTTATTTGGATTTTAGACGAGTGGTGGCCTACCCCCAACTGCTTAAAGAAATTAGCGAGCAACTTTGGGAATTGATCAAAGATTTGGAATTTGACCATTTGTGTGGGGTGCCTTATGCGGCCCTTTCACTCAGCTCGGCCTTGTCGATGATGCACAACAAACCGATGATCGTCAAGCGCAAGGAAGTGAAAAAACATGGGACCAAAAAAATGGTGGAAGGCGTCTTTGAAGAGGGCCAAAAAGCCGTTGTTATTGATGACGTCATTAGTAGTGGTATCTCGATGATTGAGACCTTGGAAGTCATTGAAGCCGAAGGTTTGGAAGTGGACTATGTCATTTCGATTGTGGACCGTATGCAAGGGGGCGTATCGACCTTGGAAAAACAAGGTTATCAGGCTTTGTCGGTCTATACCATTGCGGAGATTTTGGACATTTTGTATCGACATGATCGCATAGATGAGCAGATGTATAATCTGACCTTGGCCTTTGTGCAAAATAACCAGATTGGTTATGAGCAATTGCGTTTGCAGCGCAAGGCTGTTCCCCGCCTCAACTACTCGACCATCAAAGTGAATACGCAAAATGGGGTGACCAAGCGCCTGATCGACATCATGGAGCAAAAACAAACCAACCTTTGTTGCTCTGCGGATGTGGGGACCAAAGCCAAATTGCTGCAATTGGCCCAAGAAGTGGGACCATATATTGCCGTTTTGAAAACGCATATGGACAGCATTGAAGACTTTGACCAAGAGCTGGTTATTGAGCTACAAGCTTTGGCAAAACGCCATAACTTTCTCTTGTTTGAGGACCGCAAATTTGCCGATATTGGGCATATCGTTCAACAACAATTTAAAGCTGCCCCTTACTGCATTGCCGATTGGGCCGATTTGATTACCGTGCATGTGGTGGCTGGCGCTTCTAGTGTAGACGCCTTAAAGCAAATTGCGCTGCAGAAAAATGTGGGTTTGATTGTGGTGGCCCAAATGTCGACCGTAGATACTTTAACTAGCAGAGAGTACATGAAAAAAGCCTTGGCTATTGCCCAAGATCAGCAAGAAGTGGTTGTGGGTGTGGTTAGTCAAAACAAACGGCCAAGAGATGCGGGACTTTTGATGTTTACTCCAGGCATTAAGCTAGGCGGTGGCTCTGATAATTTGGGCCAGCAATACAATCATCCCACAGAAGCCTTTGAAAAAAGAGGCATTGATTTGATGATTGTGGGCCGAGGAATTTACCAAGATGAACAGCCCGCCCAAAAGGCCGCCGAATACCGAAAAGTAGGTTGGGAAGCCTATTTGAAGCGCTTGTAAAACAAGCAAAAAAGTGGAATAAAATACTTATTATGCAAGCAGTATGGGAGTTGCCCATACTGCTTTTTAGTTTTATAGAGATGGCAAAAAAACAGGGAATACTTAAAGTACAAGGCAGCGAAATTCGATTATACCGTGAGCAAAAAGAAGATTTTATCTCACTAACCGATATTGCACGCAAATTCAACCCCAAAACAGGGCAGTTGATCCTCAACTGGTTGCGCAATAGAAGCAGCATTAGCTTTTTGGGGGCCTGGGAAAGCCTACACAACCCCAATTTTAATGTACTCGAATTTGAGAACATTAAAAATCAGACTGGCGATCCAACCTTTACGCTAAGTTTGACCGAGTGGATTGAGAAAACGGGCGCACTTGGTATCCGCTCTAAAAAAGGGCGCTATGGTGGGACCTATGCGCATCAGGATATTGCTTTTGAGTTTCTATCTTACCTCAGCCCTACCTTTAAACTCTATGTTTTCAAGGAACATGAAAAAAGCCTTGGCTATTGCCCAAGATCAGCAAGAAGTGGTTGTGGGTGTGGTTAGTCAAAACAAACGGCCAAGAGATGCGGGACTTTTGATGTTTACTCCAGGCATTAAGCTAGGCGGTGGCTCTGATAATTTGGGCCAGCAATACAATCATCCCACAGAAGCCTTTGAAAAAAGAGGCATTGATTTGATGATTGTGGGCCGAGGAATTTACCAAGATGAACAGCCCGCCCAAAAGGCCGCCGAATACCGAAAAGTAGGTTGGGAAGCCTATTTGAAGCGCTTGTAAAACAAGCAAAAAAGTGGAATAAAATACTTATTATGCAAGCAGTATGGGAGTTGCCCATACTGCTTTTTAGTTTTATAGAGATGGCAAAAAAACAGGGAATACTTAAAGTACAAGGCAGCGAAATTCGATTATACCGTGAGCAAAAAGAAGATTTTATCTCACTAACCGATATTGCACGCAAATTCAACCCCAAAACAGGGCAGTTGATCCTCAACTGGTTGCGCAATAGAAGCAGCATTAGCTTTTTGGGGGCCTGGGAAAGCCTACACAACCCCAATTTTAATGTACTCGAATTTGAGAACATTAAAAATCAGACTGGCGATCCAACCTTTACGCTAAGTTTGACCGAGTGGATTGAGAAAACGGGCGCACTTGGTATCCGCTCTAAAAAAGGGCGCTATGGTGGGACCTATGCGCATCAGGATATTGCTTTTGAGTTTCTATCTTACCTCAGCCCTACCTTTAAACTCTATGTTTTCAAGGAGTTTCAGCGCCTCAAACAGCTTGATGAAGCCAAAAAACAAGAGGCTTTAGGCTGGAACCTCAAGCGTATGCTGACCAAAGTCAATTATACGGTGCATACCGATGCCATCAAAGAAGAGTTGATTCCACCTAGAGTAAGTGGACAAGGATTTATCTATGCTGGAGAAGCCGATATTCTAAATGTGGCTGTTTTTGGCCTAACAGCTAAGTTTTGGCGACAACAAAACCCCGATTTAAAAGGAAATATTAGAGATTATGCAAGCACCGAACAGCTATTGGTCCTCGCCAACTTAGAAGCTGTTAATGCAGAATTGATTCGGATGCAATTGAGTCAAGATGAACGGGCCGATATCCTCAATCAAGCGGCCATCAAACAAATGCAATCTCTTTTGACCTCTAGATCCTTGCCCAAAATGGAAGATCCAAAACGCTTAGGCAACTAAGGCCAAACTATTTATCTAAGCGCAAACGATAATAATCCAACTGATGCGGCTGCCGCCCCCAGAGCAACTCCCGATCATCATCAAAAAGGAGGTAAAGCTCGCCTTTTGGCCCAAAACAAAGGCCTTCTGCCTTATGCGGAACCTTAAAAGGCTGTTTTTTGACCCCTTGCAAAACCGCTAAATTGGCCTTTTTTTGCCCTTTTTGGTAGGGAAAACGCCAAACGTAGCTGCTCAAGGCTTGGCCCTCGACTTCCATGCTCGTCGCTAAATAAAAGGCCTGCTCTTCTGCTCGATAATCTAAGGAGGAAAGTCCCAAAGGAAGGTCTTTGGCCCAAGCGGGCAAGTCAAGCGCTAACTCCTCGATATTGAGGTCCAAAACGGGCATGCCCGCTGCATTATAGTCGTATTTCAAAGATAAAATCCGCAGCTGATAATCAAATTCTTTATAGCTTTTGCCCAAGGCCCGCAGGCCCAAAAACAGTTGTTGCTCTGGCCCTTCTGCCAAGCCTTCTAGCTTAAAATAAGGTTGGCCCAAATAGTCTTTAATGGCCTTTTGCAGGGCCAAACTCCCCTTTTGCCCACTCTCTTCTTGCACTTCTGCCCCCACTAAAAAGGGCTGTTTTTCGCCATTTTTCCAAAACCAAAGTTGGTTGTAGCCCGCCCAATCATCATCTTTCAAGCGATCAAATGCTGTCATGGCCCAAAGTCCTTTTGGCCCAGTGGCCAGGGCTTCCAGCTTTTCGACTTCGGCCAAATAATTGGTGGGAAAATACTGGGCTTTTCCCCCTAATGGAGCATCCATTTTGAGCAAAGGACTACCCAAATTTGGCGGCAAAGACTTATCCGAAACCAAATAAAAATGATCGGCCCAATAGGCCAAAGCCGAGCCCTCGCAGAAGGTCCAGCGCTGCTCGATCGAGTCAAAATGAGGGGCAAAGCAATCTATGCGGCCCGAATCCAATTGCGCCAGGACAAAAGCTGCGGCTTCTTTTTGGTTTTGGGGTTTTGGCCCTCTACAGGCCGCAAAAAGAAGCAATATACTGAGGATAAAAAGATTTGTTTTCATAGTTTTTTGATGTTTTGGGGCTGCCCCGCCCTGCGGGCGGGTCGGGCTGTATCGCAGCTCGCTGTTCGCTCGGCCCTGCGCCGCCTTCGGCGGCTGGGTCTGGCCTTCGGCCACTGCTGTCCATCCCTCAGCCGATACTGTGGGTTGAAACCCACAGCAAAATGCTATCGCTTCGCGATGATTTATAAATGAGGGCTAAAGCCCTCATGAACTCGCCTCTAGATGCAAAATTGGTCCATGGCGGCAATAAAGATTCCGTTATTTCTTTAATTCTTTATTTAACGGAATCTTTATTTCGTTAAATCTTTAATCAAAGATTTCTTTATTGCTGCTAAATGCTATAAATCAGCTGTTTAGCTTTTGCGTTGAAGCAATTGGACCAAAATTTTATACAAAAAATGGCCAAAGCGCAAAGCGTTTATTTGGCCCAGCGCTGCGCAGCGGTGGCCCGAAGGGCCAGACCAAAGCCGCCACAGGCGGCTGCAGGGCCGAGCAAACCTGCGAGCCGCGAAGCATAGCGGCGGCCAGCAAAGCTGGCCGCGGGCCCCAAATCCAAAAAAATTCATTAAAAACCCTCCATTATTTTATAATAAAAATGATAAAATAATTCACGGATAAATTAACAATAAAAGTTGTCTAAAAACTAGGGCTTTAATGGTTTTTAGCGAATTTTGGAGCAAAAGCAGCATTATGGCAGAAAATCAGGCCGTTTGGCAAAAATTTAAGCAGCAAAAAGGCGCAAAGGCATTGGCCTACCTGCGGGTGTCTACAAAAGAACAAAATTTAGAGAAAAATAAGGCCGAGATTCTCTTTTTGGCCAATGATAAAAATTTGGGCAAGGTCTTTTTTATTGCCGAAAAAGTATCGGGCCGAAAAAATTGGCGGGAGCGCTGGCTGGGCCAAATTATTGAAGAATTGGAGCAAGGCGATACGATCATCGTCAATGAGCTCTCTCGGATTGGCCGCTCGATGTTGGAAATTATGGAGGTCTTGCAATTGGCCCTCAAAAAAGGAATTCGGATTTATGCGGTCAAGGGCGGCTGGCAACTCGACGAAAGTTTGCAGAGTAAAATTATGGCCCTGGTCTTTTCTATGGCCGCCGAAATTGAGCGCGACCTGATTGCCCAGCGAACCAAAGAAGCCCTGGCCGCACGCAAAGCTAAGGGCCTGCCTTTGGGCCGCCCCAAAGGACCCGGCCGCTCTAAACTCGATCCTTTTTGGCCCGAAATTCAAGCGCTTTTGGCCCAGGGCAGCAGCCAACGTTATATTGCCGACCGCTATAAAACCACCCCCTCCAACCTCAATCGATGGCTCAAACAAAAGGGCTGGCGTAAAAAAGATGAACCAAAAAAATAAAGATTCCGTTATTTCTTTAATTCTTTATTTAACGGAATCTTTATTTCGTTAAATCTTTAATTAAAGATTTCTTTATTGATCTAAGTAGTTGAAAACCAACAAAAAAGGGCCCTAGAAAAAATCTAGGGCCCTTCGGCTTGAAAAATTAACAATCAGCAGCTCTAATTTGCAGCCTTGTCAAAACGTTGTAGGTTCAGTTTTTCTATAATTTCGATAAGGGTAACGCCATATTTTGGATTGGTCGCATAGCCAGCAGATTGTAAGCCACGGGCCCAGTTTTTATAATCTGTAATTTCTAGTTTTAATAAGTGCTTATAACGTTTGCCTTGTAGCAATTTGCTATGTTCTCTAAAGCTGTACCAGGGCGATTCAAAAATGCGAAACATATCATATTTATCGTCGTCGGTATAGTTAGCACATCGGCAGCCTAAACATTTTTTCTTGCATTTGATGCCAAAATGATTGTTTTCATTTTTGGCCAATCGGCTATCGCCGGCATTGCTTTCCAATAAACCCTGAGCCAAAGTAATACTTGCGGGTATACCGTAAAGCTCCATTTCTTCTACAGCAATTTTGGCGTATTTATCTACATAATCTGTACACTTTTTTGTCTTAAAAGCAACGACTTCAGCCGATACGCCCAAGCGTTTGGGTAAAGTTGGATTGAGCACAAAGCCCAAATTAGAATATTTGGCGGCCTCGGCTTGTTGTTCTGTGCTCAAAGCGGCACCTACAGCAGTTGCGGCATTGGCCAAATTGAGTTTATCTCTAATGTCTTTAGATTTTTCTTTAATCTGTTTCCACCAAGGCTTGGCAACAGCTTGTATTGCAGCAAGTTGTGGACGAGCTGTGCTTGGGGGCAATTCGGCTTGGCCAGTTTCTAAAACTTCGGGTACAGATAAAGATAACTGAAAAGACAGTTCTCTTTGAGAGAGCAAAAAGGCCAAACTGCCTAAAACTACCCATTGAAATTTGGCTTTTCTGCTCATTTGTCGTGGATAAATGAGCAAGCTTTTGGGGTTTTTCCAGACCACAGCAATATTGTGGCGCAAAAGGCTGAGATTTTTTTCAAGCATAGCGATTGTTTTGATTGGTGAGCAAGATGAGTTGCCATTTCCTACACAAATTTAAAACAATTTGTTTCAATTCCGCAAGAAATTCCAACTTTTTGCCGCTATCGCTCTGCTGTATGTTGGTCCAAAAAGAAGCTAAAAGCGCTTTACAGCCTAGTTTTCAGCAAGTTGTTGCTGCTTGAAAAAAATACTGGTCCTTTTTTAAAACATATTGTTTTAATCTAAAGGGATTTCTGTCGAGTACTTAATGTCATTCATCACAAAATCGGTCTGCACATGCCCAATATTATCCATGGCCGCTAAGCGATTAAAAGTGAAGTCGTGATAATCTTGCATATCGCGGACCACAATCTTGAGGATGAAGTCATATTGTCCCGCAATATGATAACACTCCATCACTTTAGGGAATTTTATGATCTCTTGCTCAAATTTGAGTAGGGCCATTTGCGAATGCTCTTTTAGGGAGACCGAGAGAAAGGCCATTAGGCCCATTTCTACTTTTCGCCGATTGACCAAGGCCACATAACCTTTAATATATCCTCGCTTTTCCAAGCGCTTGATGCGCTCGTAGACAGGCGTGCTGCTCAGGCCCAAATCGGCCGAGATTTCTTTGATGCTTAACTTGGCGTCGGCTTGCAAAAGTTGCAAAATCTTCAAATCAGTGGGGTCCAGTTTCATGCGGCTTAATGTTTTCTTTAAATAAGGGGAAAATTACTTTGGCAGGGCCTTTTTGAGTAGGTAAAAGAAAATATTTCCTGCTAAAAAGTAGTTTAGCAGTTCAATTTTCTAAATATAGATTTTTTTCAGAAAAAAACGCTAAAAATCTAGTCCGCTGCTCTAGATTTGCCCCGCAAAACAAATCCAACTAATTCGCAATAAAAAACAACTACAATGAGCGAAAACTTGGCTTTTGGCCTTTTGGCCTTCACCTCCTACTTTTCTATTGTCAATCCGCTAAGCACAATGCCTGTCTTTATGACCATGACCAGCGAATTGACAAAACAACAGCAGCGGGCCACAGCAAAAAAAGCCGTCATTGCCGCCTTCCTAACCATGTTGGCCTTTGCTCTTTCTGGGCAGCTTTTGTTTTCCTTTTTTGGTATTTCGGCCAATGCTTTTCGCATTGTGGGCGGAATCATCTTTTTCCAAATGGGCTCCGATATGTTGCAAGCCCGCTTGGGCCGCATTAAGGTCCGAGAGGAAGAGGTAAAATCTTATGTTACCGATATTTCCATTACGCCCCTGGCCATTCCGCTTATTTGTGGCCCCGGCGCAATCACCAACTCGATCATCCTGATGCAGGATGCCGATAATATTGCTCAAAAATTTATTCTCATTGGCAGTATGGCCCTTATTCTAGCCCTCACTTATGCCATTTTATATACCTCTTCAACTATCTCGAAATGGCTGGGCGAAACGGGCAATAAAATTATGCTCCGCCTAATGGGCCTCATCGTTATGGTGATCGCCGTAGAGTTTTTCCTCAGCGGTTTGCGCCCCATTTTGGCCGGTATTTTTCCCTCTTTGGCCGTAGCCACTCCCTAATTTAGGGCAAGCAAAATACTCAGTTTATAAAGCTCTTCCTTTTTTGGGGAAGGGCTTTTTTCTTTTGGGGCTGCCCCGCCCTGCGGGCGGGTCGGGCTGTGTCGCAGCTCGCAGGTCTGCTCGGCCCTGCGGCGGCTGCGCCGCCTGGGTCTGGCCCTTCGGGCCACTGCTGCCCATCCCTCAGCCGATGCTGTGGGTGAACACCCACAGCTAGGCGGCAAAGCCGCCTCTAGATGCAAAATTGGTCCATGTAGGCAATAAAGATTCCGTTATTTCTTTAATTCTTTATTTAACGGAATCTTTATTTCGTTATTTCTTTAATTAAAGATTTCTTTATTGCTATTAACCCCTATAAATCAAGAATTTAGCACTAAAAGCCGAAACCATTGGACCAAAAGTTTGTACAAAAGATGAGCAGTCATGCCTTAAAAAAATGCCTTGACCAGCTTAAAATTTTTATCAAAAGACGGCCAAAGAGAAAAGATAGACTGAAAAAAATGGATGAGCGGCCCAGCGCTGCGCAGCGGTGGCCCAAAGGGCCAGACCCAAGCCGCCAAAGGCGGCTGCAGGGCCGAGCAGACCTGCGAGCCGCGCAGCATAGCGGCGGCCAGCTTTGCTGGCCGCGGGCCCCAAATTATACAGCTAGCTCCCCTCCTATAAAAGCAGCTTTAATGGCTTTTCCACTTCTTTTTATTAAAAGGAAAAAGTTGAGGGACTAATAAATTTTAGACAAAAAAAGGAACTAAAGATTATAACAGGCACATAGCTATTGCAAACAAGCAAAAAATAAAATTCTATGAAGAAAATAACTACTGTCAATGAACTAATTAGTCAAAAGTATGGCGCTCCTAATACAAAGGAAAGAGCAAATTTTAGCACTGCTAGTTTGCTTATGCATTTTAATGAGGAGATGAATGAAATTCCTGCCGAAAATATTAGTGCTCGTCAAGACAAAGCCATGGAAATATTTGGGCTAATCAAAGAAATAAGGGAGCAGGCAGGGCTCACGCAAGAAAATATAGCCGAAAAAACAGGACTAAAAGCAAGCTATATCTCAAGAGTAGAAAATAAAAAGGCAGATATTCAATTCTCCTCTCTTTTAAAGATTTTAGCTGGATTAAACATTGATATTCAATTCTCTTTTAGAGAAACAGAAACAACTTAGCCATAAAAAAGCCCCTACAATTGTAGGGGCTTTTTCATTTATTTCCGCTTTGTTCGCTTAAGGCTTTCAAATTCGGCAAAAGCTTGACGGCCAGGCCGCCCTTCTTCTGCTTGCCGTAGAGGCTCACAAACGTTTAAACTCTCTTGGCAATCTTTGGGCAATTGCTGGTAAAGTCCGGTTCCTTTTCGCTTCCAAGCGATCATTTCATCGCTTAGCTCTTTGATAATTCTGGCCGGATTTCCAACCACCAAAGAGCGAGGCGGAATCTGCATTTCGCCTTTTAAAAAACTCAAAGCGCCCACAATACTATGGGCCCCTAGGCGAACATCATCCATCAAAACCGCATTCATACCGACCATGGTATTTTCTTCCAAATGCGCCCCATGAATAATGGCTCCATGTCCCACATGCGCCCCAGCGCCAAAATAAGCCGAGCGGCCCGGAAACATATGGACCACACAGTTTTCCTGAATATTGCAGCCATCCTCTAAGCGAATTTCGCCCCAATCTCCACGCAAAACAGCCCCTGGCCCAATATAACAATGCGCCCCAATGAACACATTACCCGTTACATTGGCCTGAGGATGCACAAAAGCCGTTTCATGCACCACCGGGCGGTATCCTCTAAACTCGTAAAACATCTTTTTCGCTTTTGCTTAGGCCTTGGCCTTAAAGTCATTGATGGCATTTACCGTAAAATCAGAAAGGACCAAACGCCCACTAATGGCCGCTCGCTCTGCCAAAAGCTCATCCCAATTTTCGGTGCCTTTCCAGCAAATTCCTTTGAGCTCTTGCATGGCCTCAGGGCTAGAATTGGACAAGTTGAAGCTCAATTTCAAGATGGCCTCATCCATCAATTCTGCGCTCTCAAATACTTCCGTAAAAAGTCCTTTTTCTCTGGCCCATTCTGCCGAATACCATTGGGTGGCATTGATGGCCATTTGCGAAAAGGCAGATAGGCCAACTTTGCGCTCTACTGCTGGCCCTACCACAAAAGGACCAATACCAATGGCCAATTCGCTCAATTTTACGGAGGCGTATTTGGTGGCAAAACAATAATCACAGGCAGAAGCCAAACCAACTCCGCCACCTACAGCTTTACCCTGTACTCGGCCAATAATCAATTTTGAAGATTTGCGGCAAGCATTGATGACATTGGCAAAACCCATAAAAAAGGCTTTTCCGGTCTCCAAATCCTTAATCGAAATCAATTCGTCAAAGCTAGCTCCCGCACAAAATGTGCGATTGCCCTCACTCTGCAAAACAATCAGTTTTACCGCCTCCATAGCCGATACTTCCGTGATCGTATTGGCCAATTTGGCCAGCAACTTTCCAGGCAAAGAGTTATGTGCAGGATGGTAAAAACTAATTTTTGCCACGCCTTTCTCTACCGTCAATTCTACTTTTCCTAATTGCGTCTTATCTTCCATGCTATCTCGTTTTTATACTATATTTTAATGTTTTGGGGCCTCCGCCTCACTTCGCTCGTCGGCGCTACGTTTCGCAGCTCGCTGTTCGCTCGGCCCTTCGCCAGTAAAACTGGCTCGGTCTGGCCTGACGGCCACTGCTGCACATCGCTAGGCCAGGCGGGCCTTCGGCCCGCCTCTACGCCCAAATTTAGTCAATTCCGTTTTGGTCCAACATCTTGACCATAGTCAAAATAGTGGCAATGGCCACACTTTCGCCAGTTTCATCATAGACATCTACCAAAAACTTGACAATGCCCTTGGCAATATCTTCTGGCTCCCGCTTTTCTTGGGCCACTTTTTCCTTAACCGTCAAGCGTACGCCAATCGTCATTCCTGGATAAACGGGCTTGACAAAGCGGCATTCTTCTAAACCATAATTAAGCAAAACGGGCCCTTTTCTGGGCTCAACAAATAAGCCGGCCGCCTTGGCCAAGACAAAATAACCATGCGCCACTCGCTGCTCAAAAATGGTCCCCTCTAAAGAAGTGGCATCCATATGCGCATAAAAGTTGTCGCCACTCACATTCGCAAAATTGGTAATATCGGTCTCGCTAACGGTATGTTTATGCGTGATCCAAGTTTCGCCAACCTGCAATTCTTCAAAGTGCTTGCGGAAAGGGTGAACTTGGTCCTCAATATAGCGACCGCCATATTGATAAGTCTGCGTAACATTAGAAAGAGTGGTTGGACTTCCCTGCAAGGCGGTCCGCTGTAAATAATGCTTAACGCCACGCATTCCGCCCATTTCTTCTCCACCTCCTGCTCGGCCAGGACCACCATGGCTCAATAAAGGCATAGGCGAACCATGTCCAGTACTTTCTTTAGCCGAATCGCGGTTGAGAATCAAAATTCGACCATGATGGCTAGCCGCCTCCATGACAAATTCTCTGGCTTCTTGGTCGTCTGCAGTAACAATAGAGGCCACTAAAGAACCTTTTCCCATTCGGGCCAAGGCCGCAGCTTCTTCTGTATTATCATAAGGAATCAAAGTGCTGGCTGGACCAAAAGCTTCTAGTTCATGTACTCGGCTGGCTTTAAAACCATCTGCAGAACGCATCAGCATGGGGGCCAAAAATGCCCCTGTTTCTGCAGAAGCGCCCATCACTTCAAAATCGGTCATTTGGCCAAAAACTAATTCGTTTTCTTCAGCCAAAAGGCCAACTTGCTTGCGCACTTCGGCAACCTGTTCTTTGCTGGCCAAGGCGCCCATACGCACTCCCTCTAGCTGAGGGTCACCCACTACAGTTTTGGCCAATTGTTGGCTCAAAGCCTCTTGGACCGCATCCATTTGCTGGCGAGGGACCAAAATGCGGCGAATAGCCGTACATTTTTGCCCTGCTTTTACGGTCATCTCTTTGCGCACCTCTTTGATAAATAGATCAAATTCGGGCGTGCCTGGCAAGGCATTGAGGCCCAAAACAGAACAGTTCAAAGAGTCGGCTTCCATATTAAAGGGAACGGCCTGCTCTACAATCTGGGGCAAGCTCTTAAGCATACGACCCGTACTAGCCGAGCCCGTAAAGGTCACCACATCTTGAGAAGTCACTGAATCCAAAATGCCAACACCAGAACCACAAACCAACTGCAAGGCGCCTTCGGGCAAAATGCCAGAAGCCACAATATCTTGCACCATGGCTTGGGTCAAATAAGAAGTTTGCTCAGCAGGTTTGACAATAGCTGGCATACCCGCCAAAAGATTAACCGCCAATTTTTCTAGCATTCCCCAAATGGGAAAATTAAAGGCATTGATATGAATGGCCACCCCACGACGAGGCACCATAATATGTTGGCCCACAAAGGTCCCTTCTTTAGACAAAGGAGCCGTTTCGCCATCTACAAAATAGGGTTGGTCTTGAAACTTTTTACGCAAAGAAGCATAAGCGAAGAGCGTCCCAATTCCCCCATCAATATCAATCCAGCTATCGACTTTGGTGGCCCCAGTTTGGTAACTCAGGGGATAATATTTTTTGCGCATTCCGTAAAGGTGCAAAGCCAATTTCTTGAGCATTCTACCTCTTTGGTGGAAAGTCATTTTGCGCAAATTGCGGTTACCGACTTCTCTGGCGTATTGGGCCATGGCCGCATAATCTAAACCTTGGCTGCCTACGGTGCTAATCAATTGGCCCGTAACGGCATTGTATTGTGCAATGCCTTCACCTTCATGCGGCTGCCACTGCCCCAACGCAAAGTTGGAAATATTGGGAGTTGTTGACATCTTCTTTATTTCTTTAAATCTTTAATCCGTTAATTCTTTATTTCTTTAATTAAAGAAATCTTTATTGATCCAAAAAGCTACTTATCAGCTAGTTGTAAATTTAAGGGCCAGAGCAGACCGCTCAGAGCGAGCCCCAAAGAGGAGCGGCCTAGCGATGTGCAGCAGTGGCCCGCAGGGCCAGACCGAGCCGCTGAAAGCTGCGAAGGGCCGAGCAGACCTGCGAGCTGCGAAACGTAGCGCCTGCCGTAGGCAGGAGGCCCCAAAACTATTTAGACATTTACATTTTTGATGATAGTTGCATAGCCTTGACCCACGCCAATACACATCGTCACCAAAGCGTATTTTCCGCCTTTGCGCTGCAACTCTCTAGCGGCCGCCAACAAAATTCGGGCGCCCGTTACCCCCAAGGGGTGGCCAATGGCAATTGCGCCGCCATTGGGATTGATGCGAGGATCGTCATCGGCTAGACCGAGGCTGCGGGTGCAAGCCAAACTTTGGGCAGCAAAGGCCTCATTGAGCTCAATCACATCCATTTGATCGAGGCGGAGCCCAGCTTTGGCCAAGGCTTTTCGGCTAGCTTCTACGGGACCGATTCCCATAATTCGAGGCTCTACGCCCACCACAGCCGAGCTAATAATTTGGGCCAAAGGCTGCAATTGATAGCGCTCCACAGCCTCGGCAGAAGCGATTAGATTGACCGCTGCACCATCATTGAGGCCAGAAGAATTGCCCGCCGTCACGCTACCGCCTTCTTTGCGAAAAGCCGCCCGCAACTTGCCCAAAACCTCTAGACTAGAATTGGGTTTGATGAACTCATCTTGATCAAAAATAAGGTCCTCTTGCTTGCGCCGCTTAATGGCAATCGGCACAATTTCTTCGGCCAAAATGCCTTTTTCTTGAGCCGCAGCCGCCTTCATTTGAGAACGATAGGCAAAAAGATCTTGATCGGCTCTTGAAATTTGGTGCAAATCCACCAAATTCTCGGCAGTTACGCCCATGCCATCCACCCCATAAATTTCCTTCATTTTGGGGTTCACAAAGCGCCAACCGAAGCTAGAATCATGCATCTGCGCATCTCGGCCAAAAGGTTTAGAGACCTTAGAAATGACCCAAGGACCGCGGGTCATATGCTCTACACCGCCAGCCAAAAACAGATCCCCATCGCCCGCCATAATGGCTCGGTGCGCATGAATAGCGGCCGACATGCCCGAAGCACAAAGTCGATTCACCGTTTCGCCAGGCACCGAATAAGGCAAACCCGCCAACAAAAGCGCCATACGGGCCACATTTCGGTTGTCTTCTCCGGCCTGATTGGCGCAGCCCAAAATCACATCATCATAACTATCTTGCGGAATATTGGGATGGCGGGCCACCAATTCCTTAATCACATGGGCCGCCAAATCATCGGTCCGAACAGGCGATAAAGTCCCGCCAAAATTACCGATGGCCGTGCGTACACCATCCACCAAAAAACTTGCTTTAGACATATTGTTGTTGCTTGTTGTTCTCTTAGAACGCATTTAAAATAGGGGGCTTCCCCGCCTTTCAGGCGGGTCGGGCTGTGTCGCAGCTCGCTGATCGCTCGGCCCTTCAGCGCTAAAGCGCTTCGGTCTGGCCTAACGGCCACTGCTATCCATCCCTAAGCCTGCGGCGGCTTCGCCGCCTGTCTCGGCTAGGCCAGCTCCTCTGGGGTCCAGCTTTTAGAAGAGCGATAAACCGAGCCTTGGAAAATGGCCACTTGTTCGCCTTTTCCGTTATAAATATGGACCTTATAATGGGCCAATTTGGGGTGCAAATATTCTTCTTCGGCCCTCGCTAATAATTTTTCGCCCTCAGCTACCGCCAAAGTATGTACAATAGAGGTATTGATCGAGCGGCTTTTTGGACCATGTGCATTAGCTGCAAAAGCCAAGGCCGTATCGGCCAAAGAATAGCAAATGCCGCCATGCGCAATGCCAAAACCATTGGTCATTTCGGGACGAACCCGCATGCTTAGCTCGGCAAATCCTGGGCGAATTTCATCCACCTGAATGCCTAGCCATTGGCTAAAGGCATCTTTGGCCAACATCTGTTCGCCCACAATCCATTCTGCTTTTTCTTTAGACATCGAAAGAGGTATTTTCTTGGGCCATTCTTCTCAACAAAGGCGAACAGCGATAACGATCTTCTCGGTAAGTATCATAAAGGGCATCGAGTTGCTCTACACAATGAGCTGCGCCCAACTCATTGGCCCAAGCCAATAATCCTTTGGGGTAATTAACGCCCTTGGTCATGGCCAAATCAATATCCTTGGCGCTAGCCACCTGCCAAAATAGAGCATCGGCCGCTTCATTGATTAACATGACTACAATGCGGTGCAAAATCTGCTGGCCCAAAATCTCCTCTTTTTGTGGAGCCGGGGCAGTTGCGCCTTCTGCATAATCATAATAGCCACGGCCCGTTTTTCGGCCCAAAAATCCAGCCTCAGCCAAGCGCTTTTGTGTAAAAGCGGGCTTATAGCGAGGATCGTAATAAAAGGCTTTAAAAACGGTTTCGGTCACCGTATAATTGATATCATTCCCGATATAATCCATAAGGGTAAAAGGCCCCATTCTAAAGCCTCCCAACTCCTTCATGGCCCAATCAATGGTGGCCACATCAGCAATGCCCTCTTCTAAAATGCGAAGGGCTTCGCCATAAAATGGGCGGGCCACACGATTGACAATAAAGCCGGGAGTATCCTTGGCCAATACAGTCAGTTTGCCCCAGCCATCAATAATTGCTTTGGCCTTTTGGGTCACTGCATCGGCGGTTTGGACCGCTGGAATAATTTCGACCAGCTTCATCAAGGGAGCTGGATTGAAAAAGTGGATGCCCAATACGCGCTCCGATTGCTGGCAAGCTGCCGCAATAGAAGCAATAGAGAGTGATGAGGTATTAGAGGCCAAAATACAATCCTTAGCTACTAGACTTTCTAGCTCTTGAAAAACGGCCTTCTTAATCTCCAGATTTTCAACAATGGCCTCAATCACTAGGCCCGAATCAGCCAATTTTTCAAGTTCAGAGATGGGCTCAATTCGGCCATAAATGGCCTCGGCCTCTTCTTGGCCCAAACGCCCTTTTTCAACTAGGCGATTGAGAATTTTCTTTAGCTTTCCGAGGGCCTTTTCTAGCGCCTGCGGAAACTTGTCATATAAATATACGGAATGGCCTTGAGTGGCGGCAATTTGAGCAATGCCGCTGCCCATAGCCCCTGCTCCGATAACAGCAACTTTCATGGAAATTACTTTATTTGTCTTGATTAAATTTTGGGGCGCGTTTTTCTAAAAAGGCGGCCACCCCTTCCTTAAAGTCAGCCGAATAGCCTGCTTTAATTTGTAGGTCTGATTCTAGTTTGAGCTGTTCTTCTAAGGTATTAGTAATAGAAGCATTGAGCAGGCGTTTGGTCCAGCCCAAAGCTTGGCCGGGCATATTGGCCAAGCGCTCTGCCAATTGTTGAGTGGCGGAGTTTAGTTCTTCTGCGGCCACTACTTTATAAATCATGCCTAGCTCTAGGGCTTCTTGAGCAGTAAACTTCTCGCTGAGCATGAGCATAGCGTTGGCTCTTTGCCAGCCCACCAAACGGGGCAAAATATAGCTTCCGCCGCTATCGGGCACCAAACCAATTTTGCTAAAGGCTTGGGTAAAACTGGCCTTTTCGCTACAAACCACAAAATCACAAGCCAAAGCGATATTTGCTCCAGCGCCAGCAGCCACCCCTTGCAAAGCGGCAATAATGGGCTTTTCGGTCTGGCGAATTAAGCGAATAATGGGATTGTAATGCTCTTCTAAAATAGCCTCAAAGTTAATCCCATTATTGGGGTCGGTCACTTCATTGAGGTCTTGGCCGGCGCAAAAGCCTTTGCCTTGGGCCGTTAACACAATCACCCGAACAGTTTGGTCCACAGCGGCTTCTTCTAGAGCAGCAATAAGGGCCAAAGCCATCGGGCGATTGAAACTATTATATTGTTTGGGCCGATTGAGCGACAGCTCTAAAATGGCCCCTTCTTGTTTTTTCAGTAGTAAGTCAGACATATTTGCTTTTTAATGACATTTAAAGTAGTCAAAAGGCTCTTTGCAATCTTGGCATTGATACAAGGCCTTGCAAGCGGTAGAACCAAATTGGCTCAACTGCTTTGTATTTCTAGAATCGCAACGGGGGCAGGCGGGTTGTGGCGCCTCTCCAAAAAGGGCATCGATGCGGCCCGCCTGCCCCTCGGGAGGAGCAATGCCATAGGCCCGCAGTTTTTTTCGGCCCTCTTCTGTGAGCCAGTCGGTGGTCCAAGCTGGACTAAGGACCATATTGATTTTTACGGGATGAATGCCTTGAGCCTCTAGTTCCGCTACAATATCAAATGAAATCGTACTCATAGCGGGACAGCCCGAATAAGTCGGTGTCAAGTCGATTTCTACCCCCTCTTCTTCAAAAGGGCGAATGGCCCGAACCACCCCCATATCCAAAACCGATAGGACCGGAATTTCGGGATCTTTGACCTGGGCCAAATAGCCTTCTACTTCTGCGATTTGTACCGCCATAATTGGATAAAGATTTCTTTAAATAAAGAATTAACGGATTAAAGAAATAACGGAATCTTTATTTCTTTAATGGGCCAAGAGCAGGCCTGGCCTAGCGATGCGAAAGGGTGGCGCAAAGCGCCAGACCAAAGCCGCCAGAGGCGGCTGCAGGGCCGAGCAGACCTGCGAGCCCTGTAGCGTAGCGCCGACGAGCGAAGCGAGGCGGAGGCCCCAAAACATTACCATTCTGCTCCTGGATAGGTTCTTTGAAGCACCTGCAATTCGGCCAAAAGGTGGCCTAAAAATTCGGTATGGCTGCCCTCTTTTCCTCCTTGTTGGAAGGGTTCATAATCGGGTTTTTCGAGGGTAGCTTTGGTCAAAATTTCTTCTACTCGTTCAAAATAAGGGACTTTGAGCTGTTCGAGATCTACGGCAATGCCGCTAGACAAAAGCGTCTGATCTGTAGCATTGGGCGTGCAAAGCTCGGCGGTGTAATCCCAAAGGTCATCTAGGGCCGTTTGCATTTTTTGGCGGCTCAATTCGGTGCCATCGCCTAGGCGGATGCACCATTCGGCGCTAAAGCGAAGGTGGTAGCGAATTTCTTTAATCGACTTGCGGGCGATTTCTGCTAAGCGGGCATCGCTGCTATTTTGCAAGGCCTGATAAAAGAGTTGATTATAGACATCGAAGAGAAATTGGCGCAAAATGGTATAGGCAAAATCCTCATTGGGGTACTCCACCAAGAGGGGGTTGCGAAACTCTCTTTCGGTCCGCAAATAGGCCAAATCATCTTCTGTGCAGCCCTCGCCCTTCAGCTCGGCGGCATATTGATAAAGTGAGCGCGCTTGGCCCATTAGGTCCAAAGAAATATTGGTGAGTGCAATATCTAGCTCTAATTCTGGGGCATGTCCGCAGCATTCTGCTAGGCGTTGGCCCAAAACGAGGTTGGTATCTGCCAATCGGAGGACATAGTCCAGTAAGGCGGCAGCTTGATCCATAAGATTCAGTTTTTTTGGTCTGAGCAAATAGGGCTACATATGGCCCACTTCATCGGGAATATCATAGAAAGTGGGGTGGCGGTACACCTTAGATTTGGCCGCCTCGAAGATATATTCGTCTTCGGGTTCAGAGGCCACAATTTGGCTAGAGGGGATCACCCAAATGCTCAAACCTTCATTTCTGCGCGTGTATACATCTCTGGCATTTTCTAGGGCCATTTGCGCATCTACGGCATGCAGGCTGCCCACATGTTTGTGCTGCAAACCCGATTTACTTCTGATAAACACCTCCCATAGAGGCCATGATTTCTTATCCATTGCTTGTTATTTTTAATGTTTTGGGGCCTCCGCTGCGGCTTCGCCTTGCGGCGCTACGTTACAGGGCTCGCAGGTCTGCTCGGCCCTTCAGCCGCCTTTGGCGGCTTTGGTCTGGCGCTTTGCGCCACCCTTTCACATCGCTAGGCCAATTCCGTTTTAGGCGATGCCCTCTTCCTTTTGGCGAGCGGCTCGCTTCTCGGCATGAGCCATAGCGGCTTCTCTAACCCAGGCGCCATTTTCATGCGCTTTGCGTCTTGTTTTCAGGCGGTTTTTATTGCAACGTCCTCGGCCTTTAACCACGGCCCAGAATTCATCCCAATTGATTTCGCCAAAATCGTAATGGCCTCTTTCTTCATTCCATTTGAGGTCTGGATCGGGCAAAGTCACGCCCAAATATTCGGCTTGGCGGACCGTTGCATCGACAAACTCTTGGCGGAGTTGATCATTTGATTTTCGCTTGATTTTCCAGGCCATAGATTGGGCAGAATGCGTAGAAGCTGCATCACTGGGTCCAAACATCATCAAAGAGGGCCACCACCAGCGATTTACCGCATCTTGTAGCATTTGGCGCTGCTCTTCGGTCCCCTGACTAAGGGCCAAAAGAATTTCGTATCCTTGGCGCTGATGGAAACTCTCTTCCTTACAAATGCGCACCATAGCGCGGGCATAAGGACCATAAGAGGTGCGGGTGAGCATCACTTGATTCATAATAGCTGCACCATCAACCAACCAGCCCACCGTTCCGATATCGGCCCAAGTTTGGGTGGGGTAATTAAAGATGCTGGAATATTTAGCCTTGCCCGAAAGCAACTGCTCATAGAGCTCCTCTCTGTCGATGCCCAAGGTTTCGGCAGCGCTATATAGGTAAAGACCGTGGCCGGCTTCATCTTGCACCTTGGCCAAAAGGGCCACTTTGCGGCGGAGGCTGGGCGCTCTCAAAATCCAGTTTCCCTCGGGCAGCATCCCCACTACTTCAGAGTGTGCATGCTGAGAAATCTGGCGAATTAGCGTTTTGCGGTAAGCCTCTGGCATCCAATCTTTAGGCTCGATTTTCTGCTCTGCATCTACCTTAGCTTGAAAACGCTCTTCTAATTTTGCGATATTGATTGACTTAGTCATAAGTATTCTATTTTATCATCTTAGTCAAAATAGACTTAAGGCTTGATTCTTTAATATAAGGAAAAATACGAACGCTTGTTCGTACGCTTAGTTAAATATCGTCAAAATCGAGCATGATTTCTTCTGATTTGGGGTAAGCTTGGCAGCTGAGAATCAGTCCATCGGCGACCTCTTCTGGTTCTAGAGCATAATTGACCATCATCTCCACTTCGCCTTTTTTTACTCGGGCCTTACAAGTGCAGCAAACCCCACCTTTACAAGCAAAGGGAAGATCGGCCCCCTCTTTCATAGAGGCATCTAGTAGATTATCTTGACCAAAGGGCAAATCAAACATAAAGCTGCGGCCATCTACGCGGACCTCTACTTTGGCGGCTTTGCCTTGGTTCTCTTTTTTGATTTCTGGTTTTTTCTGGCCCTTTTGGTTGGTCCCAAAGAGCTCAAAGTGAATATTTTTTTGAGGAATGCCCTTATTGGCCAAGCCTTCTTTGAGGGCGAGAATCATGGTTTCTGGTCCACAAAGGAAACATTCATCAACTGTGTTGAGATCGACCAAAGTTTGGCTAATCGCCTCAAACTTTTGGGCATCGATGCGGCCAAAAAGGATATCCTCATCTAGTTTTTCACGGCTGAGGATATAAATGATCGTAAAGCGCTCTAAGTACTTATTTTTCAGGCCTTCTAGTTGCTCATGAAAAATAATATTTCGGGTATTTTTATTGCCATAAAGCAAAGTAATCTGGCTATTGGGCTCTGTTTCTAGGGTCGTTTTGATAATCGACATCATAGGTGTGATGCCGCTACCTGCGGCCACACAGAAATAGTGTTTACTTTGTTGGGGATCTAAATCTGTATAGAAATTTCCCATAGGCGGCATAGCCAAGAGCTCATCGCCCACCTTTAGCGTTTCATTGGCAAAAGTAGAGAACTTACCGCCAGGCAATAACTTGACGGCCACCCGAAGTTCTTGGTCCAAGGGGCTAGAACAAATCGAGTAACTACGGCGAACATCTTCTCCATTGATTTTAGCTTGCAGGGTCAGGTATTGGCCCTGAACAAACTTAAACTTCTCTTGGAGGTTTTGGGGGATAGCAAAAGCCAAAGAGCGGCAATCCTCAGTTTCTTGGCGAACATCCGACAATTGGAGTGGATATAATTCGGTCATATATAGTCAGTGTTTTTTAAATTCAAACTCAGTGGTTAGGCGGCCGAAGAAAAAGGCCCAGCCTTAGCTATTTGGTGGAGCGGCCTAGCGATGTGCAAGGGTGGCCGTCAGGCCAGACCGAGCCGCTGAAAGCGGCGAAGGGCCGAGCGAATAGCGAGCCCTGAAACGTAGCGCCGCAGCTTTGCTGCGGAGGCCCCTACTAATACTTCAGCAACTTTTCTAAAGCAGTTTGGACCTTTTGGCTAGAAGGGAGCATGGCTTTTTCTAGATTTTCGTGCAAAGGAATAGCGGGTAAATCTTCTGCGCCTAAAGTTTGGACGGGGGCATCGAGCGACTCAAAGCAATTTTCTTGGATTCGGGCGGCGATACTTTGGGCAAAAGTGCAATTTACAGGCTCCTCGGTGAGGACTAGGCAGCGATGATGTTTTTTGAGCTGGGCATAAATCATTTCGGTATCGAGGGGGGCCAAAGTGCGGAGATCCAGAATGGAAACTTGGCCGGGGAAAGCCTTGGCCGCATTAAGGGCCCAATGCACGCCCATACCATAAGAAACGACCAAAGCCACAGGGCCTTCCGCCTTCTTCTCTTTTGTGGCTTCAAGGACCATATTCGCTTGGCCAAAGGGCAAAGCATAATCGCGGTCGGGCATAATGGTTCGGGCGGCGGCAGTGCCAGGCACCTTAGACCAATACAGCCCTTTATGTTCAAAAATAACGACGGGATTGGGATCTAAATAAGCCGACTTCATCAAGCCTTTTAGATCGGCGCCATTGCTAGGATAAGCGATTTTGATTCCCTTGATATTGGTGAGGACCGACTCTACACTAGAAGAGTGATAGGGGCCACCACTTCCATAAGCGCCGATAGGCACGCGGAGAATCATGCTTGCGGGCCATTTTCCGTTAGAGAGATAATAAGATCGGCTTAACTCGGTGAACAATTGATTGAGGCCTGGCCAGATATAATCGGCAAACTGCACCTCTACGATGGGACGGAGGCCAGTAGCGGCCATACCCACCGTACTTCCAATAATAAAAGCCTCTTGGATGGGCGTATTAAACACTCGGTCATCGCCAAACTTTTGGGCCAGGGTGGCCGCTTCGCGGAAGACCCCGCCTAGACGGCCGCCTACATCTTGGCCATAAAGCAAACATTCGGGATGATCCTCCATCAGTTCTTGAACGGCAAAAAGGGCCGAATCGACCATTACTTTTTCCTCTCCATTGGTGGGGCGGCGTTCGCCTTGTTCGCTGGTAACAGGCGTGGGGGCATACACATGCTTAAAAATATCTTCTGCTTGAGGATCTTCTTGGGCCAAGGCGCGCTCAAAATCGGCTTGCACCTTTTCTTTGGCGGCCTGCTCGATCTCCTCAATATCGCTTTGGCTAAAGCCTTCGGCCAGCATTTGGCGGATAAAAATGGGGGTAGGATCTAATTTACGCTGTTCCTCCAGGTCGTCTCGGTACCACTCCATGCGCACCCCAGAAGTATGGTGATTGAGCAAGGGCACCGAAGCGTGCAACAAAAAGGGGCGGCGTTCTTTGCGCATGATGCGCAAAATATCTTGAATCTCGAGATAGCTTTCTAAGAAATTATTACCTTGAATTTGGCGGGCCTCGATGCCATGAAAACCTTGAATATATTCAAAAGCATTTTGGGCGCGGGTTTCTTCGGCATTGGCAGAAATGTCCCAGCCGTTATCTTGGACCACATACAAAATGGGAAACTGTTTGAGGGCGGCCATTTGGAAAGCCTCCGCCACCTCGCCCTCTGTTACCGAGGCATCACCCAAAGAGCAGACTGCAATAGGCAATTGGCCCTGAAAATCTTCGGTATAAAGGCCCATTTTTTCTTTGTACTGGATGCCCATGGCCACCCCAGTGGTGGGAATAGCCTGCATGCCTGTGGCCGAAGACTGATGGGGAATTTTGGGTTTATCCTCATCCTTTAGGCTGGGATGCGAATAATAAGTTCGGCCACCAGAAAAGGGATCATTTCGCTTGGCGAGTAGCTGTAGCATCAAATCATAGGGCTGCATACCAATAGCCAGCAAAAGCGCATCATCTCGATAATAAGGGGCCACAAAATCTTGAGGAAGCAATTGGCTACCTAAGGCCACTTGCAAAACTTCATGCCCTCTAGAAGTGGCATGCACATACTTAGAGACCAACTTGAAATTATCTTCATAAAGGGCCGCCATGGCTCTAGCTTGGCTGGCCAAAAAGAAAGATTGGCGCAAAGTCGCCTTATCGATTTGGGTGCTAATATTGCTTTCCATAAGTAGTTTGTTTCTCTTGATTGAATTGGGCGAGCTAAATAATACGAACAAATGTTCGTTTCTATAAATTTGGCTTCAAAAAAAAGGCCTTCAAGCATTTATTTTTGAATTCCTTTTAGCAGAATGCGCAGCACTTGTTCCTCTAATTCGCTGGCGGTAAGCTCACTATTCCGATGGTTCCAATTGGGTAGCCAGTGAATAGCATTGAGCAGGGCATAAAGCAAGAGCTCTGTATCTAAATTTGGCAATTCTCCGCTAGCTACAGCTTGCTCAATAATGGCCCTAAAGCGATTTTCATAATCTTTGCGCAGGTCTCTAAACTCTTCGAGCTGGGGGCTGCTGAGGTGTTTCCACTCATCATTGAAGACCGTTAGGCTGCTTACCTCCTTGAGCGCCTTGCGAATATGGAAGCGCAGCAGGCGTTCAATTTTTTGGCCTTGGCTAATGGGTAGCTGCTCGACCTCTTGCATGGCTTTGAGAAAATCTTGGGCATGCTCAAAACAAATTTGCTGCAAAATCTCTTCTTTGGAACCGATGTGATTATATAGACTAGAGGCTCGCAGCTCTACTCGCTCGGCTAGGTCGCGCATAGAAGCAGCTTGATAGCCTTTTTCTTTAAAGAGTTGAGCGGCGGCTCGATAGATTTGAGATTTTTTGCTTTCTTTTTCTAAACTAGGCATAAGTTTTATTTTCATTTTGGCCCAAAGGAAATCGAGCGTCCTCCAAAATTACAAAAAAGCCTCAACTTTTGCCTAAGGCTTGGAAATGGCCCTTGGCCTAGCGATGTGCAGCAGTGGCCGTCAGGCCAGACCGAGCCAGCTTGCTGGCGACAACAAGGCTGAAAGCCGCAGTTCGATGACCAAAGGGAATAACGGCCGAGCAGACCTGCGAGCTGCGGAACGACAACAAGGCCTTTAGGCCGCAGTTCGACGACCAAAGGGAGTAACCGCCTGCCGCAGGCAGGAGGCCCCAAAAAAACAAACATCCTCTTATTTCTTCAATTTTTATCCGATGAAAGCGCCTTTACGACTGGGATTATGGGCTTGGCCCAAAGCAAAAAAGCAAGCGCTACTGGGCAGTTTGCAAAGCATAAAGCATTGGGAACTGGGCGAAGAAAAATTAGGGGCTTCTATTCTGCCTTTTTCGGCTTTGGCCAATTTGAGCGCCAGCCAAGTTCGCCAATTGGGGCAAATATTTTGCTGGGCGCCCGAAATCAGCTGGGAAGATTATCAAGATTTATTGGCTCGGCAGGTGCTGGTATTTCGGGCGCCTTTTCCCATTTTTCTACAGCAGCTTTTGCCCTTTCTTCAGGCTTGGTGGAAGGAGCAAATAGCCTTGGCTCAGGAAGAAGAAGCTATTTTAACCGAATTTGCCGAGCTGGGGCTTTGGGGACAAAGCAAACTGATGATTCGCCTATTTAAACGAGCCAAACTTTTGGCCCAAAACAAGGACTTTGTCTTTTTGCAAGGGCCAGCAGGCAGCGGAAAAAGCTGGTTGGCGGGGGCCATGCACGGCCTTTCTCCCTTCGAGCAACAGCCCTTTATAACGGTCAACTTGATGGACCACAAACGAGAAGATTTGGAGCGTTTGCTTTTTGGCCAAGGCAAAAAAAAAGGCCATGAGCGGCATTTTGGCCTACTCTCTAGCCGAGGGTTTCAGGCCCTCTTGATTCAGCATATTGAGCTGCTGCCCTTTGACTTACAAGAGCTATTGGCCAAATTATTAAAGGAGGGAAAATACATTTTACCCCAAGGCGATAGCCCCGTTTTTCTCAACCAGAAACTGTATCTAAGTAGCAGCAAAGATCTGGATTATTTGCAAGAGCAAAAGAAGTTTTCTAGCCAACTGCTCCAACAACTCAAAACTAGAAAATTGCGGATCCCCTCTTTGTCAGAAAGAGGAAAAGGTGAACTGATTCAACTTAGCCAGCAGTTTTTAAGACAGTTTTGCGAAGAGCAGGGTTTGCAACTAAAGAGCCTGCATAAATCGGCACAAAACCGCCTGAAAAATTGGTACTTTAGCGAAAACCTCCGCGAGCTCAAACAACTGATCGAACGCTCGGCCCTACTGAGCACTGGCCGATTTATTAAGGGCAAGGACCTTTGGCTAGAAGATGACTTTAAACAAGAGGTCCAACAATGGATCAAAAACGGAAGCAGCATGCAGGAGTACCAGCGGCAAATTATTAGGCATCAACTCTATGTCCAAAAGAACCATGTTGTCAAAGCCGCTCAAGCCCTAGGCATCGGAAAATCTACCATTTACCGCATCTTAGAACAAGAAGAATAAATAGCAAAATATGACTGCTCTACACCTCCAATTAGATCGCCTAAAACAGTTGGTGGGCCAAGAAGACAAGCAATGGCGCCCCTTTCTTATCGATTTTGCCCAAGAACTTCAACAGATGCAAATGGCCCTAAAAAACGCCAAAATCAATAAGAATTGGTCCAAAATTGGCCAACTCCTACATCAACTAAAAAGCAATTTGCATTTGTTTGGCTGCCTAGAAGCTTATCAAATGGCCCAAGATTTAGAGGCTTTTACTCAACTGAAATCTCCAAAAATGAGCCTATTTATAGAGAGCTTTCAAGACTTTTTAAGCCTGCTCAAAAGCATAGAACTAGAGGCCGAAAACTGGCCCAAATAAACAATTTTCGTATATTTAACGAATTCTTTAATTAAAGATTTAAAGAAATAAAGATTCCGTTAAATAAAGAAATCTTTATACTGAAAATCAATGCTTTAGGCCGAAAAACTAAAGGGGTAGCCGCTAATCATTTTACAAGCAGCAAAGTTTTAAGTCATTTCATAACGCTGTTTAGGGGCTTCCCCTCCGGCCCGATGGGCCTGCGGGTCGGGCTGTCTCGCAGCTCGCTGTTCGCTCGGCCCTGCGCCCCAAAAAACGCAGGGCGTTTTTGGGGCTGGGTCTGGCCCGAGGGCCACTGCTGCCCATCCCTAAGCCGGCTCGCTGCGCTCGCCTCTAAGCGCAGGATGAGGCCAGTGACCGCAGAAGGCCCTCATTTCGCCCCTAAGGGCCTTTTGCCAACCGTCTGGACCCAATACACCACAAAGGGATTTGATGCGCTTAGATGGGCTACTAGGGGCCTTAAACGGCAGGCTGGGCCCCAGACCCAAAGTCCAGGAACAAACTGGGCCATTTTTTCCACATCCAGCTGCAGCCCCTAATTTTCTCTAGGGCCAAGACGCACTTTTGCGCAAAAGGCCCTCAGTTCGCTCCTAAGGGCCTTTTGCCAACCGTCTGGACCCAATACACCCCAAAGGGATTTGATGCGCTTAGACGGGCTACTAGGGGCCTTAAACGGCAAACTGGGTCCCAAATTCAAAGTTCAAGAACAAACTGGGCCATTTTTTTCCACATCCAGCTGCAGCCCCTAATTTCCTCTAGGGCCAAGACGCACTTTTGCGCAAAAGGCCCTCAGTTCGCTCCTAAGGGCCTTTTGCCAACCGTCTGGACCCAACATACCCTAAAGGGATTTAAAGCGCTTAGGCGGGCCGCTAGGCACCTCTTAGGCATTCCTCAGCTTGCGAACCAAAGCCCAGAATTCTTTTTCCATCGTTTTGATCTTCAATTCTCGTTTTTGCTCCAGTTCGGGCAATTTGGGTAGCACCAGCCGGAAGAGGTTGTAGACCCGCCCCTGAAACATTCGGCTCTCGGCAAACTCTTGGCGGAAGGCCTGCAGGTTGAGGGGCATCCAGGAGTTCTGGGCTCTAAACTGGCTGATGAAGCGCTCGATGCTTGGGCCATCTTGGAGCTGGCGCTGAATCTCGGCTTGGGCCAGCCGGTGGTAATGCGCTCGGCATTGGCTCACCTGCTGCTGGTGCTCCTTCTCCAATTTTTTGAATTCCTCGTGAAAGGAATTTTTGAGCACAGGTCGTTTGCCAGAATCAGGTAACTTTTTGACGGCCTTCAAATTTTCTTTTTTAAGTAAACTCACCAAGTAAGCCACCCGATTTTTGACTTTTTCGTTTTGCAGGGTTAGGTCGATGCAAGTTTGAAATTCCTCTTGGGTTTTCTGCTTGAGGTATTTTTCAAAATCCTGCTGCGAGAGCCCCCAATGCTCCACTTGCTCAAAAAGTTTTTTGGCCTCGGCCGAGAGCTTGCCTTGGCTGGGGGCGGCTTGCAATTTTTTGGGAGATTTGCTTTTGGGGGCGGGGCTACTCTCAATTTCGTTTTTCTCGTTGGTAGCAATTGTGAACAAAATGGCCTGCACCTTTCGGCCCTTTCGCTCCTCCTCAAACTCAAACTTCAGGTCCGTGTACTCGGCCAGGTCTTCTTGGGCCTTGAGGATTACCCTGCGCTTGAAGTCGAAGTAGCGCTTGTACTCCTCGGGCTCGATTTGCAAAATTTGCTTGAGCTGCTGAATACTAATTCTGCGTTTACTCAAAGGGTGGTACTGTTTGAGAAGTTTGTAGATCCGCTTGGAGTAGTGGCTCTGCATGCGGACGAGGAAGGAGATGTTGTACTGGGTGAATCGCTCCTTGAGCTGCAGCAGGTAGGGCTTGAGCTTGGGGTGCAGCTCCACCAGGATGTGGCTAAAATCCGATTGATCCAATTCGCCGAAGGAAGTGAAAAAGCTGGTGGTCAGTTTTCCGGGCCCCTCGTCAAAGCGAAAAGGGATGCTGATGGTTTTGCGCTGCAGGGAAGAGACCGCCTCCCGAATATTCTCGTAGACGCTTTTGGTGGCCAACCCATATTCTCGGGCCAGATCCTTGACGTAGATTTTGTAAATTTTGAAGTCGTCATCCTCGGCTTGAATCTGCGAGAGGGTGAGCAAAAAAATCCGATCCTCCCAGACCGAAAATCGGTAGCTGGCTTCAATCAGCTCGTTGGCTTCTCTAACTGTTGAGGAGACTTGTCTTTCGTTTTTTCGTTCCATATTTTAACGTTATTTACGGAAAATGGGCGTTTGAGGCAGTTATCCACAATTTTGGGCTAAGTTATCCACAAAAAACGGCATTATCAACGCAGCGCCAAAAAAAAACTGCAATTTGAAGGGTAAAAAACACCCCAAATTTGTCGTTTTTAACCCCAAATCCGTCGTTCGACACCCCAAATCCGTCGTCGTTAAAAACCAAAAACACCCCAAATCCGTCGTTCGAACACCCCAAATCCGTCGTTGTTAGCCTTTGTAACTCGCTGACAATCAACTAGTTGCGGGGTCGGAAAATATAGAAAAGTATTGTTGTTAAAGAAAACAACAACAAAAGGGTATTACCAAGAGCCTGGTCTCATGCGTACGCGCGCGAGCGCGCGCCCATGTGCTCGGGCTGGCCCTTGACTTTTCGTTTATTTTGTTGTTGTTTGTTTTTTTGTTGTTGTTTGTTTTAAAAAATTAAAATTTTTTTTGCCAAGCTAACGCAATTTCTATCCGCTTAAAACTGTATACGAAAAACCAAGTTTTCCAGCGCTCAAAAAAGCAGTTTCTACCGCTTAGAAACGAGAAAAAGTTTTAAAACTAAATTTTAAAAAGCGTTTTTTTCGTATATCTTGTTTTTAGGCAAAAATATATAAATTTTAATAAACTGTAAATTCTTTAAAATAGGCGATATTTAGGTCGTTTGAAGCTATTTTTTTGTGTATGCATTTAGTTTTGTCGTTTTTAGGTTAAATGTTAAAAACGACAAGATTTCGAGAAAAATGACTAAAAAAAGCCGTCGTTTTTTAGAAACGACGGCTTAAAAAAGGGCCAAAAGTCGGCTTATTTTTTTAGGGTTTATTTTGATAAAAATCGAACATTTTTTTGAGTAACTCTACCATAGAAATTTCCTCTTCTAGGGCAGCGGATTTTAGAGCTTTTCTGAAGTCAGCATCGACTGAAAAATTGAGTGCGACACGTTCTTTTTTTGGTCTTTTTTCCAAATTTTTGCTGCTATTTTCTTCTTTTGGGGGCTGTCCTTTGCTACTTTTTAGCTTTTTTGGAGCGGGTATTTTGGCCATAATTACATATTTATATCTAAAAAAATGGATGTAAAATTATTTACGAAAAGTGATTAACGCTATGGGTTTTTAATGCAAAACAACAGTTGTTAACATTTTTGGGCCTAAAAAAAAAGAGATAAAAGTTTAGGCGACTTGTTGAAAAACGTCGAAAATAAAGGGGAGAGATAAGCGTTTGTTTTTTAAAAAAAAGTCGTTTTTGAGTCGTCTTTTGGTCGTTTTGGGCTTGTATTTTTGTCGTTTTGGGGGTTAAAAAGGGTCGTTTTAGGGAGAAAATGAGGCTAATTTGGGTTAAAAAATCAGCCTAATTTATTGAGATAATTGATAATATTTTGGACCAAAAAATCGGCTTTTTCATTGAGGCTGGGGTAGGGTGTTTCGGTAAGTGCTTGGCCTAAATCGCTAGCTCTACGGTAGGCTGTTTTTTCTTCTAGCAGGCCATCAATTAGGGTATATCCGGTGATAGAAATATAATCTTTGGCCTCTTCGATTTCGGCTTTGGAGGTACCGATTCTGGAGAGGACCAGGGCAATTTTTTGGCGTGGAATCTTACGTTTTTTGAGTTCATGGGCCAACTTAATGGTGGGTTCTAGATCGTCTAGAGCGGTGCCAGTAGGCAGTAGAATGAGGTCGGCAGTTTGGGCAATTTCTAGGGTAAGGCGGTTAGAACTGGGGGCGCCATCAAAGATAATGAGGTCGTGATTTTGGCTAAGTTTGAGGGCTCTTTTGACCTCGGCAAACTGTTCTACAGAGATAGCGGGTTGAATATTTTGTTGTAATCGGCGGCTATTCCAATTGAAAGAAGTGGACTGAGAGACGTCCATATCGGCAATTTTGACTTCCCAGTCGTTGGCGGCATATTCTCTGGCGAGCAGGCGGCAGAGCGTACTTTTTCCGACGCCTCCTTTTTGGGAGACGACCCCTATTTTGACGGGCATACGATAATATTTTGAGGCAAAAAAATGGCCCAAAAAGGGCTTGTTGTCTAGCTTAAAGCTAAGGATTTGGCTTGGGAAATCCAATAAAGAAATAAAGAATTAAAGAAATAAAGAATTCTTTATTTCTTTAATTCTTTATGGCACAAAGGCCCATAGAATCGGGATTTTGTTTTTTGCCCAGGCTTGGGCATTGGCCTAGCGATGTGGAGGGGGGCCGCGAAGCGGCAGACCGAGGCGGCCAAAGCCGCCGAAGGGCCGAGCAGGCTTGCGAGCCCCGCAACGTAGCGCCGCAGCTTTGCTGCGGAGGCCCCTAAAAAAACGGATGATAAAAGGGAAAAAAATTAGAAAAACGTATGCTCAAAAGCCGAATAATTGTTGTTGGTCGAGAATTTTGATTTGGAATTGGAGAGCTGCTTAAAATTGCCTAAAGTTGCAGGAAACGCGGCGGAGAGTCGCACTAAAACAGCTACTATGAAAAACTCTTATACTGGCAAAGAGCAGTATTACAACGACTATTTGGGCTTGGATAAAATTTTGTCGGCCCAGCAATTGGAAAGTGAGGCCCAGGGGGTAGATGCGCATGATGAGATGTTGTTTATCATTGTGCATCAGGCATATGAGCTTTGGTTCAAGCAGGTTCAGCATGAGTTGAGTTCTATCTTAAAAATCTTTGATGAGCAGTACATCAATGACAATTCTAAGGGCTTGCAGGTGGCTACACATCGTTTGAATCGGGTGGTAGAAATTTGGAAATTATTGGTGGCTCAGGTGCGAGTTATGGAGACCATGACGCCTATGGATTTCTTAGATTTTAGAGATTTATTGACTCCTGCTTCGGGTTTTCAGAGCTTTCAATTTCGTTTAATTGAGACTCGTTTGGGCTTAAAAATGGACCATCGTCATGCCAAAAAGTACTATGAAAAGCAGCTTAGAGCGGAGCATATTGAGGCCATAAAAGCGGCAGAAAACAGTCTTTCTTTATTTGAATTATTGGATAATTGGTTGGCTCGGATGCCTTTTTGGCAATTGGATTATTGGCAAAACTTTGAGCAAAAAGCGGGCGAAAACGCAGAAATGCATCCATTTTGGGCCCATTATCGAGGCATTTATTTGGCGGGATTAAAGGGTTCTGAGCGTTCAGAAATTAGCATGAAAGCCTTTGATGAGCTCTTTTTTGCCCAAGAAAATCGCCCAGTTCGATTGAGTGAAAAGGCTTGTCGCTCGGCATTATTTATCTATTTGTACCGAGAATATCCCTTATTGCAGCAGCCATTTCAGCTCTTAAATAAGCTCTTGGAGTTGGATGAATTGATGTCTACTTTCCGTTATCGCCACATGATTATGGTGCGCAGAATGATTGGTATGCGTGCTGGAACTGGGGGGTCTTCTGGGGCAGGATACCTAGAAGGAGCCATGAATAAACACCATATTTTTGGCGATTTGGCCAGTTTGGCCACCTACCTCATTCCGAGAAATTTGCTGCCTGAATTGGATCAAAAACTGGTTAAAGACTTATCCTTTAGACTTTAATTTGGGGAAATAGCAAGGGCCTTTCGACTTGTCGAAAGGCCCTTTTTTTGCTTAAAAATGCTGTTTTATTCTTCAATTTTAAGCTGTGCGGGAATCTCAATGGGGGCCAAAACGGGCAATTCTTCTCCATTTTCATCTAATAATTGAAGCTGAACTCGGCGATTATATCGCCGGCCTTCTGGGCTATCGCTGCCATTGGGATACTCATTGATGGCAATGGGAGCCAATTCGCCTTGGGGGCGAATTCGCATGCGTTCGCCTTCTACTCCTTTCATAAAGAGGCTGAGCATTACTTTTTCGAGTCGTTCTTTAGAGAGATTAAGGTTTTTATCTTCTTCCCCAATGGCATCCGAATGACCATCGAGCACCAAAGTATATTCTGGGTTTTTGATCATCAGATCGCTGATATAGTTGATCTTATAGCCTTCTTCTGCGGGAATATCGCTGCTATTAAAATCAAAAAATATAGCCGAGCTCAGCCCTCTTTCTGGGGCGGCCAAACTGCCCAAACTTCGTTTTTCTTTGGGGGCGGCTAGGGCTGTTTTTTTGGGTTTGGGGGCCAAAAGTTGATTGGGGGGATTGGCTTTTGGGGTATTGGCCCAAGCTTCTTCTTGTTGGTCATTATCATTGTTTCGACCAGTATATTTTGGGGCCCAAAAGCCACAAGAATTTTTACAAGCCTCTTCTCTGGCCTTAAAATCAATGATGCGAGCATAGGGGAATTTACCCGCTCTTACTTCGGCCAATAAGACTTCGGCCTCGGCTTTTGTTTTGGCCGGAATTTGATAGCGATAAAAGTCATTGACATCATAGAGCTCATAAACTCCTTTGATTGGACCAAAATAATTGAGTTCTACTTGTTGTTCAAAGGCGGCTAGTTCTACAGCAAAAGCTGTTTTTTGGCCCCAACTTTTTGTACTGCATAATAGGAGGAGCAAAAAGAGCCAAAAGCTTATTCTTCTCATTTGTAATAATAAATTATAGGTGTTCTGATATCGGGGCCTTTAAGATACAGCGCTTCTATATATAATTCAATAGTAGAACTTGTGGCAAGTTAAACTACTTTTTTGAGTAGTGAAGCGCTGTCTAATTTAATCACTACAGTTTTCCAACTAATTACTTTGGCTATCTCTAAGAAGGCTTTGTAAAAAGCCTTGCGATCTAGTTATTAAGTTGTGAAAATAGGCGTTCTTTTCAAGCAGTAATAGTATTATTAACAGCTGATGAAACTAACGTTCAAATAGAGTCTAGATGATAATTTATAACAAACTTTTTTGATATGTTTGTAACATTTTTACGCTTAACTGCCTAACACAAATTTTAAAATTAGCTTCAACCCATAAACTTATGTCTTTATCAACCTTGGCCCCAGTTGTCCTTTTTACTTATCAACGACCTTCTCATTTGACACAGACATTAGCAGCGCTATCTAAAAATGAAGAGGCCAGCCAAACCCCCATCTACATTTATTCAGATGGACCAAAGGCAGATGCTAGTCCTGAGGATTTGGCTGAAATTATGGCTGTCCGTCAGTTGATTAGACAACAGACATGGGCCAAACAACTCGAAATTATTGAGCGAAAAGAAAATTGGGGCTTATCTAATAATATCGTTTCTGGTGTAACCGAAGTAATGGAAAAACACGGAAGAGCAATCATTCTAGAAAATGATATCGTTGTTAGCCCATATTTTCTTCAATATATGAATCAAGCACTTGACCTTTATCAAGATGTTGAAGAAGTAATGCATATCGGAGGCTTTATTTATCCCCTAAATCTAAAAGAAAAAGACTTGGGAACTAGCTTTTTTTATAATGTCAATAGCTGCTGGGGCTGGGCTAGCTGGCAAAGAGCCTGGAAATATTATCAAGACGATACAGCCAATATTTTAGCCCAAATCAATGAAAATTATGACCCTTTTACCTTTAATGGAGGACAAAAAGATAGTTTCTATAAACAATTGAAAAAAAATATTTCTGGCGAACTTGATAATTGGGATTGTCATTGGCATGCTAGCATTTTTCTCCAAAATGGCTTAGCTCTACACCCTTATCAATCTTTGGTCAAAAATATTGGACTAGATGGTAGCGGAACTAATTGTGATGATATCGAATTAGGCCAAAAAATGCTTCAAACACCACTGAAATTAACAAAAATACACCCCAAAAATGGCCAAAAACAACATCAAATAGTATCCGAAAAAATGAAGCTCTACTTTAAACGCCTCCGATGGAAACAACTCGGCCAATTGATCCGAAAAGGAGCCTTCAAAAGCATTTTTCAAAAAATAAAAGCCATGCAGTAAGCCAAATTTTGCCCCTCCCAATAAGCCTTCTTTAGACTTATTTCTTTAATTTGCCCTTCACTTGAATCTTTAGATTTCTGACTATTGAAAATACAACCACAATGAGCAATCATCAAAAAGTATGGGGAACCGAAAAGTTTCTCCTCGGCCTCGCCCTCTTTCTTATCCTTTTTATTAGCCTTTGGGCCTATGTGTATAGCATGAATGGCGACTCGCTCCCTATGCCTAACTAGTTTTTAGGCCCCTTTCTTGAAATGCCCTAATCCCTTTGCCGGACTAGGGCATTTCTTTTATCTATCCCTTTTTTAGGGGCCGCCGCAGCGAAGCTGCGGCGGTTACTCCCTTTGGTCGTCGAACTGCGGACTAAAGTCCTTGTTGTCGTTTCAGGGCTCGCAGGCCTGCTCGGCCCTTCGCCAGCAAGCTGGCTCGGTCTGGCCTAACGGCCCCCCTTCCACATCGCTAGGCCGTTTTGGCCCTGCAGGCCAAGGCGGCAAAGCCGCCTGCCCAATCACTTAACGAAATAAAGATTCCGTTAAATAAAGAATTAAAGATTTAAAGAAATAACGGAATCTTTAACACTATTAAATATACAAATTTTAATTGCTGATAAATAGTGCTTTATGAAAATTAAATTGCTTCTTATTGCTGCCCTTTTTTTAGGGGCAACTCCGCTTTTTGCTCAGTTTAAGTCTGCCTACAAGGCCCTCAAAAAAGGAGAGGTCGAAGAGGCGATCACACTTTTTGAAGCCCGTATCCTAGACCCCAAAGTATATATTGGCGTAGAAGCCGAATATCAGTTGGCCCGCATTTTTGCCAACCCCAAATACAAGGAGTTCTTCAATCTCAAACAGGCTTTTCAATATGCCAAATCAGCCCAAAGACGATATGCTACCCTAGATGCTAAAGGGATCCGCAAATTGCAAAAAAATAAGTTGAGCCATCTAGAAATTGAGGGCCTGCAGCTCCAACTTTTGCAAAAAGCCCAAGCCCAGGCCGAAAAAGAAAATAGCTATGCCGCCTATCAAGAACTCATCGAAAACTTTAAATTTCCCTCTCAATCTCATCGAGAACATATCGAAAATGCCCGAAATCAACGAGCTTGGATTCTGGCCCAAATGACTAACGATTTTAGAACCTATGAACGCTATTTTAGAAAACATCAAGCTAGCCTAGATTCTGTCTCGCCCAAAGAAGATAGCCTCTTCCAAATGGCGCTGCTCGATAGCTATACCCAACTCTACGGCTGGAGCAGCTACGGCAGTTTTGAAGAACGCTTCCCTAAAAATAAGGCGATCCAAAATGAACAGGCCGCCGAAGATTTTATCAAAATTGCCAATAGTACAAACATCCGCGATTTTGAAACCTATCGCCTGGGCCACCCCAAAGGCTATTGGTCCGATTTGGCCTATCTCTATATTTATCGCCTCAGTATGCAAAAAGCCGATATCTTTAGCCTAGATGCCTTTGCCCGAAAACACAAGGATTATGTGGCCCAAAAAGAAAGCTTCTGGCAGTTTTTCTGGCAGGTCTATAAGGCCGCCAAAGGCCCAGAGGCCAAAGAAGAGTTTCTGCAAAATTATCCAATCACCCAAAATTTTAAATTAAATTGGTAAAGGGTTTTTATTAGTCCCTCAACTTTTTCCTGTTAAATTTTAAGGCAGAAAAAAGAGCTTATTGGGCCGCTTTTTAGCGGCCTCAAAACAGGAAAAACAAGCGACAAAATAGAGCCAAAAAAGAACCGAAATACAGCAAAAGGGGAGCCCTGATTTTTTAGGCGCTCCCCTTTTCTATTCTGCTTTTTTCGGCCCCCTTAGGCCTCCCTTTGGCCCAGCGCTGCGCAGCGGTGGCCCGAAGGGCCAGACCCAGGCGGCGCAGCCGCCGCAGGGCCGAGCAGACCTGCGAGCCGCGTAGCATAGCGGCGGCCGACCTAGCCAAAGGCTAGCCGGCCGCGGGCCCCAAATCCTAAATAATAAAATACAGTTTTTAGTTAACTGGCTGTTTTATAGCTGTTTGTGTCAATAAAGAAATCTTTAATTAAAGATTTAACGAAATAAAGATTCCGTTAATTAAAGAAATAACGGAATCTTTATTTCTTTATCGCCAAACGCTCGGCTTCAATTTGGGCCAAAGCCTCTTTTGCGGCAGGAGTGGGATAGGCCCCATCAAGACAAGCCATGCAGAAACCAGCATGCTCGAAAATAGCTTTTAGGTCCTCTAATTTTTGATAAATCAAGGCATCGGCCCCAATGTAATCGCAGATCTCTTCATCACTGCGGCCCACCGCCAGTAACTCTGTACTCACCGACATATCAATGCCATAAATACAAGGGTGCTTGATGGCTGGCGCCGCCGAAACAAAATAGACTTTTTCGGCCCCAGCTTCTCGCAAAATTTGGACGATCCGCTTGGAGGTGGTGCCCCGAACAATAGAATCATCGACCACCAATAATTTTTTCCCCTTGATGGTCCTTGCTATAGGATTGAGCTTGCGTTTAACTAGGGCTTCTCGCTCTACCTGTGAAGGCGAAATAAAACTGCGGCCAATATAATTGCTTTTGACTAAGCCTCTTTTGTACGGAATGTCTAAGGCCTCGGCCAAGCCCGATGCAGCAAAATAGCCCGAGCTAGGCACATCAATAACCATATCGGCTTCTAGGCCCATTTCTCGAACTTTTTGGGCCAGCATTCTGCCCATCTTCACTCTTTGGCCCGCTACTAATTTGCCCTGCAGCTCGCTATCTTCTCGGGCAAAGTAGATAAACTCAAATACACAGAATTTATCGGCCGTTTTATGGCCCAAGCTGCTATGCAATTGGCGATTTTCATCAATAAAGACAATTTCTCCCGCCTTCAATTCTCGAATGGGCGTATAGCCCAAATGATCAAAACAAACGCTTTCCGAAGCAAAACCATAAACGGGCTGCCCATCAGGCCCTTCTTTTTGGCCCAAAACCAAGGGCCGAATCCCATTGGGGTCGCAAAAGGCCAAAAGTCCATGATTGGCAATGGCCGCAATGACCGAATAAGCCCCATGGACCTTTTTTTGGGTCTCACTAACGGCATCAAATATATCGGCTGGACCAATTTGGGCCAGGTCTTTTTTATTCAATTCCGAGCTAAAAGTATAGAGCAAAAGCTCTAGGTCATTGCTGGTCGCTGGCAAAATATGATACTCCTTATACAAGCGATTATGCACTTCTTCAAAGTTGCTCACATTGCCGTTGTGCACCATCGCAATCCCAAAAGGATAGTTGGCCGCAATGGGCTGGGCGTTAATGAGTTCATTGCTGCCATGGGTGGTGTAACGCACATGCCCCAAACCAATATTTCCCCGCAAACGATCGGCATGCCGCTGCGCAAAAACATCATTGACTAAGCCCAATCCCTTTTTGATATGAAAGCTTTTTTCAAAGGTAATAATGCCCGCCGCATCTTGTCCCCGATGCTGCAAAGCACTCAACCCCAACATTAAGTCATAGACAATATTGGGCTTTCCATAAAAACCGACAATTCCACACATATTTATTGCTTGTTTTTGCTGCTGCTAAAAAGTTGATACAAGGCCTGAGGATAAAGCTGATGCTCTACCGCCAAACCTCTCCGCTCTACCTCCGCTAAATCTTTGACGCCCGCCAAATTTACTGGGGCCTGAGCGATTATTGGACCTGTATCTAAGCCCTGATCGACCAAATGCACGGTGATTTTTGTTTCTTCCAGTCCCTGCTCAAAGGCCCATTTATAGGCCCCCAATCCCTGATGAACTTGGGTGTCAGCGGGATGAATATTGACGATTCTTCCCGCATAAGCGGCTACAAAAGGAGCCGATAAAACCCGCATATAGCCCGCTAAAACAATGTAGTCGGGCCGATATTTTTCTAATAAATCCAAGACTTCAGCATCAAAGTCAAGGCGCTTTTTGCCCCGACTCGGAATGCAGTGTACCGCCAAACCCAAGGCCTCCGCTTTGGCCAAAACAGGCGCTTGGGGCTGGTTGGAAAAGACCAAAACGGCCTCGGCCAAATTCGCTAAGCATCCATTTTGCATGCTTGCCAAAATGTTCATCAAATTGGACCCCCGTCCAGAGGCAAATAGGGCTATTTTTTTCATTTTTTTGATGTTTTGGGGCCTCCGCAGCAAAGCTGCGGCGCTATGTTCCAGGGCTCGCAAGTCTGCTCGGCCCTGCAGCCGCCTATGGCGGCTTTGGTCTGGCCCTTCGGGCCACCCTTGCACAGCGCTAGGCCATGAGGGCCTGGCTGTGTTTTAGGCTTTTAATACTTTATAGACTCTCTGCCCAATATCTTTACGGTAAAAGGCGCCCTCAAAACTCAGTTGCTGACAAGCTGCATAGGCTTTTTCTTGGGCCTCTTTTAAAGTAGGCGCTTGGGCCAGCATGTTCAATACTCTTCCGCCACTGCTGCAAAGTTGTCCATCTATTCGACTGACGCCAGCATAAAAAACAAGGACTCCTTCAGGCATTTGGCCCCGACAAACTAGGGGCATCCCTTTGGGATAAGCGCCAGGGTAACCTGGGGCAACTTGGACCAGATCCACAAAGTAGCCCGGCCAAAATTCCATCTTCGCCTCAGCCAATTCCCCCGATAAACAAGCTTGCACTAAGGGCAAAAGTGGCGTTTTGAGCTGTGGCAAAAGCACTTCTGTTTCTGGATCCCCAAAACGAACATTGTATTCTAAGAGCTTGGGGCCTTCTTTTGAAAGCATGACGCCAAAATAAATAACCCCTTTGTAGTCTAGGTTTTCGGCGGCTAGGCCAGCCATAGTAGGGGCAATAATTTCTTCTTGAATTTGGGCCAAAATGTCCTCATGACAAGCTGGAACAGGAGAAATTACGCCCATTCCTCCCGTATTTGGCCCCAAATCGCCATCCAATAGCTGTTTGTGGTCCTGTGCTGGGGGAAACAATTTGCAGTTTTGGCCATCGGTAAAGCCCAAAATGGAAATCTCGTCGCCAATGATTTTTTCTTCTAATAAAAAGCGAGCGCTGGGACCATATTTTTTAATCAGCTCTTCTAAGGCGTTTTCCAGTTCGTCCATATTGCTGCAGACAAAAACGCCTTTGCCGCCTGCTAGACCATCAAATTTTAGGACCAAATTGCCCGAATACTGGGCGGCAAATGCTTTGGCCTCAACCAATTCTTGGCCCGAAAAAGCCTTAAACTTGGCGGTGCTGACCCCATACTTTTGCATGAAGTTTTTGGCAAAAATCTTTGAGGCTTCCAGCTGGGCCGCTGCCTGAGTTGGCCCAACAATTTGAATATTGGTATCTGCCCGAAAATAATCGACAATGCCATCGGTGAGGGGCTGTTCTGGCCCCACAAAAATATAATCGATTTGCTGAGCTTGGCTATATTGGGCCAAAGCTTCAAAGTCTTGAATATCAATAGCGGCTGAATTGGGAATGCCCGCATTCCCGGGCCAGCAAAAAACATTTTCTTGCCCCAATTCTTGGGCAAATTTCCAGCTTAGGGCATGTTCTCTGCCCCCACTTCCTAAAATGGCAATACGCATAGATCAAGAATATTTATCAATGTCGTTTAGAGAATGAAATCTGGCTGAGGGGCTGTAGCAGGGCCGCCGAAGGCGGCAGACCAAAGGCTTTTGTAGCGAAGCGAAAAAGCCTGCAGGGCCGAGCAAACCTGCGAGCTGCGAAATGGCCCGACCCGCCCAAAGGGCGGGGCAGCCCCAAATCCTACTGCTTTAAAAGCGTCTGCGTTTGTTCCAAAACGAGCTCACAAATGCGAATGGCATCGCCTACATAAGTATCTGGGCGCAGGGCCTTACAGCGGTTTTTAATCTCTTCAGAAATATCGAGTCCGTCCACCAAGGCAAAAAGGCTGTCTAGGGTGGGTTTTTTGCCTCGAGAAGCGGCCTTGAGGAGATTATAAGGATCTTCTACGCCAGCAATTTTGAGAATGGTTTGGATGGGCTCGGCCAAAAGCTCCGGACTTTGGTCCAAAACGGCCGCGCATTGGGCCTCATTTACGGCCAATTTATTCAATCCTCTCAAGGTCTCGCCGATGGCCATATAGGCATGGGCCAGGGCCACGCCCATATTACGCTCCACCGTAGAGTCGGAAAGGTCTCGCTGCATTCTGGAGCGGCAAAGTTTATCGGAAAGCACCGTCAACAGGCCATTAGAGAGCATCATATTGCCCTCGCTATTTTCAAAATTGATCGGGTTGACCTTATGTGGCATAGTCGAAGAGCCGACCTCGCCAGCCTTGCTGCGCTCATAAAAAAGCTCATAAGAAATATAGAGCCAGCAATCGACATCTAGGTCCATAACGATATTGTTGAGGCGGCGACTGAGATCGAAGTATTCGGCCCAGCTATCATGATCCTCAATTTGAGTGGTGGCCAAGTTCAATGCAAAGCCTTCTTGGGCCAAGAAATTTTGGGCAAAATCTAGCCAATCCACCTCTGGAAAAGCGGCCAACATGGCCGAATAATTACCCACAGCCCCGCTCAATTTGGCATAAAAGCGATGATTTTTCAGCTTTTCATAAACCCGAGCGATGCGATTGATATAAACCGCCAACTCTTTGCCCACCGTAGAAGGCGAAGCTTTTTGTCCATGGGTTTTTGTGGGAAAAGGGATGCTTTTCCAATCTTCGGCCAATTGCATAAGCTTTTGCAAAAGCTGCTCAATTTGAGGCAATTGGACCTCTTCCAAATAGCCTTTGAGCATATAATTGTAGGCCATATTATTGGCATCCTCAGAGGTCAGGGCAAAATGAAAAAGTTGGTCCTGACTGATCTGGGTTTTCTCTCGCAAGAAGATTTCGCAAGCCTTGACATCATGCATTGTTTTTCGCTCAATGGCTTTGATGGCCTGATAATCTTCTTCTGAAAAATGCTCGATGAGGGCTTCTAGTCGCTGCCGTTCTTGGGCAGAAAGGGCCGGAAAAATGCCCAGTTTATCTAGGGCCAAAGCGTAGCGCAATTCTAGTTTGCAGCGATTGTACATCAAGGCAAATTCAGAAAAATAGTCGCCATGTTGGGGTAGTTTTCGGGCATAGCGCCCATCTAAAGGAGAGATCGCTTTATGATTCATAGTTTATTTTAATTCTACAGTGGGAAGCTGCTCCACTAAGCCAGCTTTTAATAGATTTTTGGCCATTCTTTGGGCCGGTTCTTCGCTTGAGGGCGACCATTTTTCGCCTACAATACACTCATAAATTTCACGATAGCGGCGACTAGTTTCTTGGGCGACCGATTCGGGCAGTTCTTGAGGCAATTGGCCCTCAATTTTATTGGCCAACATCCATTGCCGCAAAAATTCCTTATCGAGCTGCTCGACGATCAAGGGATCTTTTTCATAATCGGCCTGCCGCCAAAATCGAGAAGAATCTGGGGTGTGGATTTCATCAATCAAAATGATTTGATCGCCAATTTTGCCAAATTCATATTTGGTATCGACCAGCAAAATGCCTTTTTGGGCCAAATATTCTTGCCCAAAAGCAAAAAGCGCCAAGGCTTTTTCGGCCAAATAATCCCATTCCTCAGCAGTAGCTAGGCCTGCGGCAATGATTTCGGCTGGACTCATTTCCTCATCATTTTCCGTTTTGGCGGTGGGGGTCAAAATCGGCTGCTCAAAAGCCTGATTTTTGCGCAGGCCATCGGGCAATTCTAGGCCCGAAAATAGGCGTTTGCCCTCCGCATAATCTCGCCAAATGGAGCCCGTCAAATAGGCGCGGACCACCAACTCAATTTTGAAGCTTTTGGCCTCTTTAACCAAGGTCAAATTGGGGTCAATTTGGGCCAAAAAATGATTGGGAATAATCTGCTGCGTTTGCTGCATCCAAAAGTTGGCAAGGCTATTTAGTATGGCCCCTTTTTCTGGAATTGCCGTCTTGATTTTCAGATTAAAAGCAGAAATTCGATCACTCAAAGCAATCAAACGCCGCTGCTCATCTACCCCAAAACTATCCCGAACTTTTCCCGAATGCAAAAGCGGAAATCCGCTGATGCTCAGTTTTTTTATTTGCTGCATATTGATGACTGTTTTGTTTTTTGGGGCCTCCGCAGCTTTGCTGCGGCGCTACGTTGCGGGGCTCGCTATTCGCTCGGCCCTTCGGCGGCAAAGCCGCCTCGGTCTGGCCCTAGGGGCCACCCCTTCACATCGCTAGGCCAGCGGGCTGCGCCCGCTTCCAAACGCAAATGGACCATTTAATGCTTAAAATGACGCAATCCAGTAAATAACATGGCGATATCGGCCTGATCGCAGGCGGCAATTACCGATTTATCTCGGATAGAGCCGCCGGGCTGCAAAATATAGCGGATACCTGCTTGGGCGGCTAGTTCTACATTATCGGCAAAAGGGAAAAAGGCATCAGAGACTAGGTAGCATTGGCCCAAAATGCCAGCTACATCTTCTGCGCCTTCTCTTTGCAAGTTTTCTTTGGCCTTTTCAATGGCTAGTTTAGTAGCAACTAGGCGGTTGGGTTGTCCTGCTCCCATGCCCAAAATGCGGTACTGCTGTTGATTTACTGCTTGGACCAGCACAATCGCATTAGATTTAATGCTTTTGATGGCCTGCAAACCAAATTCAACTAAGCCTTTGGCCGCTTCATCGCTGGGAAATGGGCGGGCCGTGACCGATTCTTGTTGGTTATAGAGCGCAAGGTCTGCTTCCTGGACCAATAAACTGCCAGAGAGGTAGCGATAATCTACGGCCTTTTCAAGGCCAGCAATATCGAGCTCTAAAACCCGCAAGTTTTTGTGCTGCTGCAAGTATTCTAGGGCTTCAGCCGTAATTTTGGGGGCGATAACGACCTCTACAAACTTGCGTTGGCTGCGGTCCTCCGCATCTAATTGAAAAAACTCGGCAGTTTTGAGCTCTAGAGGTTGATTGAAGGCGATGATAGAGCCAAAAGCAGAAATGGGGTCGCCAGACCAAGCGGCTTCTAGGGCTGTTCTTTGGTCCATACTTTTGGCTAGGCCACAAGGATTGCTATGTTTGACCACCGCCACCGCTTGTCCACCTAATCCCTGAACGGCATCTACTGCGCCTTGCACATCCAAAAGATTATTATAAGAAAGGGCCTTGCCATGCAAAATGCGGATATCGGCCAAGCTGAGGGCCGAGCTATTTTCTCGGTAAAAGCCGGCGGCTTGATGGCTATTTTCGCCATAGCGCAAAGAGCGGCCTTGTTTAAAGCTTAGGCGGAGGCTCTTTTTGCCCAACTCTTCATCCATGCGCATAGCAATGCGGGCATCATAATCGGCTGTATGATTGAAGGCTTTGGCCATCAATTGTTGGCGGAGGGCTAGGCTTGTTTGGCCATTTTGGCTTTGGAGTTCGGCCAAAAAGCCTTCATAATCGCTAGATTGGACCAAAACGGCCACATCCTTAAAGTTTTTGGCGGCGGCTCTAATCATCGTAGGTCCACCAATGTCAATATTTTCGATTAGGGTAGGGAAATCGGCGCCAGCTTCTTGGACCTTTTGGAAGGGATAGAGATTGCAAACCACCAAATCAATGCCCTCAATTTTTAGGTTTTGGGCCTCTTGGGCATCGCGTTCTCGATCGAACAGAAGGGCAGAGCCAATTTGGAAAGAAATCGTTTTCATTCGGCCGCCAAAAGCTTCTGGATTTCCCGTGACGGCTTGAATATCGGTATAGGGAATTTTGGCCTCTTGGAGGGCTCGGCCTGTGCCGCCCGTAGAAATCAGTTCAACGCCTAAATCGTGAAGGCCTTGGGCCAAGGGAATCAAATTCGACTTATCGGAAACAGAGAGAAGAGCTCTTTTAATTTTGCGAAGCTGCATAAGAAGCAATTGATAGAAAAGTGAGAGAAAAATTAGTGGTCCATTATTGAGTATAGCAGGGCGCAAAGCGCCCGCAGGCCTAGCGATGTGCAGCAGTGGCCCTTAGGGCCAGACCAAAGCGCTTTAGCGCTGCAGGGCCGAGCGAACAGCGAGCTGCGAAACGTAGCGCCGCAGCTTTGCTGCGGAGGCCCCAAATCTTAATTCGCTTGAATATGTTGCACAATATTTTTGAAAAACTTCAGGCCCCAGCCCTCCTCAGAAAGTTGGGGGTTTTGGCGTTTCATTTTGGGCCAATTTGGGTGATTATAGAGGCTTAAAAAAGCTTCTGGATGGGGCATCAGGCCGAACACCTGGCCTGTGGGGTCGCAAAGTCCGGCGCAAGACAGCTCCGAGCCATTGGGATTAGCGGGATATTCAGTGGCCAAGTCGCCATTTTCTAGGCAATAGCTCAGGCAATTGAGTGATTTTGTGCGGACAATCTGCTTGAGCGTATCATCGCCAAAAAGGAGGCGGCCTTCTCCGTGGCGGACAGGCAGCGGAATAATATCGATGCCTTTGAGGAAGGGACTTTCGGAACCGGGATTGACCTTACAGTAGACCCAGCGGTCCTCATATTGGCTAGAGAGATTGGGCAAAAGGCTAGATTGCTGGGCAAAACTGAGGCGGGTATTGGGCAAAAGGCCCAGGCGCACCAACATTTGGAAGCCATTGCAAATGCCCATAATAAAATGGCCATTATTGAGGAAAATTTTGAGTTCATCGAGCAGGCTATTGCCGTTGGGAAGCTTTTTATATCGAATTTTATTGGCCATCACTTTGCCCGAGGCCAGATCATCTCCAAAAGAGAAGCCGCCGGGGAAGTGAATCAATTGATATTGGTGAATATCGTGGCCCTCTAGAAGGACCTCATTAAAGTGGTGGATATGGGCTTGGGCGCCCGCCATTTGGTAGGCGGCGGCAGTTTCTTCTTCGCAGTTAATCCCAAAGCCGGTCAGCACAAGAACTTGTACCATAATAAGATATTTAATATAAGGTCCAGAAATTAGAGAGAAAGCGTTTGCGACCAGGCCGTTTCCAACTGCTCATTGCTCAATTGGATCAGCTCCTCTTGGCCGAGCTGGATCGTCAACTGTTGGTCGTCGCTTACTTGGCCCAAGAAAAAGGCGGCATCGCCCATAATTTCTTCAAAAGCAGCTTGATTTTCGGGGGCGATAGAGACCAAAAAGCGAGAATTTGACTCGGAAAACAGCAGTTGCCAGGCCGTCAAATCGCCCAATTGGTCCAGTTGAATATTGGCGCCCAAATCGCCACCGAAACAAGACTCGGCCAAGGCAACGGCTAGGCCGCCATCGGATAAATCGTGGCTAGAGGCGATCAACTTAGCTTCATTAGCCTGCATGACCTTGAGATAAAGGGCTTTGGCGGCTTCTTTTCGGACCTTAGGAACATTAGCGCCCAACTCGCCAAATAGCTGATAAAACTCAGAGGCGCCCAATTCATTATAAGTAGTCCCCAATTGATAAATCAGGTCGCCAGGCATTTTAAATTCTGCGCTAATGGTCTGGCGAACATCCTTCATTTTGGCCGTAAAAGAATAGAGAATAGTGGGTGGGACCGAAATCTTTTGGCCCTCTGCCTTAAAGTCGTTTTTCATGCTATCCTTGCCCGAAGTGAGAGGGATATCGAAAAAGCTGGCCATATCATAAAGGGCTTGGCACATCTGCACCAATTTGGCGAGTTTGAGTTTGCCATCTGGATTATGTTCGGGATGAAACTCTGAATCGGGAACACAAAAATTATCGTTAATGGACCAGAAAATATCATCGTTTTCTGTCATATTGGGTAGGCGGCCGCCCACCGAAATAATTTGGCGGATTGCCTCATCAAAGGCGCTGGCCGACATCTGGTAGGCATCAATATCGCCATAGCGGGGAATAATGCCATTAGAGACGGCCACCCCCTGATAATCAGAGAAATCAAAGCGGAGAACGGCCGCATCTTGAGGGGCTTTCCCTTTGGCGCCCATCAGCGGCTTGAGAATCGTTTTGCCTTTGACCTCATGGTCGTATTGGCGGATAATACTTTCTCTAGAGCAAATATTTAGGCTGCTCATTAGGTCTAGGAGCAGTTGATTATACTCTAAGTTTTCGGGAAGCTCTGGTTCTTGGAGTTCTGGTTTTTCCCATTCGGCCCACATTTCTTTTTGGGGAACACCTTCATGCAAAAACTGCATACTCAACAAGGCAATTTGTTCCTCCTCATAGCGAATATCTAGATAGCCATCATTGGTGAAATAGCCAATATCAGAGAGCTCCACTTCATATTGTTGTGCAAGCTTTTCTAAAGCGGGCCATTTTTCTGTTTCCACCACCAAAGTCATGCGTTCTTGCGACTCAGAGACAAAGATTTCCCAAGGGCGAAGACCTGCATATTTTAGTGGCACTTTTTCCAATTGGACCAAAGCCCCACCGCTAATTTCGGCCAGTTCGCCCACCGAAGAAGAGAGTCCCCCCGCGCCATTATCCGTACTACATTTGATGAGTCCTTGAGCGGTAGCTACCCGCATAAAATCGTAAAGCATTTTTTGGGTGATGGGGCTACCAATTTGGACCGCTGACATAGGTGAATGCTCATCAATCTCGATAGAAGAGAAAGTCGCGCCATGAATGCCGTCTTTGCCCACTCTACCGCCGGCCATAATGATGCGATCATTAGCATCAATTGGTTTTTCCCAGCTATTTTTTCCCAGATAATCGTAGGGCATAATGCCCGCAGTACCACAATAGACCAAAGGTTTGCCGCTATAGCGTTCATCAAAGACAATTGAACCGTTTACTGTGGGCACGCCCGACTTATTTCCACCATCTTCGATCCCCGAAACCACCCCTTCCATGATTTGGCGGGGATGCAATTGGCCCTTGAGTAGGGTTTTGTTGTAGTTGGGTGGGCCAAAACAAAGGACATTCGTATTAAACAGCAGTTGAGCGCCCCCTACACCCGTTCCGAGTGGGTCGCGATTGTTCCCCAAAATGCCCGTAATCGCTCCCCCATAAGGGTCAAGCGCAGAAGGCGAGTTATGCGTTTCTACTTTCCAGACAAACAGATGTTTATCCGTAGCTTTAACCACTCCAGCATTATCAGAAAACACCTTAACCAGCCAATCATTGCCTTTTTCGGCCAAAGAAGCGGCCACATTATCGGTAGCCCCTTTGATAAAGGTCTTAAAAAGCGAATGAATGTCTTTTTCTTCGCCAGTTTCTAGGTTTTTATAGTGAATCAGGGCATTAAATTCCTTGTGTTTACAGTGCTCGGACCAAGTTTGGGCCAGTACTTCTAGCTCGCAGTCGGTCGGTTGGGCGGGCAAGCCTTTGGTAGCTCTAAATGTTTGGACCGCCTCACTGCCATAATAGTCTCGAATGGCTTGCATTTCGGCTAAATTGAGGGCCAAAACCATTTCTTTAGACAGTCGCAGCAGCTCTTCATCGCTCAAAGGGGCCAAATCAATCAGTTGACGCTCTTTATTGGCTTGTATTTGTACTTTAGGAACATAAAAAGGGCGATCAAAACCGCCTTCTTGGGCCTTGAAATAGCTAAAATGATGAATTAGTGGGTTGCCCAAGAGGCGCTGGGCCAAGGCCTTGAGCTCTTCGGCCGTCAAATCCTTTTCTATGAGATAGATGGTTTGGCTAAAAATGCGCTGTTCTTCTGGCTCGAAGGGCAAATTGAAGAAATCGGCCCAGGCCATCTGGGCCGAGCGGCCCTCATCATCTGTAACGCCAGGCAATTGGGCAATGGCCACCGCCGAGGCAAAACCCGCGGGCCAGCTTAATTGATTGATCTCGATTTGGTCCGTCAAAGGATCTTGGATACAAGCCTCTGCAAAGGCCAATAGCTGCTCCTCTTGGGCCTCTTCGGCCAAAGAAAAGAGCTGAGCCAAACGAATTTCGCCCGTTTTGAGGCCTAAATGTAGCTCTGCTGCTTGCACAATCTTCTGGCCCTGCCAATCGGCTAAATCGGGGCGCAGATAACGGAATATATGTGGGTAGTTACTCATTAAATTAGGTATCTGGTCCAACAAAAAAAGACTGCCCAATTTGGGTAGTCTTTTCTATGCTTAGAAATTGTAGTTCAATGTTTTTTCCTCCAAGACAATCTGAATATTGGGTGTAGCCGTAATTTCTCCCGCTCGAACTAGCTGATAAGGAGTATCTTGGGCCAAGGCTAAAGCAGCATCTAACTGCTCGGCTGGCAAAACGGCTAAAAAGGCATTTCCCATGTTCCAGTATAAGTAGGCGTCTTCTAAGGTAATTTCCCCTAAGCTCATGACTTTTTTCATCATTGGCAAGGGCGCAAAGAGATTTTCTAGACGAGCCCCCTTATTTTTTCGCTTAAGCAAGCGCCTGAAGTTATCGGCTATGCCGCCACCTGTAATATGGACCAAGCCGCTGGGCAAAATATCATGGCTTAACCATTTGTTGATGAGTGGCGCGCAAATTAGTGAGGGCGTCAATAGTTTTTCGCCCCAACTGCAAGTTTCATCATAGGGCGCATCCTGCCAATCTGGACCAAAGTTTTTTTCCATGATTCGCCTAATCAGCGAAAAGCCATTGCTTCTAAATCCACGGCTCTTTACGGCCACAACAACTTGTCCCTCTTCTATTTGGCTGCCATCTATGGGCTGCGCCAATTGCGAGGGCAGATGCCCAATGGCCGTAGAACACCAGTTGAAGTGCATCCCATCGCCATAGCCTGAAATGCGATTGCCCAATTCGGCAATTTCGCCTCCCGTGATGCTCACGCCCGTAAATGCACAGGCCTCCGACAAGCCTTTCATTAGCTCGTTGATGACCGCTTGGTCCAAATGATCTACATCAATAATATTGGATAAGTTGGTGGGTTCAAAACCGGCTGTGGCCAGATCATCGGCAACCATGGCCAACAAATCAAAACCCAAAGTATCGTATTTTTTGCTTCTTTCGGCCAACTCAATTTTGGTCCCGATTCCATCCGAAGCAATACCAATTCGCTCTTGGCCAAATAAAAGCAGATTCGAAAATCCGCCTTCTAAATTGGGCGCCAAAGCCCCAGCCTTTCCTGCTCTTTGCACAAAGGTCTTTTTGGCCCAAGCATAGGCATCCTGAGAACAGGAATTGCCCAAATTGATATCCATTCCGCTAGCCGCTTTCTTTTGCATATTGCTTTTTCTTAATGATTCAAAAATCTGGCTTTGGAAGAACTTTTTGTCTTTTTTGGGGCCTCCTGCCTGCGGCAGGCGCTACGTTCCGCAGCTCGCTGTTCGCTCGGCCCTGCGGCGGCTGCGCCGCCTGGGTCTGGCCTGACGGCCACTGCTGCACATCGCTAGGCCGCTCCTCTTTTGGGCGGAGGTTTAGCATTCTGCTCCGGCCTGCAAGCATTAAAGATTCCGTTATTTCTTTAAATCTTTAATTCTTTATTTAACGGAATCTTTATTCCGTCAATGGGGCCAATCGTCCTGATCTCCATCCGCCCAAAGCGGTCAATTTATGAGGGTTTTAACCCTCATTTATAAGGCATCGCGAAGCGATACCATATTGCTGTGGGTGTTAACCCACAGTATCGGCTAAGGGATGGACAGCAGTGGCCCGAAGGGCCAGACCAAGGCGCTTTAGCGCCGCAGGGCCGAGCAGACCTGCGAGCTGCGACACAGCCCGACCCGCCCGCAGGGCGGGGCAGCCTCAAAACATAAAAAACTGATAATCAATAGATAATTTTGAGCTCAGTCTTTAATGAGCTGCAAAACTAGGGATAATTAGCTAGACTAGCCCAAGGGCACAATTTGAATTAACAATTAGTTAAACGCCTAGGGCCGAAAAGCCCCCCTTTTTCTAGCAGAAGATGCTTACTTTTGCTTGCAATTTTTTCACAAGCGGCAGTGCATGCCTCCCTATCAATCTCTTCTCTATGGAAAAATTGCTGAAAACAGGCCTCACCTTTGACGACATTCTGCTCGTCCCTGCCTACTCTGAGGTCCTTCCGCAAGAAGTCAGTTTATCGACTCAACTTACCGCCAAAATCCAATTGAATATTCCTTTGCTTAGTGCCGCTATGGACACTGTTACGGAGTCTAGAATGGCCATTGCTATGGCCCGTCAAGGCGGTTTGGGCATTATTCATAAAAACATGTCCATTGCCCAGCAAGCCGAGGAGGTGGACCGGGTGAAGCGCTCGCAGAACTTCATTATTTCTAATCCATTTTACCTCAGCCCCGATCATTTTGTGCATGAAGCCGAAGCTTTGATGTCAAAATATCGAATTTCGGGGGTGCCGATTTGCGATGAGAACAAAAAACTTTTGGGCATTTTAACCAATAGAGATCTGCGTTTCGAGACCAATTTTGACCAAAAAATTGGCGAAGTGATGACCAAAGAGGGCCTAATTACGGCTCCTATCGGTACCACTTTAGAAAGCTCCAAGGCCATTTTGCGCCAACATCGGGTAGAGAAATTGCCTTTGGTGGATGAGCAAGGCCGTTTGGGTGGGCTCATCACGATTAAAGATATTGAAAAGGCCGAACGCTACCCCCAAGCCGCCAAAGATGAGCAAGGTCGTTTGTTGGTGGGGGCCGCTTTGGGCACCTCGGCAGATACTATGGAAAGGGCCGCGGCTTTGGTCCAAGCGCATGTAGATGTGGTTACGGTAGATACAGCGCATGGGCATTCGGCCAAGGTTTTAGCCACGATTAAAGCGCTAAAACAAGCTTATCCCGATTTACAAATCATTGCGGGAAATGTAGCGACTGCTCAGGGGACTTTGGCCCTGATTCAAGCTGGGGCCGATGCCGTTAAAGTGGGCATTGGCCCTGGTTCTATCTGTACCACTCGGGTGGTAGCGGGTGTGGGGGTTCCTCAAATTACGGCCATTTACGATTGTGCGCAGGCCGCTAAGGCCCATAATATTCCCATCATTGCCGATGGGGGAATCAAATACTCTGGCGATTTGGTCAAGGCCTTGGGTATGGGCGCCAGCGCTTGTATGATGGGGAGCATTTTTGCGGGTTGCGATGAGAGTCCGGGCGCTATGGAGCTCTACAAAGGCCGAAAATTCAAAGTCTATCGAGGGATGGGATCTATTGCAGCCATGGAACAAGGCAGCAAAGACCGCTACTTCCAAGATGAGCAAAAAAACAGCAAAAAACTGGTCCCTGAAGGCGTAGAAGGTCGAGTAGCTTACAAAGGCTATGTAGAAGACAGTATTTTCCAATTAGTGGGCGGTATTCGCCAAGGGATGGGCTATGCAGGCACGGCAACCGTGGCCGAATTGAGCGAAAAAGCGCAATTTGTCCGCATCACCAATGCTGGCCTCAAAGAAAGCCACCCACATGATATTCAAATTACCAAAGAGGCGCCAAATTATAGCCTAGACGCTTAAAGATAAAACTATGCAAAAAGAAGTCGTTCTGGTCCTTGATTTTGGGGCCCAATACAATCAACTCATTGCTCGAAGATTAAGAGAGGCCTCGGTTTACTCAGAGGTCGTTTCGGGCCAAATTACGGCCGAAGAGGTCAAGGCCAAAGGCGCCAAAGCTATTGTGCTTTCTGGTGGGCCCGCAGTTGTTTATGCAGAGGGCGCGCCCTCTATGGACCCCGCTATTTTAGATTTGGGTTTACCCATTTTAGGCATTTGTTATGGGGCGCAGCTCTTGGTTCATTTGTCGGGAGGCAAAGTAGCGCCAGCCTTGGCTAGAGAATATGGCCAAAAAGAGCTGCAAGTGCAGCCAACAGCTATTTTCAAATCGGTTCCCGCTCAATCTGATTGTTGGATGAGCCACACTTATCAAGTGAGCGAACTGCCAGCGGGCTTTGAAGCCATTGCGAGCACCGATCATTGTCCCGTGGCGGCTTTTGCCCAAAAAGAAAAGCAAATTTATGGCTTCCAATATCATCCAGAGGTCATGCATACGGCCTTTGGCCAGCAAATGCTCCACAACTTCCTCTATGAAGTGGCGGGCCTAAAAGGCGATTGGCAAACGGATAACTTTATTGAGGCCAGTTTGGCCGAAATTCGAGCGAAGATTGGCGATAAGAAAGTGCTTTGTGCCTTATCTGGAGGTGTAGATTCTTCGGTAGCGGCCATGTTGGTCCATAAAGCAGTAGGCAAACAGTTGACCTGCATTTTTGTAGACAATGGCTTGTTGCGTAAAAATGAGGCGGAGCAGGTGGAGCAGCTATTTCGCCAAGAGCTGGATCTACAGCTCATCTGTGTAGATGCCAAAGAGCGCTTTTTAAATCAATTGGCTGGCGTTAGCGATCCAGAAGAGAAGCGAAAACGCATTGGCGAGACCTTTATCCGTGTTTTTGAAGATGAGGCCAAGAAAATCGGCGAAGTGGACTTTTTGGTCCAAGGAACGATTTATCCAGATGTGATTGAAAGCGGGGCGGGACATGCTGCCGTGATTAAATCTCACCATAATGTGGGCGGTCTTCCCGATGTCGTCGATTTTAAAGAGCTGATTGAGCCACTTCGCCTGCTTTTTAAGGATGAGGTGCGGACCGTTGGGGCGGCTTTGGGCTTGCCCAGCTATTTGGTCAATAGACAACCTTTTCCTGGACCAGGTTTGGCCATTCGAGTAATTGGAGAAGTAACAGAACCCAAATTGGCCATTTTGAGAGCGGCCGATTATATCTTCCGAAGCGAAATTGAAGCCGCCGATCTAGAAGAAGAGGTTTGGCAATACTTTGCCGTACTCACAGGCATCCGAACTGTAGGTGTTATGGGCGATGAAAGAACCTATCATTATACTTTAGGCCTAAGAGCGGTCTCTAGTGTAGATGGCATGACGGCGGATTGGTCCAGATTACCACTTCCCCTTTTGGCCAAAATCTCTAACCGCATTGTCAATGAGGTGGAGCAGGTCAATCGCATTGTTTATGATATTACCTCTAAACCACCTGCAACAATTGAGTGGGAATAAATAGAAAAGGGCTGTGTATACAGCCCTTTATTTTATATCGTTTAGAACAATTTTCTAATGCAGCAGATCTCTAAAACACCATCCTTTTTCTGACAAACAATAGCGTATTGCTTAGGATCACTTTTGCGGCGGATAAGCGTATACTCTCCTTCAGATGCTATAGAACCCGCTTGTCCATCTGCCCAAGCACCAGTTGTAGTAGAAGCATTTTCTTTCCAATAACCCGCTTCAACTAATTTAGCGATAGTGGCTTCATCCGCAAATTCCCAGTCGTCTGGGAGTCCTTCATCTGTAGTGATAACAACTTGAAATCCTTTGCTGGCCAAAGCTTCTCGCTCTTCGATAGATACTTCAACCCAATCGTCTGGGAGTCCGTTATCGTGGGTGGTGACAACATGCAAGCCTTTCTGGGCCAAAGCTTCTCGTTCTGCCTCAGTTAAAATTCTGTATTTAGGTCCATCTAGATCATTCGATTCAGAAGGTTGAATTTGTGCAAAAGCAGTATTTGCTAGCAAAACAGCCATAAATAAAAATAAAATCCTCATAATTAAATATTGATTTGAGTTATTCAATTATCTAATTTAAAAAAAAATGCTACAAACAAAAATAGCGAACATTAAATTAGCCAACTGTATATACAATGCTTCTGGTCCAGCCTGCAGCAGCTTAGAAGAGTTGCAAGCCCTTGGTCAGTCTGCGGCGGGAGCTATTTTGTCCAAAAGCGCCACCCTAGCGCCCAGAGCAGGAAATCCCGCTCCTCGCTATGTAGATACGCCCTGGGGCAGCATCAACTCTATGGGCTTGCCCAATAAGGGCCATGCTTATTATTTGGCAGCGGCTAAGGAATTGGCCAGTTTTCAAAAGCCTTATATCGTCTCGCTTTCGGGGATGAGTTTGGCCGATAACCTCAAGATGATTGCGGAGATGCAAGAAGAGGAAAATATTGCGGCCATAGAGCTAAATTTGTCTTGTCCCAATTTGCCAGGCAAACCGCAAACGGCCTACGATTTTGAGCAAACCGAAAAAGTGTTAGCGGCTGTTTTTGCCCAAAACAACAAGCCTTTGGGCGTCAAATTACCGCCCTATTTCGACCTGCTGCATTTTGAGCAAATGGCCCAAATTCTCAATCAGTTTCCCTTGTCTTTTGTGAGCTGCATCAACAGCATTGGCAATGGGTTAGTGATTGATTGGGAAAAAGAAGAGACCTTAATTCGGCCCAAAGATGGTTTTGGCGGTTTGGGCGGCGATTATATCAAAGCCACCGCCTTGGCCAATGTTCGGCAGTTTTATTTGCTCTTGCGGCCAGAGATTTCGGTGGTGGCCGTGGGGGGCATCAAATCGGGCCAAGATGCCTTTGAGCATATTTTATGTGGGGCCAAGGCCGTACAAATTGGCACGCATCTGATGAAAACTGGTCCAAGTTGTTTTGCGCAAATCAGCGCCGAATTAACGGCTATTATGCAAGCCAAGGGCTATCAATCGATAGAAGATTTTCGAGGAAAATTGAAGACCGCCGCTCCTATTTAAAGACGTTCTGCCTATTGGCTGGAAGGTCTTTTTTTTTAGGGTTTGGGGCTGCCCCGGCCAAAGGCCGGGTCGGGCTGTATCGCAGCTCGCTGTTCGCTCGGCCCTGCGCCGCCTTCGGCGGCTGGGTCTGGCCTTCGGCCACTGCTGTCCATCCCTCAGCCGATACTGTGGGTTAACACCCACAGTTAGGCGGCAAAGCCGCCTCTAGCTGCAAAATTGGACCATAGAAGGAATAAAGATTCCGTTATTTCTTTAATTCTTTATTTAACGGAATCTTCATTTCGTTAAATCTTTAATTAAAGATTTCTTTATTGCGGTTAATATCTGTAAATCAATGGGTTAAGGTTTTGGGCCGGCGAGATAAGCCAAAAGTTTGTACAAAAGATGAGCGGACTAGCGATGTGCAGCAGTGGCCCGCAGGGCCAGACCAAAGCCGCAAAGCGGCTGCAGGGCCGAGCGAATAGCGAGCTGCGAAACGTAGCGCCGCAGCTTTGCTGCGGAGGCCCCAAAAAAACATTAAAACAACATCATCACAACTAATAAAACT
>NC_016940.1:2852500-4345237 GCF_000250635.1 Saprospira grandis str. Lewin | reverse complement strand
TTAAACAAAGGATTTATCTTGTTTTGTTACTGTAGAGGAGCGAAGCGACTGGCCTAGCGATGCGGCGGGGTGGCCGAAGGCCAGACCAAGTTTTTTGAGCGCAGCGAAAAAAACGAAGGGCCGAGCAGACCTGCGAGCCCCAAAGCGTAGCGCCCGCCGAAGGCGGGAGGCCCCAAATCCATATACTATTCTATAATTGTATTTTGGCAGCTGATACATTTTTTCTTTTTAGAGGGCTCAAAATAGACATCGATGCGGCCAAGGAGGATGCCTGCCCAGCCGGCCTGAGAAACCAGTACTTCTTCGCCTTTGGGATTTTGGACCAGTGTGGGTTGTTCTAGAAAAGTATGGGTATGGCCGCCAATAATGAGATCTACGGATGCTGAATTTTGGGCCAAAACAAGGTCCGAGATTTTGTTGTGTTTATAGCTATAGCCAAGATGCGAGAGGCAGATGACATAGTCGCATTTTTTCTCTTCCTTGAGGAAACGGGCTATTTTATTGAGGGCTTTTTGGGGATCTTGGTATTGGGTTTGGCCATAGAGTGGGGCAGGGACCAGCCCTTGCAGCTCGATGCCGACCCCAGTCAGGCCAATTTTAAGCGGCCCTTTTTTGATGATGCTATAGGGTTGGGCCAGGCCTTGCATGGGCGTATCCTCAAAGTTATAATTGCAATTGAGGATCGGAAAATTGGCATGGGCCTTAAGTTGTTTTTCTAGGTTTTCGATTCCTGCATCAAAGTCGTGGTTGCCCAAGGTACCGGCCTCATAGCCCATAGCCGACATCAGTTTGAGCTCTAGCTCGCCCTTAAAGTAATTGAAATAGGGGGTACCTTGAAACATATCGCCAGCATCGAGCAAAAGGACATGTTTTTCCTCTTCTCGGATTTTATTGATGAGGGCGGCACGGCGGGCGGCACCGGCCTTGCCTTGGTTGCGGCCTCCATCCATGGGAAAGGGTTCGATGCGGCTATGCACATCATTGGTGTGCAAAATGCTCAGTTTGATGAGTTCTGGGGCCTCATCGCTTTGGGCCAAAAGTTGGCCATGAAAAGCTTTGAGAGAAGGGGGGAGAATAAGGCTAGTTCCAGCCAAAAGGCCAAATTGGCCCAAACGGCCCAAAAATTTTCTTCGATTATAGTTCATGGCTTATTTTTTTTGGCTAATGCGGCCTTCTTTTCTGGCCTTAATGCTGTTCCCTTTGGCCGTTTGGGCCGAGATATATTCTATGGCGGCATCTCGGAGGAATTTGCCTGTTTCATAGCGTTTTTTCCCCTTGAAGAAGGTACAATTATCGCCGCCATTGGCCAGATAGTCAATGGTGGCAATGCGATATTTTTTATCGGCCTGAATAGCTTGGCCCTCCAAACGAATATTTTGGGGCGCAAATTCATCATCTATTTCCATCCGAACCGCCGAGCTAATGGGCCAGCCGCCTTTCATGCAGATATGCTCAAAGAGGGGGCGCAGCTCGCTGCCTTTCATCTCAATGACCACAATCATATTATCAAAGGGCATGAGCTCATAGATTTTCCCTTTCTTCAGGGGCCCTTTAGGGATAGAGGGCAGCCGAAGTCCTCCATAATTGAGGACGGCAAAATCAATGCTTTTGCCCGTATATGCTTGGGCCTGAATAGCCACCATATCGGCGGCAAAATTACCCATATTAGATTCGGGCTGCTCCTTAATGAGGTCCACAGACAACTGACCGATCTGCTCATTCATCTGGGCCTCCAATTGTTTTTTATAAGGGCTGTAGATATTGGCAATGCTGCTATCTGCCTGCTGATGTTCTTGGCTATTGAGGGGGTAATATTGTCCTTCTTCTTTGACAAAATGTTGGTAAGACTGGCAGCTCCCCAAGAGAAAGAGGCAAAGGGCCAGAATAAAAAACTGTGGTTTGTTCATGATGTTTTTGGCTGTTTTCGGGCCGAAAATACAAAAAAGCCCCGCCATTTTGGCTGCAGTCCAAAGTTTAAGTTTTTGTTTATGGCCGATCTGCTTTGGCTGCAGGCAGTTTTTAAATCTGCCTAGGGACTAAGGGCAAAAAATTAAAAGATTTTTTGCATCTTGAAGAAGCAAAATAATTAGAGTTTCTGCTTCTAAAGTGGCTGCTCTTCATCAAAAAATCACTTATGTCGCTCAGTCCGTATCCCTATATTTTTTGTCTATTTAGTTTGTTGATGGCTGGCTCTGCCATGGCCCAAGATATCTTTTATAATAAAGTAGCGGGGCCTTTATTGCAAGCGCCAGAGGCCGAAAGCCCGATGGTTGAATTTCTTTTGCAGGGAGAATTGCTCTATCCGCTCCAAAAGGAAGAGGGGGGATTCGTTTTCCTAGAAAATCAGTCGGGCCGAAGAGGTTGGTTGGCCAAAAAGGAGCTGAGCGAGCAGGCTGTTCGTCCTCAGTACCGTTGTTTTATCTCTAATTTGCGTCTGCGCAGTCAGGGCAATTTGCAGGCGGCGGTGGTCGCCAAGTTGCAAGAGGGGCAGTTGGTTCGTTTTACGGGCCGAAGAAGTCCAAACAAAGAAAGTATTAGTATTCGGGGGCAAAAGTTGCCGCATTATTGGCTGGAGGTAGAAACTGCTGAAGGCCTTATTGCCTGGACCTATGGGGGCGGCTTAGAAAAGCTGGTTCCCATTCCCACAATCCCCGGCAATATGGAGCAAGAAGAGCCGCCCAAGCAGGGCCCTTCGACCAAGGGCGATACCCTTAGTATTCATTTAGAGTTGCCGCATTCTTCTAAAGTAAGGCAGGCGGAGTCTTTATTTCTGTGGTGGAACGCTCTAAGTCCCGAATGGAAGGCCTTTTACAATCAGATGGTCTTGCTCAAACCCTTGGAAGAGGCTTACTCGGATGCGACTTTGGCCGAAATAGAGCAGATTATGCGTTTAGAGGAGCTAGATCTTTCTCAGGATGATGCCTGTCAGACTGGTCCTTTTTATGCGGTGGCCCTAAAAGATTTATCGGGTTTGCGGGGCTTGCCTTTGCTCAAGCGTTTGCATGGCCGAGGCTTGCAGTTAGAGCGTTTAGGGGGCCTCAATCAGTTGCCTAGCCTAGAGGAGTTGAGCTTTACGGAATTAAAGTTGAAGCAGCTGCTCTTTTTGCCCAAAAAGCTGAAGAAGTTGCGTCTAGATTTTGCCCAAGAGCAGCAGTTCCCCATGTCGCTTTTGCGGGGACAGGGCCAGCTAGAGGAGCTGGCTATTCGGGCCCAGAAGATTCAAGATATGCAGGTATTTATTCAGCTTCCCAAGCTCAAGAAGTTGAGTTTGCAGATTAGTGATTTGCGGAGTATTTCGGGCATTAACAGCTTGTTTATGCTAGAGGAGTTAAGGCTAGAAGCCGAGCAATCTGATCTTGATTTGCGTCCCTTAGCGGCTCTAAGTCGCTTGAAAAAGCTCTATATTTTGGCCGATGAGCTACAAAATATAAATAGCATAGCCAATTTACGGCAGCTACAGGCTTTAGAGATCCATGTCAAGGCCAACCGCATCGATGCGCGTTTATTGAGTCGTTTTCAGCAGCTGCGTTGGCTAAAGTTGAGCACGCCAGAGCTCCTTCAGGGAGAGAGTTTGCGGGAGTTGAAGGCCTTGGTCTTTTTTGCTTGTCAGCAAGATTTGCCTTTTTCGATTCAGCAGTTGCCTGGGCAGTTGCAGCAATTGGAGTTGGGGGCGCCAAGTTTTCAGCAATTAGAGCGTTTGGGGCAGTTTTCGCAATTGACTAGCCTTGATTTGCGGACAGCGGCTTGGCCTGCTGTGGGGGCTTTTGTTGCGCCGCCGAACTTAGCAAAATTTTATTTGAGGGCGCCCAATTTGGCTAGTCTTCAGCAGTTGCCGCCCATGCCTCAGCTTCGTCTTTTGGACCTCAGTCAGTGTACCGAATTAAAGGAAATTGGGGCTTTGGCTCAGCTCAAGCAGCTAGAGTTGCTTTATTTGCCCAAGGCTATTTCTTTGCAAAGCGAGGCGGTTCAGGCCATCTATCATCCGGGCCTAACGATTCGGCATGAGGTGCTTTCTGCATGTTTTTAGTTAGGGGGATTTGGGGCCCGCGGCCAGCTTTGCTGGCCGCCGCTATGCTGCGGGGCTCACAGGTCTGTTCGGCCCTTCAGCCGCCTTTGGCGGCTTTGGTCTGGCCTTCGGCCACCCCTCCGCAGCGCTGGGCCGTTTGGCCTTCGGCCATGGCGGCTTTGCCGCTATCTGCAGCCTAAAGGCCGCAGTCATTCTTGTTGGGCTTTGGTCTTTCTCGCCGCAGCGGCTTAAAAGCCCCTGCTTTGTTTGTGGGAAGGATATATTTGGTTTTCAGGTCCTGCGGCTTTTAAGCTGCAGGCCAATTGTTGCTGAGGAGCGGGCTCTGCTGTACCTAAATTGGCTGCTGGTTTTAACCTGCAGCCACAGCTAGCAGGCGGCGAAGCCGCCGCAAAGGAGCGAAGCGACTTGGCCTAGGGGCCTGCAAGGGGGCCGCGTAGCGGCAGACCTAGCCAGCTTGCTGGCGCAGGGCCGAGCAGCCCTGCGAGCCCTGCAAGGGCCCGGCCGCCGAAGGCGGCAGGCCCCAAAAAACATAAATCGTAAAATAAAAACCTGAAAATGAAAAAGTTATTATCCTTAGTTATTTTGAGCTTGGGCTTATTGTCTTGCCAACCAGCGGTACAAGCACCAATAGTAGAAGAAAAACGGCCTTTGGCTGCAGTAGAAGAGCAGAAAACTACAGTAGAGGAAGAAAAAGAAGCAGAAGTTTGGCTTCAAAAAACGGCTAGGGCAAAGGACATTAAGTTTAAGCTGAAAGGAGAGGAGTTGTACTATTTTTTCAGTAAGGATTGTGTTTATCCTTTTTCTTATGAGTGGCAGGAAAAGCAGTTATTGGTGTATTGGCCTAAAGAAATGCAGGTTATACGTAAATATAGTTCTTACTATGAACAAATTAGTGAGGACTGTCTAAAAGAACTGCCATTTTATGTTGCTGTGCAAGCCGATTCTCTTTTTGCGATTTATAAGCTGAATGCAGGCGAAGATCACTTTTTGGCTACTTATAGGGATAGCCTTTTGCCTCGAAAATATCCTCAGTTTTTTCCAGATAGCTTAGTGCTGGGAGAAAACTACCAACTACCTTTTGTGGTGCAGGAGGATAGCGTTTGGGGGAGCTCAAATGGCATCACTTTGAAATTTACGGAACGAAACATGTTGTATATGTATAATATGCAGTGTTATTTTGAATTTCCGATTAGTTATGAAAATGGGGCAGCAGTTATATATTGGGCTGATCGACCAGATTGCAAATGGGATATGATGCATTGGAAAGCTTGGGCTCGTCCTGTTCCAAAAAAAGGGGAGCCATTTGCTCGCTTAGAACTTTATGCTGCGGATAGCATAGCTGTACATTATTATTATCCGGAATGGAAGGCCGCCTATAATGCAGCGCAAGTGAAACTGTATCATTTTCCGGATACTTTTTTTCGTGCTGATATAGCCTATAAATTTAATGTAGAAGAGTAAAGGACTGTAAAATGGAAGAATGCAATGAAAGTATATTGTTTATTAGTGATTTTAATCTGCTCTGTAGCTTGTCAGTTAGAGCAAAAAACTGATCGCTCAGAGGGGAAAGAAAATGGGCTAAAAAAGGGGTATTTAGAGCGTAAGGAAATGAAAGACTCTGTTTGTTTGTCGCAAACATTATCTTGGGATGACTATGCAATGACTGTAAAAACAGTGCATCTTTTTGATTCGGCAGTAGATAAAGAACCTATATTTATTCCGGCTATTTGGTCTCAGAAAATAGAGTTTAGGAAAGGGGGGAAGTTGTTGCAAACGCATTGGAGTCCGGCCTTATCTACAGAAAGAAAATTGAGCCGAACTAAGAAAGTCATTCTGGAGAATGTAATTGATGAGGTAGGTGTTTTAGCAGGCAGATATGGTCATATGTTTTTTTTAGATGGGGTTAGTCCTTGTAACTCTTGTACAGAGATGAAGCTGGTATTTAGCCTAGAGGGGAAGCTGTTGTTTGCCGCTTATGGATCGAGATATGAAAAACATTTTCGCTATGGAAATTGGGAGAAGATCATTGAAGAATATGGAATTGGAGAAGAAAATTTTATTGAGAGGATGGAGCTAAAAGGGGTGTTGGAAGGGCCAAGGTATTAGCGTTTTGGTCCTAATTTTAGTGTAAGAATATTAGTCCAGCTCACTGCCCCAAATAGCAAAAAGACAAATAAGTAGAGCTATGATTTTATTGATATCTTATTTAGTATATTGGATTGTATGCATTTTGCTTTACTATTGGGTGTATAATTTGCCTGAGGCTATGCTGCAAACTTTTTTTTATACAATATACTATATGTTAGGTAATTTAGTTTTTCTTCTATTTTTTGATGACCTTGGAATAAGAATAGCTATAGTGCTTTCTAATATTTTTATGATTTTTGTTTTAGATTCTTTATTCCTATATCATAACTCATTTTTGGAAATGGTGAAAAATAAAAAGATATTAGCGGTATTTGTTGTTGGTTTGCTTATAGCTTTTACAAAATATTACATAAAGTATAGGTTGTAGAAAAATGAGGTAACTGTTCCTAAATGGAGTCAGCCTATCAATTCAAAAGAATTTTCTAATGAAGAAAGTTAATTTTATATACATTGTTTTTTTTTGTCCTTTTAGGAAGCTGTTCTAATGCTAACTGTACTACTGATAACCCACGTTATTTATGTTCAAATTTTGAGCAAAAAAATATGGACCTATTTAGATGTTCTCTTCAAAGGGTCGATAGTTTATGGAATGGCTTCACTGAGGTGGAAAAATCTAATGTAGTTAAGTCTTTAATTAAAAGAATTCGACTATATCAAAGAGATGCGACATTGAGAGAGCACCTAATCTATGTTGATGATATGGATGATTTTTACGAGGAGCAGTTAGTTCTGATAGGAGAAATATCCTCTTTTCTTAAGGAGAAGAAAAAGTGGCATTTTTTGATTGAAGAGGCAAGAGATAAAGAGGATAATGCTTATGCTTTGATTGTCTTTGAAAAGATCTTGTCAGATTGATTTTATAGAGAATTATTGGCTCAGAGACCGCTTGTCGCAGTCTGCCGAAGGACAAAAAAATAATATATGCGTAACTTAATAGTTAGTCTATTTGTATTGTGTTTAATTCAGAGTTGTCAAACAAATAGACAAGAAAAGAGTAAACCTTTTGAAATTGATATAGAAAAATGGTACTCAGTCAATGTTGAGGATATAAAATCTGAATGTGAAATAAAAAAGTATATTCTCCGAGATTTTCTTTTACAACTAAAGGAAGAAAAGTTAAGAAGAGTGCTTCTAGACTCTGTTTTATTGCATATCAAAACAATACCTGCAGACGAGCAGGTTTTTATATCTGAAATTATGAATAAAGGCTATAGTTTTTATTCGGTAGTCCTTAGGTTTACAAAGATGCGAAAAGCAGTTTATGCTAATTATTACGAAAAAGAAGAAGGTTTTAAATTAACAATAGAAGAAGATGTTGATATTAAACCAACGCTTAAATTAGAATGTGAGGAAGATGTGATAATGAATCATCCAGAGTATTCAAGTTTAGAACGAGCAATTATTGTAACCTCTTGGAAAGAGGGTAAATTTGAGACATTGAAAATCTTTGGTAAGTAAGCGTTTATTTGTATTAGTTCAGGCCCTCTCTTGCACATTGCTAGGCTTTTTTATTTTGGCCATGGGCTAAAGCCCTTGTTTGCTATCAATGATACGGGCCGATGGTTTCAACCATCGGCTCATTTTATTGCGTTTAGTATAGCTTCTTTTGTTGCTGTAGGTTTCAACCCAATGTATATATATCCATCCTACAGGCCCGAAGGGCCGCAGGCCTAGGGGCCTGCAAGGGGGCCGCGTAGCGGCAGACCTAGCCAGCTTGCTGGCGCAGGGCCGAGCAGCCCTGCGAGCCCTGCAAGGGCCCGGCCGCCGAAGGCGGCAGGCCCCCAAAAAATCTAAACCCTCAATAGGAATAACAAATAAAACAATAATTTATGCATGATTACCTAGAGCAGCCCCGCAGAGCGACAGATGATTTTGTGGAGTAGTAAAATCTACTGTTATAGACTAGGGAATCTAAAATCTTGAGAAATGATGAATAGATTGATGCTGTTATTGCTAATGTTGAATTTTTCTTGTGTTAGAAGTACAGGAGTTGTAGTGGAGAAACTTGACTTTTCGGAGACTATGAATATTTCAGATGTTAGGGATAGCGAATTTGAAATATTATATACTTGTCTTTATTCAAAAGAGGAGCTGCTTGAAAATGACCGTGGGCTGCATTATTCTTATGGTATAGCTGTATCTCTTTCTCTGGAAGATACCATTCAAGTATTATTCTCTCCTGAATCTATTATGAAAAATGAATGGATAAAAGTTCATGATCAGATTGTTTTTACAAAGGTCAAAGCTGTTGCGGCTGAAACGTCAAGTTGTTTGCCAGTTTATGAGAAGAACTTTGAGTCAAAAAATGGATTTAGAATCAAAAATTACCCTTCAATAGTCGCTTTAAGTTTTAAAATTTTAGAGTAGCTGTAATATCGTTTTATCATGGGGCCGCCAACTGTCTTTTTTATTTTCGGCTCAATAATCTAAAGATCTATGAATACTAAGGGGCAGAAAATGAGACTGTTAACTGTATTTATGCTACTCTTGGCTCTTAGCTGTAGCGCCAGTAAAGAAGATGCAGGAAATACTACGAAAAGTAATCTTTTTGTAGAACAAAAAATAGATAGTGTTTTATCGAATGTATTCTGGTGTTGTGATAGTGAAGTAGAAGAAAGGCAGTTAAAGTCATTAACTTTAGCAGGAGAAAAGCCATATCTAATAGAGGAAAAGCTAAGCTTATATTCACTTGGCTTGGAGCTATACAAGATTAGATCTATTTTTTCTGCCTCTTATAATCGCTTTTTTATTTTAAGGGATTTGAGCAGCAATGCATTTTTTCTTATGCCAGCTAAAGCCTCAGAGGAAGATTTGAGAATGCATTATTCACATTGGAAAAGTCCTTATCATAATTTGTACTATTTTTCAAATCATGATTTTCATCATTTTGAAGACTTTTTGAATGCTTCAGAATTTATTTCTAATCAGGGGTTAGACTTGGAAGGAGTAGATAGTTTGTTAATTCAGCATCTTTCTTTTAGAGGGCTGGGAAATTATGATGCGCCTAAAAATATTAGTAAAATTACTACAGAAGACCAGCTTGTCAATAGTCTTAGAACATATGAAGAAAGGCATCTATTAAAAGTTAGCGATCAAGAAATTGATCACTATAAAGAACATCTAAAAATGACTAGTTCTTTTTTGCAAGATGTGTTAGCGGTAAATAGCCGTAGTTCTAATGAACGTATTTCGTATTTTCAGTGGCTGGTCCAGAATGGAGGAAAAGCTAGGATAATCTTTGATGGCTATCTATTTCATATTTTATTTGTGTATAAAGAAAAGTATACGCAAAAATACTGTTTAGAATATTTAGCTGTATAGCTGTTTGTCTGTGCTAGCTTTGCCGCCTGCTATTTATTTTTGTAGTACAAAAAAATAACTATGAGATATATTGTTTTATCCTTAATGTTTCTTGTGCTGTCCAGTTGCAATTCAAATATTCAGGTAGAGAAAAGAGAACCACAACATTTAGATGTTGATTTCGAGCGCATCTTAAATGGATTAGGCGTGGAGATTAGAACAGAGAAGCCAAGTCTTGTATTTATAGAAGAAGGAGCATTTGGCGATAATATCCTTGGTGATGTTTGTGAAATTAAATTAGGGCAGCCCTGCTCTTGTTTTTACTGGACTTCTGTAACAAGAAAGGAAGAGAATACAGCTTTTGTAGAAATAGTGAATGAAATGACAGGAGAGATATTCCCTCTTTATGTAGATTCTAGTTTTACCATCAAATTGGAATCGATAGAACGGGATAATTTTTTTCAGTCAGCGACTGCATTAAAGAGAGCATATTCTAAAAAGAAAGTAGGCTGCAACAATAAATTTATACCTTCTACTAGATCAACTGTTATTTTTACAAATAGTGAAGGTGAAATATTTATAGAAAATGCTATGAATAGGCATCAGAACGAAGAATGTATACATCCAGTTCTTATTGACCTTTTTACGAAATTAGAGAAGCTAATCAAGCGAAAATAAGATTGACTAGAACGCTGTAACCTAATCTAGAGCTCGCCATTTATGAAAAAAGCCTTAGGATGATTAAAAATAGCATGTCGTATTACCTAATCGCGGTCATTTTTTTTGCCTTATCTTGTGGCTCTACAGAGCAAGCGAATAAGAAGGATCAAAACCTAATAACGGCTAATTACAGCTGCTCCTCAAGCTATGTTAAAGATTTAGGAATTGATTCGATGACCATCTTTCACAAGCTGAACGATTCTGTGAAAATGCTAACGGCTTCACTTAAATTCAACAGCCAAGGCAAGCTAATTTATTTTTTTGATGGCTTTGATTATTATCACTTTAGGTATAATAGGGAGGGCTTAGATAGCACAATATTTTACAAGGAACACCGACTTCTTTTTGCTGACTATTCCTACGATACTGACAGTTCTTTATCTAAGCTGTCTTTTTACACAGACAGCATACAAAAGAACAAAATTGATGCAGTGAAAAGGCTGCAGTTCCTCAAAACAGATAGCTCGTATTCGATAATTGATTCTTGTAGAACTTTGACAGCTGTATTAGACAGTGAAGGTAAGCTAGTGTCTACTACCGAGGAGTTTAGCTGTATGCCTATAGGATATTTAAATAGACCTTACTTTAGGTCAAATCTAAAGTATACTCTTCCTTATAAAGGGACAAATAAACTTATTTCATCTATTAAGACAAATTATCAATACCATGCTAATAGGCTAGTGAAAATAGAGGAGTATGTTGATAATCATAAAGCTTGTGAGCTATATTTTTTGGATGGATTGCCCCATTTAGCCTATAACTTTCCAATAGGGCAAAAGGATACAATAATTGAAAGCTATGAGCTTGTACTTAAAAAGTAGCTAGCTTATTTGTCTGGACTTTGGTCTGTTTTTCGAGGCAAAAAACACAGAGTATTTATAATATAGGACGTAAGAATTAAATATATGAAGTATATTTTTTTAGGTTTTGTTTTTTTTATTGTAAGTTATAGTTGTGACTATGAAGGCAATACTGTAACTAAAGTAAATACTCCTGTGGCGGAAGATTCGTTAGAGATTGAAAAGTTTAAAAATGAAATGGATAAACTGACAACTTACTGGTATAAAGGTGTATTCTTGAAAAATAAGGGACTGGAGCCACTTAATAAATCAGGAGTAAGGCTTTCTCTTTGCCAAAGCTATGAGGCTCCAAGCTATGTATACACCTTAGATCTTTATAGAGATTTTGTAATAAAAACAGTAGTTATCTCTAGAGGGATAGAAGATACTTTGTTTTCTAAAAAAGTAGATACAATTATAGGGGAAGAGTTGTTAAATTCTATCTATGGCTATCAAGAAAAAAATAAAGTAGATAGTAGTTTTTTTGATAAGACAATATTAGCTCATTATAACCCATATATGCGTGATGATAATGCAAACTGGCTATTGGAGATTAACAGGGAGGGAGGTTATCATTTTATATCTAGAAAATATAATGATGAAGATTTCTTTTTGGTGGAAGATTTAGCTTCAATTTTGGACCTAAATGTCGATTCGCTCCTTATGGAAAGGTAAGTTCTTGGGGCCTCCCGCCTTTGGCGGGCGCTACGTTCGGCAGCTCGCTGTTCGCTCGGCCCTGCGCAAAAAACAAGTTTTTGCTTGGTCTGCGGCTTTGCCGCACTGCCTACCATCGCTAGGCCGCTCAGCTGTCTTTTTTCTTTGGGCGGTTTTCTTCGGCAGCTGGGCAGTTTTGGGGCCATGGGCTGAAGCCCATGCTTGTGGGTCTATGCAAAGAGCGGGCTAAAGCCCTTCTTTGCTTAAAAACGGAAAAGGTTCGCTCCAAGAAAAACAACAACCGTCCAAGCACAACCGCAAAGAAAAATCCCCTCGAATGAGGGGATGGCGATTTTTTCGATAGCCTAGGGCCTTGGCCCTAGGGTTGGCCGAAGGCCCGTCGGCCTAGGGATGGAAAAGGGGGCGGCGAAGCCGCAGACCGAGCAAAATGAGCGTAGCGAATTTTGCGAAGGGCCGAGCAGACTTGCGAGCCCTGACACAGCCCGGCCGCCGAAGGCGGCAGGCCCCAAAAAGAAAGAAAAAAAGGAAGAAGGTTTAGAAAAGCTTGATTTTTTCCCTAACTATAGGAGTAATTAAAAGCGGAAAAAATGAGAAAGCGAAAAATAGTAGACTTATCTAAGGCGATACGAGAAAACAAGCGGGACCCCTGGTTTATGCGGGTAAAAATTAAGCATAAGCCGCATCGGCGGGCGCGATGGTTGATCTGGTTATTGGGCTTACCGTTTCGATTATTTCCAAAAAACTTTGAGGGTTGGGCCGATGATTATATTAGTATGGGCGTACATGCAGTGACGCATATCGATGCGCCCTGGCACTACTCGCCGACTACAGGGGGGCAGCGGGCCAAAACCATAGATGAAATTGATTTGGAGGATTGTATGGGGCCAGGTTTGCTCATCGATATGTCGCATAAGGCAGATTTTGACCCCATTACAGAGGAAGATATCACTGCTTTTTTGGAGCGAGAAAACTTGGCCGTAGAAGCGGGAATGATCGTTTTGATTCGGACAGGAGCTGATCGTTATAATGGGCAGCCTGATTTTCATAAGCGGGGGACGGGCATGAGTGCAAAGGCCACGGCCTATTTGATTGATCGAGGCGTAAAAGTGATGGGGATCGATGCTTGGGGTTGGGATACGCCCTTGCCCGAGCAGATTCGGCAGGCGAAAGCGGCCAATGATGCAACTGTTTTTTGGGAAGCGCATTTAGTGGGCCAAGAAAAGGAATATTGGCATATGGAGCAGCTGGTTAATTTGGGTGCATTGCCTTATTCGGGCTTTGAGGTAGCCGTATTTCCCTTAAAGATAGTTGGGGCATCGGCGGCGCCAGCTAGAGTACTGGCCTTTTTGGAAGAATAAGCCGCTTTGTTAAGAGAGTCACAGAAATAGAAAAAGGATGGTAATATCTTTATCGACATCAAATAATAGCAATTAGCTAAATTAAATTCAAATAACTATGGACAACCAACAAGAAGAAAATGTAGAGGTATATAACATGCCTCGAATTGGTGATCAGGCCCCTGATTTTACTGCGGTAACGACTACAGGTACTATTACTTTTTCTGATTATGCAAAAGATAAATGGGTCGTATTGTTCTCGCATCCTGCAGACTTTACGCCAGTATGTACCACTGAAATGAGTGGTTTTGCTTTGCGTAAGGCCGAGTTTGAGGCCCTAAACACCGAATTGATGGGCTTGAGTATTGATAGTATTCATGCGCATTTGGCTTGGGTAAACAATGTACGTAAGAATACGGGCGTCTATTTGGACTTTCCGATTATTGCCGACATTGATATGAAAGTATCTAAGCTATATGGTATGTTGCAGCCCAATGAAAGTGATACGGCTGCAGTGCGTGCGGTCTTCTTTATTGATCCGGCCAAAAAAGTGCGTTTAGTGATGTACTATCCCTTGAATGTGGGCCGTAATATGGATGAAATTTTGCGTGCCCTAGAGGCCTTGCAAGTATCTGATGAGCATAAAGTAGCTATGCCTTTGGATTGGCGTAAAGGAGATAAGGTCATTGTTCCTCCGCCCAAAACATTGGAGCAAATGGATGCTCGTTTGGCTGATGATTCTTGCGAAAAAATTGACTTTTATTTGGCGAAAAAATCGCTATAGATCTTGTTATAGTTTAATTAGCAATAGACTATTCTAGTTTTTTATTTCTGTCAAGCAGTTGTTGATTCTGGGTCTTTTCTCTTCGGAGAAAGGGCCCTTTTTATATACGTAGAAGCCTGATTTGCAAAAAACTGAAAAAAAAGAGGGGCTGAGGGGTATAAATTAGCTTAAAAGACGTTTAACACACTATAAGTCCCGAATTGTGTTTTGGTTACAATAAAAAATTGCTAATTTTAGAATAAGGCAATAAAATTTTAGAATTACTTCATTTCTCAAAATCACAAGGTATGAGATTTACCCTTACGTTAATTTTATGTGTATTTGCAGGCTTTTTTAGCCTAAGCGCACAGGCCACACTACAACCCACTGAACCCTCAGACAAGATTGCAGCGGTTTATGGGGCCAACTACCAACAGCAAAATCCGGGCATTTATGCCAAGCTGCAAGACCTCTTGCAAGATCGGGTAGAGTATCTGCATCATCCGATTGAGGCCGATGAAAAATTTCCAAAGCTATCAGAGCTGTCTTTACGCAATAAGAATAATCGCAGCCTGACTAGAGACATCAGATTTAACCAGCTCACTTTTAATCCTTTAAAATACGGAATTGAGCTATTCCCCAAAACAAAAAAGGTCTATCGTTTTGATAATGAGCCTTATTTGATTGTCATCCTCCCCGTAGAATAACTCCTTTTTAACTTAACTCTTAATTGGTATGAAACATTTTTATCTCTTTATATTGAGCGCCTTTTTTTCGGGCCTCTCTTTTTATAGTCATGCACAGACCTATACCATGACTAATGGGAGCATTACGGCTTGTTCGGGTACTTTTTATGATTCAGGACAAAATAGCGACTATTCGAATAGTGAATATAGTGTATTTACAATTTGCTCTGGCAGTACAGATGAGATTCAGCTTAGCTTCAGCTCCTTTGAGCTGGAGAATAACTATGACTATTTATATATCTATGATGGAAATTCTACTTCAGGAACACTATTAGGAACTTATACGGGAACAACTAGCCCTGGGACAGTCACTTCTACTACAGGTTGTTTGACCTTTGAGTTTGACTCGGATGGTTCTTTTACTGATCCAGGTTGGCAGGCATCTATTACCTGTGTTCCCGATTTAGCAGGGGGAATTGTGATGACTAATGGCGGAACAACCACTTGTTCGGCCACCTTTACCGATGATGGTGGATTATCTGGAAACTATAGCAATAGCCAAACCTTAGAGTATACCATCTGCCCAGATGCTGCTAATTCTAAGGTTCAAGCCGATTTTACGGCATTTAACTTAGAAGATGGCTATGATTTCTTAGAAATTTTTGACGGTAACTCTACCGCAGCTCCTTCTCTAGGTACCTATACCGATATCGCAGGCCCTGGCTTGGTATCGGCTACTCCTTCAAATACTTCTGGCTGTCTAACTTTCCGATTTACTTCTGATGGTTCGGTCACTAGAGATGGTTGGGAGGCTACGGTAACCTGTGTAAATAGCTGCCAAACGATCAATTCAGTCCTTGTCTCTACTTCTCCTGCCGCAGATGCCGATGGCATTATCCGCCTTTGTCAAGGCCAAACGCTTTCTGTAGTGGGTAGCGGAACGTTCTCTAACTCTGGAGCAGGTGCTACTTATGATTGGACTTTTGGTGGCGGCGGAACCGCCTCGGGTACTTCAGCTTCTTATACTTATACAACAGAAGGTAGCTATGAACTCAATCTAGATATTACAGATACAGATGGCTGTGTCAATGATAATGTACTCGATCAAATAATAGAGGTTTCTACTACTCCTACATTAGCCACTACCGCCACGCCAGAACCCCTCTGTTTGGGCGAGAGCTCTGCCCTAGATGCGACAGTGGCCATGAATACTTTTGTATTTAACTGTGCGCCTCCTGTTAGTGGAACTACCTTTTTACCAGATGGCTCAGGAGTGTCTTACTCTACGTCCACAACTGTAGATTGTTATCCCGCTGCTACAACGGTTACAGCTGCCACAGATATCCAAAGTATTTGTGTCAATATGGAACACTCCTATCTCGGTGACCTCCAAATGACGATTCGCTGCCCCAATGGACAAACAACGGATCTACACACTTATCCTGGTGGTAGTAGTACTTTCTTAGGAGACCCTTACGATGACGTAACTAGTGGACCTGGTGTAGGTTATGATTATTGCTTTACCAATACGGCTGCAGACCTTTTAGTCAATGGACCTACTATTACTTCACCTATAGAAGGCGGAAATACAATCGCTGCTGGCGATTATCTCCCTGCTGGTAGCTTTGCCGACCTTGTTGGCTGCCCCCTAAATGGAGATTGGACCATTGAAATTACAGATAACCTCGGTTCTGATGATGGCTATATCTTTAGCTGGCAGATGGAGTTTGGCTCCTCTATTCAGGCTATTGGAAGCTTTACGCCCACTATCGCTAGCCAAGGTTGGCAGGCTGCTGCCGACCTAAGCTCAACCTCTATCACAACCGCTGATGTTACGCCTGCCACAGCAGGAAATCAATGCTATACTTATGAGGTCGTCGATAACTTTGGCTGTAGCTATACTATTGACGAATGTGTATTGGTTAACGCATTACCCACTGGCGCCATTAGCGGAACAACCGATATCTGCGATGGAGATAATACTACCCTTACGGCTACTGGTGGAACTACCTATGACTGGGATAATGGCTTGCCCACTGGCGCAAACCAAACCGTTTCTCCACTCAATACCACGACTTATAATGTGACAGTAACTGATGCTAACGGCTGTACAACTACAGCAGCAGAAACAGTAAATGTGACTTATAACTCTACTACGCCTACTATGGCCCCCATTACAGGGACCTTCTGCCCCAATACAGATGTTGTCCTTTCTGCCGCCGGCGGAACCGCAGGTACAGCCTCTGATATTTACTGGTATTCTGGCCCCAACGGTACGGGAACACTCCTCGGTATCGGTAGCTCAATCAATTATACTATCCCCTCGGGCGGATCTACCGTTTATGTGCGCCGAGAAGGAAGCTGTAACAGTACCGCAGATGATAGTCAACCCATCTTGGCCAAGGATTATATCTATGCCCTCAATGGTACTTCTAGCAATACTTATTGTACCGATAATATGGGCTGGCACCACTTCTACAACGGAAATGAGATTATTTTCTCCGTACGTGGAGACCTCAGCGGCGCCCCCGCTGGCTATCCTATCGCTACTATTTATGATAATGGCGCTTACTACCAACAAACTCAAGGCCCAGCTACCGCAGCTGATTGTGCTACCGCTGGCAACCCCGGAGAAGAACGCTTCGAAATGGAACGTAGCTGGAACCTCGACTTTGGTGGAGGTGCACCCATCGGCGGATATGAAGTGCGCTTCTACTATGAACCCGCAGAAAAAGCCGCTATCGAAATGGCTGCCGCAAACTGGATCGCTAGCTATCCCGCTTGTGCTTATACCTACAAGTATGCTACGCCCAATGGCTTCTACTGGTTCAAAAATTCAGGCAGCAATTATCTGGCCCCTACCTATGATGATACACATTATAGCGGAACAGTTGGAGCAACCACTAATGGTGTGAATTACTCAGAATGGACAGGAATCCCCGGTTTCTCTGGTGGATCTGGCGCAATTATCCTAATTCCAGACCCCCTACTCAATACCGACTGGAGCTATCTCCGCGCAGCTGCAGTTGGCCAAATTCACCGCATCTACTGGGGGGTAGCCCAAGAAGCAGAAGTGACGCATTATGTGGTAGAACGCTCTGCCGATGGAATCAACTTTAGCGATATGCTAGAGGTCGCCGCTCAAGGCCCTTCTGCTAGCGAACTAGATTATACCGCCGATGATGTCGCTCCCCTAACGGGAATGAATTACTATAGAGTAAGAAGCTTCCTCGCTAATGGCGAAAGCGAACTTTCTGAGGTCCTTGCCCTCAATTTCGCTCGCCCCGATCAACTAGCAGCTAGTTTCTTCCCCAATCCTACCCAATCTGAACTCTTCTACCAAGTGGAGGGCAATATGCAGGAAACCGTGGACATCCAACTCTTTGATCTGCTCGGTAAAAAGATTTTTAGCCAATTGGTCCAAATCCAAAGCGGACAAAACCAATTGCAAATCAATCTACCCGAAAATCTACCCGCAGGCAATTACTTGATCCGTGCCCAGCACCTCGAGTCTGCCCGCAGCTATACCGACAAAATTCAAATTGACTAGTAACAATTAGAATTTAAATGATAACTGCTCTTCTCCATCTTGGGGAAGAGCAGTTTTTTTATACTGAAAGTTGTTCCGCTGTTTTGGGGCCTCCCGCCTTCGGCGGGCGCTACGTTTCGGGGCTCGCAGGTCTGCTCGGCCCTTCGCCGCTTTCAGCGGCTCGGTCTGGCCTGCGGCCACCCCTGCACATCGCTAGGCCGTTTGGCCTTCGGCCAGGCGGGCTTTGCCCGCCATTTTGGCCCTATTTTCTACCCAAAAAGCTATGCAAACTCCCAACAGGGAAGTTCCATTCTGGGGTGTACAAAATTTCATCTTCCGCCAAAGAAAACCATGGACTTCCCCCAGCTTGCAAGTTGCGCAACAAATGAATTTCTTGAGCCGGCATATAGCTTTGGGCCAATAAAAATTGCTTTTTGCCTGCTTTGTTTTTCGCTACGCCCATCACCAAAACGGCATGCCCCGGAAATCCCCCCTGCAAAAATAAATCGCCAGCCTCCAATTGGGCCAAGGGCTTTTTGGGCAGCTCGGCGGCCAAAGAAGCCGTGCCCGCAAACATAAATATCCGCTTCAAATAGCTCCGAAAGTTGCCATAACTATAATCTGCCGCCCCTTTGGCCGCCGAAAAATAAACCCGATTGCCTTTGACAATCGGCTTTTTGCCCTTGGCCCAATCCGAAAAACCAACGCGGTCTCCAGAAGTGAAGTTGAAGAAAATGCCCTCATAGTCTTTTTGGGCATAGGCATATTCGGCATAGAGCCGCATGATGGCATCGGCGCATTGCTGCAAGTCCGATTGGCCCACATCTATTTGGATGACCCTAGCCGCCCCCGCCTGATAGGGCTTTTGGGCTCCATTGTACAAATGGACCTTATGGCCCTCAGGATATAAGGGAAGCTTGGCCAACCAAGCCCCAAAACTACCCGCCTTGGCCGCCTGCCAATGATAGCCCGCTGGCGGAGCCATAGCATCTTCTATGCGCTCGGCAAAAATAGCTTGCTCCAACCAAGGAAACTGCATGCTGTCTTTTTTAGTTGGCGCTTGATTCACTACAGCAACCGCCCTTTGCTGGCCTTTTTCTTGGGCCGCTTCTTGCTGCAAAGCCTCAACTTTGGGCATATCTTGGCAGGCCCCAAAAAGAAGTCCCGCTAAAAGTAGGGCAAATGGTTTTTTCATAAAGCAAAGAATTTATAGATAAAGGGCCGAAGCCGAAAGCCTAGAGCAAGGAATAAAGTGGAGCGGATGAGCGCTGCGCAGCGGTGGCCGAAGGCCAGACCCAGGGCAAGCAAAGCGCAGCCCGCAGGGCCGAGCAGACCTGCGAGCCGCGAAGCATAGCGACCCGAGCCGATAGGCGAGGGGCAGCCCCAAAAAATCCCCTTACTTCTGATATAAACCCGCCTTTTGGTCCTTTTTCTTCCAGCGCAAAATGATGTAAAGCAAAATGAGAATAGACAAGCCGCTGGCAAAAACAGTAGCCAATAACATCAGTTTGGAGGACCAGAAACCAGGCGATAGTTTTATGGGATGATCGGCCCCCAACTGGATAAATGCAGCCCAAAAAGCAGGATGCTGAGCAATTCCCTCGGCATTAGATAAGTACTGAAGTTTGGCCGCCTGCAAGGCCTTAGATTTGCTCTGCCCCTCGGCCAAGTTTTTATAATAGGCTTGCATCAAATAGGCGGTGCTCACATCATTGACCTGCCAAAGAGAGACCAGCAGGGCGGGCACTTTGGCATACATAAAAGAACGGGCCAAAGAGGCTACGCCATTGCCCTGCTCAAACTTTCCGAGCCCCGTTTCGCAGGCAGAAAGGACCAATAAATCGCTGTTGAGATCTAGTTTGGCAATTTCATGGGCCTCTAAAAAGTTGTTTTCTACACTATCGTTATTTTCACTAAAGGCCAAGGCCGAGAGCAGCGGCTGCCGAGGACGAAGCAGGCCGTGCATGGCCAAGTGGATGACCGAAAAATTGGGGGCCAAACGCTTAAAATTAGCCTCATTGGCCAAGCTATCGTAGAAGAATTGTCCAGAAAACTCCTGGGCCAAAAAGTCAATTTCTTGGCGAGCTGCGGGCAAGGGACTCAGATGCGAGCGTAGCCGCTGCTCTTGCATAGAGCGCAAAGCGGAAGTTGCTCCAGCCTGCCCCTCATAGCTAGCCGCAAAGCCCAAAAACTGCCCGTTATTTTTGGGCTGTTGTTGCTTGTTTTCCTGCCAAAGGGCCAAGGAATAATTGTAGTAAATGGCGTAATCTTTCACCAAATAAGGCAGCTCGGCATAGGAGCTATTGTCCTGGGGCGCTGCCCTGAGCAGGGCCTCAAAAGGGATATGGGCCAAGGCAGCATCTGGAATAATCAGCAGTTGATCGAACTGCTTTTGCTCGCCCAAAATAGGCGCCAATAGCTGCTGATAAAGCAGTTGCCCCTCTTGAAGATAGAGCGTTCGGGCCTTTAAGGAGTCAGATTGAATAAAGGGGTAGTCACTCAAGCTTTTTCTAAAATCATTGATGCTTTTATTTAAGTCTTCTAACTGAATAGGGAGCTCTTTGGCAATCAATTCGCCCTCCTTGGGCAGCAGAAAAGCATAGATTTTTTCGGGTGTTACCATATAGTTAATCAGGGCTTCATTGGCTCGGAGCTCCTTTTGCAAAGCCTGAATATCTAGGGGTTTTATCTCTTCCAATTGGGCCAGTTGAGGATATTTTTGAGCCAATTCTAGACGCAGTTCATCAATTTTGAGTTTGGCCGTATTGGCCGCCCGCAACAAACTATCTTTTTCCGATTGTTCGGCTGTTTTTTGGGCCGCAATCCGCAGCTCTTTCCAGTTGTCAATCAGCTTGGCCTGTTTTTCTTGCCATTCTTTAGGCAGTTTGCTGAGGCTGCGCCCTGCTTTTTGGGCCAAATGCTGGCGCAGCAAAACCGTTTTATTAAAGTCAGAAAAACTAAAGGCCCGAAGATAATTCTTCTCTTGCATGGCCTGCTTGCTAGCCAAGAGGACCCACTTTTGCTGCGCTTGCAAACTGCGCAATTTATCGGCTTCGGCACTCATGTTTTTTCGCTCATTCTCTAGCAGCGAAATAGCCGTTTGCTCTATTTGCTCTAGGCGGTTTTTATAGTCTTGAGGCTGCTTGCGTTGCAAATAGTCATAATAGAGCCCCAAACTCTTGAGTAAGTCGGTATTTTGTACGGGCGCATGCTCCAAAACTTGCTGCTGCCATTGTTCTTCGGCGGCCAGGCCCACATTTTTATTGGTGCAATGTCGAACCACTTGGTCAATATAGTCCAAGGCTTCTTCATCTTGCTCGTTGGCAAAGAGGTAGATGGCCAAACTGTTTTTGCTGCGGAGCAGTTTGGGGTTGTCGGGGCCCAAAATAGCCTGTTGAATGCTTAAGATTTCTCTATTGAGGGCAATGGCTTTTTCCATATCGCCCTTTTTTTCCCATAAGATGGCATAATCATATAAGATGCGGGCATAGGTCAGGCTTTTTTCGCCTCTATGCTGCCGAACCCAAGCCAAAACCTCCCGATAAGCGGCATCGGCCAACTCATATTTTTCTGCTACAGTATATACATAGGCCAGATTGGATAGGTTGTTTACATAGCTGCCATGGCTGCTGCCTTTGGCTTTTTTGATGATGGCTACCGATTGTTTTACCGCGGCCAGACTTTTCTCAAATTCGCCTAAACGCATATAAACGGCCCCCATATTATTTAAACTAGTGGCATAATCCAGATTATCTTCTCCCAAAAGTGCTTTTTCCATCTCGGCGGCTTCTTGCATAAGGGGCAGGGCATCATGTAGGCGGTCGAGCTCGATATAGAGTGCGCCCAAATTGCCCAAGGCGGCAGCATATTTTTTATCCTGAATGTTTTGGGTTTTATAAATTTTAAGCGCCTCTAAGAGAAGGGGTTCTGCTTCTTCATAAAAACTCAGGCGATAATAGTAAGTAGCTAAGCTATTGAGCTGACTGGCATAGGCCTTACTTTCTGGACCAAAGTTTTCTTTGGCTAGCTGCAGCGCTTGCTGAAAAAGCTGAAGGGCCTGATCCACCTGGTCTTGTTCTAGGGCCAAATTGGCCAATTCTTTATAGACCCGAACCAAGTCTTGATGAGCCGCTTTGGGCTGCTTGAGCAGCCGCTGGGCCAAGTTCTTATAGCGCTGCTCGGCCTCTTGCATTCTTTCGAGCATCCGCAGCGAATAGGCCAGGTTGATCTCATTATCTACTTTTAGGCTGTCGGCTTCGCCTAGGCGATTATAAGCTTGCTCTAAGGCCTCAAAGCGAATAAGGGCCTGCTCAAAATCTGAGCGTTTTTGGCTGTAAAAAAAGCCCAACAACCCTAAGGTTTCGGCATATTCTTTTAGGGCCTGAGGGGCATTTTTTTGCCAGTTTTCGGCGGCTAAGTACTGGCTTAGGGCCAGACTATCATCCCCTGGGCCTTCATCTAAGCCCCAAGCTAAAAAGAACTGCAAACGAGCTTTGTCTTGGGGAGAAATATGGCTCATCTTGAGCTGCTCTTGGGCCAATTGGACCATAGCTTCATATTCGCCTTTATCCGCCATCTTCTCAAAGGATTGTTCCGAGATTTGGGCAAATAGGCATAAGGGGAGAAAGAAAAGGAGGGGCAATAAGAATTTCATGAGTTTGTTTGTTTTGTCTGCACAAAGGTACAAGCTATTCCAGGATTTACGGCCAACTCTAGCCGATTATTTCCCTCCTTTAGCCGATCTATTCGAGGGCCAAAACTAAAAATAGTATCTTTGGGCAAATCACCTAAAAGAGTTTTATGCCTTACTATTTATTTTTTCTATTGTTGCTGGCCCTGCCGCTTTCGGCCCAAAAGATGGCCAGTGAAGATACCTTAGTCGTTACGCCCAGAATGCTGGCCGAAGAGCCCGAGGAGCTCATTGCGCAGTTTGATACCAGCCGCCAAAGTCCCTACATTCTCTATTTTCCGATGCGCTATGCCCGCTTTATCTTTACGCCAGAAGATAAGGCGCTGATTAACAGCCTGACAGACACTATTGTGGAGCGCATTGATTTGGTCTATACCGTTTTTCGACAAGACAAAAGCTTCGATCAGGTGAAGTTGAATGAGGACCGCTACGAAATGCTGCATTGGTTTTTTCCACAAGCCTTCAAATCTAACCTCATTGAATGGCGATTGGTGGCCCAAGATGGCGCCATCGATTATGCCACGGCCCGCACTTATTTTCACGGCTTCGTCATTTATCTCAAACCGCATCGCCTCACTGCCGAAGATGGCAGCATCCTGCGAACGGTAGATGATGTTCGGGTAGATCGTCCCAGCAGCCGCCTTTTGCCCCCAGAAGAAGAAATTGCCTTTATTGAACGAACGATGGATGCGGCTTTAGGCAAAACGGCCTATAAAACGGTCCAAGATTCTACGATCGAATGGGTGGAAAAGCGAACTTGGACCGGTAAATATTTACATAGTAATCCCAAAAAACGCAAAAACGGCAAACGCTATAAGAAGAAAAAGGGCCTGTTTGGAAAAAAACGCCCAAAACAGTATGTCACCAAAAAGGTCAAGGAGGTAAAACTAACGGAAAGAAAGGTCGCTTACCGAGAGCCGCCCTCTGCCGCCTCTATTTCTGAGGCCCTAGAACAACTCGATAGCGATACGGTGGTTTATAAGTACCTCACTGAAAAAGCCGAGGATTGGTCAGGCCACCTGATTGTCCAAGATGTAACGGGCAGTATGTACCCTTATATCACGCAAACCCTGATCTTTATTCAGTCGCAGGCCAAAATGGATAGTACCAAAAAGTACCTCTTTTTCAATGATGGCGACGATCATCCCGATGGTATGCTGGGCCGCTCTGGCGGAACCTATTTTGTGGGCTCGCCTTCTCCCGACCGTATCAAGGAGGTGGCTTTTTCGGCCATGAAGGCAGGCCGTGGTGGCCGACCTTCCGAGAATGATTTGGAGGCTGTATTGGCTGGTTTGGGCCGCTACCCCGACTGTACGGGCGTGCTCCTCATTGCCGATAATTTTGCCCGAGTACGGGATATGCCGCTGCTCCGAAAAATCGAAAAAATGGGCAAAAAGATTGACGTCCTCATCTGCGAAACCGGTAAGGAGGGCCAGGTGGGCGTAGATTATATTCGCATCGCTAGCCGAACCGGCGGCTCCATCTATACCCTAGAGGGCGAGTACCTAAATTTGGGCGATATGCAAGAGGGCGAAATCCTAGAAATTGGTCCACAACGCTTCCGCAAATCTGGCAAAGATTTTATTTTATTGAATCCTTAGTTGTTTAGGACTTGGGGCCTCCGCTGCGGCCTGCGGCCTTGCGGCGGTTACTTCCTTTGGTCGTCGAACTGCGAACTAAAGTTCTTGTTGTCGTTTTGCAGCTCGCTGCTGTTTTGGGGCCTCCCGCCTTTGGCGGGCGCTACGTTTCGCAGCTCGCTGTTCGCTCGGCCCTGCGGCCTGACGGCCTGGGTCTGCGGCTTTGCCGCACTGCTGCACATCGCTAGGCCTGCGGCTCGCTGCGCTCGCCTGTCCGCCGCAAGTTTGCCCCTCCACATCGGTTACTCCCTTTGGTCGTCGAAGACGGCCTAAAAGCCTTGTTGTGGCCATTTGCGCCCTGGCCCTAAAGGGCCAATAAAAGAGCAGCCCCCTGAGCGATTGCTCAGGGGGCTGCTTGCTTGGGGGCCAAGCTAGGCTTACTCTTTCACTCTAGCCAAGGCTTTGATATTGTCGCTGCCCGTTTTCATCATATTGATATAAAGGCTATCATTTTCAATTTTGACTACCGACATATTAAGGCTGACCTTCCCTTCTGGGTTGATCAATTCAATGGTATTGCCAAAAATGTGGTAAGTTCCTTTTTGAACATTGTCGCCGCCAAGTTTTAGCTGCATGCTGTCATTGGCCTCAAACTTAACAAAGATCAATTCATTTTGCCAGCTGCCAATCAGCTGTTCTTTCTCAAAGCTGCTACAAGCGGTCACTAAAAGGAAGCTAAGGAATAGCAGCGGAAACATAAGTTTAGATAACATCTAAAAAGGGTTAAAGGGTAGTTAATAAGCCTCACAAATGTCTTGCATCAGCGCCGAGAAGTCTTTGGGGGCTTTATATAAGTGATCATTATAAGAGGTGGCGCTCAGCTTTAAGTTAATCATTTGTTCATTAACTTTGGTCAGGGTAAGCATAATATTGCCAAAAATTTGGTCCATTTGTTCTCCGTAGGCTAGACCGAATTCTCTGGGGGGCTTGAGGTAGTAGCGGGCAATTTCTTCCTGCAAACCGTCTTTTTCTGTTACTTTGAGCTCGGCTAGTTGTAGGCGGTAGCCGGCTTGTTTAAACTGCTGCTTAAAAAAATCAAAAAGGCATTCAAAGTCCATAGGGCGCCAGCGGGCCTCATCAAAGTGGATGACAAAGCCGCTAACAGAAGGGATAATCATAAAGTGGATGGCTGCTTCGGCTTGGCCGCAGCAGCAGTGGTCCTGATATTGGGCATAGAGCCAATCGAGCATTTGCTCTTTGGTATTAGAGGCTAGCCATTTTTGGAAGTAGGCCAAAAAGTTTTCTTTTCGGTCTAGGGGTTCATGCCGAATAAGCTTTTCTTCGCTATTGGCATTAGTTTCAGGCTGTTGCTGTTTATTTTCTGCAAAAAGCCCCTTGATTTGTTTCCATAAACTCATATATATTGGCAAATCCTAGTTTTTTTGAATGAGGCGATCCATATTTTTTTTTGGAAGTAGCTTCCTTTAGGGTCGCTTTTTTATTGGATTGGTCGTAATTTTGGGCCAGCTTTGCGCTGATTCTGTCTATGCAAACAGTTTTAGCCCTTGATGGTTCATCTCTATCAAGGCTTGGACCAATTGCGGCGGACAGGCGAGCGCAGCGAGCCGCAGGCCTAGCGATGTGCAGCAGTGGCCGTTAGGCCAGACCGAAGCCCAAAGGGCTGAAGGGCCGAGCGAATAGCGAGCTGCGAAACGTAGCGCCGGCGAGCGAAGCGAGGCGGAGGCCCCAAAACAGCAGAGAGCTGCGCAACGACAACAAGGTCTTTAGACCGTCTTCGACGACCAAAGGGAGTAACCGCCTGCCGCAGGCAGACAACAAGGCTGCAAGCCGCGGTTCGACGACTGAAAGGAGTAACGCCCCAAAAAATAACAGACATTTGAGGAGCAGATTGTTTTTGCAAACCGAGAAGAAAGAAAAAAATGAGTGATTATTTATCAGGATTAAACGATATACAATATAAGGCGGTCACGCATATTAACGGCCCTTTGCTAGTGATTGCTGGCCCGGGCTCGGGAAAAACGCGGGTATTGACCTATCGCATTGCGCATTTGGTTAAAACGGGGATTCCGCCTTGGGAAATTTTGGCCCTGACCTTTACCAATAAGGCGGCGCGAGAAATGAAAGAGCGGATTGCTGGAGTAGTGGGAGATAAGGCCAATCAGATTTGGGCCGGGACGTTCCACTCGATTTTTGCTCGGATTCTGCGTTCGGAGGCCGAGAAAATTGGTTTTCCCTCCAATTTTTCGATTTATGACGCTTCGGATGCCAAAAGTGCCATTACGGCTATTATTAAGGCCCAGGGATTGGACCCCAAAGTATATGCGGCCAATAAAGTATATAGTCGGATTTCTATGGCTAAAAACCAATTGGTTTCGCCACAGGCTTATGCGACCGATCCAGACAGAATCATGCAGGATAAGTCGGCCAAAATGCCTTATGTCTATAAAATCTATGACCTTTATGTAAAGAAATGCGCCCAATCTGGCGCCATGGATTTTGATGATTTATTGTATCAGATGCACCGATTGTTGGACTTGAACCCCGACAATGTGGTAGAAAAATACCGCAAAAAGTTTAAATACGTTTTGGTGGATGAGTTTCAGGATACCAACTCTTTGCAGTATGGGATTATCCAGTTGCTGGTGAATTATCCGGGCAGTCCCAGAAATATTTGTGTGGTAGGCGATGATGCGCAGTCGATTTATGCTTTTCGGGGAGCGACCATTCAGAACATTTTGGATTTTGAGCGAGATTATCCCGAACTAGTCGTCTATAAGTTGGAGCAAAACTACCGCTCGACCAACTATATTGTGCAGGCGGCCAATGATGTGATTGCCTATAACAGCAAGCAGATTCGGAAGAAAATTTTTACGGATAAGGGAACGGGTGAGCAGATTAAGGTGATGCGGGCCGTAACGGATAAGGAAGAGGCGCGTTTGGTGGCCGAATCTATTGTGGAGATGAAAAATCGTCTGCATCTGAAGAATGAAGACTTTGCGATTTTGTATCGGGTTAATGCACAGTCGAGGGTGTTTGAAGAAGCCCTGAAAAACAAGCGTTTGGCCTATAAGGTCTATGGAGGCATGTCGTTTTATGAGCGCAAGGAGGTGAAGGATACCCTTTCTTATTTGCGGACCATCATTAACCCCAAGGATGAGGAAGCTTTGGCCAGAATTGTCAATTATCCAACAAGAGGTATTGGCGATACGAGTTTGACCAAACTCCGAAATGCTGCGGCCGAAAGAGGTTTGGGCCTTTGGGAGGCTTTGAAGGCGGCGCCTCAGTTAGGCGTTGGGGGCCGTGCTGGCCGCTCTATGGTAGAATTTGTGGCCATGATCGAAACCTTTCAGCGTTGGGCCAAAGATGATGATGCCTATGAGTTGGCCAAAAGAGTGGTGCGGATGACCGGCATTAACGATCAGCTCAAAAAGGATAAAACGGCAGAAGGAAAAGCTCGGGTAGATAATGTTCAGGAGCTTTTAGACGGCATCAAGTCTTTTGTAGAAGAGGATGAGGTGGATGAGCTGCTTGATGATGTATTGGACAAAAGTTTGACCAGCTACCTACAAAATATTGCCCTAATTACTGATTTTGACAATGATGCCAATGAAAACGATCGCGTCAAGTTGATGTCCGTACATGCCGCTAAGGGACTAGAGTTTCCCGCTGTATTTATTGTAGGTCTAGAAGAGAATTTGTTTCCCTCTACCATGGCCCTTAAGGCCAAAGATAGCCGCTCGGCCACCGATGAAGAGCGCCGCTTATTTTATGTGGCCATTACTCGGGCAGAGCAGTACCTGACGCTATCTTATGCCTCTAGTCGCTACCGTTTTGGGAAAATGCAGTATAATAATTCTAGCCGCTTTTTGGAGGAGATTTCGCCTTCTTGTTTAGCTTTGGCCCAACCGATGGGGAATCGGGCTACGGTTTCGGGGGTGAAGCGCTATCAAAATAGCCGCCCAATGGCCAATTCTGGTCGACAATTGCGCAAGAGCGAACTGCCGAAAATCAAAGATTTTCGGCCCAGCCCAGTACAAAAGCTTCTTCCTGGTGTAAAAGTCATGCATGAGCGCTTTGGCAAGGGCAAAATTATAGCAGTAGATGGAGGCGACAAAAAAGTGGCCACGATCTTATTTGGTGAACGAATTGGCGAAAAGCGCATTATGCTTAAATACGCCAAACTTATGATTATAGACTAATGGGAAGACTAGCCGTCATTTTAATTACCGTCATGGTAGTCACTACTTTTTTCTCCATTCATATTTTACTGCGCTATTATAATCGCACAAGAAAGCGATCGCTCAGTAAATTGTCGGATAGAGAGTTGCTAGCGGCTTTTGCCATGAACAATTATGTATTGAGCATTCCTCAGCTTCAAACGATGTCCTCTCTGACCTCTGCGGACTTGAGTTTGCGCATGCAAGCCTGGATGAACCTATCCGCTTTTCGGAGCCTTTATGATGGCTCGGATAAGGTCTTGTATCAATTGAAGGCCAATTTGCCGCAGTTGGACCGCCCCTTATCTACGGCCAATAAATCGCCTAAGGAGTTGTTAGAGGCTTTTCGGCCCTTGCACACTGGCCGAGAAATCAATGTGGCCGAATTGGTTTGGGTTTTTGATCTCGAGCTCTATGAAGCCCGCAAGTTGCTTAAAGAATGGCTAAAAGCAGACTTTCTAAAAAGCTATTATGATGGCCATTTTCAGCGCTATTATACCTTTAAGGAGCAAGAGCTAAAAGGCAATTTTAAATTGGCCAAAGAGGTAGAAGCAGAACGCATAGAACTAGATGATGCCAGCTTGCTTAAGCTGGCGGTAGAGCATGGCGGAAAATTAACTGCCAGCCAGCTTTGCTTAACTACCAAAAGCAGTTTAGACGAAGCCCAAGACCGCCTAGATGAACTTTATGATAAGGGCGTCTTTTTCTTGGATATCGATGAGGAAAAGGGCAAAATTAGCTATGTGCTCAGAGAGCAAGATCTAAAGATTTAAATAAGCAAAGGGCCGAAAACCATAGGTTTTCGGCCCTTTTTCTTTTAGTCTGTTCCCTGCACAAACTCCCAATCGGTCAAGCTTTCCAAAAAGGCGATTAAATCGGCTTTTTCTTGGGCCGATAGCGCAAAGGCCTGCATTTGGGGACTTTTATTAAAGTGGGCTTCTCCGCCAGAGGCAAAGAAATCCACCACTTCCTCAAGGCTTTGCATGCTGCCATCGTGCATATAGGGGGCCGTAAGGGCAATATTGCGAAGACTAGGGACCTTAAATTTGCCAATATCGCTATCTAAGGCGGTCACTCTTCGGCGGCCGGAGTCCCCATTGTAGTCATAATCGGCATAAAGGCCAATATTGATAAATTCTTCATTGGAGAAGTTGGGGCCGCTATGGCAGTCTCTACAGCCTTTGTCCTGAAAAAGCTGCCAACCTCTTTTTTCTTGGCTGTCCAAGGCATTGCTATCGCCCTGATAATAGTAGCGATCAAAGGCAGATTGGCCAGTGAGTAATGTCCTTTCGTAGCTGGCAATAGCACGGGTAAAGGCAAAAGTAAGGGGTTTGCCTGGATAAGCCTTTTCTAAAAGTGCGGCATATTCAGGATGTCGAGCGAGCCGCTCCACTACGCCTCCCAAATGAAAATCCATCTCGTTTTCATCTTCTACAGGGGCCACCACTTGTAGCTCTAGGTTGGGGACACCCCCATCAAAGAAAAAGTTTTCTCGATAAATGAGGTTGGTCAAAATAGGCGCATTGCGAAAGCCCAAGCGCCCCTCTATACCTGGCGAAATTACCTTATCGTCGGCAAAGCCCAATCTTCTAAAGTGGCAAGAGCCACAAGAAATGCTAGAATCTCTAGACAAAATGGGGTCAAAAAATAGCCGCTTGCCCAATTCTACCCTCAAGGGGGTGGGCAGATTATCCTCAGGCAGATCTACCTCTGGAAAACCGGGCGGCAGATCTAGGGCATAGCTTTTTTCTTCTTTTTGGCAGCTGCTCAGCAGCAGTAGGCTCAGGAATAAGAGGGGGAGGTATCGCATAGGCTTATTTTTTAGCCAGTTGAAGTAAAATTTGGCGAATTTTGAGCAGTTGGCCCATAAAAACCGCTATAGAGAGGCCCAAAAATCCTAGGGCCAATTCATAAGATTGCCCACTATTGACGGCATAAATAGCCCAAGAAGAAAAGGCGAGCATCAAGAAATGAATCAGCCAAAAAGAACTGGCCGGCAAGGGGGCTTCTTTCTCTAAAAGCAAAAATAAAATCTTTGTTCCAATAGCCGTTCCCGCATAAAGGGCAACAGCAAAAAGTGCTAACAATAAATAGGTCATAGTTCTAAAATTAAAAAAGCCAGAACAGGCCAACGCCCGCTCTGGCCAGATGACTAAAGTACAACCTCAGTCTATCATCAAACGAATAGCATCCAATTATTCTACACCAAAGGCGGTAACCATGTTGTCAGCCACTTTAGTAGCCAAAGGCATGTTGTTCATGGTGTGTGTGCTGTAGTCATTAGCTAGGTCTGTATTGGTCAATACGGTAGCCAAATCCAACTCTACCTCAACGGTAGCGGTTTCGTCTTCCATATCCTGATGAGCCATCAAAGAAACCTCACGGAGCAAGCTATTTTTACCAATATGCCAGTTAGCAGCGGTATCAGGAGTACCGTCACCATCTGTGTCCACTTCGCCTTCAATTTTAACAAAGATGTACCCAGAGTTCCAGCTCCAGTGCATTCCTGGGTTTTGCGCAGCCAAAGGATCATTGGCGTCACGGCTAGTAAAATCAGCCTCAGTTTGGCTGTTGGTTACAGAGTCTACCCCAACATTAAAGTTGAGCATGTGTAGATGGTCGCCAAAGCTAGCGGGTACAGTTCCTAGGGCATAGTCCATCTGGCTGGGCTTGGCCAAAAGGAAAAGATCATCAAAGCTGTGCATCTCGCCATCATCATTCATAATATTGATTCCAGAAACATAGAACTGGGCCAAAGTGAACTTCACGGCTACACCATCAATGGTATATACTTGGTCGTAGGCAAAGTCTTCTGTACCTACTTTGTAGTGCAAATGCATGCTGAGGTCTGTATCTGTGGCCGTATCCTCTTCATCTTTTTTACAAGATCCCATAGAAAAAACCAAGGCAAAAGCAGCAATTGCTAGGCTAAATTTAGATAGTAGATTAAACATAAGTCGATAAATTAAGTAAGTGATTAAATGTAGGTGCTTTTATAGAAGAACCATAATTTTCTTTTTTTTGGGCCCGCGGCCGGCTAGGCTTCGCCTAGGTCGGCCGCCGCTATGCTTCGCCGCTCGCAGGTCTGCTCGGCCCTGCGTTTTTTTTCGCTTTGCTCAAAAAAACTGGGTCTGGCCCTTCGGGCCACGGCTGCGCAGCGCTGGGCCGTTTTGCGCCTTCGGGGCATTTGCGGCTGGGCTTTGGGATAGCGCTTCTTGTCTGAGCTTTTATTTTATCTTGTGAAACAATGGACAAAATTCCCTATCTTTCGGCCCCTGACAAGGGCAAATATAGTCGGTGGAATAAGCATTTCACAATCTTTTTTTGCTCTCAATAAAGATAGTTTTTTTCAATTTTCTTATTAGTGACATTTGTTATATAAAACCTGCCAGTTATGCGAAATATCAGCCTTTTTTTCTTTCTCTTTCTGCTCTTTAGCCTTACGGCTTGCAAAAAGCCCCAGCCGGTCACAGTAGAGCAAAAAAGGCCCAATTTTTATCTGCCTGCCGAGCTGGGCAATATTGTGCTCAATATGAGCTTGCAAGAATTGCAGACTAAACGGCCCAAAATGGCGCCGATCAATTATGTGCAAGATGCCCTTTCTTTCCGCAAAGAGTTTTATGAAGAAATTGGCCGAGATAGCATCAAAAGAGTCTTTTATTATATTGATAGCGATTCGCCGCAGCCGCTCTATGAAATTTTGGTCGAGTACCAAGACAAAAACTATATGAAAGAAGAAGCCGAGCGCCTTTTGGGCCAACCCAATAGTAATAACGGCAGCGAATGGCTTTTTGATTCTCGCCAAGGCTTTAAAGTTCGGGCTTGGTTGCATGAAAACCGCCTTGTTTTTGCCGGAGAGATTCCGGGGACCGAATGGAGCGAGCTCAATTAATTAACTTTTTGGCCCAACAGCCAGGCGCTATTCGGCTGAGGGATGGACAGCAGTGGCCCAAAGGGCCAGACCCAGGGCTTTTGAAGCGCAGCGAAAAAGCCCGCAGGGCCGAGCAGACCTGCGAGCTGCGACACAGCCCGACCCGAGCCGATAGGCGAGGGGCAGCCCCAAATTATCTTTAGAACAGAAAAATATGCCAACAAACGAAAGAAAAACCACCTTTACTTTTTTGGCCGAACCTACCGATGTAAATTTTGGAGGCAAGGTGCATGGTGGTGCCGTCATGAAATGGATTGACCAAGTGAGTTATGCCTGTGCCGCTAGTTGGAGCGGGCATTATTGTGTAACCGTCTATGTGGGGGGGATTCAGTTTTATCGGCCCATTCAGATTGGGCAAAGGGTCCGTCTAGAGGCCAAGGTAATTTATACGGGCAGTAGCTCTATGCATATTGCCGTAGATGTCTATTCTAGAGACCTGCGAGAGGGCGACTGGAAAAAGACTACGCATTGTATTATTATTTTTGTGGCCGTAGACGAAAATGGCAAAACCGTAGCGGTGCCCAAATGGACCCCCAAAACAGAAAAAGATAAGGCGCTTGAGGACTATGCCAAGCGCCTTATGGAACATAGACAGCGCATTCAGGAAGAAATGTCGCCCTATGTAAAAGAACAAACCGGAGCCTAAACCTCCTCCCTGCTTTCTAGGGAAATGGTGCGATGGATGCTCTCTTCTAAGGAAATAAAGGTTTCGGTGCGTTGCACCCCGTCTATTTCCTGAATCTTTTCGTGTAAGACCTCTCGCAAATGCTCAGTATCTCTACAGATAATGCGAACAAAAATGCTATAATTTCCTGTAGTGTAATGCGCATTGACCACCTCGGGGATATGGTAGAGGGCATCAATCACCTGGCTATAAAAAGAGCTGTTTTCTAGATGAATGCCTAAGAAAGCACAAATATCGTAGCCCAATTTATTGTAGTCTACATTTAAAAAAGCCTTTTTGACCAATCCAATACGGACCAGGCGCTTCATGCGAACATGAACGGTGCCCGGAGATACATGTATCCGCTTGGCAATATCTACATAAGAAGTATTGGCGTCTTTGAGTAAAATGTTGAGGATCTTTCGGTCCGTTTCATCAATGTTTTCTTTCTTTCCCTGCATCTGTAGTACTTTAGGTCAAATGATAATGGAGAAGTTGAGGTAGTGGATTGGCTAATATGCTGGCTTTGGATAATTGGGCAGCAGCAAGGGCTGCTTGCAGTTCCTCTGCAAAAACCGCGGCAATACTGCCTGTAAAATAGAGGGGGGCGTTTTTTGCGGCCTCAAATATAAGTAGCTGCTGGCAGATAAAGTCCGAAAAATGAGAATTTAAGGTCTTTTCTACATAAATATTCTCTCTATAGGAAGATAAGAATCGAGAAAACTGCCCCAAAAAGGCATTGGGTCGCTCTTGCGCATAGAGTTGGGCAATAAAGTTGGGCGCCTGAAGCAGGGGGAAGTCCTGCGCAAAGGCTTGGGCCAAATCAGCGGGCATCTTTTTATAAAAGTAGTCTTTAATGAGCTGTTTCCCTAGGGCATTAGCGCTGCCTTCATCCCCCAACAAATAGCCCAAAGAGGGCCGCAGTTGTTGGATGGTTTCGCCATCAAAAAAGCAGGCATTGCTGCCGGTGCCTAAAATACAATAAAAACCAACCTTTGGCGGCTTATTGAAGGCTCTAATTGTGGCCCAAAGGTCTGATTTTACTTCTATTTCTTTGGCTTGTGGAAAAGCCTGCCCCAGAATTTTTTGCATTTTATTAGCGGCTTCATGGGCTCTGCAACCCGCCCCATAAAAATGAATGGCAGAGATGGGCTGGCCTTTTTGAGCCAAAACAATGGGCGCTAGGCTTTGTTCTAGTTGGGCTTGGCTATAACTAACGGGGTTCATGCCCATGCCCTGCATCTGTTTATACTGGCCATCTTGGGCCAAAAAATACCAATCTGTTTTTGTCGATCCACTATCGGCTATTATCTGCATAGGCTCAAGGGGTTAAGGCTGTTTTTGAATGGGAAAAGGGGAAAAGCCGTCGAAATTATAAATTTTAGCATAAAAAAATAGGGCTTTTTTCATTTTCTTTGTGCTTTGGTTGCCAAAGAACTGTTTTTAGTTCTACTTGTTCTCTAAAATGGTCCCCAACTTTGGCCCAACTAGTTTTCCACCCTCATCTCAAATCATTTATGTCTCAGCACGCTCCTTCCAACGGTCCTCTTTCTTTTCTACAAAAGGTTCAAATCTGGCTGCCTGCCCTCATTGGTATTTCCCTGGCTTTGGGGCTGTTTATGGGCCTGCTTTTGCGCCAACCCAGTCGCCCAAGCTATCAGTTTGATGCCGATAGCCCTCATTCGGGCGATATTAGCCGCTTTAATGGTAAGGTAGAAGAGGTGCTCCGCTTTGTCGATGCCCGCTATTTGGAGGGCGTAGAATTGGGCGAGCTAGAAGATGCCGCCATTAAAGCGATTTTGGACCAGCTCGATCCTCACTCTAATTATATTCCCAGCCAAAAACTACAGGCCGTCAACGAATCTCTAGAAGGCAACTTTGAAGGCATTGGCGTAGAGTTTTTCTTGCTCGATGATACGGTTTCTATTACAACGGTTCTAAAAGATGGCCCCGCCGATCAGGCCGGCCTAAAAGTAGGCGATAAGTTCCTGAGAGTAAATGATAGCCTTTTTGCAGGCCAAAAATTGGACAATGAGGAAATTGTCAAGCGCCTTAAAGGTCCAGCCGGCTCTACTGTAAATATTAGCGTCTTGAGAAGAGGACAAAGCAGCCCCCTAAATATTGCCATCAAAAGAGGTGAGATTCCCGTTAAAAGTGTCGATGCCGGTTTTATGTGGGACGATAAAACGGGCTACATCAAAATTAGCCGCTTTAGCAGCAAAACCTATAAGGAGTTTATGGAGGCCCTAGAGCCTTTGGTAGAGGAAGAAGGGATGGAAGATCTAGTTATTGATCTGCGCCAAAACCCAGGCGGCTACCTCAAGGAAGCTACCGAAATCCTCAATCAATTGTTTAAGGACAAACGGCTTTTGGTCTATACCGAGGGCCGTAGCTACAAACGCAAAGAATATAAATCTACTGGCCGCAGCTTTTTTAAGGTGGGCCGAGTTGCCGTTTTGATCGATGAAGGCTCTGCCTCCGCCTCAGAAATTATGGCGGGCGCTATCCAAGATAACGACCGCGGCATTATTGTGGGCCGCCGCTCTTTTGGTAAGGGTTTGGTCCAAGAACAATACGGCCTGAGCGATGAATCTGCTCTCCGCCTTACGGTCGCTCGCTATTATACGCCCTCGGGCCGCCTGATTCAACGCCCCTACAAAAAAGGCGATGAAGCAGGTTACGATCAAGATTTTGAAAGCCGCCTAAAATCTGGTGAACTTTATGAAAAAGATAGTATTAAAGTGCTAGACTCTACGGTCTATAAAACAACGGGTGGCCGCTTGGTTTATGGCGGTGGCGGAATCATCCCCGATATTTTTGTGCCCCTCGATAGCCTTAACCGCAATGATTTTTATGTGAATGCCCGCTTCAATTTGCCCGCCTTTGTCTATCGCTACCTCGATCAGCGATTCCAAACTTTTGAGGGCCAAAAAGCAGAGGATTTCCTCAAAAATTATCAGCCTTCCGAAGAGCTTATGCAGGCTTTTCAGCAGTATCTAACGGAGCAAAAAGAGTTGCAATTTGATGCCGCCGCCTGGCAAAAAAGCCAAAGCAGCCTCAAGCGCTATATCAAAGGCTATTTGGCCGAACAACTCTTTGGCGAAGCCTATTTTTATAAGGCTATGGCCAAAGAAGACCCCATGCTCCAAGCTGCCGTTAAGGGTTTGAAAACAGAATAAAGGGCAATTTTTAGCACATCTTTTCTATCTTTGCCCTCTCCAATCAAATATTATTCAATCGAAAATAATAATCGTATGTATCCAGAACATCTGACTACACCTATGGCCAAAGATCTTACCGATCATGGCTTTAAAGGACTAGAAACTGCCGAAGAAGTAAAGGCCATTTTGGGCCAAAAATCAGGAACCGCTCTAGTCGTGGTCAATTCTGTCTGTGGTTGCGCCGCTGGCAATGCCCGTCCCGGCGTAAAGTTGGCCCTAGCGCAAGCGAGCAAGCAACCCACCGAGGCCGTTACCGTTTTTGCCGGTGTGCACAAAGAAGCCGTAGACACGGCCCGACAGTTTATGTTGCCTTATCCTCCCTCTTCGCCTTCTGTGGGGCTTTTCAAAGATGGAAAGTTGGTCCATTTTCTAGAACGCCACCATATCGAGGGCAGTACAGCCGAAATGATCGCCGCCAATCTTAAGGCCGCTATCGAACGCTTTTGCGATTAAGCTCTTTTTTTGCCCGATAAACCCAAGCGCTAAACTCAAGCACTTGGGTTTTTTTATGCGTTTTTGACTACCTTTGTGCATATTTTGGGGCTTGCCCGCCTCTGGCGGGCCGGGCTGTGTCGGGGCTCGCTGCTCGCTCGGCCCTGCAGTTTTTTCGCTGCGCTCAAAAACTTGGGTCTGGCCTTCGGCCACCCCTTTCCATCCCTAAGCCGGCTCGCTGCGCTCGCCTCTAGACGCAAAAAATCGTTCAATAAAAATCAGATGATGCGATATTGTTTATTTTTCTTTTTTCTCTTCAGTTTTTCTCTTTCTTGGGCCAAGCCCATCCGTTTTCGGGCCGTTTTGCGCCAAGACCCCAGCCAAAGTATTAGTATTGGTTGGGAACAAGCCTCTGGCAAGGCGCCCGTGCTCTATTATGGCCCCAATGATTTGGGCCAAAAAGCCAAAGCTTACCCCCTCAAACAAATTCCCCAAAAGAGCTATAAGGTAAAGGGCATGCTCACCTACTTTGCCCGTTTGGCCGATTTGCAACCTAATACCAATTACTACTTTGTAGTTTGCGATGAAGAGGGCTGTAGCCAACGCTATTCCTTTAAAACCTTACCCAATTCCCCCAAAGAACGGCTTTCTATTGTGGCCGGGGGAGATTCTAGAAATTATCAGGCGGCCAGAAAAAATGCGAACCGCTTGGTGGCCCGCTTGCGCCCGCATTTGGTGGTTTTTGCTGGAGATATGACTGCTTTGGGTACGCCCAAACAATGGCAGGGCTGGCTGGATGATTGGCAGGAAACCATTACGCCCGATGGCCGCATTACGGCTATGGTGGTGGCCAGAGGAAACCACGAGCTCTCTAATGAAACCTTATATAAGTTGTTTGATTTGCCCAATCCTAAGGCTTATTATGCACTGAGTTTGGGTGGCAATCTCATGCGCTTATATACCTTAAATAGTATGATGCCCGCCGCAGGCTTGCAGGCCGAATGGTTGGCCGAGGATTTGGCCGAACATCAGGACCATGGCTGGCGATTTGCCCAATATCATCATCCTATGCGCCCTCATGTGAAGCGAAAATCAGAAAAAGAGGAGTTGGCCATGGCTTGGGCCCCTTTGTTTGAGCGCTATGGGGTACAATTGGCCCTAGAATGCGATTCGCATACCTCTAAATATACTTGGCCCATTCGCTACAGCCAAGAGGAGGGCCATGAAGAAGGCTTTATCCGAGATGATAAAAATGGAGTGGTCTATATTGGTGAAGGCGGCTGGGGTGCCCCCCTCCGCAATGCCGATGACACAAAAAGTTGGACCAGAGCCGCAGGCAAACTCAATCAAGTGAAATGGTTGTTTGTCAGTCTAGAAAATATTGAAATTCGCACCGTCAAATCAGATAATGCTAGCCTAATTGGTTATTTGGATGATGATAGCCGCTTTAGCATGCCCAAAAATATTATGCTTTGGCAACCCCATCAGGAAGATCATATTGATTTGGCCAATAATTATTTGTTGCGCTATAAACCTCCAACCGATAAGGCCAAAACAGTTTTAATGGACCTAAAGGCCAAGGCCGAACAACAACGCCTGCGCCTGTTTTGGGCCTGCAAATATGAGGGACAAAATTATCGCTTCCTCATTCAGCATTCGCACAACAAAATTTATTGGTCTACCTTGGCCAATTTAGAAGGGGCTGGCCCTTCAGAAGAATTGCCCAACCACTACGAATTTGCCGATATTCAGGACCGCCCCCTAAGCCAGCAGTCTTATTATCGCATTTCGGTTTTGGATGAAGATGGAAAACTATTGGACCGCCAAGAACTGCTGGTAAAAGCAAGTCAAGAAAATGAAGAACGCATCCCGCTTTTGTCCGTCAATTTGTTGCGCAAAAAATTAGCGGTTCCCCTTTCTTTGCATCAAGCCGAAGAAAAAGTCCGCTTCGAGCTTTTTGATGTGAATAGAATTAGCCAAAGGCGCTATACGATGGCCCTTGGTGCAGGCAAACAAGAGGTCGAGCTCAATATTCAAGGCCTAAAAACAGGAGATTACCTTTTAGAGATTAGCTATAATGGCCGATTGGAAAAAAGAGCGATTCGCTTATATATTCCCTAAGAGAAATTTTTTATTCGCTCATAGTTGGTCCTTTTTCTAGTTTTAGCAGGCGGCGAAGCCGCCGCAAAGGAGCGTAGCGACTTGGCTTAGGGATGGAAAAGGGGGCGGCGTAGCCGCAGACCGAGCAAAAACTTGTTTTTTGCGAAGGGCCGAGCAAACCTGCGAGCCCTGATACAGCCCGGCCCGCCCAAAGGGCGGGCAAGCCCCAAAAAAAGAAAATGAAAAAAAACGCTAAAATAATTGCGCTCTCTTTGTTGTTCTGTCTAAGTTTTTCTTGTGCAGAACAGAAAGTACCTAGCAGCAAAGAAGAAAAAACGACTGCTGTTGTTCCAAAGCCTAGGCTAAAGTTTAGCTCTGCAATTACGGCTATACATCGGGATCGCAGCGGAAATTATTGGTTGGGCAGTCAAAAAGAGGGCCTTTGCCGTTATGATGGAAAAACCTTTGAATACTTTGCTGTTTCTGAGGGTTTGGCCGATAATCAAGTTCGTTCTATACAGGAAGATCAATTGGGCCGAATTTATTTTGGCACTGCTCAGGGGGTATGCCGTTATGAGCAAGGAAAAATTATTCGCTTAGTAGAAAATAGTTGGGGCCCAGCGCTAAAAGAGAAAGATTTTGGCCAATTTGACCTCTGGTTTAATGCGGGGACAAAAGAAGGGGCTTATTGCTACGATGGCGAAAAATTAAGCTATTGGGCTTTCCCTTTGAGCGAAAAGCGAGATGTTAATAACGCCTATGCGCTAACCGATTTTTCTAGAGGAAAAAATGGAGCTTTGTATTGGGCCAGTTATGCTGCCGCTTTTATTTATGAGGGGCAGGGCGTTCGGCGAATTGATAATGAGGCTTTGGGCCTTAAGAAAGAGGAGGGCCTGCACATCAGAAGTATTCTGAAAGATACTAAAGGACGTTTGTGGATTGGCAATAATGGAATCGGTGTTTTCTGTATGCAAGGCGATACGGTCCAGCATTTTTCAAGAGAAAAAGGGCTGCTGATGCCGATAAAAACCTTTAGAGAAAATACAGAAAAAAGGGCGTTTGCTCAGAATAAAGGTTTGCAATCTGTTTTTCTGATTGTGGAGGACCAAAAGGGAAATATTTGGTTTTCTGACCGAGATACTGGTCTTTGGCGCTTTGATGGGGAGCATATTCAACAGTATAAAGTGGCTAAAAACTTGGCTGTAGGAATGGCGCTCAGTTGTTATGAAGAGCAAAATGGAGATTTACTTTTTGGCTTTAGTAAGGGAAAAGTCTATCAATTTGATGGGCAGCATTTTTCAGAACGTTTTTAGAGCGGGTAAATTTCCTTGCTCATTTTTCTATAAAAAACGTTCTATACTACTGTTTTTTGGGCCCCGCGGCCGGCTAGGCTTCGCCTAGGTCGGCCGCCGCTATGCTGCGCCGCTCGCAGGTCTGCTCGGCCCTGCGTTTTTTTCGCTGCGCTCAAAAAACTGGGTCTGGCCTGCGGCCACGGCTGCGCAGCGCTGGGCCGCACAACTTTTATGTTTTTTCAGGGCTTTTTGCTTCGGCCCTCAAACGGCCCTTTCAATTAGCGGCTTTCAATTAGCAACTGGAGCAAAAAGCGACTAATTTTTTCTTCGGCCCTAAAAAAGATGAATTTTTTGCAGCGGCAAAAAACGGCAGTGCTTTTCAGCTTGAAACTTACAAGCAGAGAACAAAAAAGTAGGGGGGGGAAATAGCGCATGAAAAACTATTGCGAAAAAACAAGCAATTTTTTTTGGACCAAAAAAAGGCCGAAGATATTTATCTTCGGCCCTTAACATTAGCAAAATGCTTAGCGCATTTTATTTTGCCTTAATCACATATTGGTAAGGCAAGAGCTCTTCTTTTAGCTCAAAATTGACAAAGCCAGCAGCTTTGAGTTCTTCTAAAACTTTTTCCTTGGCAATTTTATGGTCCATGGAGGGGCCAATAGGCAATTCCTTCTTAAAAAAGTCAATAATAATGAGTTCGCCATTGGCTTTAAGGCCTTTTTTGACTGCCTTAAAATAGGCAATACGGTCCTCAATATGATGGTAGGTATTGCTAATGAATACAAGATCTACTTCTTGATCCTTAATTTTGGGCGTCTCATAAGGCATGAGGCGAAGCTCTACATTTTCAATTTTATCGGCAGCAATGCGTTTCTGCAAATAATTTTGAAAGCCAGTATCTACATCGGCGGCAATTACTTCTGCGCCAGCGGCGGCAAATTTTACAGAAAAGTAGCCAGAGCCTGCGCCAATATCCATAATTTTTTTGCCCGACAAATCTCCTAGGTAGTCTAAAACTTTTGCTGGTTGTTGGTATTCATCTCTTTCTTTAGACTCAAAGCGTTCTACCAATTCTTCTATAGAGTGGCTGTGCATATGTGCATTGGCAGCGCCATGATGATGTTTGTGATGATGCTTTTTTTCTTCTATAGGTTCTTTTTGGGTGGTTTTCTCTTTTGTTTCTTCTGCTGCGGGGCTAGTACAAGCGCCAGCAAAAAGCAGCAGCGCTAAACTTAATTTTTTCATATTCTATTCATTTGTTATGGGCCAAAGATAAGGAAGTTGCTTTTATCGCTCTGTGACCAAAGATGAATATATTAACAAAAAAAAGGACTAGCGTTGAGCTAGTCCTTTTTGCTTAGCGGTTGTAGCACCACTCTACAAATTCTTTGCGGTCAATACTACTAGTGAAAACATCTTGAAGGTCCACATAATTATCTATATCATAAGTATAGTCATAGGCAAAATGCAGAAATTCTTCTCGGTCAAAAGAGCTAGACCAAAGGTTAACTAGTTGTCTAATTTGAGAGACGGTGTAGCAGCCTTCTCTTGGGATTTGTGCTTTGGCCACATCCATACGGTCAAAGCTACTACTATAGCTGGCCAAATTTTGTCGGGTTCTTTGAAATTGATTATTGGTGATTGGGGCATTGCAGCCTACTCTTCCGGTATAGCCGGGGACGGGCCCGCCCAAAACAACGCCACCGCCATTACCAATAGCGGAGGGGTCGACAACAATACAAGAGGCCATAATTAGGCAAAGGCTGAAAAAAGTTAGAAAAATTCGCATGAGCGTAAATTTTTGAAAAAGTTCAATGATAAGGTCAAAGTTAAGGTTAATCTGCGGCTCCATTTTCCAAGAGTATGCCAAAAATAAAAGCATTTTTTTGTGTTGGAAATAACTGGGGGAATTTTTGGTCCAGCGGGGCGGCGAAGCCGCCCCTGGCCGCAGGCCAAATGGCCCAGCGCTGCGGAGGGGTGGCCGCAGGCCAGACCAAAGCCGCCGCAGGCGGCTGCAGGGCCGAGCGAATAGCGAGCCCCGCAGCATAGCGGCGGCCGCCCCAGAAAAAAGGGCGGCCGCGGGCCCCAAGGGAATAAAAAAACCGTCCTCCTCGGCAAGCGAGAAAGACGGGGACTATTTTTCAAAGCAGGTTTTATAAACCTCTTTGGGCTTTTGCATTTTTCAGGATATCGTAGAGCAACTCTTTGGCCCTAAAAAGTTGGGCTTTGACGGTGCCTAGGGGCATATTGAGTTGTTCGGCAATTTCTTGGTAAGAAAGTTCTTCAAAATAACGCAGCTCAATCATTTGGCGATATTTATCGCTCATGCGCTCCATCAGTTCCTGCATAATGCGTCGGCGCTGCTGTCGGATGAAGCGCTCCTCTGGGTCCAGCAAATCGGCTTTGAGGCTATTGCTATAATCGGCACCCCCTTCATCGGAAATGGGTTCATCGATCGAGAGCATTTTCATTCTTTTTTTTCGGATAAAGTCGATACAATTATTGCTGGCAATTTTGAACAGCCAGGTACTAAAGGCATAGCTAGGGCTATAGCTATCGAGTTTTCGGAAAGCTTTGCCAAAGGCTTCGATGGTTAGATCTTCGGCATCATCTTTATTTCGGACCATTTTGAGCATCATGTGAAAGATGGAATTGCGGTAGCGGTCCATCAGTTGGGCATAAGCCATTTGGTCATTTTCTTCTACAGCGAGGGTAACGAGTCGGTAATCTTCTGCTGCTCTATCGGATAGTTTTTTCATTTCCAGTAGCTGGGCTTTTTTCGCAAAAATTGGAGGGCCATAAAGGGGTAATAGAGGAGGGCGAATAGTTCGGTCCAAAAAAGCTGGCTCCATAAATCTTCTTGCTCTAAGGTAAGCAAAGTTTTTTGCCAAACCCTATAAAAAATTAAAATTCTGAGGGGCCAAAGTAGGGCGAGGTAGGGAAAAGGGCCAAAGCAGAGGGCGAGGCAAAAAAACGGCAGGCCCAAAAAGCTGGCCGACCAGAGGGCGAGCATCCATTTGGTTGTGTTTTGATAAAACTCGCTGCTGCTGTAGTGTCTGCGTTTTTGGCGAAAAAGCGATCGCCAAGTTTTTTTTGGGGCCGAATAGACAAAGGCCTTTGGGTCGAGGCAGTTATGGATAGGGAAATTTTGGGCAGCAGAGACCAAAATATCGTCATCGCCAGAGGGGGTATTGATGCTAGCGGCTAGGGCAGGGGCGGCGGCTTCAAATACCTTTTTATGGTAGAGTAAATTTCGGCCCACGCCCATATAGGCTTGATTATAATGGGCGGCCGAAAAATATTGCAGGGCCACCAGGGCGGTTTCGTATCGGATCCAGCTATTGAGCCAACTGTTTTCGGGGAGGTAGGGGCCAAAGCCCAAAACGAGGCCGGGCCCATTTTCTGGCCGGGCTTGCATCATCTTTTTGGCCCAGAGCGGAGAGGCCGGTTGGCCATCGGCATCGGTCAATAAAATCCAATCGTACTTAGTTTGGGGGATGGCCCAGAGCAGGGCTTCTTTTTTGCCCAAATATTTTTTTTCTCGATAAAAAAGGGGCCGAAGTTGGGGGGATTCTTGGGCCAATTGGGCCAAAATAGCGGGACTTTGGTCGCTAGAGTCGTCATCTACCCAGACGAGCTCGTAGATTGGATAATCTTGGGCTAAAAGTTTCCGTAAATTTTTCTGTAAATTAGCGCCCTCATTACGCGCCAGCACGACAATGCTCAAGGGCGGGAGCTGCTCGCAGCCCTTTGTTTGAGGCGCTTTGGCCCATTGATAAAAGCGATAGGCAAAACCCATTTGGAGCCCAAAAAAAATGAAAGCCAAAGCCGAGAGCGCGATCCACATCATTAAAAAAACTTAATTGCATGCCCGAGTTGCATACAGAAATGAAATTTGAGCTAGAACATAGCGACCCGCAGAGTCAGGCCCGTGTAGGGACACTACAAACAGCGCATGGCCAAATTCCCACTCCGATTTTTATGCCCGTAGGGACAATCGGAACCGTAAAAGGGGTTCATCAAAAAGAGCTGAGCGAAGATATTAAAGCCAAAATTATTTTGGGCAATACTTATCACCTTTATCTTCGTCCAGGCACCGAACTGCTCGAAAAAGCGGGAGGATTGCATCAATTTATGAATTGGCAGGGCCCTATTTTGACCGATAGCGGGGGATTTCAGGTTTTTTCATTGGCCCACCGCCGAAAAATCAAAGAGGAAGGAGCTACTTTCGCTTCTCATATTGATGGAAGCAAACATTTGTTTAGTCCAGAAGGCGTGATGGATATTCAGCGTTCTATTGGGGCCGATATTATTATGGCCTTTGACGAATGTACGCCTTATCCCTGCGATTATCGTTATGCCAAAAAATCTATGGAGCTTACGCACCGCTGGCTCAAGCGCTGCTATACTCGCTTTAAGGAAACAGAACCCAAATATGGCTATCCGCAGTCGCTTTTTCCCATTGTTCAGGGAAGTGTATATAAGGACTTGCGCCTAAAGTCTGCCGAAACAGTGGCCCAATATGCCGATTTGGGAATTGCCATTGGTGGACTCTCGGTGGGAGAGCCCAAAGAAGAAATGTATGCCATGACGGATTTGGTTTGTAGCCAATTGCCAACCGATAAACCTCGCTACCTTATGGGCGTGGGAACTCCCGCCAATATTTTGGAGTGTATCGCTTTGGGCGTAGATATGTTTGATTGCGTAATGCCTACCCGAAATGCTCGACATGGTTTGATTTTTACCCGAAAAGGAAAACTCAATATCAAAAACAAAAAGTGGAAGGACGATTTTTCTCCTATTGATGAGGATGCGCCCAATCCCACTAGCCGACAACATACAAAAGCTTATTTGCGCCACCTCTTTACGGTTAATGAACTTTTGGGGATGCAAATTGCTACCTTGCACAACCTCAGCTTTTATCTGGAGCTGGTCCGAGAAGCCCGCGAACGCATCTTAGATGGAAGTTTCCGCGCTTGGAAAGACGAATTGGTGCCTATTTTAGAGCAAAAACGCTAGCCTTTTATGCTAAAAATTATTGATCGCTACATTCTTTTTCGCTATCTCGCCACTTTTTTCTTTATCATTCTGCTGATGGGCATGCTCACGGTAGTCATTGATTTTTCTGAAAAGGTGGACAGCTTAGCCAATGGCCCAAAATGGACCGAGGTGGTCTTTGACTACTATCTCAATTTTGTGCCTTATATCAGTAGCATGCTTTTTCCACTCTATGCCCTGATTGCGGTCATTTATTTTTGCTCCCGCCTAGCCGCCAATTCCGAAATCATTGCCATTATTGGTAATGGAATTAGCTTTTGGCGGCTATTGCGGCCCTTTATGATGGGCGCGGCCATTATTGCCGGCTTTCATCTTTATGCCAACCACTTTATTTTTCCAGAACTCAATAAGGGCCGCACCCGCTTTGAAAATACTTATATTCGGAAAAATAATTTTGATGGCCCCAAGGATAATATTCACCTTTTTGTGAGCCCTCAAGAAGAAATTTATATCCAACATTATAACCGCAAAGATAGTACAGGTCGCAATTTTGCCCTGATTCGCTATGATAGCAATGGGGTGGACCGCCCTTATACCTTAGAAGCGGGCCGCATCAAATTGATCGAATACCCCAATAAATGGGAGCTGATTAACTATCATGCCCGCTATGTGGATGATATGGAAGAGACGATCGTCAAAGGCGCAAAAATGGATACTTTACTGCCGCTCAGCTCTGCCGATTTGGCCCGAAGAAAAAACCTGAAGGATGCCATGAATAGCCGAGAAATTATGGAGTATATCGAGCAGGAAAAAGCCAAAGGCCTAGGCAGTACCACGGTTTTTGAAGTGGAATATCACCGCCGCTCTGCTGATCCCTTCAGCATTTTGATTCTTACGCTCATCGGGGTGTCTATTGCGGCCCGAAAAACCCGAGGCGGAATGGGCATGCATATCGTTATGGGCATGCTGGTTTGCGCACTCTATATTTTTATGTCTAAGTTCTCGATGACCTTTTCTACCCATGGCGGACTCTCGCCTCTTTTGGGCGTTTGGACCCCCAATATCATCTTTACTTTTGTGGCTTTTTATCTGGTCGGTAAGGCGCAGAAATAGTTTGTTTTTTTGGGGCCTCCGCAGAATATATGATAGCGGCGGTTACTCCCTTCGGTCGTCGAACTGCGCCCTAAAGGGCTTGTTGTGGCCGCTCAACTGCATTTTTGCTTTTGGCCTTTTAATGACTAAGGGGCAGAAAATATATCATATTTTCTGCCCCTTTTTTCTTTGGTCCTAAAAGGCCCGAAGGGCCGCAGGCTGAGGGATGGATAGCAGTGGCCGCAGGCCAGACCCAGTTTTTTGAGCGTAGCGAAAAAAAACGCAGGGCCGAGCGAACAGCGAGCTGCGACAACCAGCCCCGAAGGGGCGCCAGTTCGACGACCAACGGGAGTACCCAGCCCGACCTGAACGAAGTGAAGGGCAGCCCCAAAAAATAAATAAAAAATAAGGCCTAATAATCTTTGATCAAGCCCTCGGCTAGCCAATCGGCTAAGGCTTGGCGGTTGGCGGGCAGCAAAATGCGCTTTTGGTCCTTAGGGTTTTGAATATTGCCCACCTCAATAAAAACGGGAGTGGGAATGACCTCTCTGAGCATATGCAAATCCCTCGCTTTTACGGTGCCTTTATACTCTCCAGACGCCCGATGCTGCTTGTATTTTCCGCGAATATGCTGATGCAAACGGCGGGCGAGCTCTCGGCCACGCAGACTTTCGGGATAATGGTAGAAAAATAAATCGATGCGTTGTTTTTTAGAGCGAGAATCAACATGGATTTCGACCAAACGCTGGTAGTAAAGGCCTTTGCGCAAATTTTCTCGATATAAATCGTTAATCACATCAGAGCGTTGGCTGAGGCGTTCACTTTGTCCTTTTGGAATAGATTCGTTGGGCCAGCAGCGCTCATCTTCATCTTTGGGCAAATACTCCAATTGGCGAATCCCGTCATTGGCATCTCGAACGATGAGGTAGACCAAAGCGCCATGCGAGAGCAGTTCTCGGGCCAGACGCAAAGTAATATCATAAGCATATTCATCCTCACAAATGGGTTTTCCCTTGTAGTTGGCCACTGCGCCAGGATCGGGCCCACCATGTCCAGAAACCAAATAATAAACAGCACCCGCCAGGCGCTTATCTTTTAGAGGCACATCGGCAAAGTTTTTCCCTAAAATGGGAAAATGTCGCCCTTTAGGGACATGTTTGTCTAGGTCTACCGCACAAGCTTTTAGATGATGAGGGTACCAAAGAGGGGCATTTTTACTTTTGAAGTGGGTTTTTAGGCGAAAAAGCTCCATACTTTCATTGTAGCGTTCGATTTGTTTGGCTCTTTGCCAGCTCGAAATTCCAACAGTAGAGCGAATGGAGCGGCCATTATATTTATACTCTAAAATGGGGAGTTTATAGTTTTTGCCCACCATCAAATAGTCGGTTTCTTTCAGCTTATTGAGTTGGCAAAACTTTTTGAGATTGCAAGGGCTGCGGTCTAGGCCATAGCGGCCCAAAAGCACCAAAATGCCATCGCCTCTTTTGGCAGTTACACTCAAATAAGATTGGGCGTTTAGGGGGAGCAGGCTGAGGAGAAAAAGAAAAAGGGGGGCGAAAAATAATTTCATAATGAAGGATTAGAGTTGTTGAAGGAACCATCTTCTTTCGGTCAAAATGCTACAATCTTCAATTTGTTGCCGCAAGTTTTTTTTCTCTTGGCGGTCGTAGGGATTGAGCTGCAATAATTTGCGGCAGAAGCTAATAATATTGAGGTAATTTTCCTGATGATAGGAGCGCAATTTTTGCGCTCTTTTTTTTCTATTGACAAAGGCTCGAAAGCTAGCCAAAAAGGATTCCAAAAGGTCAAATTCTTCTAGCGCATAATAAATTTTGAGCAGCATTACTCTGGCGTTGAGCTGCATAAAAAGGTCGGCAAACTCTTGTTGCAAAAGTAGTTCTTGCGCTTTTTCATATTGTTCTTTTTCTAGGGCGAGTTTGGCCCAAGAAAAGCGAGCATAAGCAGCCTGATAAGCTTGAGGCAGGCAGTTTTCATAGGCTGTAATAAATTGGGACACCCAATCGTAGGCCTTGAGCCAAAGGCCCACGCTCACTATATTTTTAAAGGCAAAAGGACTAATTTGGCCTTGTTCGAGCAATAGATTTTCGCTTAGGCCAGCCCGATAAAGGGCAAACATTTCCTCAAAGTATTGTTCGTAGCCAGGCCGCTGCAAATTGACCTGTTTGGTGCAAAAGTTTATCCCCAATTGATAAAGTTCTCGCAGTTGATCGGCGGGCAAAATATTTTTTTCGCTTAAAAGTAGCGCCTTAAATTTCCGAAAATCTTCTTCGGCCTCTAAAGAGGATTGCAGACGATAGCAATGGTAATAAAGGGCTAGCGCTTTGTCTTCTAATAGTTCTTCATGGGCCTCAATTTGAGCTAAAACAGCAGGCAGCAGGCCAAAATCATATTGCGTTTTATAGACAGCCTGATGCGCCAAAAATAAACAAGCTTGCCGCAATTTCCGCAAGCGATATTCGCTATCCAACCAATGCCCCAAGGCGGGCAAATTCTTAGGCGCATTTCTACTTTTTCCCGCTTTGGCTTCTTCCTGATAGCGCAATTTGGCCAAGGCATATTGCCCTTTTCGGTAGGCGGTTCCTCGTTCAGATTGTCGCTCCAATTGCCGCTCCCATTTTTGGCTTTGCTGCTTCAAATGCTTGCTCAAACCAATTTTTTGATAGGCCTGGGCCAAAAGTTCGGCCTTGTATAAAGGTTGCTCCTCCAATTGCTCGGCAATTAAAAATTCCTCTATGGCTTGCAATAAAAAAGATTGGGCATAGCGCAAAAGCGAGTCCTCTTCCTTACTATAGGCTCGTCCAAAAACGGCCCGAAATACCCGCGCTTTTTCCCAAGATTTGGGCGGCGCCTCTGGCCCTTGCTCCTCCATATAGCGCCAAAGTGCCCAAAGATCTTCCCTCTGGTTATGCGCCGGAGATTGTAGCCATTTTCTGAGGCCCAAGCGCTGGCTGGCCGAAAGCAAGGCAAATAAATGAATTAACTTTGATTTATACATTTGTTTTTATTTTGGGGCCCGCGGCCGGCTAGCCTTCGGCTAGGTCGGCCGCCGCTATGCTACGCCGCTCGCAGGTCTGCTCGGCCCTGCGTTTTTTTCGCTGCGCTCAAAAAACTGGGTCTGGCGCTTCGCGCCACGGCTGCGCAGCGCTGGGCCAAATCTAAACGTTTTTAGGAAAACTACTTTTTGACAAAATTTAGCCAAAGATAAGTATAAAGCTTAAAAACTAAATTTCTCTTTTGACAAGAGTCTAAATCTGGCCCACTCTCTTAACTCAAGATTTCTTTTATTTGTAATATGGAAGTAGACTTAAGTAAAGCGCACTAAAAAAGGCAAACCAATTTTTTAGTCTGGCCAAAAAGAACAGCTTTATAAATTACCCCTCCACTGCAAAATAAAATATCTTATGAAAATCAAGCTAATTTTTCTTCTGGCTCTTTTTGCCTGTCTGGGCCAAGGGCAAGCGCAAAACGCATTCTTAAGCGGCAATTTGTATCAGGACCAAGACCAAAACTGCACAGTCTCTGCTTTAGATGTTGCTTTTCCCAAAGTTCTCCTCTCTCTAACCGATTCGGTATCTGGCCAACAATATTTTGAAACGACTTCGGCCACGGGCTATTACAGTTTCAATGTGCCCGCCGGATTATATAACCTAGAGGTTCATTTTCCTTTCGAACAGGATTTGTATACAGCTTGTAGCTATGATAGTAGCCCTGTTTTACAGCCCAGCCAAAGTGATACAGTAGATATTTTGGTCCAAACAACTACCTATAGAGCAATTCCCTTTGTAGAATTAAGTACAGATTTTATCCCTGATTGCGGACAGGCCGATTATCAAGTTTATATGGCCAATTTAGGCACAAGACCACTTTTTAACGCCAGTCTTTTGCTAGAGCTGGACAGTAACCGCATGAGCTTTGATTCTGCAACTGCACAACTGATTGCCTTAGGAAATGAGCGCTATCAATTTAATTTGCCTTATTTGGGCCAAGGCCAAGATTCTGCCTTTCATTTTACTTTTTCGGTAAATACAAATTGTAATGATGAGCCAGGCAGTATGCATAAGGTCCGAGCAGAAATAGGACCGCATAGCAATAACTACTCAGCAGGAGAATTAGCCCTTTCTGCCGATTGTTTGGGCGATTCTATTCGCTTTGTGGCCAGAAATATTGGTGTTGCGCCTATAAACAACCAAGCGCTGATTGTCATAGAAGATGATGTGATGTACAGCCAACCCAATATTGGTACTTTAGATTCTTTGAGCAGCGACACGATTATTATTCCAACGAGAACTCGCTCCTCTTATCGCATTCAGGCGCCACAAAGGCAAAATAACCGTTTGCTTTCTAGTCAAATGAGTTGGGCCAGCCTAGAAGGCTGCAAGCCCGATGCGCAAGGAGGATATGATACAGGTTTTTCAGGGCAGTTTTATCAGGATCATGCCTCGGCACATATTGCTTATGACGCCCAAGAAAGTCAGGCCCAAAGATCAAGCAATCTTAGCCGGGCTTTTCCAAAAGGATATGGGACTAACCAATATGTAGAGTTATTTACGCCCCTAGAGTTTCAGTTGCTTTATGAAAAACAAGGTACAGATACCACTGCTGTATTAACTTTGGTGGATACTATTTCGCCTTGGTTAGACCCCAGTAGTTTTCAGTTGGGCGCTCATAGTTTGACCGATTTAGATTGGAGTATTTCTCAGCAAGGAATTTTATCTTTTCGCTTTAGCAACTATAATTTGGTCCAAGGAGACCGAGTTTTTGTAAATTATCAGCTTTATCCTAAGGCTACGGCCCTCAACCAATTGGCTTATCAGCAATATTTGGCGGTAGAGGATGGCTTGGCCAAGCAACCAGCACCCCAGATTTATAGAACTTTTGGCCAAAACTTTATTGTGACCAGCTATAGCCATGAATTGGCAGCTCCTTTGGCCCAAAAAGTAAAAATTTATCCGCAGCCAGCCCGCCATAGCCTAAATGTAGAGCTCCTTTCTGGAGAAACAAGCCCTTTAGTGTTTGAAATCTACAATTTGCAGGGCCAATTGCTCCATCAACTAAGGACCGAAGGTCCCCGCGCTCAACTGAGCTTGCCCCAATTGCCCCAAGGCATTTTGATTTATCGTTTGCGCAGCGATAAAAAATTGATCGATCAAGGACAGTTGAGTATTTTTTAAAAAAGTATTGCTACAAAAGCAAAAAAGCGAGCAGGAAAACCTGCTCGCTTTTTTTAGCGCTTTTATTTTGTGTATCTGCGTCGGCGCAAATAATAATAAAGCAAGCCAAAAAGGCCCAAAATAATTAGGGGAAGGCCCAGATTGATAAACTGCCAGAGGCTTTCTTGATCGAAGGCGCGTTTTTGGTCCAAGGGCCGCAAACGAATTTCTCTATTGCGGAGATTGACCAGGCCAGAGTCATCCGTAAGGTATTCTACGCAGGCCAAGAGAAATTCTTGGTTGGCAAATAGTTTTGGTCCAAAATCGGGGAGAAAACCTGCGCCCAAGGGATAATGCCTTTGGCTGGGCGCATGATAATTATTATAAGCAATATCGCCATCAGAGATAACAATCATCTTGCTGGGGCGGCTGCTCATTCGGATGGGGTAGTTGCCCGCCTTTTTCCAAATTTCTTCGGCTCTTGGCGGTAGGCGATTTTTAAAGTGAGACTCAAATTCTCCTTCTAATAAAACGGCTACATTTTGCGAGCCTTTGGTAAAAGCTTCTGGTCCAATAGCGGGATCAATAACACCAAAGCCAATACGAGTAGGTGGATATTGTAGCTTACTATATTTAGAGCTTCTTAATAAGGGTGTCTTTTTTACATTTGTTTTTGTTCCCACCGTATCAATACTAGAGGGATATTTGGTCAAGACAAAATCTAAGTTTTTTACAATCGGATGATCAATGACCGATTTTCCTGTTTCTAAACGTTCTTGGGGCGTTGCAAAAGGCTTGACCAAAGGATAGTAAAACCATTTTGGATTTGATTTTTGGTTGGGGCCAGATCGTAGGCCGCCAAAAGCGGCGGCATCATAAGAGGCAATTAAATTATTATTGACCCGAACACCATAATTAAAGAGCAACTTCTGAAGATCGAGCTCTCTGGGCATAGGAACATGAATACCGTTAGCTTTTCCTAAACTGTCATCTTCCATGTCTAGAGCATCGATCATCCAAAGAATGCGGCCCCCATTCATAACATATTGGTCCAATTTAAACTGATCATCATAGCTAAATTTTCGTTTGGGTTTGGCCACCACTACCAAACTCACCGAAGAATCAATTTGATTGAGGCGAGAGAGGTCCACATGTTTGGTCCCATAATTTTCAGACAAGGCTTTTTCAAAGCCATAAATATGGCGCAGCGGCAATTCTCCATGATTATTGATAAAAGCGACTACAGGTTTACTTTTTAGTTGCAACTTTTTGATGGCCGCCGCAAATTTATACTCCAAACTATTGATCGAAGCAGAAATATCGCTGGGCTGATAATAGCCATCGCCTAGTTCTACCATATTGATGACTTCAAAGTTGTAGCCCGAGCGAACAATAGCAAAAGGAAAAACCAAAATCATTCGGCCCTGTCGCGCATCTTTAATTTGCAGGGGCATAATTTTTTGCTTGGCCAATTGTTTTTGTAGGGCTTTTACCTCTTCTTCTGTACCATCTAAGGGATTGACAAAGCGATAATTGAGCATGCCGGCAGAACGCTCTTTAAATAATCCCATTAAATCTTTGAGATTATTTTGTAGGTGGCGAAAATCAGAGGGAAATTCTCCGTCTAATAAAATTTCAATGCTTACCGAAGCCGTATCATTCGGCAATTTGGCCAAAAGTTCTGCTGTAGCAGGATTGAGCGTAAATCGCTGGTCCTCGGTCAAATCAATTTTGCCATAAATAAAGCTGCCCAAAACATTCAACACAATAATGATGACGGCCATAAGGGCAAATTTTAGCAGAGAGTTCGCTGCTTTTTTAGATTTCATTGGATAACAATTAGAGATGTTTGTAGAGAACCCAAAATTTTGAGCTCAGAAATACTAAGGGCCTCAAGATACAACCCTTTGGCGATTCTGAAAAATTTGTTCCTTAGCGAAAAAGGCCAAGAAAAAAAGGGGCAGAAAAATCAAACTGATTTTTCTGCCCCTCACTAATTGAAAGCTGCTAATTGAAAGGGAATTGGAGGGCCGAAGAAAAAAATAAGAGAAAAAAAGAGGGTTGTGCAAAAAAAGGCGAGCAAAGCGAGCCTTTTGGCCTAGCGATGCGAAAGGGGGCGGCGCAGCCGCAGACCCAGCAAAAAAACTTGTTTTTTTGCGCAGGGCCGAGCAGACCTGCGAGCCCTGAAGCGTAGCGCCGACGACCGAAGGGAGGCGGAGGCCCCAAAAACAGCAGCTAAAAATAAAAATGCAGAGATTTATGTTCTTTTTTCCTTTTTTTCTGTGGACTGCTTTATTTTTTATGCGAGATCTTTGTCATGCAACAAAAATAAAGGAACTATGCAAATGGATAAAAGTAAGCCAGTAATGGTGACGGGGGCTACGGGTTATGTAGCCGGATGGTTGGTAAAAAAATTATTGGAAGAAGGTTTGACGGTGCATGCAGCCGTGCGACAGCCAGAAAACAAGAAAAAAACAGCGCATTTGGATGAATTGGCGGCGAATAGCCCGGGCGAAATAAAATATTTTAAAGCCGACTTACTCACAGAAGGCGCTTATTTTGAGGCCATGCAGGGCTGCGCTCTTGTTTTTCATACGGCTTCGCCTTTTGTTACGGCCGTAAAGGATCCGCAAAAAGATTTGATTGAGCCGGCTGTAAAAGGAACCGAAAATGTTTTGGCTTCCGTCAATCAAACGCCATCGGTGCAAAAAGTAGTTTTGACCAGTAGTTGTGCGGCCATTTATACGGATGCTTCGGAATGCAAAGGGCATCCGAATGGGGAGTTGACAGAAAAAATTTGGAATACAACCGCTTCTTTAAAGTATCAGCCTTATTCTTACTCTAAAACTTTGGCCGAAAAAAAGGCTTGGGAAATGCAAAAGGCGCAAAATCGTTGGGAGTTGGTGACGATTAACCCCGCATTGGTGATGGGGCCGCCACTTAATCCAAAAGCAACAACTTCAGAAAGTTTTACGATTATGAAACAACTTGGCGATGGAACCTTTAAAATGGGCGCGCCAAAATTAGGGATGGGTATTGTTGATGTGCGTGATGTAGCCGAAGCGCATTTTCGGGCTGCTTTTTACTCCAATGCAAAAGGGCGTTATATTACGGTGGGACACAATAGCGACATCTATACGGCCAGCCAAACTCTTTTGCCTAAGTACGAAAAATATCCTTTGCCCAAAAAAGTGGCGCCCAAATGGTTAATTTGGTTAGTGGGGCCAATGGTGAACTCGGCAATGACGAGAAAATTTATACAAAATAATGTGGGACATGCTTTTAAAGCCAATACCAGCAAAATTCGTCAAGAATTGGGCATGGAATTTTTACCCTTGCAAAAAACAATGCAGGATAGTTTGCAGGCTTTAATTGATGCAAAAGTAGTATAGAAAAAATGCTAGGCGGCTTGTCGGGATCGGTAATTTTTTACAGTAGGCGATAAAATTTCCCAAGCTTTCATTAAAACTTGATAGTAGTTCATCAAAAAACGATCAAATAAAGCTAGGGGCGTTTTTAGGGCCAGCAATTTGTTTGTTTTTGGCTGCGGCGGACTTTTTTCGCTCTTTTTTTCAGGCAAATCTTTTTGTGAAGCCCCTTTTAATAGGCCCAACTGCAAGAGTTGCTCATAAATTAGCTGCAGTTCCGAAAGCTCCGCTGTAATTTCTTGCGGTTGGCCCAAAGCCTTAAAAATGAGTAGAAATTCGGCAAAGAGAAATTTTCTACGGCCAATAAAATCCGTCAAGCCTTTGTCCCGCAATCGTTTGCGCAAGGTAGGATAAGAAATGCCGTAAAAGGCCTTAATCATTTTCTTGCTTATTTTATAGTCCCGCATTTTTTCTTGGAGCTTCATCATCGCTTGTATTTTTTTGTTGTTCCTAAAGTTAAGCTTAAAATTTTAGAGTTGCAACAGTTTGAAATACAATTTCTTGTCTTTTTTGAAAAATATTTATCGCTGAGGGGATTTTTCCTCAGCGATTTTTTTGTGCTGTTTTAATTGAAAGCGGTTAATTGAAAGGGGAGGGCTAGTAATTTTTTTCTATCTATCTAACTTTTTGCAGTATGACTAAAAGGACTGCTGTTTATTAAAAAGCTTTGCCTAAAAGAAGTTGATTTGCAAATTACTTTTTTACTAAAATCTATTTCAAATGAAACATTTTACTAGTTACCTTTTAGTTGCTCTTTTTACAATTAGTTTTAGTTTTTCTGCCTCTGCTTTTGAGTTGCGTTATAATCAGTTAGATGCTGTTCGTATAGAGCAGCAACTGGATCAGGCGATGCACAGCCAGAAGAAAGGAAAGAAATTGGGCTGGAAAAAACGCTTGGCGCTTAAGTTGGCCAAGAAAAAGCTGAAGAAAGCAGCTAAAAAATCGGCAGATGCGCCTAAAACAGTAAAAGAAGGAGGTAATAGGAGTTTTGTGGTGACTGTTTTGCTGTCATTTTTCTTTGGCCTTTTAGGAATCCATCGTTTTTATTTGGGCTACCCACTGATTGGCATTGTTCAGTTGTTTACTTTAGGGGGATTTGGCCTTTGGGCGTTTATTGATTTCATCCTTATTCTTTTCCAAGTAATTAAGCCTAAAGGTGGAGAGTATGATGATTAAATCTTGATAAAAAAATAGGCTAAAAATTAAAAAGCCCATACAGAATTTCTGTATGGGCTTTTTTGATGCCTTTATATTGGGTAGAATATTTTGTACTAAAAGCTTTAAAGAAGTTTTGGGTATAAGAAAAAAAAAACTATCTTCGCTCTTCGTTAATACCAATTAAATATTTTTATCGAAGTAGATAAAAATGTTTTAGCACTTTAAAGAGCTATACCCTAGAAAACTTATTTTTTTCTATAAAATTCATACTAATGAAACATTTTGTTAACTACCTTTTGGTAGCCCTTTTTACGCTTAGCTTCACTTTTTCTGCGGAAGCCTTTGAACTTCGTTACAATGAAGTAGATGCTGTTCGCACGGAGCAAAGCTTAGACGCAGCCATTCACACAGCTAAAAAAGGAAAAAAGCTGGGCTGGAAAAAGCGCATGGCACTTAAAATAGCTAAGAAAAAATTGAAGAAAGCAGCCAAAAAAACTGCTGATTCTCCTCAAAAAGCAAAAGCTGGTAAAAGCTGGGTGGTTGCTATCCTACTTGCTTTCTTTCTAGGTATGCTAGGTATCCACCGTTTTTATTTAGGTTATACCGTGATTGGAATTATCCAATTGTTGACTTTTGGTGGTTTGGGCATTTGGGCTTTTATTGATTTCATCAGAATCATTGTAAAAGATCTTCAGCCTAAAGATGGAGAGTATGTTGACTAATTATTAGTTTTCTCTCTAAGTAAAAAAGCCCATGCAGAATTTCTGCATGGGCTTTTTTGATGCCTTTTGTAAATAAAAAATTACATCCGACTAGGCATTTTCATACCTAAAATAGCTCCGGCCTGCGCAATCACTTGAGCTACGGCCTGGCTAAGATCTAGACGGAAGCTACTCGCTTGAGGGGCATCTGCATCTAGAATTTTTACGATATTCCAAAACTGATGATAAGTTTTGGCTAGTTGATAAAGGTAGTTGGCAATTTCGGCTGGATTATATTGCTCGGCTGCTCTTTGGACCAAATTAGGGAAAAGCTCAATATTTAACAGCAATTCTCTTTCGATGGGCTCCAATTTATGCTCGGCATAAGTAGTTTTGCTAAAATTTTTCTCGGCAAAAGCTCTTTGCACTGATTGGCAGCGAACAAAAGCATTTTGAATATAAGGGCCCGTTTGTCCTTGTAAGTCAATAGACTCTTTAGGATCGAAGAGCATTCCTTTTCTAGGCTCTACTTTTAGAATGAAAAATTTTAGTGCGCCCAAAGCAACGGCCTCATGAATTTCTTTTTGTTCTGCCAAGGGCAAAGCGCTGAGCATATCGCGTTCATTAGAAGCTTTGGCCACCTCATCAATTAGCGTTTGCATCAAATCATCGGCATCCACCACGGTCCCTTCACGAGATTTCATTTTTCCTTCGGGCAATTCTACCATACCATAAGAAAGGTGATGGCAATTTTTTGCATAAGGTTGCCCAAGGCGGTTCAAAATTTCAAAAAGAACTTGGAAGTGATATTCTTGTTCATTGCCCACCACATAGACCATGCGATCCATTTTATAATCTTCATAGCGAAGCAAAGCGGTGCCCATATCTTGGGTGATGTACATAGAGGTCCCATCTTTACGCAAAACCGCTTTTTGGTCCAATTTGGCATCGGTCAAATCAATCCAAGTAGATCCATCATCTTTTTTGAAAAAAATTGGCGAATCACTCTTCAAATTATTTTCAACCAGTTCTTTTCCTTTGAGGTAAGTATTCGACTCATAATAATTTTTGTCAAAATCTACCCCCATGCGCTTATAGGTAGAAGCAAAACCGGCATACACCCAATTGTTCATTTTTTCCCAAAGGGCCTGCACTTCTGCATCGCCAGCCTCCCAAGCTTGTAGCATTGCCTTGGCTTTTTGGCCCAATTCGCTACTCTGATTGAAATAACTATTTTTATAAACAGACTTAAAAAAGTAAGCTTGCAGCGCTTCTTCTGTGGGCGCCGTCTTTTTATCTTTCGATTTTTTTGTCAGCTCTTTTACAGCCTTCTTATATTTTTTCTCATCGGCTAAAAAGGCCGCAAAAACAGCTTGTCCAGCTTCAGTTGCCTGCCAAATTTTATATTCTGCCTGAAAAGCTTGCTCAAAGCGCACATAATATTTACCCACCAAATGATCGCCTTTCAATCCGCTGCTTTCTGGCGTTTCACCTTCGCCAAACAGTTGCCAGGCCAACATAGATTTACAAATGTGAATCCCACGATCATTGATAATTTGCACTTTTTTTACGGAGTAGCCCGCAAATTTGAGCAATTCTGCAGTAGAATACCCCAAAAGGTTGTTGCGAACATGCCCCAAATGCAAAGGCTTATTGGTATTGGGCGAAGAATATTCGACCAAGATTTCACTCTCTTTTCTTGCGCCTTGCCCATAATTTGGATTGCGAAGCAAATCGGCCAATAATTCTTGCCAATAAAGGTCGGCAATTTCCAAATTACAAAATCCTTTAGCCACATTAAAAGCGGCCACTTCGGGACAGTTTTCTAGCAAATATTGTCCTACCTCCTCAGCTACCTGCTCTGGTTTTTTACGAGCCGCTCGAACAAAAGGAAAAACTAAGACAGAAAGTTGGCCCTCAAAATTTTTAGGGGTTTGATTGATCTGTAGTTGTTTGTCGGCCAAATTTTCTAGGCCATAAAGCGTATTCAATCCCTCTTTCAGGGCCGTTTTGAGTCTTGTTTCTATATAAATCATTCCTTAAACTTAAATTTTGTGCAAAGAAAACCTTTGTTGACGGAAAAGAAAAGCTTTGCCCCTAAAATCTTCTTTTTTTGGAGGAGTATTTTGTTTTGGGGCCTCCGCCTCGCTTCGCTCGTCGGCGGTTACTCCCTTTGGTCGTCGAACTGCGGCCTAAAGGCCTTGTTGTCGCTTTGGGGCTCGCTGCTCGCTCGGCCCTGCGTTTTTTTCGCTTCGCTCAAAAAACTTGGTCTGGCCTTCGGCCACCCCGCCGCATCGCTAGGCCGCACAACCTTAGTTTTTCTCTGGGCTTTTTTCTTCGGCCCTTAAATCCCCCTTTCAAATAGCGGCTTTCAATTAGCAATTGGGTTAAAAACAAGGACAAAAATTCCTCTTGGAAAAAACTGGCCTGATGGCGATGAATGGATTTTTTCACCACAATTTTTTCTGCTAGATATTATGGGCCGATGGTTTCAACCATCGGCTCATTTTTTTGGCTGTAGAATGGCCTCCCTTTTTGCTGTGGGTTTTAACCCACTGGTCCAAAACAACTAAATAAAAACAACAACCGTCCAACAACAACCGCAAAGAAAAATCCCCTCGAATGAGGGGATGACAATTTTTTGCTTAGCCTAGGGCCTTGGCCCTAGGGTTCCTATGAAATTTATGAGGGAGGAAATTCCTCCCTTCAAATAGCGACTTTCAATTAGCAGCTGGGTAAAAAACAAGGACAAAAATTCCTCTTGGAAAAAACTGGCCTGATGGCGATGAATGGATTTTTTACCACAATTTTTTCTGCTTAAACTTTAAGCACCGTCAAGGTCGTTTCAGAAAAAGCACCAATAAAAGATTTTCCACTATTACAAACTGCCCATTTTCCTTTCACTTTTAAATTGGCATCTTCTGTTACTTCATAAACAGCCTGTATACTGATGGGAACTCTTTGACCTTTTTGTCCAGTAAAATAGACGCCCTTACCAATTATTTGGTCATTGACCTCAATTGCAAACCAGGTTCCTGCATTATTTTCTTTTCCATTGTTCCAAGTATCAGGAGCATTAAGCGTAATGAGGAGTTGTTCCCCTTTTTTGGCAGAAACAATAAGAGGAACATTATCTAAAGGTAAATCCTCAAATGTGGAATCATCCTGAGTATTATGAACAAGCTCTATAGATTTACAACTAGAGGCTGACTTGTATCTTTTTCTTTTGGTGTGATATAGTTTAGACATAGGAAGTGTATTGGTTCGTAAAGACTTTAAAGTAATTAAATATTTTTACAGTGCATTAGCTTTGGCTTAAAAAAATGATTTTCAAATAGCGGCTTTCAATTAGCAATTGGGTTAAAAACAACAGAATTTTTCTGCTGCATTTTATGAGCCGATGGTTTTAACCTTCGGCTCATTTTTTTGGATGTAGAATGGCCATCTTTTTTGCTGTGGGTTTTAACCCACTGGTACTAGAAATCGTAGAGAAAAATAATTTTCTCAAAACTGCCGAAGAAAAAAGCCCCAAGAAAAAAATTAGATGAGCGGCTGAGGGATAGAAAGCAGTGGCCGCAGGCCAGACCCAGTTTTTTTGAGCGCAGCGAAAAAAAACGCAGGGCCGAGCAGACCTGCGAGCTGCGATATAGCCCGACCCAAGCGAAGCGCAGGGGCAGCCAAAAAAAATAAAAAAAATAAAAACTGTACAGATAGGTTGGTCAGTTGTGCTTTTTCTTTGAACTATTTGTCTTGTCCTGATATACTGATACAACAAAAACAGAAGATAGATGGAAAATAAAGAAGGTCAGTATGTTAAGCGGACGCAAAAAGATTATACCTTAGCTTTTAAGCTCCAAGTTGTGTCGGAAGTAGAAAATGGCGAGATTGGATTAAGGGCGGCTCAACGGAAGTATGGGATACAAGGAGACAGTACAATTCGGACATGGATCGAGAAACATGGCCAATACGATAAAAGCTATAAATTAAGAAGTATGAAGAAGAGTCCAGAACAAGAATTGATGGAGTTGCGTCAGCAATTGAAGCTTTTAGAGAAGAAAAATCGTCGCTTGGAAAAGGAGCTAAATCAGGCAGATAAGAAGGCCTTGTTTTTTGATATGATGATAGATATAGCGGAAGAAGAGTTTGAAATTCCAATCAGAAAAAAGTCTTTACCCGAACAGTTGATAAATTCCAAAAAGAAGAAAAAATAAGCTTAAGTGGCTTATGTCGATTGGTCGGGATAAATCGTCAGCAGTACTATAGATCGAAGGCGAAACATAGATCTAATCAGGGTTTGGCAGAAAAAGTAGTTGCCTTAGTTCAAGAAGTACGGAACAAAATGCCTCGCTTAGGAGGCCGCAAAATGTACCATTTACTTCAATCTGAGTTGAAGGCTCTGCGAGTAGGCCGAGATAAGTTTTTTACTATTTTGCGGGCCAACAATCTGCTAGTTCGACCTCGAAAGAACTATCATACAACGACAAATTCCTTCCACCACTACAGAAAGCATAAGAACAAGATAGCTGATTTGAAAATTTATCGGCCAGAGCAAGTCTGGGTTTCAGATATTACTTACATTGGAACGAGAGAAAATCCAATGTATTTAGCCTTGGTCACAGACGCTTATTCTAAGCAAATAATGGGATATGATGTCTCTGACAGCTTGAGCAGTATTGGCTCTATTCGAGCCTTAAAACAGGCTGCAAAGCGTCGTCTATATCCTAACGAAGAGCTGATTCATCATTCTGATCGGGGCATTCAGTACTGCTCAAATGATTATCAGCAAGTACTCAAAGAGCTAGGCATAAGTTGCTCTATGACTGAGTCTTACGATCCTTATGCAAATGCCGTAGCAGAGCGAATAAATGGAATATTAAAGCAAGAGTTTATTGCAGATTTTTTCCATTTAGGGCTAGATGCGATGAAGAAAATAGTGGCTCAAAGTATTGATATTTACAACCAAGCGCGGCCACATTGGTCTTGTCAATTTATGCCGCCTGCTGAAATGCACCAACAACAAGAGCTCGAATATAAGAGCTATAAAAAGAAAACAACTCTAGCCCAAGATCATCTTAAGCCAGAGTTGTTAAATTGACAACAAGTTATTTCCGTAAGATTTTTTGACCTTTTTGAAGGAGGTCAAAATCTTCCAGAATAACTTTTCACCCGTATTTAATCAGAATTTTATTGCTTTAAATTCTGTATCAGTTTTTCAGGACGGGACAATTGAAGAAAAACTAAAACGAATGTCTATGTCAGTAAGAATTTACCTCCTCAGTGTATTTAGCTTTTTGATTTTTATGGGAAACCTGCAAGCGCAGGAAGAATATGACCAGTTTCGGATAGACTGTAATTATATGAATGTGTATAGCCCTATAGAAGAGTCCTGGGGGGGCTGGGAAGAGTCATCCAATACTTTTATATTAAATCATGGGCCGAATAATGACATTGCTCAATATAAACTTGATGGTAGTCGTAGAATTCTTCGGCGAATATCTGGAGTAGAAGAGGGAGAGACAGAAGATGGCCTGAAATACCAGCTTATGACTGTGGTAGATGAAGAGGGATCTATTATTGCCTTTCAAATTTTTAATGAAAAACGCTTTGGTGTTCGGTTAATATGGACTGACATTGATTTGATTATTCTTCTTAAACCGTAACAAACAAAAAATGGCGAATAGATTTTCCTATTCGCCATTTTGCATAAAAAAAGCCACAACTTTCGTTGCGGCTTTAAAAAAGCGGTCTGGACGGGACTCGAACCCGCGACCCCCTGCGTGACAGGCAGGTATTCTAACCAACTGAACTACCAGACCTTATAGGTCTTCTTTTTTAAGAAAAAAATTGGCGGTCTGGACGGGACTCGAACCCGCGACCCCCTGCGTGACAGGCAGGTATTCTAACCAACTGAACTACCAGACCAATTTTTATTGTTGCTTTCCTTTGAGAGCGGCACAAATATAGAGCGTCTTTTTGGTTTTTCCAAAAGCATTTTGGAATTTTAGGCTAGTGTTTTTACAATATATTAACAACTAATTGATTTAGAACCACATATTTTTTTAAAAAAATGTCAGTACATCTTCCAACTATATTGTCTGCCGAAAATATTAGGCAACGGCAAGCCCTTATTCGGCCTTATCTTAAAAAAACGCCCTTACTTCAATCGGAGAAAATAAATGCCTTGGCGGGCTGCAATATTTATTTTAAGTGTGAAAATTTTCAGCATACTGGCTCATTTAAAGTTCGGGGAGCATTTTCGGCGGCCTTGCTTTTATCTGAAGAAGAGCGAAAAAAAGGATTGTGCACGCATTCGTCGGGCAATCATGCGCAAGCAATTGCCAAAGCGGCGCAGATCTTGGCTTGTCCGGCCTATATTGTGATGCCTGAAAATGCGCCAGCCTTTAAGCAGCGGGCCACGGCAGAATTAGGGGCCGAAATTCGTTTTTCTCCGCCCACTACAGCGGGACGAGAAGCGGCCTTAGCGGCTTGGCAAAAAGAAACGGCCGCACATTTTATTCATCCCTACAATGATTATGATGTGATATTGGGCCAGGCAAGTTGCAGTTTGGAAATTTTGGAAGAGCTTTCGGATATAGATGGAATTTTGGCGCCTATTGGTGGGGGAGGACTTCTGAGCGGCGCTTTATTATCGGCCCATTATTTTCGGCCAGAACTAAAGGTTTTGGGCGCAGAGCCTCAGTTGGTTAATGATGCCTATTTATCTTTGGCGGCTGGAAAAATCATTGAAAACAAGCGAACGGATAGCCTTGCGGATGGTTTGCGCACGACAATTCGACCAAAAACCTTTGGTGTTTTTCAAGAATTGCTTTCGGAAATTATTTGTGTAGAGGAAGAAGAAATTATCTTAGCACTGCGTCTAATTTGGGAGCAACTAAAAATAGTTGTAGAACCTTCTTCTGCGGTTCCTCTTGCGGCTTTATTAAAGCATAAAGCGCGTTTTAAGGGCCAAAATTGGGCAATTATTTTGAGTGGGGGCAATATAGATTTGGATCATTTGCCCTTTTAAATTTTGTTTATGCGTGTCAAATTACCCCTAGCCAAGCGCTATCCTTTTGAAACTCCGCTTTCTATTCGCGTCAATGATTTAAATTACGGCAACCATTTGTCTAATGACCGTTTTCTAACGCTAGCCCATGAGGCGAGAATGCGTTTTTTTGCGCTATTGGGCTATAAAGAAACCGATTTTGCCGGAGAAGATCTCATCATGTCTGATGCGGCCCAAATGTTTTTGGCCGAAGGTTTTTGGGGCCAAGAAATTGTCATCCAAATTGCTGTAGGCGATATTTATAGCCTCGGTTTTGATTTGCACTATCGCTTTTTGCGGCCCGAAGACCAACAGGAAATGGCCCGCATCAAAACGGCTTTACTTTGTTATAACTATCAGGCAAAAAAGTTAGTGCGCCTGCCCAAGGAGGCCGCCGAAAAATTAGAAAAATATCAGGGTTTTTAAAGCAAAAAAAACGCCTAGCCAATTTGGCTAGGCGTTTATCATTTAAACGACTTTATCGGCACAGCTTGAGCTGGCAAAAGCATGAGGTTTGGCTTTAAATTCATAACCCATACCTCGAATATAACCCATGGCTTCTTTTAAGGCCACATTAGATTTAAAATTGCTATCCGTGCTGATGTCTGCATGAACTTCCAGTTGCACCCCATGGGCCGCAAAGATGTCAGTCAATTCATAAGCCACCGCAACCGATTTGGCTACCTCTGTAATCATTCGCTCCCGAATGCTCATTTGCCCAGTTTGCAGCTCTGGCTTAATGTACATAAAACCACCCTTGCCCTTACGCAGAAAAACAATCACCGTTGCAAAACTGATTTGCTTGCCGCGCACCTGCGAGTCTGTTCCAATGCAAACCTTTACGTCATGGCCCTCGGCCAATTCTTTTGCTAGGGTTTTGTCGACGGCTTCCTTAATAGGGAGCAAAATTCGACTTCCGTTTAGTTTTCGCCAATTCATTAGAATAGGATTTTGGGCGACCTAAGCCGCTGTCATAATAATCATGTGCTTTCGTTTTTTGTTGAAACACAATCACTTAAACTATGACAAACTTTTTCAAGTTCCCAAAGCCCTGATTTATAGGCGGTAATATAGTTTTTACTAACCAGCTAATCTATTTAAGTTGTTGTTAGCCAGTGATTTATATTATTTGCTTATTTTTCTTCTAAGGCCAAATATTCGGCAATGATTTTTAGATAATCAGCTCTTTCTGCAGCAAAACTATGAATAAAAGCCAATTTGATTTCCCCCGCTTCCAAAATAAAAACACCGGGCATCTGGCTAATATTTCCATACTCTTTACTAATGCTAGGCAAACTAAAGCCCTCGGCCAAAGCTTTCATGCCGCCCACAAAAACTTTTAGTCCATACAACTGACTAAAGGTCCCTTTCTTCAAACCAAAATAAGCGTACAAACTTAAATCAGGATCCGAAACATGCCCAATATCAGGCAGCTTAAAATTGCTGAGGCGTTTTGTGGCCAGCTCCTCTTGCGCCATATGGATAATAATAGGTAAAATACCCTGCCCCTCAATTTCTGCCCGCACCTTAGAAAGGTCCGACATCGTTTGCTTGCAAAATGTACAACCAAAATGACGTAAAAAAATAAGCAAAACAGGCTGCTTTTGCGAAAGCTCCAAAAGATTTTCATCTTTCTGAGTATATATTGCCTCGAGTATTTCTGGATCTACTTGCATCATAATTGTTTGCTTCTAGCCAAATTCATTTTCCCTTGACTGATTTCTTAGCAAGATACAACAGCAAGCAGAAAAAAAAAAGCTAGCGCCCAATTAGGGACACTAGCTTGTATACTTTAACAGACTGTTAGAAGTTCTCTATTTAGAGGCCGTCATCTGATCTTCTACAGGTACTTCTTTGAGCTGAACCATCATAACATCTTGAATAAGAGAGAGCTCTCTAGCTACTTCTACCGGAGAATCTACCGCAGCATTAGGCGCCAAAACCAAGCCTTCACTCATATCATCTACCTCAAATTGCTGAACAATAAGCAAATTGTGACTCGCCAAAAGCTCATTAAATTGCTCATCGCCCGTTTGGCTGTAATCTCCAGTATTGAAAATTTCGGCCCAAGAAGTAGCCGCATCATAAAGCACAACATAATTGTACTCTTTTTGCTCCATTTCATTGATCTTGGATAGGGCCGTCAAGCTCAAATCTTTCTGGCTTTGTCCCTTTTCAAAAGCAACTAAAGAAGGATAGTAATAAGCCTTGGCCTTTACTTTTTTCTGCTGCCCAGCTCTGGTTTTATCCATATCCTGCGCATTAACCACAGAAGAACTCAAATCTTTGCGGTCTACATTATTTTGACAAGCCGCAAATAGGCCTACTGCAAAAAGGAACAAAAGTAATTTTTTCATAGCGGTTTAGTTTTATAAGACTTTAGTGATCAGGGGAAAACTGAATTTCTCCCCTCAAAATTGGGGCCACAAAGGTATATTATTTTCTTATCGAGCACAAACTTGGAGCTTTTAAACAATTCAAAACTAGAACAAGGCTAAATAAGTTTTCTGTTCCCAATAGGCCATTTTTTATTTTTTTTGGGGCGTTACTCCTTTCAGTCGTCGAACGGCGAACTAAAGTTCTTGTTGTCGTTCTGCAGCTCGCTGCTGTTTGGGGGCCTCCGCTGCGGCTTCGCCTTGCGGCGCTACGTTTCAGGGCTCGCTGTTCGCTCGGCCCTTCGCAGGCTCTGCCTGCTCGGTCTGGCCTACGGCCACCCTTGCACATCGCTAGGCCTGCGGCTCGCTGCGCTCGCCTGCCCACCGCAGATTAGTTCTTCCTTTTATTGGGCACTAAAAAATAAGCTCAGTTCCCATTGTTGCAAGGGCAGGGGCCGAGCAGCCACCAACTGATATTCTGCTCCCCAAAGATTATGTACCTGCAGTTGTAAGCGAATAGGATATTGGGCCATTTTGCCCTTCCAAGCCAACTGAAGTTGGCCCAACTGATAAGCCGCCAAGGATTCTTCATTCAAAGCATCCAAATAGCGGGGACTATCCCAAAGATGATGGTAACCCAAACGCCAAGCTTTATATTGGTAGTTTAGCCCAAAATTAGCCGAAAAAATGGGCCGATACTCCAGTTGCTTATCTCGCAAATCTGCAGAAGGACTCTTATGTCGACTAATGCGGTTGTAGTTGGCGCCAATTTGCAATTGCAACTGGCCCAACTTCTTCAAATTAAAGCTTTTTTCGCTGCTCCAACTGGCTCCTCTGGCCCAAACTGCCGCTAAGTTTTGGGGTTCCCATAAAGCCGTGTTGGGGTTGGGCAGCCATAAAATCCAATTCTCAACTTCCTGATTAAAAAAACTGAGTTGATGCAAGCCCCATCTTTGGTCTTGCCAAAAAATATTGAGCTCTTCTTGCCAGCCTTGCTCTACCGCTAGCTCTTCTTGACCCACCAAGGGCCAGAAGCGATCATTTAGGGTGGGAAAGCGAATGGACCGCTGCAAACTAACTTCTAGGCCCAGTCCCGCAGCCCAAATTTTTCTAAAACTCAAATGCCCCGCAGGAAAAACACCCAAATTAGACCGATGGGCCAAGGATAATTGCCCTTCTAGTTGGGCGCCCAAAACAGCCTGCCTAAGGCCTAGCGATAAACGACTTTGCTGCTCCTTTTTTATGTTTAGATAACTACTGCTTTGGACCTGGTTTTCTCCCCAGCGCCCATTAATGAGCAAAGCGCCATTTTTTAAGGCAAAAAACTGTTGGGCCTGCACAAAAACAGCTTGGGTCAGATGTTGCTCACTATTCAAATTGCGGCTATAGGCCATATCCTGATAGAGATAGCCCAAGCGCGCCTGAAAAACAGAGCGGCTAAAGCTTTTTTTCCAGCTCAGGCTATTTCGCCAGCTCAGGGTATTTTGTACTTCGCTGCTCGCCTGCTGGGCCTGCAAAAGTGTAGGCGGCAGCTCTTGCAGATCCTTTTGGAGCCAGCTTCTTAGGTCCATTTGGCCCTTAAAAAGAGGGAGATCTAAAGTATAAAGGGCAGCTTGACGAGCGGTTTCGGCCTGTTCTCTTCTTTTCCAGGGCTTGGGAAAGCCAAAAGCTTGTAGGTCTCGGTAAGGGTAATCATTCACAGCAGATTGGACCAATAAGCGGAGCGATTGCCGCCAATTATTTTTGGCAAAAGCCAAGAGAAACTGCTGCTGCTGTCGGCTAAAACTGCCCAAACTACTTCCAAATCCTGCTTGCCAGCCTTCTATACGAGGCGATTTGCTGCGCATCAGTAAGCTGCCGCCCAAAGCTTGGGGAACACTCAAGCCGCCAGCGCCTGCCTGCCAACTCAGTTGATCGATAAAAAAGAGGGGAATGAGATTGAGGTCGCTTTGGCCCAGCATGGGGTTGGCCAAACTGAAGCCCTCCCAGCGCAGGAGGTTTTGCTCTGGGCCGCTGCCGCGGCTAGAGAGGGTAGCCAGTTGTCCTGGTCCATAGGAGCGGATATGTATACCCGCTTCTTTTTGCAATAAATTGGAGAGGCTTCGGCTACTTTCTTGTGTTAGCTCTAGGGTAGAAAACTCCTTTTTGCTAAAGGGCCTTTGTTCTGTTTTCTTTTGGGCCGAGACGGCCACGGTTTCTACCGAATCGCTCATGATTTGGGCCAATAAACCGCTAGGCAGTAATAGCGCAAAAAGGGCGCAAAGCGCCCGCTTTTTCAGGCCGTTTAGGCCTGTTTTCTTTTGGCCTAGCGATGTGCAGGGGGGCGGCGAAGCCGCAGAGCAAGCGGGCAAAGCCCGCGCAGGGCCGAGCGAATAGCGAGCCCCGAAACGTAGCGCCCGCCGCAGGCGGGAGGCCCCAAAAAATGAAGAAAACAAAACGATACAAACTTTTTCAGGATAACTTAAATGATTTTACCCCCAACCCAAACGCTTATACCCCCAATACAATAGCGCCGACAAACTCAGGCCCAAAAAAGCGCCACAAAGGAGGTCCAAGGGGAAGTGAACGCCCACATAGAGCTGCCCATAGGCAATGCTAAAGGCCCAAAGCAAAAAGCCGATCCAAAAGTAGGTTTTGTAGGCCTTATAATCGCTAGAAAGGAGTTGGGCAAAGAGATAGGCCAAGCCAAAATGATTGGTCGCATGAGAGGAGGTAAAGCTGTAGCCACTGCCGCAGGTCACCAGCAAATGCAGTTCTTCTTCTAGGCTGGCCGTGCGGCAGGGCCGCAAACGCATCACATTCTTTTTGAGCAATTGGCTGCTGAAGGTATCAAAGAGGAGTAGGCCCAGCCCCAAGAGCAAAAGAGGCTGCCAGACTTTGCTTTTGCGCTTATAAATGAGGCTGGCCAAAATGAGAATATATAAGGGAATCCAAGTCGTTTTTTCTCGCCAAATTGGAAAAATTTGGTCCAAAAAGGGGCTGTGCCAGCCCCCATTTATGGTCGTAAATAGCTGTTGGTCCCAAGCAATGAGTTCGGCTAGCATGCTTTAGCAATTAAGATCAAACGATTAGAGCTTTCTTCAGAAAAAGGATCCAGTTGGTAGTTGCCAAATTGGTCCAGAATTTCTAGACCCGCCTGAGCAAAAAGGGCTTGTAGGTCGGCCAACAAAAAGCCGCGCACCCGCTCCTGAAAGTTAAAGTTTTGGCCCTCGGCCTCAAAACGAATATCCTTAACAATGTAGCCGTTTTCTACATAGCGACGAAGATGAAAAAGGACATCTTCTACCTGCTTTTCTTCGGCCAAAACGAGGTTCTGAATGACCTTATGCGCATTCATAAAGTCCATCACAAAAAAGCCCTCTTTGGGCAGCATGTTTCGGACCTCTTTGAGGGTTTGTAGATGCTCTTCTTCGCTTTCAAAGTAGCCAAAACTAGTAAACAGATTAAGCACCGCATCAAATTGGCCCATATTTAATGGCGCTCGCATATCATGTACGGCAAAGCTAAGCCCTTGCTGGGCCTGCTCATTGGCGGCGGCAATGCTTTCGGGCGCCAAGTCTACGCCCAAAACTTCATAGCCTTGGCTATGCAAATAAATAGAATGACGGCCCTTGCCACAGGCCAAATCTAATAGGCGACTCCCTTTGTCTAAGTTCAAATGCGCCAAAAGATTACGCATGAATTCTTGCGCTTCTGCTTCGTTTCTGTTGTTGTATAGTAAGTGATAATAGGCCGAGTCAAACCAATCGGCAAACCATGTTGTAGACATAATGTATAGTAGTTTTGTGGCCTCAAAACTACGCCTATTCTAGCAATAAAAAAAAGGAATAGCGCTCAAAGCCCTTGGCCGACCGCCCAACAAATTGCTCTACACTAAAGCTAATGTGCGGAAACTCGCCATCTAGTTTGATATAACCCGCTGCTTGCTCATATTCTAGGCCCAAATTACTGCCCCGATAGTAGTATTGGCCTTTGCGCTGCTCCGGAATCCGTAGTTCTATAGCTGCTTCTCCTTCTAGCTCTCCCCAGGCCAAATAGGCATCTATGGCCGGTAAATTGGGCAGTTTTAAACGGACCGATTGCTCGGATAGGCGCTCTATTTTTAGGCTTTGATTTTCTAAAAAAGTTTCTTCTTGTACAACAAAGAGTTCATCGCCTTTGCTAATCTGACTTTTTTCTTCGGCCACAAATTGGCTGTGTTCAACTTCGCCAGCAGACCAAGTTCCCACTATTTTGTCTAAGGGCAGGGCTTGTTCTTTTTGGACCAATTTGTTGCTGCTTTTGGGGGCCAAAAGATAACGCAGTCCCTCCAAAAACAACCAAAGTTCGGCCTTGTTGTGCCGCAGCTCGGGCATTTCTTTATAAATGTGGTCTACGCCCGCACTATCGAGCAAACGGCGGGCATAACGCATTCCATTGAGGCGATCGGGGGCTTCTTGCATGCCCATGGTCATAAAAAAGCGATAGTCTTTTTCCTTAAAAAGTCCTAGGGTTTCGGCGGTAGTGGGGTAGCTACAACGGCTGCCCATCACCAAGGCGCCTTGGTAGCGCTGGGGCTGCCGCTGAGAAATGGCCCAACTCAAATCGCCGCCCAAAGAGACGCCGGTCAGATAAATGCGTTGGCTGTCAATAGGGTAGCGGCCCAGATTGTTTTTTATGTCTTTTTCCAAACGGCGTTCATAGCGTTCAAAGCAGGCCTTAAATCCTCGCCAAGAGTGATCTCTGCGGCTGCCTTTTCCTGCGGGCAACATAAGGGCAAAGGGCTGGGCTTGTTCGCCTGGGGCGGGCAGGGCGGCAATAATGCTGGCCAGTTTTTCTTGGTCCGAATCGCTTTTTTCGCTGCCCGCCGCCTTGGCATAGGCCTCAAACATATAGCGGGCATCGCCACTCGTAAAGGGCAGCATGACCAAGAGCGGATAGGGCCCTTCTCCAAATTCTTCTGGGGGCAAAATGAGCTTGCTGGCTACTGGAATATGGCTGCCATAATATTGCGCTTGCAAGCTACTGCAAAGCAAGAGCATAAAAACTAAAATTCTCATTTCTTTTTGTTTAGGATGGTTTAGGGGCCTGCCGCCTTTGGCGGCCGCTATGTTCGGCAGCTCGCTGCTCGCTCGGCCCTTCGCAAAAAACAAGTTTTTGCTCGGTCTGGCCTTCGGCCACTGCCTACCAGCGCTAGGCCCTGCCGGACTAGATCCAAAAGCGGTATTCCTCGCTGCGCTCCTCATTCGTCTATATGTCCCCGCCCACCCACCCCTCTACGGGATTCCCTAAGGAATCCCTCGGGCTGGCTGGCCGAGCTTTTTGGTCCAATGGCGGGCAGAGCCCGCCCGGCCGCAGGCCGAACGGCATAGCGCTGTGGAGCAGTGGCCGAAGGCCAGACCAAAGCGGCAAAGCCGCTGCAGGGCCGAGCGAGCAGCGAGCTGCGCAACCTAGCGCCCGCAGCCCCAAATAAAAGGGCTGCGGGATGCCCCTAAAAAATAGCAGCTCCCTTAATAATTTTGGCCGGAACGCCAACAGCCGTTACTCCTTTGGGCAAATCTTTATGGACGACAGCCCCAGCGCCAACCACCACCTCATCGGCAATTTTGATTCCTGGTAGAATCGTCGCCTGGGCCCCAATTCGGCAATTTTGACCAATTTGGACCGCCCCCAAAAGAAGGGCCTTAGGCGAAATCTCCGTATAAGCTCCCACTTTTACCTCATGATGCAGCTGCGCCCCCGCATTAATCAGGGCGCCCTCCTCAATACTCACCGAATTGCTAATCCAAACGCCCTGCATCAGATTGAGTCCCTGGGCCAATTGGTTATCAAACTGGCCGATATAGACATCTTGGGCCTGAATGCTTTGGAGCTGCCCGCCTGCGGCTCGGCCAATTTGGGCCAAAATTCGGCGGACCCTAGGACTGCCCACCCCCAAAACAAAATCTGGCGCCTGGGCAAAATGCGCCCGCAGCTGCTCCTCCTGGTACAAAACGGGAAAGCGATCATAGACCCAAGAGGGCGCACTTCTGGTATTATCAAAAAAGCAAAGGCCCTCCAATTGTCCATTTTGGGCGGCCAATTCTAAAATTTCGAGGGCATGTCCCCCAGCTCCCATAATCAGCATAGGCTTATTTTAGGGCGTTACGAATCACATTAGTAATTAGCTTCATTTCGGCCTCAGAAAGCTCTACATACATGGGTAGGCAAAGCACTCGTTTAGAGATATCCTCGGCAAGGGGACAGCTTTGTTGGTCCACATAATTTAGTGAATTAAGGGCGGGATAAAAATAGCGGCGAGGGTAAATCCAGTGGCTATTTAGGGCTTTGACAGTTTTGAGCAGGGCTTCTTCCGATTCAAAAATGATGGGATAATAAGAATAATTGGGTTGCGCTTGGGCCAAGATTTTGGGTTGGCTGAGGGGAAGGCCTTTTAGGGCCTTATCATAATAGGCTTTTTGGTCCAAACGAGATTGGCGAATGCGGGCAATATGTTTGAGATTGACCAAGCCCATAGCGGCATGAAACTCAGAGTTTTTGCCATTGATGCCCACCTCCGCAAAGCTTTCTGGACCATCATGGCCAAAGTTGCGCATATAGCCGAGGCGCTGCGCAATTTCTTCGGAAGGGCTCATCACGGCACCGCCTTCAATCGTATGAAAAAGCTTGGTAGCATGAAAGCTACAAGTACTCACATCGCCAAAAGCGAAGACCGATTGGCCCTTATACTCGCTACCGAAGCAGTGAGCGGCATCATAAATAACCTTTAGATTATGTTTATCGGCAATTTTTTGGATGGCGTCAATATCGCAGGGATTGCCATAGACATGCGTAGCCAAAATGGCCGAAGTATTTGGACCAATATGCTGTTCCAATAAATTGGGGTCGATATTTAGCGTTTCGGGATCAATATCGACAAAAACGGCCCGGCAGTTTTCCCAAACGATACTACTTGTCGTGGCCACATAAGAAAAGGGCGTGGTCAGAATTTCCCCTTGCAGATCTAGGGCCTTGATCGCAATTTGCAAGGCAATCGTTCCATTGCTTAAAAAGTGCAAATGGGGCAATTGCAAATAGTTTTTAAGCTCGGCCTCTAGTTCATTGACCAAAGGACCATTATTAGTGAGCCAGCCTCTTTGCCAGATAGCAGAAAGATAGGCTTCATATTCGGCCTGAGGGGCCAAAAAAGGTTTGGTTACGTTAATCATAGCGATAATTTGCGAATAATCTGATCATAGACTTCTGCGACTTGGTCTGGCGAACGGTATTTTTGGGCCAATTCGGCAGCCTCCTCGCGTTTAGCCAATAAAGGGGCTAAAGCTTCAAAATAATCTTGATAATTGGGCTGGGGAACCTCTAGGTTAATAATAATTCCCCCTTTTTGTTCTTTTTGGATAATATCGGAATCATCTCCCACATTAGCTGGAACTAAAATAGGCAAGCCGGCCGCCCAATATTCGCCATTTTTGATAGGAGAGCAAAACGGGCGAGAAGGAGCTGGTTTAACCAAAGAAAAGGCAAAATCTGCTGCAGATAGATAATTGGGTACCTCATTATGAGCTACTAAATCATGAAAGTATTGATTCTCGGGAAAATTAACTTCGGCTAGTTTAGCTTTTACTTCTGCTTTTGGTGCAGGACTCAATAGACAAAGAAAAAAGCGATCCTGATAATAATTAGCGGCAGCTTTAAAGATTTGAAAAGCTTCCTTATCATAGTAACTACCGCCAAATTTTCCCAAATATAGCCCAATAATAGTATCTGCCGATAGCCCTAGTTTGGCCCTAGTTTCGGCTCTTTTGTTTGCATCAAATGCAAAGCGCTCTAAAGGGACCGTACAAGGAACGGTATAGACCTTATTGGCTGAAATGCCTTCTTTTTCAATAAGTTGCCGTTGGTAGTTGTAGCTCACCCCAACAATTGCATCGGCGGTAGCTTTGGTTTGGGCCTCCTTCTTTCTCTGAAACTGAGTTTTGATGCCATTGGGCGACCAAACTCCCGATTCGACCATATAGTTGGCATGGGGCTCAAAAGATTCTACCATATAAGGGATGCCTAGTTTCTCTTTCACCAAATGCCCGATACCGCTAGCCATAGAAGAGCGGCAAATGAGAAAGTCGGGCTTTTGTGCTTTGGCAGCGGCTAGAATAGTGGATTGTATTCGCCACCAATCAGCGGCTTTGGTCAGCAAATGCAAACCCATATTTTTAGAAAAAATAGGGTAGTGGGTCGTTTTGGAAATAGGCGGCAGCTCATCCTTAAATTTCTGGTCTTCTGCTCGTTCTACCGTAAAAAAGTGAATGGCCGTTACATCTTCTCTTTGGGCCAATATTTTCAAATGAGGATAAACAGTAGATACGGTCAGGCCCTCTTTGACGCCCCAATAAGAGATATAAAATAGAATCATGCTTTAAAATATCGTTGTAAAACTGGGCCTAGGGCCGAAAATTGTTTTGCTCGAAGGTAAGATAAAAACATGATGCGCAAAATTCGCTTTTTGAGGTAGCGAATATGAATCATCGGAACGGTTTTTAGCTTTTTCACCTCCGCCAATAATTCCCAATAGCCCATCTCTAAGCCTTTGAGGTTGCTCATGGCAGAAACATTGCCCTGACGATAACGCAAAACAGGCGTCTGAATGGCTGCATATTGCCCACCTTCTGCCGCTAACTGAATATAAAAAAGGAGGTCTTCCGCATGGGTCATGCCCATTTTGAGCTGATAGTTTTTATTGGGCTGGCATCGAATCATCCAACTTGGACCAAAAAAAGATTGTCCGCCCAAACGAACCAAGTCAATCAAAGGGTTGCCCTTCCAATTGGGCTGCACTTCTCGAACCGTTTGCTCTAGCCGCTCATCTTGGATCAAAATCCGCCCATCTACAAAAGAAAGTTGCTCATCTTGGGCAAAAAGCGCCAAACGATCCGCTAAACTATTAGGTGGCAGGGCATCATCGGCATCCAAAAAACAGAAAAAATCAGCCTGCATATCTTTTAGGGCCAAATTGCGGGCCGCACTAACGCCCTGATTTTCTTGCTTGAAATAAACAATCCGAGGGTCTTCAAATTGAAGAATGATCTCTTCCGTCATGTCCCGACTACCATCATTCACAATCCGCAATTGCCAATTAGTATGACTTTGGTCTAAGACAGATTGAATGGCTGTGGCAATATATTCCTCCGCATGATAAGCGGGCATAATGATCGCCACCAATGGCGGGTTAATTGACATAGAAAAAGGCTTAATCTAAGAATTGGGCAATTTTTTCTAGCTGTTGCTCATACTGAAATTGCTGGGCAAAGGCCAAACGCTTAGCCTTTAGGGCCGGCTTATTCAATTGCTCCACTTTTTTCAAACTTTGGGCAAAGCGCTCGGGCAAATCTTCTAGCTTTTCTGCCATGACCAATAGATCTTGCCGATCTTGATAGTCTGCAGTAGGACTAGCCACGACCAAATTTCCCGTGCTCAAATATTCTAATACTTTCTGTGGATTGGCCACCTTATCCGCAAATTGCTCACTATCATAGCAAACCAAAAAAAGATCCATGGTCTGAACCAATTCGGTCATGCGCTTCCGCATCAAACTACCATACATACGGACATTGGGCGAGCCCATCAAATACTCTACAAAGGGGTCTTCCCAGGTTTTGTTGCCCTCCAAGGCCAAGTTGCTGTTCTTCACAAATGGCCCAATCATATGAAATTCTACAGTAGGATGTTGCCGTATAAGTTGCTGAAATAACTCTGTGGCAATAAATTCATTTTGCAAATTTCCCACATAACCACAACGCAAACGCCCCGTCGTAAACTGCGTATTGGCCCGAATCCGCTCCGAACGCTTTTCTGCCGTAATAAAGGCCGGATGCAAGGCATGCTCAAAGCGCATTTTCTTGGCCTTGCCCTCAGGCAAAGAGGCCAGCAATGGACTCGATAAGGCCAACACCAAATCCGCCGTCCGCATAATCGCCTGCGCATGCTCCGCCTTTTCTTGCCAGTCCTCCAAATAAAAAATCGACTTTTGCGCTCCAAATACAGAAAGGTCGCCAAAAGCACAACAATGAAAACTAAAAAGCAAGTCAATAGGCTTAGCAATGAGCTTTAAAATTCGCTTGGCCTGACTAAGCTCCGAGGAAGTCCCCCACAACCCAAAAATAGGCTTGGGCAAACGATAATCTACCACAAACAAATTCTCTTCCTCGGTCTGTGGCGTCACCGAGTTAAATTGAGAAGGCGGATTGACAAAATATACCTGATTTCCCCTACGAGCTAAAAAACGCGCATAAAGTTGCCTTGCCGGAGAGTCTACTCCCCAGGCTTTGGGAGATAAAATGACTATTGTTTTCTCGCTAAATTCCATAGGGGCTTTGTCATCTGCTTTGTCTCAAATGCCCAAAACTAAGGCTTTTTTCAAATTTTAAGGAATCTCGCTTCAATTTTAAAACTTTGTTTTTTTTGGGGCCCGCGGCCGCCCTAATTAGTGGGGCGGCCGCCGCTATGCTGCAGGGCTCACTGTTCGTTCGGCCCTTCGCTTTTCGCTGCGCTCAAAGCTCGGTCTGGCCTTCGGCCACCCTTCCGCAGCGCTGGGCCTCTGGCCCTGCGGGCCAAGGGGGCTGCGCCCCCTATTTATTGGCCCAACTCCCACTGAATGCCCTGACAGGCATAAAGAGCCGCCGTCTCGGTCCGTAAACGACTATGCCCCAAACTCACCGACCGAAAACCAGCGGCCTCGGCCATTTCTACTTCTGGCCAAGAAAAATCGCCCTCTGGTCCCAACAAAATTAAAATTTCTTCCTTAGGCCCAATTGTTTTTGGACAAGCCGCTTTCAATAAGGGCAAATCCGAACTATGACAATGGGCAATAAACCGATGCGGGGCAGTTTGCTGGGGCAAAAAGTCAGTGAGCTTCTGCAATTCGCCCCATTCAGGCAATACCCATTTATGCGATTGCTTGGCCGCCGAAAGAGCAATCCGCTGCAAACGATCCAACCGAACCTTTTTGCGCTCCGATTGCTGGCTCAAGAATAAACTGATTTTATTTACCCCCACTTCTACGGCCTTTTCTACCAACCACTCCATGCGATCCATGTTTTTGGTAGGGGCCAAAGCTAAATGCAAAGAAAAGGACCAAGGCAAGGGCCGCTCTTCCTGATCCAATATATCTAAGCGGGCTTCTCGCTTGCTCGTTTTGGCAATTTGGGCCAAATAATAATGCCCCCGCCCATCAAAAAGATGAAGCTGATCCCCCTCTTTTTTACGTAAGGTTTTGCAAGCATGACGAAATTCATCTTCTTCTAGTATGGCTTGCTGTCCCTGAATGTTTGGACAATAAAAGAGTTGCATAGTCTTAGTTAATAGCGTAGATGTAATAAATCTTTCCCCAAATTTGCTGCCGTAGCGCCCTTGGCCGAAACCGAAGCCGCTGCTCTATTCCAAGCAGTAAACGCCAAGCCCCCGCCGAACGATATCCCAAGGAAATGGCCAAGCGGTTTTCATATTGCCCACCCTCAGGCCGCCAGCCCGGCAGTAGCTCTTCTGAGGCCTGCCAATATAGCTCTTTTGCATTGATTTTTTGGCCCATTAAGGGACGTTCTAGCGATAGCCGATAACGCAAGCGATATTCAGGCCGCCGCTGCCCCCCCCAGTTGCCCTCCAAACGAAAACGATGGCCCAATTGCCCTAGCGATAATTTCTGCCCCCAAGCCAGTTGCTGAATAAAACGATGACTAATGGCCTGCCCCGCATCCTGAGCCAAACGATAACCCCAAGCCAATTTTAAGCCCCTATTCGTTTTGTAATCTAGAAAGTATTGGGCATTGAAACTACTATGCACCAAAGGCGGAAACTGAGCAAAATGCTCTAACTTGAAGCCTGAACGCCAGCTGTTGTTATGCTTGTAGCGCAAAAGGAGTTCGGACAAAATACCCTGCTCTTGCTTAAATTCTTGAGCATAAAGTCCGCCCGCCTTAACTAAGAGAAAGAAGAAAAAGAGATATCGCATAGAGAAAGAAATTGGATGGGCTTCCCTGGCCCAGCGCTGCGCAGGGGTGGCCGAAGGCCAGACCGAGCCGCTGAAAGCGGCGAAGGGCCGAACAGACCTGTGAGCCCCGCAGCATAGCGGCGGCCGACCTAGGCGAAGCCTAGCCGGCCGCGGGCCCCAAAAAATACTAATAATCTAATTGCCAACTACTGGCTTCTATCAACTGCTCTTGCCGAAGAATTTGGCCCTCTGCCGTAAATAGAAATTCCCAAAGCTGCCAGCCTTGGCCATCATTCCCCTTGATGATGAGTTCATAAGCAGAGGGGATAAGCAGCTTGTGAGTCTGCAATTGCTGGGCTAAATCCTGCTCTGGGCCAGTCAGTTGCAGCTGTAGCTTGCGAATGCGATAACGCTTAAATTGCTGCGCTAGGGCTTGCTCTATCGGCTGCCTAATCTCTGGCGCCAGCTTTTTCCACTTCTGGCGAACCTCAATATCTTCTAGTTGCCCCTGCGCATCGTATTCCACACTATGGCAATGGCCCCGATAGCGAAATTTGGCCTCATAACTATAGCTTTCCTTTTGGTACTCTTGGTAAAATTTAGCCCTTTTGGGCAGCTGCCCATAGAGCGCTTGCAGACTTTCCTGCATGGCAGGAGGGAGCTTGTCGTAGCGAGAACGCTTTTCAAATTCTACCTTTTGGGCCAAGAGGCCAAAGGGGAGCAGCAGCAAGAGAGTTAGCGATATTTTTTCCAATACTGATCGAGTTTTTGTTTAAACTTATGCTCTTGAGCGTTTTGAGCAGGCTCATAAAGTTTGTGCCCCCGCAGGGCTTCGGGCATAAATTCTTGCTCTACAAAATGGCCGGGATAAGCATGTGAGTAAAGATAGCCATCGCCAAAACCCTCTTGTCGGTCCTCCTGAGAGCGAGGGTTCCGAAGGGCCAATGGCACCTCTAGTTGTCCGGTTTTTTCCACCAGCTCCATCGCCTTATTGATGGCCTGATAAGCGGAATTGCTTTTGGGCGAACAGGCCAAATAAATCACGGTCTGCGAGAGTATAATCCGAGATTCGGGATAGCCAATGCGGTCCACGGCCTCAAAACATTGATTGGCCAAAAGGATGGCGTTGGGATTGGCCAACCCAATATCCTCACTAGCCGAAATAATCAATCTTCGGGCAATAAACTTGAGGTCTTCGCCTCCCGCCAACATCCGCGCCAGCCAATAAAGGGCGGCATTGGGGTCCGAGCCACGGATAGATTTGATCAGGGCCGAGGTCACGGCATAATGCCAGTCGCCATTTTTGTCGTAGGCGGCCAGATTCTCTTGTAGTACCTCCGCCAATAGATCGGCCGTAATGCGCAAAGGCTGCTTGGGATCAGCATGGCTACCCACCAACAACTCTAAGATGTTGAGCAGCTTACGAGCATCTCCAGCTGCATATTGTTGCAGGGCCTCGGCATCAACCACTTCCACCTTATATTGTTGGAGCAATTCATCTTTGGCCAAGGCTTGCTCGGCAATGCTTTGTAGTTGCTGGGCCGTTAGGGGCCGCAGACGATAGATCTGGCAGCGAGAGCGCAGAGCGCGAATGACCTCAAAAGAAGGGTTTTCGGTGGTGGCGCCCAAAAGGGTAACCACTCCTTGCTCTACAGCAGAGAGCAAAGCATCTTGTTGCGATTTGCTAAAGCGGTGAATCTCATCAATAAAGAGCAAGGGACTTTTCCCTTGTTGAAAGAGATTTTGTTTTTTGGCTCTTTGCAGCAGCTCCCGAAGTTCTTTGACGCCCGCATCTACAGCCGAGAGGCTATGCAGCGGGCGGCCAGATTCTTGGGCCAGCAAGCGGGCCAAGGTCGTTTTGCCAATACCTGGAGGTCCCCAAAGAATCAGGGAGGGCAATTGGCCCGATTGGAGCATATTGCGAAGCGGGGCGCCTGCGCCCAACAAATGTTCTTGGCCCATATAATCATCTAGGCTTTGGGGGCGCAGGCGTTCGGCTAATGGTTGCATTAAAACTTAATTTTTCCAGCCTTGGCCATTTCTGCATAGGCCTTGGCAAAATAACTCAAAATCACTTTGGCCCCAGCTCGGTGGATGCTCATGAGCATTTCGGGCATGGCCTTTTCAAAATCCAGCCAACCCTTTTCGCAAGCGGCCGAGAGCATAGCACATTCGCCACTTACATTATAGGCGGCAATGGGCAGCTCAAAGTTTTGGTTAAGCAAAGCAATAATATCGAGATAAGGCAAAGCGGGTTTTACCATCAAATAATCAGCGCCCTCTGCTGCATCCAATCGGCCTTCAATAAGGGCTTCTCGGCTATTGGCGGGACTCATCTGGTAGGTCTTTTTATCTCCAGCTTTTGGGGCCGAGTCTAGGGCATCTCTAAAGGGACCATAAAAAGCCGAGGCATATTTGGCCGTATAAGACATAATGGAGGTATGGCCAAAACCCGCCTGGTCTAGGGTCTGGCGAATATGGGCCACACGGCCATCCATCATATCGCTGGGACCAATAATATCTACGCCCGCCTGAGCTTGGGCCAAGGCCATTTTGCTCAAAATAGGCAGGGTTTCATCATTTAGAATTTGGCCGTATTCGTCTACTAAGCCATCATGTCCATCAGAGCTATAAGGGTCCATAGCCACATCGGTCATCAAACAAGCTTCTGGAAACTCCTCTTTGATGCGGCGCAAAGCATGCAGATAAAAATTCTCTTCGGCATAGCTATAAGAGGCTACTTTATCCTTAAAATCTTCGGGCACAGCCGGAAAAAGCACAAAGCTTTGCAGGCCCAAATTCATACAGCTTTCAATTTCCTTCAAAAGAAGTTCTAGGCTCCAGCGGTAGTTGCCGGGCAAAGAGCTCACTTCTTCTTTAACGCCTTCTCCTTGGACCAAAAAGAGGGGATACATCAAGCGATCTACCGTAAGATGATGCTCTTGAATATGGGCTCGGACGGCGGGGTTTTTTCTGTTGCGGCGGGGCCGACTTTGATTATATGGAAACATTTTTCATCGTTTTGTTCTGGCCGAAAGTTAAAAATAAGCGCCTTAAAAACGAGGGCTTCTCCCTTTTTTTACTGCAAACTGACAAAGCAACCCTTTGAAAACTGTTCTCTGCTGTCCTTCTCCTTTTCTAGCTGAGGATTTGGGGCCCGCGGCCAGCAAGCTGGCCGCCGCTATGCTGCGGGGCTAAATTTAATGAGGGTTTCAACCCTCATCTATATATCATTGCGAAGCAATACCATTGTTGCGGTGGGTTTTAACCTACCGAAACGGGCCTCCGCAGCGCTGGGCCGTTTGGCCTTCGGCCATGGCGGCGAAGCCGCCATCTGCAGCCTAAAGGCCGCAGCCAATCCGGTTGGGCCATCATCTTGCTCGCCGCAGGAGCTTAAAAGCCCCTGCTTCCAAGATAGAAGGCAGGGGCTTAGGTTTTTTAGGACCTGCGGCTTTTAAGCTGCAGGCCATGGACCCGATAAAGAGTTCGCTTATTAGATCCTAATCTGGCTGCGGGTTTTAACCCGCAGGTATATCAGGGCCTGTAGATTGCAGGGGAGCCCCCCTACATCAATTCCAATTCAATCTTAGCCATTTGGCTTGCTGGATTATCAAAGAAGAGCAAGCGGTGGCCCGCAGGCAGTTGCAAGCTAACGCTTTGGTTGGGCTGCAATTCATAGATCTGAGCGGGGCTGTCAGTTGCATTAGCGGCGGAGTAGTATTTAATGGGCTCTCCTTCTAGATGGGTAATGCGGATGTTTTCCCCACCACGGAGCAAACCCTCTAGCTGCAGTGAGCGGCTTTCTGCAGCTAGATCTATCTCAAAGAGGCCATAATCTTCTTCTTCTGTGCTTTCTTCGCTGCTACCGTTGTTGTTGCGGCGGAGGTACTTGAGTTCGTAAAAGTCAGCCACCTGATTGATGTCTCGGTAGTAGTGAAACTCTAGGCGAGCAAAGCAGGCAAAGAGTCCCAAAGACAATTCTTCTCGCTGCTGCTCGAGCAGGGTAGAGTTGTTACTGTAGTGGTATTCTAGTCCCTGCTGTTCGTTGCGGAGATCTTCTAGTTGTTGGCCATAGCTGGCAACGGTAGTTCCTAGGGTAGCCAATTGGGGATCTTGGAGTAGGTTGCGCCCCAAGGTTTTAACCAGTTGGATGCGAACTTCAAGGCTATTATTTTGAAAAACGCCACGGCCCTGCGGAAAGAAGCTTTTGTACTGACGGCTCTGATTGTCATAGCTGATCTGAATCTCGGCGGCCCAACGGCGAAGTAGGGGCCCCGTTACTTCTTCTAGCAGCTCCTTAAACTCTGCTGTTTTTGCATGATAAGCCGTACGCCCATCAATAGAACGCTCATACTGCTGCAAGAAAGCAAAATAAAAAGGCTCGAAAAAGGTCAAGATGTCCTGAATGTCAGGATCCGTAGCCGCTTTGATGCGTAGCTTGCTCAAATGATCTGTAGCTAGCTGATACATTTTTTTGAAGGAGCCTTTCGTACTGCTATAAAAGAAATTACTTAGGGCTGCCCAATCTGGGTTTTGAAACATAATAATAAAATTATTGGGGTTGTAAAATAGATAACGTTATAAACTTAGGCAAATACTTTTTAAATGTCAAACTTTTTCCTAAATAATTATAACTTTTTTGGTATTTGCTGTTTACGACTTATCAATTTGGTGCGTTAAATAGGGGATTTAGTTTGTAGTTGCAGAATAGGGCATAAAGGTTTTGATGGGGTGTTCTGCAACTGCAGAATAGGGCATAAAGGTTTTGATATGGTATTCTGCAACTGCAGAATAGGGCATAAAGGTTTTGATGGGGTGTTCTGCAACTGCAGAATAGGGCATAAAGGTTTTGATATGGTGTTCTGCAACTGCAGAATAGGGCATAAAGGTTTTGATATGGTGTTCTGCAACTGCAGAATAGGGCATAAAGGTTTTGATATGGTGTTCTGCAACTGCAGAATAGGGCATAAAGGTTTTGATATGGTATTCTGCAACTGCAGAATAGGGCATAAAGGTTTTGATATGGTGTTCTGCAACTGCAGAATAGGGCATAAAGGTTTTGATATGGTATTCTGCAACTGCAGAACAGGGCGTAAAGGTTTTGATGGGGTATTCTGCAGCTACAGAATAGGGCATAAAGGTTTTGATGGGCTTTTTGGCCTTCGGCCATGGCGGCAAAGCCGCCATCTGCAGCCTAAAGGCCGCAGCCAATCCGGTTGGGCCATCATCTTGCTCGCCGCAGGAGCTTAAAAGCCCCTGCTTCTAAGATAGAAGGCAGGGACTTAGGTTTTTCAGGACCTGCGGCTTTTAAGCTGCAGGCCATGGACCCCATAAAGCGTTAGCTCATTGGATCCTAATCTGGCTGCGGCTTTTAAGCTGCAGCCCATGGCCGCAGGCCAAAGGCCCAGATAGCAGGCCCGAAGGGCCGCAGGCCTAGCGATGTGCAGCAGTGGCCGTCAGGCCAGACCGAGCCGCCCTAGGCGGCGAAGGGCCGAGCGAATAGCGAGCTGCGGAACGTAGCGCCGCAAGGCGAAGCCGCAGCGGAGGCCCCAAAAAGAGATGAAGAAGGATAGGCAGGACAAGCGAAATATTATATTATATTCGCAGTTATTGTTAATCAGAGAAAGAAGAAAATGAATACAGCTGTTCATAATAAATTGGTGTCCTTTATTTGGTCTATTGCAGATGATTGTTTGCGAGATATTTATGTGCGTGGAAAGTACCGTGATGTGATTTTGCCCATGGTGGTTTTGCGGCGTTTGGATGCTTTGTTGGAAGATACAAAGGAAGCCGTTTTGGAAGAGGCGTATTTTCAGAAGGAGGTGATGAAGTTGGTGGATTGGGATGAGCATGCTTTGCAGCATGCTTCGGGCTATGTTTTTTATAATACGAGTACGTGGACCTTGCAACGGTTCTATGAGCGGACAAGTAATAACCCCCAGTTGTTGTTGGCCAATTTTGAGGAGTACTTGCTGGGCTTTAGCCAAAATGTGCAGGAGATTATTGAGAAGTTTAACCTCAGGGCGCAAATTCGCCATATGGTGAATAAGGATGTGCTTCTGGCGGTGGTGGAGAAGTTTATATCGCCTGGTATTAACCTGACCAATCAGGATAAGCTAGACCCTGAGGGGAATAAGCTGCCCGCTTTGACTAACTTGGGGATGGGCTATGTCTTTGAGGAGTTGATTCGGAAGTTTAATGAGGAAAACAATGAGGAAGCGGGGGAGCATTTTACGCCCAGAGAGGTCATTGATTTAATGAGCCGTTTGGTCTTTTTGCCGATTAAGGAGGCCTTGCCCAAGGTGATGACGATTTATGATCCCGCTTGTGGATCGGGGGGGATGCTGACCGAGGCGCAGAATTTTGTGAAAGATGAGGAGGGGGAAATCCGTTGTACGGATCATGATGTATACCTCTTTGGCAAAGAGATCAATGATGAAACCTATGCGATTTGTAAGTCGGATATGATGATTAAGGGGAATGACCCCGCAAATATCCGCAGTGGCTCTACCTTATCTACCGATGAGTTTGCGGGTTTGCAGTTTGATTTTATGCTCTCTAATCCGCCCTATGGCAAGTCTTGGAGCTCGGAGAAGAAGTATATTGATGGTGTAGATGGCACCGATGTTCGTTTTTTAGTGCCGCTCAAAGATTATTGGGGGAAAGAAGAAATTGTGGCGGCTACGCCCCGCTCTTCTGATGGGCAGTTGCTCTTTTTGATGGAAATGTTGAGCAAGATGAAGACCGAAAGTCCTACGGGCTCTCGGATTGCTTCTGTGCATAATGGCTCGAGTTTGTTTACGGGCGATGCGGGCAGCGGAGAGAGCAATATCCGTCGCTATTTGATAGAGCAAGATTATTTGGAGGCGATTATACAGTTGCCCAACAACCTCTTTTACAATACGGGGATCACGACCTATATTTGGTTGTTGAGCAATCGGAAGTCGGCAGAGCGGGCCGGCAAAGTACAGTTGATTGATGCGAGTCAGTTGTATCAGAAGTTGCGTAAGAACTTGGGAGATAAGAACTGTGAGTTATCGCAGGCGCATATTGGGGAGATTCTATCGGTTTATCAGGAATTGGCGACTGTAGAGCGGCAGGGAGAAGAGGGCATTGCGGCTCAGGTTTTTGAGAACCAGGATTTTGGCTATTATAAGGTCAATATAGAGCGGCCACAGCGTTTGCGGGCTAAATTTAGTGCGGAGGCCATTGAAAGTCTGCTTTATCAGCGAGGTTTAGAAGCGCCTATGCGTTGGGCCTATGCCGAATTTGGGGAGGATGTTTATCAGCAGTTGGGGCAGCATAAGAAAGCGCTTTTGGCCTATTGTGAGGCGGAGGGCATTTCTTTGTCGGCCAAGCAAAAAACGGCCTTAACCACCGCCAAGGGCTGGGAAAAAGGGCAGGCCCTTTATGCTGCGGCCCAGCAGTTGATGCAGGCCATAGGGGAGCAGGTCTATTTTGATTTCAATCAGTTTGTAGCAGCGCTAGCAAAGCAGATCAAGGCCTTGGGGCTAAAGCTATCGGCCACAGAGAAAAAGGCCATTTATTCGGCAGTAAGTACTTATGATGCCAAGGCCGAAAAGGTCATTAAGCGCCGCTTGAAGTTGAGCGGCCAAAAGCTAACAAACTTATTGGCTCATTTGGGTTGTACGCTAGAGCAGCTGCCCGACTTTGGCTATTATCCCAGCGGAAAGGCGGGCGAATACTTGGAGTATGAAAGCGAAAGCAGCTTGAGAGATAGCGAAAACATTCCCTTAAAGGAAGAGATTCATAGCTACTTCTTAGAGGAAGTGCGTCCGCATATTGCCGAGGCTTGGATCAATCTGGATAGCGTAAAGCTGGGCTATGAGATTAGCTTCAACAAATATTTTTATCGTCATCAGCCCTTGCGCTCCCTAGAAGAAGTGAGTCAGGAGATCAGAACGCTAGAAGCAGAAAGCGATGGATTGATTGCAGAAATTTTAAAGTTGGTATAAGTGATAGTGATTGAAAAGGAAAAAACAACAAAGGCCGTTTATTCGGCCTATAAGGATAGTGGGGTAGATTGGTTGGGGGAGGTTCCCGCGCATTGGGAGGTGGTGAAGATGAAGTACCTTTTTAAGGATTATTCAGAGAAAGGTAAACCAGAGGCAGAGTTGTTATCTGTAACACAAAGTCAAGGAGTTGTTCCTAGATCATGGGTAGCAACGAGGATGGTCATGCCTTCAGGAAACCTAGAGTCTTTCAAGTTTATTGCTAAAGGTGATTTTGCCATTAGTTTAAGATCTTTTGAAGGTGGCTTAGAGTATTGTCATCATGATGGTATTATTAGTCCTGCTTACACTGTACTTAGAGCTAGAAGAAAAATTGAGGATGGTTATTATAAGTATTTGTTTAAGAGTCCAACTTTTATCTCTGAGTTACAAACATCAGTTGTAGGTATTAGAGAAGGGAAAAATATTAGCTACCCTCAGCTTTCATATTCATTTATGCCCATCCCCCCTCTTCCCGAGCAGCGTCGCATAGCGGATTATTTAGATCAGAAGTGTGCGCAGATTGATTTGGCCATAGCGCAAAAGGAGCGGATGATCGCCTTATTGGAAGAGCGGCAGCAGATTGTGATTCAGCGGGCGGTGAGTCAGGGTTTGGATAGTGGGGTAGAGATGAAGGATTCGGGGGTAGCTTGGTTGGGGGAGATTCCGGAGAGTTGGGAGGTTTTGAAAATCAGGGATTTAATGCAACTGAAAAGTGATAAGGGACATCCTGATTATGAAGTTTTATCTGTCTATCGTGAGTATGGAGTGATTCCAAAGTCATCTCGAGATGATAATCATAATGCCACTTCTTTAGATACATCTACCTATAAAGCAGTGAAACCTGGAGATTTTGTCATTAACAAAATGAAAGCATGGCAAGGATCTATGGGGGTGAGTAATTATAAAGGAATTGTGAGTCCTGCCTATATTACATGTGAGGTTGATACGTCAAAAATTTATTCTCGATATTTACATAATTTACTTAGGTGTAAAAAATATATATCTGAGTACAATCGCATCTCATATGGTGTTCGGATTGGTCAGTGGGATATACGGTTTGAAGATTTTAAACAATTACCATTGTTATTACCTCCAATGGAGGAGCAAATCTTTATTTCTAATATTATAGATGAGGTCGTGAGTAAGACGGCTCGGGCGGTATTGGATCAGCGTAAGGGGATAAAGGCTTTGCGGGAGTATCGGGAGGTATTGATTGATGAGGTTGTTCGGGGGCGTATGTGTTTGGGGGAGTAGGGGAAAAAGACTTATATTTAAGGACCGAAATAGAATAGAAACCTTCTGGTAGGCGACTACTGGGAACAAATAGGCAATAGTTATGAGATTTTGGAGTGTTAAGGTAGGTGATGAGCTTCTCGATTTGTTCATAGAGGCAGAATTTATTGTTTATCCCCAAAAACTAAATGAATTAGTTTCTAAGGAAGACTTTTGGATTCTTATCGGGGATTATGGTGAGGCTATGGCACTTGCTCAAATTACAGGAGATTTTATTCAGGAATTTGAAGAGGCCGAGTATTTTGATAAGCTTCCCAAGCTCAATAAGTATCTGTCAACGCCTACAAGAATTAAAATATTCAATCCTGAAGAACTGTTTAGATATAAGTCTAGGTATACGTTTGAAGAAGTTAGCGATGATTCAACAATCAAAAAAATACTCGAACTAGGAAGGGAAAGCGTATCTATATCTAGATCTGCACTATCGACTTTAAACTTTTTAAGAAAAGAGCAGCCTTCTCTTTACTTTCGCTTACGGGCTCGAAATACAGCGAATATGCTCAAAAAGGGTTATTTCTTTTTGGGGGATAAAGATAATTGTATCATCTCCTTTTGGATGGGAGATGATCTATTGGCCAAAAGGCCTAATATCTACTTGGAAATAACTTTCATGGGGGATATTAAGTTAATTCTTTCGGCTAGCGATAATATGAATAAAGCGGCCTTCTTTAAAAAGTTGGCAGTAAAGCTAGGGGGGATGCAGTATAACTCTAAGGAGGGTGGAAAAGGCGGCTATTGGGAGAAAGAATATGAGGTAGGAAATTTTTCTGTTTGGCTGCAATCTTTTGTAGATGGAGATAAAGAAACCATAGATGCCTTTTTGTTGCTAGAGCAGCATAAGAAGAGCCCCTTGGGGAATTTGGGCTTTATTCCGCAAGAATTTTTTGAGCGGCAGTTGGCTAAGGTCATGCCATATCGAAAGAGCCTTCGTTACAATAGTTTTAATGAGCTAATTCCTGACTCAACCCCAAGCAGCGCCCCAAGTTTGCCGCCCAGAAAAGAGCAGCATTTTCGCTTGCAGCGCTTAGTCTTAGAGAACATAGGACATTTTGAGCGTTTGGAGTTAGACTTAAGCAGTCGGATCATCTGTTTATTGGGGCATAATGGAAGCGGAAAGTCTACGGTATTGCGGGCTTTGGCCTTGGGCTTAGTGGGGATTGATGATAATCCCGCCTTAGATCTTCGAGAAAAGGAAATACAGCGCTTGCTTCGGATTGACACAGAAACGGGAACCTATCGTTTGGAGCATCCTTATCGGGGCAAGATTACCGTAGATTATGAGCTAGAGCAAGACTACCGCAATAAAGTAGAGTTCAGCAAGGAGGCTGGGATGTTTTTTGTTGGGGCACATAATAGCATGCAGATAGAGCGGGATTCATTTGGCTTAGCGGCGGGCCTTAGTCAATACAAGCATTTGCTCTTGGGTTTTCCGCAATTGCAGGCCGGCAGCAGCAAGGACGATCATGAGCCCAAGAAGGTCTTAGCGCCAAACTTTAATGATGTGAGTAGCCTGATTTATAATAGGGATCAGAATCGCTATGCGGCCTTAGGGGAGTGGATCAAAGACTTGGAGGCAGATAGTCATAAAAATAATGGACATAATGAGGGGGCGGTATTAACCTTCATCTTTAGCTTATTGTCTAAGATTTTGGAGCAGCAGGTAGAGCTCCTTCAGGTAGAGCATCAAGAAAACTTGATTTGGTTGCAGTTAGAGGGGCGGAAAGTACCCTTTCATCTGCTTAGTCAGGGCTTTCGGAATGTATTTGCTTGGGTGGGGCGTTTGATTCGGCGCTTGTATGAGTCGGCAGATTATGATGCAGAATTTTATGAATACCCAGCTATTGTCTTGATCGATGAGATCGACACCTATTTGCATCCGAAATGGCAGCGCAAGATCTTAGATGCTTTAGCGGAGGAGTTTCCTCGGGCGCAGTTTATTGTGAGCACGCATTCGCCTTTGGTGGCCAGTTATTTAGAGGCTCATGGGGAGACGGCCAAGGTATACATTTTGGATTCGCCTATTGGGGGGCAAGAAGCGGCCAAAGCGCCTAGGGAGATCAACTTCACTTATGGTCGGGACATTGCCGATATTTTCTTAGAGTGGATGGGGGTTAAGCAGCGAGATGAGGAAGTGACCCAAGAAATAGATGCCATATTTGCCTTAATAGAGGAGGAGAATGCCGAGAGTTTGGCTGAGGCAAGGCAGCGAATAGAAGCTTTAAAACTGCCCGCCAGAGATGCGGATATGTTTAAATTGAATTTTGCGCTTAAGCTAGCAGAAGAGGAATTAGAGAACTAATATTTTGGGGCCTCCGCTGCGGCTTCGCCTTGCGGCGCTACGTTCCGCAGCTCGCTGTTCGCTCGGCCCTGCGGCCTAACGGCCTTGGTCTGCGGCTAGGCCGCACTGCTGCACATCGCTAGGCCAGTCGCTGCGCTCCTTTGCGGCGGCCAAGCTAAAACAAAACTAAAGATGAAACAGATAAACAAAAGGCCTTCTGCAGAAGTAATAGAGGGCTATAAAGAACTAAGACGAAAAACGGCAAGTCCAGACTTTGAGGACTTAAAAAAGGAAGTGGGGGCCGTGCTAAAGGATTCCTTGTTGGCAGAGCAGGGTTATCTTTGTTGTTATTGTATGAACAGCATAGAGGAGCGAGTGTATGAGGATGGGAGCACGGACCTAAAGATGAAGATTGAGCATTTTGAGTCACAGGATGGTTATCCGGATAAAGTCACAGACTACAACAACCTGTTTGCGGCTTGTAAGGGGGGAGAAGATTTAGATGGGAAAGATCGCTTTTGCGATAGTGCTAAGGGAAATACGGAATTAAAGTATATTCCTAATCCTGCTAGCATCAGAAAAAAGGATGAGGAGCGCAGATTTAATATTAGATATAATTATAGAGGGGCGATCAGCTCAAAAGATCCAAACATAGACAAGGAATTGAAGGAAACGCTCAAGTTAAATGCGCAGACCTTAGTTCGGCTTCGTAAGCAGGCTTGGGATGTATTAAGTAGAAAGATAGATCGCTATGATCAGCGAAATAAGTCATGGGAAACAGCTGAAGACTATGCTAGAGATCTGTTAGCCAAGCTAGAGCAGCCTAAAAATGGTCGTTATACGGCTTTTCAGGGCATGCTTATCTTTTTTCTAAAAAAGAGATTTAAAGAACTACGCTAAAACAAAACAAAGATGCCAAGCAAGACGAATGAACTTAGTATTGCGGGCGTATGTGTTTGGGGGAGTAGGGGAAAGTTGATATATTAAGGGAAATAAAAATGACAAACTATGAACATTTGGAAATTAGGAACGAAGTGGGGGGCAGATGCCCCTGACTTTTATGAGTATATTCTAGGAGAGGGGATTGTTTTGAATCATCCTAGTGGGGGGGAAACCGCCAAAAAGGGCGATTATATGCTTGTGACTAGGGGCTTTACTGTTTTGGCAATTGCTGTGTTGCTAGAGGATGTAAAGCCTGTGACAGATAATCCAGGTTTAGAGGCTGGCTTTGCTAAGCATAAGATTGGATATGATGATTGGGTAAGTTATGCGAAGGCAGATTATCGAGTATTGAGCGCAGAGGAGCAATTTCGATATGAGCAGCGAAAAGGGATTGTTCGTATACATGATTCTCTAACTATACAGCGGACATTGAGCTTGATGGGAGAAATAGTTCTATTTCTGCTTCAAGAGTACTTTTAAAACAAACAAAACAAAGATGCCAAGCAAGACGAATGAACAGGCCTTAGAGGCGGCCATAGAAAAAGCCTTAACGGGTAGTAATTTAGAGGAGCTGAAAGCGCAGGGTTATGCGCCCCAGCAGATGGCGGAGGGGGAGATCCACTACCGTTCGGGCAATGGGTTTTATATAGGGGACCCTAATGATTATGATGCAAAATGGGCCATAGACAAGCGGCGTTTTTGGCATTTCTTAGAAAGCAGTCAGGCCGAGGAGTTGGCCAAGCTGCGCAAGCGGTCGGATGGGGAATTAAAGATCCTTCATCGCTTGAATGTGCTCATCAAGAAATATGGGGTTTTAGAACTGTTGCGCAAAGGGCTAGATGTTGATGATGCGCATTTTGAGTTATTGTATCCCTTGCCCTTAGCGAGTAGTGGGAAAAGAGTTCGGCAGCAGTTTGAGCAAAATGAGTTTAGTGTGAGTCGGCAATTGCGTTATTCACTAGATAAGCCCTTACAGGAAATAGACATGGTCATTTTTGTAAATGGTCTGCCTATAATTACGATGGAGCTCAAGAATCCTTGGACGGGGCAGAATGCTCGTTATCATGGGCAAAAACAGTATAGAGAAGACCGAGATATACGGCAGCCGCTTTTGCAATTTGGTCGTTGTTTGGTTCATTTTGCGGTCGATACAGATGAGGTCTATATGACTACTCGTTTGGCGGGTAAAGGGACCTTCTTTTTGCCTTTTAATAAGGGGAATGGGCAAAGCAAGGGGAATCCCGTTAATGAGTTTGGGCATAAAACCGCCTATTTGTGGGAGCAAATTTTCAAGCGGGAGAGTTTGGCCAATTTGATTCAGCATTTTGTGCGCTTTGATGGCAAGCGAACGACTGCATTAAACAAGCGGACCTTATATTTTCCTCGTTTTCATCAGTTGGATGTGGTTCGTAAGATTGTGGCGGATATAGAAGCGGAAGGCCTGGGAAAAACCTATTTGATTCAGCATTCGGCGGGTTCGGGAAAATCCAACTCTATAACTTGGGCGGCCTATCAGTTGATAGAGACCTACCCTAAGCATGAAAATGTTAGGGGATTTAGAGGAATGGAAAGGCCTTTATTTGATTCGGTTATTGTGGTAACGGATCGGCGTTTATTAGATAAGCAAATTAGGGAGAACATTAAGAGTTTTTCTCAGGTCAAAAACATTGTTGCTCCAGCTTATCGCTCTGCAGATTTGAAGGCGGCATTAGAGCTGGGGAAAAAGATTATCATTACGACCATACAAAAGTTTCCTTTTGTTTTGGAGGGAATTAGTCAGATGAATGAGAAGCAGTTTGCGGTAATTATAGATGAGGCGCATAGTTCACAGACGGGGACCACTGCAGACAAAATGAATATGACTTTTGCCAAAACAGATGATAGCTTGGGCGATGCTCAGGACAAGCTATTTGATTTGATGTCTTCCCGTAAGATGCGGCAGAATGTTTCTTATTTAGCCTTTACGGCTACGCCAAAGAACTCGACCCTAGAAAAGTTTGGGGTTCGGCAGGCAGATGGGAGTTTTAAGCCTTTTCATTTGTATTCTATGAAGCAGGCCATAGAGGAGGGCTTTATTTTAGATGTTTTGGCCAATTACACGACCTACAAGAGCTACTATGAGCTACAAAAATCTATAGCGGAGAATCCCCTTTTTGATACCAAAAAGGCGCAAAAGAAATTGCGGAAGTATGTAGAGCGGCAAGAGCGGACAATAGCGACCAAGGCCGAGATTATGCTCAATCATTTTATGGAGCAAGTGCAGGCGAAGCGGAAGTTAAAGGGGAAAGGCAAGGCGATGGTCTTAACGCAGAGCATTGAGGCGGCTATTTTATATTATCAGGCCATGCAGCGATTGTTGGAGCAAAAGGGGAACCCCTTCAGGATATTGGTTGCATTTTCTGGTAAAAAAATGTTGAAGGGTATAGAGTATACAGAAGAGCAGATCAACTATTTACCTGCCGAATTAGATCGGGCAAAGTCTTCGGACCCAGACTACATCAGTGATAAGATTGCCCGTTATTTTGATATGGATGAATATCGGATATTGATTGTGGCCAACAAGTACCTTACAGGTTTTGATCAGCCCAAGCTTTGTAGTATGTATATTGATAAAAAGCTACAAGGGGTTTTGGCGGTACAGGCTTTATCGCGTCTGAATCGCTCGGCTAATAAATTGGGCAAGAAGACCGAAGATCTTTTTGTATTGGACTTCTTTAATAGTACAGAAGACATCAAAAAAGCCTTTGATGATTTTTATACCGCAACCAGTTTGTCTGAGGCTACAGATGTGAATATATTACATGAGTTAAAGGACCATCTAGAAGACCCTGGGGTATATGAACTGGCCGAAGTAAAGGAGTTTACTAATTTATTCTTTGATAATGCTGATGCCCAGCTATTGAGTCCAATTATAGACCAGGCAGCTCATCGTTTTAATGAGGAGCTAGAACTTACCGATGAAGAAAAAGCAGACTATAAAATTAAGGCCAAGCAGTTTGTTAAGATTTATGGGCAACTGGCTTCAATTATGGATATGGATATGGATTATAGCCGTTTGAATTGGGAGCAGCTATTTTGGTTCTTAAAGTTTCTTATTCCCAAGATGGTCATTAGGAATAAAGATAAGGACCAGCTAGACAGCTTATTGGATGCCGTAGATTTGTCTACTTATGGTATTGAGCGCGTAAAGCTCAATCATAAAATAGAATTGGATGCAGAGGAAACTAGCCTAAAACCTCAGAATGCCAACCCCAGAGGAGCTCATGAAGAAGAGGAAAAAGATACTTTAGAAGAAATCTTGAGGATGTTTAATGAGCGCTGGTTTAAGGATTGGGGGGCTACCCCAGAGGAGCAGCGGATTCGTTTTGCCTCTTTTGGAGAGGGCATTTTGAACCACCCAGATTATAAGGATAAGGTTATGGAAAATCCCGATGCACAGAATAGGGATATGGCTTTCGATAAAATTATGAAAGAGGTCATGACGCATCATCGCAAACTGGATATTCAGCTCTATCGGAAGTTTGTACAAGATGAAGGTTTTGCTCAAGCCATTATTGATGGGCTGAAGCGCTATGTGGAGCAAGAGGCGATTAAGCGGAATATTTAGCTTTGATAAAGTTGATGATATGTTAGGAAAGGGTAGATTGAAGGGAGTTTTTTTGTGGGTAGGTGGAGCTGTTTTTTTATCCTCTTGTGAGCAAGGAACACCAGCCGTTCGTCAAGTTAATACCATTCAAGAGCAAGCGAAAGAGGAGTTAGACACTAGTCTGTTTTTATCGATAGAGGATACTGCCTTAGAAGATGCTCCTTCTTACTTTAAAACAATAAAAAAACTAGATAGGCCCTTAGATCTAGTTGCTGAAGATGATATTGAAGGATTTACGGCTGTTTTTACGCCTAATGGTGATAGCGTTAATGATTACTTCCGGCCCTTGCCATATCCTCTTAGCCCTAGGATTGAAATTATTAGTTTTACGATTTATAATCGTTGGGGTAGTATTGTTTTTGACGGAGATCGTTCCAGTTCTATTAAGGGCTGGGATGGTAGAGTCAATGGAGTTTTGCAGGCACAAGATGATTATATTTATGTTTTTAGCTATAAAATAGCTGGTAAAGAAAGGACAAAAAGAGGACGTTTTCGCTTGACTTATTAAGTAATTAGGGTCGCTTCTCCTCATTTAGGTCCAGCAGGCGGCGAAGCCGCAGCGGAGGCCCCAAAACAGCAGCTTCAAAACATATAATATAATACTTATGGATAGTAATAAATAGGGAAGTTTTGAGAAATATCAGATGATAAAGCGTAAATTACTAACACAAATAAAAACAGATATGACAGAGAAAAAATTTGATTTAAATATTGAGAAGATCCTAGAGAGTTGGGAACCTGCACATGCTGTAAGAGAAATTATAGCGAATGCTTTAGATGAGGAACTATTGACAGATACTGAGGAGATAAAGATCTTTAAAAGACCTGATGGAGCTTGGTGTATTAGAGATTTTGGTCGAGGACTTAACTACTTTCATTTGACTCAAAATGAAAATCAAGAAAAGCAAAAACACCCTAAGGTAATAGGGAATTTTGGTATTGGACTAAAGGATGCCTTGGCTACTTTAGATAGAAATTCTATTGATGTTGAAATAAATTCATCGCATCAAAGTTTCCGTACAGCGCGATTAGCTAAGGGAGAATTTGGCGATGTTACAACTCTACATGCAGTGATAGGCCCAGCTAAGTTCCCTGATATGAAAGGGACGGAGTTTATATTGAAAGGGTTGGCGGATGAGGATATGGAGAAAGCCAAACAACTTTTTTTGAGATTCACTGAAAGTAGTTTGATTGAGTCAACATCTAAAGGAGATATTATTGGGCGAGACACTAAAAACGACGCATCATATATCTATATAAATGGTGTAAAGGTTGCGGAAGAGGCTAACTTTTTATTTAGTTATAATATAACCTACCTAGATGCAAAAATTAGAAAGTCACTTAATCGAGAAAGAACAAATGTAGGGCGCAGTGCTTACACTGAAGCAATAAAGAGGATCTTAAAAAAATCAAATTCAAGGATTGCCGCTTTTTTGTTAGCAAATGACCTTAAACGTCTAAGTGAAAATGAATCATTTGACGAGTTGAGTTGGGTAGACGTACAGATTCATGCTATCAGTACTTTAAATGCTTTGGGCGATTATATTTTTGTTACAAATGAAGAGGTAGTTAACAATACAAGTATTATTGATGATGCCAAAAATGAAGGGCGGTCGCTTATTGTTATTCCTAAAAATTTGAAGGCGAAGATTGACAATGTTAAAGATGCCTCTGGAAATGCTATTACTAGCTTAGAAAACTTTTTATCGGCGTATAATGAGAGCTTTTCTTTTGAATTTTGTGAGGCTGATGAGCTATCGGAAAGGAAAAAGTACATATGGAGCTTTTTAGCTGAAATTGTTGATTTGTATGGGGGGCTGCCAGAAAGAGTAAGAGAAATTAAGTTGTCTAAAACTATGAGGAAAACTATCTCAGAAGACAATACTTTGGGCTGTTGGGATCCACTAGAGGATAATATTGTTATTTCAGTAAAGGCATTGGACTCACTCGAATGTTTTGCAGGTACTTTAATGCATGAGTTAGTGCATGCGAAAACCAATTTTCATGATGTAACTCGAGAGTTTGAAAATGAACTAACAGAGCTTATAGGTAAGCTTGCCGTGAAGCTATTAAACTAATTCCAACCCAAAGACCGAGTAGCCCTCAGCTGCTCGGTCTTTTTTTTCCAAAACATATTTTAAATAACTTATTCGTTCTAGCTCTTTTTTTTTGCGAACTTTGCGCCGAACACATATTAAAAATAGAGCATGATGGATTTTGCGGCGCGCAAGCAAGCGCTAATCGATTTGGGGCAATTGTTGGCCTCTGAATATGGGCAGGGAGAAATGCGGAAACATTTCCCGCTGGCTTATCGACAAAATGGTTGGTTTCGGGCAGAGGATAGCCAAAAAGCCTTGGATGCCCTGACCAATAACTATTTGGCCGAGGAGGAACTCAACGCCTTTTTGGCCAATTATCAGCCAGAAGATTATCCCATTAGTAAGCGAGTTGGGCTGGTGCTGGCCGGCAATATTCCCATGGTGGGCATCAAAGATATTTTGCTCTGCTTTTTGGCGGGACATAAGGCCCTCATTAAGTATTCTTCTAAGGATGCCGTGCTGATTCCCGCCCTCTTGGCCCTCTGGAAACAGCAGCAGCCCGCTATTGCACCCTATTTTGAGGTGGTGGACCAACTCAAGAATTTTGATGCCGTCATTGCTACCGGCAGCGATAATTCGGCCCGCTATTTTGAACATTATTTTAGCAAAAAGCCGCATATTATCCGCAAAAACCGTAAATCTGTAGCGGTTTTATCTGGAGAGGAAAGCGAGGAGGAAATCCTGGCCCTAGGTCGCGATATCTTTGATTATTTTGGCCTGGGCTGCCGCTCTGTCGCCAAAATTTATCTGCCTAAAGACTTCAATTTTGAACTCTTTATGCAAAGATTAGAGGCCTTTACGCCCCTAGAACACCATAGCAAATACCGCAATAATTACGACTATAACCGCTCTTTGTACTTGCTCAATGGCCAAGAACATTATGTCAATGCGGTCCTTTCGCTTTTGCCCCTGCCGGCCCTCGAATCTAGAATCGCTAGTCTGCATTATGAGGTCTATAACGATCTGGAAGAGCTAGAACAGCTGCTCGCCAAGGATTGGGACAAGATTCAGGTTGTAGTCAATCAAAGACTCACACTAGCAGGGCCAAGCGTAAAATTTGGGCAGGCTCAACAGCCCAAATGGAGCAATTTTGCCGACGGAAAAGATACCCTAGCCTTTTTGCTAGACCTATAATTTTATTTGATAAAAAGGTCCCTTGACTGTTTCTCAAAAGGGCCAAAAAGGAGATGCAATATGCTTGTATACCTCAGTAGAAAAGAAAGTTTTAATGCCGCTCACCAACTTTGGGTGCCCAGCTGGAGCGATGAGAAAAATTTTGAAATCTTCGGAAAATGCGCCAACAAAAACTTTCATGGCCATAATTATGAGCTTTGGGTGACCCTCAAGGGAAAACCCGATCCCGTTACCGGATTTCTTATGGATGCCAAGGTGCTGGCCAAACTTATGCGCGAAAAAGTAACCGATATTCTGGACCACTCCAATATGAATATGGACCCCAATTTTTTGCCCGAAGGCGTGCTGCCCACTACCGAAAATCTAGTCTATTATATCTGGCAAGAGTTGGCGCCCTTCCTGCCCGATAATTGCCAATTGCATTGCGTGAAATTACAAGAAACACCCAAAATTTATTGCGAGTACTTCGGAGAGTAAACCGCTTTAAATCAGTACTATATAACCAGTTTGTCTGTAAAGATGAGCTGGTTTTTTTGTTTTTGGGGCCTCCGCCTCCCTTCGGTCGTCGGCGCTGCGTTTCGGGGCTCGCAGGTCTGCTCGGCCCTTCGTTTTTTCGCTTTGCTCAAAAAACTCGGTCTGGCCTTCGGCCACCCCTACACATCGCTAGGCCGCACATCATTTTTTCTTGCTTTATGGCAGTCGGCTTCGGCCCTTTTTTTTAAAAAAAGAAAATCTTTAGTCGTAACCTTTGGACCAAAAAGAGATTAAAAGAACAGATGCGCAGCCAAATGTTCTTTTTCCAAAACAAAATTCTAAGCCATTATGAGAAATATCCTTTTTGTTCTCCTTGTTAGCCTGAGCTTCTCCGCTTTTGCTCAAAATTTTGAGCAGTCCGTTTACTTTGAATCAGGCCAAGCCCAATTGACGAAAAAAGCAAAAGCAAAATTAGAACAGCTCTTGGCCGAAAGCCAAGAATATCCCGACCTTGTTTTGGACCTCAAAGGCTTTTGCGATGAAGCGGGTAGCCTGAGCTATAATGAAGATCTCGCCCGAAGAAGAGCCCAAGCTGTGGCTCAATATCTAGAAGCAAACGGCTTAGAAACCGCTAGCTTTTCGCTAACGGCAAAGGGAGAACTCTCTGAAGGCGATTGGGCCGAAAACCGAAGAGTAGAGGTCCGTTTGCAGGTCTTCCAACCCAAAAACTGGAAAGAGTTCTATAGCTTTATGGACCAGCGCATAAAACAGGAGTTTTGGATCAACCCCAATAGAGATACCCTGATCTTTGGGGCCAATGGCAGCCAGTTGTTTATTCCCGCAGGCAGCTTTGTTCGGGCCAATGGCCAAGCTCTCAGCGATGATAAAGTGAAAATAGAACTGCGAGAAGCCCTCAGCCTTAACGATATGTGGATGCAGAATCTACAAACTGTGGCCCCTGGCCATGAACTGATCGAAACAGGCGGCATGGTCAATATTCAGGCCCAAGATCTGAATGATGAGAAGCTACAACTGGCGCCCAAAGCCAGCCTCAACCTTCGCCTTCCTTCCGATGAACCCCTAAACGAAGGCATGCAGGTCTTTTATGCTGATCGAGATATTAGCCAAACCACAGAAGATATTGTCTGGGAAGCCTCTGGGACCAAAGTCAAGAGCTTTAACTTTGAGAAAGATCCCCCCACTTTTAAATTTAATTTGCTAGACCTAGACTCTATTCGCATTATTGCCGCACCGCCCATGCCTAAAATTGAGCATCTTTTGGCTATGCCGCAAAAGCCTGGCGCCCTAGCTCCCCTAGAATATATGGAGCTGCCTGTAGTGGATGAAAAGGCTATCCGTAGCGAAAACCCCAAGAAACGCTTTGAAAGCGGCAAAAAATATGAGGCTCGCATCGCCCAACTGCTCAAAAAGGCCGAAGAACGCCGCCAACGCTTTGAGAAAATCAATGAAGGCAGAGCCAAAAGCTATGCAGCGGCCCAAAAACGCCATAAACAGGCCTTGGCCCAATATGAAATTAACTTGGCCGCTTACTGGGCCCAGCAAGATAGCCTCGACCTCTTGGTCGATTTGGCCAAAAACAATGAAGCTGACATTAACCAATGGATGCTCGACTTTAAATGGTCGGCCGCATTTAGCGAAAGCCTAGTCGGCCTAATTGGCAATACTAAGCAGCTACAACGCTACCAAGCTTACCTAAAGGAAGAATGCCAGCAACTGGGCTTTGAGGAAGAGATGCAAACCCTTTTGGAAATTGAAGAAGCAGCCAAACAACCCGCTATCTTTTTGCAATTGGCTACATCGCTAAAGAAGTGTATTCGGACCAATTACACTTTTAATCGCAATCATAAACTCAATGAGTTGCGCGACAAACTAATGCGAGACCTTCGTGCTATCCAAACTAGAGAGGAGAAAGATGTGCAAAGAAGATTGGCCCTAAGTACTAGCGAAACCCTAAATGGCGTCTACCGACATGCGCATTTGCTCAATAAAATGATTGCCAACTATAATGAGGTCCTTTCACTGACTGGCTTTAATAAACAAGCCGAGGAACTGCAGCAGTTTGTGGACCAACTAGACAAAATCTATCAGAAAGTCATTGCCGCTAAAATAGAAAGAGGGCAGATCTCTCCCGACTTTCAGCGCCGATATGTTGTCAATAGTATGCAGATTAACCGCTTAGGCTGGATTAACTGCGACCGTTTCCTAGACCTAAAGGAAGAAGAGAAAATGCTGGCCCAAATTAAGGTGGAAAAAGCCCCTAAATTAAAAGCTGCTGAGCGACTAAGTACCACCTTCAGCAAAACTCGTGGAGTGATGCAGATGTATTATAATAAAGAAACAAAAAGCTATCAAACGCCTGGAGAGGTAGACCGCAGCCAAAAAATGAAGATTACTGCTTTGCGCTTTAAAGAAAATGGGGGGCTAGAACTGGCCCAACTGAGTACTTTTCCGGATGATTTGGCCCAGAAAAAACTGAATTATCGGCCCATTAGCTTCTCTGAACTCCGACAGCTAAAGCCTTAATAAATTAACCTTCACTAGCTATTTTAAGCCCTCTACGGAGGGCTTTTTATGGTCTAAGCTTAACTTTTTCCACCTTAAACTACTGTCCTAATTTTTGGGGTAAGAGTAGTCTGAAAAAGCGAACAAGGACTAGTGGAACAGAAAATCCCCTCGAATGAGGGGATGACGATTTTTTAGCTAGCCTAGGGCCATGCTCATATAAAGGATGTCCAAAAAGTTCATTTCATGAGGGTTTCAACCCTCATTCATACATCATTGCGAAGCAATACCGTTGTTGTATGGCTGTGGGTTTTAACCTACAGGCCCATATAGCAGGCCCGAAGGGCCGCAGGCAAAGGCCAAATGAAAGCCCTGCCACTTCTATCCTTTGCTTTAATTTCTTGCTATTCTGCGTTATTTTTCTCAGCCATAGCTAGGGCTATGCCTTTAAAAAATGCCTTGACTAGCCTGAAATTTTTATCAAAGGATGGCCGAAGCGCAGAACTTCCATTCGGCCTAGGGGCCTGAAAGGGGGCCGCGCAGCGGCAGACCAGAACAAGCCCTTTAGGGCGCAGTTCAACGACCAAAGGGAGTAACCGAAGGTGCGTAGCACCGAAGCGCAGGGCCGAGCAGACCTGCGAGCCCTGCAAGGGCCCGGCCGCCTTCGGCGGCAGGCCCCAAAAAAACAGTAATTTAATCGCCATCATCGGTATTATCGGCATAAGTGATATTGATGCAAAGGACGGCGGGAAGGTCTGTTTTGAGATAGACCACTTGGTTTTGGGCCTGAGCATAAGCGCTTTTGCAGGCCTCAAAATTATTGCGGATATTGTCGGCTAGGCTTTGCCCATTTAGGGCATCGAGGGCGCTGCTGGCCGCATCAAACTGCTCATTGATGAGTTGGCTAAGTGGGCGGCCATCCTTTTGAACTGCCGTAGCATCCAGATAATCATCTAGTCCTTGGCCATTGCCACCATTAAAAAGGGCCTGACTGGCGTTTAGGGTAGTTTGGGCCAAAATAAGCGACTGGCCGCTATAGTAGGCCTCCGTTTTTTCGGGTGCTGCAATATAGCTGACCTTGGCGCCTACGGGCGTTCCCAACTTATTATTTTTGAACAGCTCGTAATTTTGGTTGAGCTGGTTGACCAAAAGGCTGAGGGGGCTGCCCACGGCTAGTCCTTCGGTGGTTTTAAAGCTATTGGCATAGGCGCTCCAGCCGTCTTGGGTCCAATCTACTTTTTGCTTGATTTGCTGGCAAACAGCCTTGAGGTAATTTTGTCGGGCGGTATCGGCAAACTCATTTAGAATTTGGGTCTCGCTATCGTGATGCAGCAGATAATCGAGAGCGGGAAAGCCGCGGGTATAGGCAAAGGAATCAATTTCGAGGTTGTAAGTTTGGCTGCTAATCGCATACTCTAGGCGGCTCGTAAAAACCGGATAATTATTGAGGCTACTGCGCAATTGGTAATCTGCGGCGGGACCAAACTCATAGATTTTGGCGTTTTGGAAAGCGATATTGGCCGACAGCCAACTGCTTTTGAGGGCCTGAAGTTTGCTGGCATCGGGCTGGGCACAAAAAGCATTTACCGCATCATTTAGGCTGTCTACTTTAGTTTGTAGATTGTTATAGGCGGGCGAAATAAAATTATCGGCTACATTTTCGAGCAGGGCCAATTGGTCAAATTCTACAGCACAGGGGTCTTCGGTTTCTGAGCCACAGCTAAAGAGGCTAAAGAGCAGGGCGGCCAGACATAAACCGCCTTGGTAGTAGTTGAAATTGAGCATAAATGGATGGTTGTGAATTGCTGAAAATATAAAAACTGCCCAGCGCCGAAGCGCCGAGCAGCCAAGAGAATGAACAAAAAACAAAAAACTAGGCTTAAAGTTGGTCCTGAACGCTAGCTAAGGCCGGAAAAGCATTGACCAAAGCGGTCTTTGCAGCCTGAAGGTTAGCGCTTGTACTGTTATATAGATTGGCTTGTAGTGGATCGGCATGGTTGCCAACTTGAACCAAAATAGCATCTACATCAGCAGTGCTAAGCGTTTGTAGTCCGCCAAATTTGAGGCCGTAAACAAAGGCATAAGCTTCTGATAGCGCGTGATGAGCGGCGGCGGCATCATCGCTAAGGTTAGCGATTCCCTTATTGATATAATGTAGGGCAGAGCCGGCCAAAACCAGTTCCCATTGTTCGCGAGCGATAGCAATTTGAGCATCGCGTTCGTCTAGATCTTGGGCAGAAATAGCGGCACGGCCCTCAATCAAGGCATTCATCAAGTTGGTTCCTGTGCTCAAATAAGTTTCGCGGCTACCGTCGGCATATTTGCCCCAAAAGCGGATGCCAGTTGTATTGCTAGGGTAGTCGGTAGGCGCCCCAAAATAGCCAAAGGCCTCATCCCAATGGTGTTCCATTTCGGTCCCTTCGCCTTCCACTACGGTTTCATTGTCTACATCCATTTTTCCGCTGCCCATATAAACGGCCGTGGCTTGATAGTAGAAACAAGCGCCCATAATTCCTTTTTCGATCACTTGAGCCAGCTCCAAACCATTGGCATTGAGCAAGTAGCTGCTTGCGCCATCATTGGTTTGCATGATCCCGGCTTGTCCGCTGCTAGCCGTGCTATCGGTATACATACTAGCTGTGGCAAGCGCATCCATCAGGTCTTCCATAAGCGTCTGCTCTGTAGAAACCGTCTTGCTTTTAAGCTGCTTGCTGCTTGCATTGAGATCTGCATCAGCAAAGGGATCATTTTGGTTAGCAAACATATCCTTCATGCTGTTGGCATCCAAGGCATTTGCGCTCAGAGCACTAGCCGATTTGGCATAAGCGGCTAGTTCGCCCAACATATCGAGGCGGTCTGTTTGTCCGCTATAACTAACGTTCTCAAAGCTGTAAGTTTCGGGCACATCATAGCTGTCATCGTCTTTTTTACAAGAGCTAAGACCGAGGCCAAAAACGGCCAAAATAAGTAGGGCTTTTTGTAAGCTCGCTAAATTCATAAGAGGTTATATTTTTATGATAAGAATAACTTAACGGCTGCAAATTTATGCTTATCTAAACTAATTCCAAATAAAAATAAGCTTTTTTTAGATGGATTTTTGGGGCCCGCGGCCAGCAAGCTGGCCGCCGCTATGCTGCGGGGCTCACAGGTCTGTTCGGCCCTTCGCAAAACTTCGCTAGCGCTCGTTTTGCTCGGTCTGGCCTTCGGCCACCCGCTCCGCAGCGCTGGGCCTGCGGCGGCTTTGCCGCCTTTAGCACATCGGTCTTTTTTCTTTTGGCTGTTTTCTTCGGCGGCTGGGTAGTTTTGGCCCATGGGCTAAAGCCCATGCTTGTGGGGCTATGCAAACTGGCGGGCTAAAGCCCTTGTTTGCTATAAATGATATGGGCCGAAGGTTAAAACCATCGGCCCATTTTATTGTGCATGGGGCTGATCCTCTCAAAGAGTTACTTTAGTTAGAGCGTTATTTTTTTTGAAAAAGCCTTAGCTTTAAGGGCCGGGGAGAAATTGGGCTTTTTCAAACATTTGAACTAGAAAGAACTTTATGCCGATTAAAATCAATCTACCTTATATGCTCAGAGTTAGCATTGCTGTTTTTGGGGGTATTTCTTTTTTGCTTGCCTGTTCGAGTAAAGAGGAGAAGAAATTTAGGAGCAAAGGAGACCCTGCTTGTGATTTTTGTATGTCCAAAGTTTATGAGGCTATTGATGAACCTTGTAGAAATCATTTAGATAGTCAGGTGTATAGAATAACGTATATACCTGCAAAAGATAGTGGTTTGGGAGCGCTTGTTCATTTAATTCGATTAGTAGAGTTGGATACCAGAGATGAGGTTAAGCTGATCGAGAAGAAAATTGAGTTTCGCTATTGGCCAGAATGTTATGATGAATTTAGGTATTATGAGGTGGTAAAAAATGTGCTTAAGAAAAAGAATATAGCTTCTTTGTATCGTCCATTGATTGGACAGCTCAAACAGGATCCCAAGACGATAACCCTTGGTGAAGCTTGTTTTATTCTAGAGGGCTTTGGCGCTGAAGATGTCTTTGTGGGCGCGGAGCAAAACCCTAATAAATTTAATGAATTATTAAGGCTCAGAGATACTTTGAGTTGGAGTATTTTAAATACGTTTTAGTCAATGTGTAAAGGAGTGCGATAAGACTCTTTTTTGTCTAGGCCTAGCTATTGTTGAGCAGGCTTAAATATTGGCGATTTTTTAGCTAGAAACTCCAGCTTAAATGAAGGGATGTTCTGTTTAAGTGTTGGGGTGGGCACAGTACTCAGATAAAGTTATTTCTTAATGTATATAATAGTTTGTTTGATGATTGTTCAAAAAGGGATGCTATTGATGTTTATGATGCTGTGTAATAACCTTTTAGGGCAGGAAAGGGTGTATGTTAAAACAGATACAATTAACCTTGATAATGTGTTAGGGATAGAGCAGTGTCAGTTGTTTTCAAATATAAATGTAGATTCGATGATTGTTTCTAAATGTGAAATAGTTCATTCAGAGGCTATTATCCTTCTCGCAAAATCAGATTGCGAAAACTACTTTTATGTTTATGATTATTATGTGAGAGATTCTTCAGGTCTAAGTTGTTTAGATCAACGAATAGAAGAAGCTTGTATCAGAAGGAGTTTGATAGGAGTTAAGTTTTATCCAAAATTTTTTTCTATCAAAGGGGAGTTAAAAGAGGAAGATTTTTTTCTATTGAAGCTGAAAAAAATATATGATTGATTACGTTGGTCTGTAGTGATTTTCTATAGGCCTCCCGCCTTTGGCGGGCGCTACGTTTCGGGGCTCGCTGTTCGCTCGGCCCTGCGCGGGCTTCGCCCGCTTGGTCTGGCCTATGGCCACCCCTGCACATCGCTAGGCCGTTTGGCCTTCGGCCATGGCGGCTTTGCCGCCTGCCATTCATCGCCTAGGGACAAGCCCCTAGGCTAATCCAATGGAGTCAGCCCTAAAGGGCCTCAAATTATGATCTACGTCTTTGCTCAGTTGTTATCGTAAAGAAGGACCATATCCAAAGGCCCTCTTTAGAGGGCTGTCTGAAAAAGCTAGCCTAGGGGCTTGTCCCTAGGCGGTTATTGGCATTTTGCATATGAGCGGTTTATCAGTACAATGAAGAAAATATTGCGCTGGTCGATGACAAAGATAGCCTGTATTTAGAGGAGCTACATTTATATGGCTCTGCCCGTTTGGGAATCTTGAAAAAAGCCTTAGCTTTAAGGTATCGGGATGAGTCGGGGACCCTTGGTTTGCCTGCTGGGAGCCTGCTCAAAACCACTTTGGCGCAAAGCAGCTACCAGCAACTTGAGCTGGGCCGCCGCCGCTATGAGCTGTCCAACCATTTAGGCAACGTACTGGCTACGGTCAGTGATAAATCTTTGGGTCAAGACAGCAGCCAAACTGGACAGGCAGATTATTATTTGGCGCAGGTTTCTTCTGCAAGTTTGTAGAACTCATTTGAAAGCGACGTTCTTGAAGGGCTTGAGTAATAATTTTGTGGGTCTTCTAGGCATTTTTTGACGGGATAGCAGCGCTATCGTGGAGAAAAATAACGACGAAGGACGCAAAATTAGCTTTCAAGTCCAAGAACAGTTGTTTTTAAATGAGTTCAAAATCCCTTTGGTTGGGAAATGCCTGGCCGTAAGTTTGTGAGTGGGGAGGAGTATCGTTTTGGGTTTAATGGGCAAGAGGAGGAAATCCTGAGATTGCAGATGGAAACCTTGACTTTGGCGCAAGAAATTATGATGGGAGAATTGGCCGATGGTGGTCTGTGGATCCTTATAAGTCAATTTATTCTAATATAAGCCCATATGTCTTTGCTCTAAACTCTCCAATTAAACTACTGGACGAAAATGGAGGTTATGTTGTAGATGAAGATGGAAATATAATTTTCACACCAACAGGAAAAGTTGAATTTCACGATCAGGGAGATCTAGACGGGATGACTTCCGTAAATGGTGCGAGACAAGAAATTAACCAAGAAATTAAGCGAATGCACAAGGAAGGTACATTAACCTATAAGACAATAGTAAATACAAAAGCAGATGCTCATGTTTATGGATATTATGCTCAAGAAGGATATATTCTAGCAGATGATGGTTCAAAAGTAAAAGTTAAGTTAGTAACAGATGGAAATGTTTATAATGCAGTAATTACCTATACAGGTGCAGTAAAAAATCAGAGACCCGTGATCTCTAAGGAAAGTATAACTGTAGATAAGAATAACCCTAGACCCAAGAATAGTGCGCCTACCCCAATGCTTAAACAGAAAGTCCCTTAGTTTAAGGTGGAGGTTCTTCAGGGAGGGGAGCTAGCTCCCCTCCCTAGAGAAGATGCTGAAGAAAAATATCTTGAGGAGTTTTATATCCTAAAGAACTATGAAGCCTGTGATTGTTATAATAATTAAAATACTCTTTAAGTCCTTTGTGTAAATCTAAAACCATTTTCATAAGCTCTCAAATAAATATGCTCATATTTTACGGACCACCATAATCTTTCTACAAACACATTATCTAAGGCGCGGCCTTTTCCATCCATGCTGATCTTAATTCCTCTGTTGAGCAACTCAGACGTAAATTCTAGAGAAGTAAATTGGGCTCCTTGATCAGAATTAAATATTTCTGGCTGCCCCCATTTCCAAGCTTCGTCCAGAGCCTCTAGACAAAATCGCTTATCCATGCTGTTCGAAATCCGCCAGCTCAAAACATATCGACTATACCAATCCATGACAACGGTTAAGTACATAAAACCCGCTTGCATAGGAATATAAGTAATGTCAGTTGCCCAAACTTCATTTGAACGGCTCACTTTTAGGCCTCGAAGTAAATAAGGGTATTTCTTATGGCTTTTAGCTGATAATGAGGTGTTTGGCTTAGGTAAAACAGATCGAATATTCATCTTTTTCATCAAGCGAGCAACTCGTTTTTTGTTACAAGTCAAGCCTGAGGCCCTTAAATACTCGGTCATCCTAGGGTAGCCCCATTCTGGATGTGACAGATGAAACTCGTCAATTTTACGCATCAGCTTTAAGTTTTCTGCACTTTCGCCCACAGCTTGATAGTAGTATTTTGATCGGGAAACCGACATTAACTCACATTGCCGAGCTATGCTAAGTCCTTCTAATACTGCTATTTGGCTCAGTCTTAAAGCTTCATCACATTCCTCTATATTTTTTTTTAAGCCAGTCTAGCTCAAACTGCAACTTGCCTATTTGCTCATATAAACGGGCTTCTTTTTCTTCATCAGCATCCACTTTGGGCCCTCGCTTTTTTTCATAAAGCAAAAAACTATTGGCCAAAAGTTCTTTCTTCCAGGCCGATATTTGATTTGCATGTAGCTCATATTTTGTCGCTAATTCTGCCAAGGTCAATTGCTCTTTTAGCGCTTCTAAGGCTACTTTTGCCTTAAATTTAGAACTGAAATTACGGCGCTTCTTTCTCATCTCTTTTGTAATTTAGTGCTTCATTATACGACTTTTTTTCTTGCGTTTTTCCACCTTAAACTACTGTCCTAATTTTGGGGGTAAGGGCATGCCTTAAATTTAGAACTGAAATTACGGCGCTTCTTTCTCATCTCTTTTGTAATTTAGTGCTTCATTATACGACTTTTTTTCTTGCGTTTTTCCACCTTAAACTACTGTCCTAATTTTGGGGGTAAGGGCATAGTGCTACACCTAATTGTGCAGGAGATTGTTTATTGGATGGAAAATTTGTACTTCATACTTACTCAGCAGATGGTGCGCCAGCTGAAGAGTTGCTAGAGGGAGATAGTTATGAACGTAATATTAGTGATCCCCAAAAAGGAGATGTTGGAATATATTATCTTGGTAGTAGAATGGAACATGTAGAAAAGTACGAATCATCAAAGACTGTGAGTTCTAAGGGAGGAGTGGGGTTGAAACAGACTGGACTGTCTCCTCAAAAAACATGGGAGGAAAAAAAATTTGATCGATATGAGGTAGTCCGGAAGTCTAATTTAGAAAATACTAAAGTAAGTACGAAGGAAGGGAGTATTAACAATGGGGTGCGTACTGTTAATCAAGTCCAGTTTGACAAAATTCAACAAAAGGTAAAAGGGCAATAATATGAAGTCTATATATAAAATATATCTACTAGTAACTATTATTTTAATAGGAGGTCTTTTTACAAAGGTATCTTCTCAAGAAATGAAAAAAAATATAGAGATAGATAGTTTAGTTATTAGTATCTCTTATGCAAAAGAAAATCTCTTATTAGTTGAAAATAAATACCTACTAATAGAAGACTTATTGAGATACGAAGGAGATACACGAGAAAATCCTTCATGGCAGACAAGTTTCAGCCCTGTTCCGGATAGTTTGAGAGGCTCAGATTCAAGAGAGAGGCTTGCTACATCAAATCAAGCAGTAGCGTTGTATTTAATTGAAAGCCTTTTGAAAGATGATTTTTACTTTAATAGAAACCAAACTTGTTTACTATATAAAAGCAGTAAATCTAGTAAAGCACAACGATTGTATAATTTGGGGGACTATAGTGATTATATTTTATTAGATAAAGGACTAGATGAACAGAGAGTTGTATTAAATGAAGAGCATTATAAAAAAGTTTTTTGCTATTATAGAGAATGGCTAGTGAGTACTAAAAATAAAAAAGTAAAATTTGAAAACTTAAAAATTGAAGATAAGAATCCTTTAGAGAAAACGAATTATGGATGGAATATGCAAAAATTTAGGTAAATAGGTATTCGTTTGTACTAGTAGCATCAACCATCTTCAGACCAGTAGCCCATACACATTGATGTGTAGTTGGGGCTGTAGCCTGCCCAAAAAAGCAACCATTAGTTATAGAAAATAATTATCTTAAAGAACAAAAACTAAAAGGATGCGAAAAAGTAAATTCACGGAAAAGCAGAAGTTATCAATTTTAGCTGAGCACGACAGCGGCCTTAGCGTGGCAGATTTGTGTAGAAAGCACCAAATAAGCCCAGCCACTTTCTATAAATGGAAAAGATCCAAAGAGCAAGAAGTTGACGATAAAGAGCGTTTAATCAAGGAATTAGAGGCCCAAAATACTCGTTTAAAAAAGATGTATGCAGACTTAAGCATGAATTATGAAATTTTAGAAGAGGGCTATGTAATGGCAAAAAAGCACTTAACCCCAAAAGACAAGAAAGAGTCATAGACGAGCTGTCCAAGAAGTACAGTGTGCGTCGAATCTGTGTCGTTTTGGGGTTTCGTCGTCAAACATACTATAAACGAAAGTCAGGTCATCGGCCAGAAGTAGTCGATGATCAAATCGCTAAATTACTGCATGAAGTCACGAAAGAATATTTAGCTTGGGGCTTTTGGAAGGTTTTTCATTACATTAGAAATCAAGGTGTTATCTTCAATCATAAGAAGGTGTATAGAATCTGGAAGAGAGAAAAATTAAACTTAAGACAGCGCCCAAAGCGTCAGCGTATTCGCCGAAAATTTGAACCTATCTCTTTGCCCAAGGAGGTAAATAAGGGTTGGTCTATGGATTTTTTAAGCGATTGGGTCATGAGCTCAGATAAGAAATCGGTCCGAATTATCAACATTATGGATGAGACCTCAAGGCGAGCTTTGTGGACAGAAGCCCATCAAAGTATCTCTGCAAAAAAGCTTACTGATGTACTTGATAAAGTACTGGATTACAGAGGTAAACCTGACTATATTCGTTGCGATAATGGGCCAGAATTCATCTCTAAAAAGTTAGCTGCTTGGGCCCAAAAACATGATATTGAATTAAAGTTCATCCAGCCAGGAAAACCTACCCAAAATGCATTTATTGAGCGATTAAATAAAACTTTGAGAACAGAGTGTTTAAACTTATCTTGGTTCCACTCTTTAGAAGAACTAAATGAGGAAATTCAAAATTGGTTTCAGCACTACAATTTTAATCGTCCCCACCAAAGTCTGGGAAATATTAGCCCATATGACTTTGAAAGGACGATGTTAGATGTATAGTATTTTTTGGTTGCACCTTACGGGTAGGCTACAGGGCCTCCCGCCTTCGGCGGGCGCTACGTTTCGGGGCTCGCTGCTCGCTCGGCCCTGCGCGGGCTTCGCCCGCTTGGTCTGGCCTTTGGCCACCCCTGCACATCGGTTACTCCCGTTGGTCGTCGAAGACGCCCTAAAGGGCTTGTTGTGGCCGTTTGGCCTTCGGCCATGGCGGCTCTGCCGCTACCTGCAGCCTAAAGGCCGCAGCCATTTTTGTTGGGCCTTGGTCTTTCTTGCCGCAGCGGCTTAAAAGCCCCTGCTTTGTTTATGGAAAGGGAATATTTGGTTTTCAGGTCCTGCGGCTTTTAAGCTGCAGGCCAATTGTTGGTCAGGAGCTAGCTGTGCTGTACCTAAATTGGCTGCTGGTTTTAACCTGCAGCCACAGCTAGCAGGCGGCGAAGCCGCCGCAGGCCTAGGGATGGACAGCAGTGGCCGTTAGGCCAGACTAAGGCCCGTCGGCCTAGGGGCCTGAAAGGGGGCCGCGCAGCGGCAGACCAAGGGCGAAGCCCGCAGGGCCGAGCAGACCTGCGAGCCCTGTAAGGGCCCGGCCGCCGAAGGCGGCAGGCCCCAAAAAAATAACCCCTCATCCAAAAAAAGATGAGGAGTTATCAATAGGGGAATAGCAAGGGGATCAACTTAAACGATGGCTGTGCCGCCTTCTTGGATAGCCAAGCGGAGGGCATCTCGCATGCTGCCCGTGGTCCGAATTTCATCAATGGCAATGCCCAGCTCGACAATGGTTTGGGCGATGGGACCAGAAACGCCAGAAATCATGCATTCACTGCCCATCAAGCGAGCAGCCTTGGTCATCTTGATGAGGTGATTGGCGACGGCAGTATCCACAATAGCCACCCCACTGATGTCTAAAATGAAAAATTTAGCCTGACTCTTGGCAATTTCTTCCAACATGGCCTCCATAACATCTTTGGCCCGTTTAGAATCAATAAAGCCCACCAAAGGCAAGAGTAAAATCCCCTGCCAAATTTGAGCAATAGGAGTCGATAACTGCTTGAGGGCCTCATTTTGCTCCTCTAAATCGTTAATTGCTTTTTGTCGATAAACTTCGGAGACAATGCTGAGATCTATCTGGGCAAAGCCCTTGAGGGCCCGGACCAATTCGGGAGTGGGCGTATTGTATTTCATGAAAACCTGAAAAATGAGCTCATGAAATTTAGCAATCATGGCCGTAAAAGCTTCTAGACTAACGCCAGAACGCAAAAACAACCAGCGGGCCTCTGTTTGGCGTTCTACATAATCATCATTAAAAGAACCTGCGGCCATATCTTTCCAAATCTCAGATTTTCCGCTCCGAGTCATTTCTACCATCTGTTGGGTAAAAGAATTGCTGTAGGGGCCTTCTTCCATCCAACTAGTAATTTCCTTAAAGGTCCAATCGACCCCTTCCTGATCAATATTTTTACTGGCCGAATTGATCAACTGGCTTTCTTCCTCGCTATAAAAAAATAGCTGCCTGTATAAGGCGGCAGAGTAGGTCTTTTGTTTTCCCATGCTATTGACTGTTTTGTTTTGAAAATGCCACATAATATAAGCATTAGGAGGAAAGTTCTTAAAAAAATAGAATTTAATTTCGGTGGCACTGGTTGTAACTAAATATTGTTTTTTAGTTTTGTTCGTCACAACTTGCTGTTTATTGTTGTTTTTTTGCCTCTAATGCCTGTTGTTTTTACTGTATAATCCCGAATCAGATAGAGAGAAGTCCGCTAAAAAAAAAGGGCTACTTATTCGGCTTTTTCTACTAGTTCCTTAACTTACTGAGGAAGATGAATTCTTTGTTTTACCAAAATTAGTTATGCAGCCAAAAACGTCTACTCATAAATTTTCTGTAAAAGAACGCGCCCGTTATTTATTAACTACGCATGATAAAACCTACGACCTTTTAGTGGTTGGTGGTGGGGCCACTGGGGCCGGCATTGCTCTAGATGCCGCTAGCCGAGGACTTTCGGTGGTATTGGTCGAAAAAAATGATTTTGCTTGGGGAACCAGCAGTCGCTCGACAAAGCTTATTCATGGCGGTTTGCGCTATCTTAAGCAATTGGAGCTGGGCTTGGTCCGTGAAGTGGGCCTAGAACGAGCCATTGTACACCATAATGCCCGTCATATTGTTCGGCCCGAAAAAATGCTCCTTCCTATTATAGAAGAGGGCTCTTTGGGAAAATGGTCGAGCTCTTTGGCGCTTTGGGTGTATGACCGCCTGGCCAAAGTGAACAAAACAGAGGCCCGCCAAATGCTGAGCAAAGAGGAAACCCTAGCAGCAGAACCCCTTTTGCCTCAAGGTATTGTTAAGGCTGGAGCCATGTATTACGAATATCGAACAGATGATGCCCGCCTGACCATTGAGCTAATCAAAACGGCCGTAGAACAGGGTGCTTTGGCCCTCAATCATAGCGAAATGCTCAACTTTACCTATGATGAAAATGGACAAGTCACAGGAGCAGCTATTCGCGATTATATCTTGGAGGAAGAGTATGAACTCAAGGCCAAACATGTAGTCAATGCTACAGGCCCTTGGGTGGATGAACTCCGCGCCAAAGATGCCGATGGGGTAGAGGGCAAACGCCTACATTTATCAAAAGGAGTGCATCTGGTGGTCGATCGGCAGCGCCTGCCCATCCAACAGGCCGTCTATTTTGATGTGCGCCAAGATGGTCGAATGATTTTTGCCATTCCTAGAGAGAATTGTACTTATATCGGTACTACCGACACCGATTATAAAGGAGCCATTGATAGCCCCCGCAGCGAACAAGCCGATGTGGATTATATTTTGGCCGCCTGTAAGGAAATGTTTCCCGAACACCCTCTAACGGAAGATGATATCGACTCTTCTTGGGCGGGTTTGCGGCCCCTGATTCATGAAGATGGTAAGTCGGCCTCGGAGCTGTCTAGAAAAGATGAGATTTTTTATGCCTCTTCTGGCCTCATTTCTATTGCCGGTGGAAAACTGACTGGCTACCGCAAAATGGCCGAAAGAGTGGTGGACCAAATTGTGAAGCGCCTAGGAATCGAAGCCAGCTGCCAAACCGAAAAATTGGTCTTGAGCGGAGGCGATTTTGCCAGCGAAGAAGAGTTTGACCGCTTTATTCAGTTAAGAGTGGGAGAGGCCAAGCAGATTTCGGCCAGCCCAGAGCAAATTGGTCGCTTGGCTAGACGCTATGGGGCCAATCTGGACCTTATTCTAGAAAATGCCTTTGCCCTACATGCCGAGGTCCAAAATCCAGCCGATCGCCTGCTCTTTGCCGAGCTGCAATATGCCCTAGAATACGAAAGTGTGGGCAGTTTGGCCGATTTCTTTATCCGCAGAACAGGCAAGCTCTATTTCGAACGGGCCGCTATTATTGCCGAATACCCCAAAGTGATGCAGCGCATGCTCAAATACTTTAATTGGGGGCCCTCAGAATTGCAATTGCAAATGCAAGAACTACAACAAGCCTATATGCAAGCCGTAGATTTTGCCTAACTATAAAAGTTTTTGGCCCTATTGGCCTAGCGATGTGGAGCAGTGGCCGCAGGCCAGACCGAGCCGCTGAAGGCGGCGAAGGGCCGAGCAGGCTTGCGAGCTGCGAAACGTAGCGCCGACGACCGAAGGGAGGCGGAGGCCCCAAAAAAACAAAAAAATAATCCTATGAAAATACCATTCTTAAGTAAGCAACCCAAGCATTTTTTTAAGCCAGAAGAGGAAGACCAATTGATTGCGGCCATCCGAGAGGCCGAAGCTAAAAGCTCTGGGGAAATTCGAGTACATGTAGAACCCAAATTTAAGGGAGAAGATGCTTTTGCCCGTGCTCTAGTCTGTTTTAAGGAACTAGAAATGCAAAAAACCAAGCAGCAAAATGGGGTCTTGTTTTATCTGGCCTATGAGCAGCACAAATTTGCCATTGTGGCCGATCAGGGCATCAATGCGGTGGTTCCCGCTAATTTCTGGGATGAAATTCGGGATAATTTGCATACGGCTTTTCAGAAAAAGCAATTTTTAGAAGGCCTCAAGGCTGCCATTTTACAAACTGGCGAGCAACTCAAGGCCCATTTTCCACATGCTGGAGATGACGATCAGAACGAATTGCCTGATGAAATTTCTAAGGCTTAGTCTTCTTTTTCTTGCAGGGCCTTTAGGGCTTTTCTAAGTGCATTGACCTCTTTTTGGAGGCGGGGCAACTGCTTGAAGACCGCTTGAGAGCGCAAGAAATCATTATAAGGGAGAGCCGGGGAGCCAAAGAGCGCCTGGTTCTCCTTTTTTACGCTCTTGTTGATCCCACTTTGGGCCTGAATTTTTGTGCCCTTGGCCAATTGGATGTGGCCAACCAGCCCCACCTGTCCACCAATAAGGCAGTTTTCGCCCACCTTGGTGCTGCCCGCAATGCCCGCCTGAGCAGCCACGGCGGTATGCTTCCCAATCTCTACATTATGAGCAATTTGGATGAGGTTGTCGAGCTTTACCCCCTGCTTAATTAGGGTTTGCCCCATGGTGGCACGGTCAATCACCGTATTGGCCCCCACTTCTACCTGATCTTCTAGAATGACAATCCCCAGTTGTGGAATCTTCTCATAGCTGCCATCGGCCTGAGGCGCAAAGCCAAAGCCATCGGAACCAATTACGGAGTTGGCATGAATGATACAGTTTTGGCCAATTTGACAGCCCTTCAAAATGCGAACGCCAGGCTCAATGATACTGCCTGCTCCAATTTTTACATCTGCGCCAATATAGGCCTGCGGATAAATTTTTGCGCCCGCCTCAATGACTACATTGGGGCCAACATAGGCCAAAGCGCCCACTTCTGCACCTTCTGCAACCTTTGCCGAAGGATCAATGACGGCCTGAGGCGAAATCTGCTGGGCCGCAGGAGCCTCCGCCTGGGCAGCCTGAAAATGCTGTAGCAAAAAGCTAAGGCTGGCATAAACGTCTTTTACACGCAGCAAGGTGGCCGAAACTGGCGCCTGCGGCTCAAAGTCAAGCCCCACCAAAACAATAGAGGAGGCACAATTATAAAGGTAAGATTCGTATTTGGGGTTGCCCAAAAAGCTAATGGCACCAGGCTCGCCCTCCTCAATTTTGGCGGGTTTATGGACCCGAACATTGGGGTCGCCTTCAATTTTAGCGTCGAGCAAATGGGCCAATTCGGCAGCAGAAACAGATTTCATTATGCAGATAGATTGAATGGTGGAAAAATGCGCCCTAATATGCAATTTTTGCCGCCAAAAAACAAAAAGAGATTTTTCAATGAGATAATCTTATCTTAGTAGATTCTATAACGTGAACTAAAATTTAGGAAAGGATGAGAAAATCACTACTTCTCTGGGCCTTTTTGGCCCTGCCTAGCTTGGCTCTTTTTGCCCAGCCCACTCTCTCTAATTCGATTTTTCCCGCCGCTGGCGATGTCTTTGAACGATCAACTAGCCTCAGTAGTTTCGACTCCCTGGCACTAGCCATTACCCCCGCTTCTAATCAGGCCCAAACTTGGAATTTTACCTCTTTGCGGACCGAAACCTTTAGCCGCGATAGTGTAGAAGCCGCCAACCGCCCCGATTTTCCCACCGCCGATATTCAACAGCCCTTTTTTGGCCAAGCTCAGGTGTTTATTGATATCAGTAGCACAAAAATGGAGTATGTAGCTGGCGCGCTGGGCTTTGGTACAATCGCCTTTTCAGGCCTGTTTAATGACCCCCTAGAGATTCAACGTGCCCCCCTCAATTATGGAGACAGCTATACCGATAGCTACCAAATGCTTATTTCAGAACATATTGATAGCGTGCCCGGCCTGCGCCCCTTTATCGATTCTATGAATTTACCCATCGATCCCGATTCGATCCGCATTAACCTAGAAGGTGACTATGAGTCGGAGGTGGATGCTTTTGGCACTTGCCAACTGCCCGATAGCAGCTATACCGTTTTGCGCCAGCATACGGTCAATTACTCGGATGTGCAAATTGAAGCCTATTTTGTGACGCCTTTTGGCGCGGGTTGGCAGGACATCAGTAGCACAATTGCAGGCCAATTGCCTTTCCCGCTCACTGATACCACGGAGCAGTTTAGCTTTATTGCCGAAAATGAGGGCATGCCCCTGGCCAGACTCACCACCAATAAGGATAATCAAGCCGTAGAAGCTGCCGAATTTAAAGGCCAAAGACAGATTGGAACTGCGGTGCAAAGCTTGAGCGTACAAGAGTTTCGCCTCTATCCTCAGCCCGCCCAAAATGCGGTTTATCTAGAGCTCGAGCTTTTGCAGGCGCCCTACCAACTCTATAATTTGCAGGGCCAACTCTTACAAACTGGCCAATGGCAGAACGGAACGGCTATTTCGCTGGCCAATTTGCCCGCGGGCCCTTATTTGCTCCGCCTCCAAGATGAAAAAGGCCAATTGTATCAACAGATGCTCATTAAGGGCTAGTCTTTTTTTAAGGATTTGGGGCCCGCGGCCAGCAAGCTGGCCGCCGCTACGTTGCGGGGCTCGCTATTCGCTCGGCCCTTCGTTTTTCTCGCTAGCGCTCCAAAAAACTCGGTCTGGCCTGCGGCCCCCCCTCCACATCGCTGGGCCGCTCATCTTTTGGTTTCTCTCTAAACGGACCGCTTCGGCCCCAAAAAGAAAGGGCGCAAAACCTAGGTTTTGCGCCCTTTTTATGCTTAGCTCAAGAGATTAAGACCAACGAATAGTTTGGCTGGCAGTGCTGCCATCATACTGTTTGCCTGTTTTGGTTTTTAGACTTAGACTGAGCATGAACTCAAAGCATTTGTCATTCCAAATCCAAGAAGGGAGCTCCTTGCAAGCATCCCACAGATTACCTTCCGCTTTTAGCACTACAATAAAGCTGTTGTTAGCAGTTAGCGAGAGCGGCATTTGGGGACTAAGGGCCTTCAAGGGTATATAAACCGGATCAATTTGCATATCGGGCTCGTCATCATAGTTGTACCAGTCTTCTTGGTCTACAACACAATTAGGAACTAGCTCCTCTACTTCAACATCTCCCTCTACGGTTACTTCCGCAAAAAGATAAATGTCATCCAATTGACGATACCCAAATTCTTCATAGGGTTTTACCCATTTCACAAAGTCTTTATGCTCTGCTTCGCTCAATACGCCCTTGAGCTCTTCGTCCAATCGTTGTTTTACTTCTGCCGTTAGGGCCGTGAATGCAGTGGTCACTTTCATTTTTTAGCGTTGTTTTAGCTGTGAGAAAAAAATAGAATTGTTCTCTGCCTGTGACAGGCGCTGCCTAATCTAAAGGATTATTTTTTGTCCCGCTGTGATTTTTTACCTTTTTAGGAGCTCTCAAAAGGCTTTTCAGCCCCTCATTTTTAATTGATGGCTTTTAGGTTTTAAGGAGTTCAGAAAAAAATTTATCTTTCGCCTTCAAGGACCAAGAGGTCCAGCAATTTTGATTTACAAAAAGCCAAGATGACGAAGATTAAATTTGGTACCGATGGCTGGCGCGCCATCATCGCAGATACGTACACCAACGATAACCTCAAAAGAGTAGCCCTAGCTACCGCTCAATATATTAAGGCCGAAGGTGGCCAAGCTGTAGTGCTCGGACACGATTGCCGTTTTGCAGGAAGCATGTTCGCCGATTTGGCGGCCCGCATCTTTGCCGACCAAGGCCTGAAGGTCTATTTGGCCCAAGGCTTTGTTTCTACTCCCATGGTTTCTTTAGGGGTGGTTTTGCAAAAGGCATTTATGGGCGTGGTCATCACGGCCAGCCATAATCCTCCTAGCTACAATGGCTATAAATTAAAGTCGGCTTATGGTGGGCCCAGCATTCCCGCCGAAGTGACGGAGGTAGAGGACCGCATCGCCGATGAGGTGCCCGCTACCCCAAGCACTACCCAAGCAGAATTTGTCGCTCAGGGCAAAATCGAATATATCGATCTCGAAAAGTTGTATGTGGAGCACTGCCGCAAGGCCTTTGATATCGAGGCCATCAACAATTCTTTTGTCAATTTGGCTTATGATGCCATGTATGGCGCTGGACAAAATGTGGTTCGCCAATTGATTCCGGCCGTAACAGAATTGCATTGCGATTATAATCCTAGCTTTATGGGCCAAGCTCCAGAGCCCATCCACCGTAACCTAGGCGAGCTTTCTGCTCTTTTGGCCAAAACGCCCGAACTCAACGCAGGCCTAGCCAATGATGGCGATGCCGATCGCATCGGCATGTATGATGAAGAGGGCCGCTTTGTCGATTCGCATCAGATTTTGTTGCTCCTCATTCACTACCTACACAAATATAAAGGGCTTTCGGGCAAGGTGGTCGTGACTTTCTCGGTAACAGATAAAGTGAAAAAACTTTGTGAACTCTATAACTTGGATTGCCAAGTGACCAAAATCGGCTTTAAATATATTGCCGAAATTATGACCAAAGAGGAGGTCCTCGTTGGGGGAGAAGAATCGGGTGGAATTGCCGCTACGGGCCATATTCCCGAAAGAGACGGCATCTGGATTGGCCTCATTCTCCTTGAGTTTATGGCCAAAACAGGCAAAACCCTCAGCCAATTGATGGACGAAATCTATGAGTTGGTTGGTCCTTTTGCCTTTAACCGCGATGATCTCCACCTCAACAATGAGCTAAAATGGCAGATTGTAGAAAATTGTAAGGCAGGCAGCTATAGCCAATTCGGTCCCTACAAGATCCAAAAAGTGGAGGATATTGACGGCTTTAAGTTTTACCTACGCGATGATGCTTGGGTGATGATTCGCCCCTCTGGCACCGAGCCCGTTTTGCGGGTCTATGCCCAAGCGCCTACCGATGAAGAGGTGCGCCAAATCCTAGATGCTACCAAAGCGGCTCTTTTAGAGGGCTAAGATTTGGGGCCTCCCGCAGCCCTTTTAAGAGGGGCTGCGGGCGCTACGTTCGGCAGCTCGCTACTCGCTCGGCCCTGCGCAAAAAACAAGTTTTTGCTGGGTCTGCGGCTTTGCCGCACTGCCTACCATCGCTAGGCCATTCGGCCTTTGGCCGCTAGGGAACTATCTCTCCACTGCTAATTGCCTAAATCGCATGAATAAAAAAGCATACTTACTTTTAGCCCTGCCTTTTTTCTGGACCGCCTGTCAATCGCCTCCCACCGAAGAGGCCTTGGCCCAAGAAGCGGCCAAAGAAAATGCAGCTCAAGAAACGGCTTATCGCTTCAAGCAATGGAGCCGAAAAATGGAGGCTTCTACCATTGATAGTAGCAGCCAGTCTGTACAATTACAACGCCTTAGCCTAAGCCTAGATGCTTCGGCCAAGGAGGAGGTCAAGGCTATTTTGGCCCAATATGATGATAAAGAAAACCAAGCTCCCGATAGCTTGTTTCAGGAAGATGCGCCCAGCAAAAAGACCAAATTGCCCATTGAAAATGGGGCCGTTTTGATTGGGGTGCGCAACTATGAGCAAGCCTATAAGAAAATCAAGGAGTTAGCTGCTACTTATCAGGCCGAAATTCTTTCTGAGGAAGAAAAGGGCAGTGATTTGCAGCTAGAAAATACTTTGGTCCTACAACTTCCGCCCAGCAATTTCCAGATCTTTTTGGAGGAGCTGCGAGAGCTTTCTGTAGTGGTTCGGGAAAAACGCATTTGGCGCCAAGATTTGGGCGGCCAATTTGTAGAGCTCGATAGCCGCTTGAAGAATAAGTATTTGGCCAAAACTCGTTTGGAGAGTTTGCTGCGCAATGCGCAGGATGCTCAGGCTATTTTGCCTATTCAAAGAGAGTTGGACCAAATTACGGAGGATATTGAGCTGCTCAAGCAGGCGGTCAACCTCATGCTAGAAAAATCGGCCCATAGCAGCATTACCTTGACCTTTTACCAGGAGGTGAACCCAGAGGAAAAGGTACAGCAGGCTGCTTTTGGCAATCGGATGGCAGAGGGCGCGCAAACGGGTTGGACCAATTTCAAGGAGTCTTTGGTGAGCATGGCTTACCTTTGGCCCTATATTCTACTGGGCCTTATCTTTTCGCTAACGGCGCTTTTTGCAGCCCGCTCTAGCCGAAAAAGAGCGCAGCAAGCCAAACTAAAAGCCTTTCAGGCGCAGCAAGCTTGGCTCATGCAGCAAAAACAGTTGCAGCAGCCCAAGGCGCCCAAAGACAGCGAATAGGCAGCTTGTCTGCCTTTGGGCCAGCGGCCCAAAACGGCCTAGCGATGTGCAGGGGTGGCCGTCAGGCCAGACCGAGCCAGCAAAGCTGGTGAAGGGCCGAGCAGAACTGCGAGCCCCGAAACGTAGCGCCTGCCGCAGGCAGGAGGCCCCAAAAAAATATTAAAAAATCTCTTTTGGGAAGAATTCTTCCCGACTATAAAAAATGAGCAAGATGAAGTACGATCTCACCATCATCGGATCTGGACCTGGCGGTTATGTAGCAGCCATTCGCGCTGCCCAACTGGGCCAGAAAGTGGCCATTATTGAGCGTTATTCTACTTTGGGCGGAACCTGCCTGAACGTAGGTTGTATTCCCTCAAAGGCGCTATTAGATTCTTCGGAGCATTTTCATGCGGCGGAGAAAAAATTTCAAGACCACGGCATTAACGTTTCTGGACTTTCTGTAGATTTTGAGCAGATGGTGAAGCGTAAGGACGAGGTGGTTTCGCAGACTTGTGCGGGGGTAGAGTTCTTGATGAAAAAGAACAAAATTACCGTTTATACGGGCCACGGAAGCTTTGTGAGCCGCAATACAATTCAGATTGCGCCCAAGGATGGCGAAGGCGAAACGCAGACCATCGAGACCGATAAAGTGATTATTGCAACGGGTTCTAAGCCTGTTTTGCCTGCCGCTTTCAACTACGATAAGCAGCGTGTAATTAGCTCGACAGAGGCCTTGACTTTGAAAGAAGTGCCTAAGCGTTTGTTGGTGATTGGTGCTGGTGTAATTGGACTGGAATTGGGCTCTGTTTATGCTCGTTTGGGCACAGAGGTCGAGGTGATTGAGTACCAAAATGCTGTTTTGGGTGGTATGGATGCCGATTTGGGCAAAGAAATGCGCAAAGTGCTCAAAAAAGAATTGAAAATCAAGTTCCACCTCAACCATAAGGTAGAAACTGTAGAAAACCTAGGCGAGGAAGTGAAATTGGTTGCTGAATCGCGCAAAGATGGTAAAAAACTGGAGCTTCAAGCCGATTACTGTCTAGTGGCTATTGGTCGCCGTCCTTATACGGATGCTTTGGGGCTAGAAAATGTAGGCGTTGAATTGGATGAGCGTGGGCGCATCAAAATTGACAACCATATGCAAACCAATGTAGAAGGTATTTTTGCGATTGGCGATGTTGTTCGTGGGGCTATGTTGGCCCATAAAGCCGAGGAAGAAGGCGTTTATGTAGCGGAATACATCAGTGGGCAAAAGCCTCATATCAACTACAACTTGATTCCTGGTGTGGTTTACACTTGGCCTGAAGTGGCTGCAGTGGGGCAGACCGAAGAAGAATTGAAAGCGGCAAAAGTAGCTTATAAAGTGGGTAAATTCCCCTTTAAGGCCCTTGGTCGCGCTCGTGCTTCTGCCGATACCAATGGTTTTGTAAAAATCCTATCGGATAAAGAAACCGATGAGGTTTTGGGCGTGCACATGATTGGTGCTCGTTGTGCGGACCTCATTATTGAGGCCGTAGCAGCCATGGAATTCCGTGCTTCTGCCGAGGATATGTCTCGTTATAGCCATCCGCATCCTACCTTTACCGAAGCGGTGAAAGAGGCTGCCTTGGCCGCCACCGAAGACCGCGCCTTGCATAGCTAGGTCAAAAAGAACTGAAATGAGGAGCAACAGCTCTTGGACCGGTGCCAAGGGCTGTTGCTTTTTTTTATAAGAAGCTAATAAAACAACTATGAGTTTAGCCGCATCAGAATTGATTTTGAATCCCGATGGCAGCATTTATCATTTGAATATGCAGCCCGAACAACTGGCCGATACCGTTATTTTGGTTGGAGATCCTGAGCGAGTGAGTAAAATCAGTTGCTACTTTGATCGTATAGATACGGAAATTCGCAAAAGAGAATTTGTGATCCATACTGGAGAAATGGGCGGGAAGCGCATCACGGTCATGTCGACAGGTATGGGGACCGATAATATTGACATTGTTATTAATGAGCTAGATGCTTTGGTCAATATTGATTTAAAAACAAGGACCCTCAAAAAAGAATTGCGCAGCTTAAAGCTCCTACGGATTGGCACCTCGGGCAGTTTGCGGGAGGATATTCCCGTAGGGAGCTTATTGATGAGCCGTTATTCGATTGGCTTGGAAGGCCTATTGGGCTTTTATGAGCGGCCCATGAGCGAAAAGGAAAACGTATTGGCCCAAAAAGCCCAGGCTTTGTTGGCTGGGTTGGATTTTGGTATTCGTCCAGAGGCCGTCAGTTGTGGAACAGCACTATTAGAGCAATTTCGTCCCGCTGGCTTTTTGGAGGGAATTACGCTAACGGCAACGGGCTTTTATGCTCCACAAAACCGGGAGCTCAGAGCCAAGAACCGCATGCCTGCGCTATTGTCAAAATTTAGAGCCTTAGAATTTGATGGATACAAAGCGAGCAATTTAGAAATGGAAACGGCTGGAATTTATGGCTTGGCTACTGCTTTGGGCCATCAGGCCCTTTCGCTAAATGCTATTTTGGCCAATAGAGAGGCGGGGATCTTCCATGATCAGCCTAAACAATTGGTCAAAGAACTGATTGAGAAGAGCTTGGAGTTAATTTAAAGTATACGATAGTTTTATAGCTCGGTTTTTTAGTTTATATTGTAGTGATTTATTTCAAGTTACCTCAATACAGACTTATGAACTGGAGTACGATTCCATTTTTCCGTTTACTTTTACCGGGCTTATTGGGCCTATTGTTAGCGTATTGCCTGCCTTGGTCGGCTGCGGCCCATTGGGGCGCATATTCATTTTGGGGCGTATTGCTTCTTCTATTGCTTGGGCAATATTTGGGGCGATATTCCCCATTTTTTTGGCGTTTTTGGGGTTTGGGTTTGCAGTTGTTGCTCATCTTGGGGGGCTATGTTTGGACCTATGAGCGGGTTTTGCGGCCAAGAGAGCAGCCTATTCCCTTAGTTTGGACCGAGTTTCGGGCTAGGGTAAATAGTTTGCCTCAACCGAAAAGCAAAACGGTACAGCTGCAGTTGCAGCTAGCGCATTATTATGAAGCGGACAAAGGCTGGATAGTTTGTCAGGAGCCGCTGTTGTTGTATTTGCCCAAGGATAGTCAGGCTTTGGCCCTTAATTATGGGGATGAATTGGTCCTTTTGGGCAAGCCTAGGGCTTTTGAGGCGCCCAAAAACTACGGTCAATTTGATGCTCGGGCCTATTATGGCCAAAAGGGGATTTCGGCCCAAATGTATAGCAAAAATTGGCATTTAGCGGCCAAGGCAGCGCCTAGCTTTTGGGGCATTTTGATTGATTGGCGTTTATTCTTAAAGGCGAGATTGCGGCGGCTAATTCCGGGTCAGGATGGCGCTTATTCGGTGGCCGCGGCTTTGATTTTGGGCGACAAAACCGATTTGGACCAGGAGCTTCGGCAGGCTTATTCGGCCACGGGGGCCAGTCATGTTTTGGCGGTTTCGGGCTTGCATGTAGGCTTGTTGGCTAGTATTTTAGGGGCCTTAATCAAATTATTTAGGCGAAAATCGGCCTGGCGTTATTCTTTTCGAGAGGCTATTTTATTATTGTTAGGCATTTGGTTATTTGCCTTATTAACGGGGGCGGCGCCCTCGGTTTGTCGGGCCAGTAGTATGTTTTCGCTTTTGATTTTGGGGCAGTGTTTGGGCCGAAACTCCTCGATTTACAATAGTCTTTCGGGCTCGGCTTTTTTGCTTTTGTTATATGATCCCGCCAATTTGTGGAATTTAGGTTTTCAGCTTTCTTATTTGGCTGTTTTGGGCATTGTTTATTTTCAGCCCAAGCTTTATCGTTGGTATTATTTTTCTTTTTGGCCCGTGCAGTACATCTGGGGTTTATTTACGGTTTCTTTGGCGGCGCAACTGGCTACTTTGCCGCTCACGCTCTATTATTTTCATCAGTTTCCCAGTTATTTTTGGTTATCGGGTTTGTTGGTGGTGCCTTTGGCGGGGATTCTTTTGCCTTTGGGCATGGCGGCTTTATTGTGCTTAGATATTCCCATTTTGGGCGGACTTTTATCTTGGCTGCTTGTTTTTCTTTTGCGTTTGATGAATGGGGCCATTTTGGCCATAGAAACTTGGCCAATGGCTAAAATATCGGCTTTTGAGTTGGCTTCTTGGGAGCTACTACTGGCTTATTTTGCCATTTTATCTTTGGTGTTGAGCTTAGCTTGGCGGCGGATAACGCCCTTATTGCTAGGGGCTTGTTGTTTGTTATTCATTTTGGGCCATAATAGTTGGCAGCAGTTGCGGGCCGAAAAACAGGCGCATTTAGCGGTTTATCAGAGCAATCGAGGGCTGTATATCGACTATTTTCATGGCCGAACGGCCTATAGTTATTATGATTCGACGGTTTGGTCTTCGGCTCGGCAGCGGGGATATTTATCGGCGGGTAGTCAGCGGCGGGCCAAAATCAAAAGCTTGGAAGAGCAGCCCATTGCTAGCAAGCAAAATCAATGGTTATTATTGGGCCAAAAGCGGATCTTGCTTCTTTATCGGCGGCCTGAGTATTGGCCCGAAAAAAAGATTGATTATCTTATCGCGGATAGTCGGCTTTCGGATAGTTTGTTGTTGCCCATCATGCAGCAGCAACCCCATATACAGCTGATTAGAACATCTTTAGGGAGATGATTTGGGGCCCGCGGCCAGCGAAGCTGGCCGCCGCTATGCTGCGGGGCTCACAGGTCTGTTCGGCCCTTCAGGCTTCACTTCGTTTCGCCTTCGGTCTGGCCCTTTGGGCCACCCCTTCGCAGCGCTGGGCCGTTTGGCCTTCGGCCATGGCGGCTTTGCCGCCTGCTATTCATCGCCTAGGGACAAGCCCCCAAGCTAATCCAATGGAGTCAGCCCTAAAGGGCCTCAAATTGTGATCTACGTCTTTGCTCAATTGTTATCGTAAAGAAGGACCATATCCAAAGGCCCTCTTTAGAGGGCTGTCTGAAAAAGCTAGCCTAGGGGCTTGTCCCTAGGCAGCAAAAGGATGGACAAAAAATTTTTAACGCACTCTTTCTCTAGTATCTGATGTTCTTTATTAGTCCCTCAACTTTTTCTCGGATCTTTTTAAAAAAGGGGGGGCGCGTCTTTTAGTAGCTGGGTAGTTTTGGGCTGAAGTTTAATGGAAAGCTACAAGTAGAAAAAGCGAACAAGGACTTTAGTCCGTCAGTTCGCTCAGTTAATAACCCTGGGCTTCAGCCCAGGGCGGTAAGGATATCCACGCGCTAGTCCCTCAACTTTTTCTCGGATCTTTTAAAAAAAAAAGGGGGGGAGAAAGCGTCTTTTAGCAGTTGGGTAGTTTTGGGCCCATGGGCTGAAGCCCATGGTTGTAGACTGAGCAAACTGGCGGGCTAAAGCCCTTGTTTGCTATAAATGATATGGGCCGATGGTTTTTACCTTTGGCTCATTTTTATTGTAATTTAGTGCTTCATTATACGACTTTTTTCTTTCGTTTTTCCACCTTAAATTACTGTCCTAATTTTGGGGGTAAGGGCAATGAAAAAATGTACTTTTCTGGGGAGAATGAAATTATGTTTGGGCCTCCTAGAAATGCAAAGGAATTGCCTGCAGTTAGGCACTTTATGCCAGATTATAAAAAATAAATTTTAACCATGTTAAGACTAAATTTTAAATCTATTGCTAAGCCCTTGGATTATTTGATAGATTACTATTATTATTATCTTCCTTTTATGATTCGTTTAAGAGAAACTCTTAAGGGGGATTCAATATTTATTGATTTTTTTAGTAAAAATAGTGGAGTATTCATTCAATCCGCTTTTGACTCTTGCAGTAAAACTCTGTCTAGAATGGATCTCGTCTCATTAAATAATGAAAAAATAAAAAAACTAGAGGATGATGAATTTAATCGTTTAGAGTTGAGTGATGAGTTTTATAGCTGTTCTTTAGGGATAGAAATAGACGATGACCTTCAACATCATAGGTTGGAGATGATGACTGCTTTTATGAATGAAACGGCTATGCTTATAACGATTGGAGAAAGTAGGGGGCCAGTTAAGTATTACCGAATAAGTGAAAGTGTGTATCTTGGAACAGATCCTGATTCATCTTGGTGCGCCATCTTGCTTTTAGATTTAAGCGAAGCGGATATTAGAGAGATTAAGTTGCTGTAGAAAGCCTTATTTTGTGGTTATTGGTTTAGCCTAAAAGTATTTTTTAGGGGCCTCCCGCCTTCGGCGGGCGCTACGTTTCAGGGCTCGCAGGTCTGCTCGGCCCTGCGACCTGACGGCCTTGGTCTGCGGCTTCGCCGCCCCCTTTCACATCGCTAGGCCGTTTGGCCTTCGGCCATGGCGGCTTTGCCGCTATCTGCAGCCTAAATTCTTATTGGGCTTTGGTCTTTCTCGCCGCAGCGGCTTAAAAGCCCCTGCTTTGTTTGTGGAAAGGAGCTATTCGGTTTTCAGGTCCTGCGGCTTTTAAGCTGCAGGCCAGTTGTTGGTGAGGAGTGGGCTGTGCTGCACCTAAATTGGCTGCTGGTTTCAACCTGCAGCCACAGCTAGCAGGCCCGAAGGGCCGCAGGCCTAGGGGCCTGTAAGGGGGCCGCGTAGCCGGCAGACCCAGCCAGCTTGCTGGCGAAGGGCCGAGCAGACCTGCGAGCCCTGCAAGGGCCCGGCCGCCGCAGGCGGCAGGCCCCAAAAAAATCCCCTCCAAAGAGGGGATCGTATAGTTTAGAACTCTCTGCCGCGCAGCAAAACATTTTGTTGATGTTGAGCGATTAGTGGCCTCATTTCTTGGATCATGCGTTCGGCTAGTTGTTGTTGTTCTAGCAAACTCAAATTTCGGACATTATCAAATTGTCGTTCATGTACCAATTCTTTTTGCAAATACTTGTATTTCCAGCAAATACTGAGGTGCCCGGTACTATAATGAAAGTTGATGATCTGGTTTTTTCCTTGCTGCCAAAGATTAAAAGATCGCTGGTCTAGCGGGACGATTTTGCCCTGTCCATTAAAGGCGGCTTGGTTGAGTGTATGGACTACAGTCGAAAATTTTTCGGCTAGGCTTTGCTCCTCTAGTTCGTAGCGGTCCTCGCTTAGGGCCGAGGAGAATTTGAAGAGGCTGTAGGCCAGGATTGCCAGGCCTATAATGACAATGGAGCTGAACATATGTTATTATTTATCTAGATATTTATAAGCAAGGTAGAAAACGGAGGCCGTTAGTAGGGCATGGGCCCACCAAGGCATCATGGCAAAAACTCGATCAATACCCTCTGCGAGTTGGCCAATAATAGCCAATACAAAAAGGATAACAATGCCGATAGCTATGCAGCCAATAGGGCCAATTGTGTTTTGTGGAGGATTGTTTTGCTCAGACATATTTTTGATTTAAAAGGCCTCTGAAAAAGAAGAGGGCCGAGTAGAAAAATTACCATTGCGCTGTAGGCGAAGGGTGTAAGTGAGTATTTGGTTAGAGAGATATTGCAGGCCATCTTTGCCCGTGAGGGTGTTTTGCAGAAAGCCGCCTTTTAGGTTGTTACAGGCCTTGGAGGGCATTTTTTTATAGGGATGCCAGCTTTTGCCATAGTAGAAAAAGGGCTGATAGGAGCCATTGGGCAGGCGAAAGGTATAGCTGCCGCCCGCAGAAATATAGGCGTGGTCGACCACCTCATCCCAGCGGTCTTTAATGCTCACAATCACATCAGATTCATAAGGGGCGCGCACCCGAATTTCTGAGCAATTGCTCCGATAGCCACAACTTAGTCCGCGGCCGAAGCAGTTGGCATAGGGCTGAGCTCCTGTATACAGACTGTTGCCCTGGTATTGTTGGACCTCAATTTCTTCTACAAAACTGGAGAGGGCCGCCGCATGATAACTGCTTGTGCTGCTGGGCCAATCTATGCTCAGGGCGCCCGATTGTAGCGTTTTACTCTGCCCTGTGGCAAAACTAATAAAAGCCGTTTTCCCTCGCTGATCGAGCAAGTTTTTCCCCTTGCTATTGAGTCGGCGACGATAGCTGTTCCAGTCTCGATCGAGTTGTTTTTGGGCCGCTTGCGAGCGGTTGGCGGCAATTTGCTCATCAATTTGTTGCCAAAGGGCTTCAAATTCTTCTTCGGGCACTGTTTTGATGAGTTTATAATCGGGTAATTCTAAAAACCCTTGGCCCTCTGCTTTGCTCTCGCTAATGAGTTGGCGTTTGATTTCGATCTGGATTTTATCCACAAATTCGGCATCAAAGCGCTTGGCAATTTTGGCCTCAATTTGGGCCCATTGGCTATCTACTTTTGCATTTTGAAAGCTAATTTTTGCTAGCTCAATATGGTCCTGCATCTGCCGCTCAACGGGGTATTTGTTGAGCCAAAATTGCTTGTAGAAAACAAAGACGCCAATGCTGGTATCATAAGGAATGCTGTCTAGCTGAAAGCTGTCATTTTGCTTAATAAGGGCCTGAATTTCTGGCGTTTGTTGCTGGATAAGCGCTTCTCTTAGCTGAAGCGCAGCTTGTTTTCTCTTGGCCAAAATTTGAGGAAGCTCTTCTTGCTCAAATCGTTTTTGCCGCTGTTGTCCATCCCAGGCCGCAACCAAAAAGACAATAATGATGGCCAAAGCGGTCAGGATCAATACTTTATTTTTATTCAGCATTAGGCGCGCATTCTTTTTTCTAGGTCTCTCAAAATAATTTCCTTGGCAATGCCCTCGGCAATCTGTTTTATCAGTACTTCAACCAATAGGGAGACCACTTCAGCTTTGAAGCCCAATTTCCGGGCAGTTGCTACACAGACATAGATCTCGTTTTTGTCAATATCCCCATCAATCATCATCAGCATGACCATCTCATAAAGGTTGATCAGGCGGCTAGCATCGGAGCTAGGCGGAACATAGCTGATGATGGTTGGATCTCTAAAGATGGCCAAAAAATGATCTTCGGGAATGCCCCTTTGAACGGCAATATGAGTAATGAACTTCAGCTCTGCCTTATCTAATACTCCATCAGACATGGCTAAGCTGACCAAGAGCTGAAGGTGGCTGAGGTTTTCTCTTTTTCGGCTGCTCAGGCTAGGGCTGTAGCTGCCCCTTTTGGTCGATGAAGGGCTAGCTTTTGTCGCTTTACTTTTGATAGGGCGCTCTTCTTGGCTGTAAATCTTCCAGAGGATAAAAGCGATAACAATGAGTAGAATAATAATCATAGGTATTAATTTTTGTTTATTGAAGTGGTTTGTTTTTCTTCTCTAAGAGCTTTAAGTGAACTGTGTTGTTTTTGGGGCGTTACTCCCGTTGGTCGTCGAACTGCGGCTTGCAGCCTTGTTGTCCGCCTTTGGCGGGTGGTTACTCCCTTTGGTCGTCGAAGACGCCCTAAAGGGCTTGTTGTGGCCGCTCAGCTGTCTTTTTTCTTTTGGCTATATTCTTCGGCGGTTAAATTTATGGGGGGATGGGCCAAGGCCTTTAATTTTTTACGACAATTACCTCTGCTTGACGGATAATTTGGCTAGCCTGCATATAGCCGGGGAGAATAATGCGGAGGATTTCTCGGTCCTGATGGTCTCGACTAGGTTCGCTGCCCAAGACCTTGGCATAGGATTCAATGAGCTGATTATCGGGAAACACAATAGGTCGAATACCAAAGCGGTCGAGTAAGCGCAGCATTTTTTTGCGCATATTGATTAGCGTTTTAAGGGCTTTTCGAGCTTCTTTGCTTTCTTCCTCTTCTTCTTTATTGTTTTGGCGTTCTATTTTTCGGTCGAGGCCATCAATCATTTCAATTAGGCCCACGGCAAAGTCTTTTAGCTGTTCGTATTGGGCTCTTTCTGCCTTTTCTATTTGGTTTTTGAGTTGGATTTCTTTTCGGCCAAAGGCAACGAAATAATCATTGAGTTCTTTTTCTATAGCTGCTTTATCCATTTTAGAAGTTGTTTTAGAGTTGGTTGGGATCAAAAGGGTTTTGGGCGAGTTGGTTTAATGCTTTGATTTTGGGCAGCTCTGGCTGCTCAAACTTTCGGGGGCGCTTGGCCCGAATACGGTCCAGGAATAGAAAGTCGGCGGCTAGGCGTTTGGCTGGATCGAGCAGTTCTTTTTGGGCCTGCATAATATCTTTGGGCGAGTATTTTTTTTCTTTGCGTTGTTTGGCTAGGGCCAAGGGTAGCGCTTTTTGGATGTCTTTTTTGCTGGCGTTTTGGTCTAGGTCCAAAACATCGTATGGATTGTGTAGCATAGCTATAATTAGATTTTTGAAGTAAAGCGAGTGGAATATCTTGATTTAGGGCCCGCAGGGCCCTAAACGGCCTAGCGATGTGCAGCAGTGGCCGTTAGGCCAGACCGAGCCGCTGAAAGCGGCGAAGGGCCGAGCGAATAGCGAGCTGCGAAACGTAGCGCCCGCCGAAGGCGGGAGGCCCCGAAAAAAAATCAAAAATGACCTTCAGAAAGTTGTTTTACCCATTTCATGCGTCCTGCAATAGCTAGCCCCTTACGATTTAAGCTGCTTGAGCTGGCTCGAGTCTCATAGAGGAAACTGTAATCATCAAGAAGACCTCTTCGGCCTGTATATCCTATTTCTCTTTCGAAAAGTACTCTGTTTTCAGAGCCGGGCTCACCAAACTGTTCTAGAGAAAACTGTAGGGCTTCTTGGGCGGCCTCTTTAAATTCCTTTTGATAGTTATAGGTTAAGCTTTTGGCAAACTGTTTCACCTCATTAGCCTGCTTAGTTTCTAGGCCAGAGAAAACATGCTCTAGAAGCAAATGCTTGCTAATAGCAATCGTATTGCGCAAAATGTAAGCACTATCTTCGTGGTAGCTTTGGGCAACTCTCATTTTTTGAAAGGCCTCATACTGCGTAATTTGATCTTCATTAACCTCTCCGATAGCAAGATTGGCCAGATGTGTGGCTAGTAAGTAGTCTAGCTCTTTCTCTCCGCGAAAAATATTTTGCTGTAGGAGGCGAATATTAGCTGTTGTATAATTGCGGTCTCCACGATCTCCGCCTCTTCCATTTTCTAGGTAGCGCAATGCTCTTTGTAAAAGCTCTTGATAGTCTAGAGGAAAGTATTTTTGAATAAGATTTTGCTCGCTTAGGGAGCAAGACTGACTGAGCTGTCTTTGTCGATCTCCTTTAAGCCTTAATTCTATTTCCGCTTCTATTTTTTGTAATTTATCGTAAGCGATTATGGGCTTGGCTTTTTGGTGAGGGGCATGAGCATATCGCCTAATTGCATCAATTTCTGTTTTGTCTTGAATGGGAATGGGAAGTTGATCGGCTAGCTTTAGATATAGTTCATTCGCACTGCTTTTGTCATATTTACCCAAGAAAGGGCTAGGGATATTAAGGCTTGCAAGAGGAAAGTATTGGCAAGCTAGCTGAATAGCTATTTTCTCTGCTTCATAAAACTGCAATAAAGTAGCAGAATAAGAAGACTGTAGATGATCTTCTAGGGTTTTGAGTAAGCGCTTTTGTACTGCTCCTAAGTCAATATTGTCGGAAGAGACGGCTTGATTATTTATATTTTCAGGGTAGGAGAAGCTAGCTCTTTTGGGGCGACTTCCAATAATTTGTCTTTGGCTAAACTGATAGTCGTCATCCCATTCGGTATCCTCCAAGGAGTAGAAGATAACTTCATTATTATAGATGGCGGAAAGAAAAACGGCCAATAACTTCTGAATAAATGTATCGCTTAAGCTAGGTCCTTCTTCAGCAGTTAGTATTTTGAAAGCAGTAACGGCCATCATTTTTAGCTGGTCGGGCGATACCTTAAAAAAATTCTGTCGGGCAGTAAGCAATTGGAAGAGATCAACAAACTTTTCTTGTTGTTGGTAAAGGCCTACGATTCGCTCATGGATATACTTTTTGATCATAGGAAACTCCCTTCTTCGCTCCGGATAAAAGAAAGACAAGGCCTCCGAATAAGTATCCCAGTTCTCCTCTAGGGCTTTGAGCTTTCGCAAATCGCTTCCATAAATTGTAGCATTATAGACCGCCAGCAAGCTCAACATTGTTTTTTGTTTTTGCTGTAGGCAGTAGCGTTTAAGCTCAATAATTTGGGGGTTTCGGCTATAGGTTTCTAACCAGCTAATCTGCTCTAGGGCGGCTTTAAACTGTTTCTTTTGGGCCAGTTGAAAGGCTAGCGCATAGCGGATGGCGGCCACCTCTTTTTTATCCGTATGTCGGTGGAGGTAGTACTCATAATATTGAATGCGACTAGAGGGGATATCCCCATAAATAGCCGTCAAAACATATCTAAAATCAAATCGGCCAATATGGCTGCGGGCTTGGCTAAACTTATCTTTGAGCAGACGGGCATAGTCCGCCGCTTTTTTATAGGTGGCCGCCGCCTGTTTATATTTTTTGGCTTTTTCTGCACTTTGGCCCTCTTCTAGGGAAAACTGCAGCAGATAATTTACTTTTTCTTCTAAAAAGGCTTCTAGGGCGCTTGTTTTATAGCTCAGTTTGGCTGCGGCCAAGAGTTGCTGCACAAAGCTGGCCCAATCATTTAGGTTGGCTTTTTTGCGTAGGGGTTTAAAGCTATATTCTAGCTGTTGGAGCTGTAGATTGGCTAAGGCGGTTTGTAGCTCCCTTTTTTCTTGGCTGCTTAATTGGCTGGGAAAGCGCTCTAAAGCCTGAAGCACTTGAGCCAGAGCTTGGGGCTTCTTTTCGGCCCTCATTTTCTTTAAATAAATGCGATTATAGAGGCGCTGGGCGTCTGCGCTCTTTTCCCAAAAAGGTTGGATAAGCGTCAAAGCAGTCGCTTCATTTTTTCTTTCAAAAAGCGCTTTGGCCTCAGCTAAGATAATCTCCTGTGCAGTTGTACTTTCTTTGGCCAACTGCTGTAGCTCGCTTAGGTAAGGGGCCAGTTCTCTCTTTTTTTGACGATTGCTTAAAAAGAGATAAAAGAGCCGCTGAGCCTTAGCCGATTGGGCCTTGTAGGTTCTAATTTCGGGCAGATATTGTTCTGCTTTTTTGTCCTGTTCAAAAAAGGGCGCCAAAAGGAGGATCCATAAACGGATAGCATTTGCCTCTTTTTGGTCCAGCAAAGGCTGTAAAAGCTGCTTTTTGTCGCTAATTTTTAGCTTGCTTTGGGCCTCAGGCAGTTCTATGTACTTAAAGAGTAGCTTTTTGGACCAGTCCGCCTCGGGGGCAGAAAGGATCAGGTGCCGAAAGGGAATAAACTCTTTTTGGGCCAATAGCTGAGCCGCATGTTCAGCCAACCAATTTGCAACGAAAGGGTAGTCTTCTGCCAAAGGAAGCAGAAAGTCAATAGCGGCCTGTTTGTTTTCGATTTGCAGTAGGGCTGGCCCATCTTGCCGCAAAAATTTCTCGGCTATTATGGGGTATTGTTTGTTCCCCGATTTAAATAGCTTTAGGGCAATTTGGGGCTGGCCTTGTTCTAGGCGTTTTTTGGCCTTTTTGAGGACCGTGCCGTAGTTGTTGTAGTAGGCGCTGTAGCCTCCTGCTAGGGCCAAAATGAGGACAATGACAATAAGGTACATAACTTGGGTTTATAGGGCTGGAATAGTCAGTTTTTGGCCTACTTTAAGCATGGCATCTAAGGCGAGCTCATTGGCTTCTAAGAGGCGTTTGTATTCTTCGTCTTGGCCATAAAAGAAACGAGCCAAGCGAATGGGCGAATCACCTGCTTTTACGGTGTAGACATAAACGGACTTAGGCTGTTCTGCTAAGGCTTGGCGGAGGCTGTCGCTTTCTGTTTTCGCTTGCTTAAGTTGCTTTTGCAAGGCCAGCATTTCTTCTTTTGAGGACTCTTCTTGCTTGGCCACTGGAGCTACGGCCTTTTTGGGCCAAATAAAATATAAAAGGACTGCCAGGGCCAGAAAACTAGCTCCCCAAGCGATTAAAATGGGGGTTCTGCCTCGACGCAGCGCAGCCTGCTCTCTTTTTTTGGCTTGTTGTTTAAGTTGCTCTTTTTCTATACGCTCTTGTTCATCAAGTGCTTGCAATAAGAAAAAGGGCCGCAAATCGCTTTCGCATTGGGGACATTGCTGGCGGTTTTCTTCCAAACCAGCTAGTTCACAAATAGGACAATTCATCTTCTTGAGTTTTTGGGCTAAACCTGATTTTGCAGACTAGAATAGAAACCGCCGCAGCTTGCTGCGGCGGCTCCAAAATAAAATGAGGAACTGGCCTATCGCTTGAGGCTAGTATTGATAAAGGCGGCTGAACTGTCTTCTCCCAAGTATTTTTGTCTGAGGTCCTGATGTTCATTCAATATGGCAAAGCCTTCATCAACTTGACCCCGCTCCATTTTTCGCTCGGCTTGGTCGTGAATGTCTCTGAGGCGTCGAGAGTCGCTCATACTTCCTTTTTCTTTGGCCCGATTGGCGGCCACAATAAATAGAAAGAGGTCTAGTAGCCCCATAAAGTTACTAATGAGCTCCTCTAGCTTTTGCCGCGCCTGCTGAATGGCCAGAATGTCGTTTTCTAGCTCAATTTTTTGCAGCAACATACGGATCAACTCACTGGCTTCTCTACCGATTAGGTTTTCGTAATTATTGAGCAGAATCCGAGCAATCATTATATTGCCATCGGCTGGCTCATGGCTGCTTTCTTCTTGATAATGCTGGGCTTGGGCCACTTCTTCTTTTACTTCATAGATGTGCTTGTCCCAAAGCTGGCTATCGTCATCTGCGGTTTGGGCCAGTTGGTTGGTGGCCTTGAGGCGTTTGACCAAATCGCTTTGTAGTTTTTGCATCTGGCTAGCATTGGCCCCAGAGCGGTTAAAGTTGTTGATCTCCTCATCAATTGTGCGGTAAAACTTCTGGTCCTTATTGCCTCGGGTAATATGAATTTCCGACTTTTGATTGGGTTTGTTCTTGGGCGCAACCAATAGCTTGAGGGTATTGTCGGTGTCTACTTCAAAATGAAAAATAAAGCTGCTGTTGGCGGGATAATCTTCTTCTAAAACCAAAAAGCCCAAGCCAATTTCTTCTTTTCCGCCTTCCTCTTTATTAGAAAAGAGTTCCACCTTAATCAACCTTTGCTGATCTGCCGCTGTTTTGTACTCTCTTTGCTCCACAATGGGGAGCGGAATCTGTCGCTCAACAACCCGCTCAAACTCTTCTTGGCCGTTTTCATCTTCTAGGCGCACATAAATATCATGAGAAGAGCTGTAGAGGACCTGAAATTCTTCCTCTTCTTCTCCCCAGTCTTCCTGCTGCTCCAGTTCTCCACTGTTGCCCAGACGATGGGCCAAAATAGCCGCGCCTTTGGCTACGGCATTCATGGGGTCTTCGCTCAGCTGTACTTTGGCGGCCCCAAATCGCTGCATCAACATCTCATTGACCAAAGGGATTCTAGAACTTCCCCCCACCAGTAAAATGGCATCGATCATATTTTCCTCATAGTTCAGTTCGGCCAATAGATCATCAATCAAGCGAATGGTTTTGGCAATAGTGGGCCGAATGAGGTCCTCAAAATCAACTCGACTAATCTCTATGTCAATGTCAATAAGGTCGCCTTCTTCATCTTCTAACAAATCATCCAATTCAAAATGGCTCCTTTTGCGCTTACTCAAGTCCTTTTTGATGCGCTCTACTTGCTTGCGACTCTCGGCCGCAAAGGCAAAACGAGTTTTCTCTGGCGCATTTTCCAAAAACCGATGAATATGCCCTTCTTCTAAGTCAAACTCATTTTCAACTAGCTGGTAAATATGTTGGCTCAACAAGCGGTCAATATCATCGCCGCCCAACCAACGGTCGCCGCCTGTGCCTTGCTCCATAAATAGCCCATTAGCTACCGTGAGGACCGAAAGGTCAAAGGTGCCACCACCAAAATCATAGACCAAAATGGTTTTGCTTTCTTCCGTTTTTTGGTCTACACCATAGGCAATAGCGGCCGCTGTGGGCTCTGCCAATAGTTTAGAGACAATCAAGCCCGATTTCTCCGCCGCCTTTTTGGTCGCATTCTTCTGCTTGTCATTAAAATAGGCCGGGACCGTAATCACGGCATGGCTCACCTTATCGCCCAAATGGCTCTCTGCATCGCGCTTGATTTTACGCAATACCTCCGCCGAAATATCTTCGGGAGAGTATTCCCGACCATGAAGAACAATGGCTAGGGCATCTTCTGAATTGTGCTTTTTGCGAATGCTATATTTATAGTAGCCATCATTTTTTTTGCTCTCCTTAACCATTTCTTGCACCATAGGGTGGCTAAAGGGCATGCCCATCAAGCGCTTGGCCGAAAAAACAGTGTTTTTGGGGTCTAGAGCCAGTTTGCTATCTACCGCTATTTTTCCAATACTCGCCTGCCCACTACTATCAATATGCACCACCGAGGGGGTGTTTTCTTCTTTTTCAATATTGGGCAATATCTTGGTATCAAGCACCTTATAGGCCATCACGCTATTGGTGGTGCCCAAATCAATTCCAATGACTTTCTGCATAATTTGTCGCCTGTTTATAGTAATGTGAATGCAGGCAGCAAATAAAAAATTTGGCCAACTCTACAGCCCTTGATTTATAGGGGTTTAGTCCTTTTGGCCTCTGCATAAACTGATAGCCCCTGTCAAATATTGATTGTTTTTTACGGGCTTATTGTATCTTGCCAATTTTAGAACTTAAGTTTATGCAAACAGAGAAAGAACGGGCTGCCTTTATGCGCAACCTACAGTACAAAGCCTATGGATTATTGGCGATAAAGCTAGTCGTTATCGGGCTACTTTTCTTTTATCTAGACAATGATCCCTGGATGAATTGGCTGCTTTTGGCCTATTTGCTCTTTAGCCTCTTCCGAACCTTCCAAATGCTCAAAAAGGGCAAATCACTGATGGGGGAGTAGTGGACTGTTTTGGGGCCTCCGCAGCAAAGCTGCGGCGCTACGCTTCAGGGCTCGCAGGTCTGCTCGGCCCTGCAGTTTTTTCGCTACGCTCAAAAACTTGGGTCTGCGGCTTCGCCGCCCCCTTTCGCATCGCTAGGCCGTTTGGCCTTCGGCCATGGCGGCGAAGCCACCAGCTATTCATCGCCTAGGGGCAAGAAAGGGCAGACACAAAATTTTAATATTAGTCCCTCAACTTTTTCTCGGCCTTTTAAAAAAAGGAGAAATAAAGAAAGTGTCTTTTGGCGGTTAGTCAGTTTTGGGCTGAAGCTTAATGGAAAGCTAGTTCCTTATGTGGGGGCTGGAGTTGAAAGTGATTTTGGGAATTAGAAAATTAAATTTTATGAAAAAGAAGGTTATAGTATTTATATTATTCTTTATTTGCTTGTTTGGCTGTGCTCCTAGTGGTTCTTACATTCGCTTTGAAAGTTTTAGGAATTACGGTAAGTTTAATGAAGCCTCACTATCTAGTCGTCGTTCTGTATTATTCGATGGGTATTATATTTTTCAAACGGAAGATGGAAGCTGGTATCATTATATGTTTGGTCAAAATGGGGAGTTTTTTTTGAGAGGTGCATATGACGTAGAAACAGCAGATATGATGTTTGATATAGCAAAGTTTAATATTGTTTTTGAATTGGAAAACAAGACTTGGCGGCAGGGTAAGTATGGTTGTTTTTCCGTAAGAGATTCTTTTGTAGATATAGAATATGCATTTTACGTAGGGACACTTAGAGAAAACTGGTTGTATGATTTAAAAGGTTATTTCCGTCCTTCAAAGCGCCAGTTAATCATAACTTCTGAAAATGATAGGAGTAAACAAAAGATAACAGAAATGAATCGAGTTTGCGAATTTTATGAGTTTCCAGAAGAATTTAAAAAGGAATTGGATTCCTTATACCGTGCAACAGGAGGGTGGACTATACCTAAGGATGAATAGATATCCTTAGCCCTTCTGTCGTTTCTCTTTTTTCTTTGGGCTGTTTTCTTCGGCGGTTAGTCAGTTTTGGGCCCATGGGCTGAAGCCTATGCTTGTAGACTGAGCAAACTGGCGGGCTAAAGCTGTAGGTTAAAACCTACAGCCAATTAACGAATACATTTTAATATAAAATAGAGGGTTAAAACCCTCCATAAATAAACAGCTTTCCTTGTATTAGAAGATATTATGGGCCGATGGTTTCAACCATCGGCTCATTTTATTGCGTTTAGTATAGCTTCTTTTGTTGCTGTAGGTTTCAACCCAATGTATATATATCCATCCTACAGGCCCGAAGGGCCGCAGGCCTAGGGGCCTGAAAGGGGGCCGCGCAGCGGCAGACCGAGCCAGCTTGCTGGCGCAGGGCCGAGCAGACCTGCGAGCCCTGCAAGGGCCCGGCCGCCGAAGGCGGCAGGCCCCAAAAAACATAAATCGTAAAATAAAAACCTGAAAATGAAAAAGTTATTATCCTTAGTTATTTTGAGCTTGGGCTTATTGTCTTGCCAACCAGCGGTACAAGCACCAACAGCAGAAGAAAAACGGCCTTTGGCTGCAGTAGAAGAGCAGAAAATTACAGTAGAGGAAGAAAAAGAAGCAGAAGTTTGGTTTCAAAAAACGGCTAGGGCAAAGGACATTAAGTTTAAGCTGAAAGGAGAGGAGTTGTACTATTTTTTCAGTAAGGATTGTGTTTATCCTTTTTCTTATGAGTGGCAGGAAAAGCAGTTATTGGTGTATTGGCCTAAAGAAATGCAGGTTATACGTAAATATAGTTCTTACTATGAACTAATTAGTGAAGACTGTCTAAAAGAACTGCCATTTCATGCTGCTGTGCAAGCCGATTCTCTTTTTGCGATTTATAAGCTGAATGCAGGCGAAGATCACTTTTTGGCCACTTATAGGGATAGCCTTTTGCCTCGAAAATATCCTCAGTTTTTTCCGGATAGCTTAGTGCTGGGAGAAAACTACCAACTACCTTTTGTGGTGCAGGAGGATAGCGTTTGGGGGAGCTCAAATGGCATCACTTTGAAATTTACGGAACGAAACATGTTGTATATGTATAATATGCAGTGTTATTTTGAATTTCCGATTAGTTATGAAAATGGGGCAGCAGTTATATATTGGGCTGATAGACCAGATTGCAAATGGGATATGATGCATAGAAAAGCTTGGGCTCGTCCTGTTCCCCAAAAAGGGGAGCCATTTGCTCGCTTAGAACTTTATGCTGCGGATAGCATAGCTGTACATTATTATTATCCGGAATGGAAGGCCGCCTATAATGCAGCGCAAGTGAAACTGGATCATTTTCCGAATACTTTTTTTCGTGCTGATATAGCTTATAAATCTAATGTAGAAGAGTAAAGGGGGGAAATGAAACTGCCCTTGCCCCTAAATTAGGACGGGTTCTTATTAAAAAAGTATAAACCGTAAACAGAATGAATGAATCAGAATATAGACTAAAGAAAATAATAAACGGTAGAGGCTACATTGCAGAAATTCAATGCAAGTTACTGGAAGAACGTGTTAATTCTAAGTGTCAAATAGATATTTCGTTTGATACTAGTATTGGTTTAGAATGGCAGCAGTATCTAAAATTAGGAGCAAGTTTAATTGAGTATCATTATTCATTTGTTGCTAATAAGTATTTAAAAGTTAATATTTCTTCTATTACTGCTTTTCCCATAGATACAACACCAATGATGATCATCTATGTCTTGATTCATGCTGTTGGAGAACTAATAGGTATAAATCCTAAAGAGATTGTTTATTTAGATGAACAGTCTGGGAATTTTACCTTTCTAAGGTAGATAGCTGTTCATCCGTAATAGTAGCAGACCCCATCTTTTCACGCCAGTTGTCTCATCTGTATTGATTTGCCGTTGGGGCCTCCCGCCTTCGGCGGGCGCTACGTTTCGGGGCTCGCTGCTCGCTCGGCCCTGCGCGGGCTTCGCCCACTGGGTCTGGCCTTTGGCCACCCCTGCACATCGGTTACTCCCGTTGGTCGTCGAACTGCGCCCTAAAGGGCTTGTTGTGGCCGTTTGGCCTTCGGCCATGGCGGCTTCGCCGCCTGCTATTCATCGCCTAGGGACAAGCCCCTAGGCGCAGGAAAGGGCATACACAAGATTTTAATATTAGTCCCTCAACTTTTTCTTGTGAGCTTGGAAGGGAGGGGAGAGAGAATAAGCCTTTTAAGAACTAGTTGGTTTTGGTTCCATGGGCTGAAGCCCATGGTTGTGGGGCTATGCAAACTGGCGGGCTAAAGCCCTTGTTTGCTATAAAATGGAAAAGGTTCGCTCCAAGAAAAACAACAACCGCCCAACCACAACCGCAAAGAAAAATCCCCTCGAATGAGGGGATGGCAATTTTTTCGATAGCCTAGGGCCTTGGCCCTAGGGTTCCTATGAAATTTATGGGGGAGACAAAACAAAATCAAACAACCGAAGAAAAAATAACCCTTGTTCAAAGCGGTAGAGGATTTTAATCCTCTCCGCACTATAGATGCAGAAAGGGGTTGTTGTATGGCTGTAGGTTATATATATCCATCCTACAGGCGGCGAAGCCGCCGCAAAGGAGCGAAGCGACTTGGCCTAGGGGCCTGAAAGGGTGCCGCGCAGCGGCAGACCTAGCCAGCTTGCTGGCGCAGGGCCGAGCAGACCTGCGAGCCCTGAAAGGGCCCGGCCGCCTTTGGCGGCAGGCCCCAAAAAATAAAAATCGAACAATAAAAAAAAGGGCCAAGAACTAATAACTTGAACCCTTGTTTAGGTTTGGGAAAAGCCTGTTAGGGGAGGCCGTGGGGCCCTGAAAAAGGCGCCGGGGGCAAAAGAAAGGCGGGGCTGTCCATCCTATCTGGAAACAATTTCTTATTTTGGACAGAAATCAAAAAAAATTGCCATGCCCACAAACAAAAATGCTTTATTGCGCTATCAAGTGTTGAATAATTGTTTTGGAAACCCCTACCGAAAGTATTTTATACAAGACCTTATTGCTGCGGTTAATGATGCCTTGGCCGATGAGGGCTGTAAGGTGGGGCGAAGTCAGATTTATAATGACATTAAGTACATGGAAAGTGAGTTGGGCTATCGGGCGCCAATTAAGCGCCTACGAGAGGGGCATAAGGTTTATATGCGCTATGATCCCATAGATTTCTCGATTCATAAAACGCCTTTGGGGCCCAAAGAAAATGCACAATTAGAAGATGCCCTGAATATTTTGGAGCGCCTAGAGAGCTTTCAGAGCTTTGATTGGTTGACAGAGCTCTTGCCCAAGATTAAGCAGAAACTGGGCTTTGCTCGCCCCGAACAAGCCTCAATCATCTTTTTTGATGAAAATAAAGACTATCAGGGCCTAGAGCATTTGCGCCCTTTGTTTACAGCGATAAAAGAAGAGCAGTGTTTGCGTATTGCCTACCAAAGTTTTCGGGAAGAATCGGGAAAAGAGGAGTTCAATTTTCATCCACAGGTCCTCAAACAATACAATAAGCGCTGGTTTGTTTTTGGGCGAGATGAAGACCGAGATTTTGACTATCGCAATTTGGCTCTAGACCGCATCCAAAAGTTAGAGGATAGCCTTTTGGCTTATAAAAAAGTGGAAATTGACTGGGAAAATGATTTCTTTAAGGACATCATTGGGGTGTCTAAGGATTGGGAGCAGCAAAAAGAAGAGATAAAAATTTGGGTGGCGGCCGAACAAGCCCCCTATACCGAAAGTAAACCCATTCATTCTTCTCAAAAATTGCTTGAGCGTAGAGAGGATGGCAGTATTGTGATTAGCCTAGAGCTGCGCCCCAATTATGAACTGCAACAACAACTGCTGATGGCGGCCGAAAAATATAAGGTCTTATCGCCAGCTTCTTTACAAACTTTATTATACCATCGCCTCAAAAAGGCGGTAGAGCGTTACGAACCCTAAATTTAGTCTTATGCGATTTCTTAGCCTTTTACTTTTGCTTTTTGGCCTTGCCGCCTGCAATTTGGATCTCCCTTCTGCGGATAATCCTAGCTTTTCTAGCCTAGAGTACTTCTATCTGGCCCAAGAAAAACACAACCACGGGAAGTTTGATACGGCCTATGTACTATATACAGCAGCCATCGAAGCTATTCCGGAAGAAGCCGAATTTTATTATGAAAGAGGGCGCTTGCTCTATGATATGGACCGCTATAAGGAGGCCCTAGCCGATTATGCCCAAGCGATTAAGTTGGATGAAAGTCAGGCCAAATACTATCATGCACAAGCCGTCATTTATGCCGAAGAAGAACAGTTTGATTTGGCTTTGCCCGCTTTGCGAAAAGCCGTGGAAATTAGTCCCGAAAATGAAAGCCTGCACTCACTTTTAGGCGATATTCATTTGCAACAAGGCGATACCTTGGGCGCCCTAGATGATTATCAGGCCTTTTTGCGTTTGCAACCTCAGCGGCCGGACTTTAGAGATAAGCTGGCCAATATTTACTATAGTTTGGGCAATATGAAAAGAGCCCGAAAAGAGGCAGAGTTGGCCCTGCGTATGGATGATAAAAATGCAAATTACTATTACACTTACGCCCTTATTCTTAGCGAACTTGGAGAAGATGCCCTAGCTTTGGACGGCTGCCGAAAAGCCCTAGAATTAGATCCCACCCAACGCGACTTCTATTATCTAGCCGCTGTCATGGCACTCAATATGGGCGAAAATGCCGAGGCTTGCGATTATCTGCAAAAAGCAGCCGAGGCTGGCGATGAAGATGCGGCCGAACTACAGGCAGAATACTGCGCTCAAAATTCTTAAGATGATTGTTTATCGTGCTATCCGACAGCGAGAAATGACTGACTTTTTGGCCCATGACCCCAGTTTTGCCGGGGCTGGGCCTATTGCGATTAGCCAAATTCGTGGCGCTTCTCATGCCGCCAATCCCCAAGCTGAAGCCGAGGACGTTTTGCTCCTTTTGGCTGAGGAAGATGGGCTTTTGGTCGGTTATTTGGGCGCCTTGCCCAACCGTTTGCAGGGAAAAGTAGGAGAGGAGCGCTTTGCTTGGTTGTCTTGCCTCTGGATTGATCCCAATATGCGGGGAAGAGGCTTGGCTAAATCACTTTTGGAACAGATGTATATGGCTTGGTCGGGCCGCCTGATGATTACGGAGTTTACTCCCGCCGCCAAAGGACTCTACGACAAAAGTGGTTATTTCCAAGATTTGGCCCAACCCAAGGGCCTCCGTCTTTATTTGTATAGCCCCCTAGCCAAGGTGCTGCCCAAAAAAGACCCCAAAAAATGGCGACCCTATTTGCCGATCTTCAATTTGTTGGAACAGCTGTCTTTTGGTCCCCAAAATATGCGCATGCTCTTTTTGGCCAAAGGAAAATACCGCTGCGAATCAGACAAAAATTGGCGGCCCGAAGCGAATAAGCTACTGAGCGAGCAAAAAGAGGGCTTTCTTCGGGGACCAAAAGATTTTGACTGGATATTAAATTATCCCTGGCTACAAGAAGGTCCAGAAGATGAAGCGGCCAAACGCTATTATTTTTCTAGCAAAGCCAAAAGTCTGGACAATGGCTATCTCTATTTTTATGAGGGTCAAACGCTAAAAGCAGCCGTTTTGTATTTGTTGCGAGACGGTCATTTGCGCCTACCTTATGTCTTTATGCCCCAGGCCGATGCCAGCGAGCTCATTCGCGCGCTACTATTTTGGATGCGCCAAAAACGAGTCATTTATCTAACTACTTATCAAGAACAACTTGTAGAGGCCCTGCAGGCCAAGAAATGGCCCTTTTTGGGCAGCCGCCCCCAAGCAAGACATTATATTATCACGCATCCCTTGGCCAAAACCCTAGGCGATCAGCCTTTTCCTATTCAGGATGGCGATGGCGATGCCGCTTTTACTTAATGATTACATTTTTTAGTCCTTCAACTTTTTCTGGAGTTAACAAAAAGAAATCTCAATAGAATTTTGCTAGGGTAGAGGGGCTGTTGAGATCGTCTTAGCCCAGCTCCATTTGCAAACTGGCTAGATCTTCGGCTTTGCTAGCTAGTAATTGCAAAGTGTCGCCAGCTTCTATTTTGGTATGAGCGGTAGGGACCAAATACTGCTGTTTTCGGATAATTAGGACCACCATACAATCGGCAGGAAAGTGAATATCGGCCAACTTTTGATCAATTAAAGGACTTTCTGCAGAAATGTAGACCTCTGCAGTTTCTACCTTACTTTCTTCCTCTAGTGCCAAAGAACGAGCTTGAGTTAAAGCAGACACTTTGAGGTCTACTAAACCTAATAAACGGGCAAAAAAGGGAATGCTCATGCCCTGCAGAGCAATAGAAACTAAGGTGAGAAAAAAGACCAAATTAAAAATGAGATTAGAGGACTGAATGCCCATGACCATCGGAATGGTGGCAAAAACAATAGGAGCCGCCCCACGAAGCCCTACCCAAGAAATAAACAATTTAGATTTAAAATCGAGTTTGGTCCAAGATAAGCCAATAAAAACACTAATTGGTCGAGCAATGAACATCAGGAAAAAGGCAAGGGCTAAGCCCATGGGCCAAACGGCCAAGAGTTGAGAAGGAAAAACCAAAAGGCCCAAACTCAAGAAGAGAATGATTTGCATCAACCAGGCAAAACCATCAAAAAATTGTCGAATACTCAGCTTCTGAGTCAATTGACTGTTGGCCAAGAAAACAGCAGACACATAAACCGCTAGAAAGCCATTACCAGACAAGAGCTCGCTGCTAGCATAGGCCAAAAAACTAAGCGAAAGGGCCAAAACGGGATACAAGCCCTTAAAATCTAAGCGAATATTGTTAATTAACCATTTGCTCAACCTGCCCATAAGGTAGCCAATAGAAACACCTACAACTAATTGCAGAATTAGTTGTAGAAGGGCTGGAGCCAAATTCATATCACCTTTTAATACCGCTCCAGCAAGCAAACTGGTCAGAAAATAAGCCATAGGGTCATTACTCCCGCTTTCTAACTCCAAAATAGGCCGAATCCCATGCTTTAAGTGAATATTGGTCGAACCCAAAATAGAAAAAACAGCCGCAGCATCAGTTGAGGATACAATAGCGCCCAATAAAAAAGCGTCTAACCAACTCCAATCAAAAAAGTAATGAGCAAAAATTCCCACAGCCGCCGCCGTAATAAAAACGCCCAAGGTCGCCAAGGTCAATCCTTTGCCCAAAACCAAGCGAACAGCTCCCCAGCGAGTATCTAAGCCCCCCGAAAATAAAATGATGTTTAAGGCAATGATGCCTATAAATTGAGCCAACTGAGAATCATCAAAGTAAATGCCGCCAAATCCCTCAGAACCCGCTAACATACCCACCAATAAGAATAAAATTAAGGTGGGTAACCCTAAGCGAAAAGAGGTTTTCCCAGCCAAAACACTAAGCAACAATAAGAGCGCCCCAGAAAAAATAATGTGTACCGTATCCATCTTTAACTATTTAGGCCGCTATAATAGTTATTAAATAGAATAGTCATATCTATAGAAGTTAATATTTGGATTACTTTAATAGTTTTTAGTCCCTCAACTTTTTCTGCCAAAGAATAACTGGCGCTCTTTTCTTTTGTAATAGAAGGATTTGGGGCCCACGGCCGGCTAGGCTTTGCCTAGCTCGGCCGCCGCTATGTTTAAATTCATGAGGGTTTCAACCCTCATTTCATAAATTATCGCGAAGCGATAGCATTGTTGCGGTGGGTTTTAACCTACCGAAAAAAGGTCCTCCGCAGCGCTAGGCGGCAAAGGGTAAATAAAAATATTAGTCCCTCAACTTTTTCTGGATGTATGGGGACAATTTTAGGCTGTCAGATCGCTTAGGCCAATGAGGAGAAGTTTGCCTCCTGAGTTTAGGCTAAAAAATTAGGATTTGACTAAGAATCGCCTAGGGACAAGCCCCTAGGCTAATCTAAATGCAGTCAGCCCTAAAGGGCCTCAAAAGTAGATCTACATTAAATACTTATTGTAGAGAAGATGCTTAGCTAGGATGAGCAAAATAAGTTTAAACCATTAGTCCCTCAACTTTTTCTGATCTATTTGGACCAGAAAAGCAATAGAAACAGCCTTAGCCAAAAAGGCTTTGTTTTACTGACTTATCGATCAGACAACTAAGGACTTAGCCGCTGAAATATCGATAAACATTAAGTTTCAGCCTTTTTAGCCAAAACAATCCGCATTTGCATCTTCGGTCCACCCAAAACCGAATCCCTAAACAATTTGTAGAGAAGGATTTAGGCTATTTCCCCTTAAATTATTATTAGTCCCTCAACTTTTTCTGACGTCTCTCAAGGAAAATGATGTAAACGAAATTTTAAAATCAAAAATGGGCGTCGTATAAGGCGGGTAGCGTTATGCTAGATGGGTGGGAGAATATTGTTTGGTAGTGGGGGAGAGGGGGACAAAAAAAAGCCCGAACTAAAGTTTAGTTCGGGCTTTTGGGGAGCGAAGCTTAATTAGGCTAATAGTTCTTTGATTTCATCAATTGTCTCAGTCGAAAATAAGTTGGGATTATGCTCAGCAATAAATAAATAGACTTCCTTGAGCATGGCTTTTGTCCCTGGCGATGCAATCTCTGCCCATTTTAAGTCGCCATTTAATACTGCTTTTAGAAAGGCATCAGCGAGTTTTCCTTTTCCTTCAGATTTTATTTCTTTCTCAGCTAAGAAAGCGTAACACTCTTTATCGCTCAGTTGCTCGTTGAGAAAGTCAGCAATTTTTTCATTCTTATAACTCTCATATTGGATAGCTTCCCCAAAAGAAAAGTTTTCCTTTTTCCTAAGGATAACATGGTCAATTAAATACTCCCAAGTTTTAACTGATAAAATATTTTCCATTTCAACGCCATCTGTACAAGAATAAGCGAATGCTTCATTTTCTGCTTTGTCCAGTCTTTCATGTTGTTCAGCCTTGCTCTTTGCTTTCCGACCTAAATGGTCTTGGTCATGTACTAAACAGATTTTATTCTGCAAAAAGTTAGCAGTGATTTTACTTTCGGGCTCATTTTCTTCCTCCTCTCCAAATAAATAATGTCCGATATTCGAACCCGCAAATTCAAAAAAGCAATAGTGTAAATCTTCCTGCAAAGAGGGAATACGTTCCAGTTTTTCTTTCAAATATTGCTCAAAAGCATAGAGCAAGCCCTGAATATATTTGCGGTCCGTATGCCCTTCTACCCAAATGCTCGAATTGGCGATGAATAAAGAGCTATTATTTACGCCCATCAAATTGAGTAGCGCTATGTCCTTTTCTTTGATCTGTCGAATATAGCTGCTTCCCTTTGATTGGTGGTTTTGTTCTAAGGCGAAAAGACTAAAATCTTCTGGAGCTTCATAGACAAAGTCTAGCAGATGAGTGGAATGCGTGCTGAAGAAGAAGCGCAACTCCTTCTTTTTAATTTCTTCCTCTCTCAATAAGGTCCGAATAAAGGTGGAGAGTAGCCCTGGATGCAAATGCATTTCAGGTTCTTCTATCAGAAAAATACTGCCTTTTTCTGCCATGAAAATGGGATAAAGCATCAAGATTAAAGCCTGTAAACCATCACCTAAGTCATGTAGCTCTCTGCCCTGATCGGAATCTTTGGATAAATAAATGTTGATATTTCCACCTTCTTCCTCTTCCAGAGCGACAATGTCTACCTCATCATGATTAGGGAAAAACTGCTCTTGTATGAATTTTTCAAATTCACTAAAAGCATCTCGCTGCTTTTTACGCCCATTCCTACTTTTTCGGATATCCTTGTATAAAGATTGGCCTGTGTAGATACTGTCTTTATCTAGTCCGTAGTAATATTTATAGACCGACTCTCGGTAAATATCCTGACTTATGCTTGTGAGTTTGTCCTTTTGCTTTTGGTAGAGAGTGCCCGCCCCCCGAAGCGTGGGGATGTAGAGCCTATTTTTTTGTTCTGAATTTGAAATGACCTTAAGCAAATGATTTGCGAAATCAATAAAGGAATTGGCTTTGGTAAGCCAATTTTCAAAATCTTTATACCGAGGTACTTCTAAGAGCGGCACTTTGCTTCTATTGTTGAATCCTCGTGCGTATTTAGAATAGTGTTTGTAATGTAGTTCATAAAAACGAAAGTTATTCCAATAATATGATGGTTTTTGTATTGCTGGCCTATTATAATATGTGGTATAACTTTCCTCAAAAGTATTAAATACTTTATGTGCTAGGGAAATAAGGTAAGCTAAAAATCTCAAATGGTTCAATAACTGATGAAGTGAATCATCTTGGCTAATATTTATTATATCATCAAATGCCCCAACACTAATCTCATATTTTGAAAGGGTCTCTAACTCTTCCTCTGTATAGAGGTTTTTCTTTGGCCCATTTCTAAAATAGTTTTTGAATTCAAGAACTCGGTCATAAGGCGAGAAGAACCCATTCTCTTTAACTAATTCCCGAGCAAGCTCCAAAAACTCCCCAATTTCTTCCATAGGGTTTCTATGCCAATCAAAAATAAAGAGCGTATCTTCTTTAGCCGCAGCAATTTGGCGGAGCAAGCGACTTTTTCGAGAGTTGTTTTGTCCTATAAAAACATTGATCTGGCTTAAAGGGCCTAAAACAGGCAAAGGGGTTTTCTCCTCCTTATCATACTCTAGAAAAGTATACTCTAATTCCTTATTTTCTGGGGTGTACTCAAACTCTCTAAATAGGGTTTTGCTCTGATCGACTCCTTCCATTCTCGCAAAACTAGTCAGCAGATAGGTCTTCTTTGGTTTATTTGTTTCTTCCATTTTGTATAGGTATTGAAAATCAGTAGTTGATAAAATCAATAACGATTATAGAGAAAAACTTTCACTTTTGCACAAAAAAACGCCCAGCCGACAACTCAACTGGGCGTTTTCTCCTCTCCAAACTCCTAGACCTCCAAAGGAGCGAGCCAATCAATTCCCTTGACCAAATAGCCCAAGGTTTGCGCTTCTGCGCTGCCAGCCTCTGGCTGATGATCATAGGCCCAACCCGCAGTGGGCGGCATGCTCATCAAGATAGATTCGGTGCGGCCATTGGTTTGCAAACCGAACTTAGTGCCACGGTCCAATACCAAGTTGAATTCTACATAACGGCCACGGCGAAGCGCCTGCCAATCCAACTCTTTTTGACCATAAGACATCTCTTTGGTGGCGGCCACCTGCTCTGCATAAGCGGGCACAAAAGCTTTACCCACCGCAATGATAAAGTCCAATAATTCTTCCTTAGACAACTCTTCTTCTGGACCTAAACGATCGAAGAAAATGCCGCCAATACCTCGCATTTCACCACGATGAGGCAAATAGAAATAATCATCGCACCAAGGCTTGAAACGCTCGTAAAAGCTAGGGTGAAACTCATCGCAAACGGCTTTCATCCGCTGGTGAAATTGCTGGGCCAATTCCGGAAACACATAATGTGGCGTCAAGTCGATTCCTCCGCCAAACCACCAAGTTCCATCGCTCAATTCAAAATAACGAACGTTCATATGCGTGATGGGCACATAAGGACTCTCCGGATGCAAAACAATAGAGACTCCAGAGGCAAAAAAGCGCAAACTTTCCTCTCCTTTGGCCTCAATTTTCAAGGTTTTGAGCAAAGCATCTGGCGCCTCGCCCTCTACGGCAGAAAAATTCACGCCGCCCTTAACCAATACATTTCCATCGCCAATTAGGCGAGTGCGGCCACCGCCACCACCGGGGCGCTCCCACAAATCTTCCTCAAATTTCCCTTTGCCATCCATGGCCTCTAGGCCCGCACAAATATGGTCCTGCAAATCTTGCAAAGCCGTCTGAATCTTTTGTTGCTCGTTTTTCATTTCACTATATTTTTATGCCCGAAGGCGAGTTTAGTTCTATTTTTTTGGGGCTTCCCTTCGCTGCGCTCAGGTCGGGCTGTGTCGCAGCTCGCTGTTCGCTCGGCCCTTCGCCGCTTTCAGCGGCTCGGTCTGGCGCTTCGCGCCACTGCTTTCCATCCCTAAGCCTGCGGCCGCTTTGCGGCCTGCTGGGCGCAGCTCGCTGCGCTCGTTCATGGCCTAGCGATGTGCAGGGGGGCGGCGAAGCCGCAGACCCAGCGGGCAAAGCCCGCGCAGGGCCGAGCAGACCTGCGAGCCCCGAAACGTAGCGCCTGCCGAAGGCAGGAGGCCCCAAATCCAATGCCTCAAAGATAAAACAAATTTTAGGGATCCCTATAGGATACAGATATTTAGAATGAGGCTAATTAGGGCCAAAAAGGTCATAAAATGGTCAAAAAACAAGGGGGGCAGCACTTGAAGAAGAGTAGAAAATACCTTAAACTTGCCAACACACAAAAAAACAAAGCATGCGCAGAAAAAACGTCCAAGCCTTTCGCACAGATTGGCGCAAAGCCGAAGGCTATGATATGCAAGCCTGGGATGAAAATTTTATCGGTAGTGTCCATGAGGGCCAGCAATTCGGTTTTTACCGAATGGTCAACGGAATTGTGGATAATATTAAGGCCGATTTGAGTCCCAAACTCCAAAATGCACAGGATGAACAAGCCATTTATGAGTTTTTGCAAAATGCAGCCGATAGCCAAGCGAGCGATTGTGCCGTCATTTATGATGAGCAGTATTTTATGGTGCTCAATAATGGACGGGCGTTTACGGATAAGGACCTCAAGGCCCTACTCAACTCTTTTCAAGGGACCAAAGCCGATAAAAGTAAGGCCGAAAACTGTGGCAAAATTGGCCGCTATGGTATTGGCTTTAAGTTAGCCTATCGCCTAATGGGCAAATCTGATGGCGCAGAGGAACTATTAAAAGATTTGGCTGGACCGCTCCTCTTTAGTTGGCAAAATGCTAGCGAATTTGAGGAACTGATGGCCTATCAAAAAGGAGCTTATCAAAGGACCACAGAAACTACAGCCGATTTGCCTTGGCTGCTCAAGATCATCTTGGCTTGTTTTCCCACTGGCCTAGAGGAAGAGGTAAAAGATTTGAATTATCAGCCGCAAACACTCTTTAAGGAAGCGGAATTGCTGGAATTACAGGCCTTTTTGCAACGAAACCAAGAGCAACTATCGGCTTTGGACCTTTCTCAGGGCTCGCTCTTCTTCCTAAAGTTTGGACCAAAAAAGCATGAGAAGCTCAAAGAGTCTTTGCTCAATATCCAATCGGGCATTGGCTATGCCATGAACACCCTCAAAACCCTAAATAAGGTAGTTTTGCAGGACAAAGTGATCGAGCGCCAAAGTCTGCGCTTTGAACAATTTACCGTTTTGCCCAAAACAGCCGATTTTGAGCGAATTGATCCCGAATTTGCCTTTTGTCCCATCGAAATCGCCCTAGGTTTTCCAGATGATACCCTAGAGGCTAAGCGGATGAAGCAGAGTCCCTCCCTCTATCAGTTTTTTCCTATGCGCAATGAGCGGCATAATTTGGCCTATCTCATTCATGCTAGCTCTTTTGCTAAAATTACCGACCGTACCCGTCTAGATGACCAAGGCGAGGCCAATATTGAGACCTTTAAGTACATTGCTAAGGCCTTGCAGAAAAGCCTCAATAGCAAAAGAAACAAAGATTTTGAGCACTTCTTGAGCATTTATAAATCGCTGCTCCTTTCTGATCCTTCTGAGGAATATGATGCGGAATTGCTCAATCAGCATTTATATCGACCGAACCTCAAGTACATTCAGCAATCTATTCCCACCAATAAGCGCAACTTTTACCCCAAGGACCTAGTCGTCATTAAAAAGACGGCCCTTCCCATTGATCCCATGCAATTGGGCATTGGTAAAGAATGGTTTTATTGGACCGAAGACGAGCATTTGCAAAGAGAAGCCGCCAACTCGGCCAAATTGGACCTCAAAAGCTGGGGCCTCAAAGAATTGCTATTGCAAGGTACGCCAGCCCTCATCAATAGCTGGATTGAAAGCCTAGATGAGGAGGATTATGCGGCCTTTGTGGCCGAATTGCGCCAAATTGATTTTGATGAAGACTTTTTGGCCCAATTCCAATATATCAACTGCTTCCGCTTTAGCCAACAAGGCGGCGGGGAGGAATACCTCTCTATCTTGGACCTCAAGGAGGAAGAGCAAATCTTTTTGATGAATGCCCAAACCCTGCCTTATAAGGAAGAAATCAAGGCGCTGGGCTTCTCGGTCCTCTCTTTTGATATTCAGGATTATGCGGCCATTTTGGAGCAGCTGCAAAATGAACTGGATTATCTTAGCCAGCCCAAGGCGCTTTTTCAGAAGATTGCCGAGCGGGCTGCGGTCTCTACGCTTTCGGCAGCACAGAAAAACCGCCTATTTGCTTTCTTGAGTAGTTTGGGCCAAATTAACGCAGAAGACCTGCGGGCTATTCCCCTTTTTGCCAACCACTATCAACAGCAATTGCCTTTGGCGGCTATTTTGCCTTTGGGCCAAGCGCCCAATAGCTATTTGGAGGGCTTCGAGGTCTTGGAGTTAGAAGACAATAGCCAATTAGCCGATTATTATTGTTCTGCAGAGGGGCCAGAGCTTTACCAAAATATCATTTGGGCCTATTGGGAGCAATTGACGGAGCACCCGAGCTTAATGGAGATTGATCAGGTGCAATCGCTTTATGAGCAAAGTATTGCCCTATACAAACAAGCTAGCTCCCTGCCTGATTTGGCTGAGAAAAAACTCGTTTTTGTGTCTGCCACAGAAGGTTTCCTTCCCGCCGAAAAAGTCTTTTATCACAATAGCCTCTTAGCGGTTGCCCCTAGGCTATATCCCGCTTTGCGCACGGCTGTGCGCAAACTCATGGGCCTAGAACTGCCCGATCCCGCTATTCTAGATTATCTCAATCAGGGGCCCTTTAAGATTCGGGCCAGCTCTAGCCACAAAGATTGGCGACAAGCCTCTCGGGCCATTTTGGTGCAGGCCGAGAGCCAGCCGCTTAGTCCCAAGGAAAAACAAGCTGTTTACCCTATCCTCAATGCAGCCCTGCATAGCCTAGAGCTCAAAAAGCTTTGCTTGTTTGAGAATCAATTGGGCCAAAGACGACCTTTGCAAGAGCTATTGAGCAGCGAAGAGCAGTTTGAGCCCTTTTTGCTGCCCTACCAAATTAAGGAAGAGGAATATATGGAGGATTTGGCCCTGCTCCTCTCTGCCGAAAAGGACCTCTTTAATAAGATTATTCATAGAAACTGGAGCGAGCTCATTGAGCAAGAAGCCGTTTTGGATGCCCCAGAGGCGTTCTATGAAATGATTAGCAAGTATAGCGAACTAGCCAATTCGGTTAAGCCGCTGATTGGCGAAAAATATGTCTTCCTCTCCAAAGAAGAGGGCTTTATTGGCGAAGGCATTTTCTATCATCAGGCCATGGAGCAGGTAGAGGATTATCCCGCTTTGGTCCAGGCCCTAGAAAGCTTAACGCCTTACCGCTGTCCCAATAAGTTGGTATTGCCCTACCTCAACCAAAGGGCCCTAAAAACTCGAGATGCTGTTTTGGGCCGTTTGCTACATTTAGAGCCGCAGCAATTGGACAAAGATGCCGTTTTGGCCCTACAAGAGTTTTTGAGCTTGGCCAAAACGCCCCTCTTTAAGTTTATGTATGTGACCGCCGGAGAAGGTCGCCTTTATGAGCTGGGCCGTAGAGCTAAAAACACCCCCTACTATCTCGATAAGTCGGCCCAGAAAATGGCGGCTGTCATTAAGGAGAATTTTGGCGAAAGCTATAAGCTATTTCCCTATAGCCTATATAAAGAAGGCCTAGATTATGAAGGCCTTTTGCTCGGTCCAAAATTATACAAGGAACTCTCTCGCCATAAAAATGCAAGTCCAGAGCTGCTTTCTGCCATGATTGTAGAATCTGGCAATGCCTCTTTGCAAGAACAGGTCTTTTCTAAGATCGAACGGATTGTCCTAAAAGAAGATCGCATTTATGATAAGGACAGTTTTGAGCATCAGGCTTTGCAGATTTTCAGAAACAAAGATGCCGAACATGCCAAAATCCGTTCTAAGGTCTTTGTAGAGGCCATTGAAGGCGGCCTGATGAAGCTGAGCAGCATCTCTTTTGCCCCGCAAACTACCGTCAGCATCGAGCGAGATGGTAAATATCAACTGGATGTGGCGGCCATTTCGCCTAAGCATAAAAAATGGCAGGCCCTGACCAATAAGTTGATGGAGCAATTGGTCGATTATGAGGCCCCCAACAGCCTGCGCCGCCGCTGCTTTGAATTAGAGGAACTGACCTTAGAGCAGCTTTATGATTTGCTCAAAGGCGATAGAGTGGAATTGCAAAATGCCCAACAGCTAGCCGTAGTGCTCTTGCAGGTCAAACGGAAGGAACGCCCCATTTTGGCCCGCAATTTTTGGGTCCAATTGGCCAATGAAGAATGGTTGCCCCTAGAAAGTCTAGAGGCCTTCTATTTCAATGCCCCCGATTATATCCACCCCCAAGCTTGCCTACATCCAGAGCGCTATGCCGATTTGCCCGAAATCCTTCGGATGGATCCAGAGAGTAGTAGCCGCCAAGCTTTTGAGTTCGCTGGCCAATACATCGCTTTTCAGCCTTATCTGGAACGCAACCGCTTTTTTGCTGCGCCCCTACGGGCTTTGCAAGAGAACGAACCCAAGGCCGCTTTGCTCCGTCGCTTGCTAGAGGCCGTTTATCCACTTTGGGCCGAACAAGGAGATCCAAAGCAGTCTATAGAGATTTATTTTGGCCAAAAGCAACAGCTGGGCGAAAAAATGGACCTCTCTGCCTATCTCTTTAGTCCAGAATATGCCCTGCAAGAGGAACAATTGCCCCCGCTTTTACAAGAGTATTTGGGCGAGGATGCCGACTCTATTCCCTATGATGCCGAGCCCGATGCGGATTTACCGCTTAATCGCCTGAGCTTTATGCTGGCCCTGGGCCTACAAGGTCCACAATCTGCAGTGGTGAATTTGCGCCGCTATTTGGCCGAAGGCCAGGGCGAAACGACTTCTCAAAAACAGATCAATGAGGTCCAAAATAGCCATGCGCCGCTCTTGCCGCAAACGGTCCACTTTTTGGCCCAAAAAGAGCTGCTTTTTTCTTCTCAGGATGAACGCATTTTCTGGTTGCGCAAGCTCTACAATAGCTTGTCTGAATCGCAAATGAAGGGCTTGGCTTTGCCTTATATCCAATCTGCAGAGATGGGCGAAGAGGGAGTTGTTTTGCAGTATGCACTGGGGCAAACAGAGGACTGGACCTATTGCTATACGCCCAGTAGCGAGCTCAGCGACTTTGTAGAAAAATACGAGCTGCCTGTCGCTAAACTACTCGGCCTTTTGGCCCAAACCAACAAACGCTTATTCGATAAAACCCTCAAGTATTATCCGCTCTTCCAAGCCGATAGCCGGGAGGAGCTGGACCGTGAGAGTCTGGAGGAAACTGCCCAAGAATGGGCCGCCCCCCACTACCTCAAATGGAAGGAAGAGTTTAAGCAAAGTATCTTTTTATTGCAGGGCGCAATTCCTTATACCGTCTATTTCCAAGAGGAGATGGTCAAGATTGTCCGCCAAGGCGATGCCGTTTTCATTGATGGGGAAATTTACCTCAATAGCCAAGCGGATAATCTCGAAGAGGCGCTTTTTGCCATTGCTGGCCGCCAAACGGTTTCCGAAATGGCCCTTTTGCAGCTGTTGCGCTACAAAAACGAATTGAACAAGAAGGAAGAAGTGCAGGCGGTCCGCAGCGAAACGGTCCGAGAGCTCAAAGCTTTGGAAGAGGCCGCTATCCAGTCTCCAAAATTGGAGCAATTGCAGGCCATCAAGAGCAGCGAGAAGGAGGCCCAATTGTCTATGTCCTTCAACCTACAAGATTTACCCGAGGAGCTCCTCAGCCAATTGCTTAGTTTGGCCCAAAATAGCCAACTCAAAGTGAAGGAGGATTAAATAAAAGAGGCGTTTTATACTGCCCAATAGCGAAGCTGGTCAAGGACTGGTTTCGCTATTTTTTTGTTTTGGGGCTGCCCCGCCCTTTGGTCGGGTCGCTCCACTGCGCAGCTCGCAGGTCTGCTCGGCCCTGCAGCGCTTTCAGCGCTTTGGTCTGCCGCCTTCGGCGGCCCTGCTTCGGCAGCTCAGCCGCTCTTCTTGGGTTTTTCAGGCTTGGGGGCTCGGCTTCGGCCCTAAAACGGCCTTTTTTTGGCCCATTTTGAGCTAATTTGTTAGGGTTTTGTTAAAAACTTAAAAAACGTAACAAAATCAAAAATGCTAAAAGTTATGTCTGGGAGTTAACTAGTTTAGTAAAAAACATAACTGGCTATGTCTGGAGGTTAACTGGCTTAGTAAAAAACATAACTGGCTATGTCTGGAGGTTAACTGGCTTAGTAAAAAACATAACTAGCTATGTCTGGGAGTTAACTGGTTTGGTAAAAAACATAACTGGCTATGTCTGGGAGTTAACTGGTTTGGTAAAAAACATAACTAGCTATGTCTGGAGGTTAACTGGCTTAGTAAAAAACATAACTGGCTATGTCTGGAGGTTAACTGGCTTAGTAAAAAACATAACTGGCTATGTCTGGGAGTTAACTGGTTTGGTAAAAAACATAACTAGCTAATCCTGCGAGGGGGGACTGTTCAGAATTTTGTGTATTAGAATAAAATTTGGGCCTTTAGCTTGTTAGGATTTGGCCAATAGTCGCCTAGGGACAAGCCCCTAGGCTAATCCAATGGAGTCAGCCCTAAAGGGCCTCAAAGGCTGATATACACGGCCTTGCTAAGTAGTTATTTCAAAGAAGAACCTCATCCAAAGGCCCTCTTTAGAGGGCTGTCTGAAAAAGCTAGCCTAGGGGCTTGTCCCTAGGCAGCAAAAAGGAGAAACACAAAATTTTAAACAGACTCTGCGAGGGCCTCAACTGTTGATATACAAGGTCTTGTTCAGTTGTTATCGCAGAGAAGTAGCTTGTCCAAAGGCCTTGTTCAGCGGCCGAAGAATATGGCCCAAAGAAAAAAAGACAGCTGAGCGGCCCAGCGCTGCGGAGCGGGTGGCCCGAAGGGCCAGACCAAAGGCAGGCATCGCCTGCCTGCAGGGCCGAACAGACCTGTGAGCCCCGCAGCATAGCGGCGGCCGCCTTGGCTTTGCCAAGGCGGCCGCGGGCCCCAAATTCTCATTATTAAGTTTCTTTTTATTTTAAGGCATAAATCTTTTCTATAATCTCGACCACCTTCAGTCCTTCTAGGGCGTTGGTGCTGATGTTTTTTCGCCCCTTGAGCACATCCACCACATTTTCTATCACATAAGAATGATTGGCCGCAGAGCCTTTGTAATGCCCATAATCATTTGGGGGATTGGCGGGGGGCAGTTCGGGCATTTCATAATCTTCAATTTTGCAATATTCTACCTCATTCATGTATTGGCCGCCAATTTTCAGGCTGCCCTTGGCCCCGATAACCGTCAGGCTACTTTCCATATTTTGTTGATAGACGGCGGTGGAGTAATTGATACAGCCCATGCCTCCATTGACAAAATCAAATTGGACCAAGCCCGAATCCTCAAAATCGGTCATTTCCTGATGCTGAAAATCGGCAAAGCGGGCCGAGATGTTCTTGATGTCGCCAAAAAGCCAGTACATCATATCGACAAAATGAGAGAACTGGGTAAATAGAGTGCCTCCATCGGCTGCGGCTTGGCCTTTCCAGGGGTGTGGCTGCCCGCCGGGGCGATAATAGCGCTCGTCTCGGTTCCAGTAGCAGTTGATTTGGACCAATTGGATGTTGCCCAGGCGCTGCTCCAACAGCAGTTGCTTGAGCCATTTGGCGGGGGGCGAATAGCGGTTTTGCATCACCACAAAGATCTGTTTAGACATTTGTAGGGATTTATAAATTAGGGCCTCACAATCCACTTTAGTAAGGGCCATGGGCTTTTCAATTACCACTTCTTTGCCCGCTTCTAGGCCCAGTAATCCCTGCTCGGCATGGCAGCCATTGGGCGTACAAATGCAAAGCACTCGGACCGATTTTTCTTGGGCCAAGAGCTCCTCTAAGCTACTATAAAAGGGCAGTTCTTCGGCCCAATCTGGCAAGTTGAGCGCTGACTTTGGCCGAATATCGCAAAGCGCAACCGCTTCGGCCTCCTGCTGCTGCCGAATCATGGCCAAGTGCCGTTTGCCCACAAAACCAAGGCCCACAACGGCAAATTTTATCTTTTCTGACATCTCTATGTTCTTAAATTTCTTGCAAATAAGCATCTATCCGCTGCAGCTGCGCCAAATAGCTATTGGCCTGTGCATAAGCTTTGCGCTCTGCCTGCAACTGCTCGCTATTGATCTTGTCTAAATTGGCCAAAGCCCAAGCAAATTTAGCGGGCAAGTCTGCATTATCTTCCACCATATAGACCCAATCTTTTCGCTCCTTATACTCATCTATAAAATGGCTAATCACGGCTTTTCCCCGACTCAAATACTCTAATATTTTATGCGGGTTGGCCATGGCCGCAGGATTTTTATCGCCCTCATAAGTCATCAAAAACAAATCGAAATGGTCCAAATAAGCGGGTAGCTCTGTCGAGGGTTTGGGGCCCAGTAAAAAGCAGTTTTCTAGCTCCATCAATTGCGCAATCAATGATTTGCGCTCTCTGCCCGACAAATTCCCCTTTTTATAAGGTCCAATAAAATAAAAATCAACTTCTCCCTGCTGCTTCAGAATGCTCAATAAGGCCTGCTCATCTAAAAAAGGATAGTTGAGGTTGCCCACATAACCCACTTTAATTCGCCCCGATCGAGGCGAAAAATCTAGCTTGGGCGCTGCAGCCAAAAAATGCTGGGCCAAACCATGATTGATAAAATACATGGGGGTAGGTCCATTGGCCTGGAACCGCTGGATGATTTTGTGCGAACTAGCAAAAAGAACTTGGGCCGAATTGATGACGGCCTGCTCCAAAGGACAAATATGCGGGTCTACAGGATGATAGATGCGATAATCGGCCCCAAATTGCCTTAAATCCTGAAAACGAAAAGGGTCAAAACTCCAAACAATATCTGCCTCGGCTTCGGCCAATTGATACAGCCGCCGAATCAAGCCGGCATTGGCCCATTTTCGCAAAAAGTTGGGCCAACGCTGTACGCCTTTACGCCAGCCAGTGCTATAATCCAAAACCCATAAATTGGGCGCCACTTTTTGCTTGGCCCATTTGTCTGAAGGCGGGTTCACAAAATAAACGCGATTGCCTTTTTGGGCCAATAAACTGGCATAATGATGCTTAGAAACAAAACTTTTGCCCCAAGCTTCGGGCGATAAAATAAAGATGCTCTTCCCTCGAAGAATATTCATAATTGCTTTTTTCTAGTTGTTTTTTTGGGGCCTCCCTTCGCCCTTAGGGGCTCAGGGCGCTACGTTCCGCCGCTCGCAGGTCTGCTCGGCCCTGCGTCGCTTCGCTCCTTGGTCTGGCCCTTCGGGCCACGGCTCCACATCGCTAGGCCATTTGGCCTGCGGCCAGGCTGGCTTCGCCAGCCCAAAGCTAACCTTTAGGGACCAAATCATTGTAAATCTGGCCCAAACGGCTCATTTCTGTTTTTCGGTTGGCTAGGCCCTTCGCCCGAAGATAAGCCTCTTCGATCATTTCTGTTTGGGCTTGCTCCAAAGCTTTTTGAATTTCTTGGGCCAAAGATTTGGCGGTCCATGCCTTAAACTGCAGGCAGGTGCCCGAAAAAAGGTCCTCATCATAGGCTAAAGGCGGTAAAATGAGGGGCGTTTTGCTGAGCATGGCTTCTATGGCCGTTACTGGAGTTCCATCTGATTTAGGGGTCATCACCACCAAGCTAGCGGATTTATAAGTTTGCCAAAGGGCCTTTTGGTCCAAATTCGGCAGCCAGATATAATTGGCTTGGCCTGTTTGCATCAACTGGGCAATTTTGTCCAAATAAGCTTGCTCTTTTCCGTCTTTATTGACAAAAACGAACTGGTATTGGTCCAGAATAGACTTAGGTAGAAGCTCAATGGCTGCAATAGCCAATTCATGTTGATAAAGTGGGCGCATGGCTCTAGGAAAAAAGACAAATTGTTTTCCTTTGAGCTCCTTGGGTAAAGCCTGAGGTTGCGGCGCTTCAAATAGGTCTACATCTACACCAGTGCGGATGATGGCAATTTCTTTTTGGACCTGAGGAAAATACTGCTCAATACTTTGGGCCTGTCGCAAAGAGGTAGAAACAATCTGGTCCAATTGGCCGAAAGCCCGGCCATAAAAATGGCGAATGAGACCATTTTTCCAGCCTCCGGCCTGAAAAAACTGGGGAATTGTTTGCAGCACATCGGTTCCTCGGCTGGTCAAGACGATTTTTACGCCTAGGCTTTTGCGGAAATAGGCCCAAAGCGCGTTGGGTTCGGCATAAAACAGATGTAATAAATCAATTTTATGTTCTTTAATCCAGCCTGCCAATTTGTTCATTTCTTGGCGGCTGCGAAAAAAGTGGCGGATAGAAAAATCTTCTATTTGGCCCAGATATTCTACCTGCTCCTCGGCCAAAAACTGCTTCCATTGTGGAGATTGGAGATGCGCTTGATGATGTGCTCTAGAGACGACAAAACAAGGATGGTCTTTAGTAAAAAAGCGCATCCATTTAAGATCGTGAATAAGGCCGGGGTCGGCTAAATACAGAATATTCATAGTTAAAATGGTCCAAAGGGTCTAGGAATGCAGGCGGCGGTGCCGCCTTGGCCGCAGGCCAAATGGCCTAGCGCTGTGGAGGGGTGGCCGCAGGCCAGACCGAAGCGCGTAGCGCTGAAGGGCCGAGCGAATAGCGAGCCCCGCAACCTAGCGCCCTGAGCCCTTGAGGGCGAAGGGAGGCCCCAAAACAAACTAATCCAGATGTTTTTCGGCCCAAAGCTCGAAGCAGAGCAGGGTCCAAATGCGGAGTGCGTCTGCATTATTGCTTGCTTTTTGGTGATTTTCCCAGAGCGTATCGAGATAATGGGCTTGAAAATAAGGGCGTTTTTTGAGTTGCTGGAGCAATTCTTCGCCCCAGTTTTTGGCGCTCCCCCGCAGCCAGTCGCCGATGGGAATACTAAAGCCTTTTTTGGGGCGATTTAAAATTTGGGGATCAATTTTCGTTTTGGCCAATTGCTTGAGTAAAAACTTATTTTGGTTTTGATAAAACTTCAGTTCATCGGGCAGATTAAAGGCAAAATTGAGCAAATCGATATCGAGAAAAGGCGAGCGGACCTCTAGGGAGTGGTACATAGAGGCGCGGTCCACCTTGGGCAGATAATCGTTGAGCAGGCGGCTATGTAGGGAGCTGCGCATCAGTTGGTCCACAGCAGTTCCTGAGCCTGCAAAATTGCTCCATATTGTTTGTAAATGTTCTTGGGCCTTGGGGGCTTGTTTTTGGGCATAGAGGGCCTCTTTGGACCAAAACCCCATTTGTCGGAAGAGGCGTTTTTCTGGCGGCAATTGCAAATAGGCATAATAGGCGCCCATATTTTCCTTTTTGCCTTTGAGTCGGTTCAGCAGCTTATCCAACTGGCTGATGAGGTATTGATTTTGGGGATATTTTTTGGCAAACTGGCTACTTCTGAACGCCAGGCCATAATCGGGATAGCCACCAAAAAGCTCATCGCCTCCATCGCCGGAGAGGGCCACCTTATATTCTTTAGATACCGCTTGGCAGACCAGCGAAGAAGGCAAAATACTGGCATCGGCAAAGGGTTCGCCGAAATAATCCATTAGGTCCTCCAATTGATCAAAGAGTTGATCTTCCACCACAATTTCGTGATGATCGCAATCATAGCGTTGGGCCAAGGCCTTGGCCTCGGCAAATTCGTTCATATCAATTGCTTCGGCAAAGCCGATCGTAAAGCTAGGGACTCTTTGGCTAGACTCCTCGGCCATCAGGGCCGTAATCAGGCCAGAATCTACGCCACCGCTGAGAAAGCAAGCGATAGGGACATCGCTCACTAAGCGTTTGCGGATTGCTTTTCGGAGCATATTTTCAGTTTGCTCTAGGGCCTCATTCAAATTGAGATCTAAGGGTTCTTTCTTTTTCAGGCGCCAGTAAGTAGACAACTGAGGCGCTCCGCTTTGCAGCTCGAGTTCTAGGAGCTGAGCGGGGGGGACTTGTTTAATCTCCTGCCAGATTGTATGCGGTTGAGGGCTGGATAGCTCCGTCAAATAATAATCGAGGCTAGCGAGGTCTAGCTGTGCTTGGGGAAGTTGAGCTTTAACGATGCGGATATCGGAAGAGAAAAAAAGCGCTTGGCCGGTCCAGCTGTAGTAAAGAGGTTTTTTACCTAGGCGGTCGCGGACCAAAAACAATTTATTTTCCTTTTGGTCAAAAAGGGCAAAAGCGAACATCCCATCGATTTTATCTAGCATTGTTTGCAGGCCCCATTGTTCGTAGGCGGCCATAATCACCTCTGTATCACTCAGCGTATTGAGTTTGACGTACTCCTGACTTAGTGCTGTTCGGATAGCTTGATAATTATAGATTTCTCCATTGAAGCTAATCCAGCAGCGGCCACTAGCGGACTGCATAGGTTGTTGGCCTTCTTCGGAGAGTTCGATAATAGAGAGTCGGCGGTGGAAGAGTTCTAATTGTCCGGCGGGGAGAGCAAAAGATTTTTCGCCTTTGGCCTCTGGGCCACGTCTTTTTAGGGCGTTAAAGATAAACTCCTTTTGGGCGGGAGAAAAAGCTTGGCCCGAGCGATTAAATTGTCCGGCGATACCACACATAGAGATTAGTTCAAGAGGTTAATATTAGCTTTGCGTAAGATATAAAAAGCAGTTCGGTAGTTAATCAATTTTTTAGGATTGATTTTTATGGCCTGCAGGGCGGCAAAAAAGGCAGAGCGATAAAGCTTTTCATACATATATGCTGCGGCATACTCTCGGCAGAGCAAATCGGGTTCTTCTTTATAGGGTTGGCAAAGCTTTTCTAATTGGGCGACACAGCGATCTACTTCATTCTTTTGCAGGGCGTCCTTTCCTTCTTCGGCTCTTTCTAGAGCTAGCCATTGGACCAACTTATGGCTAACTGCATTTTCTGCCTTTAGGGTTTTAGATAGCGAATTTTCAGATTGTCTATAGTAATATAGGAAATGGGGAACATTGCTACATTTCATTTGTTCTGCGGCCCGATAAGACAAATCGTAATCTTCATTACCAATTCGGTTGAGAAAAAGGCGATAACCTCCTAAGCGTTTAAACAAGTCGGCTCGATAAACCATAGTTGGGCCACAAAACTGATTGAAATTTTTGAGCTCTGCTCGAATAACATCAGCCGAAACATGTTTCTTTTCCTTTCTTAAGACTTTATTATCATCTGATACTTTAGTGTAAAATGTTCCACATAAACCATAGTCGGGTTTAGCCTCTAAAAACTGTAGTTGTAACTCAAAGCGATTGGGTGCGGAATAGTCATCTGCATCATGAACAGAAAGATATTTTCCTTTTGCCCGCTCTAATAGCAAACGGTTAATCGTTTTGATTTTGCCTATATTTTTATCGTTATGATCTGTTTTAAAGCGACTGTCTTTGGCGGCCCAGCGGTCTAGAATAGCGCGACTATCATCGCTAGAGCCATCGTCTGCCAACCAAAATTCTATGGGGCTATAGGTTTGGGCAGCTAGGGATTCGAGGCATTCTTCAAGGTAGGGCGCTGCATTATAAACAGAGAGTACTACAGAAAGTAAAGGCTTTGTCATCTTAGTCCAGTAGTTTTTTTAGCAAATTTTCTATTCTAGAGAGGACCACCTCTCGACCATATATCTTTTCTAATTGTGCCCTATTGTGTTCCATCTCTTTAGCCTTCCCCTTAGGGAAATCCATTCCCTTTTTTAGGGCTTGGGTAGTATAAACTTTTAGCCCTTGTTCCGTACAAAATTTATACAGCACTCCTTCTGGATGTAAATAAGTATGCATTCCCAAATAGAGCACAGTGATTAGGGTCCCTAAAGCTTCCTGTCGCTTTGTATTAAGTACGGCAATGTTGCAAGCCAGGAGCTGCTTTAAGTAATCGGCTTTAGGAAGCACTTCTTTTTGCAAAATTAGCTGTTGGCCAAAAAGCTTGGGTGCTTCTTCGGCCAGAGCGGCTTTACAATATTTATTGCCATAAGCCATCGGGATAAATATAGAATGGGGGTAGTCTAGCGCTTTGATTTGGGGTAAAATATCTAGATGATTACAGGTAAAGAAAGCTGCATGTCCCACAAACATCCCTTGCCCCAAAGGAGTGTCTTTTTTGTAAAAGTCCCCAACAAACATATCCACCGCACCATAGTTTACCCACTGATAATCCGCTTTCAGCTGAGGAAGGCTACTTAAAATTTCTTTTTCTGGTGGAAGTATGGTAGACACATAGTCTATCTTCGAAAGTGCCTGTTCTTTTAATGGCTGTTTTTCTTTGGCAATCCGCCAGTTGAAATAAGCAGCTTGCAGGCTAGGAAACTGGTGTAAAAGCTTGTATAGTGTTATTTTAGCTGCTCTTAATACAGCTTTTCTATTTTGCTGATTCGCCTGATAAGATTTTGGATCTAGAATAGTCTCATCAGAGCAGTAGCTATGGTTAGCTCCCAAATCACTCCCCCAACTACACCAAACAACCTTTTGTTGATCTCCAGCCTGAGCCGCCAACCAAAGATTGTTTTCACTCAATGAGTGGAAAATGGCCACCTCATGCTGGGCCAATGCCTCCTTAGCCTCTGCTTTAGTCAGTTTTTCCATTTCTGGCTCCAACTTGAAAGATACATAAGCTTCTTTCTCCTTGACCAAAATATAGCGATTTTGACCTGGAGCAACTGCCTCATAAAGGTCTATAATGATTCGATGAAACACACTGTCTCGACAAAAGTGTACGATCTGTTTTTCTTTAGCCATATCCTTTTTATCTATAGTTGCTCTAAGCTCCATTTAATATCTGGTTTGACCACTCCTTCCTTGGCGCCCTGCCAACCAAAACCAGAGATTCTACGCACCACCTCAAAGTTGAGGCTGCTTCCATGACGGTAAAGGAGGCTCGCTTTGTTTTTAACAATGAAGATTTTATCCAAACTATAATTTCCCTCATGTAAAAGGTTGGCAGGAATGAGGGCTTTATAGTGCAATAGGCCCTTGCGCGACTTAGGAATGTCATTTTGCAAAGCAGAGCTGGCCATAAAAACAAAGTTGTTCATCTCATCATAAAAATGAAAGGTAAAATCTACCTGCTCTTCGCCTTCGGTCAATTTCTCAATGACAAAGTCGAGCTCTACGGCATCGCCTTGTTCAATCATTTCACGGCTGCTGCTAGCGCCTGCTTTTTTCACCTTGGCCGAAAGCAATTTGACTTCATGCGTGCCTGGTGCTTCTTCTCTGGACCATTCAATTTCTCGGCTTTCTTCTACGTAGTTGTCCAAATAGTTTTGCACCGCCGCATCTGCCGTTCCCTGAAACTGCATTTGGCCATTTTTGAGCACCAAGCCTTTGTTGCAAAGCGCCCGAACACTACCCATATTGTGGCTCACAAACAAAACGGTCCGCCCTTCGCCACTACTCACATCTTTCATTTTGCCCACCGCCTTTTTCTGAAACTCAGCATCTCCCACGGCCAAAACCTCATCTACAATTAAGATTTCTGGCTCTAAAAAGGCCGCAACGGCAAAGCCCAAACGCACCCGCATGCCCGAAGAATAGCGCTTAACGGGGGTGTCTACATACATAGCGCAGCCGGCAAAGTCTACAATTTCATCAAATTTGCGGCGAATTTCCTTTTTGGTCATTCCCATGATGGCCCCGTTGAGGAAAATATTTTCTCTGGCCGTCATTTCGGGGTGCATGCCCGTTCCCACCTCCAGTAAAGAGGCAATTCGGCCCTTGGCTTTAATAAATCCTTGAGTGGGGGCGGTAATTCTAGAAATGAGCTTGAGCAGGGTGGATTTTCCCGCTCCATTTTTACCAATAATGCCCAATACTTCGCCCTGTTCTACCTTGAAGTTAATGTCTCTCAAGGCCCAAACAAAATCTGATTCGGCCTTTTGGGTTCGGTCATTTTCTTGGCCGACCAAAGAAAAAGGGTCTTCTTTTCCCCGCATTTTTGCCCACCAACGGTTCAAATCATGGGAAATCGTGCCCGTTCCAATTTCTCCCAAACGATATTGTTTAGAGAGGTTTTCTACACTTAAGGCTATTTTTGACATGACTCTATTTTAAAGCAGATTGTTGTTAATTTTATTTTTTTGGGCCTCCACTGCGGCCTGCGGCCTTGTGGCGCTACGTTTCGCAGCTCGCAAGTCTGCTCGGCCCTTCAGCGCTAAAGCGCTTCGGTCTGGCCTTCGGCCACTGCTGCACATCGGTTACTCCCTTCGGTCGTCGAACTTCGCCCTAAAGGGCTTGTTGTGGCCATTTAGTGCCTGGCCCTGCAGCCCAAAGCTATGGGTCCCGATGAGCGGCTTAGGGGCCCGGAATGGGTGGCCCGCAGGGCCAGACCAAAGCGGCACAGCCGCTGCAGGGCCGAGCAGACCTGCGAGCCCTGAAGGGGCCCGGCGGGCAAAGCCCGCAAGCCCCTAAACCGTATCCATAAAACTGCGCTCCGTCTTGTTAAAGATAAAAACGCCTAGAAAAAGGACCACAAAAGCAAAAACAGCCGCATAGGCAAAGCCCGTCCAGCTCAGTTCGCCACGGCCCAAAAAAGCATATTTAAAGCCCTCAATCACCTGGGCCAAAGGATTGTAGTAAATGACCTTTTTGAGCAAGGGTTGGTCAATCATGCTCATGGGGTAAATGATGGGACTGGCATACATCAGGAGCTGCACACCAAATTGGACCAAAAATTTAAGGTCGCGGTATTTAGTGGTTAGCGAAGTGAAAATCAGCCCAAAACCCAATCCCAAAGCCGCCATAAGTAGGATATAAACGGGCACCAAAGCCAAGGCCACATTGGGCGCCAAATCTACCCCTTTGATAAAAAAGTAGGCATAAACGGCTAAAAAGAGCATAAACTGAATCCCAAACTTAATCAGACCAGCCACCACCTTAGAAAGTGGCATAATGAGGCGAGGAAAATAGACCTTGCCAAACATATCTTGGTTAAGTGAAAAGGTATCGGAGGTTTGCATAAAGCAATCTGAAAAATAATTCCAGATAATAATGCCCGACAAATAAAAGAGCGGCTGAGGGATATCATCTGTGGGTAGGCCTGCAATATTGCCAAAAATGACGACATAGACCAACATAGTCATAATGGGCTGCACAAAAAACCAGATCGGCCCCAATACCGTCTGTTTGTAAACGGTCACTACATCTCGGCGAACGAACATCTGTAGCAAATCGCGATATTGCCAAAGCTCGGCCAAATCTAGGGACCAAAGCGAGCGTTTTGGGCCAATCACTAAGCTCCAGTTTTCTTCTGTTTCTTTCATTACTTTCTTTTAAAATAAAGGCTAAGGTGATAAAGTAGGTCTTTTAAATGAAGCCAAGGGGCCTTGTATTGCCCTAGACTAAAGGCAAAGCCAAAATAAGCCCATTTCTTTTTTAAGTATTCAGTCAGCGCTTTTTCTTTGAGGGCCAAGATAAGGTATTCTCGATAAAGTTGCAGCAAGAGGGCCTCAACCGCTTTTTGCTCGGCCTCGCCCTGCATGTTTTGGGCCAAAATACGGTAGGTTTTTAGGGCCTTCTCTCGGCGGCCAAATTGGGCCAAGCTAGAGAAAATTCCGCCCGCATGCAAACGATAGGTAGAAGGCAAAATGCTTCGGCTAAATAGCGCCTTTCCAAAGTTAAGCGCATAGTAGAAGTAAAGCGTATCCCCATTAAATACCTCTGCAAATCGCTTGGGAGCTTTCTTGGGCTTGCGAATCATAACCGTAGAGGTGTTGGGCACAATGTGACGATCAAAAAGCTCAAAAAAGCCCAAGAGTTGTCCCTCCTCAAAAGGTTGGACCAAAGGGCGAAATTCATCATCTTCTAAAAATTGAACTTCATGAAAACTAAGTACCGCTTCTGGTCTAGCCTCTAGCAAATTTAATTGCTTTTGCAACTTATGCGGGTCGGTCCAATAGTCATCCCCCTCACAAAAGGCAATATAAGGGGCCGTACAGGCCGCAATGGTTCGCTCAAAATTGGGAATTGCCCCCCAGTTCTTGTCAGAAGGGAGTAAAACGACTCGCTCTGGATGAGCTTGGGCGTATTCCTCACAAATTGCTCGGCTGTTGTCGGGACTGCAGTCTTCTCCAATAACTAGACGAAAGGGAAAATCAGTTTTCTGCATTAAGATGCTCTCTATGGCTTGCCTCAAAAAAGGCTCATGCGCATAGGTGATCATGCATACATCTACAAGGGAGGTGTTTGGCATTTTACTTTAAATGAATTTTCAAATCATGGGGCAAAAATAGAATTATCTAGGTCCAAAACTAGACAACTGCACAAAAAAACTTAGCTTTGACACCTATACCTATTTTTTACACATCGAACTTCCAAAGGCTCAAGGCCGCAGAAGTTCATTATATCTTTTACAAAATGATTGAGATTACTCTTCCCGATGGCAGCGTTCGTAAGTATGAGTCGGGAGTGAACAGCTTGGATGTGGCCAAGTCGATTAGCGAAGGCTTAGCTCGTAAAATTATTGCCGCTAAAGTAGATGGCGAAATTTGGGATGCTACTCGCCCCCTAACGAAAGACGCCAGCGTTCAGCTACTCAGCTTTCAAGATGATGGAGGCAAATATGCCTTCTGGCACTCTAGCGCCCACCTTTTGGCCGAAGCCATCGAGGCCCTTTACCCCGGCGTGAAATTCGCCATTGGCCCACCCATCGAAAATGGCTTTTACTATGATATCGATTTGCCCGAAGGCAAAACGATTGGCCTTAAGGAACTAGAAGCCCTAGAAAAGAAAATGATCGAGCTCGCTCGCCAAAAAAATCCCTATATCCGTAAAGAGATTTCTAAGGCTGATGCCATTGCCTATTTCCAAGAAAAAGGCGATGAATATAAGCTCGAATTATTGGAGGACCTAGAAGACGGAACGATCACCTTCTATGAGCAGGGCGGATTTACCGACCTCTGCCGTGGGCCTCATATTCCCAATACAGGGCTGATCAAAGCCGTCAAATTACTTAATGTAGCTGGCGCTTACTGGCGCGGAGATGAAAGCCGCCAAACCCTAACCCGTATCTACGGAATCACTTTTCCCAAAGCCAAAGAGCTCAAGCAGTATTTGGCTATGCTCGAGGAAGCCAAGAAAAGAGATCACCGTAAACTAGGTGCCGAACTCGAACTCTTTATGTTTTCGGAAAAAGTAGGGATGGGTCTTCCCATCTGGCTGCCTAAAGGGGCTGCCTTGCGCGACCGCCTGCAAGATTTTCTCAAGCAGGAGCAGATGCGCCGAGGTTATCAATTGGTAGCTACTCCTCATATCGGTCACAAAAATCTTTATGTCACTTCGGGCCACTATGAAAAATATGGCGAGGATAGCTTCCAACCCATCAACACGCCCAAAGAAGGCGAAGAGTTCATGCTCAAACCCATGAACTGCCCGCACCACTGCGAAATTTTTGCCCATAAACCACATTCTTATAAAGAGTTGCCCATCCGCCTAGCCGAATTCGGTACCGTTTACCGCTATGAGCAAAGTGGAGAACTACACGGCCTTTCTCGTGTCCGCTCTTTTACTCAAGATGATGGCCACATTTTTTGTACGCCCGACCAACTCAAAACCGAATTCCTCAATGTACTTGACTTGACCATGATGGTCTTCCGCAAAATGGGCTTTACCGATTTTACGGCCCAAATCTCTTTGCGCGACCCAGAAAAACCCGAAAAGTATATCGGAAGCAAGGAAAACTGGGAGGCCGCAGAAAAAGCCATTATCGAGGCCACTCAAGAGGTGGGCCTACCCACGGTTACCGAATTGGGCGAGGCTGCTTTTTATGGTCCCAAACTCGACTTTATGGTCAAGGATGCCCTCGGCCGCTCTTGGCAGCTCGGGACCATCCAAGTAGATTACAACCTACCCGAACGCTTCCAACTGGAGTATGTGGGCGCCGATAACCAAAAGCACCGCCCCGTGATGATTCACCGTGCGCCTTTTGGCTCGCTAGAACGCTTTATTTCGGTCCTCATCGAGCATACGGCAGGAAAATTCCCGCTTTGGCTCATGCCCGAGCAGTACGCTATTTTGCCCGTTTCTGATCGCTTTGGCGATTATGCGACCAAAGTACAACAGGAATTGGCCGCCGCCGATATCCGTGGCTATGTCGATAACCGCAACGAAACTTTGGGCCGCAAAATCCGCGATACCGAACTGAAACGCATTCCCATTATGCTCATTCTCGGCGAGAAAGAAGCCGAAGAAGGCAGCATTTCGGTCCGTATTCAGGGAGTCGAAGATGGCGACAAAGGCAGTATGCCCGTGGCCGACTTCATCGCTTTCTTCCAAGAATTATTGGCCAAAGAAGGCTAGTTCTTAGCAAGCAACACAAAATAATTTTGGCCCTTTCCATTTTCCTGGAAAGGGTTTTTTATTTTAATTGCCTTTTGGGGCCTCCTGCCTACGGCAGGCGCTACGTTTCAGGGCTCGCAGGTCTGCTCGGCCCTGCGGCGCAAAGCGCCTTGGTCTGGCCCTTCGGGCCACCCTTTCACATCGCTAGGCCAGCGGGGCTTCGCCCCGCTTCTAGGTCCAAAATAATTAGCCAAGAGATTTATCTACTCCACAACCCTTGTTTATGTCGCTATCTACTCCGCTAAGCGCCAGCATTGCCGCTGGCCACCAAAAAACAGCAGAAGCTGCCGCCCTAATTATTAAGGAAGGAGGCAATGCCTTTGATGCCGCTATTGCGGCTCTTTTTGCGGCCTCTGTAGCCGAGCCCTGTATGGCCTCTTTGGGCGCAGGCGGATTTGCCTGTTTGCATACCGCTGCTGGACAAAATTTGCTGCTCGATTTTTTTGTGCAAACCCCATTCAAGAAAATCGCCCCCTCCGAACTAGAGTTTTACCCCATGCAGGTAGATTTTGGCTCGGCCCAAGAAACCTTTCACATTGGTATGGGTTCCATGGCCACTCCTGGCATGATGGCGGGCATTTCGGCCTTGCATGAACGCTACGCTAGCCTGCCTATTTCGGTCCTCATCGAACCGGCTAAGATTTTGGCCAAAGAGGGCCTCGCCATGACCGATTTCCAGTTTTTTGATATTCGGGTATTGCAGCCCATTATGACCCGCTCTGCAGAATCTGCAGCTATTTTTTATCCCGATGGTAAACCTTTGCCTGTGGGCCAAATACAGCGCATGCCTGGCCTAGCCGATTACTTTGATTACCTCAGCCATGAAAAGGATTGGGCCAAAGATATTTATCTGGGCGAAGCGGCTAAGCTGCTCCTAAAAGATAGTATAGCCCAAGGCGGCCTGCTCCGAGCAGATGACTTGGCCCAATATGAAGTAATTTGGCGCAAGCCCCTACAATTAAATTATAAAGGACATCAGCTACTGACCAACCCACTGCCCAGCACGGGCGGGGTCCTCATTGCAGAAGGTTTGTCCGCTTTGGAGCCCCTCCCCATTGATCCGCTCCATACTAAACAACAACTGGCCCGCCTGCAAAAGGTCCTTGGCGATATTTATAGTATAGACCGCAACCCCAAAAAGCTCAATAGCAAATGGGGCAGCACCACTCACCTCAATATTGCCGATGAATTGGGCAATGCCATCAGCATTACCCTCTCCAATGGAGAAGGCTGTGGTTATATGATCCCTGGGACCAACATCATGATGAATAATATGCTGGGCGAGGCGGCCCTTTTACCCGATGGCTTTCATAACTGGATTCCCAATAGCCGTTTGTCTTCTATGATGGCGCCCACTTTGGTCCTCAAAGAGAATCAATTTCATCTGGCAACAGGGACGGGCGGAGCTAGCCGCATCCCCGGCATGGTCCTTCAACTCCTGCACCATGTTTTGGACCAAAAGATGGACCTGCAAGCGGCCACCACCGCCAGCCGCCTGCACTACGAACATGGCCGCCTCAATCTAGAACCCGAATACGCAGGCCTAGCCAATACCGAAGACCCCAAACTAGAACAATTAGTCGAATGGCCCGAAAAAGCCATGTTCTTCGGAGGACTCAATTCTATTTTACGCCATAAAAATGGCCAACTCCAAGCAGTAGGCGATGACCGCCGCGAGGGCTATGCTATCGAGCTATAAACCGTTTTGGACCAAAAATAGAAGGATATCCTAAAGGCCGAAAAGAGATTTTCTTTTCGGCCTTCAGTTCTTATCTTTGCCGCATTTCTGACCCTAGGCCCCTAAATGGCCAAACTGTGGTGTCTTCTACCCACAGCTTCAAACAGCAATACTTAAGTTATTATGCGGCTACATCCACTCTTTTTTTCTCTCTTTTTCTTTTGGGCCTTTATGCCTAATAGTTTTGCCATTCGGTCCATTAGCATCATGGCAGATGCCGAGCTTTTTGAGGTCTCTATCAGTAAGTATGCTATTGAGGATGCCAGCCGCCTTTTGGAACAGGCTTGCCGCTGTGAGTTGAGCTACAATAAAGCCGATGCTGAAGTTCTGATTATTCTGCCTTATATCCATCAGGGGCAGGCCGATAAAGAAGGGACAGGCTTCTATGTTCCTGAACATGCCTATAACTGGAGCAGTAAAATGTCTGGCCAGCAAATAAAAATGGAACTACTCACTAATTCTTACCAAGGAGTGAGTATGGGCCTTTATGGTTTGTTGCAAGAGCAATTGGGCTTTCAGTTTTTTCATCCCAAAGAAAGCCTGATTCCCCAAATTACGACTTGGCCCGTAGCCGAAGGGCTAGACTGGCAGGCTCGTCCCCGCTTTGCCAAAAAAGGCTTTCATTTACATAGCATGCACCCCATTGAGCTAACAGAAGCCCTCTTGGACCCCAATTATCCCGATGCAGAAAAAGAAGTGAAAGGGTACATTGATTGGTTGGCCCGAAACCAACAAAATTACTTTGAGTTCAACTTACTCAATAGCATCGACCGCAAGAGCTGGATGCCCTACATTAAGAAAATAGTAGATTATGGCCAAAAAAGAGGCTTGTTGATGGGCATTGATATTTCTATGCATATGACCCAGCAAAAAGCTTTTCAACTCTACCAGACCTTTCCCAATAGCCTCAAATCAAAAGAGAAACAGATTGAGGAGAATATGGATTATTTGGCCCAAGCTGGTTGGGATGTCTATAATGTAGAATTTTCTACGACAGAGTTTGGCAAGGGGAAGCAAAAAAAGAAACAGGAACTAGAAATCTTCTTAGCGGACCTAATCAAAAACCGTTATAAGGCCCATTTTATGAGCCGAGCGCATCTGGTCCAAGAAGAGGCCATGCTAGACAAAAAAGAGGAACTGCCCGAACTATCTGCCGAAGAACAGAAGCTAGAGCGCAGCCATGGCCTAATGGTCCATACCGTCATGTTTTATGACCTAGAAGACGAACGTGCCCCAGTTTACAATAACAAAAACCTAAAAGCCATCTTGGCCCTCTACCAAGAGGAGGCCAAGAAAAGAGAATGTTGGTATTTTCCAGGGTCTGCTTATTGGCTCACTTTTGATAATTCGGTGCCCATGACGCTCTTACCTTATCTCTCTGCTCGCTTAGAAGATATCCAACTTATGGATTCTTTGAAGGCCGAAGGACATATTACCTTTAGTTCGGGTTGGGAGTGGAGCTATTGGTTGATTGATTGGAGCATCGCTCGTTGGTCTTGGGAGCATCAAATTCAGGGAGAAAAGGAGATCAATGACCCCTTGCAGTATTTGGCCGAATTGATGCAAAATGACCTTTGGACCGATCCCGTTTGGTCCATGCTCCGTTTGCAAGAGGAATTCATTAAGGACAAAGAACTCATTCGCTATATGGCGCCCTCTAGCACTACAGACGAGCTACCTGGCCGTTTGGTCGAAATGGAGTTCCAACCTCGTCCGCTTTATAGCTATCCCTACATCCAGAATCAGGCAGCGCCGCACCAACTAGATACCGTGAGCCAGACCGTGGTGGCCCCTTTGTTAGACTTTGCCCTAAGAACAGAAGAACTTTTGGCCCTTCAAAAAAGACATTTTCCTCAGCAGGGGAAACAAAAGCAATTGGGAGAAGAACTGGCCAATAGTCTACAAATAACGGCTTTGCGGGCCAGACACCGAGCCTACACCCTAAATTATTTGCTAGACAAAAGACGGGCAAAACTGCGCAAAGAGAAGTTTGAAGATCCCAATAAGTGGCTGGAAAAAGCAAAAAGCTGCCGAGAAGAGGCCCAAAAACTGGTCAAAAAGCAAGAAACGCTCTATCGCTACCCTTTGGAGTATATTGCCCAGCTTAAAGAAGGGCATACGGCCTATGCTTTTGGTTATCTCTATTCGGTTTCTAATCTGCACTTTTGGGAAAGAGAAGAGGAGCAGGTCCAAACTGGTCGCTTTCAGCAGGCTACATTTAAAAACCTTTGGGGGTTGCCCCAGATTTTGGGCATTGTGAAGTAATTTCTAGTTTTGGCGGGCCGAAGCAAAAAGCCCAGCGCAAAGAACCCAGATGAGCGGCCTAGCGATGTGAAGCAGTGGCCGTCAGGCCAGACCGAGCCAGCGAAGCTGGCGAAGGGCCGAGCAAACCTGCGAGCTGCGAAACGTAGCGCCGAGGAGCGAAGCGAGGCGGAGGCCCCAAAACAGCAGCGAGCTGCGAAACGACAACAAGAACTTTAGTTCGCAGTTCGACGACCAAAGGGAGTAACCGCCGCAGCAAAGCTGCGGAGGCCCCAAAAAAATAAAAACAGAGAAGTTGTTGGGAACTTTATCTTGAAGCGTTAAATTTCCGAGCATGGACAATTTCTCTTTGCGAAGAGAATGACTATTTACGAATTGAAAAAATAAAGGCATGAACTTTATCGAAGAGCTGCGATGGCGTGGCTTGTTGAAAGAAATGACGGAGGGCCTAGAAGATGCCCTGAACCAGGAAGGACCCAAAACGGCCTATATTGGTTATGACCCCACCGCTCCCTCATTGACCATTGGGAACTTGGTGACCATTATGTTGCTCAAGCATTGGCAAAGAGCGGGTTATCGTCCTATCGTTTTGTTGGGTGGGGCCACTGGTCGAATTGGCGACCCCTCTTTCAAGGACGAAGAACGTCAGCTCTTGGATTATGATACTTTGCAGGCGAATATTGACCGCCAAACTGCGCAGTTTAAGCAACTGCTTGATTTTGAAGGGGAGAACCCCGCTATTTTGCTCAACAACTACGACTTTTACAAGGGGATGAGCATCTTTGACTTTTTGCGCGATATTGGCAAAAATGTTACGGTGAGCTATATGATGGCTAAGGAATCGGTGAAAAAGCGCTTGGAAACGGGCCTATCTTTTACCGAGTTTTCTTACCAATTGATCCAAGGAAATGATTTTCATCACCTCAATAAAAACTACGATTGCCTTTTGCAAATGGGTGGTAGTGACCAATGGGGGAATATCACGACGGGAACTGAATTTGTCCGTAAAGGCGGTGGAAAAGGCTATGGTTTGGTTTGTCCGCTTTTGACCAAATCGGACGGAAAGAAGTTTGGTAAGTCTGAAAAAGGAAATATCTGGCTAGATGCCGAGAAAACTTCTCCTTATCAGTTTTATCAGTTTTGGCTGAATGTAGATGATGCTGATTTGAGCAAGCTCATCCGTATTTTCTCGCTCAAGAGCCGAGAAGAAATCGAAGCTTTGGAGGCAGAATATGCCGAAAACCCCAGAGGGCTCAAAGAGGTGTTGGCTGAGGAAATGACCATCCGCCTACATGGAGAGGAGGCCCTAGCTTCTGCCCAAAAAGCCACAAATATTGCCTTTAGCAAAAAGCTAAAAGCGGAATTTTTGGAAAGCCTTTCGGCTAAAGATTTTGCTGTTTTGGCCCAAGAACTGGAGGTGGTCAAGGTCGAGAAAAGCCAACTGGAAGCAGGTATTAGCTTGGCCGATCTTTTGGTGGGTAAGCATAAGAGCCTTGGCTCTAATGGCGATCTTCGTCGGGCCGTAAAGGGGGGAGCGATTGCACTAAATGCAAAAAAAGTGAGCGACTTCAACCAAGAGCTAAGCAGTGAGGACCTCCTTGCCGAGCGCTACCTCTTCTGCCAAAACGGAAAGAAGAATAAATTTATCGTAATTGCCGAATAGGCCATCAAGTTGATTAACTTAAAGGCGCCAAACGAAGGTTTGGCGCCTTTTTTTGACTCAGAATATCTTTTTTATGAAAATTGCTGTTTTCCCGGGTTCTTTTGACCCCATTACAAAAGGCCATGAAGACATTGTCCGCCGAGCCCTGCCTTTATTTGATAAAATTATTGTGGCCCTAGGGACCAACTCGACAAAATCCTACTACTTTTCGGAAGAGGAGCGACTTTCTTTTCTCAAAGCCAGCTTTGCCGATGACCCCAAAGTGGAAATCGACCGCTTTCCGCAACTTACCGTAGATTACTGTAAAGAGAAGGGGGCCGATTTTATCCTCAGAGGATTGCGCAACTCCAACGATTTTAATTACGAGGTCTCTATTGCCATGCTCAACCGAGATTTGGGCGATGGCCTGGAAACCATTTTCTTATTGACCGCCCCCGAATACTCTTATTATAGTTCTACGGTGGTCCGAGAAATCCTCAAGGGAAATGGAGATGGCGCTCTTTTCGTGCCCGACAATTGCCAGCAATTGCTCCGAGATGCTCAGGCCAAGCGGTAGTATTTACCAGCTAGGGCTTTGATCAGCCCCCGCATTTCTAGTTGTAATAAAAGTTCTATCAATTGGCTGTGGCCCCAAGGCAATTGGGCCAACAGCTGATTGTAATGCAATTGCTGTCCACCCAAGAGGAGGTCGGTAATTTGCTGCTCTTTGGGCGATAGTTGCTGAAAAAGCTGTTGTTGTTGCCCTCGCTTTGGTTGGCTCCATTTCATGCTTTGGGCCAATTGCTGTCCTCGGCTCAGGAGCAAAGCTGTTTGCTGTCGAATCAATTCATTGCAGCCCAAAGACTGTTTATCGTTCCAGCGCCCTGGCAGGGCAAAAACCTTTCGTTGGTAATCTATGGCCTTTTGGGCGCTAATCATTGAGCCGCCTTTTGGCCCCGTCTCTACCACCCAAAGCGCATCAGATAGGCCCGCAATAATGCGGTTGCGCATCGGGAAGTTACAAGCCAGAGGCTTATTCTGACTAATAAATTCGGTCAATAATCCCCCTTGTTCTAGCATTTGCTCGGCCAAAGAGCGATGCTGCGGCGGATAAATTCGGTTGAGCCCATGGGCCAAAACGGCCACGGTTTCTAGCCCCAAATCTAAGGCTTTTCGGTGGGCGCAAGCATCTATACCATAAGCCAAGCCGCTAACAATTAGTGGCGAAAACTCCTTGATTTCGGTCAAAATACGCTCACAAGCCGCCCGACCGTTTTCTGTAGGTTTTCGGGTGCCCACCACCGAAAGCGTCCGCAGCTGGTCCAAAGGCGCCGAACCTTTATAATAGAGCAAAAAGGGCGCATCTTCGATCTGCAACAAACGTCTCGGATAATTACTTTGGCCAAAGAGCAGCAGCTCAATGCCCTTCTTTTCCACAAAATCTAGCTCCCTTTTGGCCATTTCTAGCCCTTCTCGGCTCAAAATATGCCGCATGGCGGTTTTTCCAATATAACTAGCCTGGGCCAAAGCCACTGCATCGGCCTCATAAATGGCCTGAATAGAACCAAAGTCCCGCAATAACCTTCTGGCCCGAATAGCCCCCATTTGTGGAGATTGCTGTAGGGCAATGGCCCAGAGTTTTTCTTTTTCGTCGAGCATATTTTTAGTTTAATTAAAGGTAGTAACTTTAAAATATACTCTCAAGTTTTAGGGACTATTTATTTAGTTTTTTTGTTTTGGGGCCCGCGGCCGGCTAGGCAAAGCCTAGCTCGGCCGCCGCTATGCTGCGGGGCTCACAAGGCTGTTCGGCCCTTCACAAAACTTCGCTAGCGCTCGTTTTGCTCGGTCTGGCCTTCGGCCACCCGCTCCGCAGCGCTGGGCCAAATGGCGCCTGGCAGTATTTATGCCTCCGAGGGGAGGAGGGGATAAAACCTACTGGGCGGGCACTCTAATTTTTCTGCTTTTAGTTTTTAATTTCTGTTTCTCTAGCTTCTTGATAATGGGCCGCTGTTTTTCTACTTGATAGTTTTCATCTTTCCAGCGTTTATGCACAAAAAGGGCCCCAATCTTTAGATGCACATCTATACCCTCTCTAAAGTTGTCGTTTTCTAACTGCAAATTAACTAATCCCTCTTTGGGACTTTGGACCTTAGCCATGGCCTCTGGGCCATTCCCTTTCTGAAAAACCCCCAAGGAGGAAGAAAAACTATATTTGACATTATCCCCCAAATTAGGGTCGCTGGTTAAATCTACTCCCACCGTAGCCGCCTGCGCTAAAAGTCCATAACCCGAAATAGCACCAACCAAAGCAATCGCTCCTTTAAGTTTCTTATCTCTGGCTTCAAATTGCTCTAAGGATTTTTGCCCCACGCCAATCCAATAGGACCAAGCAATCAACTCTTTGCTGCTATAGGGCCGCAGCTTGTTTGGCACATACTGATTATTGGGAAGATAGAACTGGACCAAACTCAGATTGCTTTTGCCGAAGGCCGTCTCAGAATGTACTCGCTCTTTTCTATCTATGATGTAGCTAAAGGAAGTATCCACCGAAACAAGAACTCTTCTGCTCTTATTGACCAAATAGCTTTCATAGCCAATAATAGTATCTTTGGTATAACTGCTATAGCTGCTGTCAATCAATTCTTTCCAAACCCAAGCAGTATTAAAGTCTTTAGACGCCTCGCTGGCCGCCTCCCGACTGATCTTGAGCGCACAGAGCCGACGCCCAAAACTGCCATGTCCGATCCGTAGGGCATAAACGCCCCGACTCATAATTTCTATCTCTTTTTCTATCTTTTCCGCTTTATAGGCCTGAAAAAGAAGCTGCCCCTCATCTGTCTCAAACTTGAGGCTCTTGATTTTCTTCCCCTTGAGCTCTTCACAGCTCAGCCGAACTTTATCCCCTTTTTCAAAGCTGTAGTAAAATACTTTTGAGCCCAGAGGCGGAATTTTAAATTGCAGATCAACCACAGGGCGGACCAAATCTTGGCCCAAAAGAAGAACACTGCTAAGTAGACAAATAAATAAGGCTAAAATCGCTTTCATTTAATTTTGGTTTTAGTTAAAAACCAAATGAAGACAAAAAATAATCCCACCGATAATAATTTGATTATCAGTGGGGTTTTAAAAAAAAGGCCGTCAATATTTGCCTGCTGCTATCATTTTTTGCTTACTGAATCACGCCAGAAAAGATCAGCTCATCGCCTAAATAAGCGGCGGCAAACTGCCCTGGAGTAACGCCTCTTTGCGCTTCCTCAAACAAAAAGTAAAGCCCTTCTTCCTGAGCAATCAATTCTGCTTTTTGTAGGGCTTGGCGGTAGCGAATACGGGCCATAATGCTCATTTTTTCACCCACTTTTAGGGCCAAATCTGGACGCAGCCAATGCGCATCTTTCTTAGGAATAAATAAGGCGGGACGATACAAACCCGGATGCTGCTTGCCTTGGCCCACATAAACAATGTTTTTCTCGGTATCGGTATGCAAAACGAAAAGGGGCTCTTTGAATCCGCCTAGCTGCAAACCTTTACGCTGACCCACCGTGAAAAAATGGGCGCCAGTATGTTCGCCCACCACTTTACCCAAATCAGGCGAAAAAGGGTAGGGGCGCGCCAAATCGGCTAAGTTATCTGTAGCAACAGGCTTAAAAATAGGCGAATCGGCGGCTAGTTCTATGGCTTGCCCCGTTTTTGGGGCCAATTGCTGCTGCAAAAATACAGGCAATTTGATTTTACCCACAAAACAAAGTCCCTGAGAATCTTTTTTCTCTGCGGTAATCAATCCCTGTTCCTTGGCAATTTCTCGAACCTCAGATTTCTGCAAATGCCCAATAGGAAAGAGGGCCTTGGCCAATTGCTGCTGAGATAATTGACAAAGAAAATAACTTTGGTCCTTGTTCAGATCAGCTCCAGCTTTTAGCTGATGATACAATTTTCCATCTTTTTCAATACTCGTTTTTTGGCAATAATGGCCCGTCGCCACATAATCGGCACCCAATTCTAAGGCCTTTTCCAAAAAGACATCAAATTTGATTTCTCGGTTGCAAAGTACGTCGGGATTAGGGGTGCGGCCCGCCTCATATTCTGCAAACATATAATTGACAATCCGCTCTTTATAGTCCTCACTTAGGTCCACGACCTGAAAAGGAATCCCCAGCTCCTGAGCCACCAAAAGCGCATCATTACTGTCCTCAATCCAAGGGCACTCGCTTTCTTCAATGACCGAATCATCATTCCAATTTCGCATAAAAAGACCAATCACCTCATAACCTTGCTCCAAAAGGAGATAGGCTGTTACACTCGAATCTACACCGCCCGAAAGGCCGACAACTACTCGTTTTCCATTCATTTTTTCCTACTGATTTCTGAGCTAAAAATATGCTCATTACTAAGCGCCGCAAATATACGGCGCTAAATAGTGGATTCAACGATTAAAGGGCCTAAATGTTTGTTTAAAGCTAGTTTTTAGGTGCAATTAACTATAAAACAGTGATTTATAAGATTTTTTTAGCTAAAGACTTTTTTTGAGCAGATCAAAATGGTCAAAGAAGTAGAACGTAGCCAAAGTTGGGGGGATGAGCCAAATTTGGCTCGCTAAGACCATAAAACCCCAAAAAGCAAGCGCAGCAGCGAACAAAAAGAAGACGAAAATATATCAGGCCCAAGAAAATGCAGAAAAATGGCCCAGCAATAAACCCAAGGAGCCAAAAGAAACAAAGCCATCAAAATCAACCTAAAACAAATTTTATTGCGCCAAACTCAGCTGCTCAAAGTCCAGAAAACTAAGAAATAAATCTCTCGATAAACGCCCGAATTCCCTCAAAGGCCGATCTACAGGGCCTCTCTCCCTTTTGTAAGCCCTCTATTTGCCTATAATTTATATTATGTTAAATAGACTTCCGCAAAATGCCCCCTATCGATAATAATTTGGCGTTTTTTCATCTATTACGGCTCTATTTCTGTTTGTTTTTTTGGGGCTGCCCCTGCGGCCTTTGGCCTTGGGTCGGGCTATACCGCAGCTCGCAGGTCTGCTCGGCCGTTATTCCCTTCGGTCATCGAACTGCGGCTTTCAGCCTTGTTGTCGCTTTTTTTCGCTGCGCTCAAAAAAGCTCGGTCTGGCCTTCGGCCACTGCTATCTATCCCTCAGCCAGATTTAACGGCGCTGCTTTGGCCATCTTTGCTATAAAAGCGAGTATATTTAAATCTGGCTATTACTTGCGGCCCTTCGGGCCTGCAAAACCGTTTATTGGACCAAGACTGCCGCAGCCGCTTCTTTTAGCCTCCCCTCTCCCGCTGAGCGGCTTAGTGATGCGCAGCAGTGCCGCCGTAGGCGGCAGACCAAAGGCTTTTGAAGCAAAGCGAAAAAGCCTGCAGGGCCGAGCAGACCTGCGAGCTGCGTAGCGTAACGCCAGCGAGCCCTCGGCGAGCTGGAAGCCCCAAATCAAAATACTATATATAAAATAAAACCTTATATTTAATTAGCTGAAATAGCTAAAACCAAATTTATTTTCAAAAATCAGCAGTTTACAAGCTTTAATTTTGAATTTAAGGCCAAAAATCTGAATCTTTGCCCAGATTTTACTAATCTTTTTGATTCATTTCTTATGCAAAACAACCTTTTACTCCCTACTTTGCTGTTGTTGCTGTTCTGCGGGGGCCAAGTTCGGGCCCAAACTAGCCAAGAACAGATTCAACAGTTGCTGCTAGGAGAGCAAAAACAGCTGGGACTCAGTCCCTCCGACCTATCAGAATGGCGCGTTTATGACCGCCACCAAAGCAAACAAACTGGCGTAGAACACATTTATATTCGCCAAATGTACCAGGGTATTGAGGTCCAAAATGCCGTGATTAACCTCAATATTAAAGATGGGCAACTGATTAGTCTGGGCAACCGCTTTGAAGCTAATTTGGCCCAAAGAGTTTTGGCTGGAAGCGCCCAAATTACGCCCGCAGCGGCCATCCAAAAAGCCGCCGATGCCCTTTATTTACCCCCTTTGCAAGATTTAAGAGAACTAGAAAATAGCGGCGCAAACAGCTATTTATTTAGTCCCGCAGGCATTTCTCTAGAGAATATTCCCCTAAAACTTTGCTATCAGCCAGGGCCAGAAGGCGAAATCCGCCTTGCTTGGGACCTTAGTATTCATCAAACGAACAAACAGCATTGGTGGTCGCTCCGCATTGATGCCCAAAACGGGGAAATTTTGGCCCAAGAGGATTGGGTCAAGCATTGTAGCTTTGCTGATCATGCTTTTGGCAATTGTAGCCGCCCCGATGTCCCCCACCTGCCCACAGTAAGCGGAACATTGGCCAATAATGCGCTGCCCGCACAATATCGAGTTTTTGCAGAGCCCCTAGAGAGCCCCAACCACGGTAGCCGAACCCTAGAGGTGGACCCCGCCGATACAACGGCCTCTCCCCTCGGTTGGCATGATACCGACGGACAAGCTGGTGCAGAATACACCATCACCCGCGGAAATAATGTACATGCCTATGAGGACCGAGCCGCAGCAGATCAGCCAGGCTATTCGCCCGATGGAGGTAGCGCCCTCAACTTTGATTTTCCGCTCAATATGAATCAACAACCCGCAGCCTATGAGGATGCAGCGATAACCAACCTCTTTTATTGGAATAACCTCACGCATGACGTTTGGTATCACTACGGTTTTGATGAGGCCAGCGGAAACTTTCAAGAGAATAACTATGGCCGTGGCGGCCAAGGCGGCGATTATGTCTTTGCCGAAGCCCAAGATGGCGGCGGAACCAACAACGCTAACTTTGGAACGCCCCCAGAAGGTAGCAACCCTACTATGCAAATGTTTCTTTGGACCAATGGCGGAGGCGCAACTAGCCTACTAGATGTGAATAGTCCTAGCAGCATCGCCGGAACTTATACGGCTACTGAGGGTACTTTCGGCCCCAATGTCCCCACTACACCTATTACAGAGGATTTGGTCCTTGCCGATGACGCCACAGCACCAGATCCCAATGATGCCTGCGACCCGCTAACCAATGCAGCCAGCCTCAACGGAAAAATTGCTGTGGTATATCGAGGAAGCTGTACTTTTGTGGCTAAGGTGCAAGCCGCCGAAGCCGCTGGAGCCTTGGCCGTTATTGTGATCAATAATACTGCTGGCGCCCCCATTACTATGGGCGGAACAGGAACGACCAATATTCCCAGCATTATGATTAGCGATACCGATGGAGCCGCTATTGTCGCCGAAATGGCCAATGGGACCGTCAATGCGAGTATCGGTAACTTTTCGGCTAACTTTGATAAAGATGGCGATTTTGACAATGGAATTATTGCCCATGAATATGGCCATGGCATTTCTACTCGCCTGACCGGTGGCGCCTCTAACTCTGGTTGCCTCAGCAATGCAGAGCAAATGGGCGAAGGCTGGTCCGATTACTTTGGTTTGATGATGACAATTGAGCCTGGCGACCAAGCCACTGATGTCCGTGGCATCGGTACGTTTGCCAACGGCCAAGCCGTTAGTGGAACGGGAATTCGCCCAGCACCTTATACCACAGATATGGCCATTAATAGCTATACCTATGGGGATGTGAATAATACGAACCTTTCTGAGCCTCATGGAGTCGGTTTCGTTTGGGCAACGGTGCTTTGGGACCTCAACTGGGCCCTTATTGACCAATATGGCTATGATGCAGACCTTTATAATGGTACTGCTGGAAACAATATGGCGATGAATTTGGTCATCAATGGGATCAAATTACAGCCCTGTGGCCCCGGCTTTGTCGATGGCCGTGACGCTATCCTCCAAGCCGATCAATTGCTCTATGGCGGAGCCAACCAATGTTTGATCTGGGAAGTTTTTGCCCGCCGTGGTTTGGGCGCTAGTGCAGACCAAGGAAGTAGCAATAACCGCTCGGACCAAACAGAGGCTTTTGACCTACCCACTTCTTGCCAAACGCCAGTAACTGCCCCCACAGCCAACTTTAATAGCCTTTTGGTTTCGGCCTGTGGCAGCAGCGTTAATTTTGAAGACCAGTCTACGGATGTGCCCCAACAATGGCGCTGGGACTTTGGCGACGGAAATACGGATACCCTCCCCAATCCTAGCCATAACTATAGCGCCAATGGAACTTATAATGTGGTCCTTATTGTCAGCAATAGCCTAGGGAGCGATACGATTAGCAGTACCGTGACGATTAGCATACCTAGCGCGCCTACCGCGGCCAATCAAACGATTTGCCCAGGCAGCACAACTATTAGCGCCAATACGAGCAGCAACAGCGTGATTTGGTACGATGCCCAAGGAACGCCTCTGGATACTAGCCTCACTTTCGTTACGCCCAACCTCAATAGCAATACCACTTACCAAATGGAGGGCGTAACCTTCTACCCCAAAAGCTTTGTCGGTATTGATTCTGCTGGAGCCTCAGGAAATGGCGGTTACCACAATACTGGATTTACGGGCACCCAAAACTTTGAGGCCTTCAAGCCTTTGGTCATTGTTTCTGGCTGGATTGATGCTGGAAGTGCTGGACCAAGAACAATTTATCTTTGGGATGGCAATGGAAATATTGTGGACCAAGTGACAATTAACGCAGTGAGAGGTCCACAAAGAGTAGAACTCGGCCTAGAGGTTCCCAGTCCAGGAAATTATAGCCTCGGTGGGACCTATACCGATCTTTTCCGAAATAATGCCGGCGCTAGTTATCCTTATGTGGTCCCCGGCCTATTGTCAATCAATAGCTCTTCGGCAACTACGGGTCCTTTGGACTTCTGGTATTATGTCTATGATTGGGAGGTAGAGGAAGCGCCTTGCCGCTCTCCCTTGGGCAATCTGAGCGTTAATGTAAACAATGGAGCGGTATTTAGCTATACGGCCAGCGATTTGGATCTCAGCTTTACGGACCAATCTGCCAATGCCTCTAGCTGGGCCTGGGATTTTGGCGATGGCAATAGCTCTACCCTACAAAACCCTACACATAGCTACAACCTGCCAGGTACTTATACCATTACGCTCAGTGTTAATGGCAATAGCAGCTGTGTATATAGCGAAACGATTACGGTCGCAGCAAGCAGCATTCAGAACTTGGCCAATGGCAATAGCATGCAGCTACAGCCCAATCCCGCCAAGGAGATCAGCACGCTTAGCTTTAGCCAGCCGCTAGAAAGCGAACAAAGACTAGAACTCATCAGCCTGGATGGCCGCCTGCTCAATAGCTGGCAGTTGGCCATTGGCCAAAGCCGCCTAGAGATTGACCTCGAGCAATTGGTTCCTGCCTTTTACATCCTTCGATTGACGGATAAAAATGGTAGCCACAGCCTCCGCTTGCTGGTCCAATAATCATTATAGACGCTTATTTTTTCTCAGCCCCTTAACGTTTTTGTTGAGGGGCTTTTTTTGGGGCTTCCCCTCGCCCTCAAGGGCTCGGGGCGTTCCCTTTCAGGGCTCGCAGGTCTGCTCGGCCCTGCAGCGGCTGCGCCGCTTTGGTCTGCCGCTTCGCGGCCCCCTTACAGCTCACTAAGCCATCAGCCTACGGCTGTGGCGGCTGCGCCGCCTTTGGACCAAAAGCGGGGGCTGCATGTTTAAAACATGCAGCCCCCGCCGCTTCGCTCTTGGCCAAAACAGTTTGCTTATGGCTCTTGGCTTTGGTCCTTTTCCTCCTCTATGGGAGTAGGCTCAATTTCGATTTGTATTTTCTGGGCATCCTCCCAAGACTGAAAGTCCTCCAATTCCTTTTGGTAATTCTTAACTAACCATAGAATTAGGGCAATATCATCCACCAAACCAATGACTAGGAAATCGGGAATAAAGTCTAGGGGCGCTACAAAATAAAGCAAGGCCGCAATAGAAAGCACCACTCCTTGCAAAGAAACGCCCTTATACTCGCCCTTGGCATAGGCTCGGACCATTCTAAAGAGTAGTTGAAATTGTTCGAGCACATCGGCGCCTAGTTCTCGGGCGCTATCGTAGCGCTGTAGGCGCTCGGCAGATTGCTTGAGCAATTGCAGCAAAGCTAGGGGCTTGTTGAGAAAACGATAAGCCGATTTGACAAAAATCTTATACAACCAAGTTTCTGAAATCAGCAGGCCTTTGTCTTCTAAGGGTTCATCGCCATCGGCAAACTCTTTCATGGCGGGAGTCAATTCCTTTTCTTCTTCTTTATGTTCTTCTTGCATATTATTTAATTACGGTAAGATGCTTCAATAAGTTGGTTTTCTGCTAGGCTGCTGGATAAATCAGCCCTCGTTTTTTGCCAAAGCAAGTTTCGGCTTTTTTGTTCCCAAAGTTGGAGGTTTGGTCCAAAATCTTTCCGTCTCCAGTTATTGGCAAAGGGGGCATAAGCTTGCTGAAAGAGGCCAAAGAGCCGTTCTTTTTCGCTCTGGGGCAGTTGGCGATCGGCTAAGCGGTCTCTCAAGAGGTTGAGCTGTTCTTGTCGCTGGCTGATGAGCCATTGCAAGAGCTCCCGTTTTTCTTCTTGATTGGGCAAGCTAGTGGACCAAAGCCCCAGCTGCTTGATATCCAGCATAATGATTTCTATGGGCGGTTTTTGGGCCAATTGCTCATAGCAGTGGCTCCAATCCATAAGGTCCATTTGCAAATAGCTATTGAGCAGTCGTTTTTCGGCCAATTGGGCTTGCAGCTTTTCTTTTTCGGCCCGGAGTTGGCGCAACTCTTCTTGCTGTTTTAGGCAAAGACTACGCAATTCTTTCTTGCGCATTTTATCTATAGCTTTGCTTTGGCCCCAAAGGGATACAAAAGATAGGGAAAAAAAGAGGAGAAATAGAGCCAGACGCATAGGATTAAACAACTTTAAGAGATTTAGAGAAGGGGTAGCCCCTCAAGAGCGGAGCCTCAAAGGCGGCTTTGCCGCCTGCGAGCGAAGCGAGCAATTGGCCCAGCGCTGCGGAGGGGTGGCCGAAGGCCAGACCGAGCAAAACGAGCGCCAGCGAAGTTTTGCGAAGGGCCGAACAGACCTGTGAGCCCCGCAGCATAGCGGCGGCCGCCCCAAATTGCAGGGCGGCCGCGGGCCCCAAAATAGCTACTCTCGGATGAGGACCATTTTGAGATTATTCATTTCTAGGAGCATCTCCTTATTGGTCCAGTACAAAATAGACCAACTTTCATTGCCTGCGGAGGTCGCAAACTGAAAGCGGTCGCCAGTATCGCTAAGGCCCCAGGCCCCTTTTTCGGTAGACTGGTCGCCGAGGAAAAAGCGCAATTCGCCATTTTCCAAAAACTCAAAAGCGGGATAATTGAGCTGTTCGGGACCTTGGCCAGAGATCTCCACAATCCGCCAGCGGCCCAGCAACTGCTTCATCTCGGAAGGCAAGACGGGGCGGCTGTAGCGGCTAAAACGGAGGCGAGCGCCATTGGGGTCCTTAAATTCCATATTCTCCTTATCGATTTGGAGCAAAGACCAGCTTTCGGACTGTTCCATATTATTGGGCCCCACCATCGTCACGATCGTCTCCCTTTTGGGCCCCATCCGCCAGAAAATGCTATCTTTTTCGACCCCAGCATCAATAAACAAGCGGCCATAGGCAGAAAGCTGCAGGCTGACCGAGCGGCTATTTTGGGCGGCCACATCATTCACGGCAGAAAGCAGCCATTCGCCGAGGAGGTCCGAGGCATAGGCCTGAACAAACTGGCTATGAGGCGGAGCGGGCATGGCCGAGAGCGTCAGTAACTTTTGGCTAGTTTCCTCTCTGAGGACCAGCAGCCTTTTGGGGACAAAAGCCATGAGGGTCCAGATTTCCGTGCTATCGGTTTCTACGATAAACTGCCTTTGGGGATGATTCCAGGCCCAGCGGCCGCCCTTTTGGTCCTCTCCATTGACCAACAAGAGTTGATTGCCATCAAATTGGATGTAAATGCTGGCACTTTCGGGCAAAGGTTGGTTATCCACCTGTTTGAGTTGCCAGTAGCCCTCAAAATTATTTTCTATCCCGACTTGGTAGGGCTGTGCAGCAAGCTGAAGGCCCAAAAAGAGGGCAAAAATAAAGGGCAAAGGGAAAAAACGCATATTCACTTTAATTCTGAGATAAATAAATTGGGCCTATTGAGGCTGCAACATACGGAAATCGACGGGAATGACCTGAGAAACGCCCTGCTGCATGCTCACCCCATACATTACGTCTACTGCCGCCATGGTCTTCTTATTGTGCGTAACGATAATAAACTGAGAATTGGCCGAAAAATCCTTGATGATGTTATTGAACTTGGCAATATTGGTATCATCCAAAGGCGCATCCACCTCATCAAAGATACAGAAAGGGGCGGGTTTGAGCAGATAGAGCGAAAAGAGCAGGGCCGTAGCGGTCAGGGTTTTCTCTCCCCCCGAAAGCTGGTTGATAGAAAGCGGGCGCTTGCCCTTGGGCTTCGCAATAATCTCGATGCGAGACTCTAGTGGATTTTGCGGATCAGAAAGCAGCAGGTCGCAGGTATCATCTTCTAGGAAGAGAGAGCGGAAGACCCGAATAAAATGCTCACGGGCCTCTTCAAAGGCCTCCATAAACTTTTTGCTGGCCGTATCATCAATTTCATCAATGGTTTGCATCAGGCTGTCCTTGGCCTCAATAAGATCCTGCCGCTGTTCGCCAATAAAATCGAAGCGTTCCTTGGCCTCATCAAAGGCCTCGATCGCCATTTCATTGACGGCCCCATAATTATTGATTCGCAGGCGGAGCTGCTCCACCTTTTGGTCCAATTCCTTTTCGGGCAGTTCGCTTTGCACTTCATGCTCTAGGAGCTGAGAGAGCTGCAGCTCAAACTCAATGCGGAGGCGCTCGGCGATATTAGACAACTGCATTTTGAGTTCGGCAAAGCGTTCTTTTTGCAATTGATAGAGCTCTTGTCGTTTTTGCAATTGTTTTTGGCCCTCTTCCCAATGTTCTTCTAGGGTTTGGATTTCGCCACGACCACTAAAGAATTGTTGCTCCACATCAGAGAGGCGAGCCTTATAGAGTTGTCGGTCTTCATAGAGCTCTTGCAGCTGCTTTTGGCTATCTTCTTGGGCCAGTAACAGGCTTTGCTCTTTCTTTTCGCCCTCCTCTAAGGCTTCTTGGTCTTCCTTGAGCTGTTGCTGTAGCTCTTGGGCCTGCCGTTGGGCAAACTGCCATTCTTTGTCTAGGCCCTCTAGGCGGTTTTGTTGCCTGAGCTGCTCAATATGTTTTTGGTTGTATTGAGAAGAGGCTTGAGAGAGCTCTTGGGCTTGTTCCTTAAAGGCCATATTCTTTTTGCCCAAGCGTCTTTGTAGTTGCTCCAATTGATCTTCCTGAAACTCCAGCTCTCCCTCTATTTCCCTTTTGTCGTTCCGTATTTTCTTGAGCTCTGTACGGAGCTGCTCTTTTTGACTTTTGGTTTCTGCCTTAAATTGCTCGAAGCCCTCTAGTTTTCCCTCCAAGCTAATATGCTTTTGCAAGAGCTGCTGATGGCCTCTTTCTGCGGTTTGGATCTCTCGGCTGCGGTCGGCTTGCCGCAATTGTTTTTGGCGCAGCCGCAATTCGTCTACGGTTTGCTGTAGGCCACTCACTTCGGTCTGCAATAGCTCGATTTCTTCGGCCAAAAGGGCCAAGTTTTTCTTTCGCCCAATCTTTTTACCCTCAAAGGCGCCAACAGAGCCCCCTTTTAGGCTGTAGGGACCAAAACTTCGCTTTCCGTCTTTAGACAAAAAATGTCCTTCGCTTTGAGCAGGCCGCTCTTGGCCCTCTTCCAATATATAGACCTGGGCGAATAGTTGTTGGGCCAGCGCCTCATAATCCGCCTCATAGTCTACTAGCTCCAAAACGGCCCGAGCGCCTGGAACCGATAATTGTTTTTCGTCTTTGGGCGCTATCCAATCTAGGATGAAGAAGTTGGCTTTTCCCTTTTCTGCTTCCTCTAGTAGCTGTACCGCCTTATAGGCTTCTTCTGCGGTTTGGACCAGATAGTAGTTGAGGTAGGGAGAGAGGTAGTTTTCTACCGCTAAGCGATATTCTTCTGGACAATAAAAGAGGTCCGATAAGAGGGTGGGCTTGTCGGTCCAGCTATCGTTCTGATGCAAGAATTTTACAGATTGGGCATAGCCCTCCATGCTCTTGACCAAATCCTCCAACAACTTTTTTTCGTTGCTTTTGGCATCCAATAAACGGTTTTTCTGCTGCAAAACTTGACTTTCGCTTTCCAGTTGTTGCTCTACGCTTTCTAGTTCGTTTTTTCGGATTTCTTCGGCCTGTTGCAGCCCTTCCAATATGCCTTTTTGGGTTTGTAACTCGCTAGCACTTTCTCTATAGGCTAGCTCTACCGCCTTGAGCTCTTCGGCACGTAGGGCCAAACGCTCATCAATTTGTCGATACTGCTTTTTGAGGTTGTTTTGTTCCGTTTCATAGACCGCCATTTCTTTTTCGGCCTGTACCAAACGCTCTTGCATGCTCTTTTGCTCTTCCAGAAATTGTTCTACTTCTATTTTGAGCTGCCCATGTTCCGAACGAATTTTAGCGAGTTGTTCTTGGGCCTCATAGAGGGCATCGGAAAGGATTTCTAGGACCTCTTCCTCGGTTTTCTTTTGCTGGGCATAACGGTCGGCATTTTGTTGGGCGGCCGCTAGGCGTTCTTTGCCCGAGCGCAGACGGTCCAATAGTTTTTCTTTGTTTTGCTGCAAAAAGAGGGCTTCTTGGGCCTTCATCTTTTGCTCGTTCTCTAGGCCCTTGATGCGGCCGATCAACTGATTGAGCTTTTGCTGGGCGGCCGATAAGCGTTGTTCTTTTTCTAGTTGCTCTCGCTTGGCCGAGCGTAAGCGCTCTTGCTCCAGTTCTTGCTCGCCCTGTTGTTTTTGGATCTGCTGCTGCTCTTGCGCCATCTTTTTTTCGAGCTCCGAATAATCTTTGCGCAAGCCCCTAATCCGAATGGCCTGTAGGTCAATGCTCAACTGTTTATATTCGGCCTTGAGCTCTAGATAGCGCTTGGCCCGCTTGGCCTGCCGCTCTAGGGTTTTGAGCTGTTGCTCCACCTCATGCAGCAAATCTTCCACCCGCTCTAGGTCCTCTGCGGTTTGTTTGAGCTTGCGTAGGGTTTCTTTTTTGCGAATTTTATATTTAGAAATGCCTGCCGCCTGTTCAAAAAGCTTGAGGCGGCTGTTGTCTTTATCCTGCAACAAATCATCTACCATTCCAAGTGCAATGATGGCGTAGGAGTCCGAGCCCATGCCCGTATCAGAAAGGAGGTTATTGATGTCTTTTAATCTACATTTGACTCCATTGAGGTAGTATTCCCCGCTGCCGTCTTTATGCAGCGCTCTTTTGATGGTCACTTCCTGAAATTCGGTGGGCAATACGCCTCGATCGTTTTCAAAGCGCAGACTTACCTCGGCCAAAGCGGCCGCTTTGCGCTTACTGGTCCCATTAAAAATCACGCTGGTCATGCTGTCTGAGCGGAGCTGTTTGGTTTTTTGCTCTCCCAACACCCAGCGAATCGAATCTACAATATTAGACTTTCCGCAGCCATTGGAGCCCACAATCCCAATCACATCTTCCGAAAAATTGATGACCGTTTTTTCCGCAAAGCTCTTAAATCCCTTTATTTCTAAACTTTTTAGTCGCATACTTCCCCTTGATTTGAGCCCACAAAAATGCATTCTTCCAAGCAGAAAAGCAAATTTCTTTTTAAGGGGGATTTGGGGCTTCCCCGCCCGAAGGGCGGGGCGCTATGTTGCGGGGCTCGCAGGTCTGCTCGGCCCTGCAGGCAGGCTTTGCCTGCCTTTGGTCTGGCCCTTTGGGCCACCCCTCCACAGCGCTAAGCCGCTCATCCTTCTTCTTTGCGCTAATGCTGGGGCTTCGGCCGTTAAGGAGGGCTTATAAAAGGTATAGGAAATTAAAGCAGTGAGGATTTAGACTCGGTCCAGAGCATTCTCTGGAAAAATATATGTGTCATGCAAGCCCTCAGCGCATTTGCTAGAAAAAAAATGGTCCATTGCAACTCTTTTGCTGTATTTGCTGGAAAAATAATGCTCCATTGTAATCCCTCAGCGCATTTGCTGGAAAAAAAATGGTCCATTGCAACTCTTTTGCTGTATTCTCTGGAAAAATAATGCTCCATTGTAATCCCTCAGTGCATTTGCTGGAAAAAAATAGTCCATTGCAACCCTTTTGCTGCATTCTCTGAAAAAATAATACTCCATTGCAATCCCTCAGCGTATTTGCTGGAAAAAAAATAGTCCATTGCAACTCTTTTGCTGCATTCTCTGGAAAAATAATGCTCCATTGCAAGTCTTTAGGCCTATTCGTTTTTTAGTGAAGGGGATAAAAGGTCGTTTTAGGGCCGAAGCCGATCCCCCAAGCCTGAAAAAACCCAAGAAGAGCGGCTGAGCTGCCGGAGCAGGGCCGCCGAAGGCGGCAGACCAAAGCGCTGAAAGCGCTGCAGGGCCGAGCAGACCTGCGAGCTGCGCAGTGGAGCGACCCGACCATAGGGAGGGGCAGCCCCAAATCCTCCTGCAGCAGTTTATGAATAAAAGAGAAGCGGCTTTCGTCTAGTTTAAAAAACATTGGTCGATATTATTCCTCATCTTGCCCAAGACTACTTATTATCTGAATTCATCAAAACAAGAACTTATGCAAAAGATATTTGCTTCCTTTTGGTTGCTCTTTTTACTTCCCTTATGGACCCAAGCGCAGCTACAAGATGCGCTCTGGATGCGCTACCCCGCTATTTCTCCCGATGGGCAAAGCATTGTATTTAGCTATAAAGGCGATTTGTATAGTATGCCTGCCGCAGGTGGAGAGGCCAAGCCGCTCACGCAGCATAGTGCGCACGACTTTATGCCCGTTTGGTCCAAGGACGGTCGGACAATTGCCTTTGCTTCTGATCGCTACGGCAATTTTGATATTTTCACGATGCCCGCAGAAGGTGGGGCCCCCAAGCGCCTTACTTTCCATTCTACAGATGATTATCCCTCAGACTTCAGCGGAGATGGTCGCCGTATCTTCTTTAGCTCCCTGCGGATAGATGATGTCAAGAACCAACAGTTTCCCTACGCTCGTTTGACCGAGCTTTATGCCGTGCCCGCCACGGGCGGAAGAGTAGAACAAATTACCTCTGCCGCTGCAGAATACACCAAAGTGAGCCGCAAAGGCGATATCTACGTCTTTCAAGATAAAAAGGGCTATGAAGACCCCTGGCGCAAACATCATCAATCTTCTGTTACTAGAGATATTTGGTTGTATGAGCCGCTTAGAAACAAAAGCTTTAGCCGCTTGACCGATTTTGGCGGGGAAGACAGAGAGCCCGTGCTTTCTAAAGATGCCAAAACCCTCTACTACCTTTCAGAAGAATCGGGCAGTCTAAATGTCTATAGTCTAGAGATTCGAGGCAAAAAGAACAAAAAGCAATTGACCAACTTCGATAAGCATCCCGTTCGCTTTTTGTCTATTTCTGATGAAGGCCTGCTTTGTTTCCAATACAATGGAGAGCTATATACCCTAAAGCCAGGCGCCAACGCCCAAAAGTTGCAGGTACAAATTGCTAGCGACTGGCGGAGCAACCCCACAGAAATCGTCATGGCCAATCGGGCCGGGGAGTTTGCCCTTTCGCCCAATGGCAAAGAAGTGGCCTACGTTTATAGAGGGGAGGTTTTTGTCTCTTCTGTGGAAGCCGGAACAACCAAGCGCATTACCAATACGCCAGAGCAGGAGCGCAGCATTAGCTTTAGCCCCGATGGTCGCAGCATTCTCTATGCTTCGGAGCGAGAAGAAAGCTGGAATCTCTACCAAACTAGCTTGGTCCGCAAGGAAGAAAAGTATTTCTTTAATTCTACCTTGCTCCAAGAAGAAACCATCTTGGCCTCAGATAAAGAGACTTTCCAACCCGCTTATTCTCCCGATGGGAAGGAGGTGGCCTTTCTAGAAGAGCGCACAAGGCTCAAGGTCATCAACCTAGAGAGCAAAAAAGAGCGGACCATCTTGGAGAAAGACCGCAACTACTCTTATTCCGATGGCGACCAATACTACCAATGGTCTCCCGATGGCAAATGGTTTTTGCTAGAGTTCTTGCAAGAAAACCAATGGATCTCTGAAATTGGTCTAGTGGCCGCCGATGGGAAAACCGCTCCTGTAAACCTTAGCCGCAGCGGCTATAATGATGGCCGCCCCAAATGGAGCATGAACGGAGAATCGCTCATTTGGTTCTCGGACCGCAAAGGCATGCGCAATCATGCTAGCTGGGGAAGCCAGAATGACGTTTTTGCCCTTTTCTTGACCCAAGACGCCTATGACCGCTACCGCCTGAGCAAAGAAGATTACCAATTGCTCAAAGAGGAGGAAGAGGAAAAAAAGAAAGCCAGCAAAAAGGAAGAGAAGAAGGATAAAGAGGAAAAAACAGCAGAGGACAAGGAGCTTAAACCCCTAAATATCGAATTGGAGGGTCTTGAGGACCGCATCGCCCGCCTAACTATCCATTCGGCAAGTTTGGCCGATGCCGTTTTAGACAAAGAAGGAGAAACCCTCTATTATCTGGCCGCCTTTGAAAAAGGCTATGACCTTTGGGCCACTAACTTACGGAGCAAAAAGACGGAGATTGTCCAAAAGCTGGGCGGCTCTGGCTCTTCACTAATCTTAGATAAAAAAGGAGAGAAACTCTACTTTGGCAACAGAGGACAAATCAAAGAGATGGAACTCAAGAGCAAGAAGGTAAAAACAGTTCGCCTCAAAGGAGAAATGGAACTACAGTCTGCCGAAGAACGAGCCTATTTGTTTAACCATATCTGGAGACAGGTAAAACGCAAGTTCTACCTAGAGGACCTTCATGGCGTAGATTGGGACCTCTATAAAAAAGAATATGCTCGCTTCCTTCCTCATATTAACAATGGCTACGACTTTGCCGAGATGGCCAGCGAGTTGCTCGGAGAGCTAAATGCCTCGCATACAGGCTGCCGATATGCCCCCAACAGAAAAGGTGGAGACCAAACCGCTGCTTTGGGGATTTATATGGATTATGCCCATAATAAGGCGGGAATCAAAATTGCCAAAATCCTTAAGGGGAGTCCTTTGGATAAGGCGGATATAGAAGTAGCCGCAGGAGACATCATTGAGGCGATTGACGGACAAAAAATTGGCAAAGAAGACAACTTCTGGCCTTTGCTCAATCGCAAAGCGGGGGACTATATCCTGCTCACGATCTATAACAGCAAAGAGAAGAGCCGCCAAGACATCCGCATCAAGCCTATTTCTTTTGGCCAAGAGTTCAATCTCCGCTATGAGGACTGGGTAGAAAGCCGCCACAAGATGGTCGAGGAGCTTTCTGATGGCCAATTGGGCTATGTGCATGTCAAAGGCATGAATAATTCGGCTTTTCAGCAGGTCTATTCCGATGCTTTGGGCCGTCATTACGACAAAAAGGCCCTAATCGTAGATACTCGCTTCAATGGTGGGGGCTGGTTGCATGATGACTTGGCCAGCTTCCTCAGCGGAGAGGTCTACCTCAAGATTCGCCCAAGAGGACAAAAGATCGGTACCGAGCCCATGTTCAAATGGTCGCGCCCCTCGGTGGTCCTCATGAGCGAAGGCAACTACTCCGACGCCCATATGTTTCCCTATGTATACAAGGCCTTGGGCATCGGCAAACTGATCGGTATGCCTGTGCCAGGTACGGCCACGGCAGTATGGTGGGAGCGCCTACAAAACGGCATGGTCTTCGGCATTCCGCAGGTGGGCATGGAAACCCTAGAGGGCCAATTGCTAGAAAATACCCAACTGGAGCCCGACATCATGGTCCGAAACGATTATGAGAAGATGCTCAACGGTAGAGATGAGCAAATTGAGGCGGCGGTAAAAGAATTGCAGCGACAACTCAAAGCTCAAAATATAGATAAGCAATAGACTAAGCATGCTATAATGGAAGAGGCAGTAACTTTAGGGTGGCTGTCTCTTTTTTTTGGGGCTGCCCCTTCCGCCGGGTTGAAAGCCAGCGCAAAGCGGTATCGCTTTGCGAACTTATACAAAATGAGGGTTGAAACCCTCATGAATGATCGCTCGGGTCGCTCCACTGCGCAGCTCGCAGGTCTGCTCGGCCCTACAGCCCTTCGGGCTTTGGTCTGCCGCTGCGCGGCCCTGCTTCGGCAGCTCAGCCTGCGGGCGCTTCGCGCCCTGCTAGACCCAAAGGGCCTTGGAGCAGATTATTTTTTTGCCCAAAAAAATGTATTTTACGGCCTATTGAGGACCAATAAATCAACCTATGTTTCAATTTGAGTTTAGAGGGCGGCCCTTCAAGCTGCAACGTTATCCGCAGACGACCAACCGCTCTTTGGTGCCAGTCTCTGCCGCTCAGGCTTATCTGCTTCGCCTACTAGAAGAGGGGGAGCTCCCTTTAACAGATCAGCCTTTGGTGTATAATGATCGCTTTGGGGCTTGGGCCTTAGCTTTGTCGGGCTGGGAACCACAGTTGGTCCCCAATTATGCCTCTCAAAAGAAGGCTTGGACCAAAAACTTTTTGCTCAATGGCTTAGATTTGGACCAATTGCATTATTGCCTCCCTTTGGAGCAGGCCCAAGCTTGCTCGCAGGCCCTCATGCTGGTCCCTAAGTCTATGGACCTCTTTGAATTGCAGCTGCAGCAGGCGCATCAGGCCCTAAAAGAAGATGGGAGCATACATGCCGCCTTTATGACTCGGCATTTTACGCCTAGCATGCTGCAAATCGCCCAAAAGTACTTTGAGCAAGTAGAGCAATCCAGAGCCTGGAAAAAAGCACGCATCTTGAGCATGCGGGGCAAAAAGTCCTTGGCTGGCCAATCCTTGATGCGAAGTATTTATTATGAAAGTGATAGCTACCAACAATATTATGGGGTTTTCTCGGCTAAGCAGGTGGACAAGGGCAGCCGCTTTTTTATAGAAAACTGGCTAGTGCAGGAAGAAGAAGGGCAGTTATTGGACCTCGCTTGCGGCAATGGCATTCTGGCCCATCAATATCTTAAGCGGGCGCCTAAGATGCAGGCCCAACTAACCGATGATGCTTATCTGGCCATTGCCTCCAGCCAATTAAATTTGCCTGAGGCCTCGGCGGTCTGGACCGATAATCTCTCGCATATTCCTGCGGGCAGTCTAGATTTGGTCCTCTCTAATCCACCTTTTCATTTTGGGCATGAAAACAATATAGAAGTGAGTCTGGGCCTTTTTCAGGCCGTTAAACCCTTACTAAAGCCCAATGGAAGCATGCAAATTGTGGCTAATCGACATTTAAATTATAGCAGTCAGCTAGAGCGGATTTATGCTAGAGTAGATTGTTTGGCCCAAAACCTCGCTTTTGAGGTCTTGAGAGTAGAATTGTAAAATAATAGGCAGATGAACCATTCTTGGAGCTTTATCCTCGCTCTTTTTTTATCCTTTAATCTGAATGCGCAGTATGCGCCTGCGGCTGGGCAGGCAGGAAGCACCGCTCTACATAAGGATTCTGTCCTTTGGGCCGATTGGGGCGCGACGCCTTATGTATGGAGCAGAGGACCACAGGATATTAGTCAGCCTCAGCTGGGCTTGGCCAGCAATGGGCAGCCTGCGGCTGCGGCTGGTCCAGCTGGAGATGGGACCGTCTTCAGCCTTGGAGATGGCGGCCAAGCCACTTACTACATCCATCCGCCAATTATTGATGGAACAGGGCCAGATTTCGCCATCTTTGAAAACGGTTTTAGCGATAGCTTTTTGGAGTTAGCCTTTGTAGAGGTCAGTTCTAATGGGGTAGATTTTGTGCGTTTTCCTGCGGTCTCCCTAACGGATACGGCCCAGCAAGTGGGGGGATTTGGCGCCTTGGAGGCCAGTAAAATTCATAACCTAGCGGGAAAATACCGAGCAAACTATGGCACTCCCTTCGATTTATCGGAACTGGCAGATTCTAGTCGAGTAGACATTAACAATATAGCCTATGTCCGTGTAGTGGATGTAGTGGGCCATATTGGCGAGTACGGAAGCTATGATAGTCGGGGGCAGCTGATTAACGACCCTTGGCCCACGCCATTTCCCTCTTCGGGCTTTGATTTGGATGCCTTGGGGGTAATTCATCAGCTGCCATTGGGCCTAAGGCCTTTGGCCCAGGCGGAGCCCTTAAAAATTTGGCCCAATCCCTCGCCTAGGGCGAAAGCACTGCAATTAAGCCTAGCCTATGAGGCTGGAGCAAAACTATATATATATAACATGCAGGGCCAATTGGTCAAAAGTATGCAGCCCAATGGACCAAAAATTAGCCTTTCTTTGGCGGAATTGCCCGCAGCTAACTATATTATAGGCTATAAGGGGCAATTGGCTCAGCTCATCTTGCTGCCTTAGGCGGCTTTTTGCAGTTTTGCAGGGCGCGAAGCGCCCGCAGGCCTAGCGATGTGAAAGGGTGGCCCAAAGGGCCAGACCAAGGCGCTTTGCGCCGCAGGGCCGAGCGAATAGCGAGCCCTGGAACGTAGCGCCTGCCGAAGGCAGGAGGCCCCAAAAAAAAGAAATTTACTGACAATTGAATATAAACAGCTAGCTATGCAAGATCAACTATCTTCAGCGGATTTGATGGCCTTAGAAAATGAGTATGGGGCCCATAATTACCATCCTTTGCCCGTGGTATTGGCCAAGGGAGAGGGCGTCTATGTTTGGGATGTAGAGGGAAAGCGTTATTACGACTTCCTTTCGGCTTATTCTGCCGTGAATCAGGGCCATTCTCATCCGAAAATTGTGGCGGCCATGATGGAGCAGGCCAATACCTTGGCCCTCACTTCTAGAGCCTTTTACAACGATCGTTTGGGGGTCTATGAAAAGACCTTGAGTGAATACTTTGGCATGGACAAGGTTTTGCCGATGAACTCTGGGGCCGAGGCCGTAGAAACCGCCATCAAGCTTTGCCGCAAATGGGGCTATGAGAAAAAGCAGATTCCCGCCAATCAGGCGATAATCATTGTTTGTGGGCAGAACTTCCATGGGCGGACCACCACTATTATTTCCTTTTCTTCTGATCCTGATGCCAAAGGCCAATTTGGTCCTTATACGCCTGGTTTTGTTTCTGTGCCCTACAACGACTTAGGGGCCTTAGAAGCAGCGCTAGAAGAATATGGCGATCGGGTAGCTGGCTTTTTGGTCGAGCCCATTCAGGGAGAGGCAGGCGTTTTTGTGCCCGATGAAGATTTCATTCCCAAGGCGGCTGCGGCTTGTAAACAGCGCAATGTGCTCTTCATTGCCGACGAAATTCAGACGGGGATTGCCAGAACGGGTAGCCTTTTGCGCATCTGCGGCGATTGTAGCTGCGGTGGGCATTGTGAAAAGCAGGAAACCTACACGCAGCCCGATATTTTGATCTTGGGTAAGGCCATTTCTGGGGGCTTGTATCCTGTTTCTGCCGTTTTGGCCAAGAAAGAAATCATGGATGTGATTCAGCCAGGGCAGCATGGGAGCACCTTTGGGGGGAATCCTTTGGCCTGTGCCGTGGCCATGGCCGCCCTAGAGGTCGTTAAAGAGGAAAAACTGGCCCAAAACGCAAGAGCATTAGGGCAGCGCTTTAGAGATCGCATTCAGGCCGAATTGGTGGAACAAAGCGAGCTGGTCAGCTTGGTCCGTGGAAAAGGCCTATTGAATGCCGTAGTCATCAATGACAGCCCCGACAGCAAAACGGCTTGGAACATTTGCGTCAAGTTGGCGGAAAATGGTCTATTGGCCAAGCCCACACATGGCAACATCATTCGTTTTGCGCCTCCTTTGGTCATGACCGTCGAGCAATTAGATGAATGCTGCAACATTATTATAGCGACCATCAAGTCCTTTGAGGCTTAGGTCCAAATTGCTAGATCAGCGCCGAGCTAATTGATTAGTTAGGCGCTTTTTTTTATTATATTTTGGGGCTGTCCCGCCTAAAGGCGGGTCGCTATGCTGCGGGGCTCGCAGGTCTGCTCGGCCCTGCAGGCAGGCGATGCCTGCCTTTGGTCTGGCCCTTTGGGCCACCCGCTCCGCAGCGCTCATCCTGCGGGCGCTTTGCGCCCTGTTGGACCGCAAAAAATTCCCTTCCCATTTATTTTAGTGATTATGCAAAAAGAGAATCGCGTTTTGCCTCGGGGGCATAAAACAAGTCAAAACTACTTTAAGTCAGATAAGCTATTAGAGGATTACCTACATGCGCATTTGCCTGCGCAAGTCCTTTCTGAGCAATCAGATGCTTTGGAGCAATTGGGCCGTTTGGCGGCTGGAGTGATGAACGAACTCTCCTTAACAGCAGATAAAAATGGGCCAAAATTGCGCAAGCGCAACTATTTGGGCGAAACCATCAATCAGATTGATTTTCATCCTGCCTATGAAGAGCTCAAAGCCATAGCCGTGCATTCGGGGATGTTTCGCTTAAAGTGGGCCCCTGAATTTAGGGAGCGTTATGCGGGGCAGCGGCATCGTTTGGGTTTTGCCTTAGGTTATCTCTATGCCATGAGCGAAAGCGGTTTATATTGTCCCTTATGCATGACCGATGGCGTTGCTTTGTTGATCGATAAATATGCCTCGGAAGAGGACAAAGCAAGGCTGTTGCCCAGAATTTATACCGATGAGCCCAAGGATTTTTATACAGGCGCCATGTTTTTGACCGAAAAAGCGGGTGGTTCGGATGTAGGGGCCAATTTGGTCAAGGCGAGTCCTTTGGACAATGGCTATTGGTCCTTGGAGGGCGAGAAATGGTTTTGCAGCAATGCCAGCGCCGAAATCATTTTTGCCTTAGCACGGACGGGCCCCTTAGAAAAGGGCACTCGAGGTTTGGGCATCTTCCTGTTGGAGCCGCAGCGGCCAGACGGCAGCGCTAACAATATGGACCTTATCAGGCTCAAGGATAAATTGGGCACTCGCTCCATGGCCAGCGGCGAATACCTCCTGCAGGGCAGTTGGGCCAAGCTCATAGGAGAAGAAGGGCAAGATTTTAAGATCATGACCGATATGATCAACCTCTCTCGTTTGTATAATTCGGTAGCGGCTATTTCGGGTTTGCGCAGAGCCTTAATAGAAGCCTATCAATTTGCGACTTATCGAAATACCTTTGGGAAAGAACTGCTAGAGCATGCTTTGGTCCGCATGAAGTTCTGGGAATTGGGCAGCATTCATCAGGGCCAGTTTTACAGCTGCTGGAAAGCCATTAGTTTATTGGACCAAGCAGAAGCGGGAGATGCGACCGCCAAAGAGTGGTTGCGCTTCTTGACGCCTATGATTAAGAAAGCCACGGCAGAGCAGGGCGTTTATGTGGCCAGAGAAAGCATGGAACTGATGGGGGGATTGGGCTATATTGAAGATGGCGTGATGCCCAAAGTTATGCGAGACATTATGGTTTTGCCCATTTGGGAAGGTGCTGGAAATATCATGATCTTAGATATGTTGCGGGCCAGTCAGAAGAGCAAAGGCTTGCTTCTACTGCTTGAATTTGTCTATGAACAGCTAAAGCAGCGAAGAGGAACCGACAAACTAAGGGCTGACTTTGCGCTATTGAAACAAAAACTGTCTGCCCTTGCGGAGGCCAAAGATATGGACCAAATTCAGTTGGGGGCCAAACAGCTTTTTGAGCGTTTGACTGATTACTTTCAGTGGGCTTGTATTTCGGAGCAGGCAAGCCTGATGCAGACTAATTATCAGGAACTGGCCCTGCGTTATTATGAGGAAGAGCGTTTATTGGCCCAAGCCTATCGGGAGCAGTATCTTCCGAGTCGCGCAGAAATTGCGGGCCTTTTGGCTTGGGAGTTTTAAGCGCACTGATATCTAATGGGCCATTTGATGTAGGAAATAAAAAGAAGAGAGTCATGCAGCTAATTAAATTCAATAAAACCGCTTGCGGGGTAGATTTTATGCTCAATGTACTTGATGAGGAGCAATTAGCGGCTTTGCATCCCTATTTCTTTGCTCGGCCCTATCGAGGCGATTGTTTTGAGATCCTTTTCTTTGAGCGAGCTCAGGGAACCTTATATCTAGGAGACCAAAAAATTGTGTTGGAAGACAATTGCCTCGTTTTTATTTCCGCCTTTCAACTTAGGCGTTGGGAAGTTCAGGCGGAGGAATTAAAATTTAAAGTGCTCTTTTTCAAAGAAGAGTTTTTACATGAGTTCTTTGCTGATCAGTTATTTACTTATAAGCTACTTTATTTTTACCAGCGGGAGCAGCCTTTATATTTGCCTTTAGCGGCTGGAGCTTTAGAGCCCTTATTCTTCTTTTTGGAAGAGATAAAAAAGGAATTGCTCTATCCATTGACGAATAGCGCTCATATTATTCGCTCTTTGATTTATTATTTATTGGAGCGGATAAATCGAGATTATGCGATGCATTATCAGCTGGCATTTACTACAGAGGGCAAGCAATTGGCCTATGAATTTAAGCGCTTATTGGAGCTACATATTCGAGAAAAGCAGCGGGTAGAAGATTATGCGCAACTTTTGGGTTTGAGTCGAATTAGTTTAAACAAACTAGCCAAAACAACTTTTGGCCAAACGGCCAGTGCGTTAATCAAGCAGCGATTGCTGGCAGAAATTAAATTAGAGTTGATTTATCATCCAGAAAAAAGCCTTAGTGAGATTGCTTATGCTTTAGGCTATTCAGAGCCCAATCATCTGATGCGGTTTTTTAAGGCGCAAACGGGGCAAAAAAGCTCAGACTTTTTGGCTGCTTATCAAAATGGTAGTCTTTAGAGTTAGGAAGGTAGTTACTTAATAGTTGAGTGGAATAATTTTGCCTTATCGGAATTATTTCATCGAAAAAAACTCTAGAAGAATGTCAAATCAGTTTTTATTTGTGCGGAATGCCAGCGTTTATTTGAATTATGGGGGGCAACGTTTTTTAATAGATCCTATGTTTGCAGAGAAGGGCGCTCTTGGTTGCTTTCCAGGCACAGTCAACTCAGAGATTCCTAATCCCACTGTAGATTTAGCTCTTTCTATTGAAGAGCTTGTGGCTGCCGATACTGTTTTATTGACTCATTTACATCCTGATCATTGGGATGAGACCGCAGCGAAGCTCATAGATAAGAATAAAGCCGTTTATCTTCAGAATGAAGAAGATGCGGCAAAGCTTCAGGCCCAAGGATTTCAAAAAACGGAAGTTATAGAGCATAAAGTATCGATAGGCAATGTCCAGATTGAACGGACCAAGGGGCAGCATGGCAGTGATTTGGCCTATTCTATTCCGGAGCTGGCCAAATTTCTAGGGGAAAGTTCTGGCTATTATCTTCAAGCGGAGGGGCAAGCCTCTATTTATTTTTTGGGAGACACTATTCTGACTCAGGAAGTAGAAGCAGACTTGAAGCGTTTGGCTCCTGATTATATTGTAGTCAATGCGGGGGCTGCTCGTTTGGCGGATGCCAAGTTGGGAGCAATCATTATGGGGAAAGAAGAAATTGCAAAAATTCATCAACTGTTGCCCAAGAGTAAATTGGTGGCCATACATTTGGAAGCTTTGGCCCATTGCGTATTGAGTCGAAAAGAATTACGTCAATTTGCCAAAGAGCAAGGATTCTCTTCCCAATTAACTATTCCTGAGGATGGAGCTTCCTTTTTATTTTAGAAAACTCATTTGAATAAACTTAAAAAGCGAATGCCGTTACGGCATTCGCTTTTTAAGTTGGCCCTCTCTCCCACTTTGGACCAAATAATATTCTTGTTTTGAGCTAGCATAACGCTACCCGCCTTATACGACGCCCATTTTGGCTTTAAAATTTTTCGTTTATATCTTTATTTTTTTTAATGCTAGAAAAAGTTGACGGACTAATGTTAACTTAGTGAAAAACAGAAGCTAAACCCTTCCTTATGAGCTATTTATTTACATGCTGCTTATTTTGGCCCAAAAAGCTAGAGTTTATTGGTATTTCTACGGCTAAGTTTTTTTGTTTCTGAAGACAGCTCTGCTAGATAAAGCCATTTTGTTGACTTAGGATTGCTTTTGCATATTTTACCCCAGAAAAAGTTGAGGGACCAATAACTTTTATTTATCCTTTAGGGCCAAGAGCCATTTGGCCCAGCGCTGCGGAGCGGGTGGCCCGCAGGGCCAGACCGAGCTTTGAGCGCAGCGAAAAGCGAAGGGCCGAACAGACCTGTGAGCCCCGAAGCATAGCGGCGGCCGCCTATGGGCGGCCGCGGGCCCCAAAACAGCTGAATTGCGGGCCAAAGAGCAGGCTTAGGGTTTTAAAAAGGGTTAAAAATTTAGATAAATCTAAAAAAAGTGCTTCATTTGTCAGATGAGTACGGTCCAACTACATAAAGTTGGGCGTTTTTTGGCGCCTATACTTGCCCTACTACTACTTTGTGGTTCAGTGGGTTGGAGTAGTTATTCTCATTTTTGTGCTTGTCAAGACAGTTGGCACTACAGCATTTGGGCCGAGGCCTCTTGTTGTCGGCAGGGAGTAGAAAATTCGGCTGAAAGTTGTTGTTCTATTTTGGAAGAGCAGCAGCATCATTGCAGTTTAGAGCAACCTTGTTGTCAGGACAATGAGGTAGAGTTTTTTTCTATTTGGGATGATTCTGGGGAGCTGCTGCCGCCCAATCTGGCCCAGTCCTTCGGATCTTTTCAGTTATTTTGGGCTCCTCGCCTAGTTCTCCATTGGCCAAGCCGCTCCCTGTCTGTTCAGGAAGAGTTGGCTTGGGCTGCGCCCTTCATTTTTTGGCAAAAGCGGGCGCCGCTGCTTTTTTCGGGGGCGGATTATTTGCAATTTATTCAGATCATGCGTTGCTAGAATTGATTTTCTGTACGAGTATTAGTTAATAATCAGAAAATCAAAAATTTATGCAATTTTACAAATATATTCTCCTGCTAGTTGGGCTAGCATGGAGCCAGTTGGCCTATAGCCAATCTTATTTTTCGGGCCAGCTTGTTAATGGCCAAGGGGAAGCTATTATTTCGGCTAGTTTGCACTGGCAGGATAGTGCGAGCATTGGGACGGTTACGGATTTTGAGGGGAAATTTCGCATTCTTCGCCTAGATACGGTCCAGCCACACACCCTAGAAATTCGCCATCTTTCTTATGAGCCGGTATCTGTAGAAATACTGCCCTCGGAGCAAGATTTAATTCTTACTGTGGGCGATGACCTACTTCTAGAGCAGGCCACCGTTGAAGTAACGGCTAAGCAAGGCGATGCCTTTGCGTCAACGATCAACCCCATCAATGTAGAGACCTTAGGGCAGGGAGAATTACACAGAGGGGCTTGCTGCTCTTTGGCTGAAAGCTTTGAAAACAATGGGAGCGTCAATGTAAGTTTTACCGATGCCGTTACTGGGGCCAGAGACATTGAAATGTTGGGCTTGCGGGGCATTTACAGTCAGTTGATGATAGAAAACCGGCCCAACTTTAATCGTTTGGGCTTAGCTTATGGCTTAGAATACATTCCTGGTACATTTGTCGAAAGCATCCAAATTTCTAAGGGCGCGAGCACGGTACGCAATGGCGTAGAGGGCTTTACGGGGCAAATTAACACCGAATTGATTAAGCCACATCATGCGCCCAAGCTCTACCTCAATGGCTTTCTCAATCATTTGGGCCGCAGCGAGCTCAACCTAAACTTGGCTCATAAATTTAATGAGCAAACGGCTACGGGGCTTTTGCTACATGGCAACTACTTTAACCAGGCGGTAGATCATAATGGGGACAACTTTATGGACATCCCCCTCAAGCGGCAGCTCAACGCCCTTTGGCGATTGAACCACCGGACCAAAAACCTACATGCCGAAATCAATGCGCAAGCTATATTGGACCAAAGAGAGGGCGGACAAGTGGCGAGCTTCTTTTCCGCAGCTGACTTGCCCCAGCGCTTATACCAAATCGACTCTGATATTGAGCGTTATGAGGTCTTTGGTAAACTTGGATTTATTGGTTTTGACAACCCCTTGCAATCTTTGGCCCTTATTTATAGCCTTAGCCAGCACAATCAATCTTCTTCTTTTGGCGACCGACTTTATGATGGAAAGCAAAACACAGCTTACCTCAACTTGCTCTTTCAAACGCCTTTGGGCAAGGGACAAGAGCTGATGGCGGGTTTTAACTATCGCCTAGATGACTTTCAGGAGCAAGTAAATGAGCTCAATATGGACCGCAGAGAGCAGCAATCTGCTCTTTTTGCCGAATACAACTGGCAGCAGGAGCTCGATCCAGAAACAGGCCGAGGTTTTGGCCTTATTGCTGGGCTCCGTCTGGACCAGGTCCAAACCCTTAATGGCATGCAGTACTTCCCCACTGGCCGTCTCAACTTCAAGTACAACTTCAATCAAGACTTTATCATTAGGGCTTCTGGGGGCCGGGGAATTCGCCTGCCCAACCTATTGATTGAAAACTTTCGTTATTTGCCCAGCAGCCGGGCCTTTATCCTAAACGAAACTCCTGCCGTAGAAAAAGCCTGGAACTACGGCCTCAATATCACGCACAACTATATTTTGGGCGAGCGTGCGGGAAGCTTGAGTCTAGATGTTTACCGCACTGATTTTGAGCAGCGTTTGGTGGCAGATATTGACCACAGCAGCAGCCAAGTTCAGTTTTACAATTTAGACGGCCGCTCTTTTGCCAACAGCATTTTATTATCTTGGACCCAAGACCTTATTGAAAACCTAGAGTTGCGTTTGGCCTACAAATACAATGATGTGTATACCACACATCATGGGCAATTGACCTGGATGGCTTTTTCTCCTCGTCACCGTGGCTTGATGGCCTTACAATACCAACTGCCTAAATCGGGCTGGCAGTTTAACTTCAACAGCCAATTGCTGGGGCCACAACGTCTCCCTACGCTTTATGGCGACCTAAACAACCTTCCCGCTTATCGACAAGAGGCCCTCTCTCCTACTTTTGCCTTGCTCAATGCGCAAGTTAGTAAAAAATTGGGCAAAGGTTGGGAAGTTTATTTGGGTGGAGAAAACCTGACGAACTACCGCCAAGAGCAACCTATTTTGGGCGCTCAAGATCCTTTTGGGCAAAACCTACAACCCCAGCTTTTTGATGCTTCTGCCGTTTATGCCCCTGTTTTTGGAACGATGGTTTATGCGGGCTTCCGCTACACTTTAGGCGAAAAAACCAAGGCCGATCCCCATGCTGGACATCATCATGGGCCCAATGAAGAGCATCATGCTACAAAAGAGCATCATCATGAAAATGGCGCCGAACTTTTGATTAAATCTGACCCTCAATGTGGTATGTGTCAAACGACAATTAGTCAGGGCCTAGAAAAAATAGAAGGCGTTTATCATGCTAGCGTTGATTTGAACAGCAAGACCGTAGAGATTCACTACGATGAGGAAAAAACCAATCCCGCTGCCCTGCGCAAGGCCCTCAGCCAATTGGGCTATCCCGCCGATGAGCTCCCTGCCGATCCAAAAGCCCATGATCAGCTTCCCGCTTGCTGCCAACAGCATTAGGCCATTTTCTTTTAGCTGAAAATAGATTTGGGCGAAGAACTGTGGTTCTTCGCTCATTTTTTAGCGCTCAAGGGCGGTGAGAAAAAGCTGAGGGACTAAATTCAATATATTTTATAAAACTCTTTTCTTCTCAGAAAAAAGACCAGCATCAAAATCCCTAGATAAGAGGAGGTGCCCATAATAGATAAGAACATAATTACAAAAATTAGCTTCCAGTAGTAATAGACTGTAGGTTTTGAAGCTAAATTTACCCAAGATAAAGCAAGGGGCTCTAGCTCTCTTTTTGAAATTGGCAATAAACCATCATCTGCATAATACCAGTACTAGCCACTGTCGGTAACAAGATCAAAGAATAACTGACCGTCTTTTAAGGCATAACGATTTATGCTGTAAACAAAAGGTTTAGCCTCTTCTTCACTCCAAGAAGGCAGCCCAAAAGGACTCTCATCTTTATGGATAGATTGCTTTGAAAAATTAGCAATATATACCCCATCATCCGTAAGTCGATAGGAACCCTTAAACAGCCCATTTCCATATTTGGCCGCCTGATTATCTAAAAAAATAAAGGATAGCAGATAAGTCAACTGAATCATTAAGATAAAGAGCAGCCATTTTTTCTCTAGTATACTTTTCAAGTAAGTAGCTAAGACGATAAGCAGAATATTTAGCCAGCGCTTTCTCAATAGGTTTTTCCCAAAGGAGTCGCTCATAATTTTAGTAAGGGTTTAAAGTTTGCCAGAAAAAGTTGAAGGACTATTTTTGTTTTTTGGGGCCTGCCGCCAAAGGCGGCCGGGCTGTGTCAGGGCTCGCAAGTCTGCTCGGCCCTTCGCAAAATTCGCTACGCTCATTTTGCTCGGTCTGCGGCTTCGCCGCCCCCTTTTCCATCCCTAGGCCGGCGGGCCTTCGGCCCTTTTCACTGTAGGTTGAAACCTACAGCAAGCGCAAAACCAGTCATTGGATATGGCCCTTCTTTGCAAAAACAGATGAGCAAGACCAGCTATATCAGCAGTTGAGGCCCTTTAGGGCTGACTCCATTGGATTAGCCTAGGGGCTTGTCCCTAGGCGATGAACAGCTGGCGGCTGAAGGGCCGAACAGCCCTGTGAGCCCCGCAGCATAGCGGCGGCCAGCTTTGCTGGCCGCGGGCCCCAAAACCTAATAAAATGAAAGCAAAAAGCTATAGAATCATAATTTTTATTTTCTCTAATGCTTTTTTATCTTGGCCATCTTCACAGAACAACAACAACAGCTATGGAAAACATACAAATTTTAGAAATCCGCTCTGAATTGGGCGCAGGGACCCGCGGGGCCAGCCTAGGTATTGGCGCCATGAAAGTGGCCTCCCTCAAAATGAATGATACCTATTTTGCCCATTACCCCCTGCATTTGGTGCCCAATGAAAACGAAATTCTGTTTCGGCCCAGCTCAACCACTCGGCATGCCAAACACATTAAGGGCATCCTCAAGGTCTATAATTATGTAGCCGATGCTATGGAGCAATTGCTCACCGAAGGGACCCAGTTTCTTACCATCCTTTCCGGCGACCACTCTTCGGCAGGGGCCTCTATTGCTGGCCTGCGCAAGTCCTATCCAGACAAACGACTGGGCGTCATTTGGGTAGATGCCCATGCCGATTTGCATACCCCTTATACCACCCCATCGGGTAATGTGCACGGTATGCCCCTGGCCGCCTCTTTGGGTTTTGACAACCTAGATATGCGCCAAAATAACCTATCCCCTGAGCTCAATGTCTATTGGGAGCAGCTCAAAAGAGTAGGCGAAATCTCGCCAAAAATATATCCAGAAGACCTCGTCTTTATTGGCCTGAGAGATACCGAAAAAGAAGAAAACTTTTTGATCGACCAACATAAAATCAAGGTCTTTGAAGTGGCTGAGGTGCAAGAAAAAGGAGCGCTCCGCATTGCCGAAGAAAGTCTGCACTACCTCCAAAACTGCGATATAATTTATGTCTCTTTTGATGTAGATAGCATGGATTGCGAACTGGTTTCTGAGGGCACCGGTACCCCCGTCCCCAATGGATTGACCCCAGAAGAAGCCCGACAACTCCTCTGTCGGTTTGCGCAGGAAGACCGCCTGAAGTGCATGGAGGTAACTGAAGTGAATCCCCTACTAGACAACAAACGCAACCTAATGGCCGAAACCGCCTTTTCTATCCTTCGGTCGGTAACCGATACGGTAGAAAAGCGACTGCGCAGCCAAGCTACAGACTAGGCAAATCCTCTTGAATATATGGATATTGGATATCCTTGAGAAACAAACCCTGAGGCGGGACCGAATAGGCTCGTTTCAGGGCTTTTTGTTGGTCCATAGCTGCTTTTAGCTCAGCTAAAGACAATTTGCCCAAGCCCACATTTAAACAAGCGCCAACAATCAGGCGAATCATGCCCCTAAGAAAACGATTAGACTGCACCTCATAGCGCCAAAGATAGGGGTCGCTAAAATCCCATTCCGACCGACTCAATTGGCAGCCATAATGCTTCACGTCGCTATTGGTTTTGCAAAAAGGGAAAAAGGCCTCATAGTCGAGCAACAAAGCCGCTGCTGCCTGCATCTTTTGAGGGTCCAACATCTGCGCCCGAGGAAAATGGAAGGCCGTTTCTTGCCGAAAGGGATCGGGCCGCAAACTCAGCTGATAGACATAGGCCCTAGAACAGGCATCATAGCGGGCATGAGCCTCAGCCTCTACGGCTAATAAACGATAAACGGCAAAATCGGCCCCAAGCAAACTATTGAGGCGAAAGGGAATGCGCTGGGGCAGCTCCCCTTGGGCATCAAAATGAGCGAAATACTGTAGAGCATGCACCCCCGTATCGGTGCGGCCACAACCCACAATTTGGATTTCTTGTCGCAAAACTGTAGATAGGGCCTCTTCTATTTTCTGCTGTACGCTCATTTGCTGAGGCTGGCGCTGAAAACCATGAAATCGACTGCCGTTATAGGCAAATTCTAGAAAATATCTCTTCATCATCAAAATTTGAGCCCCAAAGATATGCAAACTCTTCGAAAGACTGTTTTTTGGCCAAGCTTTGGCCTGCTATTATTCGCTATAATATATAGTATGAGCCAAGCAACAGCCTTTTTGGCCCAAATGAAAGCCCTAAATGCGGCCCTGCTGGCCAATTTTGGTTCCTTATTTAGCCTCACGAGCTTTTTAATGCTCTGCCTGTTGCTTGTCCTACTGCTTTCGCCGCTAGGAAAAATCCGCATTGGCGGGGCCGATGCCCAACCCTTGCTCAGCCGCTGGAAATGGTTTAGCATTAGCATCTGTACGACTATTGCCACAGGGATATTATTTTGGGGCACGGCCGAACCCCTCTACCATTATGGGAGTCCCCCGGCTGCCGCCAAACTGGCCGCCCAGAGCCCAGAAGCTGCCCAATTTGCCCTTTCTACCCTCTATTTGCACTGGAGCTTTACGCCCTATGCCATTTATTGCTTGCCCGCCCTACTCTTTGCCTTGGCCCACTATAATTATGGGGCAAAATATAGCTTAAGCGCCCTTTTATTTCCCTTCTTAAAAGCCAAAAAAGAAGGTGGTTTCCATAGCTTCAAGGGCTTATCCTCTACCATAGACAGCCTTTGTCTATTTGCTTTGGTGGCGGGCATGGCTTCTTCTTTGGGGGCCGGTTTGCTCACTTTGGCGGGGGGCTTAAGCAGCCAATTCGGCTGGACGAGCAACAACAATATGCTGCTTTTACTTTGCATACTGACGGTCCTGGCCTTTATTATTTCGGCGGCTACGGGCCTTAAGAAAGGTATTCAATTTTTATCGACGGTAAATATTTGGGCCTTTATTTTTATTGCGCTTAGCTTTTTATTTTTGGGGCCGGGCCAAAAGATGCTGCCCCTAATTGGAGGCAGTTTAGGCGAGTACTTTGGTCATTTTATAGAAAAAAACCTCTACAACATTTATCATCCAGAAGAGGATTGGGCCAATAGCTGGACCACTTTCTACTGGGCCAATTGGATGGCTTGGGCCCCTATTACGGCCCTCTTTTTGGGCAAAATTGCCAAGGGCTATACCCTTAGAGAAATGCTGCTCTTCAACTGGATTTTGCCCTCTATTTTTGCCCTGCTCTGGATGAGCATTTTTGGCGGCTCGGCCCTTTGGGCGGTGCAAACTGGCCAAGATTTGCTGGGCAGCCTTGCGGCCCATGGCGCCGAGTCTATCATCTATGAGCTGATGGCCAAATATGCCGCCCCTCTAATGCCCTTTATGGCCCTGCTTTTCATTTTCACGGTCTTTTTATCCTATGTTACTGCCGCCGATTCGAACACCGAAGCCATGGGCAGCATTAGTATGGATGGACTAAAAGCGGGGGAGTCGCCCAAGCTCTACATCAAAGTAATTTGGGGCCTTTGCATTGGTGCCGCCGCCTACATTATGGTCAGTCAAGCAGGTATAGAAGGCATCAAAATGCTCTCTAACTTGGGGGGCTTGCCCGCCTTGCTCCTGCTCTTGAGCGCTAGTGTTGGCCTACTCTACTGGATGATTAAAGAGCGTTTTGGTTATTAGGGGCGTTACTCCTTTTAGTCGTCGAACTGCGGCTTTCAGCCTTGTTGTCGCCTCCTTTTAGTCGTCGGCGCTATGGTCCGCAGCTCGCAGGTCTGCTCGGCCCTGCGGCGGCTACGCCGCCTGGGTCTGCCGCGATGCGGCACTGCTCCCCAGCGCTAGGCCGTTTCCGCTAAGGGCTTAACAAAGCTTTTGGACCTAAAAAAAACATTAGCCCTAAAGATTGTTTATATTTAGCGCTGGGCTAAATCAATGGTCCAAACTATGGCGTCTTGCAGGCCCGAAGGGCCGCAGGATGAGCGCTGCGGCGGGGTGGCCGCAGGCCAGACCGAGCCAGCAAAGCTGGCGAAGGGCCGAGCGAATAGCGAGCCCCAAAGCATAGCGACCCGCCCGCAGGGCGGGACAGCCCCCAAAAAATAAAAATAGGTTTTCTTAAAATAGACTATGAGTTTTCTATATCCCAGCTTTTTATGGGCCCTTTTTGCCCTGATTATCCCTGTTATTATTCATCTCTTTTACTTTAGGAGGTACAAGACGATTTATTTTACCAACCTTCGGTTTTTGAAAGAGGTCAAGGAACAAACCAACTCTTGGCAGCGGCTGCGCAACCTGCTGGTTCTGGCTGCTCGGATGCTGGCCCTAGCGGCTTTGGTCTTTGCCTTTGCACAGCCCTATTGGCAGAAAGCGGGCAGCAAAACCGAATTGGGCAACCATGATGTGAGTATCTTTTTTGACAACTCTTACAGCATGTCTGCCGAGGCCGAAGATTTGCGTCTGCTAGAAAAAGCTCGTCTTCGGGCCGAGGAAATTGTGGCCGCTTATGGGCCCAATGACCGCATTCAGATTTTGTCTATGGACCTAGAGGGCCGCGACCAACGGTTGTTGTCTAAGGAAGATGCTTTGCAAAGAATTCGGGAAATTCAATTGTCTTATCAGGTGCAGGATATGGAGCGGGTTTTTAACCGCCAAAAGCAAGCCCTAGAAAAAGGAGAGAATAAGAAAAAGCAGGCCTTCATTATCTCTGATTTTCAGAAAAACAGCAGTGATTTGGCCAAAATAGAGGCCGATACCCAGCTACAGTTGAGTTTGGTCCCCTTGCAAGCAGCCGCCCTAAAAAATGTAGCCATTGATAGCGCTTGGTTTGAGGCCCCCGTTCAGGGATTGAACCAAAATAACCGCCTTTTTGTGAAGATTCGCAACTATGGGCAAACGGATCAGAACAAACTGCGTCTTTCGCTACAACTCAATGGCGAAAATCGGCCAATTGGGAGCCTAGATGTACCGGCCAACAGTGCTATTTATGATACCATCAGCCTCAACTTGAACAAAACGGGCTGGTATTTGGCCGAGCTACAGCTTACTGATTTTCCGATTGAATTTGACAACAGCTATCGCTTTTCTTTTTATGTCAAGGAGAAGCTGCAGCTGCTAGAGCTCTATGAGGGCCAAGCTTTGGGCGCCATTTCTGCCGCCTTTTCTGATGATAACTATTTTGAGATGCGATCTCAATCTGTAAGTCAGTTAGACTACTCTAAGCTGCCCCAAAACGACCTCATTATACTCAGCCAACTCAGCAAATTATCTTCGGGCCTACAGGCCGAGCTCAAGACCTATGTAGAAGAAGGCGGTAAGCTGCTCATCTTGCCCAGTCGCTCGGCAAAGCTAGAGGACTACAACAACTTTTTGCAGCAATTGGGGGCCAATCGTTTGCAGCCTTTAGAGCAAAAAGAGCGCAAAGTGGTGAGCATCAACTACCAAGACTTTATCTTTAGCGATGTCTATGAAAATGAGAGTGATCGGATGAAACTGCCGATTAGTCAAGCCAACTTCCCTTTGAGTAAATCGGCCCGAGCGGCAGAACAGCAGCTATTGCGCTACCGAGATGGCAGCAGCTTTTTGGGAAAATACAAGGTGAAAAATGGTTTTCTTTACCTCTGTTCTGCCCCTGCGGATAGTGAGAGCTCGGACCTGAGCAAGAATGGGGAAGTCTTTGTGCCTATGCTCTATCGTATGGCCTTAGAAAGTGGCAAGCGGCAGCAGATCGCCTATATTGTTGGCCAAGATCAAAATCTAGAATCTGAGGCGCAGGCCCAGCAGCAAGAAACCGCCTTTAAATTAGGCTCGAGGCAACTGGAGTTTATTCCGGAGCAGCGCCGTTTGGGCAATCGCCTACTTTTGGGCCTCAACAACCAATTGCAGGAGGCGGGTTTCTATCAACTCTATTTGAATAAAGAAGAAGTATTGGACCAATTTGCCTTCAACTACAACCGTCGAGAATCGGCCCTAGAGTTCTATTCTTTAGAAGAGTTGGAAAGCAGTGCAGATGGGCGTTACAATATCATTGACGGCAACTACGGCCAAGACTTTGGCAGCTTGGTTTTGGAAGAAACAGAAGGGGCCTCTCTTTGGAAATACTTCTTGATTCTCGCCCTGCTCTTTCTTTTGCTAGAAACGCTTTTGCTTCGCCTTTGGCAGCCTCAAACGCCCAAAACAAATGTCTCCTAGTTATCATCAAATTGATTTTGGTCCGCACCGCTTGCATTATGGTTGTTTTGGCCATGGGCCCAAGGCCCTTTTGGCCCTACACGGCTTTGCCAATCATGGCGGCTACTTTGAGGAATTGAAAAGCTTGGGAGAACGCTATCGGGTTTTTGCCCTAGACCTGCCCTTTCATGGAAAAACGAAGTGGGAAAGCGATCATTTTAGCGCCCAAGAGCTGCTAGAAATTATTCGGCTCATTTTGGCCCGAGAAAACGTTCAGCGCTTTAGCTTGGCTGGGCATAGCATGGGGGGACGCATTGCCCTGAGCCTAGCGCCCGAGCTCTTGCCCAATTTAGAGGCCTTGATTCTCTTGGCTCCAGCGGGCCTGCAAGCTACTCCCTCGGACAGCCCCATTTTGTTCCCCCTTTTCTTGCGTCGCTTTTTGGCGGCTCGTCTAGAGCCGCCAGGATGGATCCTCTCTATTTTTGCTTGGGCCAGAAGGGCCAATTTGCTCAACAAGGCCACCTACGTCCTTTTTCGCCAACAAATTGAGCAGGCTGATCGTCGGCATCGTTTGTTCAACTGCTGGATTTCACTATACGACTTTCCGGTCTATAAGCGAAAACTCAAAAAGTTGGTTCGAGAAAAAGAGCTGCCGCTCTACCTCTTCTATGGTCAGGAAGATGAGATTACGCCTGGCCGCTATGGGCAGCAGTTTGCCCAAAAGCTTCCTTCGGCCCAGTTTCATTGGGTGGCTGATGGGCATTTCTTTTTGCGGGCGCCCTTGGACCAATGCCTCAGGGAGATTTTAGCCCAACAGCAATACTTTTAATAGAGCTCCCACTTTATCCCCTGATCCAACAGCTCTTGATAAAGCGGCCAATCGGCCTCCTTCTCCAAATAGAGGTACACCTTTTTCAGGCGAGGGAACTGCTGCAGCAAGGGCTTCCATTTTGTTACAAATTCTTCGGGGCTCTGAGGGGCTATATAAAGACCTACGATTCGATTAGCCATAGTTAACTCCTCTACAGGAAAACAAATATCTTCCTGATCACAAAGTCGAAGGTCCAAAACGATATCTTCTTGTAGCTCTTTTTGGTCCCAGATATACTGGCTAAACCGCTCTGGGGCCCGCTTAAAACTAAGCGTATAAGGCAGCTTTCTATTTTTTCTAAATAGCTGCACCTTTTTTTTGCGCAAATCCATACTCAAACTATCTAGCTGATAATAAGAAGAGGCTCGCAGATCTCGCAACTTGATCTGATAAGCCTGCAATTTTCCCTTTTTATATTGCAAATAATGCCGCATATCGGATAGTGCATAAAGGTCTATAAAGTACAGTTTTTTCAGCCGACCTTTTTTGTCCGTCTGCCAATCTACAGCTAGCAGCTTCTCTTGAGGCGCGCCATAGGAATAGCGATAATGCCGACAACGGCCATAGGGCTTTCCATTTCGGATTTCGCCTTCTTCTTGCAAGCGTCCTTTTTCATCATAGGCGGTATACTGGCCATCCTTCAATGCTGGCAACAGCTTTTGCAGGCCTAAAAATAAGCGTTCTATATTTTCAATTGGCACTCCTGCCTTTACTCTTCGGTAAATAAAAGCTTGCAGTCGGCGAAAACCTTGGCGAGCAAAATAGGGTTTGGGATGTTTTAGGTTTCCTCCATAAAAATCGGCTGGTCCATAGCGCACAAAAAGCTCTTTGGCAGCCACATTAAAGCCATAAGTTTGGCGTTCTGCATAACGGTTGGCATAATTGGGCAAGCTGCCCAGCTGCTGCAAGTTGGCTAAGTATTGTTCTTCTTGGGCCAGAGAAAAAGTTTCACAATAGGCGATGGCCTCCTCTATAAATAGATGCAGGGCATATTGTTCCATGGGCGTCAATTTGGCCCATTTGACATGGATTTGATCTCGATAATAGGCTTGACTAAAAGGTAAATAATATGTAATTCCCTCGCTTAAGCCTTGATTCAATTCTTCCGCTGGGTTATCTCTGCGCCAAGTTCCAAAAGGAAAAGCCTGCGCATTTAGCAACATATTATCATCCAAAAGCAAATAAATAGGACTTAATCCCTCGGCCTTATTTTTATCCAAGACCTGCTGAAAACTGACTAGGGGGCTCTGTCCGAAAGCCGCCAATGCATAGGTGGTAAATAGGAGGAATAAATAGTTTCTCAAGTTCTGATTATTTTAATTTTGGGCAAAAAAAGGCCAGCGAAAATCGCTGGCCCTTTCTATTTTATTCTGCTTTCAACTCATCTTTATCGGGTACAGCCTCTTTGGGCGCTTTCCCTTTAAAGGTGCTCATGGTTTTATAGACCCCAAATAGGCGGCCTGCGATAAAATCAAAAGCGCGGGTGGGCAAAACACCTTTGAGCAAGGGAATCGCCTTGGTCATAAAGGGCTCCATCACCAGGATATCATCTTCCTTAACCGCCTTCATGATTTTATCCACAATATATTCGGGTTCCATAATGGGCGTAAGTGCGGGTGCGGTCACGCCATCAAACATGCCTGTATTGATATAGCTAGGCAGGATGGTGCTCACCACTACCCCATTTTTGGCCTCCTCTTGTTCTAGACGCAAAGATTCGGACCAACCGACTACGGCCCATTTGCTGCCTGCATATACAGACATATTCGGGTTAGGAATCAGGCCGGCAGCCGAGGCAATATTAACAATATGGCCTTCACCTTGGTCTTGCATATCGGGCAAAAACTGCAGGGCAATATGCATAGGGGCCGAAACATTGATATCGATCGTTTTCCGAATTTCTCGGTGGCTATGTTCCTCAAAGCGTTTACCGACCACAATGCCGGCATTATTAAAGAGGATATCCACCATTCCCCATTGTTTTTTACAAGCGGCGGCGGCGGTCTCAATATCTTCTAAATTGGCCACATCAACTACCTGCACGGCCACCTCATGACCTCGGCCCTTAAACTCGGCCTGAGTAGCCAATAATTTCTGCTCGTTAATATCCCAAAGGATCACTTTATAGGCCCTTTGGCGCAGGCAGCGTTCTGCAATGAGCTTCCCGATTCCGGCCGCCCCCCCTGTAATCAGGACTGTTCTATTATTTATTCTTGACATAACTGATTGATTTTTGGTCCTACAAGATAAGAAGAGCGACGCAATATATTGTTTTGCAAAGCAACTTATTTTTGGCTACCCTATATGCCTTGGCCTAAGGTTTCCTATTTTCTACTGATTTTTATCTGGAGTTTTTTTTTGGGGCCTGCCGCCTTTGGCGGCCGGGCCCTTGCCGGGCTCGCAGGTCTGCTCGGCCCTGCGCCAGCAAGCTGGCTGGGTCTGCCGCTGCGCGGCACCCTTTCAGGCCCCTAGGCCAAGTCGCTTCGCTCCTTTGCGGCGGCTGCGCCGCCTGCTAGCTGGGCCTGTAGGATGGATATATATACAAAAGCGGCCATGCTAAAGGCAATAAAAATGGGCTTAAGCCCATGGGCTCAAAACTGCCAAAGAAGAACAGCCTAGTAGACATAGCTTAAAAACAAGAGGCTATGAATCTGGATCTATCTTGAAGTTACTGTAAAACAAGCCTGTATCATGACGTAATTCTATCAGATATTTTAAATTTAAACTGACTGCGCTGATACCTTGGTAACCAGAAGCTCCATAGAAATCGTACCAGTGCGCTATAAAAGTCGAGGTTTTTACTTTGCAAATTGGTTTACCATAGCCCATCTCTACAATTAACTCTGGATATTCTGATAACTCAGTCTCTTTTAGCCGAGCAGTAACCCAGTCCTCATCTGTCTCTACATCAAAGGTATAATATTCTTGGCCTAAATGTTCCCAATCTATTAAATCATCTGTTCTCACTGGAATATGATGGGCCTGTAAAAAGTACTTAAAAAATTTAGACCTATAAGTCGCTAAAGGCGTTAGGTCTTTGATATAAGGCTGTAAAAAACCATTCGTAATTGTTATCATATCTTTTTGATTAGCGCTGATGCTTGAAGTCTCTATTAACTCCTCTATGTCGTTTTCTGTTCCTTCAAAAGGAATTTAGGCAAGGGCCAAAACCGCCAAAGAAGAATGCCCAAAAGAAAAAAAGACCGTTGAGCGGCCCAGCGCTGCGCAGCCGTGGCCGTAGGCCAGACCAAGTTTTTTGAGCGTAGCGAAAAAAACGCAGGGCCGAGCAGACCTGCGAGCGGCGAAGCATAGCGGCGGCCAGCTAGCCTTCGGCTAGCTGGCCGCGGGCCCCAAACCTTTATACTCATTAGGAAAAATAGCCCGCCTCAAAAATGGCATAGGCCAAAGCCATATAGCTAATAGGGACCAAAAGCGCCAGGGCATTTCCCAAAATATAGTCTTTGGGTTTCATTTGGCTAAAGGCCAAACTATAGCCCACAAAAGGCGATAATTGCATGAACGTTCTAATTACAATGAGGCTCCAATAAGGGCGCTGCTCTACCTTTTCGACATATTTTTTGAGCCAGCCCTTGGCCTGAGGTGCATTTTTTCCACCCAACAATTTGGCCCAATAAAAAGTAGCCAAGGCCGATAACCAAGCCGCAAAATAGGTCAGGGCCGCCCCCTCCCAACTACCATATAAAAGCATGGCCAACAGCATAAAAGCAGAGCCCGGCAGACCGAGCAAACTGGCCAAAAGAAAGACCGCCACATAAATGACCGCCCCCCAAGGACCAAAAGCCTGTATGTCTTGACGAAGCTGCTCTATATCCCGAAGATAAAGCCCCAGCGGGGTCCCAAAAAGGATAATAAGGCCCAAAATAAGGAAGCCGCCAAGCAAATAAAAAGAACGATAAGGCCAAATATACTTGCGCCAAATCGCTTGTAAATCAATGGAAATCGGTTTTGCTGCCATAAGCGAAAAAGGGAGTTTGGTTGTTCTATTTTAAACTTAAGCCTTTTATACAACTCTAAACAGCTTATTGTTCCCTTTCCTTGTTATAGATCTGTTAATTTAATCTCGCCCAAAGTCCTGATTCCTAATCTTTTGCATATACTCTAAAAGCTTGGCCGCAAACTCATCCGTCAAATGGGCCGCCAAAGCGGGATGGTCGACCAAAAGGACCTCATAAAAGACGTATTCCTCCAATAAATCGGCATCTAGGGCTTGGGCGAAAGCCTCTAGGGCGGGCTCAATTCTTCGGCCCTTTTCGGGCAGGGCGCTATAGGTCAAAAAGGTGCCTAGGGTCCCTTCTAATTCGGCATGAAAGAGAAAATCAGAAACCTCTTGTCTGGACTTGATGTACTGATAGTCGGGTTCATAGGACCAAACCGCCTTGTACATGCCATAGGTCAACCAAACCCCATCGGCTACAATGCTGACGGTATCGGCCTCTCGCTCTAGATAACATTTGGGGTCAAAGCCCCAGGCCAATTCATAGTTTTGGCCATTTAAGGCCCAAATTTCTTTCAAGCGAAGCAAGAGCAGCTTATTATTCCGATTCAACAGATGGGCCTTGGCAATGGCTTGGGCCGCCTTGGCCGTATCTTTTTGCAGTAAAAAAACCTCCGCTTTTAGGCGTTGGGCCACATAATCAATAGGGTTGGCGGCTAGGGCCTGATCAAAGTACAAGAGCGCTTTTTCCCAGTTTTTTTGCCGATAATAGCTGTCGCCCATATATGTTAATATCTGGGCATGCTGCGGAATATCATCTAAGATTTGCTGATACAGCTTGCGTATCTTTTTATACTTGGGCCGTTCCCGATTGGCCAAGGCCAAAGCTTTGGCTTTAAGGGCCTTATGCGCCTCCGTTTCTAAGGCCGCATAATCTCGCAAATGCTCTCGATTGTCCTCTAGCTCCACATAATTCCCATTGGCCAAAACAGGCCGCTCCCGCTTGGGCGGCGGCCCATACAATTGATCGATGCGGTATTGGGTGGGCGAAGCCTCCATAAATGCCATGATCTCCATGGGCGTAGACAGTCTCGACTGCCCAAAAAGCAGGACAGTCGAGCCAACAAATAATAAACTGACTAAAAACTTCATAGCTGATCTATTCCTCCAATAAATCGGGCCGACGCTGCTGGGTCCGCAACAAGGCTTGCTCATCTCGCCAAGCATTGATTTTTCGCTCATGGCCCGACAGCAAAATATCGGGCACTTTCCAGCCATTATAGTCGGCTGGGCGAGTATATACGGGGGGCGCCAAAATGCCATCCTGAAAAGAATCCAAGAGGGCCGAAGATTCATCGCCTAATACACCTGGCAACAAACGCCCAATGGCATCCACCAAGATGCAAGCTGGCAATTCTCCACCAGAAAGCACATAATCGCCCACAGAGATTTCCATAGTCACAAAATGCTCGCGCACTCGCTCATCAATGCCCTTGTAATGTCCACAGATGATAATCAAATTACCCGCCAAGGATAAATGGTTACAAGTTTTTTGATTCAAGGTTTGCCCATCGGGCGTCATATAAATAATATGCTCGTATTCCCGCTCGGCCCGCAAATGCTCTATGGCCCGATGAATAGGCTCAATGGCCAAGACCATGCCCGCGCCACCTCCAAATTGATAGTCGTCAATTCGGCGATACTTTTCATCGGTAGAAAAGTCGTGCAAATCATGCAAAACAACCTCTAAAAGCCCCTTTTCTTGGGCCCGTTTCATTATAGAATGCGCAAAAGGGCTCTCCATCAATTGAGGCTGCGCAGAAAGGATATCAATTCTCATTTTTCTTAATCTATCGCCTTATAAATATCATTTAATTCTCGGCCACGCTTGTCGTAATCTAAGCCATAACCGAGCAAAAAGTCGTTGGGCACTGCAAAACCCGCAAAGTCAATGGGCAGTTTATATTGCATGGCATCGGGCTTGACCAATAGGCTGCAAAGGCCCACCGACAAGCAGTTTTTGGCCTTCAAGCTGGGCAAAAAATGGTAGAGCGTACGGCCCGAATCAACAATGTCTTCTACAATCAATACGGCTCTGCCCGCCAAATCAAGGTCCAAACCAATCATTTCGGTGACCTGCCCCGTAGAACTGGTTCCCGAATAAGATTGCAGCTTCACAAAGCTAATTTCTAGGGGGATGTTCAAGGCCTTGACCAAATCGGAGGCAAAGCGAAATGAGCCATTTAAGATGCCCAAAATAACGATGGGCTGTTCTGTTTCGGCATACTGCTGCTCTATTTTTCTTGCCAATTGCTCAATCCGTTCCTCTATCTGCTGGGCAGAAATAAAGGGCGCAAATTCTTTGTCCCAAACCTTTACATTTTGACCTGCTGCTTTCATTTTGTTTGTTCTATTTTATTTTTTTTGTTCGTTGCTTTTCAAGCGTTTTTTTTCTTTTTTTTGGGGCCCGCGGCCGCAAAGCGGCCGCCGCTATGCTGCGGGGCTCGCAGGTCTGCTCGGCCCTTCAGGCTTCAGTTCCTTTCGCCTTCGGTCTGGCCTGCGGCCACCCCTCCGCAGCGCTGGGCCAAGGACCGCCCGGCCAAGCGGCTGGCCCTCGGCTTAGGGATGGTAGGCAGTGGCCCGAAGGGCCAGACCGCGCAAAAAAGCTTCGCTTTTTTGCGCAGGGCCGAGCGAACAGCGAGCTGCCGCACAGCCCGGCCCGCCCGCAGGGCGGGCAAGCCCCAAATCCATCTTCTAACGCAACTTATAGGCCTTCAATTCCTTACCTTGGCTACAAAGCAAGACATTATTATTATCATCAAAAAGATCGGCTACCACAAAGGGACCATCGGCGGCAAGGGGAAAACCCTTTTGTAGTTTTCCTGCCGCATCAATCAGATAAATCTGGCCCTTTGTTGCCGAATAACTGCCCAAAAGTGCTTTTTCTTGGGCCAATAAACGAATCGGAAAAATGTCTGTTTGAGGCGCCTCATATTCATATACCGGAGCCGCTTGCAGACTTTGGGCCGTATCATAATAATGGATGTACAACTTCTGCCCCATCAGGCGCATAAAATCGGGGCGAAGGTCGCCCAAAAGATCGGCATAAGCAAATTGAACGCCCTTCATATTTTTTTCTGGGGGCGGAATGCCAAACTTTTTGCCTTGCAGGTTACAGACTTCAATTTGTCCGTTGGTGGCTCCGGCCACAATCCGCTCCTGCTCTAGGTCCAAATAAAAATTATCGAGATAATAGCCCTTAAAGCTTTTGGTCGGCATTCTTCGGTCGCCATTGCGCTTCATAAAGTACAACTGGCCCGAGCCACTCATACCCAAGATATAATCCTTCTCGCCCTTTTCTAGATAGCGCAAGGGAAAGCGCAGAGCGCCCATTTTGCTGTTGGGGTTCCAGCCTTCTAGGGGTTTTCCAAATTTATCGAAGCCATAAATATTTTTATCGGCAGCGGAGACAAAAAAGCGCAATCCTCGGCCATAGTCTACCGACATAACCGCATTTAGGGCCCGAATGACCAAGGGAATATCCTTGAGCAGCTCGCCATCTTCTTCCCAGATATAAATCTTGCTTTTGGTGTTTGCCGCCAACTGATAATTTCCATTACTATAATAATCCACCAATTGGGGAGGGCCCAATAGCTGCTCGCCCAGGGCTTTTTTCCAGAGCAATTCTCCCGCATTATTAAAAAGATAGAGGCGCTTGGCCTTATCTTGGGCCGCAATAAAATAGCTTCCTGTTTTGGGGTTTTGCAACAGGCTGGGTGGCATCAACAAACTGCTGTCTAAGGCGGCCCGCCAGAGCAGTTCGGCCCCTGCCTGTTCTTGTAGTGCTTGGGTAGCAGCCGAAAAGGTACTGAGGAAATGGCCCTTATGCGCCGTTAGCTGCAGGCCCATGGGATAGAGCGAGCGAAAGGCCAAAAAGCGCTGGTCAAAGGCATCTCGCCAATCTTTGCGCAAAAACTTTTTGAATAAAAGGGCTGCATTGGGCGTATTAATCAAGAAATAGAGGGTCGAGCGGTTTTTCATCTGCTCTACTTGGCCCTTAAAAACGGGATTATGGACCAGCATCTTTTTATTTTGGTATTGCTCCCACCAGCGTTCTAGCTGTCGGCGGCTATTGGCCAAAATCAGGTAGTTGTCGGCAATCAGATAATAGGGAGTTTGCAAGGGGGCAAACTCGCCTCCAAACAAGGGGCTGAGCAGGCCATTTTTGGCCAACCTTCTAATTTCGGCCCCTTGGTATTGCATACTATCCAATAGGCCTTTTTCGCCTTCCAGTTTTTTGAGTTTCTCTTTGGCCTCCAAGGGATTTTGCAGGGCCAGCGCCACTGCATAAGCAGGTTGTAAATCTTCTTCTTGGGCGGGCTCTTGCATAAAAAAGGCCAGCTCTCGGCCCAAATAGGGCAAAATATAGCGAGAGAAATCGGGATCCAACTCTTTTTGTTGGCGGTAATAATCGCCAAAGGCCGAGATATTAACCGTTAGGGCAAAAGCCAGCTGTTCGGGCAAATAGGCGGCAATTTGGCTATTTTCATTGCTAGGCGCATTTAACAAATAGCTCCAGTAATCATCCTTTTGGGCCAAATAAAGCTGTCCGCTCCCCACCAGATGTTGTTCTTGGAAGCGGCAATCGAAGCCCTGCCAGCTAAAATCATTGGCTAGGCCTTCTACAAAAGGGAGACTTTGGCCAGAAAGCAAATTGGCCAAAAGCGGTAAATTCTGAAAATTGATATAAAAACTGAGGTCCGAATCGCTGCGATTATCTTGTAGGGCCAAAAAATCTTGCTCCCAGCTCAGACTAGAGCGAATGCTGCCCAGTTGCTCTAGGGCGGCCTCTACTAGGGCCGACTCTCGACTAAACAAGAGCAAAGAGCGGTATTGGCAGAGACTAAATCGCTCTCCATCAGGCAGCTCCAATTGATAAATTTGGCTCCCTCGATAGCTGTGTTTATCGGTAATTGGGACCTTCAATTGGGCGGCTAATTGGGTGGGCCGCAACTCTTTTGGGAATTGGGCGGCAATATGTAGATAAGAAAGAGACTGTGCCCCATTGAGCTGAACAGCCGTAAAGATTTGTTTTTTGGCAAAGGGGTGTTTGTCTCGTTTAAGGCGGGCCAATTCTTTTTGCCAAAGGGCCAATTCATCTACCCAATGCTCGCTAGCGCCTATGGCTTTTAGGGCATCGGCATATTGGGCCGCCTGCAAGCGGTTTTGGCTATTTTCCCAATCTCTGATTTCGATTACGACGGAGCTACTTGAGGGGACTGCCGCCAAGGGAGAAAGGCTCGAAAAAGGGGCTCGAAACCAGCCCAGCTGCACCCCTGTAAAAATACAAAGGGCCAAAAAAAGACTGCTTGCGGCCAGGGGAAGCCGAAACCAGTAAAAAAACGGATATATATTGACCCACCAAAGGCGTACTAGCCCTGCTTGCATATTCTTAATGCTCCACTTCACTCTGTTGATTGCTTGAGGTAGTCCAGAATTTTTTGACTAGCGCCAGCCTGCGCCTGAATATATTGCTCTGCTTTTTGGGCCAGCAGTTTGTAGTTGAGCCCATTAAAAGCGGTGGCCAATTCCTCTTGGCTGCGGATAGCTTGCGCAAGGCCTAAGTTAATTAAATCAGTTGCTTCTACAAACTTTTTGTGATTTGGTCCAAAGAAAAGGGGAATTTGATAAACTGCGGGTTCTAGTGTATTGTGAATCCCTTTGCCAAAGCCTCCACCTACATAAGCCATATTGGCATAGCGGTAGAGGCTACTGAGCATACCGATATTATCAATGATTAAGATATTTTCTTGGCCCGACAATTCTTTTTCGCTCAGGCTAGAATAGCGGATAGCCGAGCCTTTGGGCAAGCTATTGAGTAATTTTTGGATGCGCTCCTCGCCTATTTCGTGGGGGGCGATGAGTAGTTTCCAGTTTTTGGGCTGCAAATGGTCCAGATAAAAAGGCAAACAAATTTTTTCGTCGGCGGGCCAGCTACTGCCCAGCACCCAAAGTTTATTTTCGCCTTTAAATTCTTGGACCAAGGGATAATTTTTGGCCTCTTCTCGTATTCTGAGCACCCGATCTAGGCGAGTATCGCCTGTAACGATAGCGGGGCAACTGATGCTAGCCAACAAATCTTTAGAATATTCATCTTGCACAAAAATCTGCTGATATTGGGCCAACATTTTTCTAAACAGGCCGCCCCAAGGCTTAAAAAATGGTAGGGCGGGCCAAAAATTGGCGGAGACCAGATAGGCGGGGATATTTTTTTCGGCTAAAATCTTAAGGTAAAAATACCAGAACTCATAGCGCACAAAAAATGCTTGTTCGGGCGCCAAAAGGGCAATAAAATCTTGGGCATTTTTTGGGCCATCCATGGGCAGGTAGCCCACCCAATCGGCTAGGGCGTAGTTTTTTTGTTTTTCATAGCCTGAGGGCGAAAAAAAGCTGAGCAAAATGAGGGCCTCGGGTTCTTGGGCACGCAGGGCTTCTAATAGTGGGCGGCCTTGTTCAAACTCTCCTAAAGAAGCGGCATGAAACCAATAGCGCTTTTTATTTTTGGGTAGTTGGGCCAATTGTTTTGCATATTTTTTTCGCCAATTTTGGCGGCCTTGGGTCCATAGTTTGGCCTTAGGGACAAAAGGGCTAGCCAATTGTAGGGCTAGTCGATAGGCCCAAAGTCCGAGGCGATAGAAGAAAAGCGCCATGATATTGTAATATTTCTATTTTTTGTTTTGGGAGAGGGCCTAAAGCTAAGCCTTGACTGGCCTGAAATTTTTATCAAAGGATGGCCGAAAGTTAATTTTATGAGGGGCTTTAGCCCTCATCTATCAATGATTGCGAAGCAATGCCATTTTGCTGTAGGTTTTAACCTACAGTAAAAAGGGCCGAAGGCCCGTCGGCCTAGGGGCCTGAAATGGTGCCGCGCAGCGGCAGACCAAGCTTTTTGAGCAAAGCGAAAAAAGCGCAGGGCCGAGCAGACCTGCGAGCCATGCAAGGGCCCGGCCGCCGAAGGCGGCAGGCCCCAAAACATCTTAATAAAACTTCAGCTCGTCGCTACGGGTATTTTCATTATAGATAAAGAAGGGGATGCAGAAGCCTGCGCGGAAGCCATAGAGCATATCGAACTGGCTTTCTGTATTGGCTTGGCGGAGGTGGTAATCCCAGCCTCGGACGCTAGTGGTAAAGGCCTGATTGAGATCTAGGCCCACAAAAAGATTGAGCATGCGGTTGCGGCTCATATAGCGGTAGCCCACAAACTGCTGCAAGCTCAGGCCTGCTCGGCGTTGGTCATAGCCCTTAATATAATCGCCCTGCAATTGTGGAAGCTCCTCTTCTCTGCTCATTAGGCGGATGCGCACCCAATGCTCCATATAGCCGGCGCCCAGGCGAAACTCCAGATTGTGGCGGCGATTCTTTTTATTGAGCGAAACCAACTTTCCGATTTGGCCCGTAAAAATAAAGCCCCTTTGGCCCAATTGCGTCAGGCCCATATCGCCATAAAGGCTAATGAGTTCGCCATTGGCCTCACGCAGGGGGGCCAGCACATCCGTTTTCACTCGATCGGCAAAAATGACCTGGCCCGAAAGGCCAAAAATCCAGTTTTTGGGGCTAAGATAGGCCAACTGCCCCCCAGCGCTATTGCTCTGATAATAATCGGCCTTCATATCGCCTTCGGGCAGATGGAAAGCATAATTGATATCGATCAGGAAGGCGGCGGGCAGACTGCCCTCCTGCTCTTCTTTTTGGGCCCAAAGCGCATGCCCTAAGAAAAGAAAGCTGAAAAATAGCGGAAAATAGAGTCGCATAAGATTGTTTTTTTGAACCCAGTAGATTGGGCTGCAAAGCTAAAAAAATAAAGTCAGTTTGAAAACGCAAGCCCATCCCAAAAGGGCCAAAACAGACACAACTTAAAAAATATATCAAAAAAATGCGTCCACAACTTGCGTTAGTGAAAATTAAGCAATATACTTGTTACATCTTATTTAATAAACTTAAATTTTTAAACATGAAAGATGTATCAAATGCACAGTCATCGGCTGTAGTGGTTGAGTTAGGCATGGGGCAGCTCTTGAGCAAAGGTTTTGTTTGGGGCCTCAAAAACTTTTTGTCCTTGTTGGGGGCTTCCCTACTATGGATGCTTACGATTTGGATTCCGTATGTAAACGTAGGGACCACTATTGCACTTTTTTCTTTGCCCGTAGAGATGAGCAAGGGCAAGGCGGTGAATCCGCTTGCTATTTTTGATGGTCGTTATCGGAAGAATATGGGTGAATTTTTTCTTTGGGCGGGTTTGTACAACATGATTTTGGGGCCGGCCTATGTATTTGCGATTATTCCGGGCCTTATTTTGTCTTATAGCTACTCTATGAGTTTGTATATTTTGCTCGACAAGGAGTTATCGCCTTCAGAGGCCCTTAGTCAGAGCAATAAGATTACGCATGGTTATAAGTGGAGTTTATTTGCGGCTAAGGTGATATCTTTTATTCCGTTTCCCTTGTTTTTGGTTATTCCGGAGGTAGGTCCTTATTTGTTTGCGATTTACTACATCCTTTATTTTCCTTTTTATTTGGGTTTAGAGGCCTATAGTTATGCGCAGTTATCTAAGCGTTTGTCTTAGCATAGATTAAGTTTTGGTTTTAAGAGCTGTGGGGCGAGGGTCTCATAGCTCTTTTTTGGTTAAGAGCGGCTAAATTACAACCTTGGGGAAAGATTTAAGGTCTTAATATTATATTGAAAATAGTTCAAAAAATGCTTGTCGCTAGACGCTCTGCCTTTTTATTAGATCATCTCCTCATGGCCCTACTCTTGTTTTTTAGTCGAGAGTTGGGCCTTGTTTCTTTTCTTGCTGCCCTGAAGCTTCCAAGCTTAGTTCTATATTGGGGGCTCTACCTTAGCTTTTACATTGCCTACAGTTATATTTGTCAATCTGTTTTTAAGCGAACTTTAGGCAAAATAGTTTTGGGCTTAGTTTGGGAGCGGCCCAATCAAAAACAACTACTCAAAAGGCTAATCTATAAGCTTTTTCTCCTTAACTTCCCTCTTCTTTTAATTTGCATAGAAAAGAGCTTTTTCTTAATCCTTATCCCTTACTATGCTTTTTTATTTGTTAGCTATTATCAGCTACTATTTCTCAGCTACCCCTTATATCCCGATAAATGGGCCAAACAGAAGCTAATTTCAACAAACCCAATATGGCGAAAAAAACCTTAACTCCTCCCCCTCATTTTGGCCGACGTATTCTGGCCCTTGGTATAGATACGGCTATTCATCTGGCCGTAATTATTGGGCTGCTTATTGGGATGAAAGAGCTGCCCTTTATTGTCAAGATGATGGACAAACTGCTTGAAATTTGGGGCGGCACCCCCGATGGCAGCGATTTTACCTTTGCGCTTGGCTTTTTTATCGCCTTTAGTCTGGCCTACCAATATATGGGCCTGCGTTCTAGTTGGCGGGCCACTTTTGGGCAGCGCATTTTGGGCCTCTATTGGCAGGCTGTGGACAAAGAAGCCGAACAATCCTTATCTTGGGGCAGTATCCATATTCATATTTGGAGTAAAATTCTGTTTCTGCTGCTTATTCCGATGAGCTTTGTCTTTTTTCTGGAGGATGGCTTTTTTTTAGGCGTAGGGGCCTATTATTTGCTGATGCTACTCTTTTTTTACAATGAAGCTCGGCAGACATCTTTAGGCCAGCTTTTTCATGATAGTTGGTCGGGTTGGACCCTAGCCAAAAAAGAAAAGGAAGCCAAAATTTCTCTAGAGCGAATGGAGGAAGAATTTTGGGCCAAAGAAACCGAAGCGGAGCGCCTTAAAGAACGCCAAAATAAATCCCGATGAACAAAAAAGTTGAACTTACTGCCCGAATAATGACCTTTGCTATAGACAGCATTGCTATTGTTGTCTTTTCAATTGTTGTGATTAACATCTTAGAGGAGATCCGTCTGCGACCTTATATGACTCTTGGCGAGGAGCTTCAAAGCCTACTCCCCAAAGAGGACTACTGGCTCTATTGGTGGATCATCCAACTGGCCCTCGCCCTAGGCTACCATTATGTTTCTTGGTCGGTTTGGAGCGCTAGCCCCAGCCAGCGGCTGGCCCGCCTAAAATTGGTCAATGCTCAGGAACAAAAGTTATCCGTTTTGAGCTTTCTTTTTCGCCTATTTCTCAAAGCCTTAATCATCAATGTTCCGCTTTTTTTATTTGTCTATGATGGCGACTTTTTTCTCTTTTCAGGCCTGATTTACGTGGCCATTCTCATCATTGGCAGCAAAATGATTTATGAAAACCCCAAGGGACAAATGTTTCATGGATTACTGAGCAATAGCCATTTTGTCTATTTGCCAGAGAAAAAAAAGCGCTAAATTTTATTCTTTACTTCCTCCTTGAACTCAAGTGAGGACTATAGTCCCAACAAATCATGCAAAAAGTTGAATTTAGTATCCGTATTTTGACTTTTATCCTAGATAGCATAATCATCGTTACTCTTTCCATCATGGGCGTCAATATTCTATGGGATATTAGTCCACTGCTATCGCAACTGTACTTTCAAGATTACTGGCTCTACTGCTGGATTATCCAACTTGGCGTGGCCTTGGCCTATCATTATACGGCTTTCTCGCTCTGGTCGGCCAGCCCAATGCAACATCTAAAGAACTTAACATTGGTTACTACAAAGGGAAAAAGACCATCTTTTATTCAGTTTTCTATTCGTTTATTCATCAAGGCGACCGTCGTCAACATTCCGATATATATGTATGTTTATGATCAGGACCTTTTTTTCTTTGCGGGCGCTATCTATTTGGCCATCCTCCTCATTGGCAGCAAAATGATTTATGAACACCCTCGGGGCCAATTACTACACGGCTTAATGAGCAATAGCTATTTTACTTATTTGCCTGAGCAAGAAAGCTAGCTGTTTTTTTTGGGGCTGCCCACTCGCTTCGCTCGGGTCGGGCTGTGCCGCAGCTCGCAGGTCTGCTCGGCCCTGCGCAAAAAAGCGCTTTGCGCTTTTTTGCTGGCTCTGGCCCTTCGGGCCACTGCTATCCATCCCTCAGCCGAAGGCGGCCGCCCTGCTTTTGGCCTTTTTGCCCCCACTAAATTTCTTTTCCGCTCTGTAAACTCTAGCCCAACATGGCATTATCCAAAGACTTAAGCGACAGACTACAAAGAAGAACAATTGCCAGCTTTCTGGATCTTGTTTTTTGTTTAGTGCTCTCTATTTACCTCTCTCATTTATTTTCAGAACAAATATATGAGCTCTATTATCAACAGCTTAGTATAGACCCTTCTTCAGCAAAATACAGCCAGGCCCTACAGATCAATCGCTTGGGGCAAAAGCTCAACTGGATTCCCTTTTTTACGGCTATTGTTTTTGCCTACCATTGGGCCTTTGAAACCAGCCCCATGAAAGCCACTTTTGGCAAGTTTTTGCTGGGCCTATATTGGAGCTCGCCAAAAAAAAGCTACTGGCGTTGGGTAAAACGAGCTGCCCTTAAGACCTTAATTTTTTGTGGACCATTTGTTTTATTTCTTCTTGGAGAACATGTACTTCTAGTTTTCTTTGTCGTCTTCATATTTTTGGGCGGCAACTACTTCTATGCACTTCAACAAACCGAAGAAAGCAGCAAAAATGGCCAGCAACTGGCTATTTACGACCGCCTTTTTGATTGTTTTTTGCAGCAAAAACCTCAAAAGAAAAAGCGCTAGGAATTCTTTATCAAAGGATGGCCGAGAAGTTCACTTCATGAGGGTTTTAACCCTCATTCATAGACCATTGCGAAGCAATACCGCTATTATATGGCTGCTGGTTTCAACTAGCAGGCGGCAAAGCCGCCGCAGGCCTAGGGGCCTGAAAGGGTGCCGCGCAGCGGCAGACCGAGCTTTTTGAGCAAAGCGAAAAAAGCGAAGGGCCGAGCAGACCTGCGAGCCCAGCAAGGGCCCGGCCGCCGAAGGCGGCAGGCCCCAAAAAAACATAAAAAAGCCCCCAGCTAAAACAGTTGGAGGCTTTCTTCATTTAGTGCGTTAAGACAAAGCGTTTTCGCCAGCTTTCGCCTTGCAAATGCAGCTCTAACAGGTAAAGGCCATTGGGCCAATCTTCTAACTGCAAAGCCTGTAGTTGCTGCCCCGCCGGCCAATTGGTCCGTTTGAGCAACTGTCCAGATAAATTATAAATCCGAAGTTCGCCATCCGATAAAGGAGCCGCCTTGAGCTGTACATTCAGCTGCCCCGAAGAGGGATTGGGGAAAAGCTGCAGCTCTTGATAAACTTGGACCAGGGGAAGCGTTGCCGTGCCGAGCTGGCAAGTTGCGGGGTCCACCCCCACAGGCAAAGCCTGAATAATCGTATCCGAACCGCAATCGTTGTAGGCATAGAGGCGAACCTCATAGCAGCCCGTATCGGGATAAAAATGGAAGGGACTGCCAAAGCTAGTGGCCGTGCTATCGCCAAAATACCAAACTTGGCTCGTTTGATTGACCGACAAATTGCTAAAGCTCACCGAAGTGCCGCTAACCGTATAGCTAAAATTGGCCGTGGGCAAACTATCCTGATACAAAATGACCGAATCTTGTCCGCTACAGCCCGTTGGGGCCGTTACCGTCACCTCATAGACCCCAGCCGAACTGGCCAAAACGGTCTGTGTGGTATCGCCAGTCGACCAACTATAGCTATAGCCTTGGTTGCCAAAACCCGCATCGAGTAAGCGGTTGTCGCAAATAGGCCGCAGCGAACCAATATTTACAATAGGCGGACTGGCCAACTGGCTAATAAAGATAGAGTCCGAAAGCTGGCAACCAAAATTATCGAGCAAACTGAGGCTATAATTTCCGGGGCTAGGGGGAATAATCTGGCTTGTTGTTTCGCTCGTAGACCAGCTAAAGCTTTGGGCCATATTATCCGTATAATTACTGCTGAGCTCATCGGTACAAAGAGGGCCATCGGCAGGCAGGGCTAAGGGAATGGGCTGGCTAAAATAGACCGAATCGCTAGCCTGGCAGCCATTTCCGGCATCCATACTCAAATAATAAAGGCCTGTTGTATCGGCGATAATGTTTGCCGTTGTGGCTCCAGTATTCCAGCTATAAGATTGGGCCTGCGCAAAGCTAGCATCCAGCAGGGCCGTATCGCAGCTAAAGAGGCTATCGGGCAAAAGCAAAGGCAGGCGTACATTTACGCTAAAGCTATCGGTTTGGCTAGCGGCACAGCCTGACATCCCATAGCCAAAATGCCAATCGAAGAAAGGGCTATAGCTAAGGCCAGGCAAGCTGGTTCCAGTAAGTGTTGCCAACTGCGCATTGGAGCTAATGGGATAACTTAAGTTTTGTTGGATCAAAAAGTCGCTATTTAGGCCCACTAATTCTAAGCGGTACCCATTGCCCATCGGAATAAAGAAATTGGCGGGTAAAAACACCTTTGTTTGTGCTTGTTGGATCGTAAAGCTCTTTCGGGCCAGCTCCTGACTGCTGCTATCTCGAAGGACCAGCTCCACCGTAGTGGGGGCTGTTGCGGCATAAACCGCCACCGAATCGAGCAGCATTGGCTGCGCCACATCAAAGAGGTTGGGCAACACAAAGGGTTGATATTGGCTAAGATCTTGTGGATTTTGGGCCATTTGTTCGCCTAAGCGGGTATAGGCCTTTGCTTGGTTTTGGATAATAAAGCTTTGGCTACTATCTATATAGGCGGTATAGGGTGCCCCTAAAAAGACAACCGACTGACTATTTTGCCATTGGAGGATGCCATCGCTGGGCGGCGCCAACATCTCTAGCGTTCTGGAGCTACAAATACTGCTATCGCTGGCAAAATAGGGCAATGGGGGTGAAAGCAGCTGCAGGTCAAAGCTTTTTCGGCTTTCGCAAAGGCCCATATTGGTCACAGTAACGCTATAGCTTCCTGCTTGATTCAGCTGAACCTGTGCCGTAGTATCTCCCGTACTCCATTGATACTGATAATTGGGATTGGCTGCTGTTGTAGCGCTAAGGACTAAATTATTGGCCGAGCCACAAATTGCCGTATCTGAAGGCATAGTAATCAGGGCGGCTTCAGGTACATTTATTTGGACCGGAATGCGGTTGGTGGCGCAGGCCAAACGACTCAGTTTTAGTCGGAAAAAGGCAGGATAAGTCGTGGCCAAAGCCTGCGGATAAGCCGATTGAATTGTAATAGCATCAGCCGTTAGCGGATAAGAAAAGTTGCTTATGGTATAAATTCCCTTACCCCAAATCATCCGAATGCTGAGGCGGTAACCATTGCCTTGGGGCAAAAACCACTGTGGGCGGATAATATTTTCGCCAAACTGTAGCGTATAGTTTTGGCTGTACAAACTATTATTGAAGCGATCGAGCAGCAGAATTTCGACCTCTGCGGAAGAATCGGCAAAAACAGAAAACTGATCGAGGAGCAGAGGTTCATTTGCATCGAAGAAAAGGCCTCTTTCGGGATAAAAAGAGTTTCCTATCTCTTCAAAAAGACCATTTAGGGTTGGAAACTCCTGCCAAGCATAATTTTGAGAAGAAGGCATAAAATCTACGCCCTCCAGCCAAACCGTCTGACTATCACTAACCGTGAGGTTGAGGCTATCGCCATACCCCAAAATCTGCTGGCCAGCGGCATCGGCATACCAAATCTGGGTATAGCCTGTACTGTTCGCCAATAAATTGACTCCGCCAGCGCAAAGGGTGGTATCATTAGGCAGCTGATTGAAGCTAGGCGGATTAGTGAGGTATACGGCTAGGGTATCCTCTGTAATACAGCTTCCTAGTTGGGCCTGCACCCAAATCGTATCCGTTTGATTCAGGGTAATAGAAGGGCCCGTGCTTCCATCTGACCAAAGATAGCTAGCATTAGGCTGGCTAAGGTCTAGCGTTAGGCTATTGCCACAGGCTGTTGAATCCGAAGCCCAATTGGTATTTACCGTAGGGAGAATATCGGCACGCATGGCTTGTCTTTGGCTAGGACAGCTCAGCTCGCTCAACTTCCAGTTATAAAAATAGTAATACACTTGAGTGAAGGGCACCCCTTCCTGCATTTGAATTGCGCCATAGTTTAAGGGATAAGCCGTGGGATAATCGGCATAAAGGGCCCCTGTTCCCGCATACTTCTCAAAAAGGATTTGGTAGCCGGTCCCCTGTCTCAAAAATACGTTTATATCAATGGTGAGTGCGCCAAAATGATTGAAGTTATAAAACTGCTCATGAATAGACTGGCCGTTAGGGTCCAAAATTAGTACTCGGCCATTAACTAGACCATTGGCATAAAAATCAACCGTTTCCAAATAAATATCCTCGGCCACATCAAAACGAATTCCTCTACGGTCAGAAGGCAAGATAAAATAATCGCCTTGGGTGGTATTATTATTTTGCGTAAAGCCTACTGTGAGTATCTCTGGAAACTTGGCATAGGCTTCTACAAAAAACTGGCTACTATCGTACAAAGTTGTAGTATAGTTTTGTCCTTGATGCAAAAGCTGACCAGCTTGAGCGGCATCCCACCAAAGGTAAATACCCGAGCTATCTCCATTGGCGGCTAAGGTTAAGTCGCCACCACAAGAAACCGTATCATTCAATTGAAAAGCAACGGTATCTACAATGTAGAGCTGCATACTATCTTGATAACTACAACTTCCGATAGTCGCTGACAGTTCTATATTTTGAGATTGCGTGAGCTGAATGCTAGGCGAACTGCTGCCATTACTCCAATTATAGCTGCCCGCAGAAAGGTAGCTCATATCTAAGGTTACTTGTTGCCCACAAACTAAACTATCCTGAGGGAAGTCAAAAGTAGGGGTAGGCAAGGCGTCGACATTTACCGTATCTCGCTCCTCGCAGAAATACTCCCGAAGCTGCCAATTATAAAAGCAGTTGTAAACTGTGGAAAAAGGTGTTCCCCCCAATATTTCTAAATCGGCATACTGCAAACTAGACCAATTTGAATAGGGAAACTCCACAAAGACCTGCCCGCCCGTTCCAACTAAACGCAATTCTAAGCCATTGGCCGCTGGAACCACAAAGTTAAGGGCTTGCTGTAGGGTTCCCGCAGATGTGGCATTGACCGCAGAAGTGGCCAAAATTTGCCCAGAAGCATCTAGTAGCTGTACGCTACCACTAAAAGGAGCATTAAGATCTATTTCCACAGATTCCAAGTAGAAATCAGTCAAGGCATTAAAACGAAGTCCTCGATAATTTCCCACATTATAATAGCCTGCTTGTGTAGTTGTATTTCTTTGTGTTTCGCCTCTAGTGTTCAAGGCATAAGCGCCAAAAGCTTGCAAGTAAAAGCTATCTGTTTGTTGTACTAGCAAAGACAGACTGTCTGTAGCGGACAAAAGCTGCCCGTTAAAGTCTCTCCAAAAACGATGGCTGCCTGCTGATTGAGCCAAAACGCTTATTTCTTGCCCTATACAAATGCTGCTGTCGTTTATAGAGCTACTGGCCCCCAAAGGAGCAACAATATTGACATAAATGCTGTCTCGGCTAGCACAAGTGCCAGTGCTATCTACTAAGTCAATGGTATAAGGACCACTATTACTAACCAAAAGTTGCGGCTGTTGGCTGCTATCACTCCAGCTGTAAATTGTTGGTCCGGCATTCGTCGCATCCAATAAAACATCGGCCCCGCAGCTAATGGTATCTGTCGGAAAATCAACTAAGGGCGTGTAAGCCGCATCCCAACGGACCAAGGCCCGCTCCTCACATTTAAAGTCCCGAATTTTCCAGTTGTAAAATCCTGCATAAACGGTCCCAAAGGGCGTTCCCGTTACAAATTCTAGTTCTGGATACTGTAAATTGGACCAATTGCTATAAGGGAATTCCATATAGAGCTGCCCCCCAGCCCCTACTAAACGCAATTCTAGCCCATTGCCCGCAGGTACCGTAAAATTGAGCAAAATAGTATAGCTCCCCGCATTGGCTGCAGTAAAAGGATGACTAGCTAAAACCTGCCCCGAAGGCGAACGCAATTGTAGCTCGCCCTGAAAACCCGCATTAAAGTCTAGTTCTACCGACTCCAAATAAAAATCAGTCAAGGCATTAAAGACAATGCCCCGATAGTTGCCTAGGTTGTAAAAGTCAGCCTGAGATGTTGTTCCCCGCTGTGCTTCTCCCCGATTCAAGATTTCATAGCCTCCAAAGCTTTGGGCATAAAGACTATCTGCCCCGCTTACCGTCAAGCTATAACTACTGCCTATGGCCAAAAGACTATCATCGGCTTGGCTGCGCCAAAAGGTCGTATTAGCCGTGTTATAAGCTTCCAAGAGCAGAGGCTGGCCCAAACAAGCCGTACTATCTGTAAAGTTGGTAAATATTCCCTGCGGTTGCAGGACCTCTACATAAATACTGTCTGTAAAACTACAGTTTCCGCTACTATCAGTCATGCTCAGGCTAACTTGCTGCGTGCTTCCCACCAAAATGCTGGCCGTGCTCGCTCCATTACTCCAGTTATAAATTGTTGGCCCAGCATTCGTCGCATCCAAGAAAACGGAGCTGCCACAACTTAGGGTATCTTCCGGAAAGTTGGTGCTGGGCGTATACAAACTGCCCAAAGCAACGCCTTGCTGCTCCAAACAAGCAAAACGCTCTACCTCCCAATTATAAAAGCAACTATAGACGGTAGCAAAGGGCGTTCCCGCCACTAAGCTCAATTCTTCATAATCATGATTCCCCCAATTCGAGTAGGGATATTCCATATAAGGCTGCCCGCCACTACCCGTCAGGCGCAGCTCCAAACCATTGGCCTGCGGTACCGAAAAGTTTAAGGGCAAAACAAATACGCCAGCCCCAGCGGTCTGTATCGTATAGCTGGCCAACCTCTGCCCAGAAGCATCCAGCAGGCTAACTTGGCCCGTATAACTTCCATTAAATTCTACTTCTACCGATCGCAAAACAAAGGCTTCTTTGGCATCAAAACGGATCCCCCGATAACTGCCTGTTGCATAAAATCCAGCCTGTGAGGTGGTTCCTCTTTGCTGCTCGCCTCGGCTATATTGCAAACTGCTGGCATAGGCATTCCAATACAAACTGTCCTCTTGCTGTAGCAGCATAGACAGGCTGTCGCCCTCCCCCAGAAGTCCTCCCAAAGGGCTAGACCAAAACTGGTAGGCCGCCAAAGGATCGCCCAAAAACAACAACGGACTGCCCACACAAGCTGTGGTATCTGACAAATATGTTGGTCCCGACAAAGGCGTCACGGCCAAAAGTTCAATGCTATCTCGAACAGGGCCCGAACCCGCATCTACATCCACCCAATAAATGCCCGGATTATTCACGACAATGCTCTGCGTTGTCGCTCCGGTACTCCACAAAAAACTACTGCCGGCATTGCCCGCATCTAGGGTCAAACTACTGCCGGGACAAAGCGGCTGGTCCGCCCCCAAATCAACCTGAGCCTGTAGGGGCAAAAGCACTGTCAAAAGAAATATAAATAGGTATATCTGTCGCATAAGCTTATGTTTTCTATGTTTTTTTGGGGCTGCCCCTACGGCCCTTTGGGCCTTCGGGTCGGGCTGTGCCGCAGCTCGCAGGTCTGCTCGGCCCTGCGGCGGCTTCGCCGCCTAGGTCTGGCCCTTTGGGCCACTGCTTTCCATCCCTCAGCCTGCGGGCGCTTCGCGCCCTGTGGACCCTAATAGCCCTTTCTAATACGTAATTTGAAGCAAAATAGATCTAGGTCTAAAATAAAGAAAACCCATAAAAGAAGCGCTCTTCTATGGGTTTTCTCTCTAAGCATTTTGCCCTAAAGTGTCCAACGAAGGGGCAAATCTTCGGCCCAATTCGCATATAGGTTTTTGAGGTCCAAAATAGGCGCGCCCTCTTTGCTTATAGAACGAAAATAAGCGGCATCTAGCTGCTTGTATTCCTCATGGGCTACGGCCACAATGACAACATCGTAGTCTGTTCCAACCTCCTGGGCCAATTCGATGCCGTATTCATGGGCCACTTCATCGGCTGCGGCATAGGGGTCAACCACCTCTACTTGCAAGGCATAATCTTTTAGGGCCGCAATCAAATCCGCCACTTTAGAGTTGCGAATATCGGCTACATTTTCCTTAAAGGTAATGCCCTTCACCAATACCTTGGCCGATTTGGGATGCGTATCGGTCTGCAAAATAAACTGCAAGGCCTTTTTGGCCACATATTCGGCCATATTATCATTGATGCGGCGGCCACTCAAAATTACTTGAGGATTATAATTGAGCTGCTGCGCTTTGTAGGTCAAGTAATAAGGGTCTACCCCAATACAGTGGCCGCCCACTAGGCCCGGATAAAAATTAAGGAAGTTCCATTTGGTCCCTGCGGCTTTCAAGACCTCATAGGTATTGATGTCCATTTTATCAAAAATGATAGAGAGCTCATTCATCAAAGCAATGTTGAGGTCGCGCTGGGTATTTTCAATGACCTTGGCGGCCTCGGCTACCTTGATGCTGCTGGCCCGATGCACCCCGGCCTCAATAATGAGCTCATAGGTTTGGGCAATGTTTTCTAGGGCCTCTTCATCATTTCCAGAAACCACCTTGACAATCTTCTCGATGGTGCGCTCCTTATCTCCGGGGTTAATGCGCTCGGGCGAATAGCCCACTTTAAAATCTAGGCCCGCCTTTAGGCCCGATTCGGCTTCTAGGATAGGGACACAATCTTCTTCGGTGCAACCGGGATAAACCGTAGACTCAAAAACGACATAATCGCCTTTTTTGAGCACTTGGCCCACCGTTTTGGAGGCCGAGAGCAAAGGATGAAGATTGGGGCTGCGATGGCTATCAATAGGCGTAGGCACGGCCACCACATAAAAATGGGCTTGGCGCAAATCCTCTAGCTCATGGCTAAAGACAATATCTGCTCCTTCAAAAGCTTGGGCATCCAACTCCTTAGAGGGGTCTTGCTGCTGCTGCATTTGGGCCACTCTTTCGGCATTGATGTCAAAACCAATAACCGATAGTTTTTTGGCAAAGGCCAAGGCGATGGGCAAGCCCACATAACCTAGACCAATAACTGCTAATTTCTTTTCTTGGGCAATAAGTGCTTGATACATTTACTTCTTTTTATGAACTCATGGAAAAAGGGCTGCTGCTTCAGATTTTGGGCCAAATTTTAGCTTTTGGGCAGGCGGCTTGGCCGCCTGCGCTCCGGGCCTTGGCCCGTGCTTTTGGCCTAGCGATGTGCAGGGGGGGCCGAAGGCCAGACCAAGCGGGCGAAGCCCGCGCAGGGCCGAGCGAACAGCGAGCCCCGAAACGTAGCGCCCGCCGAAGGCGGGAGGCCCCAAAATTACTGCATTAAACTGGGTCGCTCACTAATTTCATGATAGCGAATGACGTCTTTTGCATAATAATGAAAGACCATGCTTTTGCGACTGAGCTCGGCCGAGGCGATGGGGCTGCCCCCATGCAATAAATTGGCATGCCAGATTAGGATGTCCCCCTTTTTGGCCTCAAAATATTCTTTTTTCAGTTGTTTTGCTCTGATTTGGGCCTCAATTTTATCCTCATAGGCTTTGTAGGCATTTTTGCCGAGGCGAAAAGCGCTGCCCCCATGCTCAAAATCGAGCTTAGAGACAAAGGGGAGTTTATGGCTGCCTGGGTAATAAAATAGGGCCCCTTGTGGAATTTTAATATCTTCTAGAGCTACCCAAACGGCAATCAAATGATGTAACGGATGGGTGGTCATGTGGATCAAATCGGAATGCGCCCGCTGCTCGCTGCCCTGCAAAAAGTTGATCGATTGGAAAAGCTCTACGGGCCGGCCCAACAAAAAAGAAAGCAGGCGGATGAGCTCTGGTTTTTGGCCCAAACTCGCCATCAAAGGCGATTTTTTCCAGACAAACATCAGCTTGTTGCCATAGCGAAAGGCAATTTTTTTCTGGGCCAATAACTGCTCAATTTCCTGATTGACGGCCTCGGCCTCTTGGGCAAAATAGCCTGGAATAATGGCGTAGCCCTTCTCGGACCAAGAGCGAATACTATCCTGAATCAGGGGCGAAAAAGCCTGAAAATCGGCATTTTTATCGGCAGCTTGGGCCAAAGAATGCCGGTCCCAAAAAGGGAGGTCATCCTGCGGTAAATCCTTAAAATCGGCATAGGAAATAGGGGCATGCGGCGGCTTTTTGATGCCGTACTTTTTGTATAAGGGGCGCAGGTAGTCCAACTTAGAGCGGTTGAGGAGATTACTCAGCTGATAGGTCAGCTTAAAAGAGCGCAAAAAACTATTGAGAGACATCTTTTGGGGAATTTAGCAAAGCGCGATTGCGGAGATCAAAATTGACCAAAATGGCCATGGCAAAAAAGAAAAAGCTACCCACTTTATCCGTTTCAATAAGGTCGTTCATCAGCAAAAAGGCCGAGATAATCACGAGCATCATCATCAGGCCCATAGTGGCTCGCTTTTGTCGAACATCTTGACTTTGATGATAGACTTTTTCGCCTAAAATAAGACCATAAAATAAGAAAAAGATGAAGAACAACATGCCCAAATAGCCCTGCTCCACCAACAACATCAAAAAGTAGTTGTGAATCCCTGAGCGTTCGGGATTATCCGACACATAGGTCTGAAAGCGATTGAGGCTATATTGCTTGTAGTAGGTATAGAAAGTACCTGGGCCAAAACCGACCCAAGGGGCCTCTGTGGACATTCGTGCACCGGCTATCCAACGGTAATAGCGCTCCGAGGTCGATACATCTTCTAGTTTGTAAGTAGCGGCTACAATATCGCCAAATTCTTTATGCGAGATGGTCCGTTCTGAGGGAGCTAGCTCCATAAAATTATTGTCCTTAATGAGGTAGCCAAAAGCCAAAACTACGGCCAAAATCGCCCCTAAAAGTGCCCAACGCATCAATTTGAACTGGATAATAAAATAGGCCACAACAGAAAGGACCAAAGAAACATAGGCCGCCCGAGTGTAGGCCGTTAGCATACCAAAAAAGAAAAGGCAAAAAGAGGCCCCAATAAAGAGCTGCCCCCAAGACCATTTTTTCAGGTTGCGGCCAAAAAAGTAGAGAATGGGCAAAAAGAAGGTCAGCACCGCCGCATAATTGACGTGATTTCGAAAAAACGGGCTAGTTGCTCGGTTAATCTCCTTAAAGCCAAAATCGAGCAAGGCATGATGCGCCACCACCTTAAAGCTAGCAAAAGCCAAGGGAATAATTACCCACCACCACAAATGATGCAGCTGCTTTTCTTTGCGAATCAAATGCCCGGTCATAAAATAAAAACAGCCAATATACCACAGCTTGGCGAGGGTAAACTTTAGCGAAATCGTAAAGCTATCGGAGAGCAAACAGCTAAAGGCCGTCCAGGCAAAATGCAAAAGGAGCAAGAGGCTGAGCGGATGCAGCCAAAAAGCGCCCGAAATCGTTTTGGGCTTGGTCAAAACCAATAAAATATAGAGCAAGAGCACCCCCACAATCAGCGGCTCGGTAGGCAAATCGGTAGCCAAGCTATCACTAAAAAACACCTCTGTAGAAAGCGGCAAAGTGGTAAACAACAAATAGTAAATGACCCGATAATCCACCAAGGCCTGATAGGCCAACAAGACCCCAAAAGGCAGGGCTAAAAAGACCAGCTCCTCCAAGAGTAAACTGGCCAATATAGCGAGCAGACTCAAAGCCGCCAAGGCCCAAAAAAGCTGTTGCTTAATGGGCTGCAAACGCGGATGAATCGTAAAATCTAAGCTAAATTTAGGCATCGAGCACTTCTTTCCAGTCAATTTTTCGGTTGAGTTCTAGGACCAAAACAGCCATCACCCCAATAATTAGGGCCAAAACGCCCGCCCCCAATACAAATAAAGAGCGACGAGGATAAGACTTGATTTTAGGAATCTCCACTTCTTCCAAAACAATAATAGAACTGGCCTGACTAGCCGCCTGCGCCTTAAATTTGGCAAACTCCGAACGAATCTCCCCAATGTCATCGGTTAGGTTTTCTACTTCGTTTTCATAGGCCAAAATTCGCTCCCGCCCCTCATTATAGGCCTTTAGGTTAATGGCCGATTGGATCGTATCCGATTCCTCATTCAATTGCTTGAGCTGCTCGCGATAACCCGCAATCTGCGCCGAAATAACCGCCACCGAGTCTTTGCGCCCTACCGACTTAAAGGCCTGCAGTTTCGCCTCGCCCTCCGCCAATTTAGCCTGCGTTTTCACTAAGGCAGAGGCCAAAAGTTCTCCCTGCCGCTTCACATCATAAATCTTATATCGCGCACGCAAGACATACAAGCTATCCGAAATCCGACGCAGCTCTTCCCGCTTATCTTTCAAGGCCTGCTCATAGGTCCCCAACAACTGCCGCTTGCTTGGCCCCGTCGCCTGCTTGTGTATCGCCTCCAATTTGGCCAAAACTGCCCGAAGCATCTCCGCCGCCTTGGCCGCATCCTGATCCTCCAAGCTGATCTCAATCCCCGAAAATTCATTCTTTTTCACCTGATACAATTTCCGAAAACGCTTGGCCACCTTATACTCCCCCTTAGGCGTGCTCGCATCAATATCATAACGCTCCGCCAACTTAAAACTATCCACCATAAAAGCCACCAAAGGCGAAGAATTGGCAAAAATAATCGAGCGGTCCACCGCATCCTCATCCCCATACAAACCATTGTTCTTCGTCTGAGAACCAAACAGGTCTTTCTCCTCATTGGCCGGCATAATCGTCACCTGCGCCTTATAATAATTCGGGATCATCAAACTAACCACAGCCGTTAAGACCATGGCCGCAATGACAAAAATAATTAGGCCTTTTTTCCAACGCCAAATACTCCCAATAACCTCCAAAAGGCTAAACGCTAACTCCTGCTTTTTGGCCGCTGCCAAGTTGTTTTCTTCCATCATGGATGTTTCTTCTAATTTTATTGAACGCATTCGCTCTAAGTCCGCAAAGCTAATAAAGAAGTTCTTTAAATACTACTGTCTATAAATTTAGTCCCATTTTATCCGTTTTTTTTGGGGCTGCCCCGCCCTGCGGGCGGGTCGGGCTGTGCCGCAGCTCGCTGCTCGCTCGGCCCTGCGTTTTTTCGCTAGGCTCAAAAACTGGGTCTGGCCTACGGCCACTGCTATCCATCCCTCAGCCGGTCGCTGCGCTCCCCAGCGGCGGCTACGCCGCCTTTCCAACTGGACCAGTAAATTATTCCACAAAAAAACTTTTTCTAGCTAAACTTTTTTTCTAACTTATCTTTCTTGCTTCGAAGCAAGGAAACAGAAATTTGCTAACAAAGAAATATAAATCAATATGAACAAAATACGCTTAGCCATCAATGGCTTTGGCCGCATTGGCCGACTAGCCTGCCGCCGCCTACTACAAATGCCTGAAATTCAAATTGTAGCTATCAATGACCTGGCCCCAGCCGCCAGCCTAGCTCATCTCTTCCAATATGATTCTAGCCAAGGAACGTATCAAGGAAGCCTTCAGTTGGAAGAGGATCAGCTCCTCATCGATGGACAAAAAATTCAAATTCTAGCCGAACGCGACCCCAAGGCCCTCCCTTGGAAATCCCTAGAAATTGATATGGTACTAGAGTGTACGGGTATCTTCAGAACCCGAGAAAAAGCCCTACAGCATGTGCAAGCTGGGGCCAAAAAGGTCCTGCTCTCTGCTCCCGCCAAAAGTGAAGGCATTCCCACTATCGTACAAGGGATCAACCAAAATGAAGTCATTAGCAACCAACTGATTTACTCTAATGCCTCTTGTACCACCAACTGCCTGGCTCCTATCCTCAAAATCTTTAATGATAGCTGGGGGATTGAACATGCCATCATGGAAACCGTTCACGCCTATACGGCCGACCAAAATCTACAGGATGCCCCACATTCCGATCTCCGCCGTGCCCGTGCCGCTGCCCTCAATATTGTGCCCACCAGCACCGGCGCCGCCAATGCGGTCCAATTGGTTTTGCCCGAACTAAAAGGAAAAATTTCTGCCGCCGCTATGCGGGTGCCCGTCCCCACTGGCTCACTGATTGACCTGACCATTTTGCCCAAAAATAGCGCTAGCATCGAGGAAATCAATGCCGTCTATAAAGCCGCTGCCCAAGGCGATTTTAAAGGCATTCTGGCCTATAGCGAAGCCCCTCTGGTCTCTTCTGATATTGTAGGCAACCCCCACTCTTGCATCTTTGATGCCCCACTAACTAGCCAACAAGGTCCCCTAGTTCGCCTAGTGGCTTGGTACGATAATGAATCGGGCTATGCCAACCGATTGGCCGAAACGGCTCTCTTTTTAGCCAAAAAATCTTAATATTGTGGCGGCCTTAAGGGCCGCCTTTTTTTTGACCAAAATCTTTTTGCTTTGAAGCTTAGCGATCTTTCTTTATCCAATAAACGCATTTTAGTTCGCCTAGACCTTAATTGTCCCCTAGATGGCGAGCAAAATATTAGCGACGACTCTAGAATTTTAGCCGCCTTACCCACCATCAAGTATTTGATAAAAGAAGGGGGCCGCCTGATTCTCTGCTCGCATTTGGGCCGACCAGATAAAAAACGCCTGCCCAATGGCGATATCGATCGACAACGTTTTTCTCTGGCTCCTATCGCCCAACGCCTATCTGAACTTTTGGACCAAGCCGTGTTTTTTCAGCAAGATTGTATTGGCCCAGAGGTGCAAGCCGCTGCCGCCAATTTGAAAAATGGCCAAATTCTACTGCTAGAAAATACTCGCTTCTATAAAGAAGAAAAAAAAGGCGACAAAGCCTTTGCCGCAGAATTGGCCGCCCTAGCCGATGTTTATATCAATGATGCCTTTGGTACGGCCCACCGCGCTCATGCCTCTACCGCTGTTGTGGCCGATTTCTTTTTGCCCCAAGCCAAAGCCATCGGCCTGCTGATGCAAAAAGAGGTAGAACAGGCCAATAAGTTATTGCATGAACCCCAACGCCCTTATTTGGCCATCGTTGGCGGCGCCAAGGTATCTGATAAAATTTTGCTGCTCGAAAAATTAGTGGAAAAGGTAGATGTTCTGCTCATTGGTGGCGGTATGGCCTATACCCTACTCAAAGCACAGGGCGCAGAAGTTGGCGCTTCTTTAGTGGAAGATGACAAGCTAGATTTGGCCAAAAACTTTTTAGAAAAAGCGGCCCAAAAAGGTATTCAAGTAGTTCTCCCCGAAGATTCTTATATCGCTAATGAGTTTTCGGCTACGGCAGAAAAAAAATTGGCCGATAATAAAAATATTCCCACCGGCTGGATGGGCCTAGATATTGGACCAAAGGCCCAAGCCGCCTTTATCGCCAAAATTCAACAGGCGGCCTCCATCTTATGGAATGGCCCTATGGGCGTTTTTGAGTTTGCCGCCTTTGCCGAAGGGACCGAAAAGCTCGGCCAAGCGGTGGTTGAAGCAACTCAAAAGGGTGCATTTTCTTTGGTCGGTGGCGGAGATTCTGTTGCCGCACTCAAAAAATTGGGTAAGGCCCATGCGGTTAGCCATCTGTCTACTGGCGGTGGCGCTACCCTAGAGTATTTGCAAGGAAATGAATTGCCTGGCCTCAAAGCTATCGAGCAATAAATTACTTAGGTCCAATAGCTTAGGTGCAAAGGAAAGGTTTTTTCTTTGCACCTTTTTTTGTCTTTTTATTTTTTGGGGCCTGCCGCCTTCGGCGGCCGGGCCCTTTATTCCCGTTGGTCATCGAACTGGCGCCCCTTAGGGGCTGGTTGTCAGGGCTCGCAGGCCTGCTCGGCCCTGCGGGCTTCGCCCTTGGTCTGCCGCTGCGCGGCACCCTTTCAGGCCCCTAGGCCGTTTGGCCTTCGGCCATTCCTAGGGCCAAGGCCCTAGGCTATTGAAAAAATCGCCATCCCCTCGAATGAGGGGATTTTCTGTTGCACTAGACTCCATCAGCAAAGAAGGGCTTCAGCCCATGGCCCAAAACCGTCCAGCCGCTAAAAGACACTTTCTTTTCCTCCCTTTTTTCAAAAATGCCGAGAAAAAGTTGTGGGACTAATAAAGAAAACCAGAGACTACAAAAGGAGAGCATTTAAAATTTTGTGCTTTACCTTTTGCTGCCTAGGGACAAGCCCCTAGGCGATGAATTGCAGGCGGCTTCGGCGACCAACTACGGATGAACAGCTCTCTTCCAACTTAATCTAAATCCCATGCAGGATGACACACGAGATGAATAAATCCCTCTTTATGAGCATTTAACATATTCAAAAAAGATCTATAAACATATAAGTCATACCCCTTAAAACCTACATCAATGCCTAATTCATTGGCATAGATAAACTTAGAATAATCTTTAGGGAAAAATAGGAAATTATCTAAAGGATCGTCTATTAAACCATAATCGATGTACGGAGTGTCATCTAAACATAATAAACCTCTTGCAGATGGCAGGCGTGCTGACTTATAATCAGTAATGAACCATTCAAAAAAATCATATTTTTCACATAAGTATTCTTCTACACTTTGGCTCAAAGAAAAGTCATTTAAAGTAAACCAAAAATTATCGTAAAACTTTAAAGATTTATACTTTAAATATGTAAGGGCGACCAACCATATTTCAATTTCTTTTGGGATTTTCCATCCGTTTAATACATTAACAAAAAGGGATTTTGCTTCATCCACTGAAGAAGGTAAAATACATTCCATAGGATCATCAAAATAATCACTTAAGTTAAATAACTTAGAAGAGTACTTTTCTGTGTACTGTTTGGCAAAAAGATCTTTAAATCTAAGCCAATTTGTGAATACAAGTTCAAAACTACAAACCATTTCTAATAGAAAATTAGAAATTTTCATCTCATTCCCCTTTAGATTTTCAAAAAGAATAATATCTTCTTTAAAATCACTATACCTAGCTTTATCAATATTTAGAAATTCCATATTAAACTTATTTTTCAGTTTCTCTTATTTTCCCTCGAAGTCCCGCCATAAAATCTTTCGCCTCATCACTCCATCCTTTTTTACTCTTGGAAGTCCCTTTACCCCAAAATCGGTACAATAAGTTTAAGGTAGAAAAAAGTTGCATAATAATGCACTAATTTCCCGCGCCTAGAAGGAGCGAAGCGACTGGCCTAGCGATGCGAAAGGGGGCGGCAAAGCCGCAGACCAAGCAAAAACTTGTTTTTTGCGCAGGGCCGAGCGAGCAGCGAGTCCTGAAGCGTAGCGCCGCAAGGCGAAGCCGCAGCGGAGGCCCCTATTCCTCAAAATCTTCATCAGCAGCTTCTACTAGTGCCTTAAAAGAATGCAATAAAAAACTTAATTTTTGGAGATCTCCAGAAGCCGTAAATACACTATCTTTTATAGCCAGCCCATACCAATCATTTTCTGATTTTTTCACTAATTGCCAGGCTATCTCGGTATCCTCTAAAAGAGTTTCTCTTAGTTCTATCTGCACAGACCAACCACCACTTTCGATTGTCTTTATGGTAAAGCCGTATTGATGTTCCCAATCCCCGTCACAATGAAAGCTGTACCAGTCTTCTATCCAAGCTAATATGTCAGTGTTATCCTCTTCTTGCCATTTTTCACCGTCCTCAGGACTATTCCAGCCTAACTCTTTCTTTTTTTGTTCTACTAAAGCTTTAAAATAATGCAATAAGAATCTTAGTTTTCTGGGACCTCCAGATCCATCAAAAGCAGCATCTACTACAGCAATTCCATGCCAGTCTCCTGTATGCCAACCATCTTTAGATCCTTCTATTATTTCCCATTCTATACTTATCCCATCTAAAATAGTTTCTTTTAAATCAATTTCAATAACCCAGCCTGGGTTATCAATATTATAAATGTGAATCAAGTCTTTAACTTGCTCTTTCTTAGTAGAATACAACAGAGCCCAGTCTTCTAATACATCTAATGAGTTCATATTTATTTTGGTTGGAAAACAGCTAGATAAGCTGGCTCTAGATTAAAAAGTTAGCGTATATCGACTTAGGATTATTTAACCACTCTAAAAACAGTTTTCCATCTGCTGTAGCCAGTGGAAACCCTTCTACGGACTGATATAATATCTCATACCAATGTGCTATAAATGAACTTGTGGATATTTTCAAGATAGGCTCCCCATAACTTAATTGTAAAAATACCTCCTCATGTTCAGACAAAGACGATTTTTTCAAACGAGCCTCGATATCTTCTAGATCTAATAGATCCCATTCAAGGCTGTGAGCTGTCTCAAAAGTATCCCAAGCGATATTTCCTAGATAAGAGGTAGCCTGATAATTTTTAATTTGAGCTAAGTGGAAATATTCAATTATTCCCTTTCCTCTAGCCTCCTCCACTAAGCTAAAATCAGCAGCAAAGGGCGCTAATACTGGGTTCTCTAATAATTCTTTCATATTTTTTTTGTGTGCCTAATCGTTTTGGTTAGCTGCTATGAACAGAAAAAGTTGAGGGACTAGTTTGCCGTTTTACCAGTCTTCAAGATTCAGATCTTCACAAATATCAGACTCTAAATAAGAGCTTTTAGCTGAGTTATAAGAGCTGCGTTTTTGGCTATCAGCATCATATTTTATGGTTGTTTGTAGGATAGTCTCGCCATAGCCTATAGGGTGACTTGTAATTTGAACTATAGTAGAGTTATCAAACAACATATAATGATCTAACTCATCATAGTGGTATCGTACATCAACAAGTTTGGCCTCTTTTCTTTGTTCATCAAAAGATATATCTACCTCTCTAAACAGAGACAGGTCAAATTCTTTTCTATCCTTACGAGAGAAAGTCCCCCCATCAAAAAAGATTACCGTCTGGCTATTTTCTCTCAGTATAAGTAATTCTATATCTGAAAACCGTAGATCATCGTAGCCTATATGATCTTTAGCGCTTCTACAATACACTTTATCCATAGTCTTAAATTATTACCTATTAAAAATTAACACAATTAGACGCTCACAATAAAAAAGGCTACTGCTTCTCAGTAGCCTTTCACTTTACTCCATACGGACCAATTTAGGATAAAATCGGCCTAAAACATTTACCAAATCGGTTTGTGCGGCGATGACCAAAGAGAATAAGCAACTACCCTAAATCTTAACCTTAAAGTATTCCTCTTTCATTACCGCATAGCGTATATCTTCCACAAAGTCATGCCCTTTTAGGAAAATACAGTCTTCTATGATAATATCATTCTTAAGTACACTTTCGTCAAAATCAACCTCTCCTAAAAAAACGCAGTTGCGAATAATTATTGGCTCACGGTTGTAGCCACCATCCATCAATCTGAAATACCCAATAACAGAATTAGTGATAGTCAGCCCCCCATATATATAAGCAGCGTACATATCTAGTCTTAAAATGACAGAATCTTTTATTTCTATTCGTTTTTCATAGTACCCAGTAATAGTATCAACGACACGACAAATACATTTTTCTATTAAAACTTCTTCTTTGAGAAGATTACTAATTATAGGAGATCCTTGTTCATCATCAAAAAGAAAAGTTATATAATCAGCATATCCTTTAGTTACCTTCATTTTATTTGTTTTATAATTATATATAGTAAGCCCCTTAGCAAGTAACAATTTGGCAATCAATACCTACTAGAGAGAGCTCCCTACAACTTAACTTTAAAATATTCTGGTCTTCTTACCCCCTTAGGGTACTCGATATCCTGTATAAAGTTGTGCCCTTTTAAGAAAATACAGCCTTCTATGACAATATCTTTCTCAAATACCCCCCCTTTAAAGTCAATATCTCCTGTAAAAATACAATTACGAATAATAATTGGCTCTTGGCGATAACGGCTATCCATTAACCTAAAGGATCCAATGACTGAATTGCTGATCGTAAGCCCTCCATAAAAAGTAGCCTCAAAAAAAGTCAACTCTGAAATAATAGAATCTTTTATCTCTATTCGTTTTTTATATATTACCCCAACCCCTTTAACTGTATTGCAGATAGCTTTTTTGATTAAAACTGCTTCTTTATAAAAAGCGTCAATCATTCCTTCTTCTTTTTCTTCAAAAAAGCACAAATCTAATCGATCAACATAGCCTTTAATTACTTCCATTTCATCTATTTTATAATTAGGTAATAAGCTCCTTAATGGAACCAAACTGAAATTAAGGCCAATCGCCTTTCACTTTACTCCATACGGACCAATTTAGGATAAAATCGGCCTAAAACATTTACTAAATCGGTTTGTGCGGCGATGACTGACTCAATATCTTTATAAGCATCTGGAGATTCATCCAATCCGCCACCAATAAGTTCTACTCCTGCATTTTTCAGGATAGCCTTCATTTCTGCCTTAGAAAAGGTTTCGGTTGCTCTTCGGCGAGACATTTTTCGGCCAGCGCCATGCGAGGCAGAGCCCAAAGCTGCGGCCAAGCCCTTACCTTCTACCAAAAAGGCGGGAGCCGTCATAGAGCCAGGGATTACGCCTAGCTCGCCAGCGGCAGCGGGAGTTGCTCCTTTGCGGTGAACAATTAGCTCCTTGCCGTTATGGACCTCTTTCCAGGCGAAATTATGGTGGTTTTCCACTCGGACATAAGGTTGTAGCCCTAAGCCTTCTGCCATTCGGCGATGGATATGATGATGACAGGCCGAGGCATAATCGCCAGCCATATTCATGGCCATCCAATATTCTTGCCCTTCAGCCTCCTCCATATTGAACCAAGACAGATGCGCATATTCTTTAGGCAATTGGCGTTTTTTCTGCGCTAGGCGGCTATAATGATTAGCTAAAAAAGCCCCAAAACCTCTAGATCCGCTATGCGTTAGGAGGGTTAAGTAACGGCCTTTGGGCAAACCAAAGCGCTCGGTTTCCAAATCTAAATAGCCCCATTCTACAAAGTGGTTTCCGCCACCAGAAGAGCCAATTTGGGCATAAGCCTTATCTTTTAATCTTCTCAGAATAGACAACTGTCCAAATTCGGGGCGATCAAAGAAATCATCCCCTCTTTTGTTATCTTCAAAAGTAGCTCGACCGAAGCGGCTATGCAGATTCAAGCTTTTTAGCAACTGGGCTCTTTCTTTTTCCAGAAAATCGCTAGGGGCTTCAAAAACGCTCATACACATTCGGCAACCGATGTCTACACCTACGGCATAGGGAATAATGGCATTTTCGGTAGCCAAGACCCCGCCGATAGGCAAACCATAGCCATGATGGGCATCAGGCATAAGGGCGCCCCCTTTGGTAATGGGCAAACGCATAGCGTTTTTCATTTGGTCCAAAGCATTTTGAGCAATTTGTTCTACCCCAAAAATGGGGAAGTCTTTATCTACAAAGTCATATTGGGGGACCTCCGCTTGATAGTCCAGTACTTTTAGGGCCAAGGGACCAAGAACCGCATCTTGTCGATAAGCCTCGGCATCTTTCCATAGATTGGCCAAAAGCGCCATTTTTTCTTCTTTGGGCGTATACTTATAATGTTTCCCAACGGCCAGCATGGCCATGCTTCTCAATACGGCATCTTTATATCCTAGAGCCGCAATTTCCTTTGATTTTAATTTTTCTTTCTTTGCCACGATATTATTTTTTGTTTGACGGCTTGTTAAAGCTCCCCTTTGGCAAAAAAATTCCCTGAGCCTAAAAAAAAGTTAAAATTATTCTTGGTCCTTACTCAAGGCGGCGAAGCCGCCTGCGAGCGAAGCGAGCCCCGGCCCAGCGCTGCGGAGCGGGTGGCCGAAGGCCAGACCGAGCTTTGAGCGCAGCGAAAAGCGAAGGGCCGAACAGACCTGTGAGCCCCGCAGCATAGCGGCGGCCGCCCCATTATAAAGGGCGGCCGCGGGCCCCAAAAAATGGAGCAAAAAAAAGAAATAGAAAAACAATATTTTTTTTCGCGCAGTAATAGCTGTCACAAAACGACAGTCAAAATGAAACAAAGAAAATAGAGTGACTCAAAAAACCAAAACTTAGCAAGAGCAAAGCGCCATAAACAAAACTTAATTTCTCAAAAACAAACTGGTTCAAAAAAATAGCACCCTAAGGTAGAGCTAGGCTAAACAAAAAGTTATCATTTTCTAAAAATGAATATTTGAAGGAAGGAACCAAAACCCCTAATTTTGCATCTAGTAGAACGTATTTTCTTATTTAACCTTTTTCTAGAACTAAAACCATGCAAAACACGCAATTCTGGGCGTTTATTTTGTTTCTTTTTCTTGGACAAAATAGTTGGGCCCAAAACTTTGACGATTACCGCTGTCTTAGATCCAGCGGTGAAGTTCCCGAACGATTTTCCTTAAGCTCGGCACAAAAGTACGAGCTAGGATTGGCCCAATTGGATGAGGGCCTAAGCAACAGAGACCGAAAAACCCAAGAAAAGTACCAGCAAAAGGCCATTTACACCATTGACGATTTGCTTCGTTCTGGTAAAGTACTATTTGGCACGCCCCTCAATGATTATGTCAATCGGGTGGGTAATCGTTTGTTGGAGCAAACTCCTGAACTCAAAGGCAAGGTTGATTTTTTTATTATTCGCTCTTCTGCGGTCAATGCTTTTGCTACGGCAACGGGTTTGGTCTGCATCAATATGGGACTTTTGGCCCAATTGGAGAATGAGGCCCAACTGGCTTTTGTACTTTCTCATGAGCTCATGCATGTACAAAAACAGCATGGTTTGAGTCAGTATGAAAAAGACATTGCCATTCTCAAGGAGAATCGTCAGCGCAGTCTTTTTAAGAAAACCGACTTTAACAGCGCCCTGCTCGAGTCTAACTCTTACTCTAGAGAACTAGAATTTGAAGCGGATAAGGGAGGTTTAGAGATTTTCCTCAAAACGCCTTATAGCGTAGATGCATTAGAGTCTTCTTTTCGGATGCTCAACTATGCCTATTTGCTTTATGATACCAGTCGTTTTGATGTTAGTTATTATAATGAAGGAAGCTGCCAGCTAGATCCTTCTTTATTTTTGGCTAAAGACAGCCTAAAACATATTTCGGCCTGGGTAGATGATGCAGAAAACACAGATACCTTAAAAAGCACTCACCCTAGTACGCTTCGCCGTTGGGAGATTGTCAAGGAAGCGATTGCGGGCAAAACTGCTGGCGATAAATTGTTTATTGAGCCTCAGGCAGATTTTGAGCGCATGCGTAAAACAGCTCGTTATGAGCTCGCCAGCTACTACCTACATAATTTCCGTTTTGAGGATGCCCTTTATGTGGTCCAATTGCTACGCAAAGAAGAGCCCAACAGCCGCTACTTGAGAGAAGTGGAAGTACAGGCCCTACATGCTATTTCTCGTTTTTCTATGTATGAGTCTAGAAGCTTTCAGTCTAGTGACTATCGCCGTCAGCGAGAGACCTACAAAAACATTGAGGGCGGACAGCAGCAACTTTATTTCTTGAGCAGCAACCTTCGGGCCGTAGAGCTCTCTGCTTTGGCCCTTTATAAGGCTTGGAAACTGCATAAAGATTATCCAGAAGATCGCTATATCTTTGATTATTACCGCGATGCTATCTATGTCTTGCAACAGCATATTCCCAACTTTGAGCAATTGCCCAAAGCCATGCAAGAAGCCGAAATCAAGGCCTATTTGGCCAAGGCCCCTGCAGCACAAGACTACTCTGTACCTAAAGTGACCAAAGATAGCCTTATCGAGGTGCTTCAGGATGCAAATATTGAGGTTCTCTTTGATAGCTACCGCAAAGAATATGGCTACAGTAATTTAGACAAAGGCTATAATCTTGCCCGTTATATTCTTTCGGACCTAATGCAAGATGAGGACTTTGAGGACTATTATAGCCGTACGGAAGATTATCATGAAGCGCAGGAAGAACGAGACTCGCTCTATGATGCAGAGTCAGAACGCCGCAAAGCTGCCAAAGAAGAGGTAGACCGCAACTTGGGCATTGACTCTATTCTTTATGTCAATCCTTATATGTTGAGCTTGAAGCGCAAGCGTTTTTACCTTGCTGATAATCACTCAATTGATTTCAAGAACAATCAGAAACTACTCGATAAATACTATGCAGAAGTACATAAAAATGCCGACAAACTAGGCCTTTCTGTACAAACTCTAGATACTCGAGAGGTAGAGACACTCACGGCTGAGCGTTATGCTGATGTAGCTATTCTCAAAGATTGGATTCGTCTTCGGATGAATGTTAATGACCGCAATCATCCCATCTTTAACCAAAGAGAGGTAGATGAAATTTGCGAGAAATACGGCAGCCATTATGTAGTTACTGGAGGCTATATGCAAGAAGGCATCGATGGGAAAAAACGACTCCGCCGCAGAGCAATTACCTATGGTGTTTATGCAGGCCTCCTCTTTGGTGGTATTGCTCTTACTAATGCTGAAGACGATGGACTACAGAACACGGGAGCCTTCTTTGTGATTGCTGCCTCAACTGGTTTGTTTTTCCAACTTCCAGCTCACTTCGTCAACAACATGAGATCTAGAGGTAACCAAATTTACTTCTCTACCATCTTCAATACCCAGAACTCGACCTATGAGACCTTGGGTACAAATACAAAACCATATAATGGGAAGATTGGTCAATTGTCCCGATCTATCAAGAAACAAATTCGTAAAGACCTCAAACGCATCAAAGCGGAAGATAAATAAGCTATTTATATGAAATCACTAATTTGCAGCTTTTTGCTGCTTTTCCTAGGGCTACAATTGCAGGCCCAAGATATATATTATCCAGATTTGACCGCCTTTCTAAATAATGAAGGGCAAAAAATTAGCCAAGTCAAAAAGGCAAAATTTGTCAATATTTACGAGAACTACTTTCAATACAACATCAGCGTAGAGCTAGAAAATGGGGATAAAATCAATAGCCTTTGGAAATCCCAAGGCCCCAGTTTCATTAAGCGAAATGGCGATGTCTACTGCCTCAAAAGAACGACTATTGGTACTTATGGTTCTACTTATATTTATCAGGATGACTGCTATAAGTTAAAAACAGTGGGCCATTTTTTCTATTTCCGACAAACTAAGGAGGCTCATCTTTTCTTGGATGAGTTTAAGAAAAAAGACCAGTATAAAATCAAATCCAATATAAATGATGAATATGTGGCCATGCTGCTAATGGGTTCTGGCAAAAACTACTGGGGACTCATCAACCAAAATTACATCATGAACAGCCTGGCCAATATTGGCGAGATACATACGGTGGGCGCTAGCCTATTCCGCCACTGCCGCAAGTTTGTAGAAGACAAAGCAGAGCGTGAAGGTATCGAGTACAAAGATGCTTCTTTTAGTATGAAAGAATTTGAAAAAATTCTTTACCAATACGAAAGAGGAGAACTCTAATCCATAGTTCGTTAATTAGTTAAGCGTCCCTTTTTGGGGCGCTTTTTTTTGGGGCCTGCCGCCTTTGGCGGCCGGGCCCTTGCAGGGCTCGCAGGTCTGCTCGGCCCTGCGCCAGCAAGCTGGCTGGGTCTGCCGCTGCGCGGCCCCCTTGCAGGCCCCTAGGCCTGCGGCCCTTCGGGCCTGTAGGATGGATATATGGACCTGTAGGTTAAAACCTACAGCAACAAAGGAGGCCAAGCTAAACGCAATAAAAATGGGCCGAAGGTTAAAACCATCGGCCCATAATGTCTTCTAATACAAGGAAAGCTGTTTATTTATGGAGGGTTTTAACCCTCCATTTTATATTAAAATGCATTCGTTAATTGGCTGTAGGTTTTAACCTACAGCTTTAGCCCGCCAGTTTGCATAGTCTCACAAGCATGGGCTTCAGCCCAGGGCAGAAAAGGCGAGCCAATATAATCTTTAAGCGGTCCTGGGCTTCAGCCCATGGACCCAAAACCAACTAGTTATGAAGAGGCTTCTTCTCTCTTCCCTCCCTTTCAAAACTTCCAAGAAAAAGTTGAGGGACTAATAAGCGGCTATCCTTACCGCCCTGGGCTGAAGCCCAGGGTTATTAACTGAGCGAACTGACGGACTAAAGTCCTTGTTCGCTTTTTCTACTTGTAGCTTTCCATTAAGCCTCGGCCCAAAACCAGCCAGTCACTAAAAGATACTTTCTTTAGCTCTCTCCTTTTTTCAAAGCCCCCCAAGAAAAAGTTGAGGGACTAATAAACCCCAAAAAGCAAAACCAGCCATTGGATATGGCCCTTCTTTGCAAAAACAGATGAGCAAGGCTAATTATATAAGCAGTTGAGGCCCTTCAGGGCTGACTCCATTGGATTAGCCTAGGGGCTTGTCCCTAGGCGACTATTGGCCAAATTTTATTCTGATACACAAAATCCTGAACAGTCCCAACAAAAACCTAGCTCGAGCTAGTGAGAAGTTAGCTCATGGAGGTTTTCTATTAAGTTCAGTTAGTCTGCACTTTAACAAAAGTCTAACAAATCACCTAAGCCTCTGCCCCTAGACCGTAGAAAGAGCTACATTTAGTGCCGAAGCGGAAAGCCAAGAGCCGCACAACTGTTGAGCGGCCTAGCGATGTGCAGGGGTGGCCGAAGGCCAGACCAAGCGGGCGCAGCCCGCGCAGGGCCGAGCAGACCTGCGAGCCCTGAAGCGTAGCGCCGCAAGGCCGCAGGCCGCAGCGGAGGCCCCAAAAACAAAAAACCCTAGCAGAAAACTACTAGGGTCGATCTAACTATTCGAGCTCAGGAGTGATGAGTTCGGTACAACAAATTGTCTTAAATCAGGGCATATTGGTTGTGTGCGATAATGCCTGAACTACGGCGGCTAATTTGCAAAAAGCGTTTCTCGAAGCCATTGCCGAGGCTACCTTCATAGGCGGCCATACCGTCTAGGCCAGAGTTGCCGAGGACCAGAGCGAGTTTAGTCATCATTTGCTCGCTAGGCTTGGGAATGCGCAAGCCCATTTCGAGTAAACCAGTCTTTCCGAACTTGAAGAAGCTCTCCATATAGGCGGGTTCATCTTCTATCAGAACGCCCAACAAAGCATCGGGTAAAGGGTTAACATTTAGGGCTTTGGCTTGGCTAATATGCAATTGAGCATTTTCGCGGGCATTGGCCCCAAAGAGCTCAGTGGCAAAAAAGCTGTAGGTATCGGCCGCTAGAGAGCGGCCAAAAAGCACGGCTGCATCGGCTTCATGCTGGGCGTACCAAGCTTCAATTTGATCGCGATGCGTAGAGGCGGGGACCAGCTTTAGGGTTTGGCCCAGGGGATACATTCCAGAAAGGGCCCAGCCGGTATTTTGCAGGCTTTCGCCTAGCTCTAGGAAGAGCTGCAGCTTACCTTCGCCTGCGGCAATTTGCAGTCCTTTTTTAAAGACCTTGAGCTCATTGGCATTTAGTCCGGCCATTTTCACAAATTCGGCATAGCGGTTGGCCAGCAACTTATGGTCGCTAGATTCTACCCCCCAGCAGACATCAGATTGATTGAAAGCGGTGCTATTGAGCAGCCTAGTTTGCTCTTCCATGAAGGGGCGCATTTGGCCCAGCCATTGGCGGAGGAGGCCCTCCTTATCGTCGGTCATGAAAGGGAGGCTCATGAGCGCTCCTCTCATTCTAATTACAGATTCCATTTATAATTGATTGTGGGGTTGAATAATTAGGCTTTTGCATTTTCGGGAAGCTGTTGCCAGTTTTCGTAGTAGTCAGAAATATCGGACAAATGGTAGGTATCTCCTAATTTTATGGGCTCGGTCTCTCCGTCGCCATAATCTAGGGTATATTGGCCCCAAATTTTTCCAGTCACTACATCGGACAAAAAGTTTCCATCGCTTAGGCAAAGCTTAGCCGCCTGATAAAGGTCGACATACTCTTCGATAGAGTAGGTTTTGTTATCCTTTTCCATCCAAGAACTAAAGCCCGCCCAGATTGAGGTTTCTATGTTAATATAGGTGGCCATAGCGGCGCGAACAGCATCGGCTGACTCATAAGGCTGGGGCAACTTATTGCTCATGCTCAAGAGCTGGCCCAGAGAAAGGCTAGACAAATCTTGGCCAGGCGCCAAGCCCATAGCGCTTAGTTCATCGGCTGATTTCTTAGCCAATTCCTTAGCCATATTCTCCTTAAAGTTGGCTTGTGCTTCTTTGAGCGAGGCCAGCATTTCGGTTTTCACCTCTTCAGGATCAGGAAGTTCAACATCTTCGGGAAGATCTAAGTTGTTGAGTTTTTCCATCTTCTTAGAAACAAACTCATCAATTTGGGTCCCTAATGAGATATCCAGATTTTCATCGGCCTCTCCTTCGAGAACAGCATTAACGATATTGATGTAAACCTGAGGATTTTTCATATTAGCCGCCATAGCGCTAAAGAACTCGCTAGGATTTTCGGCAGCCACCAAATAGGTTTCTGTTCCTTCGTCCTCATCTTCGCCCCAGGCGTCATCAAAATTAAAGTTACTAGAAGCATCCTCTCCAAAGATAAGGTCTAGTGCTCCATCTTTGAGTTGACCAGCGCCTTCTGCCAATACGCCCTTAAGATAAGTGGCTGGCATAGAAAGAAAGAAATCCTTTCCCCAAGCCTGCAATTCAGCAGTTGTAGAGGTTACTGGATTTGTTTTCTCATGGAAGATACTATTTGTAATAGAATCGGCAATCAGATCAGCCATATCAGTAGGAGCTCCTAGTAGAATTTCCTTGAGGGGGTTCAAGAATAGGGTATCTTTATCTCCTCCAGTGATGCCTTTTTCAAGATTGGTCAATAGGCCCTTTAGGTCAATAGCATCTAAGGCAGCACCGGCCCAGAAAGTCATCATATTGGCCGTTTGGTTGGCAAGGAACTGGGCGACAAACTCGCTAGCTCCTCCATAGTTGTTCCCTTTTATGGCCATTTCTACGGCCTCATTGATCACCGTAGTAATAGCTGTAGAAGTCATGGCCCAAAGCATCTGCATAAGAACTGGAGCGGCGGGAATTCCAGCCATACTAGAAACAGCCATCAAAATAGATCCAGCAACAATAGAAACCACCATACGGAGGCGACCGTCATACTTCTCTTTAGTTTCTAGGAAGCGTTCTTGAGCGGCTTCTAGTTTTTCGCTAGCATCGGCTAGGTTTCCAGTGTATTTAGCCTGCTCTTCTGCCAGTACTTCGGGATCTGCAGTAGCTAGCGCATCGAGTTTTTCTCTTCCTTTCCAGCCTTCTTTGAGGAAGTTGGCGCCCTCATGCTCTTTTTGCTGCGATCTAGAGCTGAGTGAGCTCCATTGGATACCTTCTTGTAGTTGACGTTGGTACTCTACAGTAGAAATGGCCTTAATATCTGCCCCTAGCATCTGAATTTCAGCATCGCTAAGTCCAGCCTCACCCAAAACCCCTCGAATATCGTCTAGCTGAGCAGGATCTTCTAGGGCGGCGGCAATCTGTTCTCTCAAGCCCTTTTTAAAATCGGCAATTTTATCGCCAGAAGCAGTTTGATCGAGTTGTAGTTGAATATCCTTTTTGATGTCGAAGGCTCGAATTTGAGCAGAAACCTGCTGCAATTGCTTTTCTAGGGCCTCCATTTCCTCCACATCTTCCGCTGTTTGTGCAGCTTTGTCTTGGAGGGCTCTAATCTTCTCTACCAATTCTTTTTTGCTGGCAATCTGCCCCTTGAGCTTGGGAATATCGAACCAATCCTTGAGCAAGACCGTCGCATCTACTCCCTCGGTAAGGGCTTCAATATCTTCTAGGGGAACACGGCGTTGCAAGAAGGTATCATCTCGGCTATGCTTAAGCATATCGATAACAGAAGGCTTCTCTCCATGGAAAATTTGGTAGGTTAGGGCATCGACCTCTTTGCTAATCGTGTAGCCTAATTTACCCAATTCTGCCAAGACCTCCTGCATATCAATCCCTGAGTTTCTGGCCTCATAGGCAATATTGGCCAACATGGCCTTAGAGGTATCGCTTTTATGCTCTTCTGCCATACGGGCAGCCCAATACATTGGCGTTTCCTTGCGCTTTTCTTCCTCAGCTTGAGCAGCCTTAATTTCGGCCTTGCTCATCATTTTGTGCCGCTTGGGCTTGCTGATCATTTCGGCAGTGGCGCTATCTGTAGCCGTCGCTTCAATCTCCGGATCAGCAATTTTTGTTTGCCATTCGAGCAATTCAACAAGCTCTTGGTCCCCCGCTTTTCTAGCCTCTTCAATTAGAGAGGGAGCAGGAGGTAGACCGAGTTTGGCCATGGCCACTTTCCACTCCGCTTTTTCGGTATCGCCCTTAAAGGTACCATTTAAGGCATTTTGTTTTAGGCGTTGGAGCATGCCGATGTCCTGCTTGATCGCTACAATTTCCTTAGAATCTGGATCTAGGTCCTTAATTACCTTCATGGCCTTTTCGGCTACAAAAAAGTTACTATCAGTGAGCTTTTCTAATTGGCGGTAATTGTCGCCTCTAGCCCCATCACTATCTACCATATCCAGAATTTTGACCATATAGTCATCATGGATAGCGGCCTCTTTAAGGATGGGAATCAGATGTTTCTTGGCCTTATTTAAAATGGCCGTTTTCCGATTTGGATCTGTGTTGGGATTAGTAAACTCTGCCAATTCTGCGGCAGTACAGAACTTCATGATGAGGGTTTCCTGGGGAGACTCTACATTCTCTCCAAAGAGCAAATCTTGCATCTTTTGGCCCATTTCCTCATTCTGTTTCCACTTGCTGTAGCTTCCTTTCTGCGCCTGCTGTTTGGCCAGCTGCTTCATTTGATCAATAACGCGAGTAGACTCTTGGCCCTGAACAGGCTCTGAATGAAACTCGATCAAAGAACGCAAATAAGCAGCTTCGCTGTCTTTTAGACCTGTAAATACGCCATCAGCAGAGTCTTTTAGTTTTTTAGAAAACTCACTGTTGCTATTCAAAACAGCCGCCCGTTCTTCAGGAGTAGAGTTTTCTAACCACTCATTGATCACTTTTTTGAGGCCCTCAAAATCATTACCTAGGCGGTTGAAGCTCGCCATAAGGTAGTAATCGCTCTTAGAGGTATAGCTTTTTCCCGTGGTATTATTGATGGTCTGCAACTCTTGGCTAACATCATCCTCTCGCTTGAGCAAAGAGAGCGCCTGCATTTGAGCCCGATATTTATCCTTGCCTCCAATCTTCTGGTTAATGGCCAGGGCAAAACGATCTGATTTTGCCTTATTGATATCTAGAATCGTATCAATTTCTGCAGAAGAAAGCGCTGAATTCATATAGGCAAAAGCATCGCCTACTTCTTTGGCAAACCAGCCCTTGCCCAAGAGGCCAAGTGCCATGGCCGGACGAACAAAGTTGGAAACGCTATCCTGATAATGCTGCTTTAGGTAGAGAAACTGCAAGCTTTCGGCCCCAAATACTTTTTGTAGATCAGGCAAAATGCCCAAGCTGTTATGACCAAAAATTTCTACTACGGCCTTACGATATTCTTGGTCCAAGGCAAAGTCATCACTGTCCACCAACCAAAGTGTAACCGCAGAGAAAAGTGTATCAGAAGAAGAAGCTTTGCCGCCTTTGAGCAATTCTGCCAATTTTCTGGCCCGCTCATCTACGCTGCTGTTTAGCATTTCTGCCGCCCGCTCCGATGAAGCAGCAGAACCCGCCCGCTCTTCAAACATTTTAGTGCCCTGAGCGGCAGCTTTCTCCATATCGCTATCGCCTAGCTGGCCATTGCCTGCATTGATTTGCTGACGAAGCTGGGCAATGGCATTGGCTTGCTTACGCTCGGTGCTATTTCGGCCAGCAGCAGGATAACGCTGCTCCCAGGCGTCCATATTTGCTATTAGGCGCTTGAGCAAGGCTGGCCCCGCAATGGGGTCATTCTTCACCTTTTCATATTCTTCTAAGGCCTTACAGATGTTTTTGTACTGATCGCTCCAACCCCAACCCGGACTTCCTCCAATACTCTTGAATGCCCCAGCAGAAAAGAGCTCTACAGGCGCTTTTTCTACATGAAGGTTAGAAACAAAATCATAAACCTCATCATAAAATTTAGAGGCGGTGGTGTACTCCTCGGGCAGATCGGCAAACTTCTTTCTAAAGTTTTCTACAAACTGCTTGAGGTTGGCCACTACTTTTTGCTTAAGCTCTGGCTTACTGTCCATCACCCCAGCTTGCAATTGCTCAAAAGCTTGCTTCACTTTGGCATTGATCGCCTTTTGCTCCACCGCATTTTCTTCCTCCTGAACTTCAGGCGCTTGAGCAACAACAGCATTTTCCTCTGCTCCCAGTTCACTGCCATCGGCATTGACGAACTTGAAGTTATATTTATTTTTAAGGGCCTTTTTGAGCTGCTTCAAAATGGGCGCCTTAGAGGTTCCTTTGCTCACGATCAAACAAATAGTCGCATCGCCTTCCGCTACACCTTCTATATAGGCCTTGCCCACACTGACCATCTTTTTGTTCTTTTTTAGCTCTTCCTTGGCGATTTTTTTCCAAGCGGGAGCCAAAAAACCGACCACCAAAATGGGCGTCTCCTTGGGGTTATCCGAGTACTTATAGTCTACTTTCAAAAAATATCCCGTAGCTGTTTCTGGACTGTTGTGGTCCACAGCCAGCTCTTCCCCCCAAGACAGGTAGAACTTTTTGTACTTTGGCCAAGCCAAGCCAGCCTGAAACTCCTCTGGCTTTATCTTTTTAATTTTCATCTAAAACGCTTTGTTCGGTTAACAAATTTTGACATGTCTCAATTTAAGGCAAGCCATAGAAAATGGCCTTTTTTCAGGGTGGACAATTGGTTCTTTTTTCCTTTTTTTTGGGGCCCGCGGCCGCCCCAATTAGGGCGGGCGGCCGCCGCTATGCTGCGCCGCTCGCAAGTCTGCTCGGCCCTTCGTTTTTTTCGCTCTGCTCAAAAAACTCGGTCTGGCCTGACGGCCACGGCTGCGCAGCGCTGGGCCATGGCTCGCTTCGCTCGCAGGCGGCTTCGCCGCCTTTTTAAGGCCTAGCGCTGGGAGCTAGTGCGGCACAGCCGCAGACCAAAGCCCGCAGGGCTGCAGGGCCGAGCGAATAGCGAGCTAGCGGACATAGCGCCACAAGCGTAGCGCAGTGGAGGCCCCAAACCCCTAATGAAATTTAAGCGGTTAGTTAATTTAATATTAAAAACTAAGACTTTAACATTCAGAATATAATTCTATGGAAAAAATATTAGACAGAATACTATTCCTACAAATTAGCTTCACGCTTTAATTATCCCACGCAAAAAACATATTAAATAAAACTATAATGTATTTCGGGCCAAAATTGAGGCTATACATTCGTACGATTTTTTCCGTTCATTTTGTGACTTAGCTGTCCCTCAGCTATCTATATGAATATATGAAACCAATAACAATGATGAATAAGAATTTTTACTTACTCCTAGCCCTCCTTTTTTCTCAGCAGCTTGTACAAGCGCAATTTGGCCCCGCAGGCGTGGGCAATAGCAGCAATAATGGCCTTTGGCTGGCCGCAGATGCCATTCCCGAAGTGGCCGATGGAACGCCTATCAGTTTTTGGCCCGACCAAAGCGGAAATGCCAACCATGCCCAACATGCCGTAGCAGGCCGCCAACCCACTTATGTTAGCAACTCCAATATCAATGGCCAACCGGCCCTTCTTTTTGATGGCAGCAACGACCAAATGATTGTGCCCGATGCCGATATTTTAGATGGTAGCAATGGCCTGACCTTCTTCTCTGTCGTTCGAGGCAATAATATTGATGGCAACCCAAGAGGTATTTTTGGCAAACGCATTACCTATACCGTTAGTGTGGAATATGCCTATACCTTCTTTTTTTGGAACAGCAATAATATTACGGCCGATATTCATACCCAAAACAACCGTTTTTCTACTTCAAACAGCTTTAGCAATGGCGTAAACTATATGCCTAGCCTTATTTTTGATGGTAGTCTGGCCAGTAGCCAAAGAAGTAAAATTTATGAGCGTGGACAGCTTATTCGCACAGCGGCAGAGAGCTCTAGCACGCTGCCCAACTCCAACCAAGACCTCTGTATCGGCGCCCTTAATGTTGATTATGGGACCTATTTTGGTGGCGAATATGCCGAGCTTATCCAGTTCAATTATGCGCTTAATTCGGCCCAAAGAGTAATTGTCGAAAACTATCTAGCGGCCAAATACAATATGACTATCGCCCGCGACTATTTCAGCTTTAAGAATACCTATGGACATGAGGTGGCCGGTATTGGCCGAGATGATGTCAATAACCTACATGATGATGCCCAAGGCTCTTCTTTTATCCGCATCAATAATCCCTCAAATATGGAGGATGGCGAGTTTTTACTCTGGGGCCACAACAATGCCGATATTAGTACTAATAATACCAGCGATGTGGATGGAACAATCATCGAAGCCCGCCTCAACAGAAGCTGGCGCATGCAAGAAACTGGCGATCTAGGAGCCGTTGATATCATTTTTGATGTAGCCCAATTCAATCGTTTCGACCTCAATGACCTCCGTTTGTTGATTGACCGAGATGGCGACGGTTTTGCTGATAATGATGTCCCTGTTCGTATGGGCACGCCTGTTGGCGCCACGCAAATTTTATTTGCCAATGTAGAGCTAGAAGATGGCGATATTGTGACATTGGGTTCTATCAATGAGGCCATCACCCCACTTCCGCTAGATTTAATTCGCTTTGAGGTAAATCAAGCAGAAGAAAACAAGGCCCAATGGAGCTGGCAAACGGCCCAAGAAGAAAACCTTTTGGAGTTTGAGCTCCTGCATAGCCTAGATGGCCTAGACTGGCAGAGCGAAACCCTCATTGCCGCTCGCAACCAAAACGAAATTCAGAACTATAGCTACCTACAGGAAGAGTTGGGCCCTGGCCAACATTATTTCCGCCTCAAAATTTGGGAAGAAGATGGCAGCTATAGCTTCTCTTCGGTTAAATCGCTTTTTGTAGACAGTGAGCAAGCAATACTTACACTTTTCCCTAATCCCGCCAAAGATTGGGTAGAAATTAGCAGCTCTCAAAGCTTAGAAAATACTAATTTACAAGCCTTTAATCAACTAGGGCAAGCCCTTCCGCTGCAGGTTCAACAAAATGGGCAAAACCTGCGTTTACCTATTAATGACTGGCCTGCGGGGCAATATATTATTCGCCTAGAACAAAATGGAATTGTCCGCAATTTGCGCCTAATCAAGCCATAAAGAACTATCGGTCTATCTGCCAGTCTTCGGACTGGCTTTTTTTATGCCTCAAATGGCCCTTTTTTGCTGCAAAAAACTTAATTTAATGGACAAACTCATCAAAATTACTAATGAATAAAGAACATCTGCTAAAAATTGGGCAGCAAGAAATTGACCTGCTTGCCCTGGCCCAAATGGCCCCAGAAACCCTGATCCCCATTTTAGAGCAAATTTACTTTGACGGCTATCAAGCGGGCAAGGCCGCAGCCCCCCAGGCTCCAAAAACAACGGAAGAAGTCGTAATTAAGAAGGAAAGTAGCGAGGAAATTCGCATTTCCCTAGCCACCATCCAAGATGAAACGGTCTCTACCGAAGACCCCTTGCACAAAAGAATGCGAGAAATGGAGGAAATGGTCTACCGCTTCAAGCGCCCTGGCTTTGTCCTTTATCGCCTCAATGGCACCGAAGAAGAATACCTAATGGGAAAATACAATTATAGTAGCCTACCCATGAAAGCCCTTGTTTTTGATAGCCTAGAAGAGGCCAAAGCGCATAAAGATGCCTATTGGGGCGCCTATTATGAAGAGCTCAAAATACGTCAAGTCTAAATGAAAAATTGGTCCTTTTGGCAACGTTTACTTTTGGCCCTACTCCTTTGTTTTGGAGTAGCCGCCCTAGGCGGCTGGGCTAATGCTCAAGGCTTGGAAGATTGGTACCCTCAACTCCAAAAGCCCAGCTTTAATCCCCCAGGCTACCTCTTTGGCCCCGTCTGGACCCTACTCTATACGCTAATGGCCATTGCCTGGGCAATGGTAGAAGGCAAAGGCAATAGTGCCAAAGCCCGCTTTGTCTTCCTGCTGCAGTTGGGCCTCAACGGACTTTGGTCTTTTCTCTTCTTTTTTGCCCAATCTCCCGGCGCCGCTTTGGTCGAAATTGCCCTACTTTGGGCCAGTATTTTTTACTGCATCCGCCTATTTTGGTCCATACAGCCCAAAGCCGCCTACCTCCTATTTCCCTACTTGGCCTGGGTCAGCTTTGCCGCCCTGCTCAATGCCAGTATTTACCTCCTCAACAGCTAATGGATATGCCAAAGCGAGCCATCGATACCCTTCTCGAAAAGTATGGCGAAAGCCACCAAAATTCTATCAATAAGGCCATTCACTGGATTTGCGTGCCTACAATTATGTTTAGCCTGCTCGGGCTGCTGTATAGTATTCCCTTTTTTATCGAGCCTGCACCCTTGCTCAATTGGGCCAGCATTTTGGTCGGCCTCACTTTTATCTATTATCTGCGGCTATCGCTGCCCATTTTCCTGGGCTTTCTGCCCATTGGCCTCGGCCTATTGTATGGCAATCATTATCTGGCCCAAGCCAGCGCTAGTTGGGGCCTCGCCTACGGTTGGCTAGCCTTTGGCCTCTTCTTTATCGCCTGGATTGGCCAGTTTATCGGCCACAAAATTGAAGGCGCCAAACCCTCTTTTTTAGAGGATCTGCAGTTTTTGTTGGTGGGCCCCGCCTGGCTGCTGCACTTTATCTATAAGTCGATCGGTATTAAGTATTAAGTTTTGGGGCCTCCGCTGCGGCTGCGCCTTGCGGCGCTACGTTCCACAGCTCGCTATTACTTGCTTCGCTGCGTCGGCTCCCGTTGGTCGGGTCGCTCGGCCCTGCGGCGGCAAAGCCGCCTTGGTCTGGCCTTCGGCCACTGCTCCACATCGCTAGGCCAAATGAAAACTTGCTGCGCAAGAAAAACGCCCTACGGGCGCCCAACTACTCCCCCCACTTTTTATATAACCCCTTGAAATAAGAAAATGAAACATAGAGGAAAACACCCTCAGGATAAACAATTATTTGGACAACAAACCCAACTCTGGAGCCTGCAAGAGGCCGTTAGAGATCTCTCCTTTTTATTGGACCGCGGCTATGCCGAAAAATCTGCCTCCGAACTCGTAGGCAATCGCTACCGCCTCCGCAAAAGACAAAAAAAGGCCCTGCTCCTCATGAGCTCTGGCCAAGAAGCCCAAGCCAATCGCCTCAACAAACAAATTCCAGCCGAAATGCTGGCTGGCGAAACGCTCTATATTGATGGCTATAATTTACTCATTGGCATGGAGGCCGCCCTCTCTAAGGGCTATTTGCTAGAATGTGAAGATGGCCAAATCCGAGACCTGGCCTCTGTACACGGTAGCTACAAAAAAGTGATGGAAACCCAAAAGGCTATCGAAATTATGGGCCAAGCCCTTTTGGACCTAGAAGTAGAAAAAGCACATTGGATTTTTGACCGCCCCATTTCTAATTCTGGCAAACTCAAACAAGAAATGCTGCAAATGGCCAAAGAAAATAATTGGCCCTGGGAGGTAGAGCTCGCTTTTAATCCCGATAAAGAATTGGTGCAGTTAAATAAACTAACCGCCAGCTCCGATGCCTGGATTTTGGACCGTGTAGACCGCTCTTTCAACTTCATGAGCTATTTGGTCCGCAATTATGTCCCTGACGCTGAGCTGATTAGCCTTTACGAAATGGCCTAAACAAAAAAAGAGGCTGCTCCTATTCGGAACAGCCTCCCCTAAAAACCCAAACAAATAAACACAAAGACAATACAAATGTAGGGATTAGATTTTAATCCACAAATCCCTGTCACTTTTTTTTCCAACTTTAACATTTAAGGGGCAAGCTTTACAGGAGCGAAGCGACGCGGCTGAGGGATGGAAAGTGGGGCGGCGCAGCCGCAGACCCAGGGGCTGAAGCGAAGCGAAAGCCCCGCAGGGCCGAGCAGACCTGCGAGCCACGACACAGCCCGACCCGCCCGCAGGGCGGGGCAGCCCCAAAAAAATATAAACAGATGTCAGAAAAATTAAAGGTCGTCATTTTGACGGGTGCAGGAATCAGTGCCGAATCGGGCATACAGACTTTTCGAGATGCCAATGGACTTTGGGAGGGGCATGATGTGATGCAGGTAGCTAGCCCAGAAGGCTTTGCCCAAAACCCGGCTTTGGTCCTTGATTTTTATAACCAAAGGCGGGCGCAACTGCATGAGGTGGCGCCCAATGCGGGGCATTTGGCCCTCAAGGATTTGGAGGCGCATTTTGAGGTGGCCGTGATTACCCAAAATGTGGACGATTTGCATGAGCGGGCGGGTAGCAGTCGGGTTTTGCATTTGCATGGCGAGCTGTTTAAGAAGCGCTCTAGCCTAGATCCCGAAAATATTCAGCCTTGTAAAGAAGATATTTTGTTGGGCCAAACTTGTCCAAAAGGCGGGCAATGGCGGCCGCATATCGTTTGGTTTGGAGAAGATGTGCCTATGCTGGGCGTGGCTGCGGCTTGGGCCGAATTAGCCGATATTTTTATTGTGGTGGGGACCTCTATGCAGGTCTATCCCGCAGCGGGTTTGATTCATTATGTCCCCAAAGCCTCGCCTAAGTTTTATGTAGATCCCAAGCCCGCCCAACTGCCTCATCTAGATAATTTGAAAGTTTTGGCGGAGCCTGCCACAACGGGCCTGCCCGCTTTGGTGGCCGAACTGATTGAAAAATACGGATAAATGGAAGAGAAAAATCCCTGGACCTTTTTGTCGCGCAAAAAAATATATAACAATCCCTGGATTGAGTTGGAGGAAGACCAAGTTTTGGACCCTAGCGGTAAAGCGGGCATTTATGGGGTCGTTCACTTTAAGAATATTGCGGTGGGCGTGATTCCGATAGATGCCGAGGGCTACACCTATTTGGTGGGCCAATATCGCTATCCGCTCTCGGCCTATAGCTGGGAAATTCCCGAAGGGGGCTGCCCCAAAACGGAGTCCCCTTTGGCGGCTGCCCAAAGAGAACTCTTAGAGGAAACTGGCCTGCGGGCCAAAAAATGGCGGCCTTTATTGCAGCTGCACACCTCCAATTCTGTCACAGATGAATCGGGCATCGTCTATTTGGCCCAAGAGCTCAGCCAAGGCCAGGCCCAGCCCGAAAGCAGCGAAGAACTTCGGCTTTGGCGCCTGCCTTTGGCCCAAGCCATTGAGATGGCCCTAAATGATGAAATTACGGATGTGATTTCGCAGGCGGCCCTCTTCAAGCTAAAAATTTTAATGGATAAAGATGAGTTGTAAATAGATTTATCTATTTTGTGCGCCCTTTGGCCTGTTATGGACCAAAGGGCTTTTTTTATGACCTTTTTTAGCATACTTCATGGGACAATTGAAAGGAATTTTGCTGGTGGCCGCTGGGGCCTGCAGCTATGGCGTTTTGGCCACTTTTGTAAAAATGGCGACCAATGATGGCGGCCATATTGGCAATTTGACCTTGGGTCAGTTTGTTTGGGGCATTTTGATCCTCTTTATTTTGCGCTTGCTCTTTGGTGGCAAGGCCAAAAAGGCGGTTGCGCCCGCCTCTCTAAAAGAAAAAGGGCAGCTGTTGTTGGCCGGAACGGCCATGGGCCTGACTAGTACCTTTTATTATTTGGCCATCCAATATATTCCCGTTTCGGTGGGCATTATTTTGCTCATGCAAGCCATCTGGATGGGCATTTTGTTAGAAGCTGTATTAGAGCGCAAGTTTCCGCCCCTCATTAAAATTATGGCCGCCGCTATCGTTTTGGTCGGTACCTTTTTAGCCACGGGAATTTTGGGCCAAGAAGAATCCCTAAGCCTTGATTGGCGCGGCTTGGCCTTTGGTTTGGCCGCCGCTTCTAGCTATACCGTCACCCTTTATTCTTCCAACCGAGTGGTGTTGCGTCTGCCCAATTTGGAGCGCAGCTATTTTATGGTTTGGGGCGGATTGATCATCACGGTTTTGTTCTGGAACCTCAGCCTAATCGACAATTTCGGCTGGGCCGATTTTGCTAGCTGGGGACTGCTAATTGCGGTTTTTGGGACCGTCCTCCCTCCTATTTTGCTCAATGAAGGCATGCCGATTACGGGCACGGGTTTGGGCAGTATCATCGCCTCTATGGAAATTCCCGTCTCTATTCTTTTTGCCTATGTTTTGCTCAATGAGCAGGTGGGCAGCCTACAATGGCTGGGGGTTGGCTTAATTCTGGCTGCCGTCTTTTGGATCAACTGGCCCAAAAAGGCCAAAGCCTAATCATAAAGTGAAAACGAGCTTCAGTTCGTTTTCGCTTTTTCTTTTTTGGGGGCTGCCCCTTCGGGTCGGGCTATGCGGCAGCTCGCTGCTCGCTCGGCCCTGCGGCGCTGCGCGCCTAGGTCTGGCCTGCGGCCACTGCCTACTATCCCTCAGCCAGATTTAATCGCGCTGCTTTGGCCATGGTTGGCTATGAATTTTTGGCTAGGCCAGCTATTTTTTAAGGGCATAGCCTTCGCTATGGTCGAGAAAAATAGGGACGACTAGCCGAAAATTGCTGCAAACTATAAAAGTAAGTGCGTTTAAATCTGGCTATTGCCTGCGGCCCTTCGGGCCTGTAGGACGCCAATTAACGCAAAGAAGGATCTAAGCGAATGGCCTTTTTTCTATACTTATCGGCCTCGGCCAAATTGCCCAAACGCTTATGGCTATGGGCCAAGGTCAAATAAGCTTTGGCAAATTTGGGGTCTTTTTCAATAATTTTCTCCGCCTCATCAATGGCATCTAAAAAGCGGTTGGTTTCAATATAATTGACGCAAATATGATATTGAGCATCAATAAAATAGGGATCTAAGGCCAGGGCTTTTTCAAAATTCTGGATCGAAAGATCATTTTTCTTTTGGCGCAAATAGCTCAGGCCTAGGGCAAAGTAAAATTGTTTCTCTTTGGGGTTTTTAGCAATAGCTTGCTCAAAACTTTCGGCAGACTCCTGAAAGCGGTTCAGTTTATACAAGCTACTTCCTAGCTGATAGTAGCTATAAGCATCTTGCATTCCCGCCTCGATACAAGCCTTAAAATAGGCAGCGGCCTCACTATACTTCTCCGCCTGATAATGAATATCGCCTAGGGCCGAATAGGCTTTGGCATGGCCGGGAGTGAGGGCTACGGTTTTGGCAAATTCCTTTTGGGCCTTTAGGCTATTGCCCACCTCTAGGTAATTGAGGCCCAAATTAAAATGCAGGGCGGCTTCATCTCCATGTTTGGCTATGGCTTCTTCTAGAACCTCAATAGCTTTTTGATAATTTCCATTTTTTCGGTACTCACTAGCCAGTTGTCCATATTCGGCCAGATCGTTTTGGATATCCACCTGCAGCTCTCCGCTTTTGTCTAGTTTTTTGGCCCTAGCCAAGGCTTTTTGACTCTCTTTTTTCCGCCCTAACTGCAGCAGTGTTTTGGACCAATAATAGTAGAGCTCTGCCGATTGTATTTTTGGGGCTAGCTTGGCCAAAAAAGGCTCGGCTTTCTCCATATTATTGCCCAAATAATAGCTAAGGGCCAAATGCTTGGCCAAGTCTTTTTTCTTGGGTTGCTTTTGGTAGGCTGTTTCTAGCAGGGCTTGGGCCTCTTCATAGTTTCTATCATTGTAGTAGAGAATCCCTAAATTGTAATTACTATTAAAATGCCGGTCATCTAGGGCCAAAGCCGCTTCATATTGCTCAATAGCGGCCGTTCGTTCCCCCAATTGCTGCTCGCAAAGGGCCCAAAGATAATAGAAATCGGCTTGACTCACTTGGCCCGAAAAAGCCTGCAGTTGGCCTCGCGCCTGCTGGTACTCTCCTTTTCGATAAAGGGCCAAAGCAGCATTATACACCTTATCAGAAGGGCTGCTGCGCTCCTCCTTGATCACTTGCTCCTCTTTTGGGGCCTCTTTCTGGGCCAAATAGCGCTCTATTTGCTCCAAAGATTGCAAGGCTTTTCTATCTGTAGGCGATATATCTAAACTCTGCTCCAAGGCTTTTTTGGCCGCCGCCCATTCTTCTAGCTGAATATAAGTTTGCGATAAATTGAAATGCAAATCAAAATCATGTGGGGCCAGTTTTAGTGCAGCCAAATAGGCCAGCACCGCTTTATCTAGCTGCCCCATTTGCTCATAGCAACTGATCAAACTGCGATGCGCATAGTAAAAGTCTGGAGATTCCTGAATAGCCTGCTCAAAAAGAGGAGCAGCCGTTTCATAGTCTCTACTTTGGTAATAGCTCAGGGCCGTATTATAGGCCTTTATGGCCGCCTTGTTTTGGGCCAATAGCGTTCCGCTAAACAATAACAAACTAATAAGGAGTAACTTGGGCGTCATGGCTTTTGGTTTTGAGTGGCGGGGCAAAATAAAGGGAATATCTAAAATACGTAGTTTTTCCTGTTCTGTTGTTGCCCCATCCTCCTTTTTAGCTAAATTAGGTAGCTTGCATAGGTACAAATACAGCTAATTAACTGATTATCCTTGCTTTATGTAAGTAAATTTAAAGTTAATCTAAAGTACTAGGCACAGAAGAATGCCCTGAAAGCCAACAAAAGGCCCTCGATTTTGTTATGGGGAAAAAATCAACAACTTCTAATTGTATGAGTAAGATCAGTTTAGGCGATAGCCTCCCTGCCTTTCGTTTGCAGGACCAAGATGGGCAGTGGCTCACAGAACAAGACTTTTTGGGCCAGGCTTTGGTCCTTTATTTTTATCCCAAAGATGATACCCCTGGCTGCACGGCAGAAGCCTGCGCATTTAGGGACCAATTTGAGGTCTTTTCGGACTTAGGGGCAAAGGTGGTTGGCGTGAGTGCCGATGGACCAGAAAAACACAAGAAATTTGCGAGCAAACACCGCCTACCCTTCCGCTTGCTTAGTGATAGCAAAAAGGAATTACGCAAAAAGTTTGGCGTTCCGGGCAGCTTGTTTGGCCTTCTACCTGGCCGGGTAACTTATATCTTTAATGCCGAGGGCAAGTTAATTCATGAGTTTAGCTCGCAATTTAATGCCGTTCAGCATATTGAAGAGGCCTTAGACAGCCTAAAAAAGGAAGCTTAAATACCAAAGGAGCAAACAGTTAACTGTTTGCTCCTTTCCTTTTTCTCTAAGCTCGCTTTCGGTATTCTTTGGGAGTCAGCCCTGTTTTGGCCTTAAACATTCGGCTGAAATAATGTGGATAATTATAGCCCAACTGATAGGCTAATTCACTAATGCTAAACGCTGATTGCAACAGAAGCAATTTGGCTTTCTCGACTACAAATTGCTGTACTTTTTCCTTTACCCCATAGCCTGTTTCTTTTTTGATGAGATCGCTGAGGTAGTTGGCCGAAAGCTGCAATTCAGCCGCAAAGTAGCCCACTGCAGGCTGTCCCTCTTCTGCAAAACGGCCTTCTTGATAATAGGTCTTTAACAACTGCTCAAAGCGGCTGAGTAGATCGCTATTTTGAGCAGAACGAGTATTAAATTGCCGTTGATAATAGCGCTGGCTATACGTCAATAGCAACTGCAGATGGTCCACAATCACGTCTTGAGTATGATCATCTATTCTACCCGCTAATTCTTCTTGAATTAAATCCGCACAGCGATTTAAGATAGTTTGCTCGGCCGCAGAAAGATGCAAAGCCTCATGCACCTCATAAGAGAAAAAATGATACTCATCTATTTTCTGCCCCAACTGCTTATTGCGGATAAGGTCCGGATGAAAGAAAATCATCCAGCCCCTTCGTTCTCCTTTTTTCTGGCTTTCCTGCATGCTGCTGATCTGCCCAGCCGCAGTAAACAAAAGCACTCCCTCTGAAAAATCATAGCTATTTCGGCCATAATTCATCCCACAGCCCCCATCTTTTAGGGCAATACTATAGAGCTGCAAACAGAATTTTTGCGCCAGTAAGTCTTCGCTAATCTCCCACTCACTAACATCGACCACCGAAATAAGCGGATGCTGAGGAGCAGGCAATCCAGCCATTTTATGCAGCTGGCTAAGAGAATCTATTTCTATAATCATCAGAGACTTATTTTTAAGTTCTGTACTAAGGTCGGGCAAAAAAGAAGAAGAGAAAAACAGAAATCTCGGAAATTAGCACAGAAAACCCTTTTTAAGCGCCCTAAGCAGGAATGAAGCGATAAAAAACGAACCAAAGGAGTACAATTCCTACTAATCAGGATGCCGTTTTTTTGGGGCCTGCCGCCTACGGCGGCCGGGCCCTTGCAGGGCTCGCAGGTCTGCTCGGCCCTGCGCCAGCAAGCTGGCTTGGTCTGCCGCTGCGCGGCCCCCTTTCAGGCCCCTAGGCCAAGTCGCTTCGCTCCTTTGCGGCGGCTTCGCCGCCTGCTCGCTGTGGCTGCAGGTTGAAACCAGCAGCCATACAACAACCCCATTCTACATCTATAGTGCGGAGAGGATTAAAATCCTCTACCGCTTTGAACAAGGATTATTTTTTCTTCGGTTGTTTGATTTTGTTTCCCCCATAAATTTCATAGGAACCCTAGGGCCAAGGCCCTAGGCTATCGAAAAAATCGTCATCCCCTCATTCGAGGGGATTTTCTGTTCCACTAGGCTGCATCAGCAAAGAAGGGCTAAAATGTTTATTTATGGAGGGTTTCAACCCTCCATTGAACACAAAAATGCATTCGTTAATTGGCTGTAGGTTTCAACCTACAGGCCCATATAGCAGGCCCGTAGGGCCGCAGGCCTAGCGATGGTAGGCAGTGCGGCGAAGCCGCAGACCAAGCAAAAACTTGTTTTTTGCGCAGGGCCGAGCGAGCAGCGAGCTGCCGAACGTAGCCCGAAGGCGGGAGGCCCCAACTGCCAATCAATACAGATGGGACGACTAGTACGGATGAGCAGCTGCTTTCCCTCTGAATTGGCCACCAGATTTTAGTTTCTTAAAGACTTTTTTTTCAAATCTCTTCTATTTTTTTGTCCACAATTATATCTTTTTTTTGTTCAAAAAGAATTTATTTTATGTGTAATACAGTTTCATGAACAGTCTCGACGAAAACCTATTTACGGCTATATTTCCCTATAGCTGCTGGCAAGCCATTATTCACCTCAACATATCCAATTTGGTTTTCTAACAAATACTCTGGCCTTATTATTCTAGTTTTCGTATTGTAATAGAATTTCTTTTCATCAAATTCATGTAAAAATAATATTCTTGTCACCCTCTCTCTATTCTTACAAGTATCTAAATAGCTGGCTCCATCCTCCATAAGACTGAATTTTCCTTCCCTGTATTTACAATGAGAATAATTTCGAGTCTCCAGAATATGCATTTCATAACCATTATCCATCTCTAATACATCTTTCAATGTCAGAGAAACTTTAGTTCCACTACACTCCTTCTCAATACATGAGTTTAGCATAAAAAACATGGCTATTCCCAACACTAATCTCTGTAAAAAACCTGTACTAGTTAGAATCATAAAAACCTATCTTTTTTTGTTTAAAAACCTATCATCATTTAGGAACAGCTATACCTAGCTCATTAAATTTTAATGGCATCTGAGCTCTAGTCCTCCAAGATCTGTAAGCTTTATCTAGACTCGCATTATAATTTGTTTTTCCATTTTTTGATGTATAAATTGGCATAATTTGCCCTGGATGAGACATCTTACTATCGACAAACTGTATAGCATCTACAATCGCCATGGCCCACATAACTCGAGAAATTCCTTTTAAGCCAAAAGTTAAAGTAGCTGCTCCTATTGCAGTTTTTCCTATACTTTTGGGCAAAGTATATAACTAGCACAGACAACTACTTACTTCCTAGTTGCATGAGAAGAAGACTTAGTGCGAAAAAAATATTTCTGAAAAAAAAGCCAAATAACACCACCGGTTAATGTTCCATAAAAAGCAACATGTAGAAACAGAAAAAATATAGATATTTCACCTAGTTCGCTCCAATTTACTGGGAACCTAAAAAGAAAATTCATAAAGGCTCTAAATCCTGTTGCCTCCTTCCAGAAAGGCCCAAAGAAAGTAAAATAAAAAATAAGATACAAAAAGTACAAAAAGCAACCTAATACAATAAATATAAAAAATTTTTTCATGATTTTTTTTACAACTACGCTATTACTAATCATCTTTAATTCAATTTCTTTTTGGCCAAGCGGTTGCCCATGGGGTCGTACTCATATTGCAATACCGAAGGCCCCGGCTTGCCCGCCTCAAAATGAACCTCTTGCACCTTGCCCTGTACGTTCCAGACAATCTCCTCAATCTGCTCCGAGCTATCTCGAACCAAATTGCCGATTTCGTCATACACATAGTTCTGTGAGGATGTTTTTTTGGGGCCTGCCGCCTTTGGCGGCCGGGCTGTGTCAGAGCTTGCAGGTCTGCTCGGCCCTTCGCAAAATTCGCTAGGCTCATTTTGCTCGGTCTGCGGCTGCGCCGCCCCCTTTTCCATCCCTAGGCCGTTTGGCCTTCGGCCATGGGCCCTCTTCGAGGGCCTTTAAAAGAGATCTATCATAAATAAAGTTTCACCAAGTCTCATATTTAGCTTTCATTTTTCTATCTAACAACCTTAAGCTCTCTGCATTTAAAGGGTTTCCATAGATATTAAATATTCTATATCTCCTATCGAAAACAGACAGTGGAATTTCTTTAATTTTATTCATAGCTACAACAATATCAATTCGCTTATCTTGCCTCAAATTAGTTAAACAAAGAGGATATTCTGTAAATACTATTCCATGAAATATCTACTGTATACAAATACTTCAAACTATCTAATGCAGGAAGATCAGTTAGTTGATTTTCATTTAAGTTCAATGATTTTAGCTGCCTAACTCTTAGTATAGATTCAGGTAGTTGCTTGAGTTGATTTTTTTCATAATATAGTACCTCTAAATTTTTCATATTTGCTAAAACAGCAAATACTTGTTCATGATTTATATTGGGAGACTCATATATTTGAATCCAGCTCAGATCTGTTATCTCTGTACAGATAGGAGGAAGGCTATCTATATCACAAGCCAAAAAACCAATTTTTATCAAGCTTTCGTAATCAACTAAAGAAGTTAAAGGCGCCCCATTTAGATTACGAGCATGATAAAAATTCAGATGCTTTGTTTTAACTAGACAGGGAAGTATTAACTCTAAATTTAGATCTCCATGTATACTTGTTATTTCCAAGTTAGGAAATTGAGTTTTAAAATTTTCTACGGTAAAAAAGCTCCTATCCAAAGCTCCTACATTTTCAGCATTCAAAACAATGCCTTTGATTCTACGCTTATTTATTTTATCGAGTCGATCAAAGTCTTCAAATCTATAAATACTACAAGAACAAATCAACAAGAATAAAACACTATATTTTAACAGCTTAATTACTAACATCAAAACCTATTTTTGTTGGATATTTTGAAGGATCATATGGCCTTGTTGCACAAATAAACCATTCCAAACCAGCCAGTTACAAAAAAACCTTGCGAATTAGGCATAAAAAAAGGGACAAGCCCCGTAGATTTAAGTTTTTTCGACGAACAATAAAACCTCGAGCTGTCCCATGACAAATGTAGAAAAACCTTACAGAATTACGCACTAACCAACAGATTTTATACCGCCCAAGGAGAGTTTCTTTTTAATGTTTGGTTTCCGCCTAAAACCATCGGCCCATATCATTTATAGCAAACAAGGGCTTTAGCCCGTCAGTTTGCATAGTCTACAACCATGGGCTTCAGCCCATGGGCCCAAAACTGCCCAGCTGCCCAAAGACGCTTTCTTTTCCTCCTCCTTTTTTAAAACGCCCAAGAAAAAGTTGAGGGACTAATATTAAAATTTTGTGTGTGCCTCTTTTGCTGCCTAGGGACAAGCCCCTAGGCTAGCTATTGCGGACAGCCCTCTGCGAGGGCCTTTGGATATGGCTCTTCTCTGCAATCACAACAGAGCAAAGCCGTAAATCATAATTTAAAGCCCTTTAGGGCTGACTCCATTGGATTAGCCTAGGGGCTTGTCCCTAGGCGATGAATGGCAGGCGGCAAAGCCGCCATGGCCGAAGGCCAAACGGCCCAGCGCTGCGAAGGGGTGGCCGAAGGCCAGACCAAAGCCGCCAAAGGCGGCTGAAGGGCCGAACAGACCTGTGAGCCCCGCAGCATAGCGGCGGCCAGCTTTGCTGGCTGCGGGCCCCAAATCCCCTATAAAATCAATCTGACAAAATCTTTTCAAACACAATCAAAGCATAAGCATCATCCTCTTTATTTCTTGCTTCTTCGATCAAAAAATACCACTTTTTCTTTTCCTTAAGAAAAGACGATATTTCTCCTATCAGAACTAACTGATCCTCGTAAAAATCATCCATATCATCGGCATAGATTAGGTGCTCTCTTAATGTCGCACCTCTTTGATATACTCGAATTCTTTTAATTAATGACTTAACTACATTAGATTTTTCTACCTCAGTAAAGCCATTCCATAAACTATCGACCCTTTCAAGAGAACATCTAAATAAGTCCATATTTTTTTGATCAAAATTTGAACATAAATAACCTGGGTTATCAGTAGTACAGTTAGAATTAGAACAGCCTCCTAAAAGGACAAGAAAAACAATATATATAAACTTATATCCCTTCATTAAAAAATTATTTTGAATCAATGGACTGACTCCATTTGGATTGGTCAATAGCTCAATCTCCTGAAATCCATTGATAATCTATGAGTCGCACACTATCATCGCCCCGATTGGCTAAGGTCCAACTGCCTTTTTTACCATTTTCAAATAGGCGAAAACCATTATAAAATCGGCCTTTCACGGGCCACTTTCTAGACCCTCCTAGCTGATTAACTTCTACTAAATAAGCTTGCTCGTCCTCCTTACAAAAGAGATAGATCTTTTTCTTTTCCTCTTTTAAAAAATAGCAGTCCCTACAAGCCTCTAATTTACCTGCATATTCAGCGATAAGCTCTCCATCTGTATCTAAATGTAAAGCGTTATAATGTTTCCCTAACAAAATAAAGCTGGAATCAGTAGAATAGAATTGTGTAGAAGGGTAATTGCAAGTTCTATCTGTAAACCCCTCAAAGCTTTTGGTCCAAAGCAACTCTCCATCTTTTAACTTTTTCAAGATTATTTTAGTAGGCTGCTCGTAAAACGAATGCACTTCAACAGCCAACACAATCCCACCATCGGCCATTCTTTCAAGCTGAAGAATAGACAATCCACTCTTGCCCTCTATACCTATATTCTCTGATTCATAACGCTTTTGTTCTTTGCCATCTGCATCAAGAAAAAGAACAATAATTTTTTGATTCAAATTGAAAACTACAGCAAAGCCAGCCGAAGGTAGATCGATCATGTAGGCTGTATGTATATAATTTCCTCTAAAGATCTCTTTAAACTGATGGCTTTCTGTTTGCCGATCCCATTTGTTAAAGTACATGATGCTCCCCCCCTTATTTTTTCCATCAAACATCCTAGTCCGACTCAGGCTATAAATATTATCTTCTTTCCATACATAATCATCTAGATAATGCCTCTTTACGATAGGAAAGTAAATACGCTCAACAGTATCTTTTCTATTTACTAATAAGACGCCCTTTTCTCTTGAAAGCCGTATCCCTAAACCTTCTGCATAACTTTGTCTCATTCGATAAGCCCCGTGAAGGCCTGCCCAACTCTTATTTTCCCCAATATAAATTGTGGTATCTCTAACAAGCGCCAAGCTAGGCGCTTTCCTTTCTATAGCTTTCCTTTCTATAGCTTTCTTTTCTGGAGCTTTCTGCTCACAAGACATTAGCCACAGCAATGCGATAAAAATTATAAAATTACTTGCTATTCTTCCCTTCATGATCTTTAGTTCTATAAATTTAATCCTCAGCGCAAAACTGTAACCTTGGTGCCCATTCACCGCCAGTAAACAGCCCCTCTTGTCCTTGGTCCACAATACTAAAATCATCTATATTTATAGAATAAAACTGATGTAACAGCGTATCGTAAACTGGAGCATAATAATCTTCAAATTGATCCTTTGTCAAAAAAAATAACTTTACTTGATAGACATCCTCCACCTTTGTCGAGGATACTACATAAGGCCCCAATAAGGCATAAAGAACAGCTTCTTTCGCCTTGCATTCATGGCAAGTAACGATAAAATCTTCATAAGAAACATACATTATACTGTCCTTTTCATTAAAAATGGGCAGCAAAACTTCATACCCAAGGTCCATATAATTCTTGTCAATCAAATAGAGCGTAGAACTATCTTCTTTTAGCCGAACATCATTACAATACTCACCCTTTTCATCATATACCGCATAAGACAGCTCTGTTGGTCCCTGCGGCATACAAGCAAAAACAGAAAAGATTACAAGTATATACAATATATTTTTCATTTACCCCTAATTACTTTAACTAAAATTCTATTCTATTTCAACAGATGCTCAGGCGGCTCATTTTGGCGCCAATTTCTAATATCAAATTTCTTACTGCTGTTTTTTTGGGGGGCCTGCCGCCTACGGCGGCCGGGCCCTTTCAGGGCTCGCAGGTCTGCTCGGCCCTGCGCCAGCAAGCTGGCTTGGTCTGCCGCTGCGCGGCCCCCTTTCAGGCCCCTAGGCCAAGTCGCTTCGCTCCTTTGCGGCGGCTTCGCCGCCTGCTCGCTGTGGCTGCAGGTTGAAACCAGCAGCCATACAACAACCCCATTCTACATCTATAGTGCGGAGAGGATTAAAATCCTCTACCGCTTTGAATAAGGATTATTTTTTCTTCGGTTGTTTGATTTTGTTTTTGTTTCCCCCATAAATTTCATAGGAACCCTAGGGCCAAGGCCCTAGGCTATCGAAAAAAACGCCATCCCCTCATTCGAGGGGATTTTTCTGTTCCACTAGGCTGCATCAGCAAAGAAGGGCTAAAATGTTTATTTATGGAGGGTTTCAACCCTCCATTGAACACAAAAATGCATTCGTTAATTGGCTGTAGGTTTCAACCTACAGGCCCATATAGCAGGCCCCTAGGGCCGCAGGCCTAGCGATGCGAAAGGGGGCGGCAAAGCCGCAGACCAAGGCCGTCAGGCCGCAGGGCCGAGCAGACCTGCGAGCCCTGAAGCGTAGCGCCGCAGCTTTGCTGCGGAGGCCCCAAAAAAATAAAAAAACAGTTCCTAAATCCCTATCTTTTAAGGAGAAGAAGCATTAACTAAAAAAGCCCGCACCAAGGCTAGGTTTTTGTGCATCTAGCCCAATAGACCGTTTAGTAAACTCATTTAATCCTCTGCTTATGAAAATCCTTAGTTTTTCGGCCCTGGCCCTCCTTTTTGCCTTTGGCTTGTATTCTTTTAGCCAATTGGGGCAAGATAAAGAAGAAGGCCGAGCCAATTATGCCAAATTTCTGGCCCAATTTGAAGAGCAAGCCCTGCCCCTACAACTGAACCAGAACCAATGGGAAAGCAGCGAGGCGCAACGAGAATATGAAAGAGACCTCTGGCAAAATATTTCAGGCAAACGCCTCGGTAGAGAGTTTTCGGCCTTTATTCCAGGCCTAGATGATGGCATGATGAGCCGTATGGGCCCCGACCGCTATCAGTCGCAAGCTTTGGTGGCCCAAACCGAAAACTACGACCTACTACTCTATGCTATTTTGCCCCCCTTCCGCGCTAATGAACGCTGGATCTTGGCCGCTTATAGCAAAAAAGGCGAACTGATCGACGAGATGATGGTGGCCGCTAACCGCTACCAAAAACAAGTTGGTGCCCTGATTACTGAAGATGGCGCTATCGTTTTGACCGAATGGAAACGCAAACTAGAAAACGAACGCTACAGTTATACCGAAGCCGATAGCAAACGTTTTGTAGTTGCCGATAATGGAGAGTTTGTCCAAGAACTTGGCAATGAGCTCGACCGACAGCCCAGAAAACAAGAACTACAACAAGTTCAACAAAGCTTTGGCATGCGCTAATCGCTGCCCCTAAGCATATAAAAGCCCCTAGATGCAAGCATCTAGGGGCTTTCTGTTTATAAATTGGCCCTTAAAGTGAGGATGATGTTTTGCCCTGGGGCCGAAATCCCCGAAGCATAAGGCCGATAATGCCAATCTAAAAGGTTTTCTATGCCCAATTGCAACTTCCATTTGCTGCTCAACTCATAGGCCGTATAAAAGTTGATGACAAACCAGGCAGGGGTTCCGCTGGGTAAGGCTTGGTCCAAATTTTCCGAACTCTCATCCGCATAATCTTCTAGGCGCTTGGGGCCATTAAAGCGAATATTGCTCTGTAGACTAAAGGCCTTTTTCTGATAATGAAAACTCCATTGGCCACATAAGGGCGGAATATGCGGCAGGGGCAGGGGCTCCGCCTCCGAGTAGTCGAGCCCCTGCGTATAGACCAAACTCCATTTGAAAAAGGCAAAATCATTGAGCTCATAGGCCAAACTGGCGTGTAGGCCCCAAACTGCCCCTCGACCAATATTGACCAGGGCCTGAATGTTCCGAAAACGCCCATCATAATACATGCTGTCCTGCCCATTAATGCTGTATTCTTGCTGCACAATAGCATCAAAAAGGTAATTGTAATAAACCGTACTGCTAATTTTAAGCTTCTTGGCAAACTGCTTCGATAGGCCCAACTCCATATTAAGCGATTTTTCTGGACCAATCTCGGCATTGGGCACCGTAACATTATCTCCCTTGGCCCGCAACTTGGCCATATCATCAATATTGGGCGTCCGAAAGGCCGTAGAGGCTACCGCCCGCAGCTGAAACTGCCGCCCCATATCCCAACTCAAGCCCGCACTAGCCGTTAGCGCATGGGTCTGCAAACTCAAATCCTGATAAGGCAAACTATAAAGTAAGGTATCCAAGTAACTAGCCGATAAGGAGGTATAAGTATAGCGGCTCCCCAAAATCAATTTGGCCTTTTCTTGGGCAAACTTCAGGCGATAACTGCTATACAGACCAAAGTTTCCCATCTGGCTGCCCCCATCGGGGTAGCGGGTCCCCAAGCCCCTGTTCGATTGCTCTCCCGTTTCAATATTCTCCGTAAAAGCAGTCGATGAGACCCAGTTGTGGGTCCATTCGGCCCCATATAATAGCTCCTGTTTATTGCAAATCTTCCGCAAAAAGTCCGCATTTAAGGTCAAGACATAAACCTGCTCGGCTTGGGTTCTGCGTAGGGGGTCATTAAATTTTCGGCTAATCCGCTCTTCATCAATTTTCTGAAAGGCGGCCACCAATTGGCCCTGCCCCAACCAACGGCTGCTGTCGCCCTTGATATTGGCCCGCAAGGCAGAGAGTAAGCGCTTTTGTGGACCATAATTCCATTCGGCATACTCTAAGTTTTGCGAGATAATTTGCCCATTGCTAAAGCTCACATCGCCCTCCGTCAATTGGTCGTAACGAGGCACTTCCGTAGAGGTCGAATACTGAAAATTAAACTCAAAATCTAGCTGCTCATTATAGCGGTACCGCAGTTTTTGCATCAGGTCCATTTGCCCATAAGCGCTCCCCAATTGCACATTGGGGTTTTCGTTAATCCGAATCAGGTCTTGGCCCAATTCCTCATCTCTTTCTACATAAAAATAACGGTTCCAGTAGCGAGCCATGCTGCTATCAGCCTTGTACCTCCCCGCCCGAAGATCGCCGTATTTAGAAAAACTCAGGCTGCTGAGGCTGGCCCAACGCTGGCCCGACCAATGGATGTCGCTATGCAAACGCCGCTCTAAATTGGCCGTCGAAAAGCGACTGTAGGCATGTATATGCCAGGCCTTGCCCTGCTCCTCCAAAAATCTAGGCGATTTGGTCTTGATGTACATCACGCCCCCCAAAGCATCGGAACCATAAATGGTCGAAGCAGGCCCATGATGCAGCTCCACCCCTTCTATAATAGCAGGGTCAATGGTGATGATATTCTGCAAATGCCCCGCCCGATAAATGGCGTTATTCATCCGTATGCCATCCAAAACAATCAGGACCTTATTGGCCTCAAAGCCTCTAATGATCGGACTTCCGCCCCCCATCTGAGAGCGTTGCACAAAGACCTCCCCAGAGTTTTCCATCACCCCAGCCGTGGTCTGTGGCTGCAAAATCTCAATCTCTTTTTTATCAATTAGCGTTAGCTGCGAAGGCACTTCCCGCAAGGGTTCTTCTCGCTTAGAAGAGCCCTGCACCAAGACCTCAATCAGATCAATGGGCCGCTTTTGCAGCAGCAAACGCCCTTTTTTGGCCTTCAAATCAAAGTAGTCGCCATAATAACGATGATAATTCAGATGCGTAATGAGCACAAATTGCCCTTCTACAAATGAATCTAAGACAAAAAGGCCCTTTTCCGAGGAAAACAAAGGCGCAGAGAGCAAGCCTCGGCCCGCCTCATCCAAAATCTGCAATTGGGCATTGGCCACCGCCTGTCGACTATCCGCATCCAATATATATAGGCTATCTTGGGCAAACAGTAGGTTGGCATAGGCCAAGGCAAAAAGTAGAAGTAGCTGTTTTTTCATGCTGTTTTTTTTGGGGGCTGCCCCTCGCCTTTGGCTCGGGTCGGGCTGTGTCGTGGCTCGCAGGTCTGCTCGGCCCTTCGGCGCTTGCAGCGCCTTGGTCTGCGGCTGCGCCGCACCACTTTCCATCCCTCAGCCGGCTCGAGAGCGCTCCCTTTGGTCGCCCAAAAGGGCCTTTGGCCCAAGCTCGTTCCGCCTAGCGAATGGACCGCAGCTGCTCTGCTGATAATTGTTCTAAATAAACCGATTGCAGTTCGTAAAATAGCAATTGGCTGTCTTGCATTTTGGGCCAAATTGGGCGCAAGGCCTGCAAACTTTGCTCAAGTTCGGCTAAAGAACAAGCCTCAAAGCGAATTTGATCACCCTCGTACAGATAATGTCCACCAAAAAAGCCCTCGGCCAAGACCTTATAGCGCCTAGGACCCAATTTTTCATGGGCCAGAGCAGTAGCTAGAAAATCGGCCTCCGTCTTTTTATTGAGCAGATAGAGCAACTCCCCATTTCGGAAACAAGCCCCCCAATGAAAAATGGGCAGGGCCAGATCCATGGGCAAAGGATAAGTGGAAAAGTTTTCTAAATAGGATTGGGCCAATTCTAGATCCAAAATGGAGTTATCGGTTTCCCAATCTCGCAAAGCGCCCATATTATAAAACATCAGTACGGCTCTATCGGCTGGGGGGATGCCTGTCTTTTGTTGGTATTTGACTTGGTGCAGCCGCAGGGTAACCGACAGCCGCAAGTTGGGGCCCAATTCCTTTTTGAGCAACTTTAAAAACATAAAATAAGGGGCCTTGGTTTTCAGGCTCCAATCACAATCTATCTGTACCTCCTTAAAGGCCAAGCGGGGCGGGAGTTTTTCTTCATAGGCCCGTAGATAATTGGCCAGTTCTCTGGCCAAGACCTCCAATTGGCCCGGCTTATTTTGTTGCAAAAAGCTGCGGTTGGTAATAAAGACCACCGGCCGCAGCTCTTCCCAAATGGCTGGGGGCGAAAAATCTTTGGGCAACTGCAAATTGGCAATAGGGAAAATGCCCTTTTGGCCAGGCACCCAATCTAAATCGGCCAAATGCAAATAAATGGTTTTGCTGCCCAGCGCTTGCATTGCTTGGGTTTCGGCTTCGCCCCAACTCCAATTCATCTTCCAATGGTAGAAGTGTCGCTCTTCCCATTTTGGGCCAGAGGGTTGGCAGGCCAAAAGGAAAAAAAAGGGTAAAAACACCATCCACTGCTTTAGTCTTCTTCGCATGCCTCTTCTTCTATTTTGATGGGCTCGGGATACTCCTGTTCTAGACGTTTACAAAAAGCCTGAATCTTTTTTCGGCTCTTCAAGACGGCCAAAATACAGCCTTGCGGACCCACTAAGAGCAGGCTGCCTGGCCGGCCCAACTCCTTTAGTTTTGGCAACTGATAGGCGGCGGCAAAACGAGGCTGTTCGGGCAGGCGGTCTTGGTAAAGGCCAACAAACTGGCTACGCAAACGGGCAAAAAGGGCCAACTCCTTAGGCGCTAATAAATCTACGGGATTGGCCGCTAGGCCCAAAAGGAGAAAACCCTTTTGCTTGATGGCCCAAAGTTTCGTTTTTCGCTCAAAGGCATCTTCTAGGGGCAAATTGGGCAGCAAAGGATTTTTTCGGGCCGCTAGGCGCTGGGCCCAAAAGTCCGCCCCCCGCCAATACTCCTTCAGTCGAGACCAAAAAGAGGCTTGCTTTTTCAATAGCTCTTTTTGCAGGCCAAACACCTTTTGCCAATCGCGGCCCTGTTCTTCTTCCCAGGCAGCCAAAAGCGGTTCTTCAGCCAAATAGCCTGCTTGTATATAGGCCAAGCGCCAGAGCAGATTGCCCATTTCTTCCCAAAACAAACTGCTTGTAAGGCCAAAATAAGCGGGCAGATGATGGGCCAAGGGACCCAAAACAAAAAGGCGGCCCTTTCGCCAATTCTTTAGGCGATAAGCCTTCGATAATTTTTTTTCGCTTTTTAGAGCGGGGCCAGGAAGCAAGCGCTCCTCCTCTTCGGGGCTCCAATCCTGACCATAAAAGCGGTAGTGGAGGTCTTGGCCATCATCCTCTAGGGTGTAGGCTTTTTGGCCCAAAAGGAGAAGTTCTCTTTGACGTTTTTTGTCTTTAGATTTTAATTGATAATGTTGGAGCGGCTTTTCTAATTGGGGCAAGGCTTGCTGCAAAAGCTCAAACTGCTCTATATATTTTTCGGGACAGCCCTTAGAGAGAATTAGGTAACGGCAGCGAACTGCTTGCAGCTCCATACCGGCTTGGCTATGCCAGCAAATAAAACTTTCTTCCTCTTCTTCTATTGCTTCTAATTGGGCCAAGGGAAACTGCCGAAATTGGGCCGAGCTAGGCAGGCGCAACTTTTTTTCGCCTAAGGCCTTCATCTGCTGATGGGCAAAGGCTTTGCCGCGGCGGCTTTGGACCTTATACCCCCAGTCCTTCATTTTTCCTTCCTCCTTGAATTGCCAGAGAAAAAACTGAGCAGCAGGGCGCAGCAAAGCAAGTTCGCTTCGGCTAGATGGAGCTTTAAAGCAAAAAACAGAGAGGCCCAAGGCAGCAGCATAAGCACTGAGCCATTGGGCCATTTCGTCCTCCATCAGGAGGCCTATATCATAAACAGTAGATTCTTCTTTCAAGCTATTCTTTGGCTTTAGCCTCCAACTCCTCAATAAACTGACGGAGTTCATCAGAGATACGAGCAGGGCGTTTTTTCACAAAGTCGAACATTACAATACTACAATGGGCCACTACCGCCAAATAGCCTTTGGCGCTATGCATTTCGGCCCGCATTTTTAGGCTGCTATTGCCCATTTCGGTTACCCCTAATTTCACTTCTAAGGTATCGGGATAAGTGACTGGGGCTTTATAATCGGCAGTGAGGCTAGCCACAACGGGTTGGACAGGTCCTTTGCCTTTTTCGCCAGTCATGAGGTCTTCAAAGTACTTGACCCTAGCGGTTTCAAAATAGCGTAGATACTGCACATTGTTCACATGGCCAAAGGCGTCCATATCGCCCCAGGCAACGGGCTGTTTCCAGATTAAAGGAAGCTTGCTCATAATATAATTGATTTTAGTGAGCTCAATGATACATTAGGCTTAGCGTCCTTCAAAAATGTTGGTTGTTTTTTGGAGAACTTTAATAATCACATACCAAACAATGGCCCCAATAAGTAGGCTATACCAAAGTGGCGACATATTGAGCCATTCTTGGCTACTGATATAGCTGCCGAGGGCTTCAAAGATAAAGAAGACCAAAAAGAGGTTGAGAATACCGGCTTTTTCTTGGCGAATAATCTTGGCCCAAGAAAAGGGATAATCGGGTTTGCGCCATTGGCTGAATTTGGGCCAGAAGGCAGGAGTTTTGGCCGACCAATCGGTATAGGCTTTTCCGTATTTATCAATCAAAAAGGCTTCTTCGGCGTACATGATGCGTTCGTAGTAGACCCAATACATAAATACAAAAGCAATGGTAAACCAAAAATCTTGGGTGAGGCCAGCGAGGCCCAGCCACATAAAGAAATTCCCGACATAAAGGGGATGGCGGCAGATAGCGTACCAGCCAGAGCTATTGATATGGTCGGCAATTTGGCCCTCAGAGGTATTGCGGCCCGAGGTATTGGGGGCGGCATGGCCAATAGCGTGCATACGGATAAACAGGCCGATCAGGGAGACGGCTAGGCAGCCCCATTTATAGTATTCGGCATAATTGGGATCAATTAGTTGCTTATTATATACATTATATATATAGGCACCCAGGCCCAAGACAATAATCACTAAAGGGAGGTAACTGCGGTGCTTAAAGAGGAAATCGCCCTCTGTTCTTAGCTCTGTTTTTAAACTCATAGGTTGCTTTATTTTCGCCAATTTTGGCCTAGTGGCGCAAAGCTAAGAAAATCTAATAAAAAAAGGGGGCTTGGGCTATACTTTTGCGGTGGACAGGCGGCGAAGCCGCCGCAGGCTGAGCTGCCGAAGCAGGGCCGCCCGGCAGGGCGACAGACCAAAGCCCGTAGGGCTGCAGGGCCGAGCGAACAGCGAGCTGCGAAGTGGAGCGACCCGACCGCAGGGAGGGGCAGCCCCAAAACCTCTTCGAATAGAAATCTATTTAAAAACTTATTTGTATTTTCGGCCAAACGAATCATTGAATATGCAGAAAGTACAACTTCCGTTTCCGATTATATCGCTTTATTTGGCGGGGCAAGCCAGCCCTATTCGCATTCCTTTGGCCGAGCAAGATTATTTATCTTTGGAGCGGGAGGAAGATTTGCGTCAACATTTTCAGCAGCGTTTTCAGGAGGCGGTCATGAAAGAGGGAGAATATCTTTTTATGGCGGACTATGAGTTGCCGGAGGATTTTGAGTTGGCGGAGACGACCTTATACTTTGAGCATCCGAGTTTTGAGGAGCGTTTGGACCTGCAAGCCTTTCATTTGCGGCTGCCTTATTTGCGTCGGCAGCAAGAGCAGGGCTATTGGTTGATGTTGCCTCAGTTGGGTTTGGAGGGTTTTGCGGCTCGGGAGGAGGATATTCCGCAGCAGCTCAAGCAATTGGTTGAAATTGATGTGCTTCGGGCGGGTCGTTTGGAGTATGTGCAGGGTTTAATGCCTTTATTTTGGGCCGAAAAAATGAGTTTGCAAAAGGGCAGCGTTGACTTAATGGCCTACAACCTCAAGGAATTGGCCGAGCTCAAGGAAAAGCAAGAAAACAACCTCTTGCCTCAGGCGGCCAGCCTTTTGCCCAAGGCCAAAAAACAGCAACTTTGGGGACATGCCTCGGCCTTAGAGGAGCTTTTGCAACTTTTGCAGCAAGAGGGGCAATCTATTTTATTGGTTGGGCCTTCGGGAGTGGGGAAATCTACCCTTTTGTTGGAAGCGATGCGGAAGCGGAAGGCCAAAAAGCCTCAGATTTGGCGGACCACCGCGGCTCGGCTCATCAAGGAGCTAAGTGGGGAGAGTGGTTGGCAAGAAAAGCTGCATTTATTGGTGCAAGAGCTACGACAGGCCCAAGAAATTCTGTACGTAGAGCATCTGCTTTCTCTTTTTGAGGTGGGGCAATACTCGGGCAGTGATTTGAGCATGGCCGAGCTAGTTCGCCAGTATTTGGACCGAGGCGAAATTCGCCTAATTGCCGAATGCACAGCGGAGGAGCTTGCGCTGATTGAGAGTCGGAGTCCCTCCTTTTTGCAGCATTTTCAGCGCTTGGAGCTTTTTGCGCCCAAGGGGGCCGAGCTCAGCGCAATAGTGAGTGGAAAAATACAGCAGAAGGCCAAAAACATGGGCCTTAAAATCTCTTCTGAAGCCATTGCCGAAGGCTTGCGCTTGCAATTGCGTTATCAACCCTACTCGGGTTTTCCGGCCAGGAGCATTCGTTTTTTAGAGAGTGTATTGCAGCAACAAAAAGAGCAGGGCGGAAAAGTCAGCCGCAGCCAAGTGGTGCAGGCCTTTTGTCAGGAGAGCAATATGCCGGCCTTTATGGTAGACCCTGAAATCAAGCTAGATCCATTTGCTTTAGAACAATTTTTTAGAAAACAGCTCTTTGGGCAGGATGCGGCCATAGAGAGTCTAAGAGATGTTTTGGCTTTGGTTAAAACGGGCCTCAACCGGCCTGAAAAACCCATTGCCTCTCTCCTATTTGCGGGCCCTACGGGAGTCGGAAAAACGGAATTGGCCAAGCTACTAGCCGACTATATGTTTGGCAGCCGAGAGCGGATGATTCGTTTTGACATGAGTGAATTTTCTTCGCCTTATGATGTCATGCGTTTAATTGGGACCGACTTCAACTCGGATGGTTTGTTGAGTTCGGCTGTTCGCAGAGAGCCCTTTTCGGTCCTGCTTTTTGATGAATTAGAGAAAGCCCACCCTTCCTTCAACGACCTTTTGCTTCAGATTTTGGGCGAAGGGCGACTTACCGACAGTCGGGGGCAATTGGTTAACTTTTGCAGTTGCATCATCATCATGACCTCTAATGTGGGGGCTGCAAAAATGCAAAACAAGCGCATTGGTTGGGCCGATCAGCTGTCTAATATGGAGCTGCAGCAGCATTTTGAGCAGGAACTACAAAAGTTTTTCCGTCCAGAGATTTACAACCGTCTCGATCGGATTTTGCCTTTTCAGCCTTTGGGGCAAGAACTGATGCTCCAATTGGTGGAAAGAGAACTGGCTTTATTTAAGGAGCGGGAGGGGCTGAAGCGTCGCCCCATTGTCCTCAGCTGCTCTATGGCGCTTAAAATCCGCCTTGCCCAGGAGGGCTATCAGCCTAAATATGGAGCTCGGGCCTTGCAGCGGGCGATGCGTAGTCTCCTCTATTTGCCTTTGGCCGAAGAGCTCAACAAATATGGGCCCGACGACCGTCTGGATGTTTTGGCCGACTACGCCCCCAAGGAGCAGCGAGTAGTCTTTCAGCTCAAAGCGCAGAGTCAGGAATTTAGTGCGCTGATTGAACAACTGAGTCAGGGGCAGTATATGGATTTTGCCAGTGAGTTGCGCTACGACTTTCATTTGCTCAAAGAAGGGCAGTTTTTCATCCAGCTAGAGCGGCAACTAGAACAAATTCGCAGAGAGCAGGCCGAGCAAGAGCAAGCCAATGCGGCTCGCTTCCTCAATAAGGGCAGCCAGCTCTTGGCCGAAATTCAGCAAAAGGGAGAAGAAATTGATGCCTTAGAAACCGAAATGGCCCTTTGTAGCTTGGGTTACCGGAGCTTCAATCGGCAACGACATCAGGCCCTAAAAGATTGGGAAAAAGCCTTTTTTGAAAGCAAATTATCGCTCTATCGTTTGATGGACCAGCAGGCCGATCAACTAACTTTGTCTATATATAGTACGCCTGAGGCCTTTAGCGACCTTCGGCTTCCGCAATTTATTGCTCAGGCCTGCTATGAGGAGGGCTTTCAGTTAGAGATGACCGCTATTTTGGCCCCCAAACAGATGGAAAAGCTAGAGGAAGAGGTTTGGCTAGATGCTACCGCTTATCAGGCCCTCGAACAGGCTGAACTTTTGGAGGAAAAAGAAGAAAATGGCCAAAATTATTATAAAATCCGCCTTAGCCAATACCAATACCTAGAGCGTAGGCTACAACAGCTAGAAGAATTGGACCAGCTCGATAGCTTGGGTCGACTATTTGCCTTGCGCCTGAATATTCAGGGGCCTGGCGCTCGCCTCTTCTTTGCCCATGAGTATGGCCTGCATGCCCTAGAGTACGATTTGGATAAATTTCATTATTACTATTTGTTGCAGGGAAAAGACCAAAGCGAACTGCCTGAAGCCCCACACCGCATGAAGGTTCGCTCGCTTAGCCGTAGCCCCAAACGCAAATATCGCCTTCAGCGCATAGAGGATAGCGAGTTTCAGCTCTCTAAACAAGAAGTCCCCAAAGAACAATACTTTCAACAGCTATACAGCATCTGGAAGCAGCTCTTTAGGGACCATATTGAGGCATTAATGCAGTAGGCTTAGCGGCGCTTTTTGCGCATATAGCCCGGAAAAAGATTGGATTTGCCCTTTTTAGTGCGCTTGGCACTGAGCTCTTTCTTCTTTTTCTTTTCTACCTCTTTTTTATTGTTGTATTTCCCCTTGCTTTTTAGGGCCGTTTCTCTGGCCTTATCATCGGGATTGGGGGTGCTAAAACCGGGGTCAATGCCTCCATAAGCAGGGCAAGAAGGACCTCGGTTGCAACTTTGCAAACCGCTAGAAAGAATAAACAGAAAGGAAATGGCGATCAATAAATATTTCATAAGTTGGTCAATTTAAAGTAAATTTAAGAATGGCTGTGGCAAACATTTACATCGCCCTGCCGTTTGTAAAAAGTACGTATATTTAATCAAATAGAAAAACGGATTCTTCATGAAGTACCTATTTGTTTCGGGCCTAGTATTTTTTGGCCTCGCTTTTAGTTTTCTGGCATTCAAACCCTGCAACGATATGGCAAAGATTTATGATTTTAAGGTAGAAACCATTGACGGAGAAGAGATTCAGCTCAACCAATATAAGGGCAAAACCCTACTGATTGTCAATGTGGCTAGCAAATGCGGCCTCACTCCTCAGTATGAAGAGCTACAGGCGCTCTATGAGGAATACAAAGATCAAGGGCTCCTCATTTTGGGCTTTCCCGCCAATAACTTTATGGGCCAAGAACCCGGAAGTAATGAGGAAATTAAAAGTTTTTGTCGCCTAAATTATGGGGTTGGCTTTCCCATGTTTGCCAAAATATCGGTCAAGGGCAAAGATATTCACCCTTTGTATAGCTACCTCACGCAAAAGTCAGAAAACGGGGTCCTCGATGCTAAAGTGCGCTGGAACTTCCAAAAGTTCCTCATTTCGCCGGAAGGCAAGCTGCTGCAGTCTTTTGCCCCTAGAGAAAAAGTAACCGAAAAAGAGGTGCGCCAAGCAATTGTTGCCGCCCTTCCCCAATAAGCAGTTCTCCAACTGTTTTTTTACCGCTTAGCTTTTTTAGGCTAGGCGGTTTTTTATTTGGGGCTGCCCCGCCCTGCGGGCGGGTCGGGCTGTGCCGCAGCTCGCAGGTCTGCTCGGCCCTGCGGGCTTTTTCGCTGCGCTTCAAAAGCCCTGGGTCTGGCCTTCGGCCACTGCTATCCATCCCTCAGCCGACGGCCCTTCGGGCCTTTTAGGGGGGCCGTTAGGCAAAATCTTTAGAGCGCTTCTTCTTGCAAGATGCAAAGAAGCATTATCTTAACTCAGCCTATTTTATTCCTCATTGAAACCTCAAAAAAATGAAAAACACTCTAAGCGCCCTGTTCCTTCTGCTGTTTGCGGCCCTGCTGCTGAGCAGTTGTAGCAGCAGAAAATCTGTTTACTACTATCAAATGCGTTGCCCCGACCTTTATATTCCCGATAGTTTGGAGCAAGTTTTAGTTTGGAACCGCGCTTTTAGCAACAAAAAGGGCAACCAACTTTTACTCAACACCCTAGAGGGCTTAGCCTCTGGCGAAAGCGTAGGCGATGACCGACAAGCCGCCAAAGGCATTCTGCAGGGTCTAGAAGAAACCCTAATAGAAGAACGAAAAAGAAAACAACAAAAAATAGATACCAGCTATGGGCGACTACAACTCAGTGGCGAAATTCCGCCCCCTTTGCCCGATAGCTTTCTACGGACTTTGGCCAAAAAGGGACAACTATTGGCCAGTTTAGATATGGTAGATAGTGACCAAGAAGATCCCCATACAGAATATGCCCGCAACGGTAGTCAGGGCCGGGCCCCTAGGCCCACCGCCACAAACCAAATTTACCTAAAAGTTTGTTGGCGACTATATGACCTTGAGCGCCAAGAAGTGGTAGACATTTGGCGGTCCGAGAAGCAGTTTAGTGGCAACTCTACAAGTAGCGACTATGATGTTGTAGGCCAAATTATTTCGCCTTTTAAAAGCAAAAAAATGAAGTCTCAGGGCTATCGCTTGGGCCGACAATACGCCATGCGCATTTGCAGCACGATGGTCCAAAAAAGACGCTACATCTACCATAAAGGGCATAAAGAGATGAAAGCCGCCTATAAATTGGTCAAAATAGGCGATTGGGATGGAGCTGCTAAAATTTGGCGGCAGCAACTAGAAACGAATGATCAAAAACTTAGGGGTAAACTCTTATTTAATCTAGGCGTCTATGAAGAGCAAAAAGGAGAATTGGCCAATGCAGAAACCCTAGCTCGAGAGGCCTATTTTCTCAATGCCTTTCAGCCAGCGAGGGAGTACTACAAATGGTTGGCCGAGGAACAAAAACGGATTAAGAATTATCTGCGGCAGCAGGAATTACCCTGGCCCAACTAGCCCAGGGACCATCATAACTAAGGCTTAATGCTATAAGCGAGGAGCCTGTCTTTTTTCTCCAAAAAGGCAGGCCCTTTTCGTCTTTAATGAGCTGGCCTGGCCCTAAATGCTGGACCAACTCTTCTCGCAAGGCCGCCGAGCGCAAGCGAGGCGATAAGGCAAGCGCTGGCCAATGATAGACCTCATAATGAATTTTGGACAAGCCAGCAAGCTGCTCGGCGGCTTGGGCCCAAAGGTAGCCTTCTGTTTGCTTGAGCGATAAGTAGATATTCCAAAGGGGACAATAAAAGTAGCCATCGGTCCTAGCTTGCAGGCTAATTTTTTTGGGGTAATAGCCCAGAGGGGCTCCCAAACGAAGGCCCAATTTATAGGCGGCCTCTTTCATGGCCCAGAGCTGGGCAAAAGCCAAAAATGGCTGGGGCCTTTGCCCCAGCCATTTTTGTTCCTCTAGGCTACAAACCTTATCTAAGCGCCTAGCCCAGCGGTTGCTATACAGTTGCTCCAAAGCAACGATATCGGTTCCAAGCATAGTAGGCTGGCTAAATTAAAGCTTGAATGATATCGACGGCGGCGCCTACAGTCATCATCTTTTCGGCGGCTTCATCATCAATTTCAATATCAAAGGCATCTTCTACATCTAGGATAATATCCACCAAATGTTGAGAATTGATTTTGAGGTCATTCATCAAATGAGTGTCCTCTTGAGCGGCTTCAAAAGCAGCTTGGTCTTGAACATAAGGCCCCATAATTTCTTTTAGGGTGGCAGTTAATTCTTCTCTTGTCATGATTAAAAGTTGAGGAAATGGAAAAATAAGCTGGCTTTGGGGGGCTAGATGCCCCCCAAAGCCAGATGGCCTAGCGATGTGCAGCAGTGCGGCGCAGCCGCAGACCAAGGCCCTTAGGCCGCAGGGCCGAGCAGACCTGCGAGCTGCGAAACGTAGCGCCTGCCGAAGGCAGGAGGCCCCTAAATAGCAGCGAGCTGCGGAACGACAACAAGGCCTTTAGGCCGCAGTTCGACGACCAAAGGGAGTAACCGCCGACGACCAAAGGGATGCGGAGGCCCCTAAAAATTGACCTGAAAGCTCAAGATTGGTAAAAAGCCCGTATTGGGATCTAGCACAATAGTTTGTAGATTTCTGTCATACTCCACCGATCTCCAGTTATCTCTTTTGTTGGTGGTATTTTGGATATCGAGGCCAATCGTATAAGAAAAGTTTTTGAGATCTTTACGGTAAGCCAGGCGAGTATCGAGGCGAAAATAAGGGGGAAAACTAGCATCGAAAGCGGCTTCTTGGTCCTCTACAAAGGCGCCCAATTCTCGGGAAGCCTCAATATCGGCTTGGGGGTGGTGCAAGCCACCACGGAAGAAAGTTTTGATCCCCAATTGTAGGACACCTCCATTTTTAAAGACAAATTCCTTTGTGGCCATCAGGCTGCTAGAGAAGCGGTTATCGAGGCGGGCAGGGCGGTAATCTTGCTCCCAAGCCTTGAAGGTAGAGCGGAAAGCCGAAGCCGTAAAGAGCATAAAAAACCCTTTGCCAAAGAACTGTTCTAGGGTAAGGTCAACCCCATAATTTTGGCCTTTTCCTTCTGAGAGCATGGGGATCGTACCATAATTATCGCGAAGATTATAGAACCAGAAATTGCTATTTGGATCTGTAGAAATGGGCACATTATAGAGTTGCTGGAAGTAGCCTTCTACTTGTAGGCGAAGCCTAGGCGTAAGCATTTGTTCTAGGCCAGCAATAAGATGGTGCGCCCTTGTAAACTTAAGGTTTTTATTGGGCTGATAGAGGGCACCATCGGCCCCTTCAAAGCTCAGCATATAGGTGCCAAAAGGCTGCATTTTTGAGTGCAGGCCATAGGCAAAAGTAAACTTTGTATTTTGGCTCAATTCGTAGCGCATAGAAAGGCGGGGATCGAGGGCCCAGTCCTGATTGAGGGCCAAAAACAAGAAATGAGCACCTGCGTTAATCGTAAACTTCTCGTTGAGGTGGTAACTAGCTTGGGCATAAGCCTGTTGGCTAAAGGCCGTTCCCAATTCGCCTTCTCCATCAAAAGTAGGGATATCGCCCACTTGAGCTGGATCAAAATAGGCGGCGGTCAGTGGGCGGCGGGGACCGGGGGTAAATTGGCCCAAATAGTTTTGGTAGCCTAAGCTATCGCCCTGAAACAAGCCATATTCTAGGTCCCAGAGGTGGTAAGTACTAATCAAGCCTGCTTTAATCCGCAATTGTCGGTTAATTTTTCGGCTATAAACCCCATGCCAGCTAAACTTGGTGGTCAGGAAATTATTGCGTTCTAGCCAATAAATAGAGTCGGCGGCAACCGTGGGTTCTATCTGATAATCATTGAGGTAATTGGTCCCTACCCCAGCAGACATCTTAAAGAAGGATTTATCATCAATTAGTCGGGTATAGGTGGTTCCCAAAACGCCCATATTACTCGTATTGGCATCCCAGACATAATCTAGGCTATTTTTCCAGCGGTCTTTGGGCAGCATCCACCAGTATTCTTGGCTCAAACCGCCCATACCAAAGATCGTAAAGCGGTTTTTATTTTTTGGGCCAGAGAAATAGAGGTTAAACGAAAGATCTTGAAAGGTATTCGAGGCATTTTCTCTAACCACATAGAGTCCTCCTTTGGCCAAAAGGCCCATAGTAGAATAGCGGTAATTGATGAGATAAGAACTTCTACCTTTTTTGATTGGGCCTTCAGCGGCAAAGTCGATACCGATCAGTCCCGCTCTAAAGGTATACTCTCGTTTTTCTAGGTTTCCTTTTCGGAAACGCACATCAAAAGCACCCGAAAAAGCATTGCCATATTCTGCGGCAAAAGCGCCAGTACTAAAATCAGAATTACTCAAAAGAGAGGCACTAAAGACGGTAATTCCGCCCCCCGTGGTTGCTGGGCGGGCAAAATGGCTAGGGTTGGCAATATCGAGTCCTTCTACTCGCCAGAGCACGCCCACCGCAGAGTTTCCTCGGATGATGATATCGTTTTCGGTATCTTGGTTAGCTTGTACACCGGGGAAGGCCATCACCATCCGCCCGGGGTCATTGATAGAAGCGGCATAGCGCTCTGTTTCTTCTACAGAAAAAGAACGGGTACTGACCACCGAAAGCTCGTTAATCGCTTCATTTCCGCTACTAGCTGCGGCGGCGGTTACGGTCACCTCTCCCGTTTCTTGAACCGCCTCTAGCAGTTCAATATCTAGGGTCAATTCTTTGGCCCTAGAAACAATTAGGGGTTTGCTGAGAAAGGGTTCATAGCCTAAATATCGGGCTTCGATTTGTTGGCGGCCAAGAGGGACTTCTAATCTATAGAAGCCGTCAAAATCGGTAACTGTGGCCAAAACAGGGTCACTTTCAAAGAGGAGAACCGTAACGCCAACTAGTGGTTGTTTGCTCGTTTTATCAAGGACACGGCCTCGAATTTCTTGGGTATTTTGGGCCCATAAAGTGGGGAGCATAAGGCCCATAAAGATGCAGAGGTTAATCCAGCGCATAAGTTATAAAGCTTGGGTGAGATAAAAACTTAGGGTTAAAAGTACGTTTTTTAAATCTGCCTAGAGGCCTAAATTTTAGTTTTTAAGGGAAACAAATTCAATTTCTAGTCGTCGTTCTCTGGCTGCGGCAGGCGAAAAGATCGATAGTTGGGGTTGATCAAAGCGATCATTTACTGTTTTTGGGGCTTGGCTTTCGCCCAGAGGCAAAGATTTGAGTTGGAGTTGGCCGCTGGCATAATAAGGCGCTAGGGGGCCTTCCTCCCAATTATTGATGAGAGCATCTAAGCGCCTTTGGGCCAAATTAAAATTGTAATCCGTCCAAGAACGAGGCGAACAATAGGCCCTTAGGGCGACTTCTACCCTAGCCCCTGTTTGCAAAAGGGCCAACAATTGTTCTTCAAACTGCTGTAGTTGCTGATAGTTGGCGCTAGCCTGCGCTTCAAACTGTTCCCAAGCGGCCAAATTGGCGCTATTTTGTTGGCGATAGCTAGGAAAAAGCTGACTATAGCTCCCCCAAGATTGCCGATAAGTTTGGCTAGCCGATAGGGAGAGGCTATTGCTATCGGGTTCGTCATTATGGAAATAGAGCGCTAGGGGCAGAGCTTGTTGCAAGGCCGTGAGGAGTTCTTCTTCTTGGCTGGGCCCTATTGGCTGGGGTGGTGCTGGACTATCTAGTTGGACCAAAAGTGGGGGCTCGCTGGGCAAAAACCGACTAGTTTCAAATTGATATATATCGGTGCAGCAAACCGCCTCCTTCAATTGCTGCGAGCCCTTTCGATTAGAAGCAAAATAGCCACTGCTATCGCCCTGATTCAGATAAAAATAGAGCTCATGGGCGGCAGAGTTCAGGCCCGGCCCCAAATTAAAAACGCTATCGCTGCTGGCGCAAAAAATGTCTAAACCGCCATAGCCCGCCCAAAAATCTGAGGCAAAAAACAGACTATCGCCTCGTCTAAAAGGAGAAAGCTCTCGGCCGGGGCTATTTATTTTGGCCCCCAAGGGAGCAAAGGCGAGCACAAGCGTATCCTCAGCTATTTTGGCCCAATAAATATCTTCCTTTTGTTGGGCCGTTTGATGGACAAAATACAAATAGGCCGAATCCTCACCAAAGGCATAATAATGCGGTTGGCTAGAGTGATCAGGCAAGCCTTTTAAGGCTTTGGGAAGCGAAAAACGGCCATTTTCCTGCAAATAGCTATAGGCCAAATAAGAGCTGCTATCCTCTATAATTGTAAGGTATCGAGAAGCAAAGTTTTTGCCCCAACAACTGGCGCCTAGCTGCTTTTGCTGACTAATTCGCTCCTCTTGCTGGGCCTTTTTTCCTTTTTCTCGCTCTCTGTACAACTGGCTGCGAAAGGCCGCCTCAGCATTTTTTTGTCGCAGGGCCGAAAACTGCAGGCGGTCCAGACTATCCGGATAAGCTGCATAATCTGCCGAGGGGCCGTTAATTTTTGGCCCCATATTTTGGCAGTTCCAATCTTCATCCACAACTTGCTCCTCAATCATCGCCAGCCCCTTTAAACACTGCTGCAAATGCGCTTTTTCATAGGGAGACAGCTGCTCTGCGGCTTGCTTTTCCCAGGCTTGTTGGGCCTGCTCATACTGCCCAGACTGCTGCAGGCTCAGACCATAGCAATAATAAAAATTCGGATAATCTTTGGCTTTTTTCTCGGCCTTTTGGTAAGCGCTCACGGCCTGCTCATGGGCCAAAGCGCCAGCCAAAGCCCGAGCATAGGCCCAATAAATATCGGCTTGGGCTTTGCTTTGCAAAACCGCCTCATAATAATAAATAGCATTGTAATAATCGGCCCGCTCTAGGGCTGCCTGAGCGGCCTTTTCATAGGCTTTTAAGGATTGTGCCCAAAGCGGTAGTCCAAAAAATAGGAAGAGAGCAAGTATAGGGTACCTCATCTTTTTTTAGGAAAGATAATGAAGTTGCTCTAGAACTAGGTAATCTGTTTGTTTTTTTGGGGCCTGCCGCCTTTGGCGGCCGGGCCCTTTCAGGGCTCGCAAGTCTGCTCGGCCCTTCAGCCCTTCGGGCTTCGGTCTGGCCTGCGGCCACCCTTGCAGGCCCCTAGGCCTGCGGCGGCTTCGCCGCCTGCTAGCTGTGGCTGCAGGTTAAAACCAGCAGCCAATTTAGGTACAGCAGAGCTAGCTCCTCAGCAACAATTGGCCTGCAGCTTAAAAGCCGCAGGACCTGAAAACCAAATATCTTCTTCCCCCAAACAAAGCAGGGGCTTTTAAGCCGCTGCGGCGAGAAAGACCAAGGCCCAACAAGAATGGCTGCGGCCTTTAGGCTGCAGATAGCGGCAAAGCCGCCATGGCCGAGGGCCAAACGGCCACAACAAGCCCTTTAGGGCGTCTTCGACGACCAACGGGAGTAACCGAGGTGCAGGGGTGGCCGTAGGCCAGACCAAGCGGGCGCAGCCCGCGCAGGGCCGAGCGAGCAGCGAGCCCCGAAACGTAGCGCCCGCCAAAGGCGGGAGGCCCCTGCTACACATCAATATAGATAGGGCTATTCATCTGAAGATAGATTCGGCTACTAGTACGGATAAATACCTATTTACTTTATTTCAGGTGGTCTAAATGGAGAATAGTCAAAATCAGGATGATCTCTTTGAATCGATTCCCACTCCCATGTCAAATCCTCCTTACTCTTTAAAACCCAATATTCAAAAATTGGATTTTCGTCTATCTCTATAGACATAGTCTTTTTTACCTGGCCTATGTTCAGTTGTAAATCTATTCTAGATTTCTTACTGAAGTACGTAGAATAATAGTCTGAAAATACCTCTAACGAAATTGAGGGCAGCATGGTTTCTTCTATAAAAATTACAGAAAGACTGTCTTTAGAATAAGGCTTTATAATCTTTGTCGTTCTTTCCCAAGTTGGGGAAATTAAAAAATAAGATGTGTCTTCAACGTAAAGAGCCATGCTATTTATAGATGGAGAATTATCTATGCATTTTTCTTTACCAAATGGGAGCTCTATACTCACTTCTTCTGAAGATAAATTTTCTATTTCAAGATTAAACTCAATGTAAACTAAATTACACTCCCCTTTCGTCCACTTCCTAAAATCATGGCATAACTTAATATTTTCTAGTCTTCCATTTACTTTATCTAAAGGATCACAAGAAAACATCAAAGACACTACAACAACCCAAACAGCTATTCTCAACATATTATTTTTTAGTTTTATTTCCTCTAGACTTGGCATCTTTCATGAGTTCATTCCATTTAGCTTTCATGTCTACCAACTTAACCTTATCTGATTCAGGAACAATTGAATTAAATTTCTCTACATTTTTTTTATATAATTTTGAGTAGTAATCAAAAGTTGATTTATATTCCATCAACGTTGACAGGTTTACACTACGCTTAAAAGCTTCAATGATTATAGATGTTGGTTGTTTTGTTACATACTTTCTTAAAAGAACCAAATTTGCTTTCTTAAACTTATCCGAGGTCTGAGAAAAATACTTATGTTCTCTAGCTTCCATTTCTATGTCAAAATGGGTATAATGATCACCTCCTCTTCCTTGATTATGTTGCTCTTCATGCCAAAGAGTTAAAATTAAATTATAAATATTATCAGAGTGCATCATTTCCCCTCCACTTTGAACTCCCATGTTTATGCTGAACACTCCCTTTTTGTTGTTGACACCAAAATCATGACTACCCTTAAAATAATAAACAGTTATAGACTTTAAAGGAATAGTAGATTCTATGTATTCTTTATATATAGTTGTTACTACACTTTCTTGTATAGATTTTGAGGCCTGATTTAAATGCAAACTGCTCGCAGAACCATTCCAATAAAAGTCCATTACATCTTGAAGATTTATATTATTTGGATTGCTTCGAGCCTTTTTAATATCCCTTTTAAATTTCTCTACCTCTCCTTCCTTTGTAGCCTACCCGTAAGGTGCAACCAAAAAATACTATACATCTAACATCGTCCTTTCAAAGTCATATGGGCTAATATTTCCCAGACTTTGGTGGGGACGATTAAAATTGTAGTGCTGAAACCAATTTTGAATTTCCTCATTTAGTTCTTCTAAAGAGTGGAACCAAGATAAGTTTAAACACTCTGTTCTCAAAGTTTTATTTAATCGCTCAATAAATGCATTTTGGGTAGGTTTTCCTGGCTGGATGAACTTTAATTCAATATCATGTTTTTGGGCCCAAGCAGCTAACTTTTTAGAGATGAATTCTGGCCCATTATCGCAACGAATATAGTCAGGTTTACCTCTGTAATCCAGTACTTTATCAAGTACATCAGTAAGCTTTTTTGCAGAGATACTTTGATGGGCTTCTGTCCACAAAGCTCGCCTTGAGGTCTCATCCATAATGTTGATAATTCGGACCGATTTCTTATCTGAGCTCATGACCCAATCGCTTAAAAAATCCATAGACCAACCCTTATTTACCTCCTTGGGCAAAGAGATAGGTTCAAATTTTCGGCGAATACGCTGACGCTTTGGGCGCTGTCTTAAGTTTAATTTTTCTCTCTTCCAGATTCTATACACCTTCTTATGATTGAAGATAACACCTTGATTTCTAATGTAATGAAAAACCTTCCAAAAGCCCCAAGCTAAATATTCTTTCGTGACTTCATGCAGTAATTTAGCGATTTGATCATCGACTACTTCTGGCCGATGACCTGACTTTCGTTTATTAGTATGTTTGACGACGAAACCCCAAAACGACACAGATTCGACGCACACTGTACTTCTTGGACAGCTCGTCTATGACTCTTTCTTGTCTTTTGGGGTTAAGTGCTTTTTTGCCATTACATAGCCCTCTTCTAAAATTTCATAATTCATGCTTAAGTCTGCATACATCTTTTTTAAACGAGTATTTTGGGCCTCTAATTCCTTGATTAAACGCTCTTTATCGTCAACTTCTTGCTCTTTGGATCTTTTCCATTTATAGAAAGTGGCTGGGCTTATTTGGTGCTTTCTACACAAATCTGCCACGCTAAGGCCGCTGTCGTGCTCAGCTAAAATTGATAACTTCTGCTTTTCCGTGAATTTACTTTTTCGCATCCTTTTAGTTTTTGTTCTTTAAGATAATTATTTTCTATAACTAATGGTTGCTTTTTTGGGCAGGCTACACCTTCACAACCCTTATTTCGGGATTAGTTCCCCATTTATCAATACGAGAACCATCTGCCGCAAAAAATATTTCAAGTCCATCTAAATCTATTGCTGATATCGGCATATTCCCTGCAAACTGATAGGGCGTATACCAAGGATAATCCGGACTCAACGGATCCACACTCAAAAACTTCCCTATACTCGGATTATACAACCTAAAGCCATAATCCTGAATGTTTTGCGTCCCCCAATCTCGGTCATCCTCCTTCCCATTAAACCCAAAACGATACCCCTCCCCACTCACAAACTTGCGCCCAGGCATTTCCCAACCAAATGGATAATACAAACTAGCCGAAGATACCTGCGCCAGATAATAATCTGCTTGTCCCGTTTGGCTGCTGTCTTGGCCCAAAGATTTATCGCTGACCGTAGCCAGTACGTTGCCTAAGTGGTTGGAAAGCTCATAGCGGCGGCGGCCTAGCTCTAGTTGCTGGTAGCTGCTTTGCGCTACTCCCATCAAAGTTCTAAAAGCTAAGGCCTCATCTCTGGCTGAATTAACTTTAGAGGAGTACAACCGTTATTTAAAGTCTAGTTGCAGGACAGAATCATAGGCCATCCCATTCGAACGAATTCCTTTTAAGGCCTCTCGCCTCTGCCAAGATGGCCCCAATATAAACTGTCCAATAACTTGCTGCTCTCCTTCTCGAAAAGAATAAAGATGAGCTGTGTCCGCTACTATTAAGTGCTCTTGAGCTAGCTGGTAAACATTCTCCCAAGCAATGTAATCCAATTGAGCATCCTCATCTATATCGCCAAAACAAGCACAAATATCTGGCATTGAACTTTCGAAAGTAAAGTAATTTTTTATTTCCTTGCCCTCAATAAACAGCAGCAATCCATAAGAAGTAGGAATGACTTGATAAGGAATTCTACGCCTTGCATTTAATAATAAATATCGTTTGTCCTTAAACCTATAAATCTCATCGGCAAAAAACAATACCTTTTGGTACCGACTAGAATTATTAGGAAAAAAAAGGCTATCAATTAAGAACTCCTTACCTAACACAGAAATATACTCACTCCCATAGGTATAGTTTTTTTCAATCAAAAACTTTACATCATACTCTTTATTAAGAAGTATCGTATCAATATCATAAACTGAAGTATCCGAGCTATGTATATATTTATTGTACTTAACTGTTATTTGATCTATTTCAAAAGTACTATCTATAAAGTGGTTCTTGATTAACTCATCACAAGAAAAATAAGTGACATCCTTAAATTCAAGCGCAGCCGACCAATTACCTTTCTTTTCTTCGTTTACATCTACTGAGGCTCTACATGATATCATCAACAAATAACAACTTATTATAAAATAACTCTTTATCAATTTCATCTTAAAAATATTTAATAAAAATTAATCTTCATCTTGAACAGATGGAGGACTCTTGTAATCAGGAATATCATCATCTGTCAAAGGTGTTGGGGAGTTCTTAACTTTACCTCCATTAGCCCATTTAGGAAATGATATATTGCCATATTTAACTTGCCCTATACTGGTAGCTTGATCCCATCCATTCGCCCCATTTGTAGGATCGTCTTTTGGGTGTAATATTGCATAAATCACAGATGATATTGCATTTCTATTTTCTGAAGTCATGGAACCTACATCACTCCTTTGCCCCCAAAAATGTCGTCCTTGGGTGCTAGTCTTAGGATAATTTCCTTGCAAATACAAATCTTTATTACCAGCTTTAGAAATATAATGTACCTTATTAGCTCCTATTGGAGTCATAGACATATGAGCATCCATCAATTCACGTTCGGTTCCATTAACATCTCGCTTATAATTTACCTGAGCGTATGCCATCAATAAAAATTCTGGAGACTCTGTTTCGTCAACTGTTCCTGTTCCTGCTTCTGCAACATAAAAATTAGCCCGATCTAATAGTTCGTCATTAGTTATATCTAACTCACTATAAGTAGCATTTCCTGAATTTTTTAATTCAATAAGAGACAATGAAGTTTCTCTACAATTTATAGGTCTACATGTTATTGGATCTAAATTTTTATCTCGCATCATCTCTACATCTACTGCAGAAACTCTGAAAATAACAACTTCATTATTTTCAATCTCTCCATCATGTCCTAAATATATATAACCTTCTCCTTTTAGAGGAGCGTAAAAATGTTCAAGCCCCTCCAAATCAATCCCATCAATCACCCGATTCTCCGCAAAAGCATAACAGCTATTCCAAGGGTAATCCGGCGCAAGTGGGTCCACAGACAAAAACCTACCAACCCTCACATCATGGACACGATACTTAAAGACCACTCCCATATCAGGATCCTCCTCTTGCCCATTAAACCCAAAACGATACCCCTCCCCACTCACAAACTTACGCCCAGGCATTTCCCAACCAAATGGATAATATAGGCTTGCCGAAGATACCTGCGCCAAATAATAATCTGCCTGTCCAGTTTGGCTGCTGTCTTGGCCCAAAGATTTATCACTGACCGTAGCCAGAACGTTGCCTAAGTGGTTGGACAGCTCGTAGCGGCGGCGGCCCAGCTCTAGTTGCTGGTAGCTGCTTTGCGCCAAAGCCGTTTTGAGCAGACTCCCAGCAGGTAAGCCAACGGCCCCCGACTCATCCCGATACCTTAAAGCTAAGGCTTTTTTCAAGATTCCCAAACGGGCAGAGCCATATAAATGCAGCTCCTCCAAATACAAACTATCTTTGTCATCGACCAGCGCAATATTTTCTTCATTGTACTGATAAACCGCCAGCACATTCCCCTGAGGGTCACGGACATAATACTGCCCCTCTGACCGAATATCTACAGGACCATCAACATACAATTTCTTTTTGGCCAAGCGGTTGCCCATGGGGTCGTACTCATATTGCAAGATCGAGGGGCCCGGCTTGCCCACCTCAAAATGAACCTCTTGCACCTTACCTTGTACGTTCCAGACAATCTCCTCAATCTGCTCCGAATAATCTCGAACCAAATTGCCGATTTCGTCATAAACATAGTTCTGTGAGGATGTTTTTGGGGCCTGCCGCCTGCGGCGGCCGGGCCCTTGCAGGGCTCGCAGGTCTGCTCGGCCCTGCGCCAGCAAGCTGGCTGGGTCTGCCGCTGTGCGGCACCCTTGCAGGCCCCTAGGCCAAGTCGCTTCGCTCCTTTGCGGCGGCTTCGCCGCCTGTAGGATGGATGTATATCCCAGTGGGTTGAAACCCACAGCAACCAAAGCGGCCATACTATGCACAATAAAATGAGCCGAAGGTGGAAACCATCGGCCCATAACTAGCAGAACTAATTTCCTGCGTCTAGAAGGAGCGAAGCGACTGTCCACAACAAGGCTGAAAGCCGCAGTTCGACGACCAAAGGGAGTAACCGATGTGCAGGGGTGGCCGAAGGCCAGACCCAGCGGGCGAAGCCCGCGCAGGGCCGAGCGAACAGCGAGCCCTGAAACGTAGCGCCGCAAGCGTAGCGAAGCGGAGGCCCCAAAAAACACAGCAATAAAAACATTAAATGTAAAAGCTAGAAAACAATCAGCGAGCTCTGTGTTTTTTGTCTCGCAAAACTAGCTGAGTATAGACGTGAACTAGTACGGATGAACGCCTATCTTTCTGTTAAATCTATGACATAAAAAGATGTAGATTGTAGCTTTTCTTTCATTAAAAAAACTTCTTTATCAAAAAAAAGTTCATTCTTATGTAGGACGAAGTAGTTAACCCTCATATTGCCCATGTAGTAACTATTCTGCCCAACGGACAATGTCGTGCTATACCCCCGTTTACTATAAACATATATCCCATCTGATAAAGTTATGGTTGACCTTTCTATATTAGTATCATTGGTACTAAATACCCCCAAGGATAACTCATCATCTAAATATTTATTGTTAGCAATATTTCTAAATATATTACTTACTTCAATAGGAAGTTCTTTAAAACTCATCTTTTGAGGAATCACTTTAGATAAATCAACTAAATTATCATTTGACACAGGTAAGGCAAATGTAAAGACCGAAAATAATGCCATTGGGATTCCCCCTACAATCCAGTTTAGTTTCTTTTTGAGAGAGTATCTAAAAACAAACAATAATGCTACAGCATATTGAAATAGTCCAATCCAATCTAAGTAAAAAACTATAAGCTTAGAAAAGATGTTTCCGCCCTCAACATAAACACTTAAAACAAGAAATGTCCAAATCAACAGTAGCAGTACCCAAGAAAAAACAAAACTAGATATAAGGACTTTTTGATTAACTATATTGATGATACCCATAGAGATTTTTTTTTTAATATCCACCAGTTGCTCCATTTCCTCCAAAATATTTTTCAGGTACTTTATTTAGGTTTAGGTGTTTTGACTTTATAATTCGTTCCATTCTGAGGAGTATAGCTACTGCTGCTGCTATTTGGATATAAGTCTCGTCTAGTTGCCTTGACATGTCTTTCAAGAGGTGCAAACCAAACTCCTACGTTTTTGTCCATTGTTCCCAAATGATTTGCCCATGATGCCCAACCATCACCATATTGAGGGTACTGATCTACATAATCTATTCTCAAATCGAAATAATGTTTTTGCCCCCAAAGTACACCCAGAACATACTCAGGACACATATCATCTTGAGTCCAACTAGCAGCTTCCCCCCAATACTTAACAACATCCCAATTTGCATCTATTTCGTATGTGTTAGCATCTAAAGGTGGTAGAAATGGGTACTCTATATAAGTATTATTTCCTAATTGATCTTGAATTTCATGATAAGGTCCTATAAAACCATAGTTTTTATCACGTACTCTATCAGGAGTATTTAAAAGAACTAAGTTAATATCTTTGGGGTTAATTTGATGTCGAGTAATTAATATGTGAGCTGTATATATTGCAACATTTCCACCATGACTATGTCCTGCAATAGTAATGGGTTCTGTCCCTGTTCTAGTTGAACTAATATATGAAGCTAAATTATCCGCTCCTTCCATTCTACTTGTCACACTATTTCCACCATCCCAAATATTAGTTGGTAAGCTTGTTGATATTGTTGTAGAGTTTCTGAATAAGTTCGGTATTTTACTCAATACAATATTAGCATTACTAGAATTATTCCACCATGAGGGATCTTGACCAGTTCCAAATACAAAGTACGCTTCTAGTCCATCCAAATCAATTGCAGCAATAGGAGTATTAGACGCAAATTGATAAGGAGTTAGTTCTGGATATTTAGGCGCCAACGGATCCACACTCAAAAACTTCCCTATACTCGGATTATACAACCTAAAGCCATAATCCTGAATGTTTTGCGTCCCCCAATCTCGGTCATCTTCCTTCCCATTAAACCCAAAACGATACTCCTCCCCACTCACAAACTTACGGCCAGGCATTTCCCAACCAAAGGGATTTTGAACTCATTTAAAAACAACTGTTCTTGGACTTGAAAGCTAATTTTGCGTCCTTCGTCGTTATTTTTCTCCACGATAGCGCTGCTATCCCGTCAAAAAATGCCTAGAAGGCCCACAAAATTATTACTCAAGCCCTTCAAGAACGTCGCTTTCAAATGAGTTCTACAAACTAGCCGAAGATACCTGCGCCAAATAATAATCTGCCTGTCCAGTTTGACTGCTGTCTTGACCCAAAGATTTATCACTGACCGTAGCCAGTACGTTGCCTAAGTGGTTGGAAAGCTCGTAGCGGCGGCGGCCCAGCTCTAGTTGCTGGTAGCTGCTTTGCGCCAAAGTGGTTTTGAGCAGGCTCCCAGCAGGCAAACCAACGGTCCCCGACTCATCCCGATACCTTAAAGCTAAGGCTTTTTTCAAGATTCCCAAACGGGCAGAGCCATATAAATGCAGCTCCTCCAAATACAGACTATCTCTATCCCCAACTACAGCTATATCCGCTTCATTGAATTGATAAACCGCCAGCACATTCCCCTGAGGGTCACGGACATAATACTGCCCTTCTGATCGGATATCCGCAGGACCATCAACATACAATTTCTTTTTGGCCAAGCGGTTGCCCATGGGGTCGTACTCATACTTCAAGGCATCAGGGCCCGGCTTGCCTGCCTCAAAATGCCAATAACCGCCTAGGGACAAGCCCCTAGGCTAGCTTTTTTAGACAGCCCTCTACGAGGGCCTTTGGATATAGCACTTCTCGGCAAAAGCAGATGAGCAAGGCCAGCTATATAAGCAGTTGAGGCCCTTTAGGGCTGACTCCATTAGGTTAGCCTAGGGGCTTGTCCCTAGGCGATGAACAGCAGGCGGCAAAGCCGCCATGGCCGAAGGCCAAACGGCCTAGCGATGTGCAGGGGTGGCCGAAGGCCAGACCAAGCAGAGTTATCCTTACTCCCAACAAAAAAACTAAGCATTTAAAAAATTTTCATCCCAAGTCTCTACAAAGCCTTTAAAGACAGATAGTCCGATATTACGTTTAGCAATCTTTGTAGCTGTAATTGACATTACCCAAATAGGACAAAAAACCACATTATGTCTTTTGGACTCTAAATCAATTATGGGATAACCATATTTATAAGCCTCTTCATCTTCATAAATACTCCATTGCTTATTAAACTTCCTAATCATAATTTCTCCCCAATAAATTCCAATATCATAAGCTATGGAATAAGTGGGGCTCAAGATCGTATACTTCTGCGGCTCAAATGAACCTCGATAATAAACTGGAAGCTCTTCTTTCAGCTTTAAATTTTCTTCTTCAGTTGTCTCCCGCTTCACTAAATGCTCCTTTAGAAAAGAAAAGCATTCATATAGGGATTCATAACTGTAATCCAGCTCTTTGCGTAATATTAGCCTACGCACTATCTCTAAGCGAGAAGGTAGCGCTTTGATAAACCATTTTTTATATGGCTCTTGATTTACGACTGCTACATCTTCACCTAAAAACTCCATCTTCCTCTCTTCTAAAGCAGGTATTCTCGGATAAGCTATTATTTTATTCATCTATTTTTCTTTTGGTAAAGATATTTTTATATCTGAAATCTCTGTTTTTATGTCTATTCCTTGGTTTTGAGCTTTCTTAACCGCATCTAAAAATTTAGGACTCGCCCCCACTTTACCAGTAACAGGACTCCTAAAAAAGGTCCATACAGATTCTTCTATATCACCTTCTTTCAATAACTCAATATCCTTATCTAACTGTGCTAAAGCTCGTTTTTCTGCTGATGAACCAGGACTAAGATAGCCAACTTTGGCTTCTCTTGCAACCTTTGTTTTTGGATTATAGCTATCTATTATTCGCCCTCCTTTTTTCGTATCAAACTTTTTGGCTTTCCCACCAGGGTATAAAGTATTAAGGGCTTTTTCTCCAGCCTCACCTAAATAATTTGAAGTTTTTGTTGCATTAGTTGTCTTTTTCACCTGTTTATTCCACCACCCTTTAGTGAACCCTTTTGAGAAGTCAGCATCCTTCATAAATTGGTTTCCAGCACGTCTACTTTCTACAAGGTCATCTCCATGTTTTCCTATATCAAGTATTTCATCTCCATATTTAGCTGCATCTAGTACTTCATCTCCGTACTTTGCAATATTATCCAAAGAAGAATAGCCCCCTCCAGGCAACACCAAACCACCTAGAGCTAATGTTGTTGTTGTAACTTTTTCGGCTGTTGATTTATTCGGATCTGTTACTGTTACTGCTACATCATACGCATCATACGCAGTTAAGCCTGCTTCTACAAGAAGCCAAATACCTCCAACTATCGCTGGTATAGGTATATTACCATCAGGATCAATGTGATAATTCGGATTATCATTGAAGACACTATATCTAGATACTCCAATTTGTTCGACAGGGTCTATTTGCCATCTGCGCCCAGTTCTAGTATTATACCCATAGTTCCCGAAAGACAAATAGTTTCCATCTCCTCCTACTTCATTATCCTCCTCTTGCCCATTAAACCCAAAACGATACTCCTCCCCACTCACAAACTTGCGCCCAGGCATTTCCCAACCGAAGGGATAATACAAACTAGCCGAGGATACCTGCGCCAAATAATAATCTGCCTGTCCAGTTTGGCTGCTGTCTTGGCCCAAGGATTTATCACTGACCGTAGCGAGTACGTTGCCTAGGTGGTTGGACAGCTCGTAGCGGCGGCGACCCAGCTCTAGTTGCTGGTAACTACTTTGCGCCAAAGCCGTTTTGAGCAGGCTCCCAGCAGGTAAGCCAACGGTGCCCGATTCATCCCGATACCTTAAAGCTAAGGCTTTTTTCAAGATTCCCAAACGGGCCGAGCCATATAAATGCAGCTCCTCCAAATACAAACTATCTTTGTCATCGACCAGCGCAATATTTTCTTCATTGTACTGATAAACCGATCATATACAAAATACCAATAACCGCCTAGGGACAAGCCCCTAGGCGATGAACAGCAGGCGGCCTAGCCGCCATGGCCGAAGGCCAAACGGCCCAGCGCTGCGGAGCGGGTGGCCGAAGGCCAGACCGAGCTTTTTGAGCAAAGCGAAAAAGCGAAGGGCCGAGCGAACAGCGAGCCCCGCAGCATAGCGGCGGCCGAACTAGGCGAAGCCTAGCCGGCCGCGGGCCCCAAATTCTCCCTATAGTTATTCTTTTAAAGATCAACACACAATAAAGGCAGGAAAGGCGTTCTAAAAAAAGAGAAGCTTTATATTAAGGACTTCTTAACTCATTTTTAAATCATTAAGCAGTAAACGCCTATGCAACTGACCTACCTCAGGTCCTTTCTACTGGCTTGGCTATTGCTCTTGGGCTCCCAATTGTGGGGGCAAACAGAGCTTTGGTCGCCAATAGTCGAGGACCAAATCCCCAAATCGGGTACTCGCTACATTTTTGCAGAGCAGTACCAAACGGTTCGATTGAACCTAGATGAAATTCGGACCATTTTAGATGTGGCCCCTATGGAGCGAACGCCCATTGCGGCAATGAGCCAGACCCTTTTGAGCCTGCCTATGCCCGATGGCAGCTATGAAGTTTTTGACATTGTAGAGTCGCCGATTATGGAGACCGAATTGGCAGAAAAGTTTCCGGAAATTCAGACCTATGCGGGGCGGAGCATCAATGACCCCTCCAAGTCGCTTCGTTTTGATTTGACCCCACAGGGCTTTCACGCCATCATTTTGACGGCGGGCAAGGGAACCATCTATATTGACCCCTATCAATTTGGCGGGGGCGATATTGAGCACTATATTGTTTATAACCGTCGGGACTTTCGGCCAGCTGCTCCCAAGCAATTTGTTTGTGGCTTGACGGGTAACAATATTCCCTTATCTAACTTTAAGGCTGCTGGGCAGAGCGCCGCTCGTTTTGGGAGCTGTGAATTGCGGACCTACCGCATGGCCGTTGCCGCCACAGGAGAATACACTCAATTTCATGGGGGGACGGTAGCTTTGGCCCTAGCGGCACAAACCACCACCATCAACCGAGTAAATAGTGTTTATGAGCGAGAGATGGCCATTCGGATGAACTTGGTGGCCAACAACAACCTCATTATTTATACTAATGCAACAACGGACCCTTATACTAATGGCGCGCCAGGCACAATGATTACTGAAAACCAGGCTAATATTGACAGCGAAATTGGATCGGCCAACTACGATATTGGTCATGTGTTTGGGACCAACAGTGGTGGATTGGCTGGTTTGGGCGTTGTTTGTAGCAATTCGGGCAAGGCCCGTGGAGTTACAGGTAGTGCTGCGCCCATTGGCGACCCTTTTGATATTGATTATGTGGCCCATGAAGTAGGCCATCAATTTGGATGTAACCACACCCAAAACAACAACTGTAACCGCAACAATGCCACCGCCATGGAGCCCGGTAGTGCCTCTACCATTATGGGATATGCTGGCATTTGTGCCCCCAATGTACAAAACCAGAGTGATGACTACTTTCACTCGATTTCATTGGAGGAAATGGGCGCCTTTATTACGGGAGCAGGCCACAACTGTCCGGCTACAACAGCCTTGGCCAATAATGCCCCTACCGTAAATGCCCCTGCGGCCAACATTAACATTCCAGCCAATACGCCTTTTTCATTGACCGCCTCGGCCACAGACCCCGATGGCAATACCCTGACTTATAGTTGGGAACAGATGGAAAATGCTACAGCGACCATGCCTCCTGTAGCTAGTTCTACGGCAGGACCAAACTTCCGTTCTTTTGAGCCAGTTACTGACCCCACTCGCTACTTCCCCAATTTAGTGGATTTGGCTGCGGGTGGACCTTTTACTTGGGAGGTACTTCCTTCTGTAAGTCGGGTCATGGACTTTAGAGTAACCGTACGTGATAATGCTGCTGGCGGAGGCTGTAGCGATCATGCAGATATGCAAGTGACCGTAGATGCCAACTCTGGGCCCTTTGTTGTTCTTTATCCCTCTGCTAGTGGAATTAGCTGGAATGGAGGCGGAACAGAAACCGTAACTTGGGATGTAGCTGGCACCGATGGTAGCCCAGTCAGCTGTGCCAATGTGGACATTCTACTTTCTACAGATGGTGGATTGACCTATCCAACCGTATTAGCTAGCAATGTTCCCAATGATGGAACTGAGCCCATTAGCGTTCCTAATGTAGGCACAACCACTGGCCGCATTATGGTGCGTTGCGCCAATGGCTACTTCTTTGACATTTCGGATAATGACTTTACGATTGTTTTGGCCACTAATGACTATACGCTAAGTACAACGAATAACAGTCAGTCCGTTTGTGCAGCAGCCACGCCCAGCTACAGCATAGATGTGGGCCAAATTGGCAGCTATAGCGACCCAGTTACGCTTAGCCTTAGTGGTTTGCCGACAGGAGTTGTGGGCAGCTTTAGTACCAACCCCGTTACGCCTGCAGCTAGCAGTACACTAACCCTCAATGTAGGCGGAGGAGTAACAGCGGGTAGTTATCCCTTTACCGTTAATGCGAGCAGTACCTCAGGGAACAAAAGTCTAGCATTAACCCTTGTTGTTAATGACCCCACACCTACAGCTGTTACACTCAACAGTCCAGCCAATGGCGCAACAGCCCTAGCCCTACCCGTCAATTTTGACTGGTCGACAGCAGCAGGAGCTAATAGCTATACCATTAGCATTGCTACAGATGCCGCATTTACAAATGTTGTCGACCAAGCTACAGGACTCAGCTCTCCCAACTACACTTCTAATGTATTGGGGACAGGCACACAGTACTTTTGGGAGGTCATTGCAATAAATAGTTGTGGAAGTTCGCCAGCAGCTGGTGCCAGTTTTAGTTCTGGCCTACAAGCTTGCGACACAATTTCAAATTATGATGTAGCTAATGACAACCCAGCCCTCTATAATGCAGGGGGACCAGGTGGATACCTTTCTGGTCACAATGGCTATGGAGACCTCGCCAAGGCGGACTACTTTAATTATGGTGGAGCCAATACGCATTTGACTGGAGCCTACTTTGGTTTTGGTCAGGCCGTAGCCGCCAATGCTAGCAATAGCTTTAATGTACAGGTTTGGGATGGTACAGGCGGAACGCCAGGAGCCATAATTGCCAGTATTCCTATCGCTTATCAGGATATTGTCACCTTGATTGCTGGCGGAAATAATGTGGCCTTTGTTCCCTTTGGAAACATCGCCTTACCCGCCTCCAATGAAGTCTTTGTCGGTATAGAATATACCTATGGCAACGATACCATTGCACTCATTACTAACACCGATGGAGAAACATCACCTGCTACCGCTTGGGAACAATGGGGTGACGGAACTTGGCACGCCTATGACGAAACCGGTAGCTGGGGAATTGATGTCGCTCATTATATTGTCCCCGTTTTAGGGACCTTGCCCTCGGCTAACTTTAGCCCCAATAACAGTACAATCTGTTTGGGCAATAGCATTACATTTAATAATAGCTCTACCGATGCGGATAGCTATGAGTGGTTCTTCCCTGGTGGAAGCCCCGCTAGCTCCACAGCAATGAACCCTAGCGTAAGCTATAACACTGCGGGCACTTATGATGTGGCCCTTGTTGCCACAAATGACTGTATTAGTGATACCCTTATTGTCCTTTCTGCTATTACCGTGAGTGAGGTAGTTACAGGAATTGGCAGCAGCGATGAGACTTGTGCTGGAAATGATGGTACAGCAACTGTTTCTGCCACTAGCGGAACAGCTCCTTATACCTTCCTTTGGTCCGATGGACAAACTACGGCTACCGCTTCAGGATTAAGCGCAGCTAACTATTTTGTTACGGTTACTGATGCCAATGGCTGTACTGCTGTAAGTAGCGTGGCCGTCACGCTAAACTGTAGCTGTACCCTAGCCGCGACCACTAGCGCCACGGATGCGAGCTGTAATGCTAGCAATGATGGTTCGGCCACGGCTATCGCTACCGCAGGAACCACGCCTTACAGCTTCCTTTGGTCGGATGGACAAACGACGGCTACAGCTACTAACCTAATCGCAGGTACTTATATCGTGACAGTTACCGATGCTGCGGGATGTACAACTACAGCTACTGCAGTAGTCAATGAACCTACTGCTTTGGTCGCTTCGGCTAGTAGTAGTGATGAAACTTGTGCCGGAAATGATGGTACAGCTACGGCTACAATTAGTGGCGGTACAGCTGGATATACTTTCCTTTGGTCCGATGGACAAACTACGGCTACCGCTACCAACCTAATCGCTGGTACTTATACCCTAACAATTACTGATGCGAACGGCTGCCAAACAACGGCCACGGCTGTAGTCAATAATAGCTGTACGCCTTGTACATTGGCTTCGACCACTAGCGCCACGGATGCTAGCTGTAATGCTAGCAATGATGGTTCGGCCACGGCTATCGCTACCGCAGGAACTACGCCTTATAGCTTCCTTTGGTCGGATGGTCAAACTATGGCTACCGCTACCAACCTAATCGCTGGTACTTATATCGTGACGGTTACCGATGCTGCGGGATGTACAACTACAGCTACAGCAGTGGTCAATGAACCTACTGCTTTGGTCGCTTCGGCCAGTAGTAGTGATGAGACTTGTGCCGGAAATGATGGTACAGCTACGGCTACAATTAGTGGCGGTACGGCTGGATACACCTTCCTTTGGTCCGATGGACAAACTACGGCAACCGCCAATAACCTAGTAGCGGGTACTTATACTGTAACAATTACTGATGCCAATGGCTGCCAAACAACAGCCACGGCTGTAGTCAACAACAGCTGTACGCCTTGTACCCTAGCCGCGACCACTAGCGCCACGGATGCGAGCTGTAATGCGAGCAATGATGGTTCGGCCACGGCTATCGCTACAGCAGGAACCACGCCTTACAGCTTCCTTTGGTCGGATGGTCAAACTACGGCTAGCGCAAGCAACCTAATCGCTGGTACTTATATCGTGACGGTTACCGATGCTGCAGGATGTACAACTACAGCTACTGCAGTGGTCAATGAACCTACTGCTTTGGTCGCTTCGGCTAGTAGTAGTGATGAGACTTGCGCCGGAAATGATGGTACAGCTACGGCTACGATTAGTGGCGGTACAGCTGGCTATACTTTCCTTTGGTCCGATGGGCAAACTACTGTTACCGCCAATAACCTAGTAGCGGGTACTTATACCGTAAGTATTACTGATGCCAATGGCTGCCAAACAACGGCCACGGCTGTAGTCAACAACAGCTGTACGCCTTGTACATTGGCCGCAAGCAGTAGCGCCACGGATGCCAGCTGTAATGCAAGCAATGATGGTTCGGCCACGGCTATCGCTACCGCAGGAACCACACCTTATAGCTTCCTTTGGTCTGATGGTCAAACTACGGCTACCGCAAGTAACCTAATCGCTGGTACTTATACCGTAACGGTTACTGATGCTGCGGGATGTACAACTACAGCTACTGCAGTAGTCAATGAACCTACTGCTTTGGTCGCTTCGGCAAGTAGTAGTGATGAAACTTGCGCCGGAAATGATGGTACAGCTACGGCTACAATTAGTGGCGGTACAGCTGGCTATACTTTCCTTTGGTCCGATGGACAAACTACGGCTACCGCTACCAACCTAATCGCTGGTACTTATACCCTAACAATTACTGATGCCAATGGCTGTACGACTGTGGCCACGGCTGTAGTCAACTACAACTGTCCTTGTAATGGCAGTCTACAGCTTACGCCTACAGATGTAAGTTGTGCAAGCAACTGCAATGGCAGCATTAGTCTACAAAGCAGTGGACTACAAGCTCCAATTAGTTATCGTTGGACAAATGGGGCCACAGTAGCCAACCCCATTAACCTTTGTGGAGGCAACTACAGTGTAACCGCCACCGATGCAAATGGCTGTGTTGCTATTGCCAGTACGACAGTAGCTCAACCTACCGCCATGACCCTAGCCACAGGAATCAACAATGAGAGCTGTGCGGGTAATGATGGAAACCTAACGGCCATTGTTAATGGTGGAACGACGCCTTACACTTTTGCTTGGTCTAATGGAGCAAACACAAGTAGCCTAACGGCTCTAGCGGCAGGAGTTTACCAACTCACTGTAACCGATGCTAATGCTTGTGATTTGACGGCGGCTTATACCGTGGCCCTAGACAATAGTTTAGCCAGCAATGCCGTAGCTAGCCAAAATGCAAGCTGTGCAGGCTATGCAGATGGAGAGGCTCAGGCTGTGGGAACAGGCACGGGTCTTCCCATGAATTACAGCTGGTCCAATGGGGCCAATACGCAAGTAGCCAGTGGTTTGGCTGCTGGTAATTATACCGTCACGATTAGTTCTGGAGTATGTAGTGCACAGCGTAGCGTTCAAGTTACAGAGCCTGCGGCCATGCAAATCCAACTCATGAGTACGGAGCAAAACTGTGTACCTGGCACGGGCGCCTTGGCGCTTAATGTCAGTGGCGGAGGCGGAGCGCCTTATAGCTATCTTTGGTCCAATGGAGCCACTACAGCTAATGTGAGCAACTTGGCCAATGGCAACTATAGCGTGACAATTACTTCTGCCAATGGTTGTGAGGAACAAAGAAGCGCTAGCTTTAATATTCCTCAAGGACCTGTATTGAGTAGTCTAAGCAGTAGCCCGAACTGCTCTAATACGGCAGATGGAAGCCTTGACCTCACGGTCAGTCCTGCAGGAAACTACCTCTATAGTTGGTCCAATGGCGCCAATACAGAGGACCTTCAGGGATTAGCCGGAGGTATTTACCAGGTTTCGGTAACCGATACCGCCCAAGGCTGTACGGTTGTCCTCAGCGATACGGTAAATGCCCCCGCTAGTTTGCAGCTCGCCTTTTCGGTCACTCAACCACATACACCAACAAGCAACAATGGCGCTTTGGCCGCTAGCGAAAATGGCGGAACCGCTCCCTTCAGTTATCTTTGGAGCACTGGAGATAGTGTGTCGCAATTGACCAATGTAGGCGTTGGTAGCTATAGCGTTACAGTAACGGATGCCAATGGCTGTACTGCAACAGATAGCATTTTTGTATCGGCGGTAACGGGCATCAACGTCCAATGGGCAGAGGCCTTTAGCCTCTATCCCAATCCGAGCAATGGCCAGATGCAGCTAGAGCTTGTTCTTCAGCAGTCTCAGCAACTGGAGTTGGCTATCTTTGATGTTTTGGGCCGCCAGCTATATCAGCAGCGCTTAAGTGGTCAGCAGTTTAGCTTGCCGCTCTCTTTTGATTGGCCTGCAGGTACTTACTTCTTGCGCCTCTCTAGTCCGGAGGGACAAATTAGCCAGAAGTTTGTCATTCGCCGTTAAGGCCTTTTTCTAACTGTTTTTATGCCCTCTCTTTCTGTATGAAGGAGGGGGCTTTTTTTGGGGGCCTGCCGCCTGCGGCGGCCGGGCTGTTTCGCAGCTCGCTGTTCGCTCGGCCCTGCGGCGCTTTCAGCGCCTTGGTCTGGCCTAACGGCCACTGCTGTCCATCCCTAGGCCTGCGGCCCTTCGGGCCTGTAGGATGGATATATAACCTGTAGGTTGAAACCTACAGCCATACAACAACCCCATTCTACATCTATAGTGCGGAGAGGATTAAAATCCTCTACCGCTTTGAACAAGGGTTATTTTTTTCTTCGGTAGTTTGATTTTGTTTTTTCTCCCCCATAAATTTCATAGGAACCCTAGGGCCAAGGCCCTAGGCTAACTAAAAAATCGTCATCCCCTCCTTCGAGGGGATTTTTCTTCGCCGTTGTGGTTGGACGGTTGTTGTTTTTGAGGAGCGAACCTTTTCCATTTTTATAGCAAACAAGGGCTTTAGCCCGCCCGTTTGCATAGCCCCGCAAGGGGCTGTTGAAAAAGACATTAGCTAATTACTTTTACCCAAAAACTATATAGGTATATAGTTGTATAAGTTGTCTATTTTTTGTAAATTTAAGGATGAAAAGAAAAGCTGTATTTCGCAATAGCCAACAAAATCAGATGAGCATGTTTCCTGAGGATTTAGGAGCATGGATTCCAGCAGATCACCCTGTTCGAGTTGTCAATCAAGTGATTGAACAAGTCAACTTGAAACGCCTATATGATAGTTATAAAGGTGGAGGAAGCTCATCTTACGACCCGAAAATGATGATTAAAGTGTTGATTTATGCCTATTTAGACAACACTTATTCTTCTCGAAAAATAGAAAAAGCCTTAAAAGAGAGTATTCCTTTTATTTGGTTGAGTGGTCGTTCTACTCCAGATCATTCTACGATTAGTATATTTCGCTCAAAGCGCCTACAAGGCTTTGAGGGAGAGATGTTTAAAGATATATTTACAGATATCGTTTTGCTACTTGCAGAAGCAGGTCTAGTTGATTTGCAAGATGTTTATACAGATGGGACAAAATTAGAGGCTAATGCAAATCGCTATACTTATGTTTGGGCCAATCGTTTATCTAGTAGTAAAGAAAAAATCAGAGAGCGCCTGGAAGGTTTCTGGGCTTATTTAGAAGGCCTTTATAAGTCTGAGGAACAAGAGATTGAGCCCTTAAATTTAGGAAAAAAGGCTAGCTCAGAAAAGATACAAGAGACTGTTGATAGAATCAATCAGTTAGTGTCAGATAAGGAAATAAAAGCAAAGATCGCCAAGGAAGAAAAAAAAAACTTAAGGGCGATAAATAAATTTGCAGATCGCTATAAACGTTATGAAGATCAGGAAGCTATTATAGATGGCCGTGGAAGTTATAGTAAAACGGATCATGATGCCACCTTTATGCGAACTAAGGATGATCATTTAAAAAATGGCCAGCTTAAAGCAAATTACAATATTCAATTTTCGACATCCAATAGAGTAATTACTCATTATTCAGTAGAGCGAACATCTTCTGATATGGCCACCTATATCCGTCATTTAGAGGGATTTAAAGAGCGTTATAATTTTTATCCCAAGCAAGTTACCGCAGATGCTGGCTATGGAAGCGAAGAAAATTATCTTTTTTTAGAAGAAAAAGGAATAGAGGGTTTTGTAAAGTATGGCTCTTTTTACAGAGAGCATCGAAGAAATTTTAAAACAAAAGAGTTTGCGAATGCTAGAAACCTTCACTATGATGAAAAAGGTGACTTTTATATTTGTCCTGTTGGGAAAAAAATAAACCGAATAGGAGAGACTAAAAAGACACTTCGGTCAGGCTACATTAAAGAAACAAATATATATGAAGCAGCAGACTGTAAGGGCTGTGCGCTGATGGAGCCCTGCTTAAAACAGAACTCAAATAAAAAAACCTCTACAAATCGAAGAATCCATAGAACGCCTAATCTAGAGCGATTAAGAGCCAAAGCAAGAAAATTACTTTTAAGTGAAGAGGGGATTAGAAAACGAAAACGAAGATCAGTAGATGTTGAAGGCTGTTTTGGAGAGCTAAAACAAAACAAAGGCTTTCGGCGACTGATGCTTCGAGGATTAAAGAAGGTGAATATAGAGGTCGGCTTGCTTGCTATGAGTATGAATATTGCCAAACTAGCAAAGCATAAAGCTCGAACTATGGACGAAGTCTGTCCAAAAACATCAAAAACGACTCTTTTTAACAGAAATAACAAAAGTATTGCCGCAAAAAGAGGGTAATTAAGGGGCAAGTATTGCCTTTTTGTAAAAAATGGACACTTATTAACATTTTTTATTTTTTTAGCCCTAAAAAATGACTTTTGACTTCCTCAACAGCCCCCACTAGCTGCTAGAATATTTAAGCTTAGTCAACAGCGGCTATGCTTACTGCCTAGGGACAAGCCCCTAGGCTAGCTTTTTCAGACAGCCCTCTGCGAGGGCCTTTGGATATCATTCTTCTCTGCAAAAACAGATAAGCAAAGCCATGATATCAACAATTGAGGCCCTTTAGGGCTGACTCCATTAGGTTAGCCTAGGGGCTTGTCCCTAGGCGATGAATAGCAAGCGGCAAAGCCGCCATGGCCGAAGGCCAAACTGCCACAACAAGCCCTTTAGGGCGTCTTCGACGACCGGAGGGAGTAACCGCCCGCCGTAGGCGGGAGGCCCCTACTAATAAGATTGGTGTACCATTTAGTAGTTCCACTTCAATCGCCTAGAAGCGTGAAAAGTCTTACCCATAAGTTCACTTTTATTTGGAGATAATAACTTGGGCTTAAATTTTTTATCCAATTTATCCTTGTTTTTATAGAAACTCAGAGTAACGCCATCTAACCTTCGCAGCTTTAGAGAGTCCATACTAACTTCACCATCAACAATTGATATAGACAAGTATCCTTTAGATAATTCATTCAATTCTAGAGATAATTTTCTCTTCAGAACTTCATCTATATCTCTATGCTCTATAGATATATATTCCATATCAGACATTATTCCATAAGACCCATACACTACTTTATACTCTTTTCTTTCGATAGGCTTCCTTAAAAAAGCACAGGAAGATAGCAGAAGCAAAAAAATCAAAAACTTAATCCGTTTCAACATTTCAAATTGTAGCATGGCCATTTTTGCAATCGTCTACTGGACCAAATCTATTGGTTTACAGCTGTGATACTCTCGGCCATCTGTTAGATAATAAAAGCTGTCATTTTTTGTACAAAATGTAGTGATCGGAACTACTATATTGCCGCTTTGCCGTACAACCCCTACATATTGACCATTTAAGGTTAGCTCAAAATATAATTCAGTCATTGCTGTATCCCTCTGGCATTTCCCAGCAGAACTATACCGAAGTTGACAGTCCAAAACTGAAGATACACATCTAGTATCTTTGGTAAGGCTATCCACATTTCTCGGTCGATAGTCCTCCTTTATATACCTTTCTTTTATCAGGCTATCCAAAAATGAAACCTCACAAAAGCACTGCGGCATACTGTCTAAAGAGTAGTACTGATAAAGCAGTTTCTGTGCTTTAAGCGTCAATTCTTTTTGTTTAAAAAAGTCTTTCCGCTCAAGATGTCTACAACTATAGATGGTTAGAATTAAGAGCAGAAAAACAGCTCTCATAATGATATGCTTTTAGAAAGGGAGTAAAGTGAAGGCAATAAACTGCTGGCTGTAGACCTGAACTAGTTAAATTCTTCGCGACGATGCGAGTAATGCTTCCTATCATCAAAGGTAACCGTTTTTATTCCGACACAAAAAGACAAGTCCCCATCTTCTACCAATGTGCCATAAAACGATAAGAAATCTAAATTTTTCATCTCTTTTATAAATTCTAAGCTATCCATTTTAGAACATTCGGCTATCATTAAATATGATAGGCCAACTAAGCTACCTAGTGCCTTGTAATCTAGCACTTTTCTACAGATATCTAAGACAACTCTTTTCAGGCTTTTCAGGCTTCCTAAAGCCTCTATGTTTTCTAACTTAGTCTGATAATGGCCCTCAAAAATTTCCAGTTTTTCAAGTTTAGCAATAAAATCTAAGTCTTTTATATTTCCCTGCACAAATTTCAATTTCTTTAAATTATACAACTTGGATAGTTGGTTCCGACTTTTAGTGGTTGATTTAAACTTCCAGATCGCTAACTCTTCTAAAAGAAGACATTGGTCCAAATTTTTATACTTAGTATTCCAAGTGATTCGGCACTCTTTTAACTTGCTAAAAACTGAAAAATCAATAGCGTACTCATTAGTTTCGGGAAAACTTAATACCTCAAGATTTTCAAATTGATCTATTCCATAAATGTCTATTTGTTCTCCAACTATGACCAATCCTTTTATTCTATCTTTGTACGCCAATAACCATATAATATTATCCCATTCATAGCCTTTACCAGGATTCAGATAGATATATGAACACTTTTCATTTCCTTTCTCTAACGCTGCCTCTATTAAAGGAATTTCACTTGATTCACAAACAAGAAATTCTTCCGTACCGTATCCAATTTTTTCAAAAATCATATCGTCCTATTTTACCAATTGACATATAAATCTATATCTAAATCCGTATCTGTTAAATAGAGAAACCTAAGCAGTCTTTTGTTAAGCTCAAGACTTAAGGACAAACCTTGCCCTTACATTAGTTTCCATAAGTTTTTAGTTTATTCGCCCCCTCGCCTAGACCTCATCATAATTAAAGCGATTTCCCCACCCTTGACGTTGCTCAAAAGAAGAAAACTCATAACGGGCTATGATTTCAGGCAAGTTATCAACAGCAGTTAATTCGATTACCTCCAATAAATATTCATAAGTCTCCTCTGAGTAACTTGGAACTCCCACATAAATATGGGCTTGACCAAGCCAGGTCGTATAATCTATTGCAGTCAAAAAACGCTCTGGCAAAGCTTTATACTGCTTGTAAAATTCATTAAAATCTTCTTCCTTTAGAAAGTCAGCGAAATATTCTGCATCATAGCGTCCCTCATCTTCTAGAACTGTAGCTGGAATTATTCGATTTGTTTCCTCCATCCAATCATCTACGGTCGTACTATTGGTAAATTCTTTCAGTTTATTGATTAGGATTTTTGAAGTAGGACTCTGCTGAAAGACAAGATATTTTGACAGTTCTATTTCTAGAATACGTAAAGCTATAGCAAAGCGTCCACGAACAGATATTTTTTTTATTCGCTCTTTTAGTTGCTCATTCATTGTTTAGTCCTTATTTACGATAATAACAGAGGTCCATCAAGCTCAAAATAGCCCTTCTAGACTTTGTTTTCAACTATAGACAGAACTATTTAGATATCCTAGGTTTTGGACCCTCCTAAAATTAAGGGCCGAAGAAAAAAAGCCAGAAGAAAAAAGACCGTTGAGCGGCCACAACAAGCCCTTTAGGGTGCAGTTCGACGACCAACGGGAGTAACCGATGGTAGGCAGTGCGGCAAAGCCGCCATGGCCGAAGGCCAAACGGCCTAGCGATGTGCAGCAGTGGCCGCAGGCCAGACCCAGGCGGCACAGCCGCCGCAGGGCCGAGCGAGCAGCGAGCTGCGAAACGTAGCGCCGCAGCTTTGCTGCGACAACAAGGCCTTTGGCCGCAGTTCGACGACTGAAAGGAGTAACGCCCAAAAAAAAATAAAAAAGCAAACTGCGCCTTAAATATATGCGGAGGCCTTTGCCCAAACAGTTTAGATTCCTTAGCTTGCTAAGCTTAAACTAAAACCAGTAAAATTTATGTCCTCTGTACAGCTGCAACTGCCTATTTTGGTCCAAAATATTAAGGTAGATGAGCGCTGGCAATATTATATTCGCCCGCTATTTTTCCAATCGCCCATTGCCACCGACCGTCGTTATGAAGCTGCGCTTCAGCAATTTAGAAAAGAGTTGCGGGCCTATTTTAGAGATTTCAAGTTGCGCAGAGAGAATATGGAGCAGCTTTTTTGGTTTCGTTTTTCGCCAAAGATGCAATCCTTCAAGCCGCAGCTCAAGTTTCTGTTAGAGAAAGAGCAGCTCTTTCAGGGACGTTTTCACATCCTTTATTTTCAGTTGCAGGAGCAGGGCATTGTTTGTTTGCCCAGTTTTCAGTCCTATTGTTTTTTGGTGGATGCAGAGCGGCAAAAGCCCTCTGATATTTTGGCCCAAACAAAAGAAGTGATTGAGGAATTGCTGTTGACGGAACTGGAAGAAGGCAGCAGTTTGGAGGAGTTGCAGCAGTTTTGTTTGCAGCGTTCTGAGTTTGTGCAAGAACTACAAATGCGCATTAGCTTAGAGCAGGGAGATTTCTCTTTTGAAGCGACTGCAGGCAGTGATATGATGGCCTTTTTTCAGGCTCCTACTTCCTTTGATGGTGCCGATGAACTAGAGCGTTTGGGGCGCAACCTCAACAACTTTTACCCTAGTGAATTGCAACGCGCCTTTGAGCGAGAAGAGCTGATAAAAGAGCTTTACCCCTTGGTGTATGGACCCAACAACCAGCCTTTGGTCCTCATTGGTGAGGCCGGTGTGGGGCGGCACAGCCTGATTGAAGAGATGGTCTACCGTTATATGCAAAAGGGCGAAGAAGAGCTGCCCGAGGAGGAAGAAATCATCTGGCGGCTCGATCCCATCCGAGTGATCTCGGGAATGAGCATTGTGGGTATGTGGCAAAAGCGAATGGAGGCCATTGTGGAGGAACTGCGCTCGCCCAAAGGCTATCGCAACAAACAACTGAGCCATAAACTCGTTATTGACAACCCTTTGGCTTTGGTCCGAATTGGGAAAACGGCCCAAAACAGCATGACCTTGGCCGATTTGCTCAAGCCCTATCTGGAGCAGCAGGCCTTTCAGCTCATCCTGATTGCTAGCTCGGAAGAATGGAAACTTTTGCAAGAAAAAGACCGTCGATTTACCGAACTGTTTCAGCTCAAACGGATTCCCGCCGCCAAGGAGGAGGAGGCCGCCCGCATGCTTTTGGGCCTACGCAAAGAGCTCGAATTGCAAGAGGCTTGTAGCATTAGTGTGCCTGCCCTGCAGCAGATGCTCAATATCCATCATAACTACTTTAAGAAAAGAGCCCTGCCGGGTAGTGTGGCCAAAATGATGCGGCAACTCGCCCGAAAACTACAGGGTCAAAGTATTGATGTAGAAGAAGTACAGGAAGAATTTAAGGAGTATACGGGCTTGGCCTCGCCTATTCTAGACGATAACTATCAGCTAGAGGCCGAGGAATTGCGCAAAAATATTTCGGCCCGCTTGATTGGACAAGAACAGGCCGTGGAGCGGCTCAGCCAATTGATTCATTTGCTGAAGGCCAAATTGCAAAACCCCAACCGCCCGCTGGCCTCCTTCCTCTTTATTGGCCCCACTGGCGTAGGAAAAACCGAGGCCGCCAAGGTCATTTGCGATTATTTGACCGGAGACCCCAAACAACTCATTCGCTTTGATATGAATGAGTATAATGATTATAATGCCAGTAGCCGACTATTGGGCAGCTACAACCAACCCGAGGGACAATTGGGCGCAAAACTTCGCTATAATCCCTTTGGCATTTTGCTTTTTGATGAGATCGAGAAGGCCCACCCCCTAGTGCACGACCTCTTGCTACAAGTTTTGGACGATGGCCGCCTGAGCGATGCCCTAGGTCGCCCGATAGACTTTAGCAATACCATTATCATCATGACCTCGAATATTGGGGCCGAAGATTTGGACCGCCGCCTGGGTTTTGGCAATAGTCCCGATGAACAAGCCGCTATTTATCGCCGAGCCGTAGAGAATTTCTTCCGTCCAGAGCTCATCAATCGCATTGAGGAAATCGTGATCTTTAATAGCCTAGAACTGCCCCATATTCTACAAATTGCTCAGCTGCAAATTAAGCAGCTGCTCAGTAGAGATGGCTTTGTTCGAAGAACTAGTATCCTCAATATTTCGGCGGCCGCCCTAGAGTGGGTGGCCAATAGGGGCTATAGCAAACGGATGGGGGGACGCGCCCTCAAAAGACAAATTGAACGAGACCTAACGGCCTTTACCGCCGAAGAACTACTGAAAACAACCGGAGAACAACCCGTTATTTTCGATATCCAACTCAAGGAGGATAAACTACAGGCCCGCATCGAAGAGCTGCGCTTTATTCAGCGTTTAGAGCAAAGCGGCCTACCCAATATGCAGCAGCAAAAAGGGCCTTATGCCTATAAAGATTTGCTCCGAAAGGTAGAACAGATGCAAGGCCTACTCCGAGAGAGCCAAGAAGAGGAAAGCCACTTTTATAGCAGCCAACCCGCTCAAGAACAATGGCATTTCTTTCAGCTAAAAGAGCAACTGGAACAAAGCAAGGAACGCCTACAGCACCTGCTCCTCGAATTTAAGAGCCTCAGTCTGGAAGTAACGCCTCTGCGCTTAAAGAATAGTGGTACCCGCAGCCTGCTCTACCAAAAAGCAGCCGCTAGTCAGGAACAGCTCAAGCAAGAGGCCGTTTTTGAAGATGCCGCCTTGGCCGAACTTCGCTATGTCTACCAAAATGCTCCCGATCAATTTGACCGCAGCCAATCGCTTTATTTGCAACAGTTGCTTAAGGTTACTTATTTGAGTATGGCTTGCCGCCTAGCGCTGCAAGAGGAAACCGATGCGATCTGCCTGCATTTTGAGTCGGCTATTGAGGGCCAAGGACAAAAAGAAATTGATTATTTGCAGACCAATTATGCTCGCCTTTTAGAGTATTTGGACCTCAATTATCGGATGCAGCCTCAAAAGATTTGGGTGGAAGGCTATGCGCTCTATGATTTGTTCAAAAAAGAAGAAGGCTACCACCTCTTTTATCGGCCCCAACAAACGGCCCTCCCCATTCGCCTGCGGATTCAGTTTCAGGAAGAGCCCCTAAGCAATAGCCCCCTCGAAATTATTCGCTTGTACGATATCTGGATGGGCGAAGAACAGGCCCGCTCTACCCTAACCGATCTGCGCACGGCCTATACCAATCAGGCCCAAATTAGTCCAGAAGAACTAGCCGTCTTGCTCTATATTGCGCTAGATCCCTCTGATAAACAACTTTATATTTAAGGCCAAAGAAAAGGGCGGCTCCTCAGATGAGGAGCCGCCCTTAGTATTTTGCTCAACTTGCTGAGCTTATTTGAGGTAAATGCGTTTGTCGGTCAATTCATCCCAAAGTTTATTGATCTCTTGTTGCTTTTTGGCCTCTTTGGGGCTAAGGTCCAATTGCTTGACGCTATAGCTAGAGTTGATGCGCACCACATTGGGCTGCATTTGACTCACTTTTAGGCTATAAGTAGCTTGATCATTGTCTTTTTTGGCCGTTAGACTTTTAATTTCCTCCACCTTTCTAGGCGATTCAAAAACCAAGAAGATTTCTTCTTCATCTTGGCCCAAAAAGCGGTTGTGATAATCTAAGGTACGCTTGTCGGCATTGCTAACCCAGCGAATGCTATGGCCCAACCAGTCTTTGAGCTTGAGCGAGATTTTGCCCTCTTTTTCTTCAAAAAGACCTTTTACTTCGGCTTCATAGACCAATGAGAAAGCATAGGGTTGTACAATGTTCAATTGCTTGATTTCTACCGACTTTACAGTTACTTCACGGTCATCAAAACGGCTGCTTAGGCTACGCTCTAAAGCCAGCTTCAAACTGTCTTGCCCTTCTTTATTGGCGGCTACCCAATTGCTGCGTTGGCCAGAAAACAAACCCGAAAGCTTGAGATCGCCCTTGATGACAGCATCTCCATTTTTGGCTACGGTCAGTTGCAAACGGCGCTTGCGGCTGTTGTTTTTGCTGTCCTTTAAAACGGCATCATTAAAGTTGATCGATTGCAAACTAGCCTTTTTATCATTGAGATCAAGCATGAAACAGCTGGTATTCTGCAGTTCTGCAGGCAATTCATTCAAGCCTCCTGTGGGCGTAATGGTAAAGAGCGAACCGTTTTCATCCTTAAAGACAAAGAGGTAAGAGCTAATCTGCGTGGCCGAAGGATAGTCCTTGTCAAAAGGTCCATTGAATCGGCTTTTGCCAATGCCAAAATAGAACTCGATATTATGACGCTCAAAAAAGTCGCGGTAAATACAAAGTAAACTGCTAAAGTCCGCTTTCTTATTGGTCAAGAAATAATCAATGCCCTCACTTTCTTCAAAGTCCTTAAGGCGCCCCACCAATTGTAGTTCCCGGACCACAAAGTTGTTCATCAAGTAGGCCTTTTCGACTACGCTCAGTTCTTCTGCCGACTTCTTAAAGGTTTTGGCGCCTTCTGCAAAAAGGGTTTCATAAAATTTGCGCACTTTCTTCTTCGAACGAATACGCACATCCATAAAGTCCGTGCTATACTGACGCAAAAGGTCGCTAAAGTTGTTCACCTTCATGCTGCGGTCCGAACGCAAAGCCGAAAAGTCTAGCTCATAGACAAAATGCTCCAGCTCGGTCGTGAAAATGGTCCCCGAACTATTGGCCTCTGGTACCGCTTTTAGGTTGTTCATTTTCCAAGTATAAAAGCGCTGCTCGCCTCTTTCCTTAATGTCTACCGCAGGCATCCCATTATAAATCTGCCCTTTCAAACCCACTGAGGTCGGAACAGAAATCTTAAATTCACTTTCCAATACAGGGTAGTCCTTATATAAGGTAACAATTCGCCCTTGGTCCGGAAATTTCGACTCAATCACCGTAATTTGCTCCATCTCATCACCCGGCTCTAGCTTGGGCAACTTATAGATATATGCATTTTTTTGCGTCTCATACAACTCATCATCTTCCTCAAATTTGGGCTGCTCCAAGTCCCGAATGACCAGGTCCTCTAGGCTGCCATCTTTTCTGCGAATGCGCACATCCACATATTTCATCTGCACAAAATCGCCAATTCGGCCCTTAAATTTGGGAATAATCAGATGCTCATAATCCTCTGTGGCCTCGGCTTTCAAGAACTTAATATGCTGGTATTCTTTGTAGTTGGCCAGCTGCTCGATATAAGGGAAGGTCCCCGAAAACTCATTGCTACTATAGGTCGAGCTTTTCAGAATGACGGCATCTTCTTGCTGCATTTCTGCGGGAATTTCCCCCGCTTTGGGCATCTCGCCCCCCCAATCATACTCACTAAAGGTTTGCCCCATCAGGCTATTGGCGCCCAAAAGCGCAAAAGACAAGAGTAAAAGGGGATACTTTCTGTTTTTCATAGCGTTAAATCCAATTAGCTGTTGATAAACTGATTATTTTTTTTCTTTTGGGGCTGCCCCTCGCCTATCGGCTCGGGTCGGGCTGTGTCGTGGCTCGCAGGCCTGCTCGGCCCTTCGCCAGCAAGCTGGCTCGGTCTGCGGCTGCGCCGCACCACTATCCATCCCTCAGCCGTTTTGGCCCTGCGGGCCAAGGGCGGCTAGCCGCCCAACTTCCCTGCCGCCAAGATTCTTTTCCATAGCGCCCGACAATAATCTGGGGCCTTAAAAAGACGAGAACCATACCAAGAAAAAATCTCGCCATCTACCAAAAGGATCTGGCTATTGGGCCAAATTTCTTTTAGCTCGGCGATATGTTTTTCCTTAAAGGGATAGGGCTCCGAAGATAAGAAAATCAAATCAATTTTTTCTTGCTCCAATTCCTTTAGCGATAGACTAGGATAACGGGCCAAATGCCCTAGAGCGTTTTTAAATCCCGCCCAATTGAGCATTTCGTCTATAAAGGTTTGGCCTGCGGCCAGCATCCAGGGCTGCCGCCAAATAAAATAGGCCACCGACAAATTAGCTGCAGGCGCCTGATAAGCCGCCAAGGCCTCTTCAAAAGGGCCCAAAAGGCTTTCGGCCCGCTCGGCTTGGCCCGTAATTTGGCCCAAAGCCCGCATCATTTCTAGGGCCTGCGGCAAATTGGCGATATCCGAAATCCAAACTGGAAATTCTTGGGCCAAAAGTTCTATTTCTGCCTTGCTGTTTTCCTCTTTGTTGGCAATAATTAAATCTGGCTGAAGACTTCTGATTTTGTCTAGGTCCAAGCTTTTGGTCCCGCCAATCCGCTCTTTTTCTCGCCACCAAGCCTTGGGATGAATACAAAATTTGGTCAAAGCAATGACTTCCTGCTCCAACCCCAAATCCGCCAGCCATTCTGTCTGAGAAGGGACCAGCGATATAATACGTTGAGGCCGCTCTGCAATCCTTACAGAGCGGCCCATTTGATCGATATAAATCGGCATGTTTTAGTTTTCTTTTTTCTGGGCCATAATGCGCAAGACTTCGGCCTCTCCATTATGATATAGCCCTTCTTGCAGCTCTACCACCTCCTCTTTGAGAATAGAGAACTCAAAATCAGAGAAAATCTCGAGCATTTCCTCTTTATCAAAGAGCATTTCTACATTTTTTGGACCTCCTACGGCCGGATTTTTTTCTTGATAGACGGTATGTCCCTTAGCAAAGCCCTCTAAGAGCAAAAGCCCCCCAGGCTTAATGAGGTCGGCCGCTTTGCGCAGATAATCGGCCTTGAGATGAGGCGGAAAATGCGCATAGACCAAACCCAAGGCATCAAAGCTTTCTTTGGGATAATCCAAGGCTCCAAAATCGCCTAGATCATAGCGCAAGTCTAAGCCCTCTTTTTTGGCCCAAGCCAAGGCTTTTTGTTGGCCCTCCTCACTGAGGTCGCAGGCGCAAACATCCCAGCCATTTTGAGCGGCAAAAATAGCGTTTCGGCCTTCCCCCTCGGCAATGAGGAGAATTTTTCCGGGCGCTACATCATGTAAATGAGCAGCAAAATAACGATTGGGCCGACGGCCATAAGCAAAATCTTCAGCGCCATAACGCTGGTTCCAAAATTCTTTCATCTTTCTTTTTTTGGGGAGGGGCGGTTTTGAGTTCTAATTTTTTTTGTGAGCTGCAGGCAAAATAGAAGCCCTGTCACTTCTATTCCTTGCTTTAATTTCCTGCTATTCTGCCTTCCATTTATCAAAGGAGGGCCAAAAAGTTAAATTCCTGAGGGTTTCAACCCTCAGACATATATCATTGCGAAGCAATAGCATTTTTGCTGTAGGTTTCAACCTACAGTTATGGCCTAGCGATGCGAAAGGGTGGCCGAAGGCCAGACCGAAGCCGCCAAAGGCGGCTGAAGGGCCGAGCAGACCTGCGAGCCCTGAAGCGACAACAAGGTCTTTAGACCGCAGTTCGACGACCAAAGGGAGTAACCGCAGCAAGGCGAAGCCGCAGCTGAGGCCCCTAAAAAACAGAAAGGTCTCCAAATTCGCAAACTTGGAGACCTTAAACAAAACTTAAACCACAATATTGACCATGCGCTTGGGCACAACAATCACCTTGCGGATCGTCTTTCCTTCAATCCATTTTTGAATATCTTCTAGAGCCAAAGCTTGCTCCTTGATGGCCTCTTGGGCCAAACCATTGGCTAGCTCGATAGCCGCCCGCTTTTTCCCATTGACACAAACGGGATAAACGATGCTATCCTCCACCAAATAGGCGGGATTAAAGCTAGGGAAAGCCCCCGTTTTGAAGACCGACTCCTGATGGCCCAAAGCCTGCCAAAGTTCTTCGGCGAGATGCGGGGCAAAGGGAGCGAGCAACAAGACAAAACCCTCTAGAATTTCGGCCTTATGGCAATTGAGATCGCGCAACTCATTGCTGAGCTTCATGAAATCGGACACGCAGGTATTGAGCGAGAAGCTTTCGAGCCCATGCTGCACTTGCTTGATGCAATGGTGCAAAGCCTTGCGTTCTTTGGCCGTAGGCGTTTCTTTTTGGACCAACCACTCCCCTTCTGGGCTGTAGAACAACAACCAAAGGCGGCGGAGAAATTTGGCCACACCAGAAATTCCGCTCGTGTTCCAAGGCTTAGAGTCTTCCAAGGGACCGAGGAACATTTCGTAGAGGCGGAAACAGTCGCTACCGTAAAGGGCCACCATATCATCGGGATTGACCACATTATAATAGCGCTTAGACATCTTGCCAATTTCGCTATCCGTCATTAGCTGTCCCGCTTCATTATAGATAAATTCGGCATCGGCATAGCTAGGGCGCCATTCCAGGAATTTAGCCACCCCTTCTTGGTCCAAATGAGAATCTTCTTGGCCATAATTGCTCACAAAATCGATATGCACAGGCAAAAGGGCAAAAGCCTCTTCGCCACCATATTCGGCAATGCGGTCGGCAGAAACAAAGACCGTTTGGCCAGCTTCATTCTTTTCTTTGAACATATAAATCTGCTCGATGATCCCTTGGATCATGCCTTGATTGACCAGTTTTTTGTAGGGCTCTTGCGTGGGTACTTTGCCCAAATCGTAAAGGAACTTATGCCAAAAGCGAGAATACATCAAATGGCCCACGGCATGTTCTGCTCCACCGAGGTAAAGATCGACATCCTGCCAATAATTAACGGCTTCTTCAGAGAAGGGAGCATTTTCATTTTTGGGGTCCATATAGCGGAGGAAATACCAGCTAGAGCCAGCAAAACCAGGCATGGTATCGGTTTCTCTTTTGCGGCCTTCGGGAGTATTTACCCAAGACTCCACTCGGGCCAGGGGAGAATGTCCGTCGGCTGTAGGTTGGAAATTATCTAGCTCGGGCAATTCTACGGGCAAGGCGGTTTCTACCTGCGTGAGGCCCTCTGCATCATAAGAGATGGGGAAAGGCTCGCCCCAATAACGTTGGCGGCTAAAGTTGGCATCATGCAAGCGGAAATTCACTTTGCGCTGGCCAATATTTAGGGCCTCTAGCTTTTCGATAGCTTTGGGAATAGCGGCTTTAACCTCTAGGCCATTCAAGAAATCGCTATTGATTAGTTTGCCGATTTTTTGGCCCATTTCTGCATTGGGGTAGTCCGATTGATCGACTACGGGCAAGATATCTAGGCCAAAATGCTGGGCAAAACGCTGATCTCGTTCATCATCTGAAGGAACGGCCATGATAGCGCCGGTGCCATAACCTGCCAAAACGTATTCACTGATCCAAATCGGCACTTTTTTGCCGGTAAATGGATGAATAGCATAACTGCCCGTAAAGGCGCCGCTAATGGTTTTTACATCCATCATACGGTCGCGTTCCGAGCGGCCTTCTACATAGTGTAGGTAAGCATCAATTTCTTCTTTTTGTTCGGCAGTGGTTAGTTTTTGGACCAACTCATGCTCGGGAGCGAGCACCATAAAGCTCACCCCAAAAAGGGTATCGGGGCGGGTGGTAAAGACCTCGATTTTATCCTCTTCATTTTCGGTGAGGAAGAAGAGTTCGGCCCCTTCAGAGCGACCGATCCAGTTGCGCTGCTGTGTTTTGAGCGCCTCTGAAAAGTCTACCGTATCTAGGCCATCGAGTAGGCGTTGGGCATAGGCAGTAATGCGCAAAGCCCATTGCATCATAGGTTTTTGGACCACGGGAAAGCCTCCGCGTTCCGAGCGGCCATCCTTAATTTCGTCATTCGCCAAAACGGTTCCGAGTTCCTCGCACCAGTTCACATAGCCCACTTTGCGGTAAGCTAGGCGATAATTCATGAGCACCTCTTCCTTTTCTTGGGCCGAAAAGCCCTGCCAATCGGCGGCAGAGAAATGCTCTTCATGGCTATGGGCTGCTGCTACGGTGGCAGAGCCTTTTTCCTCAAACTGACGGATGAGTTCTGTTATGGGCAAAGCCTTATCGGCAGTGGTATCATAATAATGCTCAAACAACCAGATAAAAATCTGCTGCGTCCATTTATAGTATTCAGGAGAAGAAGTATTGACCGAGCGGTCCCAATCATAGCTAAAGCCCAATTTATCGAGCTGTTGGCGATAGCGGCCCACATTTTCGGCTGTAGATACTGCAGGATGTACCCCCGTTTGGATGGCATATTGCTCGGCGGGCAGGCCAAAGGCATCATAGCCCATAGGGTGCAGCACATTAAAGCCCGAAAGGCGCTTATAACGAGCAAAAATATCGCTAGCGATATACCCTAGGGGGTGGCCCACATGCAAACCTGCTCCAGAAGGATAGGGAAACATATCGAGCACATAATACTTGGGCTTATCTGAAGTAGTGGGAGTTTGGTAGGTCTTATTTTCTTTCCAATAGGATCTCCATTTTTCTTCGATCTCCTGTGGCCTATATTCCATTTTTTTTCTTGTCTTGAATGATACTAAAAATGAATTCGATCTAAGGCTGCAAATTAGCCAAGTTTTGGCGTTTTTCAAAGAACTGTTTTAACTGAAGGGATTTTAAGCTGCTTTATCTGTTTTTTTTTGGGGCCTGCCGCCTGCGGCGGCCGGGCCCTTTCAGGGCTCGCAGGTCTGCTCGGCCCTGCGCCGCTTTCAGCGGCTGGGTCTGGCCTGACGGCCACCCTTTCAGGCCCCTAGGCCTGCGGCCCTTCGGGCCTGCTATACGGGCCTGTAGGTTGAAACCTACAGCCATACAACAGCGGTATTGCTTCGCAATGATATATGTATAAGGGTTGAAACCCTCATACTTTTAACGGACCTCTTAGCCACCGCATTTATGATTTACACAGCCCAGAAGCTGTTTATCTATGGAGGGTTTCAACCCTCCATACCATATAAAAATGCATTCGTTAATTGGCTGTAGGTTTCAACCTACAGCTCTAGGAGCTGCGGCCTTTAGGCTGCAGATAGCGGCGAAGCCGCCATGGCCGAAGGCCAAACGGCCTAGCGATGGGGAGCAGTGCGGCGAAGCCGCAGACCAAGCAAAAAACTTGTTTTTTTGCGCAGGGCCGAGCAGACCTGCGAGCTGCGGACCGACAACAAGCCCTTTAGGGCGCAGTTCGACGACCAACGGGAGTAACCGCCGCAAGGCCGCAGGCCGCAGCGGAGGCCCCAAAAAATAAGAAAGTCCTAAACCACTTAGAAAGGTTGATTATCCCTCTTTTTTTATGTATAATTGGGCATTAACTCATAAAAAAACAATGATGAAAAAACAGACAACTACCATTGGTTTGGACCATGCCGAGAGCCAACAATTGGCTGAAAAACTAAACGTACTATTGGCAAATTACCAATTGTTGTACATCAATACTCGTGGATTTCATTGGAACATCAAGGGCGATAACTTTTTTGAGCTGCACGCCAAATTTGAGGAAATTTACACCGATTTGCAGATCAAAATCGATGAAATTGCGGAGCGGATTTTGACTTTGGGGCAGCAGCCTTTGCATGCCTACAGCCAATATTTGGAGCAATCATCTATTGAAGAAATCACCAATGTGACTGATGGAAAAGAGGGTTTGGCCCATGTACTAAAGGCCTTTTCGGTCATTATTGAGCTAGAACGCGAGCTGCTTGGGCTTTCTGATGAGGCCAATGATGAGGGCACTAATGCCTTGATGAGCGACTATATTCGGGAGCAAGAGAAATTGGCTTGGATGTATAATGCCTATTTGGGCTAGTTCTAAATAGTTTTATATCTTAAGCGCGCTGGTCAGATTGGCCGGGGCGCTTTTTTTTCGCCCAACATTTTGCTCACAAAAAAGAATCTTATGCAAAAGAAAAGTTCTTTGGTCCAAAGAGACCAGGCTGTCGTTTGGCACCCTTTTACACAGATGAAAACGGCCGAGGCGCCGATTGCGATTGCGAAAGGGAAGGGCGCTTTGCTCTGGGATGAGGACGGCAAGGAATACATTGATGCCATTGCTTCTTGGTGGATGAATTTGCATGGGCACAGCCACCCCAATTTTGCGGCGGCCCTCAAGCAGCAGGCCGAGCAATTGGAGCATGTCATTTTTGCCAATTTTACGCATGAGCCTGCTGTACAAATTGCCGAAAAAGTACTGAGTAAACTCCCTGATAATCAGTCTCGTTTCTTCTTTTCGGACAATGGGTCTACAGCCGTAGAGGTGGGCCTAAAAATGTGTTTTCAGTATTGGCACAACATCGGGAACCCCAAAACGAAGATCATTGCTTTTGAGGGGGCCTATCATGGCGACACCTTTGGGGCCATGTCGGTGGGGGGACGCTCTGCTTTTTCGGCCCCTTTTGCCCCCTATCTTTTTGATGTGCTTTTTGTAGAGCCACCTTTGCCTGGCCAGGAAGCCGAGAGTTTGGCTGCTTTTGAGCAGTTATTGGACCAACATCAGGGAGAAATTGCGGGATTTATCTTTGAGCCTTTGGTACAGGGTTCGGCGGGTATGCGGATCTATGAGGCTGCGGCCTTAGATCCTTTTTTGGCCCATTGCAAATCGGAAGACATTCTCATTATTGCCGATGAGGTCATGGTGGGTTTTGGTCGAACGGGCAGTTGGTGGGCCAGTGATTTTTTGGCTCATGATCCCGATATTTTTTGCTTATCTAAGGGCCTTACGGGCGGCACGATGGCCTTGGGCGCGACTACTTGCAGCGATAGAATTTTTCAGGCATTTTGGTCCGATGACAAATACAAAACCCTCTTTCATGGGCATAGCTGCACGGGCAATCCCTTGGCCTGCGCGGTGGCCTTGGCCAGCTTTGAGCTGACCAATTCGGAAAAAACCTGGGAGCAGATTCGCTGGATCGAGCAGCAGCATAAAGCCTTTGGGCAGCAGATCATTGGGCACCCCAAAGTGACGAATATGCGTCAGAAGGGAGTAGTTTGGGCCTTTGATTTACAGACGCCCGACTCCACCTCTTACTTCAACAACATCCGCGATGAGATTTGGCAGTTTTTCATTCAGAGAGGCTTGTTGTTGCGCCCCTTGGGCAATACGGTCTATGTTTTGCCGCCCTACTGCATCACAGAAGAGCAAATGGGCAAGGTACATGAGGGGATTTTGGCTCTTTTGGATAGTGCTGTTGGGGGGTAGGTTTGGGGGCCTGCCGCCTTTGGCGGCCGGGCCCTTGCAGGGCTCGCAGGTCTGCTCGGCCCTGCGCCAGCAAGCTGGCTGGGTCTGCCGCTGCGCGGCCCCCTTACAGGCCCCTAGGCCTGCGGCCCTTCGGGCCTGCTATACGGGCCTGTAGGTTGAAACCTACAGCCATACAACAGCGGTATTGCTTCGCAATGATATATGTATGAGGGTTGAAACCCTCATTCTTTTAACGGACCTCTTAGCCACCGCATTTATGATTTAAACCGCCCAGAAGCTGTTTATCTATGGAGGGTTTCAACCCTCCATACCATATTAAAATGCATTCGTTAATTGGCTGTGGGTTTTAACCTACAGCTCTAGAATTTGCGGCCTTTAGGCTGCAGGTGGCTGCAAAGCCGCCATGGCTGAAGGCCAAATAGCTTAAGCCAGCAATTGCTCTAAACGAAATTTCCACTTTTCCCAATCTGGTAGGAGCAGCGTCTGCAACTCAAAAAATGCCTGATTGTGATGGGGATGCAACAAATGACAAAGCTCATGTATAATCACATACTCTATACAACGCTTGGGGGCCATAATCAACTCTGGATTGAGGATGATTTTCCCCTTGGGCGTACAACTCCCCCATCGACTGGGCATTTCTCTTAACTGTATGGCGCTTGGCCCTTCATGAAAGGACTTAAAGCGCTGAATTAAAGGCGCAGCAATTTCTTTAAATTTAAGCTCGGCCCGCCCCCGATACCAAGCTAAAAGCAGCTCTTTTGCCTTGGCCTTCTCTTTAGTATGCACTTCTATATAGCGCCCCCGATATTTTACACCCTGCGGCCCCTCCGAAAGGATGACTTTGAGCAAGTACTGCCGCCCCATATATAAATGCGTTTCCCCACTGACATAGGTCCGCTCTGTCCGCCTAGGATGAAAGGATAAGAAGTAACTCAATTGCTTGATGATCCAAGGCGCCCGCTTGTGCACCTTCTCCCGAATCAGCGCCAAGGAGGTCTCTGGCGGCACCTTTACAATCACTTGCATTTCTGGCGTGACCGTAATTCCCAAAGATTTACGGTCCACATACTTGATTTCATAAGTGATTTGCTTGGAACCAAAGGCAATGACATCCCTCATGATTTATATCTCTTTTTGGCATTGGCAATAATACGATCTACTAAATGATAGACCTGGTCAAAATCAGGAGATAAGCCCTCTGCCTCTAAACTATCAATTATAATATCACTCAACGAAATCGACATCTGCCCCTGTACATCCTGCTTTTGTACCCAATCTACTACAATCATATCCTTTATGAGCTGATCGCTAGTTAAGGCAAAAGCTAAGGCTAACTGTTGCTTTTTCTCCGCTTCCAGCTCCGAGGGGACCAAATTCCCTAACTCCTCCAAAGCCAAACCATAAAAGGCTTGTGCCTCCGAATGCCCAGCCAATGCCGCCGGCAAACTACTATCTTCCCGATTCAAGACCTTTTGCATCAGGTCCTTGAGCTTGTTGAGATATTGTAGCTCTGTCATTCGCTTTTCCTTGAAATCTCGTATAGCCTCTTCTAACATCTCCGAGAATTTGCGGTAAAAAGCAGGGTCCTCTTCTAGCCGCTCACTAATGTGCTTGGCCGTCCGAGAAGCTATTTTATCCGCCTTGGCCCGATCCCCTATGGTTTTTTCCACCTCTTCCTGAAAGGCCTCGGTATCAAAGATATCGACCATGCTTACAATTTGCTCTACTCCCGAACTGCTGATGTGCTGGTCAATCAACTTCTGAATCTGGCCCTCATAGCGCTTGTAATCTACCTGATCAGAATAGCGAGTGAGTACCGCCTTCCGCAGCTTTAAGAAAAAGGCTAAATCCTCTTTGTATTGGGCCAATTGATTTTTGGGCTCCTCCTTATGAAAGTCTACAGAAGATAAAGCCATTTTTAATGTCCGCGCATAGGCCCGCAGCTTATCATAAAAGCTAAGGCGAATGGCTTCATCTGCCAAGAGCTGTTGATAAGCCTCTGCATCTCGCTTGTTTTTGACCGTTTTAAAAATGTCCCAAAGATCCGTATGCCGCTGCGGCAATTTGCCAATCTCTTCCTTAATATCGGTTAAAGTGCCCTTCAAGTCATCAGGATCAAAATCATCAAAGGAGGAGTAAGTGGCCAAAGCATCATCTAAGGCTCCTAATACCCCATAGTAATCAATGATGTACCCATAGTCCTTGTCCGGATGCACCCGATTGACCCGCGCTATGGCCTGCAATAGACTATGATTGCGGAGGTTTCTGGTCAAATATAATACGGTATTCTGTGGCGCATCAAAACCAGTCAATAGCTTATCAACAACAATGATGAGCTCAGGATGCTCCTCATTTTTGTAGCGATTGACAATGTTTTTCTGATAACGACTGGCATTTCCATGCTCTTCCATCATCCTTTTCCAAAAGGAGTTTAGCCGACCAGAACTGGCCCCATAAGCACTATCTTCTCCCTCCCGATCATCTATGGCCGAGATGACGACCTCACTACTGACCAAAGTAGTGGCATCCAAAAATTCTTTGTACTTGATGGCCGTCTCTTTGTTGGGAGCCACTAATTGCCCCTTAAAGCCTGTCCCCTGAAAGTTCTCCTCAAAATGCTTGGCAATATCCCAAGCCTGCGCATAAACCTTCTGATCCGCCTTATTGAGCTGATCCGCCCGACTAAATTTCTTTTTCAAATCCTTGCGCTCATATTCCGTTAAGGGCTCCGCAATCATCGAAAAGAAGTTATCTAAAGCTGCCGCATTTACAGTTTGGGCCGTATGCCGCCCCTCATAGAGCAAGGGCACAACGGCCCCATCCTTGACAGCCTGATCGACGGTATAATGATCGATCAACTTCCCAAACTTACTCAAGGTGTTTTTGTCTTTCTTGAATAAGGGCGTTCCCGTCAAGGCTATAAAGCAAGCATTGGGTAATACCCGCTCCATATTGACATTGAAGGTTCCATGTTGTGTGCGGTGGCCCTCATCCACCAAAACAAAGATATTGGGACTCTGCAAGGGCTGGCTCATTTTCTTTACTGCGGTCTCAAACTTATTGATGACCGTGGTAATGACCACATCCCCATCTTCTTCTAAGAGCCTCACCAATTGCTTGCCCGTCTTTGCATTCTCTACGGGCATCCCACATTTCTGAAAGGTTTTGGTAATTTGCTCATCCAAATCCGTGCGGTCCGTTACGAGTACGATCTTCGGGTTCTTGATTTGTGGATCCATCACAATGGCCTGTGCCAATAGCACCATGGTTAGCGACTTACCCGAACCCTGTGTATGCCAAATCACGCCCCCGGAGCGCTTGCCCGCCTGTATGGGCCGCAATTGCTCCATCGCCTTGGCCACCGCAAAATACTGCTGGTAGCGAGCTAGTTTCTTTACCCCATTGTCATAAAGAATGAAGTTGCGCACAAAGTCTAACAAACGCTCAGGCCGAAACAAACCATAAAGGTAGGCATCCTGCGGACTAGGCGCTATGGGCTCTGCCCCCAAGGCATCAAAGTACTGACGAACATAGCGATAACGCTCCTCAAAAAGGGCATTTTTAGTTGCTTCGCTTAATGGGCGGTTCTTTAGGGCATATAGCTGCTGCTCATAATCTTGCTTGGCCTGCGCATTGGCAAATTTCTCTTGCCAGTGCGACCAGAATTTCTCTGCGGTGCCATTGGTGGCGTACTTGCCCGAATTGGTCGAGATGCTTAATAAGATTTGTGCATAGACATACAAATTCCGTATCCCATCCTCTTGCTGATTGCGCAGATGCTGAGAAATAGCCTGCGCTATGGGCTGCTTCATATCGGGCCGCTTGCATTCTATGATGCCCAAGGGAATCCCATTGACAAAAAGGACAATATCTGGCCGATAATGATCCCGGCGGCCCGTACGCAAAACAGAATACTCTTCTGTGAGATGAAAACAGTTGCGCTCTGGATGCTCAAAGTCGATATACTTTAGGTTGTAGCTCTTTTTTTGGCCCGCTATGGATTGCTCTAAAGATATTCCCGCCGTCAATAGATCATAGAGCTTTTGACTAGCCGTAATATAGCCCTCTGCCAAAGGTAAACTAGTCAAGCGGCGAATAGCCTGCCCTATATTGGCCTCCGTAAAGTCTATTTGCTGGCCTGCCCGCTCTATCTTGTTGAGCCGCTTGAGCTGCTGCGCCAAGATGTTTTCTAATAATACGGTCCGATGACTGCCCCCTCTTGCTTGCAAACAAGCCGAAGGCGATAAATAACGATAGCCCATATTGATTAGAAGGGCTAAAGCCGGTATTTGCGAGATATGATCTTCTTTAAAGGATGGTCTTTGCATTGTTTTTATGTTTAATGTTTGTCTGTAATGCGTTTTTCTATATGGCCGAAGCGCAGAGCTTCCATTCGGCCTAGCGATGTGCAGCAGTGCGGCGCAGCCGCAGACCAAGGCGCTGCAAGCGCCGCAGGGCCGAGCGAAGAGCGAGCTGCGAAACGTAGCGCCTGCCGCAGGCAGGAGGCCCCAAAATACTATACTAAGAACAGAGAGCCGCTATCTTCACAAATACAAAGGGGGCTAATTTCCCTGCAGCATCAGGCTGATTCCATTTTTTTACGTAAAAAGCGACCGCCTTCTCATAATCTGGAGTAGCTCTTCCATACTCAAGCCCAAGCTTCCTCTTCCACTTTTTCCCCTCTTTAAAAGCCCTCTCTCGGCCGTCTTCTAACAGGGGAGCATCTAGCCCCAATCTATCTATTGTCTTTTTTACGGCCTCCTCTTTTATTGGGTCTGCGAGATTGGCAGCTTGGATTTTCCCCGAAGGGAGATATTCAAAATAAGTGGCTATAGTCTTCATTGTTGGATCCAAGGGAATAATATGCCCCCCCTTTTTATCGTCGCAATGAGGTTGTACGGAAGAAGGACGAGCAATAAACAGTTGATCCCCAGATTTTAGGTTTTCAATATCACATAATTGCTTTAACCACTTTTCATGTTCCTCTACCGGAATCTCTACATACAAGGCTAAAAGGCTATCTCGCTCTAAACTTAGCTGCTCCTCCAAAGTATTAAGAGTCTCTTCATAGCTCGCCTTAATGTCTGCAGCCTTGAGGGTATAGAAGGGTTTGTAATGCTGTCCCCCATCACAAGAGGCCAATAAGTTGGCGTACTCAAAAGTCTTGCTTTTATCTTTGGACTTGGGGTACAGATGCTCAATAATCGTTTTATGATTAAGCTCTATTTGTTTTCCACAATAACAGCAAAGATAAGCCTGCTCCTCGACTAAGGTTTTTCGGAGAGCCTCTTTAGTATAGCCTTCCGTATCTCCCAAATACCTTTCTCGACTATGATCGAGATATTTATAAATATCAGCTCCTTTTACATTGGAATCTGCATAATCTGCAGCTAATTTCCCCAAGGATAATTGATAGTCATGCCATTCTTTTAGGTCTGCAGGAGTTGGTTTTGATTTATCAATCCATTTCATTTTCTGATTGTTTAAACTCTAAATCCATTTCCAAATCAGCCAAAGTCGGATGAGCGCTGTTCATCCTTTGTTTTAGCTGCTGCAGCTCTATATGGGCCTTTTCCAATGCGTTATCTTTAATCAAGAGGCTGATTTCATCCATCTTATCCACAATATCCCTTGGCAAAACATCCTTTACGCCCTGCCAAGCCAATATCCGATCAATATCGGCCCCATAGGTTATTTCCTCCATGCTTGTGGCGGGATAACATTCATTATTATCCAGATAATATAAGCTTTCGGGGGGCAGCCTATTGATGATTAGAGGCGAATGCGTAGTGAAAATAAATTGAATGTTGGGAAAGGTTTTGCGCAAACGCCCAATAACATCCACCTGCCAGCGAGGATGCAAATGCAAATCTATCTCATCGATCATCACCACGCCCCGACCTTCTAGGGGTTGCTTTAAACCCGGATTGGCCAAAGATAGACGCATGGCCAAATCTCCCGCAAGAGTCAATAAGGCCTTTTCACCAGAGGACAGTTGTTTTAAAGAAAGCTTTTGCTCCCCTTTCTTGACCACCATATCTACATAAGGATGTCGCTGTATCCGAACGGAACTAAAATCATCTAAAACAGATGCAATGGCCTGGCGTACCGCTTCTAGAGCACGATCTCTATAGTCATCTTTCGAGCTAATCCGCAGTTCATTTTCTAAATCTTCCTGCTCCTTAAACCAATCTAAAAACTGCTGAAAGTTGATACTGCGCTCTAAAGCTCCCTTAAAAGCCATCAACTGATTGCGATTAAAATAGTCAAGCTCAAAATCATAGTCATCCCCTTTTCCAATCAAACGCTCCGAGGGATAATAAACCGCCAAGGACAAGGAATAGTCTTTTCGACGTTCATTTAGGTTCGTAAGAATCCGCTTTGGTAGCTCCCAAAAATTTCCAGCTAGCTGACTTCTTCGATAGCCCTCGGAGAGAGTTGGACCATTCCTTAAATCTGTTTGGACAAAAAATAGCGTTGAGGGCTCCTCAATAGGATAGCTCCAGCTTAGCTTTATGCTTGCTTCCTCCTTATCGATATGAATTGAGGATTGAACTTCTTGAGCGATATAGGATAATTGATTGATTGTCAACCCTTCGCTCTCTGAATCAAACAAGGCTGCAGCAAAAGCATCACAGCCCAAGCGTATCGCCTCCAACAAAGCGGTTTTCCCCGCCCCATTCATCCCCACAAAAACCAAAGGCTTGCGATCTTCTGGAAAAACAATTTCCTGCCTGTTTTTAAAGCCTTTGTAGCCTTCTAGGACTAAGCGTTTCAATTCCATATCTGTTGTTTTTTTCTTTCCCCCTCAATATAATAACATTTGCTAAACCAAGCGCTTCCGCCCCGTCAATAACTGCTGCATTAACCCCCGCTTTTGCAGACGATACTGCCCCAACTTGGCCCCCAATAAACTTAACTCCCGATCCGCAGTGTTTAATACCGCCGCAATGGCCTTTTGCTCGGGAAGAGGGGGAAGACTTAGCGGTAAATCAAAAAAGTCTGTTAAGCTAATATTTAATAATCCATGGGCTCGGCCTCCCTCTTGAGCGACTCTCATCAGCCCCTTTATCATCATTCCTCCTTCAAAAAATTGTTGCATAAAATCTGAGTCTACATGCTCTTTACATTTAAAGCAAATGTAAAGTGTTGTCACTACAGCTTTATCAAAATCATCTAGTCGCTTAAAAGCTCCCATTGGGTAGCCCTTTGAATAGCTCTTATTATATGCAAATTCGCCCTTGTGAAGTAGATAGTAATTAGATAATGTACTACTTGCTACCCTTTTACTAAAGAAGTCTTCTTGTCTTACAAATCCTCTTTGGGCAGATATAGTAATTACATTATCATTCAACTCTGTGTTTTTTCTCTTAACACGTTTAGTTACATCCCCCAACTTCACCCGCTCCCATTCCCCCGCAAAGCCCGGCAAACGCTGCCTGCCCGTCAACAACTGCTGCATTAAGCCCTTCTTTTGCTCCTCTTTTTGGGCAATCAAACGCTCTAATAGGGCAATGCCCCGATCCCATTGCGATAGACAGTCCGCTATGCGAACCTGCTCAGGGAGGGGGGGAAGGGGGATTTTTAGACTTTTTAATTGGCCTCCTGTTATTAGTGGTTGCCCTGAGCCAAAAGCCATTTGTGTCAACCTAAGTTTTATTAAAAGATTGTACACATAGTTTATTTCTGCAGCAGGTTTAACGTCAACAATCAATGTATTATCAGAAACTCCATAACTGCCATCAACTTGATACAAAGTTCCAGCATTAGCGCCAACCCTTGCTACCAAAATTCTCTTCCCACTATAATCTGAGCTACCGATTTTCCCTATCTCGCCAGTTGAGCCATAAACAGGATATTTCCCCTCTGCTGATTTTGTTTTTGTTTTTCCTGAAGAAATTTTATTCACCACATCCCCCAACTTCACCAGCTCCCAATCCTCAGGAATCAGTCCCAGCTTTGTTTTTTTATATTCTGTCTTCATTCCCTTTTTTCTTTAATAGTGCTTCTAGTTGTTTGGCTAATGAGCTACCAATAGTAGAGATGATTGTAGCCTGTTCTTCGGCAGTTATTTCTTCGGCATAGCGTTTATCTAGAAGAGTGGTTTCTTCTATTTGAGGAGAACTAATCACTACTCGATAAGAATAGCCGTGAAAAAAAGCCTTAATGGTTATTTCTAAGCTTTTAGTACGGTCCTCCATTAAAGAGATAAACTGTATATGAAGTCCTGCAGAGCTAACACCAGAATTATGCATCCCTGTCATATCCATAATATCTCGGTCTTCCTTAATCTTATTACGATTAAAACCGAAATCTAAATCTAATGATGATAAGGATACTTCCGTTTCATCTATATAATGAGTATCCTTCCCATCATAAAAAAAGGGCGCAAAATTCTGCTTCAGCTTATCTTTCAAGCGCTCAAACAAAGGCAAAATGCTTTTATAGTAACTTTCATAAACCCGCTCCGCATTTTTCTCTAATGTGGGCAGCTTAGGCCCTTCTCGCAAAAGAAGCAAGCGCTTCTCCCAATCATCTGGCCGCTCTAAGCTTTCGCCCCTATAGGCCTTGAGGCGAAACTCCATGGCGGCCAAACAACTTTCTGCGACAAAATCAAGCAGGGGCTCCAGGGCTCCCCCATCCTGCGCAATAATCAGCCTTCTTAGGTATTGCTCTTTTTCTTCTCTCAGGATAATGGCTGGGGCCAAGCCCATTCTCATCAAAATCAAATTCATCAAGATGCGGCCCATACGGCCATTGCCATCATCAAAGGGATGAATAGTTACAAATTCCAAATGAAAGCGACAGGCCAGTTCTATGGGATGCCGCTCTCCCTTTTCTTCTTCTTCCTGCAGCCAAGCAATCAGGGATTGCATCCGAGGCTCCACATCTTCCACCGCTGCATAAGTATAGCGTTCAGCCCCTCGCTGCACAAAGTTTTGGGTCTTTTTATACTCACCTGGCCGTCCAGCTACCTTTACAGGATTCCCTTGAGGGTCCTGCGCATCAATTTCATACTTTTCCCCCATCATTTCGGCATGCAAGCCTCTAATAAGGTGCTGCGTAATAGGACGTTCTTCTCTCACAATAGCCTGAAGCATATTCAGTACCTCATGATGAAGTTTCATTTCTTCATAATGTCGCCCATACTTATTCCCCGCATGAATACCATGCGTCAGCAAAATTTTGGTTTCGCTCAAGGTCAGCGTATTTCCCTCCATGGCATTGGAATGATAATTCCAATCCAAACGTATGCGCTCCCAGAGCTCCTGCTTCCGAGCTTTAGAGAGCTCGCCCAATTGAGCAATTTCCTCTTGAATTTCCTTAATCCGTCTTATGCTTGTTTGCCATTTCATAGCTTCTTGTTTTTTGGTCTAAAACAACTGTTTTAAATAGCCCTGCATCTCGGCTTCCACCGCCTTCAATTCTGCTTCTAGCGCTGCAATCTCCTTTTGCACAGCGGCCATATCTACGGGCGCTTCCTCCTCAAAGGTATCTACATAGCGGGGAATATTGAGGTTAAAATCATTCTCCTCGATCTCCTCAAAGCTGGCCAGATAGCTATATTTATCCTCGACTACCCCCAGGGCATAATCTCCAGCCTTATAGGCCCGATAAGTCGCCACGATTTTCTCTAGGTCTTGCTCGCCTAGGCGGTTTTGCTTTTTGCCGGCCTCAAAACCTTGACTCCCATCAATAAAGAGGACCGAGCGATCTTTTTGCCGGGCCTTGCTAAAGACCAGAATGGCGGCGGGAATCCCAGTTCCATAAAAGAGGTTGGCCGGCAAGCCAATCACGGCATCCAAGAGGTTCTCCTCAATCACTTGCTTTCTGATCTTGCCCTCCGAGCTGCCTCTAAAAAGCACCCCATGCGGCACCACCACAATAGCCAGCCCCTTTTGCGCATAAGTCGACTCGATCATGTGGCTAATAAAGGCCCAATCGCCCTTGCTCTTGGGGGGCATTCCCCGCCAAAAGCGGTTGTAGGGATCGGTCTCCGCTTCTTCTCTACCCCATTTATCCAAAGAAAAAGGGGGATTGGCCACCACCGTATCAAATTTCATCAGCTCATCCCCTTCCTTATGTTTGGGGTTGCGCAGGGTATCGCCCCAACGGATGGTTGCATCATCAAAGCCATGCAAAAACATATTCATAATAGCCATGGCCCAGGTGCTGCCATTGGCCTCCTGCCCATAGAGCGAAACATCCTTGCTGCCCACCTCTTTGGCCGCCTTAATCAATAGAGAACCAGAGCCGCAAGTGGGGTCATAAATGCGGACCCCAGGCCCCTGCTTGCTCAATCGAGCCACCAAAGTAGAGACCTCGCTGGGGGTATAAAACTCCCCAGCCTTCTTGCCCGCATCTCCCGCAAAGTTCTGAATCAGATACTCATAGGCATCTCCAATCACATCATTGCCCTCCAAATGCTCTGGCCGCAGGTCCAGACTATTAAAGTCTTTCAGCAAATGCTTTAGGCGGACATTCTTCTCCTTGAGATCCCCCAAATTGCTGCTATTAAACGATACATTGCGGAAAATCCCCGCACCTTCTCCGCTCAGCTTTTCGGGATTCGCCTCTTCCAAGGCCGCCAAAGCCTTATCAATCAGCTCCCCAATATCTACTGCATTTCGCTGCTCATAGAGGTAGGCAAAATTACTCATCACGGGCAACTTAAAGCGCTCTCGCTCCATGGCCCGCTGCACTCGCTGCTCATTCCCCTCATATTTATCCATATAAAAGGCCCGTTTAGCATCATGCACCGAGCTCACATACTTCAAAAAGAGCATCGTCAGAATATAGTCTTTATACTGGCTGGGGTCAATCACCCCTCTAAAGGTATCGCAGGCCTTCCAAACCACCTGGTTAATCTCTGCTGTAGTTAGTTTTTTACTCACTGTTTTAGCTTTTAGCATGCTATATATAATGCACCCAAAGTAAGGCTTTCAGTAAGCTTGAGCAAGTTTTTTTTGGCGGGAGATGCTGCTGTTTTTTTGGGGGCGTTACTCCTTTCAGTCGTCGAACTGCGGCTTGCAGCCTTGTTGTCTGCCTGCGGCAGGCGCTACGTTTATTCCCTTCGGTCATCGAACTGGCGCCTCTTCGAGGCTGGTTGTCGCAGCTCGCTGTTGTTTTGGGGCCTCCGCTGCGGCTGCGCCTTGCGGCGCTACGTTTCGCAGCTCGCAGGTCTGCTCGGCCCTTCGCCGCCTAGGGCGGCTCGGTCTGGCCTGACGGCCACTGCTGCACATCGCTAGGCCTGCGGCCCTTCGGGCCTGCTATCTGGCCGTTTGGCCTTCGGCCATGGCCTGCAGCTTAAAAGCCGCAGCCAGATTAGGATCCAATGAGCTAACGCTTTATGGGGTCCATGGCCTGCAGCTTAAAAGCCGCAGGTCCTGAAAAACCTAAGTCCCTGCCTTCTATCTTGGAAGCAGGGGCTTTTAAGCTCCTGCGGCGAGCAAGATGATGGCCCAACCGGATTGGCTGCGGCCTTTAGGCTGCAGATGGCGGCTTTGCCGCCATGGCCGAAGGCCAAACGGCCCATCAAAACCTTTATGCCCTATTCTGTAGCTGCAGAATACCCCATCAAAACCTTTACGCCCTGTTCTGCAGTTGCAGAATACCATATCAAAACCTTTATGCCCTATTCTGCAGTTGCAGAACACCATATCAAAACCTTTATGCCCTATTCTGCAGTTGCAGAACACCATATCAAAACCTTTATGCCCTATTCTGCAGTTGCAGAACACCCAATCAAAACCTTTATGCCCTATTCTGCAGTTGCAGAACACCCAATCAAAACCTTTATGCCCTATTCTGCAGTTGCAGAACACCATATCAAAACCTTTATGCCCTATTCTGCAGTTGCAGAACACCCAATCAAAACTTTTATGCCCTATTCTGTAGCTGCAGAATAGCTTAGCGCAAATGTAATATGCTGTTTTGTAGCTGCAGAATAGCTTACCGCAAATGTAATATGCCGTTTTGTAGCTGCAGAATAGCTTACCGCAAATGTAATATACCGTTTTGTAGCTGCAGAATAGCTTACCGCAAATGTAATATGCCGTTTTGTAGCTGCAGAATAGCTCACCGCAAGTGTAAGATGCCATTTTGTAGCTGCAGAATAGCTTACCGCAAGTGTAAGATGCCATTTTGTAGCTGCAGAATAGCTTACCGCAAATGTAAGATGCCATTTTGTAGCTGCAGAATAGCTTAGCGCAAATGTAAGATGCCATTTTGCAGCTGCAGAATAGCTTACCGCAAATGTAAGATGCCATTTTGCAGCTGCAGAATAGCTTACCGCAAATGTAAGATGCCATTTTGTAGCTGCAGAATAGCTTGTCAATACCTTGATAATCCATTTTGCGGGACTGTTCAGGATTTTGTGTATCAGAATAAAATTTGGTCAATAGAGACTAGGAGGCGAGTGGTAAAATTTAGATGACCCGGTCAGGGAAACAGACACAAAGCTGGCTGAAAACTTTGGTCCAACCAGCTCGTTTGACCTTCCATCGTTTTTGAATTTGCATAGCGGCTAAATAGATAGATTTTATGGCCGCAGCATCATTTGGAAATGAGCGTTTGTTATTGGTATATTTTCTCAGGCCAGCATTAAAGCCTTCAATAATATTTGTGGTATAAATAAGCTTTCTGATTTCTTGAGGATAGTATAAAAAGACAGTGAGATTGTCCCAGTTTTTCTCCCAAGATTTAATGATGTAAGGATAGCGATCACCCCATTTTTCTTCAAAATCTTGAAGCCGATTTCTGGCCTCAGCTTCATTAGGAGCTGTATAAATGAGCTTAATATCTTTGGCCACTTTTCTTCTATTAGAGGCTTCAACAACCTTCATAGAATTGCGAATTTGATGGACCACACAAATTTGATGAGCTGCCTGAGGAAAGACGGCCTCAACGCTTTGGTCCAAGCCAGCTAGATTGTCTGAGCAGATAAATAAAACATCCTTTACCCCTCTTGTTTTAATGTCATTCAAAGTTGTGGCCCAATTTGCAGCAGTCTCTTTTTCAAAGAGATACATGCCAATAATGTCTTGATAGCCTGCTAAATTAACCCCAAGTACAATCATGCAAACCTTGCTTTTAATCTGCCCATCCTCTCTAATTTTATAGTGAATCCCATCAATCCAAAGAATCGCATACTTCTCATCAAGAACCCGATTTTGCCACTCTCGAATACTATCTAAGAGGCTATTAGTAATGGTTGTAATTTGACTCTTAGAGTACTGCTGACCATAAATTTCATCCATATACTCTACTATATCAGACAGGCTCATACCTTTAGCATACAATAGTGTAATCACACTCTCCAGCTTAGCCGTCATCGATTTGTGTTTGGGGACTGTTACAGGGTCAAATTTACCCTCTCGATCTCTTGGTATTTCTATTTGTAATTTGCCACTTTCCGTCTTGATCTTCTTTGAAGAATGGCCATTTCTGCGATTTTCTCCTTGGACTTCTTCGCCACGAGCATACCCTAAATGCGCTGACATTTCTCCTTCTAACAAACTTTGAATTCCTCGTTTTTTGAGGTCATCTGTTAGCTTGTCTAGCTCCTCAATGTTCTTCACATCTCCTAGTAGGCGGTTTAATAACTCTTCTTGTTTCTTGTCCATAGCGGTACTTTTTTTCTAAGTAATTAAATTGATATTAAACCTCCTAATCTTTACCCCTTTTTTTGCCCATACACAAAATTTTAAACAGTCTCCATTTTGCAAATACATACTAAAATGCCTATTTAACGCACTAAAACAATAAGTCGTAAACAGCAAATACCAAAAAAGTTATAATTATTTAGGGAAAAGCTTGACATTTAAAAAGTATTTACCTAAGTTTATAACGTTATATATTTTACAACCCCAATAATTTTATTATTATGTTTCAAAATCCAGATTGGGCAGCCCTAAGTAATTTCTTTTATAGCAGTACGAAAGGGTCCTTCAAAAAAATGTATCAGCTAGCTACAGATCATTTGAGCAAGCTACGCATCAAAGCGGCTACGGATCCTGACATTCAGGACATCTTGACCTTTTTCGAGCCTTTTTATTTTGCTTTCTTGCAGCAGTATGAGCGTTCTATTGATGGGCGTACGGCTTATCATGCAAAAACAGCTGAATTTAATGAGCTGCTAGAAGAAGTAACGGGCCCCCTACTTCGCCGTTGGGCCGCCGAGATTCAGATCAGCTATGACAATCAGAGCCGTCAGTACAAAAGCTTCTTTCCGCAGGGGCGTCGCGTTTTTCAAAATAATAGCCTTGAAGTTCGCATCCAACTCGTTAAAACTTTGGGGCGCAACCTACTCCAAGACCCCCAATTGGCTAACCTAGGAACTACCGTTGCCAGCTATGGCCAACAACTAGAAGATCTCCGCAACGAACAGCAGGGACTAGAATACCACTACAGTAACAACTCTACCCTGCTCGAGCAGCAGCGAGAAGAATTGTCTTTGGGACTCTTTGCCTGCTTTGCTCGCCTAGAGTTTCACTACTACCGAGACATCAATCAGGTGGCTGACTTTTACGAACTCAAGTACTTCCGCCGCAGCAACAACGGTAGCAGCGAAGAAAGCACAGAAGAAGAAGATTATGGCCTCTTTGAGATAGATCTAGCTGCAGAAAGCCGCTCGGCCCAGCTAGAGGGTTTGCTCCGTGGTGGAGAAACCATCCGCATTACACATCTTGAGGGAGAGGCTGTCAAGTATTACTCTGCCGCTAATGCAAATGATATCCCCGCTCAGATCTATGAGTTGCAGCCCAACCAAAGCGTTAGTTTGCAACTGCCTGTGGGCCACCGCTTGCTCTTCTTTGATAATCCAGCAAGCCAAATGGCTAAGGTTGAATTGGAATTGATGTAGGGGGCTGTTTTTATATCTCTGCGGGTTAAAACCCGCAGCCAGATTAAGACCCAATCAGCTAACTCTTTATGGGGTCCATGGCCTGCAGCTTAAAAGCCGCAGGTCCTGAAAAACCTAAGTCCCTGCCTTCTATCTTGGAAGCAGGGGCTTTTAAGCTCCTGCGGCGAGCAAGATGATAGCCCAACCGGATTGGCTGCGGCCTTTAGGCTGCAGATGGCGGCTTCGCCGCCATGGCCGAAGGCCAAAAGGCCCAGCGCTGCGCAGGCCCGTTTCGGTAGGTTAAAACCCACCGCAACAATGGTATTGCTTCGCAATGATATATAGATGAGGGTTGAAACCCTCATTAAATTTAGCCCCGCAGCATAGCGGCGGCCAGCTTGCTGGCCGCGGGCCCCAAATCCTTCTAATCGTTACCCCATCGACAAGAAAATGAACTAACTATTTGGCATAAAAAAAGCGACTCCTCAGAGTCGCTCCTTTCTAATTATTCTTAAAAGGCGTTTGCAAACGGAAACGAGGAACAATCACCTTGACCTCCTCCTCTTCGCCATCCAAATAACGCATGACATAATAGCCCTGCATATAGCCAATATCGCTCTGTAAGGGGCAGGCCGAAACATATTCATGAAAATCGCCAGCATATAATACCGGCTGTTGGCCCACTACGCCCTCGCCTTCTACCTCTCTTTGGCTGCCATTAGAATCCCAAATCAACCAATATCGGCTGAGTAGCTGCAAAGGACGCTTGCCCAAATTGTCAATGCGAATTTGATAGGCAAAGACAAACTCCGAGCGCAAGGGCCGAGAGTAATCGGGCTGATAAACAGCAGTTACCGTAACCTTAATATTATGCGTGATGGCCGTTTCCATGCTTCAGTTTTTCTAAACCCGAATTGCCTTCCGAAATAAAGGCTTCTACTACTTTTTCGGCTTCCGCTAAGGCCACCTCCAAATTGTCATTGACCAAAGTGTAGTCAAATTTACATTCATAGGTCAGCTCATCGCTAGCCCGAGCAATCCGCTTGCGCAGACTTTCTTCATCTTCCGTTTTGCGGCCCCGCAAACGCGCAAAAAGCGTATCGGCAGAAGGCGGCTTGACAAAAATAGAAAGCGAGCGCTCTGGATAATGCTTCTGGATATTTACGGCTCCTTTGACATCAATGTCAAAAAGGACACTTTTGCCCAAGGCCAACAAACGCTCCACCTCTTCTTTTAAGGTGCCATAAAACTGATTGTCATAGACTTCCTCCCATTCCACAAATTCATCGGCCTCGATCCGGCGCTTAAAGTCTTGTAAAGACAAAAAGTAATAATCCATTCCGTTCACCTCGCCATAGCGCTGGCTACGGGTACAGGCCGAAATAGAGAAGGCCAAATCTTTGCGGGTTTTGAGCAAATGTTTGACGATAGTGGTTTTCCCCGCTCCAGAAGGGGCGGTAAAGATGATCAGTTTGGCTTCTTGCTGCATGTATTCTGCGATATTCTGTGAGAAAGTGCTTTTTTATAAAACGCTTCCATTTTGAAATAGGCCACGAAGATAGGGAAATTAGGCCGATTTTTAGAGCACATTAGCTAGTTGCTCCTTGATTTTATCGGCTTCCTCTTTCATTTGAATGACCAGGCGTTGAATGGGCGCATGATTGGCCTTAGAGCCTAGGGTATTGATTTCTCGGCCCATCTCTTGGTTGATAAAGTTGAGCTTTTTCCCTTTTTGGGCGGGCTTTTTGGCCAAAAGTACCTCTTTAAAGTACTGGCAGTGTTGGGCCAAACGCACTTTTTCTTCCGAGATGTCGAGCTTATCTAGGTAATACAACAACTCTTGCTCAAAGCGGTTTTCATCTAGCTCTTTTTTCAAAGAAATGCTATCTAAATTGTTGTGCAAGCGCTCGCGTACATTTTGCAGCCGCTCTTCTTCATGTTTGGGCAGCTCTTGCAAAAGCGCCTCAATTTCTTCTAGTCGGCCCAACAAATCTTTTTGCATAGCCAAGCCTTCCTCGGCCCGAAAACTATTAAATTGCGCAATGGCCAACTCTACCGCAGCCAAAAGCTCGGCCCAACTTTCTTCCGACAAACTATCCTCATTGGGCACGACCACCGCAGGCAGGCGGCTTACCGTATACAACAAATCGCCGGGCGGCACTTCTAGCTCGGCCCCCAAACTTTTGAGTTGCTCGGCATAAGCCATAAAAGCGCCCTCATCAATGCGGTAATCGCTTTTTTCGGCATGGCTTAATTGTAGGCTAAAATCAATTTTCCCGCGGCCCAATCGCTGTTGCAACAAACGGCGCAGCTCCATTTCTTTGGCCTGAAACTGCAAGGGCAAACGCAGACGCAAATCACAGCCTTTGCTATTTACGGCCCGAATTTCTACTAAATAATGGCCTTTGTTGCCTTCTTTTTGGCCACGTCCGTAGCCCGTCATTGAGTATAGCATCTCCAAATGATGTTGGTTAAGGGCACAAAGGTCGCATTATTCCATTGTCTTCCCAAGCTAGCCGCCTTTTTTTTGCCCAAAAGCTTTATCTTGGCCCAAACTGTTTTTATTTTTTGGGGCCTCCGCTGCGGCTTCGCCTTGCGGCGCTACGCTTCAGGGCTCGCAGGTCTGCTCGGCCCTGCAGCCCTGCGGGCTTTGGTCTGCGGCTTCGCCGCCCCCTTTCGCATCGCTAGGCCAAATAGCGCTTGGCGGCACAGCCCGCCGCTATTTATTTTGCAACGCTCAGAATTTTTTTCTCTTTCGCATGGATAATCAAAAACTACTTTTCATTACTGGGGCCACCGGCTTTTTAGGCGCCTATTTGGTCCGAGAGGCCCTAAAGGCAGGCTACCGGATTCGGGCCAGCAAACGGCCAGGCAGCCCTATGGACCTACTGGGCGAAATGGCCCAACAAATTGATTGGCGAGAAGGCGATTTACTGGACCTCTCTTTTGTAGAAAGTTGCCTAGAGGGAGTAGATAGCCTGATTCATGCGGCAGCCTTGGTCTCTTTTCAGCCCAAAGAGGCCGAAAAAATGATCCGCTTCAATGCCGATAGCACCACTTATTTGGTCAATGCGGCCCTAAATGCCCATATTTCTGAGTCGCTTTTTGTGAGTAGCATTGCCGCTTTGGGCCGAGACGAAAAAAAGTTGCGCATTGATGAACAATCGCAATGGGAAAACAGTAAATATAATTCTAACTACGCCATTAGTAAATTTAAGGCAGAATGCGAGGTTTGGCGGGGAATTCAGGAGGGTTTGCCCGCCTGCATTGTCAATCCCTCGGTGATTATGGGGGCAGGCTATTGGGCCAAGGGCACCGCCCAAATGTTTCAGCAAGTGGCCAAGGGACTTTCCTTTTATCCTGCTGGGGCTACGGGCTTTGTGGATGTGCGAGATGTAGCCGAGTTTTCCTTGGCCCTTTTGCAAAATCCTCAGGCGCAGGGACAACGCTTTATCTTAAATGGTATAAATTGTAGCTACCAAACCCTATTTAGCGAAATGGCCAATGCCTTGGGCAAAAAGCCCCCCAAAAGAAAACTGCCCAGTTGGGGCGTTGAACTCCTTTGGCGACTGGAAAAGCTCCGTAGTTGGATTAGAGGCTTGCCCCCAGTAATTACCGAAGAAATTGCCCGCAATTTGAATAGCAAATACGAATATGACAACCAAAAAGTGATTGATTTTTTAGGCAAAGATTTCCGTCCCTTGTCTGTTTGTATGCAAGATAGCGCCAAATTGTATAAATTAGCCGAGAGCGGAGAACAGCCCTTTGGACTACTGGCCCCCTAAAGGCCTAGCGCTGTGCAGGGGTGGCCGCAGGCCAGACCCAGTTTTTTTGAGCGCAGCGAAAAAAAACGCAGGGCCGAGCAGACCTGCGAGCCCCGCAACATAGCGCAGCAAGGCGAAGCCGCAGCTGAGGCCCCAAAAAAAAGAAAAATCTGCTCAGAAACAAGAACAACTATGCAACTGCAAGAAGCAAAAGAAAAATTTATTGAAGCCTGGGGCGGATTTGGCTCCAATTGGGGAATCAACAGGAGTATGGCCCAGGTACATGCCCTGCTGCTAGTCTCCGAAGCGCCCCTCTCTGCCGATGATGTGATGGCCGAGCTACAAATTTCTAGAGGTAGCTCAAACATGAATCTCCGCGCCCTAATTGACTGGGGCTTAGTCTATAAACGCCTAAAAGCGGGAGAGCGAAGAGAGTATTTTGTGGCCGAAAAAGATATGTGGAAAGTCGTGCGGCAAATTATTATTCACCGCAAGAAAAAAGAGCTAGAGCCCGCCCTCAAAGTGCTAGAAGATGTGCAAGATATTGAGGGAGAAAGCAAGGAAAAGGAGGAATTTGTGGCCATGATTCAATCTATTGAGCTCTTTTCTAAAAAAGCCGATGGTTTGCTCGAAAGATTGGTAGATGCCGATAGCGAATGGCTGATGAGCGTTTTGCTCAAGATGATTTAGGCGCGGCCAAATTCTTTTAGGGTTGCTAGCATTTTTTGGCGCACCTCTTCTTTTAGGGCGGGGATATCGGCTCGAGTTTTTCCTTGAGTGGAAATGGGATCGGACCAAACGCCCCAGCAAAGGCCGGGCCCTGCCTGAAACTTATTTTTGGAGCTCAGAATCTTATCGGTATTGATGATGGTCAGCACCGCAATAGGCTGCTGGCTGTCTACCGCCAAGTTGAAAGCGCCATTATGGAAGGCCTGCAGGGGCTCATCGGAGACATTTCGGGTACCTTCAATAAACAAGTGGATCGAGCGCTGCTCCTCCAAATACTTTTGCAATTTGAGCATACTCGCTTTGCGGCTTTCGGGGCTACGGCGATCGACAAAAACGTCTCGGTAGTGGGAGACAAAGCCCACCACGGGAATTTTTCGCACGCCCCATTTGGCCAAATAAGAAAAAGGCATGGGGGCGGCAGCCGCACAAACGGGAATATCCATCATAGATAAGTGATTGCTCACCATGACATAGCGTTCTTTGGGGTCAATTTTTTCTTTGCCTCGAATCCGAATCCAGTGTCCCGCCAAAAGGCCCAATAAAAAGCCCCAAAACTTGGTAATATAGAGGGTGGTCCAGGCTTCTCGCTCTCCTTTGAGCAACTTGAAACTGAGCCAAAAGAAAGGGAAGACCAAAGCGCCAGTGAATAAAAACATCAGCAGCAGCCAAAAACAAAAGATATTGCGTAGGAGGCGAAGCATGAGCTTAAGTAGGTTTAGGCGTGGAGTAAAATTTTGGGCAAGATAAACAAGTTATAGAAAAAGAACGCTTAGGGAAAACTTAAAAAAACAAGTCTATAAGACCGCCATTTTTAAATGAGTTCTTATAGACTTGCGTATCTTTGGGGCGGAATAGAATCTCCTCTACATAAATTCAAAGCATAATATAGCAGCTATGGAAAGTCTGGAAATACAAGGCTTCGCTGGGTTTAAGGACCTTAAAATCGAACTCAATAAAATTAACCTCTTTATTGGCCCTCAAGCCTCTGGCAAAAGTGTGCTGATGAAGCTGGCTTATTTTTTTAGGAATATTTACTCTAATTTTCCTTGGCATTTTTTTAATGGGATCTCGATCTTAGATAAAGAAGCAGATAAAAACTTTAAAAAAACTTTTCCAATTTCTAGCTGGCCCAAGGATAGCGCTTTTAGCATTTCCTATCAGTTGAATGGCTATGTTATTTATATAAAGCGAGAGCCGAATGAACAGAACATAAGACTGGATACCTCAAAAACAACAAAAGATTGGATTGATAACTATATTTCTACATTCACGAATGTATCAGAAATATTAAGTAGAGGCGAAAACCCTGTAGATTTTTATGGTGTTTATGACGAATACCATTTAGAGGAAGATTTTAGGAACGATTTCATTCAAAAGCTAAAAACAGCATCTTTAGCCACTAATAAAATTGTCCCCTCTGGTCGTAGTTTTTTTGCTTTTCTACAAGAGAACATCTTTTCTTTTTTGCGTTCAGAAAATGAGTTGGACCCTAGTTTTGTGGACTTTGCCTCTGAGTATGAGCGCATGAAAAAGACATTGGCTCGAGAAAATCGAGAAGGGCGCGAACTTCTTCCTCTAGAACAAGAACTAGAAGTGCTAATTCAGCAGGTGCTGAAGGGAAAATATGTGCAAGAAGTAGATGGCGACTTTTTAAGCTTAGCAGATGGTCGTCACATCAATTTACTACAAGCTTCTTCGGGCCAACAGGAAGTTTTGCCCCTTTTGCAAGTAATCCGTCATTGGTTTAGAAGAACAAAAACGGCAGTTAGCCTCTACATAGAAGAGCCAGAAACCCATTTATTTCCACAGGCGCAGCGCCAAGTACTAGAAGCATTGATTTTAATGTATAATGCACATGAAGAAGATATGCATTTAGAAATTAGTACGCATAGTCCCTACCTCATTAGTGTGCTTAATAATATGTTGTTGGCGGGACAGTTGGCCCAAAATGAAAAGGTGGACCAAAAGGCATTGGACCAAAAGCATCCGTCTTATTTAAGAGTAAAAAAAGAAGAGCTCTCGGCTTATATGCTAAAAGATGGAGCTGCTTTTTCGCTTTGGGATGAAGAAACAGGCTTGCTCAATGCCCAAATCCTTGATGAGGTCGGCGAAAATATTGATCGAGATTTTGATGAGCTCCTTAATCTAGAACCCTATGAATAGTTGTCATCAAAAGATAGCCCATTCGACAATTGTGGTAAAAGAACCGGGCGAACGCTCTACTTTTAGACTCAAAAACCCTAAAAAACTAGAAGTGGCGCATTTTAAGTTGGACGAATGCCAGGCTAGAGGAAATCAGCTAGGCTGTAAAGAGCAAACTAAAACCTGTGCTTTTCAAAACAACTTACAACAGAAGGTTAGCAATTGGCAGGGACAAAAGCGCTGCGATGCCCTTTTAGAAATAGCGGAAAAAGAAACACAAATTTTTGTTGAGCTAAAAGGGCAGGATATTGCAGCGGGAATAGAGCAACTAGAAGCCAGCCTAAATTTATTTGCCAAAGCTAATTGGCAAAAAAAGCTTTTTTTGAGTTGCAATAGCAAAGGGCTAAAAAAGCTGAACACAAAGATTAAACGATTCAAAGCGAGGCTAAGGAAAAACTACAAAAAAACAGATTTTGCCATAAAATCAGAACATCATATTTAATTTCGGTCCTACAGGGCGCGAAGCGCCCGCAGGCCTAGGGATGGACAGCGGGGCGGCGCAGCCGCAGACCCAAGTTTTTGAGCGCAGCGAAAAAACTGCAGGGCCGAGCGAATAGCGAGCCGCGACACAGCCCGCCGCAAGGCGAAGCCGCAGCGGAGGCCCCAAAAAAAATAAAAACAGAAAAAATGAAAATTCTACTCATCGGATATGGAAAAATGGGGCAAACCCTAGATAAAATGGCGCAGGCTGCCGGGCATGAAGTGGTCGGAAAAATTAACCAAGCTAGCGATTGGGATAATTTTGAGTTGGAAGCAGAGGTAGCCATTGAATTTAGTCAGCCCGATGCTGCCTTGAACAATTATTTGGCTTGCTTTGAAAGAGGGATTCCCGTTGTTTCGGGCACTACTGCCTGGTTAGCTGATTGGGATAAAATGGCTGCTGCCTGCGAAGAAAAAAAGGGGGCCTTCTTTTATGCCTCTAACTTTAGCATTGGCGTCAATTTATTTTTTGCCCTCAATGAGCGTTTGGCCGAATTGATGGCCGGGCAGCCGCAATACCAATTGGAAATGGAGGAAATTCATCATTTGGAGAAAAAAGATGCTCCTTCTGGGACCGCTATTTCTTTGGCGCAGGGCGTTTTGGCCCATAATAAGCGCTTTGAAGATTGGTATTTGGCCGAATTTCCCAATTTGGAAGGCAGCCAAAAAGAAAATCATTTTCCCATTTTTGCGCTAAGAGAAGCGGGAGTTCCGGGCACGCACAGCCTGAAATATGCATCTTCGGAAGATGAAATTATAATTACGCATCGTGCAAAAGGCCGCATTGGTTTTGCGGCTGGCGCCCTCAAAGCGGCCGAATGGTTGGCGGGAAAAAATGGTGTATTTGGAATGAAAGACCTTTTAAAAGAGCAATAAATGAAATTTAGTCGTTATCCCTTTGAGCAAATCTTAAAGGAGCGTCTGGCCGCCCTAGAATTTAAGCGGCCCACCGATATTCAGTATAAAGCGATTGAGCCCATTTTGAAAGGGCAGGATGTTTTGGCCGTGGCCCAAACCGGAACGGGAAAAACAGCCGCTTTTGCCATTCCTTTGGCGCAGCAACTGCTAGCGGGAAAGGATCAAAGCAAAGGACGGTCGCCCAAGGTGGTGGTCATGGTGCCTACGCATGAATTGGCCCAACAAATTGAGTCCTTTATTCATAATTTGACTCGTGGAAGTTGGATTGAAACCCTGGCCATTTATGGGGGGAGCAAGCAGGATAAACAATTGGCTAAATTGGAGACAGGAGTTGATATTTTGGTCGCTACGCCTGGTCGTTTATTTGATTTACAAGCTCAGGGCGCATTGCGTTTGCAGGCTGTAAAAACCTTGGTTTTGGATGAGGCCGATAGAATGTTGCAATTTGGTTTTTATGAAGATATTCAGGACCTTTTGCAGCGGCTGCCCCAAAAGCGGCAAACCCTGTTTTTTTCGGCTACGATTGACCAGAAAATTAAGAAACTGGCCTATTCGCTAGTCTCTAATCCCATTCGGATTCAGATTTCGCCCAAAGATCCCGTCAATAAAAATATTGACCACTCCCTTTGCTTTGTAGATATGGAGGATAAGCGCTTTTTCTTGGAGCGTTTGTATAAGGAAAATCCCAATCAGAAGATTTTGGCCTTTGTGCGCACCCGTGTGCGGGCAGAGCGGCTGTTGGCGGCTATGCAAAGAGTGAAAATTGAGGCCAGGAGTCTGCATGGCGACAAAGAACAGCAAGAGCGAACTGCTGCGCTCAAAGCCTTTGCCGAAGGCGAAGTTCGTTTGCTCATTGCCACCGATGTAAGTGCTCGAGGCATTGATATTCCCAATGTGCATTTGGTCATCAATTACGATTTGCCCGACCAGGCCGAGAACTATGTGCATCGAGTGGGCCGAACGGGCCGAGGTCGAAAAAGAGGGAAAGCCATTTCTTTTTGTGCGCCTAGAGAAGAAGAAATGTTGGAGAAAATTGAGGAGTATATGGGGCAAAAAATCAAATTGCTGGATATTCCGGTAGAGGATTATGAAGCCACCATCGACCTCAGTGATTCGCAGACTTATTCGTTTAAAGATGTAATGCGAGAAATCCAAGAAGCCGAAGACAGCAAGAAAAATCGACGTAAAAAACGGAAGAAATAAAAGGAGATGGCCAAAAAGAGGCGCTTTCAGGATTTGGGTTTTGGCACCGCCCTTCGAGGGGAACAAGATCGTTTAATTTTGCCTAATGGGCAGTTCAACATCTATAGAGACAATGCTTTTTTTGAGCGTTTTCAGTCCTATCAGTGGTTGGTAGAGCTCTCCTGGAGCAGTTTCTTTTTGGTCCTCACTGCTTTTTATTTGCTCATCAACACAGTTTTTGCGCTTTTGTATTTGGCTGTGGGCATTGAGCAATTGAGTACGGGAAATCCCGAACTTTCGCATTTTTGGCAGGCCTTTTTTTTTAGTGTACAAACCCTGACCACCGTAGGTTATGGCAGTGTGAGTCCAGAAGGTTTTGCGGCCAATTGCATTGCTGCGGCGGGTGCCTTTGTGGGTTTATTGAGTTTTGCCTTGGCCACGGGGCTGCTTTTTGCCCGTTTTTCTAAGCCCAATTTAAAATTGCGTTATAGCAAAAACATCTTGATTGCGCCTTATCAAGATGGAAAAGCCCTGATGTTTCGCATAGCCAATGCCCGACAAAAAGTATTGGCCGAGGCGCAAATTTCTTTGGTGGCCAGTTGGTTGGAAGAAAATGAATTGGGCCAATTGAGCCGAAAATTTTCGCTTTTGCCTTTGGAGCGGGAACAACTGCGCATTATGCCTCTCAATTGGACCGTAGTGCATCCGCTCAATGAAGATTCGCCCATTCAAAATTTGGGGAAAAGCAGTTGTTCTCGCCAAAAACTAGAGCTAATTGTCATTTTTCAGGCCCATGATGATAGCCATGGCATCCAACTCCGGTCCTACCACTCTTATAGTAGCGAGGAAATGGTTTGGAATGCGCAATTTGTACCTATGTTTCATGCTGGCCGAAATGGGAAGACGCTATTGGAGCTGAGTAAAATATCTGATTTTGAGTATCTGAGTAGCAACTAACTACTCCCCCGCCAAAGCCTCTCGCAAAAAGCGATTAACTCCCATGGCCGCCTCAAAATGTTCTAAAAGCCAAGGCAAAAGCTCTTTGCTTTGCAGAATTTCATCCATTTCTGCCTCCTCCTCATAGGTCCGCATAAAATAATATTGCTTTTGGTAAATCAGGGGCAATTCCTCGCCCAAAGCCCGAAATTGCTTGGGGATGCGCTTATGTTTTTCGCCCTGCAAACCTGCTGGATAATACTGCTCAAAAGCAGGCTGAGCCAATAAACGCTCAAAGTTTTCTCTTTGGTCCAAAATAGCTTCCCGAACAGCCAAAACTTGAGCCGGCGACAAACGATAGGCACCACCGCCCACCCAAACTCCCGCCGGACCAAATTGCAAATAATAGGCGGGCCAATCAATCGCTTTTCGCCCTTTGGATGATAAAATAGCCGAAGCATGCAGCTTATAAGGTGTTTTATCCTTGGAAAATCGACTGTCCTTATAAATCCGAAAGATCAATTCTTTGGGCAAACGCAAATCAATGCCCGGCTCTATCCGCTGCATTTCTTGGCCCAAATCCTCAATCAAACGCTCAAAAGGCTGCTTGACCGACTCCTCATAGCGCTTTTTGCGCGCCTTAAACCATTCTCTTTCGTTGTTGGCGGCCAATTCTCGAAAAAAACCGAGGAAATCCGCATCAAAATATTGCATCTTCAATTCTTTTTTATCTTTCTATAATGTTGGGGCCCGCGGCCGCCCTTATCCCCATCGCTCTTCAGCATAACCAAAAAAGTCTTCAAAAAACAACATTCCTGCCGTAGGTTGTGCTCCTCGAAGAGCTAATCTTTGATTAACAAAGTCTAAACCAGCTACAACATATTCATATTCTTGATCCATAATTACTGTAATTCCATGTTTTTCAAAAAATGACCATATTTTTTTGCACAAATCAAATTGTTCTTGAATAAAGCAATCGTCATAACTTTCTCTGTCAATGTATCCGCTATGAGTCCTAGGATCTGGATTTTTCACAGAACAATAAAACGTGAGTCTTACTGCATTGACAAACTTAGAAAAAGACAGGCTCGTCTGATAGTAGATTTCCAAGTCTCCAGATTTGAATTCGGAGTGGTCAATATAAACTTGCACTTTGAATCCATCATGTATTGATACATCGGCATAGTCGCTCAGTTCTTTGCGCAATTCTTCCATCAAGGGATAAGGCTGAACTATTTTTTCTATATACTTTTCTTTATCCTTAGCCAGTAAAAGCACCTCATCTATCAAGGATTGTAAATTATCAACCACCATATTTTTCATTGTTTTTCAGCTGCTTTAATCATCAAAAATGAAATGCAGTCCTTAGTTTTTAGATTATTTCTTTTTTGGGGCCCGCGGCCGCCCTTCAATTTGGGGCGGCCGCCGCTATGCTGCGGGGCTCGCTGCTCGCTCGGCCCTTCGCAAAACTTCGCTAGGGCTCGTTTTGCTCGGTCTGGCCTGCGGCCACCCGCTCCGCAGCGCTGGGCCAATTGGCCCTTCGGGCCAGGGCGGCTTCGCCGCCCCTAATCCTCAAAATGAACGGGCCAAGATTTTCCTGCTGCGGGCAATTCTCTGGGACAAGCAGGAGGCAAATGAGACCAAATTTGTTCTTTGAGTAAATCTAACAGAGCTTGGCGCTCAAAGTTGGCGGGCCGAAGCAAACCAATTTCTCGATAAGGTTGGGGGGCGGCAAAACTGCGCAAGCTCGCCTGTTGTTTTGGGGGCAAAGCCTGGCCCGCCAATCTGGGCAAAATGGTAAATCCTCCCTGATAATCGACTAGCATTCGGAGGCTTTCCAAACTGCCCGCCAAATAATTAAGCTGTCGACTTTCGCCAGTTTGCAACTGCAAGGCACAAAAATCAACCAATTGTTGGCGCAAACAATGGCCTTCTTCCAGCAACCAAAGTTGAGAAAGGTCCAACTCTTCGGTTAAGAAGTAGTTTTTCTCCATTTCAAAATCATCTCCATATAATAAGAAGTCTTCATAAAAGAGGCTTTCTTGGACCAAAGTAGGATGGCCAAAAGGCAAAGCCAAAATGCCTAGGTCCAAATCTCCCGCAAGCATGGCCCGTTCCATCTCTTGGGTTTGCATTTCTCGGAGCTCTACTTGCAAGTCTGGACAAGCCGCCAGAAAACTAGGCAAAAACAAGGGCAATAAATAAGGCGCTAAGGTAGGAATCACTCCCAAGCGCAAGCATCCGCCCAACTGATTTTGTTCCCAATCGACCATAGCTTTAAGCTGCCCAGCCTGCTGCAAAACCAAACGAGCTTGTCGCAAAATTTTTTCGCCTAGAGGCGTTGGGGCCAAAGGTTTTTGTTTTCGGTCAAAAATAGGCGCGCCCAGTTCTTCCTCCAACTTTTTGACCATCATGCTCAAGGTAGATTGCGTAACAAAGCAAGCCTCTGCCGCCTTGACAAAATGCCGATGCTCTTCTAGGGCCAAAATATATTCGAGTTGCTGTAAATTCATCTTATCATCGGTTTAGTCGATACTTATATCAAATATATCATTTTAAACAATTGGGGCAGCAAACTATATTTGTCTAAGCAAAGAAAAAATACTAAATTCAATGGCGCGCCAAGCGGGGCGACCAAAGGGAGCCTTTCTTTGCGAAGCAACTTTTAGTTGGCCTAGCGATGTGCAGCAGTGCCGCGCAGCGGCAGACCGAGCAAAAAACTGCGTTTTTTTGCGAAGGGCCGAGCAGACCTGCGAGCTGCGAAACGTAGCGCCCGCCGAAGGCGGGAGGCCCAAAAATCATATTATTTTCCTCATCCTAAACATAGCATATATTATGAGTAAGAAAGAGCAAAATCATAAATTGCGTTCGGCTTCTGGCCGTCCTTATACGAATCACGAAAATAGTAAATCTGCGGGCCGTCGGGGTCCTCTTTTGCTAGAAGATTATATTTTGCATGAAAAATTGGCGCATTTTAACCGCGAACGGATTCCCGAGCGGGTGGTGCATGCCAAAGGGAGCGGTGCTTTTGGTACTTTTACCGTGACCCAAGACGTATCTAAGTACAGCCGCGCCAAGTTTTTGAACCAAATTGGCAAAGAGACCAAGGTTTTTCTGCGTTTTTCTACCGTAGGTGGCGAAAAAGGCAGCGCCGATAGCGAGCGAGATCCTAGAGGTTTTGCGGTAAAATTTTACACCGAAGACGGCAATTTTGACATGGTGGGGAATAATACGCCCGTCTTTTTTATCAAAGACCCCAAAAAGTTTCCCGATTTTATTCATACACAGAAGCGGGATCCTAAAACCAACTTGAAAAGTCCAACCATGATGTGGGATTTTTGGAGCTTAAATCCAGAGAGTTTGCATCAGGTTTTGATTTTATTTTCGGACCGAGGCACGCCTTATGGTTATCGCCATATGAATGGTTATGGTTCGCATACCTTTAGTATGGTGAATGCGGATAACGAGCGCGTTTGGGTAAAATTCCATTTTAAGACCCTACAAGGCATCAAAAATATGACTGGGGCAGAGGCCGATCAGATGCGGGCCAAAGATATGGATTTCTCTCAGCGGGATTTGGTAGAAGCGATTGAGTCGGGCAACTTCCCTAAATGGCGATTTATGATTCAGACCATGACGGATGAGCAGGCGCAGGCTTTGCCTTTTAATCCCTTTGACTTATCAAAAGTTTGGTCGCATAAAGACTTCCCTTTGCAGGAAGTGGGGATTTTGGAATTGAATCAAATTCCCAGAAATTATTTTGCTACCGTAGAGCAAAGTGCTTTTGCGCCCGCTCATATTGTGGATGGCATTGGCTACTCGCCCGATAAAATGTTGCAGGGTCGTTTATTGTCTTATCCCGATGCGCATCGTTATCGTTTGGGGGCCAATTATGAGCAAATTCCCGTCAATCGTTGTCCTTTTGCGGTAAAAAATTACCAAAGAGATGGCTTGATGCGGGTAGATGGCAATGGCGAAGAGGGGCCCAACTATTATCCCAATAGTTTTGATGACATTTATGAGGATGCGAGTTATACGGAGCCTGCGGAGGAAATTAAGGATCCTGTGGCCGATTTCTTTGATCGGAATGAGGGGCCTGGCGAAAACGATCATTTTAGTCAGCCCGCCGCCCTTTTCAATGAAGTCATGAACGATTATGATCGTCATAATTTGGTGGCCAATATTGTGGGGGCTATGCAAGGCATTGCTGGTCCAAAACGAGAGACGATTATCAATCGCCAACTTTGTCACTTCTTTAGAGTAGACCCCAAATTGGGTGCTGCCGTGGCCCAAGGCCTAGAAGTTGATGTGGAGGCGGTCATGGCCAGTTTGAAACATGAATAAATTTAGTGGAGAAAGATAAAAAGCCCAGTCTGTAGACTGGGCTTTTTTTTGGGACAGCTAGTAGTTATCTATGATAAACCTTCGGAGAAACGGAAAGGTTTTCTTTTCTCCTTCTGCATTTTTTTCAAAAGTTGAAAGCCATAATTTTTTTAGTAGCAGCTTAAATTTTGCTAATTGCCCCATGGCTTTAAGTTCATTAAAAAGTTGTAACAACTGCTGTTCTTGTTGTTCGCTAGCCTCCACCCGCCGTTGTTTAAGTAAGTTATTTTGATTGAGACCCAAAACTTTAATATTTATTTTTGCCCCCTCATTCTTAGCCAATATTTCGCCTTTTGCTAGATCGTAGCTAAACTTATTTTCAATACGAAAACTAGTTGTTGGTAACAATCTTAACTCCTCTTTGCCTTTTGCTGCATCGCAATGTCTTGTTGCTTTATCTCCAAACTGAATAAATAAACGATCTCCTTCTCGAAGGTTTTTAATATCTGCTTTTCGCTTTAATTTTTTAATATGTGTTTTCTCAGGGATACTTTCATGTAACTCCTCTAAATCAGCAGGATGACAAGCATATAAACTTGCGATATCAGTTAGGGTTTCTGCTACTTTTACCTGATGTATTTTCATTTTGCCTCCATTGCATGAAGCCAAAAGATTAGAGTAATCATAGGTAAGCCTTCTGTCTGTTCCTTTATCAAGTAGATGCTCGATGACAGTTGTATTCATATCTATTCGCTGACCGCAATAGCAACAGATGTGGCCCTGCTCCTCTAATAGAAACTTTCGAAGAATTTTTTTATCAAAATTGGCCGTTCTATTATCGTCTAAATACTCCCATAAAGTAGAAGCCGGAATCCGACTATCTGAATACATAGCGTCTAAAGCAATTTCATGTGGCTGACGCCAATTATCTAAGGCCTCTTTCCCTTCACTACAAACTGCTTTATAAATCCATTCCATTAAGCATTTCTTTTATTTCGATTTGGCTCTCCAAGGCCTTAATTTTAGGATGCTCTTTATCCATTTCTTTCTTAAGCTTTACAATTTCCTCTTTTGCTTTTTGCAACTGATTATCTTGGATAAGCTGAAGTGTTTTACTTATTCCTTCTAGCGGAACTTCTCCCTGAATTTCTTCAGGCGATAGCCCCTGCCAAGCCAAAACAGTTTCTATATCTGCACCATAAGGATTAAAATCAATGACTGGAAAACATTGGTTATCTTTTAAGAGATATAAAGATTCTGCTTTTAAATGGTTAATTACCAAAGGAGAATGAGTCGTCAAAATAAACTGAATGTTAGGGAAAGTTTGCCGTAGGCGGCTCACCACTTTACGCTGCCAAGAAGGATGCAAATGCAAATCAATTTCATCAATCATGACTACGCCTGCGCCTCGCAGCGGATGCTCTTCCCCTTCATTGGCCAAAGCCAAACGCATTGCTAAATCTCCTGCTAAAGCTAGTAATGCTTTTTCTCCTGAAGATAATTGCATGACGGATAATTGTGCCCCTTGTTTTTTGAGAATCATATCGACATAAGGACTGCGTTGTATTCGCAAATCCTTAAACTCATCTCCCATCATTTGTATAATTGCCTGCCGAACAGCTTCTAACTGAGGATGCTTGTAGCTAAAATCTTCTTGTCCTAATCGTTGCTCATTTTCAATATCTTCTGTAAAACGATACCAAGAAAAAAACCGCTTAAAATCGACTGGGCCATTACTTAATGTGTTTGCATACCAAGTGGTAATTTCTTCTTTCTGCAGAAAATCTAAAGATGAATCTCTAATATTCCTATCTGAAGCATAATAACTAATTACAGGTAGGCTTACTTCAGTGTCGTAACGGAGGACCCTATTAACGTAAAATCTGTAGTCATTTTTTTTCTTCAAAAAAAACTCTACTTTCTGTGCATCCCTTTTATAAAAGATGGTTTGTGCATACAAGTCAAACCTCCTAGAACCCAAATCACAACTCCATTTTAAAAATACTGCAGCTCTCTTTGCTTCTAAATGTATATCTTGATATTTAAGCATTCGCTCCATAGCATCTGAAACAGATGCTTTGTTTTGACTTCCTAAGTCAAACACAAAAGGAGCAATTGCCGCACGAATTGCCTCCAAGACCGCAGTTTTTCCCGCTCCATTTACCCCTAAAATGACCAAAGGCTCCCCATTTTCAGGAAAAATAATTTCTTGTCTATCCTTAAAGCCTCTAAAACCCTCTATGCTCAAGCTTTTTAACTGCATACGCTCATCAATTTAATGTCCCTGAATATTTAAAACCTAACGATACACTCCCGATTTCTCAATAATTTCTCGCACGGCATCGGGCACCCAATAACGAATACTTCCCCCATTGGCTACTTGCCGACGAATATAAGTAGCTGAAATTTCTACCAAAGGCGCTTCTGGAAATAAATGAATACTGGGATGATTTTCCAGCTCGCCCAAATTTACTTTTGGCCGTTTATATACATATATAGTATGATGCGCCAAAATTTGCTCATAATTTTTCCATTTGGGCAAAGAGCGCAGATTATCGCCCCCCATCAGCAAAACAAATTCATGCTCGGGATGCTCTTCTCGCAAATAAGCCAAAGTATCTACGGTATAAGAGGGCTTGGGCAAATCAAACTCGATAGCGCAAGCTTTTAAGCCCGGCTCCTCCTCCACCGCAGCCTGCAACATTTCTAAACGCAGGTAGTCATCGGCCAAAGTTTTTCGTTCTTTATGTGGATTATGCGGACTAAGCACCAACCATAGCTCATCCAAAGGACTATGTTGCAACAAATAACTGCTAATCATTAAATGCCCGATATGAATGGGATTAAAAGAGCCGAAAAAGAGTCCTACTTTCATAATTTTTAATTTATTCTGCCGAAAATATACAGCCTTCTTTTCGGATTGCCCTAGAAGGCTCCGTTTTTTTGTGACTTTAGCCCGCCTTTAGTATCTTTAAATAAAACAGACTTTAATTATGTGGAAAAAATACCTTTTTTGGCCAGCTTTTCTGGCCCTGCCTTTTCATTTGATGGCGCAAGCTCCAGAAGGATCGGGCCCCAACTTGGTTCCGAATCCCGGTTTTGAAAAACTTAGAGCAAAACCGCCTAAAGATGATCTCGATGGCTTTAAAACCTTTCGTTATAGCGTTTCTGATTGGTCTAGCCCTTCTTTATCGACGCCTGACTTAAAAATTGTGTTTCCACAAACCCTAAAGTCGGCAAAAAGAAACAATGAAATCATTGACGAACCGCATTCGGGCTATAAAATGGCCGCTATTTTAACGCACAACCCAAAATCGGAACGCAGCAGCGTCTATAGAGAATATGTGCAGGCCAAATTGACCCAAACTTTGCGCAAAGGAACCGAATATTACTTTGAATTTTGGGTCTGCCGTGCCGTTCGCTCAAAATATGTAAGCAATAATATTGGGCTGGCCCTCTCGCCTACCCGACTGACCAAAGGAAAAACTTGGGACCCGCTCACCGAAATTAAACCCGATTTTAATGTGGAAGAGGTCATCAATAAAGATAAAAGAGAATGGGTGAAGTATTCTGGCACTTTTGTCTCGCCAAACCGCTCCAATTGGATTATCCTCGGCAATTTTTTCGATAATGAAAGTACAGAAATGATCGAAGGCTCTGCCGATCCCGCCGGAGATTTTGAAAATGCCTACTACCTCATTGATGATATCATGCTTTGCGAACTCAACTTTAAAGAAGAGCCCCCCGCATTGCCTCCGCCCCCGCCACCAAAAGTTGGCGATGTGGTTAAATTGGATCGCATTTTCTTTGTGACTGCAAAATGGGGCCTCTTGCCCGAATCTAACGAGCAATTACAAGAGGTCATTGACCTGCTCAATGAATATCCAAGCATGGAAATTGCCATTCATGGGCATACCGATAGCCGCGGAGACAATAGCTACAACCAACGCTTATCAGAAAACCGCGCAAAATCGGTCTATAATTATTTGGTCCAAAAAGGAAGCGTGGCCCCAAATCGCTTAAGTTATAAAGGCTTTGGCGAAAGCAAACCCGTTGCCGACAATAATACCGCCGAAGGCCGACAAATTAACCGCCGCGTAGAGTTTACCGTCACTAAAGTAGATGCCGAAAATCTCGAAGTCGAATACGAAACAGAAGTTGATCCTTATACCGATGAGGATTAAACATATTTCATAAGCACTTTAAAGCCCAAAAGTAAAATTTTGGGCTTTTTTTGGGGGCTGCCCCTCGCCTTTGGCTCGGGTCGCTACGCTTCGCAGCTCGCTGGTCGCTCGGCCCTGCGCAAAAAAACAAGTTTTTTGCTGGGTCTGCGGCTGCGCCGCACTGCTGCGCATCGCTCATCCGCTCATCTGTTTTTTTTCTTTGGGCTTTTTTCTTCGGCGGTTTTGGCTTCTTGTTTTTTCTATCCCGCATAAATTTCATAGGAACCCCAGGGCCAAGGCCCTAGGCTAAGCAAAAAATTGTCATCCCCTCTTTCGAGGGGATTTTTCTTGGCGCTTGTGCTTGGACGGTTGTTGTTTTTTGAAGTTTTTTTTGGTCCAGTGGGTTAAAACCCACAGCAAGAAGGGAGGCCATTCTACATCCAAAAAAATGAGCCGATGGTTAAAACTATCGGCTCCTAAAAAATTAAACTAAAACTGTTTCCTTTTTCGGGGCGGTTGTTTTTTTGAACCTGTGGGTTGAAACCCACAGCCATACAACAATCCTATTCTACATCTATAGTGCGGAGAGGATTAAAATCCTCTGCCGCTTTGAACATGATGATTTTTGGTCCATTGATTTTCCCCAAGAGAAATTTTAATCCCTGTTTTTTTATGGAGGTTTTTAAACCTCCATTTAAAATGAAATGCCTTTTTGTTGCCTGGGGGGCTGTTGAAAAAGACATTAGCTAATTACTTTTACCGAAAAACTATATAGGTATATAGTTGTATAAGTTGTCTATTTTTTGTAAATTTAAGGATGAAAAGAAAAGCTGTATTTCGCAATAGCCAACAAAATCAGATGAGCATGTTTCCTGAGGATTTAGGAGCATGGATTCCAGCAGATCACCCTGTTCGAGTTGTCAATCAAGTGATTGAACAAGTCAACTTGAAACGCCTATATGATAGTTATAAAGGTGGAGGAAGCTCATCTTACGACCCGAAAATGATGATTAAAGTGTTGATTTATGCGTATTTAGACAACACTTACTCTTCTCGAAAAATAGAAAAAGCCTTAAAAGAGAGTATTCCTTTTATTTGGTTGAGTGGCCGTTCTACTCCAGATCATTCTACGATTAGTATATTTCGCTCAAAGCGCCTACAAGGATTTGAGGGAGAGATGTTTAAAGATATTTTTACAGATATCGTTTTGCTACTTGCAGAAGCAGGTCTAGTTGATTTGCAAGATGTTTATACAGATGGGACAAAATTAGAGGCTAATGCAAATCGCTATACTTATGTTTGGGCGAATCGTTTATCTAGTAGTAAAGAAAAAATCAGAGAGCGCCTGGAAGGTTTCTGGGCTTATTTAGAAGGCCTTTATAAGTCTGAGGAACAAGAGATTGAGCCCTTAAATTTAGGAAAAAAGGCTAGCTCAGAAAAGATACAAGAGACTGTTGATAGAATCAATCAGTTAGTGTCAGATAAGGAAATAAAAGCAAAGATCGCCAAGGAAGAAAAAAAAAACTTAAGGGCGATAAATAAATTTGCAGATCGCTATAAACGTTATGAAGATCAGGAAGCTATTATAGATGGCCGTGGAAGTTATAGTAAAACGGATCATGATGCCACCTTTATGCGAACTAAGGATGATCATTTAAAAAATGGCCAGCTTAAAGCAAATTACAATATTCAATTTTCGACATCCAATAGAGTAATTACTCATTATTCAGTAGAGCGAACATCTTCTGATATGGCCACCTATATCCGTCATTTAGAGGGATTTAAAGAGCGTTATAATTTTTATCCCAAGCAAGTTACCGCAGATGCTGGCTATGGAAGCGAAGAAAATTATCTTTTTTTAGAAGAAAAAGGAATAGAGGGTTTTGTAAAGTATGGCTCTTTTTACAGAGAGCATCGAAGAAATTTTAAAACAAAAGAGTTTGCGAATGCTAGAAACCTTCACTATGATGAAAAAGGTGACTTTTATATTTGTCCTGTTGGGAAAAAAATAAACCGAATAGGAGAGACTAAAAAGACACTTCGGTCAGGCTACATTAAAGAAACAAATATATATGAAGCAGCAGACTGTAAGGGCTGTGCGCTGATGGAGCCCTGCTTAAAACAGAACTCAAATAAAAAAACCTCTACAAATCGAAGAATCCATAGAACGCCTAATCTAGAGCGATTAAGAGCCAAAGCAAGAAAATTACTTTTAAGTGAAGAGGGGATTAGAAAACGAAAACGAAGATCAGTAGATGTTGAAGGCTGTTTTGGAGAGCTAAAACAAAACAAAGGCTTTCGGCGACTGATGCTTCGAGGATTAAAGAAGGTGAATATAGAGGTCGGCTTGCTTGCTATGAGTATGAATATTGCCAAACTAGCAAAGCATAAAGCTCGAACTATGGACGAAGTCTGTCCAAAAACATCAAAAACGACTCTTTTTAACAGAAATAACAAAAGTATTGCCGCAAAAAGAGGGTAATTAAGGGGCAAGTATTGCCTTTTTGTAAAAAATGGACACTTATTAACATTTTTTATTTTTTTAGTCCTAAAAATGACTTTTGACTTCCTCAACAGCCCCACCACCGCAGTTTTTCCGCCGAAGAAAAATTTTGTTGTTTTTAGGCTTGAACCTAATTGAAAGCTGCTAATTGAAAGGGGGATTTTTTCTTGATGGTTTTCTAGACCAGTGGGTTGAAACCATCGGCTCAGGAAAAGTCAACTAAAATCCTTTTCCATTTCCCAGCAAACAAGGGCTTCAGCCCGCTCTTTGCATAGACTTACAAGCATGGGCTTTAGCCCATGACCATAAAACAAGTTCCACACTAAAAATTAAAGACTAAAAATAATGTCTATTATTAGCGCCCATAAATTTCATAGGAACCCCAGGGCCAAGGCCCTAGGCTAAGCAAAAAATTGTCATCCCCTCATTCGAGGGGATTATTTTTGCGGTTGTGGTTGGGGCGGTGTTTTTTTTGAAGTTTTTTTTGGTCCAGTGGGTTAAAACCCACAGCAAGAAGGGAGGCCATTCTACATCCAAAAAAATGAGCCGATGGTTAAAACTATCGGCTCCTAAAAAATTAAACTAAAACCGTTTCCTTTTTCGGGGCGGTTGTTTTTTTGAACCTGTGGGTTGAAACCCACAGCCATACAACAATCCTATTCTACATCTATAGTGCGGAGAGGATTAAAATCCTCTGCCGCTTTGAACATGATGATTTTTGGTCCATTGATTTTCCCCAAGAGAAATTTTAATCCCTGTTTTTTTATGGAGGTTTTTAAACCTCCATTTAAAATGAAATGCCTTTTTGTTGCCTGGCTGTAGGTTTCAACCTACAGACCACCGCAGTTTTTCCGCCGAAGAAAAATTTTGTTGTTTTTAGGCTTGAACCTAATTGAAAGCTGCTAATTGAAAGGGGGATTTTTTCTTGATGGTTTTCTAGACCAGTGGGTTGAAACCATCGGCTCAGGAAAAGTCAACTAAAATCCTTTTCCATTTCCCAGCAAACAAGGGCTTCAGCCCGCCAGTTTGCATAGACTTACAACCATGAGCTTTAGGCTATGGCTATAAAAAATTAGATTGTAAAAATTGAGGGCTAAAATAACTGCTATTCTTGATAGACGAAGCTAAGCTGCTTGTTGAACAGCATATTTTTTTGTTGGGCCATATAAAAGGTCCAAACCATTTAGTAAAACTTGATAATAGAGCGCAATAAAGCGATTGAGCAAAGCCAAGGGCTTTTGCAAAAGCCGTAATTTTGACGAGGAAAAAAGAATTTCCTCCTTTTTTTGTCCTTTTTGCGGCAAATCTTTCTGAGATTGCCCCTGCAATAAGCCCAAGCTAATGAGTTGCTCATAAATAAGGGCCAGTTCTGCAACTTCTTCTAAAATGCTTGTAGGTTGGCCCAATGCCTTAAAAATGAGGAGAAATTCGGCAAAGAAAAATTTTCTGCGGCCAATAAAATGGTCCAAACCCGCAGCGCGCAGGCGTTTGCGCAAAGTGGGATAAGAAATGCCGTAAAAAGCCTTGAGCATTTTCTTAGTCAGTTTATAATCCTGCATTTTTTGTTCGAGAGTCATCATGGGGCGCCATTTTTTTGTTGTTTTTAAAGTTACGACTAAAAAATAATAATGTCAATAGACTGACTAATAATTTTTTAGAAAAAAAGTGGCCGAAAAATCAATGTAATTTTTATCCCCATCGCTAATTGAAAGCCGCTATTTGAAAGGGGGATTTTTCTTGATGGTTTTCTTGACCAGTGGGTTAAAACCCACAGCAAAAAAGAAATCCATTCTACATCCAAAAAAATGAGCCGATGGTTAAAACCATCGGCCCATAACTAGCAGAACTAAATTTCTGCGTCTAGAAGGAGCGAAGCGACTGGCCTAGCGATGCGGCGGGGTGGCCGCAGGCCAGACCCAGTTTTTTGAGCGCAGCGAAAAAAACGCAGGGCCGAGCGAACAGCGAGCCCCAAAGCGTAGCGCCGACGACCGAAGGGAGGCGGAGGCCCCAAAAAATAGCTCTAATTTTTATCTAAAATGAAAAGTTCTGTAGTTTTAAACTTTCATTTCTTTTCAAAAGCCCTTACTTTAGGCCAAGGAAAAAAATAACGTCAAACTATGCCTCAATATCAACTCCCTGTATTATATGTAGCGGCCAACAGCGAAGAATTTCAACGCTTGCAGCATTTTTTTGCTGGCAGCCAAGTCCAGTTAGTGGCCAACCCCAGCCCCCAGCAGCTAGAAAATAGTGAAGAAAAAGTTTTGCTGCTACTTAGCGATAACTTTTTAAAAGATCATCTGGCCATGCAAGCGCTGAGCTCGCTGATGCTAGAAACCGAGCGAATTTTGCCCATTATTTTAAATGGTCGGCAAAAAGATGTTAACGGCCAAATTATCGAAACGCCCACGCAGACAAAAACCATTCATGAACTCATGCGCTACCGAGATTTTTGGCATGAGGAATGGATTCGCCTGCGCAAAGCCAACCGAGAAGCAGCAGCCGATGAATTAGAAGAAATTGAAGCGAAAAAACTTTTTGCCAAACGTTTATCGACAAATATTGGCAGCTTTTTGCGAAAAATCAATGCGCTTTCGCCTAGTCCTTGGGCCGACTTTGAAGCCAGCGAGTTTAGTCGCCTTTTGCAAGCAATCGATATTACAGCTTTGCAAAAAAGCGAAGAAAAAGAAACAGAAGAAGAGCAAGCAGAAATTGAAGAAGCTCCAGAAATAGAAGTAGAATCTCGGGCCGAAGAAGAAATTTTGGAAGCGGAAAGCCCTGAAGAAACGCCCCTAGAAGAAAAAGAAGCGGAAGAAGAGCAGGCAGAAAATTCTGTTGAGGAAATCGAAGAGGAAGAAAAAACAGCGGAGGAAAAAGAACCCATGGAAGCTGTAGAAGAGGAAAAAGTGGAAGAAATTCCGACCGTTCTAGAAAAAGAGGAAGAAAAAGAAGTGGCGACCGAAAAAGTAGTTTTAGAAGACGAAAATTTGGAAGCGGCCCAAGAATATTTGACAGAAGTTCGCTCTTTGGATGCGCTTTTTGTCATTGCAGAAACCGAAACGGAAGAAGCGGATTATGAAGTAGCCCGTTTGGCTTATGAACGAATTTTAGTGTTGGATCCCAGTAATGGTCGCGCTTTGATTTGGTTGGCGCGTTTGTTAGATCGTCATTTTGAGGAAGAAGAGCAGCAATTGGCGCAAGAATATTATAAAAAAGCAATTTTTGTCAATGAAGAATCGGCAGCGCTTTATTATGAGTATGCTTTGCATTTGCGCAAAAGATTTGCCTCATTGTTTAGAGTGAATGAATTATTGCATCGGGCCTTAGAAATTGATCCGCAATATGAGTTGGCTTATTTGGCTTTGGCCGATTGCCAGGCAAAACAGGGACAAATTGAAGCGGCCAGAGCAAATTATTTGCAAGCTTGTTTGCTAAATCCCGAATTGCAGGCAGAAGAATTGGATCAGTTGTATAAAGTGATTCGCCCAGAAGAACAAAAACCATTGGCCGAAGAATTACAACTGCCTGAATCGGAAGAAGAAATTTTGCGCTCACCTCATGCAGAAGAAGTTGTTTTTATTACGGGCGCAACCTCTGGTATTGGTCGGGCTACGGCTTGGCAATTTGCTCGCGCAGGTTACCGTTTGGTATTAACTGGTCGCCGAGCAGCCTGTTTAGAAGAACTTTCGGAGCAATTACGTGAAAATTTTGAGCAGTTAGAAGTGCAAACGCTTTCTTTTGATGTTCGAAATAAAGAAGAAATTGATGCCGCCTTGGCCAAATTGCCCGAATCTTGGAGCAACATTGATATTTTGATCAATAATGCGGGCTTGGCAAAAGGTAGAGGCCCCATTCATGAGGGAAAAATTGAGGATTGGGAAACAATGATTGATACCAATCTGAAAGGATTACTTTACTTGAGCCGGGCGATCAGTCCGATTATGGTCCAAAATAAAAAAGGATTTATTATCAACATCGGATCGATTGCAGGCAAAGAAGCTTATTCTGACGGAAATGTTTATTGCGCCACAAAAGCCGCTTTAGATATGCTCACCAAAGGAATGCGTTTAGATTTGCATCGCTATGGCGTTCGGGTAGCCGCTATTCATCCGGGGCATGTAGAAACTGAATTTGCTTTGGTTCGTTTTGATGGCGATGAAGAAAAAGCAAAAATTTATGATGATTTCACGCCCTTGCGAGCCGAAGATGTAGCGGAAACTATTTTCTTTGTGGCTAGTCGCCCAGAAAGAGTAAATATTCAAGATTTGCTTCTTTTTGCCAATCAGCAAGCTAGTGCGGCCGTTATTGATCGCTCTGGAAAAAAGTTTGAGTAAAACTTTAGAGAAATAAAGAGAGGCGCGCAGAAAACAAAAGTTTTTTGCGCGCTTTTTTTTGGGGTAGTTTTTCCACCAAAAGAGCTGATATAAACATCTTTTAGATAAAGCTTTTATTTCACCGCCGAAAAACAAGCTCATGTATTATCGCTATTTATTTTTGTTCCTCTTTTTTCTGGGGGGAGTTAATAGTATGCTAGCGGCAATTGCAGTGGCTGATACTTTAGTTCCGCAAACAAAAGAGAAAACAGCACTTCCTTTTCCTCCGCCACCACCTCCGCCACCGCCAAGAACAGCTGCAGCAGATCAATATAGTGGGTTTGAAATAAACTACATGGACCCCTATTATCTTTCTGATGATTGTCCCGATGATGATTTTTGGTCAAAAAATAGATGTGCTGACCTTGCCTTACATAAAGTTTTAACAGCGGCCACTATTTACCCTAAAACGGCCAAAGAAAAATCTTTGGAGGCAACAGTTTACATTCGCTATACGGTAACTGTGGAGGGAAAAATGGAAAATATTGAGTTGGCCAAATTAGTAGGAGAAGAAAATATGGGCTTTGAAGAAGCTGCATTAAATGCAGTAAAAACCGTAGCTAAAACGGCAAAATGGAAAGCGACAAAACATAAGGGGGAATATATCCCGATGAAAATGGTTGTCCCTATTAAATTTAAATTGGAGGAGCAGGACTAATTTTTTGCTCCATTTTCCAACAAAAAACTCATACAAACATCTTTTAGGCAAAGATTTTATTTCACCTCTGAAAAATATGCTCATGTATTATCGCTATTTATTTTTGCTCCTCTTTTTTGTAGGGGGAATTCAGGCTACGCAAGCTGCGGGAGCTCCGCAATATATTGTGGAGGTTGATACTTTAATTCCGCCACCGCCGCCAGTTCCTCCAGCGCCAGTTGTAGAAGACATGCCGCCGCCACCACCGCCGCCACCACCCGCACCGGCTCCGACTATAGATTATGTGCCGAAATATTGTTATTATCTTACAGAAGAATGTTCAGAAGATGAAAGTCCAGAAGAGCGAAAAACCTGTGGGCAGCTAGCGTTGATGAAAGATTTATCGGCTGCTACTGTTTTTCCTAAGGCGGCCAAGGGAAAAAACATCAATTCGGTAGCTTATATTCGATTTGTGGTAACAGCTGAGGGAAAAATGGAAAACATTGAACTTCTTCGGTTTATGGGCGAAGAAGGATTGGGTTTAGAGGGAGTTGCATTAAATGCCGTAAAAGTTGTAGCCATAACGGCAAAATGGGAAGCGGCAGAAGAATTCGGAAAAAAAGTTTCGATGCGCATGGTTGTACCGATTCGATTTAAGTCAGAAAAAGATTAGCGGGTCGAACTCCTTTAAAAATTAGCAAAATTGCAACTAGCTGTCTATTTTGGGCGGCTAGTTTTTTTATGGACCTATTCAAGCTGTCATGTTAAAATCCAACATTCTCAAATTATCTCTTTTTGCCACTGGTCTTTCGGGTATTGTGGCCGAATACATTTTGGCCACCTTGGCCACTTATTTTTTGGGCAATTCTGTTTTTCAGTTTACGATTGTCTTGTCTGTTATGCTTTTTTCTATGGGCTTGGGCAGTAGGATTTCCAAGTATTTTGAAAAGAATTTGCTGAGCAGTTTTGTCATTATTGAGTTTACGCTTTCCCTTTTGGTGGCCTTTTCGGCTTTATTTACCTATACGGCCACGGCTTATATGGAATACACTGGCGTTTTTATTTATAGCTTTTGTATTCTGATTGGTTTATTGATTGGGATGGAAATTCCTTTGGTGGTTCGGCTCAATGATGCTTATCAGGAGTTGCGGGTAAATGTTTCTGCGGTAATGGAAAACGATTACTACGGCAGTTTGATTGGCGGATTATTTTTTGCTTTTGTGGGCCTTCCCTATTTGGGCCTTACCTATACGCCTTTTGTTTTGGGGGCTGTCAATTTTGGCGTAGCGCTTTTATTATTGGTCTTTTTGGGCCAACTTTTTCCCAAAGCGCATAAATTGGCCTTTAAAATTGGGGCTTTTGCCGTAGGTTTAGTGCTTTTGGCTGGTTTTTTTGCGGCAGAACCTATTATTCTTTTTGGCGAACAGAAACGTTATAAAGATAAAGTCATTTTCCAGCATCAATCTAAGTATCAAAAACTGGTTATTACCGAATGGAAGGGCAATCATTGGTTTTATATCAATGGCAACCAGCAACTTTCTACCTTAGATGAATGGATGTATCATGAACCTATGGTCCATCCTATCGCCAGTTTGCATCCCGATCCCAAAACGGCTTTAGTTTTAGGCGGTGGCGATGGCTGCGTGGTTCGAGAATTACTCAAATATCCCAGCATTGAAAAAATTATGTTGGTTGATTTAGACCCCAAAGTGACCGAGCTGGCCAAAACCAACCCCATTTTTTTAACTATGAATGACAGCGCCTTGCTAGATCCTCGAGTAGAAATTCTCAATGGCGATGCGTTTCAGTATATGGAAAAGACCTTAGATTTTTACGATTTGATTTATTGCGATTTTCCAGACCCCAAAAGTATTGAGTTGGGCCGTTTATACTCTTATGAATTTTATAAAATGTGTTATAAACAGTTAAGGCCAGGCGGACTCATTTCTATTCAATCGGGCAGCCCTTATTATGCCAGCAAGGCTTTTGCTTGCATTGACAAAACAGTAAAAGAAGCGGGATTTAGCAGTTTACAAATTCATAATCAAGTACTTACACTAGGGCAATGGGGCTGGACACTCGGCGCCAAAGATTTGCCCCAAGAAGGTTTTCTCAAAGCTTTAAGAAATGTTAATCTTGAGCAGATCCCTACAAAATGGCTAAACAAAGATGCACTTTTGCATATTACTTCATTCGGTAAACCAGTAATTCCCATAGATACAACAGAAATTGAAATCAACCGAATTCATGATCCTGTACTTAGCAGTTATTACCGCAAAGGAAATTGGGACTGGTATTAACTTCATCAACAACAACCCTCTCCTATGAAAAAGTTATTTGTTTTTTTGTTCCTTTTTTGGGCCAGTCTTTCTTTTGCCCAAAACGAAAATGTTCCCACCGCAGCCAATGAAATTTGTCCGATCCTTATTGGCGAAACTATTCCTGAAGGAAGCCTGCAAAATACAGATGGAGAATCTGTAGATGTTCAGAAATTGATCAAAAAAGAAAAGACTGTTTTGGTCTTTTACCGCGGAAGTTGGTGCCCCTACTGCAATAAACAACTTAGTGGATTGCAAGAAATTGAAGACCAAATAAAAGAGCTGGGCTTCCAAGTTGTCGCCGTCTCTCCTGATCTTCCAGAAAATCTCAAGAAAAGCATTGATAAAGAAGAGCTCAAGTATCAGCTTTTTTCTGACAGTAAAATGGAGTATGCCCAACAACTGGGCTTAGCCTTTAAGGTAGACGATAAAACCAGAAAGCGCTATAAAGCTTTTGGCATCGATTTAGAAAAAAGCTCTGGAGAAACACACTATCAATTGCCTGCGCCTGCTGTTTTTGTCCTCAATAAAAAAGGAGAAGTTCAGTTTTCTTACATCAATCCTAATTATAAAGTGCGTTTGGCCCCCGAAGTTTTGTTGGCGGTGCTCAAAGCCAGCAAATAAAACGACAAAAGCCAGTAGATTTTTTCTACTGGCTTTTTTTTGATCTCTTTTTTTGAGATTTTTTATGTTTTGGGGCCCGCGGCCGGCTAGCCTTCGGCTAGGTCGGCCGCCGCTATGCTACGCGGCTCGCTATTCGCTCGGCCCTGCGTTTTTTTTCGCTACGCTCAAAAAAACTGGGTCTGGCCCTTCGGGCCACCGCTGCGCAGCGCTGGGCCAAAGCCGCTCTTTTTTTGTCTAATCTGAACCATGATTAAATAAAACACAATCAAGAATGACCGCAGCAGCCAAAATTAGTTGTTCGTCTCCTTCATAGATTTCGACGCTATAAGTATCCGTCCATGCCCAAAACTTTTTAGACAATTTTGCTAATTGTTTTTCATTTGCACTAACAACAAAGTTTCTGGACCAAAAGCCAGCCTCAACTTGGTAATTTGACCCTCCTGAAAACCTTAAACTAAAGCGATGTCCCCAAAGGTAAAACTGCTTACGTAATTCAGCAATGACTTCTCCCTTATGTTTTATTTCAAACTGAGGCAACAGGCAAAAAAGCCGTCTTTTAATTTGAAATAACTCTTGTCCTGTTTTATAATCTCGAAAAGATAGGTCTTTACCCCAAGAAAAAAACTTCCCGTCTACCAAATAAATAATTTGGTCTAGCTCATCTCGGATTAGATAACTACTATCTAGACTCCAAGCTTTTTCCTTGAGCTGAAAGCGCTTTGACATGACTACTTAGTTTGATTTCTTTTCAAACAGCACCAAATCAATAACAATAGCGGTGGCCAAGATAAAAGCCTCATCACCCTCATAAATTTCAATGCCATAAGTATCGGTCCAATTCCAAAACTCTTTAGACACTCTAGCAGAAAGGCCCGAAGCTCGGCGAAATTCAAATTCTCTTTGCCAAAAAGAGCCATCAATCGTATAATCATTTGGGCCAGGCACATCTAGGGTAAACTTTTGGCCAAACCACTGAAACTCCTTGCGGATTTCCGCCACCGAAGCCCCATCTTTCAAAATTTCAAAGCGCGGCATAAAGCTCATCAAAATTTGCTTGATGCGAAACAGCTCTTGGCCAGTATTGTAGTCCTGAAAAGAAAGGTCTTTGCCCCAAGAGAAAACTTTTCCCTTGACCGCATAAACAGGTTCTTCATTTTGGTCTCGAATGACATAATTGCCTCCAAAACTCCAGATTTTTTCTTTCAATTGAAATAGCCCGGGCATATTACTATGTTTTAAGGTTGTATGAGGATAAAAAAGCCAGTGAGCTGGCTACAACTCAATAATAAACAAAAAAGTTAAGCTAAGCAATAAAGCCGCTGTTTTTCTTGCCGAAGCAAAATGCTAGCGCAAAGAAAACCGATGAGCGGATGAGGGATGGAAAGTGGTGCGGCGCAGCCGCAGACCCAAGTTTTTGAGCGCAGCGAAAAAACTGCAGGGCCGAGCAGACCTGCGAGCCACGACACAGCCCGACCCAAGGCCCAAAGGGCCGCAGGGGCAGCCCCAAAAAATAATAACTATTTTTTGTGACAAAAGAGGATTATCCTTTTCTTAAAAAGTTTTTTTTATAATATAAAGACATCTATATATTTTCCGTACATTTGGAGCAGAACAAGAACCTATAAGATGCAGCCCCTTAAAGTTTTAAGTCAAGAACAAATTTTAGCTGACGATATGATTTTACATAGCTATGCCGATTTGATGCTTGGCCAACTTCCCCAGATTATAGATGAATTTTATGATCGGATGCTGAGCCAGTCAGAGTTTAAGCATTTTTTTAGCTCCGAGCAGCAAATCAAACATCTCAAAGCCTTACATGAAAGTTATTGGACCGACTTCTGGACCTTAGACTTTGATGAAGCCTATCAGGAAAGGCGAAAAAATATTGGTTTGGTGCATGCGCGCATTGGTTTGCCCCTCAAATTTTATTTTGAGGGCATGGTTTTATTTGGCCATCTCTTTCGAGAAGTTTTTAGAACACTGAAGCTAGAAGATTTTGATCTTTTAGAGGCTTTTCATATGCGTATCGAGCAGGAAATCGCCATCATTGTAGATAGCTACAACCAGCGAAAGGAAGCAGTTTTGGAAGAGGAAAATCTGCGTCTGGCGGCACCACTTTCTCAAATTTGGGACGATATTTTATTTTTGCCTTTGGTGGGTATTTTGCACAAAAAGCGGCTCAAGGAAGTGAGTCGACAAGCCCTGCATAAAGTTTCAGAAGTATCGGCTAAGGTGTTTATTTTAGATATCAAAGGCTTGCATCATTTACAATTGGAAGAGGCCAAGGGCTTGTTGCAATTGCTCAAAGCTGTGCAACTGATGGGCTGCAAGGCCTTGGTTTCGGGCATCAGCCCAATTATGGCCCAAACCTTATTGGAGCTAGACATTCGACTTAAAGAAATTGATGGCCAAAGTAGTATGAAAGATGCTTTAAATAAAGCCTACGCTTTTAGAAACTTAAAATTGGTCAATTTGCAAGAATTGGCGATTTAATCCCCTCTTCCCCATGAAAAAGTTTATCCCCCTCCTCTATTTAATACCTTGTTTTCTGCAGGCTCAAGGCCTGGAGCTTATCCCCAACCCGAGCTTTGAAAATTACCGTCAAGCAGAACCTTTGGGTTATGGCGGTCCGCAAAACTTCCGAACCGATTTAGCGGCTTGGCAGTCGCCTAATTTAGCTAGCCCAGACCTTTGGTTGCGATCTAAAAAAAAGCTTAAAAAGCTAAAGTTTGCCCTGAGTGAATTAAGTTATATTGACTTGCCCCAGAGTGGAAATAATATGCTCGGCTTAAAGATCTATGATGAAAATTCTGAGGAGCGGGAATATGTACAAATCCAGCTTCAACAAGCTTTAAAAAAGGGAGAACGTTATCGTTTTAGTTTTTGGGTATGCAAAAAAAAGTCGGCTGCATATTATAGTCATGGATTGGGGCTTGCTTTCAGTGACAGCCTTTTTGTTCAACAACAGCATGGAAAACTTGAAGGAATTAGTCCTCAATTTGTATTTGAAGAAGTCATGCAAGCGGAAAACTGGCAACTTTACAGTCAAGAATTTATAGCTGATCATTCCGCTCAAACTTTGATCATTGGTTATTTTGCTTCCCAGAATAAATTAGAACGGCTTCCGCCATTTCCTGGAGAAAAAGCGATGGCTTATTACCTCATTGATGATGTTTCTCTTCGCTCCCTATCAGATAGTAGCCGTCCAGAAATCATCCTCTCTCCAATTGCTTTTGACTATAAAAAGGCAAGTTTACGGCCTCATAGCAAAAAAGAGCTACAGAAATTGATTCTCTTATTACAAAAATGGCCCGAGCTAAAGTTAAATATTGCTGGCCATACCGATACAGAAGGGAGCGAAGCGAGTAATTTGCGTCTTTCTCAGGAGAGAGCCAAAGCAGTTTATGATTATCTAATTCAAGAAGGTATTACTAAAGATCGACTTAGCTACAAAGGTTTTGGAGAAAGCCAAGCTGTTAAGGGTAAATCTGCCCAAGAAAATAGACGTGTTGTTTTTTCTTGGGTTAATTAAAGCACTTTAAGGCCCTTCTCTTCCTCAAAAACTGTATTTTTGCGTCAAAATATAGAAAATGAAGCATTATATAGAGGAAGAGAAGCTGGAGCGCAAGATGATTGCCGACGAAATTGCCCAAGTGCAGCAAGAAAAATCGCTATTTTTTGATGTTCCTCCCCTACTCAACCTCAACCGTTTTCCAAAATCTTTTTTTGCTCTTCAAATCCATGAGCTCAGGCTCAGTGAACTCCCCAAAGATTTTGAATGGGAGGGCCGAGATCCGCAGCCCATGCCTACAATCAAGCGGCTTTATTTAGAAACCCATTCGCCTAAGCTCCTGCCGCAACTGCCCTATCTTTTCCCCAATTTGGTCGAGCTCCGTTTGTCTGGGCAACAGTTTGACAGAAAAACAGATTTTAGCTTTTTTGGCCAACTTTCTAAACTCGAAAGATTGGATCTACAAGCCTGTCGTTGGAAAGATACCCCGCAACTTCCAGATAGTATTTCCAAGCTTTCTCAACTGAAAGAGCTACATATTCTTTATTTTTATAGCTTGAGACGTTTAGGCAAAAACTTTTCTAAATTAACTTCCCTAGAAGAATTTTCGGCCCCTTCGGCCAAGCTAAAAGTAGACAAAAATAGCCCTTTGCTCCAATTGCCCAATTTGCGCAAGCTATCTTTGCACGATATGGCGCTGATGGATCAAGCCGAACTGCTACTGCAGTTTCCAGCCCTAGAGAACTTTAAAAGAGGCTATAAATCGGATAAGGCCTCTCCCTTTTTCCAAGATTTTGTTCCCCTCTTTAATGCCGCCAAAAAGAATCATTATAAAGTTGATTTTCTGCAAGATTGCATCAGTTATTTGAAGCAGCCAGAAAAAGAACTGCCTAAGTTGTCTAGCAATGAACTCATTGAACTGCTTGATTTGCCCTTGAGCAACTTTAGAGATAAAATTTTTACCGAGCTCGAAAAACGCATTCAAGAAAACTTGCCCGAGCTAAAAGCAGGAGCCGAAATTGTGCTCAAAGGAAAGTTTAAAAGCAATAAACGAGAGCTCAAAGAACAACTTAAGGAGCTAGAGTTGATTCCCAAAAATAAAATTACCGCCACAACCCAACTTTTAGTCCTTGGCGACCTGCCCAAAATTAAGGGCGATCCGCTCACCAAATACCCCCAAATTAAAATCCTAAGCGAAAAAAGCCTGCTGCAGCTCCTCGAACCAAAAGGAGAGGCCTACCTCAAAGAAGCGCCTAGCCAAGAGCTAGACAACTTGAAGGAGTTGCTGCTCAGCGAAGATCCAGAAATGGTTCGCCTAGGACTCTATATGCTGGAACAAGGCGGCTGCCCTACTGAGCTCCGCACTACTTTATTTGTGCTCTACAAAACCAACAAAGACAAGAAAATCAAACAATTAACCCTCAAGCAAATAGAGCGCATCAGCCCTCGTTCCTTTAGTACGGTGGTCAAAAAACGCTGGAAACTCTTTAGCGAACAGTTCCCTGAACTGCAGTTTGCCCATACCATTGATCGATATATCAATGCAGCACCTAATGAACTCGAAATCAAGAGCCTTTTGGAAGCATTCTATAAACGTACAGGTCTAGGGGCCCTAAAGGTGGTTCAATCCAATGACCCTGAATGGATGGATGCCTTTTTTGCAGATGATCTAGCCAAAAACACCCTCCATCTGCTCGACTTAGGACTTAGCGAGATCCCCGAACATATGCTTTCTTGGACGCAAGTGGAAAGGCTGGATATTTCAGGAAATAATTTTGACCTGGCCGTCCCTAAATCAATTGTCCATTTCCAAAATTTAGAAGAATTGGTCATTAGCTATACACCACCAATGAAACCGCCAGCAGCGCTCTTCCCCGATCAGGATTTAAAAATTCAAACGCTTCAGGAAGTTCCTCAAGAAATTCTTCAATTCCCCAAACTAAAGATAATTTATCTCAGCCATAATTATATCTCCTATAGTCTTGATTATGTATTAAAACAGGAGCCTATGTTTAGAAAGCTACATCAAAAAGGGGTAGAGATTGCTGTATTTCGTTAACTTCTTGTAGCTTTGCATTCTTTTTTTAGGGGGCCTCCGCAGCAAGCTGCGGCGCTACGCTACAGGGCTCGCAAGCCTGCTCGGCCCTGCACAAAATTCGCTTCGCTCATTTTGTTGGGTCTGCGGCTTCGCCGCCCCCTTCCGCATCGCTAGGCCGGCTCGACAAATAGCCCTAAAGGGCAAAAAGGGGCCTAAAGGCCCAAGGCTAGCTCACTAACTACAGATTTATGTCTATTACTAAAGAAAATTTTGGCCCACTTGGCCTTTCTCCTCAATATATTAAGGCCCTAGAAGATCTAGGCTTTGAACAACCCACCGGCATCCAAGAAAAAGCAATTCCGCTCATTCGTGGAGGCCAACACCTCATTGGCATTGCCCAAACGGGAACCGGAAAAACAGCGGCTTACCTCCTGCCTTCTTTGCAAAAACTGCAATATCATCAGCCTGATTTTATTCGGGCCATTATTATGGTGCCTACCAAAGAATTGGTTTTGCAAGTTTTGGAACAGCAACAAGAGCTAGCCAAATACACCGATATTAAAATGGTGGGCCTTTATGGCGGCGTGGGCTGGCAAAAACAAGCCAAACAACTAGAAGCAGGTACAGACATGGTGGTCTGTACCCCCCGCCGCCTCTTCGAACTCTACGAAAGAATGAATTTGGACCTCAGAAAAGTAGAAATTCTGATCCTAGATGAGGCCGACCGCATGCTCGATATGGGCTTCCGCCCTCAAATCAATACCCTTTTGGACCTCTTGCCCAGAAAAAAGCAAAATTTGCTTTTTTCGGCCACCTTCTCGCCAGAAGTGGAAGAGCTCAGCTGGAACTTTATGGATTTTCCCCATAAAGTAGAAATTACCCCAGAAGCCACCCCCGTAGAAACCGTAGAACAACGGCTCTATTATACGCCCAATTTTGGAACAAAACTCAATCTTTTGGTCCACCTTTTCCAAAAAGAAGAGGGCTTTGATCGCGTCATCATTTTTGTCCGCTCTAAACGTAGCGCCAACAAGGTCTTTGAAGCCCTACAGCACGCTCGACTAGAAGGTGAAATGCGCCTTATTCACTCCAATAAGGGCCAAAATAGCCGAATCAATGCCTTTAAGGAATTTAAAGAAGGTTTGCTGCGCATTCTGGTCAGTACCGATGTCATGGCCCGAGGAATTGATATTCCCGAAGTGAGCCATGTCATTAACTTTGAAGTGCCCCGCCTACATGAGGACTATGTCCACCGCATTGGGCGCACTGGCCGAGCTTTCCGCACAGGAACAGCCATTAGCTTTGCCCAAGCGGCCGAGCAATATCACATTCAGAAAATCCAGAAGAAAATCCGAATGGCCATTCCCGTTTATGACTTACCGGCCAATTTGGAGATTCCGGAAACCCCTTTTGCCGAAAAGCAAGAGATTGCCAAGGAAATTGACCACCAAAAGAGAAAGGAAGATCCCAACTTTCAGGGGGCTTTTCATGAAAAAAAGGATTACAAGCAGAAGCAAAAACAAAAAAGCAGCAAACGCAAGCGGCAGTTTAATGGAAAAGCCAAAAGCTATATTCAAAAAACTACGCCCAAGAAGAAAACCACCTCTAAGCGCAATCGCCACAAAAAGTAATGTATTTTGGACCAGCAGAATATTCGCCTACAGGCTTGGGCGGTCCTCTTGGGGGCTTTGCTTTTAGCCGCCAAGTTTATCGCCTACTTTTATACTAACTCGAGTAGTATCTTAACCGATGCCTTGGAGAGTATTATCAATGTGGTGGCGGGGGCGCTGGGGCTGTACAGCCTCATTCTGGCTGCCCGCCCCAAAGATGAAAATCATCCTTATGGGCATGGAAAAATAGAGTTTATTTCTGCTGGTGCCGAGGGCAGCCTTATTGTTTTTGCTGGCCTATTGATTATTGGTCAAGCTGGCTACCGTCTTTTTGCTGGAGACTATGAGCTGCGCCCTATTGACTTGGGGCTATATATTACGGCCTTTGCTGGGGCGGTTAACTATTTTTTGGGCCATCTGGCCGAAAAACAAGGTAAAAAGACACATTCTCTTGCGCTGATTGCTAGCGGACAGCACCTAAAATCAGATGCTTATTCCACTTTGGGGCTTATTTTTGGCCTTATCCTCATCATGATTTTGCAATATCAATCGGCAGAGGGATATTGGATTCGGTTAGCCGATAATATAGTGGCGATTCTATTTGGGGGGCTCATTGCCTATACGGGCTATCATATTATCCGAAAATCTTTGGCGGGTATTATGGATGAGCTAGATTATGAGCTGGTCCATAAAATTGTACAAGATTTACAAGATAACCGAAAAGAAAACTGGATTGACGTGCACAACCTGCGCATCATTAAGTATGGGAGCGACCTGCATATCGACTGTCACCTCTCGGTGCCTTGGTACTTTGATATCCGAGAAGGGCATGATGAAGTAGAAGCATTAGAACAACTCTTGCGCGAAAAATTATCTTCGCCTGTAGAGCTTTTTGTACATTTAGATGCCTGCCGCCCCAGCTCTTGCCCCCTTTGCAGCAAAAAAGACTGCCCCAAACGAAGGTCCAAATTTGAAGGGCAGTTAGCTTGGACCGCAGACAATATTTTGCTCAATAAAATGCACGGCCGCTAGTCTGCTGCCCCCTAGGCAGGCGAAGCCTGCAACGGCTGAGGGATGGAAACTGGGGCGGCGAAGCCGCAGACCCAAGTTTTTGAGCGCAGCGAAAAAACTGCAGGGCCGAGCAGACCTGCGAGCCAGGACACAGCCCGACCCGAGCGAAGCGAGGGGCAGCCCCAAAAAAACAGAAAGATATAAATAATAAGTTAAGGCTTCGTTTTTAGAACAATTGGGCATTATGTATCTTGGGAGTCCCCACTCTATAAATTTAGCCCAAAATGTTTAGAATCCTAATCTTGAGCCTCTTCTGTTGCTGTGCCCTTAAGTTGTCTTGGGCACAACCGGTTCCTACAGCTAGCCTAGCTACTGTAGATAGCTTTTCTTTGCTGCAGATTGATCGCCTTTTTGAGCATTTAGAAGAAAATTGGTCCTCTTTATCGGCAGAAAAGCAAGAGAGTTTGCTTCAAGAAGCCGCTCTATATCTAGAAAGAGGACTTTTGTCTCCTCAGAGCCATGCGCAAAAATATAGCTGGATCCAGCAGTATAAACGGATTCGAGACCGAGCTATGTTTAAGCAGCAAGCCTTGGCCCAACTATCGGATAGTTTGCGGCAGTATTCTTTAGCTGATTTGCAGGCCAATTTGCCCGCTAATACAGCTTGCCTAGAGTATTTCTGGGGCAATTTTATGGTTTATGTTTTTTATGTGGACCAAGAAACCGCGCAGTTTCTCCGCTTGGGCTTAGCTTCTGATCAATTGGAGGAAGAGCTAGCGCAATTTAGGCAACAATTAAGCGCCCCCAAACAACTAGAACTAGGCGAGCCAGAGCTAGTTGGCCCTTTTGTCCAGCAATCTTCGGCTTTGTACGAGCGGCTTTTGGCTCCCTTGAGCAGCTTGCTGCCTAGCAACAAAAAACTACTGATTATTCCTGATGGTCCCTTATTACAACTTCCTTTTGAGGTGCTGCTCAATCGGCCAGCAGGCAAAAAGCGCTTTGGCGATCTGCCCTATTTGATAAAAGATAAAGCCATTTTTTACCACTATAGCAGTAGCCTGTTTTTAGAACAACAGAAAGACCGCCCCAAAAAAGGCGGCCAAATGCTGGCTATTGCAGGCTCTTACACAGAAGGGCAAGGCCGAAAACTAGAAAGTTTGCCCAAAACACGCCTAGAAATTGGGCGACTCGCTCGGCAGTTTGAGGGCCGTTTTTTACTAGATAGCCTAGCCAGCGAAGCTAATTTTAAGGCTAACATTAAACGTTATGCCGTGATTCATTTGGCTATGCACGGAATTCAGGATAAAGCAGAGCCGCTGCGATCTGGGCTCGCTTTTTCTAATCTGCCTCAAAAGGAGGAAGACAATCTGCTGATGGCCAATGAAATTATGAATTTGCCCATTTCTGCCGATTTGGTGGTCCTTTCTGCCTGCGAAACAGCCGTAGGCCGCTTCCAAGAAGGAAATGCAACGGCCTCTTTGGCTAGGGCCTTTATGTATGCTGGCACTCCTGCGGCTCTTGTTAGTCTTTGGCAGGTAAATGACGAGAGCACGGCTATCCTTATGGAGGATTATTACCGACAAATTGCGGCCGGGGCCGATAAAAGCAGTGCCTTGCAAAGGGCCAAATTAAAATACCTTTCGGCCAATAAAAATAGCATAGCTGCCCACCCCATTTTTTGGGCCGCTTTTGTCCAAATTGGTATCGATCAACCGCTCTATTTAGCCGAAAAAACCATGGGAAATGCCCTACTTTTTTTGGCCAGCATTTTTGCTGGGGGCATTGGCTTAATTCTAATTTTGTCGGTGATCTTTCGCTGGCGACGAGATGCTGATGCAGAAGGAGTTTACCGAAAATAACTAGCTTTTGGGGCCCGCGGCCGGCTAGCCTTCGGCTAGGTCGGCCGCCGCTATGCTGCGCGGCTCGCAGGTCTGCTCGGCCCTTCACAAAACTTCGCTAACGCTCATTTTGCTCGGTCTGGCCTTCGGCCACCGCTGCGCAGCGCTGGGCCAGCTGGACCAAAAAAGGAGGAGCGATTTCTCGCTCCTCCCTGCTTGACAACTAATGTATTGTCCTCTTGCTATAACTAATACACTAAACCAAGGGTTCTTTTGCAGCCGTCCAGGCCTTAATTCCGCCACTAAAGTTTTTAATATTCTTAAAGCCCATTTGGACCAAAATACTGTAGCCAATAGCCGCACGATCTCCGCCCTGACAGTGTAGAATAATGGCTTCATTGCGGTCTACATCTTTGGCTAGTTCATAAAGTTTGCCCAAAAAGAAATGTTCTGCGCCTTCAATATGGCCCTCTTTGTATTCTTTGGCTGAGCGAATATCAAAAATACGATACTTTCCTTTTAGCGCTTTTACTTCTGCTAGCTCAATAATATCGGGTTGATGCAAGGCTTCCGGATAGGCCGCAGTAGCAGGCAAAAATCCTTTGAAATTATCTAGGCCGATGCGCATAAGTTTTCGGCGGAGCTCATCGATTTGGTCCTCGGCGGCCAAAAGCATAAAGTCCTTATCATAATCCAGGAACCAGCCGGCCCAAGTAGAAAAGGCATTATTATGCTGAATATTTAGCGTGCCGGGAATAAAGCCCTCTTTTTCGACCTGCGTTCTGGGGCGCGCATCAATTAGAGGGATGCCCGCTTGCATAGCGGTGGCTACGGTCTGCCAATCGAGTTCTTGAGCGGGGGCCAATTGGGTTAATAGAGGGCGTTCTACTCTATTGAGCAACTTCATTTTGGCAAAATACTTTGGCGGCTCGGGTTGGTCCTCTAGCAGATAATCGGTAAATGCTTTATCGTCATCGGCTAATTGGCAGGCCCAGTTGCGGATTTTCTCATAGCCTACAGTACTGCTAGGTACGGCACCAAGGGCCTTACCACAGGCAGAGCCGGCGCCATGGCCGGGCCAAAGCTGAATAAAATCGGGCAATTCTTTGAATCGGCGGACAGAAGCCAGCATTTGCTTGGCCCCTTCATCTTGAGTACCTTTGATCCCTGCGGCTTTTTCCAACAAATCGGGTCGTCCGATATCGCCAACAAAGACAAAATCTCCAGTAAAGAGCATAACGGGTTCTTCCGTTGCGGGCGTATCGCTGAGTAAGAAGCTGATACTTTCTGGGGTATGGCCAGGCGTATGCCAAACCTCAAACTTGAGGTTCCCCAACCAAAATTCGTCACCATCTTTTAAGCCTTCATGCGGAAACTCATATTCCCAGCCCTCGCCACCTTCAGCGGAGAGATACATTTTGGCTCCAGTTAGTTCGGCCAATTCTCGGCTACCGGCCAAAAAGTCTGCATGAATATGTGTTTCTAGGATATGCGTAATCGTAAAGCCCTCTTGCTTGGCAATATCTAGATAAGTATCTACATCCCGTTTAGGATCGATTACGGCGGCCACGCCTGCTTTTTGACAAGCGATCATATAGCTAGCTTGAGCTAAGCTTTTATCATAAATGTGCTTAAAAAACATAGTTCGGAATATTGGGAGGATCGGCTCCTCTGGTTTGGGAAAAAATAATTGGAGTGACAAATTTGGTCTGCTGCGTTTTGCAGGCCCGAAGGGCCGCAGGCTGAGCTGCCCGGCGGGTGGCCCGAAGGGCCAGACCAAGCCAGCTTGCTGGCGATGGGCCGAGCAAAGAGCGAGCCCAGAGGGGAGCGACCCAGCCGAAGGCTGGGGCAGCCCCTAAAAAATAATCTCTTAGAGAGACTTCTTAGCGAGGTAGAAATCTACTTTTTCGCAAGAAGTATCGGCGATGCGAGCGTCCATTTCGGCCAAAGTTTTGGGTGGAGGAACGATCACCTTATCGCCTTTGCGCCAGTCTAGAGGCATAGCCACCTTATGTTCGTCAGAAACCTGTAGGGCTTCTAGTGCGCGGAGAATTTCGTCCATATTGCGGCCCACATTGAGTGGGTAATACATAACTAGGCGAATTTTTTTGCTAGGATCGATGAAGAAAACGGCGCGTACGGCAGCGGTTTCGCTTTCATTGGGCTGAAGCATACCGTAGAGCTTAGAGACCTTCATGTCGATATCGGCGATGATGGGGAAATTGAGGTAAACGCCAGTGTTGTTGCGTACATTATTTACCCAAGCGAGGTGAGCGTGAAGGCTATCGATGCTTAGGCCAACGAGCTCGGTATTTAGAGCTTTAAACTCGTCTTGGCGGATAGCGAAGCCACTCATTTCAGTGGTACAAACGGGTGTAAAATCGGCGGGGTGAGAAAAGAGAACGATCCATTTGCCCTCTGCATACTCAGAGAATTTCATGGGGCCGGTAGTAGTTTGTGCTACAAAATCGGGTGCTTGGTCGCCGATGCGAGGCATAGGGTTGAAGTTTACTTCAGTGGGATTTTCCATAATTGGTATTTTTATTTGATAAGTTGTATAAATTAAATTTGTTCTAGGAACAAAAAATAAGAACTAAATCTGGACAAGAAGAAAATCTATTAGCTATAATAAATAATTAACGAATTATCCTTTAGCTTTCCGTCCTTGTTGATACAAAGATAAGGCAAGATAACTATAACTAAAAATGATAAAATTTATAGGCTGTATAATAAAAACTAATAACTATCTTTTGGCCTATGGCTTTCCGTCCTTGTTGATACAAAGATAAGGCAAGATAACTATAACTAAAAATGATAAAAACTATAGGCGGTATAACAAAAACTAATAGTATGAAATTACAGCAGCTACGATACATCATTGCCGTAGATCGGCACAAGCAATTTAGCAAGGCGGCGGAGGAATTGGATTTGAGTCAGGCCACTTTGAGCAGCATGATTGGGAAATTAGAGAAGGAATTGGGGGTCATGATATTTGACCGCAAGACGCAGCCTTTGGTCACAACGGACTGCGGCAAGGAGTTGATTATGGCGGCTAGGCGTATTTTATCGGAGACGGATAATTTTTATGATTTGGCTCGAAATGTTAAGCAAAAAGTGGCGGGACAGCTACGTTTGGGGATTATTCCGACCATTAGTAGTAGTTTGCTGCCTATTTTTCTGCAGCCTTTTTTGCTCAAGTATCCAGAGGTAGAGCTAGAGGTTATCGAGGCGCCCACGGCTAGTTTGACCGAGGCCCTCAAGCGGGGCGAATTAGATTTGGCCATTTTGAGTACGCCATTGAAGGATAGCAGTATAGAGGATTGGGTGCTCTATTATGAATTGCTTTTGGTTTATGGCAGTGCGGAGGAGCAGATTAAGCGCTATACGACTCCAGATATTTTGTTGGAGCGGCCGCTTTGGCTATTGGAAGAGGGCAATTGTTTGCGGGATCAGATGTTGGATCTTTGTCAGTTGCGGCAAAAGGCTAGTCCTTGGCCCAACTTAAAACTGGGGGCCAACTCTTTTGATTGTTTATTGCCTTTGGTGGACCAAATGGGGGGACTCACTTTGGTTCCGGAGCTTTATCTCCAGCAACTTTCTGAAGAGCGGCAGCAGCGTTTGGCTTATTTTGAGCGGCCCGTTCCTGTTCGGGAAATTAGTTTGGCTTTTTATCGGCCCTATGCGAAATTGCGCTTGATGGAAGTTTTGCATAAGGAAATCAAGGAATTGGTGAAGCCCCTGCTCAAGAGCCAGCAGTATAAGAATAATGAAATGCGCATTACTATGCCTGAGTAAGGGGCTATAATTTTGAGACTGTTCAAGATTTTGTGTACCTGAATAAAATTTGGGGTTTTAGCTGCCAATAGTCGCCTAGGGACAAGCCCCCAGGCTAATTAAATGGAGTCAGCCCTAAAGGGCTTAAAAGGTTTATATACAAGACCTTGCTCAGTCGTTATAGCAGAGAAGGACCTTATCCAAAGGCCCTCTTTAGAGGGCTGTCTGAAAAGCTAGCCTAGGGGCTTGTCCCTAGGCAGCAGAAAGGGGAAACACAAAACTTTAAACAGCCTTATAATTTCTTTTTTTTTGGGCCTCCTGCCTACGGCAGGCGCTACGTTCCGCAGCTCGCTGTTCGCTCGGCCCTGCGGCCTAACGGCCTTGGTCTGGCCTGCGGCCACTGCTGCACATCGCTAGGCCAAAAAAACTGGCCTGCGGCCAGCGGGCAAAACTAAACTAACCGCCTGAACGCAAAAAGGGCGCTTGTCTGTGAACAGACAAGCGCCCTTTTCTTTGGACCAAATAGCTGGCTTAGCAGCTATATTCTGAGTAATCGCCCAAGCTCAAAGCTTGTGCTTGGCCCTTATATTTTACATATGCGCCTAGCATCGTATCTCTCAAAACAGCATCTTCCACCTGTGAGTTTTCTTGAATCAAGCTATTTTGGACAATAGAATTGCGGATAAGGCTGCCCTTGCCAATAGAAGCATGTGGACCAACTACCGCATTTTCCAAAACAACGCCCTCACCAATAAAACAAGGGGGAATCACTACGCTATTAGATTGCTGCAAATCGCTAGCAATTTGGGCCGCATCCTCCTTAATCTCTAATACCCGCTGATTAGCATGAACTACAGCTTTTTTGTTGCCACAATCCAACCACTCATCAATGCGGCTAGTAGAAAACTTGAGGCCCTTAGTTTTCATATTTTCCAAGGCATTGGTCAATTGATACTCGCCTCGGTCCATAATGTTGTTATCTACTAAATATTGGAGTTCCTTCTCTAAGTTTTCGGCACTTTGGAAATAGTAAATACCTACAATGGCCAAATCAGAAACGAAAGTGCTGGGCTTCTCGACAAAGTCGGTTACATAGCCTTCTTGGTCCAATTTCACTACGCCATAAGCAGAGGGATCAGCTACTTTTTTGACCCAAATCAGGCCATCTTCTTCCATATTCAGTTTAAAATTCGATTGGAAGAGCGTATCGGCAAAAGCGACAATAACTGGACCTTGCAAACTTTCTTTGGCGCAGAGAATAGCGTGAGCGGTGCCCAACTTTTCTGTTTGCTGATAAATACTTCCCTTAGCGCCAAGGCTTTGGGCGAGAGCTTTGAGATCCTCTTCTACCTGCTCGCCAAAATCGCCAATAATGAACGCAATTTCGTCAATGGGTTCTGGGCAAGCTTTGGCCAAATCTTCTACCAAGCGGGCCACAATAGGCTTTCCGGCTACAGCAACCAAAGGTTTAGGGACAGTAATTGAGTGGGGACGCAGGCGGGTTCCTCTTCCCGCCATGGGTATAATGAGTTTCATTTTTGCTTAATTTATTTCCTAGAATAGATCAATTGAAGATGATGAAAGGGCGTTATATTGGGCCAGCGGCCGGAGCCGAACGGCCAAAAGCGCGCTATATGGTTGAGCTGGCCCAGCGATGCGCAGCAGTGCCGCGAAGCGGCAGACCGAGGCCGCAGGCCGAAGGGCCGAGCAGGCTTGCGAGCTGCGGAGCGTAGCGGCGGGCGAAGCCCGCGGGCCCCAAAAAAAACATAAAAATTTTCGGCCTAATATAGTAAGTTTTTCAGGGAACTAAAAAGTATTTATTGGCGGCCTGTGCTACCAAAACCGCCTGTACCTCTTTCGCTTTGCTCAAGGCTTTCTACGGCTTGCCAGCTAATTTTTTGGTAGGCGGCCACCACCAACTGGGCAATGCGTTCGCCGGGGGCAATTTCAATTTCCTCCTTGGATAAATTGACAAGGATAACGCCAATTTCTCCGCGATAATCGCTATCAATGGTGCCTGGAGCATTGGGAACAGAAAGGCCTTTTTTGAGGGCCAAACCAGAGCGGGGGCGCACTTGGGCCTCATAGCCTTGGGGCAATTCTATAAACAAGCCCGTAGGCACTACAGTCCGCTCTAGGCTGCCTAGGCGGATGGGCGTTTCGATATTGGCTCGGAGGTCCATGCCTGCGCTACCCAAGGTTTTGTAGCTAGGCAAAGGAAAATTTGAGCGATTGATAATTTTTACTTGCATAAGTTAGGCAGATTTGGGTCGGAAGATAGACAACAGCCAGCGCCGATCCTTTAAGAAGACGAGGCCCAAGAACAAAAGGCAGCAAAGGGCCGAAAAAATGTATTGGATGGGGCCAATGGGCAAAACATAGGCCTGAAGTCCCCAAAATAGACAAACGCTGCCGAGGGCTGCAAAGATATAAAAAAAGATGCTTTGCAGGGGATAGGGAATTGGGTAGTGCTTTTGGCCCAAAAAATAGGCGGTCATGCTCATGGCAAAATAGCAGGCCAAAGTGGCCCAAGCCGAGGCCCAATAGCCCAAAATGGGAATGAGTAAAAAGTTGAGTGTAAGCGTAATTCCCGCACCCAAAACGGCAATATAAGCCCCATATTGCGTACGATCAGAGAGTTTGAACCAGATGGCAAAATTGTAATAGAGGCCCAAAAAGAGATTGGCCATAAGCAGGATGGGCACCACCCCAATCCCCTCTCTAAAATCTTGGCCCAAAAAGTACTGAATGAGGTCCATAAAACAGACCAAGCCCACAAAGGCCAGCGCGCCCACCAAAGTAAACAAGCGGGCCACCTGAGCATAGATGGCTTTATCTTGTTTGGCTGCCGCCTGTCTAAAAAAGAAAGGCTCGGCGGCATAATTAAAGGCTTGAGTAAAGAGATTCATAAAAACGGCCAGCTTATAGGCGGCAGAATAGACCCCCATTTGGGCCAAGCGCTCCTCTATGGTCCCTGGCAATAGGACCTTAAGCAAACTTCGGTCAGCCAGTTCGTTAATCATGCTGGCAAAACCCGCAAAGATTAAGGGCAGCGCGTAGCGCATCATTTTTTGCCAAAGTTGGGGATCAAAATAAGGCTGTCCCTTGGGCTTTTGCAGCAAAAAGCGGTACTGGGGCAAAAGGAAGAGAAAACAGATCAGATTGGCCAATAAATTGGCGACAAACAAATAGCCAATCCCCAAATTGGGGTCAAACCAATAGGCAGAGCCTAGGCTGCCCGACTGGGCCAAGCTGGGGCCAAGTTCCAGAAAGAAAAGCAAGGCGCCCAGATAAATCAAGAGATTTAAAATCTTCAGGGCCGCAAAGGGAATGGCTTTTCCCGCCAGGCGCAAACGGGCAAAAGGCAGGGCCATCAGGGCATCAAAACCAATAATACCCAGCATGAGGTAGACATAATGCGTAAATTCTGGATAAGCCAGCCAATGGGCCAAGCTTGGTCCCAGAAGCGCTAAACTGCCCAAGATAATGCTTGTATGAAAAAGGACCGAAAAGGCGGCTGTTCGAAACACCTGATTTCTATTTTCAGCCTTGGCCCCAAAGCGAAAAAGGGCGGTTTCCATGCGGTGCGTGAGCAGGACCAAAAGAAAGGCCGCCCAAACATAAAGGTCTGTTTGGATGGCAAAATCGACCCGCTCAAACTTGTAGGTTAGATAAGGGGTAAGGATGACAAAGGACAAAAGGCGGCTCAGGATGCTACTCAGGCCATAGATTACTGTTTGGCCCGCTAATTTTTTTAGTACACTCAATTTGCTATGATTTGAGGGCCAAAGATAAAGAAGTTGTTGGAGATCTGTAGTTCTTTTTGGGCAAACAAAAAGGCGGGCCTGCAATTGCAGGCCCGCCTCTAGCAGAAAAAGAAAGCCTTTATTGGTTGGCCCCTTTTTCCATTAGCTGTTTAAGAATATTGGTTTTTTGATCTTTGGCCTGCATCACGTACTCGATATCGCTACCTTTAGCGCTAATACTAGCACTCTTTAGCAGTTCTGTATCATTTTGGCTACTTCCAAATGGGTTGCGTTGAGCATTCATAAAGTTTGCATACTGTTGAAAATCGCTGAAGTCGACAGCCATCCAGCCTTCACTAAGCTTTTTAAATTTAGCAGACTCGATTTGGTCGCCACTAGCCAAACCTTTTTCTACTTGCTCTAATAGGGCAGTACTGTTAGAGAAAATGGCAAAATTATCTTTGAGCAAAAGCGTGCCTGCCTCAGGCATATTCTCTGAGTAGATGCGGTTGTCTTTTTTGGTCAAAGGCAAACCATTCTTTTTGGCCAGTTGCATTAGTTTATCAATAATAGCCTGATCCTTAAGCTCTACAATGGTTAGAGAAGGAAGCTCACGGAAGTTACTGCCTTTATTTTCATAAGAAGCCACTACAATGTTTCCAGTCAAGCCGCCCAGAATCTCCTTAGTATTTAGGCCCATTTTGGCCATTTGCATATCCGCCATAGCGCTCAATCCACGGCCCTCTAAATAGTTGTATAGCTCCTCTGTATCCAAAGAAAGAGCCACTGCACCAATGTAATCTGTTTTGGGAATAAACTGACGGAAATCCTTGCTCACTCCTTTGGCAAAAAGTTTCCCAAACTCTTTTTCTAGCTTTTCATTGAAGTTCCCCTTGGCGTTCATGACCATTTTACCATTTTCAAAGTTCATGCTCATGCCAATGTTGTTATCATCTAGTTTTTTGCTATCTAGGCCGACAAAAGCCAGGCCCATTACAGCCTGTTGATTACTAGGGTCTTTTTTGGCCATATCATAAAGGCCAGTACTATTCACCCAAAGATTGATATCATTGCCTTTGCTCAACAAACTTTTGAGGTCGGCATTATTGGCCATAGATTTTTCGGGCTTGCTTCCAAAAAAGTTAGCTAGGCGAGTAGACAAATCGCCTTCCCCCCAACAAACCACTAGAAAAGCCCCATCAAAACCGACAGCAACATCTTTGTCGCCTTTAGATTTTGTTGAATTGAGGATGGTATAGCCCTCTTTTTTTTCTGTAGATAGTGTTTTGCTGGCCGCCACAAATTCTTCAAATTTCTTTGCATTAGCAATAGGCAGCATCAGGGTCCCCATAGGGTCTTCTCCATCTAGAGAAAGGTAGCCATAAGCACTTTTCTTAATATCCAAGCCCTTAGAAGCGGGGTCCTGAATCAACTCTTTGAGAATTTGAGCATCTTCCTCCTCAGATTCAGCCTTAGACTTTTCAATCGAAGCCAAAAGCTGATCTGGCCCAGCCTTGTCTAAAAGCTGTTTCCAGTTTACAGAAAACACAGCATTTTCTGAGGCCGGAATTCGGCTTAGGCTGTCTTGGTCCACTTTACCGCCTCCGCAAGAAATAACAAAAAAGCCAAGGGTAAAGGCCAAAACAAATAAAGATAGTGGTTGTTTCATAATGATTAGTATTGAGGTTTAAAAGTTCTGCTCGAACTTCTGAAGATAAGATATGGGGGATCCCCCTTTTGCCCCTCAAAGATAGGGAAGTTGACGGATATCTTCCCTCATTTTATAGCAAACAAAAAAGGCGGGCTGCTAAATGCAGCCCACCTTCGGAATTAGTTGACTTGATTCATCAACTGTTCTAAAGCATTTGTTTTTTTATCTTTTGCCAAAAGCAAAAGCTCCATTTGGCGGCCTTGGGCCGAGAAGCTAATGCGCTCAATAGCCTTAGATACGGCCGAACTATTATTGGCTTTAAATATATCCAAATAGGGCTTGACGTTTACAATGTCTAGCGCCAAGGCTCCCTGAGTCAATTTTTTATACTGCTTTTTAGGTAAGAGCTCGCTATTTGACAGCCCCTCGTTAATAGCGGTACCCAAAAAGAAATAGTTGGTAATGATCAGGTAGTTATCATGCTGAATTAGCATAACATCCAGAAACCAAGAATACTGAGCCTTGATAAAGTGCTGATCTCGCTCAACCAAAAAGTTGTTCGTAGCAAGTTGGTCCACCAACTTATCTAAATGCGCCTTATCCTTAAACTCTATAATGAGTAGAGAGCTCGGAAGCTTGTCTACAAAGGCTTCCTCAATCTCATAAGAAAGCCAGGCGACATTCCCCGTCATGGCCTCCAATAAGTTGGCCCCGCTAATACTGGTTCCCGCTAAAAATTCATCAATAAGAGGACGAAGATCTCTTGCGGCTAAATACTTACTCAGTTGCTCACTGTCCGTAGAAAGGGCAATGCCCCCAGCATAGTCCTTGGCGGGAATAAACTTCCGAAAACCTTCGCCAATGCCCTCATTAAATACTGGCCCAAAAAGCTGCTCTAGCTTTTCACTGTAGTCGCCTCCTAGCTGAGCCGCTAGTTGGCCTTGATCAAAGTTTAGACTGATGCCCAAACTGTTGTCTGCAAACTCCTCAGAAGTCACCCCCAAAAGCCCTAAAATCATGAGGTCATCTTGCATGCTTGGACTATCTTCCCAGCTCTCATAAACGCCCTTACTGCTCAACCAAAGCTTAACATCATCGCCTTTAGAGAAGAGTTTTTTCAAACTCTCATTATCGGCCATGCTGTTGGCTGGCTTTTGCTCAAAAAACTGCTTTAGATGTGCATTCAACTTAGACAAAGCCCCCCAAGAAAGCACAAGATGGTCCTCGTCAAAGCCTACTGCATAATTTAGCGGCTCACTGCTCTCCAATAAATGGTAGCCCTCCTTTTTCTTTAGCGAAAAACGATCGCTATCTTCAATATAGGCTTTCAATTTCTCCACCTTGGCCAAGGGAATTATCAGGGTCCAAAGCTGCAGCCCCTCAGGCAAAGAAATATAACCATAAGCAGGCTGCCCCTTAGCAAAACCAATGCGCTCTGGCTTCGTTCTTAGCGTTTTTATAAACTCCTCTGTTTTGCTCTTCCCTTTGCCCGCTTTCATCAGAAAGTCCTCATCTAGCTTGCTCATCAAGCCCTGCCAGTTTAGAGAAAAAACGACTTTCTCCGAGGCCGAAATACGCGCCAAGCTATCCTGCTGAAGTTTTCCACCACCACAAGAAATAACAAAGATTCCAAGGGTAAATGCCAAAAAAATTAACGATAATTGCTGTTTCATTATAAATAATATTGAGGTGTAAAGAGATAGCTAGCATACCTCTTTAGATAAAAAATAACGGGGCTTACGTATCCCCCACTTATGTAACTGTTACAAACATATAGAAAATGAATCTTAGATGCCACCTTTTCGTCTACTTAATTGCTTTTTTTTGTATAACAGCCTGTTCTAACCCTCAAAATACAGCGGGAGAAAATAGCACAGAAGCTAGCAGCAATCAGCCTCAGAGCGCAAAAGAGGGCTGCTACCACAGCATTGAAAAAAATTGGGAAGAAAGATTGAATATTGCCGTTTCTGCAGACCGAATTTCGGGTTCGGGCTACCGCATCAACCAACAATTCAATGATCGTTTCCAACTCGATATCCAAGGCAAAAAGATGAAGGATGGAAATTATGATGTGGAGGTTATTTGCCAATCTAAACGCCGAACCAATGAAAAAGAAACCCAATATGAAACTTGGTCCTTCCAAGGCAATAGCCTCAAAATTATTAACCGAAATACCAAGGATTTTATCGGCGATCTCAGCCTGCAAAAGGTAAATTGTGGGGCCAATAGCGCCAAAGATCCTGAATTATACGATGAGTTTCTAGGCTACAATGAGGGCTATGCCGTGGTGGCCAAAGATGGCAAATATGGCCTAATCAATAAGGAGGGGCAACTCACTATTCCCTGCGCCTATATGGCCCTGGGCGCCGTTTCTGAAGGCACTATTATGTACTATGATGAACAAAAAGGACGTCACGGCATTCTCGATGTCAATGGCAATATCCTCATCGAACCCATTTATGATGTGATCACGCCCGTGGGCCAAGGCCTGCTCGGCTTTGTCTATGAAGGCAAATGGGGCTTTCTCAATACAAAGGGAGAGATCGTTATCGCACCTAAGTTCTTCAATGTCAACTTTTTCCAACCCAACCCCCTCGAACTCCCCTTCAATGAAGGCCTGGCCAATGTGGCGATCGAGGACGCAAAATGGGGCTATATCAACCCCAAAGGAGAGGTCGTCATCCCTTACCAATTTATGTTTGCTGGCCCCTTCAGAGGCGGCAAGGCTAAGGTGATGCGCCAAGGCGAAAACAAATGGATTTACATTGATAAGTCTGGACAATGTGTAGAAAATTGTAACTAGACTTTTTATTTTTTGGGGCCCGCGGCCAGCTTTGCTGGCCGCCGCTATGCTGCGCCGCTCGCAGGTCTGCTCGGCCCTGCAGCCGCCTGCGGCGGCTTGGGTCTGGCCCTGCGGGCCACGGCTGCGCAGCGCTGGGCCAAGCCCGCCCCTAGCCCACTCTTTCCAGCTAATCTATTGATGATTCATCTACTCAGTTATGCCCATAGAACTCATTCGCAAAAAGCAATTGCTCGGCCATAAAGGAGCCATTTATTCTCTTTTATTGGCCCCCGATAAACAAAGCGTTTTCTCCGCCGCTGGCGATGGCTATCTGGTCCAATGGCCCCTCTCTCCCCTAGGCGATGGCCAAGTTTTGGCCCAACTAGATGCACCCATCTTTTCTATGGCCCTGCTCCAAGAAGATCGTATCCTTTTAGGCGACCAACATGGAGATATCCATCTTATCGACTATCCCAATAAACAGTTGCTCCAACAAAGAAGAGGACATGATAAGGGCGTCTTTGCCTTGCTCCCTTGGTCCAACTCTTCTTTTCTTAGCGCTGGGGCAGATGGACAACTCTCTCGCTGGTCTATCCCTAAGTTTCGGCCAGAAGCTAGCTGGAAACTCAGCCATAAAAGCCTAAGGGCACTCTTACTCACAACAGATCAATCTACTTTGGTGGCCGCAGGTAGCCAAGGCCACCTCTTTTTTCTCGATGCCCAAGATTTTAGCCTCCAAAAGGAAATTCCCCAAGCCCATCAGTCCTCTATTTTTTGTCTGGCCCAAACGCCCAATTATCTGCTCTCTGCTGGCCGAGATGCCTTTTTTAGAGTCTGGACCAAAAAGGAAAAAGAAGAAATTCCCAGCCATGCCGCTCACCTATTTACGGTAAATGACCTGGCTATTTCGCCCAATGGCCGCTATCTGGCCAGCGCCAGCCGAGACAAAACCCTCAAAATATGGTCTCTACCCGATTTTAGACTGCTCAAGGTGATCGATGCCCCCCGTGGTGGCCATATCAACTCGGTTAATGCCCTGCTTTGGGCCAATGATCAACTCCTGCTCTCGGCCTCCGATGATCGTAGCATTATCGTTTGGGAGTTGCTAGAAATTGCCGCGGATTAAAAGCGGTAAAGCCGCTATGGCCGAAGCGCAGGACTTCCATTTGGCCTAGCGATGCGGCGGGGTGGCCCGAAGGGCCAGACCAAGCCAGCTTGCTGGCGCAGGGCCGAGCAGACCTGCGAGCCCCAAAGCGTAGCGCCGCAGCTTTGCTGCGGAGGCCCCAAAAAAACAATAAAAAAGGGACCAACTAGAGCAGTTTCTAGTTCGTCCCTTTCTTATAGCGCTATTCCGTTAACTAGCGCATTTCAATATGCACCACCACCTGAGCATGGTCAGACTGCCAATTGGGAATGCGTTCCTCCGAGATCGTTTCATCCAATAAATGGTCATTAAAGGTGCGGACCATCGTCACTCGGCCGATGTGATTGGGGTTCTCTCGGACCAGCTCCTGGCTGACCATAATATGGTCCAAAGCCTCATGATGCCCATTGTGCAAATGCGTATAATAGGTATCGGTATAAGAATTTCGGGCCTGAATATCTTTGGCATGATAAAGCAAAACATCCCAAATTTTGCGCTTCTTGTGCATGGGCAAATAGCGGAAAGGCGCCTCGCCAGAAATAATTCGGGTGGTCACAGAAGTATGCGTATCGTTGAGGTCGCCAATCACCACCACCGGCGAATCTCGGTTTTCCAAAACCTCCATCAAAACCGTGCGTACAGCTGCCGACTCTGCCGCCCGCAAGAGCAAGGCGCGGGCTTGGCCTTTGGCCTGCGCCAAGGGATCGTCTCGGTCCTCACCATCTTCTAGCATGGGGCGTTTCGACTTAAGGTGGGCCACTACCACATGAAAATCTTGGCCATCAGCATATTCAATTTGGCATTTGAGCAAAGGGCGAGAAAACTCCTTGAAAGGAATCAACAAACCGTCTACCTCCAACTGCTCGGGAAACTCCCGGATCACTTCATAATCCTTAATTGGATAGCGGCTAGCAATAGCCACGGCGGGAGAACCGCCCTTGCGATCACTCATCACAATATGATAGTCTCGATAATAGGGATTCGAGCGGATGACCGTTTTTAGGGCCTCTTCCGAGAACACCTCCTGAAAGCCAATAATATCGGCCTTCATGCTATTGAGTTGGTGGCTAATCCAAGCCTGCTTTTTCTCAAACTCTTCGTAGGTGTAGCTACGGTTATAATAGGGCCGCTCGGGCAACTGTAGATTGAGCAGATTAAAACTGCCGATTTTTAGTTCTTTACTCATGGCGATATTTTGAGGGGCAAATTAAGCCCATTTATAAACATATAAGCGGTAACTAAGGTAAGCAAAAATTGGCAACAAAGATAAAGGATAAGCCTGCCAAGCGATTAACCAATTGAGCAAAGCCAAAAGATAGCTCAGGAGCAAGAGGCCGTGAAGGAGGGCAAAAAATTTATTCGTCTTCACTTTTTTCAGGCCAAAAAGCAAGGGCAAATAGAGCGGCGAGAGCCACAAAATATTGAGATTCCATTGGGTGGCCGCATGATCGGTGCCCCACCACATAAAGCAGAGAAAAGCGCCCGCCAAGCCCACTACCGCCAGCAGCAAACGGTCGGCAACATAGGCATAATTGGGAAAAACAAAGGCAATGGCAAAAAACAAAGCCGCCAAAAGCGTAAAAAGCAAAAAAGGATAATGGTCCTTGATGCTTTCTTGATGCGCTGCGGGCCAAGGCAGCAACTCTTTTTTCTCGCCCAAAAATGGGCCCGCTGGCGTTTGACTATTCGTAAGATGTTGGGCCAGATAATCGGGTAAAAACATTTGTTCGCTCACCGAAGGACATTTGTCGGCTCCTCGGCCCAAAATGACCTTAATGCCCAAATCTAGCCAAGGAGAGGGAGCCGTATACTCCGCCAAATAGCTTCGGAAAGAGCGGCTGCTATCGGCCTGAGGCAAGATAAATTCTTCGGCATAAAGGAGCTGGCCCAGATCACGGATTTGCGTAGCGCAATTATCATAAAAAAAGTCGTACATATAATAGCGGTCCGGAGAATTGAAGCGCGCTTCTAGGGCATCAAATAAGGCCTGCTTTTTTTCTGCCGAAAGCAAAATTTCTTGCTCATAAACGCCCCTTTCCTCGTAGACATAGGTTTGTATGAAGGGACCAAAAGGGGCCCGACTCAGGGCGTACTCCAATTTCCCCTGAATGAATTTTAGACCAAAATTAGGCGTATCAAAATCAAAGGTCCCATAATTATAGACCAGCTCGATGCCATTAGCGGGATCGCTCAAATGCAAGGCCGAATGCCCAAAACAGTTGTAGAGCTCTGTTCCAGGCGAGCAAGTGATTAGGCTAAATTTGGCTGATTCCGAAAGAGGGCGAGCCGCAAAACTCAAGCTCGAAAACAGGCAGAAAAAAAGAAGCGAAAAAAATATGCGCATAAGAAATCTTATTTATTTAGGAAGAAAATCTTGGCCAATGCTCCAACCGCCCGTCCAAGCCGCCTGAAAATTAAAGCCACCCGTAATTGCATCAATATTGAGCAATTCGCCAGCGATATAAAGGCCCTTAAAGGCTTTGGTCTCAAAGGTTTTAAAATTCATTTGGTCCAAATCAACACCTCCAGCAGTAACAAACTCATCTTTGAAGGTCGATTTGCCCACTACTTTTATTTCGCAGGCCGTTAGCTCTTCTTCTAGGCCCAAGAGTTCTTTTTTCGACAAATTGGCCCAGCTTTTATCTTCCTTAATCCCTGCCGCATAGAGCAAGCGCCGCCAAAGACGGTTCGGAATTTCGCTAAAGGGACTCGTTTTGCTCAGTTGTTTTTTGGCCCAATCCTTTTTGAGCAATTGCAATTCTTCGGCTAGGGTTTGGCGCTCCCAGCCCAGCCAATTTACCCGCAAATTAAAGCGGTAATCTAGATCAAACAACTTTCTTGCGCCCCAAGCCGATAGGCGAAGAATACCAGGACCACTCAAGCCCCAATGGGTAATCAAAAGCGGACCACGAGCCTTCAAATTCTTTTGACCCAATACTTCTACCTCGGCTTGAGGGACCGATAGCCCCGGCAAGCCCTTGAGGCGAAAATCTTTGGAGTTAAAGGTAAACAGAGAGGGCACCGCCGGAACGATATTCAGCCCCATTTCGGCCAAAACTGCCCAAATTGGAGCACTACTGCCCGCAGCCAAAACTAATTTATCGGCCTTGTACTCGGCCCCGCCTTTGGTCGCTAAAAAATATCCGCCTTCTTCCAAAGGCTTAATTTGGCTTACTCGCTGCTGCAAATGCAATTGCACCCCAGCCGCCTCGGCCGCCTGCATCAAGCAATCTACAATAGATTGCGAGCTATTCGATTGGGGAAAAACCCGACCATCCTTTTCAATTTTTAGCGGCACGCCCCGCTTCTCAAACCAATCCATCGTATCGCCACAAGCAAAGCGATGAAAAGGCCCCAGCAAAGCTTTTTCGCCTCTAGGATAATGCTTCACCAGCTCCTTGGGCGTCCAGCAAGCATGCGTCAAATTACAACGCCCGCCCCCAGAAATCTTTACTTTTTGTAAAAAACGCTGCCCCGCCTCCAAAATATGCACCTCCGCCTCTGGGCAGTTTTCTGCAATCTGTATGGCCGAAAAAAAACCAGCAGCCCCGCCGCCAACTATATATACTTTCATTTTGTCATTTTGGCCAAAAATACAAGCTTCCCAAAGATTGCCCTAAGATTAAGGCTTTTTTTACGGTTTTTTTGGGGCCTCCGCCTCGCTTCGCTCGTCGGCGCTACGTTCCGCAGCTCGCTGTTCGCTCGGCCCTGCGCAAAAATTCGCTTTGCTCATTTTGCTTGGTCTGGCCCTTTGGGTCACTGCTGCACATCGCTAGGCCATAAAAACTGGCCTTCGGCCAGCGGGCGGCTCGCTTCGCTCGCTCAAGAGTCGATAAAAAGCGGCAGTTCTGCGAGCGAATTGGCCCATTCCTATTTTTAATGCTTTCTTAAGTCCAACTAGATGTCAGTACATTTGTTTTCTAACTACTAACTTAGTTTTTTTGTGAACTCATTAAAAGGCCAAAGGCCTATTTCGTCATTACGAACTCATTAAACGTGAAAGTATATTTAACTGCAGCGCTTGTATTTATAAGTGCTTTGGGCCTAGAGGCTCAGCAAGTCTTAAGTCTAGAAGATGCCATTCAAAAAGCGCTAGAGCAAAGTTATACGGCCAAAATTGCCGCCACTAACCAAAAAATTGCTGAAGTTCAGAATCACTGGGGTGAGGCAGGCCGCTATCCGCAAATTACTGCTAGCCTGAGCAATGCCAACAGCTACAGCAATGTACAAAACCCCACCTCTTTCCTCAATGGGGCGCAGTTGCTGGGAACGGGCGGAACTGCAGCGGTAGATTTGCAGTGGGCCCTTTATCAGGGCGGCCGCATTCGGCTAACAAAAGACCGTTTGGGCCTACAAGAAGAGCTGGCCAAATCAGAGGCCAACCGGAGCTTGGAGAATATTAGCCAGCAGGTGGCCAAGGCCTATTTCAATGCGCAAATTCAACAAGAGCGCCTGAAGTCGCAGCAAGAGCTCTTGGCCCTTTCTCAAGATAAGATTAGCTATATTGAAGCCCGTAGAGAATATGGCCAAGCCACAGAATTTGACCTCCTCCAAATTCGAGATGCCTACCTCAACGACTCTATTCAATGGATGCTCCAACGCACTACTTTTGAAAATGCCCAGCAAAATCTAGCCCTGGCTATGGGCCAAGATTGGGCCTCGGCCAAGGAGATTGTCCTGCCCACAGAATTGAGCTATGAACTCCCTACTTATACCTTTGACTCCCTACTAGAAGTAGCCCTCCAAAGTAACCGAGAAATTGCCAGCGAACGCATTCGCCAGCAAACTTCAGCCATTGATATTTCTATTCAGGAGGCGGCCCTTTTGCCTACGGTAAGTTTGGGCGCCAATATTAGCGAACAACTCAACCTAACGCAAATCAATGGTAAGCAACCCCAAATTTCTGACGATTGGCAGGGAGGAACTACCCTATCTGGCGCTCTCAATATCAACCTCAGCTATAACATATATAATGGCGGTAAGCAAAGAAGAGCGATTGAACTGGCCAAACTTCGACAAGAAATTAGCCGCTTGAGCATTCTTCAGTTGGAACAGCAGCTGGGCCAAAACCTAAAAACGGTCCTAGCCCTCTATGAAAATCAACGACAGACTTATGCACTTAGCCAGCAATTATTGGCCAACTCTAGCCGAAACCTAGAGATTGCCAGCGAGCGCTTTAAAGCCAATACCCTCAATTTCTTTGACTACCGGACCATTCAGATCAACTATATCAATGCCTATAATAATGTGCAAAATGCCTTCTTGAGCGCCAAACAAACAGAATTTGACCTGCTCTTGCTTTCAGGGCAACTCTTACGCTAAATCATGATTTAGGGCAAAGAGAGAGGGCGAAGCGCAAATTTGCGCTTCGCCCTCTCTTTTAGCGCTCCATAAACTGTTAAAAAGACTTAAAATATGGCCCTAATTTATCTAGACAGTTGATTTTTAATTAAACCCAAAACAAGGCCCTAAAAACAAAATAAAAATCTTAAAAATAGATTTAACTAAAAAACTTTCAACAAAATGCCTAATTTCTATTTTTAGCCGAAAGTTGAGAAATCGGGTTTAGAATTGTAGAATTTTTATAATACCTTTGTACTGTCAGCAGTAAAAAAGCTGGACAATCACCAAAAATCAAGTCAAATTCTAATCCTATGAACGATCTATTTAAAAAGGCCATGCAAGCGGGTCTTGGTCTGGCCGTTGTCACCACCGAAAAGGTCAAAGACATTGTTGATGACCTTGTAGAAAAAGGCAAACAATACCAAGAAGAGCAAGAAGTTATGGACCAGGAAGCTCCTGCAGCTCCCCAAGAAGGGGAAAGCGAAGTTGTAGAGGGGGAAGCTGTTGCCGATGAGGCTCAGCCTGGCCAAGCTCATAACCGCCTAGAAGAACTAGAGGGCCGTTTGCGCAAACTAGTAGAAAATGCTATTGAGCGGTTCAACTTCATCAAAGGCGATGAGCATGAGCGCATCGAAAAGCGCATTGAGCGCCTAGAAGAGCGCCTAAGCGAACTAGTAAAAGCCAATACCGAATTGGCGGAGGAATGCGAGAGCAGCGAGCGTGTATAACAACAGCTGCATCACCAAAAATCAGTGGGGCCAGCTTCGGTTGGCCCTTTTTATTTACTATTAGAGTTTAATTTGTTATGATGGAGAAAATTGTCCGCAAAACCCTCTACACTGCCGTAGGGATTGTAGCGAGCACCACCGAGCGTTTGCAAAATGTAGTTGATGAGCTAGTATCTAAGGGAAAACTATCTGAGGAAGAAGGAAAAAAGGTAGTAGAAGATGTAGTGAAGAATACGGAATATAGCCGAGAAAACTACGAGGGACGATTTAGAAATATGATTGATGGCGTTTTGGCCAAATTGAATTTGCCCCAAGGCGATGCTTATGAAAAGCTAGAACGTCGAGTCAAATCATTAGAAGTAAAACTAGGTTTGTTGGCCAAAGAGCTAGAGGCTCAGCGCAAGGCAGCCAAAGCAAAAACAGAAGAAGACAAAGAGCAGTAAGCTGCAATTTGCAAAATATAAAAGAAGGGCTATCGGATTTTTCCGATAGCCCTTTTGCTTTAGAAGGCGCCCTGCCCCTTATCGGGCAACAGCAATTGCATATTTTGTGGATAGTTGATCTTAATTCGGATCTCCTCTTCTACAAGGCTGTTATTGAGCAATACCTGTTTATCAATTTTTGGCATATAAAGCGTTTGGCCCTTAATCTGCCAATCGTAGCGGCCCAAAACCAATAGCTTTTTGAGCACATTGCCATGCTCCTCTCCTACTTTTACATAGGTATAAAGGCGGATATAATCCTCTCGCCAAGCTTCGGCCTCTAGGGTGTAATCTGTTTGTACCTCTAACTGATCATAAGGATCGATAAAGGTTTGTACGATGGTGCGCTCATTTTGCCCAAATAAATATATGGGAAAGAGCAGGGCCATAAAGTAAATTAAAAAGTTTTTCATGATTGGGGAAATTTGAAATTAAAAAATGGGGTTTGTGACAGCTTAACCGTCTATATATAATACGTAAGTTGGTCCAAATAAGTTACTCTTTAGACTAAGTTTAAATAAAAAAGATAATTAGGGGCTAGGCGGGAATTGGCCCAGCGCTGCGCAGCCGTGGCCGCAGGCCAGACCCAGGAGCGAAGCGACGCAGGGCCGAGCAGACCTGCGAGCGGCGCAGCATAGCGGCGGCCGACCGAGGCGAAGCCGAGCCGGCCGCGGGCCCCAAAAAAAAGAAAAAAGAAAGGGCTTAGAAACTTGGGCTGATGGAAATATCTAGGCGCTCGCCCAGTCCTCTAGTAGTGTAAGGTACAAGCAATAGGCTATCCTTGCTTTGGCCGGCCCAATTGAAATACAGCTGAAGATGGCAATCCGTTTCGATTTGGATCCAGACCGCCTGTTTATCGCCAGCGGCCAAGCTAGGCAATTGGTTTTGGCTACAGCCCTCCAATTGTAGATTCTCGAGTTTTTCGGTTCCATTATTTAGTAGGACCAAATAAATATAATCCGTTCTTTGCAAGGCCCAGCTCCCATAAAGCAGCAGGGGCAGCAGATGCAAAATGCCCAAACAATAGCTCCAATTGGCCTGAGCTGCGCTGAGCTTTTCTCTTTTGCGTTGGCGGAAGGCCCAAAACATCAGGGGAAGTTGGAAGAGGAGAAAAAGCAGGATACCCCAGATTTGTAGGCTAATGAGCTCGCCGGTCCATTGGGCCAAATAATCCCAGCAAAAGTAGCAAGACAGCCCTAAGCTAAAGAGCGGAAAAAGGAGGAAGAATCTAAAAAGCATAGCGAAAGGCTTGTTAAGTTTAGATTAAATCTAGTGGGCTAGATCCAATAGAAAAGGGCGGTAGATAGGGCATTTGCGGTTTAGCTAAATTTTAAGCCCAGCCAAAAGCTAAGCCCAGAGCTAGCTGGGGCTTTTCGCCCTAGTAGTTTTTTGTAAATTTAGCTAAGGTCAGGCAGAAAGCTGGCCCAATGAAACGCTTTTTTAACATTTTTTTTCATTTTTTCCAGATGCGACTACTTTTCGGTTTTCTTCTTTGTTCTGCTTTCTTCTCGGCCCTAAAGGCCCAAGAATTTGGCTTTGTTGGAGGCAAAGAGCAAACTGCCCATGATTTTCAGACCTTTGAGTCTTTGATGACGGCCCTCAAGCAGGCCGATCAGGTGAAGAAACTAGATCTTTATTATAAACTAGACTATAGCCAGCTGCCTCAGGCCATTGCTGAATTGCAGGAGCTGCGCATTTTGTATTTGGGCCATAACAACCTAGAGCATTTGCCGCCCACCTTTAGAAAACTACAAAAGCTAGAAGAGCTCGATTTGGGGCAAAATCCAGCCCTTTCTATACAGGAAATCTGGCCCGAGCTTCGGGAGCTTAAAAATTTGCGCCGCCTGTTTATTCATCGCATTCAAATTGAGCAACTGCCCCAAGATTTTGGACAGCTTCAGCAGCTAGAGTGGCTCAGTTTGGAGGGTAATCATCGCCTGTCCGTAGAAAGTCTGTCGGCCTTAGACCAATGCAAACAGCTCAAAACGCTCAATTTGGCCTGGTGCAATTTGCAAAGCCTCCCGAGTAATTTGGCCAATTTTCAGCAGCTCGAAGAGCTCTACCTCAACGAAAACCAACTGCATAGCATTCCCGAAGGCCTGCTGGCCCTCAAGCAGCTCAAGGTGCTCGACCTTAGCGATAATGAACTGCCCCTTGAAGATATAGAGACCATAAAAACCGCCCTGCCCCAAACCAAGATTTATTTCTAAGTTGCGCTATCTCTTCTCTTTAAGAGGCGGTAGGCAAAAGGCTTAGCGCCTTTTTCTTTGCCCAAAATAGCCCCAGAAAACGATATGATTAAAACTGCTTACCACTACGACGATCTCATGATCTTACCCGCTTTAGAGGCCCATCTAAACAGCCGAACAGACTGCATTCCCCATTATGCTTCTGGCCAGTTGCCGTTTTTTGCCGCCCCTATGTCCACGGTGGTCGCCGAGCAAAATTATCAGTTTTTTCTAGAACAGGGCCTCAATGTCTGCTTTCCCCGCTACCAAAATTTGCCGCCCAACTTTTTTGACCTCCAAAAGCAGTATAAGGGCCAACTTTTTCTGGCCATGGACCTCGAAGAGTTTAATAAGGAGTTTTTGGTGCTCGGCAAAAAACTCAACCGACAACATGCCATCCTTATTGATACCGCCAATGGCCACCTCCAACGAGTCTATGAACTCTGCCTAGCCGCCAAAAAAGAATATGGCGAACAAATGCTGCTGATGGCCGGAAATATTGGCCACCCCCGCACCTTCGAGCGCCTAGCCGAAACCGGTGTCGATTATCTGCGCCTAGGCATTGGCGGCGGCCGAAACTGTAGCACCAGCAGCTTTACTGGCGTGCATTATCCGCTGGCCTCCCTCATTATCGAAAGCCGAAAATTGGCCCAACAACTGCCCAAAGCGCCCAAAATTATTGCCGATGGTGGCATCGGATCCTATGCCAATGCCATTATGGCCCTCGCCTGCGGAGCCGATTATGTCATGATGGGCAGCCTCATCAATCAAGCCCTAGAATCCGCCGGCCAAAGCTATCTCTTCAAACAAATTCCCCTCTCTCAAAATTTGGCCAAACTGGCCTTCCGCCTAGGCCTGCCCCTCTACAAAGAATATAAGGCCCTGCACAGCCGCCCCGCCTCCGCCCAACAAGGCCTAATCGGAAGAAGAGCCGTAGAAGGCCGCCGAAGCCTCCAAAAAGTGCAATACCAACTGCCCGATTTTCTCTTCAATTTGGGCAGCTACCTGCAATCCGCCATGAGCTATACCGGCAAAATTCAACTAGAAGATTTTATCGGACAAGTAGAACTGATTACCGACCGAAGATGATGTTTTGGGGCCTCCGCCTCCCTTCGGTCGTTGGCGGTTACTCCCTTTGGTCGTCGAAGACGAACTAAAGTTCTTGTTGTCGGTCCGCAGCTCGCTGATGTTTTGGGGCCTCCGCAGCAAAGCTGCGGCGCTACGGTCCGCAGCTCGCAGGGCTGCTCGGCCCTTCGCCGCTTTCAGCGGCTCGGTCTGCGGCTTCGCCGCACTGCTCCCCATCGCTAGGCCTGCGGGCCTTCGGCCCTGTCCCCTCCAAAAATAGTTTGGTCCAAGGAGAAGCTAGGGCCCAAAAAGTCAGAAAAAAATCAAAAAAACTACTATTGCCAAAATATAAGTTTAACTTAGCTCTCTGCGAACAAGCGTTCGTAGCTAAGCAGTTGATAGCGAAGCCATCAACTAAACAACACCATCAACACCCTATTTTGGGACAATAAAAGCTAGTTTATTCATGAATTATTCAGAAGAATCGCTGAAACTTCACAGCTTACTGAAAGGAAAAATTGGCATCCGCAATCAAATGGATGTGCGCACCAGTGAGCACCTTTCTTTGGTCTACTCTCCCGGAGTAGCCGCCCCATGTATCGAAATTGCCAAAGATCCCGAGAAAGTTTGGGAATATACCCTAAAGAGTAATACCGTAGCCATCGTTTCTGATGGATCTGCTGTTTTGGGCCTTGGAAACATTGGCGCAGAGGCTTCTATCCCCGTTATGGAAGGTAAGGCGATGCTCTTTCGCCAATTTGGCCATATCAACGCTTTCCCCATTTGCCTCAATACCCAAGATGTAGATGAAATCGTGGAAACTGTCCGCCGAATCGCTCCCGTTTTTGGTGGCATCAACCTAGAAGATATTGCCGCTCCGCGCAGCTTTGAGGTCGAAGAACGCCTACAAGATTTGGGCATTCCCGTTTTTCATGACGATCAGCATGGTACAGCCATTGTCGTTTTGGGCGCCCTAATCAATGCCGCCAAATTGGTGGGCAAACCCCTAGAGGAATTGTCTGTAGTCATTAACGGTGCTGGCGCCGCTGGAGTAGCTATCGCTCGCCTTTTGCGCTGTATCGATAATGAAAATAATACGGCCTGTATCCCCGTCAAAGAAATTATTCTTTGCGATAGTAAGGGGATTATTAGCCGCGATAGAGATAACCTCAATAGCTCTAAGCAAGCTACTTTGGGCTATACCAACCCCAACAACAAATCGGGCTCTATTAAAGATGCCATTGTGGGAGCCGATGTATTTATTGGCGTAAGTGTGGGCAATATCCTCACTGCCGATGATATCAGAACCATGGCTAAAGATCCTATTATCTTTGCCTTGGCCAACCCAACTCCCGAAATTATGCCCGAGGAAGCCTATAAAGGTGGGGCTGCCGTAGTAGGTACAGGTCGCTCGGACCTCCCCAACCAAGTCAATAATGTACTTGGTTTTCCCGGTATTTTCCGTGGAGCCCTAGATGCTCGCGCCAAGGTCATTTCTCCCAAAATGAAGTTGGCCGCTGCCTATGCCATTGCCGACTGTGTGCATCCGCCCACCCGCGATATGATTATTCCTCCAGCCCTCAATGAGGTGGTTGCCTATAAGGTGGCCAAAGCCGTTAAGGAAGCCGCCCTAGCCGAAATGGGCCTACCCGATGAGATGACCGGATACAATGGCTAAGCTGTATAGCTTTTTGCCTAAATGAAAAAGACCCAATTGCCGCAGCAATTGGGTCTTTTTGTCATAAAAAAAAGTGGCCCTCTTGCCCAGAGCCACTTTTATTATTTTGCCTTTATTTCAGAAATTGTGCGAACAGTTTGCTGTAATTTCTTTCCTTTAAAACGAGCCCTTCTAAAAAACTGCTGCTTAATAGACCAAAAAAAATTGAAAAATGATTAAAAAAATTTTGCCTCTCTTCTTTGGGCTCTTGGCCCTTTCGCTAACCGCCCAACATTGTCCAGATTGCCAAGCGCTGAAAGAAGCCGCCTGGAAAAAAGGCTGGGATGGCCAGGCTTTCCAAAAATCGAGTTTGCATCGACTAAAAGATATGGATGTACTCTCCTATGCCTTGGAGTTGGAGCTTTTGGACCCTAACAAACGATTTTTGAAAGGCAAGGCCCTTTTGCGCATTCAACTTTTACGAAAAGGCCTAAAAGAAATAGAACTGGACCTACAGGGACTCAAGGTCCAAAAGGTAAAGGTGAATGGTAAAAAACGCTCTTTTACCCATAATGACCCCCTCTTGCTCATTCGCTTGCCCAAAAAATACAGCCTAAAACAACCCATTGAGGTAGAAGTACGGTATGAAGGAGCGCCCCAAGAAGACAAAAGCTGGGGCGGCTTTTACTTTGAGCAAGGATTTGCCTACAATATGGGCGTGGGCTTTGCCGATAACCCCCATAATTATGGGCGAATTTGGTTTCCCTGCGTCGATAACTTTCAAGATAAATCAACTTATTATATTTCGTTAATAACCAAAGACAGTCTTGCGGGATACGCCAATGGCCTTTTGGTGGAGGACCGTCTATTAACCAATGGATTAAGGAAAAGAAGTTGGGAACAAAAAGAAGCTATCCCTAGCTATTTGGCGGCCATTGCCGTGGCTAACTATAGCGATATAACCCAAGCTTTTGCGGGTATAAATTCAACTATACCCATTGCGTTAGTCGTTCCAAAAAAAGACAGTCAAAAAGCGGTGGCCTCTCTTATTCATTTGCCGCAGGCGCTTTCGGCTTTTGAGTATTGGTTTGGTCCCTACCGCTGGTCCAAAGTGGGTTTTTGCATGGTTCCCTTTGAGGCTGGGGCCATGGAGCACGCTAGTTTGATTGCCTACCCCCTCTATGCGGTAGACGGCAGTTTGAAACAAGAGCGTTTGATGGCCCATGAGCTTTCTCATCATTGGTGGGGCAATTTGGTCACCTGCGCCAAGGCCGAAGATATGTGGATTAACGAAGGCTTTGCCAGCTATTGCGAGTTTCTGTTTAAGGAAGCCTGTTATGGACGAAAAGAAGCCTTGCCCATTTTGCAAAAAAACCTAGCCATCAGTTTGTATCAGGCGCCTAAGCGAGAGGGGGGGCATCGGCCAGTGGCGGCGGTGCCTTGGGCGCATACTTATGGCAGCCATGTCTATAAAAAAGGGAGTTTGGTGGCCCATAACTTAAGACATTATTTGGGCGACAGTCTGTTTCGGCAAGGGATGCAGGCTGTTATGGATAGCTTTGCCTACAAAAACTTATCGACCGAAGAGTTTTGCCAGTTTTTGAGCAAAGAACTTGGGCAAGATATGCAGCCTTTTTTCAAAAATTGGTTGTGGCAAGCAGGTTGGCCCAGTTTGCATATTGTGGAGGAAGAAATTGGGGCCAATAGCATCCAGCTGAGTATTGAGCAGCAGCTTATAGGAAGAGATAGCCTCTATGAAAAGCTTCCGCTGAAAGTTCGATTATTTTTGGCCAATGGCGAATATGTAGATCGTGAAATTCTGCTTAGCGAAAAGAAACAACAGTTCCATTGGAAAAAGCTAGCGGCCCCAGTGGTTTATGCTTGGATCAACCCTGATCAAAGTTTGGTGCAGGCTCGTTTTGAGCAATTTTTTGAAGATTGGAACAGTCAAAAGAAAGAGCTGAGCTTGCTCCAAATAAAAGACTTTCGTTTTAAGCGGCCTTGTTTAGCTGCCGAGCAATTGCATTTGGCCTATTATCCAGCAGCTGAGGGCGAAGCCTACTGGCAAATCAGAGGACGGATAAAAGGAGCTAGCGTTCCGGCCGAGCTGGCCCTAAAACAGCCGACTCCATCGGCCCGGCTCTATTATCGTACTGCGGCGGGCCAAGACTGGCTGCTTTATCCGCATTCGGGAAAAAGCCAAGCGGGCTACTACTATATAGAGCAAGTTCTTTTGGGCGATTATAAGTGGGGAGAATAATATCTGCGGTTTTGCAGGGCCGAAGGCCCGCAGGCCCAGCGATGTGCAGCAGTGGCCGAAGGCCAGACCGAGCAAAAAACTTGTTTTTTTGCGAAGGGCCGAGCGAACAGCGAGCTGCGCAACGTAGCGGCGGCCAGCTTGCTGGCCGCGGGCCCCAAATCTTTATTAAATTCGTCTATAAAAAAGAGCGCTTAGACTAAAAAGCCATGAAGAAGTTCGATAAGGCTGAAATTATTTTGGCCCTTTTGATTTAACTTGCGTTTAGCAGATAGTAATCACCCCAAGATTTCACCATCAAAATTATTACAGCATGCAATCCCTGCCTTATTTGGGCCTAGTCCTCCTGTTGTTCTGTTTTAGCAATCCGCTTTGGAGCCAGGAAAAAGTCAGTTTATCGGGCTATCTTCGAGATGCCGAAACTGGAGAAGAACTGTTATTTGCCAATGTGGCCATTCCTGCCGAGGCCATGGGCGTGAGCACCAATGAGTACGGCTATTATGCCCTGAGTTTGCCCAAGGGGCAATATGTGGTTTCCTATTCTTATGTGGGTTATCAGACTATTTTGGACACCATTGATTTGCAGGCGGATTTGGTTAAAGACATCGAGCTTTTGCCAGAATCGACCACCGTAGATGCGGTTGTCGTAACCGATGAGCGGACCGATGAGAACGTGAAAAGTACCGATATGAGCGTGCTTTCCTTGGATATGAAAGAGGCCAAAAAAGTACCCGTTATTTTTGGCGAGCAAGATATTGTCAAAACCCTTCAGTTGATGCCTGGAGTGAGCCCCAGTAGCGAGGGCGGCAGTGGTTTTTTTGTGCGTGGGGGAAATGCAGACCAGAACCTAATTTTGCTCGATGAAGCTCCGGTTTATAATGCGGCCCACCTTTTGGGCTTTTTCTCGGTCTTCAATTCGGATGCCCTCAAGGATGTGAAATTGTATAAAGGAGGCGTGCCGGCTGAGTTTGGTGGAAGGGCCTCTTCGGTTATGGATGTACATATGAAAAACGGAAACAGTAAAAAGTTTTCGGGCTCTGGAGGTTTGGGCCTCATTTCTTCTCGGCTGACCTTAGAGGGGCCAATCGTAAAAGATAAAGGCTCTTTTATTGTGTCTGGCCGCCGCACCTATGCCGATTTGATGTTTCAGTTGGTGGCCGATGATTTTGATGGCGGCTCGCTTTATTTTTACGATTTGAACCTGAAGGCCAACTACAAATTGGGCCAAAAAGACCGCCTCTATTTGTCGGGCTATTTCGGCCGAGATGTCTTTGGCTTTGATGGTTCGGGTTTAGATTGGGGAAATGCCACCCTGACGCTTCGTTGGAACCACCTCTTTAATGAAAAGCTCTTTGCCAATACCACTTTTGTCTATAGCGAGTATGATTATGGCTTTGCCGTGCGCACCGACAACTTTGATATTGATTTGGCGGCGGGCATCAACAACCTCAACCTCAAGCAAGATTATAGCTACTACCTCAACCCCAATAACAACATCAAATTTGGCTGGCAGTCGCTTTACTACCACTTCCGTCCGGGCAGCTTTGAGGCCACTGATTCGGAGACCGATGATGTTTTGGGCTCGGCCAAATTGGCCCAACAATATGCCCTAGAGAATGCAGTCTACATTAGCAATCAGCATAAAATCAATAAGAAACTGAGCATGAACTACGGTTTGCGCCTCACTTCTTTTTCCAATATTGGCGCCACTACCGTAAAAACCTACAATGAAGCCAATGAGGCCATTGATAGCGTGAGCTATGGCTCTGGGGAGTTTTTTAATACTTACTTTGGGCTAGAACCTCGGGTGAATGCGGTTTATTTGCTAGACGATAAGAGCTCGATTAAGGCCTCTTATAACCGCATTTATCAATATCTGCACATTTTGTCTAATGCCAGCTCGGGCACACCCACCGATATTTGGGCCCCTTCTACCCAGTTGATTAAGCCACAGTATGCCGACCAAGTTGCGCTGGGCTATTTCCGAAATTTCCTCGATAATAAGCTGGAATTTAGTGTAGAAGGTTACTACAAACAGTTAGGCAATCAGGTAGATTATGAAGATGGGGCCGAAACCTTTCTGAATGAAGACCTAGAAGCCGAATTGGTCTTTGGCCAGGGCCGAGCTTACGGTATGGAAGTCTTTTTGCGCAAACGACAAGGCAAATTTACGGGTTGGGTGTCTTATACCCTCTCCAAATCAGAACGCCAATTTGCCGATATCAATAATGGGAACTGGTTCTCGGCTCGACAAGACCGCCGCCACGATATTTCTGTCGTTGGGGTCTATGATATTACTAAAAAATGGTCCATTTCGGCCGCTTGGGTCTATTATACTGGCGATGCCATTACCTTCCCTTCTGGAAAATATGAGGTGGATGGCCAAATTGTCAATCTCTTTTCTAGCCGAAATGGCGACCGCATGCCCGATTATCATCGCCTAGATATTGGCGCCACTTATGTCTTCCGAGATAGCAAAAAATGGTATTCTGATATCAACTTTTCGGTCTATAATGCCTACAACCGAAAAAATGCCTACAGCATTTCTTTCCAAGAAAATGAGGCCGGTACAGGCACCGAAGCCGTTCGCCTAGCCCTCTTTGGCATTGTCCCTTCTATTAGCTGGAACTTCAAATTTTAATCTTATGCGCAGTTTATCATATTGCTTTTTATGCCTTTTGACCCTTTCTTTTACCGCCTGCCAAGATGTTATTATCCTCGATTTGGAGGAGTCCGCACAGCAGACCATTGTGGAGGCAGATATCCTGAGCGATGCCCAAAGAGCGGAGGTTCGCCTTTCTAAATCTGGTGGTTTTTACCAAAGTAACGATTTTGAGATGGTCAATGGGGCCAGCATTACGCTTTCGCTCAATGGCCAAAATTATAGCTTCCAAAGCGATAATAATGGCTACTATTGGGCCGATAGTCTGCAAATTCAGGCCGGTGATTCTGCCTTTATGAGCATTAGCCTGCCCGATGGCCGCCAAATTTCGGCCGCGGCCACCTGCCCCAACTCGGTATTGCTCGATAGCCTGAGCTATGAGGAATTTAGTTTTCCCTTTGGCGGCCAAATTGGCTACCGTCTCTATTACCATTTTCAGGACCCCGCCGATACGGCCAATTACTACCGCACGAAGGTCTGGACCAATGGCGAAATAGAAGATAATTACATCCTCATTGAAGACGAACTCCGCGATGGCGATTATCTCGATTTGCCATTTTTTGGCCCACCCTTCGAGCCTGAAGATAGCATCCAATTGCAACTGATTTCGGTCAATAAGGCCTATTACGATTACTTTGAACAGGTCTCGGAGGTCAGCCAATCTGGCGCCTCGGCCAGCGTGCCCTACAACCCCAAAGGCAATTGGGACGACCCTAGTATTTTGGGCTATTTTGGCATCATCCACCGCCACCAACTCCAAATTGAAATGCCGCAATAATTCTTTTAAGAAGGATTTGGGGCCCGCGGCCGCCCATGGGCGGCCGCCGCTATGCTGCGGGGCTCGCTATTCGCTCGGCCCTTCGCAAAAAACAAGTTTTTTGCTCGGTCTGGCCTTCGGCCACCCACTCCGCAGCGCTGGGCCTTTCGGGCTCGAAAAAAAGGCTGCTGTGCTTATGCACAGCAGCCTTCCCTTATTTGCGCCTAAACGATATTAGTGCGCATGGCCCAACATTAGCAGACTAATCGCCATGACGGCCATTCCGGCCAACATTCCATAAATAGACAAATGGTGCGCCCCATAATCTCGAGCAGAAGGCAGCAATTGGTCCAGAGAAATAAAGACCATAATTCCAGCTACCCCAGCCAATAAAATAGACATGACCGTTTCATCTAAAGCATTGCCAAAAAGGGCAAAAATAAGAATTGCGCCTACGGGCTCTACCACCCCCGACAAAAAGGAATACCAAAAGGCCTTAGACTTGCTGCCCGTAGCATAATAAACGGGCATAGAAACCGCAATCCCCTCGGGAATATTGTGCAAGGCAATAGCCAACCCAATGGTTAAGCCCAAACTGGGGTCTTCTAATGCCGCTACAAAAGTAGCCATGCCCTCCGGAAAATTGTGTAGGGCCAAGGCCAAAGCCGTGAGCAAGCCCACGCGCATTAGTTTACCGTTTTTGCTGTTTTGCCGCTCCAATTGTCCCGGCTCCTGCTCATCCAACTCCGCTTCGGTCATCAACTCATGAGGGTTCTCCTCATGCGGAATCATTTTATCAATTAGGGCCACTAAGATCATCCCCCCAAAAAAAGCCAGTACGCCCCAATGTCGACTATGACTGTGGTCCAAATGGGCCAAAGCATGCGGAAAAATCTCCATAAAGGAAACATAGAGCATCACTCCTGCCGCAAAACCCATAGAAACCGTCAAAAAATTAAAATTGCGCCCCTTTACTACAAAAGCAATAGCGCTACCAATACCTGTAGACAAACCCGCCAATACAGTCAGGCCAAAAGCAGCCCAAAAATGTTCGTGCATTATGTATAATGATTTATAAGGAAGTATTTATTTTAGTGTTATCTAAAAATAAGATTCGGCTAAATCTAAGGAGAAAAACCGAGCTTTCTTGCAATTAGGTTGCAAATTTAGGCAAAAGGCAGTGATTATTGCGTACTTTTGAATACAGACTTAGACTAAACAGAACCAAAGACCCTTTGTGATGAAAAACAGTAAAATTATATTTACAGGTAGCTTTGCCGCAGGCAAAAGTAGCATTTTGGCCCAGCTAGTAGGAGATACTTTTCAGAGCAGTTATCATACGACAATTGGTCCTCGATTTTTGGAGCACAAAAGAGGAAAAGCTCATTACTTTTTTGTGGACCTAGGTGGAGAAGTGGGTCAAGAAAAAATCCCCCCCATTCGCTTCATCAATGCTAAGCATATTGTTTATGTAGTAGACCTCAGCCGCCCCCAACTTTTTGAGCAGGCAAAAAAAGATCTGACTTTTTTGAGCCGGAAGTATCCCGATATTCCACTTTATTTTTTGGCCAATAAACAAGACCTGCTGGCCGAAGATATTTTGGCCAAACGGCTGGCGGCTTTGCCCCAAGAACCCGTTTTGATTTGCAGCGCAAAGACGGCAGAAAATATTCAGGAGATTTGGAAGTTGTTTTAGGGCTAGATGTAGGCAAAAAAAAGAGAAAGGAGGAGCTCCTTTCTCTTTTTTTTCGTCCAGCCTTTAGCAATTTAGAGATCGCTGTTATTCATGGCCAAGTTTTCAATTTCAGTAGCCACCTTTTGAGGAATATAAAGAATAAACCTCATTTCTTCCTCTAGGGCTTGGCCTTTGAGCTTAACCACCTTTTGGCCCTTGGGCATAATAATTTTGTAGGCAGTGCCCATATCTTCTAGGGCAATTTCGTAGCGGCCTACGGCCACTAGACGGTCCAAAATTACTTGTTGGCAGTTTTCTACCGCTACAACAGTTTGTAGTCGAGCAAAGTCTTTGTCCCAAACCTGAAGTTCTACCTGGCCAGGCAGGCTAGCCAAGAGTTCAGTGCGTCCTTCTAGGGCAATAGAGCGGACCAAAGTTTTTTGGGCCTGGGCGGCCATTTGCCCCACAAACATAAACTGAAGGGCCAAGATGCTGAGTATAAAGTATAGCTTTTTCATAGGGCATATAATTTTATAGGGAATGGGAAATTTTATTTCGATTCCCTTCGTTCATTTTCTTTTTTACAAAACGATCGTCGGGGGCAAATAGTTGGTAGAAAATTTAATATTTTATAAAATAAAGGGCAAAAGCCTTTTTTGTTAAATTAGAGTACTCTTTTGGCTGGCCCCGAAAGGCCTAAGCGAAATCCTTATCTTTAGGGCTCGGCCTGGCCTAGCGATGTGGAGCAGTGCGGCGAAGCCGCAGACCGAAGCGCCTTTGGCGCTGAAGGGCCGAGCAGACCTGCGAGCTGCGAAACGTAGCGCCCGCCGAAGGCGGGAGGCCCCAAAAAAAATTTAATCATCATAATAAATAGCAATGCAAAAATTCAGTATTCTAGTTTGTGCCTTTTTATTGTTGGCTCCTTTGGGCTTGCAGGCGCAAAAAAGTTTAAGTTTGGAAGATGCCGTGATGCAACAATGGCGAAAATTTCGGCCAGAGCATTTGAGAGTAGCGCAATGGCGGGAAGACGGCAAGGGCTTTACGCAATCGGGGCCTCGTTATCAGGAAGTATTTTATTATGAGGGCAAAAAGGCGCCAAAATCTTTGTTTTCGACCAAGGATTTGCAGGCGGCTTTTGGTGAGCAGGTCCCTTATATTGCCAACTTTGGCTATTTGTCTAAGACAGAGATTTTCCTCTCTTTTGGGCAGGCCTACTACCGCTACGACTACAAAAGCAAGACAGGCAAAAAGTGGGTGGCTTATCCGCAGGAGGCCGCCAATCTGGCCTTTCATGAAGAGACGGGCCGTTTGGCTTATACGATAGACAACAATATTTATTTGGCGACGGAGCAGGAGGAAAAAACGGCGGTTACTCGTTTCAATAATCCAGCAATTGTATCGGGCCAAGCCATTGCCCGCAGTGAATTTGGCATTAGCAAGGGCTTGTTTTGGTCGCCTAATGGGCAATATTTGGCCTTCTACCAAAAAGATGAGTCGGAGGTATCTGATTATCCTTTGGTCGATATTAGCAGCACCCCCGCCAAATTGCGCAATATTAAGTACCCGATGGCGGGCCAAGCCAGTGAAAAAGCTCGAGTAGGCGTTTTTGATCCAGCGTCTGGACAAACCGTTTACCTCAAAATTGAGGGTGATGAAGCCGATCAGTACTTGACCAATTTGGGTTGGGGGCCCAAAAGTGAGAAAATCTATTTGGCGCAGATCAATCGCGACCAAAATGCCATGCGTTTGAACGTTTATGAGGCCAAAACGGGCAAATTCATCAAAACCCTTTTCGAGGAAAAGCATGAGCGTTATGTAGAGCCCGAAAAAGCCGTTTGGTTTTTGCCCAACAACCCCAAGGAATTTCTTTGGGCTAGTGAGCGAGATGGATTTACGCATCTGTATCGCTATGAGGCCGAAACGGGCAAATTGCTCAATGCGGTAAGCAAGGGAAATTGGGAAGTAGAAGAAATTTTGGGCCTAGACAGCAGCGGAAAATCGGTCATTTGTATGGGTACCGACCCTTCTGGTCTTAATTTGTATGCCTACAAGCTTTCTTTGAATGGCAAAAAGCAAATGCAACTGACTAAGGAAGAGGGGCAGCACCACTGCCAATTGAGTCCCAATGGCAAATGGCTGTTGGATGAATATAGCAACATCAGCACGCCTAATGTCGCTCAATTGATCTCGACCAAAAACGGAAAACTAAAGCGGGAGTTCATCAAGGCCGAAAATCCCTTGAAAGATTATAAGGTAGGCACCACCGAGCTACTCACACTCAAAGCTGCCGATGGTACTGATTTGCAGGCGCGTTTGATTAAGCCCTCTGACTTTGATCCGAAGAAAAAATATCCCGTTATTGTTTATGTCTATGGCGGTCCACATGCCCAAATGGTGACCAATAGTTGGTTGGGCGGCGCTTCGCTCTGGATGCAACAGCAGGCCGAAAAAGGCTATTTGGTCTTTACCCTAGACAATCGCGGTTCGGCAAATCGAGGCTTTGACTTTGAGAGCATCATCCACCGCCAATTGGGCGAAGTGGAAATGCAGGACCAATTGGTTGGGGTGAATTACCTCAAGCAACAAGCCTTTGTAGATGCCGATCGGATGGCAGTGCATGGTTGGAGCTTTGGTGGCTTTATGACCACTTCTTTAATGCTTCGTCAGCCAGGCGTTTTCCGTGTTGGTGTAGCGGGTGGCCCAGTGACCGACTGGAAATTTTATGAGGTGATGTATGGCGAGCGCTATATGGATCGTCCAGAGCAAAACCCTGAAGGCTATGCCAAAAATCGTCTCCATAATTATGTAGATCAATTGCAGGGCGATCTCTTATTGATTCATGGCAGTGTAGATGATGTGGTCGTTTTGCAACATAACCACAGCCTTATTCAAGCCTTTGTAGAAGCCGAAAAGCAGGTAGATTACTTTGTTTACCCAGGCCATCCGCATAATGTGCGTGGCAAGGATCGGGTGCATTTGATGCGCAAGGTACTGCAGTATATTGAAGATAAGTTGAACTAACTTTTGGCGGGAATAAATAGAAAAGAGCGGGCAGATTTGCCCGCTCTTTTTTTGTCTCTGCAGTCCCCTACTCCACAAAATCATCTGTCGCTCTTCTGGGCTGCTCTAGGTAATCTATTAACCAAGGCTTTGCCCGACCAGCAGCAATCAAATGATCATGATCATTCTGAGTAAGAATATAATCAATTTTTCTAGAGGTGATATAAAATACAAAATTAAAGGACTCTCCTAGCACATTTACTAGATCTTCCATTCGTTGAAACTCAATGCCTCTCTTGTCATCTCTATACTCAAATATAAGAATACAGGGCTCTTCTGTCGGAAAATCAGTCATCCACATCCAACTGTCTGCATCTCTAATGCCAAAATAATCGCCCTTAACCACATTTTCCCATAAAGGGAATTCGTACTCCTTTAGAGGTGTAAATATATCTAGCAACTGGCTTAAGATAGGGGCTAGTTCTTCTTCAGACAGAATCTTATAGTCCGTTATGGACAAACGTTTTACTGATCCTAAAACTTCCTTAAATACGTCGTACTTATACATATATAAATATCTTAATATTATTCTTTTTTATTTGTTCTTCCTATTGAGGATTTAGATTTTTTAGGGCCTGCCGCCTGCGGCGGCCGGGCCCTTTCAGGGCTCGCAGGTCTGCTCGGCCCTGCGGGCTTCGCCCTTGGTCTGCCGCTGCGCGGCCCCCTTTCAGGCCCCTAGGCCAAGTCGCTTCGCTCCTTTGCGGCGGCTTCGCCGCCTGCTAGCTGTGGCTGCAGGTTGAAACCAGCAGCCAATTTAGGTACAGCAGAGCCCGCTCCTCAGCAACAATTGGCCTGCAGCTTAAAAGCCGCAGGACCTGAAAACCAAATATATCCTTCCCCCAAACAAAGCAGGGGCTTTTAAGCCGCTGCGGCAAGAAAGACCAAGGCCCAACAAGAATGGCTGCGGCCTTTAGGCTGCAGATAGCGGCAAAGCCGCCATGGCCGAAGGCCAAACGGCCACAACAAGCCCTTTAGGGCTGACTCCATTGGATTAGCCTAGGGGCTTGTCCCTAGGCGATGAATAGCAGGCGACAAAGCCTAGAGGTTGCACAAGCCCAAAATAGGGGTCCTCTAAGGTATAAATTAGGTCCAAGAACCCCAAAATAGTCCTTATCTACCACATTTTTTAGCTTAAGAAGCAGAAGAGGCCGCTTGTTTAGCTCAAGATATAGGTTGAGTAACCCAAATTAGGGCTCTCCTACTGCTTTATAGACGTCTGGAACTGCATTCTATAGGTACAAAACTGCAAGGAGCAGGTCCACAACTGATTGCTTGAGGTCGAGTAGCCCCAATTAGGGCTAGAGCAAGTCCTTAGCTGCGGTTCTTTTACCTATAATAGACCTTATGATACTGCTTAGGTGAGGTCGCTTTACCTACGCTTGAGGTTCATTATAGAAAAGCTGAGGTTATATAACTCCGCTAGTCTAGTCCACCAACTGCAAGTCTAGCCTTTGGTCCCCTTAATTTGCAGTTGACTAAGGACTAGCTTGCAGTAAAAAAGCACAAACAAGGAGTTCCATAACCTATATTCTAGAGTTTTATAGGCTATGCCATGGAGTTCAGGACGACTCTTATGCAGTAGAGGGACCTATACAGAACAGTTTAGTGACTGTATTCAATGACTTTGACAAGCTATATCGTAGAGTTCAGAACGGCTAGCAAGGAGTTTTGCTAGACATTAGCCCATAAATATATAGTATATACACCTGTAGGTTGAAACCTACAGCAACAAAAGCGGCCAAGCTAAGCGCAATAAATATGGGCCGAAGGTTGAAACCATCGGCCCAAAACTAATTTCCTGCGTCTAGAAGGAGCGAAGCGACTGGCCTAGCGATGCGAAAGGGGGCGGCAAAGCCGCAGACCAAGGCCGTCAGGCCGCAGGGCCGAGCAGACCTGCGAGCCCTGAAGCGTAGCGCCGCAGCTTTGCTGCGGAGGCCCCAAAAACAAGAAATAACAAGAGGCTTAGACTAGATTTCTGGAGCCGCTTAAATTATGACAAAAATTCCTTAGTTTCGCTGCACACTTTAAGCGCAGAAAAAACTATGGTAAACGTACAGATTTTGGCCGTGGATAGGCAGCGGGAGCATCAGGCAACTTTAGAGCAGTTTTTGGCTCCTTTAAAGGCTAGCGGACAAATTCAGATTGTGGGGGAGCAGGAAGAAAACCCCTTTGAGGCCTATGAAGAGAAAGACTTGGCTGTTAATATTTTGATCTTATTGCTTTCTCCCGCCTATTTGGAAGATGCCCAATTGGAGGCCGCTCCTTTGGCCCAATTGCTGGCCCGAAAAGCACAGAAACGCCGAGAGTATTGGGTGCAACCCATTTTGTTGGAGGCCTGCGATTATAGCCATAAACCCTATGCGGATTATCCCGTTTTTCCGATGCCCAATGGGCAAAAAACAGCCCTGCCCGTCTTAGATCCTAGCTGGTCCTCTACTGCAGAGGCCTGGAAAAGAGCCGTGGAAGGGGTAGAATTGGGCGTGACCTATATTGAGCAGCAACGCAGCAATGCACCTACAGCCGCTGGGCAGCAACAAAAATTGCTTTTGCTGACGGCCAACCCTAAAAATACGCAGGCCTTGGACCTCAATATTGAGATCAATGCCATTAAAAATGCACTTCGCCGCTCTGATTATCGCGATAATTTTGAAGTGGAATTGTCTTTAGACATTCAGAAAAAGGCCCTTTTAGAGACCCTTTTGCAAGAAAAACCTCGCTTTGTCCATTTTTCTGGCCATGGAAGTGGAGAAGACGGCCTACTCTTTTATGGCGCGTCTGGAGAATCAGAATTAGCAGACGGACCAAGTTTGGCCCAACTCTTTCGCCTCTTTCAAAAATACATTGATTGCGTTTTCCTCAATGCTTGTTACTCTGAGGCGCAGGCCAAAGTAATTGCGCAATATATTCCCTATGTTATTGGGACCAATAACGCCCTTTCTGATCAGCAGGCCATTTTATTTTCTGAGGCTTTTTATATGGCCATCTTTAACGGCACCACCCCTGCCGAAGCCTTTGCCTTAGCTTCGGCCCAGGTCGATTTTCAAAATTTACCGCCTTCGGCCCAAGCCATGTTTTATGAGCATGGCCAATTGACCCTTTCTCAGAAAGCGGCCGCTAGTAGTGGAACGCCTGTTGGTCCCAGCCGCTCAGCAGAGGTAGAAAAAGAGGAAAAGCCAAAAACAGAGGAGCCCAAAGTGGAGGAGCCCAAAGTGGAAGAGCCAAAAACAGAGGAGCCCAAAGTGGAGGAACCGCCAAAAGCAGAGGAGCCTCTCCCCCAGCCAGAGCTTGCTACAGAAAAAACAGCCTCTTATTGGACCGACCCTAAAGATGGGCAAAAGTATCCTCTGATTAAGATTGGGAAACAAAATTGGATGGGGCGCAACTATGCCTTGGCTTTAGCGGACAGCATGCCCTCTAGTTTGGCCGATGGTGGACAGCTATACAGTTGGGAGCAGGCCGTCAAGAACTGTCCTGCCGGTTGGCGCTTGCCCAATAAAAGTGATTGGGAGGCCCTATTGGTCATGGTAGATCATAAAAGCTCGGCCCTAAAGGCCAAAACGAGCTGGGTCAATAAAAAAGGGCTAGACAGCCGTCAGTTTGCGGCCCTAGCCTGCGGAGAGTATAAATTGGAGCGCAAACTGCTCTGGCAAGAAGGCCATTATTGCCATTTTTGGTCGAGTACCGATCGGGCTGGAGAGATCTATAAAGGGGATCAATTGGCTTATCGGCTTCGCTTAGCCTATAATAGCGAGCAATGTCAGTTGGCCGCCATTTATAAGAGCAGCTACTTCTCGGTCCGCTACATTAAGATTGAAGAATAATTTTCTTGAAAAAAAATTAAAAAAGTTTCTCCCTGATAATCTTAGAGTTAGCTCAGACTAAGCATTATCAGGGAACTTTTCTAGAAAAAAAGATTTGGAGATTTAAAATCTTGCCGTATATTTGCAATGCATTCAACGGAAAGCAACACAAAATAAGGGCGAATAGCTCAGTTGGTTCAGAGCATCTGGTTTACACCCAGAGGGTCGGGGGTTCGAATCCCTCTTCGCCCACTACAAAAAAGAGTTACTGATTTAATCGGTAACTCTTTTTTTTGTTTTCTAGAAAGCTATATTCGCACAGGCAAAATCAACCGACAGGCGACTACTTTTCCTTTATGTTTAGCGGGCTGCCAGAGATATTCTTTGTCTAGTTCTTTTAGGGCTTGAATAGCTGCTTTTTCCAGCAAGGGCGTCTTTCTTCTTCCTGGGGGATAAATAGCTTGTATTTGGCTTAATTCACCTGCTTGATCAACAACAAACTGAAGATAAACTGTCGAGAAGCTTTCCTCTACCCTATTGGGTGGAAGATTTTTGCTCATTTCCTTGGCCATCAACTTCAGTAGGAGACGATTGCCGGCTGCTCTTTGGGCTTTGCTATATGTTCCGGCACAACTATCAATCAATAGGTAGGGCATTTCCTCGGCAATAGTCAGCACCCTATCCTTTTTTGGAGTTTGTTCTATGCTTAGCCTTGGCGGCAGCCCTCTTTGCTGCCAGCAATTTGTACTATCTATGGCTTGGGCAAACCCTAAAGAAGTAGAGAGGAGAATAAGGCTTAGGCATTTAATTATTAGGTTCATCTAGCTGTCATTTTTTAGTTAGATGCCCAGCTTTAGAAAAAGGTTGCTGCCTATAGATTTTTCTTTTTTTGGGTGTAGGACGGATATATCCCCCTACAGCTAGAAGCCCTCATCTAAAATAAGGCATAGAGTTACGGTAATTTAAAACCCATGAACACTCTTGCCTCCGTATAGCTGAAGTATCATGGCTTAAAGAAACAAAGCCATATCTATAGTCTACAATAAAATTACTAGTATGAATGCTATCTGATACCCATATTTGCTTGTCCCTTTTTCTGTCTAATTCATAAGCCATCAGGCCAAATTTAAGCCCATCTAAAGCGATTTTTGCCCCTTTTATCTCTCGTTTTCCATTACTAACAGTAACAGTTGTCGATTCAGGATAAACATAAAGGATTGCCGTAGACTTTAAGGATGCAGAAACCACTAGCAACTTCTCTATGCAAAGCACTTCATCAGACATAACATCACTATTGTAAACTTCTAATCGCCTACTGCTTTTACAGCTTAACAAAAATACAAATACAATAAGTAAGGTATACTTCATATTTTTTTGTCTTGTCCTGAACAATTCTATTTTTTGGGGCCTGCCTTCTAGGCTCTGTGTTTCCCTTATTCGTAAAACTAACGCCCACTAGTTTTTCACTTCAGTATTCGCGCCCAAAGCCCGGCCATCCTCCATTTCAATACGTAATTCAATTTTCGTACTATGGGTATCAGCTAGTAGCTTTTTAAACTCAGCCTTAGGCATCCAAAAGTAAACTTCACTGCCCAAGAGGCCTTTCCAAGTTTTCTTAGAATTAGAATTATAGTTCCTTTTGAAATCAGTTAAACTTGAAAACACTTCTGTCCCTAAACAAGAACAACTATTGGTGCCGCAAGGATAACTCTCTATAGTATGAGAAGTGTTTACAGCTTTTTCTATATTGACAAAACTGAAGTTTTCATTTCCTACAAGGAAGCTATCTATAGAGTTTTGATCAAACAACGTTTGTAATGATATCTTATGAATTTTTTCTTCTGTTCCATAAAAACCTTTTGACTGATACCCAATAACTATATAAGTGCCATTGGTTGAATCAGAATAAAACCTTTTATAAAACCTAACGGCTATACCGCAGGAGTCATTTTTCCTCTCATTCAAATAACTATCTATGATAGCGCAGCCCATACTGTCTTTACCAAGATAGTCAACTACTCGAATAGTTACTTTTTTCAAATAAAATCGATCTTTAGGGTATTTCTTCTTACAAGAAAGAATACAATAGAGTGCTAGCAAGCTAATAGCCCCCAAATAAATAAAACTAATTTTTTGCATAAAATGGTCCGCAGCCTTTTAAGTAACAAATCTCCTAAATTAAGGAATTTAATCCTTACGATATCTCTACACAAGGATACTTTTTTGGGGCCTGCCGCCTGCGGCGGCCGGGCCCTTGCAGGGCTCGCAGGTCTGCTCGGCCCTTCAGCCCTTCGGGCTTCGGTCTGGCCTAACGGCCACCCTTTCAGGCCCCTAGGCCTGCGGCCCTTCGGGCCTGCTAGCTGTGGCTGTAGGTTGAAACCCACAGCCATACAACAATCCCATTCTACATCTATAGTGCGGAGAGGATTAAAATCCTCTACCGCTTTGAACAGGGTTGTTTTTTCTTCTGTAGTTTGATTTTGTTTTTTTTCTCCCCCATAAATTTCATAGGAACCCTAGGACCAAGGCCCTAGGCTATTGAAAAAATCGTCATCCCCTCCTTCGAGGGGATTTTCTGTTCCACTAGGCTTCATCAGTAAACAAGGGCTTTAGCCCATGGGCCCCAAAACTGACTAAGCACTAAAAGACGCTTTCTTTCTCCTTTTTTAAAAATTCCAAGAAAAAGTTGAGGGACTAATATTAAAATTTTCTGTCTGCCCTTTCCTGCGCCTAGGGACAAGCCCCTAGGCTAGCTTTTTTTAGACAGCCCTCTAAAGAGGGCCTTTGGATATGGCCCTTCTCTCCAAAAACAGATGAGCAAGGCCCGCTATATAAGCAGTTGAGGCCCTTTAGGGCTGACTCCATGGGGTTAGCCTGGGGGCTTGTCCCTAGGCGATGAATGGCAGGCGGCAAAGCCGCAGAGCAAGCAAAAACTTGTTTTTTGCGCAGGGCCTCACTACAAGGGCAGCGGAGCAGATATTGCGAACAAGTAGCTGCACGACTGCGAGACCGCCTCTAAGCCTATTTTTGATGAGAATGGCGACAAAATAGACGGCGCAGTAGTAGCAAGCAGCAACGCTTTAGCAAATACTATCTTCCCATAAACCAATTGTAGTTAAATATTTCAATTCCCCAAAGTTTTCGAAACCTGTCCCAACGCTAAAAACACTATTTGGTTGAATTGGCTCTTTGAATACTCCGATAAATGGCACTATAAATTCAACTATTTCAATAGTATTTAATTTGAAGGTTTTTACTTCAGTTTTGAATATCAAATATATTGAAACATGACCATCCAAATAATATGGATTGTAAATTACTACTCTAGCTCTATCTTTTAGTCTAAGAGTGTCGTTAAATTTTTTCACAAATTTTATTTCGCCTTGCATTAAAAACGATCGATCATCCATTATTTTCTTTTTTCGTATTTTTCTCATCATTCGTTTATAATAGTACGGATTAGCAAACGCTCTAATTCCTTTTATAAGCCTGCGGCCCTTCGGGCCTGTAGGATGGATATATATACCTGTAGGTTGAAACCTACAACAACAAAAGAGGCCATACCAAAGGCAATAATATGGGCCGATGGTTTCAACCATCGGCCCATAATGAGTTGTAATAAACAGCAAACAAGGGCTTTAGCCCGCTAGTTTGCATAGCCCCACAAGCATGGGCTTCAGCCCATGGGCCCAAAACTGACTAACCGCCGAAGAAAGCAGCCCAAAGAAAAAAAACAGCTGAGCGGCCCAGCGCTGCGCAGCCGTGGCCGTAGGCCAGACCAAGTTTTTTTGAGCAAAGCGAAAAAAAACGAAGGGCCGAGCAGACCTGCGAGCGGCGCAGCATAGCGGCGGCCGCCTTGGCTTTGCCAAGGCGGCCGCGGGCCCCAAAATAAATAGATCTAACTACTTTTTATTAAATCTTAGCTACTGTTTGGAAAAACAGGATGGGATACATAATATTTGCGCGTTCATCCTGAGGGAAATAATCTAGCTGATGAAGATAGCCCAATTGAAAAGAGAATTTTTCTAAGTCGTAAGTGGCTCCAGCATACAAACGGTTGCGCATAAAATGCCATTGTGCATGATGATTATTGGCCTTGATATAGACCTCTTCATAGGCGGCAAAACCCAGGGGCGAGTTGGGCAGGCGGTAGGCTAGCTTGAGCAAATAGCGAAAACGAGGGGTGTAATTCCAGTCGTTTTGATGCCATTCGGTCCCTTCAAAGGCCCATTTTTCCTTAATTTGATGCTCATAGCGGTAACGATGCACCAACTTAAAGCCCTTGCCCAAAGGCTGCTTAATTTTTAGCTGAGCCCAGGGACGATATTCTCTAACCGGCCGAGGAATGCCCCCACCGGGATAAGTTTGGCGAAAGGTAAAAACCCCAGAAAGTTGAATATTTTTGCTCAGTGGATAATGATAAAAACCAGCCAACATGAGGGCATCCCAGTTTTCGACCCAGTCTTCTCGGCGGATTTGCAGCTCGGCGGTCCATTTGCCTTTACCAGCTTGGCCACCAACTTGAAAATTAAACCAATTGTTCACTGGGCGAACCGAAGTCCTGTCACTCTGCGCCCAAATAGACTGCCCCAAAACGAGAAAAGCCAAAATAAAAAGTAAGCGAGAGGCTCCTAAAGTTTTCATAGTTATAGAGTTGTGCAAGCCCCCTTTTACAAAATAAAATTTTAATTTTGCTCTAGATTGTTCTCATATAAAAATAAAATGAGGACAAGCTAGCTTATAGTGAATAAAAAATGATTTTGCTTGGAGGGGTATATAAAAAAAAGCTATCCCGACAAATCTAGGATAGCTTTTTTATATTGTTTGTAGGTGCAGTCACAAAGGATCTATTAGACTAGAACAGTTGCACTAACTGAGCACTTTTTTTTTTCGATGGCTTTTTGGGCCAAATCGAGGGCCAAATCTAATTGTTCATTCATGCTCAACTCGCTATTATCAATAGTAATGGCATCATCGGCTTTGCGTAGGGGGCTATCCTCTCGGCTAGAGTCAATCTGATCTCTTTCCATGAGGTTTTCACGAACCTCTGCTAGAGAAGCGCTAAGTCCCTTGGCTTGCAATTCGGCTAGGCGGCGTTGGCTACGGACCTCATAGCTAGCGGTCATGAATAACTTGAGTTCGGCTTCGGGAAAAACAACGGTGCCAATATCGCGGCCATCCATCACTAATCCTTTGAAGCGGCCCATGGCTTGTTGTTGTTTGACCAAAAAGCGGCGAACAGCGGAGATCGCGGCTACGGGGCTCACCCATTTAGAGACATGCATTTTACGGATTTCCTCTTCTACATCTTCGCCATTGAGGAAGCAATGGTTGGCTCCGGCTCTATGTCGGAAATCTATCCGAATATTATCCAAAGCCTGAGCAATCGCTTGCTCATCTTCTAGGGAGATTTTTTCTTGGAGAAAATAGAGGGTTACGGCACGATACATTGCCCCAGTATCTACATAGATGTAATTTAATTTTTTGGCCAAGGATTTAGCAAGGGTGCTTTTTCCACAAGCGGCAAAACCATCTAGAGCAATAATAATTTTTTGGCTAGGCATAAGGCTGCGATTCTCTGACTGTTTGAAAATGAAACTAAGAATTCGCTCACAAAGATAAGGAAATAAAAAGGCGGCCGAAAATTTAATTTTCGATTTGGTCCAAAAAAGCCCCTAAAAACCTAAGACAAAACAAAGCTAAAGCACTGATAAACAAAAGAAAACTAAATCATCCGCATTCTGACTTGTACAATTAGGGCAGCAAAAAAGGTCAGGGCCGAAATGCCATAAAAACAAGCCGTCAGGCCAAAGAAATACCAGAGCAGAGCCGAAAAAAGCGCCCCAAACAAATAGCCCAAATCTCTCCACAAGCGAAAAATCCCAATGTATTCTGCCCGCTTTTGTACAGGACTCAACCAACTAATCGCCACCAAAAAACTAGGATACACCAAGGCCGTTCCCAAACCCAAGAAAAAACTAGAAAGCATAAAACTTAGAAAATCAGAACTGTAAGCAAAGCCCAAAATAGCAAAAGCCTGCATATACATCCCTCTGCGAATGAGTTCTTTGGTCAGCATTTTATCCGCTTGTTTGCCTGTGGCCAATTGGCCCAAGCCCCAAACAGCTGGATAAAGAGCCGTGACCCAGCCTATTTCATTAGGCAATAAATCATGCTCCAATAATAAGATCGGCAACAAGCCCCAAATCATGCCGTCATTGAGGTTATTGACCCAACCCGCAAAAGTGACCGAACTCAAACTAGCCTCCAAAAAACTCACCTTCTTAAAGGTCGCCCAAGCCGAGGCCGCCTCCTCTTCTCCACTCAAGGGAGGAGAAGTTGCTTGCTCTAAAAGCGCATAAGCCGCTGTTTCTCGAACAAAAACCGCCGATAAGCCCAAGCCCAAAAGCACAAAAACTAAGGCGCCCCAAAATAAAAGATCATTTAATGGCCCCAAATAGGCCGCCGTGGCATAAGCCGATAAGGCCAAGGACAAATAACCCGCCGACTCATTGATGCCCATCGCCAATCCCCGATCCTTGGCCCCCGCCAAATCAATTTTCATGACCACCGTGCTGCTCCAAGCAAAACCCTGATTGGCCCCCAACAATAAATTGGCAAAAACAATCAGCTCCCAAGCTGGCGAAAAAGCAAAAAGAAAGGGAATCGGCAAGGCCAAAGCCCAACCCAATAACAAGACCCGCTTGCGCCCCCACAATTGCATCAATAAACCCGCAAAATAATTGGCCGTGGCCTTGGCCAAACCAAAAGCCATAATAAAGTAGAATAAAGCTTCCTCCGCCAAAATTCCAAAACAAGCCTCTACATAAGACCCAAAAACAGAACGCTCCAACCCCAATAATGCCCCCACCAACGCATTGACAAATACCAATAAAGCAAACTGATAGGCATTGGCCCGCAAACCCAATTTCAAATTTTCCATGCAACTTATATTTTCCCCAAAATACAGCTATTTTCAGAACTTCAAACAAAAACTAAAATAGCGGAATTAGTTTTATTTAAATTAAATCTAAATAAATTTTGGATTTTTAATCTGGTCGCCTACATTTGCAGCTGTTCAGCTATCTGTAATTAATCTAAATAAGAATAGAGCGCCATGAAAAAATTCAACCTCCTTTTTTCAGCCCTTTTGGGCGCAACTAGTCTGTTTGCACAGACCGTAGAAACTGTTTCTGTAGGCCCAAGCTATCAAGAGGCCAGTTATTACCGCCTTTCTGATGGCCAAACGCAAGAGCTGCCTCATGCCAATTGGCAGTTTGCCTTTTCGGTTTTTGGCCAACAAGATGCCGGCATTTTTGTCAATGAAGGCGCTAGTTTGGGCGGCACAGCCGTAAAGCTACACCTAAGTAGTACTACTGATTTTGCCACGACCATAGACCCTAGTACGGATTTGGTCCAAGAGCTCTCTAATCCCGAACAAAATTGGTCGGAAGGGGCTTTTAATACGGCTAGCAATAGCTCTGCTTTTGATTATGGCTGGGGCAGCTACCAAATGAGCAACCACCAAATTGTTGGCGATAAGGTATTTGTGCTAGAACTTAGCGATGGCAGCTACAAAAAACTGATGATCGATTCTTTGGCTTCTGGCAGTTATTATTTCCGCTATGCCGATTTAGACGGTAGCAATCTGGTCCAAACTCAAGTCAATAAAGCCGACCACAGCGGCCAAACCCTCGCCTATTATTCTATCGATTCGGCCTCTACTCTACAAACAGCCGAGCTCAATGGCGGTTGGGACCTGCTGTTCACGAGATACGGCACGCTCATCGATGATGGCCAAGGTGGCCAAATGGCCTATGGCGTCACTGGCGTTTTGGCCCATAAAGATCTAGAAGTAGCCGAGGCCGCTGGCGTTACGCCTAGCCAAGTTCAGGCGAGCAGCTACCAAGATAGCTTTGCCACGGAGCCCCTCACGATTGTTGGCCACGACTGGAAAAGCTATGATTTTTCTTCCGGCTGGGGCGTCTCTAGCGATTTGGTCTATTTCTTCAGAACTAGCGACCAGAATATCTGGAAGGTCCAGTTTATCGACTTTGAGGGTTCTTCTACGGGCGTTAGCCGCCTACAAAAGGAAAATCTTGGCCCCCTTTCTATTTTCCAAGCGCCCAATGCCGCAGTAAAGGGCATCAAGTTGTTTCCCCAACCTGCCCGCCAGCAAAATATCCAGCTTTTGCTAGAGCCTACTCAAAATGCAACTTACGAAATTCAGATTTATAATACCCTTGGCCAAAATATTTGGTCCAAGCAGTACAACTTGCAGCAAGGTTTGCAGCAGCTAGAATTGCCCAGCGCCCAATTTTCTGCCGGGCAGTATATTCTCCAAATTCGTCAGGGAGAACAGACTAGCGCCCTACCTTTCCTGTTGCTTGATTAGTCCCCAAGCAGCTATCATTTCAATTGTCAGTGTCAGTGTGGGTCCTGGTTTCGACCAGGGCCTTTTTTTAAAGCTTTTTTTTGGGGGCCTCCGCAGCAAAGTTGCGGCGGTTACTCCCTTCGGTCGTCGAACTGCGGTCTAAAGACCTTGTTGTCGTTTCCCAGCTCGCTGCTGTTTTGGGGCCTCCGCCTCGCTTCGCTCCTCGGCGCTACGTTTCGCAGCTCGCAGGTCTGCTCGGCCCTTCGGCCTTCGGCCTCGGTCTGGCCTAACGGCCACTGCTGCACATCGCTAGGCCATTTGGCCTACGGCCAGGCGCTTTGCGCCACCCTTGCACATCGGTTACTCCCGTTGGTCGTCGAAGACGCCCTAAAGGGCTTGTTGTGGCCATTTGGCCTACGGCCAGGCGCTTCGCGCCCAAATCATCTGTCCTAATTTCAATATTTGCTTATGAAAACGATTTCTTATTCTTTCCTATTTTTTGCCCTTTTTCTCTTTGCTGCCTGCCAAAATGAACAGGCAAAACCAACTACAGAGCAAGAAGCTCCAGCAGCAGAAACGCCCAAACGCATTGTTTCTCTAAATGGCAGCCTTACCGAATTGCTCTACCAACTGGATTTGGGCCAAAATATTGTGGGAGTAGATGTCACGAGCAGTTATCCAGAAGCTGCCCAAGCCCTACCCAAATTGGGCCATGTCAATAAACTAAATGTAGAGGCGATTTTGGCCCTCAACCCCAATTATATTTTGGTCGATTCTAATGCTTTGGCCAGCCCCGCCATTCAGCAGTTGGCCCAATCTGCAGAAATAGAAGTACTGGCCGTTCCCGTTCCCCAACGCTTAGATGGCGCAGTAACTAGCGCCAAAGCCTTGGCCCAAAAACTACCCATTGCCCCAGAAAAAATTGAGGCCCTAGAAGAAGAAATTCAAAAAGACCAAAACGCCCTAAAGGAGTTTTTGGCCCAACAAAAAGCTAGCCCTAAGGTCCTTTTCATTTATGCTCGTGGTAGCAAAGTTATTATGGCTGCTGGCCCCAATACGGCCATGGCCAAAATGATCAAATTGGCTGGTGGACAAAATGCCGTAGACGATTTTGAGGACTTTAAGCCCCTGACGCCAGAATCTGTTTTGGCTAGCCAGCCCGATGTCCTACTGCTCTTTAATTCTGGACTCGCCTCTTTGGCCCAAGCCGAAAAATCTGCAGATGAAGCCCTGCTCAGCCTCCCCGCTTTGGTCCAAACGCCCGCCGCCAAACATAAACGCATTATTAGTATGGAAGGACATTATCTCTCTGGTTTTGGACCAAGAGCCGCAAAAGCCGCTCTAGAACTTGCCCAAAACTTAGAATCAGAAATGGACAAGTAGTAGTCATTTTTTTGGAGTTTAGTTTGTCTCTGGTCGCCCAAGTTTGGGCGACCTTTTTTTGTTTTGGACCAAAGAAAAACGCAAAAACTGAAAAAAACAGATGAGTGGCCCAGCGCTGCGCAGCCGTGGCCCGAAGGGCCAGACCCAAGCCGCCAAAGGCGGCTGCAGGGCCGAGCAGACCTGCGAGCGGCGAAGCATAGCGGCGGCCAGCTTGCTGGCCGCGGGCCCCAAAAAAAACTTTTTAAAAAAAATTGCCCTTCTTCGGAACGATTTGCCCCTTCCTTTAGTTTGGGTAAATGTAAGGCAATAAATCCCATCATTTTTCTGGCATTTTCAGCTAAAGAGGAACAAGCAAATTTGCTCCTCTAATTTCCTATTGCTTAGTAAAAACAGTAGGTCAAAAAACTGGGCTCGGCTTACATATATAAAAAGTTCTTTTTTGTTAAACCTTCAAAACCATTATTATGTATAATGTAAATAAGAAGAAAATTAACTACAGTGAGGATGTTTATTATTTTGACATCTACACCAACAACTATCCCGTCACGATTCATCGGAAGGATCGGGAGCTAGCGATCAAGACATTTCGTCGTTATCAGAAAGCAGGTAAGCGTTGCCAATGGTTAGGCCGTTGGAACGGAAAAAAGTTTGAGGACAATCAAGTTTTTGCCTCTTAGCATATTTATTTTCAGCTCTTCCCCAACAGCTAACATTTTTTCATCTAAAATTTATTTATGAGCGCCTCTTTAGCCGTATTATTTTCCAACTATCAACTTTATACACATCAATTAATTCAATTGCGCTGGCAAGCCAAAAGTCTTAGTCCTTGGATTTGGGCCCCTAAATTGGCCCAATTTGCTCTTGAGGCAGAGCGAGAAAAGGATTTGCTTCTGGATATTATGCTAGCAGAGGGCCAGCTTCCTCCGGCCAGTAAAAGTGCGCAACAGCGCTTGGCCAACATCCCAGATTTGCAGGGCGTGAAAAAAACTTTGCCCAAAATTTTACTGCGTCTTAGAGAGAATAGCCAGCTTATTTTGGGGCAAATTGAGTATTGGGCCAAAGAACAGCCGCAAGAAAAAAGATGGGCCAAACTAAAAGCGGCCCTTGAGGAGCGTTTATCTAGCTTAGAAGCTGGGCCTAAGCGGCAGGAACTCTCTGCCTAATTTTGAAAGCTCTCTTTATTTGCTTAGTTTGAGCCGAACTATTTTTCAATTTTAAATACTATACATGTTAATCATCAAAGTAAAAGACAACGAGCCTATCGATAGAGCGCTCCGTCGTTACAAGCGTAAGGTGCGCAATACCAAACTACTCCGTGAATTCCGTAAGCGCAAGCACTTCGAGAAGAAGTCGGTACAGCGTCGTCATGAGGTCCTAAAAGCGATCTACAAAGACGAGAAAGAAAGAGCGATGGAGGATTAGGCCTTGCCCTAAAGACTTACCAGGCCCTTAGGGGTCGCATAAAATGGACTGTTGATTTTATATCAGTTCATTTTTTTTTGCCCTTTTCAAAAAATCGAGGTAAAATTCGGTCCAGCCCGCCCAGCCTTCAGCGGCATCAAAAGAGCTATTGTGCCAAAGGCTGATGCAGCTGCCAGATACTTCTCGCAGCTCGGCCAGCAACTGATCGCTTAGCGTTTTGGCGGTTTCCACAGAACAAGATAAATAGTTTTTCAGGCTGACATCCATCAGGGCAAAGGGATAAATTTTTAGTTCTTTTTCTTCGTTTTCGCTCAAATCGAACCAATAAAATGGGCGGCTATAGCCTGCTCGAAAGCCAATATTGGCGGCATAGCCCATGCTATAATCCTCTTTGATGCCCAAGGCCATCAGTTGCCGATAAGTTTGGGGAAAGCGCAGGCGCAAAAAGTGCTGTCGACTCTTTTTTGGGGCCTTTTGGGTCCAAAAAGCCAAACGCTTGATTTGCTCGCCCCAATCTCCAGCATAGGCTGGGTGAATTCCTATTTGATTTCCCGCTTGCTGCAGCCCTTGAATTAAGCGGCCCAAAAGGGCGGCCTTCCAAGGCGTGTTTTTATCATAAGGTCCATAATCGCCTAGCAGAAAAAAATAATGCGGAGCAGCAATACCCAAAGATTGATGCGCTTTGGCTAAATGCGAAAAGACATCATAGGGGTCGGGCTCCTGCCCTACTAAAACCGCTAACTGCCGCTTTAGTTCTTTGGGCCTTTGATAGGCATTTTTGAGCAGTTTTCCAGCCTGTCGCCAAAGCGGCAAGCCCTTATATTTGTAGGCAAAATCGATATCATAACTGGGCAAAAACGCATAGGCCAGCGCTTTGATTTTGAGCGCTGGAAACTGCTGGACCAATAGCTCGCCCAAGCGATTAAAATGATAATCTAGCCAAGGCCGCCGTAAATAAGCCGCAAAAAAAGATTGCTCTGCCGAGAAACGCCCATGTGGGTCTTCCTCAAAAGGTAGATGTTCCTCATAGCGACTGAGGGCTAAAAAGGCTAGGCTCAAGAGATCAAAATGAATAATTCCCCCTTTTGCAGCAAGGGCAAAGGGCCAGTTATTTTGGTCCATTTGCCAAACTATAGCGGGCAAGGGCCGAATATCTTCCTGCTCTAAAACCGCAGTAACCTTTGGAATAAAGAGCGGACTCTCCGCCAATTTGCCATAGGCCAACTTAGGGCCAGAATAAGCCAAAAAATCGGCCTTGCTGCTCAAAACATGCAGCAAAAGGCCCAAATGCTGCTCAAAAATCAGGCGGGCAATATATTGCAGACGAGCAGAAGAAAAAGGGGCGTAAAAAGCAAGTAAAGCCATTTAAATGGGATCTTTGGTCCGCAGTAGTTGTTTTCCAGATTCGTCTACTCGCTCGCCCAAATGGTTAATAAAAAAGTTCTCTTTGGCCTGCCAAACCTCTGTTCGGCCATTTCGGAAATGCCCCACAAAGTCATAGACAAAAGGAATCACTTCATTGCCTTCTACATCAATAAAGCCCCATTTATCCCATTTTTTTACGGCCGCTAGGTTTTCGCTAAAATCATAGGCCGCCAAATATTTGGGGGCAATAATGACCGTTTCATCTTTCTTATTATAAAAGCCCCAGCGCTTGCTTTTGGCATCCTGAAAGCGGCTTACATTTTCTAGCAGCTTGACCAAGTTCAGCATGCGGTCAATTTTTTCAAAGGCATCGGCATGCATTTCTCTAACGCCAGAGAGCAAAAGCTCCACAGATTCGGCATAGCGCTGCGCCTCATAAGATTGCTCGGCCAGTTGTTCCGATTCTTGCCAAATAGCCTCTCTTCGGCAAATTTCTATTTTATGTAAAATGACGGCCTTGCTTGGCTTAAAGTCCTCTTCATAAAAATCTAGGGCCTTGCGAAATTCTTCTTTGGCCTTCCCCCATTGCAGCTCCAGAAAAAGAGATTGAGCCGCCTTGATGTGCTTATCAAAGGGCGCTTTTTTTATGGCCAGTTCTTCGGCCTGCAAAAGCTGATTGACTTGCTTAAATAGGCCTTCCATTTCTGCATCTTTGCGCAGTTGCAAGGCATCTTTACAGTTAAAATAGGCGTCTTGATAGCGTTTTTGCTGCCAGGCTTCTCGGGCGGCTCGGGCATAATGTCGAAAATCAATTTCTCGATGGCAACGATCGATTTTGGCCTCCAATAGCTCCCGATGAGGCACAAATCCCTCCCGCCAATGCTCCAAAGCATCTTTGTATAATGGCAGGGCCGAGCGCAAACGCTCCGGCTGTTGCTCCCAATTGGCAAAAAGCGCATCGGCTTCTTGCAATAAATCTTTAAAGGTGTCTTCTAAATCAAATTTTTGCTGCCGGACCTTCAACAGCTTTTGGTTGAGGTCCTGCACCAATTGGTCAAAAAGCTCGTTCTTTACGTTTTCGCTGTCATAAATAGGCAAACCCGCCCGAGGCAAAACGGCCAGTTCTCGATAAGCCGTATCCTCCCACCAACAGGTGTTCAAAATGATGGGCACGACCAGAGTTTTTTCTTTTCGATGTAAAGCTAAGGCCGTTTTTAGATTGCGGCCCGAAAACAAAGGGCTCAAAATAGAGGCCTCACTCAATAATAATAACAACAAATCCGCAGCCTCCATCATCTCGGCCAATTGCTCATAATCGCTGCTCTCCAATTTGGTTTTGCTATACCAAATTTTATTCACCTGATAGGTCTCGTTTTGCTCATCCAATTCTTTGAGATGCTGATAAAGCTCCTCAAATTTAGAACGGTCATCCGGATGATAGGCAATAAAAATATTGAGCGTATAAGTGGCCTTAATATACATCTAGCTAGGCTTTTTATAACGGGCTAGCTTAAGTAAGCCCCATTTGTTGAGTCGATGCTGCAAAGATACACGCAAAACCCCAAAACCATACTTCATCGACCGCCTAAAGTTAATACTCGAGGCTTCTTCAAAGTATTTGGTGGGGCAGGTCACTTCCGCTATGTCAAAACCCGCATAGACAATCTGCGAAAGCATTTCATTGTCAAATACAAAATCATCATCATTGGCATTAAAGTCAATGCCCTCCAATAATTCCCGATGAAAGGCCCGATAACCCGTATGATATTCCGATAATTTGTAGTTGATCAATAGGTTTTGTGTAAAGGTCAAAAAGCGGTTGGCCACATACTTATAAAGCGGCATTCCGCCCTTCAAAGCCCCCATGCCCAAAATGCGAGAACCCAAAACAGCCGGATATAATCCCTCTCCCAAAATATTTACCATAGCCGGAATTAGCTTGGGCGTATACTGATAATCAGGATGCAACATAATCACAATATCGCCCCCAATTTCTAGGGCTTTGTTATAAAGCGACTTCTGATTTCCGCCATATCCTTTGTTGTTTTCATGCCGAATAATATGCTGTATGCCCAGCTCTCTGGCCACATCTACGGTATTATCTCGGCTGCAATCATCACAAAGAATGACTTCATCCACTAAATCAAAAGGGATTTCCTGATAGGTTATTTCTAAGGTTTGCGCTGCATTATAGGCCGGCAAAACGACCACCACTTTTTGTCCTTTATACATGGGCTATTTTTTCTTCTTCTTTTTCTTTTTGTCGGCCGCTTTTTTCAAGTAGCAGGTTTTCAAAACGATAGCGCTGCCCTCTACCTTACAATCCACTTCTTCGGGATTATCGGTGAGGCGGATACTTTTCACTTTGGTCCCTCTTTTTACGACCATCGAGCTGCCTTTTACCTTCAAATCTTGGGTTACAGTTACGGCATCTCCATCTTCGAGCATGTTGCCATGGGCATCTTTTACTTCCATTTCCTTTGCTTTAGTTCAACGAGACAAAGCCCGCTTTTATGTATAATAATGTTCAATTTTTTTCTTGGGGCCTCCGCAGCAAAGCTGCGGCGCTACGTTCCGCAGCTCGCTCTTCGCTCGGCCCTGCGCAAAAAAACAAGTTTTTTTGCTCGGTCTGGCCTGACGGCCACTGCTGCACATCGCTAGGCCGTTTGCCGCCCTACGGGCGGCAAGGCGCTTCGCGCCTTTTGGACCAAGCCCTTCGGCGGGAAGTTAACTATTTTTTTAGTCTTCTTTCTTCTGTTGCTGTAAATAGACCGCTCTAGATACCGCCTGATACTTATCAGAGCCTCCAATTACCTCCTGTTCTTCTTCCTGAGAAAAGCGCTGACTAAAGGGCGCATCTAAGCCCGAGCTCTTACAAACCGCTTTTACATGCGTAATATCATCGCAGCGAGGAATCAAGCGGCTGATTTGCTCAAAGGGCTCTCTTTTGTAGTCTCCGCTGAGGCCACAACATTCTACAATTTTACCCTGATTGGCCCAACGGTCGGCAAAATCAGCCGCATCGGGATAAAACTGAATTTCGTCAATGCAAATGACATCATAATCCTGGACCAGATCGTCTAGTTCGGCTAATTTTGTGCAAGCCGTGGCTTCATACCGCAGTTTGTCATGCGTCACAATCATGGCCGCAGAATCGTCGTAGCGGCAGTCTTTGGCATATTTCACTAATAAACAAGCTTTTCCCGCAATCCGATAGCGGCGGTAGCGAGTGAGTAAGAGGGTGCTCTTGCCCGAGAACATCGGGCCCAAAATAAGGTGTAATTTTCCGTTCATGCTGCGCTTTGGTTTAAGAAGCTACAAAGCAACAGTTTTTTATAGAAAAAGGCAAGTTTTAGCTCTAGAAGAAAAAAGCCCCAAGGCCTAAAAGGTCTTGGGGCTTTTCGCTTTTTTTTCTCTTCCTAGCGATAATCGGGTTGGTCCAGAATATACATATCTTCTTTTTTGCGGATCACCTCTTCCATTTTGGCGGTTTCTAGGTTTTCGGCATCTGTCATATCACATTTAATGAGGATGGTCCGATAGAAAGTGGTGTTTTCCATATCTGTTTCACGCAGGCTCGCCCCTTCCAAATTTGTTTTTTCTAGGTTTACGCCCACCAAGCTTGCGCCCGTAAAGTTGGTCCCTTCACAATTGGCTTTGCGTAGGCGGGCCCCAGTGAGGTCGGCCATGCTCAGGTCGGCATTTTTGAGATTGGTGCGGCGGAGTTCGGCTACTTTGCCATTAAACTCGCCAAAGTCGGCACCAGAAAGGTTAGCCTCTTCTAAGACAGTTTCATAGAAGTTTACCCCTCTTAGGTCGGCTTCGCTCAGGTTGGCCCCACTAAGGTCCATATTAGAGAGGTCCATGCCCGAAAGGTCGGCTCCAGATAGATTGATGGCCTTATCGGGAAAATTTTTGCGGTAGGCATCCCAATATTTTTTGCCCTTTTTGAGCATACGGTATTGCTGCTCGTCCATTTCGCCTTCTTCTTGGGCCAAAAGGCCAGTAGAAAAGCTAAAAAAGCAAATGAAAAGGAGGCTAAAGAGTGAAAGTGTTTGTTTCATGGTCATTATTTTTTGTCAAAAGATAGCTAATGCCCAGCAGATAACAAATAGCGTGCAATAAAAAAATAGCTAGGGCTATGCCTTTAAAAAATGCCTTGACTAGCTTAAAATTTTTATCAAAGACTGGCCGAAGCGCAGAGCTCCTATTTGGCCTAGCGATGCGGCGGGGTGGCCGTCAGGCCAGACCCAGGCGGCAAAGCCGCCGCAGGGCCGAGCAGACCTGCGAGCCCCAAAGCGTAGCGCCGCAGCTTTGCTGCGGAGGCCCCAAAAACAGCACTAACTATTTAATTTTGGATAGGCCCAAACGATCAGCCATTGGCCCAGGGTGTAGGTAGACATGATGCCAAAGCCCGCCAAGAAAAAATTGGGATAGACAAAGGCGTTGAGTCCAATCATGAGGTCGGAAATGAGGAAGAGAAAGGCCCCCAAGCCCAGGGCGCCCAAGGTTTTTGCGGCCTGTTTTTTATAGACCGTCAGGGCCAAAATGCTCATGCTGCCTAGGGCCAAGGCGTAGAGCGCCACCGCAAAAGGCAAGATGGGATCCTCTAATAATTTGGGCAGGGCCAAAAAATAAAAGCCAAAGGCCAGCGACAAAATCAGGGGCGCAAAAATGGGTCGGCGGCCCAAAAAGGAGGACCAAGAGCGCCGCTGAAAAAACAAATAACTGTAGAGCAACTGCATCAATAAAAAGCTGCCGAGGCCCAAAATAAAATAGGCATCGCCTAGCATGAGGGCGACATCTCCGCCCCAGGCAAAAAGCAAAGCCAGTACAAAAAGGAGGTCGTTTTTTCGGGCATTTTGGGGCAAACTCCAATAAAAACGGAGGGCCAAAATGGGCATGAGCAAAGGCTTACAACTATAATCTAGCTGCTGATCTAGGGGGGCATCGGACAAGCGGCCCAGCAAACAGCCCAAGCTAGCCAGCGCATAGAAAATATCTAAAAGCCAGATTGGTTTTTTCATCGCTTGAGGTCTTCGGGATAATCAATGCCATGGCTTTCGTACTGCGTTTCGGCCATATAAATGGGGTAGCCCGCCTCTAGCCAGCGCAGCTGCTCAAGGGACTCCGCCTGTTCTAAGGCCGAGGGAGAGAGCGCCAACAACTTGGGCAATAATTGGGCATCATAGCCATAGAGGCCAATATGTTTGTAGTAATTGTGTTTGGCCAAGGGGTTTTCCTCTCCTCTAAAAAAGGGAATGGGAAAACGGCTAAAATAAAGGGCCTGCTGTTGGGCATTGACCACCACTTTAACCACCTGAGGCGCCTCGAGCATTGTTTTTTGCTCAATTTTTTTCATCAGGCTGCTAATGCCGCCTGGTTGTAGCGCTCCTTTGAGTTCCTCCAATTGTTCGGGCTGAATAAAGGGTTCATCGCCCTGAATATTCACCACAAAATCAAAATCTTCTCCCTGCGCTTGCAATTTGGCCAGCACCTCTCCTACTCTATCGCTGCCCGAAGGATGATCTGGGCGGGTCATCATGGCCAGGCCACCTCGGGAAGTCACCGCATTAAAAATGCGGTCGTCATCGGTAGCGACCACTAATTTGGTCCAATTTACTTTTTGGGCCTGCTGATAGACCCGCCAAACCATGGGCTGGCCATCAATATCGGCCAAAGGCTTGCCAGGAAAACGGGAAGAGGCGTAGCGGGCTGGAATTACAGCTAAAATTTTCATTGGAAAAATCAATTATAATGTGCTTGTAAGCGGTTAATAATTTTTAGCCATTGGGGGGCGCTACCGTCTATGGTTCGGCGCAGCCAAAAAGCTAGAATTTCGGCCTCATAATCATTATCTCGGTAATCAAAGGCCTGGGGATATGCTTGGCTAATTTTCTTGCGCTGCTCCAAAGTTTGCTTAAAAAACTGCTCATAAGCCTTATTGGCCATAATTTTCTCGTAGGAAATGCCCTTTTGCATCAGGGCCTGATATTGGCTTTTGAGGCTAGTCATTTGGGCCTCATCTTTCCAAGGAAGTAGTTGTCCGTAGGCCCAAGTTTGCAAGAGCAAACGGTCAAAAGGGGCGGGCATAGTTCGGTTTTTGGCCCAATCTGCTGTTTTCAGCTCTTGGTCGAGCCCCTTATACAGCTGCTCTAGCAAGGCGGGATTATGGTAGCCAAAGCTAGTTTTATTCTCCAAGTCGAGTAGTTCATCGGTTTGGCAGCCGCCCAGAAAAAAGTTGGCAGGCTTAATCTTTTGCCAATCTTTTTGCCCAATTAAAGAGCTGAGGTGCAGAAGGGCTGTGCGGTAGCCTCCTTTGGGGCCATAATCTACATCTTTCTTGGCCCGCCCCATAAACATCGTTTTGGGCAGGGTATGAAAAAGGTGGTCGGCCAAATCGCTAAAGCCTTGGGCATCGGCTAGTGTTTTTCCTCTGTGCATCTGCGGCAACTGTTCGGCCTGTTCGCTCAAATGCTGGCCCAAACTGGGGCCGCTAGGGGTTTCGGCCTTAGGCAAAGGCGCGATTGGTTCTGTCTTTTCTGTTTTTGGGGCCGACTCACAAGCCAGCAAAAAAAGGGGAAGGCTTCCCCAAAGAAGTAATTGTTTTTTCATGCTTTTTTCTTTGGGGAAAGATAAGAAAGTTCTGCGATTCCCCTAATCTTGCATCCCTGGAGAATAATCTACTTTTTCTACCTTCAGGTCTTCATTCCAATCTACAATCCGAACCTTCAGGTCTTCGCCATAATCTACCTTTTGCCATTGTCCACAATCATCTGCGCCCCATTCTACAAATTGGACCTTAATATCTGCATCATAGTCGACATACTTGATCTTAATATCTTCTCCATGCTCTACAAACTTCACTTTGCCTTTTAAGGGCAGGCCATTAAAGGCACAACGCGCCTTGGGGTGGCAATAAGGCATAATGGTCGAAAACAACATGAGAAAGCTGCTGGCCATTTTAATTTCGCTTGAGGCTTCTGGCAAATTATCTTGCAAATCCCAACTTTCCCAGTTTTTATCACCGCCAATGTAGCGGGTGTTAAAGGCTAGGCGGCCTGTACTTTCTCCAAAATCTGGAACCAGCTCCCATTCTTCCCAGGCTTTTTCGCTGCTGCTGTATTTCGTCCGAAGTAGATAGACTTCATCGGGGGCGGCTTCGCTATAAATTTCCCATTCTTGCCAGGCCTTATCTCCATGTTGAAATAAACTGCGCATGACAATACGCTCTTTTCCCTGCCATTCCCATTCTTGCCATTTTTTGCTCCCAATGCCTGTTGGATTAGCTTGGGCATCTACGGTTTCTCCCTCTATTCGCCAATCTTCCCAAGCATTTTTGCCTGAATAGGGCATATAAATTTTCACTTTTTCGTTGGCGCTATTTCGCAACCACCAAGAGCGCCAACTTTCTTTGCCGATATACTCGGTTTCCAACTGTTTTAGGGGGCTAGCTTCTTGGGCCAATAGGGGCTGGCCAAAAAAGCCGAGAAGCATGAAAAGACTAATTACTGATTTCATATATTTTGTTTTTGCTGCCGATTGCAAAAATTGCGCAAAAAAAAACAGCTCTATACAGAGCTGTTTTTTATCTCGAAAGCGATGAATTAACGCAATGACTTCTCTTTATCATTGTATTTTTTCCAGTTCGCATCATCATTTTTGCGGGTGTACACTTCTTTGAGGGCACGGATGAGGCCTAGATCATCTGGATTTACTTTTTCGGCTTCTAGCAAGCGGGCCAAACCTTCATCCAAATAGCTCATGTATTCTTTTTGCAAAGCCTCGCCCTTTTCTTTTTCCTTAAGGCTTAGGCCCTTCATCTGAAGCACAAAGTAGTTAGAGTGGTTGACATAAATGGCGCCCAAACTGTATAGCGAGTTAAAGTGGTCGGCTTTAAGTGCTTTTGTTTTTTCGTACCATTTTACGGCTTTCTCAAAATAGCTTTTTGCCTCTGCATAAGCGGCTTTGTCTGTTTCGGCTTTTTCTAGGGCCTTACGGAAAAGCTCATCGTACATATTGCCCAAAACAAAATGCAGTTCTACATTCTCTTTATCGGCTTCTACAGCTTGCTTAAGTTCTGACTCCAATTCTGCTAGACGCCCCTCGGCCAAAGCGATGTTAATCTCTGCAATGAGTAGATCAAAATTGGTGGCATATTTATCGCGGCCTTTTTTCAAGATAGTTTTGGCTGCAGCTGTATTTCCTTCATTAAAGTAGCCTAGCGCCAGTTTAGAGTAAGCGGTTTGCTCATTGGCTTCAGAAAGGCTTCCCTTTTCTAGGGCAGGCAAAAGCAGGGCTTCGGCCTCTTTGCTTTTTTTATTGCTCACGGCAGCCAGACCGCCCAAAAAGCGAGCATTACTAACCATATCTACAGTATTACCTGCGGCTTCAAAAGTCAGGTCAATTTTACCTTTGGGGTCAAAGGCAGCCGTTCTTTCTGGAATAGCGGCCACTCTACGAAAGTTCTCGTAGGCTGCCGTCCAATCTTGACCATTAAAGGCGGCTGTAGCGGTATTATAAAGAGCAATTCCCGCATTCTTAAAGCCGGTTCTAAAGTCGCCTTTTCCCTTAATTTTACTTTTGGGCTTGCCTTTGGCTTCCACTTCGGCCTCGGCCATACTCAATGCTTTTTCATAAGCATCATAGCATTCGATAGCGGCATTGGGGTACTTGGGTCCTAGTTCTGCATCCGAAGCGATTCGGTGATAAATCTGCCCCTTATACTTCCAGCTTTTTACGTCATCCTTGGTCTTTTCATGCAAAACGACTTTGTCAATATTCGTTTTAGCTCGCTCTAAAACGCCCTTTTTGGCAGGCGCTCCACTATAATCCATAAGGTCCATAAAAGCGGAAGTTCGCAAATTGTTTTGTGCCTGTACGGCTACTCCCATTCCCACAAAAGCCGCTATGGCCAGATATTGCTTCATTTTCATAATAAAAATTCATTTGTTTTTGATGCACATTTTTTGTGCTGTTGTCGGTTAAGTTTGTTCTTTTTTTGGGGCCTGCCGCGGCCGGGCCCTTGCAGGGCTCGCAGGTCTGCTCGGCCCTTCGCTTTTTTCGCTTTGCTCAAAAAGCTCGGTCTGCCGCTGCGCGGCACCCTTGCAGGCCCCTAGGCCGTCGGGCCTTCGGCCCTCTTCCCAAGGCTGCTGAGGCGGGGCAAATTTACGCTAAAATATTTTGTAAAAAAGGTAAAAGTGCCTTTTCCAGTTCTTCGGGCCAGGCTTCTAGCCTACTTTCTTTGGATGCGCTCCCCTCTGCTTTTGGTGGATGTTTGGCCAGTTGTAACATTTTTTGCCGCTCCGAGCGACTAAACTGGCTAAAACTACGCCTTAATAAGGGCAGCAATTCCTGAAACTGTCTGGCTGGCAGAGCGCTTAGCCACTGGTCCAAAATCAACCAAAGCGACTGATTGTGAATCAACAGCAGCCCACTCCCATACAAAAATCCTTCTATCCAGGCGGCCGCAGCTGCTCGCTCCTGACCCAAAGAAAGGGCCAAACTCATCTTGGCGGCTAGCTGCTCTAAGGGCAATACCTTTTGGTCAAAAAGTAGGCGCAAGGCCAAGCCCTGCAAATTAGCCCTCAAGCCTTTTTGCTCTCCCAACTGTAATAGGGCCGACTGCCAAAGGGCCAATTGCTCCTCCTCATTGAGCAAAACCACTGCCTGATGCAATTTGATTATGGCCTTAAAAAAGGCCGCAGAAGCTTCTTCATCTAGGGCCGTAGCCGCCCGCGGCAAGGCCACCACCACCCTAGCCAATAATTGCTCCACCAATTGCCCCAAAGTAGAAAGGTCCGTTTGTCGAACATCTCCATAACGCAACACCTGCACTAAGGGCGGCAAAGCATCCATGAGCATCAATACATCTTTGGTCAGAGCCGCTCGATGCTGAAATTCAGCCAAAAGTTGCTGCATCAATTCGGGCAAATGCGCCTTAAGCACCAATTCCAATAAATTACTCAAATCCTCTAAGCGCTGCATCTCTTTGGCCTTAGCCAAACTCATTTGCTCCGCAGCCAATAGCAAGGTATTTCCGTAGGTGTTGGCCTCTATAATATGTAGGGCAAAATCTGCCTGCCACTTCAATTGCCAATATTCGTTGCGGCTACTCTTTTCACGGCCCGTTTGGGCCTCTTCTTGGCCCCAGGGCAGACCAATTAGGCAAAGGCGATGCAAAAACCGACTCTGTTCTCGGTCAAATTCATTCCGCAAGTCTAAGCCGCCTCTGGGCCTAGATTTTGTGGCCTTTAGCCAAAGTGCCTCCGATGATTGACGGTATTTTTTAAGCTTCAAACTTTTAATCTGCCGATCTATATCTTCTTGCAATGGCAAACTGGGAATATCCGCAGAGACCTCCCCAAAGGCTTCCCCCACAATCAATCGCTTGCGCAAAAGGGCCAAGGCTTCCGTTTCTCCTTGTGTAAATAAGGTTTGGGCCGCCTCAAATAATTCCTGAATGCCTGGCAGCATCTGCCCTCGCAAATGGGCCGTGGCCTGGGCCAAACGAATGGCATCAATGACCTGAGCCGGACTAGCCGACAAGCCTTCCGCTCTAAATAATTGCGCCGCCCGACTCATCCAACGCAAAACCGCTTCTTCTCTATTCTCAAATAATAGGCTGTACCAAGCTGGCGAAACAATACCGGCCCCATAACCCGCCTCTCTAGACAAACGCTCATAGGACCAAGGGATCCAACTTGCCGCCGTTTTCACCTTGGGCAAGCCCCGAAGCAAAGCATTATCTGCCTTTTCAGAAAAAGCCGATAAATCTAGTGCGGGCGTATGCCAGGCCCCACAAACCACCACTACTTTTTTAAACTGTCGGCGCTTGGCCTGACGTAAGGTTTTGCGCATATAAGCCTCCCTCAAGGCTTCTATAATTCCGTTTGCCGTGGGTTGATGCGGCATATCCTTACGCAATTCCTGCATCAAGCTCAAAATTTGGGCAAAAAGGGCCGCAGGCTCCCCATCGTATTGTTCAAAATGGACCTCCCACCAACGCTCACTATCTTCATAACCCGCCAATTTGGCCATATAGCCCAAGGGGTCTTTTCTGATTTCATCCTGATTGATCGACTGATTTTCTAGGGCGGGCGCTTCTAGCTCCTCGGCTGCCTGCTCCAAGGCCGAAGCCTCTGTTGTCTGTAAACCAAAGCGAATAGATTGCGGCAAATCAAAATGCCAAAGCGGAATATTTTGCGCTTGGGCATAACGCATAGCCTGCCACTCTGGAGAAAAAGCGGCAAAGGGATAATAAACAGCTTGTTGTAAATTCTTTGGATTATAAATGAGTTGGGCCAATGGAGGCTGCATATCCTCTCGGTCCAAATAAGGCAGTAAAGCATCGGCATCTTCTACCCCCTCCAGCAAAATAAGCTCTGGCTGATAGCTTTCTAAAAAGGCCGCTAGCGCCCTAGCCGAACCTGGTCCATGATGTCGAATGCCTAACAATTGTAAATCCATAAATTCTTTTTTTGAGCAGATATTGAGCCGCTGAAAGATAAGGAACTTTGGATAGAACTCATTTCAAAATGTCTTTCTTGTCGTTTTTGAGCCCTAATTTTAAAGGCGGAGCAAGATTTATTTTTGTTTTTTGGGGCCTGCCGCCTTCGGCGGCCGGGCCCTTTCAGGGCTCGCAGGTCTGCTCGGCCCTGCGCCGCTTTCAGCGGCTGGGTCTGGCCTGCGGCCACCCTTTCAGGCCCCTAGGCCGAATGGCCTTCGGCCATGGGCTGCAGGTTGAAACCTACAGCCAATTTAGGTACAGCAGAGCCCACTCCTGACCAACAATTGGCCTGCAGCTTAAAAGCCGCAGGGCCTGAAAACATAATACCTCCTTCCCACAAACAAAGCAGGGGCTTTTAAGCCGCTGCGGCGAGAAAGACCAAGGCCAAACAAGAATGGCTGCGGCCTTTAGGCTGCAGACAAACGGCCTAGCGATGCGAAAGGGGGCGGCGAAGCCGCAGACCAAGGAGCGAAGCGACGAAGGGCCGAGCAGACCTGCGAGCCCTGACAACAAGGACTTTAGTCCGCAGTTCGACGACCAAAGGGAGTAACCGTAGCGCCGCAAGGCGAAGCCGCAGCGGAGGCCCCAAAAAACTACCAATCAATTTAATATATTTATACATATATTAGATATAACTAATATTATTAGGAAGCTTATTGCTCCTTGCTGCCATCCTTTGACCATTTTGATGAATTTTGATTAACTAGTCCGCCAAGAGGCAATAAGAGTAGAGACTAAGAGGCTTAAAAATAATATGAATATATATACATAAGGCAAAGAGGAGGCTAGCAGCGAGAATATAGTTATCAGCGGCGCCTGCTTCCAGGCTATTCCTTCTTGATTATAGTAAACTAGCATATACCCTAAATAGGAAACTATTAATGCAACTGCGATTAGCCCATAGTAATAGCCCAATTGTTTCATGAAATTTTCGGACCGTCTCCAGTTGCGGCCTTCAATAACTCCAGCAATAAATACTATAAATGTAATTATTAGCCATGACCAATATATGATAATATAGTGCATAAAAATATTTTTATTAGGCCAAGCAAAAAGGCGAGCAGCTGCCAATTTCATTCTCTTTCACCCAACTCATAATGAAAATGCTCTAGTGAAGCCGAGCTGAATTTTTGTATAAAAACAGGCGTTTTTTGCTGCTCATTTTTAGGCGTAAAATAATGGTTTTCGATAGCCCAGTCATAAACTCCTTCATTAAGAGGATACTTTGTTAGAAGACCTGACAAACCATATTTTTTTATCCATGCCTCAGCTTTATCCATACTAGAAAAAACAGCTGTACAGAGTCGAGCTCCACTTCCTTGAAAAACATAAATATAATTACTCATCTTGTATTATTTACTAGCCTTGCTACAACCCTAAAATCCATACTCCATTTTATGCTCATTTTTTAGCAAGCTACTCTTCGTAGTAATGCTTGCTCCAGATTTCTTGCAGCTCATCAAAAGTTTTTACTCCATCAGAAAATCGCGCTTTTAAATCTGAAAAAGTAAACTTTAAGACAGAACAACGATGACCAAACCCAAACAAAAGAACGAAGGTAACTTCTGTCCTTTTAGTCATAGGAACAGGCTTGAAATCAACATCGTTAATTTCACAGTCATCCAATTCCTCAATTTCACCTAAGCTAATATTTTTAAAATCAGAAAACTGAATGGTTAATTTGGGTTCATCATAGATGAGCTCTACCTCTGCCTCGATCCATTTATTATCAAAATCAATCTTTAAGCTCAGTAAAGTAGAGTCGTGAAATTCCACTTCTTTTAAATCTTCAACAGTAATATTTACCATAGTTATTCTTTAAGGTTTATGATCGCCTGACTAAGCCTTTTTTCTAGATTTAAATTCCTTAAGGCTAGTTATTTTTTGGGGCTTAGCTGGCTGCAGGTTAAAACCAGCAGCCATACAACAACCCCATTCTACATCTATAGTGCGGAGAGGATTAAAATCCTCGACCGCTTTGAACAAGGGTTGTTTTTTCTTCGGTAGTTTGATTTTGCTTTTGTCTCCCCCATAAATTTCATAGGAACCCTAGGGCCAAGGCCCTAGGCTATTGAAAAAATCGCCATCCCCTCATTCGAGGGGATTTTCTGTTCCACTAGGCTCCATCAGCAAAGAAAGGCTAAAATGTTTATTTATGGAGGGTTTCAACCCTCCATTGAACACAAAAATGCATTCGTTAATTGGCTGTAGGTTTCAACCTACAGGCCCATATAGCAGGCCCCTAGGGCCGCAGGCCTAGCGATGGTAGGCAGTGCGGCAAAGCCGCAGACCCAGCAAAAACTTGTTTTTTGCGCAGGGCCGAGCGACCCGACCAACGGGAGCCGACGCAGCGAAGCAAGTAATAGCGAGCTGCCGAACGACAACAAGGACTTTAGTCCGCAGTTCGACGACCAACGGGAGTAACCGCCGCCACATTATATTCAGCGGAGGCCCAAAAAATAATCCTCCTCAATAAAAAATTGGGGGAAATGGAACTTATTTAGGTAAAAAAGCAATATCAATCGCTTTTTTTGTAACTTAATGCTGCCAACATTTAACCTACTTATGGATAGCCGTGCAGGGCTAAACAGGCCATTGCCCAGCCACAGCCATTAAAACCTTAAAAATGACAAAAGTAGAACTGATCGCTGCCTTAGAAGAGGCGCAGTCGAAAGCTGATTTCTACCAATTGGATAGTTTAATTGAAGAGGCCAAAACAGAATATGGCGAAGAGGCCTTCTGTTTTTATTATCAGGCCGAATACTATCGTTTGCTCAAGGACCAAGAGCAGGCGATTGATTTTTACCAAAAAGCAATTGCCATCTCGCCCCAAGCCAATTATCGTTTGGCTCTGGCGCTGAGCTTGTTGCAAAAAGGAGAAGCCAAGGAAGCCCTGGCCCTTTTGCAGGCCTTGCAAAAAGAAATTCCAGAAGAAAAAGACTTGCAATATGCCCTAGCGCTTTATTATAGTAGCCAGGGAGAGGAAGAAAAAAGCCTTTTGCAACTCAATAAGCTGTTGGCCCAAGCCCCCGATGATGTTTTGGCCCTCCGCCTAAAAGTGGATAGCCTAGAGCAACTGGGACAATATGAAGAGGCCCTCCAAAGTCTACAGTTTTTGAAGGGAGAAGAGCTCGGCGCTATCTTATTGGCCCAGCAAGAAATTGCTCTACTCAAAAAGCTAGAACGCAGCGAGGACGCCATTAAGGCCTATCGAGATTTAATTGCAAGCGACCCCAAAAACATTGAATATCGCCTCGCTTTGGGCGATTATTATATGCAGTTGGCCAATTATGAAGAGGCCCAATATTGCTTTGCCGATGTACTGGACCTTGAAAAAAAACAGGGCGGTCAAACCGCTTATACCCTCAAGAAAAAAGGCCGTGCCCTTCTCTATCGCAACCAACTAAAAGAAGCACAAGCCGATTTTAAAGCCGCCATGAAAACCGAAGGCGATGATAGCGAAAGTTATCTGCTTTTGGCCCAAACTGCAGAACGGCTCGGGCAGTTGCCCATGGCCAAAATGTACTTGGAACTCGGCCTCGATATGGCCGCCTATAACCGCTGGCCCCTCTATCAAAAACTCGGACAGATTGCCCTGGCCCTAGAAGAATGGACCGAAGCCGAAAAAGCTTTTGAAGGCATGACCCGAGAAGCCGCCGGCAAAGCAGAAGGCTTTTATCAACTTGGCCTGCTCTATATCCGCCAAGGCGATTTGGCCAATGCCTACGAAATGCTCCTAGAAGCCGATGAGGAGTTTCATGAAAAGGCCATGGATATGCTCAAGCTGCATTGTGCCGACTTCCTCGCCAAAAAGGCCAAGGAAGAAGAAGGGGAAATGCTGGACGAATTTGCTGCCGCTATGGCCGAAAATGCCCAATCTCCCTTTATTCAGCAGGTTGATGCCAAGCTGTGGACGGTCCACCGCAAAGCCACAATTGCTCAAAATCCCTTGCTCAAGGAGCTACCCAAAGAGATGCAAAGCCTCTTGCTCAAAGCCTTTGAGGGCATGCTTTTGCAACTTACCCCCAAGGGACTTTTCCTCCTTAATTTGGGCCAAAAACCCACTCGCGCCATTTATCGCATCCTCAAAGAGGCTAGCTCTGGCGTAGCCATCGAGCTGCAACCGCTAGACAGTGGCAAAATGAGCCAAAATATGCAGTTCCGCCTCCGAAAAGCCTTCTTTGTGCTCTGTGGCATTGGCGAGGGAGACGCAAAACTCGACATTTATTTCCAAGAACAATCGCCTAAAGATTTGCCCGCCGCCATTAAGGCCGCCTATAAAAAAGCGCATCAGGCAGAAGAACTGGCTTTTTTGAAGTAGTTCTTGGCTCCAATATATCCCAAAGGGCGCTAGCGAATTGGCTAGGGCCCTTTTTCTGTTTAGGAGGAGATGTATTTTCTTTTGGGGCTGCCCCGCCCTGCGGGCGGGTCGGGCCATTGCGCAGCTCGCAGGTCTGCTCGGCCCTGCGTCGCTTCGCTCCTTGGTCTGCCGCCTTCGGCGGCCCTGCTACAGCCCCTCAGCCGAAAAAAAAGGCCCAAAACAGTAGTTTTGGGCCTTTGCGCAATACAGCTAAACTTAGTGCATCGCTCTATCTTTCCAAGCAGAACGCTTTGCAGCCTGATTGTTGCTAGCGGTTGTAGCGCTAGCCTTATTTCCTTTTTGATCGAGCAAATGCGCCACTAGCATAGCGGCCAAAAGCTCCTCTTCTGGCTCTTCTTTTTGAAGCAATTCGGGACGGAAATAGTTTTTGACAAAATGCGTATCAAACTTTCCGCTTACAAAAGCCTCATGCTCTAAAGCAAAGCGGCCAAAGGGCAAAGTAGTGGCTGGACCATCAATTTCATATTCCTCAATCGCTCGCAACATCCGACTAATGGCCTCTTCTCTATCCTTACCATAAGTAATCAACTTGGCAATCATGGGGTCATAGTAAATTGGAATTTCCATTCCTTCCTCATAACCATCATCCAAACGAACGCCCACGCCTTTGGGCGCACGATAGCGCTCCAAACGGCCAATGGAAGGCAAGAAATTATTGGCGGGATCTTCTGCATAAACCCGAAGCTCTAGCGCATGTCCCTGAATCCTCAAATCCTCTTGCTTAATTTGTAGGACTTCTCCCCTAGCAATGAGAATCTGTTGGCGGACCAAATCCACTCCAGAGATGAGCTCTGTTACGGGATGCTCTACCTGCAGACGAGTATTCATTTCTAGGAAATAGTAATTATTATTTTCGTCAAAGATAAACTCTACCGTTCCTGCGCCTATATAATCACAAGCGCGGGCCACATCACAGGCAGATTTACCCATAGCTTCCCGCAATTCCTCGGTCAAAATAACAGAGGGCGCCTCTTCGATGACCTTTTGGTGGCGGCGTTGGATCGAGCATTCTCTTTCAAAAAGGTGGATCACATTGCCATGTCCATCGGCAAGGACCTGAATTTCGATATGGCGGGGAGAGCTAATATACTTCTCGATAAAAACGGAGCCATCACCAAAAGCATTTTGGGCCTCAGAAACGGCTCTTTTCATTTGCTCTTCTAGCTCTTCGGCCTTTTCGACGATACGCATTCCTTTTCCACCTCCACCAGCAGAGGCCTTAATGAGAATGGGAAAACCAATCTCGGTGGCTACGGTTTTGGCTTCTTCAATATCGGTCAAAGCATAATCGGTACCGGGCACCAAGGGAATATCATAAGCTTTGGTGGCTTCTTTAGCGGCCAATTTGCTTCCCATCATTTCGATGGCCTTAGGTTTTGGACCAATAAAAGTGAGGCCTGCTGCGGCTACGGCAGCTGAAAAGCCTGCATTTTCGCTCAAGAAACCGTAGCCGGGGTGAATCCCATCGACCCCTAACTTTTGGGCTTCTTCAATAATTTTATCGGCCAAGAGATAAGATTGATTAGAGGGGGCAGGGCCCAAACAAATCGCCTCATCGGCATAGCGTACATGTGGAGCGAGGCGGTCGGCCTCCGAATAAACGGCCACAGTAGCAATCCCCATTTCTTTACAGCTGCGCATAATGCGCAGGGCAATTTCGCCACGGTTGGCTACCAATATTTTCTTCATTGCGTATCAGTCGTTTAAATTATTTTAATTTTTCGCAGGCCTCCGCTATGCGGCGGCAAGCTTCTTTGAGATCTTCTTCGCCTAGGGCGTAGCTCAGGCGCAGGCAATTAGCATTGCCAAAGGCAGAGCCGCCCACCAGGGCCACATGGGCTGTTTCTAGAAGATAAAGGACCAGGTCCTCATCGGTTTGGATCTGGTAATTTCCGTAGCTTTTGCCAAAAAGGGCCGAAACATCGGGAAAGAGGTAAAATGCCCCTTGGGGTTTATTCACTTGGAATCCAGGGATTTGGCGCAGCAGCTCGATCAATAAATTGCGGCGGCGTTCAAAGGCTTCGCGCATAGCGAGGGTGGCCTCTTGTTCGGCTTCTAGGGCATAGGCGGCAGCCATTTGGCCAAAGGCATTTGCGCCAGAAGTAAACTGTCCTTGAATTTTGATGCAGGCATCGGCAATCCATTGGGGGGCGGCCATATAGCCTAGGCGCCAGCCCGTCATGGCAAAGCCTTTAGAAAAGCCGTTAACGATAACAACCTGTTCTTTGATTTGATCAAATTGGGCTATACTTGCGTGGGCTTGGCCACTGAAGTTAATGTACTCATAAATTTCATCTGAAACAATGATTAGATTGGGAAATTCTTGGAGTACCTCCACCCAACTGGCCAATTCTTCTTTGGTTAGCAGGCTGCCTGTGGGATTACAGGGAGAAGAATAGATAAGCAGGCGGGTTTTATCGGAAATAGCGGCTTTAAGTTGTTCGGCAGAGACCTTAAAATCTTGTTCGATACCTGCAGAAACGAATTTCACACTAGCCCCACTTAGGTTGAGGATTTCCTTATAAGACACCCAATAGGGACTGAGAATAATGGCCTCATCGCCTTCTTCTAGCAGGGCCATAGAAAGGTTGGCGATCGCTTGTTTGGCGCCATTGGAGACCACAATTTGGCTAGGTGTATACGCTAGGCCATTATCTCGCTGAAATTTATGGCAAACGGCTTGGCGCAACTGGGGCAAACCGGCCACGGGGGTATATTTGGTAAAGCCCGTTTGCAGGGCTCGAATAGCGGCATCTTTAATATGCTGGGGCGTATCAAAATCGGGTTCTCCGAGGCTAAGGCTAATCACGGGATGTCCCTGAGCGGCTACATCTCTAGCCAATTGGGCCATCCGCAAGGTGGCCGATTCTTCCATTTGTGCTAAGCGTTGAGCTACGCGTTTTATCATGCTGTTCTTGTTTTTTACGTTCTAGAAAGAGAGCTGCTTCTCTTTTGTCTGATTAGCTGTTTTACTTTATGTTGTTGGTTTGGGGGTTGTAGCAGGCGGCTTGGCCGCCTTTGGCCTGAAGGGCCAAAATGGCCTAGCGATGTGCAGGGGTGGCCGAAGGCCAGACCGAGCAAAAATGCTTTGCATTTTTTGCGAAGGGCCGAGCGAGCAGCGAGCCCCGAAACGACAACAAGGCCTTTAGGCCGCAGTTCGACGACCGAAGGGAGTAACCGCCCGCAGCTTGCTGCGGGAGGCCCCAAAAGCAGGACCTCCTACTTAGTTTTTGCTTCATTCCAGAGGGCATCCATTTCGGACAGGCTCATTTCGTCTAGTGGTTTATTGGCCTGTTCTTCAATGTATTGGAAGCGTTTAATAAACTTGCGATTGCAGCGTTCTAGGGCCAGTTCGGGATCCACTTTGAGGAAGCGGGCATAATTGATCATAGAAAAAAGCAGGTCGCCAAATTCCTCTTCAATTTTATCTTGTTCGTTATTTTCGACCTCTGCTTCTAGTTCGGCCAACTCTTCTTTGACCTTAGCAAAAACGGCTTGGCGTTCCTCCCATTCGAAGCCCACTTGCTTGGCTTTTTCTTGGATGCGATAGGCTTTGACCAAGGCGGGCAGTGATTTTGGCACCCCTTGCAAGACTGATTTTTTGCCTTCTTGCAGTTTAATTTTCTCCCAATTGGCTTTGACGGTGGCCTCATCTTCGGCCTTGGTATCGCCATAAATATGGGGGTGTCTGCGGATGAGTTTTTCGCAGAGGTGATTCAGGACATCGGCCACATCAAAGGCGCCTTGTTCGCTAGCGATTTTGGAATAAAAGACCATATGCAGCATAATGTCGCCGATTTCGCCTTTGAGTTCGTCCAGGTCATTTTCCAGAATAGCATCGGCCAGTTCATAGGTTTCTTCGATGGTCAGGTGGCGGAGGCTTTCGAGCGTTTGTTTGCGGTCCCAGGGGCATTGTTCTCGGAGCTCGTCCATAATTTTGAGTAGGCGCTCGAAGGCGGTCAATTTTTCGGCTAGAGTATGCAAGGCAAATAGTTTTGGTCCAAAAAGAGGGTTTGCTTTAAAAAACAAATGTACAAACAAAGTTTGTAGAAGCTAAATTTTTGCTTTGATAAGCTAGGGGTCGGGAAATTATCTTTAGGGGGGTGTTCTTTTTTTTGGGTTTGCCGCCTGCTAGCCGTGGCTGCAGGTTAAAACCAGCAGCCAATTTAGGTACAGCAGAGCCCACTCCTAAGCAACAATTGGCCTGCAGCTTAAAAGCCGCAGGACCTGAAAACCAAATACCTCCTTTTCATAAACAAAGCAGGGGCTTTTAAGCCGCTGCGGCAAGAAAGACCAAGGCCCAACAAGAATGGCTGCGGCCTTTAGGCTGCAGATAGCGGCAAAGCCGCCATGGCCGAAGGCCAAACGGCCTAGCGATGGTAGGCAGTGCGGCAAAGCCGCAGACCAAGGCCGTCAGGCCGCAGGGCCGAGCGAACAGCGAGCTGCCGAACGTAGCGCCCGCCGAAGGCGGGAGGCCCCTAAAAAACAACTTCATATATTAGGTCCCCTGCCCTTCTAAAACTCTCATCTGGCATTCTTATCTTTATTTTCCGAATAAAGAGAAAATCTCTAGCTTTCAGACTTTTAAGCTTTGTTCTTTGAGCTAAGGTAAATTCTGGACCATTACTTTTTAGGCTAAAAAACTTCCCATCTTCCCAATACAGCATCTCAAATTCAACTATCTCTCCTCGTACATCTGTATCCCAATACTTTATACTGTTGTCTATTTTATCAAGATAAGGCAACTGCTTAACATTTAAAGTTTTTCCTCTAGCTCCACTAATATAAGCCAATGGAGTAGGCAAATCCTTAATTTGAAACCACTTAGAGGTCAAAAGCCTAGTTTTTTCCTTTGTATCAAACAGTCGAACTTCTACGATTTTTTTATTTAAGTTCTTAGGAAGAGAAAATAAAGTCGGCCCAAGGGGATTAGTTTTAAAAATAGAGTCACCTACTTCTAAAAACAAAACCTTTTCATTATTAGCCGTTGAAATATTAACAGCATTAAGAAGTCCTTTATATAAAATAGGTTGAGCTAGTTCTATAGTTGGCAGAATCGCCCTATTGCTCCCCAAACAAAATAGTAAACTTATAATCGCTATATATTTCATATTTATTCTTTACATAATGTTTTTTTGGGGTCTGCTGCCTGCCGTATGGGCTCTAAAAGAATAGCGTAAGTTGCTATTAAGCCGAAACTTATGATCCTTTTTTCAAAAAAAGGATTATAGCGATAACTATTTGCATCAGGGCAACACTAAATCCATAAACAGGTATCAACCTTCCTACTATACCTATACTCAATAAGTGAGTAAAACCAGCAATTAAAACTAACAACAGAAAACGAAACCTGAGTTTATACACTATAGCTAATATAAATATCAAGACCATAGGTACTTCCAACAAAAGAGTATAGAATGAAAATCTAATTCCATCAGGAGTATACTTTCCCTGAATTAGATCAATAATATTAACAATATAAATAAGCAAAAACCCGATGTTTATGATGACAAACAACATCGTCAATGCTTCATATTTACTTGATTTTGGGGATCTTTCCATTTTATTAAGCTTGTAGCCTCGCAACCAAAAAACACTATAGATTTAACTCCACTATGCCAAATCTACTTTACTAAACGTTCGATCTTCTCTAGGAAAAGAACAACCTAGCCCCTCCCCATATGTATAAATATAGGAAAGACTCTCCCAAAGATATTCTTCATTGCTATCTTCAGGCATACACAATAAAGCTAACCTATTCCACAACGCCTCTTTCGAGAGATGATCTCTAAAGTAGTCTGGCTTTGCTAAAAAACGTTCAGGAATAGCCATATAATTTAAGTACTCATCATAAGTAATCTCATTTCCTAAATACCTTCCGAATACCTCTAATGGGTCAAAGCTAAATTTTTCAGCAAGCTGTACAGCTGCATCCTTAAATAAATATCGCAACACAATTAAATACAGTTCTAGATTTTGCTTTCCTTCTTTTTTAGGCCAACTAACTTTTACCATAACTACTTTAGTTTGCTTCTTTAATTTTGATTAGCTATTTTTAATTCAAAAAAAGCCACTAAGCTCGATAAGTTTTCTTCTAACTTCGCCCTTGATATCCATAAAATAGAATTACCATCTGCTTCAAAAGTGAAATCCATTTTTATCTCTTTTGAGGATGGATATATGCTGTACCCTTCGATATCTGTCGTAAAACCATACTTAATACGCAGCATTTCATTTTCTAAATATTCACAGCCTAGTAGTCCTATATATTCATCATGAAATTCAATAGGAACAAAAAAGTGATTATTCTTAATTGATAGACTTTGCAACTTAAACTTCCAATTAAGTATTTTTTTCTTAAAAACCTTTAATGCCTTAGTTATTGATTCATCATCTGAATATAAATTTGGGTCAATTCTATAATAATATAGATCAACATTAATTTTAGTACTCCCAATAGATAAGATTAAAAATTTTTCATCAAAAATCACTTCTATCATAATATCTATTTTGTTAGAACTCCATCTACTCTTAGCCGGAGGGCTAAAAATGTATTTTTTTGGGGCCTGCCGCCAAAGGCGGCCGGGCCCTTGCAGGGCTCGCAGGTCTGCTCGGCCCTGCGCCAGCAAGCTGGCTGGGTCTGCCGCTGCGCGGCCCCCTTGCAGGCCCCTAGGCCTGCGGCCCTTCGGGCCTGTAGGATGGATATATACCTGTGGGTTGAAACCCACAGCCATGCAACAATCCCATTCTACATCTATAGTGCGGGGAGGATTAAAATCCTCTACCGCTTTGAACAAGGGTTATTTTTTCTTGAAGCGAACCTTTTCCATTTTCCAGCAAACAAGGGCTTTAGCCCGCCAGTTTGCATAGTCCCGCAACCATGGGCTTCAGCCCATGGGCGCAAAACTGCCCAGCCGCCGAAGAAAACAGCCCAAAGAAAAAGACAGTTGAGCGGCCTAGCGATGTGCAGGGGTGGCCGAAGGCCAGACCAAGCGGGCGCAGCCCGCGCAGGGCCGAGCGACCCGACCAACGGGAGCCGACGCAGCGAAGCAAGTAACAGCGAGCTGCCGAACGTAGCGCCCGCCGAAGGCGGGAGGCCCCAAACTACAAATCAATATAGATGGGACGACTAGTACGGATAAGCAGCTATTTACCCTCTTATAGAGAAAGAAACAAAAGAAACATTGGGTAAGCCCTCTATTTTTATTCTCGAATAATAGAATTTATGCCTTCTTGAAAAAAAGGTAATAGTTTTCACATGACTTAATTTTTTCAAAATTTCTACAGCTGCCTTAACTTCCCTTAGGGACTTTACATCCCAATAAATCTCCTCTAAAGAATCTAATTCACTCAAAATATTTACATTGCGTTCATTAATGCACAATTCCTTTATATGTAAACATTTTAAATGTTTCATTAAAGCAAAGCTCTTTGGCAAGTTCTCATTCCACCCCAAACCTAAAAAATTTAGTCTTGGACTATTTATGAGAATATTCATAGTTGCAGTATCTGCAATATCAAAGTCACCTAATAAGGTAGTTAAACTATCACTTAAGTGACTACCTAGTAATTTAATTTGTTTTTCCTTGGGACAAACTTTATTTCTCTTGGTATGAAACAAAGATAAAGATTTGAGAGACGCTGAAAAATACTTTGTATCTATTATATCTCCATCATTTACAGGAACAGTAAGTCTTTTAATTTTTTTTCCTCTCACTACCGTTTTAAAAGTTTCCAATGATATAGGAGCCTCTAATGCAAGATTTGTTAATTCTTCATTGGTTTTCAACCATTCCTCTAAAAGCTCATGATTTTCCACCCTACCTCTTATTTCTAATCTACTAATCTTTAAGCTACAAATACATTGAGGCAAGACGGTCCTATACCTCCAACTGGCGTAAGACATTTCTCCTATCCAAACAGTATCTAGCTTTGCTAAATCACAAATAACATTGGGCAGATGACTTTTCCTATAGTCTACAACTACGATCCTTACATTTGGACTTTCTTCAAATAAAGTAGATAAATTCTCAGGTTCCGTCATCAGTTTTATCCCATAATATTCCTCATCTTTTAGAAGACTGTAATCAATCTTTTTTTCCTCTATCCACAACCAACCATGGCCTGCATATTGTGCGCTCATTTCTCCCCAACTTATAATCATAAAGAGAATGAGTGTAATTTTTTTAATGTGCATGTTTCAGTCTATTTCTTACTTGTTTTTTATTGTTATCAATGAAGTCTCCTGCCTTGGATTTACTATTTAAGCCCATAACTACCTGCGCCTAGAAGGAGCGAAGCGACTGGCCACAACAAGCCCTTTAGGGCGTCTTCGACGACCGAAGGGAGTAACCGCCCGCCGAAGGCGGGAAGCCCCCAAATAACTAAAAAATAATTTAGCGCTTACACATAAGAAAAGCTACAATGAACCGAAACCTGCTTAGCTATATTTTTTCTTTTTCTTCTGCATAAGAGTGTTAATAAACCATGCGACTACTATTGCATTAGGTATGGTCAAATAAGCAGTGAGGTATAATGTTGAGCTAAAAAACCAGTTAAATATACTCAAAGGAAAATTTAAAAAATATTTATACAGCAGATAACTAAAGTATTCACTATTATTAAATGACTCTATGGCGTAAAACTCTCCTTTGTCAACAGCTTCATTCATAGCATAATGCCATTCATACTTTGCTAAAGTATACAAAGATATTAAAAGTAGAAACACATATAAAGCCACTACCAAAACATATACTACAAACCTTTTAACCATATTCATAACGATTTATAATCTATTCTTATCCCTGAAGAGTGCCCTTACCCCCCCAAACCTCCCTAGCCCAATAAAAAGCCTACTAACTGCATCAATAATACGCCTAAAAAGGCCAAACTCCCCAATTTGCCGCCCACTCCCTTGAAATATGGGGCCGAAAAACCATACAATAAAGCAGTAAAGCTAGCGGCGGCAAGCATACTCAAATAGGGCCAAGAAAGTGGCAGTTGACTCATGCCCAAAAAGCTGCCGCAATAAAGCGCTACGGCCCATTTTTGCCGAAAAAAATGATCGAGCATAGCGCCTAAACAGCCCACTAAAGCAGAGGCCATCACCACAGACACACCCAACTCTTGCTGTAAGGCCAAGGCCCCCAAGGCCCCAACTATAATCGCCAAACTATCAGCCCAATCTAAACGGCCCAACTCCAGTACCCGATGATGACTGAGGTAATAAGCCAAGACTAACAAGATCCAAATAGGCCACAAAAAAAAGGCCTCTTCTCCAATCATGGCCCCCAAAAAGGCCGAATGCCCCAAGCCCAAAACCAATAAGCTGCCCTTAGTCCAAAATCCCATATTCCTCTATTTTGCCCCAATCCATAGAACGCTCCCAAATTTGTTCGGCCAAAGCCCGATCCTGCGCCAAGACAGAAGGCTGCTCCACTCCCTTTGGCGTAAAATATTGCCCCTCAATGAGCAAGTATTCATCAGCAGTTAGTAATTGGAGGATTTGCTGGCCAACCTGCTCCGGCTGCCGCATAAAACGCCCCAAATGACGATACAAAAAGGCCGTAAAGCCTTTTCCCTCTTGCGAAAAATTAGTATTCACAACTCCCGGATGTAAGGCATTGACGCCAAAACCATCTGGACCAAAACGCTGGGCCAATTGCTGCGTAAAATAAAGATTGAATAACTTGCTCAAGCCATACTGATAAAAACGACCAAAGCGCTTTTCTCCCTGCAAATTGTCTAGCTCTAACTTTCGAACCAGTTTGTGGGCCGAAGAAGAAAGATTTAATATTTGCTTGCGCTCTCCAGCTCGAAGCAAAGCCATTAGCTGATGCGTGAGCAGAAAATAGCCCATATGGTTGAGCGCAATATGCTGCTCAAGGCCATCTAAACTCAATCGGCGCTTAGGAAAAATAGCCCCCGCATTGTTAATCAAGATGTCTAGTTTGGGATAACTTTCTCTAGCATATTGGCCAACTTTCCGAATCGATTCTTGGTCAGATAAATCAGCCAATAAGAGGTCAATTTTGGGGTTTTGACTAGCCTGGGCAATAGCCCGCATAGCCGCCTCTCCCTTTTCTGGATTTCGGCAAAGGAGGACCAAATGCGCCCCTTCTTTGGCCAAGGCCATGGCCGCCGCATATCCAATGCCCGAACTGGCCCCAGTGACCAAGGCAATACTATCCTTCAGTTTCATCTTCTATTGCTTCTATATTGATGCGAATCCATTTGCTGCCGTCTTTTAGGGCTAGGCGCAATCGCTGCCCATCCTGCAAATCGGTCCAGCTATGAATAATTTGGCCCTCTTCATTGCTCAATTGGGCAAAACCGCGTTTCCAAGCTTTGTCTGGAGATAAGAGCTCCAACTGCTTATCAAAATGCTCTAGTTGCTTTTGGGCCAAACGCAAGCGCTCTTGGCTACTCAAACGCAAACGGCTGTGCAATTGCTCTAAACGCAGTTCCTCTCGACGGATATGCCCTTGTACGCTAGCTCGCAGTTCTTGCTGTAAAAGGGCCAGTTGCTGCTCGGCCAAAAATAATTGATGGACCAAAAAGTCGGCAACTGCCGTAGGGGTTTTTAAGGCCGTATGGGCCACCAAATCGGCTAAACTCTCGTCAATGTCATGACCAATTCCCGTGAGCACGGGCAGGCTGCACTGCGCCAAATCTCGACAAAGCTCATAGTCGTTGAAGCCATAGAGGTCCAGTTTGGCCCCTCCTCCACGGATGAGGACTACGCAATCAAAACGGTCTTCTTGTTCCTCAATTTCTCGAATCTGTTCCCGAATTTCCTTTTGCATTTGCTGACCCTGCATGGCCGCCTGAAATAATTCGGTCCGAAAAGCATAACGCTGACTATTGGCATTCAGCTGTTCCAAAAAGTCTTGCAAACCCGCCGCCTCCTTAGAAGAAATAATGGCAATTCGCTGTGGCAAATGAGGCAGCTCCAAGCCCTTGTTTAACTCAATTAAATGCTCTTGTTCTAAGCGCTTGAGGTTGTTGAGCCGGCCCAACTCCAATTGGCCAATGCTAAAAGAAGCATCTAGGTCCAAAATTTCTAAACTAAAGCCATATTGCTCACTAAAATGAGCTTGAACCTTAATAAGAACCTCCTGGCCCTCTCGCATGATGCTCCAAAAGGTATCGCCTAGCTTTTTGCTAATCCGATGCCGACTGCTGGCATATAGCAGGGCTTTGGCCTTGGCTTTTGGGCGCTGCTCTTCCTGCTCAATCAGATTGAGGTAGTAAATCGAACGATTCTTTTTCAATTGAGCGATCTCGGCCCGCAACCAAAGCGGTTGAGGCAAGTTTAGGCTGACCAAACGCCGCAAATGCTGCATCAGGTCAAATAAACCCAGTTGTTGACTTTCTGGAACCATAGTTATTTGTTTAGCAATTTTGGACCTAGAAGCGGGCGAAGCCCGCTGGCCTAGCGATGTGTAGCAGTGCGGCGAAGCCGCAGACCAAGGCCGTCAGGCCGCAGGGCCGAGCGAATAGCGAGCTGCGAAACGTAGCGCCGACGAGCGTAGCGAGGCGGAGGCCCCTAATCCTCCGTTAACCAACTTTTGTAATAATCGCCCTGCTCAATGGCAAAGGCTTCTTCTGTCATATAAAGTGGGCGGAAAGTATCCACCATTACCGCTAATTCTAGGGTTTCTTTGGCCCCAATACTCTTTTCGATAGTGCCCGGATGTGGACCGTGGGGAATGCCCGCCGGATGCAAACTAATCATCCCTCTTTCGACATGTTTACGGCTCATAAAATCGCCATCCACATAATAAAGCAACTCATCGCTATCAATATTGCTGTGGTTGTAGGGAGCGGGAATTGCCTGCGGATGATAATCGAACAAACGAGGCACAAAAGAGCAGATCACAAAACCGCGGCTGCCAAAGGTTTGGTGCACGGGAGGCGGCTGATGAATGCGGCCCGTGATGGGCTCAAAATCGTGAATCGAAAAGGCGTAGGGATAGCAATATCCGTCCCAACCCACGGCATCAAAAGGATGATTGAGGTAGGTGTAGGGATAAATAATGTCCTGTTTTTTGATAAAAAACTTGAATTCGCCCTGCTCATCATGGGTTTGCAAATCTTGCGGCTTGCGAATATCTCGCTCGCAGAAAGGCGCATGCTCGGCTAGTTGGCCAAACTCATTGCGGTAGCGTTTGGGGGTGCGAATAGGCGAATAAGATTCGACGATCAGCAAGCGGTTATTTTCCTCCTCAAAATCAATCTGATAAGTCGTTCCACGCGGAATAATCAGATAGTCGCCATAGCCAAAGGGAATTTGTCCATAAAGGGTTTTGAGTACGCCCTTGCCCTCATGCACAAAAATCATTTCGTCGGCATCGGCATTCTTAAAAAAGTAATCGGTTAGGGACTGTTGGGGGGCGGCCAAAATCACCTTACAATCATCATTGGCCAAAATCACCTTGCGGCTTTTCAAATAATCGGCCTCAGGCTGCACCTCAAAGCCCATCAAACAGCGGGGCTTGAGCTGATTATCCTTCTTTAGTTTTGGGGCCACCGAATAAGGCTCGCCCAACTGCTTAATTTGAGTGGGCGGATAAAGGTGGTAAATATTAGAGTAAATATCTGAAAAACCCTCGGTAGAAAAGAGTTCTTCTTGGTACAAACTGCCGTCCTCTTTGCGAAATTGAGTATGGCGCTTGGGCGGAATTTTTCCGAGTTGGTAATAATGCATAGTTGAGATTTTTATCCGTTTATTCTTCTACGGCCACTTTTTCGAGCAAGCGAACAATATCGTCCAAAGCTTTGGGATAGCTCAAATATTGTTGTTTGGCATCGGGGCCGGCATAAATGGGCAGCATCACAATTTTGCGGCCCTTATGCCCTCTGCTAATGGCCAAACTGAGGGTCACCGGCCTAGGCGTTTCCTTGAGGCGGTCCATACAATTGGCCGTTTGGCAGGGGTAAATTTGTTCCCACTCAAAAAAACCTTTTTTTTCTATATACGCAACCAATTGCTCGAGTTCTGCCGGAGAAATCTGCGATTCCCAGACCCGCAAGCCCTGCTGTTCGTTTTGCAATTTGCGTTTTACCAAGCCCTCTGAGTTGATTGTCAATTGGTTTTTGCGCACAAAATCGGGTGGACCATAAAATCCGCCGCCCACCAGTTCAATTTCAAATTTTGGGGTGGTATCCAAAGGAGAATCTGGACGAATTTGGCCCTTTTTGCCCGTTTTTGGAATCCGCCGCTTGCCGGGCTCATCCTTGAGGTAGCGATAAGGATGCGGATCGCTGCCCATAATCGTCCGCTCGACAACCGCCTCTGGATATTGGCCCAAATCATAGCGAAAAAAGGGCGTTTCAGCCTCCGTCGTTCGTATAAAATGATACTGATAACGGCCCTCTCCCCCATTCAACTCAAACTCCAAAACCAAATGTTGCGCATTATAATTGGCCACTTTCCAATGCTCGACCTGCGCAAAATTATAATAGAGTTTGTCAAAAGGAGCCGCCAAGCGCCAACGATCCTTAGTCAAAGCCCCATTGAGGTAGGTTTGCACCGTTTCATCATACTTAAACCAGACAAAATGCTGATATTCCTCCTCGGCCCGAAAAAGCACATCCTGACTTTCGGCCTCGCAGGCATAACTAAACTTCCAACGGCTATTATTAAAGGCTTTTGGCCAAGTTTGGGCCATGATAGAACTGCTCAGAAGCAGCAAAAAAAGGGTGAGTATTTTCATGATCGCTGGTTTTAATCGGGGCCTTTTCCTGAATGACTTTCTGCTGTTTTTTGGGGCTGCCCCTCCCTACGGTCGGGTCGCTCCCCTTTAGGGCTCGCAGGTCTGCTCGGCCCTGCAGCCCTACGGGCTTTGGTCTGGCCTGACGGCCACCCTGCCGGGCAGCTCAGCCTGCGGGCGCTTTGCGCCCTTTTCCCTAAAGCTTGGCCAAAAAGTCGAGGCAAAGCTGCAGTAATTTTTGGCTATGCGGGGGCAGCTCGGCTCCTGCTGCAAAAGGGTGGCGACCGCCAAAAACATGGTCCGCCCCTTCAATAATCTGTAATTCCGCTTTAGGAGAATGCTCATCTAAATAATGGGCCGAAGTGAGAGAAACGGCTGGGTCTTGGCTGCCATGTACAATTAAGTGGGGACAAGATAAGTCGGCTAATTTTGGTCCAAGGCGAAAGGCCGCTTCATGGGCCTTAAAGTCTTCATAAAGTTGATAATCGAGGGGCATATTTTGCTTGGTTCGTCCATTTCGGATAAACTGCCGTCCTTCTTTTTTCCAATGGGCCAAAAAGGCTTGATCTTGCCAGGCATAATCTAGTTCATGTACGCTGGCCCAACTAATGAGCGCTTTGGCCCCTCTTTTTAGGGCCGTTAGGGCCGCAATGGGTCCGCCTCGGCTATGGCCAATGAGCACGGGAGCCGTCTTTTGGATGGGCCAATCACTTTTTTGGACAAAATCGAGGACCGCCTCAAAATCAAAGCATTCTTTGCTATAATTGTTTTGGCCAAAGGCATCAAGGTCTTCAAAATCAATTAGATTTGGACCTAAGCCATTATGCGAAAAATTAAATTTGAGAAAAGCATAACCCGCCTGCGCAAAGGCCTCGGCTAGGGCGTTCCAATGCCCCCAATCCTTAAATCCCTTAAAGCCATGGGCAAAAATGAGCAGCGGCCAGCCTGCTTCGGGTGCCCTGCCGCTCGGAAAACTAATATCTAGGGCCAATTGGCGGCCAGCGGCGGCTGGAATCCAAGCCGTTTTCTTCTCTATCATATTCTATTTGTTCTTAAGTAATTGGATAATTTTGAAGTGAGGAAATCGGCCCAGGCAGGCCTTGGCCTGCAACGGCTGAGGGATGGATAAGGGTGGCCGCAGGCCAGACCGAAGCGCGCAGCGCTGAAGGGCCGAGCAGACCTGCGAGCCCTGGCACAGCCCGACCCGGCTGAAAGCCGGGGCAGCCCCAAAACTTAACTAAAAATAATGAAATCTTACTGAAGTTGGGCATTTTCATAGAAAGCTGTTCCTCTTGCTTGAAGTTCTTTGTATTTTTGCAAAAAATAAGGGGCCGGCTCATCTTTTTAGGCTGCTTCTTGTTCTTATAAAAACAATATTGTATACACTATATAGCAGCCCATGAAGACCTTGATGAGTTTGAACCAGATAAAAGCCCCAATTGCCGAAGAGCTAAAGACCTTTGAGGGGGTATTTGAGGAGGAATTGCGTTCGCAGGTTTCTTTATTGGATACCATTATGCGTTTTGTGGTCAAGCGAAAGGGCAAGCAGGTGCGGCCTTTATTTATTTTCCTATCGGCCAAAATTTGCGGCGAAATTGGGGAGATGAGTTATCATGCCGCCTCTTTGATTGAGATGTTGCATACGGCCTCTTTGATCCATGATGATGTGGTGGATGATTCTATGCAGCGCCGTGGATTTTTCTCGCTCAATGCACTTTGGGGCAATAAAGTGGCGGTGTTGATTGGCGATTATATGTTGGCCAAGGGGCTTTTGCTTTCTTTGAAAAATGAAGCTTATAATTTGCTACAAATCAGCTCCAATGCCATTAAGGAAATGAGTGAGGGCGAGCTTTTGCAGATTGAAAAAGCACGTCGTTTAGACATCAAAGAGGAGGTCTATTATGAGATTATCCGCAAGAAAACGGCTTCTTTGATTGCCGCGGCCTGTGCTTTGGGGGCGGCTTCTGTGGGCGCTACGGAAGAAGAGGTGGAGCGCATGCATTTGCTGGGGGAAAAAATTGGGATCGCCTTTCAGATTCGCGATGATTTATTTGATTTTGGCGATGGCGATGCGGGCAAGCCGCAGGGCAATGATATTCAGGAGAAAAAGATGACCTTGCCCTTGATTCACGCCTTGAATACGACCGATAAAAAGACCAGAAATTACATGGTCAATATCATCAAGAATGAAAACACCAACCCCAAAAAAATACAGGAAGTAACGGATTTTGTCTTGCAAAGTCCGGGCATAGCCTATACTCGTCAGAAAATGTATGACTATCAGGAGGAGGCTATAGCATTAATAAGAGCGTTTCCCGCATCGGAGGCGAGAGACGCTCTAGAAGGTTTGGTCCGTTTTGTCACGGAGCGCAAAAAGTAAGGATAAGGGGAGAAATCGTCTAAGTTTAATCATTAGCTAGGCTCAGGTTAACAATACATTTTGTAGTACGCTACCTGAGCCTAAAGCCTCATTTAAAAGACAACACCTCCACCGCCATGCAAACTGCCATAAATCTCATCGGCAATTTTGCGATTGTGTTCCCAGGCCATACTTTTATAATTGATTGCATCAATGATGTTACCAATCATACAAAGTCCACCCGTTAGCAAATAGAGGATGCCCATACCAATTTGGCCCATCATAAAACGATGAATGCCCGAAATACCGGCAAGAGGAGCTCCAATAGAAAGGCCCAAAACAAGTATAGGATCTAATCTTCGTCCCTTATAAATGCGTAAAAAACTCTTGCGGTCAGCACCGTCCATATCGTGAACAATGCCCGCCAAATATTCAACTTCTGCGGATTCTGCTTTAGGTAGCAGGACCATAATATCTTTTCTCATGGGAATGTTTTGTTTTAAAATATTTTCTGTGCTAAAAGATGCAACTAATTTTCTTCTTGCGCAACAAAGTCAACCAAAAGTTGAAGTTCTCTAGGGTTAAGCGGGACCCAAACCGTGGTCCACTGCCCTTCTTCAAAGTACAAACGGTCCAACTTTTTGCCCGTATAAACATAGCCAATTTTCATTCGGTCAAAAATCTCAGAATGCTGCATGCTCCCCATACGATTAAAGAGCTCTTTGGTCATTTCCTGATTATGATTGACATAAAGTTTTGGCTCGCCCAGCTCAAATAACAGCTCCTCGCCTTCTAGTTTCCAACTTCCTTCTACAAGGGTAAAATACTTTCCGCCGCCCGGAATTTCATTTTTGCTATAGCGCTTAAAGCTATGGTCTTTTTCTAGGATCAAATAAGAGTCGGTGCCCAAGCGGCTTTGTGTCCAGCTCCCAATCAAACTTTCTTCGGATTGGTCAAAGTCTGGACCACAAGAAAATAGCGCTAGGCATAAAACAATCGCTAAATATCGCATCTAGAGTTCGGTTTTTTTGCTATGTTCTTTACGAAATTGCTCCATTTCCTGAATTTCGCTGCTGCTGGCGGGCTTCCAGCCCACTCCATCCAATTGCAGTTTGTCATTTTTTTGGCCCGTACAAGAAAAGCTAACTTCTTGGTCCTCCAAGGCTTCCATATTCAACTCTGGAGCGATCAATTCAATGGCTTTTTCAATGGTTTTTGCGCTGCCTTCTGTCGCAATTTCAGGCGTTCCCTTATACTGAATGCGCAATTCCTCATTTTCCAAGCTCCAGCTTCCTCTGGCTACCATCAGCGCCTTGCCGCCCATCGGAATATTGACCTGAATATAGTTGGTTACGCTATGGTCGGCCCCAAATTCCATATAATTTTTCGAGACCAAAGTCACTTGCTTCCATTGCCCCAGGACCTGCCTCTCGGCATCGCTCAACAAAAGGCTACAACTGCTCAACAAAAAGAGCAAAACAAAAGAAAAACTGTAGGCTACTACTTTCATAAAGGTTTATGGTTTAATTATTTATGTTCTTTTAGAAAATCTTCAAGCAAATCAACATTAGCCTGGCTATAAGGACGGAGGGCCTCTCCTCCTCCTATCACTAACCCACCCTCCTCTGTAATTTCATAGAACTGCTCCGTAGCAAAATCCTCTTCCAAACCCTTCAAAAAATCATCCCGCATTTCATTTATTTTCATCCGCATAGCGGTATTCGCCAATGCAGAATTGACCGCTATTTCTGGAGGATCTCTTTTATCTAAGCGCAAAGATAACTTTCCATCAATCAGCTCCCAACTCATCTTCCCCTTAATAAGAAGTTCGCCCAGCAATAGATGAGAATAAAAAATATAAAATTTCCCCTGATGATTTGGATTAAATTGTAGACAGAATCTGGCCCCATCCTCCTCTACGCCCCAACTTCCCAACAGCTGCTGCTCTTCCTGAGAAGGTTGAAAAAGACAAGTGACTACAGTAATAGCAAGTAGAACAAATACACTAATTTTAACTAAGGTCTTCATATTTTAAATTTATTGTTTGGGGCTGCCCCGCCCTGCGGGCGGGTCGGGCTGTTTCAGGGCTCGCAGGTCTGCTCGGCCCTTCGCTTTTTTCGCTACGCTCAAAAAGCTCGGTCTGGCCTTCGGCCACCCTTGTCCATCCCTCAGCCTGCGGCCCTTCGGGCCTGCTCACCGCAAGAGGAGCGAAGCTTTCTAGGCCAGCTATTTTTTAAGGGCATAGCCTTCGCTATGGCCGGCCGACTAGCGAGAAATTGCTGCAAAGGATAAAAGTGAGTGCGTTTAAATCTGGCTATTGCCTGCGCCCTGCTCGCCGCAAAAGGAGCTAAGCTTTCCAGGCCAGACGAATAAGTCGATAAATGCGGTGTAGAAGGATAGCTATAGCGGGCAAACCCAAAGGGTGCATTTCCCAGGATTTGGCAAAACTGCCTTGCAGTGCAAAGGCTACCGATCGGCCCAAACCACAACCCCAACAGCTATCAAAACCAATAGCTCGATAAACACAAATACTAAAATGTTCTATCGCATCGGGCTGGGCAAAGAGGGCCAAATAGATTAGCGCAAATAACCAAACAGCTAATTCAAAATAGCCGCGAAAAAGTTTCCAAAGGATCACAATAATCTTAAAATTTCTTTAACGCCCTGCTGAAAAAAAGGCAGGGGCGTCCGATGTCCATGCTCGCCCCAAAGGTAATGTAACTGCTCTTTTTGAGGCCAATTGGCGGCTAAAAAAGCTTGGCTGCTACTAGGCGCAATCAATTGGTCATTTTGGCCAAAGGCCAAAAGCAACAAAGGCGTTTCTTCTCCACTCTGATCGGCCTTTACCTTAACAGAGCGTACGCCCAAGGCAGGATTAAACAACAAGGCTGGGATATCTAATAAGCGAGCCAGATGATAGGCAAAATAACCGCCCATACTACTCCCTACCAAAAGTTCTATCTCTTGCTCTAGCACTGCTTTTTGGGTCATTTCAAATAAAAAGGGCTGGCTCTTATATGGCATGGGCGGCGCCCAAACCTCATGGCCCTCTGCTTGGAGCCAGTTGGGTTTGGGGCCGCCCACCTTAGATTCTAGCCCATGGAAATAGGCAATTTTCATCTGCTTATTTTTGGACAATGCTCATGGTAATTACGCCCTTGGCCTTAAAGCCCTTATCAGAAGGATCGTATTTTCTTTTGAGCGCACATTTTTCTAATAAATCAATTTCTACCGCCTTGGTAAACTGCGCATTTTGAGGAAAATCCTTTACGCTAGCCATCTTGGCCTCAATTACATTTCCCTGAGGATCTACCAAGATTTCAATATAAGCGGTACGGTTGCCCGACTCAAACTGAGAGAGTTGGTTGGCGCTCAATTCACAATTACAAGCGCTAAGACAATTTCGGCCAGCGCCCAATTCTCCTGTGCCTTCGCCTTCTTTTCCTTTACCAATTCCGCCTAGGTCATCTTTTTTTCCGGCGGGAGTTCCCTGCTGTCCAGGGCCTGTTTTGTTTCCATTTCCAGCACCGGGAAAACTAGGCGTATAGGTATTAGAAGAGCTAGATGAAGAGGAAGAAGAATTATTATTGTTGCTGTTTTCGCTGGGCGTATTTTGGGGTGGTGTGGGCGTGGGTTCTGTTTTCACGGCCTCCGACTCCATATTATCATCCGTTTGGACCTCCTCAATTTCTTGGGTAGTTGGCGTAGGGTTATTTTCCTCTTGCGGTTGAGGGTCTGTAGTTGGCGTAGGATTTTCGGAAGCGCTACCGCCTGCAATTTGAACATTACCGAAAGAGGCTTCTAGTCCACCAGCCTCCTTAAGCGGATATTCATAGCTAAAGAACCGCCAAAAAATGAGCGTGAGCAGGAGAATCAGAAAGACCAGGGCCCCAATACGGGCAATATTTCGGTCTTTGCTTTGGCTCAGATGATCTGCGCCGGGTTGAAATTCCATTTCTTGAGTAGACATAAGGCTAGATTTTCTAACTAAAATAAGAGTGGTTTGGGCCTATTTCCGCGTTTTGCAGGCCCGATAGGGCCGCAGGCCACAACAAGGCTGCAAGCCGCAGTTCGACGACCAAAGGGAGTAACCGATGTGCAGCAGTGGCCGAAGGCCAGACCGAAGCCTGAAAGGCTGAAGGGCCGAGCGAGCAGCGAGCTGCGAAACGACAACAAGGCCGTTAGGCCGCAGTTCGACGACCGAAGGGAGTAACCGCCGACGAGCGAAGCGAGGCAGAGGCCCAAAAACAACATACTATATAACATATATAGCCCTAAGCTAAAAATTAGTTCCTCGGCAGGGTATAGAGTTGCAATTCGGCCTGTTCAAAGGCGTTGGCCACCTGAATGAGGGGGGCTATATCTTGGGCAGTGGCTTTGGGCGGCAAATAAAAGTGGATTTGCATATTGGGGTTAAGATCTTGGTAGCGCTCGACCTTTTGTCGAAGTTTGGGGGCAAAGCCCTCAAAATCTACGGTATCTCCTTGGACCCAATAGCGGCCCTGCGGCAGGCATTCGACTCTGAGAATGGTCGTTTTGTAGCTTTGCAGCAGGGCTTGAGTAAAGAGGTAGAAGAAGCCCCCCATCCCTAAGATGACCAAAAAGAGCAAATAGATGCGCCAGGAAGACAATTTTTGCGGGGCAAGGTTTTGTCGGAATCTGGGCATAGGGCTATAATCGGGTGGCCAAAATCATTTTGACGCCCACATCATTGAGGGCATCGACTACCGAAACCAGGGTTTGGGCATCGACCTTGGGATGTACATCTAGGATGACGGTCACCTCGCCAGCGGCTCGGCCATCGGCGAGGACATATTGGCCAATTTTGGCTTTGAGGGCGGGAATATCCACCTTGAGTTGATTAAATCGAATTTCCTTACTTTCATTAACCACAATAATTGCGGGTTTATTGGAGGAAATTGGTTTGGAACGGCTGGAGTTGGGCAACTTGAGGTTGATGGCTGTTGGGTTGACCAAAGAAGAGGTCAGCATGAAGAAAATCAACAACAAGAAGATAATATCGGTCAGCGAGGACATATTAAACTCGGCCGAAACCTCTGTACGTTTTTTCAGTCCCATAATAAATTGGAGCTTTTGAGGCCTTAAGGATCGGTGGCCAAGATGAGGCGAGCCTTATGTTTATTGCTCAGCGCCATGATTTCGACGATGGTGCTGGTGGGCTCATTTTTGTCTAGATTGAGGACAATAGTCACCTCGGTTTTGATTCCTTTTTGACGATTCTTTTCTCTTTCCTCGATAATCCGAAGTTCCATTCGGCGGTCCAAATTTTCTTTAGTCACCAGCTCCGACTCTATAAAATACTCACCTTCGGGAGTAACCGAAAGGGCAATATTTTGGGGAGAAGGCGTAGTACTGCTAGAAATTGGGCGATCGAGATTTTTGAGATTGGGGCTCGTCAGGCTAGAAGTAAGCATAAAAAAGATGAGCAGCAGAAAGATGATATCGGTCAGTGAAGACATATTAAATTCGGCCGATACCGAGCTGCGTTTACTGAGTCCCATAAGCTAAAAGGTTTTGCTCAGGGGCCTAGGCGGGCTCCTGTAGTAGGTCCATAAATTCAACGGTGGCAGCTTCCATCTTAAAGATGACGCGGCCCATGCTTGCGATCAGTGAGTTATAGCCGATAAAGGCGATAATTCCGACAAAAAGACCAAAAGCTGTAGTAATTAGGGCTTGGTAAATACCGCCTGCTAGGGCTTCTGTACTTACATCTCCGCCGGCCATATTCATAAAAGAAAGGATCATTCCGGTTACGGTACCAAAAAAGCCAATCATGGGAGCGGCACCAGAAATAGTGGCCAAAGTAGAGAGGCGTTTTTCGAGTTGGAAGATTTCTAGGTTACCTACATTTTCTACGGCGGCATTGATATCCTCTAGGGGTTTGCCGATGCGTTGTAGGCCTTTGGCGACCAAACGGGCTACGGGTGTATTGGTTTGACGGCAAAGTGCTAGGGCCGATTCTACATCTCCGGTTTGGACAAAGCCGCGAATTTGGGCCATAAAGTTTTCGTCTAGGTCGCCTGCGCGCTTAATGGTAAGATAGCGCTCGATGAGGATATAAACGGCCATAACGGCTAAGAGAAGCAGAATTACTGCAATGACAACCCCAATAGGGCCACCCGAAAAAATGACCTCAATGAGGGAAAAGCTTACCTCTTCAGGAACTACTTCGCCGCCATCGGTGGCCGTAGTCGTAGGGTCTTGAAACAGAAAGAATGGAAACATAATCTGCCAGTAGATTTAGGGTTAATAATCGGTATGATGGGCTAGGAAGCTAGCAATTTTAGCAATAATAAATAATATTTCGACAAGAAAAAGGCTTTGAAGGTTTAATTTCTATTTAAAGGCCTTTTATCTGCTGGATTCTATTTTTTGGGTTGAGCAGGGCGCAAAGCGCCCGCAGGCAATAGCCAGATTTAAACGCACTCACTTTTATAGTTTGCAGCAATTTCTCGCTAGTCGGCCCTATTTTTCTCCACCATAGCGAAGGCTATGCCCTTAAAAAATAGCTGGCCTAGCCAAAAATTCATAGCAAACTATAGCCAAAGCAGCGCGATTAAATCTGGCTTAGGGATGGATAGCAGTGGCCCGAAGGGCCAGACCGAACAAAAAGCGCAGCTTTTTTGTGAAGGGCCGAGCAGACCTGCGAGCTGCGGCACAGCCCGGCCCGCCTGAAAGGCGGGCAAGCCCCAAAGAAAAAAACATCCAAAGAGAGATAAATTTAGTGCATTAAATTGGTGGATAAAAGCTTTCACAAGAAGCTTAATAATGGGATTTTTTTATTAACCGCAGCTTAATGTAAAGCCTAAACTTCTTTATGAAGAGCTAAACTTCTGCTAAAGTAGGGCTAAGACTAGAAGCGTAGCTTTGCAGCAGATTTTTCACCAAATATTATCTTTCATGAGACATCTTTATGTATTGCTTTTGAGCCTTTGGGCTAGCCTGTCGTTTGGCTATCTCTTCTATTGGAGGAACGATTAACATTATTACGAGAACAACCGATCAGAAAAAAGGCGGTAGCTTTACCTCTATGATTGGTAATGATGGTTATTTCCGCAATGCGCTTACGCTGTCTACTGGGCGTTTGAAAGGCGGCTGGGCCATTACGGTTTCTGGCGCCTACACACAAGGAAATGGCTACATTGATGGAACTAGCTTTTTGGGCGGCTCTTATTTTGCCTCTATTGCTAAAGAATTTGGCGAAAAACACCGGCTCGTTTTTACGGCTATTGGTGCTCCCCAAAGCCATGGCCAAAGAACCTTTAGAGAAAGCCTGATGACCTATGATTCTATCCGCGATTATCGCTATAACTCCGATTGGGGCTACTTAGACGGCAAAGAATACAATATGCGCCGCAACTTTTATCATAAACCCCAAATGGCCCTCAATCACTATTGGACCATCAACGAGAAGCTCTTTCTCTCTACTTCTGCCTACTATTCTGTGGGCCGTGGTGGTGGAACTGGCGACCGTGGAAGCATTGATGGCCGAGGCAGCTGGGCTTACCGAGATGATCAAGGCCTTCTCCGTATGGACGATATTGTGGCCTGGAACCAAGGAAGCGATAACATCGGTGGCTTTCCGAGCAGCGGAAAATATCAGGTGGCTGGACTAGGATCTGTGGCCGGAGAAAATGATGGACTAATTCGCCGTAGCTCTGTCAACTCACACAACTGGGCAGGCCTGCTCTCTAACCTGACCTATAATATCAATGAGCAATTTACGGCCTCTGGAGGAATTGATCTACGTTACTACAAAGGCATCCACTACCGAGAAATCAATGACCTTTTGGGCAATGACTATTGGTTAGACTCTAGAGATATTAACGCCCAAAGCGATAGCGTCGACCTTAATGGAGATGGCCAAATTGACCGCAGAGAAAGAGGCGCCTTGAAAAAAGAAGGCGACAAAATCCAATACTATAATGATGGCGTTGTGGGCTGGCAAGGCGTTTTTGGCCAACTAGAATATGATAACCAAAGCGGACTCACGGCCTTCTTCTCTGGCGCCCTCTCTAATACCTCTTATAAAAGAGTAGATTACTTCCAATACGAAGAAGGTAATCAGGAAAGTGAGAGCTACAATTTTATTGGATATACCGCCAAAGCTGGCGTCAACTACAATATCAACAAGGCCCATAACGTCTTTGCCAACATTGGCTACTTCTCTAGAGCCCCTATTTTTGATGTGGTTTTTCCCAACTACAACAATGACGCTAATGAAGAGGCTAAAAATGAGAAGACCTTTGGGGCTGAAATTGGCTACGGGCTCCGCCTCCAAAAAGTGATGGCCAATGTCAACCTTTATCACACTCGCTGGATGGATAAGTCCTTTATCCGTGGCTACCAAGATAGCCAAGGCGATAATTTCACCGCCAACCTTACAGGCCTTGATGCCATTCACAAAGGGATCGAAATTGATGGAAAAGCCCTTTTGGCCAAAGATCTCTACCTTACTTTTATGGCCTCTTTTGGCGACTGGCAATGGACCAATAATGTAGAGGCCCTCATCAGCGATGATGATAATGTAGTCATTGATACCGCTTTTGTTTATGCCAAGGGCCTTAAGGTCGGCGATGCCGCCCAAACGACCATGAGCCTCGGTCTAGAGTACAAACTTCCCTTTGGTCTACAACTAGATGCCAACTATTATTATGCGGCCAATCTATACGCCAACTTTGACCCCGTTGATTACAACAGCAGCGCAGCAGAAGGTCGCCAAGCCCTAAAATTGCCTAGCTACGGCCTACTCAATGGCGGTATTGGCTACCGTTTTGCCTTCAATAAAGTAGCGCTAAAACTTCGCGCTAATGTCAATAACATCCTGGATACCAAGTACGTAGCCGAGGCCGACAATTTCTATGCGCCCAATATGAGCAATGAACAAATGTTGCAATCGGCCACTGGTTTCTATGGTTTTGGCCGCACATGGAATGTTTCTTTAAAACTAGAGTTCTAAGTCAATTAGAGAAGTTGATATTTACCTTTTCTGCCCTAGTAGTTTATTCTACTGGGGCTTTTTTTGGGGCTGCCCACTCGCTTCGCTCGGGTCGGGCTGTGCCGCAGCTCGCAGGTTTGCTCGGCCCTTCGGCGGCTCTGCCGCCTCGGTCTGGCCTGCGGCCACTGCTATCCATCCCTCAGCCTGCGGGCGCTTTGCGCCCTGTTTACTGCAGCAGGTACGTCCTGAACTCCATCAGATACGTCCCTATACCTCATTGGGTACGTCCTAAACTCCATCAGATACGTCCCTAAACCCCATTGGGTACGTCCTAAACTCCATCAGATACGTCCCTATACCTCATTGGGTACGTCCTGAACTCCATCAGATACGTCCCTAAACCCCATTGGGTACGTCCTGAACTCCATCAGATACGTCCCTATACCCCATTGGGTACGTCCTGAACTCCATCAGATACGTCCCTATACCCCATTGGGTACGTCCTGAACTCCATCAGATACGTCCCTAAACCCCATTGGGTACGTCCTGAACTCCATCAGATACGTCGCTATACCCCATTAGATACGTTCTGAACTCCATTGGGTACGTTCCTATACTCCATTAGATAGGTCCCTATACCCCATTGGGTACGTTCCTCAACCCCATTAAGTAGGTCTAGGGACCTCCAAATAGACGTCCAGTGACGTCTATTTGGGGTCTTACAACCTATACGATGGACTTCCACAACCTATATAATGGACTCCCATAACCTATATGATGGACTTCAACCACCTCTATCATACAGTAAAGGACCGCATCAGAGCAGTACAGCTACTGCATAGCAACAGTAAATGAGTAGAACCAAAGACTAAAGAAGAGGAATAATGTACTCTTCAGGATTTTGTGTATTAAAATAAAACTTGGGCCTTTAGCTTGTTGGGATTTAGCCAATAGTCGCCTAGGGACAAGCCCCTAGGCAGCAAAAAGGAGAAACACAAAATGTTAAACAGTTTCCCTTTTCCAAATCTAAGCAGCAAAGAAGCGGCGAAGCCGCCATGGCCGAAGGCCAAACAGGCCCAGCGCTGCGGAGCGGGTGGCCGAAGGCCAGACCGAGCAAAACGAGCCTTAGCGAAGTTTTGCGAAGGGCCGAACAGCCCTGTGAGCCCCGCAGCATAGCGGCGGCCGACCTAGGCGGAGCCTAGCCGGCCGCGGGCCCCAAATCCCTCCCTTTATCCTCCTAGCTGTTAAAAAAAACTAAAAGCTTGTTCAATTTATAGGGGCTTGGGGATAGGGTTCATCTTTTGGGCAGAAACAACTTTAATTGAAATCATGAAAGCACTAAAATTTGACAAGAGCCAGCAGCTCGAATTTGTGCGCCAGCTCAAGGCGCGGGTACAAGATTATTTTGCAGAGCAGGAAAAGCGGCCCTCTGGGAATCGGCAATTGTACTTAAAAGCAGTTTTGATGTTGGCCCTTTATGTACTGCCTTTATTGGCTCTTTTTATTTTTCAGCCTAGTCATTATGTCCTTATTTTGGGCCTCTACTTTTTGATGGGTTTGGGGATGGTTGGCATTGGAGTGAGTGTGATGCACGATGCCGTGCATGCCTCTTTTTCATCAAAATCTTGGGTCAATCGCCTATTTGCCCATAGTATGGAGTTGGTGGGGGGGTCTTCTTTTAATTGGCAGGTGCAGCATAATGTTTTGCACCATAGCTACACGAATATTTCGGGTTGGGATGAAGACATTAGCCATAAGGCGATTTTGCGTTTGGAGCCCGAGGAGCCTTGGCGGGCGGTACATCGTTACCAGCATATTTATGCCTTACCAATCTATAGTTTGCTCACTTTGAGCTGGATTATTTGGGGCGATTATCAGTCGCTCTACCGTTATACCAAAAAGAATTTGCTTTTGGGCAAAAAGCCCTTGGCGGTTTGGGCAAAACTGATTTCTTTTAAGCTAGCCTATCTTTTTGTGCAGTTTATTTTGCCCATTTTTATTTTGGGGATCCCTGCTTTGGCGGTCATTTTGGGCTTTCTGCTCATGCATTTGGTGGCGGGTTTTCTGCTCTCTAGTATTTTTCAGTTGGCGCATGTGGTAGAGGGACCAGATTATCCTCAGGCCGATGAAAATGGGCGTCTTGCGAAAAGCTGGATGGCCCATCAGCTAGAAACCACAGCCAATTTTTCTAGAGGAAAAGCCTGGATATCTTGGTGTATTGGGGGACTCAACTACCAGATTGAGCACCATCTTTTTCCACATATTTCTCATGTGCATTATCCCAAACTGGCTCCTATTGTCCAGCAAACGGCAGCCGAATTTGGTCTACCCTATCATGAGCACCCTAGTTTTTTTAAGGCCCTGCAGTCGCATTTGCGTTGTTTGCGAGTTTTAGGACAAAAAAAATAGTACCCTAAAGCAAAAAAGCCAAGGACACTTGTCCTTGGCTTTTTCTTTTTTTGACGCAAATTTGGGCCTAAAGGCCAGCGGCTTCTCTTTGTTTTTTCAGCCAGGCGATAGCTTCGGCCTCATTAGTAAACATCTTGATGGGATGCTTATGTTTGTTGATGCGAATCATAAAATTGCCTAGAATTTTAGATGCTCCGCTATTGATCAATGCGGCCACGGCATGAAAGTTTGCGTCCTTGGCATCTGCGGCAGTCACTTTACGGGCTTCTTTGCTCATTCCTTTTACTGCACGCATATCGGAAAGGAAATAAATAGGTTCTTTTCCCTTGAGCTGAAAACACTGATCAAAGCAATCGTAGGAATCTTGGGCTTCCAGATAAGCGCCCTCATCCATTCTTTGGATAACAATTCCATTAGCTTCATCTACAATCAGCCAGCTTTTTTTTAATCGTACTTTTTTTTCCATTTTCTCTTATAGTGTGTTTAGCTGACGAAGATAAGGGTTTTCCTTCATTTTTCTAGCTTAAAACTGGACAAAATAGGCTGACGAATAAAGCCTTCTTAAAAAAAGCATAGCCTTAGTTGCGCTTTAGCTAAAATGCCTTTATATTTAAGAAAGACCCAAAACACCTAAGACAATCAGCGACTTTGCCTTTTCGGCTAAGTTTGCCATCTATTTAAATACAGAAGCAGGAGCGCAGCAAGCGTTTCTGCCAGCTACTTTATAACTGGGTCTGGCTGCCAAATGGCGGCTAGGCTTTTTTTTTACCTCAAACAATAAGATTATGACTTACCCGCATCATTTGCACCCTACTTTTGAAGAAGGACTTAAGAATTTATCGCAGGAAGACCAAAGTCGAATTCGCAAAAAGATTCAGTTTCTCAAAGAGAACTTTGATTGGAACGGCAGTCGGTTTCAGGCCCTACGCCTAAAAAGTGGCTTACACAAAGAAAAGGTTGGCCGTTCGGAGAACGTCTATCGGCTGATTTATAAATTTGAAGCAGATCAGCTCTTTTTTCTGGAGTTGTTCAAGCGAAAAAGCAATGACTACGACAAGATAGTCACAGACATAGAGAGTTGGTACAACAAGCATTTTTTGGAAGATGTGGAGGCGCTAAAAGCGCAGCAAAGGAGTGTACATAATGAAATGCAGAGCTTGCGGGAGCCGCTACCTGTTCCTTTTGACAAAATGCTACAAGAGGTAAAAAACGAAAAGCCCATACTTTCTTTTTTTGAGGCCAAAAACTGGCGCAAAACCATTAGGAAGCACTTTAATGCGAGTTCTAGGATCAAGGTCTTTCTCTATGACCTAATTGAAGCCAATTTAGACAGCTACGATTATAAGGAGTATAATCACAACAGCCTGATCTTTGGCAAGGAAGGGCATTATATTTTGGCGGCTCAATTGGCCCAGGACGAAAGCGAGCAGCGGGTGGGCTACCTACTTTATGCCTTTGGGACCAAAGCAGAAATGCAAAACTATCTAACCACCTTTGAAGAGCAGCTCATTAGTTTTGAAGAAGACAGTCAGGCCAAAAAGCTAGACCGTTTGGCGGTTCGGGCCTATGGAGAGGAGGTCTTATATTCTGATGAACTTTGGGAAATGATTGTGCCCAAACAAATTCAAGACTTTAAAGAAAACATCAACTTGGCCCTTAGCCCAGAGCAGGAGCAGCTTTTGCGTACATTTGACTTCCCGCTAATGATTGATGGGCAAGCGGGTAGTGGAAAATCGACCATGCTCTACTATTTATATCGCAATATTCTCAAGGTCTACTTAGAAAAACCCGCTCAACTTTCAGCTGAGGGCTGGTCGCTACATATTGATCCACCACTCTACCTCAGTTATAATAAAAAACTGCTCAAGGCAGCAGAGAACACGATTCGCAACCTTTTGCGCAGTTCTTCTGAAGAAAGTATGGAATTAGAAAAGAAAATCCAGGCCGAAGACTTTCAGCGCTTCTTTTCTTCTTTTAGAGACCTCTTACTAAAGATTTATCGACAGGCCAGTGAAGACCGACAGCAATACAGAGCCCCAAAATATGTTGATTTTGCCCGCTTTTCTCAGGAGTATGCCGCAGACTGTAAAGACGCCAGCAAGGTTTCGGCAGAAGTGGCCTGGTATATTATCCGTAGCTATATCAAAGGCTATCAGAAAGAGATTTTGGGCGAGGACGACTTCAATTTAATTGAAAAAAAGGACCGAAGAATTATCAATCCAGAGCTCTTTAAGCGGGTACATCAAGGGCCCTACAAATGGTATAAGCGCCGTTGTGAGGAACTTGGGCTTTGGGATGAGCAAGACCTTGTTCGAGAAATTTTAATTAAAGGCTGGTATACCGATAGCAGCTATAGTTTTTTAGTTTGCGATGAGTCACAGGATTTTTCTCGGCTAGAAATCAACCTCTTACTGCGTCTATCTCAGTACAGCAACTTCAATTTAGAAGATGTTCGACAGTTGCCGCTCATTTTTGCAGGAGACCCCTTTCAGGCGGTCAATCCTACAGGTTTTCGCTGGGCCTTGCTCAAAGGAAGTCTAGGCAATTTGTTGGGCGAAATGCAAGAACAACTCAGCCAAGAGCATTTGTCTCCGCCTGATATTGAACCTTTGCACCACAACTACCGCTCGACCAGTAGCATTATTCAGTTGGCCAATATTATTCAGTACAAAAGGAGAGATTTTCCCGCCAGCAAAGATATTCTCCCCCAAACCGTATATAAAGATGCAGAAGGGAGCCTGGCCCCCTCGGTCTTTTGTTTTGGCCCGGCAGAACAGGAGGTCAATAGCGAGCTGCTCAAGCGCTTAGATGCCACCACCTTTCTGTTGCCCTTTGACCGTATAGAAGGCGTACAACTCAGCGAACTAGAAGAGAGCGCTATTCCTATGTTTGAGGCTTTGGCCCAAGCCTTTGGGCAGGAGGAAACGAAGAACAAACCCATTTCTAACCTAGAAACGGCCCTTTCGGCCAAGGGACTAGAGTACCCCAACATTATTCTCTATGGCTTTGGGGCCTATTTGGCCGAGCAAGGGCTCAGCCTAGACCTGCTTATTGAGCAACTGAGCGATGAGCAACAGTTCAAACTCAACTATTTTTATAATAAGCTTTATGTGGCCCTAACCAGAGCCAAAGACCGCCTTTATATTATTGATAGCCAAGCAGGTATTTCGGCCCTTTGGAGCATTCTTCAAAAAGGCAGAACATTGCTAGAAGAAAATCAAGAAAACCATAAAGACTGGCTCAACTTTGAGTTTGAAGACCGCCTGATCCAACTCAACACCCCCGCCCAAGAACTCGATCATATTGAGCAAAAACCTCTAGAAATTGCTGAAGAACACCGCCAACAGGCCGAAAATGCGGACCATAAGCAGATAGAGGCCAATGCCTACCGCAAAGCGGTCTACTTTTACAATAAAGCCCTCGATAATCCAGAATACAATAATGTCTATAAAGAGATTAGCAGCAAGCGAAATGAGTCGGAAGCCAAAATGCTCTTGGCCGAAGGCCAATATGAGGCCGCCGCTGAAAAATTCTCAGATATGGGCAAAAGGAAAGCCGTTTTAGAAGCCTACCTCTGTGGTTGTCTACTAGACAAGGCCCTCAAGGTAGCCAGACAACAGAATGATAAATTTTGGGAGAAAGTCTTAACCTTTATGCTACAGCCTAAAGAAAGAAATCTGGTCGTCTGCCTAGAACAAAATATGCAAAGTAAATTGTTTTTCGAGCTCGACCCTCTGGTCTATCCCAAACGCCAAGCCCTTTTGCTCGAAATGCAAAAGCAGTTATTGGCCTTTTTCCAAAAGCAAAAAGATAATAACCGCTTTGATCGCTATGCCTTGCTGGCCCGAAATATCGCCCAACTAGAGGAAGAAGAAATTTCTAAACAGCTACAACTGCATTTGGCCAACAGATACTTCCAAATGCAGAAATACCAAGAAGCACTTGAAATTTGGCAGTATGTTGACCCCAAAATGGAAAGTACCGAAAAACTACTCGCCCAAGTCCGAACGACTAAAGACCCACAAGAAAAAGTGCGCATTTTAGACCGAAATGTCCGTGAACCCGCCCTCCTACAAGAACTCTACAGAATCTGGTTGCTAAAAGTAAGAGACAATATACAATATAGCGAAGCCCAGCAAAGAGAACTCATCCGCTTAATGATTCGAAAAGAAGAACGCTATATCACCATCATTGAGGCCCACGATATCAAACAAAACATCAAGTTCGATATCTTGTCGCTAGACACCCAAATCAACTACCGAAGTAAACAACAGCTTGCACTCAAACGCAAACTCCTCGACTATTATTTGGAAAAAGAGGACCGCCTAGAACGCCTAGAAGCAGGCAAAAACCTAAGCTGGCTGCTCGAAATTTTAGCCGACCACAAACAGCTAGAAGAACTGTTCTCTGATAAACTCGTTTTGCCCCTCTTCGCTAAAATTCGAGGGAAAAAAGAACGGGCCTACTTGCTCCCCAAATTCCTGAAGTTGGTCCAAGAACGCATGGCTATGCAAAAAGACCCCAATGCCTGGCGATTCAATATTGAACAAGAACCTATGGACCCCAACCTCCGAGGCGAATTGCTAGCCGGTATGCGCCTCTGGCTAGAAGATTTGGCCATAGACAAAGATTGGAGCAATTTTGCCACATATAAAGAAGAGGTTTTCGACTTCTTTGAATGGGTCCAAATGCGCCCCTACAAAAAAGGCCGCTTTGGCAGCCCTAGCGATAAGTTTGAAGAACAGCTCCAAAGCGTCAACCCCAACATAAAAACATATATCCGAAAACGAAAAGAGCAGTTCAATAAAGACCTACAGCGCTACAAACAAAGCATTAAACGCAATAAGGACCAAGACGAACTAAACGAAAATAAACAAGGACAAACTTCTGCCTGGGAAAACCTCTTCCCCATTATCATCGACCCCAAACAAGCCGATTTTAGCCCAAGCCTCATGCACTTCGAAAAACAACGACTAGAGGCCAAATGGGGCGATATGAAACTTAAATTCTACCCCAAAAAACTTAAAATTAGCTGGAGTAGCCCAGAGGGAGAGGTCGACCTTACCGTCGATTGGAACCAAAGCCCCAAACTCCTCTCCGATGATTATGAAATTGAACACAAAAATGACCGCTATCTGGCCAGCGAAATCAATTTTAGCCTGCACATTATCTCTACGGAGGTCCTAGAACTTCAAGCCGATAACAAAAAACTTCGCTTCCAACTAAAGTAAGTTAAGCCAAAAGCAGCCCCTCAAGGGCTGCTTTTTTTACGCCTGTATTTCAAGTTTTCATATTTCTATTTTTTGGGGCTGCCCCTGCGGCCTGCGGCCTTGGGTCGGGCCATTGCGCAGCTCGCTCTCTGCTCGGCCCTGCAGCGGCTGCGCCGCTTTGGTCTGCCGCCTGCGGCGGCCCTGCTACAGCCCCTCAGCCAGATTGATTTAAGGGCCAAAGAAGAAGGCCCAAAGTAAAAACGCCCCGATGAGCGGCCCAGCGCTGCGGAGGGGTGGCCGAAGGCCAGACCGAGCTTTTGAGCAAAGCGAAAAAGCGAAGGGCCGAACAGCCCTGTGAGCCCCGCAGCATAGCGGCGGCCGGCTTGCCGGCCGCGGGCCCCAAATCCCTATCCTACTCCCCTTTCAAGGCTTTCATTTCTTCCAATCGCTCTTTGGCCGAACGAGGCTGTTGGTTGTAATTATCGGTTTCTACCAAGCCATCTTTTAGGCGAATAATGCGGTGGGTATGCTCTGCAATATCGGGCTCATGCGTAACCACAATAATCGTGTTGCCCTGCGCATGCAGCTCCTCAAAAAGGGCCATAATTTCTACCGAAGTGCGGCTATCGAGGTTTCCCGTGGGTTCATCGGCCAAAATAATCGAGGGTTTATTGACCAAGGCCCGAGCCACGGCCACCCGCTGCCGCTGCCCCCCCGAAAGCTCATTGGGCTTGTGGTCCATACGGCTGCCCAAACCCACAGCGGTCAAAACTTCGGCCGCCCGCTCTAGGCGTTTGCGCTTGCTCATGCCCGCATAAATCAAGGGCAAGGCCACATTTTCTAAAGAAGATAGGCGGGGAATCAAATTAAAGGTCTGAAAAACAAAACCAATTTCTCGGTTCCGAATCTCGGCCAGCTCATCCTCCGTCATCCCACTCACATCCTCCCCATTGAGCAGATAATGCCCCCCGCTAGGCGTATCCAAACAACCCAACATATTCATTAGGGTCGATTTGCCCGAGCCCGAAGGCCCCATCAAAGAGACATAGTCGTTCTCGTAAATATCCAAACTAATTGATTGCAAGGCCCGCACCTCTTGGCCCCCCATCTGGTAAACCTTGCTGATGTCTTGAATATTAATAATGCTTTTATTAGAATTTGCCATAGGGAATCTACTGATAATCAAAAAGGTAAAGAAGCCGGCCCAAAAAAGAGCTAGCTAAAAGTACAAATTAGAATGGTTTTTTAGGGATAAAAAAATTATTTTAGCCGCAAATTAACGCTTATCGTAAATCAAAATACCTTATGTCTAAAGAGCAACTGCCCTACAAGCATATTGTAGTGGCCGGAAATATTGGGGCCGGAAAAACCTCACTCTGTCGTTTGTTAGGAGAAGAATTTGGCTGGACCGTCAATTATGAATCTACCGATGACAACCCTTATCTAGAAGATTTTTACAATGATATGGGCCGCTGGTCCTTCAACCTACAGGTCTACTTCCTCAATAGCCGATATAGACAAGTACTGAAAATCAAGGCGGGCAATGAAGTGGTCATTCAGGACCGCTCTTTGTATGAAGATGCCCATATCTTTGCCGCCAACCTGCATGAAATGGACCTGATGTCGGTCAGAGATTTTAAAAACTATTTTGACCTCTTCCTCCTTATGGAGTCGCAAATCACCCCCCCCGACCTCATGATTTATCTCAAGTCTAGCGTGCCCACTCTGGTCAAACATATCCAGAAAAGAGGCCGTAGCTATGAGTCGAATATGAGCCTGCACTATCTGCAATCCCTCAACGAACGATACGAAAACTGGATCGCCGAATACTCCGCAGGTAAATTGCTCACCCTCAGCGCCGACCAACTCGATTATGTGGGCAATGAGGAAGACCGCAAAAAAGTGATTGCTCAGGTGAAAGCCGCCCTAGACGGCTAAACCCCAAAATAACTATCCCCCTAAATCACTAAACTCTATATCTTATGAAAGTCCGAAACCTCTTTTTTGTCCTCCTTTGGCTCCTTAGCCTGACTATTGCCTGCAATACCCAAGAAGCGCCCAAAACCCCAGAAAAAGCAGCCCTAGAAGAAGGCCAACTCAGCCAAACAGAAAGCGCCCCAGAAAATAATTCTAGCCTAGAAGGAGAAGAATTTCCCGATCGCCCCGGCTTTAAAGGCCGACACAATGATTATGTCTTCTTTATCGAAATGCTCGACAATCAAGAGGTCAAGGGCTTTGTCCGCCACAAAGACCAAAATATCGAAAATGAACTCTCTGGCAAAATGTCCTCTCCCTTCGCCTTTGAGGCCGAAGAATTAGGCGAGGATGCCGATGGAGACGAATTGGTCTGGGCCAAGGTCCGTGGCAAAATCTCGGATGACCCCAGCACAATTGAATTAGACTACAACGATAGCCAAAGCGCTAGCTCTTTTCGCCTAGACCTAAAACGTTAAGTTTTTCGTCTAAGTTCTAGAATTATTGCTTAGCTTTGCCTAGACAAGCAGTGGACGCTTCCGCTGCTTTTTTTTATCTACTGACCAAATGTAAATTATTATGGAAGTACGTAACGATTGGACTACTGCCGAGATTGAGGAAATCTACAACCGCCCCATTCTAGACTTGGTCTATGAGGCCGCTACGGTCCATCGAAAATATCACGAGGCCAGAGAAGTACAGGTCTGTACTTTGCTCTCTATTAAAACTGGTGGCTGCCCCGAAGATTGCGCCTATTGCCCTCAGGCCGCCCGATACAATACCGATGTAGACCACCAATCTCTACTAGAAGTAGATGAGGTCCTCACTAAAGCAAGTATCGCAAAATCTAATGGCGCTACCCGCTTTTGTATGGGCGCCGCCTGGCGACATGTCAAAAATAATAAGCAGTTTGACCGCGTCCTCCAAATGGTCCAAGGCGTAAATAGCCTCGGTATGGAGGTTTGCTGTACCCTCGGTATGCTTACCGAAGAACAGGCCCAACGCCTCAAAGAGGCCGGCCTCTATGCCTATAACCACAATCTCGATACCTCGGAAGAGAATTACGAGAATATTATCACTACCCGAGAGTATCAAGATCGTCTCGATACCATCGATAATGTCCGTAATACAGGCATCTCGGTCTGCTCTGGCGGTATTATCGGCCTTGGCGAAACCGACCAAGACCGCATCGCTATGCTGCACACCCTAGCCAATATGCCTAAGCATCCCGAATCTGTGCCCGTGAATGCCCTCGTCCGTGTGCCCGGCACGCCTCTAGAGGACCAAAAACGGATCACGCTTTGGGAAATGCTCCGCATGATCGCTACCGCCCGCATCATTATGCCCCTCTCTCAGGTCCGCCTATCCGCTGGCCGCGAGGAAATGAGCATCGAGGAGCAAGCCTTCTGCTTTATGGCTGGCGCTAGCTCTATCTTTGCCGGCGAAAAACTACTCACTACCCCTAATCCCGATGTGGATCAGGACCGCCAGATGTTCCAGCTGCTCGGCCTACAACCCCGTGCGGCCTTCAAAGGACAAGAAAACGAAATGGAAGCCGGTAAGTTTGTCTAAACTCCTCCCCCTTCTATAAAGGTACAGATTAGCAGAAAGGCTTTGGCTTTTCTGCTTTTTTTTTGGGGCTGCCCCGCCCTGCGGGCGGGTCGGGCCATTTCGCAGCTCGCAGGTCTGCTCGGCCCTGCGGCGGCTGCGCCGCCTGGGTCTGCCGCCTTCGGCGGCCCTGCTACAGCCCCTCAGCCGGCGGCTTCGCCGCCTCTAGACGCAGAATAGCATCCCCCACTTTACAATTGCCGTTTCACAAATTCCCAATAGCATCCCCCGCTTTGCAATTACCATTTCACAAATTGCAAATAGCATCCCCCGCTTTGCAATTACCATTTCACAAATTGCAAATAGCTCACCGCAGTTTACAATTGCCATTTCACAAATTCCCAATAGCTCACCGCAGTTTACAATTGCCATTTCACAAATTACAAATAGCATCCCCCACTTTACAATTGCCGTTTCACAAATTGCAAATAGCATAACCCACTTTACAATTGCCGTTTCACAAATTCCCAATAGCATCCCCTCCTTTACAATTGCCGTTTCACAAATTGCGAATAGCTTACCGCAGTTTACAATTGCCGTTTCACAAATTGCGAATAGCATACCCTACTTTACAATTGCCGTTTCACAAATTGCAAATAGCATAACCCACTTTACAATTGCCGTTTCACAAATTGCGAATAGCATCCCCCACTTTACAATTGCCATTTCACAAATTGCGAATAGCATCCCCCACTTTACAATTGCCGTTTCACAAATTGCGAATAGCATACCCTACTTTACAATTGCCATTTCACAAATTGCGAATAGCATAACCCGCTTTACAATTGCCATTTCACAAATTGCGAATAGCATAACCCGCTTTACAATTGCCGTTTCACAAATTGCGAATAGCATAACCCGCTTTACAATTGCCATTTCACAAATTGCGAATAGCTTAGCGCAACTGTAGGATGCCGTTTTGCAGCTGCAGAATAGGGCGTAAAGGTTTTGTTGGGCTATTTGTCCTTCGGCCATCGGCTGCGCCGCTATCTGCAGCCTAAAGGCCGCAGCCAAGCTTGTTGGGCCATCATCTTGCTCGCCGCAGGAGCTTAAAAGCCCCTGCTTCGGTGATAGAAAGCAGGGGCTTAGGTTTTTCAGGACCTGCGGCTTTTAAGCTGCAGGCCAAGGGGCAATAAAGAGCTAGCTGATTGGATCCTAATCTGGCTGCGGCTTTTAAGCTGCAGCTATGGCCGAAGGCCAAACGGCCTAGCGATGCGAAAGGGGGCGGCAAAGCCGCAGACCAAGGCCGTCAGGCCGCAGGGCCGAGCGAGCAGCGAGCCCTGAAGCGTAGCGCCCGCCGAAGGCGGGAGGCCCCAAAAAATAAATAGCTTTCAATTCAAACTGAAAGTTTTAAAAACTGTTAGTTAGGCAAGCCACTAAAAAATGCTAAATTTGCGGCGCATTAGCCATGAAACGAAAACTAGAGATATGTCTACAGCCATTGATACCTTACTGAATGATAGCGCATTAGATGCAGGACTACATCAGATTGCCCAAGCGGTACAGCAAGAAAAACGCTTGACCGTAGAGCAGGGCATTTACTTATATGAGCATGCCCCCTTGGGCTACCTAGGGGTTTTGGCCAACTTTATTCGGGAAAAGAAGCATGGAGATAAGACCTACTTCAACCGAAACTTTCATTTGGAGCCCACCAATGTTTGTTTATATACCTGTACCTTCTGCTCTTATTCTCGCCGTATTAAGAAGCGGGAAGATGGTTGGGAGCTGAGCCTAGAGGAAATGATGGAAATCATCAAAAAGTATGATGAGGAGCCAGTTACCGAGGTGCATATTGTAGGTGGGGTTTTGCCGCAGTACGATCTGGAATTTTACAGCCAGTTGTTTAGCCAAATCCGTGCACATCGTCCCGACTTGCATGTAAAGGCCCTCACTCCAGTAGAATATCACTACATTTTCAAAAAGGCCAAGGTCTCTTATGAAGAAGGTATGCGCCTAATGAAAGAGGCCGGTTTGCAGTCTATGCCCGGCGGCGGAGCCGAGATTTTCCATCCCGAAATTCGAGATCAGATTGCAGGCGGAAAATGTACGGGCGAGCAATGGCTGCGCATTCATGAAATCTGGCATGAACTGGGTATGCGCTCTAATGCTACCATGCTTTACGGACATATTGAAGAGTTTAAGCATCGGGTGGACCATATGGAGCAATTGCGTCAGTTGCAGGATAAAACGGGGGGCTTTCAGACCTTTATTCCCCTTAAGTTCCGCAACCAGAACAATGAGATGTCTCATCTGCCGGAGGTCTCTGCCGTAGAGGATTTACGCAATTATGCCATTGCCCGCATTTATATGGACAACTTTGAGCATATTAAGGCCTATTGGCCTATGATTGGGCGCACAACTGCACAGCTTTCATTAGCTTTTGGGGTAGATGATATTGATGGGACCATTGATGATACCACCAAAATTTATAGTATGGCGGGTTCTGAAGAGCAAAACCCCGCACTAAGCACCGAAGAATTGGTGCAGTTGATTAAGGCCGTGGGTCGCCACCCTATTGAAAGAGGCACCCTATATAATGTGGTCCAAGATTATCAGGATTTTGATTTCAGTCAGCAGCCCAAAAAGGTCAAAAAAGGCTTTGTGGGACTCCCTGTTATTGATAAGACCAAAGCATAATGGCCCAAAAAACGCTATATATCTACCGACATGGCCGCACCCGATATAATTTAGAGCATCGGGTGCAGGGTCGTGGCGTCAACTCTTCCTTGGATGCCCATGGTTTGGCCCAAAGAGATGCCTTTTTTGAGCATTACAAAAGCGAGGGCTTTGAATTACTGTTGGCCTCTTCGCTCAAGCGTAGCCAAGAAAGCATAGCGCCCTTTGGGCTGCAGTTGGAGCAAGATATTTGGCATTGGCCCGAATTAGACGAGGTTTCTTGGGGCATTTTTGAGGGGCAGGCCTCTACCCCCGAAATGCACCAAAACTACAAAGCCCTGATGAATGCTTGGGGCCGCGGAGAATATAGCGCCAAAATTCCGCAGGGCGAATCGGCCCTAGAAATGGCGGGCCGTCTGCGCCTTGCCCTACACAAAATAGAGCAACTCCCCCAACAGAAAATCTTAATTTGTACGCATGGGGCCACCCTCTCCTTTTTATCGGCCCTGCTTCAGGGGCAAGAGCTCAAGGCCCTGCGACAATACAAACACCATAATACGGGCCTCTCTATTTTTGAACAAGATGGGCCGCATTATCGCCTGAAGGCCCAAAACGAAGTAGAACACCTCAGGCTTAGAAATCTGCTCGATTGAGCCCTACCACTATGAAGAAAAAAATCCGCCTCTCCATTGTCTCCTACCTCAACTCCAAACCCTTTTTATACGGCCTGTTTCGCCACAACCTGGATCAAGAGGTTGACCTTAGCCTAGATATCCCCGCCGATTGTGCCAAAAAACTGCTAAACAATCAGGCAGATTTGGGCCTAGTCCCCGTGGCTATTTTGCCCCAATTGGCCCATTATGAACTGATTAGCGACTATTGCATTGGGGCCTCCTCCCCCGTCAAAACGGTCTGTATATATAGCCAATGCCCCATAGAAGAAATAGAAACGCTTTATCTAGATTATCAATCGAGAAGCTCGGTGGCCCTGGCCCAGATTCTTGTTAAAAAGCACTGGAAACTTAGTCCCAAAATTGCCCAAGCGAGCAGCGGCTATATCCAAAATCTAGGCGGCAAAACGGCTGGGGTCGTCATTGGCGACCGCTGCATGGGCCTAGAAAAAGACTTTGCTTATGTCTATGATTTAGCCGAAGTTTGGATGCAATATAGCGGCCTGCCCTTTGTTTTTGCGGCCTGGGTGGCCAATAAAACGCTGGCCCCTAGCTTTGTCCAAAAATTTAATGCCGCCCTAGCGGAAGGACTGAATCAGCGACAACAATTGCTGGCCCTACTCCCTCCCCAAAAACAATTTAGCCTAGAGGAGTATTACTATAAAAATATTGACTATCAGCTAGACGAGGCCAAAAGAAAAGGCCTAGAGAAGTTTCTTCAAGAGGGTGTAGAATTGGGGTTGTTGTAGGTTGTTTTTTGGGGGCGTTACTCCTTTCAGTCGTCGAACTGCGGCTTGCAGCCTTGTTGTCTGCCTGCGGCGGGCGCTACGGTTACTCCCTTTGGTCGTCGAACTGCGGACTAAAGTCCTTGTTGTTAGGGCTCGCAGGTCTGCTCGGCCCTTCAGGCTCCACTTCGTTTCGCCTTCGGTCTGGCCTACGGCCACCCTTTCACATCGCTAGGCCATTGGCCGCAATCGTCAAGAAAAGGTCAAGAAAATAAAAAAGCTTTTGCATCTCTGCTTTATGGCCTATCTTGGCCCTTGCTCAGAGAGCCAAAAATAAAAGTCATCTATGCGCGAATTAGCTTATTTAAACAAATACTTTTACAAATACCGCTGGCGATTTTTGCTGGGGGTTTTGTTTGTTTTGGCCTCCAATTACTTTCGGGTTTTGCAGCCACAGGTCATCCGCTATGCCCTAGATTTGGTCATTGATAATGTCTATTTCTACCGCTTATTGGAGGGCAGCCGCTTACAGGCTGATTTCTTTGGGCAATTGGGTAAGATTTTGCTCTTTTTTGGGGGACTCACGCTCTTGTTTGCCCTTCTGATGGGCCTATTTATGTATTTCATGCGGCAAACCCTCATTGTCATGTCTCGTTTGATAGAGCGCGACCTCAGACAAGAGATTTTCCAGCATTATGAGCGACTACATTTGGCCTTTTATCGCAAAAACAATACAGGTGATCTCATGGCCCGCCTCACCGAAGATGTGAGTAAGGTCCGTATGTATTTGGGCCCAGCCGTTATGTATGGGGTCAATCTCGTCTTTCTGATGGTCATGGTCATTGGGGCCATGCTTTCGGTGAGTGTGGAGCTCACGCTCTATTCCTTGATTCCCTTGCCTATTCTCTCCTTCTCTATTTATTATGTCACCAGCATTATCAATAAAAAGAGTGAGGCCATTCAGGGGCAGCTCTCCACCATCAACAGTTTGGCCCAAGAGGTTTACTCTGGCATTCGGGTGGTCAAATCTTATGGGCGAGAAGAAGCCATGGCCGACTTCTTTGATGAGGAGATTGAAGACTATAAAGAGAAGTCGCTCAGTTTGGTCCGTGTAGAGGCCATGTTCCGCCCCCTGATGATTATTTTGATTGGGGCCAGTACTATTATTAGTGTACTAGTGGGCGGTATGCTTGTGATTGATGGGAAAATCTCGGCGGGAAACATTGCCGAGTTTATCATTTATATCAATATGCTTACTTGGCCCGTCACTTCTATTGGTTGGGTGGCCTCTATTGTTCAAAGAGCGGCTGCTTCTCAGAAGCGCATCAATGAGTTTTTAAAAACTACCGTAGCCGTAGAAGATGAGGCCCAAGGGCAAACAGCTCCGCCCTTGAAAGGAGCCATTGAATTTAAAGATGTAAGCTTCCGCTATCCAGATACGGGTATTTTGGCCCTAAAAGGCCTCAACTTTAGCCTAAAAGCAGGCGAGCGCATGGCCATTATTGGCCGCACGGGTTCGGGCAAAAGCACCATAGCCGACCTTTTACTGCGGATGTACGATATAGATGAAGGCCAAATCTTAGTGGATGGCCAAAGCATTCGGGCCTATCCCTTGGACCAATTGCGGCAGCAAATTGCCTATGTGCCTCAGGATGTCTTCCTCTTTTCTGATACCATTAGTAATAATATTGCCTTTGGTGCTCCTGGAAAAAGCCAGGAAGAAATTGAGCAGGCCGCCCGCTATGCCGCCGTATATGAAGATATCATGAGTTTGGACCAAGGGTTTGCTAGTCAGGTGGGCGAAAGAGGCGTTACCCTATCGGGGGGACAAAAACAGCGGGTATCTCTGGCCCGCGCCCTAATCAAAGACCCTAGTTTGCTCCTATTAGATGATTGTCTTTCTGCTGTGGATACCAAAACAGAGGCAGAAATTACGCAGTACCTCAAAACGGTTTGTGCAGACAAAACCACCATTATTATTACCCATCGGCTATATGCCTCTTTGGCCTTTGACAAAATTATGGTCCTAGAAGAAGGCCAAGTAGTAGAGATGGGCAGCCATGAAGAACTAATTGCAAAAAAAGAAGGCTACTATTACGAGCTTTACGAAAAGCAAAGAGTAGAAGAATTAGAAAAATAAAACAGTAACTAGAATGAAATCAACTAAGTCAGCAGCACTATACGCAGAGGCCAAAGGCTATTTTCCGGGTGGAGTAAGCTCTCCTGTACGCGCCTTTAAATCAGTAAAAGGAGTACCTCTTTTCATTAAAGAAGGAAAGGGCGCCAAAGTATGGGATGAAGACGATAATGAATTCATCGACTTTTGTGGCTCTTGGGGTCCCCTTATTTTGGGCCACAACAATGATGAAATCCGAGAGAATATCTATGCCGCTGTGGCCAAAGGGACTTCTTTTGGCACCCCCACTCGTTGGGAAAACAAATTGGGGCAGTTGCTTCTAGAAAACAACCGCTTTGTAGAAAAAATCCGTTTTGTCAGCTCTGGAACAGAAGCCGTAATGTCGGCTATTCGTTTGGCCAGAGGAGTAACCGGCAAAAATAAGATCATCAAGTTTGAGGGTTGTTATCATGGGCATGTAGACTCGCTTTTGGTGAAGGCGGGTTCTGGCTTGGTTACTTTTGGAGAAAGCACTAGTGCGGGTATTCCCGATTCTTTTGCCAAAGAAACCTTGGTCCTCCCCTTAGACCGTCCAGACCTCTTGGAAGAATGCCTCAGAGAGTATGGCGAAGAAGTAGCTGCCGTAATTATTGAGCCCGTACCGGCCAACAATGGCCTTTTGCTTCAGCAAAAGAGCTTTTTGGAAGAATTGCGTCGCTTGACCAAAGCTTATGACTGTCTCCTTATTTTTGATGAGGTGATTTCGGGTTTCAGAGTAGGTTTTGAGGGAGCGGCTGGCTACTATGGCATTCAGCCCGACATCATTACTTATGGTAAAATCATTGGTGGAGGAATGCCTGTGGGGGCCTATGGTGCTTCTGCTGAAATCATGGGCCATGTAGCCCCTGATGGTCCAGTTTATCAGGCGGGAACCTTATCGGGTAATCCGGTGGCTATGGCTGCGGGTTATGCTTCGGCCAAACAGTTGTTGGCCCCAGGTTTTTATGAGGAGATGGAAGCCAAAACGCAGGCTTTTGTAAAGAATATTCAGGATTTCTGTGATGAGCGGGAGTATCCTGTACATATTTCGACCATTGGTTCTATTTTCTGGATGGCCTTTGACCGCAGCACGATTCGTCGGGCAGACCAAATTGATGCGGCGAGCATGGAGCACTTTAAGGCTCTACATGCCGATCTTTTGGACCATGGCGTTTATTTGGGTCCTTCTGGTTATGAGGTAGGCTTTATTTCGGCAGCACATACGCCCGAGATTTTAGCCGAGGCTGCCGAAAAAATCAAGGCGAGCTTGAGCCGTGTATTTTAGGTCCTTGCGCATGTATAACTAAAGCGCCATCAGCCTGAGGCTGATGGCGCTTTTTTTGGGCCCGAAGGGCTTTTGTTTGGCCTAGCGATGTGCAGGGGTGGCCCGCAGGGCCAGACCGAGGCGGCAAGGCCGCCGAAGGGCCGAGCAGAGCTGCGAGCCCCGCAACGACAACAAGAACTTTAGTTCGCAGTTCGACGACCAAAGGGAGTAACCGCCGACGAGCGCAGCGAGGCGGAGGCCCCAAAAAACAGTAAGAAAGGGGCAGAAAAAAGCCCCAATTCACACTTGTAAATTGGGGCTTAAAATCGAATTAGCTTATGGATTAGGCAACAAAGTGATCTTCGAGGTTACCTTCTTCATTACCAAGACCTTTAGGATTGCGACCATATTGGTTTTCGCCATGCTCACTATCAGAAACAGCCAAGATGAAGTTGTAGATAGGAATTAGCATAAACCAACCGCTTTTTCCTACATCATGCATACGGCGAACAGCCACAGCGATAGTGGGAACAAGCGTAACGAGCGCGAATATGCTGCCCAAAAAGACACCTGCTTCGCCCATAATAGCGATACCTACTCCTGACAATACTTGTTGAATGACTGCGTTGATGATGACGAACATCCAGTACTCTTTTCTTCTGGCTCTACCAGAGAATGTGGCAAACTTTTGCCATGGGGCTAAATACCATTCCATAGATTAAGGTTTTGTTGGTTAGGGATTAAACAATGATTTAATTTATGGCTAAATATTTAGACTTGCAATTGTTTTTGTGAAATTTATCACAAAAAAACAGAATTAGCCCTAGTTGGCATCGATAACTTGGCCAGAGCCCGTTGCTGTAACGGTTTTGGCGGGATTGCCTTTATAGTAGAGATTTCCGCTTGAGGAGAGGTTGGCATCCAGTAAGCTACTGACCTGGCATTCAATCTGGCCGCTACCTGCATGTTGGTAGCTTCCATTTTGGCTCAGGAAGTTAAAGCCTGCATAGCTACCGCTACCGCTAATATTGACGGATTCGCTGGGGCTATAGCCGCTAATATTGCAGCTGCCGCTCCCAGTCAGGAAGGCCTCCCATTGGTTAGTTTGTAGATCTGGGATCAGGATATTTCCGCTGCCTTCAATTTGGCCAACGGCTCGGCTAGCGCTACCTTCAAAAGAGATATTTCCGGAGCCCGTTATTTCTAAAAAGAGGGCATCTTGTACTGTAATTTCATTTTGGCAATTAATATCTCCGGAGCCAGAAGTTTTGAGAAGGAGGCTATCAAAATTGGCGGTTCCATCGGTAAAGAGCTGCATATTTCCGCTGCCTGAATTTTCAAAATAGAAGCCTTGGGGGGTGTAGACGGTCACCTTTAGTTCGTAGGCGCCATAATTGCCTTGGTCCAAATCTAGCTCTAGGATGCCCTCACTATTAACGGTCCAGAAAATGCGTTCAATAAAATTGGCATGTCCTTCTGCAATCACTTCTAGTTGGGGGCCATATTGGATATCGACATCATAGTCGGCTTGTAGATCTACGCCAGCTAGGGGGCCTTCTACGGGCAGTTGGCTATCAACAATATCGCCTTCCCCTTCAATAGTGCAGCTCATGAGGCTAAGCAAAAGGGCCAAAAACAAAAAGGAATACTTCATAGGGGTTAGAATTAGTGAATAAATTGTTCTAAGCGCTGGCCATCCTCTACTTTATGGATGCTCAGGCGTTTTTGATTGGGGCTGAGTTGCTCAATCAATAACTTATCTTTGTAGGCCGATAGCCAGAAATAGTTATAAAAAGCTTGGCCTACTTTGGGCCGTTGACTTTTGGGTTCAAGCAATTGGCGCCAAAGCAATTTTTCCTCGCTTAGGGAAATGGCCAAGAGCAGCGCACCGGGGGCTCTTTCGTTAAATACGATGGCGTAGAGGGTATCATTTATCAACAAAGTCTTCATTTCTTCATAGCGTTGGATCTGCTCTATGGGCAGGGCAAAAGACTGTTGTTTATAAAGGATTTGAAGTTGTTGATTATCTGGAAGAATTTGCAGAAAGCCTCTAATTTCGCTATCTGTGGCCTCATCCCAAATGAGTCCATCAAAGCTAAAGTCGTATTCGCTCAGCTGTCCTTTCTCTAGGTCTAGAACCACCGATTTTTGTTTGCTCTCTAAATAGGAGTTGAAGACCAGTTGCTTGCTGCTGTGGCTAAAATAGTTGAGATAGGGCCGAGAGTAGCGCAATTGGGCATAGCTCACGGAATCGGAATGGGGAATTTTCAGACCAAAGACCTCTTCGCCTGCAGCATTATATTTATAGACCTTATAGCCTTCGGCTCCTTTGAGGTGCTTAACGCAAACGGCTCCATCTTGGGCCAAAAGCAAAAAGTTTTGTCCCCCGCTCAGGGCTTTTTCTTCTCGGTTGAGCAAAGGGGTTGCGGCCTTAGAGCTGAGGTCGGTCATCAGAACGCCCTGCCCTGCAGTAAGCTCAAATAGTTGGCCCTTAAAGGCAATTTTATCTATAGATAAGCCATCAAAGCGGCTGTGGTATTTGCTTTCGGTCTTAAAGCTCTGGGCGGCGATGTTCTCCGATTCATAGGGCCGCAGTTGGTCCAATTGTACATAACGGCCCGCAAAGGGATAAATGGATAGGGCCAGACTATCTTGGGCAGCCAAGAGGCCCGGCAAACACAAAAGAAGGCAAAAAAAGAATATCTTATTCATAGTTAAGCTTAGGCAGGTTGAAAATACTGCCCAAAGATACAGAAGTCTCGCCAATTTAGGGCAGTAAGATAAAAAAGGAGCTGGCTTAAAGCCAGCTCCTTTTCCTTTAGCGATAAGGCTTTACCACCCCAAAACCAACGCTCGTTCCCTGCCCCAAACCGATAAAGTTGGGCAAAAAGACATTGGTCTCAAAGTCTAAGGTATAGGCCTCTTTCTTGATGCCTTTATAAGATACCCGCTTCAGATCTAGCGGATCGGTAATATGCACCTCTAGCTCTTCTTCTAAATGTACGCCCATGGCCCCATAAAAGTTGAGGATGTGGTTGCGCAAAATCCGCTCGAGCAGCTCCAAACGCTCCCGCAAGCTGCGGCAAGCCTTAATGGCCCGATAGTTTTCACTGTTTAGGGCCAACCAATTGTGTAGGCGATACAAACGCGGATGCTCCCAATAATGTAGGTTGTACTCCTGCAAATGCAAGCGATGAATTCGCATATCATGCTGCTTGTCGCCAATCTTAAGGCTCCAATCCGATTGCGTAAAAAAGTGATGGGCCTCCTCTACCCCCCGATCAATGCAAAGCAATAGGGGCCGTCTTTTGTGCAATTTGTACTGAATCAAAGGGTAGCGATAATGAAAACTCTCTTCTTTTTGCTCATCTTCATTGTTGTGGTTGTGAAACCAGTCGTTTTCTAAGCCCACCTTATGGGCCATCGCTCCTCTAAATTTACTCAGTTCCCAAGGCTGCAAATAGGTCTGAAAACTCACTTCTAGCATTCTTAATTTCTTTAGGGAGGTCTTGTTGTTTGTCATATTGATTGGTTTAGTCAAAAGATTTAGTTCCATACCGGAATCGGCATTTGCGCCATCACACTATAACGATCGCCCAAATTTTCCAGCACGCTTTTCCATAATAATTCATTCTGTGGCTGAAAGATGTAGTTGCGGTCGCTCTCGGCCAATATCCAAGTCTGCACCTCTATTTCTTCCTGCAGTTGGCCCTCGCCCCAACCACTATAGCCCACAAAAAAAGTAATGTCGTTTTGCTCCAATAATCCCTGCCGAATCAAGACCTTGAGCTGCTCATAGTTCCCGCCCCAATACAATCCTTCCTCAATTTTCATGGCCCCTTCCAGTAATTCTCCCTTGGTATGCACATAATGTATGCTGTCGGTCTGCACCGGCCCACCAAAATGTACTTCCGCAGAAAAATCCGGAAAATCATTGACCAAATCCTTAATATCTAGCCCCATAGGCTTGTTCAACACAAAACCTACGCTGCCCTCCCGCTCATGGTCGCAGAGCAAAATTACGGCCCGCTTAAAATGATGATCAGACATAAAGGGCTCGGCCAATAATAAACGCCCCGCCTGCAAACTCAACTTCTCGATGACTGCTGTTTTTAGTATAAAAAAAGATGCCCCTAAGGGCCTTGGGCTAATTTAGTAGAATTCAACTAATTTTTCGCTTTTTCTTTTTCATTTCTACTTTTGGGGCCTTACTCCTTTCAGTCGTCGAAGACGAACTAAAGTTCTTGTTGTCGTTGCGCAGCTCGCTGCTGTTTTGGGGCCTCCGCTGCGGCTTCGCCTTGCGGCGCTACGTTGCGCAGCTCGCAGGTCTGCTCGGCCCTGCGCAGGCTTTGCCTGCTCGGTCTGGCCTAACGGCCACTGCTGCACATCGCTAGGCCAAGCCCCTCTTGGCCCCCTAGCCCAGCCCCTAGCAACCAACTCCGCCCCTCCCTTGGTCGAAAAAAAAGCAGGCCCTTGCTTTTTCTCTTAAATTAGCCCTATTTTTCGACCCATTTACACGCCTAGAAAAACTACCTTCAGATTTGAAGCCTTCTACTATATATTATAGCGTCCTTCTTGGACTTTTTTGCCTTTTTGCCGCTCCCCATCTCTCCGCCCAAAGCTGCCCCCAACAGGATAGTAGCCAAGCCTTTGCCGCCTTTGAAGCCGCAAAAAAAGCCATGGGCCAAGGCCAAGCCGGCCAAGCCTTTGACCAAATGGAGAAGGCCAAAAAACTATTGGCCCAAGCCGGCTGCTGGGAAAACTGGACCCGCATTTCCTATAATAAGGCCATTATGCACAAAAGAGCCGGCCAAATGCAGGCCATGAAAAATGAGCTCCGCCTGGCCCAAACTACCGCCCTCCAACAATTACCCGAAAATGACCCCTGGCAAGGCCATATCGCCTATCTCTTTGGCCGCTTTTATATGGGCCAAGGCGCCCTAGATACCGCCAAACTCTATTTCCTGCAGTCTCGATTTACCTATAAGTTTGCCCAGTCCTGGAAAGATTATGCCCAAGCCTCTAGAGCCCTAGCCGAAACTAGCCTCTATATGCAGGATTATAGACTGATGGAACGCTACTTAGATGATGCCTTTACCATTACCCAAGAACAGCTCAATAATGATTTGCCTTCTTTGCGCAAAATCTTACAGCTCTATGGCGCCCTCTATTACCGAACTGGAGATTATGAATCGGCCCTAGACCGAACCAAAACTACCCTAGAAATTGTCAAGGAAGCTATGCAGTCTAGACAAGATTCTATCGAGGTGGCTTCTTATTATAATAATATTGGCCTGCTCTATATCGAAATTGGCGATGTGGACAAGGCCGAGGACTATTGCCGCAATGCACTTAACCTATCTAGCCAATTAGGCGACCTTTTCCGCATTGCCAATACCTACACCAACCTGGCCGAACTCACTCGTAAAAAGGCCGCCTATAGCCGAGCCTATAATAACTTTAAGAAGGCCGAAGATGCCCTCAATAGAATGTCGCCCAAAGAACAGGCCGCCAATGCCGCTATCCAAGCCCGTATCCAACTCAATTTGGGCTGGGCCGAGGTGGCCTGGGAAATCGGAAAGAAAAAAGAGGCTTTTGCCCTTTTGGCCCAAACCGAAAATTGGCAAAAACGCCTGCGCTTCAAAACCGAATCTACCTTTTTGCTCTATGGCCGCTTTTTTCGCCTGCAAAAAGATTGGGAACAAGCCAAAAACAAACTCGATAAAGCCCTAGAAGAAGGCCAAAAGACCTATAGCTCGGGCAAACATCCCGATTTGGCCCGCATTTACCTAGAACGTGCCCTGCTCTTTGCCCAACAACCCAAAACCGAAATCGGCCAGGCGCTTATGGCCCTAGAACAGGCCACAGAAGCCCTGCAAATGAAGGCGGGCCTAGCCGCTACCGAAGAACTCTCTGCCGTTTCGGACCGAGAACTGCTGCTAGAAGTCATGGAGGTCCAAATTAAACTCTACGACCAAGCCGGCCAAGAAGAAATGGCCTACCGCCTCGCCCTAAAGGCCGCTAGCCTCGCCTATGAACTCCGAAATAGCTTTAAGTCGGAAGGCTCTCGCCTCTTTTTGCTCCAACGCCTGATTCCTATCTATGAGCAGGCCCTGGCCATTGTCTATAAACGCTACCAAAAGCAACCCAAAACAGACTATCTCTTAGAGGCCTTTCAGTTGGTGGAACGCAGCAAGGCCCTACTGCTCTTAGAGGCCCTACAAACCGAAAATGCCCGCGCCTTTGGGGGCCTACCCAAAAAGCTCCTCAAAGAGGAGCGCCGCCTCAGCCGAGAATTGGCCAAAAAACGCAAGCAGTATTTTGAGGCCCAATTGGCCAATAATGCGGCCCAAATGGATGCCCTAGACAAAGAGCTGCTGGCCCTAAAAAGAGAAAGTCAACGCCTACAAGATACCCTAGAGGCCAATTACTACGATTATTTCCGCCTTAAGTATGAGGATAAAACTCCTAGCCTAGAACAACTGCAGAAAAAACTCGATACCGGCGAACGCTTTTTAGAGTATTTTTCGGCCCAAGATGGTTTTTACCTACTGGCCCTTAGCCCCAAGTCTGGAGAGCTCTTTTATTTGCCCAAAGGCGAAGATTTTAACCGCAAAATGCGCAACTTTCGCCTAGCACTGACCAATAGCAGCTGGCTCAAGGAGGAACAAAAAACCTTGGCCCTCAAGCAGCTGCTCATTGCCGAGGGCTGGGACCTCTACCAGCAGTTTGTAGCTCCCGCCCTAAAAGCTGAGGGCATCGATAAAATTCTCTTGGTCCCCGATGGCCTCCTCAATTATATTCCCTTTGAGGTCCTGCTCTCTGAAGCCCCCGCCCCAGAAGAAGTCCGTCAGCCTAGTTTTAAGACCCTGCCCTATTTGCTCAAGCGCTATAATGTGCATTATCATTATTCGGCCGCCTTGCTCTTATATGAAAGGCCCAAAATTAAGTCGGGCCGAGTGCTGGGCATGGCCCCCTCCTATGCCTATGATGCCGCAGCCCATGCCTCGGGAACCGATAGCCGACAGCATCATATTCGCAGCTCGGTAGATGATCTGCCTGGGGCCAAGGCCGAGATTCAGCAGCTCAGTAAGGCGTTTAAGGGGCTCTTTTTGTATGGCCAACAAGCCAATGAAACCGAATTTAAAAAGCAAATTAGCAAAGAAGAATATGCCCTGATTCATTTGGCCATGCACGGCTGGGTAGATGAAGAGCGACCCGAATACTCTAATTTGGTCTTTAGCCACCGCCACGATAGCCTAGAAGATGACCTCTTACATGCCTATGAGCTCAACTTACTAAAGATTAAGGCCAACTTGGTGGTCCTTTCTGCCTGCGAAACGGGCTTTGGCAAATATGAAAGAGGCGAAGGGGTGGTCAGTCTGGGCCGAGGCTTTATGTATGCCGGCGTGCCCGCCCTAGTCATGACCCTTTGGCCCATTAACGACCAAGCTACGGCCATCTTGATGCAAGACTTTTATGAGGGACTGAGCGCAGGAAAAAGCAAATCGGAAGCCCTGCGACAAGCCAAACTCAATTACCTAGATGCGGCTGGCGATATCAGTAGCCACCCCTTCTTTTGGGCCTCCTTTATTGAGCTGGGCGATGACCGCCCGATCAAGCTTAGTCGGGCCGGCAACTGGAAACTCTATTTGCTGCTCACTGCCCTGATTATCCTGCTTTTGGGCCTTTTGGCTCGTTATTTTCGGCCACAATCAGGAAATTAAAGGCAGTATTTGGATATGCCAAGGGCTTTTTATATTATTGCGCCCAATTAAGCAGAATACCTTTTACTACAATAATAAAAAACAAACTAATGGCAACTAATAAAACGCTGACCATGATCAAGCCCGATGCTGTAAAAGCTGGGCACACTGGCGCCATCTTGGCCCAAATCAATGAAGCAGGTTTCCGTATTGTGGCCCTAAAAATGACTCAATTGAGCACTGCTGCTGCTGAGCGTTTTTATGCTGTACACAAGGAGCGTCCCTTCTTTGGCGAACTCGTTGAGTTTATGACTTCTGGTCCTATCGTGGCCGCCATTTTGGAAAAAGACAATGCCGTAGCCGACTTCCGTACGCTTATCGGTAGCACCAACCCTGCAGAGGCCGCAGAAGGTACTATCCGCGCTAAGTATGCTACTAGCATCGGAGAAAATGCTATTCACGGTTCTGACTCTGACGAAAACGCCCAAATTGAAGGCGATTTCCACTTTGCTGGACTAGAGCAGTTCTAAGCGATTTTCCGCTTTTGCACTAAGCCAAGTTCTCTTTTTAGAGGACTTGGCTTTTTTTGTTTTGGGGCCTGCCGCCTTCGGCGGCCGGGCCCTTGCAGGGCTCGCAGGTCTGCTCGGCCCTTTGCGGGCTGCGCCCGCTCGGTCTGGCCTGCGGCCACCCTTTCAGGCCCCTAGGCCGACGGGCCTTCGGCCCTTTTAACTGTAGGTTGAAACCTACAGCAAGAATGGTATTGCTTCGCAAAAATCTATAAATGAGGGTTGAAACCCTCATGAAATTAACTTCTCGGCCATCCTTTGATAAAAATTTCAGGCTAGTCAAGGCATTTTTTAAAGGCATAGCCCTAGCTATGGCTGAGAAAAATAACGCTGAATAGCAATAAATTAAAACAAAGGATAGAAGGGGCAGGGCTTTCATTTGGCCTTTGCCGACGGGCCTTCGGCCCTGTAGGATCAGGAAGCTGTTTAGGGCCATGGGCTGAAGCCCATGGTTGCGAGTCTATGCAAACTAGCGGGCTGAAGCCCTTGTTTGCTATTGGAGACTGTTTAAAATTTTGTGTTTCTCCTTTTTGCTGCCTAGGGACAAGCCCCTAGGCTAGCTTTTTCAGACAGCCCTCTAAAGAGGGCCTTTGGATAAGATTCTTCTTTGCTATAATCATTTAGCAAGACCTTGTATATCGGCAGTTGAGGCCCTTTAGGGCTGACTCCATTGGATTAGCCTAGGGGCTTGTCCCTAGGCGACTATTGGCCAAATTCCAACCAGCTAAAGACCCAAATTTTATTCTAATACACAAAATCCTGAACAGTCCCCAAAATCCTGAACAGTCCCCTTTTTGTTGCCTATCTGGATACACAAAATCCTGAACAGTCCCGTGAACTGCTTCGGTCTGGAGCTGAACTAGTTTGGTCTGGAGGTAAACTAGTTTGGTCTGGAGGTGAACTAGTTTGGTCTGGAGCTGAACTAGTTTGGTCTGGAGCTGAACTAGTTTGGTCTGGAGGTGAACTAGTTTGGTCTGGAGCTGAACTAGTTTGGTCTGGAGGTGAACTAGTTCGGTCTGGAGGTGAACTGCTTCGGTCTGGAGGTGAACTGCTTCGGTCTGGAGGTGAACTAGTTCGGTAAAATACCGAACTTTCCCCCTTTTTGATTTTGTTACATTATTTCTATTTTTAACAATTCACTAACAGTTGGTCCTAAAATCCCTGTTTCTGCAGCCTAAAGGCCGCAGCCAGTCTCTTGGGCCATCATCTTTCTCGCCGCAGGAGCTTAAAAGCCCCTGCTTCATTGGAGATGGGCGAAGGCATTCGGTTTTCAGCTCCTGCGGCTTTTAAGCTGCAGGCCATGGGGCGATAAAGAGCTAGCTTATTGGCCCCTAATCTGGCTGCGGCTTTTAAGCTGCAGCTATTATGGCCGTCAGGCCAAACGGCCTAGCGATGCGGCGGGGTGGCCGTCAGGCCAGACCAAGGAGCCGAAGGCGACGCAGGGCCGAGCAGACCTGCGAGCCCTGAAGCGTAGCGCCGACGACCGAAGGGAGGCGGAGGCCCCAAAAAATAAAGCAGTATCAAATCCGTTTTAAATGCGGCTCGGGAAAAAGCGGAAGGCCTACAAATTGGGTCAACTTGTTTATCTTTGCGGGCAGTTATTCTATTTGGTCGCTATATCAAGAACTTTCATGCCCTATTCTTCGCTACTTCTTCCGTTTCTTTTTCTGCTCTCTCCCCTATTGTTGTTGGCCCAGGAGCGGCCGAGTTTTGCTTGGGGGCAAATGTTATCTAGTCAGACGCAGTATGGGGGGCAGGCAGAGGGCTTGGATCTTTATTTGGGTCCTGCTGGGGAGCTTTATCTGCTGGGTTATTTTAATGGCAGCATTGATTTCAATCCAGCGATAGATAGTCAGGCTTTGCGGAAGGCCAAGGGGAAGAACGATTTATTTGTGGCCAAATACAACCGTCGGGGGGATTTTCAGTGGGTATTGCCCTTGGGCAGTTATGGCAATGATGCGGCTCAGGCCATTGATTTGAATGCGCAGGGGGAGCTCTTGGTGACCGGTTATTTTTCGGACAGCTTATATTGGTCGGAGCAAGACTATTTATTGAGTGAGGGGGCAGAGGACGTCTTTATTCTGCGCATTTCGGAGGAGGGCGAGGCCTTGGAGGCGGTTTCTTTTGGGGGCAAAGGTAGTGATCAGGGATTAGACATCAAGGCCTACAACCACAGCATTTATATTACGGGAGAATATCGGGAAGAATTTAGTGCTTTGGGGAAGAAGCGGCCGGCCTTTGGAGGCTCGGATATTTTTGTGGGGCAGATTGAGGGCTTTTCGGATTGGCGTTGGTTGCGGACCTTGGGGAGTAAGGGGGCAGATTTGAGTACGGCTCTCTCCTTGAGCAGTTTGGGGGAGCTTTATTTGGCGGGGACGGCCAAGGGGAGTTTTATCTATGACGACTTTAGTCTGGACAGTTTGCAGGCGCCAGAGAGCGGGGCTGCCCTTTTGCTCAAGTACTCTCCTTTGGGCGATTTAATTTGGAAAGAAACCCTAGCGGCCACGGAGGGAATGGAGCTGAGTGACATTGTAGTCAACTCGGTGGGGGAAGCCTTTATGACGGGTAGTTTTCGGGGAGAGCTAGAGGGGCTAAAGAGTCGGGGCGAATCGGATATTTTTCTGGCCCAATTTCACAGAAAGGGGCAGTTGAATTGGATCAAGCGTTTTGGTGGAGCAGGAGATGATCGGGGGCAATGTATAGAAATTGTGGGGCGAAAGCTCTTGGGGATAGCTGGGCGTTTTTCGGGGCAGATTTTGGAGGGCCAGCAAGAAATTCGGGCGCAGGGCGAGCAGTCGGACCTCTTTATTGCCCAATACAGTTTTGAGGGGGACTTTAAGCGGATGCAAGCCTTTGGGGGCCCCTTGTATGAGGAAGTGCAGGCCATGAAGCTCAATTTAGAGGGGCAAGTCTTTTTGACGGGTAGTTTTGAGGGGGCGGCAGATTTTGACCCTTCGCCCAAGCAGGCCTTATTGAACAGTAATGCCATACAGACCTTATTTGTGGCCCATTATCAGGCCGAGAGTTTGGCCTATGACTTTGCCTTTGCCATGGGTTATCGCTACGATGCCTCTTTATCGAGAATAGAGGCCCTTTATCCTAGGGCTTCGGGAGAAATTCTGACAGCGGTTTATTTTGAAGGGGCCCTCTCCATCAATTCCGATAGTTTGCTCAAGAGCAAGGGGCGTTGGGGCGACATCCTGATTAGTCAGTACGACTCTTTGGGGCGTTTGCGTTGGTTTCGGCAATTTGGGGGCCTGGGGGCCGACAAGGCCGAGGCCTTATATCAGAGCGAGGCGGCAGAAAGTTTTTTGGGAGGAAGTTATGGGGCCGACTTCTGTTTATCGGACAGTCTTTGTTGGCAGGCGGAGGGCAAGCAAGACGCCTTTTTGCTCAAGCTGGATAGTTTGGGTGAGCTCCTTTGGGCCAAAGAATGGAAAAGTTTGGGGGAGGTGGATTTGCTGGCTATCAAGCAGCAGCCCAATGGAGAGCTATTAGTTTTGCTGAGTCATCGGGGCGATCGTTTAGTGTATGAGGGGCAGACCTTACTGGATAAATCGGGTTTTTTGCTCTTATCGCTATCGGTAGATTCTGGCCGCTTGGGCTGGTTTAAAACCTTTGATTGTGTGGCGCCGAATCGGGGGCGTTTGGCCTTAGATGAGCAGGGACAGATTTATTTGGGCTTATCCTTTTCGGAGCAGCTTAAGTTGGGGCATCGGCAGAACCAGCTTTTGCGGGCTGCTGGCGAGCAAGACTTGGCCATTTTGGCTTTAGATCGGGGGGGCGATTTTCGATGGGCGCGGCTATTGGGCGGCCGTTCGGACGAGCGCCTGGGTGAGCTCCTATATTTGCCTAAGTTAGGGGTTTATTTGGGCGGAAGTTTTGAGGGGACGGCCGCATTTGGTCCAAGAACCTATAGTGCTAAGGGGAGTCGCAATGCCTTTTTGGTCCATTACAGCAAGGCGGGAGATTTTCGCTGGGTCAAGCCTTGGGGCAGTGATCAGAAAACGAGGATTACGGCTATGGCGGCCGTAGACAGTCAGCAAATTTTGTTGACGGGTTATTTTCAGGGGGAAATGCCTGTTTCGGATAGCCTCATTTTGAAGACCAGCAACCTCTTAAAATCAGATATCTTTTTGATGGAAGTATCGGCCAAGGATGCGCGCTTGAGTTGGGCCAAAGCCTTGGATGGCAGTGGGAACGACCGGACCAAAGCCCTGGTGGTCAGCAACAAAAGCAGCATTTACTTGGGGGCTTCTTTTGAGTCTCGTTTTGATGCTGATCCGAGCAAGGGCGAGCGGATTTTTGAGAACAAAGGCTTGGTATCTACGGCCTTGCTGCTCAAATACCTCAACTTTGCCTTTCAGAAGCTGGAGTTAGTGGCTTTTCGGGCCAAGCGCAAAAACATCAGGGAAGTAGAGTTGCGTTGGACCACCCCTAGAGAGACCGAGAACAAGGGATTTTTGGTGGAGCGTCGTTTGGCGGGCAGTGAAGACTTTCATGCGGTGGGATTTATTCCGGGTTTTGGCAACAGCGAGGCGCCCACCAACTATCGGTTTACGGATGTCAATGCTTTTGATGGGAACAGCTACTATCGGTTTCGGCAATTGTCTAACCATGGGCAGGAGGCCTATTCGGAGGTAGTATTTGTGCGGGGATGGAAGAGCAAAGAGGGTGGGCAGTTGGCCATTTACCCTAATCCGGTGCAAAAAGAATTGAACTTGCGCTTTGGTCGTTTGGGCAAGAAGATGAAATCGGCCAGGATACGGATTTACGATCAGCAGCGGAGGGTAAAACTGGAGTTAAAGGCGGGTTTGAGTTCTAATGAATTATTGATATTGGAGGATGTTTCGGATTTGGAGGCTGGGGCTTATATTTTAGAAATCAGGTACAACAACAGGAAGAAGCGGGAGATTGAGTTTATTAAGGCCTAGGGGCCCGCGGCCGGCAGGCTTCGCCTTGCCTGGCCGCCGCTATGCTGCGGGGCTCACAGGTCTGTTCGGCCCTGCAGCCGCCTTTGGCGGCTTTGGTCTGGCCTTCGGCCACCCCTCCGCAGCGCTGGGCCGCTCATCGGGGGTTGGGGGGCTTGGGGGGATGCTTTGGCCGTTTAAATTTAGGGGGAATCATGTTAAACTGCTCCCCTATTTGCGGTAGATTTGTCTGCAGATAGCAGGCTGAGGGGCTGTAGCAGGGCCGCCGCAGGCGGCAGACCAAAGCGGCGCAGCCGCTGCAGGGCCGAGCGAGCAGCGAGCTGCGCAATGGCCCGACCCAGCCGAAGGCTGGGGCAGCCCCAAAAAAGATGTAGAGACAATAAAAAAACAGACATCTTAAATAGCTTATGATCATTAGTTTAGGGTGCGGATAGGTATAATACCTACACTTATACTTACAGCTTTTTGGGCTAGCTTTCTTATTTTGTTACTTTAATGGCAAAACTACAAAACAGCCCTTTTGGGAAAAACTATGAGAACAGAAATACAATTAAAGAAGAGTTTGCTTTATATGGATGAGCAGACGGAGATTTTGGTCCAGCGAGTGGGTCAGGGAGCTTATTTAGAGGCCGAGGACTCTTTGGAGTGGATAGAGGCCGCCTATCAGATTCGGGGGAGTCAACCATTATATTTTTTGGCGGACATGCGTGGATTGAGGGGGCAATCTAAGGAAGCTAGGCGAGTATCTGGCGAAAAAGACCCGCGATTGAACATTGCTGCGGGGGCTGGATTGATTAACAATGGGGCTTCTAAAATACTGGGGAACTTCATGTTAAGTTTGAACAAAATCTCGCATCCGATTCGGTTATTTACCAATGAGCAAGAGGCGATAGATTGGTTATTAGAGATCAAGAAAAAGAACGGGCATTAGCCTAGTTAGCGAAAGAGAGTGGAATAGCGTAGGGGCTATTTCGCTCTTTTTTTTGTTTGTTGTTTTGGGGGGAAATGGCTATATTGGGCTGTAGTTCGGGAGTTTTGGGCTAGCATATATTGGTTTTGGTCTTAGCTTTTACGAATCTTAAAACTTTCTTAAAATGAAAAAAGGGCAGCAAAAGGATTTGCGGTATATTTTTGAGTTACATGACTCTAATATAGGTTGTGGCGTTCTTATGACTTTTTAAATTATATGATAGTTTTACTATACTAAACCCTTTGCAGGCGAAGCAGCATTGAAACGATTTCTCCTTTTCCACTGTCGTTAAGAGGGTTATATACTAAACCCTTTGCAGGCGAAGCAGCATTGAAACTCGTTCAGGGTACCAAACATGCCCCTTGAAAACATACTAAACCCTTTGCAGGCGAAGCAGCATTGAAACAAGCATAGACTTTTTGATTACTTACCCCTGTTTCTATACTAAACCCTTTGCAGGCGAAGCAGCATTGAAACCAATTAAATACCTCTCTAAAAAGAAGTTTAATAAATACTAAACCCTTTGCAGGCGAAGCAGCATTGAAACACGAGACCACAACTGAAACGCAATTGTTTGATCGTATACTAAACCCTTTGCAGGCGAAGCAGCATTGAAACATTCCATTGTTCTTTTGTGAACTGAGAAGGGATTTATACTAAACCCTTTGCAGGCGAAGCAGCATTGAAACTTCTGTATCGGCCTTATAAAAGATTCCGCAATTATCATACTAAACCCTTTGCAGGCGAAGCAGCATTGAAACTGCATAAACTGAAGAGAATACATTGTAGCTGTGTAAATACTAAACCCTTTGCAGGCGAAGCAGCATTGAAACTAGTATAAAATAAAAGGTCTCCTCATTCTGCTGGGTATACTAAACCCTTTGCAGGCGAAGCAGCATTGAAACCTCAAGGTCTTTTTGATTACAAAATCGATAATGAATACTAAACCCTTTGCAGGCGAAGCAGCATTGAAACTTTTTAGTTTTTAAAGTTAAACCCACTATCAATACATACTAAACCCTTTGCAGGCGAAGCAGCATTGAAACGTTGTATTTGGAGATATTATCAATCTTCCAGAAAAAATACTAAACCCTTTGCAGGCGAAGCAGCATTGAAACCCCTTTTTTTAGTCTTTTTTGAAAGCCTTTTTTATACTAAACCCTTTGCAGGCGAAGCAGCATTGAAACTATTACCATATCAATTATGTCAGATGTAGCATCTATACTAAACCCTTTGCAGGCGAAGCAGCATTGAAACTTCGGCTTCGCCGTCGCTTCGCTCTGTTTTGCGGGGGATACTAAACCCTTTGCAGGCGAAGCAGCATTGAAACTATATATACAATCAGGAGAATTTTCTTTAAATTTATACTAAACCCTTTGCAGGCGAAGCAGCATTGAAACTTCTTATTTTTTTCAACATAGATAATTTCTTCTTTATACTAAACCCTTTGCAGGCGAAGCAGCATTGAAACACTGAAGTTTCATCATAAATTATATTTTTAAGAATACTAAACCCTTTGCAGGCGAAGCAGCATTGAAACAAAAATAACATGCTCAATGTTTCTTCGAGGTTTAATACTAAACCCTTTGCAGGCGAAGCAGCATTGAAACTGTATCGGTGGGCGCACTCATGCTGGAATGGTCCCATACTAAACCCTTTGCAGGCGAAGCAGCATTGAAACAATCATCGCAACCTACATGAAAACCTGATGCTGCTTATACTAAACCCTTTGCAGGCGAAGCAGCATTGAAACATTAAAGGCTTTAATCGGCCTTAGAATGTTTTAAATACTAAACCCTTTGCAGGCGAAGCAGCATTGAAACAAGATGTCTTGAGAGAGTACGAATAACCTCTCAAATACTAAACCCTTTGCAGGCGAAGCAGCATTGAAACATCTTCCTCTAAAACGATTCTCTCGGTGGTGCTTGATACTAAACCCTTTGCAGGCGAAGCAGCATTGAAACGCTCAACGATCGAAGCTTTAGTGCCCGTTCCTTACATACTAAACCCTTTGCAGGCGAAGCAGCATTGAAACTGAATAACTAATCCTGATGATGGAAGAGTTACAGATACTAAACCCTTTGCAGGCGAAGCAGCATTGAAACCCTATATAAACTCCAACTATACAGCGGACCTTAGATACTAAACCCTTTGCAGGCGAAGCAGCATTGAAACAGCAATTTGCCCCCCTCAAAAAGGTCAATAGCAAATACTAAACCCTTTGCAGGCGAAGCAGCATTGAAACTTTCCTCGTACTTTTACGGTTCGGTCCAATGCTATACTAAACCCTTTGCAGGCGAAGCAGCATTGAAACTGTAGAATCTTTAAACATTCTAGAAAACTACGTTAAATACTAAACCCTTTGCAGGCGAAGCAGCATTGAAACACAGAAAAGGAGTTTTTTGACTACATTAAGCCTAAATACTAAACCCTTTGCAGGCGAAGCAGCATTGAAACCTGGTGCTGACCTTGTTTGGAGGCCGGGTAACAAATACTAAACCCTTTGCAGGCGAAGCAGCATTGAAACTTCAACCCTTTTTCAGCTGCCTTAGACAGCTTTAAATACTAAACCCTTTGCAGGCGAAGCAGCATTGAAACCACTTTCATAGATATACTTAAATTTTAAGGTATTATACTAAACCCTTTGCAGGCGAAGCAGCATTGAAACTAGACAAAGGCTAGTGCTTAGTTACCGTATAGGTAGATACTAAACCCTTTGCAGGCGAAGCAGCATTGAAACACTGTAGTTTTTGCTTTGGAATCATCAGCTCTCAAATACTAAACCCTTTGCAGGCGAAGCAGCATTGAAACAGCAACAGCCTTGATAGGATCCTCCACGATCTCTTTATACTAAACCCTTTGCAGGCGAAGCAGCATTGAAACAAGGAAGTGACGCAGGGCCTGCCTTCTTTTACTATATACTAAACCCTTTGCAGGCGAAGCAGCATTGAAACACGCCGCTCTTAGTGTTCTTCTTGACCTGCGTTTGATACTAAACCCTTTGCAGGCGAAGCAGCATTGAAACACCTTTCTTCATATCTTCGTCGATCCAGGTAGTCATATACTAAACCCTTTGCAGGCGAAGCAGCATTGAAACAATCTAATGATTTCCAAAGTACAATACTTACCAATACTAAACCCTTTGCAGGCGAAGCAGCATTGAAACGTCTACATTTGCAGACAAGCTGCTTAAACTCTTCTATACTAAACCCTTTGCAGGCGAAGCAGCATTGAAACTTTTAATAAACTATTATCAGAAGCTGAAAAATCTAATACTAAACCCTTTGCAGGCGAAGCAGCATTGAAACCAGGTCCACCCCATCTACAAGCGTAATATATCCATACTAAACCCTTTGCAGGCGAAGCAGCATTGAAACAGTGTTGTAGGGGCTTAAAAATTGTTTCTGGATCAAATACTAAACCCTTTGCAGGCGAAGCAGCATTGAAACTTCTGTTTTGCCGTCCGCTTTCAAGAAACGGAAAGCATACTAAACCCTTTGCAGGCGAAGCAGCATTGAAACTACCTTACCAGATATACCATGTTCTCCAAATTCGAACCAATACTAAACCCTTTGCAGGCGAAGCAGCATTGAAACTATGCTCCCCACCAATGGCTAAGCCTACCTTAGATATATACTAAACCCTTTGCAGGCGAAGCAGCATTGAAACTCAAGTAATCTTCCAGAAGGATATCTCCATATCCTATACTAAACCCTTTGCAGGCGAAGCAGCATTGAAACAACCTTCGCTATGGACATGCATGTGACCCTAAAGGATACTAAACCCTTTGCAGGCGAAGCAGCATTGAAACTTGGGGGTGAAACGGCTAAGGACGGGGGGGATGTATACTAAACCCTTTGCAGGCGAAGCAGCATTGAAACACCGCAAAACCAACAGCCAAATGAGTAACGAATGTATACTAAACCCTTTGCAGGCGAAGCAGCATTGAAACTCAATATCGGCCTTAGCCGCCCGAGCCTTAGCCTTATACTAAACCCTTTGCAGGCGAAGCAGCATTGAAACTTGTTATATAGTTCTTTTTCATAATCTACAAAGATATACTAAACCCTTTGCAGGCGAAGCAGCATTGAAACAATCGTGTAGCTCTAGCAATGGAGTATGGCATGTATACTAAACCCTTTGCAGGCGAAGCAGCATTGAAACTCTACCCCGTAACGCTCAAGGAAAGAGCGCTTGATGATACTAAACCCTTTGCAGGCGAAGCAGCATTGAAACTTTTACCATCCTCGTTTTTAAATGTGTATTTAGTCATACTAAACCCTTTGCAGGCGAAGCAGCATTGAAACAGCTAATGGCTACTAATATGCTCGTTCTTCTCCACTTTATACTAAACCCTTTGCAGGCGAAGCAGCATTGAAACAATTTAACGATGCATAGATCTTGCATAGTATATATACTAAACCCTTTGCAGGCGAAGCAGCATTGAAACCGGCGTTCTTTGCTTGGTCTGCATTGGCTAGAGGATACTAAACCCTTTGCAGGCGAAGCAGCATTGAAACACGCATGGGATAACATTCTTCCATTCGGGCCAATGATACTAAACCCTTTGCAGGCGAAGCAGCATTGAAACCGGCGTTCTTTGCTTGGTCTGCATTGGCTAGAGGATACTAAACCCTTTGCAGGCGAAGCAGCATTGAAACTTGTTATATAGTTCTTTTTCATAATCTACAAAGATATACTAAACCCTTTGCAGGCGAAGCAGCATTGAAACAATCGTGTAGCTCTAGCAATGGAGTATGGCATGTATACTAAACCCTTTGCAGGCGAAGCAGCATTGAAACCGGCGTTCTTTGCTTGGTCTGCATTGGCTAGAGGATACTAAACCCTTTGCAGGCGAAGCAGCATTGAAACACGCATGGGATAACATTCTTCCATTCGGGCCAATGATACTAAACCCTTTGCAGGCGAAGCAGCATTGAAACCGGCGTTCTTTGCTTGGTCTGCATTGGCTAGAGGATACTAAACCCTTTGCAGGCGAAGCAGCATTGAAACACGCATGGGATAACATTCTTCCATTCGGGCCAATGATACTAAACCCTTTGCAGGCGAAGCAGCATTGAAACTGTTCTACTTCTAATAGCAAACGCTCTTGTTTATCGCTATACTAAACCCTTTGCAGGCGAAGCAGCATTGAAACATTTATTAATCATTAATACCAAAAGTCATGAGTAATACTAAACCCTTTGCAGGCGAAGCAGCATTGAAACTTTTAAAGGTAAAAGGTTATGAAGGTCAAATTTATGAATACTAAACCCTTTGCAGGCGAAGCAGCATTGAAACGCCCAGCCGATTTCGAAACAAAGTTCGAAGACCTATACTCAACCCTTTGCAGGCGAAGCAGCATTGAAACTCCTCTCTATTCTTCAGCCAAACGCAACCTAGTCGAATACTAAACCCTTTGCAGGCGAAGCAGCATTGAAACAAAAAGACGGCGTATTTGCTCCGAAGTACCTGATACTAAACCCTTTGCAGGCGAAGCAGCATTGAAACTTCAGCACCTGTCTCTCTAATATCTAAACGAAGCTGATACTAAACCCTTTGCAGGCGAAGCAGCATTGAAACGATATACGTGCCCTCTGAATGGATTTGATTGGGTTCTATACTAAACCCTTTGCAGGCGAAGCAGCATTGAAACAGTTCCAAGCTCTTGTAGATAAACCAATTTCTCTTAATACTAAACCCTTTGCAGGCGAAGCAGCATTGAAACTTTCGTTGTTAGGGTTTGGCGAACCGAAAAACGGATACTAAACCCTTTGCAGGCGAAGCAGCATTGAAACTGCAACCGAACCCTGAATTACAGTAAAGCAAAGAATATACTAAACCCTTTGCAGGCGAAGCAGCATTGAAACAGTACTCATACTCTTCTAACTCTTCCAATATAGAATACTAAACCCTTTGCAGGCGAAGCAGCATTGAAACTGTGTAGAGGCTTTTGTACACGAAAATCTTCCTGATACTAAACCCTTTGCAGGCGAAGCAGCATTGAAACTACATCCATTTCCAACCCAAATTGAAGGCTTTGAGATACTAAACCCTTTGCAGGCGAAGCAGCATTGAAACTGTGCATTTACACAATTATAAGAAAACGGATGGATAATACTAAACCCTTTGCAGGCGAAGCAGCATTGAAACTCTGAAAAAGACGCCTTGATCTCGAACTCGTAAATATACTAAACCCTTTGCAGGCGAAGCAGCATTGAAACCGTCTCAAATTCTTTATACTGCTTACCCATATTTAATACTAAACCCTTTGCAGGCGAAGCAGCATTGAAACACATGAATAAAAGCGCTTGGTATAGTGGTCTCCTATACTAAACCCTTTGCAGGCGAAGCAGCATTGAAACTTCTTTGAGGCTGAATCTCAGCCTTGGGAGGGCAATACTAAACCCTTTGCAGGCGAAGCAGCATTGAAACGCCCGCTTAAGGGCGAGAGTGGGGTTAGCCTCCCCTATACTAAACCCTTTGCAGGCGAAGCAGCATTGAAACGGTTAAAGAAGCAGAAGAACAATATAAATTGGAACATACTAAACCCTTTGCAGGCGAAGCAGCATTGAAACAATACCAAGACCCAAAACAAGGTTTATCTGACATTATACTAAACCCTTTGCAGGCGAAGCAGCATTGAAACTTCGCAGCTCTTCTGCTCTCGATAGGAGAGTAGAAAATACTAAACCCTTTGCAGGCGAAGCAGCATTGAAACTTTATTTAACCTTGTCTCCACTTATTAACTATTAGAGATACTAAACCCTTTGCAGGCGAAGCAGCATTGAAACGGGTTTGAATTTACGAACATCAAAGCGAGGACGAATACTAAACCCTTTGCAGGCGAAGCAGCATTGAAACTTTGTTAGTGGCTCCTACAAATTTACTAACACTGCATACTAAACCCTTTGCAGGCGAAGCAGCATTGAAACATACTCTATCATAGATAGGTGTTTGTAATATCAATACTAAACCCTTTGCAGGCGAAGCAGCATTGAAACATCTAAGCCGTTGGGGGCGTTTAGGATATTTTCAATACTAAACCCTTTGCAGGCGAAGCAGCATTGAAACTTTATTGCCTTCTATTTGGCTAAGGACAAATACGAAATATACTAAACCCTTTGCAGGCGAAGCAGCATTGAAACTGTTACCTCTAACCCCTCCTTTTCCAGAAGTTCTAATACTAAACCCTTTGCAGGCGAAGCAGCATTGAAACAACAACTGTACTAATACCTGTATTTCGTTTTTATATACTAAACCCTTTGCAGGCGAAGCAGCATTGAAACCCCAATTTGGCGAAGTGGACACGATGATTGCCACAGATACTAAACCCTTTGCAGGCGAAGCAGCATTGAAACTGGAGAAAGAGATTAGTACTGAGTGGGTGGTTAACATACTAAACCCTTTGCAGGCGAAGCAGCATTGAAACTCCCGATGCCGATGAAACCACTCTTCCTGAAGAGATACTAAACCCTTTGCAGGCGAAGCAGCATTGAAACTTCAGTCCTGCAGGAGTTTCCTGCATGGGACTGGAAATACTAAACCCTTTGCAGGCGAAGCAGCATTGAAACTTCGTAGAACTTAGCATATACTACTTTTCCTTTCATACTAAACCCTTTGCAGGCGAAGCAGCATTGAAACAAGTATCTCCTGTGTAAAGCACACATAAACTTGGATACTAAACCCTTTGCAGGCGAAGCAGCATTGAAACAGAATTTAGGTCGGGTAAGGCCGATTTGTCATTACATACTAAACCCTTTGCAGGCGAAGCAGCATTGAAACTACGTATGTCTGGAGAGACACAAAATACTCACATATACTAAACCCTTTGCAGGCGAAGCAGCATTGAAACCTTTTAGAAGGATATCTCCATATCCTTCTTCGTCCATACTAAACCCTTTGCAGGCGAAGCAGCATTGAAACTCCAGTCTCAATTGGGCTAATTCGCTCAAACCTATACTAAACCCTTTGCAGGCGAAGCAGCATTGAAACGTCTGTTTGTGTGTAATATACTTTTTTGACATGCTATACTAAACCCTTTGCAGGCGAAGCAGCATTGAAACTCCAGTCTCAATTGGGCTAATTCGCTCAAACCTATACTAAACCCTTTGCAGGCGAAGCAGCATTGAAACGTCTGTTTGTGTGTAATATACTTTTTTGACATGCTATACTAAACCCTTTGCAGGCGAAGCAGCATTGAAACATAATTAGTTTACTCGATTGGGCGAGTATAAACAGATACTAAACCCTTTGCAGGCGAAGCAGCATTGAAACTCTGAGGGAGGAACTGCTGTTGTCATGTGCGAGATACTAAACCCTTTGCAGGCGAAGCAGCATTGAAACGCCTTTAGCTTTTCGCCTTCAGCCCATTCTATTTATACTAAACCCTTTGCAGGCGAAGCAGCATTGAAACCGATATAATTATTATAATTATATTCGACTTCTTCATACTAAACCCTTTGCAGGCGAAGCAGCAAAACCCAAAAGGGGCAGCGAATGATTATTCGCTGCCCCTTTTTTTGGCCCGAACCCCTCCCCTAGGGGCAAAAAAAAAGCACGCAAGATGCGTGCTTAGCGGTCTGGACGGGACTCGAACCCGCGACCCCCTGCGTGACAGGCAGGTATTCTAACCAACTGAACTACCAGACCAAATTGGTTATTCCCTCTGGGAACGACACAAATATAGGCGCTCCTTTTGGCTTTTCCAAACCTATTTTTTAACAACAGCTTAAATATAAGAATAACCTGCTGATTTTGAGCAAACTATTTTTTTATTTTTTTTCGGGCCGAAGATAACTGCCAAAACTGAAAAAATAAGTTGTGCGGCCCAGCGCTGCGCAGCAGTGCCGCGAAGCGGCAGACCGAGGCCGCAGGCCGAAGGGCCTTGGGTTGACCCACTTTTAAAAATAAGCTTAAATTAGCTCTAAATCAAGATTTATATGGACAGTACAAATGTATCTTCATTTATGTTAAATAAGCAATCAGTAAGAGTATGTTATAGATTAGTAGAGAGTCTAAAAAATAATCCTAACCCACATTTAACAAATGTAGCAAAAACTGATGCAGACCGTAAGGCTTTCATGAGGTTGTTATCAAACAAAAATCTTACTGAGGAATACATTCAATTTGAGTTTATTGGCAAAAGTAGGGAGTCTATGAAGGTGGTTGAAGAAAAGCTTCTGGCCTTTCACGACACCTCTGAAGTTGTACTGAACAAGCAAAGAAATAGACTAACCGACAAAGAGGGTTTAGGCCCTGGAGGTCGGGAAACAAATTTGTCTGTATTTCTTCACATGGCTCTACTATATGGTCGAGAAAGCTTTCATTATCATGGCTTAGGAGGTATTCAGCTTTATAATCGATATAAAAATAGAGTAACTTGTAAGGAGGCTGAAAATAGAAATACGGGTCATTTTAGAGGTGAAATTACGAGGTGGAAAATAAATGTAGAAGAGACAGAATCTGCGTTAAAAATAATTAACGACCTAATTGATATTTTACATGTTTGTGATCGAGAAGGAGATGTTTATCCTATGATGGAAAGTTTTTTCAGACAGCATATTAAGTTCTTGATTCGGTCTCGAACAGATAGACGAGCAACGATTTGGGAGGATGGCAAAAAGATTCCATTATGTGATGTCTTTGAACATTATCCAGCAGACTTTGAGACGACAGAAACGGTCAAGAGTAGCCGTAAAAAACTTAACGGGAAGAAGCTAGTTATTCGATCTAAAAAAGTGACTTTTGCCGTTCCCAAATCTTGTAAGTATGTTCTTGGCGAACCAAGGCCTAAACCAATGACAATCAATGTTATTGAGGTCTTTGAAAAGGGCAAAGGTTTTTCAAAATCTGCCGCTAGAAAAAGAAGCCGAACAAAAAAAGATCATGATGATGAAACCATCAGTTGGCGCTTACTCACAAATGAAGAAATCAACAGCGAAGAAGAGCTCTTAGAGCTTGTTCTTTGCTACCGCAAGAGGTGGTTAATTGAAACATACTTTAAATATTTAAAATCAGATGGCTTTGATATTGAAAACATATGTTTAAAAACAGGTAAAGCTATCCGCAAAATGATACTTATGGCAATCAGTGCATCTGACAAGGTCCTTAAGCTTAAAGAAGCTGGACTTAACCAAGATAATGAGACTCCAGCAACCTCTATTTTCACAGAAGATGAAGTAGAAGTCTTAGATCTTATATTTAAACAATATCTAAAAGGCGAAAGCCAAAGCCCTTCTTTGCGCAATCCATTCACCTCTAAATCAATAGCTTGGGCCTATTGGATCATAGCGAGGTTGGGCGGATTTAATGGCGCAGTGAAGAAAACTAGGCATGCCGTATCCGTCAAAAAAATAGGACTAGGATTAGAGAGATTCATATTTATGTATGATGGATATCGATCCCTAAATTGACACCGCTATAAAAAGTGGGTCAACCCAAGCCGAAGGGCCGAGCAGACCTGCGAGCTGCGGAGCATAGCGGCGGCCAAGGGAGGCCAAAGGCCGAACTGGCCGCGGGCCCCAAAACAAACATAAAAAACTCATAATGAACAGATTAAAACAAAAGTACCGCCTAAAACTATTAGTTTAAACAAAAAATAAAGCGCAGCAACAGCTATTATTTGACAATATTCATAAAAGGTTGTACTTTAGGAACGCTATTGTTCTACAAAAACTAAAGACTAAAATATGGATGCGATCAGCCAGCGCCTAAAAGGGCAACTGACACATATTATCTACCGAAATGAGGAAAATGGCTATACAGTAGCTCGTTTTCAGCCAGATGATGGCGGAAAACAAACGGTGGTGGTCGGTAGTCTTTTGGGGGTAGAAAAAGGCGAAAAACTAATTTGTCAGGGCTATTGGACCAATAATAAACGGCATGGCAAACAGTTTCAGGTAGAGCAATTTGAACAACAACTGCCCCAAAGTCCCGAAGATATTGAGCGCTATTTGAGCTCGGGCCAAATTCGAGGCGTCGGCCCAACTTTTGCCAAGCGAATTGTGGCCAAATTTGGTAAGGAAACCCTTGATGTTATCGAAAATTCGCCAGAAAAACTGCTGGATGTTCGAGGGATTAGCCAAAATAAACTGGACCTCATTATTAGCTCTTGGCAGGAGCAACAAAAGGCCCGTAGCCTCATTATTTTCTTGCAGAAGAATGGAATTTCTCCAGCTTTTGCCCAAAAAATATACAAAAAATACGGCTCGGAAAGCATTGCTAAAATTAAGCAAAATCCTTATTGCCTCGCCAATGATATTGAAGGGATCGGCTTTACAAAAGCAGATGAAATAGCAAAGAAAATGGGCCTGCAACAAGAGGACCCCAAACGAGTTTCGGCCGCTTTGCTCTACCTTTTGCAAGAGCTAGCCGGCCAAGGACATAGCTGCTATCCACTTCAAAGTTTTTTGCAAGAAGGCGGCCAAATGCTGGCCCTAGGACAAGAGCAATTGCAGGGGCCCTTGGCCCAACTCAAAGATAAAAAGGAGGTTTTTGTCGAAAGATTTTGGGATGAAAGTAAGGGACAGGATGAACGCCTGATTTGGAGCAAAAGCCTCTATTATCAAGAAAAAGATATTATTGAGCAGCTCGATCGCCTGAATAAATACCCCCAAACTTGGGCCGAAGACATTGATATTGAGTCAGAACTGGAATTGGCCCAAAAAAATACGGCCATTGACCTAGCCCCCGAACAACTAGAGGCCGTCCGCCGAAGCCTGAGCCATAAGTTACATATTATCACGGGGGGACCCGGGACGGGCAAAAGTACAATTACCAAAATTATCCTCAATATTCTTAGCCGACATAGCGATACGATCTGCTTGGCCGCGCCCACCGGCCGAGCCGCAAAACGCCTGGCCGAAGTGACCGGTCAGGAGGCTAGCACGATCCATTCTCTGCTTTCGATTGGAATTGGCGCCTACTACAACCAGCATATTCGCAATATGGAAGAGCTGGATTGTGACGTACTGATTGTGGATGAGGCCAGTATGATTGATACTACCCTGATGGCGATTTTGCTGCATGCCCTGCCGCATCATGCCAAACTCATTTTGGTGGGCGATGTGGACCAGCTCCCTAGCGTGGGGCCCGGCAATGTTTTAGATGATTTGATGGGCTCGGATAAACTAGCCGTGACCCGCCTCAAAGAAATTTTTCGACAAGCGGCTAACTCGAAAATTGTACGCAATGCGCACAAAATCAATCAAGGTATTTTTCCCGATATTCAGACCGAAGCCGATGCCGACTTTTTTTTCATCCCTAAAGCCAATGCCGCAGAGGCCGCCCAGATGATTCCGGAACTTATGGCCAAACGACTGCCCAAACGCTATAGTTTTGATGCAAAAAAGGATATTCAGCTCCTCTGCCCTATCCATAAAGGCGAGCTAGGCACCCGAGCTCTTAATAAAAGCCTGCAAAAAGCCCTCAATCCCAATGGGCCCAAAAAGGACAAAATTGAAAGGGGCGAACAGGTTTTTTATCTGGGCGATAAGGTCATGCAGCTAAAAAATGACTACGAAAAAGGCGTTTATAATGGCGATATTGGCTATATCCGCAAAATTACTCCCGCCGAAAAGACGTTTATGGTCGAAATGGATGGAAAAACCATGATTGAATACCAATATCAGGACCTCCAAAATATGGACCTCGCCTATGCCGTTAGTGTACATAAGTACCAAGGGAGCGAGGCGCCCTGCATCCTGATGCCCATACATGAGTCTCAATATAGCCTGCTTTTCCGCAATTTGGTTTATACCGCAATCACCCGTGGCAAGCGGTTGGTGGTCCTTATCGGCAGCAAAAAAGCCCTGCATATTGCCGTGCGCAACCAAAGAATGCGCAAACGCTATTCGGGCTTGCTTTGGTTGTTGCAAGACCCTAGCGAAAAAAAACTACCTGCTATTCAAATTGCCCCCCTGCCCAATAGTCCCGAATATCCCGACTGGTTAGAGCGGCATTTTCCCGATGAAGTCTAAGGCCTATGTCTAATCTACTCCCCAAAAAGTTAGCTCAGTTTACCGCGCTTTTTCTGCTTTTATTGGGCAGCTTTTTTGTGCTCATCATGCTCAATATTGCCCTGCCTTATCTGCTGCCTCCCTTCCCTACCGATATCGATTTTTTGGCCAATAAAGAGGATTATCTGACCCAAGATGCCTTTTATATGTCGGCTTTTTATACCCATATTACTAGCAGTTGCCTGGTTTTGGCCTTGGGACTCCCCCTTTTTTGGCCCTATTTTTTGCAGAAATTTCCGCTTTGGCACCGCCGTTTGGGCCGTTATTATAGCTATTTACTGCTTTTTTTGGCCGCTCCTTCTGGACTCATTATGGCGTTTTCGGGCAGTGGCGGAATATGGGCCAAAGTTGCTTTTGTTTGCCAGGCCTTGCTTTGGTGGGCCCTCACGGCCCAAGCGTTTCGACTCGCCTTGGCCAAAAATTTTCGGGGCCATGCCGCTTTCATGATCCGCTCCTATGCCTTCAGCCTCTCGGCCATCAGCCTGCGCCTCTTCAGCTACCTCATCAGTTATCTGCGCTACCAATACGATATTCCCTGCCCTTCCGAGAGCTTTCCCTACCTCTGTTTTCCCCAAATTTACGTTTTCGAGGCCTGGGGCAGCTGGCTCTTCAATGCCCTCATTGCCGAAATTCTAATCGCCAAAGGACTCATTCGCCTCTATCTTGGTCCAAAAATGAATTGAGTTTTTTATTTTTTGGGGCCTCCCGCCTGCGGCGGGCGCTACGTTGCGCAGCTCGCTATTCGCTCGGCCCTTCGCCAGCAAGCTGGCTCGGTCTGGCCTGCGGCCACTGCTTCACATCGCTAGTCCGCACAACAGCTATTTTCACTTTTGGTCTTTTGGCTTCGGCCCCAAAGCAAAACAGCCCGCTCTTTGCAGAGCGGGCTGTTTTTTTCATCCTCTATCAAACTAGATATCTCTATTGAGGTCAAAAGCTTCTAGATAATCTCCTACACGACGAAGGAAAGAACCGCCAAGCATACCATCCACCACTCGGTGGTCATAAGATAGCGAGAGGAACATCATGTGGCGAATACCAATGGTATCTCCAGTAGGGGTTTCAATTACTGCGGGCTTTTTGCGAATTGCGCCCACGGCCAAAATAGCCACCTGAGGTTGGTTAATAATGGGGGTGCCCATTACATTACCAAAAGTACCGACATTGGTCAAAGTAAAGGTACCGCCTTTAATTTCTTCGGGCTTGAGTTTATTTCCTCTAGCGCGATTAGCCAAATCATTTACCTTTTTGGTCAAGCCCACCAAATTGAGCATATCGGCATTCTTAATCACGGGCACAATGAGGTTGCCAGTGGGCAAAGCTGCCGCCATACCAATATTGATATCTTTATAGCGAACAATTTGGTTCCCTTTTACGGCTATATTCACCATGGGGTAATCTTGTAGGGCCTTGGTTACGGCTTCTACAAAAATGGGCGTAAAGGTAATTTTCTCGCCATATTTTTCGGCATAAACGGCCTTGGCCTTTTTGCGCCATTGTACGATATTGGTTACATCTACTTCTACAAAAGAAGTCACATGCGGAGAAACATGCTTAGACATGACCATATGATCCGCAATGAGCTTGCGCATGCGGTCCATCTCAATAATTTCTACATTTCCAGAAGTGTCTACTGGGGGCAAATTGAACTGCTGTACCGCCATTTGTTGCCCATTATTGGCAGGAGCTACCGCTTTGGGAGCCTCTTTTTTCACAGGAGCCGCCGCTTGAGGCGCTTTTTTGCGATTTTCCAAATAGGCCAAAACATCATGCTTCGTCACTCGGCCATTTTGGCCCGTTCCGCTAATGTTGTCCAATTCTTCTAAGGCAATACCTTCTTCCTTAGCAATGCTTTTCACCAAAGGAGAGTAAAAACGATCCGATTGGCTAAAATCTGTAGCCACAACAGCCGCCGTCTCTGGCTGAGGAGCTGCACTGCTTTCTTCTTTGGCCTGAGGCGCTTCCGCCACAGCAGGAGAAGCTTCAACGCCCTCCGCTTCTGTTTCAATAATAGCAATTGGGGCTCCCACGGCCACTGTGGCGCCATCGGGATGCAGAATTTCCAGCAAGACCCCTTCTACAGGAGAAGGCACTTCTGTATCCACCTTATCGGTGGCAATCGTTAAGACGTTTTCGTCTAGCTCTACGCTTTCGCCTACCTCTTTTTCCCAAGATAAGATAGTGGCCTCAATGATACTTTCTCCCAATTTGGGCATGATTAACTCAACTTTTGCCATTGCTGATTTCTGTTTATGTTGAACAACTTTGAGCAGCGGGCTGCACAAGGCGGTTCAGTGGTTGCTAACTTATTTTTTCTTCTGCCCAAAAGCTGCTTGGGCGCCCAAAGTTAAAAAATCTCCTCTGTTATTAAAAATCTTATAGTAGGCTTCTCTTTTTTTTAATAGAGTAGGCCTCTTTATTTTTATTTGGAACAGCCATAAATAAAAAATGTTCGACCAATTTATCTTTGGCCGAACATCTAAAAATCTAAATATAATTCCCAATTACTCTTTATAATTAAAACGGACGCAGCCAAAACCCATTGCATTTTTAGCGCCTAGGCCACCTAAATAAGCTAAACGCAAAATTTCTGCTGGTCCTTGTAGCTCAAAATCAAAGAGATAGCCAATTACCCGTTCTGCAAATCGGGGGTTATGCGGTTGCAGGTCGGTCCCTTTTCGGCTAATATCTTCTTTTTTAGAAAGCAGCTTAAAGTTTAATTCTGGACCATTGATGAGCTCTTGAGCCGGGGCGAGCAGCCCATGCGGAGAAGCCAATTGATAATTATCAATCAGACGATCGAGCAAAATCTTATGATAACCTTGGTCCATTGGATGCAGATACTGCGGCACCATTTTGCCCTTATGTTCCTCCATACGGCTCAAAATCATAGGGGTTTGGGTGCGCATAGGCGCCGCCCCATCTTCAATATTGGGCATTTGGAGCTCTTCCACCTTAATCACTTCTAGCTCAATGCCCATGCGGCCATCGCCAAGGCGGAGGCGGCGCTGCTCAAAGGCCATCATGATATTTTCCTTTTCCTCTTCTCGGACCAAAAAGCGCAGTTCTAGTTTGACCTCCTCGGCCCAAACTTCCAAGTAGCGCTTAAAGACCTTCCGTCCCTCTTGTGGAATAGACAAGCGAGAGAAGCTCATCAGCTTAAAGTTATGCTTGGAGCGACGAAAAGCCCCATAATACAAAAACTTAGAAAAGTTGCGCTTGCCTCGGCTCAGGCAGTAGTAAATCCATTCCGCCAAATTGTATTGGTAGGAAAAGGGGAGCTTTTGTCCCGGTCGCAGGACCTTAAAAGTGAGTTCAATTCGCATTTAATTTGGGTTTTTAACTACTCTAAATATTAAGTTTATTCTAAGGTAGGTAATAATATTTAGATGTTCAAGGGCTCCCCTATTTTTTTTAGTCGCTGGTCCACTTAATTTAAGGGCAAGAATTCGGTTCGGCGGTTGGCTTGTCGCCCCTCTGCCGTATTATTATCGGCAATAGGTCGGCTTTCTCCAAAGCCCTGAGCTTCTAGGCGATCGGCGGCAATGCCTCGCTCAATAAGGTATTGGCGGACGGCCTCTGCTCGACGTTGAGAGAGCGCTAGGTTATCGGCCTGCTCTCCTTCATTGTCGGTATGGCCCTGCAAGCGGATGCGCATTTTAGGTTGTTCTATTAAGAGGCTTCTTAGCTGTTCTAGCTCTGCTCTGGAGCTGGGCTGCAAACTAGCCGAATTTGTAGCAAAAAAGACATTTTTCAGTAAAATGGGCGCCACAGAATCTGTTTTACTGGGGTTGGTTTTTAGGGCCTGCAAAGGCATTGGTAGCTGATAGGGCGTTTGGCGGCTATTCGCTGCCGAGAGCTCAAAATGTTCGGAGGCAAAGAGGTAGCCTTTTTCCTTAACGTGTAGGGCATAATCTTGGCCTAGGGGCAGGCAAAGCAAAAACTTTCCTTCTGCATTGGTCCGAATGGCGCAAACAGTATCCTGAGCCTGCAAATCAATCAAATAGACCAGTGCTTGATCTAAATTGGCCTTTGTTTCTGCATCAAAAACATGGGCCTCTAAATAAGTAACGGCTTTGGGCCGCAGGGCTTCGGGCAGTTCAAAGCTGTATAGGTCCAAAGAGCCATAACCTCCAGCTCTTTCGGCAGCCAGATAGGCCAGTTCTCCAGAAAGGCCCACCACAATGGCTTCCTCAATGCCTTCGGTATTGATGGGATAGCCTAAATTGACAGGGGCTCCCCATTTGCCATCTTCGCCTTTTCGGCTAATGAAGAGGTCCTTTTTGCCCATACCGGGATAACCCTCAGAGCTAAAATAGAGGGTTTGGCCATCGGGATGGATACAGGGGGCGGTTTCATCATAATCGGTATTGAGTTCGGATAATGGCTGAGGCGTTCCCCAACTGCCGTCCAAATTTCGGTAGCTCATCCAAAGGTCCTTATCGCCTTGGTTGCGGGCGCCCCCACGAGTAAAGTAGAGGGCTTGTGCATTAGCAGAAAGAGAGGGTTGCGACTCCCAATTTCCCGTATTGATATTGGGCCCCATATTTTGGGGGCGGCTCCATCCTTGGCCCTCCCAAACGCAATAATATAAATCGCAGCTTCCATAATCGCCGGGGCGGTTGCAGACTGTAAAGACCAGATATTGGCCATCGGCGGAGATGCTTTGGGCTCCTTCATTTTCGGGGGTATTTACTTCGGGCAAGGGCTTGGCGGGAGTCCATTCTCCATTGACTTTAAAGCTTTGATAGAGGTCCTCTTGGGCCTGACGGCCTTCGCCAATGAGCACATTAAAGACAATCTTTTTTTCGTTGGCGGTTACGCTAGGAAAATACTCTCTTTGGTGGCTATTGATATTGGGTCCCATATTTTGAGGTTGAAAAGGGACGGGATTGGCCATGGCTTGGGGCCGAAAGCGGGCATCGGCCAAAAGGCGTTCTGCTGCGGGCCGCAATTTGCTGTTTTTTGGGGCTTTTTCTAAAAACAAGCTCAGCTGCTGCCCTGCCTCTACATAAGTGGCCGATTGCATGGCCAATTGGCCCAAACGATAATGCGAAATCGGCTTATAATCTGGTGCAATTTCTAGGGCCTGCTCAAAACAAGCCTTGGCCTTGTCCCACTCTTTGAGCAACAAATAGCAATCGGCCTCCAATAAATAGGCATTGACAAAACGAGGGGCCTTTTTCTGAATCTTGTCCAGCTGCTTTATGGCCTCCTTATATTTAAAGGCATTATAGCTAGAGAAGGCCTCTCGGTACTTCTTCTTGATTTTCTTAGAAATATCTTGGGTGGTCTGATAGTCTTTTTGCGCCCAAAGCGAAGTGGAGGTCAAGAATATCATCAAAAAAAGGAAGTATCGCATAAATTAGTATTAAGGAATCATCTAAATGGATGTAGAGGCGAGCGCAGCGAGCCCGGCCTAGCGATGTGGCGGGGTGGCCCGAAGGGCCAGACCTAGGCGGCAAAGCCGCCGCAGGGCCGAGCAGACCTGCGAGCCCCAAAACGTAGCGCCGCAAGGCGAAGCCGCAGCGGAGGCCCAAAAAAACAGTTATCTGCAGGCTCGTTCACAGGCTTCTAAACTGCCATATTGGGCGCTATCTAGGGCCACTTGCAAGCAACTTTGGCCATCGCAAACATAGCCAATGCTGTCGGGGATACAGCCCAGTTGCATACAAAGTTCGTAGCTGCTATACTGTGCATTATCGGCAATGGGAATGCAGTTGCCGCCCACGCAGCTATAGCCTTGAGTGCCCGGAGTGCAGGCAAAAATATTGAACAGCAGGCCCAGAAAAATGAGAAATCGCATAGTTTTATTTTTTTTCAAAAACACAAAAAAAAAGCCGAAAACAAAAATGTTTTCGGCCCCTTAAACAGAATATTTTGAGCACGCAAATTACTTGCCGCCTCGGCTAGAAGAGCGAGAGCGAGAAGAAGAGCCGCTGCTATAGCGAGAAGAAGAACGAGAGCGTTTAGAAGAAGAGCTACTTACGCTACTGCGTTTGCCTCCTGTGGCCCGAGCGCTGCTTCGGCTAATGCTATTGTTTACTCGGCTTTTTAGGGCAGAGTTGCTATTCATTCGTTGAGCAAAACTAGGGTTGCTTTTGGCGGCATGGGCAGAACCCGTTCCGTAGCTATATTTTCCAGAAGAATTTACGGAACCATAATAAGGGCGGCGGCCATAATAGCCTCCATAATAGCTGCTATATCCGCCATAACGAACGGGGCTCATCAAGTTGAACATCGTATTGAGGAACATATAGCGGCCATAAAATGCCCAGAAAGAATCTCCTGTGCTGGGGTTGGTTTTCCATTGTCCGTAGCGAGAATTGCCCACATATTGGCTGTAGCCGGGAGGGGCGGCCACCTTGCTCAAATCGCCTTCTTTTTTCGACATGATTTCCATGCCCATATTGCTAGAGTGGTAGTCAAAATCAGAAGGGCTAACCTCTTTCCAATCGGTAATTTTTTCTACAATACCCAAATCGGCGGGACTGGTGGTGCTATCTGCTAGAGCCGTGCTATCTAGGCTAGTGGCGGCTGGAATTTCGGCAGTTTGTTGAATGACTTTATACTTATGATAGTATTTTTTGTCCTTCACATCCATATCATACAAGATGATGGAAAAGTTCTTAACCGAATCCATAGATTGGGCAATCTTATCGGCGGGAAAAGCCATGTATTTTTCGTCAGCAGAGCTCCCGCAACTGCTCATACTTAGGGCTAGGGCCAAAAATAGAAAGGCCGAAAAAGAAAATATTGTTGTTTTCATTGTTAAAATTTAGTAGTGTTTTAGGCTTGTTCTCTAGGTGTCAAATTACTAAAGGCATGTTCGGGCTTCCAAGTTCCCAAAGCGGCCTCAAAAGTATTATCGTCCCATTGTTCAATATTTAGGCATTTTTCATCGCTATCATCCCAATAATCCCAAAGCATAAATTCCTGAGATTTGGAGGCCTTAATATTCCGCCAAAAGCCTGGATATTCGCCATCAAAATAGTAGCGAATGCCATTCACTTGTAGTTGGCGGGGGGGCTTGCCATTGCTTTTTACGGCGGCCTCAATTTCATCGGCCTGTGGTAGGGTTGAAAAGCGCATTTTTTCAAAAATAACGCAATTCAGTCCATCATCTTCCTCAATAGACAAAAAGAGTTGTTGGCCGCTGCCATTGTCTAACAAAAATTCATAGGAAAAGTCCTGGTTTCCCCAGTCATATTCATATTCCTCAATGGCCTCCCAGGTCTGAAAATCATAATCGACAAACCAACCTTTGCGCAGGTCGGTGATCCGCAAATTTGTGGGATCATAATGCGGTTCTTCCTTTTTTTTCTTTCTTCTAAAGAATCCAAACATAGTATACTGTAGTTGATGTTCTATTTATTTTAAGCAATTTTTTGGGGCCTCCCACCTTCGGCGGGCGCTACGTTTTGGGGCTCGCAGGTCTGCTCGGCCCTGCAGTTTTTTTCGCTGCGCTCAAAAAACTTTGGTCTGGCCCTTCGGGCCACCCCGCCACATCGCTAGGCCGCTTTGGCCTTCGGCCAAGGGCTACGCCCTAAAGGGCTTCTTGTCGCCAATTGGGCCTTCTTCGCTCCGAGCCCCAAAGTTCGCCTTTAAATTAGAATAATTCTGCTAGATAAGCCACCAAAACCCCTAAATAGTTCGCTAGGGCGAGGCCCAAAAGTGAAAAAGCAATAGCGGGCGCTAGTAAGCTCCTATTTTTCAGGCTACTAGAGATCTGGGCCACAAAAGGCGGGCCCATGACCGTAGCGGTAGAGCAAATCATAAAGCTATCTCGATCGATTCGGAAAATATAGGCCCAAAAGAGCTGCAGCAGTAGTAAAAGGCCCAAAAAGCTAGCATTGAGCAGCAAATAGCTAGCGCCATCTTGGGCTAATTCTGAAAAATTGGCCAAATAACCTGCGCCTAGGCCAAAAACCAGGAGTAAATAATCGGCAAAGGGATAAACGCCCTGCCAGTTTTTGGTTGGTCCAAAAACCGACAGCAAGATACTGCCTGTTGTGATCGCCAACAACAAAATACTGCTATTGATTTCTCCCTGAGCATTGGGCCAATAAAGTGCAGGCAAGGCAGAAAGGCCCAAAATGACAAGGGCTAGCCCTAGGGCCCAAATAATTTGTTTAATATCATATTGCTCTGCGCTTATAGTGGGTTCTTCTTCTTCCCCCTCTCCTTTCGACTTAAATTTAGGCAGCAAACGGCCCAAAAGGCTATTGCCCAAACTGAGCAGCAATAAAAAATAAAGGCCCGAACAAAGTACATCTGTTGCATTTAATAGCACAAAAAGTCCATCTTCGGCCTCCAAAGCCTGCGAAACAGCCACCATATTGGGTGTGCCGCCAATATAGACGCCCGTAAACATCCCCAAAATAGTGGGCAGCTCTTCATAGGGACCATCGGCTAGGGCGTAGGCAAAAGCCAGGGCCAACATTAGGGTAGAGCCCAGCATGATAAAGAATACTTTTCCCAAATGGCCCAAATAGCGCAGCCATGAGCGCAGGTCTGAAGTCATGAGTAAAAGCGGCAAAGCCAAAAGCACCGATACAAAAGCGATTAATTTGGCGGTTTCTGCGCTTTGGGCGCCCAGACTTTCGCCAAGGAGTAGGGGCTGCGCATTGCCCAGCAGCATCCCCAAAGCATAGCAAATAATAATATTACTCAGGTATTTTTGAAGGCCCAAAAAGGCGTTGATTTGGGCCAAAAGGTAGGGAAGCGCAAAAAACAAAAGCAATTGCGCCAAAAGAAATAAGAGGTCCATAAAACTAAACAATTGTTCAATTTTAAAGCTAATCATTTTTGCCTAAAAAAAGCGCCAGCGCTAAAAAGAACTGACGCTAAAGTTAAGCGTTTTTTTGCGTCTTGCAGGGCCGAAGGCCCGCAGGCCTAGCGATGCGAAAGGGGGCGGCGAAGCCGCAGACCAAGGCCGTCAGGCCGCAGGGCCGAGCAGACCTGCGAGCCCTGAAGCGTAGCGCCGAGGAGCGAAGCGAGGCGGAGGCCCCTACCCCTAATAACACTCATACTTCTGGACCGAAAAATAGCGCATTTCGCCAGGGGGGCAAGGCGAATTGGGGTCTTCTTCCCGAGTTTTGCTTGTATACTCGCCCCAAACGCGGATATTTTCGCAAGAGCGAGGCGCTTCTTCCTCGCCTTCCCAGCAGAGGTAGGTTTTTTCTCCTTTTTGGTCCACTAATTCGCCCGCTTGAAAGCAATAGCAACTAATTTTTGACTTTACGCCAGTGCGGTTGCGGTACTGCCCTTCTAGCTCAATGGCTTGAGGCTCATTTACATTTGTTTGCTGTGTTTGTTTGGGGGGGTGGCAAGCTAGAGCCGTTAAGCTGAGGCCAATAAGTAGCATTTTTTTGAGCATCTTATTTTCGTTTTCTTAATAATACAAATAGGGCAAAAAGGAAGAGCGGTAGGGCCAATAAAATATAATTCCAAGAGCTCTCTTTCTCCTTGATGAGCAAGCTTTTTTCATCCCCTAATAAAATAAAGGCCGACCAGAGATTAGGGTGTTTGGCCAACTCCTCGGTTTGTTCCTTAAGATAAGCAAGTTTGGCCTGTTGTAGGGCTTCGGCCTTATTCGCTCCTTGGGCCAACTGAGCATAAAATTGATGCATAATATAGGCTGTTGATTGATCATTGACCTGCCAAAGCGAGACCAACAAGGCGGGACTACCCGCATACATAAATGCTCTGGCCAAAGAGGCTGTTCCATTGCCTCGCTCAAAGCGTCCTTGCCCTGTTTGACAGGCAGAAAGGACCACCAAATCGGCCTGCAGTTCCATTTGAGCAATTTCGTAAGCTTGCAAAAAGTTATTTTCGCTGCTATCGTTATCTTCGGTAAAGGCCAGGGCCGACAAACTAGGGTTTTGCTCGTCTAATAGGCCGTGCATGGCCAAATGCAAAACGGCATAATCTCTTGCTTTTTCCTTAAATAGTGATTCTGTAGCCGACTCTCCAATAAAAAAGTCGCCTTGATAGTAGTCACTTAAGCGCTTAATTTCTTCTTTGGCTGCGGGCAAATCTTGCAAAACAGCCCGCCAATTTTGGGCTTTGGGCGCCCTTTGCTCCGCGGCTTCTCCTCCATAGCTAGCGGCAAGGCCTAAAATTAACCCATTGTTCTTTCGCTTGCTACTATTTTTGTTCTCTAACCAAAGTGCTGCCGAGTAATTATAGCTTATCGCCAAATCCTTGAGGTAGTAAGGCAAATCACTGTAATTATCCGTCTTCGGTTGTTCAGATAATAGCAGACCAAAGGGAATAAAGGAGAGCTCGGCATCGGGCAAAATGAGTAGTTGCTCAAGTTCTGCGGGAAGAAAACCGAGCAGCTCCTCCCCTAATGTTTGGGCCAGCTGCATATAGCTAGTTTTTAGGGCTAGAGCCTCCTCTTTTTTACGGGGTTTATAATGGCTTAAATTCTTATAGAGTTGGTTCAGCTCTTTAGTCAACTGCCCATTTTTTAGAGAGCGACTAATTAAGCGGCTCTTATCTTTGTCTAGATAAAGAATGTAGAGCTTTTCTTGCCCCATAAAGTAATCGAGCAGGGCCATTTTTGGCCCCAAAGCGGCCTGTAGATCCTTTATTTTGGGGGTGGCTGTTTGGTAGTAACTAGCGGCTAAGTCTGGATAATTGCTCTGTAGTTCTTTTCTAAACTGATCCAGCTCTCGGTTGCTTTGATTCAAGGCTGCCAAAAGTGCTTCCTGCTGCTTCGCTCCGGCATTCAAATAGGCGCCCCTTAAATTGGCTTGTTTTTGCTCCAACTGATCTTTTCTCTGCTGCCAGTCTTTGGGCAAAGCAGGAGCCGATTGTGCCTGCAAAAGCAAAACGGCCTTGGTCCGTTCTATCAAATCAATGGCCTGATCTACTTCTTCTTCAGCTAATAAGGAAAGGCCTTTTTCTACCCAGCTAGCAGTCTCTCTCAAAAAAAAGAACTGATTATTGGCCTGAGTCGTATTGGCCCGCTCTTTTTCTAGTAGATCTAAGGCCAAATCAACAATAGCTAATTGTTGTTGTTTTTGCCCCTTTTTGCTGGCCAAAAGATCTATCCAAACGGCCAAACTAGCCAGATATTCTTCTAGGTAGTTATTAGCCGGAAAAGCATGAGCTCGCATTTGGTCCAAATAATCCGCTCCCGCCTCCATAGACCAAGAAATCGAACTATTGGCCACTAGGGCTTCTTTTAAAACCGGAACCGCTTTTTGTGGCTGTCCTAGCGCAATAAACATACTGGCTTCTCGATTTAAAGCCGCTAAACGATAGTAATGCTTTGGCCCCAAAGCTTGGCGATAACGATCTTCCGCTTGAGCATAAATAGACAGTGCTTTTTGATAGTCGCCTTGTTTACTCAAGACATTGGCTTTTCGCATCATGCAGCTGGTAATTACATGATGATCAGCCGGGTATATTTGCTGATAAATCGCTATCGCCTGAGTACTTAGGCTAATCGCTTCGGCATAATTTTCCTGAATTTCTGCATTTCCCGACATAGAGAGCAGCAAACCCGCATACTGGGCCGTTACGGTCCAATTATTCGCTATAAATATGGCCTGCGCCCGCTGATAATATTCCTTCCCCTTTCTCCACTTTCCCATCGTCGAATAAAAGCGAGCCAAGCCCATTAAGGTCACCCCATAGTTCAAATCCTTGGGGCCCAATACCTCTCGGTCAATTTTCTCCGCCTCTAAAAGCAGGGGCTCTGCCTCCTCCATTCTCCGCATTCGCATATAAAGGTCTGCCAAGTTGAGCAAACTAGCCGAGTAATTCTGATGCTTTTTGCCCAATTCTCGCGCATCTACAGCCAAACTTTCTAAATAATAGTCCTCGGCATCCAACCAACGCCCCTCTGTTTTGGCTAAATTAGCCAAGCCATTTAAGGTGCTGCTATAGTCTAACTGATTTCCATTCTTCTGAAACCCCAATGCCCTTTTATAAAATGCTTTTGCCTTGGCCAAATGCCCCAACTGCTCTTCTGCATTCCCACAATAAAATAACAATAAGGCATAGTCAACCAGATGTTTTTCACGCACAGTCTCCAAACTCTCTAAAGCTTGCGAATAGTAGGCTTTTGCCTTTTGAGGGGCTCCAAATGCCACATCATAACAATCGCCCATCGCCATTAAGGTCATGGCCAAATCATAGGCGGGCGCCCCAGAAGCTAGCTGCCAATCTACCGCCTGCTCATATAAGGTTAAAGCCCCCTCTGCATCTTCCAAAACATAGTCTATTCCATAGGCTTTATAATAAAGTAAACGCGCCAAACTGCTGTCGCCTGCAGGCAAGACCGCCTTTCCTTTTAGGTAGGCCGCATCGGCATAGACTTTCATCAAGGCATAATCTTCTGCCTGTTGGGCCAAAAAGGCTTTTGCCGCCAAATCGGACCAATGATAAACCTGCAAGCTGTCTTGCGCCTGCAATTTAAATAGGACCAAAAAAAATAGGCCCAGAATGGGGAAAATCTGTTTCATCTGTTTTGAATATGGTAAAGCTGTGGAGATTTATTTTAACGACTTTTCTCCCAATAAGCTTATGAAAGCTGTTATTTTTTTAACTGTTCTCGATTTTTTGGGGCCTCCTGCCTGCGGCAGGCGCTACGTTTCGCAGCTCGCTATTCGCTCGGCCCTTCGCCAGCAAGCTGGCTCGGTCTGGCCTGTGGCCACTGCTGCACATCGCTAGGCCGTTTGGCCTACGGCCAAGGGGCTTCGCCCCTGCTGGACCAAAAAAATACTCAGCAGACAAAACTACTGAGTATTCAACTTATTTTCTGCGCTTTTTATAAAAACGGCGATATTTCCGCTTCTTCCAGCAACCCATCTTTATCGCTTTGGGCGCCGGAAAACTATAAGGCGCTCGACAATCCGTTTTTTCATCGGTCATGCCGTTTACTTTGTATAAGGTTACTGCTTTTCCCTTTTGTAAGGTATAAGCATAATTGGCCGCTACTGGCCAAGGTCCCTCTGCGCCTGGAAAATCAGCTAGATCTACCTTGGCATCTGGCTCAAAGGTTCCTCTTTCTACATAGCCCGAGCTCCAGACCTTATGCTCGGTTACCTGCACCGAATAGCGCTCGGCATCCCAAGAGCAGGGCACAATTTCTAGGGACTTAATTTCTACTAAATAGCCCTTTACCTTTTTATTGTCGTATTCTCTAGCCACATCATCGCAGCAATCACAATAATCAAGCATAAAAGGATTTTTTTCCAAATAGGTTTTCAAGGCTTCCGCCTCTGTTTTGCTCATACAATCCCAAGGATCAGCCGAGGCCAAAAAAGGAAGGCTTAGCGCCAAAAAGAGCAGGGATAATTTTAGGTAATTCATTGAAGGATAAGTTTAGCGTATTCTCGATAATATTAACTATTTGCAAGGATAGGACCAAGTCTTTCTCTGCCCACAAACAGTATTGTCCAATAAGCACTCTAATAAAAAAAGACCGCTACAATAAAGCAGCAGTCTTTTTTAGATTCGTTTCAGCTAAATTGAATTAGCCAGCTACTACCTTATTCACAAGGTCAGCCGCTTCTTGAAGCGTTACTGCAGAGTGAACAGCTAGGCCAGACTCATCAATGATTCCTTTCGCTTTGTCGGCGCCATTACCTTGAAGGCGAACCACGATAGGTACATTGATGTCTCCAATGTTTTTATAGGCATCTACTACACCCTGAGCAATGCGCTCACAGCGAACAATCCCTCCAAATACATTGATCAAGATAGCTTTGATAGCTGGGTCGCGCAAAATAATGCGGAAAGCATTTTCTACACGCTGAGCATCGGCAGTACCTCCAACATCAAGGAAGTTGGCAGGCTCTCCACCAGAAAGCTTGATGATGTCCATAGTCGCCATGGCCAAACCAGCACCGTTTACCATACAACCTACATTTCCGTCTAGTTTAACGAAGTTAAGGCCATACTTTTTAGCTTCTACTTCTGTAGGATCTTCCTCTGTTTCGTCATTCCATTCTGCCAAATCTTTGTGGCGATACAAAGCATTCTCATCTAAAGATACTTTAGAGTCAGCCGCAACGATTTTGTTGTCAGAAGTTTTGAGACAAGGGTTGATTTCTACCAAAGAAGCATCGGCACCAACGAAAGCAGCATAAAGGCTGTTTACAAATTTGGTCATGCTCTTGTAAGCAGCACCACTAAGGCCCAAGTTAAAGGCGATGCGGCGCATTTGGAAACCTTGTAGGCCCAAATGAGGATGTACATACTCTTTGTGTACAAGATGAGGCGTCTTTTCAGCTACCTCCTCGATGTCCATTCCACCTTCTGTAGAATAAACGATCACATTACACTCCTTGGCACGGTCAGTTAGGATACTCATATAGAATTCATTGGTATCCATTTCACCCGTTTCAGGATCGGGGTAATACACATCTTCTGTTAGTAGTACCTTACGAACCAATTTACCAGGACCCTCAAGGCCACCTGGAGTTTGAGGCGTTTTTAGCATCATGCCTAGAATATTGTCGACATGCGTCTTCACCTCATCTAGGTTTTTGGCCAATTTTACTCCTCCGCCTTTGCCACGTCCACCTGCGTGAATTTGTGCTTTAACAACAGCCCAAGTGGTTCCTGTTTCTTCTTGGAGCTGAGCGAAAGCTTTTTCGGCATCTTCTTTTTGCTCAATCAGCACCCCTCTTTGGATAGGCACACCATAGCGGTTGAGGAGCAATTTTGCCTGATATTCATGTAGATTCATTACAATTGGTTGTATTAGGTTAGCAATAGAAGTCTGATACAATTGTTGTTGCCCAAAACTAAAAGATTTCGGCTGCTTTTCAAAGAAAGGATAACTTTAATTTCCAGCTTTTATCTAATTTCCTCTATATAAAATGCCCTTCTTTTCTGGCCCTAAATCAAATTAAATCACTAGTTTAGGGGCCTATATTTTCTGTCTTTTTAATGCTTTTACCCATGAAAAAAATCTTATTCCCCGCCTTGCTCTTGCTATTTTTAGCCTGCCAAGGCCCAAGCCCAGAAAAAGAAGTAGAACAAGCCCCTCCCCCTAAGGAACAAGCCGAGCCCAGCCCCTCCAAAGAAGAGGCCGCCCCAAGCAAAAGCCTAAGCCTTAATGCCTATAAGTCGGGCGAACAAGAAACTAAAGTACTTAGCGAAAATGGCTGGCCCAGTAAAGAAGGCGAAACGGTAGTTTGGACAACTGCAGAACAATCGGTAGTTATTCGCTATCAAACAGAGTTTCAGCCAGGCGGAATCTCAGAGTTGCTACATTTTCAACTGCAAGATGAAGCCGGACAGCCCCTCGGCCCTCCTCTCCTACTCTATATTGGCGAATATAGCGATAGAGATGCCCCAAGCAGCATTATCCGTAGCCAAGCTCAACTAAATTTGAGTTCTGCTGGCCTAGTTTATGAATTTCAGTCTTATGAAGAAAATCTAGATACAGAAGAAAAAACCATTTTGCAAGAACGCAATAGCCATTTCCTTTTTGGCGGCAAAGAAGGCTTTCAAGAGAAAAAATAAGGAGCGTAGAGGGCCGAAGGCCCGCAGGCCTAGCGATGTGCAGCAGTGCGGCAAAGCCGCAGACCAAGCAAAAAACTTGTTTTTTTGTGCAGGGCCGAGCGAACAGCGAGCTGCGAAACGTAGCGCCCGCCGAAGGCGGGAGGCCCCAAAAAACATCCATCAAAAAAAGAAGGGCTAGCCAAATCATCGGCAGCCCTTCTGTTATTTTTTAGAATCGGTTTCGGGGATCATCAAATGGTCGGTCTATGGGCTCTTTGAGCAGGTCGCTTTGGGCCATGAGCTCAATCGGCAGACTAAGTACGAGATGATCTGCGGCCCCATCGCCTTTTTTGCGAGACAATACCGCTCTGTGTTGTGAGCTGCTCGCCGCATAGTCCTTCTCCTTGGGCAAAGGCAGGCCTTCTTGCAGCCAATTCGAGGGATCAAAACGCTTGTAGGCCACTAAAAACTTATAGACTACTTGGGCCTTTTTGTGTGTCACAGCAATATGTCGGCTGTCAAAAATAGGTGGATATTTTTTCAGCTCTCCAATATCTACTTTCAACTGATTATTTTTGGCCGTTTGGGCATCGTAGGCCGCAAATTCAGTACTGCCCAAGGGCGTTTTGCAAATGATCGAATAATCATAGCCCAAAAAGAGCGTAGAAGCAAAAATTGGACTGGCCGAAGAAGAAGATTGTTGGCGCAAAATCATGCTGCTCATAAACTCTTTTTCATAGCCTCCTTCTGCTAATAAGTAGCTCAATTTCAGGCTTTCTACTTTGCGGCCCTCGGCATCTTCCCAATAGTAAAAAGGCGATTGATCTTGCGTACGGATATATAAAGTATGCCAGTTATTTTGCAACTTAAAGCTCAAACTAAACTGATAATCAGCCAACATATTTTTGACTCCCGGATGGGGGTTTTCTAGCCTTTTGAGCTGCTCCCAACGACTAATGCTCCGCAATTGGGCCAAAACGCTAAAGGCGGACTCCTCTGAGGTGTTATCCGTTCCTCTAAGCAGTACAATTTCGGGATTTTTGCCGTCACAAATATAATAGCGACCATCATCGATACGGAGCTGATAAGGCGCTTCTGGCCCAGCATTCCAATCGATAAATTTACGATAGTAATTGGCCGCGGGACTCGCCTCAATCTGCTGCTTAAAAGGGTTGTCAAAACCAGCTTCAGGCTCCAAATAGGCCTTTTCCCCCAGCGTCCAAAGCATAAGCGCAATTTGTTGCTGCGCCTGCATGGCATCAGGCACCCAAAGGTCTTCTAGATCGAGTTGCTCGGCCACTTTGATGCTGTCTCCAGATTCATTGAGGAAAAAGCCATTGCCCGATCCCAAATTGATTTTGAAGAAGGCCTGTCCGCTAGATCGGGGTTTAGCTTTATTGTCTTTCCAAGCCGTATGCAATCTGCTCCAAAGACTGTCCTGATTGGGCCCATTTTCCTGCGGCTGGATATAATCACCTAAGTTTAGGCTGCGAAAAGCCGGCTTTTTGTAATAGACAAACTCAACAAAAGCCTCGGCTTGCCCCTTAGGATAAAAACGGAAATTTCCATTTTTTAGCTCAATAGTATAGCTGGCCTCCGCCTGATTTTCGGTCAAATGTGGACGCAAACTATCACTCACCATCACCTCATAGCGGTTGCTCTTGGGCAAATGCAGCGGAAGCTGTTGGCTGCTGTATTTTTGGTCCACAAAGGCTTTTAATCCAGTGGTTGAACTGGGAGGCGCCTGCTCAAACTCCACCACAGAAGCCTCGGCCATCACATAAGTGATGCGGCCATCAAAAACCAAATTGGGGCGGGCAGGATCATAAGCTTTTAAGGGAATAAATTGCCCTTGACGCAAAACGGGCAGGCCCAAAAAGGCGCCCATATCAATTCGCCATTGCTGACTCTCTTTTTTATAAATGAGGTTAACTTCTCCCTCTTTTTTGCTCATTTGTCCACCCAAAAAGCGCTCGTAACGCCGACCAGCAGGACCTTTTACATATAAACTGGGCGATTGCTCAAAGGCGCCATCAATGCTCAGTTTTGCTTGGTTAAACAAATCATGATAAGAGATCTCTCCCTGATATTTTGAGAGAATTTTGATAATTGTATTGGTAAACACCCCTCCTTTTTGGCCATCGGCATGCCGAATTTCATAGGCATACTCTTCTTTTCCACAGGCCGACATATGAATTTGGTTGCCTTCGGGATAAGCTACTTCAAAAGGGGGCTTTTTTGAGCCTCTAGCGCTTGGGGCTGCCGAGCGGCTGCTTCCTCTGCCAGCGCTTCGGCTTGTACGGGCTGTTTCTTCGGCTTCTTTCATGGCCGAACGGGCCTCTTCATCAAAGAAATCCATTTCTTCCGCCTTGCGATATTGGCCCAATTGCTCGGGCTCGGCGGGGAGCATGCGAGCTTGGACCAGCAATTCCTCGCCGCTATTTTCTGTAGGCTCTGGCCCTTCTTCCTGAAGTTCGCTCAAAAAGTCCATGCCCCCATCTTCAGTAGCAAGCTCGGGGGCCTCGGGCGTTTCTTCAAAGCTCATTTCTGCCGTATTCCCTGGCTCTTCCCCGCTCATTACGCCAGAAAGCTCCTTCATTTTCTTTTCCAAATCGCTACGAGTCGCTCCCGCCGAATGGCAACTATCTTGCACAAAAACAATATCAACTTGCTCCTGGCCCGCCACCCAAATTTGGCGAATCAAAAAGCGAATTTCCTTGTCCAAGACATCCTTCACCTTTTTGCCACCTTTAATAGAACGAGAATCCGCCGCCACTAAGGTCTGCAACTGCCCTGGAGACTCCTCAAAATAAGGATGTGCTTTTTCGGTAGAACCATGGCCTGCGTAAAAAAGAAAAAAAGTATCGCCTGGCTGTACTTTTTGTACATAGCTTTTGATGCTAGACAAAATAATATTTCGATCTGGAGCCTTAACCTGAGCAAAATCGTATTGATATTTTTGCAAATCGGCAGCAATGCCCTCCTTTTTACTTTCCGAGGGGCTCAACAAAAGCTGGGGCTCAAATTGATATTTATTGCGGTCCAGATTTCTAGACAAATACTTAAACATAGACAGGGCATCATTCACGCAACCATTTAGGGAGGTCACGGCAGGATTATAGGCATCGATACCTATAAAAAGGGCATGGAACTTTTGGCTCATAGGAATTTTAGATTTTTTATTTATTGTTTTGGGGCCTCCGCCTCGCTACGCTCGTCGGCGCTACGTTCTGGGGCTCGCTATTCGCTCGGCCCTTCGCCAGCTTTGCTGGCTTGGTCTGGCCTAACGGCCACCCCTCCACATCGCTAGGCCTGCGGCCCTTCGGGCCTGCAAGACGCAGTTTAGTTGCCTCCCAGGGCCCGTTTTTTGGCGGCATCGGTTAATTTGCCATAGCGGGCTTTATAGGTCCGAATAATTTGGTCGGCTCTTCGTTTTGGGCTATTGCTTTGGCCAATATAATCATTTCTAGAATTGACCACTTGATTAAGCACAGTGGTCGCTTCGGTATTTGTGGGGTCCATTTCATAGGCTTCGCGCGCCAACTGAAAGGCCAATTTTGGATTTTTATCTTTATCTAGAGCATAATGTGCCTTAGAGGAAAGGATACGAGACTGGCTTTTGACCAAAGAGACCTCTCTATTTTTGAGTTCTTTTTCTCTTTTTTCAATTTGTTCTTGCAATTTATCACTTCCGTCTTGTTTATTTTTTTCTTCTAGACTTCGGGCTCTAGCTTTAAGGCTTACATTTTCCTCGGTTACCGTTTCTAAGGCTTGTTCTAAAGAGTCTCTAGAGGCCACCAACTGTTTGATGAGGTCTTCTTTTTCCTTTTCTGAAATTTGGAGCAGGCCTTCGCCTTCTTTTAGGTTTTGGGCCAGAGAGTCTACTCTTCTTTGTACAGACCGTAGGCTATCTAGGGCTCTATTTTTTTCTTGATTAGAAAACTCTAAATGGGCTCTTGTTTTTTCTACTGCGCCCCAGCCTCTCATGGCCCAAATAAACAAAGCACCTAAGACAATAATAATAAAAATTGTAGAGCCTAAGGTCCAGTAATATTGTAGCTTAACTGCTTGTCGAGACCGTTTAATGAAGTTATCTTCATCGGGGCTTAATTCTAATTTGGCCAAATAAGGACGAATATAGGCCAGGTCTTCTTTGGTCAGTAAATTTTTATTATCTAAATAATACTGATGTCGTCCTCGGATAAATCCAAGGATTTTGAGCCGCATTTTATCTTCAGTAGAACTGCGATCATAAATTACGCGGGCTAAGGTATCATGCGAGAGTTCAAATTTCACGGTAGTTGTTAGCTTATAATGGTAGTAGCAAATTATTTCTTGCGTTTTCGAAGGATGGGAGCACCTTTGAGGCCATCCAATTCTTTGCGCCAGGCTTTAGCCTCATCTTCTATTTTCTTTACCTCAGAGCGCAGTTCATTTTTCTCTTGGTTACTGGCTTTGAGGGCTTTTTTTAAAGAGTCTTGTGTTCGCTGTAGCTCGAGCAGTAGGGCATTTTTTTCATCTTCGCTCATATTGAGTAGGCCTTCCTGTTCCAGTTTTTCTTTTTGGGCCTTTCGGAGTTTGTCAAAAGTTTGGCGAAGTTTGTCATGTGTTCTATGTAGTTTGTCATGTGTCGCTTGGGCTTCATGCCAGCCCCAAAGGGCCACAGCCGAACTGCCAGAAAGTAATAAAACAACGGCTACTATAATGACCGCTCTTAGCTTTTGTTTTCTATCGGCAGCGAGTTGGCTATTATGAATAAACTGCTTGACCTCTGTTTCTAAATCTAGTTGAGGCAAATAGCGTTTAATGTATTCTAAATCCTCTTTACTGAGCAGACTCCTATTGTCTTTAAAGTGTTGATGGCGGCCTTTGATAAAGTTAGCTACTTTGAGTCGCATTTTATCTGCCGTAGAGGCCTGATCGTAGATCACTTTGGCAAGGGCATCATGAGAGAGTTCAAATTTCACAGCAAGATATTCTTTTTGGGTAAGCCATTAAAGGAGGCCGTTTTAACAATGGGGCGAGCAATGCCGATGAAGGCCTAGCGATGTGCAGCAGTGGCCCGAAGGGCCAGACCGAAGCCCGAAGGGCTGAAGGGCCGAGCGAATAGCGAGCTGCGAAACGACAACAAGGACTTTAGTCCGCAGTTCGATGACCGAAGGGAATAACCGCAGCAAGGCGAAGCCGCAGCGGAGGCCCCAAAACATCATTATTCTACTTTTTCTAGGGCGATATCTAACTTCAATTTAGGTTGAATTTTGATAGCTTGTTCTTTGGGGAGATAGCCTTTTCGTTTGACTTCTAGGACAATATTTTTCTTGGTCAGGTCTATGGGGTGCAGGACCAGATTGAATTTAAAAAACCCTTTGGGGTCGCTGCGGACCTGGGCGCCCATAAAGAAAATTTGGGCATTAGAGAGGCCTTGGCCATTTTCGTCTTTAACTCGGCCCTCGATAAATAGGCTAGCGTAGCCAATTTCGAGTTGGGCGGTGCCGCCTTCCGATTCGGGAGGCAGGGGTTTAATTTTGAGGTTGCCACTTTTGGTAATTGCTTTACGAAAGACCTCATTTTCTTTTTTTACTTCTTCGGCTTTTTTGTGTGCCATAGCGGCTTCAGTTTGGGCCAAAGAGGCATTATACCAGCCCCAAACAGCAAAGGGAGTCATGATGAGGGTGGCGCCCATTAGAATAATCGCATTTTTGCGCATCCTATTTTGGCGCTCTTGGCGGTCTAGAATTGCTTGGCTTTTGCTAATAAAGGCTCGTTCTTCGGTCCGAAGATTTAGCTCTTCAAGAAAGGGGCGAATGAAAGAGAGCTCGGCTTGGCCGAGGACCATATTTTCATTCATTTTATAGTAGAAAAAGCGATTTTGGAGCATACTGAGGGCCTTCATCCGGGTTTTCACTTCGGCGGAGGTTTTCTCATAAATAATGAGGGCGAGGCTATCGTGTACAATTTCTACTTTCATATTGGGGGAATTTTATTCGTTCAATTCGCGAAGAATGCGCATCTCTTTAAAACGAGAGATGCAAAAATCGACCACCTTGGGGTCAATGTTCTTTGCTCTTTTCAACTCTTTTTTGACATTATCGAGTTCCACCGCCTGTTTGGTCCCATTATCTGTGACCATGGTAAAGAGAATATCCATGGGGATGCCCTCTTCCGAGACGCCCATTTCATTTTGCAGCTCTTTTTCTAGTTCGCTCAATTGTTCTTCAAGGAAAAAGGCCATCACATTTTCGAGATTGCCGCTTTTTCCGAGTAACTCCAGATCAAAGCGGATCGGGCGATCCTCCTCTCCTCTTCTTTCAACATCTAGGCGGTAGAGTCGGTCCAAATAGACTTGCAGGGTGGCCAAATCGACCTGTTTATCTTTACCTCGAACCTTTTCGACGATTTTATTGACCAACTCCTCTTCATTTTTCACCTCAATTTTAAAGGCTTTGAGGGTATTGAGAATAACTCCCTGCAAATTTTTGAGGCTCATGCGTTCAATGCGCAGGCGGTTATCCCAAAGGCTGGGATAAATATTCTCAAATTCGGAGAGTTGAGCGATATACTCCTCCCGCATCGAGATAATGATCTTCACATTGAGATCCCGCTCTTCAATTTGATACAATAACTCGAAGAAATCCTCTTGTTCTTGGCGGCTGCCCAGAATAAAAATCTCTTCAAACTGATCAAAGATCAGGTAGATGGGTTTATAATAATCGAGGTACAAAGAATGCAAAAGGTGGATAGAATTGCTTTCTTCGGGTAATTTTCTTACGGCATGTCGATGTAATTCTTGTTTAATCGACTGCATAATATTATCACGGCGTCGGATAAAAATGGGGAACCAATCGCTGGCTCTAAATTCATTTCCTAGACCACAGTTAATCAGGCTGGTTTTTCCAGTTCCAGAAGCTCCATATAAGAGGACCACATTGGTTTCAAAGAGGCGGTCATAGAGCTCTTGCGTTTCTTGTTCACGGCCAAAGAAGATATCTCGATCAGATTGATCGTAGGCATCTAGAAATTTAAACGGACTTTTTATCTGCTTCACCATAGGGCTACATCTATATTTAGAAAACTGCGTGGGCGATGAATGGAATTAGGTTTGGGGTTATCGGCTCAGGTCTTCTTCAAAGAGAGAGAACAATTCTTTGAGGATATCCAATGGGCTTTGTGGTTCCTCTTCGTTTCTTCTTCGGTTTCTGGAAGATCTTCTTCGGCGATCTCGGCCGCCTCTAGCCGCTCTGGGCTGTTCGCTGGCGGTCGTGAGTTGGTCTTTGGGCCGTTCATGCACCCGATAAATGGAGTAGACGGTACTAAAATAGCGAAACTCTTCTCCTTCTCGGTAGGCGTAGGTAAACAGCTGCTGTTCTGTGGCTCGATCTTCTGTCATCCCTTCGCCAAAAGCATTTTTATCAATGATAAAGGGAGAAAGATTGAGAAAATCTTTAGGATCTTGCATATTTCGGCTCAAAATGACCGAAGCATTATTGGCGTAATCCTTATAGGAGCGAGCTTGTAGGGCCTTGCTCACGGCCAAATCATTTACTTTGGCATTGAGGCGAGCGATATAGTGGTCAAACTTAGGATCTTGATAGCGATAGCTAATGACTCGAATATCTCGGATGGTCAGTAAATCATAATTGACCAAAAATGCCGATTTAATCAAAATAGCCGACAAAAAGTATTCGCCATCGGCACAAAGCTGCGGCAGTTCTGCCGCCAATTGCTCGGGCGTTTGCTGACGAATTTTCGCTCGTAGCGACTCTAAATAGAGGTAGGCATCATAAAACTCATTTTTATCTTCAAAAGCTTGTTGCATCTCTGCAAATTCCTCTACAAAAAGGGCTTTATTTTCTTTTTGCAACAGCTGCACAATAGAGATAAAATGCTTGAGATAATCAAAGTGCTGATAAGTTCGGGCATCATGATGCAAAAGGTCCATGAGATAAGGCCGCACACTGATGTTGCTCTTCCTTTTTTCGTCCCAAAGCTGAGAGAGCGCAATGTAATAGAGAAATTGGGTGGTATAGACATAAGTGCTCAGCAACTGCTCTAAGCGCTCCATCGATAATTCATCTATGGCCGATTCTTTAGAGAGCAACAAACGCACTTGTACCCCAATGGGCCAAGGAAAATGCTCGATGATTAGGGCCAAGGCCAAACGCTCATCCAATTCGCCACTAAAAGAATCTTCCGCCAAAGGTTTAAGCTTAGGGTCATAATGACACATCTCATCAAAAACATCCAGCATATAGCTATTTACGGTATAGTCTGGATTAACTGGCGGCTTGATATTGTCGATTTGCGTTACAGAAGTAGGCAAACTCCAATCTAAAACAGCTCTGGCTTCTTTATTTAAGAATAAACCCCAAGGCATAGCCGCAGAACGGTCAAATTCCTCGCCCTGAATAAATATTCGGGCCGTAAAACTATTGCCAAAATGGGTGCGCAAAGCGCCTACAGCAAATTGAAAAGCCGAATCGATAGTCGATCGATTGGCTAGGGCGCGATAAAAGGTTTCGGAAAAAAGCAAAGCTTTATCGTCTGCAATGGCCACAGAAGTAGCAATCACGGCCTTCACCCCTTTTTCCAACAAATAATCTACCTGGGCTTGCGTAGAGCAGCCATTGAGAAATACAAATTTAAGATTGGGCAATTGGCCCAACAACTCGGCCAAGCCCACCGCTTCGGCAGTATCTCCATCAAAATGTAGGCTGTTGCCATCGGCATGGCCCGCATAATGAAAAACAATAATGCGCTCCTTAAAACGATTGAGGGCCTTGATCAACTGATCCACATTAACGCTCTCCTCTCTATAGAGTTCTATGCTGCCCTGATCATGAGCGATGCTCAAGATATCATTGAGGCGGCTACTCTCTTCTTTGAGTAGATCCAAATGCGCATCTTGCTGATTGGCAAAGTTGAGTAAAATAACTGGACGTTCGTTCATGATAGTCTGTAGAGTACTAGAAATTCGTACAATTAAAGGCGTTTATTAGGCGAGTAACTTTTTTGCACTTGCCGCCCATTGGTCCAACAAGTCTTGCGGAATGTTGAGCTCCTGAGCCACCGCCTGATAACTCAAATGTACTATTTCCTGATAGCTATGTACTCCCGCTTTTTCCAATTTGGCCTGCCAAGCGGGACTCATACCTTCTATTTTAGATAAATCATCTTTTTGTTCTTCTCCCAAAAGTTCATCTTCTGGAATGCTGCCGTAAAAACCTTCTTGATTCAAGGCTTTTTCGGCCAATTGCAAAGCCGATTGCATTTCTAGTGCTTGGCCTTCATCCACCAAAATTTCTTCTTCTTTTGGGGCCAAACCTCTGGCGGCGGGTTCTTCTTCGGGCAAAAGTGCCAGCTGTTCTTCCAACTTGGCCATATCTTCTACCACTTCTTCTTCGGCTTGTTCTAAGGCGGCATTATCTTGGGCCATCAATAAAGCTTCTTCGGCTTTTTCTTCTATAGATAATTCTTCTTCGCCTAAAATTACCGCTTCTTGCATGGGCGCAAAAAATCCTTCGGCCTGCATGCTTTCGCTGGCTCGACTAAGGGCGGCTTCCATCTGCGCCGCTTCTTCTTCAGAAATTTCGATATTCTCTGCTAATGCTCTTGTTTGAGGCTCTTCTTCCGGAACCTGGGCCAATTGTTCTTCCAATTTGGCCATATCTTCAATAAAATCAGTTTCTTCCTGTTCTATTTCCATATTGGCCGCTGCCAATTCTAAAGCCGCTTGCATTTGTTCTTCTTCCGAAAGCGTTTCGCTATTTTCGGCTTCTAAAATGACAGCTTCATCAAAGGCCTCAAAAAATCCAGCTAGTTGCATGCTGCTTTCGGCCTGAGCCAAAGCTTCTTCTAGGGCTACCGCTTCTTCGGCCTCCAATTCTTCTGCAAATTCAGCTTCCTCTTCTGCTTTGTCCAATGAAATTTTAGCCAGTTTTTCATTCAGTAGTTCTTCATCTTCTACTAAATCAGCTTCTGGAATTTCTTCATAGAAATGCGCTTCGGCCATGGCGCTTTGGGCAAATTCAAGCAGCTCCTCAATTCTTTGGTCCAATTCGGGGTCTTCGGGCAAAGTTTCTTCCTGAAATTGGTCCAATTGCTTGAGCTGGCTCTCCAATTCCTCAAAAGCTTCTTTGAGCTGTTCGTTTTCTTCTGCCAAAATATTGGGCTGCTCGGCCTGAGCCGCCAATTCATTCAAAGCCTGACCCAATTCCGTTTGCAAGTCTTCAATTTCGCTTTTGCGCATTTCCAACTCTTCTTCCGCCCAATGCAAGGCCGATTTTTGCTCTTCATACTGGCGCAAAAGTGCTTCTCTTTCTTCCTCAATCTGTTTCATCAAGGCTTTTGAGCTATCAATTTCTTTTTGCGCCTTGGCCTGAATCTCTTCCGCCAATGCTTCGGCTTCTTTGGCCCCCAAACTTTCGCGCTGCGCATGTTTATAGAGCTGTTTTAACTCGGCCAATTCTTGTTCGGCCGCTTTTTTGGCCTGTTCTGCAGCCGCCTTGGCTTGCTTCAACGATTTTTCTTGCGCACTTAAATCCTGCGCCATTTTTGTCTGTATCGCCAGCGCTTTCTCTCTTTTGCGCTCTTCTACTTGCAACTGACGCAATTCGGCAGACAAAACCTGTAGCTTGTCTTCTGCTTCTTCCTGTTCTTTGCGCTGCTTGAGCAATTCTTCATTCAATTGCGCCAATTTGCGTTCATAACGCTTTCTCTGCGGTCGCTGCACAATCAGCCACCAAAAGAATAGGCCCAACAAAAAGCTGAGCAATAAAATAAAGCCAAAGGCTAGGCCTTGACTAGAGCTGTCAAAGCTAAAAAGGTTGTTGAGGGCTTCTTGAAAAGTCATTTAGTTCAATTCAATGGTTGTCCAATGGAGAAACCCTAAAATATAAAGTTTTCTTAGAAAAACACTGTTTTTTTTCATCTCCTTTTGCCCCAATAAACAGATGCCTTTTATTTTCAGCCGCTTTTTCTCTGCCCCCCAATTTTTTAGGGCCTCTCTCTTTTTTATACCTTATATATAGTATCCCTTTTTGTTATTTTATTTTTTTGGGCCTCCCGCCTGCGGCGGGCGCTACGCTTCAGGGCTCGCAGGTCTGCTCGGCCCTGCGGCCTAACGGCCTTGGTCTGCGGCTTCGCCGCCCCCTTTCGCATCGCTAGGCCGCTCATCTATTTTTTTTCTTGGAGCTTTTTTCTTCGGCGGTTTTGCTGTTTTTTTTCTTAGAGCTAATCCTTTCTCATTTCCCTGCAAACAAGGGCTTTAGCCCATGGCCGTAAAATAACTCCACAAAAAAATTCAGGAATAAAAACAATTGCCATTATTTCTGCCCCATAAATTTCATAGGGACCAATTATCATCCCCTCATTCGAGGGGATTTTTCTTTGCGGTTGTGGTTTGGTGGTTGTTTTTTTCTTAGTGGTTTTGGATCCATTAGTTTTTTCGTCGAGGAAAAAATCCATTCATCGCCTAGGGACAAGCCCCCAGGCTAAGTTTTTTTATCAGCCCTCTAAAGAGGGCCTCTTTTTATTTTGTTGTTTTTAGGCTTGAGCCTAATTGAAAGCCGTTATTTGAAACAGTGATTGGCGATCCCACAAAAAAGCCCCCTCGAAGGAGGGGGTGACTCTATTTTAGCCTAGGGCCTTGGCCCTAGGGTCAATATAATATGCTATAGCGATCTAGTTTAAAACCATCGACCCATAAAAAAATGGAATAGAAATTATTCATCGCCATTCGGCCAGTTTTTTCCCAAAAAAAATTTTCATCCCTGTTTTTTTATGGTGGTTTTTAAACCTCCATTTAAAATGAAATGCCTTTTTGTTGCCTGGCTGTAGGTTTCAACCTACAGACCACCGCAGTTTTTTCACCGAAGAAAAAATTCTATTGTTTTTAACCCCATTGCTAATTGAAAGCCGCTATTTGAAAGTTTTTTTTCTTGGAGCTAAATTTTTTCCATTTTCCAGCAAACAAGGGCTTTAGCCCGCTCTTTGCATAGCCCCGCAACCATGGGCTTCAGCCCATGGGCCCAAAACTGCCCAACCGCTAAAAGACGCTTTCTTCCCCCCTTTTTTCAAAACGCCCAAGAAAAAGTTGAGTGACTAATATTAAAATATTGTATGCGCCCCTTTTTACCGCCTAGGGACAAGCCCCTAGGCGATGAACAGCAGGCGGCAAAGCCGCCGCAAAGGAGCGAAGCGACTGGCCTAGCGATGGTAGGCAGTGCGGCAAAGCCGCAGACCAAGCGGGCATTGCCCGCGCAGGGCCGAGCGAGCAGCGAGCTGCCGAACGTAGCGCCGACGAGCGAAGCGAGGCGGAGGCCCCAAAAACACCAAAAAAATGTATCTTAACATCTAGAGGAGTATTAAAGAAGTATTGAGAACATTAAAAACTAAAAACATGAGAACATTTATTGCGCTCCTCTTCCTTGGATGGAGCCTCCCTATTTTTGCCCAAATTGAATTTTCTTCCGATAAAGTCCGAGACCTTTATGAGAAAGGGCTAGAGCGACATGATGCGGGGAATTATGACAAAGCTATTGAGCTCTACCTAGAAGGGCTAAAGTTTTGTAGCAAAGAAAACAAAGACCTATTTTACAGCGAATTGTCCTTTAGTTATAACCTGAAAAATGAGCTCGATCAATCGAATAAGTATGCCTTTAAGGTACTAAAGAGTAGCGACCGGCTTTATAACTATGCCTTTCAGCGTATATCCAATAACTATTTGGTGCAGAAAGAGTATAAAAAGCTACGCAAGCTGACCAAAAAAGCCATTAAAAAGCATGGCGAACGGGTCATTTTTTTGCGCAACTACGCTTTTCTTGAGCTAAGAGCAGATCAGTTTGAAGAAAGTCAAAAATGGCTGAAAAAGATCTGCCTAAGCGGCGATGCGGTCGGCCGCGATTTTGTTTTATTGGGTATAGTAGAAAATAAGTTGGCCCATATGGATGCAGCCCTTATGGCCATGACCTTCGGTCTTTTTTTGGACCCAGAAAACAGCAAGGCCGATGTGGCCATCAGTTTTTTAGAGCAATACCTTTTTGGTAAGAGTTGGGAAAAAGATTGCCAAGAACTGCTAAAGGCCAAAGAAGAAAAACGAGCTCCGCAAATGAATATCACACTTCCTCCTCTATCGGAGGGAGAAGATTTTAACCCCAACTCCTTAGAATTTATGATGCCGCTTAGTCGAGCAGTCCTATTGAGCAATGATGAAATTAACATCTGTGCAAAAAATCATTTTGAGCAATTGGCAGTATTAACCGAGACGGCCTGGGATATCCTCTTATCAGAGGGCAGCCTCTTGCAAGAAGAGGAAAAAGAACTGTACAGCGAGGTCTATCAGCCCTTTTTTAAGGAATTTGAAAAAGAAGGACGGAAAAAACTCTACTCCTACTATATTTTTTCGGGTACCGAAGAAGGAAAAGACAATATGCTCAATGATACCGAGCTGCGGGTTATCATTCAGAAAATAGAAGAAGAACGAGGGCAAGATTAAGAGAGAAATGGCCGCTAGATAGAAGTCTAGCGGCCATTTCTCGTTCAGCTATTATCGAATAGAATTAGGGTGTTAATTTAACTAATTAAAATTGACTAACCATTGTGCCTAGCTAGCATTTGTATCAAACATCTATAAAATAAAGGGACTCATCTATTTTTTAGCGGCCTAAAACCTTAGTTAAAGGCCACAACTTGCTGTCTATCAATTTAAAAGGGCTAAAACTTAAGAAATCATAAAGTTTTGCAAATGGATGTATGCACAACAAAAAAAAAGCGAAAACTGTTAGCTTTGCGCTATTGATAACCAAAATGATGTTTGAAACACCCTTTATATGCTTCGCCAAATTATTATTGCTGCAGTAGCAGTGCTTATCTTAGTTCTTTCCTTCATTATGGCAGGAGGACTATCTAAGCGTGCAGAAACGCCAAAAAAGGCTGAGACAGCCGCTATTTTGAAAAAGGTTCAGGCCATTCCGGTAGAGAACCAAGAGATACAGACCGAGGTACAGTTGTACGGTCGCCTTATTCCCTTTGAAAAGACCGAGCTTTTTTCTGAGGTGGGCGGTCGTTTACTAGCTAGCTCCAAGCCCTTTAGAGTAGGGACTCGCTTTGCCAAGGGCGAACTGCTCATTAAGGTGGACCAAAAGGAGGCCGAGCTCAACTTGAGTGCCCAGCGTGCTCAGCTATTGAGTACGATTACCAGTATGTTGCCCGATATCAAGATTGATTTTCCGGAGAGTTTGGAGCAATGGGAGAGCTATCGCAGCCAGCTCAACCCCAAAAGTTCTATTGCCGATTTGCCCGAGCCTAAATCGGAGCGGGAGAAAGACTTTTTGGCCCTAAAGAACATCTATAATCAATATTATAGTATTAAGAGTGCCGAAGAGCGATTGAGTAAATATGAATTGCGGGCGCCTTTTTCTGGGGAGCTCACAGAGGCCCTGATCAATACGGGTTCTTTGATTCGGGCAGGCCAAAAGATTGGTAGCTTGATGAACATCAATGCCTATGAGTTGCAGGCTTCTGTTCCTTTGGTCGATCTGAAGTACATTAACTTGGGCGATAAGGTCCAATTGCAATCGGAAGATATTGCTGGGCAATGGAATGGCAGCATCAGCCGAATTTCTAGTACCATTGATGCGAGCAGCCAAACCGTAAAAATCTTTATCCGAGTGGCTGGTCCAAAACTCAAAGAAAATATGTTTTTGACTGGAGAGGTGGCCGCCAGCCGCCTAGCCAATGTGGTCGAGATTCCCCGTAAGCTTTTGCGTGGAGATACGGCCGTTTTTGTTATTCAAGGCGGTAAAGAAAAAAGCTTAGCCTTGGCTGCTGTTCAGACGGTAAAAATCTCGGAGCAAACGGCCCTTGTTAGAGGCTTAGAAGATGGCCAAGCGCTATTGGCCGAGCCTTTTCCGGCAGCCTATGAAGGCATGAAAGTAGAATTGGCCCAATAAGGCGGCGCAGCCGCCTCAGGCCCGAAGGGCCTACGGCTGAGGGATGGTAATGGGTGGCCGAAGGCCAGACCGAGCTTTTTGAGCAAAGCGAAAAAAGCGATGGGCCGAGCGAATAGCGAGCCCATGCACAGCCCGACCTGGCCAAAGGCCAGGGCAGCCCCAAAAACATATTCTAACGATAAGCTCATTATGAAATCTATAGTATCATTTTTTATTAAAAACTCGATTGCGGGCAATATCCTGATGGTCGTGATTTTACTCTTTGGTTTTTTTGGCCTGAAGAATATGAAATCGACCTTTTTTCCGCCTGCCCCCGAGAAATTTATTAACATACAAGCCGTTTTGCCCGGGGCCTCTCCCGAAGAAATTGAGCAAGGGATTGTATTAAAAATTGAGGAGAACCTCAAAGGCTTGACAGGTATTGAACAGGTCAATTCGGTCTCTTCTGAAAATGCCGCCTCCGTTACCGTTGAAATCAATAGTAGCTTTGATATTGATCTGGTGAAACAGGATGTGGAAAATGCCGTGAATCAGATTAGCTCTTTTCCGGCCGGTATGGAATCTTTGCGCATATATAAGGAAGAGAATAAAAACTTTACCTTTAGCTTTGCGCTGAGTGGGAATGTGCCCCTGAAAACCCTGAAAATGGAAGCTCGGCAGATTGAGGATGAGCTCAGAGCCACCCCAATTATGTCTAAAGTGACTCTTTCTGGCTTTCCAGAAGAAGAAATTGAAGTGGCTTTTCGAGAAGAGGACCTCATTCGTTACGGCATTAGCTTTCAGCAGGCGGCCGCAGCAGTACAAGCCAGCAACCTAGAGATTACTGGGGGAAGCATTAAGGGCCAAGAAGAAGAGCTTTTGGTGCGGGCCCGAAACAAAGGCTATTATGCTGAAGAGCTGAAGAATATTCCGGTCCGAAATACAGCCGATGGAGGGATTATTTACCTTTATCAGTTGGCCGATATTGAGGATAAATGGGCCGATGACCCCGAGCGCAGCTTTATGAATGGGGAGACATCGGTGGTGATCACCATTCAAAACACCGATGAAGAGGACCTTTTGACTATTGCCGACTACATGCGCAATTATGTCGATGAATACAACCAACAAGCAGGCCCTATTCGAGCCACGACGATCCGAGATGGCTCGGTGACCTTGCAGCAACGGATTGACCTCTTGGTAGAAAATGGGGTGATCGGCTTCATTTTGGTCCTTTTGGCCCTAGGCTTCTTTTTGCACTGGAGTATTGCCTTTTGGGTGGCTGCGGCTATTCCCATTTCCTTTGCCGGTATGTTTATTATTGGTAGCTCTGCCGATTTGACCATTAACGTCGTCTCGCTCTTTGGGATGATTCTCGTGATTGGTATTCTGGTAGATGATGGAATTGTAATTGGCGAAAATATTTATGCCAAATATGAGCAAGGGATGGACCGAAACCAAGCGGCCTTAGAAGGGACCATGGAGGTTTTGCCCGCTGTAATTTCTGCCATTCTAACGACGGTGGTTGCCTTCTCTATGTTCTTCTTTATTGAGGGCCGAATTGGAGATATCTTTGGCAATATGGCCTTTGTGGTGATCATGACGCTCATCTTTTCTTTGGTGGAGGGCATGCTCATTTTACCAGGACACTTGGCGCACTCTAGAGCCATGGCCAGAGAGGCCAAAAAGACGCTTTTCGAGCAGTTTTTTGACCGCCTAATTGGGGGTATGGATGCCCTGATGGGCTGGATGAGAGACCGTCTTTTCTCTCCTGTTCTTCGGCTTTGCCTAACGGGCCTACAAAGAAGTTTGCCCGTGGCCGTTTTGCTTGGCCTGATGATTCTATCTATTGCGGCGGTCCGTGGGGGCTTGGTCAAAACCACCTTTTTCCCATTCATTGAGCGCGATAATGTAGATGTGACGCTGACCATGCCTGCGGGAACTCGAGAACAAACGACCAATGAACTCCTTACTTATATCGAGAAAAAAGCCTGGGAGGTCAATGAAGATTATAAGGCCCAAAGAGAAGATGGCAAAGATATTATTGAGAAAATTGAACGCAGTCTAGGTCCCGCTAGCTATAATGGTAAACTGGCCATTACGCTGATGGATGGCGAGCAACGCGCTACCCCCGTCCTCGAGATTCAAGATGCCATCCGCAAAAAAGTAGGGCAACTCATGGGGCCCGAAAGCCTCTCTTATGGAAGTAGTTCGGTCTTTGGTAAGCCCGTTTCGGTGGCGGTTTTAGGCGATAATCTTAAGGACCTGGACCTAGCCGTAGAGGCCCTCAAAAAGGAGCTTGACGCTATCGAGGGGCTCAAGGATGTTTTGGATGACAACCAGCCCGGCCTCCGAGAAATCAATGTTTCTCTCAATGATAAAGGCCGCCAACTAGGCCTTAATCTACAAGAGGTGCTGGCCCAGGTCCGTGGCGGTTTCTTTGGTGCCGAAGCCCAACGCCTACAAAGAGGCCGAGATGAGGTCCGCGTTTGGGTGCGCTACAAAACAGAAGACCGCTCTAATATCGGTCAGCTAGAGAATATGCGCATCCGCTTTGCCGATGGCCGCGAATTCCCCCTCTCCGAAATTGCCAACTTTAAGGTAGAACGCGGGGTGGTGAGTATTAAGCACCTCGACGGAAAAAGAGAGGTGAAGGTAGAAGCCGATATTGCCAATAAAAAGGTCTCGGTTTCTGATATCACGACAGAAATTAAGGAGGAAATTGCCCCCCGCCTAGAGGCACAGTTCCCCTCTGTAGAGTTCTCTTTTGAAGGCCAAAATAAGGAGCAAATGAAGAGCGCCAACTCTATCCAACAGGTCTTGCCCATTATCCTCATCCTGATGTTTATCATCGTGGCCCTTACCTTCAACTCTATCGGCCAAGCGGTGATTGTCTTTGCCATGATTCCCTTTGGACTAATTGGTGTGGTTTGGGGACACTGGTTTTTGGATGCGCCAATTAGCTTTTTCTCGGTGCTCGGAATTATCGCCCTGATCGGAATTATGGTCAATGATGCCCTAGTCCTCGTTTCGGCCTACAATGGCTTTATCAAAGAGGGCTTAGAACCTATGCAGGCCGCCTTTGAAGCGGGCCGCTCTCGCTTCCGGGCGATTGTACTGACCACCCTAACGACGGTTTTGGGCCTCGGCCCACTGATGCTAGAAACTAGTTTCCAAGCGCAGTTCCTCATTCCGATGGCTATTTCGGTGGCCTTTGGTTTGTTGGTGGCCACGGTGGTTACGCTCTTGCTTTTGCCCGCCTGTCTGCTCTTGGCCAACCGCTACAAATGGTTGCTGGCCCAGTTCTGGACCGGAGAGCAGTTTTCGCCCATCGAGGTGGAAGCCGCCCACAAAGGCCGAAGAAACCACTTTTTCCTTTGGCTTTTTGGCCTAGTGGTGATCATCGCTTTCTTAGTCCTGATTAAGAATTTATTCTAAATCTATTATAGCAGCCTCAGCTTTTGCTGGGGCTTTTTTTGTTTTTGGGGCCTCCGCTGCGGCTTCGCCTTGCGGCGCTACGTTTCGCAGCTCGCAGGTCTGCTCGGCCCTGCGCCGCCAAAGGCGGCTGGGTCTGGCCTTCGGCCACTGCTGCACATCGCTAGGCCTGCGGCCCTAGGGGCCTGCTATATGGGCCTGTAGGTTGAAACCCTCCATAAATAAACATTTTAGCCCTTCTTTGCTGATGGAGCCTAGTGGAACAGAAAATCCCCTCGAATGAGGGGATGGCGATTTTTTCGATAGCCTAGGGCCTTGGCCCTAGGGCTGGCCGAAGGCCAAACGGCCTAGGGGGCTGAAAGGGGGCCGCGCAGCGGCAGACCCAGGGCGAAGCCCGCAGGGCCGAGCAGACCTGCGAGCCCTGCAAGGGCCCGGCCGCCAAAGGCGGCAGGCCCCAAAAAAAAGACAAAAAAATAGCCCTAACTTTCGCTAGGGCTATAAAAAGCTAAGTAAATGCTCTTAGGCTATCGGGCATTGCGGATCAGGTGAATTACGCCCTTAAGTGGGGCCACCTTATCGCAATCCATACAATTGATTTGCAATTTGCAAGTATAATAATACACATCTTCGGCTAGGTCTTGGCCCGTCTGCTGATCCTTTCCATCCCAATTGATGGCGGGATCTTCTGTGCGGAAAACCTCCTGGCCCCAGCGGTTAAAGACCCGGAAATCTACGGCCTCGATATAGCGACTAGGCAAACAAGGACCAAAGAAGTCGTTGGCGTTGTCATTATTGGGCGTAAAGACATTGGGCAGCTCATAGAAGGGACAGTTATCGCTTTGGACCACTGTACTGGGCACACTCTCATTGCCACCCCCATTGGCCTCTACAGAATCTACAGTAGTTACATAATAGCAGCCCGCTAAATTGTAATTGGCAGGTTGGTGGATAAAGAAGGTATCGCTAAGATCCGTAATTTCGGCCACCAATTCATAGGCCGTGCTATCACAATAGGGCGCAAAATAGAGGCGATAAGCAGCAATATCGAGCCCGCAACTATCTGTAGGTCGCTGCCAGCTAATCGTATTGGCCATATCGGTTTGTTCTCGGATAAAGCCCTCGCAAAGTCCGCGATTTTCCTTATCAGAATCATCATCAAAAGCCTCGCAACCAGAAAGCGCCGCCACCGCAATAGGGGGGCAAGGGGCCAAGGTATCTAGCGGAGAGCCACAGGCCCGCTGCGATTTATTGAGCAAAGGCGAAAAGACATCGGGAATACCGTAGCTACCGATACTTTCTACATAATAGCAGTAGGTTTCTCCATTTTCTAGCTCTTCATGCACATAAGTGGGGCTGCTCACGGTATCGAGAACCGTGTAGCTATTGCTGCCTGTGGGGGTTTCTAAGAAAACGACATATTGGGTGTTGGTCCAAGGCACATTTTCGGTCCAGACCAGCTCATTGGTTTGGTCAGTAGCATTGACCGTTAGATAGATAGAAGAGGCCAGACTAGTGGCGCCAACTGTATCCCCATTGGCATAAAAAGCGACCCGATAAGAGTAGGCATTTTCCTCAGTATTCAGTCCTGTATCCAAAAAGCTAAGGGTATCGGCTAGGGCCGAGTAGCTATTAAAGTTAGTGGAGCTAAAGATGGGTGTAGAGAGAAAATTAGCGCCATTTTGTCCTTCTGAGCGGAAGAGCTCGTAGCGATAAGGCGGCACCGTAAAGTTAGTATCTAGTTCGGTGGCTCTAGGTTTGGCCCAACGGACCAAGATATCGCCATTGGCCAAATCGGTACTTTCTACATCTGCATTTGTCATTAGGGGAAGGTCTTGGGCCATTTGCACACAAAGCTCGGCAGAGCTACGGCCAGAGACAGGTCCTAAAAAGTTATTGGTTCCAGGAACGGGGGTCGCAAATTCGGGCAAAACCCGATAACTATAAATCCCGCCAGACTGCACATTGGGGTCGACAAACTCATAGTTTCCTGAAGCGCCAACCGTAGTGACTAAGGCCCCAAAGTTAATTTGGGTATAGCCCAGGCCGGGCAATCCAACGGTACAAGAATCTAGTTCGGTATTATCGCAGCTAGATTTTCGCCAGACCGAAAAGCCCAAAAAGCCTGCAGAACTCTCGCAAAGATAGGGGGCATCCCAGCTAAGGTCCACTTGGCCGGGACTAACCGTAGACTGTAAGTTTTGGACCGCAGGGGCCACCACCTTAATGCGCAGCACCTTAAAGGTGGCCAAAGAAGCATCTAGGCCATTATTGGTCATCAAAGAATCTCTAGCTTTAAATACCACCTGCCAAGCCTGCTGTTGGATGTGGTCGCAGTTGGTTTGCCAGCGGAAGCGGCTAGAAACGGGTGTAAAACCAGTAGTATTACTAAAGGTAGCGGCCCCATTGGTCAATTCTAGAGGGCCACCTGTAGCCGTAAGCGTAATGGGTTGAACGGGGATATCGCTATCTAGGGCGATGGCATCAAAATCGATGAGTTCGCCAGCCTCCACACAAATTTCCTCGGGTACTTGTAGTTCGGGGGGGGTATTTTGGGCATTTCTAATTTCGATTTGGATATCTCGGATAATTCCGCCTAGGTAGGCTCCATTTCGGTAAGACTTGACGAGGATAGCGATATTGTACTCTCCAGCCACCTGCGGGGTATTCCAAGTAAAGAGCCCTGTTTGTTGGTCAAAGGTATAAGTATTATTAGCGCCTGGGCCAATAGCGTTTACGGGTAAAAAGCCGGGAACTGGATTATTCAGATCGCTAAGGCAGGTCACTAATTCGTAGGCCACACTATCTCCATCCGGGTCATAGCCATTGGGCGTATGTTGAAATACTTGGCCCACCACCCCAAAATCGATTGGGGGTTCGAGTAAGATGGGCGAGTTGTTATTGCCATAAATAGAAGTGGGAAAAAGGAAAACCTCTGTTTGCACATAGAAGGCTACATTGACCGAGTTCCCATTATTTACATTAAGAATATCGGCATTTCGGTTAGGGTCTTGCATGCCCATCACATAAGGTTGGCCGCCAGGGTTGGGGCCGGGGTAGCTATGCGTAGCGGTGTAGACATTCATACGAATATCTTGGTGTAGCATAACAAAATAATCTCTGGACACCGTAGAGGAGGTCCCATCGCCCCAACTCAGGTCGAGCTCAGTGCGGTCGGCATGAACAGATTGTCCACTAATCTTTGTATAGGTAACAATAGTGGCCTCGATACTGAGTGGACCAGTTTGGCGGTAAGTAATTTCTCCTGCACGGTTATGAGTAGCCCAGAGCATAGACAAATTGGCGAGGAGAAAAAGCGATGATAAGAAAAGCTGCTTCATAGATAATAGTTAGAGCGTTTAAGGTCAAGCTAGGGAAAAAGTTTTCTTTTTTTAGTGACCAGACTGACAAGTTTAGCCATTTATTGGCTATAGCCATATTATAGAAAGAAGTGGCTAATAGAAAACGAACAGCTGATAGCCTTTGGCTAGGGATTCAACAAAAATTGTCCCACATAGGTTTAACGTACCATGTGGGACAAGTAGTTAGGCCGAGGCCTTATTTTAAGGGCAAGCCCTTAATTCTTTGTTTTTCGGAGTTGGTCTAGGGGCAGCTTATGAATTAGGTCAAAGCAGCTTTTGAGCTCGGCAAAGATGCGTTGCAGCATTTCATTATCGGCGGTAAGGCTTTTGTTTAGTTCTGGCTCAAAGAGGCGTTCATGGCCCAAGGGGATAGCAATATAGAGTTGTTGATCTTGGAAGGCCAAAGAAATTTGGCTTTCAAAGGTTTCTCGGATCCAAAGCACTGAATCGATGAGTTCTTGAGTAAGAATCATCTTGGCTTCTGGAGTATTGGTAGAATAGATAGCAAACTTATTCTCAAAATCGGGGGCATTGTCAAGATGCAGCAAATCGCCCTCTCGGAGTACATCCAGTTGGTCCTGAATTTTAACGGCTAGTTGGCCCAACCACTGTTCGTAGTTATCTGGAACGATAAAAGTGGCCCCTTTTAGTTGGGTTTGAATATCTAAGACCATGAAGATCCCATTAAAGAGGGTTACTTCATTTTTGCCCACTAGCTGCTGAGCATTTACCTCTGAAAAGCGCATATTCATGCCTGCTACTACCCCAGAAAAATAGTCTTCTCCAGTGTAGCCTTCATTGGCTTTGCCATGAAAAAGGTGGCTTTTGTAGAAATCTACCTTGGGCACATAGTTATTGGGCTGATAGTGCATGCTAGGGTAGAAATTGGCCACCATTTCTTTAAAGAACTGTGATTTGAACTGTTCTCTATACAGCTGTTTGGGTTTTTGGAGTTGTTGGACATACATCCAGCCCAAGAGTGCCGAGGCCCCTACCATTAGGGCAATGGCCAAATACCAAAACTGAGGAATAATGAGCATACTTGCTGCGGCAGCAACAAATAATATAATAGGAATAACAAGGAGCTTTTGAATGAGCTTAAAGGCTGCTAATTGTCGTTTCCGCTCTGCTTCTAAGCGCTCGATGACCTCTTGCATAGAGGATTTTAACTGTTCAAGGTTTTTCATCAATCAGGTCTTATGATAATACGAATCGCAAATATAACTTTTCCCTTTGTTTTTTCCCTAAAATGATGGCCCTAGCTTTTTTAAAATTCCCTTAATCTTCTCTTGCTTTGCCCAGAGCGAAGCCGCCCCTCGGCCCAGCGCTGCGGAGCGGGTGGCCGAAGGCCAGACCCAGGGCGAAACGAAGTGGAGCCCGCAGGGCCGAGCAGACCTGCGAGCCCCGAAGCATAGCGGCGGCCAGCTTGCTGGCCGCGGGCCCCAAAAAAAACAAAAAGCAACTACCCCTCAAGAGGAGCAGTTGCTTTTTTATGTTCCTAAAACTGACTTAATGCCTAGGCATTAGCAATTTCTTCACGGATTTTATTGAGGGCAGAACCAGCCTTCACCCATTCGATTTGCTGTGCATTGTAAGAATGTTGTACCTCGATGTTATCAACGGTACCATCTGCATGCTTGAGCTCGATATTGAGGGTTTTGCCGGGAGCAAAAGTCTCAAAGTTAGTGATGCTCACGAGGTCATCTTGGCGAACCAAGTCATAGTCGGCAGGATTCACAAAAGTGAGGGCCAACATCCCTTGCTTCTTCAGGTTAGTTTCGTGGATACGGGCAAAAGATTTTACCACAACGGCCTTAACGCCCAAGAAACGGGGCTCCATAGCCGCATGCTCACGAGAAGAACCTTCACCTAGGTTATCTTCACCGAAAACGATGGTGCCGATACCTTTTTTCTGATAAGTTTTGGCTGAATCGGGAACGGCCATGTAGTTAGCTTCTGCGCCTTCAGCGTAGTTAGCTACATTGTTGGTTTCTTCATTGAAGAAGTTTACCGCACCGATATAGCAGTTACCAGAGATATTCTCTAGGTGACCGCGGTAAGTCAACCAAGGACCAGCCATAGAGATATGGTCGGTAGTACACTTCCCTTTGGCTTTGATCAACAAGCGCATGCCAGTTACTTCCTCTTTTTGGATGGGCGTAAAGGGCGTAAGCAATTGTAGGCGGTCAGATTCGGGATTTACCGTTACATTGATTCCAGAACCGTCTTCGGCAGGAGCAACATAGCCCGCATCTTCTACATCAAAACCTTTGGGAGGAAGCTCCACACCTGTGGGAGGATCGAGCATGACTTCTTCGCCATTCTCATTGGTCAATTTGTCTGTGAGGGGGTTGAAGCACATATCGCCAGAGATCGTCATGGCCGTTACCAACTCAGGAGAAGCTACAAAAGCTTGGGTGTTGGGGTTACCATCGGCACGCTTGGCAAAGTTACGGTTGAAAGAGTGAATGATGGCATTCTTCTCTTTTTTCTCGGCACCAACACGGTCCCACATACCAATACAAGGACCACAAGCATTGGCCAAAACCATACCTCCGATTTCCTCAAAATTGTCTAGCAAACCATCGCGCTCAGCAGTATAACGAACCAATTCTGAACCAGGAGTGATCGTAAACTCCGCCTTAGCTTTAAGGTTTTTGGCAGCAGCCTGACGAGCCACAGAGGCCGCACGGCTCAAATCTTCATAAGAAGAGTTGGTACAAGAACCAATCAGACCTACAGACAATACTGAAGGGAAGTCATTTTCTTTTACCGCTTTGGCAAACTCAGAAATAGGCCAAGCACGGTCGGGAGTGAAAGGACCATTGAGGTGGGGCTCCAACTCAGTCAAGTTGATTTCAATCACTTGATCAAAGTATTGGCTAGGATCTGCATAAACAGCAGCATCACCAGTGAGATGCTCTTTTACGCCCTCGGCCAATTCAGCTACATCGGCACGGCCAGTAGCCTCTAGATAACGCTTCATAGAAGCATCATAACCAAAAGTAGAGGTAGTAGCTCCAATTTCAGCCCCCATGTTACAGATGGTTCCTTTACCTGTACAAGACATGCTTTCGGCACCTTCGCCAAAGTACTCTACGATATAACCTGTACCGCCTTTGGCACCAATAATACCTGCTACTTTGAGGATAACATCCTTGGGCGAGGTCCAACCACCCAATTTACCTGTCAATTTTACCCCAATCAATTTGGGCATTTTAAGCTCCCAAGGGAGGCCAGCCATTACGTCTACGGCATCGGCACCACCAATACCAATAGCGACCATACCCAAACCACCAGCATTTACAGTATGAGAATCGGTACCGATCATCATACCACCGGGGAAGGCGTAGTTTTCCAAAACAATCTGGTGAATGATACCCGCTCCTGGCTTCCAGAAACCAATACCATATTTATTAGAGACAGAGCTAAGGAAGTCATAAACTTCTTCGTTCTTGTCGTTGGCTACTTCCAAATCTTTGTCCGCACCCACCTTAGCCTGAATCAAGTGATCACAGTGTACAGTAGAAGGTACAGCCACCTTGTCGCGGCCCGCCATCATAAACTGCAAAAGCGCCATTTGGGCAGTAGCATCTTGCATCGCCACTCGATCGGGAGAGAAGAATACATAATCCTTGGCCCGGCCATAATTCTCCAAAGGAGAAGCTTGATCCAAGTGAGTGTAAAGAATTTTTTCGGTTAGCGTGAGCGGACGGCCCAAACGTTCGCGCACAGCCTCAATTTTTTTGGGTAAAGCAGCATAAACCGCTTTGATCATATCAATGTCGAATGCCATAGGATACGCTAAATTTTTGCAATGAAAAAAAAGGTGTTCAGAACCCCAGACCAAATAATGTTCGCCTGAGGTTCCCTATTCTAGTCGTTGCGAAAATACATTTTTTTAGTCATTTTTCAGCGCCAAATCTTTTTTTTCGTTTTCCTTAATCTATTTTTTTAGATATAGTTTTTGCTTTTCTGCTGCTGCTGCTTTTTTTGGGGCCTCCCGCCTGCGGCGGGCGCTACGTTGCGCAGCTCGCTACTCGCTCGGCCCTTCGCCAGCAAGCTGGCTCGGTCTGGCCTTCGGCCACTGCTGCACATCGCTAGGCCGTTTGTCTGCAGCCTAAAGGCCGCAGCCATTCTTCTTGGGCCTTGGTCTTTCTTGCCGCAGCGGCTTAAAAGCCCCTGCTTTGGTTGTAGAAAGGATATATTTGGTTTTCAGGTCCTGCGGCTTTCAAGCTGCAGGCCAATTGTTGCTGAGGAGCTAGCTCTGCTGTACCTAAATTGGCTGCTGGTTTCAACCTGCAGCCACAGCTAGCAGGCGGCGAAGCCGCCGCAGGCAAAGGCCAAATGGACAGCCTCTGCTTCAGCCCATGGCCAGAAAACCAACTAATTCTAAAGAGGTTACTCCCCCCTCTCTAAAGGCACAAGAAAAAGTTGAGGGACTAACATCCTGCGCCTAGGCGACTATTAGAGTCTGTTTAAAATTTTGTGTTTCTCCTTTTTGCTGCCTAGGGACAAGCCCCTAGGCTAGCTTTTTCAGACAGCCCTCTAAAGAGGGCCTTGGGATTCGCTCCTTTTCTACATATAACAATTGAGCAAGGCCGTAAATCACAATTTGAGGCCCTTTAGGGCTGACTCCAGTGGATTAGCCTGGGGGCTTGTCCCTAGGCGACTATATAATGTGAAGACCTCTAGGTTAAAACCATCGGCCCATAATATATTCTAATATAGGGCTTTATTGCCAGTAAAAAATGCTGCTCTATTCTCGTCCCCCTCTTCCTCCAAGAAAAAGTTGAAGGACTAATATCCTGCGCCTAGGCGACTATTAGAGTCTGTTTAAAATTTTGTGTTTCTCCTTTTTGCTGCCTAGGGACAAGCCCCTAGGCTAGCTTTTTCAGACAGCCCTCTAAAGAGGGCCTTGGGATTAGCTCCTTTTCTACATATAACAATTGAGCAAGGCCGTAAATCACAATTTGAGGCCCTTTAGGGCTGACTCCAGTGGATTAGCCTGGGGGCTTGTCCCTAGGCGACTATATAATGTGAAGACCTCTAGGTTAAAACCATTGGCCCATAATCAGTTCTAATAAACAGCAAACAAGGGCTTCAGCCCGCCAGTTTGCATAGCCCACAACCATGGGCTTCAGCCCATGGCCAGAAAACCAACTAATTCTAAAGAGGTTACTCCCCCCTCTAAAGGCACAAGAAAAAGTTGAGGGACTAACATCCTGCGCCTAGGCGACTATTAGCCTAAGCTAGTTTACCTCCAGACATAACTAGTTTACCCCCAGACATAACTAGTTTACCGCCAGACCTAACTAGTTTACCGCCAGACATAACTAGTTTACTTCCAGACATAACTAGTTTACCGCCAGACCTAACTTTTGCCTTTTTTCATTTTGTTACGTTTTTTCAGTTTTTAACAAAACCCTAACATATAAGCCTGAAAGCGGTCCTTATTCTGCGTCTAGAGGCGGCGAAGCCGCCGGCTGAGGGATGGAAAGTGGTGCGGCGAAGCCGCAGACCCAGCGGGCGAAGCCCGCGCAGGGCCGAGCAGACCTGCGAGCCACGGCACAGCCCGACCCGCCCGATAATTCATGAGGGGTTTGCCCCTCATTTTGTATAGCTTCGCAAAGCGATACCGCTTTGCGCTGGCTTTCAACCCGGCGGAAGGGGCAGCCCCAAAAAAAAAGCAAGCAGCTTCCCCAAGCTACTTGCTATAGAACTCTAATGAGTTCAAATGTTAATCCCCATGATTTACCCCAAACTTAATTGGATGACAAGGTATTTCCGTCTTGTCTATGACAAAGATAGGGCAGTGATGCGGTGGTTTTCTCTTTAGATTACCTAATGCCTAAAAATAAGTTATTTACCTAAAGGGCTACCTACTTCACTAATTCTTCTAGGCGGTCGAGGGCGGCTTGATTGGCGGGCAGGAGGATTGCCGAGAGGATATCTAGTTTTTCTCTGGCTGTTAGGTGCAAACTCAAAGAAGCCTTTTGTTCTAGGGTGGTGGGGCGATACACAAAGCGGACGATATCCAGTTGCTCCTCCCCCATTTGGGCCTGCAATTGGCCCAGCATAGCATCCTGCTGATAATCTTGGAGGTTGCCCACATCGAAGACGGCAGAAAGCGGGCTAAAAATAGTACTGCCTAGGCCGGGGCGCTCGGCCTGCTCAATGGGCTCCACCTTTTCGTTTCCTCGGATTGAAATAATGAGGACCCCAGAGGTATTCTTCTTGATCCACTCTTTAAAATTGGCCGAAAAGCGCAGGGCCGTTTCTACCCCATAATTATCTCTAAAGCCGGCATCCATGGCCTCTAAAACGGGGGTAGAGGGCAGTTGGACATTGGGGAAAATCACGGGAAAGGTCGAGCTCATCCGCAGGGCCGAGCAAAAGCGCAGATTATAGGGGTTTTGTTCTTGAAAAAGGGCCCCAAAATCTACGGCATCCACCTCTGCATAATCTTTGGCAAAGGCGGGCCGCATCATATAGCTCAGGGGTTGGGGCGAGATATAGAGGTAGCGGCCATCATTGATAATAATGGGGCTAATAATCATCATGGGAATTTGGCCATTAAACTCGGGCTCCATATAATCTTGGAGGTTGCGGTTCATTAGGCCCTCTGTATTTTCTATAAACTGTTGCTCCCAGCTATAGCCTCGGTCTTGTTTGTAGGTATAGCCATTTACCTTTCGCTTGACCCAAGGCACAAAGGCATCATTGACCAAAAAGGTAAACATGGGCGCATTAGAAAGGTCTTTGCCCACATTGACCAAATAGCTACTATCTAAGGGATTAAGCTCTCGGCCCAACTGTTTTTGGTAATAGAGCTCTCGGAAATAGGCCGAGCCCCACATGCCCCCAGAAGCGCCCGTCATCAGGACCGTATGCGGCATGAGCTTGCCCTCTAGGCGCTTTTCAATTTCGCGGAGCACATGCATACTCCAAAGTGCCGCCCGTTGTCCGCCTCCGCTCACGGCCACACAGATGAGTTTGGGCTTGCGCAAAAAGCGGCCCTTAGGAAACTGCTTGCGCCAATTTTCTAAAATCTGCAACTGATGTTTTTTATCTGCAATCATTTGCTCGGGCCGGGCAAGGCTATCTAAAACCGCATAATTGTAGCGGGCCTTTTTGCTGTAATCCATACCATAGGCGGCATTTTCATAGCTCAGCCAGCCATCTTTGAGCAAAGAATTGGTCAGCAAGAGCAAAATGACCAAAACCGGGCTGCGCCAAGCATTTAGCCAATAGCTCAGCGCCCCCAAAAAGGTCGTCAGCACCGAAAGCAAAATGAGCACACTAGCCGCCGTGGGAATCCGAAAATAGGGAACATCCACAAAGGCACTCATGAGAATAAGGGCCGTAATGCTCAGGCTTTGGATAAGCAGGGCATTGGCGTGATTTTGCTTAAAGATTTGCTCCAATAGCTTAAAATCATAATGCTTTACCGAGCGAGTTGGGCGAAAATGCAGGCGCTCCGTCAAATAATAATCGGTTCTCAAAGCATTAACGTAGGGATTGGCCTTGGCCTCGGCCAGCATGCGCTCATTTTTGCGCAAAATGAGCGCTTTGAGCGGAGCCGAAAGTTTCAGCTGTTGTTTTTGCTGCAAAAAATACAGTTCGCTATTGGTCCAGCGAAAATACAAGAGGCTCAAAAAAATCAGGCTCGAAAAGCCCAAAATAAGGCCCAAACAGTAGTAAATCAGGCTGTACTCATCGGCAAACTCATTATACCACTGAAAATGAATTAGGCTGCCCAAATAATAAAGGATAAACAGGCCCGGCAAAGTAAAATTATTGAGGCTAAACTTGGCAAAGGGGCGAGACAAAGAGGCCAAAAAGGGAAACTTAGGACTATATAATATATAAGTCGTGCTGTTCCAGGCCATATAAAACATACCCAGTGTTAGCCCAATAATAAAAAAGCTCCAAAAGCTTACAGCCCCCATATATTCGGGGTCTAGCATAAAATAACGAAAGCCCATACTGCTCCCAAATTGCCCGGCTAATACCCCAAATAAAAAGAGCCAAAGCAACAAAAAGAGCAACTGGCTTTTAAAGTGCAGGAGCAGGAGCTGAACAGGAAAGCTGTACATCAAGAGGCTGAGGTACTTGCGAAAAAAGGCTTGCATCTTCGGCATTAGATCTAGATAAATTTGGATCTACTAGGGTCAATAAAAAAAGGCTAGCCCGCAAGAAGCAGACCAGCCCAAAAATAAGCATATCTCTGAAATAAGCGTTTATTTTGCCTTAATCGCCTCTACTTTTTTAATCAAAGCAATATTATCCTTTTCTAAAGGACTCAAAAAGGCGGTCACATCAGAGGCCAAAGCCTGATAGCCCTGCGCTTTAAAATGAGCCTTCAAGCGCTCATCCTTAAACTTATAGCCATAGGCCGCAAAAACCTCATTGCGCATCAAGCTCAGTTCTTCCAAGCTTTTATCCTTGAGCTCCGAGGGCTGCAAGGGCCGAGTGGAAATAGCCATCTCTTTGCGCTCTGGATTGGCTATATATTGCAACCTGAAATGAATATCTTGCCTTGAATTACTAAGTGGGACGCCTAAATTAACTACATGCTCAACGACGATAGGCTCCATCTCTTCGCTAGAGTTCTCTACCCGCATGACATAATCCTCATAAGAAGAAGGACCAACATCAGTGGGGATTTCTTTGCCATTGGGCTTACCATAATAGTGGCGTTGGGTCTTAAAATGAATCTTATCCCCTTTTACTTCCCATTCGCCAGTATATAAAGAAGGCTTATATTCGTCTGGGCTAAGGCTATAAATAAAGCGGCCATCATCTAGTAAGTAGTAGTACTCAAAAATTTTCATATAATGGTCGCGCGCATAATACTTGCCCGCTACCGGATGATCTCGCTTGGCCCTTTGCTCTTCTTTGGGCAATTCGGGGGCTTTCAAATCGGCATAAGGACCGCTTAGCTCTTCTTGGGCCTCGCCTTCTGTCTCCAAAACGCTAGTTGCCGTGTTTTCTCCCGCACAGGCGGCAAGTAGTAGGAGCAATAGGGCCCCTAGAATAGTCTTTTTATACATGAGTTTAATGTTTAGTTTGTTCCTTTTTAATCGTTTCCACCTGCTTAATCAAAGCAATATTATCCTTTTCTAAGGGACTCAAAAAGGCGGTTACATCAGAGGAGTGGCTTTTAAAGCCCTGCGCTTTAAAATGCGCAGCCAAGGCCTTATCCTTAAACTTATAGCTATAGGCCGCAAAAACCTCATTGCGCATCAAACGCAGCTCTTCCAAGCTTTTGTTCTTAAGCTCCGAGGGCTGCAAGGGCCGATTAGAGACCTCTGCAGAACTTCGCTTGCTATCCTTTGCACGCAAAAAGGTATGAATATCAGAACTTTTCAGCCCATGCTCATAGACCTCAAAGGGTAGTTCCTCGCCCTGTCCCTCTTTAATATCGATGGGGTCTATAGCCCTGCTGTAGCTCTTCATTTCCATAATGTAATCTGCATGGGTACAGCTGGAGCCGCAGGGCGGAATTACTGGTCCATTGGGCTTACCATAATAATGAGCATCTGGTTTAAAGCTAATTTTATTGCCTTGGGCGCTCCACTCACCAGTCATGACAGAAGGAACATAATCCGAATTTACGGTATACATAAAACGGCCATCATCAAAAAAGTAGTAGCTCTCAAAGGTAGAGGCATAGGCCATTGCATAATGTTTGCCCACTACCTCATGCTCTACCTTTGGCCCTGCTTCTTTTTTGGGCAATTCGGGGGCCTTCAAATGGGCATAAGGATCGGCGGCTGTTTCTGTTTGTACAGCGCTTTCGCTGCTTGTTGAGGTAGTGGTTGTTTCGGCTTCGCCAGCACAGGCGGCCAAAAACAGGCCTAAAAAGGCCAGGGGGATCATCTTTTTGTACATCTTTTATCTAAATTTTTAGCTTATTTCTTTTTAATGGCTTCCACCTTCTTAATCAAGGCAATATTATCCTTTTCTAAGGGACTCAAAAAGGCATTTACATCAGATGAATGTCCATAAAATCCTTGGTTGCGAAAATGTTTTTTTAGGGCCTCATCCTTAAACTTATAGCCATAGGCTGCAAAGACCTCATTGCGCATCAAACGCAGCTCCTCCGCGGTTTTATCCTTCAATTCTGAGGGCTGCAAGGGCCGCTCAGAAACCTCTAGGTAGCTTCGCTTGCTGTCTGCGGCTCGCAAAAAAGCGTGAATATCAGAGCTTTTTAGGCCATGTGGAGACACATTAAAGGGAAATTCATCGCCTAGGCCCATATCAATGTCTATAGGGTCAATGTCTTGGCTGTATTTTTCTACACGCATGCCATAATCATCATAGGTGCAGACAGAGCCACAGGGCGGAATCATCTTCCCGGTCGGTTTGCCATAATAATGGACCACATTCTTAAAGCTAATTTTAGGGCCTTCGGCGGTCCAATCGCCAGTCAGTATAGAGGGGCTATACTCCGAGCTGCTCGCATAAACAAAGCGGCCATCATCAAAAAAGTAGTAATTGTCTTCGGTAGAAGCATAGGCCACCGAATAATGCTGGCCCACCGCCTTATGTTGCACCTTAGGCCTTTGTTCTGTTTGTGGGGGTTTTGGCGCCTCCAAATCGGCATAAGGATCGGCGGCTGTTTCTGTTTTCATCGGGTTTTCACTGCTTGCTGCCGCTTTTTCGGCCTCGCCAGCGCAGCTCACTAAAAATAGGCCCAAAAAGGCCAGGGGAATCATCTTTTTGTACATGGGAATATTGGTTTTAGTTAACTATCTAAAGTTATTATAAATATCTTAAGATTGCAAAGCTTTTTGATTTTTTGGGGCTGCCCCGCCTAAAGGCGGGTCGGGCTGTTTATTCCCGTTGGTCATCGAACTGGCGCCCCTATAGGGGCTGGTTGTCGCAGCTCGCAAGTCTGCTCGGCCCTGCGCCGCCTTTGGCGGCTGGGTCTGCCGCTTCGCGGCCCTGCTGCCCATCCCTCAGCCGGGCGCTGCGCGCCTAGGCGGGCCTTGCCCGCCTTTGGTCCTTTTTGGGCCTAGGGCTCCCCTTCAAAAGCTAAAAAATCCATATCTTGCAAAAAACAATCACGCTATGGCCAAGGAACAACAATCTGTTCTGCTCGAAAAATACGTAGAGCAACTGCTTGCCCTGCAAGCCAAAAAACAAGAAGCCCCCCTCAATCTTGCCGAGCTCAAGGAAATTGCCGAGAGCATTGGCCTTTCTGAATCAGATTGGCAGGAGGCCCAAAATACGGTGCGCCAACAGACCAAAATTGGGCAGCAACATATTGCGGTGGCCAATTTTCCCGCAGCCATTCAGGCCCTGCAGCTAGCCGTCAATATTAACCCCCTAGCCGAACAGGCCCTTTTTTATTTGGCCCAAGCTCATCAATTGCAGTTTGCCCAAACGGGCAAAAAAGAAAACCTTTTGGCCGCCCAAGAATATGCCCAAAGGGTGCTGCTCAATAGTAACCCCCAACTCGATAGCGCTAGCATCGAGCTGATGAAAACGATTAAGGATAGTGAGCAAAAGCAGAAAAAAGGAAAATGGCTGCGCTTGGGCGTTTTTGTGGGCATTTTTATGCTTTTGGGCCTAGGCCTCAACTTCTATTATTTTAGTAGCCGACAGGCTGTTTTGCAAGAAGAACAAAAGCTACAAAAACAATGGGCCCAGGTCGAAAATGTCTATCAGCGGCGCTTAGATTTGGTCCCTAAATTAGGGCAGCTTTTGTCTCAGGAAGAAAGCGCCAGCCAAGCCAAATTGGCCGAAATCCAAGCCCTAGAACGCCAACTCAAACAAACAGATTTGGACCAATATGCCCAGCAACAAGCCGAGCTGAGCAAAAAAATCAATGAGCTGCTTCAAGGAATAGAACAAAAAGGTCAGCTCTACCGAGATATCCAAATCCAAATTGAAGGGGCCGAAAATAGAATTTCGGTAGAAAAGCGTAAGTACAACGAAAAAGTTGGCCAGTACAATCAGTTTATTATTCAGTTTCCCTACAACCTCATGGGCTATACTCCCAAAGCCTACTACCAGACTTCAGCGGCGGGCAAAGATGCCCAGCTCATCCACTAAACAAACTGCGGCGGACAGGGCGCAAAGCGCCCGCAGGCTGAGGGATAGAAAGCAGTGGCCGAAGGCCAGACCCAGTTTTTTTGAGCAAAGCGAAAAAAAACGCAGGGCCGAGCAGAACTGCGAGCTGCGATATAGCCCGACCCGAGCCAAAGGCGAGGGGCAGCCCCAAAAACATCCCCTTCCAACCTTCAGAAAATTCATATCGTCAGAAGAAAAAAACAATAGCACAGCATGTACCTCTTGCTTTCTCCGGCCAAAACGCTGGACTTCTCGCCTACGGCTATTTCTCAGTTTACGGAAGCCGATTTTTTAACCCAATCGGCTGAACTGATTGACATTTTGGCTGATTATGGGCCAGAAGATATTGCTCATTTGATGAAAATTAGCGATAAACTGGCCGAGCTTAATCATCAGCGCTTTGCCGATTGGCAGCCGCCCAAGGAGCTACCCCCTGGCAAACAGGCCCTTTTGGCCTTTCGGGGCGATGTATACAAAGGCTTGCAGGCCGATGATTTTGGGGCAGAAGAACTGGCTTTTGCTCAGGAACATCTGGGTATTTTGTCGGGCCTCTATGGCTTGCTGCGTCCCTTGGACCTCATTTTGCCTTACCGCCTAGAGATGAAGACCAAATTGCCCAACCCCAAAGGAAAAAACCTTTATGCTTTTTGGGGCGAGCAACTCACCAAGGCCGTTAATGAGCGTGCTCAGGGCCCTATTGTCAATCTGGCCTCTAAAGAATATTTTTCGGCCCTACAGCCCAAGGCCCTAGAACAGCCCCTTTATCAAATTGATTTTAAGGAGGTTAATGCAGAGGGCAAGGCTCGAATTATTGCCGTGCATGCCAAAAAAGCGAGAGGACTGATGGCCCGTTATATTATTCAAGAGCAATTAGAAAAAATAGAAGACCTCAAGGGCTTTGCCGAAGCAAATTACGCCTTTGATGAAGAGCGCTCTAGCGAGTTTCACTGGGTCTTTAGTCGTTAACACCGCCCCTCCCCGCTTCCCTATCAAAAAGCATTGTCTATGAAGATTTTACAGCTCAGCAAAAAGTTTCCTTATCCGCTAAAAGATGGCGAATCCTTGGCCATTACCTATATGGCCCAGGCTCTTCATGAGCTAGGGGCAGAGGTAGATTTGTTGAGTATGAATACGAGCAAACATTATTTTGACATCAAAGAACTGCCCAAAGATTTTAGGCATTATGGCAAAATAAAACTGGTGGATATTGATAATCGTCTAGATCCTAAGGCGGCTTTGCTCAACCTTTTTTCTAATAAGTCTTACCATATAGAGCGCTTTGAATCGGCCCATTATGCCGCAGCCCTAAAAGCGCTTTTGCAGGCCAAAGACTATGATGTGGTGCAATTAGAAACCCTTTATTTGGCCCCTTATATTCCCGTGATTCGGCAGTATTCTAAGGCCAAAGTGGTCATGCGCTCGCATAATGTAGAGCATGAAATCTGGGAGCGGATTCGAGACAACTGCTCTTTTGGGCCCAAAAAATGGTATTTGCAGCTGCTGAGCAAGCGTTTAGCGGACTATGAGCTCAAGCAACTCAATAATTACGATCTCTTTTTGGCCATTACGGCCAGAGACCTGCAGCGCTTTCGGGATTTAGGCCTAAAAACAGCTGCGCAGGTGGTGCCTATTGGTCTGGACCTCAGCAAATACCCCGAGCGGCCCCTGCCTGCTGCACCCAAAAAAATTCGCTTTAGCTTTATTGGTTCTTTAGATTGGATGCCCAACATTGAGGGCCTGCGCTGGCTACTCGATGAGGTCTGGCCGCAGTTTGTGGCCCAACATCCCGAGGCCGAATTTCATGTTGCAGGCCGAAACAGCCCCGATTGGCTAAATAATCTGCGCCTAAAAGGCCTAAAAGTACATGGCGAGGTGCCTTCTGCCCAGGCCTTTATTCAAAAATATGAAATTATGCTGGTGCCCCTAAAATCGGGCAGCGGAATGCGAGTAAAGATCCTGGAAGCTATGGGCATGGGCCGCCTGGTCCTCAGTACTAGCATTGGCCTAGAGGGCATACATGCCCAAGATGGCCAAGAGGTCCTCATTGCCGATGATGCTACGGCCTTTTTGCAGCAAATGAAAAGCATTTATCAGCAACCCTATAAGTTATCAGAATTGGCCGCCAAGGGCCGGCAGTTTATTCATCAAAATTATGATAAATTGCGGATCGCCCGAGGCGTTCTCGAGGCCTACGAGCGACTACAACCGCAGCCGGTCGACTAAAAAGAACGGTTTATTTTCAAAAAGCCAAGCTAAAAAGCTTGGCTTTTTTCATATCTTCATAGCTCAACAAAAAATAGCATATGGCGGTCCCTCCCCAACACAAACTGATTAAGAATTCCCTCAAAGAGCGCTATCATATTGATTTGGAGCGCTACCGCACCGATGTCATTGCCGATAGCGTCATTGGCTACATCGATGCCCCTTTCACGATTATGGTCCACCTCATCCTTTGGCCCGTTTTGACCATTGGTCTTTTGGGCTATTTGGGCATTGCCTACGTTTGGCCAATTAGCTATATTTTGGGTATTGTTTGGCTGCTCTTGGCCATTTTGCTGGGGGGAGTTAGTAGCCTGATTACCGCCGCTTTTTTTGTGGCTTGGAACCTGATGGACCATACCAAAAACCTCTATGAGGCCACCGCCGACACCCTAGAGGTCATTATTGATGACATGCGCGACCGACAGGTCCAATTGCCTCCTCACCAACGCCACTACCCTACTTTCAAAGAATGGGTGCAGGTGGTTCGGCTGGGGCTCTTTGTCCCCACGATCCGAGAGGTCATTCGGGCCAAATTGGGCTGGCCCATTGGCGACTGGATAGGCAATTTGGCCGTTAAGATTTTGGGTGGCAGTACCGACCGCAGCTTGTCGGCCATGCCCCCAGAGGTCCGTGATAGCCCCGATTACACCCCCGACCGCCTAGATGTTTATTGCGATAAAATGAAGGGCCGCATTCAGCTATTCAAAAGTAAATCGGAGAAAGTGTATACCGCTGCCGCCTGGGTTACGCTCATGCCTTTGCGCATCCTGATGTTTGTCTTTTTGGCCCTAGATGTTATCTGTTTTTTGGGCCTTTGGTGGTTTTTAGTGGGCTAATGATTTGGGGCCTCCGCCTCGCTACGCTCGTCGGCGTTACGCTTTGGGGCTCGCAGGTCTGCTCGGCCCTTCGTTTTTTCGCTACGCTCAAAAAACTCGGTCTGGCCTGCGGCCACCCCGCCGCATCACTAGGCCGCTCCACTGCCGTTTTTTTTCTTAATAGTAATTTTACAGCCGCAAATAGCAACTTCTTTGTTGGGCCTTTACCTTTGTAAAAAAAAGAAAAGGCCATGCAAAAAAAATTAGGCATTTTAGGGGGCGGACAATTGGGGCGCATGCTCATTCAGTCGGCCACAGATTTTAATATTCAGATGGGTATTTTGGATAGCCAGCTTGAGGCGCCAGCTTCTTCTTTGGCCAAGCATTTTGTCCAAGGCGATTTATTGGATGAGGAAACGGTATATGCTTTTGGGCAAGATTACGACTTAATTTCTATAGAAATCGAGAAAGTCAATACAGCGGCCCTCAAGCGATTGGAGGCCGAGGGCAAGAAAGTTTATCCGCAGGCGGCTATTATTGAGCTGATTCAGGACAAAGGCAAACAAAAAGAATTCTATCGGGCGCAGGGCTTTCCTACGGCCGATTTTTTATTGCTCGCCAATAAGGAAGAGCTTTTGGCGCAAACAGACTTTTTGCCAGCGGTCCAAAAGCTCCGCAGAGATGGCTATGATGGCAAGGGGGTCCAAGTTTTGCGGCAAGAAAGTGATTTGGGAAAGGCCTTTGAGGCCCCTTCGGTCCTAGAAAAACTGGTGGATATTCAGCAAGAGATAGCGGTCATTGTGGCTCGTTCTGCATCTGGAGAAATACGGACCTATCCTGCGGTAGAGATGATTTTTCATCCAGAGGCCAATTTGGTAGAATATCTATTTAGCCCCGCCAGAATTGAGGAAAATATGGCCCAAAAAGCCGATCAGATGGCTAAAGACTTAATAGAAAAGCTGGGCATGGTGGGTTTATTGGCTGTAGAATTCTTTATTGATCGGGCTGGGAATTTATTGGTTAATGAGGTGGCCCCTCGTCCGCATAATAGTGGGCACCAAAGCATAGAGGGCAATGTTTGTTCTCAGTTTGAGCAGCATTTGCGGGCCATTTATGATTGGCCTTTGGGCGATAGTCAAATACAGACTCCTTCTATTCTCCTCAACTTATTGGGTGAAGAGGGCTTTCATGGTCCGGCCAAACTAGAGGGATTAAAAGAGGTATTGGCCATTTCGGGGGTGCACTTGCATTTGTATGGTAAAGAAGACTGCAAGCCCTTTCGGAAAATGGGCCATATTACGGTAACCGACCAAAACTTAGAGCGCTTAATGGAGAAGGCGCGCTTTGTAAAAAACACATTAAAAATCCGCGGCTTGCACCGCATCTAAAACGAGATAAAAATGAAAAAAGTAGCCATTTTGATGGGCAGTGATTCTGATTTGCCCGTCATGCAAGCCGCCGCCCATTTTTTGGACCAATTGGGTTTGCCTTATGAGATGAGTATTATTTCGGCGCATCGTACGCCCCAACGTTTATTTGAGTTTACCCCCAAGGCGAGAGAAAAGGGTTATGGGGTAATCATTGCGGGGGCTGGCGGGGCTGCCCATTTGCCTGGGATGCTTGCCTCTTTGACTAGCTTGCCTGTTATTGGCGTGCCGATTAAGTCGAGTAATTCTATTGATGGCTGGGATTCTGTTTTGTCTATTTTGCAAATGCCCAATGGGGTGCCTGTGGCCACTGTGGCCTTGAATGGGGCCAAGAATGCGGGCATTTTGGCGGCCCAAATTCTGAGCGTTAATGATGTAAAAATTGCTCAAAAGCTAGATGCGTTTAAGCTGGAGATGAGTGAGCAAGTCATGGCCAAGGTCCAGCGTTTGGATGAAGAACAGGCCGACAGACATGAGGCGCCAAAACTTCGGCCTTAGGGGAGCTAAACAGGCCAAGGGCTGGCTGGCCTAGCGATGTGCAGCAGTGCGGCGAAGCCGCAGACCCAGCAAAAAACTTGTTTTTTTGCGCAGGGCCGAGCGAAGAGCGAGCTGCGCAACGTAGCGCCGACGACCGAAGGGAGGCGGAGGCCCCAAAAAACAAAAAAAATTGATATCTTAAGGGATGAACAGAAGAATCCCCCTAGCAGCTATTTGTGTAGTTTTGTTTGGCCTCCTTTTTTTGTCGAGCTGTCGCTCTTCAAAGGAGCTCAGTTTATCCCTAAAAGAAGAGAATATGGAAAATAAAGCCTTAATTGACAAGTTTTACAAGGCCTTTGCTGCGGCTGATTATGAGACGATGGCCAGCTGTTATCATCCTGAGGTTGTTTTTGAAGATCCTGCTTTTGGTCGCTTGCAAGGCGAGCGGGCCAAAAAAATGTGGGAAATGTTGTTAACGCAGAGCAAAGACAGCATTTTGATTCGGCATAGCGAGCTATCGGCTGATGCGGAAAAGGGGCAGGCCAAATGGGTTGCGGATTATAAATATGGCGACAAAAGGCGGCCCGTTCATAACATTGTTCAGGCCCAATTTCGCTTTAAGGATGGTTTAATCATTGAGCATCGGGATCAATTTAACCTTTGGCGTTGGAGCAAGCAAGCCTTGGGAACTACGGGGCATTTGCTGGGTTGGTCGGGTTTTTTCCGAAAGAAAATGCAGCAAACGACCAATGGAATGTTGGATAAATACATGGCGAAGCAAGAAAAATAAAGAAAAGGCGATTGGAGGATTTCCAATCGCCTTTTTGCGTTTTAGAGTTGGCTTCCGCTTTCCTTGATGGCCCATTTTAGGGCGTCCTTCATGCTGCCTGTGGTTTCGATTTCGTCAATGGCGATACCGAGTTCGACAATCGTTTGGGCGATAGTGCCCGAAATGCCCGAGATGACACATTTTGCGCCCATCAGGCGGGCGGCTTTAGTCATTTTGATGAGATGATTGGCCACGGCGGTATCGACAATAGCCACTCCAGAAATATCGAGGATAAAAAACTTAGCTTGTTTGTCGGCGATATTGTCTAGCATAGCCTCCATCACATCCTTAGAGCGTTTAGAATCGATAAAGCCGACTAGTGGAAGCAGCAGGATATTTTCCCAGATTTGGGCCACGGGAGTAGAGAGTTCGCGCAGGGCTTCGTTTTGTTTTTCGAGATCTCGAGTCATTTTCTCTCGATACTCCTTGGTTAGAATATCGAGATCAATTTGGCTAAACTTTTTGTAGGCCAAAACTAGGTTTAGGGCATTTTCATTATGCTTAATAAAAAGCTGAGTAATGCCTTCATGGAAGCGGACCAAAAGCTGAGTAAAAGACTCTAGGCTGACGCCTGCTGCTAAAAAATTGCGTCTAATTTCTGTGTGTCGTTCAATATAATTGGCGGACAAACGAGCTCCGACCAAATCGGTTAAGATAGCCTCTTTATGGGCAACTGAAGCCGTAATTGTAATTTCGGGAAAAAGGTTGGATACCTCCATCCAATCAATTATGCCTTGAAAAACAACTTCCTTTTCTTTATAAGGAATTTTATCCGCAGCTAATTGTAATGCCTCTAGTTCTTCTTCTGTCAGGAAGTAAGTCGTTTTGTAATAATGATACAGTTGTTCGTAAGTAGAGCTGCTAGGTTGCATAATTATTGTGTTTCGTCTTAAGTTAAGCAGTAGTTCTATTTTATTTAAATGTCCTACTAATTAAAAGTTAGTTAGGCCTTTTAGAGTTGGCTTCCGCTTTCCTTGATTGCCCATTTTAGGGCGTCCTTCATGCTGCCCGTGGTTTCGATTTCGTCAATAACGATACCGAGTTCGACAATAGTTTGGGCGATAGTGCCTGAAATGCCCGAGATGATACATTTGGCGCCCATCAGGCGGGCGGCTTTAGTCATTTTGATAAGGTGATTGGCCACGGCGGTATCGACAATAGCCACCCCAGAAATATCGAGGATAAAAAACTTAGCTTGTTTGTCGGCGATATTGTCTAGCATAGCCTCCATCACATCCTTAGAGCGTTTAGAATCGATAAATCCGACCAGTGGAAGCAGCAGGATATTTTCCCAAATTTGGGCCACGGGCGTTGAGAGTTCGCGCAGGGCTTCGTTTTGTTTTTCGAGGTCTTGTTGTATTTTCCGTCGATATTCCTTGGCTACAATGTCTAAATCAATTTGATTAAATTTCTTGTAGGCTGAAATCAAATTAACTGCGGTAGGATTATATTTAATGAATAAATTAAGCACTCCTTCATGAAAGCTGGCTAAAAGCTCTACAAAAATATCGAGGCTAACTCCTGTTTCTAAAAAGTTTCGTCGAATCTCTGAATAGCGTTCAATATATTCAGGAGAAAACCTAGCTTCCACCAGATCCGCTATGATATTATCTTTCTGGGCTAATAGAGCAGCCACAACAGCTTCTGGAAAAAGCTCGCGCTTTTTCATCCAGTCTATAGTTTCTTGAAAAACAGCTTCTTTATCTTCTATAGAAAACTGACTTCCAGCCTCTTTGAGTAGTTTAAGATCTTCTTCAGTCAGGAAGTAAGTTCTTTTATAGTGCTCATAAAGCTCTTTGTATTTAAGGCTCATATTCAACATATTTAAACATAGATCATCATAAGATACAGATTCCTCTGCTTATCAAGATAAGCATCTCATAAGTTACTAAACTTATAACTATTTAGCTCTAAAAGACTAAACAATTGGTTAATTTTTCTTTAAACCAAAAAGTTACAGCTTTTTCCCTAGGGCCAAGAGTAGGCCCTTAGCCTTGAGCAGGCATTCTTCATATTCGGCTTCGGCAATTGAGTCATAGACAATGGCCCCCCCCACCTGAAAAGAGAGGTACTTTTTTTCTTGTTGATAGACTAAGCTTCTGATGACCACATTAAAATCGGAATTTCCCTCTGGCGAAAAATAGCCTACTGCGCCAGAATACAAACCTCTTTGTTGCTGTTCGTAGCGCTCAATAATTTTCATGCTCATAATTTTAGGTGCGCCAGTCATTGAGCCCATCGGGAAAGCCTTTTTTAGGGCCTGCAGGGGGCTACAATCGGCTCGTCGTTCGGCTTCTACGGTAGAAATCATCTGTTGCAATTGGGGAAAAGCGTAAATGCCAAACAGCTCACTCACTTCTACGGTAGCGGGCGCTGCGGATTGGGCCAAATCGTTGCGCAGCAGGTCCACAATCATGACATGCTCCGCCAAATCTTTTTCGCTATGTCTCAGGCTCTGGGCCAGGGCTTGGTCTTCGGCTTCATTTTTTCCTCGGCCGATGGTTCCCTTAATTGGTTGAGCGATCAGTCGACTTCCTCTTTGGGCCAAAAAGCGCTCTGGACTAGCCGAGATTAAATGCTCATTTCCCCATTGATAGTAGGCTGAAAAGGGGCTGGGGCTCAATTTCATTAGTCGCCAATAAAGAGGCAAAGGGGCAATTTTGGCCCCTTCCATAAAAAACTCTTGGCAAAAATTGACCTCATAAATGTCTCCCGCCAGAATATGTTCTTTAAGGGCGGCAATGGTCGCCATATAGTCGGCCTTAGTAATCCGAGCTTGCAATTCTGGCAAAGCCAGGGGCTTTTCTCCTTGTAAAGCCGATGCCTCCAAACAGTTTTCCCAAACCGCCTGAGGATCTTCTGCCTCTATTTCAATCGCTCCATTTGGCCGAATCAAAATCCGAACTGCTGGCTGAAAAAAAGCCAATTTTGGAAAGCCCAAGGGATCGATATTCTCCGAGCTCAGCTCCTCCAAATCGTTTTTGAGCTCATAGGAAAAATAGCCCAACCACCAAGCTTTGGGATCAGCTTGCATGGCGGCCTCTAGAGGGGCAAAACAATCGGCCCGAATGCTACGACGAGCAGCAGCGCCCAGCAGCCATTCCACTTCATGAAAAGCATCCTCCTTAAATTCATTGTTATCAAGGACCAAGAGGGGCTGATCATCTTGAAAAACGCTTAGGGCTTGCGCCTTAAATTGGGCCAAAGAAAGTCCCTGGGGCAAAGAAAAATGAGCAATAGTCATTAGTGCAAATTTTTGAACAAATAGATGAGCAAAGGATACAAAATTAAGAGGCCATCCCAATAAAAAGAAAAGAAGAAATCATTTTGTTGCGCATGGGTTCTAGAAAGCAGGACAAAGATAAGCAGCAAACAAATGCTACTGGCCAATAGCATAAAAAAAGGGGCCGTATAGGCCTGTATTCCCCACCAAACTAGGGCTAGGGCAGCAATGAGATAGCGACTTCTTTTTTCGCCCAAACTAGAAACCAGAGTGGGCACTCCAGCCTTGGCTTCTTGTTCCAAATCTCGCAAATCAAAGGGCAAGGTAATCAATAAAATAAAGAGGGCCCGCTCAAAAAATAAGTAAGGAGAAATGGGCCGTCCCAATTCTAAAGCGGGCAGCACCGTAGCCACAAAAGACCAGACTCCAGCAATCAGAAAAATTTTCAGCCAGGGAATATCTCGCAGTCGCCAGCCCTTATAAATGGGCAGTACATAGGCCAAAGAAAGCAGGGCCGGCAAAAATAGCCATTTGAGCAGGGCAAAAGGCAGTTGGCTGGCCAAATACAACAGGACCCCAGGCAGCAAAAGCAGCAATCCCCAATTCCAAGCACGGTATTTTTGCAAAATGGCTTGCCGCTCCGCCTTCATCTTATCCGAGCGGTTCGAGTAAATTCGGTGCAGGGCATAAATCCACCAACAGGCAAAAAAGGCCAGCGACAAACTCCAGCCCTCTACAGGCCGTCCCCATTGCCAAAAACTACTAGCGGTCAGCAGGGCAGCCCCCAGGGCAATATGCAGATGAGTATAAACAGAGAAAGAAAGCAGGCCGCGCATGGGTAGTATTTAGAAAATCAGGCCCTAAAATAGTCATTTTTGCAGGGAGTTCACCGCCTAGCCCCAGTCCTTCCCACAAAATATTCTATTCTTTATTTTTTCTTTTTTTGGGGCCTGCCGCCTTTGGCGGCCGGGCCCTTGCAGGGCTCGCAGGTCTGCTCGGCCCTGCGCCGCTTTCAGCGGCTGGGTCTGGCCTGCGGCCACCCTTTCAGGCCCCTAGGCCGTTTGGCCTTCGGCCATCCCTAGGGCCAAGGCCCTAGGCTATTGAAAAAATTGTCATCCCCTCATTCGAGGGGATTTTTCTTTGCGGTTGTGGTTGGACGGTTGTTGTTTTTGAGGAGCGAACCTTTTCCATTTTTATAGCAAACAAGGGCTTTAGCCCGCCAGTTTGCATAGCCCCACAAGCATGGGCTTCAGCCCATGGACCCAAAACCAACTAGTTCTTAAAAGGCTTATTCTCTATTCTCTCTCCCCTCCCTTTCAACCTTACAAGAAAAAGTTGAGGGACTAATAAAGCTATCTGCCTGCTCTGCTGCCTAGGGACAAGCCCCTAGGCTAGCTTTTCAGACAGCCCTCTGCGAGGGCCTTTGGATATAGCACTTCTTTGCAAAAGCAGATGAACAAGGCCAGCTATATAAGCAGTTGAGGCCCTTTAGGGCTGACTCCATTAGGTTAGCCTGGGGGCTTGTCCCTAGGCGATGAATAGCAGGCGGCGAAGCCGCTATGGCCGAAGGCCAAACGGCCACAACAAGCCCTTTAGGGCGTCTTCGACGACCAACGGGAGTAACCGATGGTAGGCAGTGCGGCAAAGCCGCAGACCAAGCAAAAACTTGTTTTTTGCGCAGGGCCGAGCGACCCGACCAACGGGAGCCGACGCAGCAAAGCAAGTAACAGCGAGCTGCCGAACGTAGCGCCGACGAGCGCAGCGAGGCGGAGGCCCCCAAAAAAAGGAGAAAAAGCCAAGCTTCTTCTCCTCTTCCGCCCGCTTATTGCGCAGGGGGATTGGGTGGGGTGTCCTGATCTGGATCAGGATCTTCAGTGTAATTTTTCATAGAAATTGTGTTTTTGTTAAAAAATTAGGTTGTTTAGTTTGGTTAGCTTTATGTCTAGTTATTTAGGCTACTCATCCTCTGGATTATTTTTTTCCATACTGCTGCTAAAAGCCGCGATATCCATTCCCGGATAAAATTGCGCCATCTCCTGCAGACAATCTTCTACTTTGTCCAGAGCGCCAGTCACTTTATACAATTTTGTCTGCATCCGCAGGCCTTCTACGCTCAACTGATGGCGATTGGCTTGCTCGCAAAAAAAGAGCGCCCCCTCATGCAAACCCAAAGCATAAAAATCTTGGGCCTTCTCCAGAAAAATTCGGTCTTGGCTCATCTGAGGCAACTGCAAGCTATTGTGGTAGCTGCACCAAGCCTGGGCCGCCGCCAAATCTTGTTTTAGGTCCTGCAAAAGCTGCGCATATTCCGACATATAGCCGATCGGATCTGCCGCCTTTTCGGTCAAGGTTTTTAAATAGGGAAGCGCTTTTTCGCCCTCTCCAAAAGCAATATACAAGCGGCAAAGCAGCTCAAAACAGTCCTCCTCAAATTCGGTGTTACAAATCGGCGCCAAGAGGGAAATTCCCTGCAGATATTCGCCTTCTTCCAAGGCAATGGCCGCCAAAAAATAGCAGCTTTCTGCGGTGGGGATCGCCAAATTCTCGAGTAAAATTTTGGCCTTGGGCAGATCTTCTTCCAACAAAAAAAGTAACTTGGCTTGGGCCAAATCGGCCTGTTCATCGCCCTGCCCCTGCTCATAATAATGAAGCGCCAAATCATAGCGCCCCTCTTCTTCCATCAATTGGCCAAATAAAAAATACAGCCGCCCTTTTTCGGCAGAACGCTTTTGGCCCAGCTGCAAACAACGCTTGGAATTCAAATAGTTAGGTGATTCTTTTTCTAATTCCACCTTCACCCAATAATAATATGGCGCCGAGCTTTTTGCTCCTTCAGCCATTAATTTTTCGGCTAATTCCTGACAAGCCGTCAGCTCATCTAGCTCAAATAGTTCGGTTAATAAGGTCTCATTTTTTTTCATGCTGTCTTTTTGCCCCATGCTAAAGCATGAGTTTGGGAAAAAATCTTTTGGGAAAACTACGCCCTCCAATTAAAACCATTTTCAACTTGCGCCTCCACTCTTGGCATAGCTGTTAAAACATTTTATTAAAGTCGGTCATCTACTAAAACAGCGACTTATGCTTTAATGTCACCTAAGCCCATTTTGTGAACTTTATTTTTAAGTTTTTTTTAAAAAATTTTAGGCGAACTGCATTTTTGCCATAAACTAAACAGCTATTTAGCTCTAAAATTAGTTGGATTTGATTTGAAAAACAAGCTATCAAAATCCTCACTTACAACTGATTACCAATCAGTTAGGACTATATTCTTTTTTTGGGGCCTGCCGCCTACGGCGGCCGGGCCCTTGCAGGGCTCGCAGGTCTGCTCGGCCCTGCGCCGCTTTCAGCGGCTGGGTCTGCCGCTGCGCGGCCCCCTTTCAGGCCCCTAGGCCAAGTCGCTTCGCTCCTTTGCGGCGGCTTCGCCGCCTGCTAGCTGTGGCGGCAGCTTAAAAGCAGCAGCCAATTTAGGTACAGCAGAGCCCACTCCTGACCAACAACTGGCCTGCAGCTTAAAAGCCGCAGGACCTGAAAACAAAATAGCTCCTTTTCATCTAAGAGGCTTCTTCCCTATTCTCTCTTCCCCCTCCCTCAAAATTCCCAAGAAAAAATTGAGGGACTAATAAAAGCTATCTCCATACGACCTCCTGCTCCGCTACCTAGGGACAAGCCCCTAAGCGATTATATAATAAGAAAACCAGTGGGTTAAAACCCACTGCTACAAAAGAGGCTATACTAAGCGCAATAAAATGAGCCGATGGGTTAAAACCATCGGCCCATAATGAGTTCTAATAAACAGCAAACAAGGGCTTTAGCCCGCTAGTTTGCATAGTCCCACAAGCATGGGCTTCAGCCCATGGACCCAAAACCGCCCAGCCGTTAAAAGACGCTTTATTTACTTTACCCTCCCTTCTCTCCACAGAAAAAGTTGAGGGACTAATAAAGCTATCTGCCTGCTCTGCTACCTAGGGACAAGCCCCTAGGCTAGCTTTTTTCAGACAGCCCTCTAAAGAGGGCCTTTGGATATGGTCCTTCTCTGCAATAACAACAGAGCAAAACCCTACATCACAATTTGAGGCCCTTTAGGGCTGACTCCATTGAATTAGCCTAGGGGCTTGTCCCTGGGCGATTATTGGCTGCTGCTTCGCCTGCAAAGGGTTTAGTATTATACCACCCTATTCGAATGGAAATAATGAAGGGGTTTCAATGCTGCTTCGCCTGCAATGGGTTTAGTATACAATTTTGCCAATAGGATTCTATGGTCAGACTTGTTGTTTCAATGCTGCTTCGCCTGCAATGGGTTTAGTATTGGGTCAAGGCTGCGTCTAAAATGACGTGAGTAACGTTTCAATGCTGCTTCGCCTGCAATGGGTTTAGTATAATCTTCAATGCAATGGCAGTTCGGGCCATAAATAGTTTCAATGCTGCTTCGCCTGCAATGGGTTTAGTATAGCAATTGAAACTAGCAGTAAAAGGATTTGCAAGGTTTCAATGCTGCTTCGCCTGCAATGGGTTTAGTATTATCTCGTTGTGTAGTACATCTACGTAATAAGTCGTTTCAATGCTGCTTCGCCTGCAATGGGTTTAGTATTTAAATGATGTCATTCTTCCTCTTGAAAAAGAGGAAGTTTCAATGCTGCTTCGCCTGCAATGGGTTTAGTATTTAGTTAATGTAATTTCTTAAGCTTCCAAAAAGGTTTCAATGCTGCTTCGCCTGCAATGGGTTTAGTATAAAACCAGCTTTCCAGTTTGGCAGGCCGATTATATAGTTTCAATGCTGCTTCGCCTGCAATGGGTTTAGTATTCACAAAAACAGAGATTTCGTACGCTTTATGAAATCGTTTCAATGCTGCTTCGCCTGCAATGGGTTTAGTATGTATGGGGCGAGCAAAGTCGCCTCAAAGCCAGCAGTTTCAATGCTGCTTCGCCTGCAATGGGTTTAGTATTAGGGTTTCTTATTTCTGGCAAGAACCGCCTTGTTGCCAAGTTTCAATGCTGCTTCGCCTGCAATGGGTTTAGTATTTTGTGAAATTGTCAGGACTTACGAGCTTCTCACAGTTTCAATGCTGCTTCGCCTGCAATGGGTTTAGTATTAGTCCAACGCTTACCGTCTTCGGTGGTAAATTGGTTTCAATGCTGCTTCGCCTGCAATGGGTTTAGTATTTAAATGATGTCATTCTTCCTCTTGAAAAAGAGGAAGTTTCAATGCTGCTTCGCCTGCAATGGGTTTAGTATTTAGTTAATGTAATTTCTTAAGCTTCCAAAAAGGTTTCAATGCTGCTTCGCCTGCAATGGGTTTAGTATAAAACCAGCTTTCCAGTTTGGCAGGCCGATTATATAGTTTCAATGCTGCTTCGCCTGCAATGGGTTTAGTATTCACAAAAACAGAGATTTCGTACGCTTTATGAAATCGTTTCAATGCTGCTTCGCCTGCAATGGGTTTAGTATGTATGGGGCGAGCAAAGTCGCCTCAAAGCCAGCAGTTTCAATGCTGCTTCGCCTGCAATGGGTTTAGTATTAGGGTTTCTTATTTCTGGCAAGAACCGCCTTGTTGCCAAGTTTCAATGCTGCTTCGCCTGCAATGGGTTTAGTATTTTGTGAAATTGTCAGGACTTACGAGCTTCTCACAGTTTCAATGCTGCTTCGCCTGCAATGGGTTTAGTATTAGTCCAACGCTTACCGTCTTCGGTGGTAAATTGGTTTCAATGCTGCTTCGCCTGCAATGGGTTTAGTATTTATCTACATCCGATATTACAATCCGATAAAGATGTTTCAATGCTGCTTCGCCTGCAATGGGTTTAGTATTGGGTCAAGGCTGCGTCTAAAATGACGTGAGTAACGTTTCAATGCTGCTTCGCCTGCAATGGGTTTAGTATAATCTTCAATGCAATGGCAGTTCGGGCCATAAATAGTTTCAATGCTGCTTCGCCTGCAATGGGTTTAGTATAGCAATTGAAACTAGCAGTAAAAGGATTTGCAAGGTTTCAATGCTGCTTCGCCTGCAATGGGTTTAGTATTATCTCGTTGTGTAGTACATCTACGTAATAAGTCGTTTCAATGCTGCTTCGCCTGCAATGGGTTTAGTATTTAAATGATGTCATTCTTCCTCTTGAAAAAGAGGAAGTTTCAATGCTGCTTCGCCTGCAATGGGTTTAGTATTTAGTTAATGTAATTTCTTAAGCTTCCAAAAAGGTTTCAATGCTGCTTCGCCTGCAATGGGTTTAGTATAAAACCAGCTTTCCAGTTTGGCAGGCCGATTATATAGTTTCAATGCTGCTTTGCCTGCAATGGGTTTAGTATCCAATAATGGCATTCTTACCGCTAAAGTGAAAGGTTTCAATGCTGCTTTGCCTGCAATGGGTTTAGTATGAGCTTCAAATTTCCACTCTCTGTCCTGACGATGGTTGTTTCAATGCTGCTTTGCCTGCAATGGGTTTAGTATAGGGGTAGTCGACGCTTAATCTAAAAACCCCCGTAGTTTCAATGCTGCTTTGCCTGCAATGGGTTTAGTATGAAGAGGACGGTGGTTTTACTGGTCAGGATCAGTGTTTCAATGCTGCTTTGCCTGCAATGGGTTTAGTATAGAAATGTACTCAATTTAACTTGCATAAAGTAAAGTTTCAATGCTGCTTTGCCTGCAATGGGTTTAGTATTTTGAACCCGAAAGTCCAGAATGGAAGAATGCTAGTTTCAATGCTGCTTTGCCTGCAATGGGTTTAGTATAAACAGCATTAGCTAATGCTAATGTTATTTCCAGGTTTCAATGCTGCTTTGCCTGCAATGGGTTTAGTATTTTGCTCTTTACTTTTTGGAGCAAAAGATGAAAGTTTCAATGCTGCTTTGCCTGCAATGGGTTTAGTATTTTAGCGGCCGCCAATATGGTTGGCCAATATTCAGTTTCAATGCTGCTTTGCCTGCAATGGGTTTAGTATCCCATATCACCTACCTGCTGTAGACAAAGAAACGGGGTTTCAATGCTGCTTTGCCTGCAATGGGTTTAGTATTGTTAGTAGTTTCTTGGATAAAATGAACCAAGGTGGTTTCAATGCTGCTTTGCCTGCAATGGGTTTAGTATTTGTGCTTGGCCTCAAATGCTTCTTGTCTCAGAGTTGTTTCAATGCTGCTTTGCCTGCAATGGGTTTAGTATTACTCCAAAGTGTAATGATACCCTCTTTCACAGCTTGTTTCAATGCTGCTTTGCCTGCAATGGGTTTAGTATCTGAGTGCTATCCAATTCCAAATCAATAGCGCAAGTTTCAATGCTGCTTTGCCTGCAATGGGTTTAGTATGAGCTAAAGAAGAAGTCAGACAATGGGCTGACAAGTTTCAATGCTGCTTTGCCTGCAATGGGTTTAGTATAAAATGATTGGGAATTTCAATGACAAAGCTTAACTGTTTCAATGCTGCTTTGCCTGCAATGGGTTTAGTATAAGATTCAATTTTTTCAATTGCTTGTTTTTGACTGTTTCAATGCTGCTTTGCCTGCAATGGGTTTAGTATCAGCCTCGTAGTCAATGGGCCGCTCCACTCTTGGAGTTTCAATGCTGCTTTGCCTGCAATGGGTTTAGTATTTAAAGGGCCTCCTTTGCAAAATGTAGGATTGTGTTTCAATGCTGCTTTGCCTGCAATGGGTTTAGTATGGGGCCTGCTTCGTTAAAGTCTCAACGACTAAAAAGGTTTCAATGCTGCTTTGCCTGCAATGGGTTTAGTATCGGCAAGTCTTAGCTTCAGCCCTTGGGCCCGCCAGCAGTTTCAATGCTGCTTTGCCTGCAATGGGTTTAGTATAGAACCCGCTGCACTACTTCTGGCTGTACCGCTGGTTTCAATGCTGCTTTGCCTGCAATGGGTTTAGTATTAATGGATAAGACGAGTAAGCTAAAAGAGCGGCTAGTTTCAATGCTGCTTTGCCTGCAATGGGTTTAGTATAGCATTAGAAACGAAGTTCTGTCTCCAATCCGAAGGTTTCAATGCTGCTTTGCCTGCAATGGGTTTAGTATGTAACAGATAAGATGTTTTCTGAAAAGATGACTGTTTCAATGCTGCTTTGCCTGCAATGGGTTTAGTATACTTGAGCCCCTTTTTTTTGGGTCAAGATTGATTGTTTCAATGCTGCTTTGCCTGCAATGGGTTTAGTATAAATGCCTGCTCAATTTGAAAAGGCGTTTCAACTGAGTTTCAATGCTGCTTTGCCTGCAATGGGTTTAGTATTAAAAACGGCAAAGTAGACGCCCCAAAAAGCCAGAGTTTCAATGCTGCTTTGCCTGCAATGGGTTTAGTATACAAACGGTTTGCTTCCGTTAAATGCTCATTTATAGTTTCAATGCTGCTTTGCCTGCAATGGGTTTAGTATACAAACGGTTTGCTTCCGTTAAATGCTCATTTATAGTTTCAATGCTGCTTTGCCTGCAATGGGTTTAGTATCGATGGCGAGCAGCTTGAAAGAGTTAGACAACCCAGTTTCAATGCTGCTTTGCCTGCAATGGGTTTAGTATGAAAGCATTTCGCAATGAACATGGGCAGATCATCGGTTTCAATGCTGCTTTGCCTGCAATGGGTTTAGTATTACAATAAACGAAGGATCATAAGACCACCGAGGTTGTTTCAATGCTGCTTTGCCTGCAATGGGTTTAGTATAAAGTACGGCGAAGAGCCTCAGGCCGTTCAGCCAGGGTTTCAATGCTGCTTTGCCTGCAATGGGTTTAGTATGAAAGCATTTCGCAATGAACATGGGCAGATCATCGGTTTCAATGCTGCTTTGCCTGCAATGGGTTTAGTATGTTTCTTCTACTTTGCCCAAATCGGCGGCGGTGTTTCAATGCTGCTTTGCCTGCAATGGGTTTAGTATTTTATATTCTGCGCAAATACGACAAACTAAGGGGTTTCAATGCTGCTTTGCCTGCAATGGGTTTAGTATTCAATTTCTTTCACCCGCAAGAATTTTCTTGTGGGTGGTTTCAATGCTGCTTTGCCTGCAATGGGTTTAGTATGAAAGGTTTGCAAATAAATGAAGAGGTGTGTAGCGTTTCAATGCTGCTTTGCCTGCAATGGGTTTAGTATTCTACACCTGCTAGGTATTTATCCTAGAAAGGCAACGTTTCAATGCTGCTTTGCCTGCAATGGGTTTAGTATGCAGCGGGGCCCTATTGGCGAAGGTAACTACTTAGTTTCAATGCTGCTTTGCCTGCAATGGGTTTAGTATGCAGCGGGGCCCTATTGGCGAAGGTAACTACTTAGTTTCAATGCTGCTTTGCCTGCAATGGGTTTAGTATTTAAATAGGTTGAATAAAATGTTATATAATTAACTGTTTCAATGCTGCTTTGCCTGCAATGGGTTTAGTATAGCTGCAGGCGATTCTGCAGCAATTGCAGGCGAGGGTTTCAATGCTGCTTTGCCTGCAATGGGTTTAGTATTCGCGCTAAGGCGCAGGGTGTGCGGAATTGCATCATTGTTTCAATGCTGCTTTGCCTGCAATGGGTTTAGTATAAGCCAGTTCTGCTAGGAAGGTGTATTTATAGTTGTTTCAATGCTGCTTTGCCTGCAATGGGTTTAGTATGCCCCACAGCTCTTCGAAGCGAGCCTTGCCCTCATCGTTTCAATGCTGCTTTGCCTGCAATGGGTTTAGTATCCGTTGTTCGTGCCCATTGCTCCTAACTGCTTTTGTTTCAATGCTGCTTTGCCTGCAATGGGTTTAGTATCGGACGCACTTGGATCTGGAATCGGTACAATTGTAGTTTCAATGCTGCTTTGCCTGCAATGGGTTTAGTATCAATTAAACACAAAGACGCTTTTTCTTCACACTTTGTTTCAATGCTGCTTTGCCTGCAATGGGTTTAGTATCTATTTCAAATTCAAGAGAAGCTTCTTCTGTTAAAGGTTTCAATGCTGCTTTGCCTGCAATGGGTTTAGTATAGTATTTACATAATCTTAGAGTTTCTATGGAAGCTGTTTCAATGCTGCTTTGCCTGCAATGGGTTTAGTATTACAAAGGGAGGGGAAGCATACCTTCCCTTTAACCAGTTTCAATGCTGCTTTGCCTGCAATGGGTTTAGTATTGCTTAGCAGCCTCAGATTCAACTTCAACTTCCAGTTTCAATGCTGCTTTGCCTGCAATGGGTTTAGTATTGAAGCAGACGCAGCAAGAGAAGCTGCCAAGCCCGTTTCAATGCTGCTTTGCCTGCAATGGGTTTAGTATTTACTAGTTCTTTGTACTCTTTACTTAGTATGTGAGTTTCAATGCTGCTTTGCCTGCAATGGGTTTAGTATTTGGTGCAAGAGCTATGTTCAAACCAACCAACATTAAGTTTCAATGCTGCTTTGCCTGCAATGGGTTTAGTATAGTTCAAATTCAGAAAGATCTACTTTTTCCATTAGTTTCAATGCTGCTTTGCCTGCAATGGGTTTAGTATGTAGCCATAGTGCCGTCCTCAAATGTTACATCGTAGTTTCAATGCTGCTTTGCCTGCAATGGGTTTAGTATTTGAAACCCCAGAGGCTACTAGGGTTTCAATGCTGTTTCAATGCTGCTTTGCCTGCAATGGGTTTAGTATAAGATTAATAATGTCTCCAAAAAATACCGATGACAGTTTCAATGCTGCTTTGCCTGCAATGGGTTTAGTATAGCTAAGGCTAAAAAAGAAGCCCCAACCCAAAGGGGTTTCAATGCTGCTTTGCCTGCAATGGGTTTAGTATCATTGAGCTGAATATTGTTTTTGAAGATGATGCGCGTTTCAATGCTGCTTTGCCTGCAATGGGTTTAGTATAAATTAGTGATGCCTTATGTAGGTTCAGATCCTTATGTTTCAATGCTGCTTTGCCTGCAATGGGTTTAGTATAAGATTTGGGAGAAATCTGGTGAAGATATAGAAGGTTTCAATGCTGCTTTGCCTGCAATGGGTTTAGTATTCACAGTAGAAGCAATCTGCTAACTCAAAAAAGAAGTTTCAATGCTGCTTTGCCTGCAATGGGTTTAGTATTTAACTTGGATATGCGGTTTATTACCCTCGCTGTCGTTTCAATGCTGCTTTGCCTGCAATGGGTTTAGTATTAGTTTAGGTTTGCCGCTTCTGCTATTTTGTGCAGTTTCAATGCTGCTTTGCCTGCAATGGGTTTAGTATTTTGAAGTAGATAGCATTGAGGATAATTTAACACTGTTTCAATGCTGCTTTGCCTGCAATGGGTTTAGTATTTCCTCAAGCTCAATTTTCAACCGCTGCAAACCGTTTCAATGCTGCTTTGCCTGCAATGGGTTTAGTATTGCTCAGCCGACAACTCGGCACTTTGAGCAGGAAGTTTCAATGCTGCTTTGCCTGCAATGGGTTTAGTATATATAATAGATATTTCAATAATGTATTAGAAAGTGTTTCAATGCTGCTTTGCCTGCAATGGGTTTAGTATAGTATGTTCCTCAATCTATCGAATCACCCAAGCAGTTTCAATGCTGCTTTGCCTGCAATGGGTTTAGTATCCTGCTGGACAAATGGCTTCTCGTGCCTAAATTGCGTTTCAATGCTGCTTTGCCTGCAATGGGTTTAGTATTGGTATGTTTGAGAAATATGACTGGAATCAGGCTCGTTTCAATGCTGCTTTGCCTGCAATGGGTTTAGTATTCGGGACAAACAAGCAAGTTGTGATGGAGTTTGACAGTTTCAATGCTGCTTTGCCTGCAATGGGTTTAGTATACAAAAAACCAAAAGGCAGTCCCTCGGAAATGACGTTTCAATGCTGCTTTGCCTGCAATGGGTTTAGTATGAAAAGGGATTCATAACAAATGAAGAGGCAAAAAGGTTTCAATGCTGCTTTGCCTGCAATGGGTTTAGTATTAGGGTAACCGCCAAGACGTTAGGCGGCGGGCAGAAGTTTCAATGCTGCTTTGCCTGCAATGGGTTTAGTATTAAATCTTTAGCTTTATTTATTTCGGTGTAAAATGTTTCAATGCTGCTTTGCCTGCAATGGGTTTAGTATTAGGCTCATTTGGATCAGAAGTTGTTGTCTGCTACAGTTTCAATGCTGCTTTGCCTGCAATGGGTTTAGTATTTGTGATTTAGTTGCCCCTTAGCTTTGACGGCAACGGTTTCAATGCTGCTTTGCCTGCAATGGGTTTAGTATAAATGAAGAGGTTTATTTAATCAAAGACCCTTTAGTTTCAATGCTGCTTTGCCTGCAATGGGTTTAGTATAATTTTTTATTGAGGATGGAGAACTCCTCTAAAGAAACAGTTTCAATGCTGCTTTGCCTGCAATGGGTTTAGTATTGGACTTCAACAGCCCTATTGTAGTAGAAAGCAGTCTACAGTTTCAATGCTGCTTTGCCTGCAATGGGTTTAGTATGAGTTTTTAACGGAATATATATATCTATGTGTTATAGTTTCAATGCTGCTTTGCCTGCAATGGGTTTAGTATAACTTAGAAACTTTGGTTAAGCTAGGAGAAGAGAAATGTTTCAATGCTGCTTTGCCTGCAATGGGTTTAGTATAATACACTCTAGAGGTAATATCTTATGTATGGATGTTTCAATGCTGCTTTGCCTGCAATGGGTTTAGTATTATGATAACCAAGTATTCTTGGGAATACGTATTTCCGTTTCAATGCTGCTTTGCCTGCAATGGGTTTAGTATAAAGAAACTGAAGAATTTAAAAAGAAACTTTTAAGTTTCAATGCTGCTTTGCCTGCAATGGGTTTAGTATTCATTAGTCTACTAGTATTAGTCCACTATCTACAGAGGTTTCAATGCTGCTTTGCCTGCAATGGGTTTAGTATTTTAATCCTGAAGTCTTTTCAGAGCCAATTCTAATGTTTCAATGCTGCTTTGCCTGCAATGGGTTTAGTATGAAAAAGAGCCTAGAGCGACTTATCAAACGGAATAAAAGTTTCAATGCTGCTTTGCCTGCAATGGGTTTAGTATACAGTGCACTGGATTTTAAGTCCAGCGTGTTTACGTTTCAATGCTGCTTTGCCTGCAATGGGTTTAGTATTTCCTTAGCCCTAATCAAAAAAACTAGGGAAGAAGGTTTCAATGCTGCTTTGCCTGCAATGGGTTTAGTATAACAGATGTTTCCAAACTCCTTGAAGAGATTCTAGTTTCAATGCTGCTTTGCCTGCAATGGGTTTAGTATGTATGCACTATGAATATTCTACCCATGACGGTAGAGTTTCAATGCTGCTTTGCCTGCAATGGGTTTAGTATATATAATACTTGACAACTACCCTTTGTGTCCTGAGGTTTCAATGCTGCTTTGCCTGCAATGGGTTTAGTATACCTGAAACAATACAGACATGGGACCACTGGGATAGGTTTCAATGCTGCTTTGCCTGCAATGGGTTTAGTATTTGGTAACGGACGGACAGTTGCGGCCCTACCTTGTTTCAATGCTGCTTTGCCTGCAATGGGTTTAGTATTTACATCTAAACTATCTTGAGCATATACATTTCTGTTTCAATGCTGCTTTGCCTGCAATGGGTTTAGTATTCTCTTTAATTTATTAAAAAACTTATATATTATGACTAGTTTCAATGCTGCTTTGCCTGCAATGGGTTTAGTATTGTGCTTGCTGCGGCAAAGCAACTAATGCCAGAACGTTTCAATGCTGCTTTGCCTGCAATGGGTTTAGTATTTAAAAAAGTCTATACTTTACATTTGTAAAATATAGTTTCAATGCTGCTTTGCCTGCAATGGGTTTAGTATCGTGATAAAATTCGAATATAAAATTTTGGAAAATAGTTTCAATGCTGCTTTGCCTGCAATGGGTTTAGTATTTTTCACAAGTATCAAAAAGACGTTCTACTAAAAGGTTTCAATGCTGCTTTGCCTGCAATGGGTTTAGTATATGATAAGGCACACCAGTAACGAGCTTCAGTGGGGTTTCAATGCTGCTTTGCCTGCAATGGGTTTAGTATAAGAGATTTCTAGCAAGCTTGATGAAATTAGCAAAGTTTCAATGCTGCTTTGCCTGCAATGGGTTTAGTATAAGTACTTTTCTAAGTGGAGAACTTTTGTTAAAGAGTTTCAATGCTGCTTTGCCTGCAATGGGTTTAGTATTTATTTATTAATCTTATTAACTGTTTTATTATGTCGTTTCAATGCTGCTTTGCCTGCAATGGGTTTAGTATAAACTACGATGATAAAAAGGATGGAAATAAGAAGGTGTTTCAATGCTGCTTTGCCTGCAATGGGTTTAGTATTAAAAGAATAGCAAAATATTTGAAGCAATTAGTTTTGTTTCAATGCTGCTTTGCCTGCAATGGGTTTAGTATCATCGGGATATTGTCCTGTACTGTCTTTCTTTAGATGTTTCAATGCTGCTTTGCCTGCAATGGGTTTAGTATCAAATAACCTATGGGGCTAGGGATGTTGAAATGGTTTCAATGCTGCTTTGCCTGCAATGGGTTTAGTATTAGCGTCCGTTTCAGCGTCAAATCGAGTCAAGGCCGTTTCAATGCTGCTTTGCCTGCAATGGGTTTAGTATCAAAACGCTTATGTTCCTTAGAGTAGGGGGTAATAGTTTCAATGCTGCTTTGCCTGCAATGGGTTTAGTATAGTAGAAGAGGGTATGACTATTTACAGCTTGGTCCCGTTTCAATGCTGCTTTGCCTGCAATGGGTTTAGTATCTTCGTTCTTTTTGACGTTCTCGAATTGGCTATCGTTTCAATGCTGCTTTGCCTGCAATGGGTTTAGTATAGCAAAACTATCATATAATTTAAAAAGCCATAAGAAAGCTAAGATCGACACTAGAGCTATCTAACTCCAAAATATACCGCAAAGCCTCCAAACACCTTTTTTTCATTTTAAGAAAGTTTTAAGATTTAGATTTCTCCTCCTCTTAGCGCTAATTTCTGCCACAATATAAAACTTCTCCCCTATACTTCCTAATTTAATTTCATCCCCCTTTCCGCGCCCTACAGGCGGCAAAGCCGCCGCAGGCTGAGCTGCCGTAGCAGGGCCGCGCAAGCGGCAGACCAAGGAGCAAAGCGACGCAGGGCCGAGCAGACCTGCGAGCTGCGAAGTGGAGCGACCCGAGCAAAGCGAGGGGCAGCCCCAAATCCCCCCTCCCAACAGACAAAAAAATAGGAAAGCTCCTCTCCTAGCTCCCCTATTTTCGCATTTTTTCAGCCCTTACTGTCGGACAAATTTTAAACTCTGCTGGCTTCCCCCAGCCCGAATCCGCAACAAATATACGCCCTTGGCCAAATCCGCAGGCAAATCAAATTGCCACTGATAATCGCCAGCCGACAAATTAGCAGTCTCCAAAATGCCCAAAGAACGACCCAAAACATCCAATAGTTCTAGCTCGATCGGCTGGGCCTCCAATAAGTCAATAGACAAATTTAACTGACTGCCCGACAAGGGATTAGGCCACAATTTAGCCTCCCCAAAACTGCTCCCCAAAACCGCCAAAGCAGAAGGCGCACAGCCCGCCGCCTGATTCGGACAATATAAACGCTTGGCCAAACTGCAATCCAAAACAAAGGGATTCGCCTTGCCATCCTGATAAGTCGCAATCAACTGGCTGCGGTCCCATTCCGCCTGATCCACAGGGTCCAATTCATGCCAATCACAAAGCACCGCCTGCTGCGGCCCAAAAAAATTGGGATCGCTGCCCTGCGCCTCATTGCGGTAAATCGTGTAAAAATAAAACATGGCCCGCGCCAGATTCCCCTTGAAATCCTCCCGGGGCTCAAATGCCTGATTCATGACCAATTCACTGTACTTATCCCGATCAAAAACAGGCACGCCCTGCGCATTATAAGTCAAATAAAACCAGTTAGTTACAGCCGTATCCGCCAGCTCCGCAAAAGGCAAATTGCCCCGCATATTGTTGGTCTCATTTCGACATGCAAAAAGATGATGCAAATCACTGCGCGCATTGCCATTGGCCGCCCCCCGACTCTGCGGATAACTATGCTCCACATTCATCCCATTGGGCGCATTATTGTCCGACATATAGCTGTCCGGATCCTGCGTCGGATCCAACCATTTTTGCAAACCCGTATACACACAAGTCACTGTATCGTTATGATTATCAATAACTTTAAATAAGGTATCCTTGGCATTATTCCAAGCCAAAACCGTATCGGGCCGATAATGCAATTGCACAGAATCCAACAAATCTGCCGTGCTCAAACCCGGAAATACATCCTGATGCTGCCCCCATAAAATAGGTCCCGCCCCCAGAAAAATCATGCAGTAAATTAATCGTTTCATCGCTTTTTTTTATTGGTCAATAAAGCCCAATTTACCGCTTTTTTAGCCCTCTCGCAGCCCCAATTTATAAATTAAAGTTGATTTAATTTTTCTGCTGTTTTTTTGGGGCCTCCGCTGCGGCTTCGCCTTGCGGCGCTACGCTTTGGGGCTCGCTATTCGCTCGGCCCTTCGCCAGCAAGCTGGCTCGGTCTGGCCTGACGGCCACCCCGCCGCATCGCTAGGCCAGTCGATTCGCTCCTTCTATATGGGCCTGTAACGAACTAGTTCACCGCCAGACCGAACTAGTTCACCGCCAGACCGAACCAGTTCACCGCCAGACCGAACCAGTTCACCGCCAGACCGAACCAGTTCACCGCCAGACCGAACCAGTTCACCGCCAGACCGAACTAGTTCACCGCCAGACCGAACCAGTTCACCGCCAGACCGAACTAGTTCACCGCCAGACCGAACCAGTTCACCGCCAGACCGAACTAGTTCACCGCCAGACCGAACCAGTTCACCGCCAGACCGAACTAGTTCACCGCCAGACCGAACCAGTTCACCGCCAGACCGAACTAGTTCACCGCCAGACCGAACTAGTTCACCGCCAAACCGAACTTTTGCCTTTTTTGATTTTGTTACATTATTTTCATTTTTAACAACTCCCTAACAATTGGAGTCCAAAATCCCGGGACTGTTCAGAATTTTGTGTATTAGAATAAAATTTGGGCCTTTAGCTTGTTAGGATTTGGCCAATAGTCGCCTAGGGACAAGCCCCTAGGCTAATCCAATGGAGTCAGCCCTAAAGGGCCTCAAAGGCTGATATACACGGCCTTGCTAAGTAGTTATTTCAAAGAAGAACCTCATCCAAAGGCCCTCTTTAGAGGGCTGTCTGAAAAAGCTAGCCTAGGGGCTTGTCCCTAGGCAGCAAAAAGGAGAAACACAAAATTTTAAACAGACTCAAAATCCCTGTTTCTGCAGCCTAAAGGCCGCAGCCAATTTGCCTGGGCCATCATTTTTCTCGCCGCAGCGGCTTAAAAGCCCCTGCTTTGCTTAGGCAAAAGAGCTATTCGATTTTTCAGGTCCTGCGGCTTTTAAGCTGCAGGCCAAAGGGCGGCTAAATGTCAGCTAATCTGTCCCGAAATTGGCTGCGGGTTTCAACCCGCAGTTATAGGTCGATAATTTTACAAGCTAGGGGGCGATTACATCAGCTAGCTCTACCCAAAAAAGGAAAAGCCCAACAATAATTTGCAGTTTACAAACAAAGGTTATATCTTTATTCAAGTACAAAAAATAAAAGATATGCTCATAAAAGCCTTTGCAAGCGCTGTTCATGGCGTAGACGCACAAACTATTACTATAGAAGTAGATACAGGCGGCCCCTTGGCCCAAGGAAAACCGGGTTATTCTCTAGTCGGTTTGCCCGACAATGCCGTTCGAGAAAGTTATTGGCGGGTAGAAAGCGCCATTAAAGCGATTGGTTATCGCATTCCTCGCATTCGCATTGTGGTCAATATGGCCCCAGCGGATCTCAGAAAGGAGGGCTCGCATTATGATTTGCCCCTAGCCTTGGGCATTTTGGCCGCCACAGGCCAGATCCAAAGCGATTTACTCGAAAAATACATCCTCATGGGAGAACTCTCCTTAGATGGTAGCATCCGCCCGATCAAAGGCGCTTTACCCATTGCCATCCAAGCCCGCAAAGAGGGTTTTGAGGGCCTGATTCTCCCCAAAGTCAATGCAAGAGAGGGGGCCATCGTCAACCAGCTCGAAGTCTTTGGGCTCAGCCACCTAGCCGAGGTGGTCGCCTTTTTGGATGGAGGCGAAAAGCCAGAAGCCGTCTTTGTCGATACCCGCAAAGAATTTGAACAACAAGCCCCTCACCTCCTCGTCGATTTTATGGATGTAAAGGGCCAAGAACAGGTCAAAAGAGCCTTAGAAGTGGCCGCAGCGGGGGGCCATAATGCCATCCTGATCGGCCCACCCGGCGCAGGCAAAAGTATGTTGGCCAAGCGCCTACCGACCATTCTCCCCCCGCTTTCGCTCAAAGAAGCCCTAGAAACGACCAAAATTCATTCGGTAGTGGGCCTCATGCCCGAAAATGCCTCCCTAATTTCTAAGCGCTCTTTTCGCAGTCCTCACCACACTATTAGTGATGTGGCCCTAGTGGGCGGCGGGGTCCACCCCAAACCCGGAGAAATCTCCTTGGCCCATAATGGCGTCCTCTTTATGGACGAGCTGCCCGAGTTCAAACGGACCGTTTTGGAGGTCTTGCGCCAACCCATGGAAAGCCGCCAAATTACCATCTCTCGCTCTAGGTTCACCGTAGATTATCCAGCCAATTTCATGCTCTTGGCCGCCATGAATCCCTGTCCCTGCGGCTACTACACCCACCCCACTAAAGATTGCGTTTGTGCGCCCCAGGCCGTGCATCGCTACCTCAACAAAATTTCTGGACCGCTATTGGACCGCATCGACATTCATGTAGAAGTAGAGCCTGTAGATTTTGAGACCATCAGTTCTTCTCAGCTCAAAGGCGAAAGTAGCGCCTCCATCCGAGAGCGAGTGAATCGGGCCAGAAAAATACAGGAAGAGCGTTTTGCCAGTTATCCCGGCATTCATTGCAATGCCCAAATGAACAGCCGCCTCATCCGAGAGTATTGCCAATTGGACCAAGCGGGCAGTAAATTGCTCAAGCAGGCCATGCAGGTCCGGCAGCTTTCTGCCCGCGCCTATGACCGCATCCTCAAAGTCGCCCGCAGCGTAGCCGATTTGGCCGGCTCGGCTCGCATTCAGCTAGAACACATAGCCGAGGCCGTAGACTACCGCAACTTAGACAAAGAAAACTGGGTCCAATAAGGACCAAAGCCAAAGGCCCGCAAGGAAAATTCCTTGCGGGCCTTTGGTGTTTTGGGGGGGGAGTTAAGCCTCATCCTCTGCAAGGCAAGCAAACAAAAAGGCATACTCTAAAGCGAGCTCCTTATAGGCTTGGAAGCGGCCAGAAGCACCTCCATGACCAGCTTCTAAATTGGTATGTAGCAAAAGCGTATTTTGGTCCAACTTTTTGTCTCTTAATTCGGCTACCCATTTGGCGGGCTCCCAATATTGCACCTGAGAATCGTGATAGCCCGTAGTGACCAAGATGGCGCAATAATATTGCGCTTGTACATTTTCGTAGGGCGAGTAGGACAAAATATAGCGGTAGGCCTCCTCTTCTTCGGGATTGCCCCATTGGTCATATTCATTGGTGGTTAGGGGAATGCTAGCATCTGACATCGTGTTGAGGACATCCACAAAAGGGACAGCCGCTACTAGACCCCGAAAAGCCGTAGGGGCCATATTGGCCACGGCGCCCATCAGCAGGCCACCGGCGCTACCGCCCATACCAAAGAGCTTTTCGGCAGAGCTATATTGTTGTAGACAAAGGCTTTGGGCCACATCAATAAAGTCGTAGAAGCTATTCTTTTTATTAAATACACGGCCCTGCTCAAACCAATCTCGGCCCAAAGCCTGCCCACCCCGAACATGCGCAATGGCAAAGGCAAATCCTCGGTCCAAAAGGCTGAGGCGAGCAGCACTAAAATAAGGGTCGACGGTATGCCCATAAGCGCCATAAGCATAGAGCAAAAGGGCGTTCTTGCCATCTTTTTTAAAGCCTTTTTTGTAGACCAGTGAAACGGGTACCTTGGCCCCATCTCTAGCTTCTACCCAAAGGCGCTCCGTTTGGTAATCGGCGGGAGTATGGCCACCGACCACCTCTTGCTGCTTGAGCAATTCTTTGCGCCCATCCTCCAAATGATAGGCATAGACGCTATTGGGCGTGGTCATTGAGCCATAGATATAGCGGAAATTTCGCTCTTCAAAATGATGGTTTTGGCCCATAGCAACCATATACACCTCTTCCTCAAAGGGGAGGTATTCGTCTTTATCGGCAGTGATTAGGCGCAGATGCGTTTGACCTTCCTTGCGTTCCTGCAGTACATAAAAATCTTTAAAGACCGTTAGGTCCTCTAAAAAGACGGTGGGACGATGGGGTAAAATGAGGCTCCAACTGGCTTGTTGGGCCGTATTTTCCTTGCTGCTGTGCAAGAGCTTAAAGTTGGGGGCCTCTTGATTGGAAAGGATATAAAAGCCACCTTGGCCATCTGGGCCAATACTATACTCATGATTGGCTTGGCGGGGCATGAAGTTCCAAAACTGGCCCAGCGGCTGATCGGCCTCTAGTAGTTGGTAATCGCTACTGAGGGTGCTGCTATTCCAGATAATAATGTATTCTTGGCAGCGGCTTCGGTAGACGCCTGTATAAAAACTTTTATCTTCTTCTTCATAGACCAAAACGGCTTCCTCTTGCTTTTGGCCGAGGCGGTAGCGATACACCTTCTCGGAGAGTAGGGTTTCGGGATTGCGGGCCGTAAAAAAGAGATGTTCATTATCGCTGGCCCAGGCAATATCGCCGCTACAGCCTTGGAGGACAATGGGGCTAGTCGTTTTGCTTTGCAGATCGACAAAGGCCATTTTATAGATACGGCGGCCGCTATCATCAAAAGTGTAGGCTAGTTTTTGGCCATTGGGGCTTACCTTAAAGCTAGCGAGTTGGAAAAAGGCTTTATCGGCCGCTAGGGCATTGAGGTCCAAAAGGATTTCCTCTTCTGTTTGGCCCGCCTTAATGCGGTAATAAATAGGATATTCTTGGCCCTCTTCATAGCGTTGGCCATAAGTATAGCCGCCCATTTGGTAGGGAACCGATTCTTCTCTTTGGGGCAGGCGGCCAATCATTTCTTGATAAATCTCCTCTTGGAGGTCTTTAAAAGGGGCCATTTTTTGGGCCGTATATTCATTTTCGGCTTGGAGATAAGCTAAAACCTCTTGGGTTTGGGCATCTGGGGTTTCGGCCATTTTTTGGGCATCGCTAAGGCGCATCCAGTGATAATTATCGATGCGTTCCTCGCCATGTTGGCTTATTTTATATGGCCGTTTATTGGCCTTGGGTGCATTTAGCATATCGTCTATATTTTTAGAAAACTCCTTTAAAATTGTGTGCTGTTTAGGGAGGCTCAAAATAGCTTTTCTTTTGGCATCTTGCAAATTGCGTTTGGGCATTTTGGAGGGTACAGGCGGCAAAGCCGCCGCAGGCTATGTCCTCAAAAAATAGCTGGCCTAGCCAAAAATTCATAGCAAACAATGCCCCAAGCAGCGCGATTACATCTGGCCTAGGGATGGAAAGTGGGGCGGCGCAGCCGCAGACCAAGGCGCTTTGCGCCGCAGGGCCGAGCGAATAGCGAGCCACGACACAGCCCGGCCGCCGCAGGCGGCAGGCCCCAAAAAAACAGGAAAATAAAGCCCTTTCAGATTAAAAAAAGAGTTGAATTTTTTTAGCTTTGATATTACACTAAAGAAATAGGAGCACTATGGAAAAGCAAAATTACATTAAGACTCCCATTGCTAAAGCTTGGCCTATTGCGCCTGGAATTATTCGGGTCGTTTATGATGAGGTAATTACTAATCCGGATGATGTGCATGCGCATATTGATCAGTTGCGGCAGACATTTGGGGAGGGGCTTTGGTTGCTTTCTGATTTGCGGCAGATGAAAAAAACGAATCAGGAAGTGCGCTCGGCCCTGAGTTCGGGAAAAATTGTGGCCGTAGGTGCCGCGGTGATTATGGGCAATGGCCTATCTAAAATTATTGGGAACCTTTTTCTAAAATTTAGCAAACCTAAGATTACAACTCGTATCTTTACCGATGAGGAGAAGGCGATTGAGTGGCTGAAGGAGCAAGTAGTTAAATAAAATAAGGTTTGAAAAGAGATTATTCTGCCCCAAAAATTGAATTTCCCCAAGCAAAATTGCAGTGGTCTGCAGAAGCAGAAGGCGTATTAGAGCTGTATTTTGAGCAAAAATTAAAGATGAGTTTGGAGCAAGCCCAAGACTACTATGAGAGTCTGTGTAAAATGGCGGAAGCTCAGGGAAAAAACATCTTCATTTATATCGATGTATCAACTATTGGCGGTATTTCGGCGGATGCCCGGAAATACTTTGCCAAGGCTGTTAATCCTAGATCTAGAGCCTGTGCGCTTTTGGTAGGTAGTGGAATTAGCCGTATATTGGGCAACTTTTTGGTGGGCTTTAATAAACCGCCCATTCCCACTCGTTTGTTTAGCAATAAAGAAAAAGCCCTGCAGTGGTTGGCCGAATGGCAGCGAAAAACTCCTTAGAATGGAAAAAGAACTGATGATTACCCCTATTGCCAAACTTTGGCAGTTGGGCCCTAAATTATTAAGGGTAGAATACCTGCCCGTAGTGACCGAAATCGAAAAAATTGATGCTCATTTTGCGCTTTTGACCGAGCATTTTGGCAAAGAACTCTATATGCTCGTAGATATTCGGCAGGTGCGCTCGGCCAATGCCAAGGCACGGCGACATATTGCCAAAAATAATGATGTGACCGCCGCCGCGGCCATTATTGTAAACAATGGCCCCTCCGCAATTATTGGCAACTTTTTTTTGCGCTTTGATGGCCCTCCTTTCCCCGCTAAATTGTTTACCCAAGAAGAAAAAGCCCTAAATTGGCTGAATAAACAAAACTAATCCCCCATAATTAAGATGCCCCCCCAAACCGACAATGAAGTAGCCCGCACCTTTTTGCTGGAAGAGCAAATTGTAGAAGAAGTATATAAGCCCGTAACCATCGACTTAGCCATGATTAAAAGCCATATTGAAGACTCTTTGCAAGCCTATGGCCGAGGCTGCTGGTACCTTTCAGATATTAGCCTGCTCAAATCTACAAAACGAGAGGCCAGAGACTATCTGGCCCAAAACTCTATTGCCGCAGGGGCGGCTATTCTGACCAATAGCCCCATTTCTAAAATGGTGGGTAACCTATTTCTCAAGTTCAATAAACCCGACTTTCCCACTAAGCTATTTACCGATAGAGAAAAAGCCCTGCTCTGGATCAGAGAACAAATAGAGCTAGCTAAAAAAGTATAATTTCCTTTATTGATTGAACAGCTATTTAATTATCTTTGCGGCAGAACAAATTAGCTCTACAGTTCATGCGCGAAGTAAAAATTAGCAGCCCGCTAGCCACCACAAGGCAGCGAGAAGATGGGATCATTCATGAAGTTTATCATGCCGTCAAGGTCAATTTAAAAGATTTAGAAGCTCATATCGAGGCCTCTCGCCAAGCTTTTGGCCCTGCAGGCTACTATATTTCCGATATTCGGCAACTGAAATCCGTTTGTCAGCAATCTAGAAAGCATCTGGCCCATCATTCGGTGGCCAAGGCCAGCGCGGTCATTGTGAGCAGTGGTTTTTCTACCATTGTTGGCAATATTTTCCTCAAATTCAACCAGCCTAACTTTGCCAGCAAGCTATTTACTAGCGAAGAAAAAGCCCTGGCTTGGATTAAGGAACAACAGGCTTTGGATCAATAACAAAAAGCGCCCTAATGGGCGCTTTTTTAGTTTAACTTCAGTTGGCCGTTGGCCTGTTCAACCAGCTCTTCATTGTCTAGAAGTTGCTGCAAAACCGCCAGGGCTTTATTTTCTAAATTGGAGGGAAAGCGCCCAATTAAGACCCTGACCGACAGCGATTCTTTGCCCACTTGCGCCAGCATATAGCTCCGCATTTTTTTATACTCCTCTGGGCTGGGGCGACTATCATGTCGGCCCAGACAGACATCGCATTGCCCGCAGGCGGGCGCATCCAATTCATTAAAATAGGCCAAGAGCATTTGCGAGCGACAGCGCTTTTCCTCTGCATAAGCCAAGGCCGCCTGCATCCGCTTTTCTTGACGCTCTTTCAAAAAGCGATAACTGGCCCCATCAAAGAGCAGATCGCCCTTGGCCAAACGCGGCTTGAGGTAATAGATATAAGGATTCTCTTTTTGTGGATGATAATAGAGCAAACCCGCCTGCTGCAATTGGCCCAATTGCTTTTTCACTTCGGAAATAGTGGACTTGGTCCCCTTGGCAATTTTCTCTTCTCGAATATTAACCGATTGCTGAAAGGCCCCCTGATAGGTCCGCAAGATAAACTGGACCAAACGCTCGTAGGGCTTGTAGCGCAAAGCAAAGTCATAGACCTGCCGATTGTTGAGCCGAAACTGAATGCTGGCGGGAAAAAATAGGGACTCCGATAAGATCAAATACTCATTTTGCATCAAAATCCGCAAGGCCGAAAGGACCAAGATGGGGTTCATTTTATAGTGCTGGCAAAAGCCGCCCAAAGGAAAATCAAAGCTCTGCCCCTCTCCCCCACCAATGGCCAACTGGAAAAAACTCCCCAAGGCCTGATATACCTGCCGAACAAGGTCTAAGGTCGGATAGCTCTGCTCATATTGCTGCAATAAACGGGCTTTGTCGGTGCTGTTGTACAACAATACCGCATAGGCCTTTTTTCCATCCCGGCCCGCTCGGCCCGCTTCCTGAAAATAAGCCTCCAGATTATCGGGCAAAGTCAAATGCACCACCAAACGCACATCGGGCTTGTCGATCCCCATCCCAAAAGCATTGGTGGCCACAATGACCCGAATCTCATTGGCAATCCAAGCCTGCTGAATCTGCGAACGCTGCTCTACCGAGCGGCCCGCATGATAGTAGTCTGCCGAAATATTATTCTTTTGTAAGTAGCTGGCGATTTCTCGACAAGCACGGCGGTTGAGCACATAAACCACAGCCGTTCCCGGCACTTTTTGTAGCATATCGAGCAGCTTGGCCAGTTTGTTCTCTTCTTCCAAAACTACATAGGCCAAATTGTCTCGCCCAAAGCTCTTTCTAAATACCGCCTTGGCCTCTTCTCTAAAGGCCAATTTCTCTTGTATATCGGCCACTACCTGCTCGGTGGCCGTGGCCGTTAGGGCAATGACGGGCACCTTGGGCAAAGCAGGCCGAATCTCCGCAATTTTGAGGTAGGCCGGCCGAAAATCATAGCCCCACTGAGAAATACAATGCGCCTCATCTACCGCCAACAAACGAATGGGCAAACGGTCCAAACGCATTTGCAACATCTCGGTCCCTAAACGCTCTGGAGAAACATACAAAAAGGAAATATGCCCATGTACGGCCAATTCCAATATCCGATCAATATCCGAGCGACGCATGCCCGTATAAATGGCCTCGGCCGAAATGCCCCGCCGCTTGAGCTGCTCCACCTGATCCTTCATCAAGGCAATCAAGGGAGAAACCACCAGACAAAGCCCCCCCAAACAAAGGGCCGGCACCTGAAAACAAACCGATTTGCCCCCACCCGTCGGCAAAAGGGCCAAACAATCTTGCCCCGCCAAAACCGCATCTACAATATCTTCCTGCAAGGGCCGAAAGCTCGGATAGCCCCAATACTTCTTCAATATTTCTCTTGCCGCTACTGACATCCTTTTTTCTTCCTTATTTTTGAGTTTTCTAAGGGCCAGCTTGGCCCCTTTCAACAAATCTAATCATTTTTTCTATGAAGTTGACTAGGCAGACATCACTCTTGTATATATTTTTTTTCGGCCTTCTATTCACCGCCTGCAAAAAAGAAGAGCCCAGCCAAACCAACAAGGGTTTTGCCCAAGGTATTCTGATCACTAATGAGGGCTTATACAACCAAACCTCCGGAACAATCAGCCATTATGATCCCGAACAGCAGTTGGTCCAAAATCGCATTTTTAAAACGGCCAACCAAAGAGACCTAGGCAATGTGGTCCAATCTCTCAACCGCTTTGGCGAGCATACTTATATTGTGGTCAATAATTCCAATAAAATCGAATGGGTCAATCCACAAACCTTTGCCGAAGAAGGCCAACTCCTCAACCTCCAACAACCCCGATATATCAGCCCCATCAATGATAGCCTCGCCTATATTAGCCAATGGGGCAACGATCTGCTCTCGGGCAGTATCGCCATTTTTAATTACCAAAAAGGCGAGCAAGTTGGCCAAATTGATGGCCTCGGCAAGGGGCCCGAACGCCTGCTGCCCTACAATAATATGGTCTTTGTCTGTCTGGTCGGCGGACTCGATAGCGACCAACGCCTAGCCGTCATCAATAGCCAAACTCATCAAATCGATCAGTATATTACAGTCGATGATGCCCCCAATAGCTTGCAACTAGACCAAAACGGCCTGCTTTGGGTCGCCTGCTCGGGCAAAGCCGTCTATAGCAATTACCCCCAAATCGATACCGCCAACAGCACAATGGGCAGCCTGATCGCTATCAATCCCAATACAAAGCAAGTTGTGCATCGCCTAAATTTAGCCAAAGGCCAGGGCGCCAAACAGCTTATCCGCAATGCCGACGGTAGCCAGCTCTTTTTTATCCACAAAAATGCCATCTACCAACTCGACCCCAATCTGCAAACGATCCGTGAAATTAAATCTGGCCATTATTACGGCCTTGGCTTTGATAATGAAAACAATATACTTTATGCCGCTCGCTATATGGGCACAGAATCCGCTTGGGTCGATCGCCTAAGTTCCCCCAATTTTATCCTGCAAGATTCCTTTAGAGCTGGAATTTTTGCCAATGATTTTCATTTTCAGTAGGTTTTTTATAAAAAAATCGTGTTCTTTAAACTACCTTAGAAAGTAGAACTTTTCCCCTCCGTTCTGCCTTTTTATAGTAGAAAGATTTAAACCCTACCTTATCAAAAGTAAAGTATTATGAGCAACCTATCTGACTTTATGAACCGCCCGGTCAGCGACATCATGACGACCAAAATCAAAGCGCTTATCCCTACTGATAGCCTCGAAAAAGTAAAGGAGCTTTTCGAAAATAGTAATATCCACCACATTCCCGTGGTCCGCTACAAGGAGTTGGTCGGTATCATCAGCCATAGCGATTTTGAAAAGGCCATCCATGGCGCCCGCCTTCATGGCGAAGCCCAAGCCGAAGCCGATAACAAAGCACTTTTGGCCAAGTATACTGTTGCCGATCTCATGACCACTAAGGTGGTGCATATCGCCCCCGATGCCAAAATTGGCGTAGCCGCCGAACTCCTCCTCATCAACTATTTTCACGCCCTTCCCATCGTCTCTGAAGAGGGCGATCTAGTAGGAATCGTTAGCTCTCATGATGTCCTCAAGGCCGTCTACAAAAAAGCTTACCCCTCTGAAGATATTTAGGCCGAACACCCTTTTCCGCCTATACATAAGAACCTTTCCCTTAGCTTTGGGGAAGGTTCTTTTTTTGTTTTTTAGGGGCCTCCGCTGCGGCTTCGCCTTGCGGCGCTACGCTTTGGGGCTCGCAGGTCTGCTCGGCCCTGCGTCGCCTTCGGCTCCTTGGTCTGGCCTGACGGCCACCCCGCCGCATCGCTAGGCCAGTCGCTTCGCTCCTTTGCGGCGGCTTCGCCGCCTGCTATATGGGCCTGTAGGTTGAAACCTACAGCCAGACAACCTTTGGTATTGCTCCGCAATGATATATGTATGAGGGTTGAAACCCTCATACAGTTAACTGATTCCCATTCTGGTCTATACGCCCTGATCATCTTCACAGCTTTTAACAGCCCAAAAGATGTTTATTTATGGAGGGTTTTAACCCTCCATACTATATTAAAATGCATTCGTTAATTGGCTGTAGGTTTCAACCTACAGCTCTAGAATCTGCGGCCTTTAGGCTGCAGAAACAGGGATTTTAGCCCCCAATTGTTAGGAAATTGTTAAAAACGGAAATAATGTAACAAAATCAAAAAGGGCAAAAGTTCGGTAAAATACCGAACTAGTTCACCTCCAGACCAAACTGGTTCACCTCCAGACCGAACTGGTTCACCCCCAGACCGAAATGGTTCACCTCCAGACCGAACTGCTTCACCTCCAGACCAAACTGGTTCACCCCCAGACCGAACTGGTTCACCTCCAGACCAAACTGGTTCACCTCCAGACCGAACTGGTTCACCCCCAGACCGAAATGGTTCACCTCCAGACCGAACTGCTTCACCTCCAGACCAAACTGGTTCACCCCCAGACCGAACTGGTTCACCTCCAGACCAAACTGCTTCACCTCCAGACCGAACTGCTTCACCTCCAGACCGAACTGCTTCACCTCCAGACCGAACTGCTTCACCTCCAGACCGAACTGCTTCACCTCCAGACCGAACTGCTTCACCTCCAGACCAAACTGGTTCACCTCCAGACCGAACTGCTTCACCTCCAGACCGAACTGCTTCACCTCCAGACCGAACTGCTTCACCTCCAGACCGAACTGCTTCACCTCCAGACCGAACTGCTTCACCTCCAGACCGAACTGCTTCAGGGAGACTGTTCAGGATTTTGTGTATTAGAATAAAATTTTGGCCTTTAGCTGCTTAGGACTCAGCTATTCATCGCCTAGGGACAAGCCCCTAGGCTAATCTAATGGAGTCAGCCCTAAAGGGCCTCAACTATTGATATACAAGCTCTTGATAAATGATTATAGCAAAGAAAAACCTCATCCAAAGGCCCTCTTTAGAGGGCTGTCTGAAAAAGCTAGCCTAGGGGCTTGTCCCTAGGCGCAGGAAGGGGGCTGCAGGAAGAGCAAGCCCGCCAATAGTAGCCTAGGGACAAGCCCCTAGGCTAATCTAATGGAGTCAGCCCTAAAGGGCCTCAACTATTGATATACAAGCTCTTGATAAATGATTATAGCAAAGAAAAACCTCATCCAAAGGCCCTCTTTAGAGGGCTGTCTGAAAAAGCTAGCCTAGGGGCTTGTCCCTAGGCGCAGGAAGGGGGCTGCAGGAAGAGCAAGCCCGCCAATAGTAGCCTAGGGACAAGCCCCTAGGCTAATCCAATGGAGTCAGCCCTCTGTGAGGGCCTCAACTATTGATATAAAAGGCCTTGCTAAATGATTATAGCAGAGAAGAACCTTATCCAAAGGCCCTCTTTAGAGGGCTGTCTGAAAAAGCTAGCCTAGGGGCTTGTCCCTAGGCGCAGGAAGAGCAGGGCCGCAGGCAACAAAAAAGGCCCAAACCCCTCGGTTTGGACCTCCTGCATGTCTATCCTATTTTCCCTCATAAAAGTAGGCCTGCAATAAGGCCCCAAATAAATCCTCCGCCGATTGCTGGGCCGACTGAATCAGCGCCTTTTGCCGCTCTATCCGCTCCACCAATTGCGCAAATTGCTGCTGTAAAGGAAGTGGAGGGAGGGGAATGGGTATTCTATCTAAATTTTTCTTATTTAACTTCGGTTGTGCAGACCCTGTAACATAGACTTCTAAATCAATACAATTGATAAAATAAAGTAAATACGCTAACTCTGTCTTATCTGTATTCTTTAATACATGAGCATGATTATTAACCCAATATTGTCCGCTCGCCAAAAAACCAATAGGTGTATTTCTCGATAATAGATTAGCGCCATCTTCTCCCACTAATAATCGAGTACCTTCGTGAGTATAATCATCTATTGAGTCGATTATACCAGAGGCTCCATAGTAAGGATATTTTCCTTGACGATTATTCCGATCTCCTGACTTTATTGGAACCCTTTTATTATTTTCACTGATAGCTACCTCCCCCAGCTTCACGAGCTCCCAGCCCTTAGGATTGAGCACGGGATCCCCAAACATATCCAGAAAGCTGGCCGCCAGCAAACGATCATAATCTGCTAGGCTTTGGGCCAAGGCTTGCCGTAGCTTATCCGCCCGATCGAGCTGGACCGCTATGGCCTTTTGCTCTGATATGGGGGGAAGGGGGATTTGAACATTATCTACAAACTGTTTTGTTATTCCTCCAACAGTTGCACCCCTAAAATCTCTCATCATTTCAAGTTGCCCAATTGGCGAATAAAGAAAATAAAATACGTACTTAGGTAGTGCTTCAGCCTCGTTAACTACAAGTTTAAAAACATGTTCATTTATAGCAGATTTCTTTAGTGGGAAACTAGCATTTACATATGAGACCTTTCCAGTAGTTGCACCATCTTTTACAATAAGAATATCATCTATAGATATTTTGCCTTTCTGCATCTGATTATAAAAGCTTTCTGAGACAAACTTACCTTTATCTAGCTTAAAACCTCCTAGACTATCTAAATGCTCTGCTCCTAAGCTAAATACTCCAGAATCTATACTTCCTCCTTTTTCTCTTTTACCAGACTCTAGCGTCATAACAACCTCCCCCAGCTTTACCTTTTTCCAATCTTTATTCTTCATTTCTTTGATTTATTTGGCTAAACAATTGGGCCTCAGCGGCAAGGGGGCGCAGCCCCCTTGGGCCCGTCAGGGCCATTGGCCCAGCGCTGCGGAGCGGGTGGCCGTTAGGCCAGACCCAGGCGGCGAAGCCGCCGCAGGGCCGAACAGACCTGTGAGCCCCGCAGCATAGCGGCGGCCGCCCCAAATTGAAGGGCGGCCGCGGGCCCCAAACCCTAAAAATAATCTAGATAATTGGCAATATCTAGTTCTTCATCCAAAGCTTTTTGCTGCAGCAAATGGGCCGACAACTGCGCCGAGCAATAAGGGGCCAAATAGCTGCCCTTGGCGCCCAAACCATTAAAGATATACAACTGCGGATGCTGCGGATGTGCCCCCAAAATAGGGCGGCGCTTACGCTGAATTGGGCGGGCCGCCGCCTGATGGTCCAAGACCTTAAAAGAATGCCCCTCCAGCAACTGCTCCAACTGCCCCAAAAGGCGGTAGCGCTCGGCCTGCGTAGGGGCCAAAGAATCATAATGATGCTGGTAAGAACTGCCCACCCAATAGCGCTGCTGCCCCAAGGGAATAATGAAAATTCCATCCTTAACCATCTTATTATCAAAGGGATAATCGGGAATTTCGACAAAGAGGACCTCCCCCTTGGCGGGATAAAACGGCAGGGCCTTGAAATAGGGATTTTGCTGCGCCTTGGCCCCCTCGCAGAAAATGATGGCCTTGGCCTGTAGGGACTTATAAGCAACCCCATTTTCGAGCAACTCTAAAGCCTCAAAATCAAAGGCTTCTTCTAGCAAAAGCTGGCCCTGCTCCTGCCAATACGCCCTGTATCGGGCAATGAGCAAAGGCAGATTGAGGCGGCCCGCAGGCGAAAACTCCACGCCCCCAGCCAAGGCCCCAAAGCTGTGTTCATAGGCGTTTTGATCAAAATTGGGCGAGACAAAAGGCTGCAAATTCGGGTCGGTAGAGCGGGCCATCCAATTATTGGCCACCTCTGGAAATCGGAACAACATAGCCACCTCTTTTTCGTCTAGCAAGGGGCAGCCCAGCCGCTGCTCCAGCTGCCGATAATAGGCAAAAGCGATGGGCAAAAGCCTCTCCATCTGCCAGCTTTTGGTAAACCAACGGCCCGTAATAGGGTTAATAATGCCCGCCGCCAACTGCGAAGAAGCCTGTTGATGTCCCGCATCAATTAGGGCCACTTTTTGGCCAGCCTGCCAAAGGCGGTCCGCCAAAAGGCTACCCGCCAAGCCTTGGCCCAGAATCAAATAATCTAGCTGAGGCATAGCTTAAAAATTGTAAATTTTGCGGTACTTCTCTTCTAGATAAGCCAAGAAAAACTCGACCGAAAGGCCTTGGCCCGTGAGCTGCTGGCAAAGGGTTTCGGAGCTATAGTGGCGGCCCTTTTCATGAATTTCTTTGCGCAACCAATTGCGTAGGGGCAGCAATTCGCCTTGGGCAATCTGGCTTTGCAGCTCGGGCAGGGCCTTTTTAGCGGCGGCAAAAAACTGGCTGGCATAAAGGCTGCCGAGGCTATAGGTGGGAAAATAGCCCCAGAGTCCAGCCGACCAATGAATATCTTGCAAAACGCCCAATTGAGGATTATCGGGACGGATGCCCAGCTCTCGTTCGTAGGCCTCATTCCAGGCGGCCTCTAATTGGTCCACCTCTAGTTCTCCGCCAATCAGTTGTTTTTCCAGTTGGTAGCGGATGCCCACATGCAAATGATAGTGGACCTCATCGGCCTCGGTGCGGATAAAATTGGGGGCCAGATAATTGATTGCTCGATAAAAATCTTGGGCCTTTACCCCAGACAATTGGGAGGGAAATAAGCTTTGCAGGCGATCAAAATTATGTTGCCAATAGGCCTCGGAGCCTGCCACATTTTGCTCCCAAAGGCGAGATTGCGACTCGTGAATAGAGAGGGAAACGGCTTCGCCTAGGGGCAGGCCATATTCCGAGCTCAGTAGGCCTTGTTCATAGAGGGCGTGGCCGCCTTCATGGATCGAGCTGCCGAGGCAAGACATCAGGTCCTCCTCATCAATGCGGCTAGTAATGCGGACATCCTCGGCCCCGAAAGAAGTGGTAAAAGGGTGGGTAGAGGCATCTTGTCGGCCTGCTTCAAAATCGTAGCCCATCTGCTCGAGCAATTCGAGGCTAAAGGCCCATTGTTGGTCGGCGGGAAAGCGGTGGTTGAGAAACTCTTTTTTGGGAGGGGTTCCCTGGGCGGCAATCTTGGCCAAAAGCTGTCGGATACCGCTGCTTAGCTGCTCAAAAATGGGATCTAAGCGGGCTACGGTCGCTTCCTTTTCATAGCTGCGCAAAAGGCTATCATAGAGATGGCCTTGGCCTGCTTTTGCGCGGATTTTGGCCTCTTCTCTTTTGGCGGCCAGCAGTTCGCTCAGGGGTTGGGCAAAGAGAGAAAAATCCTTGGCTTGGCGGGCCTTTTGCCAGGCGGCTTGGGCCTTAGAGGTCAGCAAAGAGAGTTGCTCGACAAATTGGGGGCTTAATTTCTGCGCCTCTTGATAATCCTCCCAAGAGAGCTCTAGATTCCGCTGTTCTGCGGGGCTAAACTGTTCTTTTTGGGCCAATAAATTTTGTAGGAGTTCGCCTAATTCGGGGGCTTGGGCTTTTTCTTGGGCCAAGCGGCCAAGGCTGGCTAATTGTCGGCTGCGTTGTTGCAGGCCCTTAGCGGGCATAAAGGTTTCCATATCCCAATGCAAAACGGCTTGGGCAGCTTGTAGGTCCTTGATTTCTTGCAAGGCGGCCTTATATTTTTGGTAGCTCATAGTTCTTGTAAATTTTGCAACAAAAGTACAGTTTTATGAGCGGCTTTAAAAGAGGAGATGAACTTTGGGGGGAAATTGGGGGCTTCAGCCCGCTCTTTGCATAGAGCTGCAAGCATGGGCTTTACATGGAGCTAAGATAAAACCTGTTATTTTGCTCCTCCTCTAAGTGCCTTCAATACCTTTTCAGAACTCATCTCTGGCAGCCCCCAAGAAAACCCTCCTTTTTCTAGGGGAAACTGCTTCTGCTCCCCCTTGGCCCAGGCTTTCATCTCCTCTACAAGAAGCTCAAAAGCGGGATCGCTAGGCTTCAGTTCTCGCTTATTTTTATCATCATAAATACAAAATTGCCGACTAAATCTATTCGTTCGATAATGAAGGGCCGAAAGAATATACATAGCGGCTAACCGCCTTTCTATTTTCTTGCGAACAGTCACTGTATTGAGCTCTACAAAGGATTCATCCTTGCTATTTTCATAATGCAAAAAAGAGATTTGCCTTGCGGTATCGCCTAAGTGCTGAAGTAGCTGCAGTTTCAAAGCCTGATGGGCGGCTGTATCACAGGCAGCAAGCGTATATAGCCAATTATACTCCTTCAATAAGATCAAGCTATCTAAATGGTAGTCTTCTTTTGCTTGTATATCTCGAAGATTCCTGCAGGGACAGCTATCAAGCCCCCAATACAACTCTCCTTCCGCTAAGGGAAACTGCTTCTGCTCACCCTTGGCCCAGGCTTTCATCTCCTCTACAAGAAGCTCAAAAGCAGGAGTATTGCTCCTCAACTCCTGCTTGTTTCTATAGTCATAAATACTTAATTCATCAGCAAAGGTATCATTTCCACGATGAAGTACCGAAAGGAGATAAATGGCCACAAGCTGCCTTTCTGTTTGCACAAAATATTTGCTCTGCCCCTCCCTATTCCGATACAAAACATACTGTTTAGTCGTATCCCCCAAGTAGTCTAGCAGTTCTAGTTTCAAAGCCTGATGAGCGGCTGTATCCTGCGCCAAAATAGTCGAACAATATGCATTTAGCCGCAGACTATTCTTCAATAAAACAGTGCTTGCTAAATGGTCAGTTTCTTGGGCTGCAGCAAGGAAAGAAAAACAGAGCAGCAGGGGCAAAAGTAATTTATTCATGGGTATGTTTCTAAAGGTTTAGGGCTCAATTAAGCAAATTGTCTAATCATTAGGAAGTAAATCAGAATAATTTGGGGCCTCCGCTGCGGCTTCGCCTTGCGGCGCTACGGTTACTCCCTTTGGTCGTCGAACTGCGGACTAAAGTCCTTGTTGTCAGGGCTCGCAGGTCTGCTCGGCCCTGCGGCCTAACGGCCTTGGTCTGCGGCTGCGCCGCCCCCTTTCGCATCGCTAGGCCGTTTGGCCTTCGGCCATATTGGCTGTGGCCTTTAGCAGGAAGTTTTGGGGCAAAAAACCATCAAACAAGATATTTCCAACGGACCAATTTCTACAATTTATTTAAAACGTTTATATTTAGGCGTCTAAACAAAAAAAGCGATGAAAAAACAATCTGTTTTTAGAGCCTATAATTATTCGGATGCTCAATTATTTGAGCAGGCCATGGAGCTCCTCATTCAGCTCAAGGAGGACCAAAAAGAGTTTGCCCAATATGGCATTTTATCGGGGCATATAGCGGCCTTTGAGCAATTGGTCAAAGACTTCTCTGATATTCCCACTGATGAGGAATTGATGGGCGAGCAAATGGTGGCCACAGAAAAGAAGCAAGATGCTGCGGCAGAAGTGCGCCGTTTGATTCGGGGGATTATGAATCGAGTGGGCCAAAAGTACCATAGCAAATCGGGCCGTTACCGTAAGTTTGGGACCAGCAAGCTCAGTGATATGAGTGACCCCAAGCTATACTTATGTGCCAAAAGAGTCATTCGGGTGGGGCAACAGAGTCTGGCCCATTTGGAAGATGTGGGCCTCAATCAGCCGCAGCTCGATGAGCTGCATCGGGCCAACCAAGCCTTTGAGCTGGCCCTACATATAAAAGCCGATCGGGTATCGGAGCGGGATATTTCTGTAGAAAATCGGGTAATTTTGGGCAACCGCCTCTATGAGCAGATGCTCAAAATGGGCCAGGTAGGCAAAGATATTTGGCAGGGCGTCAATACCGCCAAATATGAGCGCTACTGCACCTATGAAAGCTCCTTTATACGGGAAGAGAAGCGCAAGAGCCAAAAAGAAGATTAGCGCGGGCCTTGGCTGAGGGATGGTAGGGGGTGGCCGCAGGCCAGACCGAGCTTTTTTGAGCAAAGCGAAAAAAAGCGATGGGCCGAGCGAGCAGCGAGCCCCCGCACAGCCCGACCCGGCCAAAGGCCGGGGCAGCCCCAAAAAATCAATCCACTACAGCAAGTCCTCCCCTTTTGGCTGAGGAAAATAATTTTTTTGAGAAAATTAGATGTCTATACATCAATTGTCAAAACAATGCTTATATTTGCAATAGGCAACAAATAAAGTCGAGGGATATAAAACTATTTGCTCGGCCTGCTGTTTGTCAAGTTCGTTAATTCTAGCAAAACAATTCAAATTTAGAAGACTTATGAAAACACTATTTCGCAGCTTATTTTTGATGATGGCCCTTGGATTTGTAGTAACCTCTTGCGTAGAGGCTCCTGAAGGGGAGAAAGTAGAGGCTAATGAGGCCAAAGCTGTAGATACCGAAAAAGCTGCCGAGGCCAAGACATTGGCTGTAGATCTGGCCAGCTCTAAAGTAGAGTGGGTAGGAAACAAAGTATCGGGCAGCCACAATGGCGACATGAAATTGCAGTCTGGAGAATTGCAGCTAAAAGAGGGTCAGCTTATTGGCGGTAGCTTTGTGTTGGATATGGCCAGCATCAATGTATTGGATTTGGAGGCTGGTTCTGGTAAAGAGGACCTAGAAGGCCACTTGAAGAACAATGATTTCTTTGAGGTAGAGAAATTTCCTACTGCTACATTCACCATTACTTCGGTAGAAGCCGTAGAAGGGGAAGAGGGCGTAACTCACCGCATTGAGGGCAACCTAAAAATGCGCGACATTGAGAAGAGCGTAACTATTCCGGCCAATGTTAGCCTAGACGATGCTGGTTTGAAAGCGAGCACTCCTCAGTTCACAATCAAGCGTTCTGTATGGGGTATTGACTTTGAAGGAAAGAAAGACGACCTCATTGCTGACGAAATGGGGCTAAAAATTAGCTTGGCTGCAAAATAAGCCAATTTGCTAATTTCCAACTACTTAAGCCGCTAAGCCCAACCGCTTAGCGGCTTTTTTTTTATTTTTTTTAAAAAAACTTGCCTTTGGAGGGTAACAAAAACGGGAATAGAGTCATAAAGGTACAAGAAGCACAAAAAGCTTCTTTTTATACCTCCTGAAAAAGTTCTTACAAAGTTAGTTAAGTTAGGTCTAAGGTGTTAAGCAAAGATTGCTTAGCACCTTTTTTTTGGGGCCTATAGTTAGCTCGGCCTTAAAATCTCCTCTTCTTTTAGATAGATTTTGTACCTTAGCGGAAAAATTAGGAGGTCCTGACATCAAGCGGGGCTTTCGTCTTAAAGTTCTTACCATCATCTTTGGCAAAACACAATAATGCTAAGTAGAAACAACATCCGGATTAAGGTATTGCAGACCCTTTATGCGCAGTCTGTAAAAGAAGACAACACCGCAGTTGCCGAGCGCAATTTTTTGAAAGCCGTACAGGAGAGTTATCGGCTGTATTTGCTCAGCGTACATTATATTACGCAGATTGCATTTTTTAGCCGCAAGGACTATGAAATCAAGAGCAACAAATTTGTCCCTACAGAGCTAGACAAAAAAGCGTCTAGAAAACTATATGAGAATCCGGTCATTGCTGCGATCAGAGAAAATGAGGCTTTTCAGAAGCTCATTAAGAAAGAAGGCATTTTGCAGATGGTAGACCAGGACACTGTTCGTCGTTTGTTTAAGAAATTTACTGCAGAAGAATATTACGAGAGCTACCGCGAAATGGAGAATACGCCAATTCGGGAGCATCAGTATGCCTTGGTTCGTTTGTATATGTGCATGCGAGAGGATGAGGTCTTTATGGAGCAGATGACGGATTATTTTCCGACTTGGCCCGATGATGAATCGCTTATTTATGGGGCCATTAAGCGTTCTTTGCGTGCTTTGCCCGATAATAAGGAGTTTTTCTTGAGCCAAAAGCCCAACCCTGAGTTTGTGGAGGATTTGGGCAAGGAACTACTTTATTTGGTATTGCGCAAAGAAGAGCAATTGACAGAATTGATTGCCAGCCGTTTGAACAACTGGCAGGAAGATCGGGTTGCCGTTATTGATATGACCTTGATGAAGATGGGCCTTTGCGAGTTCCTTTATTTCCCTTCTATTCCGACCAAGGTGACTATTAACGAATATGTTAATTTGGCCAAAACTTATAGTACTGACAAAAGTAAACGCTTTATTAATGGCATTCTTGACCGCCTGATGCAGGAACTACAGAAAGAGGGCCGCATCAATAAGGAAGGTCGAGGTCTTTTAGATAAATAATCAAAGCACTTCCCCTTATGAAAAAAATCGCTGTTTTATTTTTTGCGCTCTTGGCTAATGCTGGGCTTTTTGCCCAATCTGCCGAGCAGCGGCATGCTATTTCGGCCAAAGTATTGGCCCATGACTATGTCTCTTTAGATGAGTCGCATAAAATGCGTACAGATCGGTTTTTGGCCCCTCAAGATTGGACCTTTGGGGGGGAGTTGGCTTATCGCTATTACTTGAATCCCTCCTTTAATTTATCGGCGGGCTTGCGTTTGGGCGCTATTGATGCCTACCATGAGGATAGTCGAATTTTATGTGTCACGACCCCTTGCGAAGAGCGCAGCCATCCCAATGAGTTAGGGATTGGCTTAGATTTGCAGGGCCATTATAAGTTTGCCAATGGCTATATCCTTTCTGAAAAGGCGGCTGTACAACCTTATATTTTGGCGGGACTTGCCCCTGTTTATATGACAGAGCGAGAAGATAATCCCCTGGACCTGCAAATTCCTTTGGGCTTGGGAGCAAAAGTTCCTCTAAACGATAAGATCAGCCTAGAGCTGCAAGCCGAATACCGAGCTTCCTTGATTACGCAAAAGTCAAACTTTGCCCTAGGGCTGGGTGCTGTATTCCAATTGGGCAAAAAGGAAGAGAAGGCGATTCCGCCTCCCCCTCCCCCCAAAGACAGCGATGGAGATGGCATTACGGATGAGCAGGATGATTGTCCCCAAACAGCGGGCTTGGCCGAGTTTAATGGCTGTCCCGATACCGATGGCGACGGGATTCCAGACAAGGAAGATGATTGTCCAGAACAAGCTGGCTTAGCCGAATTCAAGGGCTGCCCAGATAGCGATGGCGATGGGATTCCAGATAAGGAAGATAACTGCCCCGAAGAAGCTGGTCCCAAAGAAAACCAAGGTTGTCCCGAAATCAAAAAAGCCGATCAAGACATCTTGGATCGGGCCATGAAAGAGGTACACTTTGAGACGGGCAATGCCGTTTTGTTGCCTAGCTCTAAAGAAATACTCAAAGAGATGGCCGACTTGCTCAAGCGCTATCCCGAGCATCAGCTCAAGATTCAGGGACATACCGACAACTTGGGCGGAACGAGCAATAACCTGCTTTTGTCTAGAGAACGCGCCAAGGCTTGCTATGACTTCCTGATCCAAGAAGGAATTTCGGCTAGTCGACTTTCTCACAAAGGGTTTGGCGAGACCCAGCCTTTGGTCTCTAATGATACTAAAGAAGGCCGTGCTCAAAACCGACGTGTAGAATTTATTCTCTTTAAATAGAATCTTGGGGGCGAGGCTCCGGCCTCGTCCTCAAATCACTGGACCAAAGATCTATAGACTATGAAAAAACTGCTATTTCCCTTACTGCTGCTTTTGGGCGCCTGCCAAACTCCCTCGGCAGATATGCCCTCTGCACAGGATGTGCAGGACAGCAAACCTTTGGGCAAAACACAACTCTACCACAACCCTATTTCAGCCGATAAGCCCTTGGACCCCAATGAGGCGGCCAAAATGGTCTTTGAAGAAATGGCCTTTGATTTTGGCGAAATCAAAGAGGGCGAATCTGTAGAACATGTCTTCAAGTTTAAGAATACGGGCAAATCGCCACTCAATATTACCAATGCTAGAGGCAACTGCGGCTGTACCGTCCCGCAATGGCCCAAAGAGCCTTTGGCCCCCGGCGAAGCCGGCGAAATTCGGGTAGTATTTAATTCTACAGGGAAAAAAGGCATCCAAGAAAAAGATGTGTATATTACCGCCAATACCATCCCCAACAAAACTGTTTTGAAAATACGAGCCAATGTGGCTAACTAATTTTTTATTAAGCTAATATTATGCAAAAGTTCTCTTTATTCCTTTGGCAGGCTGCCGATTCTGGCAATGTAGGCTGGATAAGCAATTTTCTCTTCATTTTTGGGGCCATTATCATCATCTATTTCTTGATGATCCGCCCTCAACAGCAAGAGCGCAAAAAACAAAAAAGCTTCTTCGGCTCACTTAAAAAAGGCCAAAAAGTGGTCACTATGGGTGGTGTACATGGTAGCATTGCCAATATTACCGAAAATACTATTGAGCTGATCATTGCTCCCAAAACAATGATTACCATCCAAAGAGAAGCCGTTTCTAAAGATATGACACAAGCTGTTTATGGCGATGAAGATGCCAAAGATGCCAAATAGGCAAGAGATTAAGGCCTTCTTGAAGACCGATCGGGCAATACTGATGATTTGCATTGGTATTGCCTTCATCTTTTGGCTCTTTACCAAACTTTCCTACAATTATCGAAGCACCCTCAACTTTGCCCTAGAATACAAACTGCCCGAAGATAAGGTCCTCAGTTTGCCCCCACCCGATAATATCGATATTGATGTGGAGGCTAGCGGCTGGGATCTGCTCGGACGCTGGTTCTCTAGAGGAGAGTTTGTGCTCGACCTCAACATCCATGATGATAATCCCCAGACGCTCAATGCGATGAATATCAAAAGTCGAATTAGTCGACAGTTGAGCGATGATATCAAAATTCTAGAAATTCGCCCCGATTTTATTCAATTGCAGCCCGAAGCCCCTGCCGAAAAGGAGATTCCTCTGGTCCTAGATAATCAGCTGGAGTTGGCTCCTCAGCATCATTTCAAATCGGAGATTCAACTACAGCCCGCCACGGTAAAAATTCATGGGCCGGCCTCTGTAGTCAGCGAAATTAAGAGTTGGCCCACCGTCCCGCTCATCCAACAAAAGGTAAATTCTAGCCTCATTCAAACGGTGCGCCTCAAGCCGCATCCCAACAGCAATGTCCGCTTTGAACCCAATGAGGTCAAGATGATTGCCACTGTAGAGCCCACCACGGAAAAACGCTTGGCGGTGGAGATACAAAAAAAGGGTATTCCAGACAGTTTATTGCTGGTCCTCTTGCCCAAAAAGGTCGAAATTAGCTGCATTGTTGGCCTTAGTGATTATGATCGTTTATCGGCTAGAGATTTTGAAATTATTGCCGATTTCTCCAAAATTGATCCCACCCAAAACAAGAGCATTCGCCTACAATTGAAGCGCAAGCCCAAATCGGTGAGCTACTTACAATATCAACCCAAAAAGGTCGATTACATCATCCGTAGCAAAACACTGATGGCCCAAGATAGTGCAAAGGTCGATTAAGTTTTTTCTTTTTTGGGGCCTGCCGCCTTCGGCGGCCGGGCCCTTACAGGGCTCGCAGGTCTGCTCGGCCCTGCGGGCTTCGCCCTTGGTCTGCCGCTGCGCGGCCCCCTTTCAGGCCCCTAGGCCGATTTGGCCTTCGGCCAACCCTAGGGCCAAGGCCCTAGGCTATTGAAAAAATCGTCATCCCCTCATTCGAGGGGATTTTCTGTTTCCCTAGGCCAGATCAGCAAACAAGGGCTTTAGCCCGCCAGTTTGCATAGCCCCACAACCATGGGCTTTAGCCCATGGCCCCAAAACTGACTAGTTCTGAAAAGGCTTCTTCTCTATTATCTCTTTCCCGCCCTTCATAACTAGCAAGAAAAAGTTGAGGGACTAACAGGCAGCTATCCTTACCGCCCTGGGCTGAAGCCCAGGGTTATTAACTGAGCGAACTGAAGGACTAAAGTCCTTGTTCGCTTTTTCTACTCATAGCTTCCCATTAAGCCTCAGCCCTAAACCAGCCAGTCACTAAAAGATACTTTCTTTACCTCTCTCCTTTTTTTAAAAAACCCAAAAAGCAAAACCAGCCTTTAGATATGGCCCTTCTCTACAAAAACAATTGAGCAAAGCAGTAGATCATAATTTGAGGCCCTTTAGGGCTGACTCCATTGGATTAGCCTAGGGGCTTGTCCCTAGGCGACGAATAGCAGGCGGCAAAGCCGCCATGGCCGAAGGCCAAACGGCCTAGCGATGTGAAAGGGGGCGGCGAAGCCGCAGACCAAGGCCGTCAGGCCGCAGGGCCGAGCAGACCTGCGAGCCCTGAAACGTAGCGCCCGCAGCTTGCTGCGGGAGGCCCCAAAACAGCAGCGAGCTGTGACAACCAGCCTCGAAGAGGCGCCAGTTCGATGACCAACGGGAATAAACGACAACAAGCCCTTTAGGGCGCAGTTCGACGACCGAAGGGAGTAACCGCCCGCAGCTTGCTGCGGGAGGCCCCAAAAACAGCACTAAAAAAAAACATTTTCAAAAAAAGAGGCAAAAAAATTTGACTTTAGGGGAAAAGCTGCATCTTCAATGCGGAAATCATTACTTCATGCTGCAATTCAAGACAAATTGCATCTAATTCCCTCATTAAGATATGTCTATACCCAAAAGCCAAGCTGCCCAAATCATTCAGCCCGGCCATTTTGAAGCCGACAGACACTGGTATCCCAAAGCATTAAATGCGACCATTCACCCTATGGTGAACTTCTTTTTGAACTTAGATCAGGAGCGGATTTTAAGACGCTATTGCCATATTCACCCCAAAGTAAGCTACGATAGCTTGCGGACCATTCTCAACTATCAGCCGCAGCAGTTTCGCTGGGCGGGGGCCGACCTCATTCATGTGACCACCGAAAAGGGGAACCGCAAAATGGTGGTGATTGAGACCAACTCTTGTCCCTCTGGCCAAAAATCTATGCCCCTGACCGATGATTTTCAGGAGCAAGGCGGTTATCGTTTACTCATGGAAAAAACCTTTGCCCCCCTACTCAAAAGAGGAAAAGTAAAGGGAGGTTTGGCCGTTATTTATGACAAAAACCCCATGGAAGCCTCTGGCTATGCCGCTGCTATGGCCGATGTGATGCAAGAAAAGGTCTATTATGTGGCTTTTCCCAAAGATGATCCCGATCCCTCGGTTCGTTTTGTGGATGCCCAAATGGAAGTTCGAGATGCAGAGGGGAACTGGCAGCCCATTCGGGCGGCTTTCCGCTACCTCACTCAGCGGCCTTGGGACCGTCTGCCGATTTATAGCAAGACCAAAATTCTCAATCCGTCTATTGCCTGTTTGGCTGGTGGACGCAACAAAATGGTGGCCGCCAAAGCCTACGACATTTACAACTCAGAAATTGCCGATTCGGGCCTCAATATCCTTACGCCCGAAACCATTTGGGACGTCTCTAAGAATGAGATTCCGCTTTGGGTCCGCAAACTAGGTGGACAAGCCGTGATCAAGGTGCCTTATAGCAATGCGGGGCAGGGTGTTTATACCATTGTGAGCCAAAAAGAGCTAGATGATTTCATGGCGCAAGAATTTGAGTACGATCAATTTATTGTACAGAGCTTGATTGGTAACTACAACTGGAGCTCGACCAGTAAATTGGGAAAACTCTATCATGTGGGCACCTTGCCCAATGCCAAAGGACAAAGCTTTGTGGCTGATCTTCGCGTAATGGTTCAGGCCACCGCAGACGGAATTCGCCCGCTTTGCGTCTATGCTCGTCGAGCGGCCCTCCCCTTGGCCCAAGAACTCATTGATGGGACCGACTCTTGGGGCATGCTAGGCACCAACCTCTCGATCAAGCGAGAAGATGGGGGTTGGGACAGCGATACCAACCGTTTGATTTTGATGGACCGCAGAGACTTTAATAAATTGGGGGTAGGTCTAGATGACTTGATTGAAGCCTACATTCAGACCACACTTTCAATGATTGCCATTGATAAAATGGCCAGCACACTACTCAACAGCAAAGGGCGGATGCGTACAAAGCTATTTGAATCGCTAAACAACGACAGCCAGCTCCTCAACCAAATTCTACACTAATCTATGTCTTATAAAATCCTCATCCTCACGGATCCTAGTCGCCATACAGCGACCAACTCTCTTTATGGTTTGGCCCGAACCCTTAGCCAACATTCTAAGGTAGCGGCGGTGCATCTAGCGAGTAGAGCCTTGACCCAAAATGCCCCTTTTTTCTATCAGATGAGTAGCCAGCAACTGCAGCTGGCCGAAGTAAAGGCGGATTTTGCCTTTAGGGAGGACCAAAGCTGTTTTGCGCCTAGCTTTTCCGGCCAATTGAGTGATTATGATTTTATCTTTCTTCGTCTGCCCCGCCCCCTAGCCGATGGTTTTTTGGAGTGGTTGGGGCAGGTTTTTCCAGAAGAACGAATTATTAACCGCCCTTCGGGGATTTTGCAAACCAGCTCCAAAGCTTTTTTGCTAGAGATTGCTGAGCATTGCCCGCCGATGGCAAGAATTCGCTCTTTGGCAGAATTAGAGGCCTTTAAGGCTCGCTTTCCAATTGTGCTCAAGCCTTTGCTCAACTATGGCGGACAGGGCGTTTTGCGCATTCTCGACGATTATGTTTGGGAGGGCAACAACAAACAACCCTATGCCGAATGGGCCAGCCAACAAAAGGAGCTCGATTATCTGGGCATGGAGTATATGCAGCGAGTGGCCGAGGGCGACAAGCGCATTGTCGTTTGTAATGGAAAAATTATTACGGCCGCCCTGCGTTTTCCGGCCAAAGATTCTTGGATGTGCAATGTGGCACAGGGCGGACATGCCGAAGCCAGTCAGGCTAGCCCCGAAGAAAAAGCCATGGTGGCCGCCCTCCACCCTATTCTTCAGGAAAAAGGCATCTTATTGTATGGGCTCGATACCCTGATGGGGGCAGATGGCCAGCGCCTACTGTCCGAACTCAACACCTTGAGTATTGGCGGCATTGCTCCTGCGGGAGCAGCGGCCCTAAACGATACGATAGAGGGACTTATTCACTACTTTGATTCTATTTAATGAAAGCAGCTAAAATCAAGCAACTCGATCTGGATCTTCTAGAAAAAGGGAAGATCTACCGCTTTTGGCTCAGCCTTACCTCCGATGGCTTTGGCGACCCTTTGTCTATTCCCATTTTTGTGGCGCAGGGCGCCAAGCCTGGGCCTATATTGGGCCTAAGTTCGGCCATTCATGGCAATGAGATTAACGGGATTCCCGTAATTCAGCAACTATTTAGAGAGCTAGACCCCAACCAACTTTCTGGGACCATTTTGGCTGCGCCTGTGGTCAATATTCCCTCTTTTCTCCGAAAACGCCGTCGGTTTCAGGACAATGTAGACCTCAACCACATTATGCCGGGCAAAGCTCGGGGCAATGTGAGTCAGGCCTATGCCTATGCTTTTTTCCACAAATTTGTAGAGCAGGTCGACTATCTCATTGATTTTCATACGGCTAGTTTTGGCCGCATCAACTCCTATTACATTCGGGCCGACATGAGCAATCAGGTCAGTGCTGAAATGGCTCGTCGGCAGAACCCGCAGATTATCTTGCACAACCCCGCCGTCAATGGCACCTTAAGAGGGGCGGCCGAGGCAATTGGGATTCCTGCCATCACCTTAGAGTTGGGCAACCCCAATGTATTTCAGCCGGCCATCATTGCCCAAAGTCTCGAGGGCGTTTACAATGTTTTGGCCATGCTCAATATGTTCGATCATGCCTATGAATCTCAGGAGGGGGCCAACATTCCCGTTTGTCAGTCCTCCAAATGGATTTACACTCGCAAGGGCGGGCTTTTGCATGTTCACCCCAAAGTGACCGATTATATTGAAAAGGGGCAGCTCATTGCGCATCAGGAAAACATCTTTGGCGATCGCATTGCGGAGTATCGCGCTCCGCAGGCGGGTATTATCATTGGCAAAAGCGTCAGTCCGGTCAATAGTTCTGGTGGCCGCATTTTGCATTTGGGCATTTTGAAGTAGTTTTTTTAGGGGCCTGCCGCCTTCGGCGGCCGGGCCCTTACAGGGCTCGCAGGTCTGCTCGGCCCTGCGGGCTTCGCCCTTGGTCTGCCGCTGCGCGGCCCCCTTTCAGGCCCCTAGGCCGACGGGCCTTCGGCCCTTTTAACTGTAGGTTGAAACCTACAGCCATACAACAACCCCATTCTACATCTATAGTGCGGAGAGGATTAAAATCCTCTACCGCTTTGAACAAAGGTTATTTTTTCTTCGGTAGTTTTGGTTTTTTATTTCCCCATAAATTTCATAGGAACCCTAGGGCCAAGGCCCTAGGCTATTGAAAAAATCGTCATCCCCTCATTCGAGGGGATTTTTCTTTGCGGTTGTGGTTGGACGGTTATTGTTTTTCTTAGAGCTAAATTTTTTCCATTTTCCAGCAAAGAAGGGCTTTAGCCTGCCAGTTTGCATAGGCCCAAAAGCATAGGCTTTAGCCCATGATCCCAAAACTACCCAACCGCTAAAAGACGCTTTCTTTTCCTCCTCCTTTTTTAAAAGGTCCAAGAAAAGTTGAGGGACTAATATTAAAATCTTGTATCTGCCCTTTCCTGCGCCTAGGGACAAGCCCCTAGGCTAGCTTTTTCAGACAGCCCTCTGCGAGGGCCTTTGGATATGGCCCTTCTCTGCAATCACAACAGAGCAAAGCCGTAAATCATAATTTGAGGCCCTTTAGGGCTGACTCCATGGGATTAGCCTAGGGGCTTGTCCCTAGGCTATGAACAGCAGGCGGCTTCGCCGCCATGGCCGAAGGCCAAACGGCCTAGCGATGTGCAGGGGGGGCCGTAGGCCAGACCAAGCGGGCGCAGCCCGCGCAGGGCCGAGCGAGCAGCGAGCCCCGAAACGTAGCGCCCGCCGAAGGCGGGAGGCCCCAAAAAATCGCTCTACTTCCTTAGAGAGGAAGAGCTCCAATGGCCATATTTAAGCTCAACTTTATATTGGTTTTCCATATCAACTTTATATTCTAGTAGGTTTTTAAACATTTTAGTGGGATAAAATTCGGCATGATTACTATCACAGCTAAACGTTAACTCACATCTTGAGCTTAGCCTTAAAACTCCATCCTCAAAATTAACTGTTTGGGGTTCATTGCTCCACTCAAAACAGTCCTCATAGATATAGGAAAAGGAATTTAAATGAAAAACATTTGTTTGATCATCCAGCAAGTGTACTCCATATAAATAAGACTTATTCCGAAAAACATTCCTACTAAGGATTATTGAGTCCCCATAGTAGTATACCTTATCAGAACTAACTAAGACCAATGTTTCGCCTGATGCCAAAGGAATTACACAAGCGGCTCCACCTAAAGAAGAGGCTAAATCAGCACAAAACAGCACTTCATAAACTTTCTTCCCTTCTCCAAAGTCTACTTCATTTATATTCTCTATACACTCCTTAGACAAACTAGGAATAGTTGAGCACAACAGAGCACTAACACTATCCCTTGGAGTATAGTAGTCTACTTTTCGTAGGTTAATTTGACTAGGGGCAAAACTATAATAACTTTCTTTTTGCTCTAGATAAAATGCTAAGTAGTCCTCTTTAGGCCTATCGTTTTTTGAACTACAAGCCCCTAGCAAGAGTAATGCTATCAGTCTTATAAACCAGCCTTTTATCCTAATCATATATTTTTCTAATTTAGGTAGATATATATCTGTACGCTAGTTGTTTTTTATCAAGCCAGCCATCAAAACAGCGAGCCACTCCCTTATACTATTTCTATTTGCAGTTTAGCGGGCAGTGGCTGATCATTTTCTAGCAGCAAAAGACGGTGGCCTTTTGGAACGATTAGAGCTTGCTGACTTAAAGGAGGCAAATCTTTTATTTGAGTGGGCTGGTCCATTTCATGGGCCAAGGTATAATACTTTAGGCTAGGCCCCTCAATATGGCGCAAATGGATTTCCTCGCCTCCTTTTAGCTGCTCTTGAAATTGGGCCAAGCGGCTATGGGGGGCTAAATCTAGCATAATTACTCGCTCTTCTTGGCTAGAGGCGGCTTTAGTTTTGGTTTTTGCTCGAAAATAATGCAGACTATAGAATTTTTCTACCTGATGTAGTTCCTGATAGTAGTATCCTTTAAGTCGACAAAATACGGCATACAACCCTTGGGCCAACTGCAGTCGTTCTTTTTCTAAGCGTTTAGCATTAACCGAGTTATAAGCCTTGAACCCCTGTTGCTGAATACGCAAAGCCTGCAATTGCTGGCCAAAAGCCAAAACCGTTTGGCCCAGCTGCTGAAGTTGGGGCTCGGCCAATAGGCGTTCTCCTAAACTGAGGACAGCCTCAATCCGTAACTCATAAGTTTCTCGGTGAAAAGGCTTTCTTCCGTAGGGAAAAAACTTCTTATATCGGTTGTCATCAATATCATAGACCAGCTGAATTTGAGCATCCCAGCGGCGAATCAAGCGAGAAGACAGCAGATTTATCTTCTCTGTAAAATCAGCCGTCTTTTGTGCGCCTTCTATACGATCCTGATTCGTTTTGCGGTACTGGGCCACAAAAGCCTGATAATAGGGCAATAAAAATAACCATAAATCTTCTAAAAAAGGGTCTTGGCTGGCCATCGACTCTAGCTTGCGCAAATGATCGGAGGCGAGTAGATACATCTTTCGGCTAGAATTCTTGGTACTGCTAATAAAAAAATTGATCAATTGAGACCAACTGACTAAATCGTCCATAATTTTGGGCTTTAAATACTTAGAAATACATTAACGTTATTAATATACAGTCGGCAAATGATAAAGTCAAGGCCCAGGATAAAAAAAGTAACTTTTAGAGCTACTTTTTTTATAAAATTACGGCTTTAGTTATTGAGGAAAAGCTATTTTTCTTCTCTTTAGGCTTTTCGGCTCGGCAGTTTTGGTCTGCATTCTTCTGCAAATCGGGACTTCTTTTAGCGAGCAGGCTCCCTTTTAGAAGACAAGGAGCTGTTCCCGCTAAATAATTACATCTCGCTGATGACAAGGAGCTCTCCTCACAAAATAATTACTCCCTGCAGGTGACAAGGAGCTATCCTCACAAAATAATTAGATCCTGCAGGTGACAAGGAGCTCTCCTCACAAAATAATTACTCCCTGCAGGTGACAAGGAGCTATCCTCACAAAATAATTAGATCCTGCTGATGGCAAGGAGCTGTTTTTGCAAAAGCAACTAGGCTATGCTGAAGTTTTTAGTCTATTGTTTCTTGCTGATATGGATTGTAGAGTAGTTCTGCGGGCAAAAAAATGGCCTAAGCGGTATGCTTAGGCCGTTTTTGGGAGATGTATTCCGAATAAGTTCTAAGCATACTTACCACAAAAAATGTTCTTATTTGGAGACAGTTGAAGAAAACACTATATTACATGGCGTAAGATCATTAGTTAGTTATTTTCACTAAACAAATCATGAACATAAAACACTTTTCAGTCCATTTTAAAGGTGGACCTAGTTTCGTCAACCTCCCCTTTATTAAAAACACTTTAATGCTGGTTGGGAGTAATGGAGAAGGTAAAAGTCGTGTATTAAAAAGCTTTTACTTATTTCTTACTGGACAATGGGAAATACTTCAAACTTTATCTGTAGAGTCAGCAGAAATGCAGTTCGAAGATGACTCTACATTACAGTTTAACAGTAATCATCTTAATGTAAATCAGGATGCTTTACAAAGTGCTTTCTTAAAAGAACAACCCAGATCAAATGATAGCTGGCAAGAAATAGTACACAACTACGAGAAGCAAAAAGCAGGGAGTCTACTTACACTCAAGCAATACCTTATAAAATATGAAGCCATTCTTACAGAAAGCTATGACTTTCCGCCAAACCTTATAAACAAGATCCTTACTCATGCAGAAGGAACACAACGCCTCGAACTAGATAAACAATTAACTCAAAAACTATCCTTGTCAAAGGAAAACAGTTTACTGATCTTATACTATCCTACATACAGACAGAGTGAACGTTCCTTTTCTGAAGTGTTTCCAAGTCTAAAAGGCAGTCTAGCTACAGCTATCTTTAACAAGTACTCTAAATTCATCTCTCCAGAAGAAAATCTAAGTGAAGACTTTGAAGATACAGAAGATGCAAATGAAGACTTTGAAGAGAATAGTATCCAATCTTTTATAGGTGATGAGCTAGAAGAATATTACAGTAAAAACCAAAATAGACAAACCTCTGATAATATTGATCATCTAAGCTATGAGGAGGTAATTAACTTTGGAGGGGAGCCACTTTATCAACAGATTATCCTAAGTGAAGAACAAGCTGAAGAAAGAAGTGCCTTACTTAAGCAACTTTTAGGAACTTATTTCCCTAGTCTTTTATCAAAAATAAGCTTAGAGACTACTGAGCTTCAAGAAGATGTGCTCCAACAATTTAACCAGCTTTCTTCAGGAGAAAAACAGCTGCTTGCCTTCTTAATTCCGTTAATATATGCCAAAGAAAAGCGTATCTATATGGTCATTGATGAGCCAGAGATTTCGTTTAACGGAAACTGGCAGGAGTCCTTTATCAAATCACTTGATGAGCTGACAAAAGACCATTTGGTAGAAGAAGTTGAACCTACTGAGTCAATAAGTATACTTAATAAAAAACTAGTAGGTATCTTTTTAGCCAGTCATTCCCCTTTTCTAATCACAGAGGATTACGATAGTTATTTATGGGGAGTAAATAGATTTAAAACTAATTCACCTATCTAAAACCTAAGTCAAAGTGACTACAAAAGACAAACAAGCTCATACTTTTAGAAACCAAAGTACCGCAAGAAAAGCTATTTTTGATCTTGAATACAATATTCAACCCATCACAAAAGGTTCATATAAAATTATATGTGTTGTCGAGGGAATAGATGATATCCCTTTTTATAGACCTTTTGTTCACGAAATATTTTGCAATAAAATTGAATCACTATCCACTTTAGATGTTGGTTTTTTAATTAGCTCTGGTAAAGCTGAAAACCTTGCATTGCACAAAACAATCAAAAAAAACCCAGCTAAATATTCTGGAAAGCATACAATTTATTATATGCACTTTGTAGATAGAGATTTTGATCAACTATTATGTACACTTAACCACAAGTTAAAAACCTCTTCTGATATATCCTACATTGATGAGTCGACTAAAGCTAGAAATTTATTTCTCACAAAATACTATTCCTTTGAAAGCTACTTTCTAGAAACATTGCCTAATATTAAAGGAAGTACTTTTGATCGTCTCTTAGAACGTATTAGGGAATACTACACTATGAAGAATTCTAATGCTAAAACTGAAAATAAAAAAATAATAGCAGGCTGCAAGCTTTTGAGTCGAGATGATTTCTCCTCAAAAATAGCTCCTCTAAAATCAGAGGGAGAGCAAGTACTCAATTTCATCAGAAAAATAGGATCTCTTCAACTTCTAAAACACAAATTAGAAGTTGAGCATAAAATAAAGGTAGAAATACAGGATGAAGACAGCAAAAAAAAGCCCACTATATACAAAGAGTTATTATCCAATGCTAGTCAAGAAAGTATTAACAATGCTTTTAAAAATGCCTACCCTAATTTAAATGAGCTCAACTCAATTATTTCCCAAAACAAGTCACATCCAAACAGCACACTAATACAAAATGAATATGAAACTATTCTACAAAAAACATCAGATCTAAGCTATTTAAGCATATTTAAAGGTAAAGAAAATCAATACTTATACAAGTACCTTATTGGAGAATTTATAAAAAAAGACAGAGTTAATTCCATGCAACCGTTGGCATTTTTGACTCCCAAATCTGCGGGAATAACAAATAACTTAACCTATTACTTCCACCAAGAAAGAATCTTCCCCCAAGACATCAAGGATTTCTTGGAAGAAAACTACAAACAATTTATAAACGAACAATCAGCATAGAATATGAGTGATATAAAGTATAAAACACTCCGATCAGTATTAGATGAAGGACTTTTCACTATTCCAAACTACCAAAGAGGCTATAGCTGGAAAGAAAAACACTTAGAAGACCTATGGAAAGACATAAATAGGCTATACAAAAGAATATACCATAAAAAAGGAGATAAAAAAAAGGAAAATTTTTACCATTATACAGGGTCTTTATTGGTCACTTGTGTTGATGAAAATAAATATCCACTCATCTGGAAAGAAAAATGGTGGGGGGGGATGAGTAGCCTAAAAGTTTATGATATAGTAGATGGTCAACAACGCCTAACAAGCATTCTTATATTTTTATTAACCTTGTACGAGCGAGGTAATAAGTCTAAATATGTTCTAAAGAATCCAGCTAATGGACAACCACTTCAAGGAGAATACATTGGGTTTGGTCTTAATTTATTCATCATGAATGATGATGAAAAAAAATTTAAATTATCATACTACAGTGAAAACCCTTTAAATGAATATCTTACCAAAACTATATTTCAAGATATACCCACTACTGTTCAAGCTAGTGTATATGCAGAGAAATTAGACATGGCTAAAAAGTTTTGGCGAACCAAAGTTGATTCTCATATTGACACTGAAGATAAATTCCAAGCCTATTGTCAGTTAATAATGAATCACCTCAAATTTGACTTTCGAGAAATTGATTCTGAGTTAAATACTCACATGATTTTTGAAACAGTTAATAGTCGAGGAAAAGCTTTATCAAATTTAGAAAAACTCAAAAATAGATTACTCTATTTGTGCTCTCTTAAGACACAAGTAGCTGCTAGTAGTGACGAAAAAGTCAACTCTACAATTAAAGTAGTCAATAGTAGTTGGACAAAAATTTATGAGCTACTGGGTAAACACCCTCGGTTATTTGAAACGGATGATGCCCTACTAAATAACCATTGGATTGCAACAGATTCTTTTTCAAAAGAGAAAGAGCCTTATAAAAAAGCGCTCTTTGATGTAATATTTGATGTCGATAAGAATTTTCCTGCAGAGTTGGATTTCCCTACAGGCGGCAGCGAAATGATTGACAAAATTAGTCACTATGCACTTTCACTAAAGCGTGCAGCTAGATTTTGGTACTTAATCCGTCATCCTGAAGATGCTTGGAATGATAAAGATCGTGAGATTTTGTTTCCAAATTATAGTAAGGAGATTTTTGTTCGATTAAAACGGATTATAGATTTACAGAATAGCAATTTTACGCCTTTTTTCTTAGCTAACTTTATGGCAATTGAGGAAGAACGGGACTTAAATGGCTTAGATGGAGCTCTGAAGTATTTAAAAATATTAGAAGCCTTCACTCTACTAATCTACAAAGTATCGGGACGCCGTTCTTTTACTGGACGCAGCCACTTTAGAAACCTAGCATCTCATTACTATAATTGTAGAATCTCAATGGACAATCTCAATTCCAAATCTTTCAAGGAGAGAAGAGTTAATGATATTGACCAGCATATGACAAAAGTAATCTCTGATTGGGTGATTCCACCTAATGGATATCTAAGATATAACCAACTTAAGTTAAGTCTAGAAGAGAGTTTTCGCAATGAGTCTGGATATGAAAGTTACAACAAACTGTCCCATATCCTTAGTCGCTTCTATTATGAAGAAAAAGTTTCAGGTTTGGAAAAACTAAACTTAGCCGAAAATGGCGAAGCCGTACAGCTTTATAATGAACAAGACTTACATGATGCAAACTGGAAGACCGCTAACAAAAGTATTAAAGCTCATTACAGCCTAGGCAACTACTACTACCTCACTGGTGATAAATTGAAAGAATTTAGATCGGCTCTATCCATAGAAGATAAAAAGAATATTTTAGCTGAAGCTGGTTACGAAGATATTATTGACTGTACTAAAGAAGATTTTGCCAAACGAGGAATCAAAATCTGGAAATACATTTTACTTAATGCATATGCCGATGAAGGTCAAGAATTAGATATTGACTTCGCAAAAGATGACGAAAAACTTCGAGGTCTTTTATTCCTAGATCGATAATGAATTGTAGAGAAAAGTCTATAAGCTTGTATTTGCTTATAGGCTTTTCTTTAATCGTCCAATTAGCAACAAACAAACGGCACAGCCGCCACAAAGGAGCGAAGCGACTGGCCTAGCGATGGTAGGCAGTGCGGCAAAGCCGCAGACCAAGCAAAAACTTGTTTTTGCGCAGGGCCGAGCGAACAGCGAGCTGCCGAACGTAGTGCCCTTACCCCCAAAATTAGGACAGTAATTTAAGGTGGAAAAACGAAAGAAAAAAGTCGTATAATGAAGCACTAAATTACAAAAGAGATGAGAAAGAAGCGTCGTAATTTCAGTTCTAAATTTAAGGCAAAAGTAGCCTTAGAAGCGCTAAAAGAGCAATTGACCTTGGCAGAATTAGCGACAAAATATGAGCTACATGCAAATCAAATATCGGCCTGGAAGAAAGAGCTTTTGGCCAATAGTTTTTTGCTTTATGAAAAAAAGCGAGGGCCCAAAGTGGATGTTGATGAAGAAAAAGAAGCCCGTTTATATGAGCAAATAGGCAAGTTGCAGTTTGAGCTAGACTGGCTTAAAAAAAAATATAGAGGAATGTGATGAAGCTTTAAGACTGAGCCAAATAGCAGTATTAGAAGGACTTAGCATAGCTCGGCAATGTGAGTTAATGTCGGTTTCCCGATCAAAATACTACTATCAAGCTGTGGGCGAAAGTGCAGAAAACTTAAAGCTGATGCGTAAAATTGACGAGTTTCATCTGTCACATCCAGAATGGGGCTACCCTAGGATGACCGAGTATTTAAGGGCCTCCGGCTTGACTTGCAATAGAAAACGAGTTGCTCGCTTGATGAAAAAGATGAATATTCGATCTGTTTTACCTAAGTCAAATACCTCATTATCAGCCAAAAGCCATAAGAAATACCCTTATTTACTTCGAGGCCTAAAAGTGAGCCGTTCAAATGAAGTTTGGGCAACTGACATTACTTATATTCCTATGCAAGCGGGTTTTATGTACTTAACCGTTGTCATGGATTGGTATAGTCGATATGTTTTGAGCTGGCGGATTTCGAACAGCATGGATAAGCGATTTTGTCTAGAGGCTCTGGACGAAGCTTGGAAATGGGGGCAGCCAGAAATATTTAATTCTGATCAAGGAGCCCAATTTACTTCTCTAGAATTTACGTCTGAGTTGCTCAACAGAGGAATTAAGATCAGCATGGATGGGAAAGGCCGAGCCTTAGACAATGTGTTTGTAGAAAGATTATGGTGGTCCGTAAAATATGAGCATATTTATTTGAGAGCTTATGAAAATGGTTTAGATTTACACAAAGGACTTAAAGAGTATTTTAATTATTATAACAATCACAGGCTTCATAGTTCTTTAGGATATAAAACTCCTCAAGATATTTTTCTTCAGCATCTTCTCTAGGGAGGGGAGCTAGCTCCCCTCCCTGAAGAACCTCCACCTTAAACTAAGGGACTTTCTGTTTAAGCATTGGGGTAGGCGCATAGCGCCGACGAGCGAAGCGAGACGGAGGCCCCTAAATAACAATAAACTGCAACAACAAGGACTTTTGTCTGTCCTCGATGACCGAAGAGAGTAACGCCCCAAATCCCTCCCCCACAAAATATTTTAGGCATTTCTCCCCTACTTATGCTTAGGGCTTCTTACATTTGCGAGAATCTAATACAGCGAACATTTGGAAAAGAAGGAACTACCCAAAATATCTATTGTTACCGTAGCTTATAATTGCGAAGCGGTTTTGGCCCAAACCATGGAATCGGTGGCGGCGCAGGATTATCCCAATATGGAATACCTCATTATTGATGGGGGCAGTAAGGATAATACGCTGAAGATTGTAGAGCAATATGGGGAGCAGGTGGATTTTTTGCTCTCGGAGCCAGACAAAAATAATTATGATGCCATGAATAAGGGCATGAAACACGCCACTGGCGATTATGTCTGGTTTTTGCATGCTGGCGATCTGGCCCTAGAACCCACTACCCTCAGCCAAGCTTTTGCGGCTGGACAAAATGAAGATTTTGTCTATGGCCGAGTGAAAGTACTGGATGAAGCCGGGACCGAAATTCCTTGGCATAAACAGCATCCCTCCCCAGAGGAGTTGAGCTGGAAAAGCTTTCGGAATGGGATGGTGATTTGCCATCAGGCGATGTTTCCGCATAAAGATATTTGGACCGATTACCGCTTTGAGGATTATGGCCTAGTGGCCGATCTCGATTGGTCGATCCGTACGCTCCAACAAGCCAAAAGCTTTCGAGATACCGAAACGGTGCTTTGTTCCTTTCTCAAAGGGGGACTCTCGGCCAGAAACCGCAGAGCTTCTCTGATTGAGCGATTCCATATTCTTCGCCAGCATTTTGGCCTCTTCCCCACCCTTTGGGAGCATGTTCAAATCTTTGGGCAGGCCATCAAAAGAGGTAAAATTTCACACTAAAGTTAAGTTAGCGTCTCATGAAAAAAGCATTAATTACGGGTATTAACGGACAAGACGGCTCTTATTTGGCCGAGTTTCTCCTTGATAAAGGTTATGAAGTTTGGGGAATCCTCAAACGAAATTCTGTTGCCGAAAACCAAACCTATCGCCTCAATGATATTTATGGACACGAGCGCCTAAAATTGGCTTATGCCGATATGCTCGATATGGCCTCGTTGATTCAGGTTTTGCAAAAGGCCCAGCCCTGCGAAATCTATAATTTGGCCGCCCAATCTCATGTTCGCATTAGCTTTGACCAGCCTATTTATACGGCTCAGGTGACGGGTATGGGTACCCTGAATTTGCTGGAGGCCGTCCGCCTAACTTGCCCCGATGCCCGCATCTATCAAGCAAGCTCTTCGGAGATGTTTGGCAATAATATCGATGCCGATGGCTACCAAAGAGAAACAACGCCCATGAACCCAGTTTCGCCTTATGGATGTGCCAAGGTGTTCTCTTATAATATCTGCCGCAATTATCGCAACTCTTACAAAATGTATATCTCTAATGGCATTCTCTTTAATCATGAGTCACCTAGACGAGGAGTTAATTTTGTAACAAATAAAGTAGCTAAAGAAGCGGTACGCATCAAATTGGGCTATACCGATAAATTGGTCTTGGGCAATACGCAGGCTACCCGAGATTGGGGACATGCCAAGGATTATGTGCGCGCTATGTGGATGATTTTGCAGCATGAGCAGGCCGATGATTTTGTTTGCGCTACGGGCATTTCGCATTCGGTCCAATATCTAGTCGATTATGTTTTTGATCGCTTAGGGTTGGATACCGAGACGCAGCTGACGACTTCTGAGCGCTATTTCCGCCCCGAAGAATTGCACGACCTAAAAGGAGATGCTGGCAAAGCTAAAGAATTGCTCGGCTGGACCCCCGAATATAGCTTTGAGCAGATGATGGACGAGATGGTCGATCACTGGTTTGATTTCTATGAGAAAAATCCTAATATCCGCAGTTAAGTTATGGCAAAACGATTAGTGACTGGCGGCACGGGCATGGTGGGTTCTGCTATTCCGGCCGACCTAAAAATTGGCCGCAAAGATTGCAATTTGGGCGATTGGCAGGCCGTTAATGCCTTTTTTGAAAAAGAAAAGCCCGAGGAGGTCATTCATACCGCCGCTAAGGTGGGTGGAGTTTGGGCCAATATGCATCAAAAAGGAGATTTCTTTCGAGAAAATGTTTTGATGAACACCCATGTTATTGAGGCCGCTCGACTGCATGGAACCAAGCGATTGCTGGCCTTTTTGTCCACCTGTGTGTTTCCCGACCAAGTGAGTTATCCTCTCGATCCGCAAAAGATCCATTTGGGTCCCCCACACCGCTCCAATGATGCCTACGCCTATGCCAAACGCATGGTCGATGTGCAATTGCAGGCCTATCGGGAGCAGTATGGTTTGGAGTATATTTCGGTCATTCCCACCAATATTTATGGGCCCAACGACCTCTTTGATTTGGAGAATGGACATGTGGTGCCTGCCCTCATTCATCGCTGCTTTTTGGCCCGTGAAAAAGGCGAGGATTTATCGGTTTGGGGATCGGGCAAACCGCTCAGAGAGTTCATTTTTTCAGAAGATGTGGCGCAACTTAGTGACTGGGCGGTCAGCAATTATACCGAAGCCGAACCTTTGATTTTCTCTACTTCAGAGGAGGTCTCTATCAAAGAAATGGTCGAAATGATTGTCGAGCTCTTAAACTTTAAGGGCAAGCTCATTTGGCAAAGCGACAAGCCCGATGGGCAGTTTCGTAAACCCAGCGATAACAGTAAAATTCGGTCGCTGCTGCCCAACTTTCAATTTACGCCCGTTTATGAGGGCCTAAAGAAAACGATTAGCTGGTTTGAAGAAAATTATCCGCAGATCAGAAAGTAATTTGGCCGCTGTTTCTTGTTGTTGTTTTGGGGCGTTACTCCCTTTGGTCATCGAACTGCGCCCTAAAGGGCTTGTTGTCGCTGCGGCTACGCCTTGCGGCGCTACGTTTACTCCCTTTGGTCGTCGAACTGGCGCCCCTATAGGGGCTGGTTGTCGGGGCTCGCAGATGTTTTGGGGCCTCCGCCTCCCTTCGGTCGTCGGCGCTACGTTTCGGGGCTCGCAGGTCTGCTCGGCCCTTCGCTTTTTTCGCTTTGCTCAAAAAGCTCGGTCTGGCCTTCGGCCACCCCTACACATCGCTAGGCCAGGCCTCCCTTCGGTCGGCCTTCGCAAAAGCTTAAGGAAATATTAAACTTTATGGTCTAAAAAGGCTCGAAGCAATAGTTTTGAGCTTTTTTTTATGCTTGGCAACAAATACTATTTTTTTTTATTTAAAAAAATGTACATTAGCGGAAAGAACATCAATCCCCAAATAATTATGATGACAGAAGAACTCATCCGTCTAAAATCTATTGGGCCTATAGATTACTATCTGCGGCCAGATAAAATTATTTATGCCAAATTTGACGCGTCAAAAAAAAGCTTAACAGTAAAAGACATTGATGAAAGTTTACTTTTATTAGAGGAGCAAGCCAAAATTCAGGGACAAGCACTTTTAGTACTTGTCAATTTGCACCAAATGCCCTCTTTACCTATAGAGGTGCGCAAACATCTTCGTTCTAAAGAAGTAAGTCAATTTCACGAAAACAGCAAAGCTACAGCGCTTGTGATCTCTAATAGTTTATCTAGGTTATTAGGGAATCTTCTTTTGACTTTAGTTACAGGACAAGTAATAAAGCTCTTTGCTACTGAGGAAAAAGCGATTGACTGGCTAAAACAGCTTTAAAGGATTAGTCTAAAATTAACAGCTAGTTCATTCTTCTAATAAAATCGTTTCATTAGTTTTGGCCCTTGAACAATACTAAAAAGTCTGATGAACAACGAACAGCTAGAACTACTCAAAACTATTGGCCCAACAAAGTACTATAGAACATCCGATAATTTCATATACTTAAATTCAGAACAAGAAAATGTTCCCTTAGAATTAGAGCATATGAAAAGCAGTTATCTCTATTTGAAAGAGCTGTCTATTCAAGAAAACAGGCCCTTAAAAATACTTGTCGATTTTTCTAAAGTGCGGAGAATTGCTAAAGAGACTAGAGAGTATATGCGTAGTGCAGAAGCAAAAAGCTTCTCTCCTTATATTAAAGGTACTGCACTAATTACCTCTAGCCAACTTTCTAAAATGCTTGGTAATTTTGTCTTAGGCACCTTAAAAGGAGATCAAGAAACTAGGCTTTTCACCAATGAAGAAAAAGCGATTGACTGGTTAAAACAGCTCTAAAGGAGTATAAAAATTTAGCATTTTTTATTTAGTTTTGTTACCTTGGGTTTTACAAGGGCCTTCTGGCCATAAAACAACATAAAGATGGACTTTCTTAACGATGAAGATCGCTTAAATAACCTCATTGAAGTCATTAGTGGAATGGCTGGCCTTGACTTTTCACAAAAGGCCCTAGTTGATGAGTCTGACAACCCACTAAACACAATTGCTCTAGGTATCAATATGTTAGCAGAGGAACTAGAATCTTCTGTAGTTAGTCGTTCTGAGCTAGAGTCTCAGAATGAAGAGCTAGAGCGTTTGACCCGTGAGCAGGAAGGTGCGCTACTCGAGATGTCGACGCCTATTGCCCAGCTTTGGGAGGGTATTTTGTTACTTCCTTTGGTTGGTTTTATGGATGCTAAGCGGGCGGAGGATGTACTGCATACGGTTTTGCATGAAATTGCCCGTAGTCAGGCCAAAATTTTCATCTTAGATATTTCTGGGGTGACCGTAGTAGATACTTTCGTGGCCAATCATTTTATTAAAATTGCCAAAGCGACTCGCTTGATGGGTTGCCGCTCTATTTTGTCGGGTATTACGCCTGCGGTTTCTCAAACTATTGTGGACCTAGGCATTGACATTGACAAATTGAAGACGACGGGCAGCATGAAAGATGCCCTAGATTATGCCTTCCGCCAAACGGGCTTTCAGTTGGAGCGCCAAGATGAGGAAGAAGATTAAATAAGGGCCTCAAAAAGAATATTCAGCCATTTTCTGTCTAAGTTGCCAGAAAATGGCTTTTCTTTGCCCCTAAGAAAAGGGGCTTTTGGTCCAAGTAGCGGCTTTAGCCGCTATATCATAAAAATGCCTTTGGCGGCGGAATCGCCGCATCGGCTGAGGGATGGACAGCAGTGGCCGCAGGCCAGACCCAGGCGGCAAAGCCGCCGCAGGGCCGAGCAGACCTGCGAGCTGCGACAACCAGCCCCGAAGGGGCGCCAGTTCGACGACCAACGGGAGTACCCAGCCCGACCCGACCGATAATTCATGAGGGTTTCAACCCTCATTTTGTATATCTTCGCAAAGCGATACCGCTTTGCGCTGGCTTTCAAGCCAGCGGAAGGGGCAGCCCCAAAAACAGCAGAAAAAATAAATACTCGTGAGTAAGTATCAAAAAATACAGATTAAGCAGGCCGTAGGTGTAGTGGGGGCCGGTAGTTTTGGCCTAACCATAGCGGGTTTGCTGGCTGAAAATGTGGAGGATATTCTGATTTATACCCGCAGAGAGGAAAATAAGGCGAAAATGCAGGCTCGAAAAGGGGAATATGCCCAGCTTTCGCCCAAAATTAGGGTAACGACCTCTTTGGAAGAAGTCGCCAAGGATTGCCAGCTCATTTTTCCGGTGGTTCCCTCTAAGGGCTTTAGAAATATGATGCAGCAATTGGGCCCCTTGCTCAATCCGCAACACTTTTTGATTCATGCCACCAAGGGTTTGGATAGTTCTTTGGCACCTAAGGAAGGAAAAATCAAGCCTGAGCATATTAAAACCATGAGCCAGTTGATTGAACTGGAGAGTTTGGCTTGTCGGGTGGGCTGCCTTTCTGGCCCTAACCTGGCCTCCGAAATTCAGGAACATCAGCCAGCGGCTACCCTCATTGCCAGCAAATATACCGAAGTCATTAAGATGGGACAGGCGGCCTTGCGCAGCCCTCGTTTTCAGGTTTATGGCACCCATGATATTTTGGGCGCCGAGCTAGCGGGTGCCTTAAAAAATGTGGTCGCTTTGGCGGCTGGACTTTTGGGCGGAAAGGGACTAGGCATGAACATTTGGGCCTTATTGGTCACTCGTGGACTTTCGGAGATGATTCATATTGGCAAAGCCATGGGGGCTGATGTAAAAGCCTTTTTGGGTGTGGCCGGAATTGGCGACTTGATTGCCACCGCCTCTTCGACCAAAAGTCGAAATTATAAGGCGGGAGTGGCTTTGGCCCAAGGAACGCCCATGCGAGAAATTGTGGGCGCAGATGGCGATATGGTAGAGGGGTTTCGGACCTTGGAGATTATCAACCAGCTTTGTCAGGCCCTAGAAATCAATAGCCCCATTTTTGAAATTGTGCATCGGGTGGTGTTTAAGGGGATGGAGCTAGAGCGGGCCATTCATTTTCTCATGACCTACCCTTATGCGGTAGATGTAGACTTTTTGTAGGATGCGGTATTATTGGCAAATTTTGGGCATCTTGATTTTGCTTTGGCTGGGCCTTTTTGCCTTGGCCAAAATAGAACTGCCGCCAAGTTGGAGCATTTCATTTGATGCGCCTGGCCTAAGAGCCTGGCTGCAAGATGAAGAAGTAGAAGAGCAAGTAAATATTCCCGACTCTCGGTCAAAAAACGATAGTTTGGAACAAGAGGAGGAGCAAAAAGAAGATAAAACGGCGGCCAAAAGTCAGCAAGATAGCAGCTCAAAATATATCTTATTGGCTGGCGATTCGATGATTGAGCATTTTAAGGCAACGATCAAAAAGGAAGCTAGGGCTCATGGACATCAAATCATTAGCTGTATTTGGTATGGCTCGCATACGACCCAATGGAGCAAAAAGAAAAAGCTCAAGGAGTTAATCAAAGACTATCAGCCCGATATTATTTTCTTTTCGGTGGGGGGAAATGAAACCCTCTTTAGAAATATAGAAGATCGGCGGCCTTATATCAAAGACATCAAGGCGCAGGCCAAGGGAATTCCCTTTATTTGGATTGGCCCGCCCAACTGGAAAGAGGATAATGGCTTTAACCAGATTTTGAAAGAAGAAATTGGCGATAGCTGCTACTACCCTTCTATTGAGTTGCGCGATCAGTTGGCCCGCAAAAGCGATGGGGCGCATCCCACTCGAAAGGCTAGTGTCATTTGGGCCAAGGCCTATTTAAAATGGTTTGCCGAGCAAAGTGCCTATAAAAATCACTGCTGGATTTGGCCGCCCTTGACCAAATCAGAACGAAGAACCTATGTAAAAACCGAATTAGATAGCCTATTACCAGAGCGGGCATTGGGGCATTCGGTTCGTATTCTAGAACTCAACAAATAAGCGAGATGCAAGCGCTCTTAGACCTGCTGACCTATCAGGAGAATATGCCCTTTATCTTTAATAGCGGCCGTTTTCTCTTCTTTTTCAGCCTTTTATTTGCGGCCTATGGCTTGGTGGTTGGCCATAAAACGGCTCGCTTAGCCTATTTGACGGCCTTTAGTCTGCTGTTCTACTATATTTCTAGTGGGGGCTTTCTCTTCTTGCTGCTCTTTTGTATCCTCTTCAATTTCTTTTTTGCCCAAATACTTCCACCTAAAGAGGAGGAAAAATCGCCGCCAGCACTCTTAAGCCTGGGCATTTTGGTCAATCTTAGCTTTTTGCTCTATTATAAGTACGCCAATTTTTTTATTGGCAACCTCAATGGCTTAGGCTTAGATTATCCTTTGATTGACAATCTGGTCTTGCCCGTAGGCATTTCCTTTTTCACCTTTCAGACGATTAGTTATTTGGTGGATGTGCGGCAGGGAAAGATTCCTGTAGCGACTTCTTTGCTTGATTTTGCCTTTTACCTCAGTTTTTTTCCCCAATTGGTCGCGGGGCCTATTGTGCGGGCTATTGATTTTCTGCCCCAATTGGGACGCAAAATTTATTATCGGCCCGCTCGGGAAGAAGAGGCCAACAGCAAGGCTTTTTTCTTAAATAAAGCGCTTTTGGGTACTGGACTTTTCCTTATTCTGAAGGGCTTGCTCAAAAAGGCGCTTTTAGCGGATTATTTGGGCCAATATGTAGATTTGGTCTTTAGTCAGCCCGAAGGGCAAACGGCCTTAGAGGCTTTGCTGGGCATTTATGCCTATACCATCCAGATTTATGGGGATTTTTCGGGCTATTCGGATATGGCGATTGGCCTTGCCTTGCTTTTAGGTTTTGAGTTGCCCGACAACTTCCGTCGGCCCTATCGCGCCTTGAATATTACGGATTTTTGGCGGCGTTGGCACATCAGTTTATCTTCTTGGTTGCGCGATTATATCTATATTCCCTTGGGGGGCAACCGCAAGGGGCCGCTTAAGCAATACCTCTTTTTGATGATTACCATGTTGGTCGGTGGGTTTTGGCATGGAGCCTCTTGGGCCTTTGTATTTTGGGGCGGCATGCATGGTTTGGGCTTGATGTTGCACAAAGCCTGGAAACTTTGGGGCAATCGGCCCAAGGGCAAAATTTGGGCGGTTTTGGCTTGGGTGCTCAACTTTCATTTTGTGGCCTTTCTTTGGGTCTATTTTCGGATGGGCAGTTTTGAGGGCAGCAATTTATTGATTGGCCGCTTGTTTACGAATTGGCAGTTGGCTCAATGGGAAGCTTTCTGGATGGCGCGGCCTACTGTGGTCGTCTTTTTGGGCTTGGCCCTTTTGCTGCATTTGTTTTCGGATCGGGACAAGCAGAATATGCAACACTTTTTTGGGCAGCTGCCCTGGGCCTTTCAGGCCTTAATATTTTTGTTGGCCCTTCTGCTCATTTTTCAGTTTCAATCGGCTGATGTGGCGCCTTTTATCTACTTTCAGTTTTAGCCAAAAAAAGGTCCTTTCTGTACTAGAAAGGACCTTTTTAGGGGCTGGCCAATTAAGATTTATCGCTTAATAAACTGCTTTGTTAATTGTTGGCCTTGCTCGCTTTCTAGCAAGATATGATAGATTCCTGCCTCCAAGTTTTGGACATCAATTTGTTTTTGCTGGCCAGAAAACTGTCCTTGCCCTAGCAATTGGCCCAAATTATTGTAAATGCGGTATTGTCCTAGCTGAGCTTCTTCCAAGTTGATTGTTAGGCTGTGGCTAGTAGGATTGGGAAAGAGCCCAAAGTCAAAAGTGGCGCTTTCTACTTCTGTCAAGTTGTTGAGCAGTTGGGTATTCCAAATGACCAAAACCTCAGGAGAAAAGCCTACGGGGAATGTTCCCAAGCTATCGCCAGAAAGGTTGTAGCGAATGCCGGTGTTGCTGCTTTGGTTGCCAAAGTTTACTTGACTTACATACAAAAACCCATTTTGAGCATCTAGGGCAAAAGCACCAGAAGCGTAGGGAATTAAAGCCGTATCAATTACGGTATTATTGATAAAATCATAGCTGCCGATAGCGCCATTATAAACGGTGTAGGCGATGCCGTTTTGGTCCAATTGAACCGCATTGCCATAGCTAGGTGCCTGAAAGTTTACGGCAGCGCTCTGCGTCCATTTTTGTCCGCTATTGATATTCAAATAAGAGAGGCTGTTGCTTTCGTTATTGATGCCTACAACGAGGCTATCGCCTAGGCTGAATAGGCGGCCTAGCTCGCTGCCTGTGCTACTCAAAGTATCATTGCCCAGATAGCTGTTATCGGTCAAATTTACCTTGGCCAAATAGCCCAAAGTATCGGTATAGCTAGCGGTGCTGCTATTTTGCGCAATATAAAGGGTGTCGCCAAGCACAACAAAATCCTTCACGCCCTTATCAATTTGGCTGATAGAGCTCTGAAAACTCAGGTCGCTTTTATCAAAGATGCGTAGATTATCGGAGCTGCTGCCATACCAATTGCCCACCAATAATTTGTTCTGATAAAGGCCCAATTTGATGGTACTGACGCTACCAAAAGCGGCGGCAGCCAGGCGGTCGCCCGTTTGCAAATCATATTTATAGATACTGTCTTGAGCCGCCACATAGGCATATTGATCGTCCTCAATCAAAAGATCTTGCACAGAATTGGTCCCCATACTATCCAAAAACTGATAGCTATCATCGGCGGGATCATAAACGCCCAAATTGGCGGTTTCTGTGGCCGAGCCAAACAAGCCCCCATTCAAAACCAATAATTTTTGGCCCCAAAGGCCAGTGCTCAAAAGAGCAAAGCAGCATAAACTTAATAAGCGCATAGATAAAGATTAAGTATAAAAAAATAGCGCAAAGTATACACAGCTCGCCCCCCTTTGTGCAGACAAAGCAGGCCCAAGCCGCCCATCTTTGACGCGAAGATGTTCTGGCGGAAACCTCAGGGCAGCGATCCGGCTTTACGGTTGCGCGACAGCAAGGGAGTTTCACCCTTTTCCCTTTTAACTTGCCCATTTTTGGACAAGACCCTTAGGTTCTTGAATTGGAAAAATCTAGTTGTTTTGGTTTTGGGGCTGCCCCGCCCTTCGGTCGGGTCGGGCTGTGTCAGGGCTCGCAAGTCTGCTCGGCCCTGCGGCGGCTTTGCCGCCTGGGTCTGGCCCTTTGGGCCACCCTTTTCCATCCCTCAGCCGAGGCGCTGGCTGCTGGCCAGCGCCTTCTAGGTCCAAAAAGATCTTTCCTTCATTTGGCCGCAAAGCTAGTAGTTTTTGGCAGCTTTGCAACTTATATCTTTGTTAAAAATGGAGAAAATGGCCTCGCCATTGTCCTTGGCTGTTGTATTCTAGGGCAGGAAAAGGCAGTTTAAAGACATTGAGCATCATGAAAAAGGACTTTAAGCTTTTAGATTTGGTTGGGATTCGCTCAAAGTCTACATCTAGAGATAAATAGTATTGGCTCATGCGGGGATAATTGGCGGGGGCCTCAAAAACGGCCAAATCTTCATTGTACCAGCGGTTGCGCTCGGCCCCAAAGACGTTTTCTATGCCATAGCCAAAGGCGATATTGAGCCAGGGGGGCAGATATTTTGGGCGTTGGGGCAAAAAGGAAGCAATATTGACCGACATCCAGATCGTTTGCCCATTATATTCCTTAAAAAAGAGTTCGGGAAAGCTGTTTCCATAGAGTTGGTTGGCTCGTTCTTGCAAACTTGTTTCGGCCAAGGGATTGTTTCGGGCGTAGATGGGGGAATTGGCGTAATTGGGTCGGTGCACAGAGAGTTTAAAGAGCACTCTTTGCTCTTCCCAAAAGAGTTCTTGGGCCAAATAGGCCGAGGCGCCCAGAGTATTAAAGCCAACATCGCCCCAACTGAAGCCCCAGGCCTCAGAATAGCCATCCATTAGCTCAACGGTACCTTGAAAGAGCATGCTGCCGCCAAAGCCGACCCAAGCCGCCTGTTTCTTAGGCATTCCCGCCCAATGGTACAAATGGCCCAGCCATTTGGCCTCAAAGTTAGTCGTCATGAGGTGGCCCATTTTATCCATTTGTCGCCAGCCATAATTATCATTAAAGAAATGGAAAGAGCTTCGGTCGTAATTGGCGTACCAAGCTCTGGCCAGGGCATAAGAAGTGGCGGAATAGCCTGCGCCGACCGTTCCCGTTACGGTCCAAAAGCGGCCCCGATGAAATTTTGGGGCGGGCTGCCAAAACGAAAGCTGGCTACTATCTTGGGCAAAACTGCCTAGGGCCAAGCAAGAAAAGAGGAAGAGAAGTAATCGTTTTTTCATACCTAAAAATAAAGAACTCTGTCAAGAAGATTGGCTTAGTGGACTTTAAATAAGGGGGAGTTGGGCCTTTTTGCGGCGGATAATTGCTGGTCCAGAAAGGCGCGAAGCGCCTTGGCCTAGCGATGTGCAGGGGTGGCCGCAGGCCAGACCGAGCCGCTGAAAGCGGCGAAGGGCCGAGCAGACTTGCGAGCCCCGAAACGTAGCGCCGCAAGGCGAAGCCGCAGCGGAGGCCCCAAAACAGCAGTGAGCCCCGACAACCAGCCCCTATAGGGGCGCCAGTTCGACGACCAAAGGGAGTAAACGTAGCGCCCGCCGAAGGCGGGAGGCCCCAAAAAAGAAAAAGGTCCCTCCTTGGTAAGGAAGGACCTAATAGTTTAGATCAGAAGAGATCGATCTTATTGTTTAACAAACTGCTGGCTGAGTTGCTGGCCGTTAGTGGTTTGCAAAACGAGCTGGTAGAAGCCAGCGTTTAGGCTAGCTGTGTTAATTTCTTCTTGTTGGCCGACAAACTGTCCTTGCGCCACCAATTGGCCCAAAGCGTTATAGATGCGGTATTGTTCGGCCTCCACCTCTTTCAAGCTAACCGTTAGGCTATTTTGGGTAGGATTAGGGAAAAGGCGGAAAGCGGTTTGGGCTTCGGCGATGATATCATTAGATAGTGTGGGGTTGCCATAAGCAGCAGTAAGGTTGAAGATAGCGGCCACCTCTTGGGCGTTGATAGCGCGGCTATAGATCATAGGATCGTCAAAAGCGGCTACTCCAGCATCGCCAAAACCGGCAGCACCAAACTGGATAAACTCTAGACTAGGGCCACCACAAACATTAGGGCTAGGCGCTGTGGTAGAGACCATTACCGTGTCCACATAAAGGCGCATGGTATCATTGACTCGAGTTAGGGCCACAAGATGCCAGTTTCCATCGCCAATATCCATAGTATTCACATCAGAAGAGACAGATCCGATCGAACTGCAAGGAATTGTTCCCTCTTCTGAATTTTGGCTAGCATCTACAGTAACGGTAGAGCCAGATCCCGCCAATTCTAGTGCTATACTGTTCACTGCATTAGGGTTACTGATATCAGTGCCGTTAATATAAACCAAGCGGCCATCATTTGTTGTTGCGGCCTGCTTGACCCAAACAACGATACTATAATGAGTTTCATCGAGCAAGACACCGCCGCCCAAATTGCCCCCATACAGGCGTCCATTAGTGGTATTATTGACATAGCTAAAAGCGGCATCGGCATTACCAAAGCGGTCGGCCACTAGGGTAAGGTCGGCTCCTACGGTCAAGTCGTTAGGGGCTACAGTACTTCCAGAGAGGTCTTCTCCGCTGTTATTACAGGGATAATAAGCCTCTAGGCCAGCGGCCAAGTCTACTTGAGCATAAAGGCCTTGCATAGAGAAGCAAAGCAAGAAAGCGAATAGGGATAGGTTTTTCATCTACTTAGATTGAATAGTTATATAATGTTCTTTTAAGTTAGTTGGGGCTCAAATGTAAATAAAAAAGCCAAAGCGATGAAATATCAGGCTTTGACTTTTTCTTGAAAAATAAAATTTAAAATTAGGCTAACATGAAAGACGGTCTCCTAATCTATTTTAAAATCTAGGCTATTGAGCCATTCAAACTTTTGGATGGTTCCGTCTGGATTTTTGCATTCTACAGCAGGTGGATTTCCGGGGCCTTCTCCCCCGGCATAGCTAAGGATATATTTTTGAGGCTTGCCTTGAAACTGCACCGTACTGCCGTAATAGACGCCCATATCGGTTCGTTGTTCTTCGCTAGAGATTAGTTTTTCGAACTTCTGGCGTTTATCGGAAGCATAATAAATGTTTTTCCCTTCATTTTTGAAATAGAGATATTCGGTGCTACCATCTGCATTTTTGCAGCGGAACATGCCTCGGCTACCTTCGGCCTCCCAGAGTGATTTAAACTCCTGTTTGCTTCCGTCGGGATTGATAGAGATTAGGCCACAGGGGCCACAGGGGCGGTAAACTTTGTAGACCGTTTTTTGGCCGGGGAAGCTAAAGCCGGGGGCCTTTTTGGGATCTTCTAGCAGCATATCGTCCCATTTTCCAGCGACCAACTGCAGTTCTACCCCTTTGGGGTATTTTTTAGAATGATACATCAGCTTATTGCTGGCGGTTATTTTGAGCAGCTCCTTGCCTAGGCCGGGACTAGAAGAGACAAAAACATCTGTATACTCCTTTTCTTGATGGTCAAAGGGAAGCGCTTCTGGCTGCTCTCCTATGAGTTGGATGCCTTTGGGGGCCGCTTCTTTGGGGGCGGCTTCGCTTGGGCCCTCGCTTTGGTTGTTGGTGGTAGCGGCCGTTGTTTGTTTTTCTTGGGGCGCTTGTGTTTTTTCGCCGCCGCAGGCCATGACCAATAGGGCTAAGCTAAAGGGCAGCCAAATCCATTTTAGTTTTTGCATCGGGTAAATTTTGAGGATGAAATAAGTCTCAAAAAATAAAAAACTTACTGGAATTATCCCAATAAGTTTTCTCCTCTCCCCTACTTATTTTTCCGCCCTAGTTCCTCTACCTTCTTGAGCCAATTGGCTCTAAAGGCATCTTTAGACATTCGGACAGGGCCAATAGAAGTGATTTTCACCGATTTCACGCCAATGAAATTCATGGTCAATTTTTTCATGGCATTATGGCTAGGCGCTTTATATATCCAGTTATAATACCAGTTAGGTTGATCCATGGTCGAGATGATTCTAGAGGTTTTTCCGGTAAAAAACTTATCCCACCACAAAGAGTCGTCTCGCTTCTTAAAGGCAAAGCCTGGCAACAACACTCGATCTAAAAAGCCTTTCATAATGGCGGGAACAGAACCCCACCAAACGGGATACACCCAAACAATATGATCGGCCCATTTTAGGGTTTCTTGGCTGTGGAGTAGATCCGGCTCTAATTCGGTCCGCTTTCGGTAACCGTATTCTAGGTTGGGATTAAAATCTAAGTCCCGAATATTGATTTCTCGAACTTCGGCTCCCGATTGCTCGGCCCCCGCTTTATAAGCTGCAGCCAAGCTAAAGTTGTAGCTTTCCTTATCGGGATGCCCAACGATAATCACAATTTTCTTTTTCATACATTTTTTTAAGGCGTAATTGAACTACTCCAGCGCCTTCAAGGCCTGTGCCGCCTTTGCATTTCCTGCCAAACGTTCCAAAAGGGCTTTGGCAGCTGCCTTATTGCCCTCTCTTACTGACAAAGCGGCTTTGTTGAAAACAGCCGATTCTTGCAGGGGGTCTAAATCTAAAGCCTTATCATAAAAGTAGTGGGCCCGCTTAAAGTTGCCTTTTTGGGCGGCAATAAAGCCTAGGTTGGCATAGGTCAAGGGCCGCTTGCGATCCTCTAAAAGGACCTCCTGAAATAGTTGCTCGGCCTTGGCAGTTTGCCCCAAACGCGCATAACAAACGCCCAGCTTTTCTCTAAAATCTAAATGGTAAGGCAATAAAGCAACCGCCTGACTGAAAAAGGGCAAAGCCTTGGCCCAATTCTGCTGCCGATAACAAGCCTCGCCCAAACGATAGGCGGTCCAAGCATCTTTTTCTTCCGCTGCCTTGGCCTGCAAGGCTAGCTCTTCTAGGGCTGTATAACGGCCCGCAGCAAAAAGTAAGTGAATTTTGGTCTGCCGCTGCAATTCATTTTCTTCCTTTTCCTGATCCAAATAGTATCGAGCCGAATCTAAAACGGCTGATTGCCCCATAAATTTGTCGTAAAGGGCCAAATAGCCCCTCGCCATATCCAAATTGCTGGGCGAGTCTTTGCTCAAACAAGCTAAACCCAAAAAGGCCGCTACTTCTTCGGTCTCTTCTTGGGTTAGGGCCATGGCCGAACGAGCCGTTGCCTTGGAGATATTGTGGTCCGTAATGGTCACATGCGGAATATCAATGCTGCCCGATCTCGGCATATGACAACTCACGCAATCGTCTTGCTTTTCTAAACGCTTGGCGGGTTCTACCGAACAGAAGTTGGGCGCAGTAGGCGCATGACAACTCAAACAGCTTTCATTGTAGCGGTTTTCGGTCCTCGATTTTACATCATGATGCGGATTATGGCAGCTAATACATGATAGTTCTTCGCTTTTTAGGTAGCAGGGACTCAAACGCAGCCGGTCGGCCTGTGAGGCCATAATAAAACGCTTATCCGAATTGCTAAAACGAGGCAAAAAGACTTGCATGACCGATGATAAGGGCATACCTGGCTTAAAATCATAGAAGCTTTTGCCCGGATTCAAGACCGCTACGCCCTGCAAATGACAACGCTGACAAAGATCCATTTGTAGCTCTCTCGACAAATGCCGCGGATTGACTATGCTGTAATCGATCTGCTTGCTGGTGTCTACAATTAAACCCGCCAATTTCTCTTTAACATGAATGCTCCCTGGCCCATGACAACGCTCGCACTCTATTCCCTCAGGCATTTCTAGGTATTTGTTCAGCCCGCCTTCCTCCGCCTTGGGCAAGTGGTTGTGGCAGGTCAAACATTCATGCGCAATCAAACGATCAAAGCGACTGTTTTGCCCCTCCTCAAAGCCCGGCGCCAAGTCCCAACGCCCATCCTGCGTATAGTAGGTCACTGGCGCCTGATATACATAGCCGTTGCGGTTGATTAAATGGGAGTTGGTATGATGCCCCGAACCAATAATGTAGCTGATTTGCTCCAAACGCTTATGAGTGGTGTCGCCTTCTGGCCCCAAACGATATTCTAAGACATAAAGCTGCGAGTCTCGAGCAAAGGGCAGATAATAGTATTGACTAGCCGTATCAAATATGCTTTGATGCCCCGCCCAATCTGCCGCAGAATTGGCCTGATGCGCCTTGGCAAAGGATCTGCCCATGCCCGTTTTCACATAGCTCTGATGCACATTCCCATGGCAGCTCTGACAGCTCGTCATGCCCACATAAGTCGCCGAATCTCCCAAATTCCGAAAGCGATGATCTGCCGAAACTCCCTTTTCTTCTGCTCCCCCACTACAATAAACCAACAAAAGCGCCAGCGCAAAGCCCAGCATATATATCCATTTTTTCATGCCTTTCTTTTCTCCCAAATATACAAACTGTAAAAGATTTTCTGATCATTTCTGTTTTTTTGGGGCTGCCCCTCGCCTTTGGCTCGGGTCGGGCTATGTCGCAGCTCGCAAGTCTGCTCGGCCCTGCGTTTTTTTTCGCTACGCTCAAAAAAACTGGGTCTGGCCTTCGGCCACTGCTTTCTATCCCTCAGCCGCTCATCTAATTTTTTCAGGCCATTGTTTTTCTTCGGCGGTTTTGGTTTTATTTTTCTGGAGCAGTGGGTTAAAACCCTTTCCTTTACATTCTCCTCTCTACTATCTCCACAGAAAAAGTTGAGGGACTAATAAAATAACGTTTGGGCTCAAGATAGCGCTCCAAGAAGTAGCCTTTACAAAAAGGGAGTTCACACAAAATATCGAACAGGATCAGAGTTCTCTATTATTTTTGCGAACTTGGGCCCCTGCAAAACGAATCTGGGGAAACCAGCTGGTCCAGAGGCGGGCGAAGCCCGCCCGGCTTAGGGATGGATAGCAGTGGCCCGAAGGGCCAGACCCAAGTTTTTTGAAGCGAAGCGAAAAAAACTGCAGGGCCGAGCAGACCTGCGAGCTGCGACACAGCCCGACCCGAGCAAAGCGAGGGGAAGCCCCAAAAATAGAAAACAATATACCCTTGAATAAAAAACAGCATATTAGCATCCTGCTAGCCACTGCCCTGATTAGCCTTTTTATGCTTTGGGGCATCATTAGCCGAATACAATTTGATTTTGACCTGCGAAATTTTTATCCCTTAGAGCATGAAGAAACCGAATATTTTGAGGGATATGTAGAGCGTTTTGGCTGGGATAACAATTATATTTTGTTGGGCGTAGAATGCAAGGGGGCACATATTTATCAGCCGGCTTTTCTAAAAGAGGTGGATAGTTTGAGTAATAGTTTGCTACAATTGGAGGAAATTGTGCAGCTAATTGGGCCAACAAAGCAAGAAATTTATCGCTATGTTCCTTTTATGGACCTGATGAATAGCAGCCCTTTATTGGCCCTAGATAGCTCGGCGGCTCGGCTAGCTCAGGATAGCCTAAAGGTGGTGGAGCGGCCCGATTTGTTGGGCCAACTTTTTGCCGAAGACCAGCAATCTGTCTTGATTTTGATGCAGCAAAAAGAAGGCATGCAATATGAAGATTGCAAGCGGCTAATTGGGCGGATAGATAGTCTGATTCAGCCTTTTGAGGAGTTTAAGGCCCTGCATTTTGCGGGAAAATGCTACGGACAAACCACTTTTGTCGACTTGTCTAGACAGGAGGTAGCCACCTTTGTCGGCCTCTCTATTTTGGTCATTATTATTGCCCTTTTCTTTAGTTATAGAAGGTTTTGGGGCGTTTGGATGCCGCTTTCGGTAGTAGGAATTACCGTACTTTGGACCCTAGGAACGATGATGTGGCTAGGGTTTTCGCTAGACTTTATCTCCAATATGATTCCCACGATTATCCTCATTATTGGGATTTCTAATGTGATTCATTTATTTAGTAAATTTTTGCTCGGCTTGCAGGCCGGGCAGGCCAAAAAGCTAGCGCTCAAGCAGGCCATCAAAGAAGTTGGGCGGGCTACTATTTTGACCAGCGGGACCACGATTATCGGCTTTTTGAGCCTACTATTTTCCAATGTGAGTCCATTGATTAACCTAGGTGCTTTTGCGGCTTTGGGCCTTATTTATGCCTTTTTACTAACCTATAGTTTTTTCCCGGCCCTGCTCATGATCAGCCAGGCAAACTTCCAACTAAAAGCCGCCAAAGACGACTTTTGGCAGCAGCAATTGGGCCGTTTGGCGCTTTGGGTAGAGGGGCATTATGGGAAAATCATCATCGGTTCTCTTTTGCTGATGGCTCTAGGGCTTTGGGGCAGTAGTCAGTTGCGGATCAACCAGCATGTCCTGGATGATTTGAGTGAGCGGCACCCACAGATTGTAGACTCTCGTTTTTTTGAAAATGAGTTTAAGGGAACCCGTCAATTTGAGATGGAAATCATCTTGCGAGACAGCAGTAAAAGCCTGTCGGATACGGCAGTTTTGCGGGCTTTGGACCCACTAGAGCGCTATTTACTGGAGGATTATGGTTTGGGGAGTATGTTTAGTCCTTTGGCCCGATTAAAAATGGCCAATCGGATGACGCATTCGGGCAAGGCGGACTATTATCGGCTACCTCAGAATCGGTCCGAATGGAAAAAGGCCCAAAAAATAGAGGCTAATTTCTTGGCCAATGGGCGTTATCCCTTGGTGGTTTTACCCCAAGGAAAAAGGGGGCGTTTTGCTGGAAAAATGCCCGATATGGGCAGTTTGGAGGCCCAAAAGCGGCATGCGGCCTTGGCCCAATTTATCCGAGAGCAAGAGCTCGACCAGCTCATAGACTATCGCTTGACGGGCTCTGCCTATCTGATGGACATCAACAACCAGTGCATTGCGGATAATGTCTTTTATGGGCTCTTGCTCTGTTTTCTCTTTATTTTTCTGCTCATGCTCTACCTCTTTCGCTCTTGGCGGATGGCGAGCATTGCGCTTTTGCCCAACATTTTGCCCTTGGCCTTGGTGGGCGCACTAATGGCCTGGAATGGCGTAGACATCAAGATTTCCACCTCTATCCTATTCATTATTGCCTTTGGCATTGCGGTCGATGACTCCATCCATTTTATGGCGGCCTATCGCTTGGCCAGCCAAGAGGCCAAAAGCAAAGCCGAGGCGCTACGAAGCTGTTTTCGGGGTACAGGCAAAGCCATTGTCGTCACCACTTTGATCTTGGTTAGCGGCTTTAGTTGCCTGCTCTTTTCTAGCTTTATGGGCACCTTTTACATTGGCTTATACACCAGTATTTGTTTGTTTTTGGCCCTTTTAGCGGATTTATTGCTTTTGCCTGCCTTGATTTTGCGCTTTGGGGAAGAGCTGCAGGAGTAATTTGTCATTTAAATGATCCTATTTTTTTGGGGCCTGCCGCCTTCGGCGGCCGGGCCCTTTCAGGGCTCGCAGGTCTGCTCGGCCCTGCGCCAGCAAGCTGGCTGGGTCTGCCGCTGCGCGGCCCCCTTTCAGGCCCCTAGGCCTGCGGCGGCTTCGCCGCCTGCTCGCTGTGGCTGCAGGTTGAAACCAGCAGCCATACAACAACCCTATTCTACATCTATAGTGCGGAGAGGATTAAAATCCTCTACCGCTTTGAACAAGGGTTATTTTTTATTCGGTAGTTTGATTTTCTTTTTTCTCCCCCATAAATTTTATGGGAACCCTAGGGCCAAGGCCCTAGGCTATTGAAAAAATCGTCATCCCCTCATTCGAGGGGATTTTTCTTTGCGCTTATTGTTTGGCGGTTGTTGTTTTGGACCAGTGGGTTAAAACCCACAGCAACAAAAGTCGCCATACTAGATGGATGCAATGAAAATGAGCCGACGGTTAAAACCATCGGCCCATAATGCATTCTAATAAACAGCAAACAAGGGCTTTAGCCCGCCAGTTTGCATAGCCCCACAACCATGGGCTTTAGCCCATGGGCCAAAGCCGCCCAACCGCCGAAGAAGAAAGCACGGGCTGAAAAATGTTTATTTATGGAGGGTTTCAACCCTCCATTGAACACAAAAATGCATTCGTTAATTGGGGGGCTGTTGAGGAAGTCAAAAGTCATTTTTAGGACTAAAAAAATAAAAAATGTTAATAAGTGTCCATTTTTTTACAAAAAGGCAATACTTGCCCCTTAATTACCCTCTTTTTGCGGCAATACTTTTGTTATTTCTGTTAAAAAGAGTCGTTTTTGATGTTTTTGGACAGACTTCGTCCATAGTTCGAGCTTTATGCTTTGCTAGTTTGGCAATATTCATACTCATAGCAAGCAAGCCGACCTCTATATTCACCTTCTTTAATCCTCGAAGCATCAGTCGCCGAAAGCCTTTGTTTTGTTTTAGCTCTCCAAAACAGCCTTCAACATCTACTGATCTTTGTTTTCGTTTTCTAATCCCCTCTTCACTTAAAAGTAATTTTCTTGCTTTGGCTCTTAATCGCTCTAGATTAGGCGTTCTATGGATTCTTCGATTTGTAGAGGTTTTTTTATTTGAGTTCTGTTTTAAGCAGGGCTCCATCAGCGCACAGCCCTTACAGTCTGCTGCTTCATATATATTTGTTTCTTTAATGTAGCCTGACCGAAGTGTCTTTTTAGTCTCTCCTATTCGGTTTATTTTTTTCCCAACAGGACAAATATAAAAGTCACCTTTTTCATCATAGTGAAGGTTTCTAGCATTCGCAAACTCTTTTGTTTTAAAATTTCTTCGATGCTCTCTGTAAAAAGAGCCATACTTTACAAAACCCTCTATTCCTTTTTCTTCTAAAAAAAGATAATTTTCTTCGCTTCCATAGCCAGCATCTGCGGTAACTTGCTTGGGATAAAAATTATAACGCTCTTTAAATCCCTCTAAATGACGGATATAGGTGGCCATATCAGAAGATGTTCGCTCTACTGAATAATGAGTAATTACTCTATTGGATGTCGAAAATTGAATATTGTAATTTGCTTTAAGCTGGCCATTTTTTAAATGATCATCCTTAGTTCGCATAAAGGTGGCATCATGATCCGTTTTACTATAACTTCCACGGCCATCTATAATAGCTTCCTGATCTTCATAACGTTTATAGCGATCTGCAAATTTATTTATCGCCCTTAAGTTTTTTTTTCTTCCTTGGCGATCTTTGCTTTTATTTCCTTATCTGATACTAACTGATTGATTCTATCAACAGTCTCTTGTATCTTTTCTGAGCTAGCCTTTTTCCCTAAATTTAAGGGCTCAATCTCTTGTTCCTCAGACTTATACAGGCCTTCTAAATAAGCCCAGAAACCTTCCAGGCGCTCTCTGATTTTTTCTTTACTACTAGATAAACGATTGGCCCAAACATAAGTATAGCGATTTGCATTAGCCTCTAATTTTGTCCCATCTGTATAAACATCTTGCAAATCAACTAGACCTGCTTCTGCAAGTAGCAAAACGATATCTGTAAATATATCTTTAAACATCTCTCCCTCAAAGCCTTGTAGGCGCTTTGAGCGAAATATACTAATCGTAGAATGATCTGGAGTAGAACGGCCACTCAACCAAATAAAAGGAATACTCTCTTTTAAGGCTTTTTCTATTTTTCGAGAAGAATAAGTGTTGTCTAAATAGGCATAAATCAACACTTTAATCATCATTTTCGGGTCGTAAGATGAGCTTCCTCCACCTTTATAACTATCATATAGGCGTTTCAAGTTGACTTGTTCAATCACTTGATTGACAACTCGAACAGGGTGATCTGCTGGAATCCATGCTCCTAAATCCTCAGGAAACATGCTCATCTGATTTTGTTGGCTATTGCGAAATACAGCTTTTCTTTTCATCCTTAAATTTACAAAAAATAGACAACTTATACAACTATATACCTATATAGTTTTTGGGTAAAAGTAATTAGCTAATGTCTTTTTCAACAGCCCCGCCCATATAGCAGGCCCCTAGGGCCGCAGGCCACAACAAGCCCTTTAGGGCGTCTTCGACGACCAAAGGGAGTAACCGATGTGCAGGGGGGGCCGAAGGCCAGACCCAGCGGGCACAGCCCGCGCAGAGCCGAGCGACCCGACCAACGGGAGCCGACGCAGCGAAGCAAGTAACAGCGAGCCACCGAACGACAACAAGAACTTTAGTTCGCAGTTCGACGACCAACGGGAGTAACCGCCCGCCGAAGGCGGGAAGCCCCAACTGCAAATCAATACAGACGGGGCTATTGATATGGATGAGCACCTAAGACTATCGAATTTGATAATACAACTCCTTCCCGTAATAAGAACTATGAATAATTTGATCAAACATATTCTTCTCTAATCCTTGGATTTTTTTTCTAACTGAATTAGTAGAAGTTTGAAAAAAAATACTTTCCACCCCTTTCAACATTCTTATATTTAGTAGCGATGACTTATTCTTCAGAAAATCGTTTTTTGTAACAAAAATAAAGAGTGTTTTAAGCCCTTTCATTTTCTTCATAATGTCTAAATTAGTTGCTGTAATATCGCCTAAATTTAACTTTATATAATTGACATCATCTAATTCCAAAATTACAGGAGAAAATTGTTTCACCCCTCTTAAGTTTAACCCTGTTACAGATACTCTTTTACTCAATAACAACTTTGAAGTTATACTGTCTTCTAGATCTAGTTTACAACCATCAATGTATATAGAATCTTTATAGTTCAAAGTATTGAAGTAAATGGTTTTATCTGTATTTAAATACAGTGCTTTAAGTGAAGGAGATATTTTATCTAAGTTGATCATTTTTATATTATCTCCTCCTACAGCTATTTCGTAAATATTTGGCAATCTTACTAAATATTGAAATGTGGAATTTTTTACATGTTGATTGTGCATCAATAGATTGGTCCATGAATTATTAACTATCAACCATTCTTCAATGCTTTTTCGATTTTTAAACTTCCAAGAAGTTTCAAAAGACTTTATTCCTTTTGAAGAAAAACATTTAGGTATTTTATAACGTACTTCAGCTCTATCGGTAAATTCCCCTAATGATAATGTATCTAAATTCTTAAACTCGCACAAAAACTTTTTAAGTTGTCTAAATGATGCCACATCGATACCTAGTGATGAGACATCTTGATGTTTTTCTACAACTTCTGAAATGAACTTACATTCACCGAATATAAAAGAAACCTTTGAATAATAGTTTGTATCATTAGATATCGTCTTTAACGACATTTCAGGAGTTACAACTAACTCCTGCCCTCTCAAAACAAAAGGAATAGATATCAAAAAAACTAAAAGAAACTTCATATTTATATTTTTAAGGCCCAAACCTTCGATTTAAAACTTTTTTATCACCATCAATTACTCTATCAAATATCTTAGTCCCTCTATAAGAAGAATGGTAAACTTTACGAAAAGCGTAGTCATTATTAAATTTAATGCTAAAACCAAGTTTCGGTCACAACAAAGCTGCAGACAACGGGAGGCTCTTAATTTAAGGTGGAGTTTCTATCTAAAAAATCGCCATTTCCTCCTTCGAGGGGATTTTTCTTTACCGTTGTAGTTGAGCTATTGTTTTTTCTTGGAGCGAACCTTTTCCATTTTTATAGCAAACAAGGGCTTTAGCCCGCCAGTTTGCATAGCCCCACAAGCATGGGCTTTAGCCCATGGGCCCAAAACCAACTAGTTCTGAAAAGGCTTCTTCTCTCTTCCCCTCCCTTTTTTCCAAATTCCCAAGAAAAAGTTGAGGGACTAGTAAGTCGCTATCCTTACTGCCCTGGGCTGAAGCCCAGGGTTGTAGCCTTGAGCGAACTGACGGACTAAAGTCCTTGTTCGCTTTCATTGCTTCTAAGGACCCAAAACTGCCCAGCCGCCGAAGAAAATAGCCCAAAGAAAAAAGACAGCTGAGCGGCCTAGCGATGTGCAGGGGTGGCCGAAGGCCAGACCCAGGCGCTTTGCGCCGCAGGGCCGAGCAGACCTGCGAGCCCCGAAACGTAGCGCCCGCCGAAGGCGGGAGGCCCCTAACCTTCTATTTTAAACGCTTTTGCATGCACTTTATAATTCCCATCTTCAATTTTAAGGGTATATAAAACATCTTCCTCCCTATAAAACCAAATAGAGTTTTCTAGCGACTCTAGTTCTCCATAACCGATCACTTTTTGGGGTGCATCTATATGCCTAAGCAAAAAAATACTCCCTGATTCACATTGATCAAATTTATTAAACAGTATCCCTAGCTTAATACAGTCTAATTTATGTAAAAAAACATCATAGCAGTTTGTATCTATCGCTGATCGAACAACTTCAGGGATTAACTCATCTATAGTTAGCGGCTCTCGATATCCATCCACAATAATATTAGCGCTACTATCCTCTTTTTGCGCATACAAAATAGAAGGGGCATAACATAAAACTAAAAACAAGAGGCTAAATCTAATCATCATTAAGCTATTTAGTATAAGATAGGTATAGATAAAAGATGCCTAAATGATGATTAAAGTTGTGTGTGGCTGGCAAAGCAGCTTTACTCTTGATAAACAGGGAGCAGCAAAAAAGAGCGGGCCTCTTGGATCGAGCGGAACAACAAATCGTATTCTTTATCGGTATAAGCGCCCTCAAAAATGTCCTTATCGCTAGAGGCCAAAGAAAGGCGCAGGCGAGAGCCTTTTTGCAACTGCCAAGCCACTGGCAAAAGCTGCAAACGCAATTCTAGCCATTGCTGGGCAACAACCGCCTGGGCATCTTTGCGCAAATGGCTCGATTGCCAAGCAGTTTTGGGGCGATGACTGGCCCGCAATTGGCCCTCCGTGATATAATGAACACTGCCATCGGCCTTGAGCTCGGAAAGATAGACATAGATATCGGCCAAATCTTCGGTAGATTGTAGCTGCAACTGCAATTTGCTCTCCCCTACAATTTCTAGCGGCGACTCTAAAAGAGGACCATCAAAATGCAGTAAAGAGGCAGAGCGCTGGGCCCAATCAGCATAAGTGTAAGGACTCTTCACCTTGCCATTCACGGCGGTCCAGCGATTCACTTTCCCCGTACCAAACTGATGATCGGCCACTATTTTTTGCTCACTTAAGGGGGCAAAACGAGGCTGCAAACCCGCATCCGACAAAAATAAACTGTCCCAAACGACTGCCGCAGGAGGCCAAGTTTGAGCCGCCCGCCAGCACTCGGCCCCAATGCTATAATAATGTATGGGCGCTTCTTGGACCAAGGCATTTTTTTGCCCCTTCAAATGATAATCGAAGAACTTGAGCAGCTCGCCCGCATGATCGAATTGGGCCAAAGACGGACAATAGGGACTAATATTGTAGGCGCCGCCATGCTCCCAAGGACCCAACATCAATTTATGCGCCCCCGCCCCCAAATCTAAATGCCGCTTGATGGCCGCCTCGGCATAGGCCCCATCCTGCCAGCCGCTATAAGAGTAAACCGCCACCCCAGAAGCACGCAGGGCATCAATATAATGGTGGGGACTAAAATAATCGACTTTGCGGCCCGCCCCTTGCCGAGGACGATCATCTCGAAAATCAACCTCTAAAGCCCCTTCATGCACATTTTTATTCTCTTCATGGCTACTCACCGCCTTGCCCAATTGCTTCTTTTTCTTGCGCACAGGCGCCACCCCTTTAATCAACCATTTGTAGGCCTCGGCATTTGGGGGCAACTCATTGGCATCCATCAAGGCATTGGCATCACCCCAATTAGAAGTAAACCAGCGGTTATGAATACCGCCCGGAAAAGCATTGTCCGCATACACATCATATAAAGAAAACATCAGGGCCACCGCCTTGAGATTAGGATGCTGCTGTATAGCCAAAAACTCGGCAGCCGTGCCCCCATAAGAAACGCCCAAACTCCCAATCTGGCCATTGGACCAGGGCTGCGCCACAATCCAATCCAAAATTTCAGCTCCATCGGCCTGCTCCTCTGGACTCCAAGGGTGCAAGCGCTGCCCAAAAGAAGCCCCAGAACCCCGGACATCTACATTCACAATTGCATAGCCCTCATCCAAAAAGCGCTGTACCATCTTGCCCGTTCGGCCCAATAAGCCCTTAGAAAACAAACTAAAGGGAAAGCGCAACTGCGGCCGCCGCCAATAACGAGTCTGCCGTACAATGGTCGGCAAACGATCTCCCGCCTTTATGTTTTTAGGCAAATACAGATCTATCGCCAAAGCCGTACTATCTCGCATGTATAAATAAAAAGAACGGATCCGCATGCCCTTATAAGGATCTTCTCGAGGCTGATGCGCTGATAATAACTCATCGGCCGCATCACAGGCTGGCAACTTTTTAATCGCCTTTTTAGACAAAGGCTGCGCCCACAAACAACTACTGATCAGGCAAATAAATAAAGCCAGGGGAAATCGACTAAGCATAAATTAAGTCTCTAAACGTAAAACATAAGGTTTGTCCCCTGTAAAATAGATTAACTAAACGGTTATTTAAACTAAATTGTTAAAATTTATCTAGACTCGTTAAAAAAAAAGTAAACCCCTTGAAAAATTTCGGCAAGGTTAATTTTTAGTCTAAAATTGATATATTCACAAATATAAATATAGGTATAAATGAATAGCAGGAGAAATTTTATCAAGCAGTCCTCCACCTTACTTGCCCTAGGCGGCCTTTCGCTCAATCAGTTTCAACAAAAAGAAGAAAATATGCAAACAGAAAAAAACGAAAATCGTCCTAAAGTTTTATTCTTTGATGTCAATGAAACACTTCTTGACCTTACCGCCATGCGCAAAAATGTAGCTAAAGCGCTAAATAACCGTGAAGACCTGCTTCCTCTTTGGTTTACCACTATGTTACAGTATTCTTTGGTGATGACCTCGGCTCGCCAATATCAGGATTTTGGCATTATTGGCGCTGCTGCCCTACAAATGGTGGCGGCTAATCAAGGAATAACCATAAGTGCCGAAGAGGCAAAACAAGCCATTGTTGGCCCACTCCGCTCTTTACCCCCTCATCCAGAGGTTAAATCGGCACTAACTAAACTCAAAAAAGCCGGATTTAAGCTGGTCTCCTTTACCAACTCCTCTAATGCTGGTGTGAAAACCCAATTTACCAATGCTCAATTGCTCGACTACTTTGACGAACGCCTAAGTGTAGAAGATATTGGAAAGTATAAGCCTCATGCAGATGCTTATGATTGGGCCGCTAGGAAAATGGGCGTCCAACCCCAAGATTGTATGCTGATTGCCGCTCATGGTTGGGATATCGCCGGGGCAATTTGGGCCAACTGGCGTACAGCCTTTATTAGCAGAGCAGGAGCACAACTCTTCCCCCTCGCTCCAGCTCCCGAATTGAATGAGGCTAATCTAGACAAAATTGCTAACCAACTCATCAAACTGAAGTAATTACCTTAGAAGCCGTCTCTAATTTAGAAAAAATTAAAGACGGCCTTTTTTTTTCTCAAAAAGTCTTTTGCAAACCGAGCTTTTTTATTAGTTTGAAAAAATGCCCTATATTTTTTAACCAAAAAACATAGCTAATGAAAACTAAAAAAGCAATTGTAGAAAACTGGCTCCCACGCTATACCAATACCCCACTAGAAGAATTTGGCAAGTATATTTTGCTCACCAATTTTAGCAATTATGTACAGCTTTTTGCCGACCGCTATGGCGTAGAGGTCAAAGGAAAAGGCAAGGCCATGCAAACCGCCACCGCCGACGGTATTACGATCATCAATTTTGGAATGGGAAGCCCCAACGCAGCCACAATCATGGACCTGCTTTCGGCCATCAAACCCAAAGCCTGCCTTTTCTTGGGCAAATGTGGAGGCTTGCGCAACCGTAAAAATAAGGTGGGCGACTGGATCCTGCCTATCGCCGCTATCCGTGGAGAAGGTACCTCTAATGACTATTTTCCACCAGAAATTCCCGCCCTCCCCTCTTTTGCCCTCCAAAAAGCGATCTCGACCACTATCCGCGACCACAATCTAGATTATTGGACCGGTACGGTATATACCACCAACCGCCGCGTTTGGGAGTATGATGAGGATTTTAAGGAGTATCTCCGCAAAATGCGCTGCCTCGCTATCGATATGGAAACCGCTACCCTATTTATTACGGCTTTCAAAAATAAGATTTCTGCCGGCGCCCTCTTGCTCGTTTCCGATATGCCCATGACCCCAGAAGGCGTAAAAACCGATAGCAGCGACCATAAGGTGACCGCCAATTATGTTGAGGAACATCTCGATATGGGCATTGGCTCGCTCAAGCAAATCATGAACGATGGCTTGACCGTTCGCCACCTCAAATTCTAAGGCATTTTTTGCAATAATTCGGGCCGATATTCAAAGTGCATGGTGTCATAATGATACCATTTACCGCCCCAAATAAAACCGTATTCCTCAAATAAAAGGACGAGCTCCATCGGAATCCGGTTTTTATAGGCAATGATCCGCTTTCCCTCCGGATCATTGCCTTTGACGGCCCAACGCCAATAGTTCGAATAGGCCACATTGATATCGATGGTCATACCAAAACTATGCATGCTCTGCCTATCAGTCCCCGCAATTTTTCGCCAATTAAAGGTCCCGCCCGGATTTTGCAAGTATTTATGCAAATGAGGCATCGTATCCAAACGATTAGACAAGGCCTGCAACTTATCAGCTACCCCATTCACCTCCGTCATTTGTAACTTGACCCCCAAGGTTTTAGGCAACCAAATTACGGTTTTTAAGTTTTTGCGCACCTCCGCCGCCGAAGCCCCATACATCTTCTTAAAAAAGGGTTCATAACGCACCCGACCAGGATCTTCCCCACGCAAAGGCGCCTTGCTCCAACCTCGAGGATAAGGCATGGCCGCAATTTGATCCTCCAAATCTGGCTCCGTCAATAGCTGCAAAAATGTTTTTTTTCGCCCATCGTCAAAGGGCATGCGGCTGCCGTCTTTCCAAATAATCTCCCGCTCATTTACTTCCAAGAAAGCATCGGGATAAGCCGCTTCTAAGGCCTTTAAGGCCGCTTGTTTTTGCCCCCAAAGCCAGCTAGACATAGCCAGTAAAAAAAGGGTACTTACTGTTTTTATCATCTTATTTTTGTTTTTTGGGGCCTCCGCCTCGCTTCGCTCCTCGGCGCTACGTTTACTCCCTTTGGTCGTCGAACTGCGAACTAAAGTTCTTGTTGTCGCAGCTCGCTGCTGTTTTTGGGCCTCCGCCTCGCTTCGCTCTTCGGCGCTACGTTCCGCAGCTCGCTATTCGCTCGGCCCTGCGCCAGCAAGCTGGCTCGGTCTGGCCTTCGGCCACCCCTGCACATCGCTAGGCCAGCGGGCTGCGCCCGCTTCTAAACGCAAAATAGTTTTGGCCCCTGGCAAAGCAGGAAGTTCCCTTAATTTTCGTAAATTGGCCCTCTAAAATTACGATAAAAAATGAATTACCTTAGTGTAGAGGGCCTGAATAAAGCCTATGGCGATCGCGTCCTCTTTACCGATATTACCTTCTATATCAACCAAGGCGACAAAGTAGCTTTGGTGGCCAAAAATGGAACGGGCAAAACCTCTTTGCTCCGTACCCTCGCTGGCGAAGAAAGCCCAGAAGGCGGAAAAGTTTGGCTACACCCCAATATTCAAACCGTTTTTCTTAAGCAAGAGCCCAATATGAGCCCCCTGCTTACCGTCTTTGAAGCCGTCTACCAATCGGCCAACCCTATTATGCAAGCCCTGGCCAACTATGAAAAGGCCATGAAGCATCCAGAAGATGGCGACCGCCTCCAACAGGCACTTAGCGATATGGATCGCCTAAATGCTTGGAATTATGACCAAAAGGTCAAAATGATCCTCTCGGTCCTTAAAGTGGATTATCTGGACCGCCCCCTCGGCCAACTTTCTGGTGGACAAAAAAAACGGGTGGCCCTAGCCAAAGTCCTTATCGATGAACCCGATTTCCTCATCCTAGATGAACCCACCAACCACCTCGATCTCGAGATGATCGAATGGCTGCAAGATTATCTCAAACAAGCTAAAATCACCTTGCTGACCGTTACCCACGACCGCTATTTCTTAGATGCCGTTTGTAACCAAATCCTAGAACTGGACCAGCAAGAACTCTTTAAATACACCGGCAATTATAGCCAGTTTTTAGAGAAAAAAGCCCTGCGCCAAGCCAATGAAGCCGCCAATTTGGCCCGAACCAAAAAACTCTATAAAAAAGAGCTGGAATGGATGCGCAGACAACCCCAAGCTCGGGGCACTAAGGCCAAATCTAGAGTAGATGATTTCTACCAAATTGAAGCCAAGGCCAAGAAAAAAACCGAAGAAGGCGAACTCGAACTGGATATCCAAATGAGCCGCCTAGGCTCCAAAATTCTAGAACTCCATAATGTCTCTAAAAGCTATCGTGGACAAGTTCTCTTCGAGAAGCTAGATTATAAGTTCAGAAAACGAGACCGCCTAGGCATTATTGGCCGAAATGGTACAGGGAAATCTACCCTACTCAATATTATTACCCAAAATCTGGCCTCCGATACAGGTAAAGTGGTGCATGGAGAAACCCTTAAAATTGGCTATTATACCCAAGCCAATATGCAAATCAAAACCGATAAAAAGGCCCTAGATGTGGTCCGCGATATTGCCGATTATATTCCCATGAATGGTGGCAAAAAGCTATCGGCCTCCCAACTGATGGAGCGCTTTTTATTTGACCCCAGCAAACAACAAACCTTCATTTCTAAATTGAGTGGTGGAGAGCTGCGCCGTCTGCATTTGCTTTGTATCCTCATGGATAACCCCAACTTCCTCATTCTGGATGAGCCCACCAACGATTTAGATATTGTTAGTTTGCAGGTCCTAGAAGAGTTTTTGCAGGAGTTTCCTGGCTGCGTGCTTTTGGTTTCTCACGACCGCTATTTTATGGACCGCATTGTAGAACATGTCTTTGTTTTGGGCGAGGGCAGTCAGGTCCGTGATTTTCCCGGCAACTATACCGACTATCGCCTAGCCCAAGCCGAGGCCCAAAAAGCCGAACAACTACAAAAAGAAGCCGAAAAAAAGGCCGAAAAGCAAAAAGTAGAAGTCAAAAAAAGCCGAAACCCCTCTAAAGAGGAACGCAAAGAAATCAAAAAGCTAGAGCGCCAAATCGAAAAGCTGGAAGAGAAAAAACAAAAACTTTCTGAAGGCTTTAATGATAACAGCCTGAGCGCCGAGCAAATTGTAGAACTATCTAAAGAACTCAATGCCATCCAAGAAGAGCTAGACGAAAAAGAAATGCAGTGGATGGAACTCGTTGAAGAACTTAGTTAAAACCAATTCCCCATGGCCCAATCCCTTCTTAGCCCCCCAGAAGCGAGTCACCGCATTGCCTCCTTCCTATTTGATGCAGTCTTTTTAGCCGTCCTTACCGGATTTACTAGCTTTTATCTCATCGAAGAGACTACTTTAGATAAGAGTATTTTTCGGTTCTGGCAGTTTTCTAGATCTGAGGCAGAATTTATCTTCATCTGGATTATTCATCTTGGTATTGCCTTAGGCTATCATTTTATTTTGGAACAAGGCCGCTGGCAAGCTTCTGCGGCCAAGCGTTTATTTGGCCTTCGGCTAGTGAATATGCAGGGCGAAAAAGCCAGTACTAAACAGCTTATTTTGCGGCTGCTCATTAAAGGCTTTTTGCTCAACTTAGGGATATTGGCTATTTTTCTAAATGAGGGCAGTGGCGTCCCTTTCTACATCTTTTATTATTTGGGCCTATTTTCCCTCAATTTGGTGATTATGTCTAATAATAAGGAGGCCAGAGCCATTCCGGAGCTTTTAACGGGCTTGCGTTGGGTGAAAAACAAATAAGTTGGTCCAATTGGCCCGCAGGGCCAAACGGCTGAGGGATGGAAAGGGTGGCGCAAAGCGCCAGACCGAGCTTTTGAGCAAAGCGAAAAAGCGAAGGGCCGAGCAGACCTGCGAGCCCGACACAGCCCGACCCGACCGAAGGGAGGGGCAGCCCCAAAAAAAATTAAAAAACTCTATAAAAAGAGGTAGCCACCTCCAAAAAACATATACATGTCTAAATCAGCATCTTTTTTAGTAGAGGGCAATGCCCAACTATCGGGCAGCATTCGCCCACAAGGCGCCAAAAATGAGGCCCTGCAAGTTATTTGTGCCGTATTGCTGACGGCCGAAAAAGTAAGCATCAGTAATGTTCCGAATATTCGGGATGTGGTCCGTTTGATTGAGCTTTTGCAAGGCTTGGGCGTAGCGGTAGAAAAAGTGAGCGACAACCGCTATACCTTTAAAGCCGAAAACATTGATCTGGATTATCTGCAGACCCAAGAATTTGTGCAAAAAGCCAGTAGTATTCGGGGTTCTGTGATGATTATGGGCCCCCTTTTGGCCCGTTTTGGCAAGGCGGTTTTGCCCAAACCTGGAGGCGATAAAATTGGTCGCCGCCGTATGGATACCCACCTCAATGGCCTACAATATTTGAATGTAGACTACCGCTATGTGCGGGAGGAGCATATCTTTTTGCTCGAAACCGAGGGCCTCAAAGGCAATTTCATCCTGATGGAAGAGATTTCGGTAACGGGTACGGCCAATGTCCTTATGGCCGCTAGTATGGCCAAAGGCGTGACGACCATTTACAATGCCGCCTGCGAGCCTTATTTGCAGCAATTGGCCAAAATGCTCAATAGTATGGGGGCCAGAATTACGGGCTTGGGCTCTAACCGCCTAGTGGTAGAGGGGGTGGACCAACTTTATGGTACGGGCCACCGCTGCCTACCCGATATGATTGAAATTGGGAGCTTTATTGGCCTAGCCGCCATGACCAAATCGGCCATTACGATTGAGCAAGCTCGGGTAGATATGTTGGGTAATATTTTGCCCACTTTTGAGCGCTTTGGCATCCAACTCGAAATCCAAGGCGATGATATTCATGTGCCCGCCCAAGATATTTACGAGATCCAAAACTTTATTGATGGCTCGGTCCTCAATGTCTATGACTCGCCCTGGCCCGGCTTTCCGCCCGACCTGATGAGTATTTTGTTGGTGGTGGCCACCCAAGCCAGAGGTAGCGTGCTCATTCATCAAAAAATGTTTGAAAGCCGCCTCTTTTTTGTCGATAAACTCATTGATATGGGCGCTCAGATTATTCTTTGCGACCCGCATCGGGCAACCGTAATTGGCCTAGAGCGAAAATCTCAGCTCAAAGGCATTGAAATGACCTCTCCCGATATTCGGGCGGGCGTTTCTTTGCTCATTGCCGCCCTTTCGGCCAAAGGAAATAGCCGAATTCATCAAATTCATCAAATTGACCGAGGCTATGAGCGGATTGATGAGCGTTTGAATGCCCTTGGGGCCAATATTCAACGCATCGAACAATAATAGTCGATTTAAAAATTACTAGCTTTGCGCTAAGTTAAAAATAGAAACCTATGAAATTACTAGCCGGAAAAGTGGCTCTAGTCACTGGTGGTTCTCGTGGAATTGGATCCGCTATTGTGAAAAAATTTGCCGAACAAGGCGCTCATGTGGTCTTTACTTACCGCTCTTCTTCTGAGCAGGCGGAAGCCTTGGCCAAAGAGGCCGAAGCCCTTTCTGAGGGGATTAAGGTCCTTGCCTACCAATCTGATGCTGCTGATTTTGATCAGGCGGCTCAACTAATTAAGGATATTGTGAAGGAGTTTGGCCAAATCGATGTGTTGGTCAATAATGCGGGCATCACTCGCGACAATCTGCTCCTTCGTATGAATGAGCAACAATGGGATGATGTGATGACTACAAACCTCAAGTCGGTCTTCAATTTGTGCAAACATGCCGCCCGCCCCATGCTCAAGGCCCGCAGTGGCAGCATCATCAATATTACGTCTATTGTGGGCGTCAATGGCAACCCTGGCCAAGCCAATTATGCCGCATCTAAGGCGGGGATGATCGGATTTACCAAGTCTTTGGCCTACGAAATGGGCTCTAGAGGTATCCGCTGCAATGCTATTGCCCCTGGCTTTATCACTACCGAAATGACGGACAAACTCAGCGATGAGCTCAAGGAGCAAATGATCAAGAATACGGCCCTGCAACGCCTCGGTCAAGGCGAAGAAATTGCCAATGTTTGCCTTTTCTTGGCCTCTGAGCTCTCTTCTTATGTAACTGGCGATACGATTATGGTGACTGGCGGTATGCGCTAGTCGACTCCAGTTTTCGCCCACTTAAATAGCTAATCCAATGATTTGGGTTAGCTATTTTTTTTGGGGCCTGCCGCCTTTGGCGGCCGGGCTGTGTCGCAGCTCGCTGTTCGCTCGGCCCTTCGGCGCTTTCAGCGCCTTGGTCTGGCCTAACGGCCACTGCTATCCATCCCTAGGCCTGCGGCGGCTTCGCCGCCTGCTCGCTGTGGCTGCAGGTTAAAACCAGCAGCCAATTTAGGTACAGCAGAGCAGGTTCCTCAGCAACAATTGGCCTGCAGCTTAAAAGCCGCAGGACCTGAAAACCTAATATATCCTTCCCACAAACAAAGCAGGGGCTTTCAAGCCGCTGCGGCGAGAAAGACCAAGGCCCAACAAGAATGGCTGCGGCCTTTAGGCTACAGATAGCGGCAAAGCCGCCATGGCCGAAGGCCAAACGGCCACAACAAGCCCTTTAGGGCGTCTTCGACGACCAAAGGGAGTAACCGATGTGCAAGGGTGGCCGAAGGCCAGACCAAGCAGAGTTATCCTTACTCCCAACAAAAAAATTAAGCATTTAAAAAACTTTCATCCCAAGTCTTTACAGAAGCCTTAAAAGCAGCTAATCCACTATCATCTTGAGCAATCTTTGTAGCTGTAATTGACATTACCCAAATAGGACAAAAAACCACATTATGTCTTTTGGACTCTAAATCAATTATGGGATAACCATATTTATAAGCCTCTTCATCTTCATAAATACTCCATTGCTTATTAAACTTCCTAATCATAATTTCTCCCCAATAAATTCCAATATCATAAGCTATAGAATAAGTGGGGCTCAAGATCGTATACTTCTGCGGCTCAAATGAATCTCTATAATAGACTGGAAGCTCTTCTTTCAGCTTTAAATTTTCTTCTTCAGTTGTCTCCCGCTTCACTAAATGCTCCTTTAGAAAAGAAAAGCATTCATATAGGGATTCATAACTGTAATCCAGTTCTTTGCGTAATATTAGCCTACGCACGATCTCTAAGCGAGAAGGTAGCGCTTTGATAAACCATTTTTTATATGGCTCTTGATTTACGACTGCTACATCTTCACCTAAATACTCCATCTTCCTCTCTTCTAAAGCATGTATTCTCGGATAAGCTATTATTTTATTCATCTATTTTTCTTTAAGGTATTAGACCGTTAAGGACTAAGATAAGTCCATCGAACAGAAAAATCAAGCCCCTTTGAAGGAGACTAGCCTAGGATGCTATGAATAGCTGTAGGTTAAAACCATCGGCCCATATCATTTACAGCAAAGAAGGGCTTTAGCCCATGGGCCCAAAACCGCTCAGCCGCCAAAGAATAAAGCACGGACTGAAAATGTTTATTTATGGAGGGTTTCAACCCTCCATTAAACATAAAAATACATTCGTTAATTGGCTGTAGGTTTCAACCTGCAGGCCCATATAGCAGGCCCGTAGGGCCGCAGGCCTAGCGATGTGCAGCAGGGCGGCGAAGCCGCAGACCAAGGCCGTCAGGCCGCAGGGCCGAGCGAGCAGCGAGCTGCGAAACGTAGCGCCTGCCGCAGGCAGGAGGCCCCAAAACAAGATCCTCCTCCTTCCCCTTGGCCTTATCAAAATCAAAAAGGGGGCTAAAAATAGGCTATAATAGGGCGGCATTTAGTAGATTACTAGCACAACGAACAAACAAACTTGCTAAAAGCGGAATGCCTTGAGCTTCTGGCTGAAGTGAGTATCATCATCAAACGAAAAGCAATTTTTTATGCAGTACAAATTGACGCTGGCCTTTTTGGCCTTAGTGTTTGGCTTGCAAGCCCAGACCAACTATGGGCTCAACCTACTCTCCAATTTTGATTATGCCGAGGATGGCAATGATATTTGGGGCTGGGTGCATCCCACAACAGGGGTAGAATATGCCTTGATGGGCACCAAGGAGAAAACCTCTATTGTGAGTTTGGCCAATCCCGCCGCTCCCGTAGAAGTGCAGACGATTAGCGGCTCCAACTCCATCTGGCGCGATATTAAAACCTGGGGCAACTATGCCTATGTGACCACCGACCAAGGCAATGACGGTTTGTTGATCATTGACCTTTCGGGCTTGCCCAACAACATTAGCTATAACTTCTGGAAGCCCGAATTGACCATTAACAATAATACCGATACTCTACTTCGGGCGCACAACATCTATATTGATGAGGGGGGCTACGCCTATATTGCAGGCAGTAATATCTCTAATGGAGAGCCTTTCTTTTTGGACCTCAATGCCAATCCCGCCCAACCTACTTTGGCGGGTTTTGTGCCTCCTATCTATGCACATGATGTCTATGCTAGAGGCGATACCCTTTGGACCTCAGATATTTATGCGGGAGAATTTACAGGCTATGATGTGAGCAACAAGGCCAACCCCATTGCATTAGGTAGTCAATCTACCCCCGATAACTTCACGCATAATGCCTGGATTTCGGATGATGGCAACACCCTTTTCACCACCGATGAACGGGCCAATGCCTATATTGGTAGCTATGATGTTTCTGATATGAGTAATATTGTAGAACTAGACCGCTGGCAGCCTTATGAAACCATTGGCGAGGGCGTGATTCCGCATAATGTGCATGTCAAAGATGAGTTTTTGATTATCTCTTATTATACCGACGGCTTAATTGTTGTCGATGCCCAGCGTCCCGACAACCTAGTGGAAGTGGCCAAATACGATACTTATACGGGCCAAAATAGCGGCTTCTTTGGTTGCTGGGGAGCTTACCCCTTCTTTAGTTCGGGTAAAATCTTGGCTGCCGACATCAATACGGGCCTTTATGTTTTTGATGCCAACTACCAAAGAGCCTGCTGGTTAGAGGGTTTGGTCAGGGATAGCATTTCGGGCAACCCTATTTTTGGCGCTCGGGTAGAAATCAATAATACTGCTGTTTTTGATGACTCTCGCATCACGGGAGAGTACAAAACGGGTTATGGCGTAGCGGGGAGCTATAGCGTCACCTTTAGCAAGGCAGGCTATTTTCCCAAGACCATTTCGGTCAATTTGGCCCATGGCCAAGTCAGTCAGGAAGATGTAGAATTGGTTCCCATGCAGGCCTTTAGCTTTTCGGGACAGGTCATTGACTCGCTTAGTGGCAACCCTATTGCCAACGCCATTGTCGAGCTAAAATCGCCAGATTACAGCCACAGCGTCAATACAGACAACAGTGGGAATTTCAATGTTCCTAGCATGTTCCAAGATGACTATGACATTCTTGTAGGCAAATGGGGACATCATACTAAGCTCCTCAGCCAAAACATCAATGCCAATACGGGCCAATTGACCGCAGAATTGGTTCCGGGTTACCGCGATGAGTTTGCCCTAGATTTGGGCTGGACCAACAGTTCTACTGCTACTTCTGGTGATTGGGCCCGCGCCAACTCTGAGGGCCTTAGCTACAATGGTAGCCCCGCCACACCTGATGGCGACCTCAATTTTGACCTCGGAGAGCTTTGCTATATTACTGGAGACCAAAATAATGGGGCCGTTGGCGGCGATGATATTGATGGTGGCGACGTTATTCTGCGCTCTCCCAATTTTGATGTTTTAGATTATGGCGATGCTTATATTAACTTCTACGCCTGGTTCTACAATGGCGGTGGAAATGGCAGCCCCAACGATTCCATGGTCGTCACGCTACACAACGGACTCAACTCTGCCGTTTTGGCGGTTTATACCAACACCAACGGCTGGACCAACCTGCAGAGCTTCCGCATTGCCGATTACCTTCCTCCTGTCAATAATATGTGGATAGAGGTTTTGGCTTTTGACCGCAATGGCGGCCATATTGCCGAGGGCGCTATTGATCTCTTTTCGGTGGTGGATGCCTCTCCTACTGGCCTTGAGGCGCCTCAGCAGCTGAGTCAGAACAAGATTCAGCTACATCCCAATCCTAGTCAGCATTCTTTTATGCTTCGTTTAGAGCAGCCCCTGGCCCAAGACCAAATGATTATGGTCTACAATAGTTTGGGCCAATTAATGGCCGAACAAAAGATGACTGCGGGTGAGCAACAACTAGAAATTGGCGCTCATTGGCCAAGAGGAACCTATTATCTCCGTTTGGGCCAAGAAAAAGCCATCTTGCTTCAAAAGTTAGATTAATTACTGTGGATAACTATAAAGCTTAGCGCTTTTGATTTGAGCCTCAACAGTTTACTGTTGGGGCTTTTTATAAAAAAAGCCAGTAACTTAAAAGTTACTGGCTTTTCCATTACAAAGCAGAAAACCTACTTTCTCTAGGTAAAAAACTTCATTTATTTTTTAAGAGAATCTAATGCATATACAGCATCTAGAGCTGGGCGAGTCGTATAATCAGGATTAGTTTCCACATATTGAATAACCCCATCTTGGTCCACCAAAAAACGAGCAGGCATAGGAAGTGTCCAATCAGAATGCCCCTGATGTTTATCCAAATCAATCTTAAATTTATCGGCATATAATGCCTTTAATTCTGTGGGTAGAGAGAACCGAAGTCCCAACTCCTGCCCCAACTCACTTTTAAAGTCATGCAGCAAATCAAAATCTAGCTTTTGCTGCTGTTTGGTTTTTTGCAAAAAGTCTGGAAGCTCTGGAGATATAGCAAAGAGTTGCACGCCCAATTCGGCTAGCTTTTCTTTATTTTGCTGCAAATACCCTAAATCCATATTGCAGTAAGGGCACCAAATACCTCTATAAAAAGTAAATAATACGGGGCCTTTTTTGAAAATCTCTACACTTTGAATAGGCGATCCATCTTGATTCTTTAAGGTGAAAGCGGGAAATTTATCCCCAACTTTTAATACCCCCTCCTGAATCCCAGAAGCCCGCAAATCTGCAGTGGCCTTATGCATAATTTGGATATAATCTGCAGGCATTCTCCCCTCTAATTTTTTTTGGAGTGCAGCCATTTTTTCTTGAAAACTTTTCATTGATTCTAGTTTTTAAACCCTTCACAGGCCAAATAATAAAATTTAGGCAAGAGAATATTGCCTGTTGCAAAGTAAAGCAATACCTTTAGATCGTCAAAATAGAATATTGTAATAACAGTTATCGATGAAATAGATCATGAACCTGCAGTTTGTCAAATACTTTGTCCTATTAGCCGAGAGCAAGAGCTTTACCCTAGCCGCAAAACGAGCACATGTTGTACAGTCTACCTTCTCCTCGGGCATCAAAAAATTGGAAGAGCAGCTCAACTGTCTTCTTTTCTTCAGAGATAAAAGAAATGTATTCCTTACAACAGAGGGGCAAGAACTCTTGCCCAAAGCCAAAAAACTACTGGCCAACTGGGAGGAGATGCAAACATTTAAAGAAAAAACAAGTCGGCAAGTTCTAAAATTAGGCCTTAGCCCAGACCTTGATTTTACGGCTATTCTACCCCTCATCAAGCAATTTCACAAACGCTACCCAAGCTATGAGGTCCAATTGGTGGAAAAAAGCTGCGCTATGGAGCTGCTAGAAACGCTAAAAAAGAATGAAATTCATGCGCTTTTCAGCAAAACGGCTCTTTCTCTAGAGCATGTTCAGCAAGAACTCATTAGAGAAGACCCGCTGGGGCTGGCCGTTCCACTCAACCACCCTTTCGCCCAACTCCCTCAGGTGGATGTTCGCCTCTTAGATCAATCCAATTTTATTGAGCGAAGCAATTGTAGTAAGAGAGACGAAATTCTAAACTTCTTCCAAAGCCACCAAATCAAAATCAACACTGTATTTAAAGCCAAAGGAGACGAAATGGCGAGGGCTTTAGTTAGCGCAGGCCTTGGCATTTCCTTAATTCCCGTTTTAGAGAAAAAGCCAAAAAACTACCATATTATTCCACTCAAAGCCGCTAATTTCAAACGTAAGATATTTCTTCAATGGGCAAAAGACAACCTTGCCCCCCCACTCAAATATTTTTTAGAAGAAGTGCAGTTTTTTCAAGATCAGTTGGCTTTAGTTTGATATTTTTTGGGGCCTCCTGCCTGCGGCAGGCGCTACGCTTTGGGGCTCGCAGGTCTGCTCGGCCCTGCGCGGGCTGTGCCCGCTTGGTCTGGCCTGACGGCCACCCCGTCGCATCGCTAGGCCGATTGCAACTACAATCTTTCCCCCTACTCAAAAATAAACTCAATATGGGGGTATTTTTGACTTAATTCCTGCTGTTTTTTAGCAGGAACGGGATTGCCTGCCAAATTGATTTTCTTCAAATTCGGTAGGCGTTTAAAGAAGATAGAGGGAATTGTTCGCAATTGGTTATGGCGTATGTCCATTTCTTCCAATTGGGCCAAGTTAGCAATTCGGATAGGCAAATGCTTGAGCTCTGTATTGACTAAACGAATAGTTTTTAGTCGCTTAAATCGGTTAAAACTGCTCCAGTGCTCTGTTTGTAGCCCTAGGTCCATATCCTTAATGACCAACTCTTCTCGTATTGTAGCTTGGGGGTCCTCCCACCAAGGAATAGGCTTTTGTTCTTCGGGAATATTCTCCATTCTGGGAAAGAAGAAAAAGGCCCAGCTTCCTAAGAGAAGAAAACCGAGAAGGCTATAGCTAATAAATCCTAAACCAAAAATATTGTAATTGACAAATAGCAAAGTAGAGAGTCCTACTAAGCCGCCAAAAAGGGTACCTCCAGAGAGCAGCCATTGTTTGGCTTTGCGGTCATCTTTCATCGGGCTACTGATCCAGAGGACAAAGGCCAAGAGCAAGGCGACTAGACTTCCTGTGGGTAGGGCTTCGCCTAAAACCCCAGGCCAAAAGATGGTGAAAAATAGGCTAGCGATAAAGAAAGGGATAGTTTTGACAAAACTCTCATCATTGAACCAGACGGTTTTCTGAAAAAGATGTTTGCCTCCCTTTAGCCAGCTCCAGAAGACCAAAAACAGGCCCAGCAGCAGCGGCCAGCGCCAAGCTGAAATATCCGGAAACAGGGCTGGCTCACTAAAGCCAAAACTACTGCGATAAAAGAAGAAATGAGCGATTAGGGCTAGGCTGGAGGCTAGGATCAGGTATGTATTTTTGGCCCAAGATTTTCGACGGGCGGCGGCATTATAATAAATAGAGAGCAGGGCTAAAGGCAGAAGTAAATAGGGCCAAAGTTCTTGATCTAGGAACCAAAGGGCTAGGCTGCATTGCAGGGCAGCGGCTAGCGGAGACATCAAATCATAGACATCTAACCAATAGCGAAAATCGGCAGGGCGAGCGAGCTCTGGCTGCCGCCAGCGCAACAAATGAATGATGGCCCGTCTAAGGAAGGTGGTGGTATAGCTGCCCTTAAAGCCTTCGGCCCATTGTACGTCCTGTTCTTTGCTTTCCGACAAGAGGGGGCGGCTGCGTTCTTGGGCCAATTGGCGGCGCCAGCTGGGGTCTATACTTTTAGATTGGAAATCGCGGCTGAGGGCGCCCGAAGGGCGCCTTTGGCCCAAGGGGAACTGAGCGGCCATCTTTTGTTTTTGGCGACGATTGCGGCGGCTGCGCCAAAAATACAACCAAATGAATATCCAGCTAGGTAGCAAAAACTGCCAGTAGCGAGGGATATAATTATTGTAGTCGCTATAATCAAATTCTTCTTCGGCCAGTATTTCTTCTTCAAGTGTTTGGGCTTCTTCCATGGCTTGGCGGGCGAGCTCTTCCATGGCCTTAGCCTGCCGTTCTTTTTCCTCGGCCAATAGGCGCATTCGTTCGGCTTCTTCGGCTTCTTCGGCCTGAGTGGCTTTCTGAGCGGCTAGCCAAGCTTGATCTGCGCTATCTTGTAGCTGCTGCAGATGGGCCAATTCTTTTTCTTCCGCTGTTTTTTGGAGATAGTGATTAAAGGCTAGGGCCCAACTAGAATCGGGATTGGCGGGAGGCGAAAAATACTGTTTTGGAGCTTGGGTGGGTGTACTATCTTGGACCAAAGTAGTATCAGCTATAACTGGAACAACTCCTTCTGCTGTTTTTTTTGGTCCATAAAAATGGCCTAGGGCAATCCACCAACTACAAATCACAAAAATAGCCAGTAGATAGGGCCAGGCTGCTGTTTTATTGGGTTGGTAAATTGTTCTCAAGAGGAAAGGGATTTTGGCAAAATGGGGAGGAAAATTGGGCGGCGAAGCCGCCCTGGCCGCAGGCCAAACGGCCTAGCGATGCGGAGGGGTGGCCCGAAGGGCCAGACCAAGGCGGCTTTGCCGCCGCGGGGCCGAGCAGGCTTGCGAGCCCCAAAGCGTAGCGCCCGCCGCAGGCGGGAGGCCCCAAAAAACTATCTATGTGTAGAACTAGCTTTTTGGAAGGCCACCAACTGGTCATAGCGGCCGCCGAAGGGGCGATAATAGACTAAAAATAAGTAATCATTTTCGGTTTCAAAGCGATTGCCCTCCAATTCTTCTTGGTCCAATTGTTTTTCTCCATCTCGGAGCAGGCCGTAGCCATAGTCATAAAAGCCATTTTTGAAGAGGAGGATGCCTTCGTATTGGCCTTTTTCGGCATTGTAGTTTAGTTCGTATTGGGGGTAGGCTTGAAAGTCGGAGAAGCCGCCATAGACAAAAATGCGGGCATCGGGATATTCGGGGCTTTTGAATTGGAAAAACAGCTGGCCATACTCGCCTCTTTCTTCGGGGTTGGGGGCATCGTAGGAGGCGATGATAAACTTGCCGTTGAGGTCGTTGGTAAAGAGATAAGGGCTATATTTTCGTTCTTTTTCGGGAAAGAGCAGCAGCTCGAAGCCCTCATTGGTGCGGGCCAGATTTTGGACCTGTGGACCACGGTGGCTAAAGCTGCGGATATCGAGGGGTCGAAATTCTCTTTGGCCGGGGAAAACGATTTGGCCTTGGCGGTCGAAATGGATCACTTCTTCTTCTACAAAAGTGGGGGCTAGATTTTTGAGGGCTTTGGGCCAGTTCCAGTTTTGGACCACCGTCAGTTTGATATCTTGGTTGGGGTTGCTCACATTCATGCCTGCATGTTGGAGTTGGCAGCTCAGTTCCTGATGCGTTTGGCCATAGGGCGGAATGGCCGAGCGGCGGGTGGTCACCTCCACATTCATTTGAGGTTCATAGACCAGAAAGCGGCGACTGAGGACCAGGTCTTCCTCATCATCATTGAGATAAACCAGCAGCAAATAATTGCCAGATTTGGTCCATTTGACATCATCATTGGGGAGTTCTAGCTGATAATGCAGATACTCCGTGCGGGTGCCAAAAGAGCTCAGGCTTTCATAGAATCGATTTTCCTGAAAGCCATCAATATAGTCTAGGGCATCGATATCCTCGGAGGGTTCCCAGTTGCGGTTGCAATGGATAATTTTGTAGTTATAATCCTTATTATCGGCATCTAGGTCATCAAACTCTAAAATGAGTTTATTGGGGCTAGCGAGTTGGACGACGGGATAATCGACCTCAGAATCATCGGGATAAAAGCGGCAGGAGGCCACAAAATCGCGATAAATATAGTCTGTATATTGCAATTCAGAAATGACATAATCCTCTTGGGCCTGCAAATTTTGCAAGCTCAAGAAAAAGAGAAAAGCGAGCGATAAATAGCGCATAAATCAAATTAGTTCTTGTGAATTTCCTCATCCTTGGCCTTCATAAAATCGGCCAGAGAACGAAGCATAAAAGCTAAGCCCATCAGCGAAAAATAGGCCAAGAGCAGCACAATAAAGATGCTGCGGTTATCGGCTGCTCCTTCAAAGATACTTTGGCCAGAAATCAATTGGGCCAGGCCGCCAAGCGCAATAAACAGGAACATTGTTCCATAAAGAGAGAACTGATAATAGCGCATGCGCTGGGCTGCAAAGATACTGAGTACACTGTTAATTAGGGCAAAAAACATCAGCATGGCGCCAGCCACCATCCAGCTCCAGTTGGCGCTGCCAGAAAAGCCGCCGGCCAACATCATGAGTAGCGCAACGCCAAAAATACCCAGAACTTGAGCAATAGGGCTAGGGATTTTTCCTTTGCCAAACTGATTATCGATAAAGAGCATTTTCCGGTTCATAGTCAAAAATTTTAGCTAGGGGCAAGATACAAAAAAGCCCGTGAAAAAAATTTGAGGCGAAAGAGGCAAAATCCATAGTTTTCGGCCTATTTTCCCACCAAACTATGCTAGTTATCGTTCAAGAAAGGTAATCCCATTCACCAGCTAATTTTAAAAAGATGCGCTATTTCCTCTTCTTCGCCTGTTTATTTCTGGCTGTGAGCAGCCAAGCCCAAGACTTAATTTATAAAAAAGACGGTAAAATAGTGGGGGCTAGAGTTTTGAGAGCAGACAGCAACTTTGTCTATTTCAGGCATACCGATCCTCCCCGACAGCTTGATACTATTGCTCAAACAGAGCTAACAAAAATTGAGTTTGATTATCGCAATGATTTTTTTGTACCGACTAAAAAGCTAGCCAACAATGCGGTCTCCATCTCTTTGGGCGGCACCTCCGTTTTGCTCGGCATTTCCTACGATCGCATTATTGGTCGAGAGCGAAATTATCATTTTTCGGGCCGCCTAGGCATTGGGAGTTTGGTGGAGCAAACCAATATCAATGGGCATCTGAGTTTTAATTTTCACCTCAATAAGGCCAAAACACAGTTTTTTGAGCTAGGCGCAGGCCTTGCCGTTCCAATTAACGAACGCAATACGGGAAATGGCTACTACAATATATACATAACGGCTCCTATGCTGGGCTATCGACTTCAACGTTTTGAAGGCTTTTTCTTTAGGGTCTATATTTCGGGCCTCTATATGCGGGATGCTGGAGGCAATAACTGGATGCCCAACAGGCTGTATATTCCCACTTTGGGGCTAGATTTTGGCTACTCTTTCTAGTCCAGCAAAGGCTTATGTGCGCTTTATTGCTTTAAGACAGTGATAAGTTTGTATTTTTGCCCAAATCAACACCAACTATGAGCGTAGCTACCAATAAAAAAAGCCTGAGGCGGCATATTTTTGATGTTATTGACCTCGAACAAGAGGAGTCGAGTTTGCCCGCTAGGATCTTTGAGACCAGTATTACCATTCTCATCATCCTGAGTATTTTGGCCATTATTGCGGAGTCTTTTATTAACTACCGCTATGAGGGAAATATCATAGACTGGATCGAGAGAAGCCAGCAAAACACAATCATTAGTCACTATTTTTCGCTTTTTGAGAATACGACTTTGATCATTTTTACGGCCGAGTTTTTTCTTCGTTTGTTTACGGCAGATTTTAAATATCCCGAAGAGAAATCTTTTCGCGCTGCGGCCTGGCGCTTTTTTAAATCTAGTGGGGGCCTAATTGATTTTTTGGCCATTTCGCCCTTTCTTTTCCAGTTGGCCCATGTCGATTTCCGCTTTCTTCGGGCGCTCAAAATTTCTCGTTTGTTGCGGGTGCTCAAACTCAGCTCCCTCACTCGATCTATTGTTATTGTGGGCGATGTTTTTATCGACAAGCGCAATGAGCTGGGCATTACGCTCTTTGTTACTTTCGTGATGCTCTTGGTCTCTTCTACCCTAATGTGGTACGTGGAAGGAAATGTCCAACCCAGGGCTTTTCCCAATATTATTGCCACCTTCTGGTGGGCTATTGCTACCCTAACCACGGTGGGCTATGGCGATGTTTTTCCCATTACTTCTGCAGGCAAGTTGCTTTCGGGCATTATCGCTATTTTGGGCATTGGTATTGTGGCCCTGCCGGCGGGTATTCTTTCTTCGGCCTTTATTGAGCGCCTAGAGCGCGATCCCAATATGAGCCTAGAGCAGCCAAATGATGGCGAAGAACCTGCTCCTGAATCCGCTCCTGTTTTGGCCCAAACGGCCAATGATTGTAGTGATCAGTTTGGTCAAAAATTTAAATTTTGTCCTTATTGTGGCCAAGCCCTAGACCAAAATGGGCAGCATCTCCATAAGTAGTTTATTCTTTTTTGGGGGCCCGCGGCCAGCTAGGCAAAGCCTAGCTGGCCGCCGCTATGCTGCGCCGCTCGCAAGTCTGCTCGGCCCTGCGTCGCTTTGCTCCTTGGTCTGGCCTGCGGCCACGGCTGCGCAGCGCTGGGCCAGTCATCTTTCTTTTTCAGTTTTGGCGGTCTTGTCCCCTCTCCTGGCCCTCCCTTAAAGCGGCATTCGTCGCTTCGCTCCTCATCCGTTAATAGGTCCCCGCCCACCCACCCCTCTGCGGGATTCCCTAAGGAATCCCTTGGGGAGGTTGGGCTTTTTCCAGATAAAGCTAGATGGTCCAGCATTTTTGGCCCGCAAAAAGGCCCATCGGGCCCTCGGCTGAGGGATGGATAGCAGTGGCCGAAGGCCAGACCAAAGCGCGAAGCGCTGCAGGGCCGAGCAGACCTGCGAGCTGCGGTACAGCCCGACCCGCCCGCAGGGCGGGGCAGCCCCAAATCAAAAAGAAAACTTTAGATACGCCAAAAAAACAAAAGAGCGGCATCTAAAGAAAAAACCATTTAGTATGAGAACAATTTTTCTATCTCTTTTTTTGGCCCTAAGCTGCGGATTAAGCGGGCAGGTCCAACTTAGCCCACAAGCCGAAAAGGACTATAAACTGGGCAAAGATTACTTCTACAAAGCCGATTATCGGGCCGCCCTCAATGAATTTCAGGAAGGGAAAAAGCAGGCAGAAGTCGAAAATCGCGACCTCTTTCAGCTAGAAATTGCGCATTGTCATTTGCGCCTCAAAGAATATGAAAAGGCCGAAAAAGCCTTTAAGCCGCTGATCAAAAAGGGAGAGCGTTTGCTGCCCTCTGCATTTCAGTCGCTATCGAGTTTGTACATTGACCAAAAAGAGACAAAAAAGCTCAAGCGCTTAACCGATAAGGCCGTTCGTTTGCAAGGCGAGCAGATCGCTTTTTTGCGCAATTATTTTTATTTGGCCAGTTTGGAAAAGGACCAAAAAGCTCAGCAAAAGTACCTAGAAAAAATCTGTGCGCTGCCTCAGGCCACAGGCAGTGATTTTATTCAATTGGCCCAATTGGCCCAGCAAGAAAATGAGGTGGAACTGGCTGTTATGGCCGCCAGTTATGGCCTCGTTAGAGAGCCCAGAAGTAGCTATAAAGAAGCCGCTTTGCAAATTTTGGAGCAGCAGCTTATGGGGGCCAATTGGGCCAACTATTGCGAAATTGCCCAAAAAGCCGCTCAGGCAGAACAACAGCCCGATTTTGGCCTCGATTTTTCGCCACTGCAAAGCGCTGCCCCCAGCTCCGAGCAATTTGAGCTGATTGTTCCATTGCGGGCCGCTCAATTGCTAAAAGATAGCAGCCAAGCCCTTTATGCCGCCAATCCAAGCCAGCAACTTAGCGAGCTCATTGGACTGAGTTGGTTGTTTTTGGGCCAGCACCCTCGGGCAAAATATTGGGAAAAAACGAAGCTCTACCAAAATGTTTATCAAGAGTTTCTAGAAAAAGTAAAGCTGCCCCAAAAGCGAAAACTATTTAGTCATTTAGCTTTGGTTGGGCGAGAGGAAGGACTACATAACTTACTCTCTAAGAAAGATTTGGTCGAGATGATGAAAGCCAAATAAAGGCTGCTGTAGATAAAAAAACAGGCCCCAAGGCAATGCCTTGGGGCCTGTTTTCATTTTGGTCCAGCTTTAGGGCCGAATTACCGTAAACTTCTTGGTGGTTTTAAAATTGGCATTGCCAATTTGCAAGAAATAAGGAGCTGCGGGTAAATCATGCAGATCGAAGCGAGCGCTTTGGCTGCCCGCCTCTAGCTGGCCTTGGGCCAATACTCTTCCTTGCAAGTCGATTAAGGACCATTGGAAATCTTGGCTGAGCGGCTGCGCAAACAACAACTGCGTATAATTTACCGCAGGATTTGGCGAAAGCAAAGCCGTATTGATCTGATGAGCTTCGGCCTGCGCCTCGGCGAGTTCAGTAGTGCTCAGGGCATTGACATATTCCGTAATGTCTCGGGTCCTCACCGCCTGATAAATCGTTCTGCTAGTGGAGGCATCTTCCTGCACAAAGGCAATGGCCTCCAAATGGGCCGTATCGATATTGCTGGGGTTGTAGGGCCAGACCTCCGAAACCTGAATACTATCACCGGGCAACCAAGATTGGCTAAAGCGAGTTCCTGCAGCATTGGGCAGCATCTTGCGAAGCAAAGAGTGCGTATGGAAGTTTACGCCATTAGAAAAATAAACGGCTGAATCTTCGGTCACCACCAGCTGCAAATCATAATCTGCAGCGGCCAAGGTATCTTTTGCAATTAGGGTCGCATTGATTTGCAGATTATTATTACCAATAAAGGCAATCGGCTCGAGGCGGATATCAAAACGAGCATCTTCTAGCATATCAGTTTCAAAATCCTCCTGTCTCAAATCGGCAGAATTGGGTGGGTTGTTGCTATAGCGGCGACCATCGACTACCGCCTTAGCGCTTACGCCATCAATACCATAAATAGAGGTCCTGGCCGAGGGATCGTCTCGGTTCAGGCTGTTCATGGGGTCAAAAGCAGGGGCTTCATTATTGATTTGTAGTAAAATCACATCGCGAACGGCAGGCGTACCATAGACCAAATTATAAATATATTGGTTAATGGGGTCCATATTGACCACCCCAGCATTAGAGAAATGCTCGAGCAGTACATTGCGTTCTCGGTTCCCGATCCAAACATTATCGAAAGCAAAGCCACGAAGAGGCGTTTGTGAGGCCCCGATAGCGCCAAAGGCCACTCTAAAGCGGAAATTATCATAATTGCGGAAAGCATCTAGGGTATAGCGGGCATCTTGCCAGCCATTGCTTATGCCAGACCAGCCTCTGGGGGCTAAATCTTGCACACCTGGACGGCCAGCCACTACTGCCTGATTATACCAATTGATCCCTCGGTTGACATTTCCTAAGGGCAACCATTTCTCCGTTTGGAGATCAAAATATTCGATCACCGTTCCGTCATTTCCTTCATCGGTTTCATTAAAGAAATCGAGTTTGAGCATCGGACGTTCTAGGGCGGTTAGGTCGATACAAGGGCTATAGACCCAACCACTTTCATCTGGACCATAAGTACTATCTGTTCGGGTGATCCAAACTTGGCCATGGTCCTGAGCAATATCTATATCGGCGGGCAGGCCCCACTCCCAGAGGTTACTCGATTGGGCTTGGCCTTCGGCCTCTTCGACCCAACCATTGGCGCTAGCATCAAAGTCTTCACTATAGGGAACTAGCGCATTAGGCTGTTCATTGGGCAAAACTAACACCCGAATAGTATCCGAATCGCTGCAATAGTTATTATTTTCGACAAAGAGCGAGGCCTCAAAAATGCCTGGACTACTATACTGATAATTAAAAGTTGGAAACTGGTTATTGTTATCATAACTAGCGGCAAAGCTGTTGCCATTGCCCATATCCCAAACAGCCGTAGTAATAGAATCGTAGAGAGTGGTCGTTCCAGGGATTGTTCCGACCAAATTCATACTATCATTATCTATCTCAAAGAGGACGGAATCGCTAGAGCAGCTATTGTCTGCGCTCAGTTTTACATTAGGTAAACTATGCACATTAAAGCTAGCCCAAGCGGTATCCAGACAAGAGACAAAGGCATTGCTAGTATCTTGGAAAACCGCCTGAATCTGATGTGTTCCCACTCCTGCAATATTAGAAATCATAAACTCTTTTTCAAAGAGCACACCGGGGCCGCTATAATTAAGGACATTTCCTGTGAGCAAATTGGGATAGAAAAAGAGCGTATCTCGGCCAAAGCAAGCATCTGCGGTAGAGTCTGCGGGCAAACCTTGAGTGTCATGAGTGGCAAAGAAGCTGTAATCTGGATGCGGATGAACATGAACAATTTGAGTATCTCGGGCCGTACAACTTAGCGCTTCCGTTTCATAGATAATGGTATCTTTAACCAAAGCAGTATAGCGGCTAGTATCCGAGTAGTTAGAATTGGGCCAATATTGCCCACTCATTAGTGCCCCATGCATGATTCCTCCCGTGGCAGAAGTATCCCCAAAGAAATAGCGTCCGCCTGTGGGCAAGCCAAAGAGCTCTTGCGGTTCATCGGCTTGGCAGAAATGATAGCTCGCCATACTAAAGTTGGCGCTTGGTAGCGGATTGATCGTCACTTCAATTTCTACTGTATCCTTACAAAGGGTGGTAGGATCTTGATAAACATAAGTATAATTGACATAACCGGGTGTATTCGGTAAAATGGGACTATAGACCACAGAGGGATTAAACTGGTCATCTGTTGGTCCAGAAATCGTTGGGCCAGAATAGCTTCCGCCAGAGGGCGTTCCCGTTAAAATACCAATTGTATCATTGGCACAATAGGTGGTATCGGCTTCATCGGTTTCTAGTCCAGCAATAGGCGCCAAATTCACCGTAAAGGTAGAATCTAAAGAAGAAACACAACCATACTGGCTAATATAGGTGAAGGTAATTGTTTTTGGTCCTGTTCCTGCGGCAGCAGGATTAAAAAGTGGTCCATTACCAACAATACCAGCTCCGCTAAAGTTGGCCTGAGAAGCAATCAAAGAATCTAGCGAATTATAGGAGGCGGGAGAAGGTATCCCCGAAAGCAAATCTACTCCCCCATTGGTGCAATAGCGATTTCCTTGGTTGCCCAAAGAGCTAGAGTTTCGGCCAGAAAAGGCTAGGGCTACATCTCCAAGGATGCGGACATTAGCAGTATCTCTAGCCGCACAGTTTCCTTGTCCCGCCTCATAAATGAGGTAGTAGTTAACATCAGTGGTCTCATTGCTAGCCGTATAAATTGCATTAGGGTTAAAAATAGACCCTAGCGTAGTGGAAGTATTGGCTGCATTTCCGTTTCTGGCGGTAATATAATGTACTCCATTAGCGGGGCTAGAGCCACCTAAATTGACAAAGGTTTCATAATTACAGTAATTTTCTGCAATTGTAGAATCTATAGCCACTTCGGGCGGGTCTACTGCATAAACTACCTCTTCATAGCGCACAACCAATTGCTGATCGGGAGAAGTACTAGAAACGCTATTCGTAGAAGAGTTGTAAGTCTGAGATCTTGTTTCTCGATAATAAGAAATGGTCACGGTCACACTATCTATTCCCGCTGCAGGAGACAAGGAGTACTCCTCCTGCCCTGCCGTTCCGTTTAGGGTCGTTAAAGCAGAGGAAGGGTTGGCCGAAACAGTCATCTTGTATTCTCGACTCTGTGTGGTCCGTGTATTTGAGGCGCTAGCGTTGGAACCAACCCAGCTAGGATCCCAAGGAAAGGTCGTTGTATCTCGACCAAAAACTAAGGCTGAGTCCAAACGACAATGCGTCTCTGGCAATACACGAGGAGGAACATCTAGAATCTCTGCGGTATCCGATAGCATGGCTGTACAACCATTATTATTGTATAAAATACCAATTTCATGACGACCAGAATCTGCAGTAGCCCCCAAAAAACGATCGTTTAATACATAAACACCAGAATAACTCACCGGAATAGGAGGATTAGAGTTAATCAAGCTCGCAAAATAGGTAGGATCACTTGAGCTAATGCTAATCGGTACGGTATCCGAGTTGTTGGTTAATGGAGCCAAACGAACAGAGTCAATACTGTTGTTGTAAATTCTTGTGCTAGTCGTATAGGTAATTGCGTTACAAGTGGCCGCTGTAGTGGCCATATAGGGTGTATAGGTATAACGCAATATCATATTTCGACTAGCCAAGTTCTGTGTAAGTGGCGTTGTTGTAGCATTCAATCCATCAGGAATAAAATCATAGCTAGCCCCAATATAAGCAGGTTGTGCTGAAGGACTTTGCAAATAGGAGCCCGTTACAGAGACTCCGCCTCCATCCTGTACCGTTAGTGAAGTGCCCGTAGGGAGACCACTACTCGGACTTGGACTCAACTGAATTGGGATAGTGTCTCGAGAACATACCGTATTGGCCAAACCCACAATGTCTAGCTCTGGCCGAACCACAATGAGAAAAAAACTATCAATAGGATCAGCAATGTCACCTCCACCTCCAACATTCTCCCCATGCTCATAAAAGACAATCTTACAAGACTTCATGTCAGAGGGAATCGTAAAGGGGATGCTTCCATTTTTTGGAATAGCCGCACTTTGAGTGGCTCCAGAAACAAAAAGGGCATTTATATCTCCACTCCCATCTCTTCTTGTTTGGCCAGTAGGTCCTCCCAAATCTCCCGTCAAATCGTCAATATCTTCTTCTGCCTCACTATCTGTTGCAAAGAAATTGTCCTGATACATATCGCCCTCCCTAATAATCACCGCCGAATTGGTCCCATCGGTATGCTCTACATAAAAGTAGTCTGGCCAATAGATTAAGTTGGTATAATTAAAAACCACCGCATCTCCCGGACAAACCTCAAATATGGCCCCAGGATGACTGATGTTATTCATCGTCACTGTTCCTTGGGCATAGAGAACAGGCCCCATTATAAATAAGGCAAAAAAGAATAGTAATGTTTGCTTCATAGTGTATGACAATTTAACGGGCAAAAATCCCTTATTATGAACAGCTTGCTTTCACCTTAAGGCATTTATCTGTAGGTGGTTTTGCTTTATAGACCTTAGGTAGTCTGATCTCTAAAAAAACGAATTTTTTAAGAGAAAAGGCCACTGCCTTCTCCCTTTTATCCCTTTTTTTTTAGCAAGGACTTAACTTTTAGGCCCAGCAACTAATTTCTCAATAAAATTTATCTTCACTGCAAAAAGCAGTACTTTTCCAACTGGACATTCTAACGACAAAGCCAATGAATCAACGTTCTATCAATATTTTGCTCTATTTGGTCATGGCCTATATCCTATTAGCAGGCAGTTGGTGGGCCTATTTGTTACAAACGAAAACGGAGGCCGTTTGGAGCGCCCAACAGGCAGAAATTCAAGCCCTCCAGCCCGATATTAGCAAGCAGCAGTTGCAAGCTTTGCCTAGTTTTCAGGCAGCCCAAAGCCATTACTATCGCCAACGCATGATGATTATGGGCGAAGGGCTGGTTTTCCTCTCCCTCCTCCTGCTGGGCGTTTATAAAATTGTGCAAAGCCAACGCAAACAATGGGCGCTGGCCCAACAACAACAAAATTTCTTGCTGTCTATTACACATGAGCTCAAATCGCCCATCGCCTCGGTCCAATTGATTCTAGAAACTTTTCAAAAGCGCCAACTTAGCCCCGAGCAAATCCAACGGCTGAGCAAAAATGCCCTGCAAGATAACCAAAGACTCCACAAGCTGGTCCAAGATCTCTTGCTGGCCGCCCGGGTAGAGGGCGGCCACCAATATATTTTTGAATGCCTCGATCTCAAACAATTGCTCCAAGAGGTCATCCAATGGGTGCAGCCCCGCTTCCCCAAGGAAATTCGATTTATCTATGATGATCAACTGGATTGTATGCCCCAAGGCGACCGCAGTATGCTGCAATCGGCCTTCCATAATTTGCTCGATAACGCCCTCAAATACGCTGGCCAAAGCCCCTTTTTATCCGTGGAGCTGCGCCAAAAAAAAGACCATTATCTGATCGAATTTAAGGACCAAGGCCCCGGCATTCCCAAAACCGAACGCCAAGCCATTTTTCAAAAGTTTTATCGCATCGGCGATGAACGCACCCGCAAAAGTAAAGGCACCGGCCTGGGCCTCTATATTCTCCAAAAAGTGGTGGCCGCCCATCAGGGCCAAATCCAAATCCGAGAGAACCAACCCCAAGGCAGCATTTTTTCGATCAAGTTGCCGATTAAATAATTTTTTGTTTTTTTGGGGCCTCCCGCCTTCGGCGGGCGCTACGTTCCGGGGCTCGCTACTCGCTCGGCCCTTCGCAAAAAAGCGCAGCTTTTTTGCTTGGTCTGGCCTGCGGCCACCCCTACACATCGCTAGGCCATAAATCAGCCCGCCCAAAACAGCTTACTAAACTTATACTATATATATGGACCATATTGCTCGAATCCTTTTGGTAGAAGATGAAGAAAATATCCGCGAAACGCTCAGCCTCAATCTAGAACTAGAGGGCTATGAGGTCTTGGCCCTTGCCGATGGCAAAAGCGTGCTGCCCCAGTTTTTGGGCCAACACTTTGACCTCATTCTGCTCGATATTATGTTGCCCGAAATGGACGGCCTCGATGTTTGCGAACAAATTCGCCTGCACGATAGCGAAACCCCCATTATTTTCCTCACCGCCAAAGATAGTAGCGCCGATAAGATCCAAGGCCTACGCAAAGGGGCCGATGATTATATTACCAAACCCTTTATGCTGGAGGAGCTGCTGCTCCGCATTCAGATTTTGCTCAAAAGAAGCCAAAACCACCGCGCCAATACCCTAGAAGAGTATCATTTTGGGCCAAATTATGTCAATTTTCAAGAGCAAAACGCCAAGGGCCAAGATGGCCAAGATTTTAAACTGACCAAAAAAGAAGGCATGCTCCTCAAGCTACTCATAGAACGAGCAGGAGAAGCCGTTTCTCGACAACAGATTTTACAGGCCGTTTGGGGCTATGATGTCTACCCTTCTACCCGCACCATCGATAATTTTATCCTTTCTTTTCGCAAGTATTTTGAAGAAGATCCCAAAAATCCCCAATTTTTTCTCTCGGTCCGTGGCGTGGGCTATAAGTTCCAAGCCCCAGAAGAAGATTAGGCCCAAAAAGAGCAGCGAGCGAAGCGAGCTGCTTGGCCCGAAGGGCCAGTTGGCCCAGCGCTGCGCAGCCGTGGCCGCAGGCCAGACCCAGTTTTTTTGAGCAAAGCGAAAAAAAAACGCAGGGCCGAGCAGACCTGCGAGCGGCGACAACAAGGACTTTAGTCCGCAGTTCGACGACCGAAGGGAGTAACCATAGCGGCGGCCGCCCCAAATTAAAGGGCGGCCGCGGGCCCCAAAATAAAAAATAACAACAAATAGTTGCATAACTCAAAAAACAACACTAATTTGTTTTAAAATTAAAGGAATGGCCAAAACTCAGAAAACTTTTGTATGTACCGAATGCGGCAATGTTTCGCTAAAATGGGAGGGCCGCTGTAGTGCTTGTGGCGAGTGGAATAGCTTGCAAGAGGAGGTCACCGTTAAGGGCAGTGCCAAGCAGGAGGCCAAAAAGGCGACGCAGGGCGCTTGGACCCAAAAAAGAGGGCGAAAACAAGAGCATGCCCGCCCCACACATATTACTAAGGTGCAGGGCGATGGAACGGTGCGAACGCCCACCGATGATGAAGAATTGAACCGGGTTTTGGGCGGCGGTATCGTGAGTGGATCGATTGTGTTGATTGGTGGAGAACCCGGCGTTGGAAAATCGACCCTGATGCTGCAATTGGCCCTGAGTTTTTCGGGAAAAGTGCTTTATGTTTCGGGCGAGGAAAGCGAACAACAGATTAAAATGCGAGCCGAACGCCTTGGACTGCGCGATAATGACTGCTTTTTGATGGCCGAAACCAATTTGACTAACCTTTTGATGCAGGCGGCCACTTTGGGCCCCGATGTTTTGGTGGTCGATTCGATTCAAACCCTGAGCTCGCAATATGTTGAATCGCCTCCGGGCTCCGTTTCTCAGGTGCGAGAATGCGCTTCTGAATTGCAACGCTTTGCCAAAGAGACCAATATTCCCGTCTTTGTGATTGGCCATATCAATAAAGATGGGGCGATTGCGGGACCCAAATTGCTGGAGCATATTGTGGATGTGGTGCTGCAATTTGAAGGCGACCGAAATTATACCCACCGCATTTTGCGGACCATCAAAAACCGCTTTGGCTCTACGGCCGAACTCGGTATTTATGAAATGCAGGGCCGCGGTTTGCGAGAAGTTTCTAATCCTTCAGAACTTTTACTCACCCAAAAAGAAGAAGACCTCAGCGGTTCGGCAATTACCGCCACGGTAGAGGGCATTCGCCCCATGCTGATCGAAATTCAGGCTTTGGTTTCTACTTCTGTTTTTAGCTCGCCCCAACGCTCGGCCACGGGTTTCGATCTCCGCCGATTGAGTATGTTGTTGGCGGTTTTGGAAAAACGCTGCGGTTTTCAGTTTGGCAATAATGATGTCTTTCTCAATGTGGCCGGGGGACTAAAAGTGAGCGATCCCGCTATTGATATGGCCGTGGTGGCCGCCCTCCTCTCCTCTTTGGAAGATGTGGCCATGCCCTCTAATGTTTGTTTTGCAGGAGAAATTGGTTTGTCTGGAGAAATTCGCTCGGTCCAACGCATCGAACAACGCATACAAGAAGCCAATCGCCTCGGCTTTGAAAAAATTTATGTGTCTAAGTTTAATATGAAAGGGATCGATCCCGCCAATTACGATATAGAAATTGTTCCGCTCTCTAAGGTAGAGCAACTTTTTGAGGATCTGTTTCAGTAGAATAGAAAAGCCGAAGAGATGATCTTCGGCTTTTTTGTTAGATTTAAGCGATTATAATTCCCCCCCATTTAGCTAAAATACAATGGCCATTTATCAATACTATTTAGAAGTTCTGCCCAAACAAGGCGTTGAAAAAAAGCATGATTCTATCCCAACTAAAATTGCAGTGAGTACAGCAAGCGGATATTTTGAATCTGACGCAAAAATCTATTGGGAAGAAGTGGCAATAGAAGCAACAGCTATTGTATCAAAAGTTGATGCCTTGATTAAGCGAGCCAATTGGGGAGATAATAAAACAAGCTTTCACTGGAAAGCTTACTCAGATAAAACGGATAATGATGCAGATCTTTATTTGGCGGAAGATTCATTGCTAATCAGTGAATTTTCTTTTCGTGCAGATTTGAGAGAAGAGGGCTGCAACTTCCTAAAAAATATGATTCGCTTAGGCCAAGAAAATGACTATTTATTCATGGACCGAAAAGGAAACTTAATGCCTCCTGACTTTCAGGAAATAAAAAATAGTATTCAAGCCTCTAATGCTTACCACTTTTTAAAAAATCCCCTTGCCTTTTTAGAAAGTTTGGAGGAGCAAGCGTGATTTCTTTTTTCTTTTTTTTAGGGGCTTGCCCGCCCTTCGGCCGGGCCGGGCTGTTCGCGGGCTCGCTGCTCGCTCGGCCCTGCGTTTTTTTCGCTGCGCTCAAAAAAACTTGGTCTGGCCTGCGGCCACCCGCTAGCATCCCTAAGCCGCTCATCTATTTTTTTTTCTTTGGGCTTTTTTTATTTTGGCAGAAAAATGCAGTCGTTTTTTGAGCTACAGCCTAATTGAAAGCCAGATTTTTTTGAGGATCTGTTTCAGTAGAATAGAAAAGCCGAAGAGATGATCTTCGGCTTTTTTGTTTTCCAGTCTGCATCAAAAAGCTATTGAAAGGAATCATTACCGCCATCCTTGGATAAAAATTTAAGCTAGTTAATAGATTTTTCAAGAAAAAATTGAATAATAGGTATCTTATTCAAGTAGTTAGTCTCACTTTAAAATCTATTAAATAATGAAATACCTACTCTGTCTAAGCCTAACATTCTACTTTTCCCTAATGCTTGCCCAACAAAAAGAAATTGTTTTAGTTGGAACAATGCACATGCTACCTAAACGCCTAAAAAACAGCTATAAACCCCTATTTAAAAAATCTTTAGCCTATCAACCAGAAGCTATTTTTGTTGAAACTGTTAGGCCGGAAGACTCTTTGAGCTGGGCCTACCTAAAAAATGGCCATAATGAGAGCCTCAAAAATTTTTATCAGTATTCACTAAAAGTAAGAGAAGAGTTTGACTTTAATCAAGACACCCTAGAGCATCTGTTGAGCAAAGATTTTCAGCAAATGACTAAAGACGATTTCAAAAAAATTTGCCTTTCATTTGCTTATCAACTCGATTACCCTAATTTTTACTACTATAGATATGTTCAGGATTATTTCCCAGAGGGCCATAAAAAGTCTAAACGACATGAAAACTATGAACTATCTCGTAAACTAGCGCTGAAACTAGGACATAAAAAATTATATGCCTCCGATGATCAACAAACCAATGCTGAATTTCATCAACACTGGCAAGCCTGCGAAAAAGCAATAGACAAGACCCCTGTAAAAAGAAAAGAAAAAAAAATAATCCGAAAAATAGTCCTGCGAGAAGTTTTCCCCTCAATTTTTGGCCGATACGGAATTGTCAATAATAAACCTAAACATCTTGAGCTACTAGATAGCTTAAGTGGCCTAAAATATACAGACATGGAACAGCCTGATTGTGCAAAAGCCGTAGACTACTTTAAGCAGCGAAATAAACGTTTTGCGTATAACCTTGGCCGACAAATTGAAGCCAATACATTCAGAAAAAATATATTATTTGTTGGAGCATCTCATATTGTTGGCTTAAAAAAAGAGTTGAACAAGCAATTTCCCAATATAAAAGTGATTCTGTTTAATGAACTCTAAGGATTAAAGTATCTAAATAAAGCGGGTAGCATAAGCCAAGACTAAAAACTATCCGCCCATAAAAATTTAGTGAGTAGCTGAGGATTTTTATCCTTGGCTACTTTTTTTATGGCCTTTGTCTCCCTGCTCTAGCATTCGTTTTTCTAAACCCCCCTTGCCTTTTTAGAAAGTTTGGAGGAGCAAGCGTGATTTCTTCTTTTCTTTTTTTTCTGGGGCTTGCCCGCCCTTCGGCCGGGCCGGGCTGTTCGCGGGCTCGCTGCTCGCTCGGCCCTGCGTTTTTTTCGCTGCGCTCAAAAAAACTTGGTCTGGCCTACGGCCACCCGCTGCCATCCCTAAGCCGCTCATCTATTTTTTTTCTTTTGGCTTTTTTCTTCGGCAGTTTTGGCCGCTGTTTTTTATTTGCTCCGTCTAAACTGGGCTTTTTTTATTTCGGCAGAAAAATGCTCTCGTTTTTTGAGCTACTGCCTAATTGAAAGCCGCTAATTGAAAGGGATTACAATCAGATCCAATAGTTTTTCATGCTCTAAATTAATATTAAAATATTAACTTGGGGAAGTAGAGTACCGCTTTTAGCGCTACATCACTTTTCATCGACCCTAAAAACCTTAAGGCCCAATGGACATCAACTCCTTACTCAAAGAATTTCAGGCCCTCCCAAAAAAGAAAAAAACATTCCTTGAGATATGCAAGTACCCTGCTAGCCGCTTTGAAGAAGTCTGCAGTAGAATTTTATGCTTTTATTTCTCTCCCAAAGAAGAACATGGCTTTCAGGATTTATTCCTACGCTCTCTCTTTGAATTATTGAAGGCAGAGGACATTAACTTCTATGAGGATGAAATTCAAGTAATTCCAGAAGACTATGCAGAGGGCAAAAGATTAGATATTGTCATCACAGGTTCAGACTTTGTCATTGGTATAGAGAATAAAATTACCGCTAGTCTTTACAACCCTCTAGATAAATACAAAGCTAGAACTGATGCCTACGGTAAAGAGTGGCCTTTTAATCTCGTTCTTTCTGTTTACGAAATTACTAAGGCAGAAGAGTTGAAAAAAATAGCCGATAACGACTTTAAAGCCTTCACTTATGCTGACTTCTTCTTCTATCTCAAGAAAAATTTAGGCGACTATTCCGCAGACTGTAATCAGCGCTATCTAACACATTTACTAGACTTTATAAAAACCATTGAAAATATGTCCACAAATGACTCTGTAGACCGAAAAATTTCTAATTTCTTCTTTGAGAACAGCAATGAAATCGACGAGCTAATCAGCCAATATGAAGCCTACAAAAAATCTAGACTAGATCTCCAACATGAAAATTTACGGAAGATCAAAAAGCAAATAGGAGCTCAAACTGATCCCAAATGGTTTATCCACGACGGGAAAACAGCATTCTATTTAGTATATAATAAATTCACCGCTAAGAAGTACGAAATTGGAATTGAATCCCTCTACAAGGAAACAAAAGAAAATCCATTAGGAGAATACCTCATACAAATCACCACATGGGATTTGGAAAATTGGAAAACTTTTGAGGAGCGCATCCTTGAAAAATATCCTAACTGCCCTTTAGATGAAGGAACTACTCACAAAAATAGAGTCTATCTTGATGTCGAAAAACTAATTGCGCCAGAGACAGAGACAGAGACAGAGATAAGCATAGACACCATTGTCAGTAGACTAAAATTTCATTTTGAAAATTTAAAGGCAATTGTTGGCGGGGAGTAGTTTGAGCGCTGGACCAAAAAAAAGGCCGAAAAATCACTCAGCACACATAAAAATCTAATTAAAAAATGAGCACATTACAACTAAGGCTACACAGAATAAGAGGCATTCATGAAATGTCTATTGACATTAACCTCACTCCAGATTTATATGTTATTACAGGGGAGAATGCATCAGGAAAAAGTACTGTAATGGCATCAATAGCATCCATATTTTACAAAAGAATAGTTAAACAACTGCTATTAACAAAAGAAAAGTCATATATAAACTTTTCTATTAATAATGAAACAATCTTTAACCTATCTAAATCATCAATACATACATACCACAAACCTTACTCCTCAGTTCATGACGATATGTTACGTATTAATGGTTTTTACGAGGGCAGTGTTGCTTTTGGTAATAGATTTCGAATAAATGAGAAAATAATCTACAGTAAAGACAAATATATAGATAAAACTAATGATTTAATAGCTGCTAGTGAATTTGTCAAGAATAACCTGGGATTCATTATAAGAGACAATGCAAACTATTACAATGACTTATTTTTCCTTCCTCATCATATTGGAAAAGAAAAATATGATGTAAATCATGTAGTATATTTCTTCAAAGAAAAAAATTCGTATGGACTTGATGACTTTATAAGTCAATATAGCCTTAGTACAGGTGAAAATCTAATCATTACTTTATTACATTCTTTAGAACGCTATGTTAGACAACGAGCTAGTACGACAGATACTTACATAGTTCTTCTTGATGAAATAGAATTTGGATTACATCCCTCAGCCTTAAAAAGACTTTTATCTGTTCTAAGAAAAGAAGTTAAGAATTTAGGTATAGTCGTTTATTTCGCATCTCATTCTATTGAACTCATTCGAAATATAAAGCCCGACAACATTTATTTTCTAAATAAAAAAGAAGATAATTCAGTAGCAGTAACAAACCCTTGTTACCCAGCATATGCAACAAGAGATATATTTGAGCACAATGGATATGATTGTTTAATATTAGTTGAAGACGAATTAACAAGAATACTAATCAATAAATTATTGATGCGAAATAAAACTAAAACTAGTAAGCTAATTCACATATTACCTGTTGGAGGTTGGCAAAATGTGTTATCTCTTCATCAGGAAATTATAAAATCCAATATGCTTGGTTCTACTACTCCTATAGTAACGATTCTTGACGGGGATATCAAAAATTTATACGAAAAAGTTAGAGGAGATCATAAAAATATAAATGTTACCTTTTTACCCATTGAAAGCCTTGAGAAATACCTTCTTAAAAATCTAATCAAAGACCCTAAACAAGAACAAATAAAGAAAATTGGCGATTCATTATTTACTAGGAACAGTATTGACATTATAATTAGTGATTATAAAAACAACGAACGAAAAGACCCTAGTGGAAAGATATTACTAAAACATCTATTAAAAGAATTAAATAGTATTGGCATATCCGATGAAAAATTTCACGAATTTATTTCTGACTTAGTACTCGAAAACGTTGATACAAAAAGTTGTCTAAAAAAGATAACTGATGCACTCCAGAAAGCAAATAAGCGTTAACTCAAAAAAGGCTGGAATACAACTGTATTTTTTCATATTTATTTTCTTGTCAATACAAGAAAAGCTATACAAAGCGCTTACATACTTCCTTTGCACAAATTAACCATAAAACACATCATTCATGACTAAAAAATTTTCTAAAAAATTTCGACGTTCAACTCCCCCTATACCAATCAATATACGTGAGGATGCGCCCCTATGCTTAAGAGAAGCCATCGTTCAAATAGTCTACAGTTTAGGCTATAAGCCTTCTTTTCTCCGCAAAATCGTTTGTCAAGTTTTAAAGAGATTACCAGACGAAAACAACTGGTCAGAGCACCCAAACATTTACGCTGAAGTCAATAAATTAATGAAAGAATGTGAATGGGTCTATATTTATGATATTATTGAGTCTTTAGCCTCTGAAATCCACACCCAAGATAATATAGACGCATTTTATAATGAAGTAAATGATTATTTTGAAGATCATGGGATTGGTTGGAAATTACATGATGGACAAATTGAATTTCGTGGAGATCCTTCTTTTGAAAGTGTCATTAACGATGTCGCCGACACACTGGAAAACAAAGAATTACAGACAGCTCAGACTGAAATCAAAGAAGCAATTAAAGATTTATCAAGGCGTCCTAGCCCTGATATTACTGGTGCAATTCAGCATTCTGTAGCATGCTTAGAATGTGTTGCTCGTGAAATTACAGGAGATAAAAACTCTACACTTGGAAAGTTAATAAAAGATCATCCTAATATTTTACCCAAACCACTTGATAAAGTAGCATTGGGCATATGGGGGTACTCTTCTGAAAAAGGTAGACACCTAAAAGAAGGACAAAATCCTGACTATGCAGAAGCTCAGTTAATAGTTGAATTATCCGCAACTTTATCAAAATATTTAGCAAATAAAATTTCATTATCTGACTAAAATATCATCTTAAATAAGATGACGTCTAAGTTATCTTGTTTTCATTCACAGAATGACACTAGTGCGTCAAAAGCTATTTAACAAAAAAATGAGTAATAGAGTTAAAATATTCCAAACATCAGAAAATTCATTTCTTAAATTAGCTCAAACGCTAGGAAGACCTATTTCATCAAGAAGAAATAGTCCTATAATAGATATTATTACGCCAAAAAGAAAAGAGGATGCCCACCCTCAATCAATTTCAAAAAAAATTGGCTTAGGTAGACTTCCATATCATACTGATGGGGCTTATTTTAAAATTCCTCCTCGATATATTTTACTAAGGTGTAAAGAAGTTGGCGAGAATCAAGTTCCAACTCAAATAGTTGATGTTATGAGATTTGCAACAAAAGATGAGCTATTTGAACTAGGTTTCCGAACATGGAAAGTTTCAAGTAGAGGTGGCACTTTTTACTCACCTATTCTCAATAAAAACATTTTAAGGTATGATTTAAACATAATGCAACCTTACAGCAAGCTTGACGACAATACAAGCATTATAAAAAACATAATTAAAAGAACTTCTCCCATTGAAATAACTTGGGAAGCTGGAAAAACTATTTTGCTTGATAATTGGGCATGTTTACATGCAAGACCAGAAGTTAGTGAAAATTCAATAAATAGAATATTACAAAGAATAATGATATTATGAGTGAATTCAAATCAGTTTGGGACTATGATGCCTTATGGGAAAAAGCAAAAATTTACGCCCAAAAATCGTTAATAGAAGATAGGGAAGGTATTATGTTTCCATTTTGGTCAACTTTGACCCTAGAGTTTTTAGGAAGAGCTACCTTAGCTAAGGTTCATCCTGTTCTTCTTGCAGATCCAAGAGATGGCTCAAATATCTTATATGTTTTTGGGTATCTAAACTCCAATTCATCACCAAAATCAATTCCTGCAAAATCTGTTTTTGATCGATGCCAAAAAATTGTCTCTAATTTTACTAAGAAAGAGTTTGTCAATTGTTTAGCATTGATTGATCGAAGAAATGAAGAATTGCATAGTGGTAAAGGTGCTTTTGAAAATTATCCAACAAGAATCTGGTTATCCAATTATTATCACGTATGTAAAATATTACTAGAGTTCCAAGAAAAAGAATTAGAAGATTTATTTGGGAGAGATGAAGCTGATGCTGCAAATAAAATGATTATCGAATCAGACAAGTCTCTTATAACAGAAGTGAACAGCCGCATTGCACACCAAAGAAAAGAATTCTTTTCTTTGAGTGCAGAAGACCAAACTCAAAATATTGAGCATGCGCAGAAAGTAATTCAGTCTACTTATGCCCCTTACAGTAAAATAGTAGAATGTATATCTTGTAAAAGTGACTCGCTGATTAAAGGAGAACCTATTTCAGTAACAGATGCTAAATTATTTGAAGATGAAATTATCCAAAAAATAAATATACTCCCAACAAATTTTACTTGTTTTGCTTGTGGCTTAAAGTTAACAAACCATAATGAACTACAAGTCGCTGAATACGGTGGTCAGTACAGTGTAACAGATTACCATGATCCTGCAGAATATCACGGAATAGATCTTTCCTCAGAAGATTTTGACCTAGACATGTTATTCGACTATGGAAATGACTAAAATGTCCTACCCTACCCCCCAGGCCGAAAAATCACTCAGATTTTTCGGCCTTTTGCTATTTGAAAGCCGCTAATTGAAAGGGCAAGTTCTCTCCTCCCCCACAAATCCTCTCCCTTCAAAATAAATTCATTATCTTTTGGCCCAAACTCCGCTCCTTTTTTTTGGAGGGGACAGGCGGCGAAGCCGCCGCAAAGGAGCGCAGCGACGCGGCTGAGGGATGGACAGCAGTGGCCGAAGGCCAGAGCAAGCAAAAAACTTGTTTTTTTGCGCAGGGCCGAGCGAACAGCGAGCTGCGACACAGCCCGACCCGACCGATAATTCATGAGGGTTTTAACCCTCATTTTGTATAGCTTCGCAAAGCGATGCCGCTTTGCGCTGGGTTTCAACCCGGCGGAAGGGGCAGCCCCAAAAAATTAGAATTAGAAAAAAGATCAATGCAAAAAAAATTATTCCTACTCGATGCGATGGCCCTAATTTATCGGGCGCATTTTGCTTTTATCAAAAACCCATTGATTAACTCTAAAGGTTTGAATGTATCGGCCATGAATGGCTTTACTTCTACCCTTTGGGAATTATTGCGCAAAGAAAAACCTACGCATATTGCCGTGGCTTTTGATTTGCCCGGCGGGACCTTTCGACATGAAATGTATGAACCCTATAAAGCGAATCGGGAGGAGCAACCGGAGGATATTCGCTTGGCGATTCCCTATGTTAAACAAATTATTGAGGCCTTTAATATTCCGGTGGTGGCCGTGCCCAATTATGAGGCCGATGATGTGATTGGGACCTTGGCCAAACAGGCCGCCCGAGAAGGCTTTTCGGTTTATATGATGACGCCCGATAAGGACTATGCGCAATTGGTGGAAGATCAGATCTTTTTGTATAAACCCGCTCGTTTTGGCAATAAGTTTTCTGTTTTGGGCAAGGCGGAAGTCTTGGAAAAATGGAAAATTGAACGGGTAGAACAGGTGATTGATGTTTTGGGCTTGCAAGGCGATGCGGTGGATAATATTCCGGGTATTCCGGGTATTGGTCCCAAAACGGCCCAAAAATTATTGGCCAAATATGGTAGCATCGAAAATTTGTTGGAGCATACGCATGAGCTCAAAGGCAAGCAAAAAGAACGAGTAGAGGAAAATAAAAAACAGGCGCTTTTGTCTAAGGAATTGGCGACCATTAAGTTGGATGTGCCCGTGCAATTTGATGCGGAAAAATATGCTCTGGAAGAATTTAATCGCGAAGCCCTATCCGAAATTTTTAAGGAGCTGGAATTTAGAAGTCTGAGCAAACGGATTTTGGGCCAAGAAGCTGCGGCCAAAGCCCCTCAACAGGTCGATCTTTTTGGGCAGCCCATCGAAGAAGCACCCAAGAAAAAACTCAAGGCCGCCAATGAATTATTGGTCGATCATACGCATAGCAATACCCAGCATGAATATATTTTGCTGGATACGGCCGAAAAAAGAGCGGCCCTGATTGCCGAGATCAAAAAAGCAGGCATTTTTTGCTTCGATAGTGAGACGACGGGCCTAGAATTGGGCTCCGAAATTGTGGGCCTTTCTTTTGCCCTGCAGGCCCATAAGGCCTATTATTTGGCCCTGCCCGAAGATCAGGCGGCTACAAAAACACTGCTCGAAGAGTTTCGCCCCATCTTTGAAGATCCCGAAATTGCCAAGGTGGGCCAAAACCTAAAATTTGACCTGCTCATGCTCCGCTTTTACGATATAAAAGTGGCGGGCAAACTTTGGGATAGCATGCTGATGCACTATTTGTTGGAGCCCGATAAAAAACATAGTCTGGATTATTTATCGGAAACTTACCTCAATTATTCGCCCATTCCCATCGAAAACCTCTTGGGCAAAGGCCGCAAGAAAAAACGCAGTATGCGGGATGTGCCTTTAGAAAAGGTCATTGAATATGCCGCCGAAGATGCCGATATTAGCTGGCAACTTTATGAAAAATTGCGCCCCCAATTGTCTAAAGAATTATTGGCCCTCTATAATGAAATGGAAGCGCCTTTGATTTATGTTTTGGTGGATATGGAATTTGAAGGGGTGGCTTTGGATAGCGACTTTTTGAACAATTATGCCGAAGAGCTCAAGCAAGAAAGCGATGTTTTGGTCAAAAAGATTTTAGAAAAGGCCGAGGCTCCCTTGCTCAATTTGGACTCGCCTAAACAGTTGGGCGAATTGCTTTTTGATAAATTGGAAATCCCCTACCGCTGGAGAAAAACCAAAACCGGCCAATATTCGACCAATGAAGAAAAATTGAGCGAATTGGCCCCTAAATATGAAATTATTGCCTGGATTTTAGAGTATCGCCAATTGGCCAAATTGCGTTCGACTTATGTGGAGGCCCTGCCCCGCTTGGTCAATAAATTTACGGGCCGTTTGCATAGCTCATTCAATCAAGCCCTGACCACAACGGGCCGTTTGAGTTCTAATAATCCGAATTTGCAAAACATTCCAATTCGTACGCCCAGAGGCCGAGAAATTCGCAAGGCATTTGTCGCTAGAGACGAAAATCATTGCTTGTTGGCGGCGGATTACTCGCAGATTGAGTTGCGCCTAATTGCCGAAATTAGCGGCGATGAGGCCATGTTGGCCGCATTTAAGGCGGGCCAAGATATTCACTCGGCCACGGCGGCCCGCATTTATGAGGTGGATATTGAAGAAGTGACCAAAGAACAGCGCTACAATGCCAAAACGGTCAACTTTAGTATCATTTATGGCGCTGGGGCTTTTAATCTTTCGCAAAATTTGGACATCAAGCGCAAGGAAGCCGCCGAGCTGATTGAGCAATACTTTAAGCAGTATCCTGGCCTCAAAAAATATATGGAGCAAACGGTAGAAACAGCCAAGGAAAAAGGTTATGTGGAAACCTTGTTGGGCCGCCGCCGCTATCTGCGCGATATCAAATCAAAAAATGCGGTGGTACGCGGACATGCCGAGCGAAATGCCATCAATAGCCCCATTCAGGGCACCGCTGCCGATATGATTAAACTGGCCATGATTAAGGTGCAAAATCGCCTCAAAGCCGAAGGCTTGCAGAGCAAAATGATCCTTCAGGTGCATGATGAACTCCTTTTTGATGTGCCCAAATCAGAATTGGCCAAACTTCGCCAATTGGTGGAGGAAGAAATGAAAACCGCTTTGCCCAATTTGCAGGTGCCCATTTTGGTCGGCATCGATGAAGGCGATAATTGGTTGGAAGCGCATTAGGGAGCTGTTTTTTTGGGGCCTCCCGCCTGCGGCGGGCGCTACGTTCCGCAGCTCGCTGTTCGCTCGGCCCTGCGCGGGCTGCGCCCGCTGGGTCTGGCCTTCGGCCACTGCTGCACATCGCTAGGCCGTTTGGCCTTCGGCCATAGCTGCACATCGGTTACTCCCTTTGGTCGTCGAACTGCGGCCTGAAGGCCTTGTTGTGGCCGTTTGGCCTTCGGCCATAGCTGTAGGTTGAAACCTACAGCCAATTAACGAATGCATTTTATGTTCCATGGAGGGTTAAAACCCTCCATAAATAAACATCTTATAGCCCTTGTTTGCTATTTATTACAACTCATTATGGGCCGATGGTTTTAACCGTCGGCTCATTTTTATTGCACTTAGTATGGCCGCTTTTGTTGCTGTGGGTTTCAACCCACAGGTATATATATCCATCCTAAAGGCTTAATTTTTCTTTAGCCTTTTGGTTGTTGAACAGAAGAGCCGCCAGCTTTAAAGGTGGCGGTTGTTTTTCTTTAGCCAAAATGGGCCTTAATATGTTGGGCTACTTCTTTGGCATGAGAGACAATCATATAATGTGTAGCATCTTCTACCCAATAAGTTGGTTGGGCTCGACTAGGGGGAAAAACATGGTCCTTTTTGCCATGAATATGCAAAACTTGGCCAGCGGGGCTGCTATTGGACCAATGAACGGCGGCATCGCGGGCCCAGCGCAGCATTTTGGGGGTCCAAGTTCGCAACATTTTTTTGTAGAGCTCATAGCCGCTCTTATCAGAAATAAATCCCGCCCAATAACTAATTCTGGGCACCATCTCCCAACTAAAAATGGCGGGAACCAACCAATACAGCGGTAAAATTTTGCCCAAAGAAAAAATAAAGGGCGCTTCATCATTAGTTTTAATGGTAGAGACCAAAATCAACTGGCTATCTGGAAAATGATGCTGTAAGCGAGTCGCTAATAATCCTCCTAAAGAAAGGCCCATAAAATTGGGTTGCTCTCCCGCTTTTAATTCGCTTTGCAATTCAGGCAGCAAATGGGCCAGATAATCATCGCAGCCCTTACCCGGACGGCAATATTCTTCTTTATAATCTAAAAAGCGAACATCTTCAAAGGGGAGCAAAGGCAAAAGCTGCTCAAAAATCCGATGATCGGTTCCTAAGCCAGGCAAACAATAAAGCGGCTGTTGATATATAGAGGATTTAGGCATTATCTTGATTTAGTGCAGATTTATAAGTGGCCAAACAACGCTGCCGAGCAAATTTATGCTCTACAATGGGCTGAGGATAGCGGCGGCTGCCATATTCTTTCACCCATTTTTTGACATATTTCAGCTCGGCATCAAACTTTTTGAGTTGGCTTTCGGGACTAAAAATGCGGAAATAGGGGGCGGCATCGGTGCCAGAGCCTGCGGCCCATTGCCAACCGCCATTATTGCTGGCCAAATCAAAATCGAGTAGTTTTTCGGCAAAGTAGGCTTCACCCCAGCGCCAATCAATCAATAAATGTTTGCACAAAAAGCTGGCCACCAGCATCCGTACTCGGTTGTGCATATAGCCTGTAGCATTGAGCTCTCGCATTCCGGCATCGACCAAGGGATAGCCAGTTTTTCCTTGGCACCAGGCCTCAAACTCCTCCTCATTATTGCGCCATTCGATTTGGTCGTATTGGGGGCGGAAGCTCTGCCCGACCACTTTGGGAAAATTGGCTAAAATTTGCGCATAGAAATCTCGCCAGATCAATTCATTGAGGTAAGTAGCATTGAGTTTTCGGGCTTTTCGGGCCTTTTCACGGATCGAGATGGTCCCAAAACGGAAATGCAAGCCCAAACGAGAAGTCCCTTCTTCTAGAGCGGGAAAATTTCGGGTTTCCTCATATTTTTTGATGCGTTTTTGCTTGAGCAATCGGCTAGGGAAATTTAGTTGGCTGGGCGCAAAGCCCATACTTTCTAGGCTGGGGATCTCAAAATTGCCGGGGAGGCTGGCGTAATTTTGCTGATAATTTTCATTGGGATAAGATTGCAGATAAAAGGATTCGCCTGCGGCTGTTTTTTTGCTGTCCAGCTTGGCCTTCCATTGTTTGCTATAAGGGGTAAAAACGGTATAAGGACCAGAAGTTTTCTTTTCTACCTCTAGCTCTTCAAAAATGACATGGTCCTTTTTGGTTAGCAAGGGAATATTTTCTTTTTGGAGAAGTTCGGCGATGGCGGCATCTCTTTTTTTGGCGTAGGGTTCATAATCTCGGTTGGTATAAACCTTCTCAATGGACCAATCTTGCAGCAATTGGGTCCAGACCGCTTGAGGGCGGCCATAAAGGACCAATAAATCGCTGCCAAGTTCTCGCAGCTCCTTTTGCAGCCGCTGCAGCTCCTGATGAATAAAATCTACTCGCGCATCTTGACGATTGTTTAAATCCTCTAGAATATTTTGGTCGAAAATAAAGATAGACAAAACAGGGCCGCCCGCCTTGAGCGCTTGATACAAAGCCGCATTATCATTTAGGCGAAGATCTCTGCGGTGCCAAAAGATGCTATATTTCATAGTAGAGCTAAGTTATTTTTTTAAACAGATTTTGAACAGCAAAAAAGAGAAAGGGTTTAAGCCAAAAAATTCTGCGTTTAGAGGAGGGCGCGCAGCGGCCGACGGCCTAGGGGCCTGCAAGGGGGCCGCGCAGCGGCAGACCGAGCTTTTTGAGCAAAGCGAAAAAAGCGAAGGGCCGAGCAGACCTGCGAGCCCTGAAAGGGCCCGGCCGCCGCAGGCGGCAGGCCCCAAAAAATAGATCTTAGAAAAAGAACAAAAATTGCCTTTTTTTTATTAAGTTTATAAGCTAGTTAGCCTAGAATGTATAATTGCTTAAGCAAAAGCAAAAATAATATGGAACCGACAATAACGTCAGCGAGCCAAGGATTTAATCGTCCTTGCTCGCTTTTTTATAACATAGAGGCAAGAATAACTGCCGCCTCAAAACAGTTGATTATTTATGAGCAAAACACAACTATATCCTGCACGCTACACCCTGCGGACCTTGGCCTTAATTATTGATTTTATGGTTGTTGTTCTGCTGCTTTGGCTAGCGAGAAGCATAGAAAACGACTACCTTTATGGCATGTTGGGGCGCCTACAAGCCGAAAATTTGGCCAAAGAAGAATGGGATCATCTGGCTTATGTAAGGAGTACGCCTGTTAATTTATGGCGGGAAGTCATTAATGGCTTGCCCCTAAAAGTAGCCTTGGCCTTGGCTTATTGTACCATTTTTGAGCAATCGGCCATGCGGGCCACTCCCGTCAAATGGTTATTGGGATTAAGAGTAGTGGATGAAAAAAACCAGCCGCTCGATTTTTGGACTAGCCTAAAACGCAACAGCCTTAAAGTGGGCCTGCTCTTTTTTCCTTATATTCTTATTAGCTACATTTCTGATGAATTTCAGCCCTTTCTCTTCTTTTGGCTGCTCCTTAGCCTTGGCCTTTGGATAAATGGGAGCCAGGAAGCCGACAAACAAATGTTCTACGACCGCTGGCTGCATACTTATGTCAAAGTCATGCGATAAAGCTTATTTAGAATGAGTCAAAGAAAGGCAAGCCGTCCTAATTTTATTTGTTCATCTTGTCTGTAGAAGTTATATTTGTGCGAAAATTGGACAGAAAAGTCTTGAAACGAAAAATAAAACTGAACAACAGATATGAATTTTGAACTAAGCGAACAGCATTTGGCTGTAAGAGAGGCGGCTAGAGATTTTGCCCGTCAAGAATGTCTACCCGGTGTTATTGAGCGTGATAGCAATATGACTCACCCCACAGAAATCTTGAAAAAGATGGGCGAAATGGGCTTTTTGGGTATGATGGTCGACCCCAAATACGGGGGAGGCGGAATGGATTCGCTCTCTTATGCCATTGCCATGGAAGAGTTCTCTAAAATTGACAACTCTTGCTCAGTGGCTATGTCTGTTAATAACTCTTTGGTATGCTGGGGATTAGAAACCTTTGGCACAGAGGAGCAAAAGCAAAAGTATTTGCCCAAATTGGCTACTGGCGAATGGATTGGCGCTTTTTGCCTTTCTGAGCCCGAAGCGGGTTCTGATGCCACTTCTCAGCGCACTACTGCTGTAGATATGGGCGATCATTATGTATTGAACGGAACCAAAAACTGGATCACCAACGGCGGTACTTCTCAGCTCCATTTGGTAATTGCCCAAACCAATCCCGAATTGGGTCACCGTGGAATCAACTGCCTGATCGTAGAAACTTCTTGGGATGGCGTTGTTGTTGGCGCCAAAGAAGACAAGCTTGGTATCCGCTCTTCTGATACGCATACCATCATGTATAATGATGTAAAAGTACCTAAAGAAAACCGTGTGGGCGAGGATGGCTTCGGCTTTAAGTTTGCCATGAAAACGCTTTCTGGTGGACGTATTGGTATCGCTTCTCAAGCCCTCGGCATCGCCGCCGGTTCTTATGAATTGGCTGCTGCTTATGCCAAAGAAAGAGAAGCTTTTGGTAAGCCGATCATCAAACACCAAGGTATTTCTTTCAAATTGGCCGATATGGCTATGCAGGTAGAAGCGGCTCGTATGTTGGTTTATCGCTCAGCTTGGCTCAAAGACCAAGGCATGGACTACGATATGGCCAGCTCTATGGCCAAACTCGCGGCCTCAGAAGCGGCTATGAAAATCTCTGTTGAAGCCGTTCAAGTACATGGTGGCTACGGTTTCGTTAAAGAATATCATGTAGAACGCCTCATGCGCGATGCTAAAATTACACAAATCTATGAAGGGACCTCTGAGGTGCAACGCATCGTTTTGGGCCGTTTCGTAGAAAAGGGCCAACTCTATTTGCCTGATCACAAATAGATCGATTAGCCAATAACTTAAGATAAGGGACGCCAGTTTTGGGGTCCCTTTTTTTGGGGGCTGCCCCGCCCTCTGGGCGGGTCGGGCCATTGCGCAGCTCGCAAGTCTGCTCGGCCCTGCAGCCCTGCGGGCTTTGGTCTGCCGCCTGCGGCGGCCCTGCTCCAGCCCCTCAGCCTGCGGCCCTTCGGGCCTGCTAGAGGCAGAAAAGGACCAACGTACAAAAAAAGGCGCCCAATTGGGCGCCTTTTACATATTATCGAATCACCACAAAGGGCAACACCTTTCGGAAACCCTTTTCGGGGACAGAAAGGACCAACCAATAATTTCCAGCCTCAAAAACAGCGGGTAAATTATAAGTGTATCGCCCTTGGGCAAAGGGTACCTTTTCGGACCAGATTTTTTGGCCCAGTACATTTACGGCAGTCAATTCAATAGCTAAGTCTTCATTCAGCCAGCCATCAATATTGATCTGAGATCCAGTTCGACTAGGATTGGGATAAAGCGTAAACACATTCGGATTCAATGCACCTTCCTGATAGTCTATAGCGACTAAGTTAGAATAGTAGAAGCTGCCATCAAAATCTTCTTGCTTGTAGCGGTAGTATTGAATGCCGGGCTGCAATTGCTCGTCCCAAAATTCATAGGAAGTCGTTTGTTGGCTGTAGCCTTGTCCAGCTACCCAGCCTAAAGCTTCCCAATTCAAGCCATCTCGGCTCTTCTGAATTTCAAAACCCTCACAACCAATTTCGGCAAAGGTTTGCCAATGCAAACGGCCCTTTCGGCCCTCCTTCTCGGCATAAAGCGGAGATCCCTCAATAGGTAAGGTAATCACCGCACAAGCTCCTTGGTCATCAGCATAAGAACGACTGTAAGTTCCACTTCCCCCAGCGGCCGAGGCCAAAAACTGAGGACAAGATAAACTATCGTCCAAATAAGCATACTGCGCTCCAGAAGCTCGTTCACCAGAAAATTGTAAACAGTTGACCGCAGCAGGCATAAAGGCATTGGATTGGCCAGAAAGACTATCTCCTGTAAACTGAATACAGTTGATTGCCGCAGCCAGCATTGCCTGCGCATGCCCAGAACCTCCATTTACCGATGAACTCGTAAAACTACTACAAGCAAATCCACCTATTCCCGAACTGTCTACCCCAGAACCGCTGCCCCCAACAAATTGCCCATAAAGCACAAAAGGGAAGCAACATAAAAAGAGATAAATATATCGCATAAGGAATAAGTTTTTTAACGGACGCCACGGCCTCCAACATAATTTGCACGAGTACCATCATCAGCATAAGTAGTTCCATAATAACGCTCAGAAACACGCAAGTAAACAAGAGTCATATAATAACTACCTCCGCGAAGCATTCGACCAGGAGCCGAACTTGTAGATATAGCTGCCTCTGGACGAGGCCAAGAGGCCTGATTGGCATGTCCTGCATTAGGAGTAGTAGAAATTTCTCCATCACCAGGCTCTCCCTTATAGTCTTTTCCATCACTATATGAGTGTACTACCTGCTCACAAACATTACCCGACATATCCATTACGCCATAATAAGTAGCTCCCGCCTGCTGACGACTAGTACCTGGCTTGGCGGCATAACCACAACGCATAGGACCTAGAACCGTGTTATTATTATAATTACAAAGGCCAGCCCCTGGAGTTACCGCATTAGAGGCTGTTTCTGTTGCCGTTCCATCAGTAACTAAGGTATTAGCATCGGTAACTAATGCCGTTCCCCAAGCATATTCTCCAGCAACAGGAGTAACAGGACCACGGCAAATTTTTTCATACTCAAATTCAGTCATGGGACGCAAAGCCGCCCAATCCAAATAAGCCAACAAATCTGCCCAACCCAAATTAGCCATTGCTCTATGAGGGGTATTCGCCTGTATTACGGGCCAGTTACCAGTGATATTATTGCGGCTAGCTACCGTCCCTGTAATTCGACGTGTATTCCCTTGATCCGACTGCAAAGAGTTCACAAAATCGACATACTGCCCCTGAGAAATCTCATACTTCATGCAGTATACCTCTGCAAATCCTTTAGGAAAATCTGCCGCAATAGTCGCAGTTAAAGCTCTAGATGCAGCATACAACTTCCCCGCAGTGTTCCCATAAGCAATAGCCCCCTCAGATGTCACTTGATAAGGTGTTGTCGCTGCTCCCTCTCTAAAAGAAGAACCAGAACTCCCCCCATCTCCTAGGTAAAAGGCCCCCTCCGGAATATTGACCATCTCAATACCAAATACACGGAAATCAAACTGCCCCGGAACCAAGCCCACCATGCGCAAAGAAACACTTACACTACTAATGTTGCCTACGCCATCGGTTTTGCGACGAACAAAAATTCCTTTGGCCACCGAACTGCTGTCCTTGCCATCTACATAGGCCTCTAAGGGACTGCCAGTACTATGATCTCCTACAGTGGCACTCAAATCGGCATGACTCCACTGACTAGAAGCACAGTCTCGCTTCTTTACAAAAAGCCAAACGGCATCATGGTTATAAGGAGGCGTTCCATCCAAGCGCCAGCTATTCTCCCAGCTAATGCTGAAGGTCAAAGTGGAGTCATTAGTCAAGGTCACATTGCTAATCTGTAGGTTGTTGGCCCATAAACCAAAACTCAGGCTGCAAAAAAGCAGCAGAGGTAAAAGCTGTTTCATACTCAAAGTTAAGTTAAATAGTAAAAATTAGTTGTTTATTAAAAATAGGCCCCATAGCGCCTATATTTCTGTGATCAATTACACTTTAGTGTAGTGTAAGTTGACTATTCCATTGGCAAAAGTTTCTGTTTTCTCCAACTGCCAGTCCATAGCCGGATAAGTAGCCGGAAATAAAGGAATCCCCTCCCCCAACAAACGAGGAATAATAGAAATGATCATTTCATCAATAGCGCCTAAACGCAAAAACTCTCGAATCAAGGCGCCGCCCCCCACTAACCAAATACCCTTTTTACTAAGCTGCTTCAAACTAGCTATAGTGGGAGCATCTAGGGTATTTAAATGTCGACAGTCTGGCTGAGCAGAAGAAAGTTCCTCGGCCCGACTAAATACAAAGGTTGGCTTCCCCTGATAAGGCCAGTCTATCCCAAACGAACAAATAGCCGCATAGGTGTTTTGGCCCATCAATAAAAGGTCAATGCTGTCGTAAAAGTCCGTATAGCCAAAATCTTCTCCCTTGGGGTTAGGCAGCTCCTCCAACCAGTCTAACTCCCCATTAGGGCCAGCAATATAACCATCCAATGATTGAGCAATATAAAGTTTGATTTTCATTAGGCTAATTTGTCTTTTTTTTCGCTACTGTTAAATTTTGCGAAACAAATATACAGAAGCTATTTTAATTTAGACTGAGGTATAGCTTATTAATATATGAAATCAGCTAAAACAAGAGTTATAATTTAGCAGTCTGCGTACAAAAAAGGCCCACTACAAAGCGTTGTAGTGGGCCATAATTTATTTGGCTAAGCCTTTAGCCTACTCTTCCAAGAAAGGATAACGGTAGTCTGTAGGAGAAACAAAGGTCTCTTTAATCGTACGTGGAGAAACCCAACGCAACAAGTTGAGGTAAGAACCCGCCTTGTCATTGGTTCCCGATGCACGACCGCCGCCAAAGGGCTGCTGACCAACAACGGCTCCTGTGGGCTTGTCATTTACATAGAAATTACCTGCTGTGTGGCGAAGCTTTTCAATTAATTCGTTAATCACCAAACGATCTGTAGCAAAGATAGCCCCAGTCAAAGCATAAGGAGAAGCGGTATCCAAGGCCTCAATAGTGGCATCCAATTCCTCATCTTCATAGACAAAGATAGTCATTACTGGACCAAAAAGCTCTTCTTTCATGGTCACATAATGAGGATCTTTAACCACAATTACGGTAGGCTCAATAAAGTAGCCTTCTTCCTTAGAATGATTGCCCCCAGCAATGATTTCTGCGCCCTCATCTTTTTTGGCTTGCTCAATATAAGCCGTGATTTTATCATAGGCCCGCTCATCAATTACAGCATTGACAAAGTTACTGAAATCTTCTACAGTACCCATTTTTACAGTCTTCAGATCAGCAACTAGCTTCTCTTCTACTGCAGGCCACAAGCTCTGCGGAATATACGCTCTCGATGCTGCCGAACACTTCTGTCCCTGATACTCAAAGGCACCACGCAAAAGGGCCGTAGCCACCTGATCGGCTTTGGCATCTTTATAGGCCAAAACATAATCCTTTCCGCCGGTCTCCCCAACAATACGAGGATAAGAACGATAGTTATGAATGTTCTCCCCAATGGTCTTCCACATATACTGAAAGGTCTTGGTGCTGCCCGTAAAGTGTAAGCCAGAGAGCTCCGGATGCTTAAAGCACACCTCTCCCGCTACAGGACCATCGGCAAAGACCATATTGACCACCCCAGCAGGAAGTCCCGCCTCCATAAAGAGGTCCATAATCACTTTGGCCGAGTAAATCTGTGTATCAGAAGGTTTCCAAACCACTACATTCCCCATCTGGGCAGGAGCTGCACATAAGTTGGCACAAATAGAGGTAAAGTTAAAGGGCGTGACCGCAAAGACAAAGCCCTCTAAAGGACGATGCTCCAAACGGTTCCAAATCCCCGCAGCCGAATTGGGCTGGTCGCTATATACCTGCTCCAAATAAGCCGCATTAAAACGGAAAAAGTCTACCATCTCGCAGGCTGCATCAATCTCTGCCTGAAAAACATTCTTCGATTGCGCCAACATCGTAGCCGCATTCATCCGATCCCGATAAGGACCCGCCAACAATTCTGCCGCACGAAGAAATACCGCCGCCCGCTCTTGCCAGGGCGTGTTCTCCCAGCTACTTCTTGCCGCCAAAGCCGCATCAATAGCCATATTTACCTCTTTGGCCCCTCCCTTATGGTAGTGCCCCAATGTATGTTTAAGCTCATGCGGAGGATGAATGCTCACCAAATTGCCGGTGCGCACCTCTTTTCCCCCTATAATCATAGGAATTTCTAATTCCTGCCCCTTCAATCTCGCCAGTTCGGCTTTGAGTGATGCCCGCTCCGGACTGCCCTTGCGATAGGCTTTTACCGGCTCATTCTTAGGTGTCGGAATCTTGAAAAAAGCATTGGCCATATTAGCTGTGTTTTTATATAAGAACAAAGCAAGCTCTGTTCAACATGTAAGCAATGCGGCTAAAATAGAGAATCAGCTCTGGCTTACAAAAAAAGCCCGTCTAAAAGTTTTTTTAAGCTTTTCTGTGACCTACGGCAAAGATGCCCCTCTCTATTTTGCCTTTTGGGAAAGTTACTCCAATTTATTATTTTATCTTGCAACCAATTACACCATTTACTAACCCTTTTATTCTTAATTTTAAATTCCATGATGAATATTGAAGAAATTATCAAACTAGTTACCGAACTAGCAATTACCTATAGCCCAAAGATTTTTGGAGCTGCAGTAATCGCCTTTGTAGGCTTCTGGATTATTGGTAAGGCCACCAAGATGTTGGCCAAAATGCTAGAGAAACAAAAAATCGACGACTCCCTACGCCCTTTTCTCGTCTCGCTCACCAATATGACCCTCAAGGTGCTTTTGGTCCTCAGTATCTTTAATGTACTAGGCATCCAAATGACCTCTTTTATCGCTATCCTCGGTGCAGCTGGACTTGCCGTAGGTATGGCCCTATCGGGTACCCTGCAAAACTTTGCAGGTGGGGTAATTATCCTCATCATCAAACCCTTTAAGGTCGGAGACGTTATCCAAGCCCAAGGCTTTACCGGTGTGGTCAAAGAGATCCAAATCTTTAATACGATCCTCAAAACGCCTGACAACCAGACAATTATCATCCCAAATGGCGGCCTCTCTAATGCCTCTATGACCAACTTCTCTACAGAACCTTACCGCCGCGTAGACCTTACCGTAGGCGTAGGCTATGGAGATAGCACCCAAAAAACTAGAGCCGTCCTCAACGATATTATCGCCCAAGATAAGCGCATCCTCCAAGAGCCCGCTCCCCCCTTTATCGCCCTAGCTGAACTAGCCGATAGCTCGATCAATTTCACGGTTCGCCTTTGGGTCAAATCTTCTGATTACTGGGGCGTAACCTTTGATATGAATGAAAAGATCTACAATCGCTTTAATGAAGAGGGCCTCAATATCCCTTACCCTCAAATGGATGTGCATATCCACAAAAATGATTAAGGCCATACAACTTTCCTAACTACACTAACTATCTGGTCCGAGACTGCTGTCTTGGACCTTTTTTTTTGGGGCCTGCCGCCTGCGGCGGCCGGGCCCTTGCAGGGCTCGCAGGTCTGCTCGGCCCTGCGGGCTTCGCCCTTGGTCTGCCGCTGCGCGGCCCCCTTGCAGGCCCCTAGGCCAAGTCGCTTCGCTCCTTTGCGGCGGCTTCGCCGCCTGCTAGCTGTGGCTGCAGGTTGAAACCAGCAGCCATACAACAACCCCATTCTACATCTATAGTGCGGAGAGGATTAAAATCCTCTACCGCTTTGAACAAGGGTTATTTTTTTCTTGGAGCTATTTTTTTCCATTTTCCAGCAAACAAGGGCTTTAGCCCGCCAGTTTGCATAGCCCAGCAACCATGGGCTTCAGCCCATGGGCCCAAAACTGCCCAACCGCTGAAGAATAAAGCACGGACTGAAAAATGTTTATTTCTGGAGGGTTTCAACCCTCCATTGAACACAAAAATGCATTCGTTAATTGGCTGTAGGTTTCAACCTACAGGCCCGTAGGGCCGCAGGCCTAGCGATGTGCAGGGGTGGCCGAAGGCCAGACCCAGCGGGCGAAGCCTGCGCAGGGCCGAGCGAGCAGCGAGCTGCCGAACGTAGCGCCCGCCGAAGGCGGGAGGCCCCAGAAAATCATAAAATTCGTCAAATATAGAGGGCTTTTAGTTCTCCTTTTCTTTATTTAAAGCATTTAATATCAGAGATCTAAAAAGAAATATTGTAAATAAAACCATTGGCGCAAAACTAGTTGCCAAAACGTTAATCCAAAACCTTCTCAAATAAATAAAATCGCCCAATATTGGCACATAAGGCGATTTATTCACAGTAGATACGTACATTAAAACTTCATCTCCTGGCTGAAGTGGTGGACAATCCTCTCCTAAATCATTCTTTGTATAAATAAATGGATCATTATCTATCGAAAAACTTAGTTGCAAACTGTCTAACTCCTTTAAAACCACAACTCCATATACTTCCTCACCTAAGTAATAAGAATAAATTGGAGAAAAAGATGGCTTCATGAATAATGACACAAATAAAATAAAGGCAAAAACCAATATAGTCATTAAGAGCAACTTTAACCAAATTGAAAAAATTTGCATAGGTTTTTTTTTGAGTACTTGTAAGACAAGAGTATGATATTAAGCCTGTTATAGCTCCTCCCTCCTAAGAAAAAGCTAAAGTACTAAATTCCCCCAGCTAGAAGGAGCGAAGCGACTGGCCACAACAAGGCTGAAAGCCGCAGTTCGACGACCAAAGGGAGTAACCGCCCGCCGAAGGCGGGAGGCCCCATATTAGATTAAGAAGTTAGAGTATATCGATTTAGGATTATTTAACCACTCTAAAAACAGTGTTCCATCTGCTGTAGCCAGTGGAAATCCTTCTAGCGACTGATATAATATCTCATCCCAATGTGCTATAAATGAACTTGTGGATATTTTCAAGATAGGCTTACCGTATCTCAATTGTAAAAATACCTCCTCATGTTCAGACAAAAGCGATTTTTTCAAACGAGCAGTAATATCGTCTACATCTAGTATATCCCATTCAAGGTTGTAGGCTGTCTCAAAAGTATCCCAAGCGATATTTCCTAGATAAGAGGTAGCCTGATAATTTTTAATTTGAGCTAAGTGGAAATATTCAATTATTCCCTTTCCTCTAGCCTCCTCCACTAAGCTAAAATCAGTAGCAAAGGGCGCTAATAATGGATGTTCTAGATCTTTCATATTTAATTTAATTTCCTAATCGTTTTGCCTAGCTGCTCCGTACTAAATCAAACTTTGCCCTTAATTTAAGCAAGAAGTTTTCGTCTTTTGATGTAATCTCCCAGAAAGATGAATCGACCAACTCAATACAATATTGACATGATTTTTTCATTTCAGAATCACTTTCGTATCTCTTCAATTTATTTCTGTCCATATCGGCTATCAGCAAAATCTCTATAATTTGTGTGCATGCTTCTCCTAATTCAATAAGGTTTTGCGATGAAGTGAACTGCCCATTTTTAGATTCATTAACCTTCTTTTCAAAATCCAGCATAGGGAAATCTTCATCTTTTGCCATGGCTTCCAGCCACAAAATAGACCATTTATACTTCTCAGGAGTATCTATATTAGACAATATATCTAATAACTCAATTTCTAAAACAGTTGAGTTCAAGCTTGTAATTTTGATTGTGTTTTGCATTAGGTTATCGTTTTAGTAGGTCAGATTGAGGATTTTAGCCCCCCAACTACTCCAAATCAAGCTCAACAAAAGTACGTTCTTTTTCAGAAAACCCTATTCGCCTCAAATACCTCCAGTCTTTGGCGCTAAAATCTTGTTGAGTTAGGCCAAAATAAGTTTCCAATGCCTTTATTTCTAACATAATAGGCTGATCTCTTTCCAAAACTTTAAAGAAAACAATTCCCTGATTTTTCTTAAATCCTGCTACTTTCAAAAAGAGATCTCGTTTTTTGTCATAGGCTACATAATGAGGAGCTGCAGCGTCTTGCAATTGAATGCGAAACAACAAAAAAGAGGGAAATTTAGGGCCCCTCAAGCACTGCATATTAGCAGCATCTAATGCCGCAATGCCATCTGCATAAGAGGCATAAGCAGTAGAGCCCAAGCAAAGTAATTTGGCCTTAAAGTACGTATTAGACAAACTATCCTGAGCCAATAAAGCGGCTGGCCACAAAAAGAAAAAGTAAATCACAAATCTCCACATAACTAATATACTTTTATTTCTTTTTCCATCTCCTCCGCACAATTTACCCTCCGGCTCTGCCTTCTTGGAAAATGCCCCGAAAAATCTCTACGAATCGCTTTCTCGCCCCAAAATAAACGCCGCCCTCGAACTCGCCTTCTAAAGGCTAAATATTCTCGCTGATCAAAACCTGCTATTCGATAAAATTGCCGCCGCCGCTCTTCATACACCAAATAAAAAACACAGGAATTATAACTATCCGCCGCTTGCTTCGAATTAATTTTAATCAAATAAAAGCCCTTTAATTTCTTCGCCTTATAAATCTCCGCAGGCTGCTGCTGCAACAACGCTAAAAGACTATCTTTTGGAAGCTGACGATATGCAGAAACCGTTAATAATTTAGCTTGCATCAATAAACTATCTCCCCCCTGCCCTTTTGCCCAAAAAGGCAAAACGAAAAAAGTAAGTAGTGCTAAAACTCGCATTAAAGCCTGCTGTGAAAATCTCCAGCTAAATACAACCATTTTAATGCCTTGCAATCTTCTATATTTTTTGTTTCTAAATCTTCTATTTTAAATACTCCACGACGATCCGAGTAATATAAAATCCTACTCAATTCACAAGCATTCTCCTGACTATCGTGGTAATGATATTGTTTTTGCATAATAAGGTATATGAGCTCCCCAGTATCTCCTAATTCATAAGTAGTGAGCAGCTTTGAGCTCAGGAAACCAGCCCTCATATTTAAGTAAGCTTGGCCTGAAGTTACATAAAACATATTCTGCTCAGGATTGACTAAAGAGGCCAAATCAACCTTATGCAACTCATTAAATGTTGAGTTGTAAAATAAGGCAGAAAGCGTGTCATTTCGACTAGCAGTCATTAAAAGTCCAGACTTAATATTGCTTAACTTTAAATCCGACAACTGTTCCGAAAAAGTTTTAGTGCTTAAATCTTGAGCATTAAGGGTTATGGCTAAAAATAACAGCCCAATAACAGTTCTAAACATTCATCTATTTTATAGTATTCTGAATTTCCCAGAGCGCCCCCTTTTCCCCCTAGATGATAAACGCTCCCCCTTTGGCGCCTGCTTATCCTCAAAAAATAATGCGACAAGACTCCTTCTCAAAAAGAGCCTAGATATATTTTTTTGGGGCCTGCCGCCTGCGGCGGCCGGGCCCTTGCAGGGCTCGCAGGTTTGCTCGGCCCTGCGGGCTTCGCCCTTGGTCTGCCGCTGCGCGGCCCCCTTTCAGGCCCCTAGGCCAATTTGGCCTTCGGCCACCCCTAGGGCCAAGGCCCTAGGCTATTGAAAAAATTGTCATCCCCTCATTCGAGGGGATTTTTCTTTGCGGTTGTGGTTGGACGGTTGTTGTTTTTCTTGAAGCTAATTTTTCCATTTTTATAGCAAACAAGGGCTTTAGCCCGCCAGTTTGCTCAGACCCAGAACCATGGGCTTCAGCCCATGGGGCCAAAACCGCCCAGCTGCCAAAGAAGAAAGCTAAAAGAAAAAAGACAGTTGAGCGGCCTAGCGATGGTAGGCAGTGCGGCAAAGCCGCAGACCAAGCAAAAACTTGTTTTTTGCGCAGGGCCGAGCGAGCAGCGAGCTGCCGAACGACAACAAGAACTTTAGTTCGCAGTTCGACGACCAACGGGAGTAACCGCCCGCCAAAGTTCGCAGTTCGACGACCAACGGGAGTAACCGCCCGCCAAAGGCGGGAGGCCCCAAGAACTAGTTCATATTCCAATCCATATCACAGATGCTTTCATCCGATAAAATCAACTCTAATTTTTCGAGATCTGGCTTCATTAGAATACTAAACTTAATCTCTTGTTCCTTCCTATTTTTGTCCATACAGCTACTCTTCCTGAGCCCCTCAAATACCACATCTAAATACCCATCGCCATTAACATCCTCATTTTTAAAGGCTAAGCTATCATTTAGATAACGCTGGCAGTAGCTGTCTGGAGTCCGTATAAAAACAGGTATTTCACAATGTCTAAGGGAGGACCATTTGAGTTTAGGCATCCCAGAAATAGCATCAAAGCCGAATATAGTATAGTAGGCTCTTTTACCTCCTTGGTCTATGCCGCTAAATACATAAGTATCTGTTGAGGGATTAAGTTTAAGCAGAAAATATTTCTCTAGAGGGATATAAAAGAGCTTATTTAGCCGCTTAGACCGTAGACAATAATACTTAGTAGGCGCTATGCGAGGCCTTCCTTCTTGCTTCAGATTCAACTCATAGAGCTCAACAGCTCCCATATTGGCCAGATCAAACGCTCTTAAAAAACGACTATCCGCTTCCACTTCAGAGATTCCACTCTCTCTTTCGATGCGATCTAAAATAGCTGCTATAGAAATATTGTTGGCCTCCTCTACCATATAGATAATCAGATTTCCTTCTGAAATAGAGCGGTAGGAAAAAGCTTTTTCGCTTGCCTTTTCATTAGGCTGTCTCGATTGACAAGCCAGGCTGCAGACGAAAACAATAAATAGCCAATATCCTCTCATCAGCTTCCTTCTTTGTTTTTAATTACTTGCTTTATCCGCAGATGGGTAACTACAAAAAATAAAACGGCAAGTAGAATCAATAAATCCAAAAATTGATTTAAAAAGTCTAATTGCAACAGTGACATTATTAGAAAACCCAATGCATCTATTCTTTCTATTTCTATGCCCCAAAATACGACTTTGGGCGTACTTCTAGCTCGACCTCGCTTAAGGTAAAGGATATTCCCTGCAAGTAAAATAAGTAAGGTAACTATTTCTATAAATAGAATCATACTCGCTGCTTTTGATTAAATAGACCTAAAAACAGTTCAACTTAGGCCACTACTAGCATTTTATAATGGCTGCAACTTAAGATCACTGCAGAGCTGGATAGTCAATAAAAATCCGTTCTCCCTTTTCCAAATACTCCCATTTACCAACTCTTAACGCCCATTTTTCTTTTTGACAAGCATAACTAATATGATAGTTTATTGATTTTTTAGGATTCCAATAAAATTTATTTTTAGGTTCTGGAATTGCTAAATCAAATTCTAAGTCTTTACCTGGATCTAGTATCCTATAGTTTGGTGCAGGATAACTTTTTGACGATATACAAAACTGTCCTTTTATGTATCCATCTTGGTTTTCTTCCCCAAATTCGAAGTATAAAGTATCAGCTTGCAAGAAACCTTGAAAAGCAAATGTATCCACTTTTAAATTAAAGCTATCTCCCTCCACAATTTGTAGATGGGATCTATGAGGCGATTTAAATTTTACTGGTAGTCCTAATAATGCTGTTTTTTCTAACTTTCCGACTAAGTTAATATAATGCTCATCCTTTGCAAGTGAATCTGCCGATACCTTAGTGCTATGATAGTAACCCAAAGATCTTTCTCCATCACGACTATAGTACCAATGCCCTATACGCAATGGAATTCTTTCGATAATCCAGCTATTGCTTCGCTCTCCAGTCTTATTTTTTTGAGGTTTTAGTACATATTCAGTAGGAATCTGAAACTGCCCCTTGATATAATAACTAGCTAAAGAGTCACCCAATTCAAAGTGGATTTTAGATCCAGACCTTTGCCCTTTGAATAGAAGACTATCTACTACGAACCTAAAGCTATCTTCTTCATTTATCTCAAAAGAATAACAATTCTCTATATCTGGGAACCCATATACCCCCCATTTTCCGTCACCAGACGGAAAATAGAACTGCTCCACGGGCTCTGCTGTTGCCTCTCTTTTCTCTAACCTCAATAATTGACATGAATTAAAAATAAAAACTCCTGCCAACAAGTAAACAAGCTTCATAACATATCTTTTAGTCCCTAAATATCAGCTGCCTTCAGCCGCTGCAGTACCTAATAGCTATTTCGCAAAAACGAGAACAATACTTTTGGTTGTTGTGATATTCATAGATGGCGGATTTGCTTCTGTTGCATAATAATTAACAGCCAAACAAGTCCTTATAATTTTTGCTTTTTTCCGCATTCGTCTCAATAAGCGCCTTAACTTTTTAGGGCTAAGTCTTAGACCATGAACTTGCACAGAATCTACTTCTGTTAAGGACTTATTTAAAAAAACTTTTAACCTAATTCCCCCCTTTAAGTCTTCACTCAACTCCTTTTTAACTTTTTTATCGCACTTAAGCAGATGGCCTAATTCAAGGATAAAAACAGCCCTGTTCTCAAACCCAAACATCTCTGCATGTTCAGGATTTTTCTTGTAATTTTCGATAAAACAGCTATCTTCTTGAGCATATAAATTACTCGCTGCCAAGATAAATATAATTATTATAGCATAATACATAAACATTGATTTCATATCTAAATTCATAGTTCCAACTTCTATTTTCTCAAAATAGCTGTGCGGTATCAGTAAATATCTTTATTCTTTTTTTGGGGCCTGCCACCTGCGGCGGCCGGGCCCTTGCAGGGCTCGCAGGTCTGCTCGGCCCTGCGGGCTTCGCCCTTGGTCTGCCGCTGCGCGGCCCCCTTGCAGGCCCCTAGGCCAATTTGGCCTTCGGCCACCCCTAGGGCCAAGGCCCTAGGCTATTGAAAAAATTGTCATCCCCTCATTCGAGGGGATTTTTCTTTGCGGTTGTGGTTGGACGGTTGTTGTTTTTCTTGAAGCTAATTTTTCCATTTTTATAGCAAACAAGGGCTTTAGCCCGCCAGTTTGCTCAGTCTACAAGCATGGGCTTCAGCCCATGGGGCCAAAACTGCCCAACCACTAAAAGACCCTTTCTTTATCTCTCCTTTTCCACCCCCAAGAAAAAGTTGAGGGACTAATATTAAAATCTTGTGTCTGCCCTTTCCTGCGCCTAGGGACAAGCCCCTAGGCTAGTTTTTTCAGACAGCCCTCTGCGAGGGCCTTTGGATGTGGCCCTTCTCTGCAATCACAACAGAGCAAAGCCGTAAATCATCATTTGAGGCCCTTTAGGGCTGACTCCATTAGGTTAGCCTAGGGGCTTGTCCCTAGGCGATGAATAACGGGCGGCAAAGCCGCCATGGCCGAAGGCCAAACGGCCACAACAAGCCCTTGTAGCCTACCCGTAAGGTGCAACCAAAAAATACTATACATCTAACATCGTCCTTTCAAAGTCATATGGGCTAATATTTCCCAGACTTTGGTGGGGACGATTAAAATTGTAGTGCTGAAACCAATTTTGAATTTCCTCATTTAGTTCTTCTAAAGAGTGGAACCAAGATAAGTTTAAACACTCTGTTCTCAAAGTTTTATTTAATCGCTCAATAAATGCATTTTGGGTAGGTTTTCCTGGCTGGATGAACTTTAATTCAATATCATGTTTTTGGGCCCAAGCAGCTAACTTTTTAGAGATGAATTCTGGCCCATTATCGCAACGAATATAGTCAGGTTTACCTCTGTAATCCAGTACTTTATCAAGTACATCAGTAAGCTTTTTTGCAGAGATACTTTGATGGGCTTCTGTCCACAAAGCTCGCCTTGAGGTCTCATCCATAATGTTGATAATTCGGACCGATTTCTTATCTGAGCTCATGACCCAATCGCTTAAAAAATCCATAGACCAACCCTTATTTACCTCCTTGGGCAAAGAGATAGGTTCAAATTTTCGGCGAATACGCTGACGCTTTGGGCGCTGTCTTAAGTATTAATTTTTCTCTCTTCCAGATTCTATACACCTTCTTATGATTGAAGATAACACCTTGATTTCTAATGTAATGAAAAACCTTCCAAAAGCCCCAAGCTAAATATTATTTCGTGACTTCATGCAGTAATTTAGCGATTTGATCATCGACTACTTCTGGCCGATGACCTGACTTTCGTTTATAGTATGTTTGACGACGAAACCCCAAAACGACACAGATTCGACGCACACTGTACTTCTTGGACAGCTCGTCTATGACTCTTTCTTGTCTTTTGGGGTTAAGTGCTTTTTTGCCATTACATAGCCCTCTTCTAAAATTTCATAATTCATGCTTAAGTCTGCATACATCTTTTTTAAACGAGTATTTTGGGCCTCTAATTCCTTGATTAAACGCTCTTTATCGTCAACTTCTTGCTCTTTGGATCTTTTCCATTTATAGAAAGTGGCTGGGCTTATTTGGTGCTTTCTACACAAATCTGCCACGCTAAGGCCGCTGTCGTGCTCAGCTAAAATTGATAACTTCTGCTTTTCCGTGAATTTACTTTTTCGCATCCTTTTAGTTTTTGTTCTTTAAGATAATTATTTTCTATAACTAATGGTTGCTTTTTTGGGCAGGCTACACCCTTTAGTCCGTCTTCGACGACCAAAGGGAGTAACCGCCCGCCAAAGGCGGGAGGCCCCAAGAACAAATCAATATAGATAGGGCTACTGGCCTGAAGATGAATACCCTAGCTAGCTGACTTAATATTCATTGCTTTTTTAAATTCATCATTAAACCTCTCAGAATAATCAAAGGGGTCAGATACAACCCGGTCAAGAAGCATCCCCTTAACAATAATCTCCTCATTATCAAAAGAGTAAATAATTCCATAAAAATAAACATCTGGTTTTACTCTTCCATTCTGATCTGCTAAGACGACCTCTTTATTCCCCATTTTCACTCTAAATGTAGCATATTTGATGTCTTCACTTAGGAACCCATGTTCAGTTGCATTTTTGTCAAAATCCTCTATTTCAATATCACATTCCAATACTGATTCTACACAGTCGCATGGGGGTAAATCATCACTAAGATTATTTAAACTAGAGTTTTTCATGCTTTTATCTATACCACAAAACTTATACGCTCTGTCTTTTTTATCAAATTCGTAGTATTTATAAAGCAACCTATAACACTCTAATTTTATTTTATCCTTTTTCAAACTATCATATTGATCCACTTGCCTTGTTTTACAAGAAAATATTACAAAAAGCCCCATTACTAACAACCTGATTTTCAACATGCCGATAATTTTTCATCTTGATATAATCTTTACCTCAAGATGTCAATACAAATATGTTTGCCCCCAAGAGGGGCCGCTAAGATAACTAGACTCCTTTAAAAGGTAGAATGTAGAATAAGGTTACAGTGCGTGGAGCTCGACTCCACTATCTAGTAATACCTAAAGAAGACAACTGCACCAGTATATATCTAGGCGAAAACCCAGAGCAACAAAAATGAGCTATCATAAACAAGCGAACACCTAATTCATAATGATACAAATAGAGAAAAAGGACTTACTGTAAAAGGATGACCAGTAGGTGCTTGTACCTGAATATTCTTTAGCAGAATAAATGTGCTCTGATTCAACTCTTTAAGTGCCTTTTTCTGTGCTTCACTAAATTTTGCTCCTTTAGAAGGGAGCAAAATTTGCTCATTTTCATTCACAATAGCAAGGTCAAATCCAAGAACTTTGAAACGAAGATCAATATTGTAATTTATAAGCGCTGCATCAAGATCTGCCTTATCAATAAGCAAATCATCTCTTTTTACTTCATCCCCAGATTTTTTCCCGAGAACAGAAAGTGTGACAGCTGGATCTTTTGGCCGTAGAGATAATTCAAAAGCAAAATCAGAATCCTCTATCCTTAATTTCTTGCGTTGAACCCCATATCCTTTTAGATGAAAAGGGATGTAACTTACATTTTCTGCTGTTCTTTTCTTCCCAATCCAATAAAAAGTAGAATCAGCAACAATATCTAATTTACTTTTTGTATCCACATGGATGGAATATGGAATATATCTATAACTAAAACCCTCTAGACGGATTACCTTTTTCCCTTCATTCCCTCTAAAAGAGGCGAAAAAAAACATAACACTTAAAAGGCAAATTAAAACGCTCCAGAATGAGCTACTATTTTGGCCCCATCTTCTAAATTTCATATTATTTATCTTTTACTGCTCCTGCAGGCCTGCTCACACAACTCTCTGATAAGCAAAATTTTAAAGATGACTCCTAAAGAGTTATAAGATTAACCGCCGAAGAAGAAAGCCCCCAAAAAAAAGGCAGGAGGCCTATAACTATAAACTATTTTAAATCAACCAGTGGAATATCAAATATTTTATTCAGATAGACATCGTCTCTTTCATAATTATTATCAACTTGATAACTGTCTATAATAGCTTCATAATTACCTTTACGAATAATTGCGGTATCCTCATAAGGCCCCTGATAAAGGCAATAGATCTCTTCCCCCTCTAAAGAATAGATGAGACGCAATTGATTACAATCTCTGCACAATCGAGTACCACCACCTGAAGCATAAAACAAAGTTCCCTTTTCTCCTGGAAAAATACCTATAACATGAATCACTGCATCCAACATTAAACCTTTGCCCGTTTTCAACTCTACTTCTTTCATAATTGAAGGAGAATACTTAATGCCTAAAACACTATCCTTATACATAATAATAGCTCTTTGTCCTACTACTGGCGGAATAAAATCCTGATCATCCAACACACTATCTTTTAAGACCGTTGACTCTATAATATAAGCATATTCTTTTAGGCGAATCCCTTCTCGATACACAATACTATCTGCATAGTCTTTTTCGCTTAATGGAATTAGTTCTCCAACCTTTAGCATATTTTCCTCCAACTCCTTTGGCAATCTTTGCTCTTCATCTAAAGAGCTTGCGCTTTTCGTATCCTTTAACGGACTATTTTCACAGCCCCAAAGGAACATTATTGAGAGCGCTATTCCTGTTAATTTCTTCATCATTTTATTTGTGTTTTTCCTTCTTCTTCCTACTTAGAGTTTAGATTTTTTGGGGCCTGCCGCCTGCGGCGGCCGGGCCCTTTCAGGGCTCGCAGGTCTGCTCGGCCCTTCGCCGCTTTCAGCGGCTCGGTCTGGCCTGCGGCCACCCTTTCAGGCCCCTAGGCCAAGTCGCTTCGCTCCTTTGCGGCGGCTTCGCCGCCTGCTAGCCGTGGCTGCAGGTTGAAACCAGCAGCCAATTTAGGTACAGCAGAGCCCGCTCCTGACCAACAATTGGCCTGCAGCTTAAAAGCCGCAGGACCTGAAAACATAATACCTTCTTTCCATAAACAAAGCAGGGGCTTTTAAGCCGCTGCGGCAAGAAAGATGATGGCCCAACAAGAATGGCTGCGGCCTTTAGGCTGCAGATAGCGGCAAAGCCGCCATGGCCGAAGGTTGAAACCATCGGCCCATATCATTTATAGCAAAGAAGGGCTTTAGCCCGCTCTTTGCTCAGTCTACAACCATGGGCTTTAGCCCATGGGCGCAAAACTACCCAGCCACTAAAAGACCCTTTCTTTACCTCTCCTTTTTCAAAACCCCCAAGAAAAAGTTGAGGGACTAATAAACTAGGGCGATGGGGTTGCACAAGCCCAAAATAGGGGTTCTCTAAGGTATAAATTAGGTCCAAGAACCCCAAAATAGCAGTTCTCTACCGCATTTTTTAGCTTAGAAAGCAGAAGAGGCTGCTTATTTAGCTTAAGCTCTCGGTCTAGCACCCCAAATTAGGGCGCTCCTACTGCTTGATAGACGTCTGGAACTGCATTGTATAGGTCCAAAAACCCCATAAGGGACGTTCCGAACTCCATGAGATACGTCCCCCAACCCCATAAGAGACGTTCCGAACTCCATGAGGTACGTCCTCCAACCCCATAAGGGACGTCCCGAACTCCATGAGATACGTCCTCTAACCCCAGAGGAGACGTTCCGAACTCCATGAGGTACGTCCCCTAACCCCATTGGGTACCTTCCTATACCCCAAAATAGACGTCCTAGGACGTCTATTTTGGGGTCCTACAACCTATATTATGTAGTTCCACAACCTATACTGTACAGTTCCCTAACGTATATCATGCACTTAGCTAACGTATATTATACACTTCTACAACCTATAGCATGGAGTTCAGGACGACTCTTATGCAGTAGAGGAACCTATAACGAACAGTTTAGTGACTGTATTCAATGACTTTGACAACCTATATCGTAGAGTTCAGGACGACTAAGAAGGAGTTTTGCCATTCATCGGCCATTGGCTGCAGCTTAAAAGCCGCAGGACCTGAAAACAAAATACCTCCTTTCCATAAACAAAGCAGGGGCTTTTAAGCCGCTGCGGCAAGAAAGACCAAGGCCCAACAAGAATGGCTGCGGCCTTTAGGCTGCAGGTAGCGGCGAAGCCGCCATGGCCGAAGGCCAAACGGCAAAGGCCAAATGAAAGCCCTGCCACTTCTATCCTTTGCTTTAATTTCCTGCTATTCTGCGTTATTTTTCTCAGCCATAGCTACAGCTATGCCTTTAAAAAATGCCTGGACTAGCCTCAAATTTTTATCAAAGGATGGCCGAAGCGCAGGACTTCCATTTGGCCTAGCGATGTGCAGCAGTGCGGCAAAGCCGCAGACCAAGGCCGTCAGGCCGCAGGGCCGAGCGAACAGCGAGCTGCGAAACGTAGCGCCTGCCGCAGGCAGGAGGCCCCAAAAAAACAGGGTCCTTGGCAACAAGCAGGCAGGAAACAAACGTTTAGTGAAGAACTGCTAAGGATTTCTTATTTTTAGCCTTCAATTTTGTTGGACAAAAAACAGCTATATGCGACATATCTATCTATTTGGCCTTCTGTTCCTCTACAGCTGTAGCTTGCAGGCCCAAGTTCGTCTAGAAGTGATCATCAACTCCGGAACGGCTGGGACCAGTTGTACAGATGGGATTTTTGGTGGTAGTCCAGACCCCCAATGGCGCGTCAATATAGAAAGCCAAGGGTGGACCACCTACCCCCAATCGGGCCCTTGCTTTACCGACGCCCCCAATACCCAATACGATGAAGAATTTATTTGTGCAACAGACTATCCGGCCAATATTCAGCTCTGTTTTAGAGCTTTTGAGGATGATGGGGCGGCCTGTGTGGTGGACCAAACTTGTTTGGCCCAGATTTGTCAGAACTTTGCTACCCCAGCGCCGGGTAGCTCCCTCAATTATACCCTAAGCATTCCAAACTGTTGTGGGAATAGCAGTTGGGGGCAGGTAGATTTTACGATTCGGGCAAGGGGAAGCTTTGTGAATGCGGGCCAAGCCTATGACCAAATTTGTAATGCCATCAATTTGGGGACCCTCAATAGCAATAGCTCTATTGGAGACAATGGACTGAGCAACTACGGGAACTTCTGTGCAACAAATACCTTAGAACCTAGTCCCTGGGGCAATGCCAATGAACAAGGCGTTTGGTTTCAGTTTACCACCGGCCCCAACCCCAGTGCTAGTCTCCGCTTTGAGGCCATCTCGGATCCCCAAAACCTAGGGGATGGCATCGACCTGCAATTGGCCCTTTATGAAAGTTCTAATGGCAGTTGTAATGGCGCCCTTAGCCTAGTGGCCGAAGACTATCAGGGGGCAGGTGCCCTCTATGATGAAGAAATGAGCGTAGAATGTCTACAACCCAATACCACCTACTTCCTTTTGGTAGATGGCGAAGATAGCGGCATCCCCTTTACCGATGGCGGCCAAGGCTACTTTGGCCTAGAAATCTTTGACCTTGGCGTACAGCAATCAGCCGATAGCATTTGTGCGGCCACTCATCTGGGGCCCGTTCCTACTGGGGGGCAAGTACAAACCAACGCCCTCAGCCAATCAAACCTCTGTGCGAGCAATGCCAACGAGCCCATTCCGGGTAACTGGAGCAATGAGCAGGGTGTTTGGTTCTCCTTTGAAGCCCCCGCCTCTGGACATGTTATCATTGAGGCCAATAGTGACCAACCCGCCCCTTTTGGGACCGATGCGGTAGACCTTCAGTTGGCCCTTTATAGCAGCTCGACCAACAACTGTACAGGAAGCCTCAGCGAAATAGATAGCGATTATGATCCAACGGGATTTGGAGAAGAACTAGATGTGCGCTGCCTAGAAGCTGGTCGCATCTACTATATCATGGTAGATGGCTCTACCCTAAATGTAGATGGTATCTTTGACCTAGAAGTAAGAGATGGCGGGATTCCGCCTGCGCCCAATGATGAAATTTGTAATGCCATTGCCCTGGGGGCCCCTGCTCCTGGCGGCACTGTTGGACTCACCGATCAGAACAACTACTGTGCAGACAACCTCTTTGAGCCCATCCCCAACAACTGGGGAAATGACCGTGGGGTTTGGTACACCTTTGTGGCCCCGCCTTCGGGTAAGGTAGAAATTCGGGCAGAGAACCAAAGTCTATTCGGCTCTGACCAAATTGATCTACAATTGGCTGTCTTTGATGCCGCTAACCAAAGTTGTACCGACCCCTTGACCGAAATACAGAGTGAGCATGAAGGGATTGGAGTGCTCTGGGATGAAGATATGGAAGTAGAATGCCTTACTCCAGGCAGAACCTACTTTTTGATGGTAGATGGAGAGGGCGCCCTTTTTGACCCCGACCTTCAAGAAGGCATCTTTGACCTAGAGGTTTATGGCGATCCTCGTGATCCTCCTGCAACAAATGACGATCCTTGTAATGCCATCTATTTGGGCGATCCAACAGGAGGACAAATTGGAACAAGTCCAGGCCCACAACATGGCAGCCAAAACAACTTCTGTGCAACAGGAGCTGGAGAGCCCAATCCGGGGGCATTCAACCCCAATCAGACCGTTTGGTATACCTTTACGGCCCCCGCTAGTGGTAATGTAGAAATAGAACTCAGCTCAGACGATCCTCTTAATGGCGTAGACCCTATTGATCTGCAAGTCGCCGTTTGGGAAGCGGCTAGTTGTACGGGCAGTTGGCGAGAAATGAACAGTGGCGACGATTTGGTTGTCTTTGATTTGGACCTAGAGGTCTATTGCTTAAACCCAGGGCAAATCTATTATGTGCAAGTCAATGGGGCAGATTTGGCCATCTTGGACCCTGAAGAAGGCTATTTTGATATTACCATTACAGAAATACCGCCTATTCCCGTAGCGCCTAACAACCTCATCTGTAATGCCATTCCCTTAGGAGATCCCTTTACGAACGGGCCACAAAGCATCACGAACCAACACAACCTTTGTGCTGATGCCATTGGCGACCCCAATCCAGATGACTTTGATGCGGACCAAACCGTATGGTACAGCTTTACCACTCCGGCCACAGGAGGACCTTATGCAGTAGACATTTCGGCCACCACCTCTACTCCTTTTAGCTCTCAAGATGCCATTGATATTCAGCTAGCCGTTTTTGAATCCTCTAATAACAGCTGTACCGGTATTCTCACTGAGGTAGAAAGTGACTATGACCCCGGCTTCTTTGATGAAGACATGGACGTACAATGTCTGGACGCAGGCAAGACCTACTTCATCATGGTAGATGGTTCCTTTTTGGATGTGCAGGGTTACTTTGACTTGACGATTAGTCAGGCGCCCTCTGTCCCCATTCCAACCAACGACCTCATTTGTAATGCAGAAGCCTTGGGGGCCGTACCTATTGGGGGCAGCATCAATAACAACATCAACTACGCTAACTTCTGTGCAGAAACAGAGCCCGGAGAGCCCTCTCCCTTTAATATTGAGCAGACAGTTTGGTTTAGCTTTCAGGCGCCTGCACATGCGGGGGCCAGTACCTCTTCGGAGGTCAGTATTCGGCTAGAGTCTGATCCCAACAACCAAGGTAATGGGGTCGACTTACAACTAGCCGTTTACCGTTCTTCTAATGGCAGCTGTACGGGCAACCTACAACTTTTGGAAGAGGGGGTAGACAATCCCACCCTTAGCTTTGATGCGGAAGTTAATTTAACTTGTTTGCTCCCGGGAGAGACCTATTGGGTCCAAGTAGATGGCTCTTTGATTGATGTAGAAGGCTATTTTACCATAGAAATTATAGATGATGGGGCTGGCGCCTTCCCTGCCAACGACAACATCTGCAATGCCACACCTTTGGGGGCGGTACCCAATGGGGGCAGCATCAACAATAATGTCAGTTACAATAACTACTGTGCTACGGTAGAGCCCAATGAGCCTAACCCTTCGGCCTTTGCTGCCGATGAAACCGTTTGGTTTAGCTTTGAGGCCCCAACTTCTGGGAACATCAGCATCAGCTTAGAGTCAGACCCCGCCAACTTAGGCGATAACCCCAACTTACAGCTTGCGCTCTGGTATAGTCCGGGCGGAACCTGTGCTGGACCTTGGCTAGAAATGGGCAGTGATTACGATCCCCTGCTCAATGATGAATCGATGAGCATTACCTGCTTGGTTCCGGGGGCCACCTACTATCTACAAGTAGATGGACAAGAGGATTACTTTGGGGTAGAAGAAGGCTACTTTACTATAGAAATTGAAGATGATGGAGGAAGCACGACCTTCCCCTATAATAATAATATCTGCGATGCCTATGACTTTGGTCTCCCCACGGGCAGCTTTGCTACTTTAGGCAATGAGACCAATGAATGTGCTAATGTAGAATTGGGAGAGCCTGGTTTGGGCGGCTATGCTGAGCATACCGTCTGGTACCAGTTTACAGCTCCGCCTTCGGGCCGGGTAGAAGTTGAGGTAGAAAGTAATGATCCTATCTTTGGCATTGACCCCGAGGTCTATATCTTTGGCTCTTCAACGAATAGTTGTACAGGCCAGCTCAGTCTAAGCGATGGATCGAACCTACCCACTGCGATTATCACCGAAAATGTCGAGGCGACCTGCTTGACCCCTGGCAACATCTATTTCATCCAAGTAGATGGAGAAGGCCTCAATCGAGAAGGAGAATTTACTATTCGAATTAGGGATATGGAGCCCCTCTTTGGCACAGGACAACCCAATGACCCCGAGCCCGTCAATAACTACTGCCAAAATGCGATTAGTATTCCTGTTCAATCAGAATCTTGCACCAATGGCACAGGCAGCTGGAACAGCTACAACTATGGCGTTCCTACCGCTAGCCAGCCAACTAACTGTGGCCAAAACTGTGGAGAAACTTGGTACAGCTTTACTATGCCCAGTAGTGGAGTGGCTTTGGTAGAAGGAAATGATGATGGCATTAGCTCCTCCTCTCCTATTGGCGACTTCTCGGACCTTGTGGTGGTAGCCTATGCTGGCGGCTGCGGCAACCTCCAACAACTGGCCTGCGGTACAGGTGGCCTTGGAGGAGATGTCGGCTTTGAGATTGCGGCCCCTCCAGGTAGCCAGGTCCTCCTCCAAGTCTTTAATGATGGCGGAGATGACGATAATGAAAACTTTGAGCTTTGTGTATCAGAAGGCTGTGGAGCCGACAACTGCCTCAATGCTATTGCCTACCCTATTCAACCGAATGTTCCCTACTGCTTCAATACAGCTTCTGCCACTGGAGAAGGGGTTGCAGGCGGCGCTCCGGGCTACTTTGAATGTGGAGAAGGCGATGATCCAGAGCACTCTCTCTACTACTACTTTGTATCCGACTGTAATGGAAGTGCAGTAACCTTAAGTATTATCAATGCCACCTCTAGTGGAAACTGTATCGGGGGCACCGTTCCTGGGGATGGCTTTAATATCTCTTTCTTTCAGGATAGCAGCCCTTGTGATAACAACCCCGATGTGCTGGTAGATTGCCAGAGCTTTAATAGCTGTATGACCCAGCCCATCAACTGGTCCTTTACTTATAATAACCTACAGCCCAATACCCCTTATATTGTCCAAATTGATGGGGGCTTTAACTTCCTTGGTGGAAGTAATAATGGGACCTTCATGATTCAGACGACCACTAGCCCTGTGCCCATGCCAACCTCTACCCCTTCGGGTTGTGGCAGCAATAATGGTACGGCCACGGCAACTACGGTGGGGGGAACCCCTCCCTTCAGTTTTCAATGGTCTAATGGAGCTGTAGACTCTATCATTACCAACCTGAGCCCAGGCTGGTATACCGTTACAGTCACTTCTTCTGGACCTGGAGGTTGCTCTGCTATTGATAGTGTTTTTGTAGATAGCACTAATGCCTTAGGGCTTCAGCTTGCCTCGCAAAGGGATGAAAGCTGCTTGGGAAGCTGCGATGGCTCTGCCACGGTTTTGCCACTTTCTGGTTTGGCCATTAACTACAACTACTTATGGGATGCGGCCGCAGGCAGTCAAACGACGGCCACGGCCACAGGCCTTTGTGCAGGGAACTACAGCGTTACCGTAAGTAGTAACAATGGCTGTCAGGATAGCATAACGGTCCAAATTGGTAGCCCCAACCCTGTACAAGCTAGCTTGGTCAATGGAAGCCTGCCACAATGCCCCGGCCTTTGCGATGGCTCTGCAGCCATCACGGCTACTGGCGGCAACATTTCTACCGACTACTACTACCAATGGTCTCATGGAGATAGTACCTCCTTGGTCACTAATCTTTGTGCAGGCAATTATAGCGTGACTATTAGCGACCGTAATGGTTGTTATGATACCCTACAGCTAAATATTCCCGTACCGCCTAGTCCTATACAAATCAGTTTACTGGCTAGTCAGGACCTTAGTTGTGCAGGTGATAGCTCTGGCAGCTTTAGCTTAACGGCTGCGGGGGGACAAGCGCCCTATACCTATATCATGGCTGGAGATAGCAATCAAACGGGACAGTTCTCGGCCTTAGCCGCAGGCAACTATTTGGTCCAGGTGATTGATGATGTAGGCTGTACAGATACGATTTCAGTCAGTATTCAAGAACCAACGCCCTTAAGCGCTGGCATTAGTATCGACCAAGATTATAATGGCAGTCCCATTTCTTGCTTTGGAGCCGCTGATGCTGCCCTTAGTGCAACAGCAACAGGGGGAACGGCCAACTATAACTACAACTGGAGCACAGGAGCAAGCAGCAATAGCCTGAACGGATTGGCCGCAGGGAGTTATAGCCTTACGGTTAGCGACCAGAATGGCTGCCAAGACAGTAGTAGCATTAGCCTGCAAACACCAGATTCTATTCAGTTAAATATAGATACCCTTAGCTTCTATAATGGCTATACAGTATCTTGTGCCTCAGCTACAGACGGCCAACTAGAAGCCAGTTATAGTGGCGGATGGGGTAGCCTTCAGGGCCAATGGAGCAACGGCAGTAGCCAAGCCCTACAAAACAGCCTAGCTGCGGGCAATCATTGCTTTAGCGTGACGGATATCAATGGCTGTCAGGCGAGTAGTTGTGTTTTACTCACTGCCCCCGACACTCTACTACTAGATAGTGTACAACAACAAAACATCATCTGTGCAGGTCAACAGAATGGGGAGTTGAGCATCTTTATGCAAGGTGGTTTGCCTCCCTATAGCTATCTTTGGTCCAATGGTCAAACGAGCAGCAATATTAGTAATTTGGCGGCAGGAAACTACCAACTGACAGTCACCGATGCCAACGGCTGTAACTGGCTAGGCAGTTGGACAATTACAGAGCCCACGCCCTTGGTCCTACAACTAGATGCCGATTCTGTGCGCTGTAATGGCGGAGCCGATGGAAGTATCTCTGCCCTACTAAGTGGAGGCATTGCGCCTTATAGCTACCTTTGGTCCAATGGACAGAGCAGTAGCAATATCAACAACCTAGCAGCAGGCCCCTACCAACTTACGGTCACCGATGCCTATGGCTGTAGTATTGTTGCTTCGGCCCTTGTACAAGAGCCAGCCAATGCCGTTATTGCCAATGTATTGAGCAGCCAAAACCCAAGCTGCAATCAAGGAACAGATGGTTGGATTGATGCTGATGCCCAAGGAGGAACCCCCAACTACAGCTTCCTTTGGTCTACAGGAGATACAACAGAGGATCTCCAACAACTGGCAGCAGGGAGCTATAGCCTTACCGCTACCGATGCTCGGGGCTGTCAGGCCACAACAAGCATACAGCTGATAGCCCCCTCGGCTATACAGCCCAGTATTAGTGTATATAGTAATTATCATGGGGCCAGCATTAGCTGTGCAGGCGCTAGTGATGGAGCCCTTACGGCCCAAGCTCAGGGCGGAACCGCCCCTTACCTCATCAGTTGGTCTACTGGGGAAAATACGGCCCTAATTCAGAACCTCTCTGCGGGCTGGTATACGGTTAGCTTTAGCGATGCCAATGGCTGTACCGCTGTTGATAGTATAGAACTTACGGCCCCCTTGCCCCTTGCAGCCCAGCAAACAGTTAGTGCCGCTAGCTGTGCCAATAGCTGCGATGGACAGATTGTCTATCAAGCGGTAGCTGGCACGGGAACCCTAGGCCAAAATGGCTATGAATACCGCCTTTTGGGCCCCGGCCAAAACGGTCAGCTCTTTGGTCCCAACAACAACTGGAGCAACCTCTGCGCAGGCTGGTATGTTGTTCAGTTGAGAGATGGCAACGGTTGCCAAATTCAAGACAGCATAGAGATTACGGCGCCTGCTCCCCTACAGCTACAGCTTAGCCAAAATGATCCTAGTTGCTTTAATGGCAACGATGGAAGCCTAACGGCTTTGGCCACAGGAGGAACAGCCCCCTATACTTACCTTTGGTCCGATGGACAAACAACAGCTACGGCCACTAACTTATCCGCAGGAAGTTATAGCCTAAGCCTAACGGATGCCAATGGCTGTATTTTGGCCCAAACAACTAGCTTGCATAGCCCTTCTCCCCTAGCCATTAACTTCCAAGTAGATTCGACCAGTTGTGCGGGCAGTAGCGATGGGGCTATTTTAGCGATTGCAACTGGAGGAACAGCCCCCTATACTTACCTTTGGTCCGATGGCCAAATGGGCCGACAAGCCCGAGGCTTGACCGCAGGGAACTACCAACTGACAATTAGCGATGCCCAAGGCTGCCAGTTTACCGCAAGTACTACAGTAGAAGAGCCTAGCCCCTTGCAAATTCAATTGCAGAGTAGCAATCCCAACTGTCAGGGACAAAACTCTGGAACGGCCACAGTGGTCGCTACTGGAGGAACAGCCCCCTACACTTACCTTTGGTCCGATGGACAAACGACAGCTACGGCGACTAACCTTGCCGCAGGCAGCTATCAATTGATTGTGACGGATGCTAAGGGTTGTCAGCAAAATGCGAGCGTTCAATTGAGCCAACCCACAGGCTTAGGCCTAGCCATTAACCAACTGCAGGCGCCTAGCTGCCATAATGCAGCCGATGGGGAACTAGAAGCGGTAGTGGTTGGCGGAACAGCCCCCTATCAATATAACTGGTCCAATGGCAGCAGTACCGCCAATGCCAATAACTTGGCGGCAGGCTGGTATAGCCTGACAGTTAGCGATGCTGGCGGCTGTCAACTGGTCGATAGTTTCGAACTTTTGGCTCCCGCCGCCCTACAGCTCAGCTTAAGTAGCCAAGCGGCGGGCTGTTTGCAGGGAGCAGATGGAGAAGCAACCGCTAGCGTACAAGGCGGAACCCTTCCCTACAGCTTCCTTTGGTCCAATGGGGCTCAAACGCAGCAAGTAACAGGCTTGGCGGCAGGAAACTACCAACTTACCGTAACCGATGCCAATGGCTGTAGCATTCAGGGCCAGGTGGTTGTTGATGAGCCAGCTAGCGGCTTAGTGGGCTATATCAATGTACAAGATGCGCTTTGCCAAAATGGGGCATCGGGCCAGCTCACGGCTATTATTAGTGGGGGTACGCCCTTGGCCAATGGCGACTACAATTATAGTTGGTCCAATGGTGGCAGTACGGCTGTTCTCTCTAACCTTAGCGCTGGAAACTATAGCCTTACGGCTAGCGATGCCAATGGTTGTACCCTGAGCCTAAGCGCCCAAGTTGGCGAGCCTACCGGCATACAACTGACCTTAGTGAGTAGCCAAGATCCTCGCTGTGCAGGCGAGCTAACTGGTCAAGCTCAACTACAGGCTAGCGGCGGAACTTCGCCCTTGAGCTATCAGTGGTCGGATGGACAAACTGCTCCCACGGCCCAAAACCTAGGGGCAGGAAGCTATAGCGTGACCGTAACGGACAGAAATGGATGTACGGCTGATTTATCGGTCCAAATTACAGACCCCGCTCCACTACAGCTAAATATGCAATTGAATATGCCCGCCTGTGCCGGAGGCGATGATGGCAGCATTAGCTATCAATCTTCTTCGGTTCCAGTCAATGCCTTCCTTTGGTCCAATGGCCAAGTGGGCCAGCCTTTGACGGGCTTGGCAGCGGGTATTTACAATTTGACAGTGGTAGATCAAAATGGCTGTAGTGCTGACTTTCAGTATGTTTTGGGTGGACCGCCTGCTTTGGGCTTGACCCTCAAGCCGCAAAGCAATATTCGCTGTGCAGGAGAGCTAAGCGCTAGTGTAGAAGCCTTGGCGAGCTCGGGCACTGCGCCCTACAGCTATCTTTGGTCCAATGGCGACACCCAATCTTTGGCCCAAAACCTAGGGGCGGCCTGGTATGCCGTGACCGCCACCGACGCCAATGGTTGTCAGCAAACAGACAGCATTCAGTTTGTCGATCCCGCTCCGCTGGAGCTATCGGCAGAGGTTGATTCTGTGCGCTGTTTGGGCGAAAGCAATGGAAGTATCTTGGCCCTGGCTCAGGGTGGTTCTACTGCATTGGGCGGCTATAGTTATAGTTTAGATAGTCTAAACTGGCAGGCCTCGCCTTTCTTCCCGAACTTGGCGGCGGCTGATTATACGATTTACCTAAGAGATGCCAACGATTGTGTGGCCGATACTTTGGTGGAGGTAGAAGCGGGCTTGCCCTTCTTCTTGCAGCAATTTGGTCCAAATGATACAACCTTGGCCTATGGCGATAGCTTATTGCTTTATGCCTTGCTCAATGATAGTTTGGGGGTTAGCTTCAGTTGGAGCGAAAGCCTGAGCAATCAATTATTGAGCGATAGCAGTTATCAGCTATGGGTGCAGCCTTTTGATCGGGCGATTTATGAATTTGTGGCCCAAAACGAAAGAGGTTGTCGCTTAGACAGCAGCATTACGGTCTTTATTGACAAGGAGCGGATTGCTGCGGCCCCCAATACCTTTACGCCAAATAACGATGGGGCCAATGACCGCTTCTTTATTCAGGGTGATGAGCGCCTGCAGCTGGTCAAACTCTTTAGGGTTTATGACCGTTGGGGCGAGTTGGTCTTTGAGGGCCAAAACCTAGCGCCCAATGATCCACAGGCGGGTTGGGATGGTCAATTTAAGGGCCGCCCAATGAACTCTGGGGTCTATGCTTGGTATGCCGAACTAGAATTTATAGATGGCCATATTTTGGTCTTAAAGGGCAGCATTCAGCTCTTGCGATAAATTTGAAAAGGGACTTTCCATTAGGGAAGTCCTTTTTTTTGGGGCTGCCCCTCGCCCAAGGGCTCGGGTCGGGCTGTGCGGGGGCTCGCAAGTCTGCTCGGCCCTGCGCTTTTTCGCTACGCTCAAAAGCTGGGTCTGGCCTGCGGCCACCCCCTACCATCCCTCAGCCTGCGGCCCTTCGGGCCTGTAGGGCGCCAAAACATCTAGGCGGAATTGCTGGGCGGCCCTAGGGCCGCCGCTCGCCCGCAGGGTTTTACAATCGGCCTAGGGGCCTGAAGGGGTGGCCGCAGGCCAGACCAAAGGCGAAACGAAGTGAAGCCTGAAGGGCCGAGCAGACCTGCGAGCCCCGCAAGGGCCCGGCCGCCAAAGGCGGCAGGCCCCTAAAAAATAGCTACTTACTTATTTTGACTCCTTATAAATTTACTTTAATAGATTAAAAATTATATTTTTGCGCCAAAGCTAAGCAAAGCCTAAAACGCAAAGCCATTTTGCCCAACCTACTAGCCAAGTATAAAGCTTGCCACTCCTTATGAAAAAATTCTTCAACTTCTTTACCCAAGAGATTGCCATCGACTTGGGGACTGCTAATACACTGATCATCCACAACGACCAAGTAGTTGTAGAGGAGCCTTCTATTGTGGCCGTAGACCGCAATACCAATGACGTTATCGCTGTAGGAAAAAAAGCGATGATGATGCACGAAAAAACCCACCAAAAAATTAAGACGATTCGCCCATTGAAGGATGGCGTAATTGCTGATTTTGAGGCGGCTGAACGCATGATTCAGGGTTTGATTGACATGATTCCGAACCGCAGAAAATTGCTTCGGAGTATGCGCACCGTTATTTGTATTCCTTCGGGTATTACCGAGGTAGAAAAGCGGGCCGTATTTGATTCTGCCGAGCATGTGGGTTCTCGCGAAACCTACCTCATTCACGAGCCTATGGCGGCTGCATTGGGGATTGGTTTGGACGTGACGGAGCCGGTTGGGAACATGATTATTGATATTGGGGGCGGAACGACGGAGATTGCCGTAATTGCCTTGGCCGGTATTGTTTGCGACCAATCTATCCGTACTGCTGGAGACGAATTCACCTTTGATATTGTGAACTATATGCGTCGGGAGCACAACCTATTGATTGGGGAGCGCACCGCCGAGCAGATTAAGATTCATGTGGGGGCTGCCGAGCAGAACCTAGAGGAACCGCCTGCAGATTATCCGGTAAATGGCCGAGATTTGATGACGGGGATTCCCAAGCAGATTATGGTTTCGCATAAAGAAATTAGCCGTTGTTTGGATAAATCGGTGGCTAAAATTGAAGAGGCTATTTTGAAGGCCTTGGAGAGTACGCCTCCAGAATTGGCGGCCGATATTTATCGGACGGGCCTCTATTTGACGGGAGGTGGCGCCCTTTTGCGCGGCTTGGATAATCGGATTAGTAAGAAGACCAAATTGCCGGTACACATTGCGGAAGACCCCCTACGGGCGGTGGTTCGCGGAACGGGAATTGCCTTGCAGAACATTGCCAAGTTCTCCTTCCTCATCTCTCAGAAAAGCCTCTAAAACAGAGCTATAGCCAGGGAGGTGTTGTTGTGATGCCTTTCTAAAAATAAAGCGTGTCGGAGCGGTTAGGCTGGTCCGACACGCCCTATTTATTGCCCAACTATTATGAATAAGTTTAGCCAGCTAATTATTCGTTATCATGGTGTTTTTGCCTTCTTCATTTTGGAGTTGATTGCGCTAAACTTTTACTTTAGCCAAAATGCTACGCCAGAGAAGACCGCCTTTTTGAGTTCTGCCAATCGGATGGTGGGCGGAATTTATGATTATCAGAATCGTTGGTCGCGCTATTGGAACCTCTCTGCGGTAAATGATTCTTTGGCCCAAGAAAACGCCCGGCTCAAGATGCAACTGCCCAGCACAACCTTTTCGCATTTGCTCGATTCGGCCACAGTGGGGGCCGAAGACAGTTTATCGGAGCAGCAGTATCATTATTTGGCCGCAACGGTGGTCAATAATAGTGTGCATCGGCAGAAGAACTACCTCACCTTGAACCGAGGCAGCAAGCATGGGGTGCGAAAGAATACGGCGGTTTTGGCCAATACCCAAGAGGGGGTGGTGGGCGTGATTCGGGCCGTTTCTACCCATTATGCTTTGGTCATGTCTATTCTCAATACCGATAGCCGAATTAGCAGCCGAATTGGCCGCAATAACTACCTTGGCGTTTTGCGTTGGGATGGCCAAGATCCTCGCTATATGCAGCTGCACGATATTCCCAAACATTTGGGCCTGCAAAAAGGCGATAGCGTATTGACCAGCGGCTTTTCTACGGTTTTTCCCAAAGATATTTTCTTGGGCAAAATTGATAGTTTTTATATAGAGCCAGGCAGTAATTTCTACAATATTTCGGTCCAATTGGTCAATGACTTGGGCAAAGCCGATAAGGTATATATTGTAGACAATATTCTGAGAGACGAACAACTTGAATTAGAAGCTTCTATCCATGAGCAATAACCTTTTTGGCATCAATATTTTCCGCTTTATCTTTGTTTTGTTGTTGCAGGGTCTGCTCTTCAAATATGTAGATTTTAAGCTGATTGATATTTACATTCATCCGCTTTTTGTGCTCTTGCTGCCCCTAGAAATCCCTATGGTGTTGGCCCTGATTTTGGCCTTTGCCCTAGGCTTGGGCGTCGATACTTTTCTCAATAGTTTTGGCTTGCATGCGGCCGTTATGGTGGCCTTGGCCTTTTTACGCCCCCTCATTTGCGCTATCATAGAGCCTATTTCGGGCTATGAGCCAGGCCAACTGCTAAGCAAAGAGAGCTTGGGCCGCAGCTGGATTATCCGCTATACCGCCCTGATGATGGGCGCCTACATGATTATGGCCACCCTACTAGAAGACCTGAGCATCAGTTGGTTGTGGCTAGCTCGTTATATCCTGAGCTTTATCATTTCCTCTCTTTTTGTGCTGCTCTATCAGTTTATTTTTAAAATTAGGGTCTAATTTTTTTGGGGCCTGCCGCCTTTGGCGGCCGGGCCCTTGCGGGGCTCGCAGGTCTGCTCGGCCCTTCAGCGCTGCGCGCCTCGGTCTGGCCTGCGGCCACCCCTTCAGGCCCCTAGGCCGATGCTGTAGGTGGACACCTACAGCAAGAGCGGTATTGCTTCGCAATAATATATAAATGAGGGTGGAGCCCCTCATAATTTTGGCTATAGCCATTGCTGCCCTCCTCTAGGTCCAACTTAAAAGCGCTTATTTCAAGAAAAATATTAAAATAAAAGCTTAGTTTTAATCAACTCACCAAAGCTTTTATTGTTATGCGTTTTTTCGATTATCTTCTTTTTATGTTTTTAGGAGCATTAGGTGGAGCCGCAGGCTACCACTTTTTTATTTTGGGCCAAAATTTGGAGAAAAAAGACCCAATGCCTCAGGCTAAGCAACAAATTTTGCTAGAACGCATTAAAGAAGTAGCCAAGTTAGTGACCGTAGAGGGCGAATTCTCTAATGTGCATGAGTATAATAGTTTTTATGCTTACGATATTAGTCCCTTACGGAAAAAAGCCTTGGTCAAAGTGAAGGCCAAAGTAGCCGTAGGCTACGACCTCAGTCAGTTAGATTGGGAAGTAGATGAGGTCCAGAAAATTGTTCGGGTACGCAACCTTCCCGATCCACAAATCTTATCTATTGACCACGACTTAGAGTATTACGACATCCAAGAAGGGGTATTTAACGCCTTTAATGAAGATGAATTGACGAGCATCAATGTGGTCGTTAAGAAAATGCTCCGAGAAGAGGCCCAAGAAAGTGAGCTGATGGGCAAAGCCCGCAGAGAAGGGCTGCGCAATTTGGGCCTAATCAAACTATTGGTAGAGCAAAATGGCTGGACCTTTGAGGCCATCAGAGCCCCTCAAAAAAATATAGAAGAACAGCAGACTACACCTCCTTCTGCTGATTCTATGATCAAAATTAAAATTCCTCCCCTCGCTGAGCCCAAGGGCAGCAAAGGCTCAGATTAAAATCTCCTCCCCCATGATGAATAGTATTCAGCAAATTGATTTACGGACCTTAAAAAAGTGGCAGGCCCAAAACAAAGACTTTATCCTAGTGGATGTTCGAGAGCCGCACGAACATGAAGCCTTTAATATTGGTGGGCAGCTGGTCCCTTTATCTGATTTGGGACCTTTTATAGAAAGAGTGGCCCAAAATAGCTGTTTGGTCCTCTATTGCCGCAAAGGGCTGCGCAGCCAATTGGCCATACAAAGAATTAGGCGGCAGCGTAAAGATTTAGATTGCTACAACCTCAGTGGGGGCATCTACGAGCTGATGTAGGTCCAGAAAAGCGGGCAAAGCCCGCTTTGGCTGAGGGATAGTAGGGGGTGGCCGCAGGCCAGACCAAAGGCGAAACGAAGTGGAGCCTGAAGGGCCGAGCGAGCAGCGAGCCCCCGCATAGCCCGACCTGGCCAAAGGCCAGGGCAGCCCCAAAAAAAGAAAAAGAAAAGGGTAAAAACTCGGAAAAGAGTGTATCTTTGTGCTTTCGTAAAGCCCCACCGCTTGTTCAGCAAGTTCAGTGGGGGATCAAAATCACAGGCTTAAATTTTACAGACATGCCCGTAAAGATTCGTTTGCAACGCAAAGGACGCAAAAAAGCGCCTTTTTATCACATCGTTATTGCTGACTCTCGTGCTCCCCGTGACGGTAAGTACATTCAGCGCATTGGTACTTACAACCCTTTGACTGTACCTGCTACAATCAATGTGGACCGTGATGCCGCTTTTGACTGGTTGATGAAAGGTGCACAACCTACCGACACTGTTCGTGCCATTTTGAAATTCAAAGGTGTATTCTACAAGAAGCATCTTCAGCGTGGTGTAGCCAAAGGTGCTCTTACTCAAGAGCAGGCTGATGCTAAACTAGCGCAATGGATTGAAGGTAAAGAAGCGGTGGTAGAGTCTCGTCGTGAGCAAACCAAGCAGCGTCTAGAAAAGCAACGTCAGATGATTTTTGGAACTCCTCCTGCCAAGCCTGAGCCTAAGGTAGAGGAAGCTCCTGAAGCCACTGAGGTTGAAGCTTCTACAGAAGAAGGAACTGATGCAGAAGCCTAAGTCATTTTGACTTAAACGGACAAAGGGGATAAGCTTTAGGCTTATCCCCTTTTTTTTTGTTAGTATTCGATTCGGCTGGGTAAAATTGGGTTATTTTCGTTTTGGGGTTCTTCTTCTTTCAGGGCGTTGCTAGCGTCTACTCGCCAGCCATTTTCGAAACTGAGGTTATAGAGAATTTGGAGGTTTTCGCCATGTTGGGGTTCGGTATACCAGTTTCTTTTTTGGCGTTCCATGCTGCGGATCACATCAAAGAGGGCCAATTTAATTTTCATGATGGCTTTTCGGTCAATATCATAAGCTCTTCGGCCGTTAATTTTTTCTTGGGTGCGCCATTCGAGATAAGCGATATCGGAGGCGAGGCGGCGGAGTTCGTCTTCTTTTTTCATATTGAAGCCGCCTTCTCCTTGCCAGGCCAGGTTTTCGGGATAGGCCATACAATTACTTAGGGCTTGGGCGGCATCGGCCACTACCCCACCCATTTGGGCCTGTTGGCCAAAGGGTTGTTCAAAGCGTTGGGTCACATAGTTGATAATGGCCCGATAGCGGCGATTGACGCGGCGGTTCATGGGGTCTAGCCAGGGCGCTTCGGCCTGGGCTTCATAGCGATAATTGGCCCAAGCAAAATAGAGCGTCTGCCAATCTTCTTGCCCTTGGCCGGGCAATTTTTCTTTTTTGAGCAGAAGCTGAGCATCTTCAAATTTGCCTTTTTTCAGCAACTTTTCAAGTTGGTCCAATAGCTTTTTTCGGGGACTCCCATTGAGTTTATCGTTTAGCGTTTGGGCATAGGCGACAAAGGCCTGCATTTGCTCCTGATAATCGCTAATGATATAGGCTTCGGGGTCTTTTCTTTTTTTCAGGACTCGTTCATCTTGGGCCAATTGGCAGCCTCCATAAATGGCCTTGAGCGTTTGCTCTAATTCGGGTTCAACTTCGGCGGGACTATCATCTGGTGTACAAATTGGGAATCCCCCATTGAAGCGTTGGGGCTGGGCCCATAGGCTGAGCGAGCAGCCCAGACATAAGAGGAGAAAACTAAGGTGGCGAACTAGCATAAGTAATAATTGATTAAGCACTTTTTTGAGGGAGCGGGACAAAATAAGCCGCTTGGCTCAAAATAAAAAATTACCCCTAAGCCCAGCCTAGAGGTAATTATAAAATTAAGCGATAAAAACGTTATCCGCCAATAGCGGGAGAGGTTTGCTGCAATTCTTCGCTTGTTTTTTCGGTATAACCTTCGGGAATAACCAAATCAAAATTGCTGCTTACAGGCGTAGACTTGTCAATTTCTGTGGCTAGCATAGAAAACTTACCATCGGGGCTATCTACCTCGATACCGAGGGGAAAACCGCCTAGTTTTTCGCTCACTTCGTTCATAAAAGAAACGGCGCTCACATCAATTTTGTCGGTCAAATAAATGGCCACTTTGGTTGTGGGATCTTTGGGGTTATTGGCAAACACCTTACGGCATTTGTAGCCCGCAATTTCTTTATCCCCTCCTTTTACCTCTTTAAACTGAGTGGTAATTTCATCCAAATTGGTCATTTCCTTTTGGGCCTTCTTCACATCTTCCGAAGGGATTTTCATGGCTGTTTTTTCGCCCATCATCTGGATAAGCGCCAAGCCTTTGCTGTCCCCACTATTCATAATGAGGTCGCCCATAATGAGGCCACCCATAACTGCCCCCGTTGCGCGGAGGTCGCCCTTGAGGAAAACCAACTTGAGCGTAGAATTATTGACCATGGCCACATTGGGGTCCTTGCTCTCTTCTACATTAAGGGTGTAGGTAATGCTCCCTTTGTTCATTTTCTTAGAACGAAATAGCTGCGCTTGGGTAGAAGGAAGGGCAAAAACAACCGCAAAGAGCAGGAATAAAACTGAATTTCTCATAGAATGGAGTATAAAATGGTAGTAAAATATCTGTTTTAGAGGCCAAAACCACCGCCTAAGCCTTGCATTCCGCCCAGCTCTTCTAGGGTTGTTTTTTCATAGCCTTCTGGAATGCTTTTGTCAAAAACCTCGGCTTTTGGGGGTTTGTTAGAAATCTCATCGGCCTCAAAAACTAACTTCATTCCTCCTTGGCTAATTTCGTACCGAAGTGGAAAACCTTCCAAACCAGGTAGCTGCTCCTGAATCTGACTTTGCCCTACAGGCTGAATTTTTTTGGTCACATACATGGTCAAGGTTTCTGAAACGCCAGGCATTTGGACCTCTACCTTATGGCATCTATAACCCGCAATTTTTTTCCGCTTGCGCTTATAATACTTAAATGTAGGCTGGCTAGCGGCCGCATTGCTCTTTTGCTTGGCCTTGAGCTCCTCCATTTGCTCTTTGCTGAGCTCTACCGCCATGTTTTTGCCCATCATCGGTATCGACATCAACATCAGCCCCTCCTGCGCCTCATTATCCATAATGATATTCATGTTCATCATGCCGTTCATCATGTTGATCGAGGTTTTCACTTGGCTGCCCAAAAAATAAACCTTCATCTCCGAGCCATTCAGCATCCCCGCCATAGGGTTCTCTTCTCCCCCAGCCATGTTCATCGTATACTTAATATAGCCCTCCTCCATCTTCTTTTGGGCCATCAAGCTCGTGCTGCCCAAAGCAAGGAAAAAAATAAGACTAAAAATAGCTAATTGCGCTTTTCGCATGAATAATTCTGTTTTCTATTTGAGCCCAAGGCTCTATTGGTTTGATAAAATAGTGATTCCTCTTTTTGGGGCTGCCCACTCGCTTCGCTCGGGTCGGGCTGTGTCGCAGCTCGCAGGCCTGCTCGGCCCTTCGTTTTTTTCGCTACGCTCAAAAAACTCGGTCTGGCCTTCGGCCACTGCTATCCATCCCTCAGCCTGCGGCGGCTTCGCCGCCTGTCCTACCCAAAATAGACTGCCTCAAGATACAGCCAAAATTGGCTATTTGTTCAATGGCAGAACAATTTATTGGCTGGAGCACTGTTTTTTAGACTTTTATCACAAATTTAATTTTTTTTGACAAAAAAAGAGCTTAATATTGTGATCTCAATCACAGAAAAGACCTTAGATACAGCTCCCTACTCTCAAAAAGAAGAATTCCCATTAGTCGATCTCCCCTCTAAATATTCTTAGGTACTCAACCTGCAAAATGTTTAGAAGAACCAAGTCCAACCAGCTCACCCTAAGAGCTGGTTCTTTTTTGGCCCAAAAAGGAGCGAAGCGACGCGGCTGAGGGATGGCAGGGGGGGGCCGAAGGCCAGACCAAGCTTTTTTGAGCAAAGCGAAAAAAAGCGATGGGCCGAGCGAGCAGCGAGCCCCCCGCACAGCCCGACCCGCCCAGCGGGCGGGGCAGCCCCTCAAAAAAAATAATAAAATTGTGACCTTATTGTGACTATGGTATCTATAGGACAGAACAAATTAAACTACTTTAGCAGAGCACTAACAAACAATTAACAAGTTAATTATATTATAACCAAAAAGTTTAATAAAATTATTTATACAGCACACAGTTCTTAAAATTAACAAGTACGAATGAACAATCTAATCTTAATCTTAACTAGCCTTTTTCTTTTTGCTAATCCAGCAACACCTCTTTCAGAACGTTTGCACAATGGTGATGAAGCACCTCTATTCAACACCAGAGATGTTCGAGGCGAAAAGCTAAAATTGCGCAAATTGCTCAAAGAGCAAGAGCGTGTTCTGTTGGTTTTTATGCGTCACGCTTGGTGCCCCGTTTGCAACCTTCGTTCGCATGAATTGATGGAGCGCTACGAAGAGCTCAAAGCCGCTAATTATGAGGTGGTCGTCGTTTATGAATCGCCTCAGGAGCAGCTCATTCGATATGTAGAAGACCACGAACTGCCCTTTAAAGTAGTAGCCGATCCTTCTGGAGAATTGTACCGCTCTTATAAGATAGAACGCAACCCCGAGAAATTGAAGGCGGCCATGCAAGATGAAAAAACCTTGGCCCATATTGAAAAGGGCAAAAAGAGCTATAAAAAAGACTTTAGAAGTTATATGGCCAAAGGAGAAAAGCCCGATGCTTTGATTCCCGCTGACTTTGTTTTGGACCATAAAGGCAATATCTTGGAAGCCTATTATGGCAAAACCTTGGATGATCACTTGCCCTTAGAAAACTTGCTAGAGGCTAAAAAATAAGTTGGTCCACAAAAAAATCCTAATCGTTTTGCGATTAGGTTTTTTTTATGCCTGCAAAAGCGGCAGTAATTTATCGACAATTTGTTGGGGAGAAATGCTGGCCATAGCATTTTCATAGCCCTTAAACATTTTGCTGCCATTTCTGGAGCTGGGCAGCATGGGAAACTGCTCATAATCGGGTAAAAGAGCATATTCTAAAGGTTGGCGCCAGGGGTAGAACCCAAAAGCGGGATGGCTGGCTCCCCAAAGCGAAACAATGGGCTTTTCGAAAAAGGCGGCCATATGCATATTGGAAGAATCCATGGCCAAAAAGGCCGTTAATTGACTCATTAGGGCCAATTCATCAGAGAGGGGAAGCTGGCCAGCGACAATATGCAACTGTTTAGATTGGGCAATAGGCCATTGGCTAAACTCCTGCCCTTCAGATGGTCCACCAAACAAATAGATTTGCAAATTTGGGCAGGCGGCCAACAAAGCTTCTAGGCTTTGCTGCATGAGTTCCAAAGGATAAGTTTTGCCAGCATAGCGGGCCTTGGGCGCCACCCCCAATTTGGGTCCTTGGGGGGCTAGAAAAGGGGCCAAAGCGGTGCTTCCCTCAAAAATGGGGGGAGCGAGCTCGGCGGATAAATCGATGGGAAAACCCAATTTGGCCAAAACATCGGCATAGCGCAGATGATGCGAGCGCAAATACTGAATATTTTTATGGGCTTTTGGGGCGGCTAATTTTTTCTTGGCCCCTCTTTCCTTCTGCATTTTGGCCAAGGGGATGCCCCAAGACCAAGAGAGTAATGGGCCAAGGACCTGCGTGCGCAACACATTGTGCATATCAGCAATGGCTAGCGGTTTTGGTCCTTTTTGCAATTCTTTAGACAAGCGCCAAATCCCGCCCAAGCCCTGATAATCTTTCTCCAGATCAATGCCGACAAACTCTAGGCGATCGATGGGAGCAAAAAAGGGGGCAAAGGCGGGTCTAGACAATAGCCGAAAGCGCAAATCGGGATATTGGGCCAGGGCTTGTCGCAAAATGGGTTGCAACATGGCCACATCTCCCATAGCCGAGAAGCGCAGGAGCAAAATTTCTTTCAAAATTAGGCCTTTTTCTGGTAGAGCACAGGGTTGAGCTGTGGATCGTTATACATTTTCATTTGGCGGTAGACCTTCATTTGTTTTTCGCCTTGGGCCAACTCCTCTAGCAGCTGATCGATAGCGGTAGAGAGATCTTCTCTTTGTTCGAGCAGGATGGCCAATTTTTGCTTACAGCGGGCTTGCTGGTCTATAGGCGTATCTACTCGCTCGGCCTCGATAGCCATGTGGTAGATTTTTAGGGCCAAAATAGACAGGCGATCGATGGCCCAAGCGGGACTTTCGGTATTTAGGCGATTGCTTTTGGCGGGCACCGCTGCAAATTTGGCCAAGAAATAATCATCAATGCGTTCTACGGTATCGGTGCGCTCTTGATTGAGGGCATCGATACGGCGTTTGTAGCTCAGGGCCAAACTGGGCTCAATTTCGGGCTCGCGAATAAGGTCCTCTACATGCCACTGAACGCTATCGATCCAGTTTTTTTGGTAGAGTAAATAGTCGATAGTATCGGTAGCATAGGGGTTTTTTCCTTCTTGGTCCACTTGGTCCAAAACATGGTAAAAAGCGACCACCTCATCAAAGATTTTGTTGGCTGACTGACTGAATGATGACATATATTGTAGTATTTATTTCCTAGAATGATCGCAAAGATAATGAACTCCCGCAAAAAGCAGGGCCTAATCTAGTTTTTTAGGTTTAGCAGGGGGCGAAGCCCCCGCAGGCTGAGGGATAGTAGGCAGTGGCCGCAGGCCAGACCGAAGCGCGAAGCGCTGAAGGGCCGAGCGAATAGCGAGCTGCCGCATAGCCCGACCCAGCCGAAGGCTGGGGCAGCCCCAAATTGTTAAAAATACTCTAAAACTTATTTAGACTAATAATAAATAACAGGTAAAAACTTAGCTTGGCAGCCATTTCATGTTTATACAAAAATGCGGATTAAGCTACTTTTAGTTTTAGGCATTCTAAGCACACATCAAAAAAATAATCAAATGAAAAAACTGTTATTTATCCTCTTGGCGATTTCTATTTTAGCAATTTCTTGTGGCGAAAAAAAGGAGGGCCGCAGAGGGATAAATTATGAAGAATTGAAGGGCAATTTGCAGCTCACGGAAGAGCAGAGCAGTCAATTTGATGCGGTTAGGGCCAAGTATCAGAAAATTGGGGAGGAAATGCGTGCGGCGGCCAAGGCTGAGGGCGGAAAATTTGACCGTGTCGAGGCCTTTAAGAAAATGGAGGAGCGCAACAAGCAGCAGACCGAAGAGATGGCGGCATTTTTAGATGAGGGGCAACTTAGTACCTACAAAGCGTTTATGGAAAAGCATGCCCGCAAGCGCCCTAGATATAATGATGAGACCTTGGCCAAAATCAAGGCAGATTTGGCTTTGACCGAAGAGCAAGCTAATGTATTGGAGGCGGCCAACAATGCGTTTGAGAAATCTTTTCAGGATGCGCATGATATTTATCATGGCAATAGAGAACTGGCTCAAGAGTATTGGATAAAATTTGATGAAGAGCGCAAAAAGGCTATGAAAAGCGTACTTTCGGAAGAGCAATATGCGCAATTTTTGGAGTTGGTCAAGCCTTTTGATCGGAGCAAAATCAAGGAGTAAGCCTTAGTAAATATTCACGATAGAACTCATTTGCATGAAACTCAAAAAAGCCTTATTTCCCAAAAAGCGGAAGAAGGAATCTTGGTTTAAATACATTTCTGGAATTTTGCACCTTTGGTTGGGGCTCCTCTCCTCTTTGGTTGTTTTTATTATCTGTTTATCGGGCAGTATTTATGCCTTTAAGACGCAGATCAATGACTATTACAATGCGGAGAAAGTTTTTGTAGAGCTGCCCGCCCATCCGCAGGTAAATATAGCGGCTATAGAGGCTTTATTTGAGCGGCAGGGGCGAGAAATCACGGCCATAGTGATTCCCGAACAGCCCAATAGGAGTTATAGCATTAGTTTTCGGGAGCAAGGCGAAGAACAAAGCAAAACTCAGTATTTTGACCCTTATCGGCAACAACTTTTGGGGTATCGGTCCATTCAATTGGATGATTTTTTTGAGTTGATTTTGAGTTTGCACAAAAGTTTATGGATTCCGGGCATCGGAAAGCAAATTGTGGGCATTAGCAGTTTGATATTTTGTCTGCTTTTGCTTTCTGGTTTGGTCCTTTGGTTTCCGAAAAACATGCGCAATTTAAAGCGTGGCTTTTACATCAAGTTCAAGGCGAAGTTTTACCGCATCAATTATGATTTGCACAAGGTGCTTGGCTTTTATAGCTCCTTATTCTTGCTTTTTATCGCTTTGACGGGGGCCTATATCACTTACCCTTGGATGAAAAACGTCTTTATTGTGAGTTTGGGCGGACATGCGGTGGCCAGTGAAGCTGCCAAAGAGGAATTGTCGGAAGATTTTGATGCCGTTTTGAAGCAAATGCTGGCCAAAGAGCAAGATAAAAAGCAAATGGCGGAGCTATCGGCGGTTTCCTTTGATTCGATTTATCAGTTGACCAATAAACAACTGCCTTATGCTGGGGCGATCTCTATTCTGGGGCCTAACGATAAGGAAAGTGAATTTAAGGTGACCAAGCTCAATACGAGCAATTTTTTAGGTGCGATTTTACCCGATGAACTGGCCTTCAATAAAAAAGGAGAACTGAAAAATCAGGCGCTATTTGCCGATCAGGCTTTGCACAAGCAGTTTATCGAAATTGCCAAGCCTTTGCATACTGGAGAAATTCTGGGCATCAAAAGCATTATTCTCTATTTTATTATGGCCCTAATCGGCTGTTCTTTACCCATTACGGGCTTTATTTTCTGGTGGAAGAAAGTGAAGTAATTGGAAAGAGGAAGCTAGCAAATTGCTAGCTTCCTCTTTTTTTATTGTTCAGAACAATAAAAATAGCTCCCAAACGAAACAAAAACAAAAATGCCTTGATTTAGGGCCCTAACCCAATTCATTAGGTCCCAGTACTAATTCATTAGCTCCGCAACCCAATTCATTAGGTCCCAGTACTAATTCATTAGCTTCACAACCCAATTCATTAGGGAGACTGTTCAGGATTTTGTGTATCCGAATAAAATTTGGCCCTTTAGCTTAGTGCTCAAAAGCAAGATTCAGTCATTCATCGCCTAGGGACAAGCCCCTAGGCTAATCCAATGGAGGCAGCCCTCTACGAGGGCCTCAACTGTTGATACACAAGGCCTTGTTCAGTTGTTGTCGCAGAGAAGAACCTTATCCAAAGGCCCTCTTTAGAGGGCTGTCTGAAAAGCTAGCCTAGGGGCTTGTCCCTAGGCGCAGGAAAGGGCATACACAAAATTTTAAACAGACTCGTTTTAGAACATAGGAAACTCAGGTTGATTGCCTAAGATCGCTTCAATTTGGCTGTTTAGGTCTTCGGTAAATTGAGGCAAAAGCTCCAAGGCGGTCAAGGTTTCGGCTAAATGATGTGGCTTAGAAGCCCCTAAAATAACGGTACTCACATTGGGGTTCTTGGCGCACCAAGCCACGGCCAATTTGGCCACAGAGGTCCCTAATTGATCGGCTAGTTTTTGGAGTTCACGCACCTTATCCAAGCGTTCGGGTGTTAATGAGCGCTCCTTAAGCCAGTCCATGCCCTGCAAGCTCAGGCGGGTATTATCTGGAAACTCCTTGAGGTATTTATCGGTCAAAACCCCAGAGGCCAAAGGCGACCAAATGGTGGTGCCCAGCCCCACTGTTTTGTAAATTTGGGCATATTCTACCTCCACTTTTTCTCTATGAAACATATTGTATTGTGGCTGCTCCATTGTAGGCCCAATCAGGCGATAATCTTTGGCCACCATATGGGCTTCCATGATTTCTTGGGCCGACCATTCTGAGGTTCCCCAATATAAAATTTTGCCCTGTTGGATGAGGGTATTCATGGCCAAAACGGTCTCTTCAATGGGCGTTTCTTTATCTGGACGATGACAGTAAAAGAGGTCCAAATAATCGACCTGCAAGCGCTTCAAGGCGGCCTCACAGGCTTCTACCAAATGCTTGCGGCTTAGGCCTCTTTCATTGGGCAATTTGTTGCCATCGCCAAAAAAGGCTTTGCTAGAGACCAAATAAGAAGAGCGACGCCAGCCCATTTTCTTCAAAATATTGCCCATCACGATCTCCGATTGCCCATTGGCGTAAATTTCGGCATTATCAAAAAAGTTGACGCCCTGTTCATAGGCCATTTTCATCAATTCTTCGGCGACATCATCCCCAATTTGATTTCCAAAAGTAAGCCATGAGCCCAAAGAAAGTGCACTGACTTGCAAACCCGATTTTCCTAATCTGCGATATTCCATTTGTGGTTGTGTTGATTACATTAAAATAAAATCAAAAAACAGGGCGGGCCCAATCTTGTTTTAAAAAGCCGTACCTTTGCCCCATTCTTAGACCTAAATTAGGAATTTTACGCATGAAACACCTTATCGCCCCCTCTGTTTTGGCTTGCGACTTTGCTCGCCTGCCCGAAGAAATTGCCCTGCTCAATGATTCTGCCGCCGATTGGATCCATCTGGATGTCATGGATGGTCGCTTTGTTCCCAACCTCACTTTCGGTATGCCTTTGGTCGAGGCCATCAATCGCCTAACGGATAAAACCCTAGATGTACACCTGATGATGTTGGAGCCCGAACGCTATGTGGAGGCCTTCCAAAAGGCTGGAGCTGATTGGATTTCAGTGCATTACGAGGCCTGTCCTCATCTTCATCGCAACCTTCAGCAGATTAAGGCTACTGGCGCCAAAGCTGGGGTGGCCATCAATCCACATACGCCCGTCGAGGCCCTTTTTCCCGTACTGGAAGAAATTGATTTGGTCATTATTATGTCGGTTAATCCCGGTTTTGGCGGCCAAAAGTTTATCTACCACAGCATCGAGAAAATCAAAAAACTCAAGGAGGAAATTACGATCCGCAACCTACCCACCCTGATCGAGGTAGATGGCGGCGTAGGCATGCAAAATGCCCAGGTTCTCTTGCAAGCTGGGGCCGATGTATTGGTGGCGGGCAGCGCCGTTTTCAAAGCGCCCGATCCTAAAAAAGCCATTCAGCAGCTTAAAAATATTGGCGGTTTAGCCCTTTAAGTTGATTTTTTGGGGCCTCCGCTGCGGCTTCGCCTTGCGGCGCTACGTTCCGCAGCTCGCTGTTCGCTCGGCCCTTCGGCGGCTTTGCCGCCTCGGTCTGGCCCTGCGGGCCACTGCTGCACATCGCTAGGCCATTTGGCCTTCAGCCAAGGAGCCGAGCCCTATTCTCTAATTCTTCAATTTGATTCTTTAGTTTATGCGCATTATATTCATGGGCACCCCCGATTTTGCGGTTCCTAGCCTGCAAGCCTTAGTAGAAGCCCCCGATTTGGAGGTAGTTGCCGTTGTGACGAGTACCGATAAATGGGGCGGCAGAGGCAATAAAACCCTGCTGCAATCGGCGGTAAAGAAATACGCCCAAAGCCAAAATATTCCCGTCCTACAACCTGAGAAATTTAGAAATCCCGATTTTCTGGAGGAGCTCCGCAGCTATAAGGCGGACCTACAAGTGGTGGTCGCCTTTAAGATGTTGCCCAAAATGGTTTGGGATATGCCTAAATTGGGAAGTATGAACCTACACGGTTCTCTTTTGCCCAAATACAGAGGGGCCGCCCCCCTCAACTGGGCCGTAATTAATGGAGAAAAAGAAACTGGCCTGACCACCTTTTTGCTCCAACATGAAATTGATACCGGAGAACTGTTGTTACAATATAAGACCCCTATTGGTCCAGCCGAAACGGTAGGCGAGCTACACGACCGCCTAATGATTGCTGGGGGCGATTTGGTGCTGCGCTCGGTCCGCCTTCTCAAAACTGGCGATTATCAAACGCAGCCGCAGGCAGAGACAGAAGTTTGTCATGCGCCCAAAATCTTTCATAAAGATTGCCAGATTAACTTTCAGCAAGGGGCCCAAAAAGTCTTTGACTTTATTCGTGGCCTTAGCCCCTACCCTGTTGCTTGGACCAAAGTGGGGGGCAAAAAACTTAAGATTTACCGCAGTCAAATCATCTTTGCAGAACAAAATGCTAGTCCTGGCAGCATCTGGACCGATGGCAAGAAGTTTTTGCGGATTGCCGCCCAAGGCGCTTGGCTCGATATTTTAGAGCTGCAAGCCGAAAAGCGCAAACGCATGGATGTGCAAACCTTCCTCAATGGACAGGAACTGAGCGCTAGCAAGGTCGATGAGCTCGACTAAAGTTCGCTTTGCGCCCAATCATTGATTTGAACGCATAAAAAAAAGCAATATGTCAAAAACAATACTTTGGACCGCTACGGGCCTGCTTACGGTAGGCCTTAGCATCCTCTTTATTCGACCTGATTTTTTGGGCATGGCCCAAGAAACGGCCCCTCTAGCCGAAACGACCGTTAGTCAAGAGCTCAATGAAAATCGAGGAGGAGAAAAAAAGCGAGATGCCGATTATGTAGATCCTCGGCGGCCCAGCTTGCGCAAAACCGACTTGGAGGCAGAGCGCCAAGATGATGGCAGTATTGTGATGTATGCCGATGGCTATGAAGAGGATGATTTTGCCGCTTTTGAAGAGCCTGAAAATATGTTTGAGATTGAGGGTGGAGCGGCCCAGCAATCGGTGGGTGGACTTTGGGATATTTTTCTGGAACTAGATTTTGATTTGGGGCTTGACCAAAGTTTGGAAGAAGTAATTATGCAACCGCTGTTTACCAAAGCCATTCGGGCCTATGACCAACAGATTATAGAAATAGAGGGCTTTATTATTCCGCATGATATTGTGGCCCAAGCTATGGGCCCTGGAGATGATGGAACAATGTTTATGCTTTCGGCCTTTCCCACCGCCAGTTGTTTTTTTTGTAAGGGAGCTGGACCAGAATCTGTGATGGAGGTTTATCCAAAATCGCCTATTCCTTACAGTCAGAGCAAAGTAAAGATTCGGGGGCGCTTAGAATTGAATGAATTTGACTTCTTAAAAATGGCCTATTTGCTGCGAGATGCGGAAATTGTCCGAGAATAAGTAAAAATGGCTGTCGAAAAATCGACAGCCATTTTTTTATTGGTCCTCGCTCAAGACGGGATAAATAAGGGGGCGAGAGGGGGCGGCATCTAGCTCGAAGGCGGGCACGCCCAGTTGCAGCCAATAATCGCCATCTGGGGCGGCATTGGGCACATAGATTAGCTCGGTGATGCTGGCCCCAAAGCGGGGTGCATCTGGATAATTCCAGAAAGCTTTATGGGCCAAAAGGGCGCCCCCATCCTCTTCTGGATCTACAGAGGGCGTATCGATAAGGAGGTGTGGGATATTGGCTTGGCGGATGAGCAGCATAGCCTCCTCTTCGATAAAGACGGGATGGCTGCCTGAATAATTTCGGCTAATTTTTTCTTCCTCATTGGGGAGGGTACGAATAATGAGGGCCGTATTGCTGGGCCAGTTTTCCAGTTTGGGCGCCAATTGATCTGCGGTGATTTGCCATTGGCCATTTTTGGGATTGGGCAAAAAAGAATGCAGGCGGGCCCAGCCATTAAAATTAGTTAAACAAGTTCGGAGGCTATGCTGTTCTGCCGAAATGTGGCCCAGGCATTCGGTATGCGTGCCATGGCCGTGGGGATTAAAAGAGACATTAAAAAAATTGACCGAGCTGCCCATTTTGACCGAGCCGACAAAACTACCGGCCCTAACGGGCTGCATTTCGGGCCAGCCACAATGCCAGGCGCGGGGATTTTGGGCTGAGGCCGAAAGTGGGCGGGCCAAATCGTAAAAAAATTGAAAATCTATCTTTAGCGATCCTTTTTCGGGATGTTCTATTTTAGCAATCATTATCGGTTTCTTTTTTCTAGTTTTGTGGGCGTCCTACAGGCGGCGAAGCCGCCGCAAAGGAGCGAAGCGACGCGGCTGAGGGATGGGCAGCAGTGGCCGCAGGCCAGACCAAAGCGCGAAGCGCTGCAGGGCCGAGCGATCAGCGAGCTGCGAGACAGCCCGACCCGACTGCAAGGAGGGGCAGCCCCTAAAAATCCTTAAAAAAATTGGAAAAAACTTGTCGAAAGGGGAAAAAAATTTAAAGTTTCACTACTTTCAATAAAAATTGAAACTTGCAGCTAAGCAGAACGTTAAAGAAGAAAAGCAGCGGATTTTAAACTGAGAACTATGGATTTTATACAGATAAGAGATTGGGGAATTGGATTGGAGGCGATTGCGGAAGAGCAGCCGATTTTGATATCGGGCCCTTGTAGTGCCGAGACCGAAGAGCAGTTATTGCGCAGTTGTTTGGAGTTGGCGCAAACTGGGCAGGTACATATTTTGCGGGCGGGAATTTGGAAGCCTAGGACGCGGCCCAACTCCTTTGAGGGAGTGGGAAAAGAGGGATTAGTTTGGTTGCAAAAGGCCAAGGAATTGACGGGATTGCCGATTTGTGTGGAAGTGGCGCAGCCGGAGCATGTAGAATTGGCCTTGGCGGCTGGGGTAGATATTTTATGGATTGGGGCGCGGACCAGCGTCAATCCTTTTGCGGTGCAAGCCTTAGCCGAGGCCTTGGCGGGCAAAGATGTGCCGGTGATGGTCAAAAATCCGATCAATCCAGATTTAAAGCTTTGGATGGGAGCGATTGAGCGTTTTTACCAGCAGGGGATTCGAAAAATAGCGGCTATTCATCGGGGATTTTCGGTTTATGGGGAGCAGCGTTACCGCAATGCGCCCATTTGGGAATTGCCGATTGAGTTGAAGCGGCAGTGGCCCAATTTGGAATTGATTGGGGACCCTAGTCATATTGCGGGCAAGCGAGAATTATTGGGCGAATTGGCCCAGCAGGCCCTTTATTTGAACTTTGATGGCTTGATGATTGAGAGTCACTGCCAGCCCGAGCAAGCTTGGAGTGATGCGGCCCAGCAAGTTAATGCTGCAGATTTGGAGGAACTTTTAGGGAACTTAGAGCCCTTGCGGGCGGCATCTTCTGATCCTGATTTCCTTTGCCATTTGAATGAGCTGCGCAAAGAAATTGATTATTTGGACCATCAGTTATTGAAGGTTTTGGCTAGGCGGATGCAGCTCGTTCGGCAGATTGGGGAATACAAATATGAGAAGCAAATTAGCATTTTGCAATTGGAGCGTTGGGCCGAAATTTACAAAGATCGTTGTGGGCAGGCGCAGGATTTGCAACTGGCCCAAGAATTCATCAGTTTGTTAATTCAAGCCATTCATCAGGAGTCCATACGCCAGCAAGAGGCTGTTTTTGCCAGCAGTCGAATTTTGGACCGCTTGCAAAAAGCTTAAAGGCGCATTGTTTTACAGCTGTTTTTTTGTTGCTTTTATGATAGTTTCCTATTTTCCGAACAACTTTTAACAAAGGGTTAAGCCAATGTTAAGAAGTTGATTAGGGGACTAATTAAATTGCCTCTAATTTATTGAATAATAATAAATTAGAGGCTTTTACATTTTATTTACATTCACAGGAGGGATTTCCCTCTTTTAGAGTCAAAGCAACATGGATATTTTAAGAGGCCTTTTGGGGATTTCGGTCTTATTACTCATTCTATTTTTGGCATCCAACAACCGCAAAGCGATTGATTGGCGGCTAGTGGGCGTCGCTCTCGTTTCTCAGATTACACTAGGGGCCCTCATTATGTATGTGGATGAAGTTCGGAGTATTTTCGACTTTCTCTCTGGTTTTTTTGTGATGGTCATTGAGTTTACGGATGAGGGAGCGGCCTTAGTATTTGGGGGCTTGCTCGATACACAATCGGTGGGTTATATCTTTGCGGTAAAGGTATTGCCCACTATTATTTTCTTCTCGGCCCTTTCGGCTATTCTCTATTATCTGGGCATTTTGCAGGCCATTATCTATGTTTTGGCTTGGGGGATGAGCAAAATCATGCGTTTGACGGGGGCCGAGAGTTTGGCCGCTGCGGCCAATGTGTTCATTGGGCAAACCGAGGCCCCTTTGATTATCAAGCCTTATTTGGACAAAATGTCGAAATCGGAGCTTATGTGCTTAATGGTTGGCGGGATGTCGACCATTGCCGGGGGCGTACTTGCGGCTTATATTGGCTTTTTGGGGGGCGATGATCCGGTGGCTCGTCAGGAATTTGCCACGCATTTGCTCACGGCCTCGATCATGTCGGCACCGGCGGCTATTTTGGCGGCCAAAATGCTTTATCCAGAAACCTCGGAAGACATCAACAGAACGATTACTATCCCTAGAGAGCAGGTGGGCGACAACCTACTCGACGCTATTTCTAAGGGCACCACAGACGGGCTGCGTTTGGCGGTTAATGTAGGGGCCATGTTGCTTGTTTTTACGGCCCTCATGGCCTTGCTCAACAGCATGGTTAGTGGCAGCGTTGGCGAGTTGGTGGCTTGGTCTGCGGACAGCGGAAGCTTTCAGTTTTTTGGCGGAAATGACCTACCAGCCAATACCGTTTTACGTTGGAATGCCGAGGCGGCCAATTGGTTATTGATGGAGGAAAACAATCCAGAAGTAGCTGGAAAAGCCTTTGATGTACAGGGCATCACGCTCAATATGTACATTGAAAAAAGTACGGCTGGCCGTTTTACGGGCTTCAATTTGGAGTATATGTTGGGGCTGTTGCTCTCTCCTATTGCCTGGCTTTTGGGCACCCCTTCAGAGGATATGGTAGTCATTGGGCAGTTGTTGGGTAAAAAGACGATTCTGAATGAGTTTGTCGCCTATGCCGATATTCCCAAAGTGGAGCATATTATCAGTGAGAAATCTAAAATTATTGTCACTTACGCCCTTTGTGGTTTTGCCAACTTTGCCTCTATTGGTATTCAGATTGGGGGAATTGGCGCCATTGCTCCGGCTCGCCGCAAAGAGCTTTCTACCTTTGGCGTTAAGGCCTTAATTGGGGGAACAATTGCTTGTTTTCTAACGGCTACTATTGCGGGTATGCTCATTGGCAGCTAAGCTCCATTTATTGAATTTCAGGATGCAGCTCCAAAGCAATTTTTTGTTTTGGGGCTGTTTTTTTTGGGGCCTGCCGCCTGCGGCGGCCGGGCCCTTTCAGGGCTCGCAGGTCTGCTCGGCCCTTCAGCCCTTCGGGCTTCGGTCTGGCCTGCGGCCACCCTTGCAGGCCCCTAGGCCTGCGGCCCTTCGGGCCTGCTCGCTGTGGCTGCAGGTTGAAACCCGCAGCCATACAACAGCAGTATTGCTTCGCAATGATCTATGAATGAGGGTTGAAACCCTCATTAATTGAACCGCCTACGAGCTGGGTTATCAGGCTAAAAACCAGCCCTATCCAACAAAAAACATCCTACATCCATAGCAGCTACATTTATAATTTAGCCAGCCTATAGGATGTTTATTTGTGGAGGGTTTCAACCCTCCATTGAACACAAAAATGCATTCGTTAATTGGCTGTAGGTTTCAACCTACAGGCCCATATAGCAGGCCCCTAGGGCCGCAGGCCTAGCGATGTGCAGGGGTGGCCAAAGGCCAGACCCAGCGGGCGCAGCCCGCGCAGGGCCGAGCGAACAGCGAGCCCCGAAACGTAGCGCCCGCCAAAGGCGGGAGGCCCCAAAAAACATAAATTGCTCTAAATCCTAATACTTTACTAAAGTAAATCATCCATTAAGGTCTTTCAAAAGCGTAAAGGTCCCCCCCATTTTCAAATGTACATAAAATATAAATTTCATTTGGAATAGAATCTCTGAAATTTATCCATGTTCTCAAATAACAATTGTCGGTGGTATCTTGAAAAATAATATTTCCGTCTTTTAAAAATCTTTGTGGATGCTGCATTCTTGTCCCCGTATTGTATTGACCTATTTTTTTCCCAGCTTCATCTCCTATAAATAACCAACTGTACGCTCTGTAGTTAATGTTATTACTCATATTGCCATCTACAAAATGGAGCTTGTAGCCTGCCCAAAAAAGCAACCATTAGTTATAGAAAATAATTATCTTAAAGAACAAAAACTAAAAGGATGCGAAAAAGTAAATTCACGGAAAAGCAGAAGTTATCAATTTTAGCTGAGCACGACAGCGGCCTTAGCGTGGCAGATTTGTGTAGAAAGCACCAAATAAGCCCAGCCACTTTCTATAAATGGAAAAGATCCAAAGAGCAAGAAGTTGACGATAAAGAGCGTTTAATCAAGGAATTAGAGGCCCAAAATACTCGTTTAAAAAAGATGTATGCAGACTTAAGCATGAATTATGAAATTTTAGAAGAGGGCTATGTAATGGCAAAAAAGCACTTAACCCCAAAAGACAAGAAAGAGTCATAGACGAGCTGTCCAAGAAGTACAGTGTGCGTCGAATCTGTGTCGTTTTGGGGTTTCGTCGTCAAACATACTATAAACGAAAGTCAGGTCATCGGCCAGAAGTAGTCGATGATCAAATCGCTAAATTACTGCATGAAGTCACGAAAGAATATTTAGCTTGGGGCTTTTGGAAGGTTTTTCATTACATTAGAAATCAAGGTGTTATCTTCAATCATAAGAAGGTGTATAGAATCTGGAAGAGAGAAAAATTAAACTTAAGACAGCGCCCAAAGCGTCAGCGTATTCGCCGAAAATTTGAACCTATCTCTTTGCCCAAGGAGGTAAATAAGGGTTGGTCTATGGATTTTTTAAGCGATTGGGTCATGAGCTCAGATAAGAAATCGGTCCGAATTATCAACATTATGGATGAGACCTCAAGGCGAGCTTTGTGGACAGAAGCCCATCAAAGTATCTCTGCAAAAAAGCTTACTGATGTACTTGATAAAGTACTGGATTACAGAGGTAAACCTGACTATATTCGTTGCGATAATGGGCCAGAATTCATCTCTAAAAAGTTAGCTGCTTGGGCCCAAAAACATGATATTGAATTAAAGTTCATCCAGCCAGGAAAACCTACCCAAAATGCATTTATTGAGCGATTAAATAAAACTTTGAGAACAGAGTGTTTAAACTTATCTTGGTTCCACTCTTTAGAAGAACTAAATGAGGAAATTCAAAATTGGTTTCAGCACTACAATTTTAATCGTCCCCACCAAAGTCTGGGAAATATTAGCCCATATGACTTTGAAAGGACGATGTTAGATGTATAGTATTTTTTGGTTGCACCTTACGGGTAGGCTACAGAGCTCTCCTTCTTTACTGGCTACTGCCCCCAGATAAGTCATCCCATAACATATAATAGTATCTTTACTTGCTACAAAAAATTTGTGTTGGAAATTCAGCCTGCCATCAAGAACAGTTTTTCTTTCTAAATCCAGTCTAACAGCAGTCCAATCCTGAGCGATATCATTTTTTTTATAAAAAATAGAATCCGAGCCAATTAGTAAAGGAACTTCCTCCTTTACAAAAGAGTCTAGTTTTGCAATCCCTCCATTTCCAACCCAATTTGATTTTTTTTCATGCTCCGTTTGGTCATAGCGTTTATTGTCTGGTTTAGGTTGATTTGAGCTATTATTTTTATTTTCACAACTAAGCGTTACTGCAAGGAACAATAGAGCTATAAACAGAGGTAAATATTTCATCCTTAGTATTTTTTAGCTAAAACCCACTCCCCTCTTTTCCATAAAGAAAGCAAAGAAGGGCTTTAGCCCCCCAGCTTGCATAGGCCCAAAACGGCCCAGCCGCTAAAAGACGCTTTTCTTTACCTCTCCTTTTTCTAAAATCGTCAGATACAACTTGTAGTAACTACTTCAAATAGTATGTTCCTAGAGGAGGTATTTTCTGGCCTATAAAACCTTGATCTTTCAATTTATTGAATAAATCGTAAAATTCCTCTCTACCTAAAATAGGACCTTTACTACTAGTTTCGTAGAATCGGTATAAGCCCCCAGAGCTAAATCCTTGATAAGTAAATTCATCTCCATAATAATTTATATCTATTATTTTATCACCTAGCATAAATTTACAGCCTCTCCCATGAAACTGGTATTTAAAAGATAATTCATCAGTTTCTATAAACCCTGAACGCGGAATTAAATGCTTTGTATAAGCAAGAATTGGCGAAATATCTTCTTTGTAAGTCTCTTTGAGTAGTCTGTTCATAAGAGGTGCCATCGCTTCAAAAAGCTTAATCAAGTTAATAAGTTCTTTTTTTGACATTTCATCATTTTTTCAACCTTAAACTACTGTCCTAATTTTGGGGGTAAGGGCAGGATTGTTCAAGATAAGCAGACTATTCATAAATAAAAAAGCCCGACCACTGCCGAGCTATTCCCCTCAAGAAGGCAGCAAGGCCTTCCACTCATCCCAATCCGAATTAAGATGCTCTATAATATGTGCCGAGCATTGCCGCTGATACTCAATCGCCTCTGGACTATTATATTCCCAAGGGTCTTCATAATATTGAATAAAAACCGAATCATTCTCCAACTCCTTCACCTTATAGGCTGGCATAGAGAGTAGGGCTGATTTGTCCACATACTTCTGATAAGAAGACTTTTTCTTGACCACTGCCCAAAAAAGCCCCATTCCCATAGGAGGTTCGATAATATCATTCGTTGCAAAATGATAGAATCGCTTAAAATTATGATGTATAAGAAACATATTATCGCCCTCCACAACTCGATACATCTCCCAAGCATAGTCTAAGATGGCTGCTGTTTTATCTTTGGCAAAATCATCCTCAAAAAATAAATCAAACCGAATGAATTTACTTTTATTGTTTACCATCATTCTAATATACCCAAAGTCTCCATACATCTTAAATGAACAAGCCTCCCATTGAGGAAGATAAATTGTTTTGGCGATAAGTTGAACATCATGTTCTTTGGCCCAATTGATATCATCCAAATCTTCCACAACAGGTGCATTCTCTAAAACTTCCCATTCTCCTGTTTGATGTGTTTTTTTTGTATAACAAATGGTATCCACACTATAGTCTGGATTACTGAATGCCACCTTTTCCCATTGCTCTATAAATGGATTATGATAGAGTTTTTCTAATATTTTGGTTAGTACTTCTACTGAAGGTTCTACCATATAATCTATTCCTAATTCCATGCTATATTTCTATTAAAAGGTTTTTAAAAGTCCATCTTCTCCAACATATTTTGCGCCTACCCCAATGCTTAAACAGAAAGTCCCTTAGTTTAAGGTGGAGGTTCTTCAGGGAGGGGAGCTAGCTCCCCTCCCTAGAGAAGATGCTGAAGAAAAATATCTTGAGGAGTTTTATATCCTAAAGAACTATGAAGCCTGTGATTGTTATAATAATTAAAATACTCTTTAAGTCCTTTGTGTAAATCTAAACCATTTTCATAAGCTCTCAAATAAATATGCTCATATTTTACGGACCACCATAATCTTTCTACAAACACATTATCTAAGGCGCGGCCTTTTCCATCCATGCTGATCTTAATTCCTCTGTTGAGCAACTCAGACGTAAATTCTAGAGAAGTAAATTGGGCTCCTTGATCAGAATTAAATATTTCTGGCTGCCCCCATTTCCAAGCTTCGTCCAGAGCCTCTAGACAAAATCGCTTATCCATGCTGTTCGAAATCCGCCAGCTCAAAACATATCGACTATACCAATCCATGACAAACGGTTAAGTACATAAAACCCGCTTGCATAGGAATATAAGTAATGTCAGTTGCCCAAACTTTCATTTGAACGGCTCACTTTTAGGCCTCGAAAGTAAATAAGGGTATTTCTTATGGCTTTTAGCTGATAATGAGGTGTTTGGCTTAGGTAAAAACAGATCGAATATTCATCTTTTTCATCAAGCGAGCAACTCGTTTTTTGTTACAAGTCAAGCCTGAGGCCCTTAAATACTCGGTCATCCTAGGGTAGCCCCATTCTGGATGTGACAGATGAAACTCGTCAATTTTACGCATCAGCTTTAAGTTTTCTGCACTTTCGCCCACAGCTTGATAGTAGTATTTTGATCGGGAAACCGACATTAACTCACATTGCCGAGCTATGCTAAGTCCTTCTAATACTGCTATTTGGCTCAGTCTTAAAGCTTCATCACATTCCTCTATATTTTTTTTTAAGCCAGTCTAGCTCAAACTGCAACTTGCCTATTTGCTCATATAAACGGGCTTCTTTTTCTTCATCAGCATCCACTTTGGGCCCTCGCTTTTTTTCATAAAGCAAAAAACTATTGGCCAAAAGTTCTTTCTTCCAGGCCGATATTTGATTTGCATGTAGCTCATATTTTGTCGCTAATTCTGCCAAGGTCAATTGCTCTTTTAGCGCTTCTAAGGCTACTTTTGCCTTAAATTTAGAACTGAAATTACGGCGCTTCTTTCTCATCTCTTTTGTAATTTAGTGCTTCATTATACGACTTTTTTTCTTGCGTTTTTCCACCTTAAACTACTGTCCTAATTTTGGGGGTAAGGGCATTTTACCTCTAGATTTTTAAGAAAAAAATCATACTGTTCTTTATCTGTAATTGTACCTTTTATGAATTTTAAAATCTCAGCCTTCGCATTCCTGCGCCTAGGGACAAGCCCCTAGGCTAGCTTTTTCAGACAGCCCTCTGCGAGGGCCTTTGGATATAGCCCTTCTCTGCAAAACAGATGAGCAAGGCCAGCTATATAAGCAGTTGAGGCCCTTTAGGGCTGACTCCATGGGGTTAGCCTAGGGGCTTGTCCCTAGGCGATGAATGGCAGGCGGCAAAGCCGCCATGGCCGAAGGCCAAACGACCACAACAAAGCCTTTAGGGCGTCTTCGACGACCAAAGGGAGTAACTGAACTGCAGGGGTGGCCGAAGGGCCGAGCGGCCAGTAAGCTACTTTGCAATAAGGCTTAGGCCTTAAACTTTAAAATGAATAAGTAAGGAGTATTGATGATACCTATTCAAATTTTGAACAGCTCCTTTCATTATCAGCCCAAATAAACACTAACAATCAATCACTTACAAGATAAGTAATAAAGCTATTGGCTAGGTAAATTAAGCATTCCTGTTTCAGCATTAAACGCTAGGCCTGGAATTGAAATTGAGGTTTCTCTACACAAAGCAGCTATTGTTGTATACATCATAATATTGAAGTGTGTATCTACTTGATACCAACTCACATCTACTACTTCAAACCATAACTCATTGTATTTCTCCCTTTTAAAAAAAACATCTGAAAAATACGCTACGGCTGAGGATATTGCCCCAGACCATTTTCCTCCGTAGTTAAACTCAAGGGCTGAAGTAAAAAACACAGTAGTTTCCTCTTTGTCCATATTCGCTGCATTATAGTCCGCACCAAATGAAAAAATAATTCCAGCACGATGGACTTTACCATTATTTGCCCTAATTAAAGACTTATATTCTACGTCTAGAAATTCCATGCTCCTATTTCTTTAGATTTTGCATTATTGTTATTTATCCCATATTAGTAGCCTTAGCAACCTCTAATTTTAGCTTAAAAGCCGCAGGACCTGAAAACATAATACCTTCTTTCCATAAACAAAGCAGGGGCTTTTAAGCCGCTGCGGCAAGAAAGATGATGGCCCAACAAGATTGGCTGCGGCCTTTAGGCTGCAGATAGCGGCAAAGCCGCCATGGCCGAAGGCCAGACCCAGCGGGCGCAGCCCGCGCAGGGCCGAGCGAGCAGCGAGCAGCGAGCCCCGAAGCAACAACAAGGAATTTAGTCCGCAGTTCGACGACCAAAGAGAGTAACCGCCCGCCGAAGGCGGGAGGCCCCTAGTATAAAAAAGCACCTAATTATTCAAATAAAAATGATATGTATATTTTTTCTTCCCTTCAAGGTAAAAATTCATTACATACTCTCCTACATCATAATTACTAATCAAAATTTTAGGCTCGGTACTATGAAATTCATATTTCTTAATTAGGCTACTCTTGTTATTTATTATTTTTTCTAGGTAAACCTCTAGCTGTTCATCAAACAAGACAAAATACAACAGTCCATTTGCACAAAAACTATTTCTACTATATGTCTTTACCTTTTTGGTTTCTTCACCAAAACAAACAATATCTTCAAAATGTTTTATTAAAAACTTTTTATTATAATCACCTACATTTAAATCAATAATACTATATAAATTCATATTACAGTCTCCATTAAATCTTCTAAAAGAGATCTTTTTTTGCTCTTTAGAACTCCATAAAGAACCGCTAGTTAAAATATTATTGCTTACTAGTTGTCGCAATTCAGCCTTTTCACAGCCATTAACGGTAGCAATTAAAGCCTTTTTAGATTTTATTTTGATATAACAATCTTCACAACTGGAGTGATTTAAGTTAATGACATTTCCATGAGAAACTGCAATATTATTACCGCAAACTATTTCAAGAACATAGTTTGCTGTTGTAGCGTAAATTATTCCTGAAGGACTACTACAGCATTGGAGGCCCCAAAAGCTAAATATTAAAATTGCTATTTTTAACAGTTTCATTCTAACCACCTATTTTATAGTTTTTATCGGCCATCCAATATAAGTCCAAGCAGCTAATAAAAAAAAAGAGAAACCGTTCAGAATTTTGTGTGTGCCCAAACCATCGGCCCATATCATTTATAGCAACCATGGGCTTCAGCCCAAAACCGCCCCAAACCGCCGAAGAAGAACACCCAAAAGAAAAAAGACCGCTGAGCGGCCCAGCGCTGCGCAGGGGTGGCCGTAGGCCAGACCAAAGGCGAAACGAAGTGTAGCCTGAAGGGCCGAACAGACCTGTGAGCCCCGCAGCATAGCGGCGGCCAAGCGAGGCGAAGCCGAGCCGGCCGCGGGCCCCAAAATAACAACCTCCCCCAAATAATTTTAAAAAAAATGAAGCTCTCCTCAACTTTTTCGCAAGATTGTTATTACAATTGATGTATATACATTAAATTAGCAGCAGATGAAACGAAAACAATTTTTAAAAGCATTAGGATTGGGCAGTTTGGGGCTCTTTGCTGCCCCCAAAATAGGTCAATCTGAGCCAAAGGGGCCAGAACAGCTAGGGTTTAATCACCTTCCAGCAGATGCTGGCGAACAACAAAAAATAGGAAAAATGAAAACCGTTTTGCATAAAGCGAATAGCCGCGGACATGCCAATCACGGCTGGCTCGACACCTACCACAGTTTTAGTTTTGCCAATTACTATAACCCCGAACGCATGGGATTTGGCGCACTCAGAGTGCTAAATGACGATAAAGTAGCCGCCGCCCGAGGCTTTGGCCGCCACCCTCATGATAATATGGAAATCATCTCGATCCCCCTCTCTGGCGACCTTGAGCATCAAGATAGTATGGGAAATATTGCCCTGATCCAAGAAGGCGACCTCCAAGTGATGTCTGCCGGCACAGGCGTTTTCCATTCCGAAAAAAATAAAAAGCTCGACCAAGAGGTCCGCTTTCTGCAAATTTGGCTGCTGCCCAATAAGAAAAATGTTAGCCCCCGCTACGACCAAATTAAGCTGGATCGGGCAAAAATGAAGAACAACCTCCTACAGGTCCTCTCGCCCTCCCCAAATGATGAGGGCGTCTGGGTGCATCAAGATGCCTGGTTTCATCTAGGCCATTGGGAGGCCGGCCACCAACAAACATACAACTTTAAACGAGCCGAAAATGGCCTCTATATTTTTGTTCTCGAAGGACAAATTAAGGCCGGCACAACAGTTTTAGATCGCCGAGATGGCCTTGGCGTTTGGAATACCCAAAAGCTGGAACTCCAAGCCACAAAAGAAGCCAAAATCCTCCTCATGGAGGTCCCAATGCACTAATATATTCTACCTCCTTAAAAAATAACAAGATGTCTTTAGTCGAAAATTTGAAATGGCGCTATGCCACCAAAAAATTTGATGCGAGCAAAAAAATTGCTGCCGAAACCCTAGAAGAAATCAAAACGGCCATCCAGCTGTCGGCCTCTTCTTATGGCCTACAGTTGTACAAAATTATTGATGTCCAAGATCCCGAACTACGCAAAAAACTCCAAGCCGCAGCCTGGGGCCAAAGCCAAATCGTAGACGCTTCTCAGCTCTTCGTTTTCACTACGCCCACTACACTGACTGCCGAACATATCGAGGAGTTTATCCAACTCACTGCCGATACTCGCGGCCTCGATCCCGCTGTACTCAACGATTATAGCGACTTTATGAAGGGCGCCCTTTTGAAGCAAACCGAAGAAGGCGCCAAAAGCTGGATGGCCAAGCAAACCTATATTGCTCTAGGCAATCTGCTGGCCGCCGCTGCCGAACTCAAGGTGGATGCCTGCCCCATGGAGGGCTTCGATGCCGCCCAATTTGATGAGATTTTGGGCCTAGAGGGCTGGACCACTTCTGTGATCGCGACCCTCGGCTACCGCCATGAAGAAGACGGTTTGCAACATGCCGCTAAGGTGCGTAAAGCCAAATCCGTCCTCTTCGAGACCAAATAAGGATAGTTTGATTTTTGTGAATAGTCTGTGGGCTGGCCATTTTTGGTCAGCCCTTTTTTTATCTTGAGTTTTATTTTTTGGGGCCCGCGGTTAAATTCATGAGGGTTTCAACCCTCATTCATAGATCATCGCAAAGCGATACCATTTTTGCGGTGGGTTTTAACCTACCGAAAGAGGCCTTCTGCGGCCAGCGCTGGGCCAATTCCATCCCTGCTCTTAATCTCTCGCCAAAATGCAAATACCCTTTAATAAGCCCTACCTCACCGGCAAAGAAGCCCACTACCTTTATCAAGCCGTCCAATCGGGCCAATTATCTGGAAATGGCCAGTTTACTAAGGCCTGCCAAAGCTTTTTTGAAAACCGCTATGGCTTCCACAAATGCCTGCTGACCACCTCCTGCACCGATGCCCTCGAAATGTCTGCCCTGCTCCTCAATATCCAGCCCGGCGATGAGGTTATTATGCCCTCCTATACTTTTGTCTCTACCGCCAACGCCTTTGTGCTCCGTGGGGCCATTATCCGCTTTGTCGATTCTCAGGCCCAACACCCCAACCTCGATCCCCAAGCGATTTTACCCCTGATTAACGAGAAAACCAAAGCCCTGGTGCTGGTCCATTATGCGGGCATGGCCTGCCCCATGCAAGAGATTATGGCCCTCTGCCAAAAGTACCAAATTGCCCTGGTCGAAGATGCCGCCCAAGCCATTGATGGCTATTATCAGGGGCAGCCCCTCGGCAGCTTTGGCCAATTGGCCTGCTTCTCTTTTCATGAGACCAAAAATATTATTGCTGGAGAAGGCGGCCTGCTGGCCATCAATGACCCAAAACTGGCCCAAAGAGCCGAAATCATCTGGGAAAAAGGCACCAACCGAGCCGCCTTTTTTCGGGGAGAGGTCGATAAATATGGCTGGGTGGACCTCGGCTCTTCTTTTTTGCCCTCCGAAACCGTGGCCGCCTTCCTTTTTGCCCAATTGGAAGAGCTCGACCTGATCCAAAATGCCCGCAAAGAACGCTGGAACCGCTACTTTGAAGCCCTACTCCCTTTGGCCCAAAAAGGCCTAATCGAACTGCCTAATATTCCAGAACACAGCAGCAATAACGCCCATCTCTTTTACCTTATTTGCAGGAGCCTAGACGAAAGAACGGCCCTGATACAAGCGCTCAGAGCCGTTGGCGTTCATGCTGTTTTTCATTATCTCCCCCTACATGCTAGTCCGTTTTATGGACCAAAACACGATGGCCGCAAACTGCCACAGGCCCAGCGCTATGCCGACCGCCTGCTGCGGCTCCCCCTCTTTTTTGAGCTCCAAGCTCAAGAACAGCAATTTATTATCGATCAGATTTTCCAGTTCTTTAAGCTGGATCGTACTTAAATTTGGGCAAATAGTTAAAGACTTCCTTCAAACAGGCTGCGGTCAATTCTGCATCTTCTAGGGCGTTGTGCATATCGCCCTCTCTTTGCAAACCAAAATACTCGGATAGGGCGCCTAGGCTAAGGCCCTTAGAAGTAGGCTGTCCGTTTTCTCGGAGCAAACGAAACAAGAAATAGGCTTGCTGATATAAATCAATGGTTTTGAAGGAGAAGGGATAAGGCTGCTTGAGGTCCATATAGGCAAAACGCAAAAAGTTGATATCGTAATGCACACTTTGCCCGCAGACCACTAGGCGCTTGAGTGCCCCCGGCTTTTGATGTTCCTGCCATTTTTTGTGGCCCAAAACAGTAGTTACGGCCCAGTTTTCAAAAGCTTCTATGGCCTCATGTAGCATAGGGGCCTCATCTAGAATGTCTAGGGTTAGGCCATGTACTTCTAAGGCAGGTAGCGAAAAGCTCTCCTCATTTTCGGGATAGACATTGGTTAAAAAGCTGCTTTTTTTCTCCCAATTTTCATCATAAATGGCGGCCCCAATTTGTACAATCTCATGCCAGCCAGGCTCGGTGCCCGTCATCTCCAAATCAAATACTAGATAGTTCATCTTTGTTTTTTTTATGAGCGCTAAAGCTATTAAAAAACTGGCAATAGGGCCAAGAAAAGGCCAACTTTTGTTGCCCAAGCGGGCCGAAGCCACCCGCCTAAGCCCAAGGAAAAAAGAGGAGCGGATGAGCGATGCGGAGCGGGTGGCCGCAGGCCAGACCGCAGCCGCCAAAGGCGGCTGCAGGGCCGAGCAGACCTGCGAGCTGCGCAACCTTGGGTTGACCCACTTTTAAAAATAAGCTTAAATTAGCTCTAAATCAAGATTTATATGGACAGTACAAATGTATCTTCATTTATGTTAAATAAGCAATCAGTAAGAGTATGTTATAGATTAGTAGAGAGTCTAAAAAATAATCCTAACCCACATTTAACAAATGTAGCAAAAACTGATGCAGACCGTAAGGCTTTCATGAGGTTGTTATCAAACAAAAATCTTACTGAGGAATACATTCAATTTGAGTTTATTGGCAAAAGTAGGGAGTCTATGAAGGTGGTTGAAGAAAAGCTTCTGGCCTTTCACGACACCTCTGAAGTTGTACTGAACAAGCAAAGAAATAGACTAACCGACAAAGAGGGTTTAGGCCCTGGAGGTCGGGAAACAAATTTGTCTGTATTTCTTCACATGGCTCTACTATATGGTCGAGAAAGCTTTCATTATCATGGCTTAGGAGGTATTCAGCTTTATAATCGATATAAAAATAGAGTAACTTGTAAGGAGGCTGAAAATAGAAATACGGGTCATTTTAGAGGTGAAATTACGAGGTGGAAAATAAATGTAGAAGAGACAGAATCTGCGTTAAAAATAATTAACGACCTAATTGATATTTTACATGTTTGTGATCGAGAAGGAGATGTTTATCCTATGATGGAAAGTTTTTTCAGACAGCATATTAAGTTCTTGATTCGGTCTCGAACAGATAGACGAGCAACGATTTGGGAGGATGGCAAAAAGATTCCATTATGTGATGTCTTTGAACATTATCCAGCAGACTTTGAGACGACAGAAACGGTCAAGAGTAGCCGTAAAAAACTTAACGGGAAGAAGCTAGTTATTCGATCTAAAAAAGTGACTTTTGCCGTTCCCAAATCTTGTAAGTATGTTCTTGGCGAACCAAGGCCTAAACCAATGACAATCAATGTTATTGAGGTCTTTGAAAAGGGCAAAGGTTTTTCAAAATCTGCCGCTAGAAAAAGAAGCCGAACAAAAAAAGATCATGATGATGAAACCATCAGTTGGCGCTTACTCACAAATGAAGAAATCAACAGCGAAGAAGAGCTCTTAGAGCTTGTTCTTTGCTACCGCAAGAGGTGGTTAATTGAAACATACTTTAAATATTTAAAATCAGATGGCTTTGATATTGAAAACATATGTTTAAAAACAGGTAAAGCTATCCGCAAAATGATACTTATGGCAATCAGTGCATCTGACAAGGTCCTTAAGCTTAAAGAAGCTGGACTTAACCAAGATAATGAGACTCCAGCAACCTCTATTTTCACAGAAGATGAAGTAGAAGTCTTAGATCTTATATTTAAACAATATCTAAAAGGCGAAAGCCAAAGCCCTTCTTTGCGTAACCCATTTACCTCTAAATCAATAGCTTGGGCCTATTGGATCATAGCGAGGTTGGGCGGATTTAATGGCGCAGTGAAGAAAACTAGGCATGCCGTATCCGTCAAAAAAATAGGACTAGGATTAGAGAGATTCATATTTATGTATGATGGATATCGATCCCTAAATTGACACCGCTATAAAAAGTGGGTCAACCCAAGCCCCGCAGCGTAGCGACCCGCCCGCAGGGCGGGACAGCCCCAAAAAAATAAAATCTTAAAGGTCCTCTAATTTGGCGGCTAACTCTTTTGGACTCAGCTTTTTGAAAGGCGCAGCCGTATAGGATAAATCAGAAATTTTGTCCTCCACCTCCATAAGCTCCATTTGATCCCCAAAATACCTGATACCTATAAGTTTAGCCTTATAGTTTTTAGGTACATTTCTGAATCTTGCCTGATGATCGGCCCGCATAATTCCGTTGATATTTTTAAAAATCAGGAAATACTGTGCATTGCTAGAGGCCTTGGCAACCGTCAGATTCATTTTTTCTATGCCCTCTTCCCGAAAGCGATCACAGTTGATCCAGCCGAGGCCAGAAACCTTCATTTGGCTCAACATTTTTCTGTATGCCTTCTCTTCTTTCAAGATGCCATAGCGCTCTTTTTTGGCCAAAACTTCGGCGGCTAGACTATCTATCCGTTTGCAAAGCTGAGTTGCCTTTTGCTGTTCGGCCTCTGCTTCTAGACTCAGCTGCAGACAGTCGCTGTAGGCAGTTGTACGAAACCCCCAATGCTTATTATCGAGCTCAAATATCTTTTTTATCTCCTTTTTTAGCTTCAGGTAGTCCTTATGTCCCTTAGGGCTAAATCTATCGCCTTCTCCCCGAATCAAGCTCTCCAACTTGAGCACTAAGGCCTGCATCTCCTTGCCTTCATCCCAACGCAGCCAAACATTCGAGCCAGAAGTTCCCGTTCTAATTTCTTTGGCCCAGCCTTCTTTTTCATGCTTGTAATGTCTATTTAAAAATCCAATAAAGATAGTCATGGTTTTTTCATAAGCCCGCATATTTAATTCCGCCTGCAACTCCTTGGTAGCAGCTATTTCTAGGCTAAAATCGACCTTTTTTTTGAGCTGATAGAGGGGTAAAAGCTCCTGAAAACCGCCTAAAATCGAACTATGTCGACCATAATCATCTAAATCAAAAACCGTATACAAACGCTCTTTTTCTCTAAAAAAAAGCATGGCCAAATGCTCATGGCTGAAGACCTCTAAATAAGCCAAAAGTTCCTTAGCTTCCTGATGCTCCTTGTCTAAAAATTCATGGTAAGCCTGCTGCTCAGCCTCATAGCGGCTGAGGGCCTTGACATAGTAGCTGCTATCCTTTTGATAAGCTCTATATTTTTTTCGCCAACTACTCTTTTTCTTATTGTACTGCTTGCGCAGCTTAATCTTCTTTTTTCTGATTCTACGCTGGTAGCTCTCTTCGGTTTCTCCTGCTTTTTGTGGATATTTTTGGGCCAAGTACTCCTCAAATTCCATAAAGCTTTGCTCCCCCTTAAAGCGAGGTAGAGGCTGCTTGAACGGCTTGAGTCGGTCTCGGCTATACTGAGACAAAACAGGCACTTTCAGTAAATACAGCAGCTCTTCCTTCTCTGCAAAATAGCTGCTATCGAGGGGGGCTATTCGGCCCTTTTTTTCCGCTTCATTCCAAATTTGCTGACTGCCTGTAGGCTGCCAGTTGATGTCGTTGTGGGGGTTGGCGGTATTGGGGCCCTGAAAAATTTGCATACCCGGCAAGGCAGCGGCTGCCCCCGGAAAACCAACGGTCAAGTCTTTGCCCTCGGCCAGACTCAGTTCCTCGCCATTTTCTCCCTTGGCGGCCAAGTAAATCATGCCCCCAGTTTCAATCAATTCTCCGTTGGAGGTGGTGCTCAGGTTTTGCAAAATCATGTCTTTCATGCTTAGGGCCTCTTGCAAAACTAGACTGACCTGCCCCTGATAAGGGCGACCATCTGGCCCCAAAAAACTATTTTCTGGAATGTCAATTTGGATCCCCTCCTTGCCCTGAATAAACTTTCCTTTTTGGGCCGAAAAGCTAAAGAACTGCTGTGCTTCTTTGCGCTGCTTGCTGTAAAAAGAGGTCCAGACATCCTTGTTTTTGACCTCCTCAAATTCCTCTGCATTATAAAAATAGAGGTCGATGCGGCGCAACTGCTGCCGAGCTTCGGCTATAGGCAAGCTGGCATCCAAAGGCTGACGCTCATAGGGCAATTGCTCAAATTGTAGTTGCTCGAAGCCCTGTTTTTGGACAAACTGAATAATGGTCTTTGCTCGATTCTCGGCCAAAACCTCATTGTCAATATCGCTTCCCAAATCATCTGTAAAAGGCTGAATTTTTAGGACCGATAAGGGGCGCGCCTGCAATATTTTGCTCAAATCGGCCTGCTGTTTTGCGGTCAAGCTATAGGCATTGGGAGCGTAAAAAAGCTGGTATTTGTCCTGCGCAAAAAGCAAAACAGGCAAAAAGAAAAATAAACTGAAACTGAGTAGATAGGGCATAGGCTCACTGTTTTAGCTATAAGATGATGTTTCTCTAAGATATAGTGGGTGAAGCTGCGATTTGTTACAGTTTTTTTTGGAGACAGCCCCCAAAAAAAGCCATCCCTAGGGATGGCTAAAACTTTAGAGGGCCTCCAATTTGGCCGCTAATTCTTTTTCGCTCACTTTTTGGAAAGGGAAATATTTTTTGTCTAATTCAAGCACTTTATCTTCGACCTCCATAAATTCTATTTGGTCGCCAAACTGCTTAATGCCAATCAGTTTAGCCTCATAGTTCTCTGGGACATTTTTAAAGGTAGCCCGATGGTTAGCCCGCATAATTCCATTGATATTTTTAAATATTAGGAAGTATTGTGCATAGGTAGAGGCCGAGGCCAAGATCAAATCCATTTTTGCGCCCTTTTCCATAAAAAATCGGTCGCAGTTGATCCAGCCAAGATTAGAAATCTTCATTTGCCTCACTACTTCTCTTGATTTCTCCTCTTTTTGCAATAAACCATAGCGCTCTTTTTTAGCCAAAACCTCAGCGGCTAGACTATCTACATCTTTGCAGGCTTTACTGGCCTTTTGCTGCTCGGCTTCGATCTTCTGCATATTCAAAATACAGTTGCTATAAGCTTTGGTCTTCCATTGTTTATAGCTGACATACTCCTTTTTGGCCCAAAACATTTTTTTGATTTCCGCATATTTTTTCTGACCCAAGGGCGTAAATCCGCCTCGTTCATCCTTAAGTAAAGCGGCTAATTTTAGGCGAATTTCTTCTTGCGCTATATCCTTGGGCCAGTCCCAATATTCCTGTTTTTTTTCATCTTTCAACGGCTTGGCCCAGTTGTTTTTTTGCTGTTCTAGCTGTTTCTCAAACAAACCAAGTGCACGATTAAAAGCCTCTTCATAGGCATCAATTTTCTTGTAACTGAACTCAGGATTGAGTTCTTTGGTCTTCTCTATTTCTAATTTAAAATCGCCCAGCGCATCATACTGATAAAAAGGCAGCAACTCCATAAAACCACCTACTGTGCTTCCTGCCTGATTATATCTTTTTGGGTTGTAGCTCCTTCGGATTTCTTGGAGACAACTATCTAGCAGCTCATGTAAATGCTCATGGCTAAGGGCCTCCAAATAAGCTAGGAATTCCTGGGCCTCCTGATGTTCTCTGTTCAAAAACTCATTATAGGCCTTTTGCTCTTTTTCGTAGCGGCTACGGGCTCTGGTATAGCGGCTGCTATCCTTTTGATAGGCTCTATATTTATTTCGCCAGCTGCGCTTTTTATTATTATACTTCTTGCGCAGCTTGATCTTCTTTTTTCTGATTCGACGCTGGTAGCTCGCTTCGGTCTCTCCTGCTTTTTGTGGATATTTTTGGGCCAAGTACTCCTCAAAAGCGACAAAAGTGCGCTCCACTTTTAGTCGAGGACTCCTTAGCTTAAAGGATTTTGGGACTTCTTTTTTCTCCTTGGCCAAAAAGGGCTCTTTGAGCAAGTACAGCAATTCCTCCTTATAGCCAAAATAATCCTTGCTAAAGCTCATTGTGCTATCCAGTTTTTCTTCTACAAAAAGCTCCAAAGGATTCCCAACGGGCTGCCAGTTGATCTCCGCATGTGGGTCAGCAGTATTGGGGCCCTGAAAAATTTGCATACCCGGCAAGGCGGCCGCTGCCCCCGGAAAACCAACGGTCAAGTCTTTGCCCTCGGCCAGACTCAGTTCCTCGCCATTTTCTCCCTTGGCGGCCAAGTAAATCATGCCCCCAGTTTCAATCAATTCTCCGTTGGAGGTGGTGCTCAGGTTTTGCAAAATCATGTCTTTCATGCTTAGGGCCTCTTGCAAAACTAGACTGACCTGCCCCTGATAAGGGCGACCATCTGGCCCCAAAAAACTATTTTCTGGAATGTCAATTTGGATCCCCTCCTTGCCCTGAATAAACTTTCCTTTTTGGGCCGAAAAGCTAAAGAACTGCTGTGCTTCTTTGCGCTGCTTGCTGTAAAAAGAGGTCCAGACATCCTTGTTTTTGACCTCCTCAAATTCCTCTGCATTATAAAAATAAAGGTCGATGCGGCGCAACTGCTGCCGAGCTTCGGCTATAGGCAAGCTGGCATCCAAAGGCTGACGCTCATAGGGCAATTGCTCAAATTGTAGTTGCTCGAAGCCCTGTTTTTGCACAAACTGAATGATAGTTTTTGCCCGATTCTCGGCCAAAACCTCATTGTCAATATCGCTTCCCAAATCATCTGTAAAAGGCTGGATTTTTAGCACCGATAAGGGGCGCGCCTGCAATATTTTGCTCAAATCGGCCTGCTGTTTTGCGGTCAAGCTATAGGCATTGGGAGCGTAAAAAAGCTGGTATTTGTCCTGCGCAAAAAGCACAACAGGCAAAAAGAAAAATAAACTGAGGGAAAGTAAATTTCGCATAACTTAGCGTTTAGGAGGGGATGAATTATTCTATACCTTATTATAAGGATAAAAATGTTAATGGTTACAATTCTTCTTTTTTGGGGCTGCCCCTGCGGCCTTCGGCCTTGGGTCGGGCCATTGCGCAGCTCGCAAGTCTGCTCGGCCCTGCAGCGGCTGCGCCGCTTTGGTCTGCCGCCTTCGGCGGCCCTGCTACAGCCCCTCAGCCTGCGGCGGCTTCGCCGCCTGCTAAACCGCCTAAAGACCTTGACTAGCCTGAAATTTTTATCAAAGGATGCCCGATAAGTTAATTTCATGAGGGTTTCAACCCTCATTTAGAGATCATTGCGAAGCAATACCATTCTTGCTGTGGGTTTCAACTCACAGTAGTCGGCCTAGGGGCCTGAAAGGGGGCCGCGAAGCGGCAGACCAAGGAGCCGAAGGCGACGCAGGGCCGAGCAGACCTGCGAGCCCTGCAAGGGCCCGGCCGCCGAAGGCGGCAGGCCCCAAAAAAACAAAATCTGAAAAATAGTTACCAAAAAAGCCATGCAGTTCCTCACTACATGGCGCTACAACTAACTACAAAACTAAATACTATTGGGCTTATGCTGTTCCAAGCACAGCCTCCTTAATTTCCTCCACTACAGAGGGATCAAGTAAAGTGGAGGTATCTCCTAGGTTACTCACGTCTCCGCTAGCAATTTTGCGCAGAATACGACGCATAATTTTACCCGAGCGGGTTTTAGGAAGGCCCGAAACCACCTGAATGCGGTCGGGTTTGGCAATAGGACCAATTTCGGTATTGATAAGTTCTTTGAGCTCGGCCTCCAAAGCCTCTTGGCTGCATGCTTCCTGAACAATCACAAAGGCAAAAATGCCCTGGCCTTTAATCTCATGCGGATAGCCTACCACAGCCGATTCTACGATAATATCATGCTCATTGATCACATTTTCGAGCTCGGCGGTGCCCAAACGGTGGCCCGAAACGTTAATCACATCATCTACCCGACCAATGATCCGATAATTGCCATCGGCATCGCGTTTGGCGCCATCTCCCGTAAAATATTTGTCCTTAAACATCGAGAAATAGACCTGTTTACAGCGGTCGTGATCGCCATAAGTGGTGCGCAACATTGAGGGCCAAGGAAACTTAACCGCCAACAAACCCTCTACATCATTTTCAGCCAATTCATTGCCCTCTGCATCTAGCAAACAAGGCTGAATACCCGGCAAGGGACGAGTGGCATAGGTGGGTTTGAGGGGCGTAATATTGGGTAGAGGAGAAATCATGATCCCGCCGGTTTCCGTTTGCCACCAAGTATCTACAATAGGGCATTGATTCTTACCAATATACTTATTGTACCACTGCCAAGCCTCTTCATTGATGGGCTCGCCAACAGAACCCAAGACCTTGAGCGAGTTCAGACGGTAAGGCGCTACATATTCTAGGCCTTTGGCCATCAAAGCGCGGATGGCCGTGGGGGCCGTGTAGAACTGATTTACTTGATATTTATCACAAATGGCCCAAAAACGGCCAGCATCGGGCCAAGTAGGCACGCCCTCAAACATTACCGAGCTGGCACCAGCCAACAAAGGCCCATAAACAATGTAAGTGTGGCCCGTAATCCAGCCAATATCAGCCGTACACCAATAAATATCATTCTGCTGATACTGAAAAACGTTCACAAAGCTATAATAGGCATAGACCATATAGCCCGCAGTAGTGTGCACCACCCCTTTGGGCTTACCCGTAGAGCCCGAAGTATAGAGAATGAAGAGCATATCTTCTGCGCTCATCGTTTCGGCGGGACAGTCCGTACTAGCCGCATCCATCGCCTCTCCCAACCAAACATCTCGGCCCGCTTGCATATGGCAAAACTTATCGCTGCGCTTAGCCACCAAAACGGTTTCTACGCAAGGGCAATGACTGAGCGCCTCATCGGCAATATCTTTTAAGGGAATCACTTTGGCCCCACGCAAAGATCCATCAGCAGTAAGCACTACCTTGGCCTGCGCATCATTGATGCGGTCGGCTAAAGCATTGGCCGAAAAACCAGCAAAAACCACCGAGTGAATGGCCCCAATACGGGCACAAGCCAAAGTGGCAATAGCCAATTCTGGAATCATCGGCATGTACAAACAAACTCGGTCGCCCTTCACTACGCCATAAGACTTGAGCACATTGGCCATCTGGCAAACCTTGGCATGCAACTCCTTATAAGTCAAGCGAATTTCAGGGGTTTTGGGTCCGTTGGGCTCCCAAATAATAGCCGTCTGATCGCCTCTTTCGGCCAAATGACGGTCTAGGCAGTTTTCCGTAATATTCAATTCGGCCCCCTCAAACCATTTGACATCGGGGCCATCAAAATTCCAAGAAAGGACATTATCCCATTTCTTTTTCCATGAAAAACTTTCGGCTACATTGGCCCAGAAAGCCTCTGGATTAGCTACGCTTTCTGCATATACTTTTTCGTATTCTTCCCAGCTATTGATTTGGTGTTCCATATTAGAAACTATTTTGTCAGGTATGTGAAATTTATATTTTTTTGGGGCTGCCCCTTCCTATGGTCGGGTCGGGCTGTGTCGCAGCTCGCAGGGCTGCTCGGCCCTTCGCAAAATTTCGCTTCGCTCATTTTGCTCGGTCTGGCGCTGCGCGCCACTGCTATCCATCCCTCAGCCGCTTCGCTTCGCTCGCTTGCGGCGGCTAAGCCGCCTGTAGGTCGCAAGGGCTGCTTAATCTTCTAGCATTTCTGCAATCAGTTCAACCAGCTCTTGGTTATCAAAGGGTTTGGCCAGATAGGCATCGCCACCATGGGCATAACCAGCCAATCGGTCTTGTTCTTGGCCCTTGGCGGTCAGGAAAAGGATAACGGTATCGGGAGATAGTCCCTGCGCTCGCATTTCCTTGGCCATTTCTAGTCCGTCCATAATGGGCATCATAACATCTAGAATGATGAGTTGGGGACCAAATTCGGCTACTTTGGCTAGGCCTTCTTGGCCATTGGCCGCAGTAGCTACCGTATAGCCTTGGTCCTGCATCAGAAACTCTAGGGCTAGGCGGATGCTGCTCTCATCATCGACAATTAAGATTTTAGCGTTCATTTTTTTGTTGTTAGCGGTATGGAGAAATAAAAGGTAGAGCCAAAATTGGGCTGGCTACTCAGCCAGATATGGCCTCGGTGCTGCTCAATAATTTGCTTACAGATGGCTAGGCCTAGGCCGCTGCCCTTGGGCTTGTCGCGGCTGGGCATTTGCCCTTGTTTAAACTGCTCAAAAATAGATTGGTGCAGCTCGTTGGGAATCCCAATGCCATTATCAGAGACCGAAAAGATGAGCTCTTTCCCATTTTTTTCAGCATCAATTTGTATGCGCAAAGGCCGACCGGCCTGCTTAAACTTAATGGCATTAGAGATGAGGTTAATCAGGACCTGTTTTAATCGGTCATAATCGGCCTCAACAATATAGTTGGGCCGAAGGCTTTGGAGTTTATTTTCTACGGTCACCCCATTTTGCTCCATAGACTCTTCCAAGATCAGTAAGACATCGGCTAGGAGTTCTTGGACCAAAAAGCGGGAGTAGCTAAAGCTCATTTTGCGTTGCTCTAGGCGCTGAAAATCCAAAACTTCATCAATTAGGCGGCCTAGCCGCTGGCTTTCCTTAAAGATAACGGCCAGAAACTGCGCCTGCCTTTCGGCGGGCAAGCTGTCTTTCCGCTCTTTTAAGATCTGACTCAGGGATTGGATAGAGGTAAGCGGGGTGCGCAGTTCATGCGTTACCGTACTCACAAAATCATCTTTCATCTGGGCCAATTCCTTGAGCTGTTCATTGGCCTGTTGGAGTTCGGCTTGGGTGCGCTGCAAAATGGCCGATTTACTTTCGATTTCTCGGGTATAGCGCAAAAGGGCCTCGGTTTCCTGCAACATCTTAAAGAGTTGCTTTTGGCCAATGGGCTTTTGCTTGACCATACTGGCAAAGATGGCCCGAGCAGAAGCTGTGCCTAGCACGCCCCCCAAGGTATTTTCTGCCGCCTGAATAAATTGATTATTGGCTAAACTCATCGGGAGATAAGGCTTTCCTTTTTCTTCAAAGAACTGTTCGGCCCACTCTAGGGCCTGTTCACTCATAAAGCGGCTCAAAAGGGCCACAATATCGTGGTTGAGAATTTGGCTGTGGTCATCTTCTTCGGGCTCGGCAAAAGGCGAATGGTCCTCATCATCAATAAAGAGGGCCGCCTGCGTCAGCTCCAAAGCAGAAGGTTTACTTCTGAGCGAAACGCCCACATAAAAAATGAGGTTCGTCAGTAAGCTCCAAAAAGCAGCTCTAGGCACCGGATGCTGTTCGCTATCGGCAAGCAAAGCGGCCCAATCGGGCCAAACTGCTGGCAGCGGAAGCATAGCTCCCCAAACAATAAAGCCGGCTAAAATACCCGCCTTGGCCCCGGCTTTTGTGGCCGACCGCCAAAAGAGTCCACCCAACATAGCTGGCGCCAACTGCGCAATGCCCACAAAAGAAACCCAACCCGTATCGACCAAAGGCCTTGCATTAGCAATAATCTTAAAATAGATATAGGCCCAAAGAATGGTAAAGGCAACGGCTGCTCTTCGAGCAAAGACAATGCTGCTGCTCAGCTGCTGCGCCTTATTCAAATCAATGGCTTTGGTCCGAATCAAGATAGGAATCAGCAAATTGCTAGTGACCATAGTCGAAAGGGCCAAAGTAGCAATAATAATCATCCCGGTAGCGGCGGCCAAGCCCCCCAAAAAAGAGAGCAAAGCCAAGGCATCTTGGCCCTCTGCCAAAGGCAGACTCAGCACAAAAGAATCGGCATCATAGGCTTGGCCCTCAAAATAGAGCCGGCCAGCAATGGCGATTATTGGTACAAAAAGATTGATCAGCAACAAATAGAGCGGAAAAAACCAACTGGCCATTTTGAGGTGTTGCTCATGGCTATTTTCTACTACCGCCACCTGAAACTGCCGAGGCAGAAACAAAATGGCCGACATAGAAATGAGGATAAACCAAGACCAATCCCAATAGCCCAAATTGTCATTTCCCTGCATGCTGAGTAATGGCCTTAACTCCTCTTTTTCCAGTGCCGCCTGAAAAATACTTCCTGGTCCATCGTACAGCCCATAAGCTATATAAAAGCCAAGGGCCAAAAAGGTCACTAACTTAAAGACCGACTCAAAGACGATGACCGCCATGAGCCCATCTCGGCGTTTACTGCTATCTAGATTTTGCGTACCAAAAAAGATGATGAAAATGGCTAGAATGATTGCAATAAAAAAAGCCGTATCGCCCAAAATGGTCATCTGGCTAAAGTCTGTGGTAGCCGGATCATAGCCAATTAAGGTATTTAGGCTAACGGTAATCGCCTTTAGCTGTAGCGAGATATAAGGGACCACGCAAGCAAAGGCAATAAAGGCGACCAAACCACCCAGAAAACCGCTTTTTCCGTAACGAGCCGAGATAAAATCGGCAATAGAACTTATTCTTTGCTTTTTGGAAACTCGAACCATTTGGCGCAAAAGCAAATACCAAACAGGCGAAAGCAAAAGCGGTCCCAAATAAGTCGTTAAGAAAACGGGCCCACTGCTACTCGCCTTACCCACACTGCCGTAGAAGGTCCAGGCTGTACAAAATACAGCTAAGGACAGGCTATAGGCCAAGGGGTTATCGGTCCAGCTCTGCCCCTTCTCTGCCCTTCGGTTGGCCCAATAGGCCAGCACAAACAGCAAAGCCAAATAGGCTAGAGCCACCGGAATGGCAAGTTGGGCTGCGCTCATTTAGTGGTTTCGTCTTCTTGCTTTAAGATCCAATATAAACCTAGCAATAAGAGCAGCCACAAACAAAGCACATAGGCGTAGAAGAGCGGTAGCACCCCAAACACCAAAGTTGGCTGATTGAAACTCTTGACAATAGGATAACTGAAGAGCAAACAACAACAGCCAAACCAACTAATCAATCGCTGCTTTTGCATAGGTTAAAATCATTTTTCCCAATATATAAAAAATTAGATACCTATATAATTTTAGGGAAAAGATTTATTGGCCATAAATAGTTGGAGACCGAAAAAAAAGAAGAAATAAAGTAGTCTCCACTACTTTATTCTCCTTACAAACCTACTAAACAGAATAAGAACTTTTTGGTCCAGTTTTTTTTGGGGTTTTGCAGGGGGCGAAGCCCCCGCAGGCCTAGCGATGTGTAGGGGTGGCCGAAGGCCAGACCAAGCTGCCTTTAGGCAGCGAAGGGCCGAGCGAACAGCGAGCCCCGAAACGTAGCGCCGAGGAGCGCAGCGAGGCGGAGGCCCCAAATCCTTAGTATTAGTGATCTTGCGCTTCTCCAGCTCCTGAAGGGATGCGAATCTCTTCTACAATTTGCTGCACCTCTAGAGGGGGAGCCGGCGTAAACTGGCAAATCACGATAGAGACGACAAAGTTGACGACCATAGCGACTGTTCCGAAACCTTCGGGCGAAATGCCAAACCACCAATCATCGGCAGTAGTGGGGCCAAACATATTAAATTTGTAGCTGAGCATATAGAAAAGCATAAGGCTCAAACCGACGACCATACCAGCGATTGCGCCTTCTTTGTTCATCCGTTTGTAGAAAATCCCCAGAATAATGGCGGGGAAGAAGGAGGCTGCAGCCAGACCAAAGGCGAGGGCCACAACGGCCGCCACAAAGCCGGGAGGATTGATGCCAAAATAACCGGCCACGACCACCGCAAAAGCAGCACTAATTCGGGCAGCCAAAAGCTCTCCTTTTTCAGAAATGTTGGGCATGAGCTGCATTTTGAGCAAATCGTGCGCAATAGAAGTTGAAATGACGAGTAGTAGACCTGCAGCCGTAGAAAGGGCCGCGGCTAGCCCCCCGGCAGCCACCAAAGCAATTACCCAGTTGGGGAGGTCTGCAATTTCAGGGTTGGCCAACACCATAATATCGCGGTCGATATAGAGTTCGTTTTTGCTCGACTCATCGGGGTTGGTCACCAGACGTTCGCCATTGGCTCCATTGTCTTCGGCAAAAGTAGGCGTTTTGCCTTTGATAGCGGGACCAGCCACATACTGAATGCGACCATCATTGTTTTTATCGGACCAAGCCACTAGGCCAGTTTCTTCCCACTTCTTGAACCAGTCGGGCATAGCTTTGTACTCTACATGCTCTTTGGTATCTTCATTATAGACCGTTTGCAAAAGGTTGGTACGAGCAAAGGCCGAAATGGCAGGAGCCGTAGTGTATAGAATAGCAATTAGGATCAGTGCATAACCGCCAGAAAGGCGAGCCGAACGCACATCGGGAACCGTAAAGAAGCGCACGATTACGTGAGGGAGTCCAGCCGTACCCACCATAAGGGCACAAGTAATGGCAAAGACATCAATCATACTCTTTTTTCCCGAGGTATACTCATGAAAACCGAGGTCTCGATGCAGGCTATCTAATTTATCTAGTAGAAAAGTGCCATCTTCTAGGGTTCCGCCAAAGCCAAGCTGGGGAATAGGCGTTCCAGTCATCTGAATCGCAATAAAGATAGCAGGTACCATAAAAGCAAAAATCAAAACGCAGTATTGGGCTACCTGCGTGTAGGTAATTCCTTTCATACCGCCCAAAACGGCATAGAAAAATACGATCAACATCCCGATCACTACCCCCCATTCGATAGAGGTTTCTAGAAAGCGAGAGAAGACCACTCCTACCCCACGCATTTGTCCAGCTACATAAGTAAATGAGACAATAATAGCGGCCAAAACAGCCACCAAACGAGCGGTACCAGAGTAATAGCGATCTCCGATAAAATCGGGCACCGTAAACTTACCAAACTTACGCAGATAGGGCGCAATGGTCAGGGCCAACAGGACGTATCCACCAGTCCAGCCCATGAGGTACACCCCACCATCATAGCCCATAAAGGAAATCAGTCCCGCCATAGAGATAAAGGAAGCGGCAGACATCCAGTCGGCAGCAGTGGCCGCCCCATTGGTGAGGGGAGAAACCCCTCCGCCAGCGACATAGAAGTCTTTGGTAGAAGAAGCTCTTGACCAAATGGCGATAAAAATATAGAGGCTAAAAGTCAGCCCAACTAAGATATAGGTCCAGCTTTGCACCGATAAAAGTGGTAAGCCAGCAAATAGATAATTCATCATTGTTCTAAGATTTTAAGGCAGTAATTTATTTGTCTAGTCCATACTTTTTGTCTAGGCGATTCATCAACCAAACATAGACAAAAACCAAAACCACAAAGGCATAGATAGAGCCCTGCTGGGCAAACCAAAACCCTAGTTTGAAGCCCCCTAATCGGATGCTATCTAGACTGGGAGCGAATAGAATTCCAGCCCCAAAAGAGACCAAGAACCAAATCACTAAAAGAATGAGTAGGTAGCGCAAATTCTCGCGCCAATAGGCCTGCATTTTTTTGTTATGGGCCTCTTTATTTTGCAAGTTGTTCTCTTCCATAAGAGTTAAATATTTAAGGGTTAGAGGAATACGGCAGCCTGCATACGAACCAAGCCTTTGCGCTCGGAGCCCGTAGCGGCTGCTTTATTGGATTGATATTCTAATGAGATTTTTGCATGATGCCCCTGGATAAACCAGTTGGCGCCAACGGTCAGCCCATTGGCCGCCTCTTCAAAGGCTTCGAGTTGGCGATAAGAGCCCGCCAAGTAAAATTGTAGTCGACCCAAATCCGTAAATTCAGGCAAGAGGTAACCAGTCTGTAGGTAGACAATATTTCCAGTTCCAATTACATCACTGCTGCCCGTTAGGCGGTAATTTGGTCCAAAATTGTAGCGATAATAGACCCCATAGGCCGTAATCGCCCCCTTGCCCTCTCCTAGCGGCGCATCATAAAAGGCATCTACACCAAAAAGAGAGACATTATGAGACACGGTGTCGCCTTGCAAGTCTAAACTGCTGCTGCCCTTGGGGTGCAAATTGAAGCCCGCCCCAACATTAAAGACCTTCTTTTTACCTAGGTAGCTCCCCACCATATAAGGCAGTTTGTTCGACTCTTTATCCAAAAATTGGTAGTTCAAATAACCCGCATAGACATAGCCCCCATCATTGAGGTAGGTGGCTTGGGCGGTATCTGGCGCAATGCCTTGGTCCAAGTTATTGACCAAAGCCTGATTGACCGACAAACGATAATCCAAACGGTCAATTTTTCCTTTGGCATAAACGCCCAAATGCCGAGCAAATTGGTCGGTCGTCCCAATCGTGGGCCAATTGAAACGAGGCGCATCTATCGTGAGCATGTTCAGGGTGCTCTGGTTAGTCAAGCGCGAAATCCCATTCCAATAGTGTAGACCAGCCCCCAGCGATAGATAATCCTTATAGACCTTGTACTCGGCCCAGGCGTCATGCAAAAACAAACTGCTTTTGGTCGATTGGCCCACAGGATGCAGCCCCGAGGCCGTTAGGCTGTTCAATCCAAAATGCGTCAAAATCAAAAAACGAGGAGATACCTGCGCATAGGCCAAAAACCGAGAACGACGCAGCATTAAATCTACTTCTACTTGGTCCTGACTGTTCATCTGGGCCGTTCCCCAGACCTGATGCCAAGTGATAAAACGAATGTATTTGCTGCCGTCTTCATTCAAATTCAATTTCAAGGGCTTATAGCTATGGTCCACTTCCTGAGACCACAATTGGCTGGAACTGCTCATGATTAGCAGCAGTACAATTAAGCGAGATAAGGTTTTCATAGGCAATGTTTTGAGTGCGTTCTTTCATCTAGGTATAAATGTATATAAATATCTATATAGATAAAAGTCTATACTCAACTTTTTTTGCCATTTGGGCCAATTTTTTTCTACAAAAATGCTTTTAGGCCAAATTATCCTTTACAATACTACATTAGGCTAATAATTATTTGGTAAACTTTTTAGCAAATTTTGTCTACTCTCTAGCCCTCGCCTATCAAAATCATTCTTTTTTATTGTTTTTTGGGGCCTCCCGCCTGCGGCGGGCGCTACGTTTCGCAGCTCGCTATTCGCTCGGCCCTGCGGCCTGACGGCCTTGGTCTGCGGCTGCGCCGCACTGCTGCACATCGCTAGGCCAAATGTTTTATAATACCTCCAGACCGAAGCAGTTCACCTCCAGACCGAAGCAGTTCACCTCCAGACCGAACTAGTTCACCTCCAGACCGAAGCAGTTCACCTCCAGACCGAACTAGTTCACCTCCAGACCGAACTAGTTCACCTCCAAACCGAACCAGTTCACCTCCAGACCGAACTAGTTCACCTCCAGACCGAACTAGTTCACCTCCAAACCGAACCAGTTCACCTCCAGACCGAACTAGTTCACCTCCAGACCGAACCAGTTCACCTCCAGACCGAACTAGTTCACCTCCAGACCGAACTAGTTCACCTCCAGACCGAACCAGTTCACCTCCAGACCGAACTAGTTCACCTCCAGACCGAACTAGTTCACCTCCAGACCGAACTAGTTCACCTCCAGACCGAACTAGTTCACCTCCAAACCGAACTTTTGCCCTTTTTGATTTTGTTACATTATTTTCGTTTTTAACAACTCCCTAACAATTAGGGGCCAGAATCCCTATTTCTGCAGCCTAAAGGCCGCAGCCAATTTGCTTGGGCCATCATTTTTCTCGCCGCAGCGGTTTAAAAGCCCCTGCTTTAGTTAAGAAAGGAGCTATTCGGTTTTTCAGGCCCTGCGGCTTTTAAGCTGCAGGCCAAAGGGCGGCTAAATGTCAGCTAATCTGTCCCGAAATTGGCTGCGGGTTTCAACCCGTAGCAACAGAGGGGGCTTTTTACCTAATCTACTTGCTTCGCCAATAAAACTAGAGGCTGGCTAAACAAAAAATCCCCTCCTTCGAGGGGATGACAGATTCTATAGCCTAGGGCCTTAGCCCTAGGGGTGCCTATGAAAATGATGGGAAATAAAAAACGAAAGCTAAACCGCCTAAAGGCCTTGACTAGCCTGAAATTTTTATCAAAGGATGGCCGAGAAGTTAAATTCATGAGGGTTTCAACCCTCATTTAGAGATCATTGCGAAGCAATACCATTTTGTAGGCGGCAAAGCCGCCGCAAAGGGCCGAAGGCCCGTCGGCCTAGGGGCCTGAAAGGGGGCCGCGAAGCGGCAGACCCAGGGCGAAATGAAATGAGCCCGCAGGGCCGAGCAGACCTGCGAGCCCTGTAAGGGCCCGGCCGCCGAAGGCGGCAGGCCCCAAAAAAACTCATCCTATATATATATAGTATCCAATTAGCGGAGGACGCCCTCTAGTTGGGCACCGGGAAAGCGAGCATCGGTAAGGATAGCGCCACGGAAGTCCACCCCTCTAAGGTCGGCTAGTTCAAAATCGGCCCCTTGTAAATTGGCATTGACAAAGCTGGCGCCACGGAGGCAAGCCCGAGAAAAATCGCTACCGGCCAGTTGGGCCTCAGCAAAGATGGCTTTTTCCAGCATGGCATCGGTAAAGAGTGAAAACTGCAATTGGGCCTCGCTAAAATTGAGATATTTGAGCCAAGCGCCACAAAAAGAGGCATAAGGCATTTGCAACTCTTCAAGGTCCAACTCTGCCGAAAGTCGCCGCATATCTAAAATAGCTTGTTGGCCCTTGCTTAGCTCTCTGCCCAATTGGTAGGCGCCAAAAACCTGCCCCATCAGTTGCATCATCTTCCATTGGCCGCCGGCCCCACCCGCCCGCAAAAAATCTTGATGGGCCAACAAAATGCGCTGCCATTCTTCTTCTTCTATGGCTGGCGACTGCTCGGCCCTTTGGCGCATAGCTGCACTTTTGATGGTTGAGCAATCGCTAGCGGCTTGTCCCGCCAAGGGAAACTCCTGTTCAAAAAGCAATTGTTTGAGCTGATGTTTTTGGGCCAAACTGCGCCAATCTTTTTTGCTCCATTGGCTAAGAGGCCGGCTGGGCGCCTGCAGATAAGCTTGTCGGGCACTGCTGAGGGCCTTTGTTTGCAAAACAAACTGAAAATACTGGTCCACCGAAAGGGGAAAAGAGGCCTCGAAGTTCAGGCCATATTCATCGGCAAAATAGAGCGGGGCCCCTGCTTGGCCAAAATAAATAGCCTGTATACAATAGGAAGAAAAGGCGTCTAGAGGATACATCTGGCGATAAAACTGCGCTAGCGAAAGCGATTGGCCTGCAAACTGAATTTGCTCTTGGGGGCGCAGTAGCTCTTGGAGGTAGGGACTAGGAGCCAAAAGCCGCTCTATGGGCAAGAGAAAAAAACAGCCTTCCTCCTCTCTAAACTGCTGCAGCGGATAATCCCAATCTTGTAGACCTACTGGCCCAGCCAAAGCATTATTTTTAAAAGCCCAACGCAACTGCAGGCCATTAGTTTGTAGATAAAAGGCCTTGAGCTCTGGGGCTAAAAGGATCCCCTTTTCGGCCTCCAACTCTTCTATTTTCTCGGCCTTGGCGGGCGAAAAAACTTCAAAACTAAGGAGCCTAATCGCTTCTTCCTCTGCCAGCTCTTGAGCTAAGCGCCTAAATTCTTCAAACTGTGACATGCTACTGCTTAATATTCTGTTTTTTCTGCGAAAAAGAAATGGCTAGCGGACTAAACATTATATTTAATGTACTTGTTAAAGCCCCAAATATTGTTGATTCAGCAACCGCAGGCAGAGAGTTTATTGTTAATTCTCTGCTTTTTTATTCGCTGCATGGACTTCCTGAGCCCAAAGGCCCAAAAGATAAGCTAAAAAAACTAAATTTGTTGTTCTTAGCGTTAAACTGATTAAAAAACGACCAAATACCTACTAATTTGTTTGAAGACCAAGACAAAACCGCAGTAAGCCGCAAACAGGACCATATTGCGCTGGCTTTCTCTTCCCAAGTAGCGGCCAATCAGCTCGACCCCCGCTTTAGTTATGAGCCCTTGCTTTCTAGCCATCAGGCTAAAGGCCTGCCTGAACAAGAGTTTTTGGGCAAGCGCTTTCAAGCGCCGCTTTGGGTCTCTAGCATGACTGGCGGTACCGATTGGGCCAAAACAATTAACGAGAACTTGGCCCGAGCAGCCAAACAATTCGGTTTTGGAATGGGCCTAGGCAGCTGCCGGGGTCTCTTGACCGATGATAGCTTTCTGGCCGACTTTCAGATGCGTCCCATTTTAGGCTACGAGCTTCCGCTTTATGCCAATTTGGGCATTGCCCAGCTAGAACAACTGCTAGATAATAAGAAGACGGAGCTCATTCTCCGCCTTATCGATAAACTTCAGGCCGATGGACTGATTGTACACGTCAATCCATTTCAGGAGTGGTTGCAACCAGAGGGCGACCGTTTTCGTTATGCTCCTATAGATACAATTGAGCGCCTGCTCGATCAATTACCGCAAATTCCACTTATTGTCAAGGAGGTGGGCCAAGGTATGGGTAAAGAAAGTTTGCGGCAGCTGCTCCAACTCCCTCTAGCCGCTATAGATTTTGCAGCCAGTGGCGGCACTAATTTTGCGCTTTTAGAGCTACTTCGGGCCGACCTAAGCCTGAAAACAGCCTATGAGCCCCTAACTTACATTGGGCATTCGGCCCCGCAAATGCTAGAGTTTGTCAATGAATTAGTGGATGAGCTCGGCGATAAATTGCGCTGCGAACAGTTAATCATCTCTGGGGGAGTCAAAAACTTTCTCGATGGTTATTATCTTTGCCAAAAATCTAAGCTCCCCGCCGTTTATGGTCAGGCCTCTGCCCTACTCAAGCACGCCCGTGGCAGTTATGAAGATTTAGAACTCTTTTTACAACAGCAAATTCAGGGACTAGAATTGGCCCATCAGTTTTTGCGGGTTCTAGACTAATCCCTTTTCTAAGAGGAAGCATTCTAGACAAGCTTGTCGTTCTAAAGCAAACAAGACTATTCTCTATAAAAAAATATAGCCTATGAAAAATCCAAAAATTGTTTCTGGATTTTCTAAAAAATCGAAACGAGGAAAACTACGCTGGTTGGTCGAAAACTTTTTCAAGCATCCTGAAGAAGTAGCCCGAGAGCTCAAAAGCTTTTGGTATGGCGACCCTCAAAAACAAAAAATATTTGATGAGTTCAGCGAAAATACCATCACCAACTTTTATATGCCTTATGGTGTGCTGCCCAACCTCAAAATTAACGATGAGGTCTATTGCGTGCCCATGGTCATTGAAGAAAGCTCGGTAGTGGCCGCCGCTTCTGCCGCAGCCAAATTTTGGCTCAATCGGGGTGGATTCAAAACAGAGGTTCTAACTACCAAAAAGGTGGGCCAAGTACATTTTGACTGGAAAGGCAAGCGCAAAACCCTAGAAGCGCTAATGCCCAAAATCAAACAGCTCATTCATACCGAAACCTCGCATATTACCGCTAATATGCGCAAAAGAGGGGGCGGGATTCTAGACATTGAGCTGCTCGATATGAGTGATTTAGAGCCTAACTATTTTCAGCTCCAAATGACTTTTGAGACCTGTGATTCTATGGGGGCCAACTTTATCAACTCGGTCCTTGAAGAATCTGCCCGCAGCCTCAAACAGTTTATTGGCAGCCAAGAACAACTGCCCGCAGAAGAAAGAGAATTGACCATTATTATGGCCATTTTGTCGAATTATACACCAGAATGCCTCGTCCGCGCTAGTGTAGAATGTCCCATTGAGGAGCTTGGCAATTTCTGCGATGGCGATATGCCCGCCGAAGAATTTGCCCGCAAATTTGAAAAGGCCCTTAATATTGCTCGCATCGATACCTACAGAGCCACCACCCACAATAAAGGAATTTTCAATGGCATTGATGCCGTGGTCATTGCTACGGGCAATGATTTTAGAGCCGTAGAAGCTTGTGGACATGCCTATGCCGCTAGAGATGGCAAGTACCGCTCGCTCTCTTTTGCCGAATGCAAGGATGGCATCTTTAAGTTTTGGCTAGATATTCCCCTAGCGGTGGGTACTGTTGGCGGCCTAACGGCCCTTCACCCTATGGCCAAGCGCTCCCTAGAAATGCTCGGCCAGCCTTCTGCCGAAGAATTGATGCAGATTATTGCCGCTACGGGCTTGGCCCAAAACTTTGCGGCGGTCCGCTCTTTGGTCACCACCGGGATCCAAAAGGGCCATATGAAAATGCACCTGATGAATATCCTCAACCATTTGGAAGCCACCGAAAAAGAGGTAAAAGAGGCCTTGGTCTACTTTGCCGATAAGTTGGTTTCTTTCAGCTCGGTTCGGGAGTTTATCCAGCTTTTGCGCAGTACGCCAGAGGGAATGCCTCTCCCCCTTCCGATTATGATTGAGCGCAAGAAATCCTAAAAAATAGGCCTTTGGCCCTCAAAGCTCCAGACCTTTAGTTGGTTTGGGGCTTTTTTTCTTTTTTGGGGCTGCCCCGCCCTGCGGGCGGGTCGGGCTGTGTCGCAGCTCGCAGGTCTGCTCGGCCCTTCGCAAAAAATGCTGCGCATTTTTGCTCGGTCTGGCCTTCGGCCACTGCTATCCATCCCTCAGCCGAGGCGCTTCGCGCCTACTAGACGCAAAAAAATTAAGTATGCAAAAAGTCGTTTTAATGGGCTTTATGGGCGCTGGCAAAAGCTATTGGGGCCCTAAACTGGCCCAAGCCTTGGGCTACTCCTTTATTGATTTGGACCAATATATAGTGCAGCAAGAAGGCCGTAGTATTCCCGAACTATTTGCCCAAAAAGGCGAGGCTTATTTTCGGGCCCAAGAGAAAAGCTATTTATTAGACCTATTGGAGCAGAAAGCGCCCTTAGTCTTAGCCTTGGGTGGGGGCACGCCCTGCCAAGCAGGCATTTTGCCTCTTTTATTGGAGCAAAAAGGGCTACAGCTCATTTTTATCGACCCGCCTTTGGCTGTATTGCAAAATCGCCTAGCCCAAGAAGCCGAGGGGCGGCCCCTATTGGCCCAAAAAAAAGGTCCAGCACTGCAAAAATTTATTGCGCAGTACTGGACCCAAAGGCGGCCTTATTACTTACAGGCCCCTTATCGCTTTAGTGGGGAGCAATTAGATGAATTATTGGCCCTTATTCCTCGGCCACCCAAGCCTGAGCAATAACCTCTTGGCGGATGCGGCTTAGCTCTTGCTCAAAGCGGCTATGCGGATGAGCGGGAAGCAGAGCCGCTACACGGTCGAGGCCAGTATAGAGTTTTTTGACCTGTACCTTATAGCCCATAGCTTCTAACTGGGCCTTATTCCGTTCTGTATTAAAGTCTTCTTTAAAGACGCCAATGACCACAATTTTTTGGTCCAAATGTTTAGGCGATATTTCTTCTTGAAATTCCTTGGCTGTTTTTTCGGCCACAACTTCCTCCTCTTTTTCTTCTTGGGCCAGGGGGCTGCTCAAGCTTCCGGCCGAATTCTTTTGCCGGGGAGAAGTCTGTTCTTCGGCGATATTTTCTTCTAGGGCAATGCCCATTTGCCCTTGGGCCTCTGCCTCGGCTAATGCTTGACTGGCCATCTCATTTTTCAGCTGTTGACGTTGCATCTGAATAAGGCCAAAATAAGTTTCTTGTTGTTCTGTGACCAGCGGCAAAATAGACGGCATGGGCGTCGTATTGGCTTCTGGTTGTGGGCCCCACCAAGGGGCGGTAGCTAGGCCAGTGGCTAAAAGTAGGCCCAAAGCGGCCATGGCATACCAGCGTTTTGCGGTTTTCTTTTTGCGCCCCTCTAAGATTACGCCTTTTTCTAGGTAAGATTTTTTGCGTAAAATGGGTTGGCAGTTAATTTCGGGATAGTGATTTTGGGCCAAAACGGCTTGCTCCTTAAAGGTCGCTTCTAGTGTAGGGAGCAGTCCTTCCTTGGCCATAATGGGCAGGGGGGCTTGTTGGGCCACAAACTGCTCAATTGTTTTTTGGGCCTCCGTAGCGGCTAAAAACTCTTTTTGGACCAATTTATTTTCTAATAGCTGCAGGGGGTCCTCTCTGAGGTCGGGATTAAAGACCAGGCTATAGCTAGGGGGCAGTAAAAGCTGGCCCTTATTTTCTAAACTTGCCGATTGGTATTGCCACTCAAAGGCGCCTAGGCCTGGAACAATCAGGCGGGGGTAGCGCTCCAAGATTTCGGCCATTAGGGGGAGTAAATTGGGGGTAGACATAGCGGTTAATCGATTGAAATGGCTTTTTGGATGCGTTCGGTATAGCTATGCAAAACCAAAGTATAATTGCCTTTTTCCAATTTAGACAAATCTAGCTCATAGATCGTATTGCTAGGCAAATCAAAGAGATGATCATCAATAGCTACAATTTCTTGATTTTCATCAGAAGAGAGGCTAAGTCGGCTCATTTTTCCTCCTAGGGCCTCAAAATCGATATATAATTTTCTGCGGTTTTGGTCTATATGCAGGCTCCAATTTTCTGAGCTTTCGTCTAGTTCTGTTTCAAAGGCAGCCCAATTAATACTCTCCTCGTTTTGTTCTAGTTCGGCAGTTTGTTGTGCTTGAGCAGAGAAGCCAAAGGCAAGGCATAGTAAGCTAGATAGAAAGAATGCTTTCATAGTGGCGAGCGTTGAAATTATTTTTTTTGTTAGTTGGCTTGTTGTGGGCTATAGCTATTGAATTTAGCGGTAATTTTTTGCTAAATCGAGCTTGATAATAAGAAAAGCCCATAATAATTACAAAAAGTTTGGCTAAAAAGGTCCAGAATAAGGATAAATTAACGTCTCTTTTGGGGGAATTGTTTTGTCCTTTTGCGGATTAAGGCTGAGCACTACAGTTGGGGCAGGCTTGGCCTAGCGATGTGCAGCAGTGGCCGTTAGGCCAGACCCAGCCGCTGAAAGCGGCGCAGGGCCGAGCAGACCTGCGAGCTGCGCAACGTAGCGCCGACGACCGAAGGGAGGCGGAGGCCCCAAAATAAAATAAGCAGAAAACAGTTTATAAGTATACTGCATCTTCCTCCCTTAGATTCTTTTTCTCTGGCCTATAAAATTCTTATATTTTTGAATGTACTGGCCTATGATAAGCTCCCCGCTTTGGTCTGAAGCTTGCAGTTTAGACCGATCCAAAACACACTACCAAAGCAATAGAATATTATGCATCAAGTATACACCCTTAGTTTTTTGTTTATGCTCTTCGGTTTTAGCTTGATGGGGCAGCCGGGTCCTTCTCCGACCAAAGCCCTATTGACCTTAGAGTTTGTGCATCCGGAGAGTGGGGTTCGTTTTCCTTCTTTGCCCTTTAGGTTGCAGCGAGTGGAGACTGGTGAGAGCTGGCAATTTGCGACAGACAAAGAGGGCAAGGCCAACTGTTTATTGCCCATTAACAGTCGTTATGAATTGTATGTTCGGGAGAGTAATTTGATTGCCAACATCAATATTGAGGCGGGGGAATTTCAGGAGCACCGCATTCAGATTCCCTTTGATGGGGAGGGCAGTCCGGTGGTAGAGCGCAAAGAGGAGCTTTGTCATTTGAAGATTCAGTTGATTGACCATCAGCAGCGGCCTTATTCGGCTAGGGAGCGTTTGCGTTTGCAAAACAAGGCTACGGGAGAAGACTCATTGCTTTGGATAGAGGGGGGGCGTTTAGAGATTGATTTGCCCAAGCACAGTCGTTATATTTTGAGTTTTGCCAAGGCGCCCAACTATGCCGAAATTGTACTGGGCGGGCAGGATTATTGGGAGGAGCAGGTGCTTTTTGAGCGTAAAAAAGGCTATGATAAATTTCCGAGTCGCAGCCATGGTTTGGTCAACTTCAGGTATGTAGATTTAGAGGGCAATAGTGTGCCGAACGAGCCTGTAGAAGCCTTGGATCGGGCAAGTGGCGAGCGTTTTACGGCCTTTACGAACAAAGGCGGTTTGGCGCAGTTGCTCTTGCCCTTGGGGCGGACCTATTTATTCAGCACCGCTTATAATCCGCATTTTGAGGAGCGAGAAATTGTTTGTGCCGAGGGCTATGCCCTTTATGAATTGGATTTGCTTTATCAGGCGCCTAGCTCTGCCGATTGGCTAAAAAGCTTTGCGCAGCAGGCGGCGCTCAACCGACTCAATGACTCTTTGCGGGCCGATTTGCTGGCCAAAGCAGCGGCCAATTTGAAGGCCCAACAAGCGGCCGAAGAAAAGCAAAAGGCTTTAGACCCCATGCTTAGTAAGCTAGACCTAAGAGGAATAAAAACCTTTAGGATTCGAAAATTGATTGAGCGAAAAAGCCAAATACTCAAAGACAGCCTCCAACTCAATCCCAAGGTTTTAGAGCATCATTACAAAAAGCCCATTTTGGCCAGTTTGCTCCGTTTGCAAGATGCTTGGGAAAAGCGAATTATTGTTACGGATGTCACGGCTAGCATGTCGCCTTATTTTGAGGAAATTTTGCTTTGGCACAGCCTCAACCTCATGAAAGCCACCGATAATAAGTACGTCTTTTTTAATGATGGCGACAATGAGATGAACAGCCATAAGGTATTGGGGCGCACAGGCGGCTTGTACTACTGCCAAGGAAAGGTCATTCAGTTGGACCAAATTATTGGCCGCTTGAAAGAGGCCTCTGGTGTTCGCCGGGCAGGTGGAGATGCACCCGAAAATGATATTGAGGCCCTTCTGGCGGCCCAAGCGCTTCGGACCGATAGCTTGGAAGAAATTATTTTAATTGCCGATGCTTTTTCGCCTGTTCGCGATATGGCCCTACTCTATCAGCTCAATTGTCCCATTCGGGTGATTCTTTGTGGCTGGGAAGAGGGCAATGAGTTTTATCCGAAAACCCCATTGCCCAATCCAGAGTACCTCACGATTGCCCACCGAACAGGAGGCTCGGTGCATACGCTAACCAAAGACCTCTGGGACCTATCAAAAAAGGATGATGGAGATGTAATTGAGCTGAGTGGCCTGCGCTTTTTGCTCAAAAATCATCAGTTTATCAAAAACTAGGATTTGGCCCTCAAGGCCTCAATTTTTAGTTGTAGCGCTTCGGCAGCGGCCATTTTCTCGGCATAGAGGCGCAAATCGCCAGATCGTTGAATATCTCTGGCTTCTCTCATCAATTCCTCATATTGCTTTTCGAGTTTTTTGATGGGGTCTTTTTTGAAAAAGGAAAACATAGGCATACTGTTAAAAAGGTGATATAGGAGCTTAACAGCAGCCTTAAGAAAGCGTTTAAAAAATAATCAAGAAGTCTTTTAATAACTGCCGATAGCTATCGGCATAGGCATAATCTGGGGGGCCCTGACGCATGATAATCTCTTGCTGTTGGGGCTTTTCTATGGGCGCTTGCCCCCATTGCAAAAGCAGTCGCTTGGGCGCCTTGCCCAAGCGGCTGATAAAATCGCAGCGGCGATGCAAAAACAAGCCTGCTTCTTGGGCCAATTCATGAAAATAAAGAGCTTGGGCAGTGGGTAAAATAATGGCCAGTTGGCCCGCTGGGGCCAAAAGCGCTAGGCTGTGTTCTAGCAGTTCTTCAAAACGCAAACTTAGGGTCGAGCGGGCTTGTCGGCGATCTTGATCCAGGGCCTTAGAAAACTGCGCTTCTGGATAAAAAGGAGGATTGCTTACAATTAAATCGTAGGGAGCTCTAGCACTAAAGCTTTGCAGCCCTTGGGCATACAGGCTGAGGCGGTCGGCCCAGGGACTAGCCGCAAAGTTTTTTTGGGCCTCCTCTGCCGCCTGCAAATTGATTTCTACCGCATCAATTTGGGCCTGAGCAAAACGCTGGGCCAACATGAGGGCCAGCAAACCCGTCCCTGCCCCAATATCTAAAATCCGCTGGCCCGAACAATGCGCCCAAGCCCCTAATAAGGTCCCATCGGTCCCCACTTTCATAGCCGCCAATCGCTGCCGAACTACAAATTGCTTAAATTGAAAGTCTTGCATAAGCAAAAATAAAAAAGCAGGAGCTTCTCGCTTCCTGCTTTATCTATTAAAAATCTAGGTCCAGATCAAAGTCATCCTCATCATCCATTCCTAAATCATCATCGTCTCCAAAGTCGAAGTCATCATCGTCGTCATCGTCATCATCCTCGTCATCCAAATCTAGACCGAGGTCGTCATCGTCATCATCATCGTCTCCGAATAAATCGTCATCATCATCTCCAAAGAGGTCATCGATATCATCATCCATATCAAAGCCGAGATCATCATCATCATCGTCAAAATCCAGATCATCTAGGTCCAAATCATCGGCTAGCTCGTCTAGATTGAGGTCATCGAGATCGAGGTCGAGATCATCTTCATCCAAACCAAGGTCCAGATCGTCATCATCATCGAGGTCGAGGTCCAAATCGCCAAGATCGAGATCATCTTCATCCAGATCCAAATCGAGATCCAAGTCTAAATCATCATCATCTAGGCCCAAATCCAAATCGTCGAGGTCCAAATCATCATCATCCAAACCGAGGTCGAGGTCCAAATCATCTAGATCAAAGTCGTCGTCCTCTTCAATAACAGCGGCGGCGCCAGCCGCCGCGGCACCCACGGCCGCTACAGCAACTCCCGAGCCTCCGGCTTGTTCGAGTTGTACGAGTTCTAGATCTTCTTGCTTGAAGATGCCTTGTTTGAGTTGGCGGCCTTCAAACCAGATACAGTTGGGGTCGCCAAAGCTAAAGCCTTGTAATTCGAGCCGGCGATCCATGGCCTTAAAAAGCTGTCCACTTCCATCATCATCATGATTGTCTCCAATCAGGCGAACGACGGTCATGAGTATATCATTTTCTTTGTGGCGAACCACATCTCCTACTTGCATATTTTTTGGTTTAAACAGGGATTAAACTAAGCAAAAGCTGGGGCTACCAGTCGTCATCATCGTCGTCATCATCGCCTCCGGCTCCTACTTCGGCCAAAAACTTACCATCGGGCGTTTTGAGGCAAACGGCCTTAAAGGTTTGGACCTTTCTTTTGGTGTTTCCCTTGGCATCTTCGGTCTGGAACTCGCAGGTGATGTCTCCTTTCTTAAATCCCTTGAGCAAAGCGGCCTTTTCTCGGCTACTTCCACTACCCGTCAAAATATTTTTAATGATCATTTCTGGGCCTCCAGATTTTAAGAGGACCACATCTCCTATTTCAGCCATATTTTTATTTTTTTGTTGCGGTTCTAAATATAGAAGATTCGCCCACGATTTACAAAGGAGATGTTAATTTTTTTCTGTGGACTTTTAGTGTACAAAAAAAAAGCGCCCAGAATTTAAATTCTGGACGCTCTACAAATTTATTTTTTCATCAAAAGCAGGGCGGCGGCTCTGGCTTCTTCTAAAAAGGAACAGCTATAGCTTTCTTTTTTGAGTTCGGCCAGTTTGGCAGCCAATTTCTTTTCGTCTTGGAGTTGCTCTGCAGCCAAAACCTCCCAATAGTTGGGATAATCTTCCAAAATAGCCGCCTGCGCTTCTTTAAGCGAGCAGTTTTCTTTGGTCGATTTTAGGTAGGCTTTGATGTCTTCGGCCCATTTTTTTGCATCTTCGGCAGAAACATCGGCCAAAACGGCCTTCACTTCCTCCTCCCCTTCTGCATAGGCCAAATTGCCAATTAGGTCCTGCAATTCTTGCGAAATTGCTGCCGTGTAAAGGTCATTGAGGCAAAAACAATGTACATCTAACTGAGCATTGAGCAAGTCTTCCGCAGTTAATTCTACGGCTTCTTCTTCTTGGGCCCAAATCTGGGGCAGTAGTAGGGCCATCAAGGCCAAAATTAGGAAAATACGCATGGCTTAAAAAGATTAAATTCTAGGGTAAAAAATGCTTTTTAAGCTAGTTGGGCGTTCAGCCGTTTCCGGCCAAGCTAGGGAGCCCAGGGCTCCTGTCTTTTCGCTTTCCTAGCACTGTCAAAGAACTATACAACAAACTGATTAACAGAATCCTAAGAGCAATTTATAAATTTAAGATTAGCTGCTCTTTATTTTTAATAAAGCTACTACTCTTTTTCTATTCTCCTCCCTTTTTCCGCCTTTTTTTTGCTTCTTTTTTAGTTAATGTTTTGGGGCCCGCGGCCAGCAAGCTGGCCGCCGCTATGCTGCGGGGCTCGCAGGTCTGCTCGGCCCTCGTTTTTTCTCGCTAACGCTCCCAAAAAACTCGGTCTGGCCTGCGGCCACCCCTCCGCAGCGCTGGGCCACTCCACCCTCTTTTTTGCTTTTGGCCTTGGGCTTCGGTGGCGATTTTTGGTCCAGAACAGGCGGCAAAGCCGCCTGTAAAGGGCCGAAGGCCCGCGGCTGAGGGGCTGTAGCAGGGCCGCCGAAGGCGGCAGACCAAGGAGCAAAGCGACGCAGGGCCGAGCAGACCTGCGAGCTGCGCAATGGCCCGACCCAGCCTTTGGCTGGGGCAGCCCCAAACCCTCCTCCTAAAAAATATCTAGCTTGGGCAAACTGCGGCCCAATACCGCCTTAGCATCGGCCTGCAACCAATCGGATAAAATGGCCTGATAGACCCGCCGAAAATCAATATCATAAATCAAATCGCCCTGATCGAGTTGGCTCAAAGAAGCCGGGGCGTTATAAATCCCCGCCTTTTTGAGGCCCCCGCCCATCAAATAGAGGTTGTTGGCCGTGCCATGATCGCTGCCGCCACTGCCATTTTCGGCCAAGCGCCGCCCAAACTCCGAAAAGGTCATAATGAGGGTGTTTTCCCACTCCCCTGCTTTGCGCAACTCTTGGCGAAGGGCCGCCACCGCCTGAGCATATTGCCCCAAAAGCTGGGCCTGCTTATTTTTTTGGTTGGCATGGGTGTCAAAGCCCGTCAGACTGGCATAATAAATCTGGGTTTCACAGCCCGCCGAAATCAACTCAGCGATCTGCTTGAGGTCCTTGCCAAAACCCGTTTTGGGATAATCGCCAGAGGAAGTATAGAGCTGGGCTTTTTCCATTAGGTAGTTGGCCGAAGATTCGGTTTCGCCCAAAGTTTGGTACAAATAGGCCAATTGCTCGTGCTCGGCGGCATGTTGCTGCTCCAAAAGGGCCTGAATAATGGGACTCTTGAGCTGTCGTTTGAACTGCTTGGGATTATTGACCGCCAAGGCCGCCATTTTTTCTCCTTTGAGGGCCAAACTCAGTTGATTGTCTAATTCTAGGGCGGTATAAGGTTTGGGCTGCGGCAATTGCTCCAAATAGCGGCCCAACCAGCCTTTGGACCAAAATTCATTGGCCGCAGAACCCGTCTGCCAAATATCCATGGACCGAAAATGAGAGCGGTCGGGATCGGGATAGCCCACGGCATTCAAGATTAGGCATTCTCCCTCTTCCCAAAGGGCCTGTAGGGGCTGCATAGCGGGGTTCCAGCCCTGCAACTCATCCAATTTGATGAGCTCCTGCTTGGGAATGGCCAAGCGGGGACGTTTTTGGTAGTAAATATCGTCTTCAAAAGGGACCAAGGTATTGAGGCCATCATTGCCGCCAGTCAGTTGTAGGATAATCAGGCGGCGGCCCTTAAATTCGGTCTTGCCCTTCCAATCATTTTGATAGGCCTTGAGAAAAGCCGGCAACAGCATAGCGCCCGCCGTTACGACTGCCGATTTTTTTAGAAAACTTCTTCGATTCAACATAGGGGGAGATTTAGCAAATTTGGAATTCGGGAGTAGATAAAAGCAAGAGGCTGCCGGCCTTAATTTTTTCTTCTTTCGTTTGGGCCAAGCTCAAATATGCCTGAAAATTGGGGGCCGATAACTTGGGCGCCTGCAAAAGCAGATAATCGCTCAATGCGGCCAGGATATCCTTTTCTTGGGCACAAAGCGTATTCAGTGGGACCAAATTGGCCCTGACGGCCAGCTTCCGAAAGCCCTTGCCACGGCCTGCGGCCTTAGGGTCGTCTTTGGGCCGAAAGACAATATTCGTTTTTTCAAAAATGGCCGCGGCCAAATTGAGGCGCATCAGCAGCAGGCTGTGGTCGATCCAGCTACGGCCACCAGGCCAGCCCGCCACATTGGGCGGTTTGAAGAGCAGTTGGCCCAAGGCCTGCTGCGGTTGGAGCCAGGCTAGCTCGTTTTCTGCCCGAAGGTCCAGAATGCGGGCCAATTGGACCAGCAAAAGGACGGGGCTCTTAATGTTGGCGCCTAAATGCTTAGGATCATAAAACCAATCGGCTGAAAACAAAAAGCGCAAAGCGGTTTGCAAATCGTATTGGCTATTATATATCGTATCGGCTAGGGCCGAAATATGTTTTTTATTGGGCTTTCGCTCATTGACAAAAAAGGCGTAGAGCTTTTCGGCCAGAAATTCGGCGCAGCGCTTTTGCTGCAAAATGATATTGATGATGTCCTCCCCAGCAAAATTGCCTGTTTGGCCCATAAAGGTTTTGCTGCCCGCATCATGTTGCCGCTCCTTGAACTTAAATTGGGCCTTTTGAGCGTTGCAATGCCAGCCCGTAAAGGCCCTAGCCGATTCCTTAATATCTTGCTCGCTATAATGGCCCCGCCCCAAAGTGAAGAGCTCCATCAGTTCTCGGGCAAAGTTTTCATTGGGTTTTTTCTTGCGATTTTGCTGATTGTTGAGGTACAAAATCATGGCGGTAGATTTGGAGACCGCCAGAAGCAAATCCTTAAAATTGCCCAAGGCATGCTGCCGAATGGCCGCCAAATACTCCTCTGCATGATGATGCAATTTAGGCTCGCAGGCAAAATGCCCATGCCAGAACAAGGCCATTTTATCGAGTAAAGGACTCTCCTTTTTGGGCCGAATCATCCGCTCTATCCATTGGTTATTGACCTGATTGCGGAGTTTTCTCGACTTTTTGCGCAGTTCTCTGCGTTTTTTCTTGCTCAGGCTTTTGGGATCTTTGGGAAAGGGGAAATCTAGGGCTCGAAAAGGCTGGGCCTCTGTCTGTTTGAAAAGGGCGTCTATTTGTTGGTTTAGGGGTTCCTTTCTTTTTTTGGCCCATTCTTCGGGCCGCAGGCCAAAGCCCGCCCGAAGATGAAGGTGCTTTATTTTTTCTGTTGCTTTCATGCGGTTCTCTATTTTGAGGGTAGGTCCATTTTGGCCATAAGCTTACCTTATTTTGTGCCAATTTTGGGAAGGGCATAAAAAAAGGGCGGAGAAAAATCTCCGCCCTAGGCTACATTAAAGTCGATTTTCTTTTTCAACGAGATAAGTCGTTAAGGAAGGCAGAGACTTATGAATCCGCCTTAGCTCTTCTTCTGAAATTTGTCCTTTATGGATAACTAGAAACTCCAGTGAATATAAATTTTCTATACTTTTGGGCAGATGCTTAATTCCCGTTCCAGAAATATCGAGATTTTTTAACTGATCTAGCCTTCCTATATCTTCAGGTAGAGCCCTCAAGCGGTTATTGTTAGACAGATCTAACCATTCTAGCGAGCGGAGCCCAGACAAACTATCGGGCAAGGCTTGGAGGCGATTTCCTCTTAAAAGCAAAACCTCTAGTTTTTCAAGCTGTCCAAAACTGCTAGGCAAAGTCCTCAATTGATTATTGATTAACTCTATTTTTCGTATTGATTGACAATTTCCCAGGCTCTTGGGTAAGCTGCTTAGTCTATTGTTGTTCACGATCAACTCTTCCAACTGCTGCAGCTGCCCCAAACTATTGGGTAGACTCACTAATTGGTTCCCCTCCGAAAGGGGATCTTCCCCCAAGTTAAGGACCTTCAACTGCTTTAAATTTCCTATCTCTTCGGGCAATTGCCTAAGCTGATTATCCCCCAAACGCAAAATGCGCAAAGCCTCTGCCTGCATAAGGCCAGCGGGCAGGCGCTCCAATTGGTTTCCTTGCAATGCTAAGGTTTTGAGCTGCTTAAGTTGGCCCATACTTTCGGGCAAAGTCGCCAAAGCGTTATCCTGAATAATCAGCTGCTCCAAGGCTTGGCATTGCCCGATGGCCTTGGGCAAAGTTTCTAGATTATTTTCGGAGAGCCTCAGCTCCCTCAAATTCTTCCAAGTTCCAATTGTAGGGGGAAGACTATTCAAACTATTCCGCTCTAAATTAAGGCGTTTAAGCCTTTTGAATATCGCCATATTTCCATCCAAACGCTCCAAACTGCTGTAGGTCCAAGAGAGCTCCTCCAATTGGCTCAATTGATTGATGCTTCTAGACAAAGTTATTTCTGTATTGAGCTCAATGCTTAGTTTTTTCAGAGATTTAAGCTGATAAAGCGGCCAAGGCAAAGTAGAGCAGCCCGAAAGTATCAAGTTTTCGAGTTTTGGTAGCTTTCTGATGGCCGAAGAAAAGCGCCCGCCTTGGTTTTGCCAAAGCTGAAGGGTCTGCAATTCTTGCAATTGGCCAATTTCGGCCCCCATATCTCCATTGAGGTTGAGTTGCAAATACTTCAAATTTTTGAGCTGCCCAATTTCCTTGGGAAAATCCATTGGCTCCCGCAAAATAAGGGCTTCTGTGGCCGTATCTGCCTGGGCCAAATCTTCTGCAAATAGGTATTGTTGGCCAGCAAAATTCATTAGATAAAAGCGATCCCCTTTTTTGCCCAAAAAATGTTCTTTAAACAACTCAGTACTATACAGAATCGTATCTAGCTCAAAAGAAAGAGACTGTGCCTCAATTTTTGCCTGAATCTCCTCCGTTTTTTCAATCATTGGGTCATCAAGTAAAAAGAGAATAACGGGCTTTTCCTGTCCAAACAAATACATAGACAAAGAAAGACAATAACTAATAAGTAATATTTTTTTCATCTGATCTTTTTTAGCCTTTTGGCCATGTTTTAAAGGGTCGAAAACTACACCTTCTGCATTTTAGTTCATCTCTTTTTATTTTTTTGGGGCCTGCCGCCTTTGGCGGCCGGGCCCTTGCAGGGCTCGCAAGTCTGCTCGGCCCTTCAGCCCTTCGGGCTTCGGTCTGGCCTGCGGCCACCCTTTCAGGCCCCTAGGCCGAATGGCCTTCGGCCATTTCTTGGAGCAAGGCCCAGCCGCCGAAGAAAACAGCCCAAAAGCAAGAACTCAGGATGAGCGGCCCAGCGCTGCGGAGGGGTGGCCGAAGGCCAGACCGAAGGCGAAACGAAGTGGAGCCTGAAGGGCCGAGCGAAGAGCGAGCCCCGCAGCATAGCGGCGGCCAGCTTGCTGGCCGCGGGCCCCAAAAAAAACCGAAAAATAGAAAGCCAAAAAAAGGAAGAAATCAAGTCTGAAGGCATAAAAAAAACAAAAAGTTGCAAGCCTTTGGCCATCCAAATGTGCTTTTGTATGTTGTGTAGCACTCAAAAAAATAGGAAGGATGGAAGATTTTGTACATCTACATTGTCATACGCAATTTTCTTTGCTCGATGGGGCTTCGAACATTGGGGTGATGATGGATAAGGCGGCTGCAGATGGGATGAAAGCCGTAGCTTTGACCGACCATGGAAATATGTTTGGGGCCTTTAAGTTTGTGGCCGAGGCCGAAAAACGAAACCTAAAACCCATTGTCGGCTGTGAATTTTATTTGGTAGAAGACCGGCATCGCCGCAGTTTTTCTAAGGCCAAAGGCGAGCGAGACCGCCGTTTTCATCAGTTGTTATTGGCCAAAAACCAGCAGGGCTATCAAAACCTATCCAAGCTTTGTTCGCTGGGCTTTATTGAAGGGCTCTACTCCAAATTCCCTAGAATTGATAAGGAGCTGATTGAAAAATATCATGAGGGCCTGATTGCCACTAGCTGCTGTATTGGGGCCGAGATTCCCCAAGCCATTATGCACGGCAAAGTGGAGGAGGCCGAGCAAAAACTCAAGTGGTGGCTCGACCTTTTTGGGGAGGATTTCTACATTGAAATCCAAAGACACCGAGGGCTAGAAAATATTGATGGTCTGGGCATTAGCCAGGAAGACATCAATCAGCAGCTCTTGAAGTTTGCCAAAAAATACGATGTAAAAGTCATTGCTACCAACGACTCTCATTATGTAGAAGAAGACGATTGGACCGCCCACGATATGTTGCTTTGTATCAATACGGGCTCTTTGGTACAGGATGAAAAACGCTTTAAGTTTTCCAGTTCTGACTACTATTTTAAGAGTCGGCAGCAGATGAACAACTTGTTCTTAGATCGGCCCGATTCGATTGCGAACACCATGGAAATCTATGACAAAATTGACAAGCTCAAGCTGGCCCGAGATGTCCTTTTGCCGGCCTTCCCCCTGCCCCAAGAGTTTAAGACGCAGGATGATTATCTGCGGCATTTGACCTATGAGGGCGCCAAGCGTCGTTATGGAAGCATCACGCCTGCCATTAAGGAACGTTTGGACTTTGAGCTGGAGGTGATTCGGCAGTCGGGTTATCCTGGCTACTTCCTAATTGTGCAAGATTTTACCACCGTAGCCAGAGAATTAAAGGTATCGGTGGGGCCAGGTCGGGGTTCTGCTGCGGGTTCTGCCGTGGCCTATTGTGTGGGGATTACCAATGTGGACCCCATTAAGTACGACCTCCTATTTGAGCGTTTCCTCAATCCGAGTCGGGTATCTATGCCCGATATTGATATTGACTTTGATGATGTGGGTCGGGAGAAAGTGATTCAGTACGTCATTGATAAATATGGCCAAAACCAAGTGGCCCAAATTATTACTTATGGCTCTATGGCGGCCCGCTCTTCTTTGCGAGATGTGGGTCGAGTAATGGATGTGCCCCTGCCCGAGGTGGATCGAGTGGCCAAGACCTTCCCTTCTCATCTGAGCGCCACCCTCAAAAAGGTATTGGGCAAAGATGGGGTAGATCCCAAGCTATTGGGCAAGCTCAATAGTGATGAAAAAGCCCAGGCCGAGGAGTTCCGCCAATTGGCCGCAGGCCAAGACACTATTGGCGAGATGATCCGCAATGCAAAAAAGCTAGAGGGCTCTATCCGAAGTACGGGCATTCACGCCTGTGGGGTGGTGATTACGCCCGACGATATTACCAACTACGTCCCGGTGACCGTAGCCAAGGACTCTAACCTCCTGGTCTCGCAGTTTGACAACTCCGTGGCCGAGGATGCCGGCTTGCTCAAGATGGACTTTTTGGGCCTCAAAACCCTGAGCATCATCAAAGATGCCGTGGCCATGATTAAGGAAAACCATGGCGTAGACATAGAGCCCGATGAACTGCCCTTGGATGACCCCAAAACCTATGAGCTCTTTCAGCGAGGAGAAACTGTGGGGATTTTCCAGTATGAATCCGCGGGTATGCAAAAGCATATGCGGGCCTTGGAGCCCACCACCTTTGCGGATCTTATTGCCATGAACGCCCTTTATCGTCCGGGGCCCTTGCAGTATATCCCCGAATTTATTGATCGGAAGCATGGCCGCAAACCCATTGTTTACGATTTGCCCGATATGGAAGAATATCTGGCCGAAACCTATGGAATTACCGTCTATCAGGAGCAAGTGATGTTGCTTTCGCAGAAATTGGCTGGCTTTAGTAAGGGCGAAGCCGATACCCTGCGTAAAGCGATGGGAAAAAAGAAGAAAAAGCTCATTGATCAGATGTTTCCCAAGTTTGAAAAAGGCGGAGTAGAACGGGGCCACCCCAAGGATGTCCTCAAAAAGATCTGGCAAGACTGGGAGGCCTTTGCCTCTTATGCCTTTAATAAATCGCATTCTACCTGCTATGCCTTTGTGGCCTTTCAGACGGCCTACCTCAAAGCGCATTATCCTGCGGAATTTATGGCTTCGGTCCTTTCCCACAACAAGGATAATATGGAGAGTGTGAGTTTCTTCATTGCCGAATGTAAGGCGCAGGGCGTAGATGTTCTGGGGCCAGATGTCAATGAAAGTAAGCTCGACTTCTATGCCACCCCCAAGGGGCGCATCCGCTTTGGGCTTTCGGCCCTAAAGGGGGTGGGCCAAGGCCCCGTAGAAGCTATTTTGGAAGCCAGAGAAGAAGCGGCTTTCACGGATCTGGTCGATATGACCCAGCGCATCAATCTGCGGGCTGCCAACCGCCGATGCTTTGAAAGTTTGGTCTTGGGCGGCGCCATGGATGCCTTTGGCCTGCCTCGAGCCGCTTATTTTGCCCCCTATGATGAGCGCCAAAGCTATTTGGAGGCCGTGATTAAGTATGGTAACGCCTTTCAGAAGCAGAAAAACGACTTTAGTCAGTCGCTTTTTGGCGCCACCGCCATGGAGGAAAGCATGCCCCCACCCAAGGTCCCCGAGGCCGATCCTTGGCCCTTGTTGACCCGCCTGAAAAAGGAGAAAGAGGTGGCCGGTTTCTATCTTTCGGGCCATCCGCTAGATGACTACAAACTAGCCGTGCAGCGACTCTGTAAGCCCATCAATGAGATGGACCAATACAAAAACCGAGAAATGGCCATTGGCGGAATCGTAGATGAGGTAGAGCATCGAGTCTCTAAAAAAGGGAAATCCTTTGCCTTTGTTACCGTAGAGGATTATACGGGCCGCTACCGCATGGGCCTTTTTGGCGAAAACTACCTGAAGTTCCGCCATCTGCTCAATCTGGATGCCGTCATTTATATCAAAGGGAAATATCAACCCCGCTGGAATAATCCGCATGAGTTTGAGCTCCGCATCAATGAAATCCGCCTGATGGATGCCGTTTCTGAGGAGAAAATCCGTGGGGTGACCATCAATTTGCCCATCCAACAACTCAATGAGCAACTGATGGAACAACTGGATTATGTCTGTAGCAAACACCCCGGCGAACAAGAGCTGGAGGTCAATTTGCTGGACCTAGAAGAACGGCTAAAACTTACACTACTGTCCAAAAATCGCCGCATTAGTGCCGATGACGCCTTTGTGGATGCTCTGAAAAAATTGGGGCTAGAGTATAAGTTGAGTTCTTAGGAGAGCTAGACGATTTAAGAAAAAACGCCTGGGCGACTTGCTCAGGCGTTTTTGTTTTTTGGGGGCCTCCGCTGCGGCTTTGCCTTGCGGCGCTACGTTCCGCAGCTCGCTGCTCGCTCGGCCCTGCGCGGGCTTAGCCCGCTGGGTCTGGCCTGACGGCCACTGCTGCACATCGCTAGGCCTGCGGCCCTTCGGGCCTGCTATCTGGGCCTGTAGGTTGAAACCTACAGCCAGACAACCTTTGGTATTGCTACGCAATGATATATGTATGAGGGTTGAAACCCTCATACAATTAACTCATTCCCATTCTGGTCTATACGCCCTGATCATCTTCACAGCTTTTAACAGCCCAAAAGATGTTTATTTATGGAGGGTTTTAACCCTCCATACTATATTAAAATGCATTCGTTAATTGGCTGTAGGTTTCAACCTACAGCTCGGCCCTGCGGCCTTTAGGCTGCAGAAATAGGGATTTTTGCCCCAATTGTTAGGAAATTGTTAAAAATGAAAATAATGTAACAAAATCAAAAAGGGCAAAAGTTCGGTAAAATACCGAACTGGTTCACCTCCAGACCGAACTGGTTCACCTCCAGACCGAACTGGTTCACCCCCAGACCGAACTGGTTCACCTCCAGACCGAACTGGTTCACCCCCAGACCGAACTGGTTCACCTCCAGACCGAACTGGTTCACCCCCAGACCGAACTGGTTCACCTCCAGACCGAACTGGTTCACCTCCAGACCGAACTGGTTCACCTCCAGACCGAACTGGTTCACCTCCAGACCGAACTGGTTCACCTCCAGACCGAACTGGTTCACCTCCAGACCGAACTGGTTCACCTCCAGACCGAACTGGTTCACCTCTAGACCGAACTGGTTCACCTCCAGACCGAACTGGTTCACCTCTAGACCGAACTGGTTCACCCCCAGACCGAACTGGTTCAGGGAGACTGTAGGGACTGTTCAGGATTTTGTGTATTAGAATAAAATTTGGGCTTTTAGCTTGTTAGGATTTGGCCAATAGTCGCCTAGGGACAAGCCCCTAGGCTAATCTAATGGAGTCAGCCCTCTGCGAGGGCCTCAACTATTGATGTATAAGGTCTTGATAAATGATTATAGCAGAGAAGAACCTTATCCAAAGGCCCTCTTTAGAGGGCTGTCTGAAAAAGCTAGCCTAGGGGCTTGTCCCTAGGCGCAGGAAGGGGCCGCAGGCAACAAAAAAGGCCCAAACCCCTCGGTTTGGACCTCCTGCATGTCTATCCTATTTTCCCTCATAAAAGTAGGCCTGCAATAAGGCCCCAAATAAATCCTCCGCCGATTGCTGGGCCGACTGAATGAGCGCCTTTTGCCGCTCTATCCGCTCTACCAATTGCGCAAATTGCTGCTGTAAAGAGAGTGGAACATTAAATAAATTTTCTCGATGAACAAGATTTCTATTAAGTGTTGGAACTCCAGACCCTCTTTTAAAGCGATCTAATCTAAAAAACTGTAATAAAAAGTATAAGTATATTGGATTATTCCCTCTTAAATCCTCTGCATACAGTGAAGTGTTAAGAGGCCAGTAATCATCCTCAATATAAAATACATTTCCTATCGTACCAGAACGTCCAGTAACAACACCAGGCCCCTTAACTTTGTATTCATTATGGTAATCTAAAGGACCATTAGATGCTATAATAGGATATTTACCTTTTATACGAGACTTCAATGGTAAATCAAACCCCCTCTTTAAAACAACTACATCTGTAAACTTCACAACCTCCCAGCCCTTAGGATTGAGCACAGGATCCCCAAACATATCCAGAAAGCTGGCCGCCAGCAAACGATCATAATCCGCTAGGCTTTGGGCCAAGGCCTGCCGTAGCTTATCCGCCCGATCGAGCTGGGCCGCTATGGCCTTTTGCTCTGCTAAGGGGGGAAGGGGGATTTGGAAATCTGCAACTTGTTTAGGGTCTGCCCTCATTAAAGAGCCTCCTACACCTCTTACAGTTCCCATAAACCTTTTATGAAATGGCTTTGATAGTAGAAAGAAGCGCAAATAATTTGAAAGCACCTTTTCTGATCTAAAAACTATCCATTCTCCAGAAGCAATTTGTCTTAACTCTTTTTTCTCAGGTACAATCCAACAACGCTGTATATGTGGAACAATACGAGACAGTAATACATCATCTTCCTCTACAGTTTTTTTGGACGAACCTATGCTACTGCCCTGGATTATTTCAGCTTGTTCTGTGGAATAAGCGGGTATACTATATAGCTCAAAAAACTCCTCTTTAAACTTTGCAGGATTTACAGACTTATTTCGCTTCAGCATTAAATCCCCCAGCTTTACCTTTTTCCAATCTCTCTTCTTCATTTCTTTGATTTATTTGGCTAAACAATTGGGCCTCAGCAGCAAGGGGGCGCAGCCCCCTTGGGCCCGACAGGGCCGTTGGCCCAGCGCTGCGGAGCGGGTGGCCGTCAGGCCAGACCCAGGCGGCGAAGCCGCCGCAGGGCCGAGCAGACCTGCGAGCCCCGCAGCATAGCGGCGGCCGCCCCAAATTGAAGGGCGGCCGCGGGCCCCAAAAAAAACTAATCTAAAAGCTGCTGCAAATCAGAAAGTTCTTTTAGGCTGCTTTGTAAATCCTGCTGAATCTTTTGGATAATCTCTTGGGGCGGATCATAGGCCACCGCCTCATACTGAATCTCCTTATAGCGGTTGATCGAGAGATCATAATCATTTTCTTGTAGCTCAGCAAGGGGCACCATAAAGGACTGATCGGTACGGCTGCGGTTGTCCTCCTCTTCCAGCTTGGCCCAGCGTTGCAAAATATCGGGCAGGTTATTCTCTTCATGGCTCTGGGCTTGGCCCTCTTTGCCCAAAAACTGCCGCTTATCATCTAGCGAAAAGCCATCGGCCTGCATATCGTAGAACCAGACCTTATCGGTGCCGCCCGCATTGGTTTTGGTAAAAATTAGGATGGCCGTGCTGACCCCCGCATAGGGTTTGAAAACGCCCGAAGGCATAGAAATAACGGCCTGTAGCTCCTGATTTTCCACCAACTGCTTGCGGATTTCCTTATGGGCCTTGCTGCTGCCAAAGAGGACGCCATCGGGGATAATGACCGCCGCTCTACCGCCATTTTTGAGTAGGCGAAGAATTTGGGCCAAAAAGAGCAACTCCGACTTCTTTGTTTTGACTACCTTCGTCAGTTCCTCATCCAAATCATCCTTGTCCACCGTCCCCTTAAAAGGCGGATTGGCGAGGATGAGCGAGCAACTCTCTTCTAGGTCGGCATTTCGGGGCGAAAGCGCATTGATATCGCGCAACAAAGGCTGCTCGATGCCGTGCACAAAAAGGTTCATGGCGCCCACACGGACCATAGTGGGGTCAAACTCTAGGGCCGAGAACATCTTGCTGCGGAAATGCGCCTGGTTTTCGCTTTTGACCAAGGCCTCTTGATGGTTTTTGCGGACATAATCGGCGGCCTCCACCAAAAAGCCCGCAGTACCCGCCGAGGGGTCGCAAATGGTATCTTGTACATTGGGTTGCATCATATCCACCATCAGGCGGATGATATGTCGGGGCGTGCGGAACTGCCCATTTTTCCCAGCCGAAGAGAGTTTAGACAAGAGATATTCATAGAGGTCACCCTTGGTATCTGAGTCCTTATAATTGACCGAAGAAAGGGCCAACACCACCTGATCCAGCAACTTAGCGGAGGGGATCATGAAGCTAGCATTTTGCATATATCGGGCAAAAATCGAGACATTCTCCTTAGACTTTCCTTGAGAGAGTTCTTCTCGCATAAAGGGAAAAACCTCATCGCGCATCTTTTCGAAGCGGGCTTCTGGGGTCATCTCCTTGAGGTTGGACCAGCGGAGGCTTTCTTGATCCTCTTCAAAAAAGACCTTTTTCTCATAGCCTTCGCCAAAGAGGGCGGCCAGTTGGTCTTGTGCATTTTGGCGGTTATCGAGTTCCTGCAAAAACATCAGGTAAGTCAGTTGCTCGATCACGGTCACGGGGTTGGTCACCCCACCCGACCAGAAGTAATTCCAAATTTTATCTATATCGTTGCGTAATTCTCCAGTAATCATAAAGCTATTTTTGTGAGGGGGAAATATAGGAAGTTTTTTGTTGGGATGTTTTTTTTGTTGGGGGGTTTTTGTGGGGGGGCAGCTAGTCGCCTAGGGACAAGCCCCTAGGCTAATCCAATGGAGTCAGCCCTAAAGGGCCTCTATTGTTTGTATTTCCTTGCTAAATCATTGTAGCGAAGAGAGCTGCATCCAAAGGCTGTAGGTAGTCGCCTAGGGACAAGCCCCTAGGCTAATCCAATGGAGTCAGCCCTAAAGGGCCTCTATTGTTTGTATTTCCTTGCTAAATCATTGTAGCGAAGAGAGCTGCATCCAAAGGCCCTCTTTAGAGGGCTGTCTGAAAAGGTAGCCTAGGGGCTTGTCCCTAGGCGCAGAAAGGGGGAGGCCATAATCGCCTAGAGACATTCCCAATACATCTTTCGTTAAAAATTTGTTTATTAAAATAGTTTTATCTGTAAGTTACCTATATTGAGGCTAAGTAAATACTTGCTAACTAGCTAGTTGCTATACTTTAAACAACAATTTCATGGGACAATCATTAGTGAAGAATTACATCCACATTATATTTACAACTAAATATAGGCAGCCATGGATTTTGCCAGAAATCGAGCTTTTTTTACATCAAAAAATAATTGCGTTAAGTAAAGATATGGATTCTCCTATTTTAGCAATAGGAGGCAGTGTTGACCACCTTCATATTTTGTGTAATTTATCTAAGCAAATAGCTCTTAGCGCATATCTAGAAACATTAAAATCAAAGTCTAGTTATTGGATAAAAGGAGAGCCTTTATTTGTAGCTAATTTTTATTGGCAGGCAGGATATGCTGCTTTTTCTGTAGACCCCAAAAATATCAATCTATTGGTAAACTACATTCTCAATCAAAAGAAACATCATGAGACAAGAGATTTTGAATTAGAACTAAAGCTTTTAAAAAGTCGATATGGTGTAAGATGAACTGCCGATAGTCATCTAGGGACAAGCCCCTAGGCTAATCCAATGGAGTCAGCCCTAAAGAGCCTCAATTGTTTGTATTTCCTTGCTAAATCATTGTAGCGAAGAGAGCTGCATCCAAAGGCTGTAGGTAGTCGCCTAGGGACAAGCCCCTAGGCTAGTCCAATGAAGTCAGCCCTAAAGGGCCTCAATTGTTTGTATTTCCTTGCTAAGTCATTATAGCGAAGAGGGGCTGCATCCAAAGGCCGCAGCTAGTCGCCTAGGGACAAGCCCCTAGGCTAATCCAATGAAGTCAGCCCTAAAGGGCCTCTATTGTTTGTATTTCCTTGCTAAATCATTGTAGCGAAGAGAGCTGCATCCAAAGGCCGCAGCTAGTCGCCTAGGGACAAGCCCCTAGGCTAATCCAATGGAGTCAGCCCTAAAGGGCCTCAATTGTTTGTATTTCCTTGCTAAATCATTGTAGCGAAGAGAGCTGCATCCAAAGGCCCTCTTTAGAGGGCTGTCTGAAAAGGTAGCCTAGGGGCTTGTCCCTAGGCGCAGAAAGGGGGGCTTGTCCCTAGGCGTCGAAAGGGGGACGATTTCCCGCTAAGCTGGCTCCGTATTCTTATTTATGGCTTTAATCAGCTCTACTAGGCCTTTAACATGCCCACCGAAGAGGTCGACCAAATTGCCATGGCGATTGAAGGGCTCGCCCGTAATATCTTCGGGTTGCAAATAGCCATTGGTTACAAAATGCTGCACAATCAATTGGACCAAGGCCAGTTGTTGGGCATTCCATTTTTGTTCTTGCAGATAATCGGCAAAAGTGCTTTGGACGGCGGCGGGGTCTAGCCCAATAATCGAGCGGATAAATCGGCCCAAAGAGAGCTCGCCTTGTTCGGCTTGCAGCTCTTCTTTTTTGCCCTGGGTTTGCTCGAGGATAAAGCGTTCTAGGGCTTCTACCTCGGCTAGGGTTAGGGGCTGATTGCTATGCAGCTTTTGTAGATAAAGCTGCTCCTTATTTTCGGTCAGTAGGCGGTAGAGTCGTTGTTTATAGGGCTCGGAGTAGCCGCCATAGCCTTGCATTTCTCTATCTTCGGCTCCAGTCAGCTCATCGGCAAAATGGCTATAAATGGCTTGTTTTTGCTTTTTATCGAGCAAGCGGAGCAGTTCCCGCAGTTCTAGGCGGGCCTCCTCTAGGCCCCAAAAATCGAGGGCCTCAATAGCGCCGAGCTGGCGCAACTGTTTGATGAGTGGCGCTTTTTCTCGAATCTGTTTGATATTGCCTTTTTGGGCCAGCAGATCGAGGCTTTCGCGCAGGCGGTTGGCCTTTTTGCTTCGGTCTTTATTTTTCAGGAAAAGCAATTGCAGTTGCCAAATCATTTGATCAAGGCGGCGAGCGCCTAGATCGCTATCCTGATCTACCTGCGCGGCAATAGGGGCCAATTCTTCGACAATCTCCTTCAGATCTTTTCTGTTGAGCTGATCCCAGCGGCTGCGCTGCTCATACTTTTTGTAGAGCGGATAAATGGCTTTGACCTCAATTTGGTGTTGGTCTAGGGCCATGAGGGCCTGCCAGGCCTCATCTCTTAGGGCCTTTTGATGGGCCAAAAAGCGTTCATCATCCTGATAATCTAGATGATTGAGAGCTTGGGCAATTTCTAGTTTAAGCTTATAGGCCCGCTCCTCCATAGAGGGGCTGCGGCTGCCTTGGCCCTTCTCAAAACTCTCTTCGAAGAAGCTCACATTATCGCAAACATCAAAGATGTAAAAGAAGGTTTTGTCTTGGCCGGGACCAAAGAGGTCGGGAGATAAACGAGTTCCCCTCCCCAGCATCTGCCAAAACTTGGCATGAGAACGGACCTTTTTGTAGAAGACCAGATTGACAATTTCGGGCACATCTACCCCCGTATCGAGCATATCTACCGAAATGGCAATTTGGGGAAGCTGTCTGGGGTCTTTAAAACGATCGTAAAGCGATTCTACATGGTCCTTACTGCCATAAATGGTTTCGGCTAAGTCGGCCTGAGCCGGAAAAAGCAAATCAAAGCGCTTTTTGAGAAACTTAGCATGCTTAATATTTTTGGCAAAGATGATAGTTTTCCCCAGTTTATCGCCTTGCTCTACCTTGAGGCCCTTTTCCATCAAGAGATGGAGGATTTTATCGGCTGTGGGGGCATTAAAGAGTCGAACATCTAGCTCGCTATTGGCGATAGATTCGGGCATTTCCTCCTCTTCTTCATTCATGAAACTATCTTCATACTCTTCTTTTTCGGCGGGACTGAGGTCCTTATAATGCACCCCTTCTGTAGTAATTTGAGTGCTACCATCTATAATGATGGGCGGAACCAGATAATTGGCCGCTACGGCCTCTTGAAGCGGATACTCAAAGGTGGGATTATTCTTTGGACAATGAAAGAGTTGATAGGTATCGCGATCTACCTGATCTTGGGGCGTAGCCGTTAGACCAATTAAAATTGCATCAAAATAATCAAAGATGGCCTTGTACTTTTTATAGACCGAACGGTGGGCCTCATCCACCACAATAAAATCAAATTGGGCAATGCCAAATTTTCGCTCCTCTGTTCTATTCAGATAATTGAGCATAGTGGGATAAGTCGAAAAAACCAAGCGGGCATGCTCCTCCCCTTCTTCCTTTTTATCGAGCAGGCTAATGCTGCTGTAGTTTTCTAGATGATCTTTAAAGGCATGCTGGGCTTGTTTGACTAAAGTGCGGCGGTCGGCTAAAAAGAGGATCCGTTTGGCCCAGTTATTTTCAAAAAGGACCTTAGCTAAAGCGGCAGCCGTACGGGTTTTTCCACTACCTGTGGCCATAGATAAAAGCACCGCCCGCTCTCGGTTTTCTAGGGCTTGGTTCACACTGAGCACGGCCTGCATTTGGTAGGGGCGGCCCGCAATCTGGGGGTCGGGCCCTACCCTTTCAATGGCTTTTCTGTTTTTGTGCTTATAGTGTAGACTCTCTAGCTCTTCTCGGCTATAAAAGCCCAAAATTCGGCGTTCGGCCTTATAAAATTGATCGTCGATGATTGTGGTTTCGAGGCCATTACTCAAAAAGATAATGGGACGACGGCCTGTATTTCGTTCTAGGGCATCGGCATATAGTTTGGCCTGCTCCTTCCCTTTTTCGGGGTCTTTCGTAATGGATTTGGCTTCGAGAATAGCTAGGGGCAATCCTTTTTCATCAAAGAATACATAATCGGCATAGCCCTTACGGCCAGGATACATCTCATGAATGGTATATTCTTCAACAACTTGTCGATGGTCCTTGAGATTCCAGCCCGCTTCTCGCAGCATCTGGTTAATATAGAGTTCGCGACTTTCTTTTTCGGTCCGCACTTCTGGAGCTAGACCAGGTTCCTCGCCTTTTTTCAGCATATTGGCGCGGTTGCGTTCTTTTTGCGCCTTAAACTGTGCGTTTTCTTCTTTTAATCGCTGGTTTTCCTCCTCAATTTTCTTGAGCCGCTCGAGCTCCTTGAGGATAGTTTTTTGTTTCTCCTCAAAGCTTTTTTCTAGTTTGGCCAATTCCTTTCGGCTCAGTTCCTTTTGGGCGCTTCCGCCTAGGGGCAAATGCTCATCGGACCAGCTGTGAATGGGCATAGCTTCATTGGCCGAATAACTTCGGGCCAGCCAATTCATAAAGCGAAAAACATTTTTTAGGGCTTCTTTGGCCTCTTCTCCACTGACCGCCTGGGCGCTATGGGCAGCCGCATTGCCAATTTTGCGAATATAATCGAGGTCCCGCTGCATAGAAGGCCGCAGCATTTGCTTAAAACTGGGCTTTTGCAAAAGACCAAAAAGGGTTTCATCGGCATAGCGCTGACCCAAATCTTCATCATGGTCATAAAGCCAATAAACCGTTAATTCTAAAGTCAATCGGCTATAAAAAGCAGCCGTCCGAGGAGCGGTTAATAGGTGTTTTTCGGCCTCTCTTGCTTGGGTATAGAGCTGGGGCCATTCCTTTTTGAGGAAGTGGAAATTACTCATGTTTGTCTGTTTTGTTCTGCCCTGAAAATAATTAAAATGTATCAAGAACTACAAATAAAACTGACTTTTGTCCAGCCTATCTAGAATCTAATATTTTTTTTTATGTTTTGGGGCCTCCCGCCTGCGGCGGGCGCTACGTTTCGCAGCTCGCTATTCGCTCGGCCCTGCAGCGGCTGCGCCGCTTTGGTCTGGCCCTGCGGGCCACTGCTGCACATCGCTAGGCCGTCCCCTACTGCACAGTGGCCAGGCGCTTCGCGCCCCCAAACCGCAAATTTGGCCCAAATTTCAATTTAAGTGTATTAAACTGTTGACTATTTAGTTTTTAGTCTTTATAGTTAGTGGTATACGCAGTTTTTAGCACTGCATTTTTTTACCACCTCATTTAAATATCTTAATTTTGGGAAAAGAAGAAAAAAAGATGATCAAGGATCGCTATATCAATCCACTCACCGATTTTGGATTTAAGAAGCTTTTTGGCGAGGCCGCCAATAAGGAGCTACTCATCCATTTTCTCAATCAGCTGCTGCCCGAAAAGCATCAGGTGGAGGATCTCGAATATCTCCCTAGCGAACGCCTACCCTCCAGCTTTCTGGACCGAAAAGTTATTTTTGATATCTATTGCACCAGCAGCCGAGGCGAGCAGTTTATTATTGAGCTGCAACGCAGTAAGCAAAATCACTTCATCGATCGCTCTATTTTTTATAGCACCTTCGCCATTCAAGAACAATCTGAAAGGGGCGATTGGAATTTTAAGCTTTGGCCCATTTATACGATCTGTATTCTTGATTTTAAGATCAATCAGCCCAACCCGCATAATCGAGTGATTCGCTATGTACAGCTCAAGGACCAAGATAAAGAGCTTTTCTTTGAAGACCTTACCTATATTTATATCGAGCTGCCTAATTTCACTAAAACCCTAGATGAGCTAGAAGATCTACAGGATAAATGGCTTTATCTTTTCCGTTATTTGGCCAAATTAGAAGATCGGCCAGCGGCCTTGCAAGAGCGCATTTTCACTGGGCTTTTCCATGCCGCCGAAATTGCCAGCTACTCTATTGAGGAGCGCCAAAATTATGAGGTCTCCCTCAAAAAGCATCGAGATATTAAAAATGCAATTGATACCGCCCTAGAAGAGGGCCTAGAACAAGGCAGAGCAGAGGGCCTGGAAGAAGGACTAAAAAAAGGAGAGGAAAAAGGCGCATTAGCCGCCAAAAAAGCCATGGCTAAACAAATGCAAGCGGCCAATTTAGCCCTAGAACAAATTGCCCAAATTACGGGCTGCTCTCTAGAACAAATCAAAAACTGGCTAGAGGATTAGCCCTAAACAATAGAAAGCTTGAATCTGCTGAGGTTCAAGCTTTTTCTTTTCCACTACGCTAAAATAAATTTGCGTTTACAACCTTAAATCTTATCTTTAAGGGCCAAAACAAAATGAGCGATTTTGTCACCTTCAATTTCTCTCATCTATGTTACAAGATTACTTTTACTACAGTCGTTCAGAGCGGGTTGCGGCCCTGACCTTAATTATCTTGATTTTATTTTTCTTTGGGCTCAATAGTTATTTGTATTGGCGGCCTAATTCAGAGCCACCATTAAAGATGGAAGTTTTACTTTTGGAGCAAGACAAAGTAGACAGTCTGGCCCCAGAAGAAATTGTATTGGCTCCATTTGACCCTAATTTGGCAGAGCAAGAGGAGCTAGAGCAACTGGGCTTATCGGCGAGGACAGCTAGGTCCATAATTAACTATCGGTCTAAGGGGGGAAAGTATCGCTACAAAGAAGATTTGGCCAAAATTTACACCTTAGACAGTACAGATTATATTCGCCTAAGGCCCTATATTCAGTTGCCAGAGCGGCCAGCTAATTTTGTGCCCTACAAGCGAAAAAAGAAAAGGCAGAAAAGGCGGCCTAAGTTTGATCGTTTAGAGATCAATTCGGCCAATGAGCAAGACTGGCAAGAGCTGCGTGGAATTGGGCCAGGCTATGCCCGAAGAATTGTAAAATTTAGAAAAGCCTTGGGGGGATTTTATAAGGTAGAGCAAGTAGCCGAGCTTTATGGTTTACCTGATTCTACCTACCAAAAAATCAAGGGGAAGCTACATTGCCGGCCGCATAATATTAAGAAAATCAACTTGAATACAGCTACAGAGGAAGAACTAAAAAGCCACCCCTACTTAAATTGGAAGCAAGCCAAGGCGATTGTTCGTTGGCGAGAAGAGCAAGAACCATTTGATGGTCCGCATGTACTACAAACCTTTTTTGAGTTTGATGATGGGAGTGGAAACTACGAACGCTTATTGCCTTATTTGAGTTGGTAAGCTGCTTGAAGTCTAGGAATTCCATTTGGCCTAGCGATGCGGCGGGGTGGCCCGAAGGGCCAGACCCAGGCGCTGCAAGCGCCGCAGGGCCGAGCAAACCTGCGAGCCCCAAAGCGACAACAAGGCCTTTAGGCCGCAGTTCGACGACCGAAGGGAGTAACCGCCGCAGCTTTGCTGCGGAGGCCCCAAAAAATAAATATTAGTTCTTCAAACTAAGTGATATTGAGGAGAGCTTGCGGCTTAACAATAATTTTACAAAAGAATTTTTTTTGTAATATTGCTGTATTGCAGTAACCAACAACATCATATTTTATGAAAAAGCTAATTTACTTCTTTATGGCCCTGTTTTTTGGGTCGAGCCTGATGGCTCAAAACGGCTGTGATGGGCAGCGTTATCGGGAATTGATCTTCACTGATATTGACACGGCTTTGGCGGTACAATTTGGGGAGAATATTACCTTTAATGGCGATACACAGCAATTGTATATGGATATTTATTATCCGGCGAATGATCAAATCAGCAATCGGCCGGCTATTATTTGGGCCTTTGGGGGCAGCTTTATTTCTGGCGATCGGGAGCAATTGGCTAGTCTTTGCCATTACTCGGCGCAGCAGGGCTATGTGGCTGTAGCCATTGATTATCGTTTGTATGATGGGCCATTTACTTCACTTCCGGACTCTTTTGACTTTTTGGATGTGGCCATCAAGGCAATGGGCGACATGAAAGCCTCTGTCCGTAAATTGCGGGAAGATGCGGCCAATGGCAACCCTTATCAGATTGACACCAACTATATTTTTGCGGGAGGTGTTTCTGCGGGGGCAATTACGGCCATGCAAGCGGGTTTTGTAGATGCTACGGATCCCATTCCGGCTCATATTGACACGATTATTCAGAATAATGGTGGCTTAGAAGGCAACAGTTCTTCTAACTATCAGTATTCTTCTGAGATTCATGCTGTAATTAACTATTCTGGTGCTTTGGCTCGTACGAGTTGGATGGATGCCAACGACCCGCCCGTGTTTTCGGTGCATGATGATGGCGATGATGTAGTGCCTTATGGTCCTGGTTATGCCTCTATTAGTGCAGGGGGATTCAGCGTGGACATTGTCTATGTAGAGGGCAGCGAAACGATTACGCAAAAGGCCAATGATTTGGGCTTGACCAATGGGTTGATTACCATTCCGAATAGCAACGACCACGTTAGTTATATGTCTGGTGGGCCTAATGTGCCTACATGGCAAGACTCTGTTTTTGACAACAGCTTTTTGTTTTTGCACAATGAGGTTTGTGGTTTGGCGGCTGGAGTAGACGAACTTTCGGTGCCTTTGGTAGAAGGCCAAGTTTTTCCTAATCCTGCTCAAGAGCGGGTATTCCTTCGCCTCAACAACTGGCCAGCGGGGCAGCTACAGCTCTCGCTCTATGATCTTCAGGGACGTCAGTTGCGTCAGTGGGCCGAAACGCCCGCTCAGCAAATTGAGATTCAGCGTCAGCAATTGCCTGCAGGTTTGTATGTTCTGCGTCTGCAACTAGAAAATGGGCAGCGTTTGGAACGGAAAGTAATTTTTAGATAGATTGCTTAGTGAAAAGTATAAAAAACGCCTAGTGAGAGCTAGGCGTTTTTTTTTGCTCTAACCGCTGGACTTTGTTTTTATAGGAAGGATGACTATCTTATACTCTATTCCATAATAAATAGAAAAGCGCCTTATCCCTTAACTATATCCCCCACTCAAATGAACAAAAAAACCTACCAAACAGACTATACTCCCCCTAACTTAGAAGAGGATACCGCTTTTCTAGCCAACTCCAAATCCTTAGCATTTAAGCTGCTTGATTTCTGGAAATGGAATCAATCGAACTTAATAGAGAACCGAACTAGAGGCATTCTGGCGGAATTCATTGTAAAAATGGCGCTAGACATAAATTCCCCTAGCCGTTTAGAGTGGGATGCCTATGATTTTGAAACCCAAACAGAAAAAGGGAAGGTCAAAATTGAGGTGAAATCTGCTGCTTATATCCAAGCATGGGCGCAGAAAAAGCTATCTAGTATTAGCTTTGGAATTGCACCTACTAAAGGGCTGCTGCAGGATGGAAATTACTCGGAAACATACAAAAGGCAGGCAGATATTTATATTTTCTGCCTGTTGGATCATAAGGATCAAGCAACAATCAACCCGCTGGATATGGACCAATGGTGTTTTTATCTGGCTCCAACTTCCCTTTTGGATAAAGAACTAGGTCCTCAAAAGAGTTTGTCGCTGGCTCGCCTCAAAAAACTGGGGCTGAAGGCTGTAAAATATAGTGATTTGAAAGCTCGCTTTGAGGCGGTTGTGGGGGGGGTAGTCTTATTTTATCGCTAATTCTGCCAAGCTTAGCGGCTTTTTTAAAAGTTGTTATTGAATTTTTAGATACATTACATCTTTAATTATTGGACTCATTTTATATGAATATTGCAAAAGTAGAATTGTTCTTTAGTCAAGTCAGTCATTTGTCTAGACATTATAAAAAAATGTCTAGGTTATTGGGGGAAAACTTCAATATCTTTGAGACACTTAAATTACATAAGAAAGAAGTTCGTCTACATTCTTCAATACTAGCCGAATTCCTTAATCCATCTGGAACTCATGGACAGGAAGATAAATTCCTTAGACTTTTTTTGGAACAAGAGAGCATTCAAAATTTTGATTCTAAGTCAGCTATTGTTGAAGTTGAGAAGTTTGCTGGGTTTCTGAATGATGATAAAACAGAAGGGGGGCGAATTGATATTGTCATCACAGATGCAGATAACAAGAGAATTATTATTGAGAACAAAATCTATGCTGAAGATCAGAAAAATCAGCTTCTGCGTTATCATAATTTCGACCCTACAGCTCGTTTGTATTACTTAAATCTATTTGGAGAAGATCCGACAGATAGGTCCCTCGATTCTGAGAATTACAAGATAATATCCTATAAACATGATATTATTTTATGGCTAGAAAGCTGTAGGAAAGAAGCTGTAGCTCTACCCATTATTCGTGAAACAATAGCTCAATATATCAATCTTTTAAAACGACTAACTAACCAAACCTCAATAACAACAATGAAAGATGACATTAAAGAACTAATTATCAAGAATCCAGAATATGCAGAAGCTATTGATCTAAGTTATCATACGCTTCAAACTTTAATTAAGGAATCAGAGACTAGTTTTAAAACACGATTTACGGAACAATTTAATCGTAAAAACAACAAATATCAATTGAAGAATGGCTGTCATATTAAGGTTTATTGGGATGAAGATGAAGATGGTTTATATATTGGGTATAGCTTGTATGAAGGGGATAGAAATGTCAGTAATTCAGCCTTAGGTCTGCGTTATCAAGACATCATGAAGGAATCAGAAATTAAATTCAATCCAAATGAACATCATATAGGTTGGTTTACCCCGAAGGGTTTCAAATCGGGAGAAAAATATGAAAATCTAGATATCAAGAAAATTTTGGAACTTGGTAGTGATGTAGATTTGCTCGACTCCTTTGTTCAAGAATTGATTGCTCAGGAGAAAAGAGCGACAGAGGCTTTTTTAGATAAGATAAAAGAGGATTTGGTAGATTAGCTAGGCATTAAAAAAGAAGGAGCCCAATAGATTTAAGTCTGTACAAACACAAAATCCCATCACTCCACCACCACTTTCATCACATACTCCTCTATCACTGCCCCCCGAAAAAGCTGCTTAATCTTCAACTTCGTCTTTCCCTTCTTTTTGGCCACAAAAATAAAAGTAGCCCTGGCCTCATCGCCACCAGTAGGCCGGATCTCCCCGGCGCTTTCATCAATTTTCAGTTTATAGTCTACAATTTTCTCTTTAAATTCAATGATGCAGGGATCCACAATTTCAAACTCGCCAGTATTGCCTACAGAGCTATGTTGAGTGAAACTATACCTTAGTTCCTGCCCCTCTTTTACCTTATAATTAGTTTGAAGGGGCTGCAAATTCACAAATTCCATAGTCAATTGTTTTATTGGCCACAAAAGCTCCTTGCTCAGCCATTGATTCAACAAAATACAATTATTCTACCAAGGCTTAGCCCAAAAAACAACAAGCCCATGCTAAAAAAAATTGCCACAGACATCAACCGCCTCGCCGATATGATTTGGGGAGAAGACTATTACGATGAAACGGAAATTGATGAGTTTGCCACAGCAATAGATGTTGATCTAGGATTGTATCAATTAGATTCTCGCAAAAGATATGATCCAGAGCTAGAAGAACTCCGCCTGAAGTTTATAAAAATACTGGCCGACTGGGAAAGCATACGTTAACCCCAAATGAATTTTCAGTATGAAAATAGCCATTAAATCCCTACATTAGTATTCCTTGCAAAATGTAGTACTCAACTGTTTTTTCTGTTTCTCCTTTAACATTAGGCCCAATACTATTTTAAGCAAACATAGCTTGATCCCCGCCTAAAAAATCTACATTGCATAACATTCTTTTTTCTCAAAAAACTATATGCAACTGCCATGGCAATGGATTTCATAAAAATAAAAGGGTATAAGTCTATAAAAAACATACAGCTTGACCTGGCCCCTATCAATATTTTCATCGGAGCCAATGGTGCAGGAAAGAGTAACTTTCTTACATTCTTTGAGTTTCTAAGCAATTTATACCAAAGAAAGCTAACACAATATGTAAACCTAAAAGGAGGAGCCAATAAACTCCTTTTTAATGGCGCAAAAAATACAGATGAGATAAGATTTGAAATCAGTTTCGATCAAGAACAAAATGGTTACTCCGTTCGAATAAAAAACGGCGGGGAAAACTTTGTGTTTCAAGATGAATATTTGCTATATCAAGGCAAAAAAAGTTGGAACATTGCCAATCATGCTACAGAAGCCGCTATAAAAACTACCGATAATTTCAGAGCAAAGCATGTTATCAACTACCTCAATTCATATAGGAAATATCATTTCCATGACACAGCTAAAAGCTCCCCTTTTACACAAATGGCTCATACTGAAAATGACAGCTATTTCCTCTACTCGGAAGGGGAAAATATTTCTGCTTTTCTATACCACATCCATGAGAATCACAAAAAAGTATACAACAGAATTGTAAAAACAATCCAAAGTATTGCCCCCTTTTTTGCCGACTTCTATTTTAATCCTAATCCTAACAATTATATCCGCCTCCAATGGATAAGTAAATTTTCAGATACCATTTATGGCCCCAACGACTTATCTGATGGCACCATTCGCTTTATTGCTCTCACTACCCTATTCCTTCAGCCCGAACCACCTTCTTCGATCATTATTGACGAACCTGAGCTAGGATTACACCCCTTCGCTATAGCAAAACTTGCAGGAATGATTAAAAGCGCTGCAGCTAGAGATATTCAAGTTATTCTTGCCACACAATCTAGCGATTTAGTAAATCACTTTCTACCTGAAGATATTATCACTGTCGATTTAGTAAATGGCGAAAGCCAATTTAATCGACTTGACTCCCAAGAACTAGAAAGATGGCTGGAAGATTATGGCCTAGGCGAATTATGGCAAAGAAATATCCTCTCTAGTGGACAACCCAATAAGTAAACTTTCTATGAAACGAGTTATTATTATTTGCGAAGGACCAACAGAACTTGAATTTTGTAGAGAAATTCTACAACCCTATTTTTTGCCCAAAAATATCTACATCGACTCCCCCTTAATCAAAGCTTCTAAAGGAGGTATCGTTAAATGGGGAACCCTAAAAAAAGAAATTCAAAACTATCTACACCAAAACGCAATTGTCACTACCCTCATAGACTACTACGGAATTCCAGATAGCTATAATTACCCCGCCTGAATAGAAGCAAAAGAAATCAATGATAAATATCAACGAATGGATTTCTTAGAACAGGAAATGAAAAATGATATCCCTGATCCATTAAATCAAAATTTTATCCCCTACTACCAACTTCATGAATTTGAAGGACTCCTGTTTAATAATATAGAAACTTTTGACGACCTCTTTACTATATTAAAGGATACCAAAAGACACTTTATGGTCCAATGATCGCCGAACATATTACGCTAAATCAAATTAGACAAAAATGTACTCGATTTAATCACTGGATAGCAGCTATCGAAAATAGCTAAACCCACAAAAAAACCCAACTACTTCCCAGTAGTCGGGTTTTTTTCGCAGCGGAGGAAGCGGGATTCGAACCCGCGGTACCCCTTTCGAAGTACGCCAGTTTAGCAAACTGGTGGTTTCAGCCACTCACCCATTCCTCCATATATCATAAACTTAGTATAAAAGGCCCCAATCATCTCTACGATAATTAGGACCTTTTTGTCGGGGTTACAGGATTCGAACCTGTGACCTCCTGCTCCCAAAGCAGGCGCGCTAACCGAACTGCGCCAAACCCCGAATTGGCCAAAGCCAAAATCTGGCGGAGGAAGCGGGATTCGAACCCGCGGTACCCCTTTCGAAGTACGTCAGTTTAGCAAACTGGTGGTTTCAGCCACTCACCCATTCCTCCGAGTGCGTTGCAAATATAAGACGGCTTTCTGATTTGTCCAAACCTTTTTGCAAAAAAAATGCCCCCTTTTTTAAGGAGGCTCGCTAATATATTGTTAATCAAAGAGTCAGTTCCTCTCCAATTTTGTAATTTTTATTTCTACCCGCTGGTTGCGCTTCCGCCCCTCCCGAGTCTCATTATCCGCTATGGGCTTGCGCTTACCATATCCCCGATAACTGATCCGTCGACGATCTACACCCTTGGCCGTCAAATAAGCCGAAATGCTCTTGGCCCGAGCCCGCGATAGTTTGTCGCAGTAGTCATGCGTGGGCAAGCCATTAGTATGCCCCCCCACTTCTATCGATACGCCTTTGTTCTTTTTCATAAAGGCTACCAATTCATTCAATTCCAATGCCGCCGCAGGCGTAATGCTCGATGAATCCGCCTGAAAATAAAGGTTGTCCAAACGGAATTTATCCCCCAAGGCCAAATCCTCCGCCTTCAAATCTCCCTTGAAGTCCCCACGATCCACTTCTTTTACCTCCTCTTTAGGCTCCTCTTTCGCCTCCGGCAATACCGGCTCTTCCTTGGGCGAGGGCTTGACATTGGTCTTCTTTTCCTCCGGATCTACCTGGGCCAATATGGGGTTGTCCGGCTTTTCTTCCGGAATCTCACAACTGTAAATCTCCGAGGCATTGTCCAACAACAAGTTCCCATTGTAGTAAAACATAGTCGGCGTCTTATAATAGGCCTCCAACACAAAGTATCGATAGCTTTTCTTAGGCGTAAACTCAAATTTATAGGGCCGCCAATCCGTATGACTCACCATATCACTACTGGCCAATAATTCCGCCTTCTCCCGCGGAGAGTTCCCCCCATATATCCGCAATATCGCCCCCTTGTTAAAGTTGGTCAACTCATTGGGCTTGCGCTTGGTCGGACTCACATACTGCGCCGACCGTGCCAAGTATATGCTAAAACGATAACATTGCCCCTCCCGTATCGGCCGTGCCAATCGCTGACTCACCGCTTCCCAGGTCTTGTTGTCTCGCACCACCAACCCCAAATAGGTGTTGTCATCATGCGCCGCCTGCGTCACGCCAAATCCCCCAAAGGGCTGCACATCGGGCGGCGACTCTCCCGCAAATCCACAGTCTATCCAGCCCCTAGGCTGCCAACCCGGCCGTGGCTCGTCCTCAAATGAAGGGTTCTCCAAATAAATGATTTCTGTCTGAGCCCCTAACATGCCGCAAAATGCAACTAATGCTAAAGCCACTAATGTCGATCGATTCATATATTATTTTTTGGTCTATTTTTTCTTTTTTTTAGGGGCCTCCGCTGCGGCTTCGCCTTGCGGCGCTACGCTTCAGGGCTCGCAAGCCTGCTCGGCCCTGCGGCCTAACGGCCTTGGTCTGCGGCTTCGCCGCCCCCTTTCGCATCGCTAGGCCAAATGCTCCTCCTCCGCTTTTACACTCCTCAGATGAAAGCTGAAAGCAACTTAAGGCATAATAATATTAGGCCCTTTCCTCCGCATAGATAGCCGTTTTTAAGGCCCAGCTGCGTAAAATTAGCATTTCAACTAGAAGATGCCTAGTTTTTAGCCTAGTTCATTGTACTTTTGCAAACAGATCAAGCAGTCTTTGCCTTATACACTTTACCTAAAGTAGATAAGTACAAGTTTTACCTTATTTAATAAATTGCCCTTATGCCTGTTTTCAAGTTTGGTGGCGCTTCTATTAAAGATGTGCCCGCAATCAAAAATGTGGTCCAAATCCTTCGCCAATATCAACAAGAAAATCTATTGGTCGTCGTCTCCGCCTCCGGAAAAACAACCAACGCCCTAGAGAAAGTAGTGCTGGCTTATGTGCAACAAACAGGCCAAGCAGAGGTTCTGCTCCAAGCCGTCCGCCAACAACATTTAGAACTACTCCAAGGCCTTTTCAATAACCCCCAACACCCTATCTATGATGAGGTCAATGACCTTTTTGTCGATGTAGAATGGATCCTTGAAGAAGAACCCCAAGATGGCTATGATTACCTATATGACCAGATTGTCTCTCTAGGCGAACTACTCTCTACTAGCATCCTTGCCGCCTACCTCAATGAAGAAGGACTAAAAACACATTGGCTGGATGTCCGCGATTGTATCCTCACCGATAACAATTATCGCGACGCTCAAGTGGATTGGAGCGAAACCCAAAACCGCATCCAAAAGATCGTCCCCCCCCTACTCCAAAATCAATTGGTCCTTACGCAAGGCTTTCTCGGCAGTAGTAGCGAGAATTTCACCACCACCCTGGGCCGTGAAGGCTCCGATTATACCGCCGCTATTTTTGCCTCTTGCCTCAATAGCCAAGAACTAACCATCTGGAAGGATGTGCCCGGCCTGCTCAATGCAGACCCCCGCATCTTTAATAATACCATCCAACTCGATAATATCTCTTATGCCGAGGCCATAGAAATGACTTATTATGGGGCACAAGTGATCCACCCCAAAACATTACGCCCCCTCCAAAATAAAAATATTCCCCTCTGGGTAAAGTCCTTTGTCCAACCCCAAGAAAGAGGAAGCCTGGTCTCTGCCGAAGAGGTCGAACAATACCCGCCGATTTTTGTGGTCAAAAAAAATCAAGCCCTACTAAAAATTAAGGCCAAAGATTTTCATTTTGTAGATGAAGCCCGCTTCTCGGCCCTCTTTGCTAGCTTTGCAAAACACCGTATTAAGGTCAATATGACCCAAAATACCGCCCTGGCTTTTTCGGTCTGTATCAATTATGAACCCCAAAAGCTAGGCGGCCTGCTCGAGGAACTGGCCCAAGCCTATATGACCGAACTGCGCAGCGATCTCCAACTGATTAGCCTGCGCCACCAAACCGATGAAGCCCTCAATATGCTTAGAGAAAATAAAGAAATTTTACTCGAAGAGCATATTGGCTGCACCAGCCAACTACTCATTGCCGCAGAGACCAACTGGTCCTAATGACTTAGGCAGGACGGGCGCTTTGCGCCCGCTCTCCTGAGGGGCTCGGCCCCTCAGTGCCCACCTTGCCCTATCGGCTGAGGGATGGATAAGGGGGGCCGAAGGCCAGACCCAGGCGGCAAAGCCGCCGCAGGGCCGAGCAGACCTGCGAGCCCTGACACAGCCCGACCCAGCGCTCCGCGCTGGGGCAGCCCCAAAAAAAACAACTACTAAACAACAACCTTATGTCTAAAAAACAAGCTAAACCCACAGCAAACCGCTTCCGCGTTCGTGTGGTCTACGGATTTCTAAAAAAACTTCGCATCGTCATTCTGGGCGATGTAGAAGAAGGCCAGGTTCAGGCCGGTATGCAACTAGTGACCAAGCTGGGCAAAGAGCTGGGCAGCTGGGAAATTGAAGAGGTCCTGAAAATGGACTTTATTAACCAACACGAAAATCAGAAATTTATCGGTTTGCAGCTCATTTGTAAAAGCGAACAGGACTTCAACCTTTTGAAGTCTCTCCGTGTTTATGATGAAATTGTGCATATTCGCTAAACCAACTGCATGTCTAACGCTAATCAAGAAAGGGGCAATTATGCCGACCGTCAGCTGTTCTTTCGGCTGCTCAAGTTGGTCCGCCCCTACAGATTTATTTTTATTACCGCCGCAACCCTCTCTATTGTCTTGGCCCCTCTGGCCATCCTCAGGCCCTATTTGGTCCAATTGAGTGTGGATCAATATATTCTTGCCGGCAATTATCAAGGTCTACTCTGGATAGTAGGCCTTTTGTTTGGAGTCTTACTCTTTGAAGGCGCCCTGCAATATTTCTTTACTTATATTACTGGCCTTTTGGGCCAATCCGTAATTAAGGACCTGCGATTGCGGGTTTTTAAACATATCAATAGCCTGCGGCTAAGCTACTTTGACCGCACGCCAATCGGTAACTCTACCACCCGCACTATCAATGATATTGAAACGATCAATACGGTCTTTTCTCAAGGTGCCATTACAATTGTTGCCGATGTTTTGACCCTCATTTTTGTGCTGGGCATTATGCTTTATTCTAGCTGGAGCCTCACTTTGGTCTGCCTAACTACCCTGCCCCTGCTCATCTGGGGCTCTTATTGGTTTAAGGAGGCCGTGAAAAAGGCCTACGAAAGCGTACGAACGGAGGTGTCTAAGATGAATGCCTTTTTGCAGGAACGCATCACGGGCATGCGCATCGTTCAGATCTTTAATGCCGAACAGCAAGAGCTCAAAAAGTTTGATGCAATCAATAAACGCTATACGGAGGCCAACATTCGCTCTATTTTTTATTATGCGATCTTCTTCCCTATGGTCGAGATTCTCTCGGCAGCTTCTTTGGGCCTCATGGTCTGGTATGGGGCCCAATCGGTCCTTAGTGAAGAGGTAAGTATTGGGGTGCTAGTGGCTTTTCCGCTCTATCTGGGCATGCTTTTCCGCCCCGTTCGGATGCTGGCCGATAAATTCAACTCCCTGCAAATGGGACTGGTGGCCGCCAATCGAGTTTTTAACCTCATTGATAGCAACAAACAGATCCAGAATAATGGCGAGCAAAAGGTAGAGAAGTTGGCTGGTAGCATCCGCTTTGATGAGGTCCACTTTTCTTATGAACAAGATAAAAAAGCCGAAGAAGTAGAGAAATGGATTCTGAAAGGACTCAGCTTTGAGCTGCCCGCAGGCCAAACGATGGCTATTGTAGGGAGTACGGGCGCCGGAAAGACCACGATTATCAATATCATTAACCGATTTTACGATATCCATAAGGGCCAAATCTTTATTGATGATACCGAAATTCGGAATTATGAGCTCAGTAGCCTGCGTAGCCGCATCGCTATTGTGCTACAAGATGTATTTCTCTTTTCAGGCTCGGTCTATGAAAATATCTGCCTGCGAGAGGAAAGTATTAGTAAGGAAGAGGTGATTGCCGCCGCCAAAATGATTGGGGCCCATGAGTTTATTGAGCGCCTGCCCGGTGGCTATGACTATCAGGTGATGGAAAGAGGCGCCACCTTGTCTATGGGCCAACGGCAACTGATCTCTTTTGTTCGGGCCCTTGTTTTTGATCCCGATATTTTGATCTTAGATGAGGCCACCTCGGCTATTGATCCCGAAACAGAAGGCATCATACAGTATGCTATTGAGAAATTGATTGCCAAACGAACCTCTATTATTATTGCCCACCGCCTGTCGACTATTCAACATGCCGACCAAATTCTGGTCCTCGATAAAGGACGAAAAATGGAGATGGGCGATCACCAAACCCTAATGCAGAAAACCGATGGCTTTTACCGTGACCTAGTGGAAACGGCCTATAGCGTCAATCAAACCGATTAAGATGAAAAAGATCCTTTATTTTGATATGGACAATGTGCTGGTGGATTTTCCCTCGGCCTTTGCCCAGCTTTCTGCCGATACCTTGGCCCAATATGAGGGCCGCCTAGATGAGGTACCCGGTATTTTTTCCCTCATGCAGCCCCTATCAGGAGCTTTGGCCGCCTTTGAAGAGCTCAGCCAATTATTTGATGCCTATTTATTGTCTACCGCTCCTTGGGAAAACCCCTCGGCTTGGTCAGACAAGCTGCTCTGGGTGAAAAAACATCTGGGCCAAAATGCCCACAAACGCCTTATTCTCTCTCATAATAAGCAGCTCAATCAGGGCCACTTCCTTATTGATGACCGCCTAAAGAATGGTGCCGATCGCTTTGGCGGAGAACATATCCATTTTGGCCAAACACCCTTTGAAGATTGGGAAAAAGTAGTGGCCTATCTGAGAACAAAGGTCTAGAGAGCTCTAAATGACTTCTTTTTATGGCGAAAGATAATCGCAAGAAACAAAAGTCCGCAGTACAATTTGTATTGCGGACTTTTTTTGGCTTTAGGGGATTCCCCCTAGCCATCTGGATCGTTACATTTAAGCTGGGGGATTCCCCCTAGCCATCTGGATCCTTACATTTAAGCTGGGGGATTCCCCCTAGCCATCTGGATCCTTACATTTAAGCTGGGGGATTCCCCCTGGCCATCTGGATCCTTACATTTAAGCTGGGGGATTCCCCCTAGCCATCTGGATCGTTACATTTAAGCTGGGGGATTCCCCCTGGCCATCTGGATCGTTACATTTAAGCTGGGGGATTCCCCCTGGCCATCTGGATCGTTACATTTAAGCTGGGGGATTCCCCCTAGCCATCTGGATCGTTACATTTAGCCGTGGGGATTCCCCCTAGCCATCTGGATCCTTACATTTAACTGTGGGGATTCCCCACAGCCATCTGGATCCTTACATTTAACTGTGGGGATTCCCCACAGCCATCTGGATCGTTACATTTAACTGTGGGGATTCCCCACAGCCATCTGGATCGTTACATTTAACTGTGGGGATTCCCCACAGCCATCTGGATCCTTACATTTAACTGTGGGGATTCCCCACAGCCGTCTGGATCGTTACATTTAACTGTGGGGATTCCCCACAGCCGTCTGGATCGTTACATTTAACTGTGGGGATTCCCCACAGCCGTCTGGATCGTTACATTTAACTGTGGGGGCATCTAAATTGTCCTATTGCTTTTTTCGGGGACTCCCCTACTACTGTTTAGCCAGAGGCGCTTAGCGCTTAAATTATGAAGACGCTTCTATTTTGAGCGGCTAAAATGCGCTGACTTTCTGCTTAAAGGCCAAGAGTCAATTGGCCCAGCGCTGCGCAGCCGTGGCCCGAAGGGCCAGACCAAAGCCCGCAGGGCTGCAGGGCCGAGCAGACCTGCGAGCGGCGCAGCATAGCGGCGGCCGACCTAGGCCAAAGGCCTAGCCGGCCGCGGGCCCCAAAAAAAGGATAGAATCGAGAAGAAAAAAAAGCAGATTCCAGAATCTATCCCTCAAGTTTCTATATTTGTAGGCAAAGCGATTTTACAAACAACAGACAGACAACTTGGGTTATGGCAACGATCAGAACAGATGAAAACTTTCCGTACAGCAACCGCGATTTGAGCTGGTTGGCCTTTAATTATCGGGTGTTACAAGAGGCCAAAGACCCTTCGGTTCCTCTTTTTGAACGCATTAAATTCTTAGCGATTTACTCCTCTAATTTGGATGAGTTTTTTAGGGTGCGGGTGGCCTCGATCAAGAGCCTAATTCGCTTGGGCAAGCGGACCAAAAAGGCCATTGACTTTCCGCCAGAAGAAGTTTTGGACCGCATCAATGAAACCGTGCGGCAACAACAACTAGAGTTTACCGAAATTTATCAGAAACACATCTTGCCCCTTTTGGCCGCCATCAATATTCATTTGGTCAAGGAGGCCGATTTGAAGAAAACCCAGACCGATTTTCTGGATAAATACATTGAAGAAAAGCTGATCCCCTATCTGCAGCCCATGCTGATTGTCAAGCATAAGATTCGGACCTTCCTGATCAATAATGCCCTTTATTTGGGGGTAGAATTGGGGACCAAAGGGCGGACCCCTCGTTATGCCGTGGTGCGCATCCCCTCTCATCGTTTCCCTCGCTTTTTGGTCTTGCCCTCCGAGCAAGAAAACGAGCGCTTGATCATCATGTTGGATGATATTGTGCGCTATGCCCTGCCTCGGATTTTTCCGGGCTATAGTATAGAAAACAGCTACTCTTTCAAGATGACCCGAGATGCAGAAATGTACCTCGAAGATGAATATTCGGGCGATCTGATTGAGAAGATCCGCAAGGGGCTGAACAAGCGAAATATTGGGGCCAGCACCCGCTTTGTCTATGACCGAAATATGCCCGCCAATTTGTTGCGCTTTCTGATGCAAGCCTTTAGCGTGAAGAGCAGCGACCTCCAACCCGAGGGCCGTTATCACAACAACTTTGACCTTTTTCAGTTTCCCAACTTTGGGCTACAGCATCTGCAAGATGAGCCCTTGCCCCCGCTAAAACATCCTACCTTATCTAAGGCGCAGGTCCTTTTTGATTGCATTAGTGAAGGGGACCATTTGGTGCATTACCCCTATCAGCGCTACAATTACGTCATTAAGTTATTAGAGCAGGCCGCCTATGATCCCGATGTCAAACGCATTCGGATTTTGCAGTATCGGGTGGCCAAAGATTCGCAAATCATTGCGGCTTTGCGCTCGGCCATTGCAGAAGGGAAAGAGGTAATGGTCTTTGTGGAGGTCAAAGCCCGCTTTGATGAAGAAGCCAATCTGGATTGGGCCGAAAAACTAGAGAAATGGGGCGCTATCGTAAAATATAGTCTGCCCGAACTCAAGGTGCACTCCAAAATTCTATCTATTTCTAGAGAAGAAAAAGGTAAACTACAAGACTACTGCTACCTCAGTACGGGCAATTTTCATGAGGGCACCGCCCGCCTCTATGAAGATTATGGCTTTTTTACCAAAGATAAACGACTTACGAAAGAGGTCGATAAAGTCCTCAACTATTTAGAACATGGCGAGCTGCCCAAAAAGCCCTTTAAACACCTCTTGGTGGGGCAATTTCGGATGCGGAAAAACATCTATGCCATGATTGACCGAGAAATAGAGCTGGCCCAGGCAGGCCAAGAAGCCCGAATTACCGTAAAGCTAAATAGTCTGCAAGACCACCGCATGATTCGCCGACTCTATGAGGCCAGCGAGGCGGGGGTAAAGATCGACCTTATTGTTCGGGGGATTTTCGGTTTGCAGACGGGCATCGAGGGCTACTCCAAAAACATTCGGGCCATCTCTATTGTTGATCGCTTTTTAGAGCACTCTCGGATCTATCATTTTCATAATGCGGGAGAGGACAAGATCTATTTATCTTCTGCCGACTGGATGACGCGCAATTTATATTACCGAATTGAGTGCGCTTTTCCGATTTATGACAAGGGCTTGCAAGAAGAAATTAAAGATTTTCTAAATTTGCAGCTCAAAGACAATGTCAAAGCCCGAATCTTGGACCCCAAGCTGTCCAACCATTACAAAATTGATGAAGGTCAAAGGCCCTTTCGCTCGCAGTTAGAGGTCTATGCCTATTATAAAAAACAACTAGAAGCTTCTCAGCATGCTAAAAAATGATTTGTTTCTCCGGGTGGCCAAAGGCGAAGCCACAGAACGTCCGCCCGTTTGGCTGATGCGTCAAGCTGGACGCATTTTGCCTCAATACCGCGCCATCCGCAATAGTCTTTCTGGCTTTAAGGAGTTGGTCGAACGGCCCGAATTGGCCGCAGAGGTCACCATCCAACCCGTAGATGAACTAGGGGTAGATGCCGCCATTATTTTCTCCGATATTCTCGTTATTCCCGAAGCCATGGGCCTCCCTTATGAGATGGTCGAAAAGAAAGGACCTCGCTTTCCTAAAACAATTGAAAGCGCCAAAGATATTGAGCAATTGTTGGTTGGCGATGCCGCTGCCGAGGAGCTACAATATGTCTATGAGGCCCTAAAAATCACCAAGAAAGAGCTAGATGGTCGGGTCCCCTTGATCGGTTTTGCCGGTGCGCCCTTTACCATTTTTTGCTATATGATTGAAGGCCAAGGTAGCAAGACCTTTTCTAAGGCCAAAAAGCTCATGTACCAAGAGCCAGAGCTAGCCCATCTGCTTTTGCAAAAGATTACCGATACGACTTTGGCCTACCTCAAGAAAAAGGTAGCCGCTGGAGCCGACCTCATCCAACTCTTTGATTCTTGGGCCGGCGTGCTTCGCCCAGCCGATTTCCGCGCCTTTTCTTTGCCCTATATGGCCCGCATCGCCGAGGGCTTGAGCAGCAGCGTTCCCGTAACGATTTTTGCCAAAGGCGCCTGGCACTCTATGTCACAAATGGCGGCCACTTCGGCTTCGGTCTTGGGCTGTACCTGGACCCAAAACCCCAAGCAATTGCGGGAAGAACTTGGTCAGCATCAGGTTTTGCAAGGGCTTTTGGACCCCTGCGCCCTTTATGCCGACCCCAAAACCATTGAGGCCCAAGCCACTCAAATGCTCAAGGATTTTGGTCCGCACCATATTGCCAACCTTGGCCATGGCGTTTATCCCGATACGCCCCTAGACAATGTCAAGGTCTTTGTCGATACCGTGAAAAATTTCCGCTACTAGGCCATTTTGCCTTTATGGAAGCGAAGAAGAAGAAGTTGTAGGTTTACAACTTCTTTTTTTTGGGGCTGCCCCGCCCTGCGGGCGGGTCGGGCCATTGCGCAGCTCGCAGGTCTGCTCGGCCCTGCGGCGGCTTTGCCGCCTGGGTCTGCCGCCTTCGGCGGCCCTGCTACAGCCCCTCAGCCTGCGGCGGCTTCGCCGCCTGTCCCCTGCAATAGGACCAAAAAGGGCGGCGGTTCAAAACTTTTAGGGCGCTATTTCCTTTCATTACTATCATTAAACCAAAATAGAATGAGTACCTTAATTATTGGGGCCTCTAGCAAGCCCGACCGCTACGCTTATGAGGCCGCCCGCCGCCTTTTAGCCATTGGAGAAACCGTTTATCCCTTGGGCTACAGAGCGGGAAAAACCGCTGGAGAGCTAGATATTTTAACTAGCATTCCAGCCGATTTGGCTGTAGATAGCATTACGCTTTATCTCCGCCCAGAGCTGCAAGAAGAATACTTTGAGCAGATTGTTGCCTTGGCCCCTAAGCGCATTATCTTTAATCCAGGAACAGAAAACCCCGCCTTCCAACAACGTCTGCAAGCGGCTCTGCCCCAAGCGGAAATCATGGCGGCCTGTACCCTTGTCTTAATTAACTTGGACCAATACTAACCCCTAAGCTGTGGCCCTATCTTCCCCATCCCCCACTCCTTTTTATGATGTCATCCTCATTGGTGGAGGTCTTGCTGGCCTCTGCTGCGCCCTTCCTTTGGCCAAAAGAGGGCTAAAGGTCCTGCTCATTGAGCAAAAGGAGTATCCCTTTCACAAAGTTTGTGGGGAATACATCTCTAAGGAGGTACTGCCCTACCTCAACAGCTTGGGCTTTGATCCTTTTGCTCATGGAGCCGTTGATATTCGGCGTTTTGCCCTAAGCTCCTTAAAGGGGAAGCAGGTCCAAACTACTTTGCCTTTAGGAGGTTTTGGTTTGTCTCGTCATCGGATGGACCAAAAGCTCTATGAGTTGGCCTTGGCGGCGGGGGTAGAATTTGCGCTGGGGCAAAAAGTCAATCAACTGCAAGAAATTGGACCAAAAAACTGGCTGCTCCACAGCCAGCAAGGGCAGCAATACCGAGGCGCAATGGTCCTGGGCGCACAAGGCAAGCGCTCTTTAGTTGATCGGCAGCTTGAGCGGGGGTTCATGCAAGAGCGGGCGGGCTTTATGGCCGTCAAATGCCATTATGAGGGCGATTTCCCGGAAGATTTGGTGGCCCTGCACAACTTTGAGGGGGGCTATTGCGGCTTATCTAGAGTAGAAGATGGCCGAATCAACCTTTGTTATTTGGTGGAGCAAGTCCAGCTCAAGCGGGCGGGTAGCATCAAGGAGTTGGAGCGTACTATTTTGGGGCAAAACCCTTATTTAGAGCAAGCGTTTCGGGAGTTTAGGCCCATTTTTTCTCGGCCCTTGAGCATTAGCAATATTTATTTTAGGCCCAAACCTTTGGTAGAGCAAGGGCTGCCCATGTTGGGCGATGCTGCGGGCCTGATCTATCCGCTTTCGGGCAATGGGATGGCCATGGCCATAGGTTCTGCGGCCATTATGCAAGCCTTAGTGCCCCAATATTTGGAGGGCCAACTGAGTCAAGCTGAATTTTTGGCCCAATATGCGGCGGCTTGGCAGAAAAACTATAGCTTGAGGTTGCAGGCGGGGCGAAAGCTGCAACATTTCTTTGGCCGCCCCTTTTGGTCCAATTTGGGCGTGCAGCTATTTGCTGGCTTGCCCTTTATGCAAAAGACAATTATTCGCTGGACGCATGGCCGTCCATTAACGCCTTGGAATGCTCTACTTTAAACAGCGGTCGGAGAAAGAAGAAATCATGGATGATTTGGAGATGGAGGGGCCAGAGCTCAAGGCCACTTTGGAGCAAATTGCCTGGGTGAATAAACTATTGGGGGGATTGGCGATTAGTCAGGCCGCCTTGGCCCAACTGCTGCAAACTTGGCCCAAAGAAAAGCCTTTGCGCTTGGTGGATCTGGGTTGCGGGGGCGGTGATGCCCTGCGCGCCTTTGCCCTTTGGGGCCGAAAAAAAGGCTACCGCTTAGATTTGCTGGGGATAGATGCCAATGCCTACTGTTTGGAGCAAGCCCGTTTGTGGTCCAGTGATTTTCCAGAAATCCGTTATGCCCAACTTGATGTTTTTGGGGAAGAATTTGCGACCTTAGAATTTGATGTGGCCCATTGCGCCCTCTTTCTGCATCATTTTGAGGAAGAAGCCTTGGACCGTCTGCTCCTACAGCTAAAGGCGCAGGCCCAATGGGGCGGCATTGTCAATGATTTAGAGCGCTCGAAATTGGCCCATTTTCTCTTTCGTTTAGTGACAAAACTGTTGGGCGCTAGTCCGATGGTCCGTTATGATGGACTGCTTTCCATTCAGAAATCTTTTTTGGGTCGAGAGTGGCGGGAGCGGCTAGGGCGCTTGGGCTATCGGAACTATCGTTTGGCTTGGGCTTGGGCCTTTAGGCACAAAATACTTTGGTGGAAATAGGAAGCGAAGGACTTCCATTTGGCCTAGCGATGCGGAGGGGTGGCCGAAGGCCAGACCGAAGGCGAAACGAAGTGAAGCCTGAAGGGCCGAGCAGACCTGCGAGCCCCGCAGCGTAGCGCCTGCCGCAGGCAGGAGGCCCCAAAAAAAAATCGCAGCAGAATAGAAATTCTACTGCGATTAGTGAGGGAGAAAAGATCTAGTCATAAATCTTAAAACGGCCCTCGGTATATTTTTCCCATTTATCTAGGGCTTGTTGGAAATAATCGGGCAGCGGGGCTTCCAGATAGATTTCCTCTCCTGTTTTGGGATGTTCAAAGCCCAGAGAATAAGCGTGTAGGGCTTGGTGAGGAAGGATTTTGAAGCAATTCTCGACAAACTGTCGGTACTTACTGAAGATCGTTCCTTTGACGATGCGGTTACCATTATAGAGCTCATCATTGAAGAGCGGGTGGCCAATATGCTTCATGTGCACGCGAATTTGGTGGGTCCGTCCTGTTTCCAGTTGGCATTCGACCAAAGTCACATAGCCAAAGCGTTTGAGGACCTTATAATGCGTCACGGCATGTTTACCGTATTCCTCATCTTCATGCACACAGAAGCGTTTGCGATTTTTGGGATCGCGGCCAATATGGCCAGTGATTGTTCCCTCTTCGGCCTCTACATCGCCCCAGACTAGGGCGCGATATTTCCGTTTAATAGTGTGATTAAAAAACTGCTTGGAGAGATGTTGGATCGCCTCTTCGGTTTTGGCCACCACCAGAATTCCCGTAGTAAATTTATCGATACGGTGCACCAGGCCGGGGTAGCTACCATTGCCTTGGGGCAAATCTTTAAAGTGCCAGGCGAGGGCATTGACGAGGGTGCCGGTATAATTGCCCACACCGGGGTGGACCACCATGCCAGCGGGTTTGTAGACCATGAGGACCTCCTCATCTTCATAGCGAATATCTAAGGGAATATCTTGGGCGATCACCTCTCCTTTTGGGCGAGCGCGGCGCCAGCGCACCTTAATTAAGTCATGTGGCTTAATCTTTTGGTTGCTTTTGGCTTCCTTATCGTTTACCGTCACATAGCCGGCCTCGATACCACGTTGCACCTTAGATCGGGTCATGCGCTCCATGCGTTGCATCAGAAACTTATCTAATCGCATGGGTTCCTGTCCGGGATCGGCTTTATACTCATACCAATCGAACAAGGGTTCATCCTCGAATTCCTTTTCCTCTTTAGGGTCCATAAATTTTTACTTGATTAAAACGCCCAATTCGTCAAGAATGGGAATATGTGTAAAGTAAGCGGCCTGAATACTACCGGCCACAAAGACGTACTTTCGGTCGTACATATAATCCTTCCATAAAAAGCTGATCCAATATTCATTGGCCATTTGCACGAGATCTTTGTGCAGGGGTTCAATTTTTTGGAACGAGCCTGGGGGTACCTCCTCAAAATAGTATCGGATATTGGCGGTTTCCACCTCCTTATCATTTAGGCGGCCATAGCCTCTAGCCGAGACGATCAACTGCTTGATGGGTTCTTTTTTGAGGTTAAGTAGGTAGACATCCCAAAAGCCGTCGGCAGCGGGAACAATAGCGAGGCCCACCCCTTCTACTTTTTTAATGGGAATATCATTTTTCATGCTGTAGTAAATTTGGCGCTAGGCTAAAATCTAATTCGGCTGCAAAGATATCTGCAAAATGCCGAGAAAGCAAACTTTTGACCTCCTCTTCTGCTACGGGCCGTCCCAATTCTTGGGCCAGGGAGGTCACGCCCTTATCTTGGATACCACAGGGAATGATATGACCGAAGTAGCTCATATCGGTATTGATATTAAAGGCAAAGCCGTGCATCGTCACCCAGCGGCTCAGATGCACCCCAATTGCGCAGATTTTGCGGGCATTGGGGCCATCTTCATCTAGCCAGACGCCAGACTCACCTTTGATGCGGCCGGCGGTAATGCCATAATCTTTCAGTGTACGGATCACCATTTCTTCGATACTGCGGATATATCGGCCAATATCGGTAAAAAAGCAATCGAGGTCCAAAATGGGGTAGCCCACAATTTGGCCCAAGCCATGATAAGTAATATCTCCCCCCCGGTTAATTTTCACAAAACTGGCCTCATGGGCTTGCAAGCCCGCCTCATCGAGTAGTAAATGGGCTTCTTTGCCATTTCGGCCTAGGGTATAGACATGGGGGTGTTCACAAAATAGAAAATGGCCAAACTGCTCTAGCTCCTCCCCTGCTCTTTGTCGCTTTTTACGATCAATGCAGGCATTGAAAAGTTCGGTTTGGTAGGCCCAGGCCTCCTCATAATTGATGCGGCCGAGTTCTTCTACTTTTACGTTCTTGCTCATCTTGCTTGTTTTTTGGACCAGCTTATTATTTAGGCTTGGCCGGCCAATTCTCCTTTTAGGAAATCAATCACTTTTACTTCGGTGGCATCTACTTGGCGCAAAACAGAAAGCTCCCAAGAGATCCAGTCGCCCAAATGTACCGCATACATAGCCTCTTCAATCAAGCTATCGCCCTTAAGTTTGATCTCGATCAAGGTTTGGGTATAGTGGTTAATGATTTCCTTATTGATTTTAATACGGGCTTGATTGCGCTCATGCTCAAACTTGCTTCTAAAAATCAAGACAGCAAAATCGCCCTCTTGTTTACGCCAGCCTACCAATTCGTTATGGTTCATTTCGGGAATTAGATGATGGCCGCAAAGGATTTTTGCATTTTCATTGAGCTGCTGACGCAGGCGCAAAACAACAGATCCCATACGATCATGGGTATAGAGAACGGGAAACTTGCCGCTCATGAACTGCGCCATTTTCTTGGCCTTCTCCATGATGTCGGCCTGCTCTTTTTCTAGCAAAAGGATACTTTGCTTGAGCTGCTCGATGCGCTCGGCCTTGGCACAACCAAAGAACTTTAGGATAAATAGCTGCTGCACCAAAGAAAGGCCCAAACAAGCGCGGGGAGGACTACCCGCATGTGGCAATTGAACGAAATCTAATCCATGCTCTTCGGCCAAGGCTTTCATTTTACCCCCAGAGCTGACACAAACAATTTTGGCCCCTTTTGCAATCGCTGCCTCTAGGCCAATTAGGGTCTCTTCGGTATTGCCCGAAAAAGAAGAGCAAATGACCAAGCTATGGGGATTGACATAATTGGGCAAATCATAGCCCTTAACCACTTCCATGGGCAAAGGACGCTCCTCTGCCGTGAATTCCTTGGCAAAGTTGGCCCCAATACCAGAGCCGCCCATTCCCACAACCACAATATTGCGCAATTCCTGCTTAGGAGCAGTTAATGTTATATTCTCGCCGATTGCAATGGCCTCCGTCAACTGAGCGCCAAAGTTTTTGATTAGTTCATTCATCATGATAATTTCAAGATTTTGTTAATAGCCCTTTCAAGCTATGTATATATCGTATGTTTTAGTATACTACTTCTATTGCGGTGCAGCTTGTCAAAGCTGCGAAAGATAAAAAAATTATGGCAAAACATCACAAGATAGGCATCTTGGGCGAAAAGATGGCTCTAGAATACCTTTTGAAGCAAGGTTATCAGTTAAAGGCAAAAAACTGGCGCTATGGGCGGGCCGAAATAGACCTGATTGTTTTTAAGGAGAATATCCTTGTTTTTGTAGAGGTCAAAACCCGAAAAAACGCCGCTTTTGGTCCACCCGAATTAGCCGTTACCCCCAAAAAGCAACAGCTTCTTTTTGAGGCAGCTGCAGCCTATATGCATGCTCAAAACTATGAGGAGGAAATCCGTTTTGATGTGATTGCCATTCAGCTTTCGGCCCATGAAGCCATCAAACATTTTGAAGACGCTTTTTTCCCTATCTGGGATGGAAAGACCAACTAAAAAGTGCAAATTAGCGTTGCTTTGGCAGAGGACCTTTAAGCAGCTTCTCCAATTTGATCATTAAGACTTACTAAATATAAAACGCATGAAATACTTGCTTTCTTTTCTCCCCCTTCTTCTTTTCGCCCTGCCTCAGTTGAGCCAAGCCCAGCCGCTTTCGGTCGATGATATTGTTGAGGTGACGGGTATTGTGATTACGCCTGGCCCCAACGGAAAGGTGGCCCCGATTCCCTTTGCCACGGTGGCCGTAGAAAATGGCCTGCGCGGTACCTATGCCAATATGGACGGTATGTTTTCTATTGTGGTCAAAAAGGGCGAAACGATGCAGTTTTCGGCTGTAGGCTTTGCGACCCAAGAAATTACGATCCCCGAAGATTTTGAGGGCCTCTATCGCTCTATTGTGGTCCAACTAGAAACCGAGGATATCAATATGGCGGAGGTTTTGGTTTTCCCTTGGCCCGATCGCAACAACTTTAGAGCAGAGTTTTTAGCCATGCAACCCACCCAAGCCCAAAATCTTCAGGCTTTGGCCGAGGGCAAGCTCAGCCGCCAACAACTACTTGCCATGCAGGAAGAAATGGATATGGATGGCCGAGAAAATGCCTCGCTTTACCTCCGCCAACAAGCCAGCAGCTATTCTTATCAGGGACAACAGCAGGCTATGCCCGTCCTCAACCCCATGGCTTGGGCCCAATTCTTCAAGCAGTTTAAGAAGAAGGATAAGTAGTTTATTTTTTGGGGCCTGCCGCCTGCGGCGGCCGGGCTGTGCACTAGCTCGCTGCTCGCTCGGCCCTTCAGCGCTGCGCGCTTCGGTCTGGCCTGCGGCCACTAGTTACCATCCCTAGGCCGATGCTGTGGGGACAGCCCCACAGCCCAAGCGCTGCCCTTGGGGCCAAGATAAAAAAGCCCGATCTACAAAGGTAGATCGGGCTTTTTATGGTCCAAGAGAAAGCTTATTCCTCCTCTTCCCAGTCCAATTGTTCTAGCATGCTATCGCCTTCTTTAAAGCCATCAATTTGGCGGCGATCTCTTTTGGTGGGACGGCCAGCGCCTTTTTCTCTAAATTCTGCCGCTCGGCCATTCATGAACCAAGCCTTAAATTTATTGAGCTCTTCTTCTGGCGTATGGTCCTCATAACAAGGCTCTGCCAATTTGGCCGATACCCGCTTTTCGATCAGATCGACCACCTTAAAGCGCATATTGAAGTTGTTTTTTCGGACCTCCAACAAATCGCCTCTTTTCACAAAAGAAGAGGGCTTTAGAATTTGCCCATCTACACGTACATGCCCCTTTTTGCAGGCATTACTGGCCAAAGTTCGGCTTTTAAAAATACGGACCGACCATAACCACTTATCTACTCTTACCTTATCCATGATTTAATTTTACTTTTTTTCAGCAGCTCTAACAAGGGAAACTAAAAAGATGGTTCCATTTGTCCAAATTTTTCTGGCCAGCAGCTTCATGCAAAAACTAAGTAACGGCTAGCAGCCCTATTTAATATTTCCTGGTATTTCATAAGGTATAAAGTCTCTATTTTCGTATAAAAATGCACTTTTTATCTTAAATGTGTCAGAATCAAGATCAAAAAAAAGGTTTAGTATATAGCCATCATTTTCAACTAAATAAGGAATCAAATAGTCATAATTGGCTGGATGTTGCCCCATAGCCCTCATTTCCGACAAATCAATCAAAAAGGTGATCCCCTTAATGGGTAAATGATGAGTGCAGCTATCTACATATTTTTTTGCAATTTCTATAAATGGAATCTGATCGAACATTTCTGGAGAATAATTCTCTATTTCTAAAAGATGACTAAATGACTCCCCCTCCTCAGAACTGTATGAAGGCATATCAGTTATAAACGTACAACAATGCCAATCCTCTTTCTCTACAGGAGTCCTCTTTTCATTGGTACAGGCAGTTAGTAGAAGAGAAAATCCAATCAAGAGATGTGTTAATCCAACTATAGTTTTCATAGGATTTATTTTAATCGGGGGTAGACTCAAAAAGAACAACCTTTATTTTTACTTAAAATACACATATAACCAGCTCTTTCTATTAACCGCCGAAGAAAAGCGCCCAAAGCAAAAAAAACGGTGGAGCGGCCTAGCGCTGTGAAGGGGTGGCCGAAGGCCAGACCGAAGGCGAAACGAAGTGAAGCCTGAAGGGCCGAGCAGACCTGCGAGCCCTGCAACCTTGGGTTGACCCACTTTTTATAGCGGTGTCAATTTAGGGATCGATATCCATCATACATAAATATGAATCTCTCTAATCCTAGTCCTATTTTTTTGACGGATACGGCATGCCTAGTTTTCTTCACTGCGCCATTAAATCCGCCCAACCTCGCTATGATCCAATAGGCCCAAGCTATTGATTTAGAGGTGAATGGATTGCGCAAAGAAGGGCTTTGGCTTTCGCCTTTTAGATATTGTTTAAATATAAGATCTAAGACTTCTACTTCATCTTCTGTGAAAATAGAGGTTGCTGGAGTCTCATTATCTTGGTTAAGTCCAGCTTCTTTAAGCTTAAGGACCTTGTCAGATGCACTGATTGCCATAAGTATCATTTTGCGGATAGCTTTACCTGTTTTCAAACATATATTTTCAATATCAAAGCCATCTGATTTTAAATATTTAAAGTATGTTTCAATTAACCACCTCTTGCGGTAGCAAAGAACAAGCTCTAAGAGCTCTTCTTCGCTGTTGATTTCTTCATTTGTGAGTAAGCGCCAACTGATGGTTTTATCATCATGATCTTTTTTTGTTCGGCTTCTTTTTCTAGCGGCAGATTTTGAAAAACCTTTGCCCTTTTCAAAAACCTCAATAACATTGATTGTCATTGACTTAGGCTTTGGTTCGCCAAGAACATACTTACAAGATTTGGGAACGGCAAAAGTCACTTTTTTAGATCGAATAACTAGCTTCTTCCCGTTAAGTTTTTTACGGCTACTCTTGACCGTTTCTGTCGTCTCAAAGTCTGCTGGATAATGTTCAAAGACATCACATAATGGAATCTTTTTGCCATCCTCCCAAATCGTTGCTCGTCTATCTGTTCGAGACCGAATCAAGAACTTAATATGCTGTCTGAAAAAACTTTCCATCATAGGATAAACATCTCCTTCTCGATCACAAACATGTAAAATATCAATTAGGTCGTTAATTATTTTTAACGCAGATTCTGTCTCTTCTACATTTATTTTCCACCTCGTAATTTCACCTCTAAAATGACCCGTATTTCTATTTTCAGCCTCCTTACAAGTTACTCTATTTTTATATCGATTATAAAGCTGAATACCTCCTAAGCCATGATAATGAAAGCTTTCTCGACCATATAGTAGAGCCATGTGAAGAAATACAGACAAATTTGTTTCCCGACCTCCAGGGCCTAAACCCTCTTTGTCGGTTAGTCTATTTCTTTGCTTGTTCAGTACAACTTCAGAGGTGTCGTGAAAGGCCAGAAGCTTTTCTTCAACCACCTTCATAGACTCCCTACTTTTGCCAATAAACTCAAATTGAATGTATTCCTCAGTAAGATTTTTGTTTGATAACAACCTCATGAAAGCCTTACGGTCTGCATCAGTTTTTGCTACATTTGTTAAATGTGGGTTAGGATTATTTTTTAGACTCTCTACTAATCTATAACATACTCTTACTGATTGCTTATTTAACATAAATGAAGATACATTTGTACTGTCCATATAAATCTTGATTTAGAGCTAATTTAAGCTTATTTTTAAAAGTGGGTCAACCCAAGCCCTGCAACATAGCGCCGCAAGGCGAAGCCGCAGCGGAGGCCCCAAATCCTTATCGAGGGGGTTGAAAATCGTGCATAATACTGCCTTCTCTCAAGCCATTTTCGATACTATCCTTTACCCAGAGAATAATGTCTAAAAGCCCATTGATAAAGGTTTTGACGGTATAAGGCGTGATCGGATAATTGTAATACTCACTAGATTCTGGGGCTTTATGCTGCACAATACTGCTGAGGGTGGCATAAATGATATAGGTCAGAAAAGAGACGTGCATAGGGGCCAGTTTTCGGACCTTAATGAGCTCGATCAGGTCTTTGGTTCGGCTTTGTCCATCCATTCCATATAGCAGCGGATCGACCTTGAGGGCCTCTCGGCAAAAGACGTTGAGAATAGACTCTTCTAGGCGGCGGACAAAGGCCAGTCGCTCCAGCATTTGCTCTCTTTTAGCCATTGATTTATCGGCTAAGATGCTGAGCAAGAGCGAAACATCTTCTTGGTCCAGATAGCGGTCGGCAAAGTCAAAGACCTCGGGATACTGCTGTTTGATTTTGCTATTTTCTAGTTGGCCCACCTCCTGATGCAGAAACTCAAAAAGGGCTTGCATTTCGTCTTCATCTACGGCCGTTTTCTTTTTGTCGAATAGGGCGGCCCTTTGGCGCAGGCTAGGCTCTAGCTGCACTTTCCAGGCCGTATGCACGCAAAAAGGCAGGGGGCGTTCTTGGCGCAGCTCCATCTCTCGGAGGCGCATAATGGCCTCATGCACAAAGTTTTCAGCCTCGGTTCCTTTGGCTTGTTGTGGATGAATAGGCGCCTTGCCATCTAGAATAACAGCCTGATATTTACTGTTATTTTGTAGCTCGTGTAGGCCCTCTTGCAAGTTTGTTTTGTTGGTAATGAGGACCTGATACTTGCGGGCCCGCTTAATAAAGGGGCTAGCAAATTGTTGATCGTCATCAATCATTAAAACCTGTATTGGTCGGCGGCGTTTTTTACTCATATTCTTATTTTCTGTAGGGCAAAATAATATCAAATTGCACCTTAAAGGGGTCGCGTTTATCTATTTGCTCCTTATAGTATAGGCTGCCCTCATGATTCTCAATAATTTGGTGGATGAGGTAGCCCCCGATACCCGAATGTCCAGTATCGCCGGCATAATTGCCGTAGGAGACAAAATCCTCAAAGGTAAAAGAATTTGGGAAAGCTTTTCCATCATTTTTATATTCTATCAATACTTCTTCTTGTTCCTCTAGCAAAGAAACAGAAAAGCGGATCAGATGTTTTTTATCCTTAGAAAAGCCATGGCGGCGGGCATTTTCTACAAAATTGCTCAGGGCCGTGGCCAGTTGTGCTCGGTCGATGAGGGTGGCAATGGGCAATTCTCGGCCTCTTTCATCGTCTTCTACCTCAATTTGGATAGAGAACTGTTTTTCTTGGGCATAAAGTTGGGCCCAATCCTCTAAAAAGTCGCGCAACAATAGATGTTCCAATTGCATGCGCTCCTTATCGGCCGAGATGATGTTGCTAGCCGCATCAATGCTATTGATGGTATAAATGAGTTGTTTCTCAATTTTGCGCACCACCTTACCCAATTGGTCCTCTTCTTCGGCTTCTTCGCCCTCAAAAAGGGGATAAATAGAATCGCTCCAGCTCAGGGGCGTTTGCTCCTCAATTTTATCGCCTAGAAAGTCCTTAATATTTTTGAGCTCGGTCAAAATAGCGGGCAAACGATTGCCTAGTTCATGCTGCAAAGAGGAAATAATGCGCATTTGTCGGTTTTGGGCCGTTTGCTTATCCAGATTGAGGCGGCTGCGCAGGGTTTCCACCTTATGCTCTTCTTCTTTGAGCAAAGACCATTTGGTTTCTTGGACCAATTTGATTTGCTCCTCTAGGCTGAGCAAAGGCATTTGCAATTGGCCAAATTCCCGCTCCGATATCTGCAAGGCTTCATGATCGGTTCTAAACATATTGAACTGGGCCAAAAACAGCTTTTGATGCAATTGGACCAAAAAGTATTCTTTGTTGATCTTCTTTTGCTGCAAATCAAAAACCAGCACCGATTTGCTGACAATAATGGCTTGGCCAGTATACTCAAAATAGCTGGCTCGCAAGCGCTTGCCTTTCCGATTGACCAAAAAGGCCGAATGCTGCAAGATCCGCCCTTCTTCCTCCTCCTGTTCGCCAAAGGGACAAAGTTTGGGCAGGGCCAACTGATAATCGGCAAACTGCAGGGCCAAATCTCGACTACTCACAAAGGGGTATTCATGAAACTGCTGCTCTTTTTTATGCACCCAAAGCGCTGGCAACTCTCCCGCCATCACTTCTTGTACCTTGACCAAGGCATTTTGATCGGCCAAGGCCTCTAGTTCCTGAATAAAGGGGGCCGCATAGCGCTTGGCATTCAGATTGGCCCGCTGCTCGAGCAGTTGCTCTACCGTTTTGCTCACCACATAGCCGGCTAGCTCCTGCGGCACTTTCTCTCCACAGCTATGATAAGCCGAAACGATGGCCGCAATTTGCTGACTCTCCAAACGATGGCGCACCCGACTCTTGGAGGTGGGTTGCAGTTGTGAAGCATTGATAAAAAGGACTTTCCCCTTGCGTTTGGCGGGCTTATTTTTGTGCAAATAGAGCAGGCAAATGGGCGCTTGGCTGGCATAGAGCAGGCCAGGCGGCAGGGTAATCACGGCATCCACCACATCGCGGCGAAGCAAGTACTCTCGCAAACGGCGCTCTTGCCGCTCTTTGAAGAGGGCCCGCATGGGCAAAACGGCAATCATTCGCCCATTCTCATTGAGTTGCTCCAACATCAATTGTACAAAAAGGCTGTTGCAATCGGTCTCTTCTTGGCCCACATCTAGGGGCAGTTTGACATAAGATCGATGCTTAACGGCTCGCAGATCGATTTCTTCGCCAAAGGGGAAATTGGCCAGGGCCAGATCAAATTGCTGAGGGGGTTGGGGCGGGTGAAGCAGGCTATTATTTTGCTCCACCACGGCCTCATAGGCCCCATTCATGAGCAAATTCATTTTGCAAAAGGCCCAGGTAATTTGATCGACCTCTTGGGCCAAAATATTTAGGGAGCTGGCTTCTTGCAAAAGGGCCACTAGGCTAGCGGCCTGTCCCGCCGCAGGCTCATAGACCGATTCTCCCGATTTGGGAGAGAGCAAAAGGGCCATGAGTTTATTGAGAAAAAGCGGCGTAGTGGCGCTACCGCCCGCCTTGCCCCTTCTTTGGGCCGCTCGGCTCAGGCTCTTATTAAAGAAGGCCCCAAACTGCGCAATAGAAAACTGCTTGAGCGAAAAATCGACCTGTTCCAATAGGCCAAATACTCGGGCCAGATGCTGGGCATCGGCCTTGTCTTGTAGGGCCACCATTAGGGGGGCAAAAATATTTTCTAAAGAGGGGTTGGCCCTAGAAATCGCCACCAGGGCATCTCGCAAATCGCCAAAGGCCTGCTGTTTGTTTTGGGCCAACTGCTGCCTAAAATTGTGTAGGATCTGCCGTTGTTTTTCCGAAATCTTAATGAAGGCCAATTCGCCTTCTTCTTGTAGACAAATCAGGCGCTTATAAAAGATAAGGCTCAGCAAGACATTGGCCGAGTTGCTCAGGTCCCAGGTCCCTCGCAAAGCATCCAAACTACTACTAAATAGGTTGTCCAATTGGTTTTCTAGCTCCTCCTTGCTACTGGGCGTCCAGCCCGAAGAGATCTGTATTTGATCAAAGTTGATAGATTCCATAGGTATTTTGGCTTGTCTGTTATAGTGTGTCTCTAAATATAGGGTTTTTTATTAACATCTATCTTCTTCTTGTTTTGGGGCCTCCTGCCTGCGGCAGGCGCTACGTTCTGCAGCTCGCTATTCGCTCGGCCCTGCGGCCTGACGGCCTTGGTCTGCGGCTGCGCCGCACTGCTGCACATCGCTAGGCCGTTTGGCCTTCGGCCATGGCGGCTGCGCCGCCTGCTATATGGGCCTGTAGAAAATTTTGTGTATGCCCTTTTTGCTGCCTAGGGACAAGCCCCTAGGCGACTATCGGCCAAATCCTAACTAGCTAAAGGCCCAAATTTTATTCTAATACACAAAATCCTGAACAGTCCCTCTCAAAATTTTATTCGGATACACAAAATTCTGAACAGTCCCTCCCCCGCTTTACAATTGCCGTTTCACAAATTGCGAATAGCATCCCCCGCTTTACAATTGCCATTTCACAAATTGCGAATAGCATCCCCCACTTTACAATTGCCATTTCACAAATTGCGAATAGCATCCCCCACTTTACAATTGCCGTTTCACAAATTGCGAATAGCATCCCCCACTTTACAATTGCCATTTCACAAATTGCGAATAGCATAACCCACTTTACAATTGCCATTTCACAAATTGCGAATAGCATCCCCCACTTTACAATTGCCGTTTCACAAATTGCGAATAGCATCCCCCGCTTTACAATTGCCATTTCACAAATTGCGAATAGCATAACCCACTTTACAATTGCCATTTCACAAATTGCGAATAGCATCCCCCGCTTTACAATTGCCATTTCACAAATTGCGAATAGCATCCCCCACTTTACAATTGCCATTTCACAAATTGCGAATAGCATCCCCCGCTTTACAATTGCCGTTTCACAAATTGCGAATAGCATCCCCCGCTTTACAATTGCCATTTCACAAATTGCGAATAGCATCCCCCGCTTTACAATTGCCATTTCACAAATTGCGAATAGCATAGCCCGTTTTACAATTGCCGTTTCACAAATTGCGAATAGCATAGCCCGTTTTACAATTGCCGTTTCACAAATTGCGAATAGCATAACCCGTTTTACAATTGCCGTTTCACAAATTGCGAATAGCTTAGCGCAACTGTAGGATGCCGTTTTGCAGCTGCAGAATAGGGCGTAAAGGTTTTGTTGGGCTATTTGTCCTTCGGCCATGGCGGCTGCGCCGCTATCTGGGGACTGTTCAGGATTTTGTGTATCAGAATAAAATTTGGTCAATAGAGACTAGGAGGCGAGTGGTAAAATTTAGATGACCCGGTCAGGGAAACAGACACAAAGCTGGCTGAAAACTTTGGTCCAACCAGCTCGTTTGACCTTCCATCGTTTTTGAATTTGCATAGCGGCTAAATAGATAGATTTTATGGCCGCAGCATCATTTGGAAATGAGCGTTTGTTATTGGTATATTTTCTCAGGCCAGCATTAAAGCCTTCAATAATATTTGTGGTATAAATAAGCTTTCTGATTTCTTGAGGATAGTATAAAAAGACAGTGAGATTGTCCCAGTTTTTCTCCCAAGATTTAATGATGTAAGGATAGCGATCACCCCATTTTTCTTCAAAATCTTGAAGCCGATTTCTGGCCTCAGCTTCATTAGGAGCTGTATAAATGAGCTTAATATCTTTGGCCACTTTTCTTCTATTAGAGGCTTCAACAACCTTCATAGAATTGCGAATTTGATGGACCACACAAATTTGATGAGCTGCCTGAGGAAAGACGGCCTCAACGCTTTGGTCCAAGCCAGCTAGATTGTCTGAGCAGATAAATAAAATATCCTTTACCCCTCTTGTTTTAATGTCATTCAAAGTTGTGGCCCAATTTGCAGCAGTCTCTTTTTCAAAGAGATACATGCCAATAATGTCTTGATAGCCTGCTAAATTAACCCCAAGTACAATCATGCAAACCTTGCTTTTAATCGGGACTGTTCGGGATTTTGTGTATTAGAATAAAATTTGGGCCTTAGCTGCTTAGGATTTGGCCAATCATCGCCTAGGCGACAAGCCCCTAGGCTAATCTAATGGGTTCAACCCTCTGCGAGGGCCTCAACTGTTGATATACAAGCTCTTGTTCAGTTGTTGTCGCAGAGAAGGACCTCATCCAAAGGCCCTCTTTAGAGGGCTGTCTGAAAAAGCTAGCCTAGGGGCTTGTCCCTAGGCAGCAAAAAGGGCAGACACAAAATTTTAAACAGTCTCTTTTAATCTGCCCATCCTCTCTAATTTTATAGTGAATCCCATCAATCCAAAGAATCGCATACTTCTCATCAAGAACCCGATTTTGCCACTCTCGAATGCTATCTAAGAGGCTATTGGTAATGGTTGTAATTTGACTCTTAGAGTACTGCTGCCCATAAATTTCATCCATATACTCTACTATATCAGACAGGCTCATACCTTTAGCATACAATAGTGTAATCACACTCTCTAGCTTAGCCGTCATCGACTTGTGTTTGGGGACCGTTACAGGGTCAAATTTACCCTCTCGATCTCTTGGTATTTCTATTTGTAATTTGCCACTTTCCGTCTTGATCTTCTTTGAAGAATGGCCATTTCTGCGATTTTCTCCTTGGACTTCTTCGCCACGAGCATACCCTAAATGCGCTGACATTTCTCCTTCTAACAAACTTTGAATTCCTCGTTTTTTGAGGTCATCTGTTAGCTTGTCTAGCTCCTCAATGTTCTTCACATCTCCTAGTAGGCGGTTTAATAACTCTTCTTGTTTCTTGTCCATAGCGGTACTTTTTTTCTAAGTAATTAAATTGATATTAAACCTCCTAATCTTTACCCCTTTTTTAGCCCATACACAAAATTTTAAACAGTCTCCTATCTGCAGCCTAAAGGCCGCAGCCAATTTGCTTGGGCCATAATCTTGCTCGCCGCAGGAGCTTAAAAGCCCCTGCTTCCAAGATAGAAGGCAGGGGCTTAGGTTTTCAGGTCCTGCGGCTTTTAAGCTGCAGGCCAAGGGGCAATAAAGAGCTAGCTGATTGGATCCTAATCTGGCTGCGGCTTTTAAGCTGCAGCTATGGCCGAAGGCCAAACGGCCTAGCGATGTGCAGCAGTGGCCCGCAGGGCCAGACCGAGCCGCCGCAGGCGGCGAAGGGCCGAGCGAATAGCGAGCTGCGGAACGTAGCGCCGCAAGGCGAAGCCGCAGCGGAGGCCCCAAAAAGTATAGCAATTGCGAAATCCTGTATAAGGTAAATAGATCTTATTCGTCTTATTTTTGTAGCGAACAAAATTAAAAACGATGAGTATGAAAAATCCATTTGGAAAAAAAGGCTGGACGCCTGAGAGAATAAAAGACTTGAGTGGGAAAACATTTGTAATCACTGGGACTACCAGCGGAACGGGTTTTGAAGCAGCTCGAATTCTTTTATCGAAGGGGGCTAAAGTAGTTATGTTGAACAGGAACCCTCAAAAAGCCGCTGAGACTATTGCCAAGTTAAAGGAAGTAGTTGGGAATAAAATTGATGTAATTAACATTATCATGGACTTGGGCATTCAAGATAGTGTAAAAAAAGCAGCGGCTGAAGTTTTAGAACAGGCAGACCGTATTGATGCTTTAATGTGTAATGCTGCGATTGCGCAAACGCCAAAAAGAAAATTAACCCAAGAAGGCTGGGAGTTACAAATGGGGGTAAACTACTTTGGGCATTTCACACTACAGGCATTATTGTTCCCATTGATTGAGCAGTCGAAAGGGCGCATTGTAACTGTTGGTAGTATGGGTTATGATATGGGGTTAAAAACCATTAAGTTTGATGATTTGAATTGGGAAAAAGACTATACCCCCAACAATGCCTATAGTCAAAGTAAGCTAGCGCAAATCATGTCCGTCTACGAGTTGAATGACCGATTAAAAGCTGCTGGAAAATCTGAGGTAAAAGCCTATGCTTGTCATCCGGGTTCATCTAGAACTTCACTGATTACAACCAACGGTAGTTTTCTCATGAAAATGATTTTTAACATGATGAAATTAACGCCACTGACACAAGCTGCCGAAAATGGTGCTTATCCAGAGCTAATGTGTGCTACAGAAGAAGACCTAGATGAGAACGGATTTTACGGCCCTACGGGAAGAAGCAATTGGGTAGGTCCAGTTGGTCCCCATGAAATTAAGGTGCATGCAAAAGACAAGGCTGTTATGCAACGACTATGGGATTTATCTGAAAAAGAAACGGGCCTAAGTTGGAAAATATAAGCGTTTAGTAAAATGCGCAAAAGGGAACAAATAAGTTGACAACCAATAGAAAGCTATGCTACACTTTAAAACCTTATCAGCCTATTTAGATTACTTAGGATTGCCACAAGCAGAGCACCCTATGTTGAGTGTATTCCAGGCAAAAGGCGAGGGCTATTTGCCTTGCCCAAGAGAGTCCTCTCCGCCTATTACTAACGATTGCTATTCGATTAGCTTAAAGAAGTTTGTCAAAGGCGAGCTAAACTACGGACGCACCAAATATGATTTTACAAATGGTGCTTTAGTCTTTATTGCTCCAAGACAAGTATTGCAATGGGACAACAGTATTGTATTTGAGCAAAAAGGATTTTCAATAAATTTTCATGAAGACTTTTTGAAAGGGAGCTCATTAGCTCATCAAATAAAAAAATATAGCTTCTTCTCCTACTCTATCAATGAAGCCTTGCACCTTTCTCCAAAAGAAGAAAAACAGATAGAGTCAATTGTCGAAAATATTGAGCTAGAATACCTAAACAACCAAGATATCTTCAGTAAAGATATTATCATTTCTCTGCTAGACAGTCTACTAAAATACGCTAACCGCTATTACGAAAGGCAGTTTATAAACCGTAAAGAAATTTCTAGCTCCCTATTGGAGCAATTTCAGGAGCATTTAGCTAGCTATTTTGAATCTGGACAGTTGCGGGAGAAGGGGCTCCCTAGTATTAGGGAAATTGCAGATGAAATGTCTGTTTCTCAACGCTATTTAAGTGATACCCTAAAAAAGGTAACGGGTAAAAGCACTATTGAGCATATACACTTGCATATAGTGGATGAAGCTAAAAACATTTTACTACAACCCAATAAAACAATTGCCGAGGTGGCCTATGAATTAGGGTTTGAATATCCCCCCTATTTTTCAAGGTTGTTTAAAAATAAAGAAGGCATAAGCCCTAGCGAATACAGAAAAAAATACAAACTAAACTAAAATGGACCTATTAAAACTGGCCTTGGACTGGGCAAAGTCCGAAGTATTTTCAACCCGTTTCTTCATCTTTTTTGCCCTGGGGTTTTTAATCAGCAGTATTGGTTTTTGGCAATTGGGAAAAACCGATTTAGCCAGGGCCTATATTCTCCCAACCCTAGTTGCGGGTATCTTACTTCTCATTATTGGTGGTGGCCTCAACTATACCAATATTCAAAGAGTGAAACAATTTGAAACGCATTTCAATACAGATCCACAGGATTTTCAACAATCTGAGATAAAACGTACAGAAGGTACACTTAAGGAATATACTATTGTATTTAAGGTCATTCCAATTCTTATTATGCTGGCTGCTGCTCTAATGCTGCTGACTAATTCGGCAAGTTGGAGGGCTATTAGTATAAGCAGCATTGCTATGCTAACTGTTATTTTGTTAATTGACGGAACAGCTTACTCGAGAATGGAGAGCTATCATAAGAAGTTGACAACAATAATTTTGCAAAAATAGCTGATGCGGTAGGCCGCTCAAGATCTTTGCTTTTCTCTAAATTCCTCCCCCATTTCCAAAAAGATGGTTGTATCTTAGTATTCTTCCTTATTCCACACACAACCATAAATATGCAATTTAAAGACTTTCCCTATCAGCGCCCGGCGCTGGAGCAGATCAAAAGCGAATACCAGGCCCTCCTCAAGGCCTTTGAAGCGGCCCCCACGGCCCAAGATGCCATAGCCATTCGGCAGCAGATTTCAGATTTGAGTTTGCGCTTTAGTGGCCCTTACAATCTGGCTTCGGTCCGCCATTCTATTGATACTCGCGATGCTTTTTATCAAGAAGAAAAGAGCTTTTTCGATCAGGCGGCTCCAGAGATTTCGGCCCTATCCAATGCCTTTAGCAAGGCGCTTTTGGCCTCTCCGCATAAGGCCGAAATGGCCGAGCAGTTGGGCCAACATCTCTTCAACTTGGAGGAGATGGCCCTCAAAACCTTTCAGCCCGAAATCATTGAGGACCTCAAAGAGCAAAACCGCCTTTCTACTCGCTATCAAGAGATTAAGGCGCAGGCGCAAATCGAATTTGAAGGCGAAACCTATAATCTTTCTACCCTCAGTCCCCTAGAGCTCTCTACCGATAGAGGCCAGCGCAAAGGCGCTCAAACGGCCAAATGGGAGTACTATGATAGTATCTCGGAAGAGGTGGAAGATATTTTTGACCAGCTCGTCAAGCTACGCCACAAAATGGCCCAAAAGCTGGGCTATGAGAATTATATCGAACTGGGTTATGCCCGCATGGCCCGCAGCGATTATGGTCCCCAAGAGGTGGCTAAATTCCGCAAGCAGATTGAGGAGCAGCTGGTGCCCCTGGCCCAAACCCTCTACAAAAAACAAGCGGAACGCATCGGTATCAATAAGATGGAGTTCTACGATTTTGCCCTAGAGTTTTTGGATGGTAATCCTACGCCCAAAGGCGATGTAGACTGGATGGTCCAACAGGCCGATCAGATGTATAGCGAGCTGTCTGCAGAAACAAAGGAGTTTTTCCGCTTTATGCAGGATAAAGGCCTGCTCGAACTAGCCTCTAAAGATGGCAAGCGAAATGGGGGCTATTGCACTTATCTCCGCGAATATCAGGCCCCCTTTATTTTCTCCAATTTTAATGGTAGCGCCCATGATTTCACGGTCCTTACCCATGAGGCGGGCCACGCTTTCCAATGCTACCTAACGGGCCGCTCTGGAGCCGATCCCGACTATATTTGGCCCACTTATGAGGCCTGCGAAATCCACTCGATGAGTATGGAGTTCTTTAGCTGGCCTTGGGTCGAGCAGTTCTTCAAAGAGGATAGCGAGAAATTCAAATTGGCCCATCTTAGCGGAGCCGTCACCTTTTTGCCCTATGGCGCTGCTGTCGACGAGTTTCAGCACTTGGTCTATGAACATCCAGAATGGACGCCCGCCCAACGCAATGCCGCTTGGCTGGAGCTAGAAGAGCGCTATCTGCCCCATCTCAAATCAAGCGAATCGGGACAGCCCTTCTTGCAAAGAGGCGGCTACTGGCAGCGCCAAACGCATATTTTTGCCAGCCCTTTCTATTATATTGATTATGTTTTGGCCCAAATTTGCGCCTTTCAGTTCTGGGATCGCCAACTTCAGGCGCCCGAAAAAGCTTGGAGCGATTACATCAAACTTTGCAAAACTGGTGGCCGCCATTCTTTCCTTAAGTTATTGGAAATCGCCAATTTACAATCGCCATTTTTGCCCGATACCGTAGAAAAAGCCCTGCGCCCCGTTAGAGCCTTTTTGGCCCAAGAATAAATAATTCCTGAACTAGAGCTGCCGTTTTTCGGTGGCTCTTTTTTTTTGTTTTTTGGGGCCTGCCGCCTGCGGCGGCCGGGCCCTTACAGGGCTCGCAGGGCTGCTCGGCCCTGCGCCAGCAAGCTGGCTGGGTCTGCCGCTGCGCGGCCCCCTTTCAGGCCCCTAGGCCAAGTCGCTTCGCTCCTTTGCGGCGGCTTCGCCGCCTGCTAGCCGTGGCTGCAGGTTGAAACCAGCAGCCAATTTAGGAACAGCAGAGCCCGCTCCTCAGCAACAATTGGCCTGCAGCTTAAAAGCCGCAGGACCTGAAAACCCAATATATCCTTCCCACAAACAAAGCAGGGGCTTTTAAGCCGCTGCGACGAGAAAGGCCAAGGCCCAACAAAAATGGCTGCGGCCTTTAGGCTGCAGATAGCGGCAAAGCCGCCATGGCCGAAGGCCAAACGGCCACAACAAGCCCTTTAGGGCGCAGTTCGACGACCAACGGGAGTAACCGATGGTAGGCAGTGCGGCAAAGCCGCAGACCAAGCAAAAACTTGTTTTTTGCGCAGGGCCGAGCGAGCAGCGAGCTGCCGAACGACAACAAGAACTTTAGTTCGCAGTTCGACGACCAACGGGAGTAACCGCCCGCCGAAGGCGGGAGACCCTGCTTAAAACCAACTACCAATCTGGCTGGCTGTATAATTCACCAACATCTAGTTTGTAATATACCCTATTTACCTCTTCAGAATTGCTTATATCAGGGTAGTAGTCAGGTCTTGATGAAAAATAAGTTTTTGCTTTGTATACCACTATTCTATCCTCAAATACTTTTGCCCATTCTATGATATAATATCCACAATACGCATAGGTATAAGTTTTGATAATTAACTCCCCATCCTTAATTAAATAATAACCAGCAAAACCATTAACCATATTATTGGCCACCTCATTATTTAGACTGTCTAATCCTGTACTAGCATACAACTTACCGTCTGCAAAAAAACGCATAAAATAACATTTTGGTGAATCATAAATAGCTGGATCATCACATTCATAATAAATCGCATTTGTATCTATCAAATCTTTGGGGCAAAGGTCCTCTGCTTTGGTCACATACGAATCCTTAAGCTTTCGGGGAATTTGATTTCTTTTAGCTGTAGTCGTTGCAGGACAAATAACACAAGAATATTGCAGCAAAAGCAGCAAACCAACTAGGGCCAGTTGATATGAGCGGTAGTTCTTCTTTTTCATAAAAAAGCATCTATTTTATATCTCAAGATGCTCATTTATTTGGTTTCCCCTATTTCTTTTGCTCTAGTGCAGCTAATGAGGTGTAATAAACAGCAAAGAAGGGCTTTAGTCCGCCCGTTTGCTCAGCCCCACAAGCATGGGCTTCAGCCCATGGGCCTAAAACTGCCCAACCGCCGAAGAAGAAAGCACGGACTGAAAAATGTTTATTTATGGAGGGTTTTAACCCTCCCCTGAACACAAAAATGCATTCGTTAATTGGCTGTAGGTTTCAACCTACAGGCCCATATAACAGGCCCCTAGGGCCGCAGGCCTAGCGATGTGCAGGGGTGGCCGAAGGCCAGACCCAGCGGGTGCAGCCCGCGCAGGGCCGAGCGAGCAGCGAGCCCCGAAACGTAGCGCCCGCTGAAGGCGGGAGGCCTAAAAACACTAATACAGAGCTAATTCAGCTTATAACGAAAGACAACTAATTACTTAAACGGTAAAAAATTAAAACTTCATTTTCTACACAATAAGCATTCTCCTTTGACAAAACTAACTCATTACAAAGCCCAAAAGAATCAACATCGCCCTCTAATGTAATTGCATCGTTTTTCATTTTATAAGTTCCCTTATAAAGTTCTTCGCCAAACAGACTAGATTTGACAATTCTGAAATAGCTCTTCTTATAGAACTCTATGGCGACACTTCCCATTACACTATCACGATAGATTACTAGCTCTGCAGGAGGATTATTTAACCTGTATAAAAAGTCAAATCCGTATCCAGATAGGCTGATTAAAATAGCTAAGACAGAGGTAACTATAGTGGTATTTTTATATAAGTAAGCCCTTAAACTTATAATTGAAGTTATTATTATCAACAGATTGGCCCCAAAAACATTAACCAAAACCAAAGGCGAGGGGATAAAAGTCAGTATTGTTTCAGATAAAACCCTGATAAACAAATACGCAAACAAAAGTATTACACTCCATGATATCAACTTATCCATCTAATTACTTTTACCATTCTTCAAAAAGTTTTTTTATTACTGTTGGCTCACTCCACCAATCAAATATATTAGAATACTTATACCATATTATGGTAACTCTTTCACGTATACCTTTAGCAGTTTTTAATTGTATATTATATTCTTTGGGCATTTTAAATCTTCCACTCTTATGAGCAGTTACAACATTTCCAAATATATCTTCAGTAAGTCCAAAAAGATTGTACCCCATATAGATTGCAAGAGTATGATTAGGTTCATTAATTGGTCCTGCATCCGCATATCTATCACTGTGTGCAAAATAGGCATAAAAATGGTACAATCTAGCCCCTGAGGTAGCAGTTAAAGGGGCCATTACACCTGACATCGGATAACCTAATTCTGACATTGACGCTCCCCAAAGCAGATTCAAAGCTTCATGAGAGTTATAATAAATCCCTTGAATTTCTACAATCGTTCCATCTTTGAAATAATCAACATAATCCATTGCTCCACCTCTTCCTGATTCAATTGCAACACCTAGCCCAAAAGTAACGGCACTAGCACCTTTCAAAGCAATTTCTCGTGCATCTTTAAGATCCAATGACTCAATGCTACCGTTCCATTTATTATGCCGAATTCCACTTTTTATATCTCCAATAATTGTTTCTACAGAGTTAATTTGAATATAATTTTGTCCTTGATAGGAATAGTCCCCCTCATCATACTCCATAAAATTTCTATCAGGCAAGTTATTTCGAACAATTTTGACTAAGTTTCCAGCTCTATCATAATAACGGTCATCATCAACTCCTGGATCTCCAGCAGCCACTTCTACCACATAACTCCTTGCAAAGGAGGTAGAGCTAATTTCCGTTGATACAGCAACTTTATATTCAGATTCCGTTATACTAGATTCACTCCAAGTGGGACATTCTGGACTAACTACACTTGCCCCAGAAGCATCCGTATAATAAATCGGATTTCCATCAAAGGTATTATAGGGCGATTGATGTGGGAAGGTAATGGGGTCCGCAGACCACCAGCGGCCCATCCGCCCATCTAGCTCTCTAAAGTAAGTAGTATGATGCCCTGAGCCAATTTCTGGACTTTTGCGCATTCCAAAGAACGAGGTCTAAAGATACTATTTTTTTGGGGCCTGCCGCCAAAGGCGGCCGGGCCCTTGCAGGGCTCGCAGGGCTGCTCGGCCCTGCGCCAGCAAGCTGGCTGGGTCTGCCGCTACGCGGCACCCTTGCAGGCCCCTAGGCCTGCGGCGGCTTCGCCGCCTGTAGTATGGATATATATACCTGTAGGTTGAAACCCACAGCAACAAAAGCGGCCATACTAAGCACAATAAAATGGGCCGATGGTTGAAACCATCGGCCCATAATAAGTTGTAATAAACAACAAACAAGGACTTTAGCCCGCTAGTTTGCATAGCCCCACAAGCATGGGCTTCAGCCCATGGGGCCAAAACTACCCAACCGCCAAAGAAGAAAGCACGGACTGAAAAATGTTTATTTATGGAGGGTTTCAACCCTCCATTGAACACAAAAATACATTCGTTAATTGGCTGTAGGTTTCAACCTACAGGCCCATATAGCAGGCCCCTAGGGCCGCAGGCCTAGCGATGTGCAGCAGTGCGGCGAAGCCGCAGACCAAGGCCGTCAGGCCGCAGGGCCGAGCGAGCAGCGAGCTGCGGAACGTAGCGCCGCAGCTTTGCTGCGGAGGCCCCTAAAAAAGCAGAAGAAGCAAAGGGAATCTGGAAAAAAATAAATATTCTTCTTAGCTTTGTGCGAGCCAAAAATGCCCAATTATGTTGATGTATCATTTATCCAAAAGAGAAATACGAGCCGGTAGTCAATTGACCCGGGGAGTGTATGGGGAGCGGATTCGCCGCGATGATTTTGTACAGGCGGCCTATGCCAGCTACCTCAAAGAAGAGATATTTGAAGACATTCGGCAGCGGTATTATCCTGATGCGCCATCTCGCTTTAAGGCCGTTTTTTTGTTTACAGATTTGACGACGGCCAAGGCTTTTTGGGCCAATCAGGACCATTATCAGTCTTATATTTATAGTGTTCGTTTGGCAGAAGATGCCCAGCCCTTTGTGGCCGAAATGGAGCTTTTGCGCACAGACGGACTCCCCTATCCCGATATTTTGGAACGAGCGCATGCCTACTGGCAGCAAAAACAACAGCCCGAATCAATGAGCCTAGAGGCCATTTGTACGGGTACTGTATTGGTGGAGGAGCTAATTTTGCCTCCTTCTTCTATCTTATAAGCCTTCGGGCCATTCAATAGCGTAATAAAACCAGAGCTTATGGTATTTCTAGATTTTGAACAACCCCTAGAAGAACTACATAATAAAATGGAGGCGCTCCGCGAACGCCAAGACCTGACCGAAGAGGAAATTGAGGAGCAGGTAGGCAAATTGGAGAAATTGCAGTCTTCTTTGCGCCGTAAAATTTATAACAACCTAACGGGCTGGCAAAGGGTGCAGCTTTCTCGCCACCCCAAACGCCCTTATACCCTTTCTTATATTGAGATGATGTGTAGCCGCTTTGTAGAAATGCAGGGCGACCGCTGTTTCCGCGATGATAAGGCGATTGTTGGCGGTGTGGGCCGTTTGGACAATATGACGGTGATGTTTGTGGGCCACCAAAAAGGGGCCGACACCAAAGCTCGTCAGTACCGCAATTTTGGTATGCCCAACCCAGAGGGCTACCGCAAGGCTTTGCGCCTTTTCAAAACGGCAGAGCGCTTTAATATGCCTATCGTTTGCTTGATTGACACCCCCGGTGCTTTTCCTGGCATTGAGGCTGAAGACCGCGGACAGGCCGAGGCCATTGCCCGCAACCTTTTTGAAATGGCCCGTTTGACCGTTCCCGTTATCTGTGTCATCATTGGAGAAGGGGCATCTGGTGGCGCCTTGGGTATTGGTGTGGGCAACCGCATCTTTATGTTAGAAAACACTTGGTATACCGTTATTTCGCCAGAATCTTGCTCTAATATTCTTTGGAAAACCATCGATTATAAGAAAGAAGCTGCCGAGGCCCTAAAATTGACGGCTCCCGATGCCCTAGAACTAGGGATCATTGATGGTGTAGTGAAAGAGCCTTTGGGCGGTGCGCATATTCAGCCCGAAGCCATGGCCAAAGCCCTCAAAAAGCATTTGAAGAAAGAAATCAACGAGCTTAAGAAATTGAGCCCCGAAGAATTGGTGGCCCAAAGAATTGAGAAGTTTAGCGCCATGGGCCCCACAGAAACGATCAAAAAATAGTAGGGATGGGATTAAAGTCTGGCCTTCAGCAAATGGCCTATAAGCAAGCATTAAAACCACATTTGGCGCAGCAACCCGCTCCGCAGGCCCTCAATTTTTTGCAATTGCAAAAGATTGCCATTCTCTTTGATGCCAGCTCGGCCTCAAATACAGAAGCAATTTTGGCCTATGCGAAGAGTTTGCAAAAAATGAAAAAGGAGGTACAGCTTTTGGCCTATTGGCCCGAAAAAGAACTGCCCGAAGGGCTGCCCTATGAGGCCTTTTCTACCAAGGCACTCAATTGGGCGGGGGTCCCTAAAGGAGAACAAATTGATGCTTTTTTGGCCCATAAATATGATTTGCTCATTGCCCTTTATGTTGGCGAACAGTTACCGCTCGACTTTCTGCTGCAGGCCGCCCCTAGCAAAATGCGGCTGGGTTTCTTTGAAGAAGGCCGTACCGATCAATTTGATTTGATGGTGCATGCCGCTAAAAAACCCATGCCCGCCCTCCTCAAAGAAATTCATCAGTATTTAGAACGCATAAACAAAAAATAGCATGTACGCTTCTCTTATTCGGCAATTGCGTGGTACTGGGGTCGCCCTAGTTACCCCCTTCAAAGCTGGCCAAATTGATTATCCCGCACTGCAAAAACTCATTGACCACTGTATTGAGGGGGGCGTAGAGTTTTTGGTGAGCATGGGCACTACTGGCGAGTCGGTAACGCTCTCTAAGGAAGAGAAAAAAGCTTTGTTGGCCTTTACCAAAAAGGCGATTGCCGGCCGTGTACCCTTGGTTTTGGGCCATGGAGGCAACAATACCGCCGCCCTAATTGAAGAGCTACAAGCTATTGATTTGGAGGGTGTTGACGCTATTTTGTCGGCTTCTCCAGCCTATAACAAACCCAGCCAAGAGGGGATTTATCAGCATTATATGGAGTTTGCGGCCAATTGTCCCTTGCCCATTATTCTCTATAATGTGCCTGGCCGAACCAGCAGTAATATTTCTGCCGCCACCTGTATCCGCTTGGCCAAGGCCAGCAAGCAGTTTATTGGCGTGAAGGAAGCCTCTGGCAATTTGGGCCAAGCCATGGAGATTATCCAGGGAGCGCCCAGAGAGTTTGCCCTTTGGTCTGGCGATGACAACCTCACTTTGGCCCTGATCGCCTTGGGTGGCGATGGCGTAATTTCGGTTGTAGCCAATGCCTACCCACTTCGCTTTTCAGAAATGGTCCGTCACGGTCTAGAAGATGAATTTCGGGAGGCCCGGGCCCTGCATTACACCCTCAGCCAATTGGTAGATTTGCTCTTTGTAGAGGGCAATCCCGCTGGCATCAAATGGGTGCTCAACGCCATTGGCATTATGGAAAATGAGTTGCGTTTGCCTTTGGTCCCCATGCAAAACGAGCAGTATATCAAGGCCCTAAAAGCCGAGGTAGATGCGCTTCAATAAGCAAAAATGACTTAAAATTATATGGCCCAGTTCTGTTTTAGGACTGGGCTTTTTTGTGGGTTTTTGGCCCGCTATGCGCTAGTCGTTCTCATAATAAGCCTAAGGCTGGATTCTACTCCACTGCCTCATAATAGACCAACACCCATTCTAGCAAAAGAAAAAAGGGGCTTTGCTTATTTTTTAAACAAAGTGCGTGAAATCAGCAACTTTTTTTCTAGATTGTCGTTTGAATCCCCAACACCTACTTAGTTTACATAATAAACAAAGCTATGAAAATTGCAATCGCTCAACTCAACTACCATATTGGCCACTTTGAACAAAACTTGGCCAAAATGCTTCGAGCTACAGAAGAAGCCAAGGCCCAAGGGGCTGATATTGTTGTTTTTGGAGAATTGGCTAGCACGGGTTACCCCGCTAGAGATTTCTTAGAATTTGATGATTTTATTGCCAAAAGCGATGCTTTGGTCCAAGAGTTAGCCGAAGCGGCTCAGGGTATTGCCATTGTGCTCGGCGCCCCCTCTCGCAATCCCGTTCCAGAAGGCAAGGACCTCTATAATTCTGCTTACTTTTTGGCGGATGGCAAAATTTTGCATCGGCAGCATAAGGCCCTTTTGCCCACTTACGATATTTTTGATGAGTATCGTTACTTTGAGCCCGCCACTGAATTTAAATTGGTAGAGTATAAGGGCTATAAAATTGCGCTTTCTATTTGTGAGGACATCTGGAATGTAGGCAATGAAAATCCACTTTATACGATCTGCCCCCTCGATGAGCAGTTTAAACAGAGCCCTGATTTTATTCTCAATCTATCGGCTTCGCCTTTTAGTTTCTCTCAGGCCCAAGAGCGCCTAGCTATTATCAAGGAGAATGTGCAGCGCTATAAGTTGCCTTTTTTCTATGTGAATCATGTGGGCGCCCAAACGGAAATCATTTTTGATGGGGGCTCGGCGGTTTTCTCCCCCAATGCAGAGCTTTTTGAAGAGCTGCCTTATTTTGAGGAGTGCATCAAAACCTTTGACCTTAAGTCGGTGCGCCTAGGCCAAACGCCCAAGGCCCAAACCAAAGAAAAGATGCAACTGATTGAAGATGCTTTGATTCTCGGTATCCGCGATTATTTTGGCAAATTGGGCCTAAAGAAAGCCATTTTTGGCCTTTCTGGCGGCATTGACTCTGCTGTGGTGGCGGTTTTGGCGGCCAAGGCCTTGGGCCCACAAAATGTGCGCTGCCTGCTCATGCCCTCTCAGTTTTCTTCTCAGCATTCTATTCAGGATGCACGGCAATTGGCCCAAAATCTCAATATTCAGTACGATACCATTTTTATTGAGGATATTTACAAGGCTTATCAAAAGGAGTTGGCCCCTATTTTTGCAGGTACCAATTTCGATTTGGCCGAGGAAAACCTACAGGCCCGAGCTCGTGGTATGCTCTTGATGGCGGTCTCGAATAAGTTTGGTAATATCCTGCTCAATACCTCTAATAAGAGTGAGGCAGCGGTGGGCTACGGCACGCTCTATGGCGATATGGCTGGCGGCCTCTCCATTATTGGCGACCTCTACAAAACTGAGGTTTTTGAGCTTGCCCATTTTATGAATATGGAGGGCGAATTGATTCCAGAAAATATTATTAGCAAGCCCCCCAGTGCCGAACTTCGCCCCGATCAGTTTGATAGTGATAGTTTGCCCGACTATAATATTCTGGACCAAATTTTATTTCAGTACATTGAGCGCCGCCAAGGCCCCAAAGAGATCATCCAACAAGGTTTTGATGCCCAATTGGTCCGCCGAGTGCTCAAAATGGTCAATCGCAATGAGTTTAAGCGGGCCCAAACGCCCCCTACGCTCCGCATTTCGAGAAAGGCTTTTGGAATGGGCCGCAGAATGCCTATTGTAGGTCGCTATTTGAATTAGTATTAGGGGCCTCCGCAGCAAAGCTGCGGCGCTATGGTCCGCAGCTCGCAGGTCTGCTCGGCCCTTAGCAGGCTGCGCCTGCTCGGTCTGCCGCCTTCGGCGGCACTGCTCCCCAGCGCTAGGCCTTGCCATTCTGCTGTAAGAACGGTATTCGTCGCTGCGCTCCTCATTCCTTAATATTAACCCGCCCACCCTCCCCTCCAATGGATTCCCTAAGGAATCCATTGGGGGAGTTTGGGCCATTTTTGCATCCTGCAGGCCCAAAGGGCCATCGGCAATAGCCAGATTTAAACGCACTCACTTTTATTGTTTGCAGCAATTTCCCACTAGTCGGCCCTATTTTTCTAGACCATAGCGAAGGCTATGCCCTTAAAAAATAGCTGGCCTAGCAGAAAATTCATAGCAAACCATAGCCAAAGCAGCGCGATTAAATCTGGCTGAGGGATGGAAAGCAGTGGCGCAAAGCGCCAGACCCAGCCGCCTTTGGCGGCGCAGGGCCGAGCGAACAGCGAGCTGCGACACAGCCCGACCCAGCCTTTGGCTGGGGCAGCCCCAAAAAAACAACAGCATGTCCAGCAAAAACTACTATATCCTTGGCCTAATGTCAGGCTCCTCCCTAGATGGACTAGACCTCGCCTACTGCCGTATGCAATGGGGCCAAAACGGCCTAGAAAACTGGGAGCTGCTCGCCGCCCAAAGCCTGCCCTACTCCAGCAGTTGGGAGGATCGGCTGCGGGCCCTACCCCAACAATCGGCCCTCATTTATGCCAAAACCGACCAATACTTTGGCTTTTATATGGCCGAATTAGTGCAGCAGTTTTTGGCCCAAAACAACATTCGGCGGCTCGACTTCATTGCCTCGCATGGACATACCGTTTTTCATGAACCCGACAAGCGTTTTGGAGCACAAATTGGGCGGGGCAGCGCCTTGGCCGCCCTGACAAAACGGCCCGTAATTAGCGACTTTAGAAGCCAAGACCTCAGCTTGTCTGGAGAAGGTGCCCCCCTGGCCCCCATTGCCGACGCCTACCTATTTCCGGGCTACAGTTATTACCTCAACCTAGGCGGCATTGCCAACTTATCGGCCAAGGCAGGCCAAAACTGGCGCGCCTTTGACTTTGCCCCCGCAAACCAACTGCTCAACTTTTTGGCCCAAGAAAAGGGCGCCAGCTATGATGAGAGCGGCCAATGGGCCAGCCAAGGAGAGGTTCAAGAAGAATTATTGGCCGCCCTACTCTCCGACCCATTTTATCAGCAACCTTATCCCAAATCGCTCTCCAATGCCTGGGTGCAAGGGCCACAGCTCCGCATCTTAGCCGAATTTGAGGCCAGTACAGAAGATAAACTGGCTACAGTTTGCGAACTCATTGGAATTAGCCTGCGACAAAGCATTTTAGACCTCCAAAAAGAGGAGGGCTTTGGGCAGGCCGGTAAACTCTTGGTCTCTGGTGGTGGTGCTTTTAATCACTACCTTTTGGGCCAATTACAAGCCTATGTAGAAGATTTGGGCATTGATATTTTTCTGCCCGACAACAACATTATCGAATTTAAAGAAGCCCTACTAATGGCCCTACTTGGCCTACTGCGTTGGGAAAAACAAACAAATGCCTGGCCCCAAGTGACCGGCGCAAAAAAAGCAAGTATCAATGGGGGTATCCACTGGCCGCCCCCCAAATCTTAAGATTATGAAAAAAGTAGATATTTTGGTCTTGGGCTCTGGCGTGGCTGGACTCAGCTTTGCCATTCGGATGGCCCAAAAACAGCCCCAAATAAGTATTGCCGTACTCAGCAAAACCATCTCTTCTGAAAGTAATACTAGCTATGCCCAAGGGGGAGTAGCTGCCGTTTGGGACGATCAGAAAGACTCTTACCAAAAGCATATTGAAGACACCCTAGATGCTGGCGATGGCCTCTGTGATGAGGAAATTGTTCGGATTGTGGTCGAAGAAGGCCCTAGCCGAGTGCGCGAGCTCATTGACTGGGGCACTCGCTTTGACAAAGAAAAGCAGGATGAACAGTATGATTTGGGTCGAGAAGGCGGACATTCTGAAAACCGCATTTTGCATTATAAAGACATCACTGGCCGAGAAATTCAGCGGGCCTTGCTGGCCAAAGCCAAAGAGCTCCCCAATATTGAAGTCTTAGAGCATCATTTTGCTATTGACCTTTTGACGCAGCATCATCTGGGCCGTTGGGTCACTCGACTTAGTCCCAATATTGAGTGCTATGGTTGCTACTCCCTCAACTTAAAAACTAATCGAGCGGAGCGCATTTTGGCCAAAGCCACCGTTATGGCTTCTGGTGGTGCGGGACAGGTCTATAAATCGACCACCAACCCAACGATTGCCACAGGAGACGGCATGGCCATGACCTATCGGGCCAAAGGAAGAGTGCGAAATATGGAATTTGTGCAATTTCACCCTACCGCCCTTTATAATCCCGCTGGAGAAAATCCCGTTTTCTTGGTCTCTGAGGCCGTCCGTGGATTTGGAGGCATCTTAAAAGATGCCGAGGGCCAAGAATTCATGCAGAAATACGACCCCCGAAAATCTTTGGCCCCTCGTGATATTGTAGCTAGAGCCATTGACCAAGAGATGAAAAATAGTGGCTCTGACTGCATGTATTTAGATTGTCGACATTTGGAGCAGGAAGCTTTTTTGGCCCATTTTCCCAATATTTATGAAAAATGCAAAAGCATCGGTATCGATCCCTTTGAGCAGATGATTCCCGTAGTACCCGCCTGCCATTACTTTTGTGGCGGCATTGAAACCGATGCTTGGGGACAAACCTCTATCCATCGCCTTTATGCCTGCGGCGAATGCACCAGCACGGGCCTACATGGGGCCAACCGCCTAGCGTCCAACTCCTTGCTAGAGGGCCTCGTCTTTGCCGATCGCATTGCCAAGGATCTGGACCAAAAACTAGGAGAGTGGGACTGGAAAGAGGGGATTCCCGCCTGGGAAGCCACAGGCAGCCAAGACCCCAAAGAATTGGTCCTCATTACCCAAAGTATGAAAGAGCTCAAAGAAATTATGAGCAGTTATGTGGGTATTGTACGCTCTAATCTGCGTTTGGAGCGGGCCTTTTCTCGCTTGCGCCTACTCTATGAAGAAACCGAAGAACTGTATAACAAAAGTAGAATTTCGCCTGCGCTTTGCGAGCTGCGCAACCTGATTACCGTGGCCTATTTGGTCACTCGCTCGGCGGCTATCCGCCGAGAAAGTCGGGGGCTACATTTTACTACGGATTATCCCAACCGACAAGAGTATTTGGATGATACTCGCCTATAAAGCAAAATGGCCCATAACAAATTGTTATGGGCCATTTTTATTGGTCCTAAAGGGCCGAGCAGACCTGCGAGCTGCGCAATGGGCCGAGCAGTAATTCATGAGGGTTTCAACCCTCATTTTGTAGCGATACCGCTTTGCGCTGGCTTTTAACCTAGCGGAAGGGGCCGCCCCCAAAAAACTAGATCTTACTCATCATCTAATTTGAAAGGCGTATGTTCTTTTTTGCTTGTTTCTTTATCATCAATGCCCATAAAGCGCTTTCTGAGCAGGCTAGTAAATTGCAGGGCAAAATAGCTCTGGCTGCTTAGCGAATACTCAATTTCCTCCACGCTCATCTCCTCGATAAAGTAAGTAGAGCTGAGGTAAACCACCTCATGGCCGGCCTGTTCTCTGGTCATCGAGAAGCTCTCGGTAATGAGTTGGTGGTTCGTTTTGAGGATCAGTTCCATCAATTCTTGGCGGGCTTCGATAGCTGCGGGCACCACCACGATAGGCGAAACGATCACGAGGCTAGGGCGTTTTTTCTGCTCAAAAGTGGTCGATTCTCTGAGGAGGACCACAACTTGGGCATTGCCACGATGCAAATGCCAGCGGTTTTCTTTGTCGGTGCGGCAAACCTTGGGATCTACGCCCAATTTCTGGATAGCCGCTTCAATAGTAGCGTAGTAATCAGCTAGTTGTTTCATGATTATTATAAGTTTTACGACTGCCCGTCTAGTTGGGCTAAAAATTCTGCTTCTGTAAGGATATTGATGCCCAAATCTTGGGCTTTTTTGAGTTTAGAGCCTGCTTTTTCGCCCACCACCAAAAAGTCTAGATTTTTGGAGACCGAAGAGGCGGCAATGCCCCCAGCGGCCAGCAGGCGTTTTTTGGCTTCCGAGCGGCTCATCTCTTGCAAACTGCCCGTAAACAGGACCTTTTTATTGGCAAAGGGGCCTTCTTTGGGGCCCTCTTGGGGTTTTTCTTCTTCTAATTGTTTGAGGTTGAGGCCCAATTCGCCTAGCTCCTCCAATAACTGTTGGATGGCTGGCAATTGAAAGCTATCATAGACCGACTGGGCCATTTTTGGGCCCACATCCTTTAACTCGCTGAGCTGCTCGATGCTCCAATTTTTGAGTTCTCGGATATCGGAGACCACAGCCGCCAAAATTTTGGCATTGCCCGAACCGACATGCCGCAGGCCAAGGGCATAAATGAGGCGGAAAATCGGTTGGTTTTTCGAGGCCTCAATCGCCTCTTGCAATTTGGCGACAGAGCGCTGGCCAAAGCCCTCGAACTGAGCAATTTTTTCATAATCTAGGCGGTAAACATCGGCTAGGCCATGCAGCAGGCCCTCCTCATAAAACTTCTCGACATAAGCGGCGCCAAAACCAGAAATATCCATGGCTCCCTTAGAGACAAAATGCTTGATGCGCTCTAGGATTTGGGCCTCACAATCGGGGTTGATACAGCGCCAAACGGCTTCGCCCTCAGGACGTTCCAGCAAAGAATCGCAAACGGGACAATTGCTTGGAAAAACAATAGGCTGCTCCTCCCCTGTCCGCAAATCTTCTAGGGGTTTAACGATTTGGGGAATCACATCTCCCGCTCTTTTGACCAGCACATGATCGCCAATGCGCAAATCTTTTTCGGCAATTTGCTCGGCATTATGTAGAGAAACCGAGCTCACGGTCACCCCAGCCAACTCGACAGGGCGAATTTTGGCCACGGGCGTAATAGCCCCCGTTCGGCCCACCTGATACTCTACGGTTTCGAGGACAGAACTGGCCTCTTTGGCCGTAAATTTATAGGCAATCGCCCAACGGGGATGATGATTGGTGTAGCCGCAAATTTCTTGTAGGGCCAAGTTATTCAGCTTGACCACCATGCCATCAATTTCATAGGCATAATCTTCTCTTTGGGCCTCCCATTGGGCGCAAAAATCGCCTACGGCGGCAATATTGGGGCAAAGCGCCCGCTCTTTATCGGCTGTTGGGACCTTAAAACCTAGGTCGGCCAAACAAGCCAAAATATCCCAATGGCTCTCAAATTGGTCCAAAACATTTTCGGCTTCGGCATTAACCGCAAAGCCCATTTGATAGACAAAAGCCTCTAATGATCGGGCTTTTACTTGCTGTGGATCTTTTAGGCGAAGGCAGCCCGTTGCAGCATTTCTGGGGTTGGCAAAAAGGGCCTCTCCAGCGGCGGCACGCTTTTCATTGACCCGCTCAAAACGATCTTTTCGGATCAGGGCCTCTCCGCGCAGTTCCACTTTTTGGATGCCGTATTTACTAAAATTGGCCTGTAAGGGAATGCTAGCAATGGCGCGGGCATTGGCCGTGATTTCATCGCCTTTTTCTCCATTTCCGCGAGTGGCGGCACGGACCAACTGATCATTTTCATAAACCAACACAATTGTTCCCCCATCAAACTTGGGTTCTACACAATAGGCCAGTTCATTTTGGGCCAAATCTTCGGGTAAAAGACGGCGAAGACGCTGCTCAAAATCCTGAAGATCCTCCATATTTTCAGAGTTCTCCAAAGAAAGCGTAGGCGTCAGATGCTCCACCGTCAGAAAGCCCTCTGTCAGGTCGCTAGACACTCTTTGCGTGGGCGAATGCGGAAAAACCCATTGGGGGGCCGCCTCTTCCAAGCGCTTCAATTCTCGAAATAACTGATCATATTCATAATCACTCAGCAGGGGCTGATCGAGCACATAATAGCGCCATTCATGATAAGTAATCAGGGCAATTAGCTCCTGAATAACAGCCTCTTCTGTAGGCAATGGCTTTTGGGCCAAGAGCGCTTTAGAGCGCTCAAATAATTCTTTTTGCTCTTGAGCAGAGTAACGCATAAGTTAAGGTATGAATTTTTTTTGTGGTCTTGGGGCCTCCGCCTCGCTGCGCTCGTCGGCGCTATGTTGCGGGGCTCGCAAGTCTGCTCGGCCCTTCAGGCTCCACTTCGTTTCGCCTTTGGTCTGGCCTTCGGCCACCCCTCCACAGCGCTAGGCCGGGGACCGTTTGGGCGGCTTTGGCAGCTCCAATTTATTGAAAAATTTTCTCTGCGCTATGCGGGCAACGCTTAAAGATTCGCTTCTCTAAATCTTGGAGAAAAAACTCTCTTTGCGCATCAGAAAGGCCTTTTTTGTAGGGTTCAAACTCCTCCGCAAAGCAGGGATTTAGGCCAGTGGCATATTGGAAGCCTTCTTCGAGCAGTTCATAATCGCCATTTTGGACCGCTTCCATTAGGGTGCACTCACAGAAACTGGTGGCCAAATTATTTTTGATACGGTCATCGCGAAAAGCAATATAGTCAATCGTATAGATGAGGACGACCAAAAAAAAGAGGACCGCCGCTCCTGTGATACTCCACTGGATAATGGTTTTCCGTTCCATAAGATAATTGGGTAAATTATTAAGTGTGTATGCGTAGTAGAATGTAGTATGCTATGCCTTAGAAAGGTAAGAGATTTATAGCGTTAAACTAATTTTTTTTGGCCTTCTTTTGGGCCTTTTTTGGGCTGAATGCCTTAAAGGCAATTTAGTCAGTGCGCTAGATAGAAGCTTGATCTTATATTTTCACTAGACTGAAATACTTTTCAATGGCAAAGCTCGGAACAGTATTTTAGCTATTGAATGGGCAAGAAAAAAGCCTTGCATTTCTACAAGGCTTTTTGCTTAGGCCTCCTTAAAGGCTCTGGTCATTTCTCTTTTGCCCTTTGGGCCAGGCAGGGCTTCTACCCTAAAGCCGATACTTTTGAGTAATCGCTTAAAGGCGCCTTTGGCGCAGTAGGTCGTGAGGCAAGCGCCGGGGCGCATGGCCTCATAAATCTTTTTGAGCATGGGTTCCTCCCAAAGTTCGGCTTGCACATTGGGAGAGAAAGCATCATAGTAGACAATATCAAAAGCATTTTGGGCCGATAAGTCCTCAAAACGCTGAATATTCAAGCAGAAATTAAAGTTTTCGGCTAGGGTTTGCCAGCGGTTGGGCTGGCTGTGCATAGCGAGAAAAGTAGCTTGGCTAGTTGGGGCCGCTAGTTCTTGGGTATAATTAAGGGCCGCAGCGGTTTCGTTAGAAATGGGATAAGCCTCTAGGGCCAAATACTGAATTTGGCATTGGGGGGCTTCTTTTTGGCTATACAAATAGCTCATGAGGGCATTTAGGCCGGTACCAAAACCAATTTCTAAAATAGCTAATTGTTCTGGCCCCTTAGTGAGTTGATGGGCCAAGGCCGCTTGTATAAAAACAGTATCGGTTTCTTGGATGGCGCCATGTGTAGAGTGGTAACTGGCGGCAAACTTTGCCGACTCTAGGCTGTGAGAGCCATCGGCGGTGAGGATAATTTTAGCGTTAGAATCTGCTTGCATATAGTCTACTGAATTGGATCAGGTCAAAATAAGATTTTTTGATGTTTATACAACAGCCTAAGGAAAGAAGTTGTTTAGTGGGTCCTTTATATTTGCGGTAGACAGGGCGCGAAGCGCCCGCAGGCCTAGCGATGCGGAAGGGTGGCCCGCAGGGCCAGACCGAGCTTTTGAGCAAAGCGAAAAAGCGAAGGGCCGAGCGAGCAGCGAGCCCTGAAGCGTAGCGCCGCAGCTTTGCTGCGGAGGCCCCCAAAAAAAAGGCCCTCTTCCCAGAGGACCTACAACAATAAACATCTAGCTGTAAGGAGCAACATTTAGTAGCGGACATCATGGTGAATGGCAGCTAAAAACTCCTTGCGGAACTGCTCTTTTTCAAATTGACCACTGTAGGCGGTTGTTACCGTACTACTAGATATATCTTGGATGCCTCGGGTAGAGACACACATATGTTTTGCATCAATATAAACGGCCACATCATTGGTGCCTAGGCTCGTTTTGAGCTCTTCTAAGATTTGGCGGCTTAGGCGTTCTTGCACCTGCGGGCGTTTGGCATAATACTGCACTAATCGGTTAATCTTTGAGAGGCCGATCACTTTACCATTGGGAATATATGCTACATGGGCCTTGCCATAGATGGGCAAAAAGTGGTGTTCGCAGGTAGACTGCAGCAAAATGTTCTTCTCGATCAGCATTTCTTCATACTGATATTTATTTTCGAAAAGGGCAATTTTGGGTTTATTGGCGGGATTGAGGCCACTAAAAATCTCCTTAACATACATTTTAGCCACTCGGTAGGGGGTCCCTTTTAGGGAGTCATCGTTGAGATCGAGCCCCATAATTTCCATGATAGCCTTAAAATAGGCTTGAATCTGCTCTACTTTTTCCTCATCGGAAAGCAAAAAAGCATCCTCTCGCATAGGCGTATCGATAGAGCTAAGGATATGTTGGTCCCCCATTTCATCAAATAGGGCCTGCTCTTCGGCAGTGAGTGTTTTTACGGATTGGTTCATCTTGATTGAATTTACTTCTGAAAAAATAGGCAGATAAAAAATTCAGAAAAAGCTCTGCTACTTTTTTTGTCGTTAGATACGACTGAATTTTACGGTTTGTTTAGCTTTTCGCCTTTAAAATTTGGGGCCAGCTAAAACAACAAAGCTAAGAGAATCTGTTGATTTAGAATAGGCAGTTTGCGCATTTTGGGAAATTAGGTATAGATCTCTGACGCCTTTTCAAACAGGCCTTGCTTTTTTTTGTTTAAAATACTACTTAGACTAGTTAAAAAAATTAACAGGAAAATGAAAATAGGCATTATTGGCTCGGGCATGGGGAGTCTTTCTGCGGGGGCGCTCTTGGCCAAGGATGGGCATGCTGTTCATATTATAGAACAAAATTATTTGCCTGGGGGTTGCACAAGTTCTTATTATCGTAAGGGCTTTATTTTTGAGGCCGGGGCCACCACTGTAGTGGGCTTAGACGAGCATATGCCTTTGCGCTATATTTTAGAGCAAACGGCGATCCAAATTGATATGAAGCCTTTGGATCGGCCCATGCAAATTCGGCTAAAAAATGGGCAGCAGCTAGAGCGATTTGCCAATTTGGAGGATTGGATTAGGGAGGCCGAGCGCATTTTTGGCCCAAAAGGGCAGGCAGCTTTTTGGCGGCGCGCCTATGCGATTAGTCAGTTTGTTTGGGAAACCTCCTTGCAGCAACAGAGTTTTCCGCCCTCTTCTTGGCGAGATTTGGGCCCTATGATCAAGGGGTTTCGGCCCAAGCAGTTGGCTTTTGCGGGACTCGCCTTTCGCTCGATGAAAAAGATGCTGCAACAATATGGGCTAGACAAAAATCCCGATTTCATGGCTTTTGTCAATGAACAGCTGCTCATTACGGCCCAAAATTACCTAGAAGAGGTCAATGTTTTGTTTGGGGCCACGGCGCTTTGCTACACGCTTTTCGGAAATTATTATGTCTATGGAGGCCTCTACCAACTGGTCAAACCTTTTTGCGATTATATTGAGGCCCAAGGCGGGCAGCTTCATTTGCGGCGAAAAGTAGAGCAGATTGAGCGCAAAAATGGGCAATATATTTTGCAGACTAATCAGGGCCCAATGGCTTTTGATCGCCTGATTTCGGGCATTCCTATCAATAATTTACTCGATATTTGGCCCAATAAAAAGCTACATCAGCGCTATAAAAAGCGGTTGTTGCAAAGTCCACAGCTCAATTCGGCTTTTCAGATGGGCATAGGCTTTAAGCGGCGAGAGGATTCCCCTGTTTTGCACCACCAAATACATCTCAAACAGCCACTTTCTCAGATTGGAAGCCAGAGTATTTTCCTCAGTTTTTCGGACCCCATAGATTGGTATCGAGCGCCTTTGGGCCAGGGCGTAGCCTCCATTTCTACGCATATTCCAGACCCCGCCCGCCGGCCCGTTAAAGACAAGGCCGCCCTAGAAGAAGAGATCCTAAAGGTCTTGGACGAGCAGGGCTATATTGCTCAAGATCAGGTTTTGTACAGGCATAGCTCGGCTTCTAGTAGCTGGGAAAGCTGGACCCAGCGCAAGTTTGGTTTTGTGGGCGGTTATCCTCAATTTCTCAAGATTAAGCCCTGGCAAATGCTGGATGCTCGCCTAGAGAAGGGCGCCTACCTTTGTGGCGACACGGCTTATCCGGGGCAGGGGATTCCGGGCGTGGCCCTTTCGGGCATTATTGCCTATAAAAAGTTGTTATTGGATGGCTAGTTTTTGGGGCCTCCGCCTCGCTACGCTCCTCGGCGGTTACTCCCTTTGGTCGTCGAACTGCGGCCTGAAGGCCTTGTTATCGTTTCGGGGCTCGCTGCTGTTTTGGGGCCTCCGCCTCGCTACGCTCCTCGGCGCTACGTTTCGGGGCTCGCTATTCGCTCGGCCCTTCGCCAGCAAGCTGGCTCGGTCTGGCCTTCGGCCACCCCTACACATCGCTAGGCCTGCGGGCGCTTCGCGCCCTGTCCGCCGCAGAAGTGGGGCCAGCCCTTAGAGGTCCTCCTCAATGCGTTGACTCAACAATTGGTAGAGGGCCAACAACTGCGGTTGATGTTCTGCCAAATAGGCCTGATGTTTTTGCATGCTGCTTTGGTCTCCTCGGATGGCGGGGCCAGTTTGAAAGCCTTTGGCTGGGCCTTCTTCTAGGCGCTGGGCGCTTTGCAAAATTAGGGGAAAAAGAATTTCTGGATCGATTTGAGCCTGCTCACAAATGCTTTGGCCCATGGCAAAAAGATAGTTACTAAAATTATTGACCATAACGGCGGCTAGATGCAGAGCGGGCCATTGTTCCTCTGCTAATAAATGATAGCGGCAGCCTAGCGATTTGGCCAAATCCTTTAATTGCTCCAAAAGAACAGGAGAAGAAGCCGCCAAACAGATCGGAATGCGGGCCAAATCGGGTAAATAGCCCTCATGAAAACTTTGCAAAGGATAAAAAATGCCGTATTGCTTGGCTTGAGCCAGTGCGCTTAATGGCGTAGCCCCCGAGCAGTGCAAAATCAGTCGTTCATTACGGATACTTTGAGGCAATTGGGCCAATACCTCAGCAATGGCTCTATCATGCACCGCCAGTAAATAATAACCCGCTTGATTCTCTAATTGATCTAGGGCAAAAACCGCTTGGCCAGCTAAAGCCTCAGCCGCTTTTTGGGCCTTTTCAGGGGTTCTGCTATAGCATTGCCCAATGCTATGCCCCGCCTTTAAAAACGCATGGCCTAGCGCTTGGCCGACCTTTCCCGTACCTATAATATGTATCTGCATCTTGTATTAGCGCAATTTGGCCACCGAAAAACGGCGGTAGGTTGCCTCACCAAGGATGACCACATAATATTCGCCAGCTTGGAATTGGCTAAAATCTAAATCGAGTTTTTGGTTTTTCCCAGCTTGAATGGGCGGAAAAAACTGTTGTTGCAAGCTGCCGTTTTGGTCCAAGATACTACAAACTAGCGATTCATTAGTTTCCTCTGTTTCTAAAGAAACCTTTAGGCCTTCTTGCAAAACTTTGCTTTGTTCCGAGATATTGGGCAGTTGTTCTAGATCAATTTTGGCCCAATTGATTTTTCGTTTAGTTTTTTCTTCTGCGGCAGAAGAGCGCAGCTCTTCTAACTCTAGACTTTGCTGTTGGTCCAAGGGAGAATCCGTTGGAGTAGTTTGGCAAGAAAAGAGCAGACTAAGGAGACAAAAAGCGGTGCAATAACGAAGCATAATAGTTGGTCTTTTAGATCCTTAAAGATAGCTTATATTAGGGAGCTAGGCAAACCTTAGGGCCGCAGTTGCACAAAATACTCTTTGCCTGCTCGGGGTTTAATGGAGTTATGGCAATCATTTATTTGGACCGAAGAAAAATAAGCCTCAAAAAGTTGTTGATAGGCGGCTAGGCTACCGCCAAAGGGTGGACCTTCTTGGCTGAGCGGGAAATTGAACAGCAGGCCAATAAGTTGGCCTGTGGGGGCCAGTAAGCTAGCCATTTTTTGGGCATATTGGGGCCGAAGTTTGGGCGGTAGGGCGCAGAAAAAAGTTTGTTCGATAATGAGGTCAAAATTATCTTCTTGCAGGGCAAAAAAATCGCCTTGATGAAAATGGCTAGCGGGCAAATCACTCAGCTTTTCTTGGAGTTGGCTTAGTGGCTCTTGGGCCCAATCGCAGAGGTGGATATTTCTAAAGCCTTTTTGGTAGAGATATTGGGCCTCATGGCCATGGCCACAACCTGGAATAAGAATTTTGAGGTCCAAATCCTCCAACTGATCAATATAAGTAGCAATAGGGCGGGTGCAGCTGCCGGCGTTCCAGCCCGTAGTTTGCTCGAGGTATCGATTTTGCCAATAGTCGGCAGATAGTTTTTCTTTCATGGCAGTTTATTTTAGGATGTTGCAGGCGCAGATCGCCGCAGGCTATAGCTAAATATGATCAAAGCAGCGAAGTTAAATCTGGCTGAGGGATGGATAGCAGTGGCCCGAAGGGCCAGACCAAAGCGCTGAAAGCGCTGCAGGGCCGAGCAGACCTGCGAGCTGCGGCACAGCCCGACCCGAGCGAAGCGAGTGGGCAGCCCCAAATCATCATGCTGCTAACGTTGGCCAAAAAGGGCCGAGCCAATACGGACAAGCGTGCTGCCTTGTTGTAGGGCCAATTTATAATCTCCGGACATGCCCATAGAGAGCTCCTTAAAGCTAGGATCTTGGGCAAAAAACTGTTCTTTTAGCCTTTGGAAATAGCTGGCTAATTGGCCAAACTCGGCCAAAACCTGTTCCTGATTATCGCTAAAGCTAGCCATGCCCATCAGGCCAACAATTTTGATATTTTTCATTTGGGCGTAGGCTTCAGAGGTTAAGAGCGCCTGAGCGTTGGTCCAATTGAGGCCAAATTTACTCTCTTCTTGGGCAATATGAAATTGGAGCAGACAGGGAATGATTCTGTTATTTTTTTGGGCCTCCTTGTTAATCTCCTTTAAGAGGCGGAGGCTATCTACGGCATGAATCAGGCTCACAAAAGGGGCAATATATTTCACTTTATTGCGCTGTAGGTGGCCAATTAGATGCCATTCAATATCTTTGGGGAGGCTTTCGGCCTTTTCTAGGAGTTCCTGCACCTTATTTTCGCCAAAAATGCGTTGTCCTTGATCATAGAGCGCCTGAACAGCGGCAGCGGGTTTAGTTTTGGAAACCGCCACCAATTCCGTTTGCCCATTGGCCAACTCCTTCTTAATGTTTTGATAAAAATCTAGATCTAGCATAAAAACCTTTGCTTTTTTTTGCTGTTGTGGAATAGGAAACCGTATTTTTGATAGTATTACTATCATTTCAACCCCTTCTAAATCATCTTATGGCTTCAGTTCAGCCTTCTTTTAAGCCGCTCAAGCGGCTAGGCAAGATGTTATACCTTGACCGCAAAGATATTTATTTAGTCAGTTTTTACGCTTTTTTTGCGGGCCTTTTAGGTTTGGGTATTCCTTTGGGGATACAAGCGATCATTAACTACATTGCGATTGGAGAGACCACGACCAGTTGGTACACCCTCTGTTTTTTGATTACCGGGGCTAGTGTGGCGGTGGGGATCACTCGGTATATGCAAGTATTGATTGCGGAGGGGATTCAGCAGCGGATATTTACGCGTTCGGCCTTTGAGTTTGCCTATCGGATTCCGCGCTTCAAGATGGAGAGCATTCGGGAGGCTTATGCGCCCGAATTGGCCAACCGTTTTTTTGACACTTTATCGGTGCAAAAGGGGGTGCCTAAGCTCATCATTGATTTGCCAGCTTCTGTATTACAAATACTCTTTGGGTTAATTTTGTTGGCCAGCTATCATCCTTTCTTTGTCTTTTTTGGCCTAACCTTAATATTTGTATTGGTGGCTATTTTATACTTTACCTATCAGGAAGGTTTGGCCAGTAGTTTAAGAGAATCGAAATATAAGTACAAAGTAGCCTATTGGTTAGAGGAATTGGGGCGGACCATGGGCTCCTTTAAGTTGGCTGGGCGCACCCAATACCCCTTAGAAAAAACCGATGAATTGGTGGGGAGTTACCTCAAGCATCGGCAGAGTCATTTTGCGGTTTATCGGCAGCAGTTTATGAGCATGGTGGGTGTTCGGGGAGGCGCCACCTTGGCCCTTTTGTTATTGGGTGGAGGCTTGGTTATTTCGAATGAAATGAACATTGGGCAATTTGTTGCGGCAGAAATCATGATTATCATGGTGCTCAATGCCTTGGAGAAAATTATTTTGAGCATGGAAACCGTTTTTGATGTCCTGACGGCCATTGAGAAAATTGCCCATGTTACGGATTTGCCTTTAGAAGAAGAAGAAGGGATTGATTTTCAGGAAATTGTTGGAAACAAAGGGATTCATCTTCGGGTACACAAAATGAGTTATCATCCAGAGCCGCTGATGCCGCCGGTACTCAAAGATATTTCTTTTGAGTTGGGCGGAGGAGAGCACCTTTGCATTACGGGTTTTGCCGATTCGGGAAAAACGACCCTCTTGCGAATTTTGCTAGGCTTGTACCAAAACTTTAAGGGGACCATTGATTATAACCAAATGCCCATTCGCAACCTCAATTTGAGTAGTTTGCGCTCTTATATGGGCGATTACTTGAGGGAAGAGCATTTATTTTATGGCAATTTGCTAGAAAACATTGCCATGGGGCGAAAAGATGTTACGGCCCAGGATGTCCTTTCTACTTGTCGAGCGGTGGGACTTGACCGTTTTTTGCAGGAGCATCCAGAGGGCCTAGACGCCATGATTCCCTCCGATGGACAGGGCTTATCGCAATCGACCATCAAAAAGATTTTATTGGCCCGTTGTATTGTGGACCATCCTCGTTTTTTGGCCGCCGAAAACCTTTTGGTAGGTTTAGAGAGTAGAGAAAAGCGGATGTTGACGAATTTGCTTACTGCGCCAAATGCACCTTGGACCCTAGTGGCCGTTAGCCGCTCTTCTGAGCTGGCCGCCCGCTGTAAACGAGTGATTGTTCTGGATAAGGGCGAGATTATTTTTAATGGCTGTTATAATGAGCTAAAAAAACAAGCTTACTTCAACGAGCTATTTGATGGCTGCGAAGAGGCCTAAACACCAAAGACCAAAGCTAGTTTAGCTTTGGTCTTTTTTTTACTTCAATACTTCTGACTCGAACTGCCAGACTCGGCCTCCTCCCCCATTATTGGACAAAATGCTCCGAATCAATTGCATTTCTGGCCAAAGGTCGTTCATCATGCCATCTGTGCGAGCCAAACGCTCATAATCACTAATGATGGGCCGGAAAAAACTAAATAATAACTCTGGATTTAGGCCTCTGGCCCCCTGCAAATTCTTGAGCACCTGAAATCGCCGATTGGGCTGATGCAACAAAAACTGATAGAGCGGCAAAGAACGAACAAAAGCCCCTGGAATACGGGCCAAAAGCGTTAGGGCCGCATCGGCCAAGGCGATGTCATCGGCCTCGGCCATCATCTGAATATAACGCTCCTGAGGAGCTACTTCTCGACCAAAATCTTGTAGGCCCAATAATAAACGAGCCGCCAAAGCTTCATCCTTGCTGCCCAAAGCATCAAAAAATCGCAAAATTTCTGCTTTTGTTGGAATCCTTCGGAACTTTTGCAAATTCTCCGCAGTTGTGGCCTTAATTTTCACGGTCTTCCTCCGCTTTAGGTCCAAGATAACGGCCTTAAACTTTGGATTGGGACAATAAAATAACAACAACTTTTCTAAAGCCTGCAAACGCTGCTGCATAGCATTGTCGGCCCCCTCATAAATTTGAAATAAAGCCTCTTTTTCTTCCCTTGGCCAAAGCGCCTCCCACAAAGAAAGCCGCAAATCATATTTATGCCGATCAAAAATTTCTACATTCTCTTCTGCTGAAAGTGGACTTTGCTCTTGCAGAAAATCTAAATTTTTTTGATGTTTGGGATCCATATTGCTAAGTTGTTAAAAAAAACTTAATAAATTGCAGAATGGCTGCTGCCTCAAGTCAATAATTTAACGATTATTTCCTAATTTTCTTGGCTAAAAAGAGGGCTGCCCAAAAAAAGTAGCGAATACACCAAAAATTAACCTAGGATTTAAATAGCTTACTAGACTTTTGTTTAATTTTGTAGCCGCTTTTTAAATCAACCCAGCTTGAATTTATTCTCAAGTAGAAATTACACCAAATGAAAAAGGTTTTTCACGCTTTTCTATTTTTACTCTTTAGCTTGGCTATCTTTTCTTGCAATAATGAAACCGCCAAAGTTGAAGATAATGAACCTAAAAGCGCTGAAGTAGCGCAAGATAGTAGCCAAAAAGAAGAGGTAGCCAAGGCTGCCGAAAAAACACTTTTGGGCAAATGGTCTGTGGTCCAAACGAAAAGTAAGGGCGAAACCGAGAATTTTGAAAAAGGCGCTCTTCTCTTTATCTTCGAAAAGGATGGTAAACTTAATATGATTAACGAGGAAGGTAGTTCTACCGCCGAATATGAACTAATCGAGGAAGAAAACATCATTAAGATAACCAATACTGATGATGCTCCAGAAACCTGGACCATTAAAGAATGGGACGAAAAGACCCTCATATTTAACGCCAATTCTCCCGATGGAGAAGAGGTCTCGGCCATCCTAAAGCGCTAAGCGCCAACAAATTAGACAATAATCACTTATTGTATATAATCAGACTATTCACATTTTTTTGATCTATCAAACATTCCAACCATGAAATTTTTGAATCTATTGTTCGTAATGGTTTTCGCTTTTGCTATCACTTCTTGCGGTGAAGAAGCTCCCAAGGAAGAAAAAGCAAAAACTGAAGAAACTACCCAAGAAGGTGGTGAGAAAGCACAGGAAGAAGGCAACACTGAAGCCGCTCCTGAAACTGAAGCTACAACTGAAGGCGAAGGTGAAGCTGCTCCTGCTGAGGGTGAAGCTGCTCCCGCTGAAGGCGAAGCTAAAGAAGAAAGCCACGAAGGTCACGATCACTAGTCTCTAGCGATCTAGAATAAGAGAGGCGCTCAACTTTTGTTGGGTGCCTTTTTTTTATGTTTTTTGGGGCTGCCCCTGCGGCCTACGGCCTTGGGTCGGGCTCTGTCGTGGCTCGCTATTCGCTCGGCCCTGCAGTTTTTTTCGCTTCGCTTCAAAAAACTTGGGTCTGGCCTTCGGCCACCACTATCCATCCCTCAGCCGTTTTGGCCTTCGGCCAAATTGGGCCGTTTTAGGGCTCCAAGGCTTGCTTTCGAATCAGGCGGTGGCCAATGCTGCAAGACAAACAACGGCGCTCTACACAATAACACTTATAAAGTTGAATCAGGGCCTGCGACTGCTGGGCATCCTTGGCCGAAATATCCCAACTCCCCCAATTTCTCAAAATCTGATTATTTTCTGCGGGCAACTGCCCCAATAAATCAAGTAGTAAATCTATCTCTTTTTCTTGGCCATTGGCCTGAGCATGCAAAAAGCGAAAAGGGGCCAAAAAATTGATAAAAAGCAACTGAATACTCTCCTTGCCCAAGCTTTTCTGCTTGCGAGCCTGGCTTTCTTTCCCCAAGCGATAATGGCTCAACCAATAGGGAGAACTTATTTTAACGCCAAATAAAGCCTGCAAAGCTTTTAGGGAATCCACCTCCATAAATTTGGACCAAAGATTTTCCTTTTGCAAAAGTCCAATCAAAAGAATGAGGCGAAAACTAGGCAAGGCAGAAGGGCGCAGGCCTCCAAAATTCCAGACTAAGGGCAGAGCCGTTCCGAGCAGCTCCTTTTCTTGCAAATAAGCATACTCTTGGGCCAAAGCCTGACTATAATCATCTTCTGTTTGGGCCAAAAAGCCCGCTCGACCAAAAAAGAGGGCCTCTAGCTGTTTGGGCCGACCCAGATACTTTCGCCAAAGCCGATAAGGCAAAGCCTGCCCCAAACGCTGAAAGTTTTCGGCATTTTGGCCCAAACCAAAATGAGCAATGAGCTGTTCATAAAAACAGGCGGTCCAATCGCCTCGCCAATGGCTTAAGCGCTTGCGTAAGGCGGCGGCTTTTTGCTCCAAGCGCTCAATCGTTAGGCGCTCCATCCAAATGGACCATTCTAAAGGATCGATTTGGGGAAGTTGTGGCCCACAGGCAATGGGCTGTTCTAGCTCGCCGAGCAAGCGCATCCCCTGCTCAAAAAGAGCGGGAGAAATGCGTCCCCGCAAAGCCAAAGCAGGCAAACGGCTACCATCTGCCCGCCGAATAATTTGGTCCTCATCATAGACCAGATGCAAAATGACATTTTCATAATTGGGGTCGTTTTGGTGCCCATGCCGCAACCAATCAGAGGCGCGTTTGTGGACCTCCACCTGCCCCGCCCAAAGGGTGCCCCCAATATAAATTCGGGCATCAGAAAAATCGGGGCCAGCGGCATGCTGGTTCCAATGCCCCGGATAAACCAACTGAATTTCTTGGCCCTCGGCCGTGCGCAAAAAACGCTTGTCGTATAACTGAAAGCGCCAGATATAATGCAAAAAGGATTCGGGAAAAGGATATTTACTCATCGCTAAATTTTTAAATACAGCTAAAGTTAGCTAAAAATAACACTAGTAGCAACAAAATAATTAATTTTGTTTACCCTAGTGTTTAATTGTAGTAAAAATCCTTTTGGCGCCAGAAGGCTGGGCTTGCCCAGCCTGGCTGAGGGATGGACAGCAGTGGCCGAAGGCCAGACCTAGGGCTTTTGAAGCGAAGCGAAAAAGCCCGCAGGGCCGAGCGAATAGCGAGCTGCGAAACAGCCCGACCCGCCCGCAGGGCGGGGCAGCCCCAAATCAACATCCGGAGGATAAAATATCTCGTTTAAAAAGAAAAGAACTATGTGGAAACCATTATTTTCGTTGGCTGTTAGTGTACTAATTTTATGTCAATACGCTTGCAGGCCGGCCAACAGCCCCGCTGTAGTTGGGGCAAGCGACAAAACGGTAGAATCTATGGAAGGATTAGCAGTGGCCACCTTAGGCGCGGGTTGTTTTTGGTGTGTAGAGGCCATTTTTCAGGACCTCAAGGGGGTCAAAAAAGTAGTATCTGGCTATGCTGGAGGGCAGGTAGAAAACCCGACCTACAAGGCAGTTTGTGCTGGAACAACTGGGCATGCCGAGGTGGTCCAAGTTACCTTTGACCCTGAGGTATTGTCCTATGCCGACCTATTGGAGGTCTTTTTCTTTACGCATAATCCAACGACCCTGAATCGGCAGGGAAATGATGTAGGGACCCAATATCGCTCGGCAATTTTTTATCATTCGGAGGAGCAAAAAGCGGTAGCGCAGAAAGTGAAAGCGAAAATGGCTAGTGAATTTGCGGACCCTATTGTGACGGAAATTGTGGCCTTTGATCGTTTTTATGCGGCCGAGGATTATCATCAGGACTATTATAATTTGAATGCGAATAAGAATCCTTATTGTTCGGCGGTGATTAGTCCGAAAGTGAATAAATTTCGGAAAAACTACAAGGATAAATTGAAAGAGGAATTGAAGAAGTAGTTCCAAGAAGAAAAGAGGCGAATCGCCTCTTTTTTTTTGTACTTTTAGGACAAAGCCTTGTCCATGTTACTATTAAAATCTTGGTTAGACCTTGTTCAGCAGCTACTGACCTCTCCTGTTCTTTTGATGGGGTTATTTGTGGCTTTGATTGTTTTGCTCTTCCTCATCTCTCGTTTTAACAACTACTTAGAGGTGCGTGGGGTAGACCGTGCGATTGCGATTACTCGGGGGATTGTGGGGTCTTTTATTTGGTTTATTGTGGTGCCCACGGCCCTATTTATTTTTGTCAATGTGGTGGCTCTGATTTTCCAGGTTCCCTTAGTGAGTATTAGTTTTTTGGGCAACTGGTTGGGGCTGACGGCCTCTTCTTATTGGTGGTTGCTTCGCTGTATGTTTAACAGTGCGGATTTGAATGGGGCCGAGACCTCTTACAGCTTGCATTCGATTATTCGGATTTTATGGATTTTGATTCCCTTTAGTTTAATTTGGTTTCGGACCAATAAGGGACGGATTCCCCGCTTAATTTTGATTCCGATTATCATTGTTGTTTTTGTAGTTACACAGGGAAAAAAGGCCGATGAAACCTTTATTACCAAACAATTTGAGATGGAAACCCTGCGGGCTCTTCCGGTAATTGGGTTTGTTTTTGAGGAGCCTGAAGCGGGAACGGGGCAAGGCAGCATGCACCCGACCACCCGTAAAATTATTTCGGTGGTTTTGGTCCTTTTTGTATTGGGGGGATTGGTTGCGGGCTTAGTGGCCGAGCAAAGAGTAATTGGGTTGATTGTAGTGGCCGTAGGCATTGGGGGGTTTATGCTGATTATGCCTTCGGGGCAAACTAAAGACATTTTGGCCGAGGGCTTAACCGAAGAAGAGAAAAAAGAGAGTCCCTTTCATCATGACATTGACAGCTTGGTACATCGGCTAGATAGTTTTTATGAATTGGAGGGAGTCAACTCATTAGAGGTTTACTACATTACGGTAAAACTAGATGCGGCCTATAGGGCACAAAGAGAAAAGGAGCCCTTTCCGGACTCCCTTTGTCTTCGTTATAAAGACTTTTTCTACGATTGGTGTCATTAGGACCAATAGTTTTACTGCTTTTTGAGCTGCATGCGAATATCTTTATCCTCAAAAAATATTTTGAGCTGCAGTTCGTCCTCTTTAGCTTCTAGCACATCAATTTTGAGTTGTCCGCCAGCAATAATCAGTTGCTTATCTTCAATTTTATAGGCTTCTGGATTATTCAGGCCAAACTGTTCGAGCAGGGCAAAGTCGAGTTGTTCCTCGGCCAAAAACTTGAGTCTTGCGCCAGCCTGTTGCTTGGCGGAATCTTCGACAAAGAGCACATCTTCGCTATTGCCATCAATGCTGCCCGCCACACAAAGCCATTCGCCAGTCAGTTTTTCCTTAGTTAAAGCGGCTGTTTCTGTTTGGGGGGCATCGCCTTGGCAAGCCATAAAAAGCAGGCTAAAGCAGAGTAAGTAAATTTGTTTCATAGGATATGAATTGGGTGTACAATAGTAGACCTATGTTTTGCCGATCTACATTTTCAATGATACAAAAAAATTTAGAAACCGCCTTTGCTTTGCATTTTAACTTTTCGGCCGGGCAGGCTCTCCCAATTTTCGGTGCCCAAGCCATTGGGGCTAATCATCCAGAGCAGTGGGATGCGGCAGCGGACTTCGGGTTTGGCGGCAAAGCCATCGGTAAAATAAATTAAGGCATCGGGGCGATAATCTTCATTGGCCCATTTGATGGGGGCATCAAAACGGGTACCGCCACGCCCTTGGACCAGCTCTGGCGTTCTGCCTCTATAGGGATAAATGCGTTGAATATCGACATCGCATTCGACCACCATAATTTCGGCCCCTTGTTTCCAGATATGATAGAGCTCACTAAAAAAGAGCTGCAATTCTTCTTGATTGACAGAGCCCGAACTATCTAGGGCCACCCCAATTTTTTGTTTGCGCTGAATCTTAATTCCGGGGCTTGTCCCATAGCGCTTAGAGGGCTTTTTGATCGTGTTTCTGATGCGGGTTCGGCTACTAGATGCCGCAAAAAGCCGCAGGGTTCTGCGCCAATTAATGCTGGGCTGCAAACTCTTCATCAGTTGGTCCAAATACTCCTGCAATTGGGCCGGCAAATTCGTGTAATTTCTCGTCTTTAAGCGCTCTAAGCTATTTTGGATAGCATCATTCACAAAGGCCTCTATAATTTTTTGCTCCGAGGGGCTCTGCTGCTGAATATCATCCCAAAAAGCATGCTGCTCCAAATGAGGGTGCTCCTCTTCTAAAAGCGCCTGCAATTTTTGTTGGGCCGAGTTAAATTCATCATTTTCTTCGCTACCTCCTCCCCCATTCATCATCTCTTCTAATTCATCAGATAGGCGTTTGTAGTAGTAATCTAGGCTTTGGCCCCGCTCTAGCGAAAAATCTGGAAAATCTTCTAAACGTATAGCTTCCTCTTCCAATTGGTCCGAATCAATATATTGGTTGACGGCCAAATCGGCAGCAATGCCATAAAGTTGCTTGTTCCCAAAATCCTTAGCCCGCAAAATGTGCTTAAAGACAATATGTAAAATCTGATGCTTGATGGCCCCATAACGCAGTGCTGCGGTTTGCTTGGGCGTTGCCCCCTTGAGCTTTTCCTCCCAATAGCTAGGGTTTACCAAGAGCTTGAGCATTTGGCTGCCGCCCAAACGCAGGGCCATGCTTTCAGTATCCTGACTAACATCTCGCAATAAAGAAGAAAAAAAATGACCATAAAAAGCCTCTTTCAGCATCAGCTGAATGCTCGTTTTGGCTAATTCATCAAGTATTTTTTGAGACATAACTAGGCGCGTTCACAATATTCAAAATACAAAAAGCGATCAATGAGAATATTGCCCCGGTAAGGAAGCAATGTTGGCGTTTTGTAGTAGCATTCTATAATAATATAGGAATATTTGGCCTTAGTAATGAAGTTAAACTGATATGTTTTCCATTCGTAATGGCTAATCGGCGCCGAGCTGGCCAATAACTGCAAAGGCTCCTCCGCAGTTTTGGCGCCCCACAAACGAAAACAGGCCACTCCCGTATAGCCCGCATAGGCCTGCGAACGAGAGAGGTCCAATTCAAATTTATAACATTTGTCTTTTTTTAGGGCCTTGGGCAATTTGGCCGCTACCGACTCAAAAGTGCCGTCTTCTCGACAAATCAGCCCCATAAAAGTATTGCCATCTGTTGGGCGCTGATACACTCCCCATGGTCCCGGCAAAATATCTGGAGTAGAATTATAACTGCTGCTTTCCCAACCCTCCGGATTGAGCGCATCTCTGGGCGCTCCCTCAAAAGAGCCGTTGGGCAACCAAAATTTTGGCCCATTTTGCCCCCAAAGCCCTAGGGCAAAAAAGCAAACAAATAGGCTTGTCAATATCTTTCTGGACATAAGCAAATCTCATCTTCGCTTTGTTTTGGTCCAACTAGCCCAGGAACAATTTGGCCAATATAGCTAGCCCTCCCACAACAAAGCAATAAATAGAAAAATAGAGCAATTTCCCTTTTTTGACCAAGTTGAGCATCCAGCTACAAGCAAAAACACCCACAATCAAGGCCGCAAAAAAGCCCGCCAACAAAGGTAGACTCTCTGCTGTATTTAGCTCTAAATCTCCACTGAGCAAATCTTTAGCCAGCTTGCCCAAAATTAAGGGGATGACCATGAGGAAGGAAAAACGAGCCGCCTCTTCTTTGTCAATTTTGAGCAAGACGGAGGTCGAAATCGTAGAACCCGAACGAGAAACCCCCGGCAAAAGCGCCACGGCCTGCGACAAACCAATCAAAAAGGCATCTTTATAACTCACTTTTTTGTTGGTCATTTTTGCCCGATCCGCCAAAAAGAGTAAAGCTCCCGTTAGCCAAAGCATCAGCCCCACCAAAATAATCTGCCCCTCAAAAAGTTGCTCGATTTGCTCATCGAATAAGAGGCCCACTACCGCCGCCGGCAACATAGAAATGACCACTTTGAGCGAAAACTGCAGCTCTTCATTCCAAGCAAACTGAAATAGCCCCTTGAGCACCCTCGCCACTTCTTTCCAAAGCACAATCAAGGTACTAATCACGGTGGCCACATGCAAAACGACCGATAGCGTCAGGCTGTCTTTTGGCGTATAGCCCAAAAAATATTTGGCCAACTCAATATGGCCGCTACTGCTCACAGGTAGGTATTCGGTTAGGCCCTGTACAATGCCTAGAATGATGTTATAGATGTAGTTTTCCATGCCTTTTTTACCGCTTTGACAACTGCGGTTTTCTTTTTTATTTTTTTGGGGCTGTCCCGCCCTGCGGGCGGGTCGGGCTGTGTCAGGGCTCGCAGGTCTGCTCGGCCCTGCGCAAAAAATGCTTCGCATTTTTTGCTGGGTCTGCGGCTTCGCCGCCCCCTTTTCCATCCCTCAGCCGACGGCCCTTCGGGCCTTCAGGACCAGAAAACACCCAAACGCCCCCCGAAGGGATTCCCTAGGGAATCCCGTAGAGGGGTGGGTGGGCGGGAACTATCTACGCATGAGGAGCGTAGCGACGAATACCGCTTAAAAGGGGAAGCCCCGCCGCCAAAGAATAGGGCCAAAAGAGAAAAGACGGTTGAGCGGCCCAGCGCTGCGGAGGGGTGGCCAAAGGCCAGACCGAAGCCGCCATAGGCGGCTGAAGGGCCGAACAGTCTTGTGAGCCCCGCAGCATAGCGGCGGCCAGCTAGCTGGCCGCGGGCCCCCAATCCCTTATCAGCCTGATGACTAAATCGTTTTGGGCGCTTCTATTTCTTCTGCAGGATACTGCTCTTGATAAGCCTGCTCTGCCGCCTTATCTTCTGGCGTTTGGAAAAATAGCGCATAGGCAAAAACACCCAAGCCCAAAAGGACCACAAAAGGAGCCAGCGTAATTCGGCGGAAGCTATAAATTTCTTCGGCTTTCCAAACATTGGGGTCTTCCATTCCGCCACCAGACATAAGGAAAAAGCCGACGATGACCAACAAAACGGCTGCGCCCATCATCATATAATGTTTTTTACCATATAGCAGCTCTGGCTGCGCTTTTTTAGTTCTTCTACTCATGCTATTATTTTTGTTCTTGGCGCCAAAAAGAAAGGGGTTGGGCCAAATATTTTTTTAAGCTATACCAACTGCTTAGCCAGGAAATCCCCAGGCCAAAGGCCAAAAGCAACAAACTATTGCTGAGGAGAGCGCCAAAACTGAGGTAGGGCCAAAATCCCAAGGCCCAAATGCTCAATAAGAGGGCAAGGCTGGCCAAGGCCCCGCAATATAAGCCATTATAAATACTTTTTTGCAAAAAAGGGCGGCGCAAAAAATCGGGATTGGCCCCAACAATTTGCAGCAATTCAATTTGTTCTCGGTTGCTCAGTAGCTGCAACCGCAGATGATGCCGCAGCAGCGTTAGGGCCAACAAAACAAAAAAGAGGACAAAAATACTGCTCAGCCAACTCAGGCGGCTCAGCCAGTCTTCTCCGCCCAACAAAGGCGTTTTTGCATAGCTTACCTCTACCACAAAGTCCTCTTTTTCCAAGGCTTCTAGCTGTTTGGCATATTGGCCCAAAGCTTCGCTCTTCATCTGAAAGCTAATGGCATTGGGCAAAAGGTTTTCGCCAAGGACCAAAATGTCTTCCTCTTTGAGGTCGCCATCGGCCAACATCTCTTCTAAGGCTTCTTCTTTAGAAATATACTGCAAACTCCCCTCTTTAATATAATCTTGGCTAGCCAGCTCCTTTTGGAAGCGGAAGACCTCGGCCTCATTGGCTCCATCGGCCAACTCTATATAAAAGGGAATGCTTTCTCGCAGTTGTTTGAGACTCGATTGGCCATAGGTAGATAGCAAGAGCAGTCCACCCAACAAATAGAGCAGCAGGCTAAGGGCCAAAAAGGCGTAGCTGTTGTGGCGGCCCTTTTGGGGATATAAATTTTGTTCTTTTTTGGCGGCAGCTAAAGGCATCTCTTCTAATCGTTTGTCAATAAGTTTTGGCCCTGCATCAGCTCGGGAACGGGCAAGTTCATTGCCGCTAAAATCGTGGGGGCAATATCGGCCAAGCTCCCATCTTTGATTTGATAATTATCGACATCTTTGGCCACAAAAATACAGGGAACAGGGTTGGTGGTATGGGCCGTATGTGGGCTGCCATCGTCGTTAATCATATAATCAGAATTGCCATGATCGGCCAGAATAATCATCCCATAATTTTGTTGGATGAGCTGATGTACCAACTTTTGTAGACATTCATCTACCGCCTCGGCAGCTTTGATAGCGGCCTCAAAAACGCCAGTATGGCCCACCATATCGGCATTGGCATAATTGAGACAAAGGAAATCGGGTTCTTGGTCCTTGAGTTCCTCAATAATGCGGTTGGTGAGCGGATAAGCGCTCATTTCTGGCTGCAAATCGTAGGTAGCCACTTTAGGAGAAGGGATAATGATCCGTCTTTCTTTGGGGTAAGGCTCTTCTCGGCCCCCATTAAAAAAGAAAGTGACATGCGGATACTTTTCGGTTTCGGCAATGCGAATTTGGCTTTTGCCGGCCTGGGCCAGGCATTCGCCTAAGGTTTGACTAAGGTCTTGTTTTTCATAAATGACTTGAGTCTTTTGAAAACTTTCGTCATAGCGGGTCATGCTATACAAACTAATATCTAGGGGCTGCATTCCTTCATTTGGGAAAGCCTCTTCGACCAATGCGCGGCAAATTTGGCGGGGGCGGTCGGTGCGGAAATTATAGAAAATGACTACATCTCCCGCTTCAATTTGGGCCAGGGGTTGGCCTTCTTCATCTTGCACATAATAAGCCTCGACAAACTCATCGCTTTGGCCGGCTGCATAACTCTTTTCGATAGCTTCTTGGGCAGAATTTACGGCAGTACCTTGGCCTTGGGTCCAGAGCGCATAGGCTTTTTGGGTCCGTTCCCAGCGCTGGTCTCGGTCCATAGCATAATAGCGCCCAATAACAGAAGCGATTTGGCTAGGGTGTTGGGCGATGCTATTTTCTAGCTCCTGAATATATTGTTTGCCGCCATCGGGGGCGGTATCTCGGCCATCGGTAATAGCGTGAATAAATACCTTTTCGAGGCCTTCTTCCTTGGCCATTTGGGAGAGTGCCTTGAGGTGGTCGATATGGGCATGCACCCCACCATCCGAAAGGAGGCCCACTAAATGCAATTTAGAGGCTTTGCTCGCTTGCATAGCGGCTTTGAGTTGTTTTTGCTCAAAGAAATGGCCCTCTACAATTTCTTTATTGATTCTTGTAAGTTCTTGATAAACCACACGGCCTGCGCCCAAGTGAATATGGCCCACTTCGGAGTTGCCCATTTGGCCTTTGGGCAGGCCAACGGCCTGCCCAAAAGTAGTCAATTGGCTATTGGGATAATTGCGCAACAAGCTATTAATGAAAGGCGTATTTGCTTGGGCCAAAGCGCTACGCTGGGGGTCTGGGCCAAGGCCCCAACCGTCTAGAATGACTAAGGCAAAACGTTGAAAAGTAGACATAAAACGAAATTAAGTAATGAGGAGGAGCAAAGATAATAAAGAAGTTCTTGAACTCATTTAACTGGCCCTATCTTTTGCGTTTAGCAGGGCCGAAGGCCCGCAGGCTGAGGGATGGATAGTGGTGGCCGAAGGCCAGACCTAGGGGCTGAAAGCCCCGCAGGGCCGAGCAGGCTTGCGAGCCACGACACAGCCCGACCCGAGCACGACAAGGCCTTTAGGCCGCAGGCGTAGGGAGGGGCAGCCCCTAAAAATAGTAAAAAAAGAGATGAGCTTCTGCGGGGAGAAACTCATCTCTAGATAATGTATGGCTAATTACAATTAGGCGGCGCTCATGCTAGCTAGCTTGCGTTTGCTGAGTTTTTCCTTGGCATAATCGAGCGTAAGGATAAACTCATCGACCTCTTGCGAGGGCAACTCAAACATGGCATCGGTCATAATGGCTTCGCAGATAGAGCGGAGGCCACGGGCGCCGAGATTATAATCTAGGGTTTTGTCCACGATAAAATCGAGGGCAGCTTCTTCAATTTCGAGGCGGATCCCTTCGAGTTCAAAGAGGCGTTGATACTGTCTGATCAGGGCATTTTTGGGCTCGGTCAGAATAGAGCGCAAAGTAGTGCGATCGAGGGGATTGAGGTAAGTGAGCACGGGCATTCGGCCGAGCAATTCGGGAATAAGGCCAAAAGACTTGAGGTCATGATGGCTAACGAACTGCAAAAGATCTTCGCGGTCCACTCTTTCCTCCTCTTCCTTAGCAAAGCCAATGACTTGGCTATTGATTCTGCGGGCGATATTTTTTTCTACGCCGGCGAAAGCGCCGCCACAGATGAAGAGAATATTTTTGGTATTGAGTTTCACCATTTTTTGTTCTGGATGTTTACGGCCACCTTGAGGAGGAACCAGAACATCGGTACCTTCTAGCATTTTGAGCAGTGATTGCTGCACGCCTTCGCCAGAAACATCTCTGGTGATAGAGGGGTTATCGCCTTTGCGGGCAATTTTATCAATTTCGTCGATATAGACAATTCCTCTTTCGGCGGCGGCCACATCATAGTCGCAAGCTTGCAAGAGGCGGGTCAGCATACTTTCCACATCTTCGCCCACATAGCCCGCTTGAGTAAAGACGGTGGCATCGACGATCGTGAAGGGGACATTAAGCATTTTGGCGATTGTTTTGGCCAGCAGGGTTTTTCCTGTTCCGGTGCGGCCGACCATGACCACATTAGATTTTTCGACCTCTACGATCTCCTCTTCTTGAATTTTCTTTTGGTGTTTGGCTTCTTCACGGATGCGTTTATAGTGGTTATAAACGGCAACGGCCAGAATCTTTTTACTTTGTTCTTGGCCAATCACGTATTGGTCCAGATGCGCCTTAATATCCATTGGGCGGAGCAGTTCGGGCAGGGCTTCTGCGTCAAATGTTTCGCCTTTGGGCTGCAACAGTTCTTCGCTAATAATGGCATGGGCTTGCTCTACACAAAACTCACAGATATAGCCTTCGATGCCAGCGATTAGCATTTGGGCCTCAGACTTGGGGCGTTGGCAAAAAGAGCAGTGGGGTTCTTTTTGTTTTTTAGACATTCTTCTTGGTTCATTATTTAGCCTTGCCTCTTGGCTAGGCGCTCACATAAAAAGGTTCAGCCCTTGAGGCCTGGGGCATCAATGGGCTGAACGATTGGGCAGTTAATTAGCCCTTATTTTTGGCGGCTGAGTACTTCATCCACCAGGCCGTATTCTTTAGCGGCATTGGCGCGCATCCAGTTGTCACGGTCACAATCTTTTTCAATTACATCATAAGGTTGGCCCGTATGGCTAGCCAAAATGTCATAGAGTTCTTTTTGGAGCTCTTTGATCAATTTGTAAGAGATTTCCATATCAGAAACCTGGCCTTGCATACCGCCCAAAGGCTGGTGAATCATCACTCTAGAGTGAGGCAAACAGCTACGTTTTCCTTTTTCTCCAGCGGCCAAAAGTACAGCGCCCATAGAGGCCGCCAAACCGGTACAAATTGTGGCTACATCGGGAGCGATATACTGCATAGTGTCATAAATCCCTAGACCTGCGATCACAGAGCCACCGGGGCTATTGACAAAAATCTGCACATCTCTTTTGGGGTCGGTAGACTCCAAGAAAAGCAACTGCGCTTGCACCACATTGGCTACATAATCGTTGATTCCTACGCCAAGAAAGATAATGCGGTCCATCATCAGGCGAGAGAAAACGTCTACTGCAGCTACATTCATTTGGCGTTCCTCAATCACATTGGGCGTAAAGTTGCCAATTTGAGGGATGCGAGGCATCATGCCGCGAGTAGATTGCTGTGCGTATTGTTCTAGGTGTAGGCTGTCCATATTAAGATGCTTGACAGCGTACTTCTTAAATTCATTTTGATCAAACATAAAAAGCGATTTTTTACTGAAGGATTTGTATGGGGTTGCGGTTTAGCCCTTTTAGGCGCTTAAACTACATTTTTATATACAATCTTGCAACATTAAAGTTGTGCCAAGGCTTTTTTTCTGACAAATCGTCAGTTTTGCTGAGAAGAAGGGGCAAAACTAGGCAGCGAGGCTTATTTTTTGGCCTGCTTACTTTCATCTAGACTACCAACTTGCATCTCCACAACACTCAAGCTCAATCTCTGAACTTTCCTCTTTATAAACTATAGAAAAAGATTTCAGGCTCAGAGGTTGGCAGCCATAGCTGATAAATGCGCCTTCAATAAGACTTGTATTTTCATCTATTTCTTCAAACTTAGCGGATAAAAATACTTCTTTAAAATACCCCATATTCAGGTTAATCAACCCAGTTGGTTTAGATGTTACAATAACCACTTTTTTTTGAATGAAAATAGTCGTGTCAGCTAAAACATCTGACATATCAAATATCCGTATAGGTATAGTTGGGGATTCATTTATTTTCAAATAAGCTTGAACTCCCTTATGTTCTAATAATTTGGTTACGATTTCCCGAAGATCAATTTCTTGAGAAAAACAGCTGGAAGAGCAGCAAATACTCAAAATGAAAACTAAGTACTTCATACAAAAGGTGGTTAACTAACTTACAATCATGAATTGATTGCTTGTCTTAGTTAATGTTTGCACAAAGAAAAGTTACAAAGGCAGTTTTTTTATTTTTCTGGGGCTTGCCCGCCCGATGGGCGGGCCGGGCTGTGTCAGGGCTCGCAGCTCTGCTCGGCCCTGCGCAAAATTCGCTATGCTCATTTTGCTGGGTCTGCGGCTGCGCCGCCCCCTTTTCCATCCCTAAGCCTGCGGCGGCTTCGCCGCCTGCTAGCTGTGGCTGCTGCTTGAAAGCAGCAGCCATACAACAGCGGCATTGCTTCGCAATACTAGCAGAATGAAAGTTGCCTTTAGTCTTTAAGCAAAACAAAGTAACCTGCCATATCTTTTGATTCTGTGCGTTTAACTTCGTTCAGTACATAGCTGAGAGGATGAAAATCTTTGCCTTTCAGTTCTTTGAGGTGTTTATTTAAGCGTTCTGTCAATTTTTGGCAGACCTCCTTAACTGTACCCTCATTGTATGAATGTCTAAAAGTAGCTCTGAAAATCAATTGTGTAGCCTTGGTAGTTGCTATTCGCCTTGCCATCTCCTTGATTTTAGCCTGAAAGTTATCGAGTAAAATTCCACCAAACTCCTTTTCATATCTGCTCTCCTCTTTACTGTAAATACCAAAGGTATTACCGAGTAGATAGGTCTTATTCAGTTGAAGGTCCTGGCCAAAAGCAACATTTTTATCACTCAACTCTTTTTTTGTCTGAATTTCTTTCTTGTACTTATCGGTCTTGGCAATTTCCTCATGAAATTTAGAAGCCTCCGCTCTAGCTGCAATGAGTCGGAGAACTATCTCTTCATCCACTCCATACCCTCTTGCATGATTTGCATAGCCTTTTATTTTACCTAATAGCTCATGCTCAGCAATAATTTCTTTTAACTCCTTAAGAGAGCTCTCTTGTATTTTTGTTGGATCAACTCCTAAAGCTCTAGCTTTGGCTTGAAGAGCTATTTTTTCTTTTTGCTCTTCTCTTCTTAGGGCATCTTCTTTCCGTTCTCTAGCTAGGGCGTTGGCATATTCAGAACCTATAGAGGGAATTCCATTTTTAAAATCACCAGCCCCATCTTTATGCCTTGTCATTGATGAGTTGTAGTCCTTGGAAATGTTATATTGATCAATTCCTGTACTTGCTACTACTCCTTTTTGCGCTCTATAAAAAACTTTTATATTAGGAAATACTTTTTTTAACTCATAAGTAGGTACAACTTGAGTCGTATTTCCCGGAAATGCTATGCTAAAAATCTTAGCATTCATTTTATCATCATTATTTGTAAATATTGTTTTAATGACTTTTGATCGATCTAATTCATTTCCATCATTTGCGTAAGCTGTATATTCGCAAATTTGAACAACAGAGACATTGGATTTTTCAAAAAGTTCTTGTAATGAGGCTTTCATCAAACGATCGACCTGATCGCCCAATGTTAGATTTGACTTTTCCAAATTCTCTGAGGCCTCATGAATAGACTCTATGAAAACCTTAAATTTGATATATTTACTAGGCAGGCTTAAGGATTCATCCGAATTTATTTTTTTTAAAAAACTCTTGAGTTGTAAGTTGATTTTAGTGACACCTTTTAGATCTTCTGTTTTTTCATACATTAGTTTTTTCCTTATGTCTAACTCTAAGGACGTAATGAGGCTCGCTTTAGTAATTGCAGCTGGAGAAGAGGGGGCTAGTGCCGTCAATATTTCGATAACCTCATCAAAGAGAGGTAAATGATTTTGGACTAATTTTGTTGCCTTATTAGTTATTTTTTCAACAACATAGCCTTTTATTCCTCCTTCTGAAGGAATACTTTCGGATAAATCTAGACTATCTAGGATGCATTTTGCATAATCAAAGGAGCTTTCACTAAAGTCAAAAATAGTTGAGAGGACCTGCTTTATAGCACTGGTATATGTATCGGCAACCGTTTTGGAATCTTGGAATGCATCGAGTACTCTGGAGGCTGTTATATCACTAAGTTCTTCACTCTGAAGGACCTTTACAAGCTCTTCATTAACAGAAATAAAGGCTTCAGTTTCTCTTAATTGTTGTTCATAAAATTCTCGTTGCGTACTTAACTCTTTATCTAAAGGGTTGCTTATTTCTTGTTTGCGAAGCTTGTGTACAAGGTTTTTGTAATTTTCTTGCTCCTCCTTGAAGGCAAGTAAAATTTTACTTATTTCCGATAATATTTTTTCTTTTCTGTCCATGACTTATTTTAGTGATTCGGGTTCGGTAAGAAGATTCTATGAATTGATTTGGTAATAAATCCATTTTTTTTAATATACTATCAGCCAACATATAAGATCCTGTATCATTTTGAATATATGAAAATATGTAATCGCCATTCATATGAAAATATGACCTTCTGATTATATGTATTGACTCGCTATCTAGTTTTTTATTGAATTCGTTTTCTATTATAGCAGGGATGATTTTAGGGTCAAAGCTAAGTCCTCTATCATTTTTTGTATTGCTTATCATAAGGATTGACTTAGTATAAGCATAGTTGTCTTTAGGCATGTATTCTATTAAGTCGTATTCTTGTATGGGAATATTTTTTGGATTAAAAAAGTCTAATCCATGGAAAGAGTCAATTACTATAGAGTAATGCTTAGAAGTGGAGATGGATTTTAGTAATCTTTTCCTACCAAAACTATATATTGAACTTTCTTTATATATACTTATAGTCGCATCATTAGATTCTTTCTGTGGATGATATACCATCAGCGCTACTTCCATTGTGTCATTTTCAATTTTGCTGCTAGACAACTCTGTAATCTTCCCATCAGTCCAAGTGGTATCGCCCTCAATGATAGGTTCAGGTTGACTATCCTTAGTTGTAGTTTTTTGAGGGGTTTCCTCTCCACAGCTGCTGACCAATAAAAGGCCACTCATACTTAGTAGAAGCAAGCTCATTTTAGATAGATATTCCATAGGCTTTAAATTTAGTTTTAAGTTCAGTTTTAAGTGATTGTAATTTATTCGAACTTTGGTTTAAGTCATTTAATAAAGTGTGGAGTTCCCCCCGCACTTCATCCAAATTCCCCTCTACTGTTCGGTTTTTTAAATGCTGTTTTAGATTAGCCACAATCTTAATTAGCCGAGGCTCTTTGGCCTTTACCTCTGCTACAAAAGCGCTATATTTCTCCTGTTTTTGCTCACTAATTTCTTGCAGTTTGTCTTGCAGGGATTTAGAGAGTTTTAGTAATCGAAGTGATAACTGATAATGTCGCTCTTCAATTTTTTCTGGCGTTTTGGCCTTAAGTATGGGAATGACATTCTTGGCGACCAAGGCAAAGTTTTTCTTATAGTCCCGGATAATGCTAATCATCTTCTGATCATCATTTTCTTGCTCTACTTCGGCCTCTATTTGGTCAATTTCTTTTGCTTCTAGACCTACTTCTTCTAGCCCCAAATCGCCCTTAAAGATGTCTACCGCAAAGCCCAATTTCTTAAATAGCTTTTTGCCATTTTTCTTCATTTTAGTGGGCTTGCCCTTGCCGTCATTTAAGGCAATGCGCATGATAGGCGGCTGCCCCTCTACTTCCTGAAAATAACAGACTCCCTTGGCAAAGTCTTTTTCTGCCTTTCGGTCAGTTTTTAGCCCCTTATAATATTTCATTAGGGAGCCAGATAATTTGCCCAGCAAAATTAACGTCCCTAGCGAACCACAACTAAAAGTATAATCAGATAAAACGATAACGCCAGTTTGCCCAAAAGCAGCAGCCCGTTTTACCTCTCGCTCAATCAACTTGATGTACTGCACTTCGGTCAAGTTTTTTAGCTCTTCTAACTTAATTTTAGATTTAAAAGCCATACGCTAAAGTATTTACGGTTACTAGATACGACTAGAGTAGTGGCTTTTTTTCGCAAATGCAAGTTATATCTTAAAGTTTATTTATTTTTTATTTTTCTGGGGCTTGCCCGCCCTGTGGGCGGGCCGGGCTGTGTCAGGGCTCGCAAGTCTGCTCGGCCCTGCGGCCTGACGGCCTTGGTCTGCGGCTGCGCCGCCCCCTTTTCCATCCCTAAGCCTGCGGCCCTTCGGGCCTGTAGGATGGATATATATAGCTGTAGGTTGAAACCTACAGCAACAATGGTATTGCTTCGCAATGCTTATAAATGAGGGTTAAAACCCTCATGAAGTTAACGCCATACTTTAGAGCGCAAGGCCAGCTATATGAACAGTGGAGGCCCTTTAGGGCTGACTCCATTGGATTAGCCTAGGGGCTTGTCCCTAGGCGATGAACAGCAGGCGGCAAAGCCGCCATGGCCGAAGGCCAAACGGCCCAGCGCTGCGCAGGGGTGGCGCAAAGCGCCAGACCAAAGCCGCCAAAGGCGGCTGCAGGGCCGAACAGACCTGTGAGCCCCGCAGCATAGCGGCGGCCAAGCGAGGCGATAGCCGAGACGGCCGCGGGCCCCAAAATAATAGGATCAATCCTAACAGCAAAAGCCGCCTCCTAAACAGAGACGGCTTTTCTAATTGGGTGGCTGAAGATAACTAATCGCTATTTCTCGATGCCTAAAGCTTTAAGGCCGTTTACCGTGGCAATCTTGGCCAACTCCTCTACATTATAAAAGTGACAAGCCTCTAACATGACCCGCATTTCGGTCCAAAGGTCGCCATCAGAAAAAGGTTTGTAGATGTCGCAAATATTGTCTGTGCCAAAAGCAACATTGAGGCCCGCCGGCACCATCTCGTCTACGGGCGTGATGGAGTTGTGGCTGGGGGCCAAACGCTCTGTGCGGTTGTGGTCAATCCAAGCCGTGGGACAAGAAATGATGTGTACCTCCGCCTTCTTGAGCAACTCATATACCTGCTCCCGATACTGACGAGGATGGGCCGCCAAGGAAATACAATGGATAGCCGATACCTTGCCCTGCATGCCATGCTCTATGGTTTTATGCGCTAGCTGCTCGGTCTCCTTTTCTTCATCTGTATTGAACTGATCGACATGCACATGCACGAGTTTGCCCTTCTCCTTAGCCGTAGACAACAAAATGTCTAAATGCTCATCTTCTCGACCGAAATCTTTGGCTGGCAAACCGCCAATGATGTCCACAAAGTCTACCGACATGTCAAACCATTTGCGAGCCTTGGGATCAATTACCCCCTTGAGGACCTGATTGGCAAAACGAATCTCTAGGTCGTTTTTGTAGTTCTCTCTAATCTTCATGGCCGCCTTGATGGCCTTGTCCTCAATCTTATCATCAACGTCAATGAAGGTGCCAATGGCCTGCGCGCCCTGCTCAATAAAAAGCTCTACGGCCTGCGACATTCTGCGGTAAATGTCATCTACCGTGGCGGCCTGCTTCATCTCATCGACCAAATGCCATTTTTCTTTGAGATAAGAATAACTGTACTGGAAATTATCGGGCGTAAGGGTATAGGCCCGATCGAGATGCGCATGCGTGTTTACCCATCCGCCTAATGTTTTGATTTTTTCCTGAACCAGTTGCTTAGGATTCATAACTGTTGCTGTTATTTGAAGAAATTTGACAAAAAAAAAGGAGCTGACGTTTCCGCCAACTCCATATAAAGTTAATCGCTAAGTAGGGCCGCCAATGCCGCCTCAATTTTATCGAATGAAAAGCCCTTGAGCGTAGACTGCATCAAGGTCTCAATCTTATCATTACACAAATTACCAATGCTGCCCTCATGCTGATGCTGAATATCTCGACTCGGCTCAAATTGCCCCGCCTCAATATCTTCCCCAATCTTTTTATAGGCATCTCGGAAGGTCATCCCCTCCAAAACCATCTGATTGACCACTTCTACAGAAAAGAGATAGCGGTACTTCTCTTGGTCCAATATGTTTTGCTTGACCTTTATTTGCTGTAGACTATAATCCGTGATCGCTACGCAATCTTTAATCTCCGCAAATACGGGCAGGAAGCTCTCTTTGATGATCTGTAGGTCTCGATGATAGCCCGAAGCCAAATTGGCCGTGATCAACATGATCTCATTGGGCAAGGCCATGATCTTATTGCATTTGGCCCGAATCAACTCAAAGACATCGGGATTCTTTTTGTGCGGCATAATGCTCGAGCCTGTGGTCAAACTAGTCGGAAAGCTAATGAAGCCAAAGTTCTGACTAATATATAGACAAACATCCTGCGCCATCTTGGCCAAGGTCCCCGCAATGGAGGCCAAGGCTTCAGCTACCAAACGCTCGGTTTTGCCCCGCCCCATCTGAGCATAGACCACATTGTAGTTCAAACTATCAAAACCCAATAAATCAGTGGTCATCTGACGGTTCAAAGGAAATGAAGAACCATATCCCGCAGCCGATCCCAAAGGGTTTTTATTCGCTACCTTAAAGGCCGCCTGCAACACTAAAAGATCATCGACCAAACTCTCGGCATAGGCCGCAAACCAAAGCCCAAAAGAAGAAGGCATGGCTACCTGATAATGCGTGTAGCCTGGCAATAAGACTTCTTTGTATTTTTCACTCTGTTGTAATAAGGTATGAAAAAGCGGAACCACGAGTTCCACCAATTCCTGAATCTCATCTCTAATGAACAACTTGAGGTCCAACAATACTTGGTCATTGCGCGAACGGCCCGAATGAATTTTCTTGCCCAAATCGCCCAATCTTCGACTCAATAAGAGCTCTACCTGAGAATGTACATCCTCTATCCCCTCTTCTATCTCAAAATTCCCCGCTTCTATCTCTGCATGTATTTTACGAAGTTCCGCCTGCAAAATAGGCAGCTCTTGGCTGCCTAGAAGATCGATGCTTTCTAGCATCTGAATATGTGCTAATGTTCCACGAACATCATGTTTGGCCAAAAGGAGGTCCAGTTCTCGGTCCTTGCCAATCGTAAAACGTTCAATTTCCTTAGACACCGCCACGCCATCTTTCTGCCAAAGCTTCATAAGAGGGATATTATCTGTTGTTCTAAATAGTAAGCTATTGCTTGCCTACTTTGTCCTAAATTGGCACAAAGCTAAGCCCTTAAGGAGGAGGAGGAAAATCTGAAGGCCTAATTTAATGTTAAGCCTTTGTTAGTTGAGGGTTAATGGCTTGGAAGAAGGAGGCAGGGAGCCAATCCGAGATGTCCGTAAGCCTCCGTGGCGGCCACGGAGCCAATCCGAGATGTCCGTAAGCTTCCGTGGTGGCCACGGAGCTAATCCGAGATGTCCGTAAGCTTCCGTGGCCGCCACGGAGCCAATCTGAGATGTCCGTAAGCCTCCGTGGCGGCCACGGAGCTAATCCGAGATGTCCGTAAGCCTCCGTGGCGGCCACGGAGCCAATCTGAGATGTCCGTAAGCCTCCGTGGCGGCCACGGAGCCAATCTGAGATGTCCGTAAGCTTCCGTGGCGGCCACGGAGCCAATCTGAGATGTCCGTAAGCCTCCGTGGCGGCCACGGAGCCAATCTGAGATGTCCGTAAGCTTCCGTGGCTACATTCCAAGCAAGTAGAGTCCATAAACTCTTAACAAAGCCTTAGGAAGTTGATTAAACTTGACCCACTTAACAATAATCTCTTTCTTTGCGTTAATTATACATATAATATAAAGCGGTATAAACATGAGCATCAAGAGAAGAATCCTTTCGGAGGCCGAAAAAGAGGCCTTAGCCCAGTTTGTGGCCCCCGAAAATGCAGCAAGCGCCCAAGAAATCTTGGCCCAATATGGACAGGACCATACCGAAGACCTTTGTTTTCTGGCCGAAATCCTATTGAAACCCGCCCGACTCGAAGAATTACAGGCTATTGTTCGTTATTGTTGGGAAAATGAGATCCCCATCACGCCCAGAGGAGCGGGCACTGGCCTAGCGGGTGGCGCCCTGCCCGTAGCTGGGGGCGTTTTGCTGAGCATGGAAAACTTCAATCAGATTGTAGAGATTGATGAGGAGAATTTGCAAGTTACGGTAGAGGCTGGCGTCATTACGGAAGAACTACAAAATACCCTAGCCGAAAAAGGCCTCTATTATCCCCCCGATCCAGCCAGCAGAGGCTGGTCCTTTATTGGGGGAAATATTGCGACCAATGCGGGCGGTCCCCGCGCCCTAAAGTATGGGGTGGTTAAGGACTATGTGCTCAATCTGCAACTGGTCTTGGCCGATGGTTCAGTTATTTGGACCGGCGCCAACACCCTCAAAAACTCGACGGGTTTTAATTTGACCCAGTTGATTGTGGGGAGTGAAGGTTGTTTGGGCATTGTGGTTCGGGCGGTGCTTCGCCTAATTCCCTTGCCTAGCAAACGCTTGTTGATGTTGGCCCCATTTCGCTCGGCAGAAGGGGCTTGCGCGGCCGTTTCTGCTATTTTTCGGGCGGGAATTACCCCCTCGGCCCTAGAATTTATGGAGCGGGCGGCTATAGATCGGGCTATTGAATACATGGGCGGCAGCCCCTTGCCTGTTCCAGAAGAAACGGCGGCCCAACTCATTATTGAAGTAGATGGGCATTATCTAGAGCCCCTTTATGCCGATTGCGAGAAAATTCAGGAAGTCTTGGACCAATTTGATTGCATAGAACTCCTTTTTGCCGACAATGAGGAGCAGCAGCGGCAAATTTGGCAAAGCCGTCGCAATGTTGGGCAGGCCGTAAAAAGTCACTCTATATATAAGGAGGAAGACACGGTGGTCCCCAGGGCCAAATTGCCCCAACTTTTGGCGGGCGTAAAGGAGATTGGCGCAAAATATGGCTTTAGCTCCATCTGCTACGGCCATGCCGGCGATGGCAATTTACACGTTAATATTATTAAGGGCCAATTGAGCGAAGACGCTTGGCAAAATGAGCTGCCCAAGGGCATCCGCGAAATCTTTGAGCTGACCACTAGTTTGGGTGGCACCATTTCTGGAGAACACGGCATCGGTTTGGTACAGCGCCCTTATATGGACATTGCTTTTGCGCCCACTGCCCTACAACTACTTAAAAATATTAAGACGAGTTTTGACCCCAAAGGCATTCTCAATCCGTATAAAGTACTTTAGCTCAGTTCATTCCGAGCGCCCCTAGGGCAATAGTTCTTTGGGCCATCTACATCAGCTGCTCTATATAGGAGCAAATTTTGCTGATGGTTTGGGGCCTCCGCTGCGGCTTCGCCTTGCGGCGCTACGTTCCGCAGCTCGCTATTCGCTCGGCCCTTCGCCAGCTTCGCTGGCTCGGTCTGGCCCTGCGGGCCACTGCTGCACATCGCTAGGCCAAATGGACCTGCTGCGCCCTTGCACATCGGTTACTCCCTCTGGTCGTCGAACTGCGCCCTAAAGGGCTTGTTGTGGCCAAATGGACCTGCTGCGCCCTTGCACATCGGTTACTCCCTCTGGTCGTCGAACTGCGCCCTAAAGGGCTTATTGTGGCCAAATGGACCAACTGCGCTTCGGCCAAGCTGGCCCGCCCCCTTCTAGCAGAGCCATCTCCGCCCAGAGCGCCTCGGCTGAGGGATGGTAGGGGGTGGCCGAAGGCCAGACCAAGCTTTTTGAGCAAAGCGAAAAAAAGCGATGGGCCGAGCAGACCTGCGAGCCCCCGCAGAGCCCGACCCGAAGGCCCAAAGGGCCGAAGGGGCAGCCCCAAATTATCTTCCCCCTCCTAAAAAACAAAATCAATGAAATTCTCTTCGCTACTTTTTTTAGCCCTACTGCTTTTATTTGGACCAAAAAGTCAGGCCACGCATATTGTGGGCGGTGTAATTAGCTATGAATGCCTAGGTTTTAATAGCAGCACCCAAATGATGAGTATTCGCCTCACCCTCAAGGTCTACCGAGATGCCATCAATGGGCAAGCCGGCTTTGATAACCCCGCTAGCCTGGGAATTTTTAGAGGAAGTAATAATTTATTGTACCAACAGTTAAGTCTTAGCAGCCCTGTTATTACTACCGCCCCAATTGATCTCACCAACCCCTGTTTGTCGGTGAGTCCCGGTAGTGTAGAGGTGGAAGAAGGGGTCTATACGACCAGCATCAACCTGCCCTATGATGCCGATGGCTATTATATATCTTATCAGCGTTGTTGCCGAAACAACACCATCAATAACCTAGTGCAGCCGGGTGCAGTAGGGGCCACCTACAGCATATTTTTGTCGGGAGCGGCCATGCTATCCTGCAACAGCAGCCCTGTTTTCAACAACTATCCGCCCATTGTAATCTGTGCCAACCAGCCCCTAGTTTTTGACCATGCGGCCACGGACCAAGATGGGCATACACTTAGCTACTCTCTTTGTACGCCCTCTACGGGGGGCTCTTCATTAGACCCCGCGCCCTCTCCCCCAGCGGCCCCGCCCTATGTCAATGTGCCTTTTTCCGCCGGCTTGTCAGCAACTAACCCCATGCCCGCCAACCCCGCCCTCAGCATTGACCCCAATACGGGCCTACTGACGGGAACGCCCACACAAATCGGACAGTATGTGGTGGGGGTTTGCGTATCGGAGTTTGATGCCAATGGCAACCTTTTAAGCAGCACCTTAAGAGACTTTCAGTTTAATGTAGAGCCCTGTTTTTCTAATGTCAATGCATCCATCTTTGCCGATTCGGTAACAGCAGATGGGCAAGGTTTTTTAGTTAATCAATGTGACAATAATGTTTTTCAGTTTGTCAATCAGAGCACAGCTAACCCACAGACCTTAATCACTTCTTATGAATGGCGTTTTGATCTTAACAATGGGACGGCGGCTAGTTCTTCTTTGGTAAGTCCCACTGTTGTTTTTCCTGGCCCCGATGTTTATAATGGCTGGTTGGTAGCCAATCCGGGCCAAGTTGGCTGTACCGATACGGCTTATATTACCGTAGAGGTCTATCCGCCAATTTTCCCTAATTGGGGAGTGGTTATTGACTCTTGTAATCTGGGTGTTCCGCCTTTACAGTTTATAGACTCGACGACCATTGGGGGGGGAGGAACCATTGCCCAATGGGATTGGGACTTTGGGGATGGGACAAGCAGCAACCAACAAAACCCCAACCATCTCTTCCCCAATGCGGGCCAATATCAGGTCAATTTGGTGGTTACCGACAGCAATGGTTGCGAGGAACAAATTGCCTTTCCAGTAGATTGGTATCCACCAGCTATTCCTCAATTTACCGTAGACGATCCTAATGGTTGTGAGCCGCATTATGCGACCTTTACACATAGTTCTCATCCCTTTACGCCAGCCTATCAGACCATTTGGGACTTTGGCGATGGGGACAGCTCCAATCTGAGCCCAACAGTGGGCCATGCCTACCCCAATCCGGGCCAATATGATGTCAGTTTGACCCATGTTTCGCCTTGGGGTTGTGTCAGTCAGGACCTACAGCCACAATTCATAGAAGTTTATGAAGGGCCTACTGCCGCTTATAATTATACTTATGATAGCTGTGAATATGCTGCTGTAGATTTCTTTGATGCCTCTAGCCCAAACAGCCAGGGCGATGCTATTGTCAGTTGGAATTGGGACTTTATGGATGGAACCTTAGAAACGACCCAAAACAGTAGCCATTTGTATGCTTTGGCGGGGAGCTATCCGGTTCAATTGGCCATTACAGACATCAATGGCTGTACCGATACGATTTCGGATAGCATTCAATGGTATCCCAAGCCCGTAATTGATGTGAGCTTAACGGATAATAGTGGTTGTCGGCCTTCTATCATTAACTTCGTAAATAATTCTTATCCCATCAATGGCTATAGCACCATTTGGGACTTTGGCGATGGGGCCTCGGATACGGCGGCTAGTCCCAGCCATATTTATACGCAGGCGGGGGTATACCCGATAGAGCTAGTGATCACTTCGCCTTTGGGCTGTACCGATAGTTTTTTGGATACCGTAGACATTTTTGAGCTACCAACGGCCCAGTTTAGCAGCAGTTTTGATCCTTGCGTCATTGGGGCCGTCAGTTTTGATGAGCAGGCCCAGACCAATCCCGCAGGTACGCCCCTGCAATTTTGGCAATGGGACTTTGATGATGGGACCATTTTATCGGCCCAAGATACCAGCCATTTATATAATTTGGCTGGCGACTTTGAGGTCCAACTCATTGTAGAAGACAGCAATAGCTGTCGAGATACGGTTGTACAAACCGTAGCCTGGCATCCTGCGCCCATTGTGGCCGTAGATGTCAGTGATAGTGTGGGTTGTGAGCCTTTGAATATAAACTTCATCAATAACTCCTATCCGATAAATGGGTATAGCACCCAATGGAACTTTGGGGATGGGGGAACTGATACTGCTGCTAGCCCCACTTACCTCTATCAACAGCCTGGAGAGTATTTGGTCCATTTATACATCCTTTCTCCTACGGGTTGTACTGGCGACTTTTACGATACAATTGTGGTGCATGAAAACCCCAATGCCCAGTTTAGCTATAGTTTTGACTCTTGCGAATACACCGGGGTCTTCTTTAGCCAAGAATCAACGACTAATCTAGCGGGAGACAGCCTTCGTCTTTGGGATTGGGACTTTGGCAATGGGCAAAGCGCCGTTTTATCTACCCATCAGGATACCGTGATTAGTTATCCGCCTAGAGACAGCTACTACATCCAACTCATTGTAGAGGATGTAAATGCTTGTAGAGATACGAGTATACAGCTTATGCCTTATTACCCTGCCCCTGTTTTTCCGGTCAATAGTCATTCGACAGAGGCCTGTGTGCCCGTAGCGGTAAACTTTGATAATAATATATTGAATGATTATCCGGGCTACAGCTTCCTTTGGTCCTTTGGCGATGGCAATAGCACAACTGCTTTTGACAGCAACTATGTCTATGAGAACGGCGGGACCTACTACGCCAGCCTATTGGTCCGTACGGCTTCGGGTTGTGAGCAGACCTTCTATGATACCATTCAGGCGAATGGTTTGCCCGAGGCCCGTTTTGATAGTCGATATGATGCCTGTGAAATTGGGGCCATGCGTTTCCGCAACCTCTCGGTCCCAAGCAATGAAGGCATTTTAACGCAGAGCTTCTGGAGTTTTGGGGATGGCAATAGCAGTACAGACCCTTTAGTGGACCATTTTTACAACTACCCCGACACGGGCTATTATCTGGTCCAATTGGAAGTAGAGGATGAAAATGGTTGTCAGGACCAGACCACAGATAGTGTCTATTGGCGGCCCCTGCCCATCTTCCCTGTCGATTTGCAGCCGCTACGGCTTTGCGGTCCCTCTACGGTGCCTATGCCTGAGGGCTACCCCTACCCTATTGAGGGCTATAGCTATAGTTGGAATTTGGGCGATGGTCGCCGGAGCAATGCCGCTCAGCCTGATTTGAGTTACAGCAGTTTTGGCAGTTATCCCTTGTCTTTGCGGGTCAATTCTGCTGCGGGCTGTGTAGACAGCTTTTCGGCCCAGATCGATATCTTGGAAGAGCCAGTGGCGGGCTTTAGCTTTGCGGCGGTTAATGCAGGGGAGATTTCCTTTCAAAACCCAGAGGTCCAGTTTGCAGATCAGTCGATGCGGGCCAACCTTTGGTCTTGGGACTTTGGCGATGGACAGCAGGTCTTGCAGCAAAACCCCATACACAACTATGCAGATACGGGTTTATATTTGGTGCAGCAAGTGGTTTATCATCGCAATGGTTGCCCAGATACGGCTCAGGCGGTAGTCGATATTAGTCCGCAAATTACCTACTTCTTGCCCAATGCCTTTACGCCCAATGATGATGGCAAAAACGATGGTTATCGGGGCGAGGGTTATTTGGACTTTATCGAGCAATTTGATATGCGGATTTACAACCGCTGGGGCGAAGAAGTATTTCGGACGACAGACCCCAGAGCCGAATGGAACGGGCGCATACACAACAATGGGCGCAAATGCCAGGCGGGCGTTTATGTGGTGCAGGTCCAGATTTCGGGTGCCCGAGGCTTTAGGAAAGAGATTAAGGGCTTTGCCACCATTGTTTACTAAAGCTGGGTTTTGGATGGGACAGGGCGCGCAAGCGCCCGCAGGCTGAGGGGCTGAAGCAGGGCCGCGAAGCGGCAGACCGAGGCCGCAGGCCGAAGGGCCGAGCAGGCCTGCGAGCTGCGCAATGGCCCGACCCGCCCGCAGGGCGGGGCAGCCCCAAAAAAATTTAAAAAAACTATAAAAAATGCTTATATTTGCCCCTCTAAACCCCAATCATCTCTCCATCTCAACTAAGAAGAAATAGATCTCTATATTTATGTTTAGCAATTTACAAGATAATTTAGATGCGGCCTTTAAGAACCTTTCGGGTGACGGTAAGTTGACCGAAATCAATGTGGCCACCTCCGTTAAAGCGATTCGCCGTGCATTGGTTGATGCCGATGTAAACTACAAGATTGCCAAATCTTTTACGGATAAAGTAAAGGAAGAGGCCCTTGGAAAGCGCAACGTATTGAAATCGGTACGTCCTGGTGATTTGATGGTTAAAATCGTTCAGGATGAGTTGGTTGAATTGATGGGTGGACAATCTGTAGGGATTAACATCAAGGCCAATCCGGGTATTGTTTTGATTGCTGGTCTACAAGGTTCTGGTAAAACGACCTTTACGGGTAAGCTTTCTCGCCACTTGAAAAACAAGCGCAACAAAAAAGTGATGGTGATTGCTTGTGACGTTTATCGTCCTGCGGCCATCAATCAGTTGGCGGTTGTTGCCGAGCAGGTGGGTGTTGACATCTACAAGGAGATGGACAACAAAAACCCCGTAGAGATTGCGCTAAACGGTATTGCCGAGGCCAAAAAAGGAAAATATGATGTCGTGATCGTCGATACTGCGGGTCGTTTGGCCGTAGATGAGGAGATGATGACGGAGATTGCTGCGGTAAAAGAAGCGATTCAGCCTACAGAGACCCTCTTTGTAGTGGATTCGATGACTGGACAAGATGCGGTAAACACGGCCAAGGCCTTTAACGATCGCATCAATTATGATGGGGTAGTTTTGACCAAATTGGACGGGGATACTCGTGGTGGTGCTGCTCTTTCGATCAAATACACCGTAGGTAAGCCAATTAAGTTTATCTCTATGGGAGAGAAAATGGACACCTTGGACATTTTCCACCCCGATCGTATGGCCCAGCGTATTTTGGGTATGGGAGATATCATTTCATTGGTAGAAAAGGCTCAAGAGGACTTTGATGAGAAGGAAGCCAAGCGCCTAGAGAAGAAGATTCGTAAGAATCAGTTTGACTTTAACGACTTTCTCAAGCAGTTGGCCCAAATCCGCAAGATGGGTAACCTCAAGAGCTTGATCGGGATGATTCCGGGTATGGGCAAGATTGCCAAGGACATTGACATTGACGACAATGCCTTTAATAAAATTGAGGCCATCATTCTTTCTATGACTCCTGAAGAGCGGGGAAATCCTGGCGTGATCAATGGTAGCCGCAAAAAGCGGATTGCCAAAGGAAGCGGAAACCGCGTAGAGGAGATCAATCAGTTTTTGCGTCAGTTTGAGCAAATGCGTAAGATGATGTTCCAGATGAGTAAGATGCAAGCGGGGGGCGGCAATATGCGCATGCCCAACATCCCTAGAGGATTCCGTTAGAAGATCGACCAACTATATACACTAAGAGCTGCCTTTGGGTGGCTCTTTTTTTTTGTAATTACAGGCAGAACTTATTATTTTCGGGACCTTTATTTGGGGCTGCCCCTTCGGCCTTCGGCCTTGGGTCGGGCCATTGCGCAGCTCGCAAGTCTGCTCGGCCCTGCGCGGGCTGCGCCCGCTGGCTCTGCCGCCTTTGGCGGCCCTGCTACAGCCCCTCAGCCGCGTCGCTTCGCTCCTTGAGGCGGCTGCGCCGCCTAAATGGCCCCTTCTCTCCTCATCTTCTTTAGTAAAAGAAACTATGATTCAGTTTTCCTCTAAATTTCCATCGGCAGAGACCACTATATTCTCGGTCATGTCGGCCTTGGCCCAAAAGCATGAGGCCATCAACCTATCGCAGGGTTTTCCGAACTACCCCGTAGATCCTCGTTTGATAGAGTTGGTCCATAAATATATGTTGGCGGGTAAAAACCAATATGCGCCCATGGCGGGAGTGCCCGAGCTCAACCAGCGTTTGGCCAAAAAAATAGACTCTCTTTATGGGGCCAGTTATGATCCAGCTACAGAGATTACGATTACGGCAGGAGCTACAGAGGCTATCTTTTCCTCTATTATGGCCTTTGTTCGCCCAGGCGATGAGGTCATTGTGATTGAGCCCGCCTATGATTGTTACCTGCCTGCCATTGAGTTGGCTGGGGCCAAGGGAGTACCCTATGCCCTCAAAGCGCCAGATTGGGCCATAGATTGGGAGGAATTGGGCCAACTGATTACAGAGAAAACGCGGATGTTCATCATTAACAGCCCGCATAACCCTATTGGGCGTTGCTTTAGGGAGGAAGACATGCAGGCCCTAACTGATCTTTTGGCGCCGACGAACATCATACTATTGAGTGATGAGGTCTATGAGCATATTGTCTTTGATGGGCAAAAGCATTTATCGGCCCTCTCCTATCCAGCTTTGCGAGATCGGACCTTGGCTACTTATTCTTTTGGGAAAACCTTGCACAGCACGGGTTGGAAAATGGGTTATGTAGTGGGAGCGGCTCGACTCATGCGAGAATTTAGGATGGTCCATCAATTCAATGTCTTTTCGGCCAATACGGCTGTACAATACGCCATAGCCGAATACCTAGAAGACCCCAGCACTTATTTGGGGCTATCGGCCTTCTTTCAGGCCAAGCGGGACCTCTTTTTGGACCTTATGAAAGATACGCCCTTTCAGTTTGAGCCCTCTGGAGGCAGTTATTTTCAGTTGGGGGATTATAGCCAAATCTCGGAGTTGAATGATGTCGATTTTGCTCGTTGGTTGACCATAGAAAAGGGCGTGGCGGTGATTCCGCTTTCTCCATTTTATAGCCAAGAGCAGCCTGACAACAAAGTGGTCCGTTTTTGTTTTGCCAAAACCGAGGAGACTTTAGCGGCGGCGGCTCGGCGCTTAGAAGGGCTATAGGCATTTTGGAGGGGACAGGCGGCGAAGCCGCCGCAGGCAATAGCCAGATTTAAACGCACTCACTTTTATAGTTTGTAGCAATTTCCCAGTAGGCGGCTCTATTTTTCTCGGCCATAGCGAAGGCTATGCCCTTAAAAAATAGCTGGCCTAGTAGAAAATTCATAACAAACTATAGCCAAAGCAGCGCGATTAAATCTGGCTGAGGGATGGAAAGTGGTGCGGCGCAGCCGCAGACCTAGGGGCTGAAGCGAAGTGAAAGCCCCACAGGGCCGAGCAGACCTGCGAGCCACGGCACAGCCCGACCCGACCGCAGGGAGGGGCAGCCCCAAAAAAGCATTATCACAATTTTACAATTCTCAAAAGTTCTGCTTAACCTTTGATTAACGCCCATTAAGCGATATATTTTTTAGCTTTGTCGAAAGCCAATGAGATTGGCAAGGCTGTTTATACTTCATACAGTTCTTTAAAAACAAGCATTTTCCTATATTTTTATATCCATCAGTATGTTAAGGACCCTATTTACTTTTTTGTCCCTCTTTGCCATTTTGGGCAGTTTATCGGCCCAAACGCCCGTTCGTTGGCGCCATGAGGCCAAAGCGCTAGGCAATGGGCAATACAGCATTACCTTTAAGGCCAAAATTGAAAAAGGCTGGTATGTCTATTCCCTCTACTTGCCCTCTGAAGATGGGCCAGTGGCCACCTCTGTGACTATAGAGGAGGGAGAATTTACGCCTGTAGGAAAAGCCAGTGAAAGCAGTAGCGATCCAGGAAACAAGAAATCGGGTTTTGATGAGATTTTCGAGATGCAAGTGACCAAGTATAAGAATGACTTGCAGATTTTGAAGACTGTGGCCACGCCTAATAAGCAGCAACACTTGGTCGGTTATTTAGAGTACATGACCTGTAATGACCAAAGTTGTTTGCCTCCAACCAACTATGAATTTGACATTGACTTGGCGGCTTTGCCTCAGCCTAAGGCGGCCCAAGAGTCTACTGAAGATGGGAAATCGGGCCAAGTTGCCCCAAAAGCAAAGGATGCGGCCAATACAACGGCCCAGCTAGATTCCGCTGCTGAAACGCCCAAAGAAGAAGTAACTGTAGAGGAAGAAACAGCGCCAAATAGTAGTGCTGTAGAGGGGCAGCCCATCAGCTGGAGCTATGAAAAGCGTTTGATTGAAGGGAACAGCTATGAGCTCATCTTTAGAGCAGAAATGACTGAGGGCTGGCATACCTACTCGCAGTTTTTGGAGGGAGAAGATGGTCCGGTAGCGACCAAACTCAACTTTGTAGAAGGCGATCACTTCAAGCTACTTTCTGGTCCAACAGAAAGCACCAATGACCCTAAAAATAAGGTCTCTGGTTTTGATCCGCTTTTTGATATGAAGCTGACCAAATACAAAAACCAACTAGAGATTCGACAGCGGGTAGAAGTATTGGACAGCAGCAAGGCCCTAGAGGGCTTTTTGACCTATATGATTTGTGATAAGGAGCAATGCTTGCCCCCTACCGATTTGGAATTTAGCTTTTTTAAGGCCGCAGCGGCAAGCACGCCCAAAATTGATCCGAACAAAGTATTGACGGGCATTGATCGCCCTGATATTCGCAGCAGCTTAAAAGCTGCGGCAGCCCGTGGGAACTGTGGGACCGAGGTAGAAAGTGACAACCTCAGCCTTTGGATGATTTTCTTCTTTGGCTTTATTGGGGGATTATTTGCCTTATTGACGCCCTGCGTTTTTCCGATGATTCCCTTGACGGTCTCTTTCTTTACCAAGCGCAGCCAATCTAAGGCCGAGGGGATTCGCAATGCGACCATTTACGGCCTTTCTATCATTGGTATCTATGTGGCTTTGGGGATGTTTGTTACGATTGTATTTGGAGAGAATGCTTTGAACTGGTTATCTACCCACTGGATTCCCAACCTGAGCTTTTTTATTCTGTTCATTGCTTTTGCCATTTCTTTCTTTGGCTACTATGAAATTACCCTGCCCTCTTCTTGGTCCAATGAAACCGATAGAGCGGCCGACCGTGGTGGTTTGCTAGGTATTTTCTTTATGGCCTTTACGCTTTCTTTGGTCTCTTTCTCTTGTACAGGTCCTATTATCGGGACGCTTTTGGTACAAGCTGCAGAGGGTGGCCAATTGGCTCCTGCTGTGGGGATGCTCGGTTTTTCTTCTGCTTTGGCCCTTCCTTTTGCGCTCTTCTCGGCCTTTCCGGGTTGGCTCAACTCTTTGCCCCGCTCTGGTGGCTGGATGAATGTAGTGAAAGTGGTTTTGGGTTTTGTAGAGGTGGCCTTGGCCTTCAAATTCCTTTCTAAGGCCGATATGACCATGCACTGGGAGCTGCTCAAATATGAAACCTTCTTGGGGATTTATGTGGTGGTAGCTTTTGCTATGGGGATTTACCTTTTGGGCTTTATTCGCTTCCCACACGATATGAAAGGCGCTAAAATTAGCCTTCCCCGCAAAGGTTTAGGCTTGTTTAGCATTGCTTTGGCTACTTATTTTGCCTTAGGCTTTACGGTAGATGAAAAAACAGGCACCTATGCCACTCCTCCGATTATGAGTGGATTGGCTCCCCCCGCTTGCTACTCTTACTATCATCCTTGCGACTGTCCTGCTGGACTACAAAACTGCTTTCACGATTATGAAGAAGGTTTGGCTTATGCTAGAGAGCAGAAGTTGCCTATCATGATTGACTTTACGGGTTATGGCTGTGAAAACTGCCGTAAGATGGAAGATCAGGTTTGGGTTAAGCCTGAAATCAATAAAATTCTGAATGAAGAATATGTGCTCATTTCCCTCTATGTAGATGATCGCACAAAACTAGAAAAAACCCTTACCGCTCCCGATGGCCAAAAGATTCGGAATGTCGGTAATAAGTGGGCTGCCTTTGAGCGCCTCAACTTTGGCCAAGTGTCTCAGCCGCTATATGTGTTGATGGCCCCCGATGAGACTATCCTCAATACCCCTGTGGGCGCTGTCTTTGATGCGGATAAATATCAGGAATTTTTGGAGTGCGGATTAAGCAATTATGCACTTTGGGGCAAGGGAGAGTTAAAATAACTTGAACTTGTTGACAAAAAAAGCCCTGCTCTTAGGAGCAGGGCTTTTCTGTTTTTGGGCCTTATTTATTCATCACCGAATTACAGGATTCGTATTTGACATATTTGCCTAGCTTTTTGTGGCCCTGCAAAATATTGATTTCGGTCATAGCTTGATAGACCCCTCTTTGGTGGGCCATACAAAGGTACTGCATAGCTTTGATGCACATCTCTTTGCGTTGTTTTTTGCCATTGCCAAAAAGGCCTTTACGGTCTTCAGCCATCTCGATGAGGGTGGCGGCAATTTGCATATATTCTCGATTGATTTGATCATTGACCGCTTGGTTTTGTCTTTGGGCCTGATTCACTTGATCTTGAATCTGCATCAATCTGTTTTCGGCTTCTTGGATACTAGCTTGGGCGGCCTGCAAATCATTAGATTGTCGCTCAATCTTGGCTGTTTTAGTTGCATTTTCTTCTCGGAGCGTACTATTTTCGACCTCTAGTTCTTCTACTCTACCACTCAGGCGGTTAATTTCTGCTTGTTGTTCGGAGAGCAATTTTTTCTGGGCCGCAATACTTCTGCGCAGGCCAGCATTATTCAGCAAACTGGATTGCGATTTGGCCAGATCGGCTTCTAGGCGTTCAATTTTGGCGGTGCTGGCCTTAATAATATCTTCAATTTTGCCTAGGCGTTCTGCCTGAGAGGCATCAGAGAGGTCAATGCCCCCCGCTTCTAGGCCTTCTTGGGCGGCGGTATAATCTAGCACCTGCTCAATAGCCTCATCGATTTCGGTCATTTCTTGGCCCATTTCGGATAGCAGGATACTATCTTGGCGGATACGGTCATTGAGTTGGCTAATTTCGGCGGCCTGTTCATTGGCACAGCCAGCCAGCAATAGCGAAAGGGCCAAACTGGCCCCAAAAAAGGTCTTTTTCATCTGTTGGTTATTTTAAGTAAGAAATTACAATGCTTTTAGACTTGCCTTGGGCAAATCGAAGAGGAGTTTTCCGCCTTCTAGGCGGTAGGTTCCTTGGCCCAATCCTTCTAGTTCTACAGTTTGGCCCTCAAAGCGGAGCTCCCCTTTTAGGTGGCTTTTGGCCCGCCCAAACACCTTATACTGAAAGCTAATTCCTTGGGCGTGTTTCTCTTGGCTTTGGATGCGGATACGGCGCAAACGGCCATTGATTTTCCCTTGAAACTGAATGGGCAAACTGCTCAAAGGGGCGCTAGTTGCTGCCTTGGGGCTAGGCGTTTCTTCTGTTTTGGCGGGGGCTTCTTTTTCTTGGGCTTCGGGCCAATCTTCGGCCAGCAGGCGTTCTTGGCTATTGGCGGAAATGCGCAGGCGGCTGCTGTCTTTATTCCAGCGCAACTCTTCTACTTGAAGTACAAATTTGGGCCGTAGACAATACTCTTCTAGCGACTCGAAAAGCAGGCCTTCTGTTTCGGAGATGGCCAGGGTGAAATCGGTTTGGGGATAAGCTTGGCGCAGGCAGGCAAAGGTTTTATAGCGTTCTTCGGGCAGCAGTTGGTGCATTTTGGGCAGGTTGTCTTGCAGTTGTTCTAGGGATTTTGGCCCACAATCTTGGGCATAGCTACTGGCAATCTGCTGCAGTTCTTTTTTTGCTGTTTTTGCCTTTGTTTTTGGCCAAAATTGCAGGCCCAAAAAGAGCAGTAGACCTAGGCCCAGAGCGCCGGCGGCCCAGGGCGCTATTTTGCGCAAAAGGGGGCCATAATCTTTTTTAGGGGGCACCACCTCTAGGGTTTGTTGGACCAATTCGCCGGGGTTTTCGCCCCAAACCTTGAGCTCATAAGATTGAGTTTGGGCGGGCAGATCGAGCAAAATTTGTTCTCTTTGCAAGGGAATTTCTTCGCCATTGAGGCTTATTTTTTTGGCCCCACTCAATTGCCAGCTCAGCTGTAGTTGCTGGCCCAAAAACTGCTGCGAAAAAGAGAGGATTTGGGGAGCTGGATAGACCAGCAGCCGTTCTGTCGTCTGAATATTAGAGTCTAAATTGAGGGCAATGAGCACAAAATTATAGGTTTTTTTGGGGTCTCTTCTGGCCTTATATTGCTGCTCAAAATGGAAATCGCCAATAGATTGTAGCTGAATGCTATGGGCATTTTCGGTGGTCCAGCTCAATAGAATCTGATCGGCATCTAGTTGGTCCAACTCAAAAGAGAGGATTTTAGGTACATTATTCATTTGTGTTTTATTTCTTTTGTTTTGGGGCTGCCCCGCCCTGCGGGCGGGTCGGGCTGTGTCGGGGCTCGCAGGGATGCTCGGCCCTGCGCTTTTTCGCTTTGCTCAAAAGCTGGGTCTGCGGCTGCGCCGCCCCCCTATCCATCCCTCAGCCGCGGCGGCTGCGCCGCCTGATCAGGACCAATTTACTTTGTCTGCGTAAAAATACAGAAGAAACAAATAAAATTTTGATTTTTTCAGTAAGTTTGGGAGGAAAAGATATTGCGTTTTGCAGGCGGCGGAGCCGCCGCAGGCTTAGCTGCCTGTAAGGGTGCCCCGCAGGGGCAGACCGAGGCGGGCGCAGCCCGCCGAGGACCGAGCAGACCTGCGAGCCCTGCAAGGGAGCGACCTGAGCGAAGCGAGGGGAAGCCCCAAAAAATAACAAAAAAGACTATATATAATTATTCCCATGAACTTAAAGAAATACAGTCCCCTTTTATTGGCGGCCTTGGGCCTAACGGCCTGTGGTGGCGGGGAAGACCCTGCCCTAGAATCTGCTATTCGGAAAGCCCTAAAAGATGGGCAAGTGACTACCGAAGAATGGCAAGATTTGCAAGCGCAATCGGCAAATGGGCCTTATTCGGATTGTGCGCAATTGTTGGCTTTGGTAGAGAAAGTGAACGCCAATGTTCGGCAAAAAGCCGAGCAGCTGCCCAGTTGTGAAGCGGTTAAGAAAGCGGAGCAAAAAACGGCCCTATCCTTTGCCCTATTTGTAGAGAACTCGAACAGCATGATGGGCTATTTTACGGGCAATACGGCCTTTAAGGATGCCATGATGGATTTGGGGAGTCGGATAGAGGACAAGGGGAAAAAGAACGACTACTACTTTATCAATGATCAGCCGCATAAAATTGGGCAAGACTACGAGGAATTCATTCAGAAAATGGACCGTAAAACGGCCATAAAAGTGGGGAACATCCGTATTTCTAAGCTAGATGAAATGTTGGGCGAGGCGGTTCGGCAGGTGACCGAAGAAGGGAAAACGGCCATTTTGGCCTCTGACTTCATTTATGATGTCAATCGACAGAACCCCAAGGATGCTTTTCCCAAATTGAAATACTCGATTAAGGGGAAGCTGCAGAAATTGAGAGAGCGGGGTGATTATGGCCTGCTTTTGCTCAAGATGAGCTCCTTATATGATGGCAAATACTATGATTATCAGGATCGGCCGACGAGCATTAAGGAAGAGCGGCCCTACTATATCTGTATTTTGGGCAAAAATGCTCAATTGCAAGAAATGTACTTGCATTATGACTTAAAGAGCATTCGGGGCTTTGAGGAAGCGATTATTTTTTACCAGCCAGATGGGCTATCTTATTATCATTCGGTTTTGGGCCAAAGCTATAAGGCGGGACAATTTTCTCGGCCAAGAGGGCAAGAATTGATTCAGGCCATAGAAAAGCCATCGCTAGACAAGCGCAGCGGCAGCTTTGAGATGGCCCTAGCCATTGATTTGAGCAAATTGCCTGCCCCTGCTTCCTATGCTTTAGACAAAGCAAACTATGCCCTTGCTGGCGGGAACTTTAGCATTAAGGAAATTTTGCCCCTGGCAACTGCTGAAATTCATAAAAATGACCAGCGATATTTGGGGACTGCCAGCCATATTTTTATTTTAGAGAGTTCGGAATTACCCAAAGATAATTTTGAGATCAAACTAGCACTCAAAAAGCAGTTGCCTGCCTGGGTAGCCGCTTCCCATACAGAAGACGACCGTAACATTAAGGAGCAACTAGATAAAACCTTGGGCCTTCAGTATTGGGTTTCTGGCATTTCGGAAGCCTTTAATGAATTGGGCGAGGATAACTACTATTTTCAAATAAAGCTTCCTGTAAGCAACTAAAGACTAAACAATGAACGGATTTTTTGCAAAAGTGATCGAGCTGATTTACAGCTCACAAATGACCAATGACCTTTACGACAACAATATATATGGCGTAGCGGGTTTGCTCATGATTTTGATCCCTATTTTGGGAGCGGCCATTTTTTACTTTGGCTTTGACAAAGCGCGTTATGTGGGTTGGAAAGCCTGGGGCTTGAGTTTTTTGCTCAGCATCTTGACCTGCTTTTTGATTTGTTGGCTTTGGCCACAATCGGCCATGAGCAAAGCGGGTTTAGACTATGCGAGTAGCGAGTACGTCTACTTTTCGGCCATCACCTCTCTTTATGCGGTGGTTGTCTTTATGATTTGCACCTTTGTCTTCCGTTTTCGGACCACCAACCTACTTCACTCTCCTTTTTAGGCTTTAGGGCCACTAAAAACCTCATTCATGGATCGTTTATTTTTATTTTGTATTGGCGGAACGGGCTCTCGGGTTTTACGCTCGCTGGTCCATTTACTTGCTGCGGGGGTAGAGCTACCTGTCCGCGAATTGATTCCCATTATTATTGACCCCGACAAAGAGAATGGCAATGTCGAGCAAAGCATCAAATTGCTCAATGCCTATCAGGAAATACGAGACAAGGCTCATTCTGCGGGCAGTAGTTTTTTCAAGACCTCTATTCGCCGCCTCTCCGAGGTAGTTGATGGCGATATTGCGGGCCTGAGCAATGAGTTTCGGGCGGGTGCCCAAACGGGCGAGCGGCAGACCTTCAAAGACTTTTTGGAGTTTGACAGCATGGATGCGGCCACTCGTTCTTTGCTTCAGCTCTTGTATAGCGAGCGGAATAATTTGCAGTCGGACCTCAGTATTGGCTTTAAGGGCAATCCGCATATGGGGACCGTAGTGCTGAATAAATTTCAGGAATCGGCCGATTTTCGGGCCTTTGTCAATATGGTCTCGGATAATGACCGCATTTTTATTGTCAGTTCTATTTTTGGCGGAACGGGAGCCGCTGGTTTTCCGCTTTTGGTCAAAAATATCCGCCATCCGCATAGCGACTATCAAAGTAAGCAGGCCACCCTCAAGCAGGTCCCTTTGGGCGCCCTAAGTATGCTCCCTTATTTTGGGGTAGAAAGCAAGCCGGGCAGCCCCATTCAGAACACCTTTATGGGCAAGACCAAGGCGGCCCTTTCTTTTTATGGCGATGACCTTCGGGGCATTAACAGCCTCTATTATTTGGGCGATGACAAACAAAAAGAGGTGGATAATCAGCCAGGGGGCGCTAGCCAACAGAACCGCGCTCATTTTGCCGAGTTGGTGGCGGCTTTGGCCGTTATTGATTTTGCCAAAATGCCTCAGGACAAACTGAAAACCAATGCGGAGGGCATTGCTTTGCAGCCTTCTTTTAAAGAATTTGGACTTTTGGTCGATGAGAGCAATCCCGACCAATTGAGTTTGCGCAATCTTGCGGCCAGCAGCAGGCAACAAATTGGTCCACATCTAATTAAAATGTACTATGCGCTTTTGTTTGCCAAAAACCAATTGGCCGAGTCGCTAGCTACCAAAAACCATCCTTTTGTCAAGGGCAGCACGGGGGTTCCGCTTAGCCCTTCCCTCATCAATGCGCCCTTTTTTGCCGATCGGCTCAACCCTTATTTCACTCAATTTCAGGATTGGCTCATCGAATTGGCCCAAAATAGCCGCGCCTTTGCCCCTTTCAACCTACAAACCGAGGCCCTAGATGCCAAAGTAGTGGGGGTCGAGCAGCTCAAGAAAGGCTTTTTCAGAAAAACTTCGAATTGGGATTATGCCGTTTTTGAGGGCTACCTCAATGATGTAGAAAGCAATATGGGCGGACTCTCTGCCGAGCAAAAACTCTTGGCCCTCCTCTCTCAAGGAACCGAAGAGCTCTATAAAGAACGCATCCAAACGGGTTTGTTAGGTTAATTTTTTTGGGGCCTCCGCAGCAAGCTGCGGCGCTACGTTTCGGGGCTCGCAAGTCTGCTCGGCCCTTCGCTTTTCGCTGCGCTCAAAGCTTGGTCTGGCCTGACGGCCACCCCTGCACATCGCTAGGCCGTTTTGGCCCAAGGGCCAATATGGGCGGACAACAATATTTAAAACGACCATCACAAGATAGATACAGATGAATTTAAAAGAAGAAGTACTGCGTTTGCATTCGGCCAATCAGGTAGGCACCGACTGGCATGAAACGGGCAAAATGCACGATAGCCAAATTGAACAGATTAAGGACCCTTCTGGGGAACATCATAATATTGCCATTACCTCTATCCCTTCGCCTTTTGCGCGCATCCACCTCACAGAAAATGCCTTTGAGCGGGTGCACAAAATGGCCGATTTAGATCCCTCTCGCTTGCATGGCAACAGCATCCACCACCGCCTTATTTCCGAGGCCCTAGATGTGGCCCTACTCTTTTTTGAGTATGATAATGTGCGGGCCCGAAACATGGAGGTAGATATTGTTCGCTGGAATATTGAAGATAATATTGCCGCCCTCAACCGCAATCCCAAACATGCCGTTTTGGGCCATGCCTTAGAACTCTTTATTAAGAACTCGGCCCAAAACTCGGGACTTTCGCTCCTCCAAGATATTTATATCTTGCGCTGGAACTACCTACCCGTGGGCGGTACCTGCGCCTCTACCCTATTCTTTTCTTCGCCTAATATTCCCGACCCCAAAGAACAGGGCCAACAAATTGTCTTTGGAGAAGATAGTTTATTTGACAATAGCTTTTGTCCGCTCTACAAGCGAGAAAAAGACTTTATTCGCTACCTCTACCAATTGTTTTATCGCTATCCTAAGCTAAAACAAACCGCCAATCTGATGTGGAAATACATGGAGGTCAGCCTGCGCCAAATCAACCGCACCGATCCCGACCTCTTTAAAGAGCTCAAGGCCCTAGAAAATAAACTGGAGGACACCCTGCGCCAAGATATGGATCGCAGTTATAGTATCGCCAATTTTGCTGGCCCCAATACCCAAATCGAAATTCTTCCCGATGTCGTTTTGTACAAACGCAAAGAGGGAGAAAGCAGCGCAGAAACCGACTTTGCCATTGGATCCTTTAGCCAGCCTGGAGAGGTCAACCAAAAATATAGTCAGCTGCATCCCGACCAAAAAGTGCCGCTTCTTTTGCAAGATAAATTGCAAGCGAGCCTGCTCTATATGGGCAGCCGTTGGCGCTTTGAGACCAAGGTCCCCCCTGTGGACCACAAGCCATTGCAAGAGCGTCAGCTGCCCGATATTAACAATAAATACCCCTATCTCACTATTTCTGATTTCCTAGAAGACTATCTACTCGAGCTGCCCTTTGAGGCCGAACAAGATAGCTTCTTCATGGGGCATTTACTCAACTTTAACCTTACCGACCGAGCACAGGCCATTTTGGGAGACCGCCACTTTGCCCTCCCTATTAAGCCTCTGTTCTTCTCCTTTTTCGAGCCAGAAGACCTCATGCGGCAACTGCCCGATGGGCGGCCCGTCTTTAGTATCGAAAAACTGAGTAGCTCTTCTTTTAAGGTCAATCTGCGCCTGCCTATTAGCAAAAACAACCAGTTTTTGAACCTAGAGCGCATCTATTACCGCAATGCAGAACCCCATATTGATGCTCAGCACAATGATGGCGCTATTCGGAGCAGCCAACTCAACCTAGCCATTATGCCGCTGCTCCAAACAGCCAAGCATCTTCGGGTCGGTTTAGTCGATATTGAACATAAAGATTATGAAATCAAGTTCTTTAAGGCGAGCCAAGAGGTCCACCTGCAAAATGTAAAAGAACAAAAACGAAGCTTAGGCAGCACTGGCGCTCTAGCTAGCTCGCAGTACTTTGCCCTACAAGAACCCTTTGATTATTTGCAGCTTGTACAAGAAGGCCGCTATCCCGCTATCATTTTGCCCAAATGGCGCAAAGTAGCCAACCAAAGTAAGTCCTTTAGCTTTGCCATTGACTTTGGGACCACCAATACGCATATTGAATACTCGGAAGGGCATGGTAACCCCAAAACCTTCGATATTGGGAAAAATGATGCTCAATTGGCCCAACTCAACAACCAAGAGTATCGCCTGAGCTTCCCAGAACTCAATAGTTATTTCCTCAAAGAGCTCCTTCCCCTAGAAATTGGTGGAGAATACCACTTCCCCTCTAGAACGGCGCTCACAGAACGCCAAAACCTAAACTGGCAGCAGGCCGCACAAAGTTATTTAGACTATAACCCCACCCTCTATTTTGAACAGGATAGTAGCCTGCCCCAATCTAAAATCATTACCAACCTCAAATGGGGAGACCTAAGCGGAAATTCCGATGAGGGCCAAAGAAGAGTGCGCGCCTACCTCGAATCACTGATGTTTATGATTCATAATAAGGTGCTGCTCAATGGAGGCGACCTCAATAAGGTCGAACTCCTCTGGTTCTACCCCTCTAGCATGAGCCGAAGAAGCAAAAGTGAGCTCCGCCGAAATTGGGAAGACCTCGCCAAAGCTTACCTTGGCCCCAATGCCAAAATTAGCGACCTGCCCGAATCTGAAGCCCCCTACTACGAACATGCAGATACCGCTATCGGTAGCCAACCCTCTGTAAATATCGATATCGGTGGAGGAACTACCGATGTACAAGTTTTTGAAAAAGGACAACCTACTTTCCATACCTCTTTCCGCTTTGCCGGAGATACCCTCTTTGGTAATGGCTATGGTAGACAGCAATCCTTAGAAAATGGCTTTGTCAAGGCCTTCTCTAGCCAAGTAGAAAACTACCTAGATGCCAATCCCGAACTAGGCCGCTTTATGAGCGTATACCAACAGCTTAGTGATCCCGCCAAAGGACGCTCTGCCGACCTCAATAGCTTTTTCTTCTCCCTAGAAGGCAATATCCGCAATACAAATCCCGACCTTCACTTCTCTTTTGCCGAAAAACTTCGACAAGATGAAGACTTTAGTATTGCTTTCTATACCTTCCACTTGGCCATTTTATACCATACCGCCTGCTGGATGAAAGCTCAGGATCTAGCGATGCCGCAGTATATTTTCTACTCAGGGAATACCTCCAAGAGCTTAGACTATTTGGATAATGACCCCAGAAAAGAATTACTAGAAGAATTGGCCGGACGGGTCTTTGAAAGAGTCTATCAACAAGAATATGACCGCATTCGCCTAGAGTTAAGAGTAAGTAGCCAACCTAAGGAGGCCACTTGTAAAGGCGGACTCAAACTTCTTCGTCACCAAAACCGAAATAGTGGGCGAATTTCTTCTACCGTTCTTTTATCTAGCCACGCTATGCTCTTGGGAGATCGAACTGGTCCCCGCCTCACTTATAATCAAATGATTGAGGACAAAGAACGGAACTTCAAGGAAGGAGCCCTCAAGTCTTATCTAGAGTTCGTCGACCTTATTCTCGACCTCGGCTATGAGTTCCGCTGGTCCGATTTAGGTATCCCCGTCGGAAAAATCCAAGACTACAAGCAGGTCCTTTCTTATAATCTAGAGGCCTTCTATGAAGCCGGACTTAGAGAACGGCTCCAACTCACTGATCCCGCAGACCTCATTGAGGAAACCCTCTTTTTCTATCCCCTAGTTGGGGCCCTGCACCGCCTTATTCTGGAGATTGGAAATAAGCGCATCTAAATACAATGGAGCGCTGGCCCTGAGGGCCAGCGCTCTCCCAAACCATAACCCTATGTCAAAATACAAAACACTGCTATGCGCTGCTTTTCTGCTCCCAGCTAGCCTTTGGGCCCAAAAAACAAGCTGGAATCCACAGGAACAAACAGCCATTATTGAAGAAATAAAAACAAGCTGTAATTGCTCGGTTGATGGCTTTAATTTGGCCGATGTCAGCACTACTTTTAGACAATCTTTTGGCGCTGAAGGAAAAGGTAAGGGCAATAATATTTTATTAGGCGCTTACCAAAGCTTAAAGCTACACGAATGGAAGCCCAATACAGATAGTAGCTTTTGGGCTAAAAAGCTAAAAGACTACCCTAGCGCTAACTCCAAATGGGATAGCATTTTTCGACAGCCCACAATTGCCCTTCTCCGAAAAGAAACAGAGCAACAAAAACTGGCGCAAATCCTGATTTGCCAAAGTATAGAAAAGATACATGCCTACTATCTTCAACATCCAGAAGAGCTGCAGGCAGCGCCCGCTCAACGAGCCTACTACCAATCACTCACTAAGCTAGAACAAGCTCCAGTAAAAGCCGAAAAGCCCAAGGCAAAGACAGCCCAAGCAGAGGCCTCCACGGGCTTACCCTATGGCTGGATTAGCGGCGGTTTGGCTATTGGCTTTTTGTTGGGCCTATTTATTGGCGCCGCCGTTCGACCAGCTAAAAAGAAGGAAGAAGAAAGCAATTTTGCCAGCCCAGAAGAACAGCTCCAAAACAAAAATAGACAGCTCCAAAAAGAAGTGGCCGCCAATCAACAACGATTGCAAAGTGCAGAGAAAGATATTAAGCGGTATAAACAGGAAATTGAACGGCTGAAAGATGATTTAATCGCTCAAAACCGAGAAAAACGGCCTTTGCAAGAGCATAAAACGGAGCCATCTCCTACTCCTCAAAAACCTAAAATGAAAGCCTACCTCAACGCTCCCCCCGATCCAAAAGATGGACTATTTTATGGCCAAGACATTAGCCAAACAGCTAGCACCACCAGCCTTTTTCTACTAGAGTATGTAGATGAACAGAGCCAAGAAGCTAGCTTTAGTCTGCGTCTAGAACCCGCTGTGCTCGCTAGAGTAAATACCGACCATCGAAATTATTTACGGGCCTCTGCCGATATTTATCAAGATGGCGAAATCCCCCCTCATGCCAAAATCACCCCTGGCCTATTGGTCCGACAAGGCCAAGGTTGGCGAGTAAAGAAAAAGATGATTATCAACTGGTAACATGATAAGCTGCTGATTTTTCGGCAGCTTTTTTTTTGGCCCTCTCCAAAGAAAGTCTCCAACAAAAGCCAACTAGGCTAAAAAGTTGATATCTAGGAAAAAACCGATTTTCTAAGCTTCAATCTTTCCCTATGAGCAATCCCACAATTAGAAGAAATGACCAAGGTCAGGCCGTCAAAAGTCTGCAGCAGCAACTTAGTCAATTGGGCTACCCTTTGGTGGCCGATGGTCTTTTTGGCGCCGTGACCGAGCAGGCGGTCAAAAAATTCCAGAAAAAAGAAGGCCTTTGGGCCGATGGTGTTGTTGGACCAAAAACCTGGGCCAAAATCAATCAACGAATTAACCAGCATCCCCAAGCTTTTGACCCAATTGTCGACCAATATCTAGATTTGGGCCCCGGCGAGTATATCCATAGCAGCAGCAAAAAAATTGGCGTTTGTTTGCATCATACGGTCTCTGGGGGGCGGCCCGAGCGGGTCGTAGAGGTCTGGAAAGCCGACCGCCGAGGCCCTGTAGGCACCCATTTTGTCATCGGCAGAGGGGGCGCCTCGGGCAATGCCGAAAGCGACGGAAAGATTGTGCAATGTATTCCAATCGATGCTTGGGCCCACCATATCCTGAGCAAACGCATGGGCTTTTCCAATGAACACAACATTTTGGTCAATCAATCTTATATTGGCATTGAGCTTTGTAGCTGGGGCATTTTGGAGAAAAAAAATGGCCGCTACTATGCTTTGGGCGGCAAAATTGAGGTGCCGGCCAATGAGGTGGCCATCTTGCCGCAGCCTTTCCGAACCTATACATATTGGCATAAATACAGCCCCGCCCAACTTGATGCCCTCTATCGGCTTTTGGTGGTTTTGGGCCAAAAACTCCATATCAATTATGGCCAAGATGGCCCCATGAAAGACTGGTTTGAACTGAGCTGGGAGGCTATGGCCCTCCGCCGAAAACTCTGCACCCACACCAACTTTGAATACGGCAAATTTGATACTTTTCCGCAGGCCGAACTCATCAATGTCTTGCAAAAGGTCTATCGCCTATTTAAATAACAAGGGCTTCTAAGGAAGAGCGATTTTAATCGTTTTTCCTTTTTTTGGGGCTGCCCCTTCCGCTAGGTTGAAACCCAGCGCAAAGCGGTATCGCTTTGCGAAGCTATACAAAATGAGGGTTAAAACCCTCATGAATTATCGCTCGGGTCGGGCCATTTCGCAGCTCGCAGGTCTGCTCGGCCCTGCGGCGGCTTCGCCGCCTTGGTCTGCCGCCTTCGGTGGCCCTGCTACAGCCCCTCAGCCTGCGGGCCTTCGGCCCTTTTGACTGTAGGTTGAAACCTACAGCCAGATGGTATTGCTTCGCAATGATATATGAATGAGGGTTAAAACCCTCATGGATTAAACAAAAGCTGCAGGGATTGGCCAAAAAAAGAACAAAGCCCCAAACTTCCGTTTGGGGCTTTGAGACTATCTAAGTTTTTTGCTAATAATTACATCTTTATAGGGTTTGTCTAGCGGTTGAATGCTAATCAGTTCAAACATACTGCTCTGCTGAACAGATAATGATACATTCATAATTTCATCTCCAGCATCATTTATGCCCTTATAAAGGGATTGGAGGTCAATTTGGAAATGAGCTATACTTTGCTTTTGTTGGCCCGGCTCTATTTGGCCCTTTAGCTCATCCATTTCTCCCTCTGAGGCCTCTCGAATTAGATATTCTTCTTTTTTTTGCTTGATGACAAAATCCGTCTTCTTCTTGCCTCCAATGCCTTTAACAATATTATCAGTGACAACTTCTTCATCTGTGGGGTCTCGTTCAATGGCTTCTTTAATTTTAACTACTGTAGCTTGTTCTTTATATTTTTGTTTTTCCGTGGAAAAATCTTGGGCCAATGATTCACTAATTAAGACCGTAAAAGAACTGCTTTCCGTAATTATATTTCCTTTTTCTTCTACAGAAAAGATAGTAGGCGTACTAGATGGCAATACATACTGTTTACTACTCGCCTTGTCCCCAGCTTTTGTGAGCATCATGCTTAGCTTAGCGGCTTTAAAATAAGGCTTTGGTTTAGTGGCTGGAATAAGAAGACTGTCTATGCTGATAGAATAGACCTGGCCCTCAGCAGCAGCAAAGTGAATACGGAACTGTTGCTCTCTTTGAAAGAAGCTCCTTTTGGGAGGAAGTGTAGCTTGTTTAAAAGCATCTTTGTAGGAGTCGATGGCAAGGAAAGCTGTATGTGCCCGACCACTTAGGTTGCGCCAATTCTTGGAGTTGTGTTTAACAGCTTCTTTATAGTATAGCGCCTCTATTTTTTTGTCATCAAACTGGCTTAATTCGGCTAAAAGGGCGGCCTGTAAGTCTGCTCTTTTGATTTCTTTAGCTAGTTTTTCTACAGCCTTGGCAAAGGCTAGGGGAACAGCACTTTCTAAAGGGCCAACAATTTCGGCCAAAAAATACAACTGCTTAAGCAGAAGCATACGATCCATTTGTTTGGGGATCTCTTTTGAAGCGATAAGCTTTTCTAAGGATTTTATTGCAGGATGAATCTGCTCTTTCCATGCTGTTAATCCGTAGCTGAATCCTAGGTGTTTAACTTTTAGGCCAAGACCATTGATTTCTTCTTGAAATTGATAGAAGGTAAATGCATACCCTAACTCTTTTTCTGCTGTTCTAAGCGACTTATCTACTTTGACCTTAGCTAAACTTTGAGCAAAGCAATCCTCAATCGTATTGAGTTGAATAAGCCCTAGTTGAGCTCCCGATAGCTGTACAATTAAACCCTCAATTAGTGCTTTAGCCATAGGACTTTGGCTAGCTTTAGCTAAGCTATTTAAGCTGTCTAAAAGCTCTGCCTTTTGCCAGATAAAATCGGCCAGCGACAAAGTACTATCAAATTCTAGTTTAACCCGGGCTAAATATTCCTCTTCTTCTTTTGCTTGTTGTTCCTCTTTGGCCAATTTCTCCTTTCTCGTCTCCTCCAATTCTTTTTCCTTCTCCTTCAACTCCTCCTCCGTCAAAAAGTCATCTTTGGCCAGCGCTTGGTCCAAAATGGGTTCTAGTTGGTTTGGGGAAAGGACATAAGGCGCAATGCTAGACTCAATAAAGCGCGATTTAGCTCTATACTTCTTAATCTTTTCTACTGCATCATAACGCTCAAAAATTTGGGCCAATTCTTCTAAAAATATACTGGGTGGCTTGTTGTCTGCCTGCTCTACTAAAGCCTTAATATCTGCCGCAATCAGACGGCAAACTTTGAGCTTTTTACCTTCAGAAAAGCTGATGTAAAGATCATTGAGGTATAAGGTTTCCTCCCATTCGTCTTTTTGAATATTGGCTTGTAGCTTTCGTGCTTTTAAAGCAACTTTTCGAGCGTTTTGGGCAAATTTTACCCAAAAATCAGTTTTGGGAATATCCTCTTCCTTAAGGGCCAAAAATAGCTGCTCCAAATTGGCCTTATCCATTTTGAGCTGCGGCTTAAAGGCTTTTAGGCCCTCTTTGGTCTTGAGCAAAGCTGCCTTTAAGCTCGGGCGATCGGGATCCTCTGCAGGAAGCTCCTGATAAAGTGAATATAGTTCTTGATATTGGGCCAAGGTTTCTTCATAAAGGGCTGTATCTTCTTGATACTGCTGCTGCTTTGCCAAAAAAAGTTCTCGTTGGTTCATCTGTAATAGATTTAGCTGACCAAAAAATAAACTGGATAAGAGAAAAATGGCTAATGCTTTCATCGCTTTGTTTTTGTGTTTATACAAAGGTAGTAACTTTAATTTATAAACGCAAAATTAGCTTGAATTTTTATCCAAGGATGGCCGAAGGCCATTCGGCCTAGCGATGCGGCGGGGTGGCCCGCAGGGCCAGACCGAAGGCGAAACGAAGTGTAGCCTGAAGGGCCGAGCAGACCTGCGAGCCCCAAAGCGTAGCGCCGCAAGGCGAAGCCGCAGCGGAGGCCCCAAAACAACAAGTCTTAAAGAAAACAAAAGGAGGAAAATAGCGCCCACTATTGCAAAAAAAGTTGCATCTTCTAGTGGATCCCCTTTATTTCTTTTCGAAAAACGAAGCCAATGAAAAAATACCCATTATGGCTATTGCTTAGCCTTTTAATTAGTACCCAGATGTTTTCCCAAAACTATGAAAAGGCCTGGCTAGAGATTGACTCTTTAGATAGGCAGGGCTTGCCGGAATCGGCCCTAAAAAAGACGGACAGTTTGCTGCAAATTATTCGAAAAGCAGAGGCTGGACCGGCTCGAACGGCGCATTATGTCAAGGGCTTGTTGTATTACAATAAGTTTCAGGGCAGTTTGGAAGAGGACGGCTTAGTGAAGTCCATTTATCGCTTGGAAGAAGAGATGCAAAAGGCCGAGGGCAGTGAAAAAGCGCTCTTGCAGTCTATGGTGGCTCAGCTTTATCATGAGTATTTGAGCAATCATTATTATAAGTTCTCGGATCGGAGCAAGGTGAATGATTTAGAGCTCAAGGACATTCGGACTTGGGATATTGAGCGAATTACGGAGCAGGCTTTTGCTTTGTATTGGGCTTCTTTATCGAATCCGGCGGCCTTAGAACTGGAGTTGAAGCAATTTGCGCCCATTTTGTCTCGGACAGATTTTGATGCAGATTTGCAGCCTACGCTTTATGAATTATTGGCCCAAAGAGCCCTCAATTTCTTTGAAAATGAGAACAGCTATTTGAGTCAGCCCGCTTATCAGTTTTATGTGGAATCGCCTGCATTTTTCACCATTGGGCAGGAGTTTGTTGGGCAAAAAATTGAGAGCCGAGATAGCTTTTCGCATAAATGGCAGACCTTAAAACTGTATCAGAAAATTGTGGCCAGATCGCTAGAAAGAAAGTCGCCTTTGGTCCTCTTACAGTTTGAGTTGCGTCGATTAAAATGGACTTATTCACAATCTATTAATGCGGACAAGGATTCGCTTTATTTGGCTGCTTTGACTGCCTTGGAAGAAAAATATGAGGGACAGGATGCTGTGGCCGAAATCATTTTTGCCAAAGCGACTTATTATAAGCAAATAGGGCGGGTTTATTCGCCTAGTCAGCCAGATCCAAAGGCGCGTTGGGCCTTAAAAGTGGCCGATTCTATTGCTACAGCCATTATTGCCGATTACCCCAAGAGTTTTGGGGCCAAGCAGGCGCAAAGCTTAAAGGTGGAGTTAGCGCAAAAGCATTTGAAGCTTAGAATAGAGCGGTATTTGCCCTTGAATCAGGCGGGCCTCATTCGTTTGGACTATAAAAACTTGAGTCAGGTACATTTGCGCCTCATCAAGTTGAGCGAGTCGGAGCTGGAGCGTTTTCAGGATATTCGCTATAAATATCAGGAGCAAATAGACTTTTTGGCCAAAAGAGATCCCGTATATAGCCAGACTCATCAGTTAATTGACTCTGGAGATTTTCAGATGCATGGCACCGAGCTCATGATTCCCGCCCAGGCAGATCCAGGCATTTATGTCGTTCAGCTTTCGGCTAATGCAGACTTTAGTTATGCGAAGAATGCAAATAGTATTGCCGTGGTTCAGTTGACCAATTTGGGCCTCATTCAGCGGCAAGAAAAGGGCCTCTATGAGTTTATTGTCGTTAATCGCTGGACGGGAGAACCTCAAAAAGGAGTAAAAGTAGAATTTAGAGAGCGACAATATAATAGCTTCAGCAAAAAATACAACTGGAAGCGCCTGAAGTCGGTGCTGACGGATGGAATGGGCTATGCCTTGAGTAAAAACATCAAGAAAGGAGAGGATTACTACAGCTATAACATTCGGATAGAGAAAGGGAAAGACTTTCTTTTGCCAGAAAGCAGCTTTTCTAACTACGACTATGAAAAGCCTAGAGAAAATGGCAGTACAGAAATGCGATTTTTTAGCGATCGGGCTATTTATCGCCCTGGACAGACGATTTACTTTAAGGGCATTGCCTTGTACCGCAAGGGCGAGCAATATAAGGTCGTCAAAAATCAGGAATATGCCATCTCGCTATTTGATGTCAATGGGCAAAAGCTAGAAGAGCTGAGACTCACGACCAATGAATACGGTAGTTTGCAAGGCAGTTTCACCGCTCCCACCACTGGCTTAATGGGACAAATGACCATTCGGAATACGAGCCTAGGCTACTACAGTAGCCACAGCATTCGGGTAGAAGAATACAAGCGTCCCAAATTTGAGGTCAACTTCTTGCCTCAGGAAGAAGCCTATAAGCTCAATGATCAAGTTACTGTTTTGGCTCAGGCTGAAGCCTTGGCTGGTCCAGCTATTAGTGAGGCTAAATTTAGCTATCGGGTAGTGCGAGAAGTACGCTTCCCTTATTGGCGTTATTGGGGCTGGAACCCTTGGTCGGGCCAAAGCCAAGAAATTACCAAAGGAGAGGGCCTAACAGATGAGAAAGGAGTGGCCAAAATTGAATTTGAGGCCGTTCCAGACAAAAGCATCAGCCTAGATAAGCAGCCCGTTTTTAACTATACCGTTTATGTAGATGTAACAGACATCAATGGAGAAACCCGTTCTAGCCAAAGCTCTGTTCGAGTAGGTGCCATAGCCTTAGACCTTTCTGTTAACTTGAAAAGCGAGTTGGACCAAGGGCAAAAACTAGGCAAGCTGAAACTCAATAGCCGCAACCTCAATGGTGGTTTTGAGCCCGCTCTGCTCGAATTGAGCTGGGAGCGCCTAGAAGAGCCCGAAAACATTTATGTTAAGCGCCAATGGGAGCTACCCGATTATTACAGCTTGGGCGAGCAGGAGTTTAAGGCTGCTTTTCCGCATATTGCTTATAAGCAAGAGGACCAAAGCCGCAACTGGAAAGTGCTCAAAAAGCAGGCAAAAAGCAGCATCAATACCGCAGAGCAAAAAGAAATTGATCTGCAGAAATTGCTCAAAAAGTGGCCCACAGGCTACTATCGCCTGAGCGTAAAAACTACCGATAAGTATGGCCAAGAGATTAAGCTAGAACGAGAGTTCCGCTTGTTTAATAGCCAAACTAAAAAGGCAAATGTACACGATATTCTCTTTGCCAACCAAAGTAGCTTTACCGTAGAGCCAGGCGAAAAGATTGAATTTGCCCTAGCTTCAGCTACAGATTTCCCCGTACTCTTCGAGTGCGATCAAAAAGGGATAGGCATTAGCCAGAGAAGTTGGTTGCAATTAGGCGAAAAATGGAACAAACAAAGCTATACCGTTAAGGAAGATGATCGGGGCAATCTCTATTTCCGTCTGGTCGGCCTGCGCTATAACCGCAGCTTTAGCCAACGCATCAATGTCTATGTGCCACATAGCAACAAAAAGCTCAATATAGAGCTCTCTACCTTTAGAGATAAGTTGCAACCTGGCCAAGAAGAACGCTGGGAACTAAAAATTACAGGACCCGATAAGGCCGCTGCAGAAGCAGAATTAGTGGCCTCCCTTTATGATGCTTCTCTAGATGCTTTGGTCAGTCATAATTGGGGCTTGTCACTCTATGGCGCTTATTATGGCAGCAGCAACTGGTCCACCAACTGTATGTCTGTAGAACAAGCTAGCCTAGTAGCTGCCTTCGACTGGAACCTCTCTTATAGCTACCCTAGCCACAAATGGACTAGCCTCAACTGGCAGGGCTTTTCTTTCTATGATTGGGGCTTTAGCCCTAGAAGAATGTATAAGTCTCGTTCTAGAGGGTCTCGTATTGAATTGGAAGACGTAGAAAAATTAGAGTCTCGGAATATTAGTAGTATTGCGGCAACTACAGCAGGTGTAAATCAAAAGGACGAAGCCATGGTGGACGACTTTGCCGAAGATGAAGCTCCCCCTCCCCCCGCTCCTCTTGCAGATAGTGGACTAGCCGAAGCGCCCGAAGAAGCCAGCGATAAAGATGCAGGAGATTTAGGAGACGTAAAGGTTCGTACCAACCTTAATGAAACCGTCTTTTTCTTCCCACAGCTTCGCAGCGATAAAGAAGGGAATCTCATTTTGTCCTTTACGATGAATGAAGCCCTTACTCGCTGGCGCTTGATGCTTTTGGCCCATACCGAAGACCTCAAAGTAGGGCAAAAAGAGGCCTTTGTACAGACGCAAAAGGACCTTATGGTGGTCCCTAATGCCCCCCGATTCTTCCGCCAAGGCGATAAAATGGAGTTTTCGGCCAAAATCAACTCTTTGGTAGATAAGCAGCTAGAAGGCGAAGCTCAATTGCTTCTTTTTGATGCCTATAGCATGCAAGCGATTGATGCCGAATGGGCCAATAAAAACAATCGCCAAAGCTTTAGTCTAAAGGCCAAAGGCGCTACGGCCCTAAGCTGGAAATTAGAGGTTCCCAGCAACTGGACCACCCCTGTGGTGCATCGCATTGTTGCCAAAGCTGGACAATTTAGCGATGGAGAGGAAAGTAGCTTGCCTGTTTTGAGCAACCGAATGTTGGTGACCGAAAGCATGCCTTTGCCCGTTCGAGGAAAAACCAATAAAAACTTTGAGTTTAAGCGTATGCAAGAACTCAGTAAGTCAAATACCCTCGAACATTATAGCTATACTTTAGAGTTTACGCCTAACCCGGCTTGGTATGCGGTGCAGTCGCTCCCCTACCTCATGGAATACCCCCATGAGTGTAGCGAGCAGTTGTTCTCTCGCTATTATGCCAACAGTTTGGCCGCTAATGTAGCCAATTCACATCCCAAAATTAAGCGGGTGTTTGAGGCATGGAAAGCCTCAGGTTCTAAAGCGCTAGAAAGCAATTTGAGCAAAAACCAAGCACTCAAAAATGCCCTTTTGGAAGAAACCCCCTGGGTTTTGCAGGCCCAATCAGAGGCCCAACAAAAGAAGCATCTGGGCGTTTTGTTTGATCTCAATCGCATGGGCCAAGAACAAAAACAAGCCTTGCGCAAATTGGCCGATCGCCAGCTGGGCAATGGTGGTTTCCCTTGGTTCCCAGGTGGCCGAGATAGCTGGTACATCAGCCAATATATTGTAGAAGGCATGGGCCATTTGCAAGTGATGGGCGTGGCGCAAGAAAATGAGCCCATGAGCCAAGATATGATCATCAAAGCAGTTCAGTATATCGATAATCAACTGCTCGATCATTACGATAACTTGCAGGCGACGGCCAAACGCCAAGAAGATCCAGAAGCTTACCTCAAAAAGGACCATCTGGACTATATGGTAATCCATTATTTCTATGCCCGCAGCTTTTTCCCTAAGGTGGCATTGAAAAGCCGCCGCCTAAGAGAGGCTAGAGCCTATTATACTGGACAAATGCAGACTTACTCCCTCAAGAAGTCAATTTACATGCAAGGCATGATTGCCCTTGCCCTGCACCGCGACGAAAACCTCCCCGAAGTACAACAGAGCATTATCAAATCCTTGAAAGAACGAGCTCTCAAATCGGAAGAAATGGGCATGTACTGGCAGTCGCCACATGGCTATTTCTGGTACGAATTGCCCATCGAACGCCATTGTTTGATGATCGAACTCTTTGATGAGGTGGCCAATGATCAAGAAACGGTGGAGGCACTCAAAACTTGGTTGCTCAAAGCCAAGCAAACGACGCATTGGAAAACCACTAAGGCCACCGCCGCCGCTTGTTACGCCCTTTTGGCCCGTGGAGAAAACTATTTGGTCGATAGCCAACCTATTGATATCAAATTGGGGGGAGAACTACTGGACCAACAAGCCTTGAATCCCGAGCCTGGCACGGGCTACATCAAAAAACGTTGGTCGGCCAAGGAAATTCAACCGAAAATGGCCCAAGTAGAAATCAAAAATCCCAATGCTTCTGTGGCTTGGGGCGCCATCTACTGGCAGTATTTCGAGCAACTCGATAAGATTGAAAGCTTTGAAGAAACGCCTTTGCAACTCAAAAAGCAGCTCTTTAAGCAAGTAAAAGGCGATCGAGGGCTAGAATTACAGCCCATCACCGCCGAAAAAGGCCTAGAAGTAGGCGATTTGGTCATGGTCCGCATCGAACTTCGTGTGGATCGAGATATGGAATATGTCCATCTCAAAGACCAAAGAGCCGCCGCTTTCGAGCCCACCAATGTGCTCAGCCAATATAAATACCAAGGCGGCTTAGGCTATTACGAAAGCACCAAAGATGCCGCTACGCACTTCTTTTTCTCTTATTTGAGCAAAGGAACCTATGTCTTTGAATACCCTGTTCGAGTGGCCCAAAAAGGCGACTTTAGCAACGGAATCAGCAGCATTCAATGCATGTATGCCCCCGAGTTTTCTTCACATTCTCAAGGTATCCGCCTAGAAGTGAAATAAACAAGGCCCTTTAGCATTTTTTACCCCTCATCAGCATCTTCTGATGGGGGGTATTTTTTTGGGGCCTCCGCTGCGGCTTCGCCTTGCGGCGCTACGCTTTGGGGCTCGCAGGTCTGCTCGGCCCTTCAGGCTACACTTCGTTTCGCCTTCGGTCTGGCCCTGCGGGCCACCCCGCCGCATCGCTAGGCCAAATGGCCTTCGGCCATTTTTGGATAAAAGTTTCAAACTAATTTTGCGTTTATAAATAAAAGTTACTACTTTTATATAAACACAAAAACAAAGCAATGAAAGCATTAGCCATTTTTCTATTTCACAGCTTCTTATTGATCAGCCCATTCAATACTGTAAAAATGGATAATCATCAACTTTTTTTAGCAAAACAGCAGCAGTATCAAGAAGATACAGCCCTTTATGAAGAAACCTTGGCCCAATATCAAGAGCTCTATGCGCTTTATCAGGAACTTCCGGCAGAGGACCCTGATCGCCCGAGCCTAAAGGCGGCTTTGCTCAAGACCAAAGAGGGCTTAAAAGCCTTTAAGCCGCAGCTCAAAATGGATAAGGCCAATTTGGAGCAGCTATTTTTGGCCCTTAAGGAAGAGGATATTCCTAAAACTGATTTTTTATTAGAGTTTGCTCTAAATGCTGAAGCTGTTACTTTAAAAGCACGAAAACTGCAAGCTAATATTCAAAAAGACCAGTGGGAGGAAAAAAGCTACCTAAAAAATCTTTACGCCAAATTCAAGGAAGGTAAAAAGCTCAAAGTTTGCCGTCTGATTGCGGCAGATATTAAGGCTTTAGTAGAGCAGGCAGACAACAAGCCACCTAGTATATTCTTAGAAGAGTTGGCCCAAATTTTTGAGCGTTATGATGCAGTAGAAAAGATTAAGAAGTATAGAGCTAAATCCCGCTTTATTGAGTCTAGCATTGCGCCTTATGTCCTTTCCCCAAACCAACTAGAAAGCATTCTGGACCAAGCCCTAGCCAAGGATGACTTTTTGACGGAGGAGGAGAAAAAGGATAGAAGTGAAAAAGAGGAGCAACAAGCAACAGAAGACAAGCAACAAGCAGAGGACTTCCTGTCCAAAATTAACTTAAAAATTGACAGTAGTTTATGGGCCACTGATTTTGTTTGGCAAAAGGCAGAGCTGTTAGACAGCTTAAATAGCTTAGCTAAAGCTAGCCAAAGTCCTATGGCTAAAGCATTAATCGAGGATTTAATTGCGCAACTATCAGCCTGTCAACCACTACTCATCCAACGGATGGTTTTTGAGGATTGCTTTGCTCAAAGTTTAGCTAAGGTCAAAGTAGATAAGTCGCTTAAAGCAGCAGAAAAAGAACTAGGATATACACTTCCCTTCTATCAATTTCAAGAAGAAATCAATGGCCTTAGCCGAAGAGTCAAGTACCTAGGTTTTAGCTACGGATTAACGGCATGGAAAGCGCAGATTCATCCTGCAATAAAATCCTTAGAAAAGCTCATCGCTTCAAAAGAGATCCCTAAACAAATGGATCGTCTGCTCCTGCTTAAGCAGTTGTATTTTTTGGCCGAAATTGTTGGCCCCTTAGAAAGTGCTGTTCCTCTAGCCTTTGCCAAGGCTGTCGAAAAACTAGCTAAAGAAATCAAAAGAGCAGACTTACAGGCCGCCCTTTTAGCCGAATTAAGCCAGTTTGATGACAAAAAAATAGAGGAGCTATACTATAAAGAAGCCGTTAAACACAACTCTAAGAATTGGAGCAACCTAACGAGCCGGGCACATACAGCTTTCCTTGCCATCGACTCCTACAAAGATGCTTTTAAACAAGCTACACTACCTCCCAAAAGGAGCTTCTTTCAAAGAGAGCAACAGTTCCATATTCACTTTGCTACTGCTGAGGGCCAGATCTATTCTATCAGCATAGATAGTCTTCTTATTCCAGCCGCTAAACCAAAGCCTTATTTTAAAGCAGCTAAACTAAGCATGATGCTCACAAAAGCTGGCGATAAGGCCAGTAGTAAACAATATGAGTTGCCATCTAGTACGCCCACAACCTTGTCTGTAGAAGAAAAGGGAAATATAATTACCGAAAGCAGCTCTTTTACGGTCTTAATTAGTGAGCCATTGGCCCAGGCTTTTTCTACGGAAAAGCAAAAGTACAAAGAACAAGCTACAGTGGTTAAAATTAAAGAAGCCATTGAACGAGACCCCACAAATGGAGAAGTTTTCAATGATAATATGAAGAAAGGAGCTGGCAAGAAGAACCCCGATTTTGTCATCAAGCAAAAAAAAGAAGAATATCTAATTCGAGAGGCCTCAGAGGGAGAAATGGATGAGCTAAAGGGCCAAATAGAGCCAGGCCAACAAAAGCAAAGTATAGCTCATTTTCAAATTGACCTCCAATCCCTTTATAAGGGCCTAAATGATGCTGGAGATGAAATTATGAATGTATCATTATCTGTTCAGCAGACCAGTATGTTTGAACTGATTAGCATTCAACCGCTAGACAAACCCTATAAAGATGTAATTATTAGCAAAAAACTTAGATAGTCTCAAAGCCCCAAACTTCTGTTTGGGGCTTTGTTCTTTTAATAAAAGATTGCGCAGCAATACCACATCTGGCTGTAGGTTTTAACCTACAGTAAAAAAGGGCCGAAGGCCCGCGGCTGAGGGATGGGCAGCAGTGGCCGTCAGGCCAGACCGAAGCCGCCTTTGGCGGCTGAAGGGCCGAGCGAACAGCGAGCTGCGAGACAGCCCGACCCAGCCTTCGGCTGGGGCAGCCCCAAAAAAAAAGACTCCCAAAAATGGAAGTCTTTTTCGTACTAGCGTTTCTTGAAGGATGGACCAGCAGTTCGTTTGCTGGGCGCCTCTACAGGCCGTTTGGCCGCCTCCTCTATGCCCTTGAGAATGGCCTTCTGGATATGCCCAAGTTGATCGGAAAAGTTGGAGAGCTGCGCCACCATTTGGACCATGGGGTTTTGCTCATCGCCCTGCAATAAACGGTCTTTGACATAAGCCGCTTTGACCTCTTCCCAGCGTTTTCGCTCCTCCTCGGTTTGTAGGCCCATCATCTCTTTGAGCTTGAGCATATTGGCCTCGGCGCTAGTGGTCAGAGTTTGTGATTCGCCTTTATAATGCGAAATCAATAAGGTTTCAATCTCCTCATCATTCATCACGGCCACCACTTTTTCCGCCAATTTGTTCATGTTCCGATACGAGCCCTGCAAAAGGAAGGGCGGCTCAGTGCGGTAGGCATCGGGCATCGCCGCCGATTTGATATAGCCTTGGTTGACCTTGAGAATGACGTCTCGAATGCGCAGCATTTTTTTCAAAACCGCCGCATATTCATTAAGCTCCTGAGGCGAGTGATTGGCCCGAAACTCTAGGCCCTCTCTGCGGCCCGTTTGGGCAAACTCCAAAATGGGATACAAATCATCAATAGATTTGGCCGCCAATTTTTGGGTAACAGGATTGGAGGTCAAGGAGTTTTCTATATAACTGAGCTCGAAAATATCCTGCGTTTTTCCAATAATATCTCCCAAATTGTAAATATCGGCCCGGTTGGCCAACATATCGGGAATGCGGAACTTATCCCCACTTTCGGTATAAGGGTTACCCGCCATGACCACTGAAACCCGCTTACCACGTAAATCATAGGTTTTGGTTTGGCCCTGATAAACCCCCTCAATTTTTCGCTGTCCATCCGTCAAAGAGATGAATTTCTGCAAAAACTCGGGATGACAGTGCTGAATATCATCCAGATAAATCATCACATTATCGCCCATTTCCAAAGAGAGGTTGAGCTTTTCGAGCTCTTTGCGTGCCCCCGCATTTTTGGCCTCTGAAGGGTCTAAAGAGACCACATCATGTCCAATAGCCGGACCGTTAATCTTCATAAAGATCAAGCCCAGACGGTTGGCCACATATTCCATCAAGGTGGTTTTACCATAACCAGGAGGCGAAATGAGGAGTAACATCCCCATGCGGTCGGTTCGGCTGCCCTCGCCCAAAGTACCGATTTGCTTAGCCAAGTTGTCTCCAAAAATGGGAAGATATAGCTGATCGATCAGTTTGTTTCGGACAAAAGAGGACAGTACTCTGGGCTTAAACTCGCTCAATCGCAGCTGCTCCTTAAACTGATGCGTCAAGTCTTTTTTCATCTGAACAAAACGCTCATACAAAGGCAGATCTTGGGCCATATAGGCCTGCATTTTATCCATAAAGCGGTTGTAGTCGAGGAAATAACGCCCATTTTCGCCAATGTTGTTATGCTCTCCCCGCAAGCCAAGTAGCTCTTGCTGTGTATTCACCTGCAAGACCTGACTTTCCTGATATTGGCCCAATAACAAAATCAAAGCGGCCTCATCCAAATAGGCTTTGGGCTGCTCTTGGCTATCGCAGAAGGCATTGAGCCACTGCCGCAATAACTCAAATTGCTGTTTGGGAAACTCATCCAGCTCTCGAATGGCCTGTTCAAAATCCTTTTGCATGGCCTCTCCCTCTAAAAGGGCCAAAAAGGCCTGCTTGAGGTCATGCGCTTGGCCCGAAATCAAGAAGTAGTTGCGCTTGGCCCGCTCTTTTAGCAAGTAGCGAGCCGCCTGAGCCGCCAAATGCGGAGCAAACAAAGCCGTTTGGGCCAAATAATCTTGAATATCGGCTTCTAGATCTTCTAGCAAGCGGTCAAATTCCTTGCTTTTGGGAAACAATTTGAGCAGTTGTCCAGCAGAACGCAACTGCTTGTCCAACAACTGCCGCTCTTCTTCCTCCAAATGACGGAGGTAATACAATTGCGCCAATACTCGACTTTCTGGACCAAAAGACAGATGATCAATATGCTGATGCAAATAGAGCAAACTGCCCAATATCTGGGCCGCATCCTCATCGTGAATGCCCTTGTTGTAGCCATCTTGGTAGCGGCTTGCCATGAATTTCTGCACATAGGGCAAAATCTCATCTTCTTTGAGCCAGTTTTGCTTGGCTTCTAGCTCTTTGAGGACCAAATAAGCCAGAAATTCGGCCCGATAGACCTGGGCATTTTCAGAAGGATAACTTTGGTCCCAAACCGATTTGGTGGCTAAAAATTCTGGGTCCTCAACTTCCTGAAAAAAGCCCGTTCCCGTCAAATGATAATACATCCCGCCCGAACGAGGGACCATGGTCAAATCTAAACTTTGGGTATTGACCGCAAAACTATGGCGACCAAAGCGGATGGCATTGCCCCCGCCCTGGAAAAGGTCTTCCTTGTCCCGAAGCTGACGCAAAGCATCTTCCTGAATGGTTTTAAGCTGCGTCTGTAGATCGCCCGCCTTATTGCTATCACCCAATTCTCTAAGCTGCTCAATGCTTTCGCGCAGCTTATCAATCATGAGGTCAGAGGCAAAAAAGCCGTTAATCTCGACCACCGATTTTAATTTATTGGCCCGATTGCGCACCCCTTTCAAAATTCGCTCGGCTGCTGTTTGCAAAGCCGATGAGCGGCGGTTGATGGCCTCGACCAAGCTGAGCTTTTTGGTCTCAAATACATTATAGACCTCTTCTCGCTTTTCCGAAATCTTGAGGATAAACTCATCAAATTCGGCAAATTTGCTTTCTAGCTCTTCTACCTGAATCATCAATTTACTCAGGTACTCATCGCATTTGCTGGGCGTATCCGAGATGTCGATATAGTTGATGATCGACTGGTCGATCAGCTTCATCTGGGCCGCAAATTCAGCCTGGCCCTCAGCAGAAGTGAGCTCTTTGAGGCGGCGACGAAGGGCCGCTTTAATTTGATTGAGCAGGGAGAAAATATCGGTAATGCTGTCGATAATTCGAGTGGTTTGGGTCGCATCCTCAATCTTGAGGTTCGACACAATCTCGATCAACATTTCTAGCTCTTTACCAATGCCATCAATGCGCTCCTCTAGTTTTTTCCCTTGCTGGGCCGTTTCTACATCTGGAATTTCCTTTTTGGCCTCGGCCACTTTTTGCATATAGGGCTCCAAAGCATCGGGCCGCAGCAAAAAGGCCACGCATTCGGTAGAAAGGAGCTCTAGCTTTTCGGCAGCTTGGGCCTCTAAGCCTTCAATATAAGGGAGGTCGGCATAACGCAAATCCTTGAGGGAGATGATTTCCCCACGGATAATCCGCAACTCAGATAAGAAGTTGACGAAAACACCAATCTGATTAAAGCTGGCTTGCTCGACCTCCTTAAATAAGGTGTTGGCCCGCTGCCCTACTTCTTGAATATTTTCTTTGCTGGCCTTTTTGATGGCCTGCACTTTCTCAAACTCATCAATGGCGGCATTGGCCGCTTGGCGAATCTCGCCCAAGGGCGCATCGATCCCAAAAGCCTGTGGGTCCTTGATCCAATAATAGGCATCAAGGATGTCATTGGACTTTTTGGTTAGATCAAAATAAAGATCGCTATAGGTTTCATCCTTGCCCAATAAGCTCAGTAGCTCTTGGCATTCGGCCATGGCCCGCACAATATCGCGGTTGCCCACCTTGTACAAAAAGCTATCGGTATGCTCAGAGGGAATGATGTCGCCCTCAATATAAGGCGTTTGCCAAATCTGAATCATGTGGTGCTTGGTCGCACTCTCTTCTGCTCTAAAATAACAGAGTTCGCCGTTCGGGAAAAGGGTGTAGCCATGGCAATGAATGGGCGTGGCCACCTGCTGCTCAATCACATTATAAGAGAGCAAAATATAGGTCCCTTTTTGCTGATTGTAGAAGCTGAATAGATGGTCTTCTCCATTGGGAGATTGTACCCGACGCTCAAACTTATAACCACTACCGCCCGCCTTATCAAAGACTTTATAGTCGCCAGTTTGCAGATAAAAACCATTGGCAAAGATGAGCCCTTGGCTGCCCGGCAACAAAATTCCCGAATGTTCTAAGGTGTCAATTCGCTCTACAGATTGTAGTTTTTCATTAAAGACAAAATAGCGAGCTTCTTCTAAATAGGGAGCCATGCTCAAGACGATCAAATTGCCCAAATCGGCAAATTGGATGTCCGCATCTTCTAGTTTTTGGTCCTTTTGGGCTACCTCTTCTCGGTAAACCCCTTGCCCATCCGCCGTATTGTCTTCTACCTTGATGGTCAAATCGCCGCCCACGGTTTCTACAAACACACGATCCAAAATGGAAATATGCGGATGATCGCCATAGCGGTACATTTCCCGACTCACTTTTTTCCACTCAAACTCATGCTGAGCCGGAAATGTATAGCGATGCTCGCCCGGTTGGTTGAAATAGAGCAATTGCCCATCTCGGACCTCCCACTTAAACATTTTGCTGTCGTTCACATCCTCACTGAGCTGAAAGACCATATAGAAAAATGGACTATTCTGCTCAATGGCGAATTTGGCAAAAACCGCATCCTTATAATAGCGGAATAGATTGCTAAAGTCGGTTAAAAACTGGCGATTTTGGCCCTCAAAAAGGGGGCTCAAATCACTTTCCTCAAAGCGGTCGCCATTAAATTTGTAGGCGCTAAAAATATCTTCTAGCTTAATTTCGGACCGAAGGCCCATTTGCACATTATAACCAAAAATACAGAAGTCGCCCACCGCAATAATATCGCGGGCCACACAATTATTTTCGGTATTGATGCGAGAGTTCCCTTTGAGTTCTAGCTCAATAGCACCAAAGACCTCTTTCCGAGCCACATTTAGCTCATCTAGGCGGCCTCTCAACTCTTTTCCATAGCGGTTCAATCGGCCCTTAATGACCTCATAGGTGCCGCTTTCGAGTTGGCTATTTTGCTCCTCTTCCTGTTCTGGGGCTATATTTTCCTTTGCCATAATTTTTTTTGGAGATTTTCTTGGGGCTGCCCCGCCCTGCGGGCGGGTCGGGCTGTGTCGGGGCTCGCAGGTTTGCTCGGCCCTGCGCGGGCTGCGCCCGCTGGGTCTGCGGCTTCGCCGCCCCCCTTTCCATCCCTCAGCCGGGCGCTGCGCGCCTCTGCGGCGGCTAGGCCGCCTACTCAAGGACCAAAATGAAATGAAAAAACGCCTAGCCGTCCTTTTGGTCCACTAAGCGTTTTTTTTGCGGTTTTGATTGGGGCGGCGCAGCCGCCCGGCCCTTGGGCCGAACGGACTAGCGATGGGGAGCAGTGGCCCGCAGGGCCAGACCGAAGCGCTGAAAGCGCTGAAGGGCCGAGCAGAACTGCGAGCTGCGGACCGTAGCGCCCGCAGCCCCAAATTAAAGGGCTGCGGGAGGCCCCAAATCATAATTAGCCTAGCAAGTCGGCAGCAGATTGGTTGTTGATGCCCAAGCTACTTACTTGGTCCATCATGCTGCGGATAAGGTCTTTTTGGTTGCCGCTCACCTTGCCATACAACTGAGACAAAAGTGCAGAAATAGTCAGGTTACGGAGGGTATCGCTACCAATATTGTACTCCTGAGCAAACTCCCGTAGGCGGCTAAATAGGCCCTGCTCTACGCCATTGCCCAAAAGTGCGGCCTTGGCATCTTGCAAATGCTGCGAGCTGTCGATCAGGCGATCTACAGATTTGCCCTTGTTGATCGAGTTGAGCAAAGAGTCGAAGAATTGCGTTTCGCCACCCACGATATCGATGCGGGCGTTGCTCAAAGACTGGCCTAGGAGGCGAGATTGGGCCTCGGCAATGGCGCGACGAGCTTCGATTTCGGCCAAAGCGATTTGGCGCTCTTGCTCCAGACGGAGTTTGTATTCTTCATGCTCTCGGCCTACGCCGTCTAGGGCCTTCATGGCCTCGGCTTTGGCGGCCAAGCCTTTGGCTTCGGCAGCTAGGCGCAATTCGATCACGCTAGCTTCAGAGGTTCCTTTTTGCGAGATGAGTTGGGCCTCAACGGTTCCTTTTTCACGGTTCACTTCGGCCTCGGCCAAACCTTGTTTGCGACTAGCTTCGGCTTTGGCCTCAATGGCTTTGGCTTCGGCTAGGGCTTTTTGCTCAATCAAGCGAGCCTCTACGCTACCTTCCAGTTCACTAGCTTCGGCACGGGCCTGCATCACTTCGGCCTCGGCCAAACCAACAGTGGCTTCCTCAGCGGCTTTGGCTTCGGCGGCAATTTTGCGAGCTTCGGCTTCCTTCTGCTGAGCGGCTTTTTTCGCATCGGCCTCAATAATAATTTGCTGGGCCTTGATTTCGGCCACCGCTTTTTCGGCTTCCGCACGGCGAGTTTCCTCTACTTTTTGGGTCTCCGTGGTCTTTTGTACGTTAATCATGGCCACTTGGCGTTCGCGCTCTGCTTCGGCCAACTGGATAGCATCTTGGATCTTCTGATCCTCTTCGATGGTCTTTTTCTCTTCGGCCTTACGCTCCTTGATAATCGCTTGGATATCTCGCTTTTTGGCTTCTAAGACCTTTTCCTTTTCTATACGGGCCTCTCCTACCGAACGCTCTTTTTTCTCTACCTCCAAAAGGCGGTCAATCTCGATGCGTTCGTTTTCTACGGCCTCGGTGCGTTCCTTATTTTTGCGGGCCACAATGATTTCCCGCTCCTTATTTTCCTCGGCAATACCCTCTTGGCGGTGGGCTTCTTTGCGCTTGAGTTCAGTTTCCAAGTTTTTGGCAATCACCAATTGCTCGGCCTCATTATTTTGCTCTGACTGCAAGATGGTCAAGGCTCTTTTTTGGCGCTCTTCTTTTTCTGCCTGTTGGAGCTCAAGTTGCAAGATGGCTTCACGAGCTTCTACATCCTGTTGCTTGATGGTTTTCTCTCTTTCGCGGCGGATAAAGTTGGTCTTTTCAATTTGGATTGAAGTCAATTCTTCAATCTTCTTGATCCCCTCAGAGTCAAGGATATTATCCTGCTTTAGGGCCGTGATAGGCGTTTGCTCGAGGTAATCAATGGCACAGTCATCCAAAACATAGCCGTTGAGGTCGGTGCCAATGGTTTCCAGAATCTTGTTCTTAAACTTGTTGCGCTCGGTGTAGAGATCAATCAAGTCAAACTGCTTACCTACTGTTTTTAGGGCCTCAGAGAATTTAGCATCAAAAAGGCTGTTGAGCGTTTCTTGCTTAGAAGCACGGGCGCAACCAATGGCCTGGGCCACTTCGAGGATCGACTGTTTGTCTTTATTGACCCGTACAAAGAATACAACCTTAATATCGGCACGGAGGTTATCTTGGCAGATCAAACCTTCACTGCCTGTACGGCCTACCTCAATCGTTTTGATCGAGATATCCATTTCTTCTACTTTGTGCAAAACGGGAACGACAAACATTCCACTATCATAAACGACCTTGGTTCCACCAAAGCCAGTTCTAATTAGTGCACGTCCCTGGGGGACCTTTCGGTGGCAACGGGCCACAAGAATAACAAAGCCGATCAAGACGAGCAGAATCACTCCGCCGACGATGAGCATAATTTGCGGGAACATGAGCAAAATGTTTTAGAGTTGTTGAGTAAAATTTGGGGTTATCTGGGCATTCAAGGGGCCCGTTGGAAGAAGTTGGGGACTAACTTAGTCCACTTCTGTTAATACAAGGTAAGGAAATTTGCGATTTTCGCCATCTGGATGCAGAGATTTGAGCTGGTATTTTTTGCCTTGGATCTCCAACTCATCGCCTAGGGATAATTCAAATTCTTTTTCTTCTTGAAAGTAAAGCAGGACCGCCATTTCGGTATTTACGGTAGCTGCAGAAACCGTGGCGCTACCCAAAGGAGCGGGCACGCCCTGTTCAATAATATATTCTTTTGCCATTTCTTCTGTTTTGGGGGCTTGGGCGCAGGCCTGCAAGCAAAGCAGCAGGCCCAAGCTCCAAATAAATAAACTATTTATCGCCGATGCTAAAGTCATAGAAATATTCTTTTAGCGTATCAAAATCTATTTCGAGGTGGTAGTAGCCCCAGGGGTTGCGCAACTTAATTTTGCCACCATTCACGCCCATGACCGCATAAGAGTGACCATGTACTACTCGCTGCCCATCTTTGAGCTTGGTTTGCTGGCTATCGTCATTGCCCTTGGTATCGGCTGCCACCATTCGCTTATCTTCTAAGGCTTCGGTAATCATCTCTTCGATTTCTTTGGCCGAATAGCTCTTGGTTTTATAGACATCGCCATCTTCTCCAGTGAGTAGGCCCATGGCTTTTTCTACATAGCCGCCATGAATATCCTGATAACTGCCCTGATATTGGGCATAGGCTTTTTCGAGCAGCATGACCCAAAGCTCTTGATCGCCTAGGCGAGCATAGGCGGGATTTCCATTTTCATCTACTGGAAATTCGGGTTTTACTTTGACGGTTACGGGGCTACGGTCCCAAGAGATCCAGTACTTATAGACGTGTAGGGTCACATCATAGGTCCCATCGCCATTGTCTTTAATTAGTTTTTTGATGGCCCCAGGATCTGTTTTGGCCAAGCTGGCCACGGCAGCTAGAAAGTAGCAATCGCCTAGATAGCCCTGTTGCACATCATTGGGGTCTACACTATTGGTATCGGACCAGCCTTTTTTGAAAATATCGGCAACGACCTCATCGTATTTATAGTTTTGCTCATCGCGGATGGGGGGATTGGAGCGGGTAAACTCATAGATTTTATCCACCTTGCCCTTATAATCCTTGAGCTTGGCATAGCGGCTATCTAGCTTTGCTTTTACGGCATCTTGAGCTTGTTCGTAATAGGTTTCAAACTGCTCACAGAGTCCCTTAAGGGCAAAAACCTCTGCCGTATCTTCTTCTGTATGTTCTCGGCTTTTGAGCTTGCCAAAGATGTCGCTTTGGGCATTTTTCAATCGGTCCAATAGCTGATCAAAGGTATCGACTAGTTTGACGGCCTGCTCTTTTGGGGCCTTAGCGCTAATATCCAGCTCATGTTTTTGGGCCGGGGCGGTAGCGGCGGCGGTAGCTTCTTCGGTGGCGGTTTCTACGGCCTCGGCAACAGCAGCAGCGGCCAGTTCTAGTTCCATTTTAGCCTTGGCCAAGACGGGCGCCAACTTTTGCTGCATGATTTCGGGGCTCAGGCCTCCTTTTTTCAGCTCAATTTTGGCTTTGAGGCCTTCTTCGGTTTGCTCTAGGGCAAAACTACCGCCTCCAGTCTTTTTCATCAAGTGAATTTTCTCCTGCTTCACTCTTTTGACGGCCTTTTGCATCTCTGCTTCCTTCTTAAAGGGAAGCATCAGGCTAATTTTTTTGGCCCCTAGTTTATAATCGGCTAAGACCAGCACGGCCTTGGCTTTTTTCCAATTGGCCTTCGCTTTTAGGGCCTTGAGATAATCAGCGGGGGTCAGCTCCGATAGCTGATCTAAATTTAGTTCTACAGACATAATTTGACAATAATTAGATAGGTATAAGGTAGGTATTTTGGCTTTTTTAATGTTCATCGGCAGGGACGACCACAAAGCAGTTTTCCTGCTGCAGCTCATCCACAATTAAGACCTTTTGGCCCTTCTTGATTTCTTTTTCTATGCTTTTGGCCGATACCGTAGAAACCGAATCATTCACAAAGACCTTAATCTGGCCCATGCTATCTGGGGCAATCTCTGTGAGGACGGTCCCTACTTTTCCTTTATAATCTATCGCCTTTACCGAAGTATCTAGCTTGGCAAAAATAGGCACCAAAGGCGATGACAAGATTTTCATGATTAAAGCACTGACCAAAATATTGGGCAAAAGAGAAATGAGGGCCAGTGTAATTGTATTCTCCGGATTGTAAAAGCTTCCCTCATGGTTCAATAAGACCGAAATGCTCCAAGCACTCAATATAAATAGGGAAAAGAGAATCATAAAGGGCAGTTTGCCCAAATTGAAAAAGCGGAGCGTACCGATCCACCAAGAAACTTGCGCCCCAGCAGAAACTTCTGTATCTGCATCAGCATCTACATCAGCATCTACATCAGCATCTACATCGGCATCTACATCCGCATCTACATCAATGTCTGCATCGACGTCTACATCTACATCTACATCGACGTCTACATCGGCATCTAGGTCCATATCAAAGCTCTCTATATCTAGAGCGCCCAATACTACCGACAACCAATATAGAATGACCAATACAAACAGAACGGTCCAAAGAAGATTGGAGGCCGATAAGGCCGCCTGGATAAGCTCCATCATAGGGGAATAATTAAATCTAGGGGTTCATGAACCTATTAAAATGAATAGACATCTAGTCTAAGGTTTCTTTTTTAACAAAGGTTCCCTTTATGTTAAGATGTCTTAAGGCCTTTAATTTAGCTCTTTTTGGGCGAATACCTAATATTGAAGGGCAAAAACTCTAGGCCTGCGGCCTGAAACCCTATCTGGAGGATAATATTTTTTTGGGGCCTGCCGCCTTTGGCGGCCGGGCCCTTGCAGGGCTCGCAGGTCTGCTCGGCCCTTCGGGCCTGCTATCTGGGCCTGTAGGTTGAAACCTACAGCCATACAACAGCAGTATTGCTTCGCAATGATATATGTATGAGGGTTGAAACCCTCATACTTTTAACGGATCTCTTAGCCACCGCATTTATGATTTATACCGCCCAGAAGCTGTTTATCTATGGAGGGTTTTAACCCTCCATACCATATTAAAATGCATTTGTTAATTGGCTGTAGGTTTCAACCTACAGCATATTCCAGCCAGCCCCTAACCACCTTCCCTAAAACAACCATTAACCGAAGCACAAAAAAGCCCCCTCGAAGGAGGGGGCGACTGGTCCTATACAAAACTGCCCAACCGCCGAAGAAGATGGCCAAAAGGAAACATAAAAGATGAGCAGGCCCAGCGCTGCGGAGCGGGTGGCCGTCAGGCCAGACCGAGCTTTGAGCAGAGCGAAAAGCGAAGGGCCGAACGAACAGTGAGCCCCGCAGCATAGCGGCGGCCAGCTTGCTGGCCGCGGGCCCCAAAAAAACTACAACTCTTTTATTCCAATTACCTTTTCATTTTCTAGCTGAACCTCTAAACGATAAGCCCGATGCCCTTGAGGATGGGGATATTCTCCATAATAATATCTTTCATTCTTGCCCTCTTGGGTCAAATGCTTTTTCTCTTTTTCTGGATATCCAAAAACTTCGATAAGCATCTCTTTGCTCATCCCAATCCAAACCTTCTCATCGGCTATTGCCTGTGCGTATTTTTCCTGATATTGATTTTCCATAGATGCCGCATGTACTTCCCGTCTCATCTTTTCATTTTCTTTTTCGTTCTTATCATTCTCTCGACGAAGCGACTCTATCTTGGTCCGATAAAAATCGGGCATATAAGTCTGCTCAAACAGCTCTTCACTCATGAATATCAAGACCAAAAAGTCTACTAAGGCCAATAGCGCCGGTATCGTGGTCCAAAATAAGGTCATATATAAAACAGCTTGTTTGGTCCTTCCTAAATAGAATTTATGAGCCCCTAAAAAGCCCAACGTAATGGCCAATACAGCCGCAATGAGTTTAGATTTCATTTATTTTTTGTTTTGTCCCCAAGACAAAAAGCCTTAGGCTAGATTAAATTATAGCTTAAACAATAGCGAACTCAGCCCTGCAGGCTCATTTCATTTCGCCCCATGGCCGAAGGTCAAACGGCCCAGCGCTGCGGAGGCCCGTTTCGGTAGGTTAAAACCCACCGCAACAATGGTCTTGCTTCGCAATGATATATAGATGAGGGTTGAAACCCTCATTAAATTTAGCCCCGCAGCATAGCGGCGGCCAGCTTGCTGGCCGCGGGCCCCAAATCCTAGCTCCCCCCCTCTACCATCATGATCTCCTCCTCTGTCAATCCATATAAGGCATAAACCGCCCGATCAATCTCCTCCTCTAGTTGCCGCTGCTCCTCCTTACTAACAGCCGCTAAACGCTGTTCGACGAGCTCCTTTAAAACAGCTTCCTCTGCTGGACTAGGTTCTTTTATAGGTATTAGCTCCATATATACTTTACTAGGCTCTTTTGTATTGCCCTGCAATTCTGGAAAGTTATCCGCAAAACAATAGCGAAATAGCTTTGAATTAAAAAAGGCTGTTAAATAATATACAGCAGCTCCTGTCATGATAAAACACTTCTGATTCGTATAGTACTCTCCTTTCAAATCAAGCGCAAAAGGCAGAAACTTAGTCATATTCGGGTAAATAAGCTTCGGTTGATCAAATTGTTGCCAGTAATTTGCTGCCCAGCGTTGAAGAGCATACCACTCATAACGAATTCCTGTTTCTGCCTTATTTCTAGCAGATAGCCGATCCTTATGATTGACTAAATGTTGATATACGGCTGGATAACTTTTCTCAAACTCTGACTCAGCCTCCTGAGAAACACCTGTAATTGTACTGTCCTCATGCAGTGGAAAATGCCAAGGAATAAACACTAGCCACAAATCACTAAAATTAAGCGAATAACGCCCAATATCTCTTCCTCTTAGGATTGGTTTTAGGACCTCTGCGCTCTTGGGGTCTGCCTTAATTAGGGCATCTCTTTGCTCTTGGCTAATCACAAAAGCCTCATTATAGCCAGTCTTAATCCCATAGTTAATTTCTACATCCCAATCCCTCAAGGCTTTACCCTCTGCACTTACTTTTTGCTTAATAATATGCCGCTCCTTATCTAAAATGATCCAAGCTTCATCCTTTTCAAACTCATCCATATCTATATGATGTGCAGCAAAGTAAGTAGCCAAATCATCTAGTTTTTCTTGCTCGGCTCGAACAATTCTTAATGCTTTTATAGGGAATAGAGGGCTGTTTCTTTGGAAAAAACCTAGACTAGTCAATACAGTTGCCGTATCAAAAATTTGACAGTCCGATAAATCAACTACGGCTAGGGTCCGCATTTTTTCTGTAAAGAAATTGCGTAAAGCTCTAGCCCCTTTTGCTCTTAGCCAAGCACTTCCCGTAATAAAATTCACAGTTCCCCCTTCTCTAAGTAACTGCTCCGCTTTTTCATAAAAGAGCATATAAATATCTCCTGATCGATTGAAAACAGTATAGCCCTGATCTTGATAAAGCTTAGCCAAAGCGCCCCCATTCTGTTGCAGTTGAATATAAGGCGGATTCCCAATCACCACATCAAAGCCCCTAAAGCTACCATCCTCATTCAGTACCTCTGGAAACTCGAAGCGCCATTCAAAGGCTCGGTCATAGATTTCATTGTTAATCAGGGCTTCTTTTTCGGCCTCTACCTTAGCGAGTTTATTCTTGAGGCTTTTGAGCTTTGTTTTTTCGGCCTTGCTAATCTTCTGACCAAAGAGCTTGAGGTTATCTAGTTCTTCCTTTTTCTTGGCATAGGCTCCTCTGACCTTGGACACCTGCGCAATAAATTTGCGGCTGAGGCTTTCCTGAAAACCAGCTTTTACCTCTTGGATAATCTGCATGATCTCCCGCTTTTTGCCCTTATCATTGCTGCTCTTATAGCTGGCCACGGCATTGCGGTAATCATTCAAACTATATTTGGGCTGCATGGCTCCTTTTTTCTTGCGGCCCTTTTGTTTAAAGGCGGCAGACAAATCCTCCTCCAAGGCAAAGCGACTAATCAAGGAGTTGCCCGTCTTAATATTGATATCAATATTGGGCAGGGTCTGCAATTCGCCATCCTCGGTATAATAGGCATGCTTGAGCAACTCAATCCAGAGGCGCAAACGGCAAATCTTAACCGAATTGGGGTTGAGGTCTACCCCAAACAAACAGTTCTCAATCAAATGCCGCTTGTTCTCAAAGATCGCCTGTTGGATATCCTGAGAGCGATCCCCCTTTCTACTATATACATATAAGTCGCCTTCCCGATAACGGATAATCAACTCATCATTTTCAATCTCTAGCTCAATCCGCAAAGGTTTGTTTTGCTGATCCAACAGCAGCCCCAACTCATTCTTAATATAGAGCAGCTCATTGAGCGCACTGACCAGAAAGTGGCCCGAACCTACGGCGGGATCACAGATGCGCAGGCTATCAATCTCGGCATTTACGGCCAAACGGAAGCTTTCTTTTTCTGCTTCTGTTTTGCACTTCCGAAAATGCTGTCGATAAAGGCGATCATCCAACTCCTCCAAATCTTCAATATCCTCCCCCAAATCAAAAGCCTGGGCCAACTTCTGAATCACGGCCTTTTGCAGGCTCTGCCGACTCATATACATGGTAATATAAGCGGGGGTATAAAAAGAGCCATCCTGATAGCCATTGATCTTTTCAAAGATCAGCCCCAGCACCGAGGCAGAAATCAGGCTCTTCTGCTGCTCGCCTTCCTGCAAGAGTTCTTCGCCTCCCTCGGCCTCACTAAAGTTGTAGGCCTCTAGAAAGCGGAAGAGATAATCTAGTAGGGGCAATTTCCCCTGCATCCGTTTGAGGTTGGCATCCTTGAGCACCGTCTTTTCATAAAGCGGCAGTTCTAGCTCCTCTAGGGCCGAAATAGAAAGGACATTTTGCTCTAGGGCTGTCTCCTCAAACAAAGAGGAATTTAGATAGGGGATCTGCGCATAATCGGCCTGCACCCGCTGATGTCGGTCGGCCTTTCGCTTGGCCAAAACCGAGAAAAACAGCTCCTTGAGCTTATTGAACTTGGGCAAAAACTGATAATTCAGAAAGCCCTTTTGTTCTTCCTCCTGCTGAATCAGCTGCGCCTCTAGCAACTTGAGGAACAGCAATCGGTTGATCCAGCTCAAAGAGAGCTCTAAGCCCAGATGAAAATACTGCTCCTCCTTATTCGGGCCATATTGTCTAGGCCGATCTACCTTATATAAGGCATCGGTTTCGCTCAGGGCATAGATTGTCGATTCTAGCAAAGAGGCATCATGTCGCTTGCCTTGGCTGGCCCGACCAATTAGTTTTTTCCCCTTCTCTTGCTGCTCTTCTAGGCCCATAATATGCAAGAGCTCATAATAAAACTCCTTATTGAGCTGGTTGTTATCATTGCCTAGGGGCTCCCGCAACAAATAATAAGGCGAAAAGAGTTTGTAGACATAGAGCAAGGCCCGCTCACTAAATTCTTTGCGGATGTCTAGATAATAAAAGGGCAAGCTTTTGCCTGTTTCCCCATCCAAAAGCTCGGCAATATACTTTTGGGCAATCTCCTTATAAAAGAGCTCCGTCTTGCTACTGTCTTTTTTCCCATCGCGGAAAGCCTCATACTCCCGAATCAGGGCCTTATTCTTATAAAAGCATTCATAAAAGCTATTGGCCGAAAAGAAAAACCATTCGTTGCCATTCGTAATGACCAACTGCTTAATATCATTGTTCTGTTCATCTAGCCGCTGCCGCAAATAATAGAGCAAAAGCTCTTGTAGGGCTTTGGTATTCAGCTTATTTACCGTAGGAAACTCGGCGGGGTTCTGTGGCCGCTTACATTCTAAAAGGACCAAAGGCCTAGCGCCGGCATCTCCCTCCTGAATCACCATATCCAAGCGGTCCAGCGTATTGATCGTATAGCGATCTATGGGATAAAAGCTATTGCGTAAAAACTCGCTGATATAGGTCTTTGCATTCTCCTCCGACTCCTGCCGCAGCTCATGCCCCTCCATCTGCAACTTAAAGCGCTTAAGCTGCTCCCCAAAGCGGGCCAACTCCTTTGCTTGAATCTGATGTTGCAATAATGATTTGGGTAAAAGCTGGCTGAGCTTTTCTATTTGTTTTCCTCCTGGGTTCATCGTATTGTTTGTTTTGTTCTGGCTGTTAAAATAGCTAAAAAATACAAATCAAGCTCTTTTTTGTCCAGCCTATCTAGATAGGGATGATTTTTTGGGGCCTCCTGCCTACGGCAGGCGCTACGCTTTGGGGCTCGCTGTTCGCTCGGCCCTGCGGCGGCTTTGCCGCCTTGGTCTGGCCTGACGGCCACCCCGCCGCATCGCTAGGCCGTTTGGCCTGCGGCCATGGGCTGCAGCTTAAAAGCCGCAGCCAGATTAGGGTCCAATAAGCTAGCTCTTTATCGCCACTTGGCCTGCGGCTTAAAAGCCGCAGGTCCTGAAAAACCTAAGCCCCTGCCTTCTATCTTGGAAGCAGGGGCTTTTAAGCTCCTGCGGCGAGCAAGATGATGGCCCAACTGGATTGGCTGCGGCCTTTAGGCTGCAGATGGCGGCTTTGCCGCCATGGCCGAAGGCCAAAAAGCCCATCAAAACCTTTATGCCCTATTCTGCAGTTGCAGAACACCCCATCAAAACCTTTACGCCCTATTCTGAAGTTGCAGAACACCATATCAAAACCTTTATGCCCTATTCTGTAGCTGCAGAATACCCCATCAAAACCTTTACGCCCTGTTCTGCAGTTGCAGAATACCATATCAAAACCTTTATGCCCTATTCTGCAGTTGCAGAATACCATATCAAAACCTTTATGCCCTATTCTGCAGTTGCAGAATACCATATCAAAACCTTTATGCCCTATTCTGCAGTTGCAGAACACCATATCAAAACCTTTATGCCCTATTCTGCAGTTGCAGAACACCATATCAAAACCTTTATGCCCTATTCTGCAGTTGCAGAACACCATATCAAAACCTTTATGCCCTATTCTGCAGTTGCAGAACACCATATCAAAACCTTTATGCCCTATTCTGCAGTTGCAGAACACCATATCAAAACCTTTACGCCCTATTCTGCAGTTGCAGAACACCATATCAAAACCTTTATGCCCTATTCTGCAACTACAAACTAAATCCCCTATTTAACGCACCAAATTGATAAGTCGTAAACAGCAAATACCAAAAAAGTTATAATTATTTAGGAAAAAGCTTGACATTTAAAAAGTATTTACCTAAGTTTATAACGTTATCTATTTTACAACCCCAATAATTTTATTATTATGTTTCAAAACCCAGATTGGGCAGCCCTAAGTAATTTCTTTTATAGCAGTACGAAAGGCTCCTTCAAAAAAATGTATCAGCTAGCTACAGATCATTTGAGCAAGCTACGCATCAAAGCGGCTACGGATCCTGACATTCAGGACATCTTGACCTTTTTCGAGCCTTTTTATTTTGCTTTCTTGCAGCAGTATGAGCGTTCTATTGATGGGCGTACGGCTTATCATGCAAAAACAGCAGAGTTTAAGGAGCTGCTAGAAGAAGTAACGGGCCCCTACTTCGCCGTTGGGCCGCCGAGATTCAGATCAGCTATGACAATCAGAGCCGTCAGTACAAAAGCTTCTTTCCGCAGGGCCGTGGCGTTTTTCAAAATAATAGCCTTGAAGTTCGCATCCAACTCGTTAAAACCTTGGGGCGCAATCTACTCCAAGATCCCCAATTGGCTAACCTAGGGACTACCGTTGCCAGCTATGGCCAACAACTAGAAGATCTCCGCAACGAACAGCAGGGGCTAGAATACCATTACAATAACAACTCTACTTTGCTCGAGCAGCAGCGAGAAGAATTGTCTTTGGGACTCTTTGCCTGCTTTGCCCGCCTAGAGTTTCACTATTACCGAGACATCAATCAGGTGGCTGACTTTTACGAACTCAAGTACTTCCGCCGCAGCAACAACGGTAGCAGCGAAGAAAGCACAGAAGAAGAAGATTATGGCCTCTTTGAGATAGATCTAGCCGCAGAAAGCCGCTCGCTGCAGCTGGAGGGTTTGCTCCGTGGTGGGGAAACCATCCGCATTACACATCTTGAGGGAGAGGCTGTCAAGTATTACTCTGCCGCTAATGCAAATGATATCCCCGCTCAGATCTATGAGTTGCAGCCCAACCAAAGCGTTAGCTTGCAACTGCCTGCGGGCCACCGCTTGCTCTTCTTTGATAATCCAGCAAGCCAAATGGCTAAGGTTGAATTGGAATTGATGTAGGGGGGCTGTTTTTATATCTCTGCTAGCCCTGTAATTTATAGAGACTGGTATATCATTGCTATATGGGCCTGTAGGTTGAAACCTACAGATGGCCGAAGGCCAAAAGGCCCAGCGCTGCGGAGGCCCGTTTCGGTAGGTTAAAACCCACCGCAACAATGGTATTGCTTCGCAATGATATATAGATGAGGGTTGAAACCCTCATTAAATTTAGCCCCGCAGCATAGCGGCGGCCAGCTTGCTGGCCGCGGGCCCCAAAAGAACCAACAAAAAAGGCAAAAAAAAGCCCCCTACAAAGGAGGGGGAGACAACTAGCTAGCGTTTAGGAGGATTGGCTAAAAGAGAAAATTTGGGGTTCTATTTTTCTAGCAAGATAGCTTTTAGCGTATGGGCCAACCATCTTTTAAAAGACTTCTTTTGTTCTTCATTGAGGAGGGCTTCTACTTTTTCGAAGTGTTCGTAGGTAACAATTACCTTTTGTGATTGGAGTGATTCAATATCATGGATAATAGTTTGTTGGTCGCTTAGTTTATTTTGGCTCACGAGTGGGCTAAAGTACCTCATAACCAGGTCATGTTCTTGGAGGTGGACCTTTTGCATTTGCTGCAGATGTTCGTTTACGAGTAGGATAAACGCTTGTTCTTGTTCATTGCTTAAGTTAAGTTCTTGGGCGGTATCTTCTAATCGTTGTGGGCCTTTTGGGGGCGGGGGGCTAAAGAAAAAGAAAAGGGTAAGGAGAGAAATATTTAGTAGGAGAAGGCCTAAGCTCAGGTATTTATAAAACTGTAGCTGCTTCATTATTGATAAATTTTATAATTAGACATTAGGCTAATATTGGAGTTATTGCTTTGTTTTTGGGTAGACAGCTGTCTATTTTGTTGAAGGGCTTGGATGGTCCAAAGATTTAGTATTAGGAGGCCTACTAGGGCGGCGGCGACAATAGAAAGCTGTTTGAGTTGGATAACTTTTGATTGGGAGGCTAACTCTTGTTCAATTTTGGAGAACAGTTGAGTTGGCGGTTTTGCTTTGGGGGCTCCTTTCATGCTGTAGAGCAGATTATTTAGTTGTTCTTCTTTATTGTTATTCATAGAAAATAATTTTAGGGTGACTATATATTATTAGACTTCGGTTGGGGGTTAAATCCTTCGGTTGGGGTAGGATTTTTCTAGTTTGGCTCTAAGATTTTTTTTTGCTCTTTGGAGGAGGGATTCTACGGCTTTTAGGGAGAGGCCCATAATATCGGCTACTTCTTGTCTGGGTAAATCCTCGACAAAGCTAAGGATAAAAGCTGTTTTTTGTTTATTGGCCAAGCTAGCAATAAACTGAAAGAGCAGTTTTGCATTTTCTTTATTTTCGAGAATCAGGGCGGGGTGTTCAAAGTCTGTTTGTTCTTTTTGGGTATAATTTAGATGAAAGAGGGCCCATCGTTTTTTCTTTTTAAGAAAATTGATGGATTTATTGACTGTAATTCGGTAGACCCAAGTATTGACAGCAGCCTTAGCTTTAAAATTGGCTGCGGCTTGATGGATACTGAGAAAGACATCTTGTGTAACTTCCTCGGCATCTTGAAGGTTCTGGGTATAGCTAAGGGCTGTATTAAAGACCTTTTCTGCAAAGAGCTGGTAAAACTGCTGAAAAGCTTGGCGGTCTTCAGCGGCGATACGGCTTAATAATTCCTCAGCGTTAACATTCAAAGCTTAGTATAATTTGGTACTTATAACAAAGCGCTAGAACAGGGGGCGTAGTGGCAAGCCTTATCTAGCGAGTAAATAATAAATGAGGGCAATAAAAATAAGGGCGCCTAGGGTAATCAGGAGGTAAGTGGTTAGCTTACTTTTAGGGGCTTCAATGATTATTGCTTGGTAGTCATTATTGGTAGAGAGAACGAGATGTTCTGTTTGGCCATTTAAGTGGTGAAAAAAGATAGTTTGATGTTGTTTATTCTCCTTAAATGCGGGGATACTGATCGTGGCTTCTTCTATCTTTTGGGGTAGGGGTGAGAGGATAAACTTCAGGTCTGTTTGGTGGTTTCCTAGGCGCAGGCCGCCATCTTTCAAGGTAATTTTTTTTCCGTTGACCTTTAGTACAAATCGGGGTTTAATATATTCTATGATCAGTTGTTTGAGTTGGGCGGTTGTTTTGGTATTGAGCGATTCTTTGCTGTATTGTTTTAGCAGCGCTTGTTCTAGTCCGCTTTGGCTCAGGTTAACATTGAGGGTCCAATGATTATCTTCTTGATTTAGTTCATAGCGGGCGGAAAGCGGGTTATGGGCAAAAAGACTAAAAGGGAGTAGGGTGAGGAGGAGATGGAACAGGATAAACTTCATTTAGGCAATGCTTTAGTGGTTGAGTAAAAAAGAGGAAGAGGATTACCTCTTCCTCTTTTTTTTTGGTTTAATCATATTTAGTTGTATTGGAAAGCATTTTGGGCAGCCACGCCCTTTAGGCATTGGGGGACATTGGGTGCGCTAGTTGTGCTAGCTACATAGTGGTAAACGCCATCGGGGTATTCGTTGGTTATGGCTGTTCTTCCGCCGCAGTCATCTAAATCTGTAGGAGGAGTAGCATAAGCATAGATAGGAAATCCATCTTTGGCAAAGCCTACTAATTGGGTAGTAGTTGTTTGAGTAATTTTGGTACAAGAGGTAGCGGTAATTCCGTTGGCTACAAGTACTTGATTCATTACTTGAGGGACAAAATGCCAGTGGTAGTAGCCAGCGGGGTCATGGTGTCCACCACAGGGGTCTAGAGATGGGATGTTAATTTCTGTTGCTGTACCGCCGGTACCGCCTGCTCCTCCGCCTGGTCCATTCATGGCGGGTCCATTGATTGCTGAGGGGGGATCACCATTGATGGGGACGCCATCTAGAGAGAGTCCGATGAGTTCTACTTCTTCGATATCATTATTAGATGCGGCTAATTTAGGGTTGGCGGGGATAATGAAAGTGAGTTCTAGGTCATCATTGGGTGCAGCATCTAAGCAATTAGACTGATTCATATTGATTGCCCCTGAAACAAAGTCATAAATATTCACATTGCCGTTAGAGTCTACGATATCGTAGCCATCGGCTTCCATATCATTGAGGAAATCGGCTGCCCAGAGGCGGAGGCCGGGGTTAGTAGCCCCATCATAGACGCTTAATCCGGCTATATCATTAACTGTTTCGGCACAAAAAGGGCCATTAGCTACGGGATTGCTAGAGAAGCTAAGTTGGAAACATTCGGCGGTAGTTCCGTCTTCTAGGGTGGCGGTAATGCGTTCAAAGCTCAGCAGTGAATTTGCGTTAAATAGCGATTCCTTTATGAGGTAATCTTCTGTGGGGGAATCTTCATCTGTTTTATTGCAAGCGGCGAGGCCAAAGAGGCCTATTACGGCTGCTATATAAATTAGATTTTTCATACTTAGGATTTTTTTGGTTAGAAAATTATTCGGCCCAGGCGCCATGATAGCATTCTAAGATTTCATTATTTTCTAGGGGCATAACATGATAGTGGTAGCCTCTAATTTCGTCATAATGTCCGCGGCATTCGTCCAGATCGGTAGGTTCATTTCCATTGACATCATATTGTGCGTAGAGTCCGTGTCCATCTAAGGCGTAGCCAATCATGGGGGCATGTCCATCTGCTTGAGCGATACGTGTAGTGAGGCCCATATCTCCGTGATAGTGGTAGCCCAGGCGGTTATTGACATGTCCGCCGGCATCATCGACGGGGGCGATTTGGTATCCGGCGAGGATAGTATTAACATCTGCGGGGTGGTCAAAGCGAACGCCATTAAAGGCTAGTCCTCTAACTAGGGGGCCATAGCTTACGCCAGCTTGGTCAAGAGTTGGTCCATCGCCAAGTGTGGTAGAATTAGCTTGAATAGTTGGTCGAACGGGGATGAGGTAGCGTTCTTGAGCGTTTACCCAAGAGGGTAGGCATTGGGCGCACATATTCATATATTGGTCTTCGATATTGGGGTCGGCGCCCTGTTCGCATTCTTGTTGAGTAGTAAAGCGGTAGACATTTCCGTTGGCGTCATGCATTTTCCAGCTTGTATCATTATAGAATACGGCTAGATTTTCAATAAAGGGTCCATCTACATCATAGAGGACGCCATTATCCATCCAGAGGCCTCCATCTTCTGGTCCATCAGAAATATGTTCTGGGCACCAGGGTCCCATTTGGTGGTCGGTGGGAGTATGTTTAGACACAATTTCAAAACATTCTGTTTCTGTGCCGTCGGATAAGGTACAGGGCACACGGTTTATCGTGACATTTCCATCTGTAGTAATAAATAGGGTTTCATCGACTTCATTGACTACATAGGGGCTCGTATCGTCATTATCTAGGCTATTATCTACATATCCTGTTGGCTGTTCGCAGGCGGTTTTGCTGATGGCAGGATTTCCTAGTCCGTCGGCGTCGGTATCTTCATACCAGAGGGTATCTTCACAGAGGGGTTCATCATCTCCGCAGGCCCAGAGGAGTTGCAGGCTTAGGAGGAGGAGCAAAGCATATTTCAGTTGATTTTTCATGGCTTTATTTTAAAAGGTTAGAGATTTGGTGTGGATGGGGCTATTTTAGATTGTTTATTAACGAGTAGAAAAATTGCTATTCCAGTTAGCAAGATGCCTAAGAGGAGAACAAGAGCATAAACATTAGTTTGTTTTTCTGTGCTAGGGTCTAGGGCTTCAAATTTATTATCTTCAGCTTTGAGGTATAGTTGATGATTATTTTCTTTATTCATCATAAACTGATTTTTGGCGAAGCCTTTTTTTAGTACAACTAGGGCGGCTTGGTTTCTGGAGATATGTTCAAAGCTAGTGTTCTTCACCTCTATAAGGTTCATGTTTTCGGTTTTTCCTTCTAGTTCAAAAGTAATACTGCTTTCATGTCCTAGGCGAACTTGGGGTTTATTCAGTTTAAGGCTTTCGCCCTCATTAAATTTCACCGACAGGCTTTGTTCTATTTGCTTAACGACCAACTCTTTAAACTCTTCAGCTGTTTTATAGGCATCTTGGCCAAAGCGTGCAGCTACTTCATATTCGAAGGCGGTAAGGGAGGCTCTGATTTGGATAATCCACTCTCCGTTTTCTTTTTCCATTAAAATGGTAGAGGACAAATTGGGTTGGTGGGCCCAGAGCCCTGTTGAGGAGCAAAGGAAGAGGAGCAATAGGCTATATTGAATGATCTTTTTCATGCTGTATAATTTTATAGGTGGTGATCAATGCTCAGAAGCTAATTATTCAAAATATTTTTTTGGGGTTTGCCCCTCTCCTATTGGTTGGGGTTGGGGTTTTCTTGGCCCAGCGCTGCGGAGCGGGTGGCCGTCAGGCCAGACCGAAGGCGAAACGAAGTGTAGCCTGAAGGGCCGAACGAACAGTGAGCCCCGCAGCATAGCGGCGGCCGCCCGCCCTTTTAGGGGCGGCCGCGGGCCCCAAATTCTAGAACTTATATTGCATGACTAGCTTGAGGAAAAAAGGAGTTCCGGGTGTAAAGTGAATTTCCTCTACCGATTCGCTTTCATTAAAAAGGCGAGATTCGGTGGCAAACTGTGTTTCGTTCCATGCTGTATTAAAGAGGTTTTGAAGCTGCACAGCAAAATCAAATTGTTTATACTCATAGCCTAGGTTGGCATCGACCAGGGTATACCCTTCTGCTACGATAGAATTATCTTCATTGGCGGGGCGGTCATTGATATGTCTTAGGTTGAGGCTCCCATACAGCCCGCTAGAGTGTTTATAATTCAGGCCAGCTTGGAGGGTAAAATCTGCTGCTAGGGGGATATAATCTTGGCCGACTTCCTCCTCTATACTTCGGGCGTGGGTATAATTGGCATCCAGATTAAAAAAGAGGGAAGTGACAGGTTGGTATCGATAGCTAAGGTCTATACCTTGTCTTTGGCTACGGCCAGAGGGTTCTACAATACCGGCATCGCCTACATAGACAAACTCTTGTTCCATGTAGAGGTACCAATAGGCCATATTGAGGAACATTTTGGGGCTAATTTTCCAGTTATAGCCTAGATCAAAGCCATAGGTAGCGGGCAAGATTTCGTCTAAATTTTGGGCAATGACTAGGCGGCTATCATTGGAGTGGAAGCCCTTTCCTCCTTTGAGGTAGAGCTGCAAGCGATTGGACTGTTGGTAAGCGATATTGAGTTTTGGGCTCAAGATGCTTTTTGTTGTAGCGCGATGGTCATATTCGCTGCTCAGATGATTGGTATAAGCAAAATCAAAATAATCTAGGCGCAAGCTGGGCTGGATCAGCCATTTGCCAATATTTAATTTTGCGCCTAGATAAGCAGCGGCATTTTTTTCTTGGATATCGCCAAATTGGATTTGCTCCAAAACGGTTTGGCGGTTGATCGTATGAGAGAGTTCATTGTCTATAGATTCATCGGCTCTTAGTTGTAGGCCGGCGATCAGGGCCCCTTCTAACTGATTAAAATGAAAGAAGCGATTATACTCTGTATTTAGGCCGTAGATATTTCGATCTTCTCGCTGTTTGATTTGGTCGCCATTGATGCTGTCTTCTAAGAAGAAGGTAAAATTAGAATAGAGTTCAAAATCGTACTTGCTCCAGTAGAGGCTCGTTTTGATCAAAGAATGCGCATCAATAATTTTTTTGTGCGCCAAACGAATATTTGTTCGGCTAGTTTGTCCGCCCTCGGTATCATCTATAGCTCCAAAGCGGCTAATGAGTCCTTGTTCTACTGCTCTTGTAGGGATTTGGCCCGAGGCGTCCCAACTACTTTGAAAATGCGAGGCCGTAATATTTATGTGATTATTTGGGGAGCTATTTAGGCTATATTTAGCAAAGAGATTGAGCCGATCAAAGTGCTGGGGGCTTTCAAAATAGCCATCAGTTGCTTGATAATCGCTAGCGATATAAGCCGATTGCTTTTCGCTATTAAATAATTTAAAGAGCCCCAAAACACGAGCACTATTATATTGACCAGCTTCTAGTTTAATCAGATTATCTTCTAGGTAGTTTTTAGTTTTGAAATTGACATAGCCAGCTGTAGCAAAATTACCTTTTTGCTCATTGTAGCTTCCTTTTTCAAACTGAATTTGCTCTACCGTTTCAGGAATCAGAAAATGCAAATCTGCATAACCCTGCCCATGCGCATGCGAAACCATATTTACGGGCATATCATCTACCGTGATGCTCAAATCAGTACCGTGGTCAATGTCAAAACCACGCAGAAATATCTGCTCGGCCTTGCCGCCCCCAGCATGCTGCCCAATAAAAAGGCCAGGCACTTTTTTTAATAAGTCTTGAGAAGATTTTACGGGCTGCAACTGTAAATCAATATCAGAAAGGAGCTGTAGGCTATTTACCTTATTGTTGATGACAACTTCTTCAAGCTCCACCGCCAAATCATCTAATTGTACAATTATAGAGCTGTCCGTTTGGACCACCAACAATACCTTAGGGCGATATAAAAGATGTCGAAACTCTAAAGTATCTCCAACAGCCACTTTTTCTAGCTGAAAACTACCCCGCAAATCACTATGGCTATGCTGCTGATTGGCCCTGTTGATAATGGTCGCCTCAGCAATAGGAGAAGAGGACTGATCGAGGATCTGCCCTTCTAGGGTTTGCCCATGCAAACTGATCGAGAAGGCAAATAATAAAGCGGTAAAAAAAATAAATTTCATTAGAATTTTGTTTAGTGAGCCCCCAAGATATTCAGTTTTATAAAAAAAGGGCAACCTCAATTGGCTGCCCCTAAAAAAACAAACAAGACTGTAGTTATCTAATCCTCTCTACGGCCTCGAGTTCGTTTCTTTTTTTCTGGTTTTGGAGCGTTTTCTAGCTCCTCAGGGCTAATAAAACCATCCTGGTTGGCATCAATTGTAGCAAAATCTTTTTTCAAAGGACCTTTTACCTCCGATTCTGCAAGCAAACCATCTTGGTCGGCATCCATTTGTTCAAATACTTCTTCTGTCGTAGGAGGCGCTTTGCGCTCTCCTCTTTGTGCGTTACAATTCAATGCGATAAAAGCAAAGCTAACAGCCATCATTAGAGTTTTCATAAGTTTCCATTTTGTGGTGTAAAATTAAAACTAAGACCCTACTCTAATAAATTGGTTTAAACGACAATGAAATTTATTCTACATATGCTCCCTTTAAGCAATTGATAAAGTTGTTGTTCCCCGCAGCATCTACATGATAATGATAACCTCTTACTTCATCATAATGCCCTCTACAATCATCCAAATCTGTAGGTTCATTGCCATCAGCATCCAATCGAGCATAAATACCATGACCATCCAAAGCATATCCAATCAAGTCCGCATGACCATCGTCCTGCGCAACAGCATAACTAACTCCTGTTGCAGCATGATAATGATACCCCTGAGAAACATTGATATGCCCCCCCGCATCATCAAAAGGAGCTAGCGTATAAGCCCCCAATATGTTGCTTACCGGAGCCGGTGCAGAAAACTCAACGCCATTCAAAGCCAACCCTCTTGTTGATGGAATTGTACTTTGGCCCGGAGGAGGACCAGGCTGCCCCGCCGTCATAAAATCTACAGCAACTTCCTGAAGAACTGGAGTTATCGGAATGGTCCAAGTATGACTAACCGTAGCAATGTAAGAAGGAATGCACTCTACACAGAAGTTTTCATATGCCGCCCCAACATTAGGATTGGCCGCATCTATACATTCTTGCTCTGTGTCTGTTGTGTAAATATCTCCATTGGCATCATACATCTGCCAAGTGCTGTCATTATAAAAACTAGCCATATTCTGCACAAAGGCACCATCTACATCATAAACTACTCCCCCCTCTAACCAAATCCCTCCAGCAGATGCATCATCGCTAATGTTGTCCGGACACCAAGGCCCCATCTGATGATCAGTAGGCATACTCGTCGTTACGATCTCATAACAATCCGTTTCTGTCCCATCAGAAAGCGTACAAGGTACAATCGTTACGGTGGTGTTCGTATTCGCCGCTGTAAAATAACTGGACTCTACACTCACTACGGTTTCTTCACTGCCCGAAATTTCTTCCTCTTCCTTTTTACAAGCCGAACTGGCTACTGCTAAGCCCAAAAATAAAAAGGAAGCCATTTTGAAGGATCTGTTCATAATCATCGCTTTTGGTATTCTTAAATTTAATACCTCTTTAGACCCTCCTCCCCATATAATCCTTCGCCCTTTGGTTGTTTTTTTTAAAAAAATTTCGCCGCTAAAAAATACCCCCAATGCAGATACCTACAATGCTTGCTTTTTATTCCCCCAAATCTTTCTTCTCTATACTCATTTTTTGGGGCCTCCTGCCTGCGGCAGGCGCTACGTTTCGCAGCTCGCTCCTCGCTCGGCCCTTCGCCAGCTTCGCTGCCTCGGTCTGGCCTGACGGCCACTGCTGCACATCGCTAGGCCTGCTCATCCATTTTTTTTCTTCTAGCTTTTTTCTTCTGCAGTTTGGCTTTTGTTTTTTATTCGCCATAATTATCCCAACCAACAAAAAAAGCCCCCTAAATAGGAGGCTTTATAACTATTGCTGTAAATTTTGAGTGTTTCCCTTTAATGGCAAACCATTGAGCGGGAGCGGCTGCCAGCTACTTTCAGGGGTAAACATCCAGATCGTTTGGTCTTGCAGCCGAAGCATATAGACCGTCTGTTGGTCCTGCATAAAAGCCTGAAAATCGGCAACTTGGTAATTGTCGGGTAGGCCTTTGCTGGAAGAAGGCTGCCAAGGATGACCCGGAACAAACCACCAGATCGATTGATCTTCTAGAACGGCCACATAACGACTGCCATCTCGAGCAGAGCGGCTGTAGGCCACAAAATGAGCAATTTTATAATCTTTGGGCAGGCCATCATTGGAAGAGGGCTGCCAGGGATAGCCAGGGGCATGCCACCAAATCGACTCATCTTCTAGGACCACCACCGTGCGGATATCCTTATCTTCTAGTCGAGTATAGGTAGAAAAATGTTTGACTTGCAGTTGATTCATGGCGTACTATTTTTTAGGAAAGAGGTCCATTGCGGCAGCCTGTTCTAGCATAAAATTGCGGGCGGCCTCATACTCATTGGCAATCAGGCCATCGAGGATCGCCTCGCGGATGGCATTTTTGAGTTGGCCCACCTGTTTGGAGGGCTTAATCTGGAAGGTCTCCATAATTTCCTCTCCCGAAATGGGGGGCTGCCATTGGCGGAGGTGGTCTTTTTCTTCTACCTCTTGCAGACGTTGGCGCAGGAAGATGAGGTTGTCGGCATAGCGGGCCAATTTTTTGGGATTGGCAGTGGTGCTATCGGCCTCACACATCAAGAGCAGGTCCTCTAGATCGTCTCCGGCCTCAAACAAAAGGCGGCGAATGGCAGAATCGGTAATATTTTCTCGGTCTTGGGTGAGCAGAATAGGACGTTGGTGCATGCTCACAATTTTCTGGACCTTTTTCATTTTTTGGTCCAATGGCAACTTAAAGCGCTTAAATATTTTGGGGACCAATTTGCCGCCTACGGCCTCATGCCCATGAAAACTCCAGCCTTGGCCCTTAAAATAGCGTTTGGTCAGTGGTTTGGCAATATCGTGCAAGAGGGCCGACCAGCGCATCCAGAGATCATCGCTCTTTTCGGCCATATTATCGACTACCTTGAGGGTGTGCCAGAAATTATCCTTATGGCGGACCCCTTCTTTTTCATCTACCCCATGCATGGCGTAAAGCTCGGGGAAAATCAGCTCGAGTAGGCCCGACTTAAACAGCAGGCTAAGGCCCAAAGAAGGCTTAGTCGAAAGCATAATCTTATTCAGCTCACTACTAATGCGCTCTTGAGAGATGATGTGAATGCGTTCCCGCTCTGACTGAATAGCTGCGAAAGTCTTCTCCTCAATCTCGAAGCCCAACTGGCTAGCGAAGCGGATGGCCCGCATCATACGGAGCGGGTCATCGGAGAAGGTGGTTTCTGGAGCAAGCGGGGTGCGAATACATTTTGCCTCTAGATCGGCTAGGCCGCCAAAGGGATCTAGCAACTGGCCAAAATCGGCTTCATTGAGCGAAATGGCTAAGGCGTTAATCGTAAAATCGCGGCGATTTTGGTCATCTTCTAGGGTACCATCCTCTACAATGGGTTTGCGAGATTCGGGGCGGTAAGATTCTTTTCGGGCGCCGACCAGCTCGATTTCCCAGTCCTTATGATGCAAAGCGGCTGTACCGAAGCGGGCATAAGTGACCACCTTAGGTTGTGGTTTTAAGCATTTGGCGATCGCCTTGGCCAATTCGATACCGCTACCGACACAAACGAGGTCGAGGTCCTTCCCCTTACTTGAGCGGCCCAAAAGGCGGTCGCGGACATATCCGCCAATCACATAAGTAGGAAAGCCCAGCTTCTGAGCGGCTTGGGCAATAGTCTTAAACAAGGCCTCCTCTTGGGCCGTCATCTCAAATTGCATAGGAAGGTGCAAACTATGTTTTCAAATAGATTAGAAGGCGCAAAGATAGCAAAATTAAGCGCCCTCCCCAATTAGGGTCGAATAAACTCCAATTCTTCCTTGGGTCCAATACGGACAATCGTAGAGGGGGCCACTTCTTGGCGATCATCTTGGCCATACTCACAAACATAATCTACTTTTGCTATGAGGCTGGGCTCGATTTCGCCAAAATGGGCGGGGCTAGTTTGGCCGCTATAATTGGCAGAGGTAGAGACCACGGCTCGGCCAAAGGCGCGGATAAAATCTTGGCAAAAAGCGGATTGGCAGACGCGGATAGCGATGCTGCCATCGGCGGCTAAGAGTTCTTTGGGAAGGTTCTTCGGTTGATCGTAAATAATGGTGAGGGGGCGTTCATGAAAGCTAATGAGCTTAGCGGCCTTGGGGGGAACGGGAAAAACGTATTGCTTCAGCATCTCGATATCGGAGACGAGGAGAATCAGGGACTTTTCTGCGGGGCGCTGCTTGAGCTGGTACAACTGTTCTACAGCGGCTACATTATGGGCATCGCAGCCCAGGCCCCAGATCGTATCTGTGGGATAGAGCAAGCTCCCTCCCTTTTGCAGACAGGCTAAAATTGCTGCTTTTTCGTCTTTCATTCTGTAGTTATATTAGGTCTTAAATTTTGGTCCTTAAGCAAGGGGGCAAAAAGCTATGCTTTAGTTCCCCCAGATATTCCGCACAAAAGTAATAGGATTAATACTTTTTACCGCATTTAATTTTGGTCCATTTGGATGGGACAGGCGGCGAAGCCGCCGCAGGCTGAGGGATGGTAGGGGGTGGCCGAAGGCCAGACCGAGCAGGCGAAGCCTGCGAAGGGCCGAGCGAATAGCGAGCCCCCGCACAGCCCGACCCGCCCGCAGGGCGGGGCAGCCCCAAAAAAAGAAGCGCCAGCCCTTCTTAAAGAAAAGCTGGCGAAAAATGTTTAGTAGCATTGCCAAAAGGCGGTATCTTCAAAGAGATACATGAGGCCTGAGTCGCCAAGGTTAAGGTCTGGCGCCAGTCGCTCATCAAATTGGCCAATAAAGGCGCCATGATGTTCATCGCTTTGGAGCCAGAGCGGTTGGCCGCCCAAGTAAGAGCAATTGAACAGTTGTTGGCGGATCGCCTTTAGGGCTTCATTGGGCGCTTCCCAGCCAAAAATCTCGCTAGGGAGCATCAGAGCTTTTTGCTGAATCATTTGGCTAGCAAGGGGCGCAATAGGCGGAGTATTGGGCATAGCGGCCTGGCCCGTATGAAAATGGAGTTGGCTAGAGTCATTGAAAGGTAAAAAAGCCTCATTATCTGCTGGATTCGCCACAAAAAGAGAGAGAAAATCGGCTGGGGGCTGAGGCAGCTGCCGCAAATCTAGGCGCAAAACATGCTGCATCGGCTGGCCTTGGCGCTCGGGCCAATCCCTTAACTGGCTGGCTTGGCCGCCATAATAAGAAAGGCTGGAGCCGCCTTCTTCTCGCCAAAGGAGGATAACTTTTTCTTGTTTTGCCTCAGGGTTTTGGGCAAAATAGGCCTGGGCGGCCTGTTGGAGTGATTCGTACTTATTCATTAGCTTAATCAATTTGTAGAATTCTGGAGACCAATTCTTGTAATAATTGGCCCGACTCGGTTTGTTCGTTAAAAAAGTCGCCTACCTGCGGCCAGCCCACCCCTTTGGATCGGAGATCATAGATTTTGAGCAGGGCGATAATGGCCTCTAATTGAGGCAGAGAGTAATTTTTCTGCACATAGCGATAATCGGCGAAGCGCTTTGTTTTTTGGCCCGGGCGGCCATAGGCTCTTTGGCCAATAGCTGCAGCAATACTGACATCATCTAGATTGCTCAGAAAGCGGCAAATATAAGCCTTACTAAAGAAATTGTAGAGCACCCCCGTGAGCATGGGCAGGGGGCCCGCTTTGGGATTGGCCTGATAGTACTTGACAATTCTTTGGGCCTTAAGAGCATCTTTTTGGGCTAGGGCCGATTGTAGCTCAAAGACATTATAATCCTTACTAATGCCAATATTTTTCTCAATTTCTGCCTTTCCAATTAATTGGCCTTTGGGCTGGTTAATCAGCAGCTTTTCGAGCTCATTGGCGATCTTGCTCAAGTCGTTGCCCAGATATTCGGCCAGCAGCTGGCCCGCCTCTTCTTCTATTTGGGCGCCTTTGTCCTTGAGGTAATTGCGAATCCAATTGGGCAGCTCATTTTCATAGGGCTTTTTACTTTCAAAAAGGACCGCCTTGCCCGCTTTTTCGGCCGCTTTGAGGCTTTTGCCTAGCTTTTTGCGGCTATCGAGTTTTTTGTGCTTATGCAAAATAAGCAAAAGCGTAGTGGGCAAGGGATTTTTGACATAAGCCTCTAGTTGGTCCAAACTGCGCATACTTTGGGCCTCCTTAAGGACCACCAACTGCCGTTCGGCCAGCATAGGGTAACGGCGGGCGGCATCTAGAACCTGCTTAAAGTCGGTATCCTTGCCATACAAAATAGTTTGATTGAAGGCTTTTTGGTCCTCAGAAAGGGCATTGGCCTCAATAAAGTCGGCAATTTCATCAATATAAAACTCCTCCTCGCCATGCAAGAAGTAGATTGGGGCGATTTTGCCCTGTTTAACATCTCGGATAATTTCTTTGGGGCTAGCCATAAATTAGACATCAAAGTTGATACGGACAATAGGCGTAGTGGGCTTAGACTGGCAGCTGAGGATAAAGCCTTGGGCGACCTCCTCCTCATCTAGGGCCAGACAGCGTTCCATCTCTACGCTACCTTCTTCGATCTTGGCCATACAGCTAGAGCAGGCGCCAGACATACAAGAAAAAGGCGCATCGGCCCCTACCCTACGCAAACCATCTAAGATAGATTCTTTCTTTTGCAAAACGACCTCAAAGTCTTCCCCATCGATGCGGGCATAGACCTTGGCATTGGCTTGAGCATTTACCTCATTTTTTGGGGCTTCATCGGCATTGAACCACTCTCTGTGAATTTGGTCGACACCCAAGTTTTCGCCTGCTTTTTGGGCCGCATCCATCAGGCCTGCGGGTCCACAAAGATAAAGCGCTTTGGGGCGACCATCCTCTGCCTGATGCTGCTTGATAAAGCGGCTAGCCCTTTTGGCGTCAATTCGTCCCACTTCCCCCTTCCAGCTTCGGTTCTTTTTGGCAAATAGGCCCATAAAACCGCCAGAAGTTTCGGTTTTGGGTTGGCTGAGGATATGTTGAACAAGCAGTTGGCCCGCATAGCGTTTTTCCAGACGCTCTAGTTCTTCTCTAAACAAAATGCTGTCTTCTGTTCTATTTTGGTAATAGAGAAAAACCCGACTTTTTGGGGCTAGCTCGATCACTGATTTCAAGATAGACAAAAGCGGCGTCAGTCCGCTTCCGCCTCCAAAAAGGAAATAATCTTTTTTCTCATCGGCTTGGGGTTGGGCCACAAAATGGCCTTCTGCAGGCATGACCTCAATTTGGTCTCCTGCCTTAAGCTGATCGTTAATATGATTAGAGACTAGGCCATTGGGCACTCTTTTGACGGCCACGGCCAGATCTTGGTCTAGAGCGGGACTAGAGCAGAGCGAATAGGCTCGGCGTTCTTCTTGGCCATTAAGGACAAAACGAAGCGTAACATATTGGCCCGCAAGATAGCTAAACTGCTCCTTGAGCGCTTGAGGAATCTCAAAAACGAGCTTTACCGTATCGCTAGAAAGCGAAATCACTTCTTTTAGTGTAAGCGTATAAAACTGATGGGCTGTATCCATAAAAAAGCTTATTGTTCTTCTTCTTCCCTTGCATTTTTTTGCAGATAGCTCTGCTTAAAAATGCCTCGGCTTTTCATCAAAAAATAATTATCAAAGGCGGCTTGCAAAGAGATATCATACTCTTGCAAAAAGGCTTCATCGGCAACAGAGCGGATGAACATTTTATCTGTTAGGGCCAACAGACGAGGGTTGATATCGTTCATGATACCGGCCTCAATGCCTTTTCGGTAGAAGGCTTCGGCCACAAAGAGGGCTCGGTCTTGAAAATCCCGCATTTTGGCCCAGAGCTCAGGGTAAAGCTGTCGGCTATCAATGAGAAACTGATTGGACATTTCGGCCAGCATGACCGAGGCGGTTTTGATCACCTCAAAATAGCGTTCGCTAAAGGTAATTTTATCATCGCTTAGTTGGTCCTCAAAGGCTTCAATTTCGGTAATTCGCAGACGAACGACCGCATCTAGGATTTCGGCTCTAGAGGCAAAATACTTATACAAAGTGGCCTTGCTAATGCCCAATTTTGCGGCAATATCGTCCATGGTAAATTTGGTCAATCCATTGCGAAGATAGACCGTAGAGAGTTGTTCGATCCAGCTAGCTTTAAGGCTAGGGTCATCGATTCGTTCTTTTTTGACTGGTTTTCGTCCCATATATTTTTGGAGTAGCGGCTAAAAAACTTTTTTCTGGCCCTAAAGTTACCAAGTTTTGCGCAATTTTTTTTTGTTTTTTTGGGGCTGCCCCTGCGGCCTTCGGCCTTGGGTCGCTACGCTGCGCAGCTCGCTACTCGCTCGGCCCTTCCTCGCCTTCGGCTCCTTGGTCTGGCCTTCGGCCACTGCTGCGCATCGCTCATCCGTTGCCAGCCGCCCTCTGGGCGGCCAAAAGCAGGCCCTGCGGGCCTGCCCATCGCTTGCGCCTAAGCCTTTTTGGACCAAACAGAGGGCTTGGCGCCATGGCCCAGCTACCTTTTCGCTAGCTTAAAAGCCAGCGCAACAATGGCATCGCTTTGAGATAATCTATAAATGAGGGTTGAAATCCTCATGAAGTTAAGGGCCCCAAAAAGAAAAAGCCAGTCCTCTTTACAGAAAACTGGCTTTATATATAATCTATTGATGATTCTCATAAAAAAAGGAGCCCGATCTACACCGGGCGCTCAACCACCTACCCTTGCTTCGTCTCCGACCTGGGGGAGTTCAGTAGGAGCTGCCCGTGTCTCTTGGCTCCGCTGCAAATATAAGGCGGCTTTTTAGATTTGCCAAATATTTTTTGAGTAGGCAGTAGGATGTACAGGCTAAGTCTTTTGGAATCAGGCAGAAAAAATTTTAAAAATTGCGGAATTGGATAGGGGGAAGAGCTTAATTTAAACATCTGTTTAATAAAAAAAAGCCGTACTCAAAAAGAAAGCCTATGAAGAAGTTAGTTTTATTTGCCCTCCTCCTCGTTTTTGGTCCTTTGCAAGGGCAGCAATGGGAATTGGCCAAAGAAAAATCAGAAATATCCGTTTATAGTCGCCCTTTGGCGGGTTGGGAAATGAAAGAGAGTCGAGCAGAAATGTATATTTCGGCCAATTTAGAAGCGGTAGAAGCGGCTATTAAGCGGGCAGAGATGCGCAAAAAGTGGATGTATGAAACCCCATTGAATGAAAACCTAGAGCAGGTTTCTGATGATGAATTCTATGTTTATTATCAGGTAGATATGCCTTGGCCGATAGAAAACCGGGACAATGTAACGCATTATAAAATACATCGTTTATCGGCAACAGAATTGCGGATTGACTTTAGGAGTTGTCCGAAAAAGAAGGCCAGACAGGCGGGTTTTATACGGATTGAGGAGATGCGGGGGCATTGGTATTTTAAGGATATGGGCCGAGGAAAATTATTTGTTCGGCAGCAGCTGGTGGCCCATGCTGGGGGGAGCATTCCGGCTTGGTTGGCCAAAAAATCGGTGGTTGAGGGACCTTATAAAACGATGACAAAATTTAGGGCCTTATTGGAGTAGGGCCTTTTTTGTGACTTAGCTTATAGCTCTTTTTTTAATCGTTCACAAAGCAGCAAGAACTGTCGAAAACTATCTAGATGTTTAGTTTCTACAGTTCGGTTCTTCATCTCTTGAAAATAGCTAGTGGTCAAGACTACAGAAGGATTTGCTTTTGTATAGCGCATATTTTTTTCCTTTAGCATCTCTCTTAGGTAGTAGGCGTGAAACTGTGCTACAGTTCCAGTTTGATTTGGGGCTAAGGGCATTTCTTCAGGATCTGCTATTCCCACATCATAATATGCTTTTAAGGCTCTAAAGCGTTCTGATTCTGGCGCCCTGCTACAGACTCTTCGGTTTCCTAAAAACCAGCTTTCTATGCAATGTTTATGGACAATCACTTCTAGTTTACAGTTGGTGGGCAAACTAAAATTGCGCTCTTTTAATGCCTTCTCTAGTGCAACTTTTCGATCAAGAAGAGACAAATCTTCACTATCTATACAGACCAGCAAATAATCGTAGCGATCTGCGAGTTCTGTGATATCTTCTGCAGCATGTACAAGATGATTATAGATCGAGGGAATTCCACCGGCGGAAAAGAGGTAATAATTATTATGCTGCACCTCCTGATAGTCATCAACTCGGCTAAGTTCTGGAAGTAGCCTAGCCAACCATTCTGGATAAGCCCTCATTTCTGTCTTAGCCCCCTCGACTATAATATATAAATTCATAATTAGCTTGTTTGCACTCCTTGTCGATATTGCTTCAGGTTAATTAAACGAAGAAAACGTTCGTGTTTTGAATCTCCAAGGTTTAATCCTTTAGCATCAATAGTTGAAATGGTCCCTGCTTTTCGCTGTACTAGCTTCCAATAATCATAGGGCACCTGATTGATAATATAGGGGTGGTGACTAGTGGCTATAAATTGAATACTTTCTTGGCTATACAGCAAATCCTCTGTCAGAATATCAATACAATTAGTCCCCAAACTATTCTCAAATTCATCAATCAGTACCACTGTCCCTTTTTCCAACAAGTACATCTCTGCAATATGAATCAAACTGCGCAACATACCTGAGGAAATGCGATATTGAGGAATCCAACTACTAACTCCTTTTTCTTTTATAGACAAAATAATTACTCGTCCCAAAAAAGAGCTAAGTTCTCCCATTCGGCCTGTTTTTATCTCTTCTACCTGAGGAAAGGCTGCAGAAAATTGCTCCTGTATATCCTGAAAAAGATCATCATTTTTTTCGTATAGCCAGTGCAATTTAACAATTGTGGGGAGTTCAGCAGCTTTTAACTCCTCTACAGTTTGGTAATCCTCCATTCTATAATCAGTAGAAGATATCCCAACTTCTTTAGTGTGATCTCTTAAAATAATTTTCTGAAAGCCTTCATAAGCGGGACGGATCGCCTCTTCTTCCTTAAAAATGGAAATTAGGCTTTCTGTAAAAGAGAGCTTGGGCATTTTTTCACCCTCAAAATATATTTGCTCTCCTTTGCGCTCTGTAATTAGTTCATCATTTAACCAGAGTTCTTCTCGAAGCAATTTGGCCATCTTCTTTTTATCAGCGGTATGCCAATCTAAGCCCTCTACTTCATCAACTAAAAAGTCAAATTCGCCTGTCCAATGATAGTGCTGACCCTCATTGCGAAATTTGACATCCCATGCTAATCCATTTTGATTGGCCCCCTTACTAATCTTGACCAAGCTATTTATAGCCTGAAGAATCTGCGTTTTACCAACTCCCGAAATGCCAACTAAAAGTGTCAACTTTAGAAAGTGAATATCTTGGATAGACCACTCTTCTTGTTTATGTTGATAAGCTAGACTATCAAGGTACATAGGATACTAAATTTATTTTGTACAAAATGTTATCAAACTGCTTATTCAGCTTATCTCAAGATAAGCGTTTTTTTACAAATACTTAAATATCCTAAAAAAGGCCCCGCTAGCAGTAGCTAGCGGGGCCTTTTTGTGACTTAAAAATAAAAAAGAGGCTGCCCTTATTCAGGACAGCCTCCCCTAAAAACCCAAACAAATAAACACAAAGACAATTCAAAGATACAGCTCTTATTGTAAATGTCAAATTACAGACTAAAAATATCCCCCAAAAGGGGTAATTTTAACAATTGTTAAAAACCGATGTATCTACACCAAATTAACAACATCTTGACTATCAACAATTTCAATGCCTTTTGCTTTTAGCTCGGCAATTGCATTTTTTCCATCTTCTGCTTGCATATTTACCGCTCTACAAGCATCTTGGACCAAATAAGTTTTAAAGCCTAGGGCCTGAGCATCTAGTGCGGTAAACTTGACGCAATAATCTAGCGCAAGGCCGAGCACAAAAACGGTTGTGACGCCTTTTTCTTTCAAATAATCGCCTAGGCCGGTGGCTTTTCTATGGCCATTATCAAAAAAGCCACTATAGCTATCAATTTCTATATCAGTTCCTTTCTGGAAGATCTTGGTAATTTGGCTTTGGTCCAATTCGTCCACCAATTCGGCCCCATAGCTTCCTTGCACACAGTGAATGGGCCAAAGGATTTGCGCTAAGCCATTGAGGTCAATTACTTGCCCAGGCTGTCGAAAAAGGTGGTTGGCTGCAAAGCTTTTGTGGTTGGCGGGATGCCAATCTTGGGTAGCTATCACCAGCTCAAAATGAGGCATTAGGCTATTGGCGACAGGGATCACGGCATTGGCATCGGGGACCTCTAGGGCGCCATGTTGGCAAAAATCGTATTGTAAATCTACTAAGATAACTGCATTCATAAGTTGCTCTATTTAGTCTTCGGTCTCTCTGGGTTGAAAGCGAATTTCAAAGATGAATTCGCCTAAGCGTTCAGACAGCCGTTGATATTTTTCTTTATTAAATTTATAGAGGTAGGCGGGGCGGTGCGGCACATTCTGTTGCCGTTCTTGTTGCTCGAGCAGGCCCATTTTTAGAATTTTGGACCTAAAATTTCGGCGGTTGAGTTGTTGGCCCAAAATGGTTTCATACAAGTTCTGAAGATCAGTCAGGGTAAACTTTTCGGGCAAGAGCTCAAAGCCAATAGGTTTGTACAAGACCTTTGCTCGGAGTCGCTCCAAGGCCATTTCTAGTACTTTGTTATGGTCAAAGGCCAAGGGTGGCAGTTCCGAAATCTTAAACCATTTGGCTTGTCGGGCATCAGAAGCGGCCTTAATGGGATGTTCCGATAAATTGACTAGGGCATAATAAGCCACACTAATCACTCGGCCCCTAGGGTCTCGATTTGGTGCACCAAAGGTATAGAGCTGCTCGATAAAGATGTCTTTAATGCCTGTTTCTTCTTCTAGCTCTCGTTTGGCGGCCAAATCTAGGTCTTCGCCCATATCTACAAAGCCGCCAGGCAAGGCCCAATGTCCCGCAAAAGGGTCATCTGCTCGTTCAATGAGCAAAATGCGCAAATCTGCGCTATCGTCTAAACCAAAAACCACACAATCTACCGTAACCGAGGGTCTTGGATATTCATAGGTGTATGCCATATTTTTTATTCCTTATTGTTTTTTATTCTTCAGTCCCTCTATCAAGGCGGCTTTAGTTTGGGCCAAATGCGCTTCTAGCCCCTTGGGGTACAACTTAAAATCTACGCCCTGAAAAAGAGCCAAATCTCGTTCTGCAGCCTTGCGAATTTCGCCTAAGCTAGGCAATTTATAGCAAAGTTCGCCTTTTCTAAATATGGGCTGCAAGAGATCTTCGTATTTTCGGCTATCGCAAACTATACTGCGGCCATCTAGGCTTTGCAATTGGCCCAAAGGGCTAGTTTGCAGCTCATCCCAAATCATGTCGCCATAGGGCCGCCCATCGGTCAAATAATAGCGGCGAACTTGTAGTGCGCCCGGATTAGAGATTTTAATTGGCGTATTGGAGAGCTTAATTTTATAGGCCCATTCGCTATTTGCATCCTTGCGCAAGGCAGCCAGTTTATAGACGCCGCCTAGAGCGGGCTGATTCTGGGCGGTAACCAAATTGGTCCCCACGCCCCAACTATCAATGGCCGCTCCCCCAGCCTTTAAGGTCCTAATTTTATCCTCATTCAGGCTATCGCTAGCAATGATTTTCGTCTTTTCAAAACCCGCCTCATCCAAGCGTTTTCTGGCCCAAATACTCAGGGCCCGCAAATCGCCACTATCTAAGCGAATACCTAGTAAATCCTGTCCTTGCGCTCTTAATGCTCTACCGATTTCAATGGCTTTGTCTACTCCCTTTTGCGTATCATAGGTATCCACCAGAAAAACGCAATTAGCGGGCATGGCCTGCGCATAAGTAGCAAAGGCTTGCTGCTCATCCTCAAAACTCATCACCCAACTATGCGCATGAGTTCCCTTTACAGGAATATCATAGAGCTTGCCCGCCAATACATTACTGCTTGCGGCTACTCCAGCAATATAAGCTGCTCGAGAAGCGGAGAGGCCTCCGTCAATTCCCTGCGCTCTGCGCAAACCAAACTCTAGGACCGTATCGCCCTGAGCGGCCAAACAAACCTGATGCGCCTTGCTGGCAATTAAGGTTTGAAAGTTTAGGATATTTAATAATGCCGTTTCTAATAATTGGGCCTGAATCAATGGACCACGAACCCGCAAAAGGGGTTCATGTGCAAAAACAACTCGGCCCTCTGGCACCGCATCAATATCACAGCTAAACTTCATGCGCTGTAGATAATTCAAAAAGGCTTCCTCAAATAATGGGCGGCCATCGGCCCCCTTCAAGCCCCCTAAATACTGTATATCATCTACCGAAAAGGCAAAATCTTGCATATAGGCAATGGCATCTTCCAAACCTGCTGTAATGGCATAATTGGCCCCAAAGGGGTTTTTTCGGTAAAACCAATGAAAAATGGCCTCTTCTTCTTGCCGGCCCGCCTTCCAATAGCCGTAGGCCATAGTAATTTGATAGAGGTCGGTGAGCAGGGCCAAACTGCTCCGATAGCGCTTATTTAAACTGTTTTGCATAGGGATATTTTATTTTGTACGAACAAGATAATTAGACTTAGTTTATTTTCCAAACTAACTTAGTTTATTTTTCAAACTAAGTACCCTAGCAATTAGTTCAACTGCCTTGAAATTTTAGGTTTAAAAATGCCCATCACACTGATTTTCAGTTATTTATTTTTCTCGGTCCTTTTGCGGTGGACAGGCGGCGAAGCCGCCGCAAAGGCGCGCAGCGCCTCGGCTGAGGGATGGATAAGGGGGGCCGAAGGCCAGACCGAGCTTTTTGAGCAAAGCGAAAAAAGCGAAGGGCCGAGCAGACCTGCGAGCCCTGACACAGCCCGACCCGAGCGAAGCGAGTGGGCAGCCCCAAAATAGCAGTAGAAGAGTTAAAAAAGAGGATAATATTGAGCCAGGGCGGCAATGGCCAGAAACAGCAATTGCCAAAGCTCTGCCCAGCGGCTATTTTTCCAGGCTTGCCATTGTAGCCCAAGCAAGAGCGCCATAGGGAGCAAGCAGGCGGTTAGTTGGGCGGGTATTCCTTGATAGGCCAAGAGCTGCAAGGGGGCAAAAAAGAGAAAGATAAAAATGAGTTGTAAAAACTTCTGCTCCTTAATGGTTGTCTTTTGCTTGAGGGTTTGAAAATTGGCCCAAGAGAGGAGAAAAATCAGCAAAGCCGCCCCAAAAGAGGCCAAAAGGAAGGGAGAATTGAGGCTAGAAAAATCTCGATGCAGCCAATTGGAAAAGGCATAACTCTGGGCAAAATCGCCCCAATGATCAAAGAGAAAATAAGCCGTGCCGGTCAGAAATGCGGGTATACTGCCCGAGAGCAGAATGACGGAAAAATCTCGGATGCTGATTGGTCGAAGGGTGATCCAAGCCAACAAAAAAGCGGGTAAATAAAGAGCAAAAGGCAGATAAAACTGCATGCTCAGGCCCATAAAGAGAGCGGCATTAGAAAGTGGCAACACCGAATTTTTCTGCTCATAGGATCGGTAGAGATTATAGAAACAGAGCAATAAACTCAAATTGCCCAGCAAGACTGGCGAGAGGCCTAGGCTCTCTGGAAACAAAGCCAGGCCAAGCAAGCTACTGATGGCCACAAAAAATGTACTCTGTCGGCCCAAGCGAAAGCGATTGACCAATTGGTTGAGCCCAAAAGCCAAGACAAAAGCGAGCAGCAAAAAAAGCAAGTTGGCCCCTAGTCCACTGCCGCCAAAATAAGGCGCTAGTGGTCCCAAATCCGCCAAAGAAGCCGTATCGGAGAGAAAAAAAACGGGCAAAAGGAGTAAAACTCCATAAATCAAGACAAAAAAGCCGGTAATAATATGATTGTTGCGAAATAAAGAGAGCACCTTTTCTTTTTATAGGGTAGAGGTAATTTGTTCATTTAGGGCAAAATGGGCCTTTCGTCTAAAAGATGATGGACAAGATCTTAATTCTTCAGTAAGTTCATCAAAAAAGCCTAAATTTACGGTCCATTTTACGCCTGACCGCCCCAAAATACAGCTTCAGCATGCGAAATACAATCGGTTTTCTGCTTTTCTTTCTCCCTCTTTTTCTTTTGGCCCAAACCGAAGAAGAAGAACAAGCAAATCCCCCCCTGCAATTAGGGCAATTTTATGCCGATATACATATCAACTCGAGTAGTAAGCCCTATAACTCTCGGACTGGAGACATGGACTACACGATTTGGGAGCCCATTTTTCATGATTGTGGCTACGACCGTTCTAGCCAAATGATGCAGGCCCTCGGCCCCTATCTACCCAAATACTCGCAGGCGCATTTTGCGGCCCTGGCGCAGGGGCGTAGCCGCCTTAGCTGCATGGCGCTTTCTCCGGTAGAGCGCCCGCTCATCAATGGCTCTAGTTTTTACAATGACCGAAATAAAAAAGCGACCGTTTCTTGCATGACGGGCATTGTGGCCAACCAACTCTTTTTGCGCCAAAAAGAAATGGATTATTTTGCCGACCTACTGGGTAATATTGAGTATTTGCAACGTTTTGAGGGCGAAAAAAGCTTCTACTATTTTCAGGGCAAAAAGCATCAGTACGAAATTATCCGCAATGCTGGGCAGCTCGACTCGGTGCTGGCTAGCCCCTACCGCCTCGGCATCTTGCTGAGCATTGATGGGGGCCATAGTTTGGGCCACTCTATATATATAGATGAAAATATTACCAATTTGGAGGAGTATAGCGAGCTGATGCGCAAAAATATTCGCCGCCTAAAGGGCCTACTCCCTATTTCTGATAATACCGATGAGTATATCCAAACGCCAATTCTCTGGATTTCCTTGGCCAAAAACTATGAAAATGGCCTAGGCGGAATGGCCAATAGCTGGAGCCGCGACGAAATTAACGTCTTTGGCAAGGTCAAGGCGGTCAATAATGGCCCTAGCCGCCTGGGTAAAGAAATTATTGAAGAACTTACCGCCCGAGAAGGCCGACGCATCCTGATTGATGTGAAACACATGAGCTACCGCTTTAGAAAATATTATTATCAGGCCATTGAACGGGCCTCGATTTTGGGCGAAAAAATCCCTGTGGTTTGTAGCCATTGCGGCATTAGCGGGTTGAGTTGGCAGCAGCGAAATTATAAACGCAAAGATGACGATAATAAAAATAATACCTCTTATCTGAATCACTGGACCCAAAACCTCTCGGAGGAGGACCTAGTTAATATTTATAAATCGGGCGGCCTAATTGGCATTCCCTTAGATGCCTCGGTTTTGGGCGGCCAGCTGGCCCTAGAAGAAATTCGGATGAGCCCCGAGGGCAGTTTGCAACGCAAAAAAGCGGAGTTGCACCTCTTTATGGCCAATGTACTGACCGTGGTGCAGCTGGTTTCTAAAAGTAGTGGCTACAACCCCAAGCGAAAAAGTGTTTGGGATATTATGGCCCTGGGTTCCGATTTCGATAACATCAAGCAACCCCTCACGGCCTATCCCGATGCCTCTTATACCGCCAAATTGGCCGAAGATATTGAGGCCTTTTTGGCCCAGCCCGAAAACATTAGCAGCCTGTTTACTAGCCGCCAAATTGAAGAGCTGATGGAGGGCTTTAGTCCAGAAGAACTGACCGAAAAGATCATGTCCAAAAATGCCTATGACTTTATTAAAAAGCAGCTAGAGCTCCAACCTAAATTAACGGGTCCACAAGCCCAAAAATAAGCTGCTGTTTTTTATTTTTTTGGGGCTGCCCCGCCCTGCGGGCGGGTCGGGCTGTGTCGGGCTCGCAGGTCTGCTCGGCCCATCGGCAGCTTTGCTGCCTCGGTCTGGCCTTCGGCCACCCTTTCCATCCCTCAGCCTGCGGCGGCTTTGCCGCCTGTAGGGATCCAATACGAGCATTTAGCTATGAATATCAATCAATTTTTTCAGACAGCCAGCTGGCGCTTTGCCCTTGTTTTGGGCTGCGTATTGGTCCTTTTGGGCTCTGTTTACTTTAATATTACGATTGGGCAGCAACTAGAAACGGCAGAGCGGCAGCGCATGCGTACCTGGGCCCAGGCCCAAGAAAGCATTTTAAAAGCGGCCAACAATTGCGACCTCAGTTTTCAGAGCCAAATCATTAGCGAGAATGAAGATATTCCCATGATTTTGGTGGATGGGGATTACCGCATTATTGATGTGCGCAACTATGGGGATAGAAGCTGGCCCAAGGACCGAAAATACTTTGAGAAGGAGCTAAAAAAACTGAGAGAAAAGAGCCAGCCTATTATTTATGAGGTGCCCGAACTACAGCTTAAAAACTACGTTTATTTTCGGCAATCTAAATTGATTACCTATTTAGAGGTATCGCCTTATTTGCAGTTTGCTTTATTATTGGCCTTTATCATTATGGCCTATTTATCGATTAAGGCCCTTAAAGATTTGCAGCAAGAGCGCATTTGGTTGGGCATGGCCAAAGAAACGGCTCATCAGTTGGGGACCCCCACCAGCTCTTTGGTGGGCTGGATAGAGAACATTCGTTTGTTTTATCCCGAAGATGAAAATCTGGGCATGATGGCCGATGAAATGGCCAAGGATGTAGAACTGCTCAATCAGGTGGCCTATCGCTTTTCTAAATTGGGGGCTTCGGCAGAACTGAAAGAGGAAGACCTTTTGCCTCGCCTAGAAAAACTGTTGGCCTATAGTAAAGAGCGGGCCTCTAGAAAAGTGCAGTTTATTGCGCCCAACTTTGAGGAGTTGGCCCCTATTTTAGCGCCCATCAATGGACTTTTATTTGATTGGGTCATTGAAAACCTCTTTAAGAATGCCCTAGATGCCATGGATGGACATGGCGAAATTGCCCTGCGGGTCTATCAGGTTCAGCAGCAAGTAATTATTGAAATTCAGGATAGTGGAAAAGGCATGCCCAAAAAGCTGCATAAAAAGATTTTTCAGGCGGGCTTTTCGACCAAACAGCGAGGTTGGGGCCTAGGGCTCTCCCTCTCTAAGCGAATTGTAGAACAATATCATAATGGGCGCATCTATGTAAAAGAATCGGTACCTGGAGAAGGGACCATATTTAGGATCCAGCTGCCCACAAGCCTAGGCTAGGCCTTCTGCGGTTTGCAGGCCCGAAGGGCCGCAGGCTGAGGGATAGAAAGCAGTGGCCCAGAGGGCCAGACCCAAGCCGCCAGAGGCGGCTGCAGGGCCGAGCGAACAGCGAGCTGCGACATAGCCCGACCCAAGCGAAGCGAGGGGCAGCCCCAAAAAAGAAATAAAAAAACCGAGATAGAGAAGCGCTAAAAAAGAAGCCCTAGACGGATCTTTTTTGCTTTTAAAAAGGCTGGCATAAGCCATTTATTTTTTGTATTTTTGTAGCTATGGAAGAAAATAAAAACAACTTAGATCAACAACAGCCCGAGGTTCAGAATGCGGACTATGGCGCCGATAATATTCAGGCGCTGGAAGGCTTGGAGGCCGTGCGTATGCGGCCAGGTATGTATATTGGTAGCACAGATAGCAAAGGCCTTCATCATTTGGTATGGGAAGTCTTGGACAACTCGATTGATGAGCATTTGGCGGGTTATTGCGATGAGGTGACGATTACGGTGCACCCCAATAATTCGGTTAGTGTTTTTGATAATGGTCGGGGGATTCCCGTGGGCATGCATCAGAAGCTCAAAAAATCAGCCTTGGAGGTGGTCATGACCGTCTTGCATGCTGGTGGAAAATTTGATAAAAAGACCTATCAGGTATCTGGTGGTTTGCATGGTGTGGGGGTTTCTTGTGTGAATGCCCTATCTAGCTTTTTGAAGGCGGAGGTGCATCGCGAGGGGCAGGTTTATGTGCAAGAATATAGCTGTGGGATTCCGCAAACCGAGGTAGCTGTGATTGGGCAGACGGAGCGAACGGGGACCAAAGTGACTTTTTTGCCTGATGCCAGTATTTTTTCGGCTACCAATTATATTTATGAAAACTTAGCCAAGCGCTTGCGGGAATTGGCCTATTTGAACAAAGGTTTGCGTTTGATCATCATTGATGAGCGCAAATTGGAGGAAGATGGCAGTTTCAAGCGGGAGGAATTCTTTTCTGAAGGAGGGCTTAAGGAGTTTGTTCAGGAAATGGACAACAATAACAACCGAGATATTTTGTTGCCCGAGCCTATTCATGTGATGGGAGAAGAAGAGGGTGTATTTGTCGAGGTGGCTTTTCAGTACAACAACTCTTATCGGGAGAACCTTCGCTCTTTTGTCAATAATATCAATACGATTGAAGGCGGAACGCATGTTTCTGGATTCCGCAGAGCGGTGGGCCATGAGCTCAAGAAATATGGAGAGCGGACAGGTTTGTTTGCCAAGGCCAAGGCGACTATTTCTAGTGAAGATTTTCGAGAGGGCCTCACGGCGGTAGTTGCCGTAAAAGTGCCTAACCCACAGTTTAAGGGACAAACCAAGGGCGAATTGGGCAACCAAGAGGTCAATTCTATTGTCTCGGGGGCGGTGCGTAAGGCCTTTGCCATTTATTTGGAAGAAAATCCCTCTATTGCCAAGCTAATCATTGACAAAGTGATTTTGGCCGCTCGTGCTCGTACAGCAGCCCGCAAGGCCAGAGAAATGGTACAGCGCAAAAACGTATTGACGGGTTCTGGTCTGCCCGGTAAACTAGCCGATTGTTCGTCTAGAGATGCTAGCCTTTCCGAAATCTTTTTGGTAGAGGGAGACTCGGCGGGTGGAACGGCCAAACAGGGCCGCAGCCGTGAGTTTCAGGCTATTTTGCCTTTGCGTGGTAAAATCTTGAACGTAGAGAAGGCCATGGAGCATAAAATCTACGAGAATGAAGAGATCAAAAATATTTTTACGGCTCTAGGCGTACGCATAGCCGAAAAAGATGGCGATCGTTATCTGGATACCGAGAAATTGCGTTACCACAAAATCGTCATTATGTGTGATGCCGATGTAGATGGTAGCCATATCGTTACCTTGATTTTGACCTTCTTCTTCCGCTATATGCGCCCCTTGGTAGAGAACGGCTATGTTTATATTGCTGCGCCCCCCCTCTACTTGGTCAAGAAAGGCAAAAAACAAGTTTACTGCTGGGATGAAGCACAACGCCAAATGGCGGTAGCCGAATTAGGCGGACAGGGCGTTGGCGTACAGCGCTATAAGGGTCTGGGTGAAATGAATGCCGAGCAACTTTGGGAAACCACCATGAATCCCGAAACCCGTACCCTTCGTCAGGTACAGATTGAAGATGCCGAAATGGCCGATGAAACCTTTAGTATGCTGATGGGAGATGCCGTGCCTCCTCGCCGTAAGTTTATTGAAGAAAATGCAAAATATGCTAATGTTGATGCCTAGGATTTAGGCCTAGATAGAGCGAAAAAGCGAACTTTCCGAATTGGGAAGTTCGCTTTTTTTTGTCCTAGGCTGACACAAAAGCAGCAAAAGCGGAGCAGTAAGTTAAGTCTCTAAGTTGTCACAGCAACTATAGATCTATAGTATTTTTTAGCTACAGCTAGATAAAGGCGCAAATATTTTCTCTGGGCAAGCAAGCTGCTAAAATAGGACAAAAAGGAAGTTGAGCCAGCCTAAACCTACAAAAACAACTCATAATCAATTACTTGGAGTCAAAAATGGGCAAAAAACACTTTTTCAGCTTTTTTATGACTTCTAAATTGTAAAAGAAATGTTAAGCTGATTTAAAAAAAATCTGGTTTTTAGGGTAACATTTTGACTAAAACTGTCATAAACAACTATAAGACCTAAATAAAATGCAGATAATCAATTGATTTACGCTACAAAATTCATTTTAATTGTAGTTAACGACAGGAAATAGTGAAGACAGTAAAGGACAAAAAAGCAAAGCAAGAGTGACAAGAATTAACCAAACTTAATTCTTAGTTAGAATAAAAAGACAGAATTTTATCTGCATTTGGGTTGTTTTTTGCGTATTATAAAGAAAAACAAAGCCCTATGAACAAACAAATCTCATTTAACCAGTTATTTTTTGCTTTTTCTAGGGAAGTAGAACTCCTCTGGAAATTTACAAAAACCGACCTTTTGGTCTCGGTGGTATCGGCTAGTATTTTTATGCTAGTGGCGCTTTTTTCGGCCGCTTCGGTTAATCTTCAGAGCCTGGCTTATTTTGGCCTAGGACTTTGCTACTTTATTTTTTACATATATCCTTTTGATATTAGTAATCAATTGGAGGCCATAGAAGAAGACAAGCTCAACAAGCCTTTTCGGCCCTTGCCTTCTGGCCTAATTAACGAGCAAGGCGCTTATTTTCGCTATTATTTAGGCACGGCCGTTTACCTAATTTTAGGCGCCTTTTTGGGCGTATTTTACTGGTCTGTACTTTGGGTAATTGTTACCTATATGCTCAATTTGCGCGGCTGGGATAAAAACTGGATCACAAAAAATTTTGTCTCTATGGGCTTGGGCACGGCTGCTCAGCTAGGCGCCGCCTGGCAAATTATTGGTCCATTTAGCAGCTCGGCCATTATTTGGATCAGCTTAATTTCTTTTTGGGTGGCCCTGACTTCTTGCACCCAAGATTTTAGAGATGTAGAAGGCGACCGCAAAACGGGCCGCAAAACCCTCCCTATTTTAGTAGGCGATCAAAATGCTCGAATTATTACGATGAGCTTTTGGGCCATTATGTCGCTTAGTGTTGGAATCGTCTATTTTCAGTTGCAAGAGGGCCTATTTTGGCTAGATCTTGCTTTAATCTTGCCTGCATTGGCTACGCATCTATATATTATGTACCGCCTCTGGTTTTTGCGCAGCCCCCAGGCCGACGGCAAAACTTACCTCATCCAATGCCTCCTCTATTGCTACCTTTTGTTGCTATCTGTCTATATTTTTCTATAGATTTTTAGGGGCTGCCCACTCGCTTCGCTCGGGTCGGGCTATGTCGTGGCTCGCTGCTCGCTCGGCCCTGCGCAAAATTTCGCTGCGCTCATTTTGCTCGGTCTGCGGCTTCGCCGCACCACTATCTATCCCTCAGCCTGCGGCCCTTCGGGCCTGTAGGAGGCCATAAAAAACAAAAGGCCAAAGAAGATAAATCAACTGAAAAAATACCGATGAGCGGCCCAGCGCTGCGCAGCCGTGGCCGCAGGCCAGACCAAAGCCCGAAGGGCTGCAGGGCCGAGCAGACCTGCGAGCGGCGCAGCATAGCGGCGGCCAGCAAAGCTGGCCGCGGGCCCCAAAACCTACAAATCCCCTCCCCTACCAAAGTAGCAGCGATAAGAAGTTGCTGCTTTTTTTTTGCCAAAAAGCGGCCGCCTAATCAAAAATCTTACCAAATGAAAACTTAAATTTGATTTTAAGGGCTAAAAATAGTAACTTTAGTAAGCCAGCGGGCGTATATAGCCCCTACAACCCTTTTCGCACAGCCTATTTAAACGATAAATATATGCTCAAGCAACAGCAATCTCAGAAGATGATGCAAAAGCTATCGCCTCAGCAAATTCAGCTGATGAAGCTTTTGCAAGTGCCCACCGATATGCTAGAACAGCGGGTCCAACAGGAACTAGAAGGTAACCCTGCTCTAGAAATTGATGAGCACCAAAATGAGGAAGAAGAAAAAGAAGACCCCTTAGAGGAAGAATATTTGATTGGAAATGAGGAATCGGAGAAAAAAGAGGAAGAAGAAGAGCTCAATGACCCCGATTTTGAGGATTATTTGGAAGAGTATTTAGGCGATGATGTTGCTTCTTATAAATTAGAGGTCAATAATTACTCGCCCGACCAAGAAGAAAAGACCATTCCCGCCGCTGTAGAATCTAGTTTTCAGGAACAGCTAGAGCGGCAGTTGGGCATGCGAGAGCTGACGGAATCGGAGGAATTAATTGCGCGGCAGATTATGGGCAGCTTGGATGATGACGGTTATTTGCGGCGAGAGCCTATTGCCTTGGCCGATGACCTATTATTTGCCGAAAATGTTCGTTTTGGCGAGGCTGAAATCCTGCGTGTTTTGGAGGAGGTGATTCATCAGTTTGAGCCCGCTGGAATTGGCGCCAGAGATTTGCGGGAATGTTTGCTTTTGCAATTGGACCGCAAACTACAGTCTGAAGAAGTGCAGCAATACTATGATGCAAAGGAAATGAAGAGCCTCAAATTGGCCCATCGCATTATCAAAGACTACTTTGAGCCCTTTTCTAAAAAGCACTACAAAAAGCTGATTCGCCAACTCAATATTTTTAGAGAGGACCTCAAAGAGGCTACCGATGAAATTTTGAAACTCAACCCCAAGCCCGGTAGCGTTTACGCTTCTTCTTCTAAGATTAAGAAATATGTAGTGCCCGACTTTATTATTGAGAACAAAAACGGAGAGCTAGACCTGCGCTTGAACAGCCGCAATGCTCCTGAACTTCGGATCAATCGGGAATATAAAAATATGCTAGAGGCCTATAGTGCCAGCAAGAAAGACAAAAAACAGCGAGAAGCCATCATGTTTGTCAAGCAAAAAATTGATGCTGCTCGTTGGTTTATTGATGCCATTCGTCAGCGTCAGGACACCATGTTTAGGACCATGTACACCATCATGAACTATCAGGAAGACTTCTTTTTGACGGGAGATGAAAAGCGCTTGCGGCCCATGATTCTAAAAGACATTGCCGAAATTACGGGTCTAGATATCTCGACCATTTCGCGAGTGGCCAACAGCAAATACGTACAAACTGAATTTGGGACCAAGCGGCTCAAGAGCTTTTTCTCAGAGTCTTTGCAGACCCAATCTGGAGAGGAGGTCTCTACCTTAGAGGTCAAGAAAATTTTGACCGAAATCATTGAGGCAGAGAACAAGCGCAAGCCCCTTTCTGATGAGAAACTAAAAACGGCCTTACAAGATAAGGGCTATAATATTGCTCGAAGAACGGTAGCCAAATACCGAGAGCAGTTAAATATTCCGGTGGCTCGTTTGCGTAAAGAAATTTAAGAAAAAAGCCCTGATCGTGAAGATCAGGGCTTTTTTGGTTTATAGAACGGGGGTACCGTCTTTTCCTTTTTTCAGCATCAATTTAAGAAACTCCACATCGGGTAGGCGGCCATTGGCCTCTTCTCGGGGCAACATTCGGCCACTGCTACTATCTAGGCGTTGGTGTGGAGGCGCAATAATAATGACTCGTTGTTTATTGGTTTGGGGATCTCGGATAATAATGCGTTTGCCCTCCTGCATCAGTTCGCGTTCGGAGGGATTGGCCTTAAAATTTAGAAAATAGAGGGCCGAAAAGCTGCAAAGGCTCAGGCTGGCCACTCCTAATTGGTAAAAAATTCTTTTTGACATCCTTATCGGCTTTAATCTCGATCTTGTTCTTGCATCCAAGAGAGCAACTCGCCAAAGCTTTTTTGTAGCGCTTGGCTGGCTTTGGGATCGGTTCCTTTTTCTTGCAGGTAAAGGTCGAATAGTCCTTCTGGGCTTAATTCTGCTAGGTCTTTTTCTGGACCTTTAGCCGTCTTTTCCCGGCTATTGAGCTCCGACTTTTGCTGCATAGAAATTAGCTCGGCGGCTTTGCCTTTCAGTATTTTGCGAAACTCTTGTTCTAGAGCGGGCAAAAACTGTGGCACTTCTAGTTCTAGCTTGAGTAAATCACTTACTTTTTCGCCTTGAGCGGGTAGTTTCTCTAATTTGGCCCTAATTTTTTGCTCATCGCCCTTATAAAAGATTAAACGCCGAAGCAGCTTTAAGGGTTTCATTTTATTTTGGACCAACTTTCGGCCCTCAAACTCCAGCAACTGCACAGATTGGGCATAATTGATCTCATTGAAATCCATGGGTAAGATAGAGCCCGAATAACAGATCCGTCCTTGCTCCCCTAATTTTTGTGGGCGGTGCAAATGCCCTAGGGCCACATAATCAAAAAGGGCGGGAAAATCTTGGGCGGGAAAAAGATCGGCCTGACCAATATGGATATAATCGCTGCGGCCATCTCGTTGTCCTTGGTCCACATATAAATGCCCCGTAGTAATGAGCGGAATATTCAGTGCTGTTTTATCGGCTAGTAAAGTGGCTAAATCCGCATAATGCTGTCGAATAGCCAAACGGAGCGCCTTAATTCGCTCTTCATAGGGCAGCATTTGGCCTTGTCGGAGCTCTCTTTCTCTTAGAAAGGGGACGGCCGCTACATAAGCTTGTAGTTCGCCCTGGGGGTTTCGGACCTCAATGAGCTGTTCTTCTAAGGTTTCGGGCAAATTGGCCAATACCTTTATATTAAAGCTATCTAGCAGCAGTTTGCTACTATCCAAAAAATTAAAGGAATCGTGGTTGCCCGCCACCACCACTACCGTATGACAAGAGGTCTGTTGTAGGGCTTTGAGAAAATTATAATACTGTGCCTGCGCATAATTGGGCGGCAGGTGTTGGTCAAAAATATCGCCGGCAATAAGGAGCAGCTCCACTTCTTCGGCAATGATAAGGTCTATAATCTGCTGAAGAACAGCCGCGTGTTCCTCTTCTCTAGTTTGGTTGAATAATTTATGGCCCAAATGCCAATCGGCAGTGTGTAGTACTTTCATCTTTGTTGCTTTATTGCACAAGAAACAAAAAAGCGCTCGCTTTTTGTTGAGCGAGCGCTTGTAATCAATACTTTTTCTCCCCTAATCCAAAAAATAAACGGGCTCATCCATGGCCCTTATTTTCTCCTTTATTTGCAAAAAGAGATGCAAGGGCTTTTGTGGCCGCCAATTCAATTCATTAAAAGGGGCCCCAAAATAAATATGTTCATGAAGATCATGGGCCTCCATTTCATCACTCAAATGCTGCCGCAAATTCAAAAAACAGCACCAGCCTTCTTCCTCATCCAAATCCTCTACAAAGGCTTCGTAGTAGGAATCGTCGCTGCCATGAAAATTTAATACATTTTCCATAATCAGCAGAAAATAACGAATCCCCTCCCCCTGCAAAAGGTCCAGCAGTTCATCTTTCAAACAGCCCATGTCATTGTTGAGGGTGTCGTTCCACTCCCCAATGAGCTCAATAATAGCATAGCCCCGCTCATAATCCACAAAAAGAATTTTGAGATAGAGGGTTTCCGAGCCAAATTCATCCCATTGCGGATGAATCAGGTAGTTGTAAATCTTATTCTCAAAATAGAATTCACTATACTCCCGCCCATAAAATGGCGAACGCTCGTCTTGCTCTGCCATATATTCGTCTCGCCAACGAAAATGAGGTTCTATGCTGTGCATCTGTTTCTAATTAGTCGGAATAGCCTGGGGAGCAATGTTTACCCCATCAATACCATCGCGAATGAGGCTCTGCACTTGGTCTACGGCCCGTATAACATTGGCATAGCCCTCCACATCAAAGGTGTTGGTGTTCGATTTGGGCAATATGTCGTTGATTTTTGGCCCCGTTACCCCAATGGTCTGAAAAATATAGCGCACCGAGGCCCGACCTAGCTGTACGTTGGCCGCTAGCTGTGGTAGGTTGTTTAAGTCAATTTTTCGATTGGCTTTTTCTATATGCAAAAATAAACGTACCCCAACGCCATAACGACTCTGGTCCTCTTCGCAGTCCATATCTTTGTATTGCATATAGTCCACAATAACGACCATTTCCTTTTTGCCCAACTGCATTTCTTTGCCAAAAAGGGCCAAGCTCCCCTGGTTGTTCTTGTTAAACTGATAAAATATTTTTTTCAATCCACCATCCAGATCGGCTACCGTTTTAGGTAGCTGGCAACCCGCTGGCGGCGCTACTACTTTGTATTCTTTAACCTCTACTTCGGGCATTTGTTCATCCACGGTTTCCCCTTCGCCCCCTTCTTTAGCTAGCTGGTCACAAGAGGTCAATAGGAATAGCGCAAAAATAAGTACACTAAATTTTCTAATCATGTTGATGTTGTTCGTTGGCCGCATCCGCAAATGGGCATTCTGTTAAGAGATTCCCAAATTTAACCTATTTCTGCTAAAGGGTTTCATCTTTTATGAACTGTTTTTTGGGGCTGCCCCGCCCTTTGGGCGGGTCGGGCTCTGCGGGGGCTCGCTGCTCGCTCGGCCCTTCGCTTTTTCGCTGCGCTCAAAAGCTCGGTCTGGCCTTCGGCCACCCCCTACCATCCCTCAGCCTGCGGCCCTTCGGGCCTGTCCACCGCAAAAGTGGTATTCCTCGCTACGCTCCTCATCCGTCAATATGTCCCCGCCCACCCTCCCCTCCTCGGGATTCCCTAAGGAATCCCTTCGGGGAGGTTGGACCAATTGCTATTTCCCCCAAAGCCGAGCATTCAACCTAGGCTGCCAAAGCTCCGCCCAAGAACAAGTATAGCGCTGGCCCAAAAACTCCCGCACCCAACTGATCCCCTGCACCGCATTGGTTAACCAAATTTCATCCGCGGCCAGACAATCCGCTATGCTGAGGGCCTTTTCCTCCACCACTACGCCCTGCTGCCTAAATACATCCAACAAATAGGCCCGAAACACCCCCGCTACTGGCCCTTCCGAAAGAGCCGGCGTGGCCCATTGCTCGCCTTTCCGAATCCAGATATTGGCCGCCACGCTCTCTACTACACGGCCCCAAGCATTTAGTAAAATACAGTCGTCAAAACCCGCTTCCTGCCTATATTTGGCTGCCATCACATAGGTCTGGGCACTCAATGATTTTAGAAAAGATAGGCCACCCGCCGCTATGGACTGCCCTTTATAAACGCCCAGATGCAGCCCCTTTTTGGGCCAGGGAAAAGCAGCCGCTTGCAGCGGCTGCTCTTCTAGCGCATAGGCCAAACCGTTCTCTTCGGGCGTATAGAGGCCACCTCCTGCCCGCCAGCAGCTCAACCGAAGGCGGTAAGTTTCGCCCAAACGAATAAATGAGGCTAATTGAAAATCCTCTGGGGCCAAAATGCCCAATTGGTCCAAACTGCGGCGCAGCCGCCGCTCATGCCAAGGCAACAAAGGCGCCCCCTTGGGCCCTACTCGAATGCTCTCAAATACCCCATCCCCATACTTAAACCCTCTGTTATTCATGAGTATACATGAAAATGGCCTTGGAAAAACGCCAAAGCCAAATTACTTAATATTGTTTCAATAAACGCCCCCATTTAGAAGCCGCCTGCTTCATAAAGGCCCCCACTTCTTCTCTAGCCGTGCGGTCTGGCGCCTTCCAACGGGCCATAGAAAAGAAAGAGTGCTTTTGCTCGGCTTCTAGCTCTGGCGGCAAAATCTCTAGCCAGCGGTCTACAGAAGTTCGCAGCTTTTGGACCTCCTCCAAAAGGGCCAACTCCTCCTTGATGTGCTTTTGCTGCAGTTGGTTGTCCAGACTTTGGGTAAATTGCCAAAGTAAGCCATAAGCCTCCTTGTAGCGGCTCCGAATTTCTAAAATTTCGACCATATTCATGAGCATCTGCAAGTTGTAGCCGATGCTTGAGCGGCGTTTGCGCTGCCAATCCTCTGCACTAAGGACCAAACTCTCCTCTTTATAATCATAAATGGCCAAGTAGAGCATATTGGCCCCATTGGCGGCCACATAAAAATGTGGAACATCGGCGGCTTGGGCCTCGGCAAAGGCCATTTCTTGGGCTAGGTCTTCTGGAATATTACCAATGTATTCCGATTTATTATTTTGGGGCTGAAAACAGTCTACCTCGGCATCTATAAATTGCCCAAGGCTAAAGGCCCAAGCCGCCGATTTGTTGGTGGCCGCCCAAGACATAATGGGTGCCGTGCGGGCATGAGCCAAAACCCGGCCCTCCTTATTGGTCCAGTAAATTTTGGCCTCAGCCAAGTTGGTGCTGCAATCGCTGGCCTCCAACTGGGCCAAGCGCTCTGCTAATTTCTGTGTAGACATGATTTTATGCGGATTCAATGTTCTGTACTCTATTTTTTTGCGTCTAGAGGCGGGCGAAGCCCGCCCGGCCTAGCGATGTGAAAGGGTGGCCGAAGGCCAGACCAAACTTTTTTGAGCAAAGCGAAAAAAAGTGAAGGGCCGAGCAGACCTGCGAGCCCTGAAACGTAGCGCCGCAGCTTTGCTGCGGAGGCCCCTAAAACCAATTGGCCAATTCGTAATAAAAATTCTGAGCAATGGCGCCTCCCGTCCAAGCAAAATCAAAGGCTAAGGTAAAGAAAATGCCCCAAACAGCCCCCCAAAAGTGAGCATCATGCCCAATATTGTCATTGCCATTTTTGCTCATATAATGCGAGTAGGCCAAATAGCCCAAAGCGGCCACAATGGCGGGAGTGGGAATAATCAAAAAGAGCAAAAGCGTGCTGGTGGGCGCAAAAAGTACATAGGCCAACAAGACCGCCGAAACCGCCCCAGAGGCCCCCAATGCATTGTAGCCATAGTTGTCCTTATGCTTCTCAAAGCTATAAAAAGAAGAGGCCGCTAGGGCCGAAACATAAAGCAAAAGATAGAGAATATGGCCCCAAATATTGCCAAAAACAAGAGAAAAAACCTGCTCCACCTGTCCCCCAAACTGATAAAGGACAAACATATTGAGGCCCAGATGCATCCCATCGGCATGGATGAGGCCCGAGCTAAAAAAGCGGTACCACTCCTTGCGGTTGGCAATGACCGCCGGATTAAAAATGAGCTGTGCGTAAATCTCCCGCTTCTGAAAAGCTTGGAGAGAAATGATGACCGTAATGACCAAAATGGCCAGATTTACGGGCATTTCGGTCAAGATATTACTGAATAAAAGCAATGTATTCATAATAGAAATTAAGCGTGATGATAGGGCAAGCCCCTTTGGATGCTAATGGCCCGATAGAGTTGTTCGAGCACAAAAAGGCGGACCATTTGATGCGAAAAAGTGAGTTTAGAGAGGCTCCAGCGGCCATTGGCGCGGGCATAGACCTCATCGGAAAAGCCATAGGCTCCACCAATCAGATAAATGATGCGTTTGTGGCTCAATTGAAACTGCTGTTCTAGTTTAGCAGAAAAAGCCAGAGAGTCAAACTGCTTGCCTCGCTCATCCAGTAGCATCAGGAAATCGCCCTGCTCTAGTTTGGCCAAAATCTTTTCGCCCTCCTTCTGTTTAATTTGGGCCTCTCGCATATTTTTGGCCCCCTTAATATCGGGAATAATGCGGCTCTCGAAGGGAACAAAATGCTTGAGGCGCTTTTCATAAATATCCATTCCCTCTTTGAGGTAGTTGAAGGCGGTGTTCCCAACCATCCAAAATTCTAGTTTCATCTCTTAGCGTTGGCGGCGAAAAAAATAACGGTCCTTGCTACGGACATTTAAGTTGGTGATCCAGAGCGACTGACTATCTAGCTTATTGATAGCAAAATATTGCCGTTTTTTCTGGGCATTATCAAAAGAAAGGCGGCGCTCTTCCAGGTACAAGGGCGCTTGCATAGGCACCACTAATTGGCTATCGCTAATTTGCCAAAAGATGCTATCGGGCAAATGAAAATAGTCTCGCCATTGTTGGCGGGCGCCATCAAAAAAGACATGATCTTCTAAGCGCCATTGGCCCTGCAAAAGCGGAAAAATATCGGTTTGTTCTAGGCTATCAAAAGTTTCCTCATAGCGAATAGGCTGGCCCAAATAAGCCGCATGCAAAAAGGGCGTACTCAATTGGAAATTGGGGATCTCCAGCTCCTTATATTCTTCTAGGCCCAAGCGGATTTTCAGCTGCATGCTGCCGCTAGATTGCTTAAACTGCTCATGCGAGTGGAGCTGAAAACTCCCCGACAAATTGCGGTTGACGACAAAGCCCGTGCTGTCTAGGCCCGTCAAAACGGCCTCAATCTGCTCTGAAGGGAAGGTATAGCTACTATCTAGGGCAAAATTAAATAATGGGCCATCAAAAATGAGGTAAAGGCTGCTAGACCCACCCTCCAAACTCAGTTGAATTAGGGTCTGCTGTCCCGATTGAATACTAAAGTCCTGCTCCGTATTCAGTCGAGCATAATAATGTATGCCTCCCCCTGCTTCTATACTTTCTTTTGGTCCATTTTGGCCGCAACTAAAGAGGCCAAACAGCAAAACAAAAGCAACTAAAACTCTCATAACTTATCTTTTTCGGCCTGAATAAAAGGGGCCCAAAATTCGGGCTCATATTTCTCCCAAGCATGGCAACCAAAAGGCAATTGCTCCCCATTTTGGGCATAGGCTTTTGCTGGAGAAAGCTCAAAGGCGAAGCGCAGGGCTTCGGCTTCTTTGGGCCGTTTAAATTTCATGAAATAAGGCAGCACACAGGCCCAGAGAAAATCTTCATTTTTGCCCGTGGCCCGCAAAAGGCCGCCCCATTGCTTGGCCGCCTGAATAAACCGCTCAATTTTTCGAAGCGAAAAGCCCCCATTACCTACCTGCCCCTTCATCATATTGGCCAAATTAAATAATGGGCGTTTGTCTACAGGGCTAGGCGGGGCCTCTATCCAAGGCGCCCCAATATAGTCATAATCTTGGGCCATCCAATGGGCCAATTCATCGCGAAAAACAAAGGCATCTAGCTGATAAATCAACAGATAGTCATAAGCTTGAAAACGGCGGTAAAAATCGGCCCTCAGCATCAAGCGATTATAGCCTTTTACCGAAGCAAAATAAGCAGGCTCAAAATATTCTACTGTAGCCTTGGGCGCATGGGCCAAATAAGGGGCAGCATCAAAGCCCTCTGCCGCAATAAAACTAAAGGGCTGCTTGCCCAAAACACGAACAGCCTGCCTAAGGGCAAGCAGTTCATTATCTGTGGGTTGCTCCCGATAAATCGGAATGCAAACAATAGCAGTTTTCATCTTATTCTTCTTCTGGATCGGCCTCTTTCAAAATCTCCCAAGTATGGTCGGCCAACAGCTTTACGGTAGCCAAAAAGCGGTGAAACTTATGCCCGGCCCAGCCCCATTCATCGGGACCCACCATAGACAATACAGCCTCCCCATTCTCTCGCTGATAGAGGTGGTAAATGTGGTTAATTAAAGGCTTAAAGTTCATATCGGCCCCATAAATCATCTCCGAAACCGAGACCCGATCCTGCAATTTTTTGGCTTGCATGGCCAAGAGCTTAATCTGCTCCTCAATCTGAGACAGCTGCATCTTGGTTTGCTCCTGCATGGCCTGCACAGACAGCCCCTTGGTCCGCCCCTTGTCCATCGGCTTGATCACAGCGCCCCCCACCGTATGCGCATAAGGCAAAAGGTGCGGATTTTCTGCAATTTTATCTGGATCAATCGGGTTGATGAACTCTTTTTCCTTTTTCTCTTCTTTCATAATCTTGAAATTAGGGCCTAAAAATACGGATTGTTTTAATATTGTGGGTCTATACTGCTGTTTTTTTGGGGCCTCCGCAGCTTCGCTGCGGCGCTATGTTGCGGGGCTCGCAGGTCTGCTCGGCCCTTCAGGCTCCACTTCGTTCCGCCTTCGGTCTGGCCTTCGGCCACCCCTCCACAGCGCTAGGCCGAAGGGCCGCCTGCCCATAGCTGCAGGTATTCTGGCGGAACGGTATCAGTAAGCCAAACGCCATTGGCCGATTGGTAGAAGGTATAGCCCGCGGCCTGCATCTTTTGGGCCTGCACCACCAAAAGGACCAATTTGCCATGCCGGCGGCCCACATTTTCAGCAGTAGAAATATCTGCCGATAAATGCACCTGATGCCGATTCATTTTTAACAAGCCCTCTTTTAAAATGTTGTCTAAAAATCGCTGGGCCGTGCCATGATAGAGAATTTCTGGGGGCGCTTGGGCCGTATATCCCAACTCGATGTCTACAGAATGTCCCTGACTGGCTCGAATCTTGGTTTTTTCTGCATTAAAAGCAAAGCGCTTTTTGTTATTTTTGCAGACCACTTCTTCCAGCAACTCCCTATCTAATTCCTTATTATGGGCCTTGGCCGCTGCTAAAAGCTGCTCCACATCGAGCCAGCCGCCAGCTTCTAGGCTTAGCCCCAATAGCTCGGGACGATGACGCAGAATTAAACTTAGGAACTTAGAGGTTTTTACTAATCTTCTATTCATTTTTCGTTTTTTTGCGCTGATAATGAAGAATTTTGCCCAAAACGTTCCCCCACTAAGGCTCTTTTTTACAACAAACTGCCTAGCGCTTGCCCCAAAGCCCGGCCTAGTGGCCTGGGATGGATAGCAGTGGCCCGAAGGGCCAGACCCAGGCGGCGAAGCCGCCGCAGGGCCGAGCGAGCAGCGAGCTGCGGCACAGCCCGACCCGCAGGCCCAAAGGGCCGAAGGGGCAGCCCCAAAAAAATATATTAAGAAACTATTTCATCTATGCGATTAACCATCATGTTCTGCCTTGCCTGCCTTTTCTGTATGAGCAGTGTAGAGGCCCAAAAAAAACGGCCCAAATACAACCAAATCAATGCCGAGGGCCAAAGAATTGGCTACTGGATTATCAAGGGAAAAGATGGGAAACCATTGGCCAAAGGCCGCTATAACGAAAATGGCGAAAAAGAAGGCCGCTGGCGCTTTTACATCTCTCCAATTGGCCGATATGCCGATGAACCCGATGTGGTGGGCCAATATGAAAATGGCGTAAAAAATGGCCGCTGGGAGCTAGTAGACTCCCGAACAAAGGTCAAAATGAAAGGCAAATTTACTAACGACAGCATGAATGGCGTCTGGATTATCTATAACCACTTAGACGATAAACTAGCGGCCGGTAAATACCTCAATGGCATCCGACAAGACGAATGGCTGCTGTTTAAGGATGACCGCCTAATGGCCAAAGGCCGCTATAGCAATGGCCAAAAAACGGGCCGCTGGCAATATGACTATTATATTGATAAGGGAAATGTCCACATTAAAGGAGAATTTGACTTTGGCCAAGAACGGGCCAGCGGAAAAATGGAATACTATAAGGTGGACCGACACCCCCGTTTTGGAACCGAAGAATTGCTGGTCGGAACGGGCTCTTTTCTCAATGGCCTACGTGAAGGCCGCTGGATTGAATACAAAAGAGGCCTCAATGGGGGCGAACTAGTGGCCACCGGCTACTATGATGGCGAAGGCCGAAGAACAGGCCTTTGGAAAACTACTTTGGATGCCGAACCCTTCCGACAAGAAACCTTTAATGACGGCAAACGCCAAGGAGTCTTTAAGACTTACTATGATGATGGTACGCCCAAGTATAGCACTGCCTATGAGGATGGCCTAGAACTGGGCTTTTTTACCAGCTATTATGAAAGTGGAGAAATTAGGGCCAAGGGCGCACATACGATTTTGAAGGACCAAAAAGATATGGATACCCTCTTTTATAAGATTGAGCTTCCTTATGAATATAAATTCAAATTGGTGGACCAAGATTTTGAGCGCCTGAATTATAACGCCATCCAATGGATTGACAAAGTAGATTATTCGGTTTCTGCCGATAGTTTGGAAGAACGCTGGCAAGAGTACCTCAGCTATGGCTTGGCCAAGGAATTCCGCATCAAAAAACTAACTCCTCGCAAACAATATAGCGTTCGGATTGGGGAGTATGTGCAGTACCATATCAATGGCAAAGAACATATTAAGGGGAAATACCTGCCCAAACTCATCATTGAGTATAATCCTTTAACGGGCCGCAAAGAACGCAGCTATGCCAAAACTGGCGAATGGGTTGAAAATGACCCCGTTGGTTATCTGCGTTTCAAGTATTTTTTCAAAGATGGGGTTTTGGTCCGTATGGAAAATAATAAGGGCCGAAAAATCGACCCTTATACCTTTAAGGAATTGGAAGACTAAAAGGGTTCTTCCTCCTCTCCTACTAAACTAGGCGCTACTTCTACGTAGAGGCCCGAAAGAGGAAAATGTAAATAGCAGCTAGCGCTATAGCCCGCTTGGGCCAAGGCGTTTTTGGCTGCATACAATTTAGCTGCCGCTTCTCTGATGCGGTGGCTTTTTTGTTTCCAGCCCTCATAAGTATACAAAACATCCAGCATTAAGATTTGCCGCTCCTCCTCTTCAGAAAAGAAGTAGTAGTCTACCTGCCCCCTAAAAACCTGTCGGTCTTGCTGAAAGCGGAACCTTCTGGCCCGATGCAGCTGCATAGGTCCAAAAGCCCTTAGGCTCTGATGAAACTGCTGACTCAAGCGCATCAATTGCAAGCTATTGAGCTGATGCTTGAGCTCAAAATCTTCTAGCAGTTGTTGGGCGGTTTGTTCTCTCAAGCTCAGGGCATAATCCAATTGATCGGCCCGCAAATAGAGCTGTAGCAATTGGCCCAAACGCTCTTCCTCCTCTTCGCTAATATCTTCTATGGGCAAACCAGGTACATAGGGGTACTCTCCAAAAATTGGCATTTCAATTTCGCCCATCAGCTGCTCTGCCGTTTCGGGCTGGGCCGCCAAATGGTCCTGTTCCCCCTTAAAGGCTTGCAAATAAGGGAAAACCTCCTCTTCTCGCTCCAGTTCCAAGGGATCAATCTCCTTAAAGAGCTCCAATTGCATCCGCTGAACGGGCAGGGCATTGCCCTTCCAATCCCAAATGCAAAAATCGCTATCGGGATCTACGGTTTGCATTTCCTCATCGCCCAGATGAAAGCTGCGGTTGAGCCAATTGAGGCCCCAATTCTTTTGCTGCAAAAAGATGGGTAAGGCCAGATAATCTCGGGCACGGGTTACCCCCACATAAAGCAAGCGGGATTCCTCCTGCAACTGCGCCTTTTTGCGCAGGGCGGTCTGTGGCAAGGCCTTGATATTCTCGACCAAATTGGTTTTCTGACTCTGTTTGCCGTAGGGATTGGGCCAAAAAGAAATCAGGCGGTTGGCCAAAGGGTTTTTCAAATCGACCTCTTCTTGGGTTGAAATCAGCTGAAAGCCAAAGTAGTTTTCCCGCAGCGATTTCTCTAGCTCATAGCAAACCACAAAAGGCCATTCTAAGCCCTTACTTTTATGATAAGTCAATACATTGACGGCATCTTGGCTTTGGCTAGAGGCCTGCGCATCCAAGCCCTCCCGCTCCAAATGGTCCAACCACAAGAGAAAGCCCCCCAAGGTGGCCGCATTATGCAAACGGTTGCAGTTTTCTTCATATTCTAGGGCCTTGCTGCGTAGGGCATCCAAATTGGCAAAGCGCTGATTGGCATTTCCCCAGCGAGCCACTACATTGCGGAGGTTCATCTTTTCGATGACCAGATTGACAATTTCGGTGGCAGACATTTCGGGCAGTTGTTGGGCCAAATGCAATAAGCGCTTAATTTGTCCCGACTCCCCCCAAAGTTTATACTTTTTCTGCTCCTGCTCTCGCTCCAAATACTTTAGGCGATCCTTGACGATTTCCTCCAAGCTTTGCGCCTCTAAGAGGAGTTTGAGCTCGGCTACCGATAAGCTATCTTGCGGATTGAGAATAAACTTTAGGCAGGCATGCAACAAACTGGCTTCTGGCGTTTTGAGCAAGCCCTTTCGGGCAATGGAGGCTTTTAGGCCTTCTTCGGCCAGTTGCTCGGCGAGGTCCTGACAAGTTTGGTTGGAGCGGCAAAGTACGGCAATATCGCCCGCCTCTAATGGCCGCATTTGGCCCTTCCCTCTGGGCCGAATCATCCGCCCCTCTTTTAAGAGTTGGGCAATAGCATGCGCCAAGGCCCGATGCGGCCAAGGTTTTCCGGGCCGTCTTTTGCCTTCCTTAAAATCAATGACCCAATGCTCTAAGGCATGGCCCAAGCCCTGAGGCTCTAGCTCTTTCTTAAAGGGCGGAGCTACCTCTAAGGCGACCCGCTCTTCCCCTAAATCTGGAAACGCTTTGCAGAAAAGCCCATTGGTAAAGTGGACCAAATCCTGCCGAGAGCGCCAAGAGTTCCCCAATACCTGCATTTCACTGGCCTGTTCTACGACGGCCTGCATGAGCTCGGGGGCGGCCCCTCTAAAGCCATAAATCGACTGCTTGGGGTCGCCCACCCAAATTGATCGCTTGGCCAAACGGCTGAGGTCCAAAAAGATTTTGAGCTGAATGGGGTTGGTATCCTGAAACTCATCGACTAATAAAAGGTCTAGTTCTTCCTCTAGCACTTCCCGCACCAAGGGCTGTTCTAAAAGTTTGAGGATATAGACCTCCATATCTGTGTAGTCAATTAGGCCTCGACTCGTTTTGTAGGTTTCGTATTCATCTATAGCCGCCTGCGCCAAGCTAAAAAGCTGCTCGATATATTGACTGAGGTCTTCCTGAAACTGGGGATGAGATTCATGCCCATCGGTCAATTCTTTGAGCTCTTCTACGGCCTCCTTACATTTTTTTGGGGCCTTACCACAGGCTTTGCCCAAGGCCACCCATTCCGACCAATGCAGATAGCCCCGAGCGCGAAGTTTATTCTGAAAACTTCGCAGTTTGGAGATGAGGGTTTGTCTAGATTTGGTCCCATCTTCTATTTCTAAAACGGCCGCCAAAGTATTTTCCAAATAGCTGCGCAACTGCTGATCTAAGGCCGCTGCGGTCTTGGCGCTTCGGCTAGGCAAAAGGGCCAAAAGACTACGTACAGAAGCCGTAGCACTTTCTTCCAAAGCTGCCGCATCTAGGTTGTTGCTTCGGGCCAAATCGGTCAGTTGGAGGATATCGCTGCGCCAATCTCGGCCATAAAAGCCCTGCTCTTCATAACCTAGACGCTTGCTCAGCATTTCCATTTGCAGGCTGCGCTCTTCGGTCAAAATTGTCGATAGCGATTGGTTAAAAATCTGCGATTGCTCCCCTTCGGCAATGATGTCCATTTCGGGAGAAAGCCCCGCCTCAAAGGCAAAGCGCTTGAGCAACTGTACGCCCACCGCATGCACGGTCCCAATCATGGCTTGGCCCAATTCATCGGCTTCTTGGCTCATGCCTTCCTCCAATAATTTGACCCGCACCCGCTCTTTCAACTCAGCAGCAGCCTTATTGGTAAAGGTGGTGGCCAAAATCCCCGAGGCCCGCACTTCGGCGGGCTGTCCATCTTTGGGGATCAGCAGTTCGGCCATTTGTTGAGTAAGGGTGTAGGTCTTTCCACTACCCGCTCCAGCCGATATAATTTTCAGTTGCATTTTTTCTTGCATAGCTCATCTGTCTTCTTTAGCAGTTATAAACCGCTAGGTCCTTATCCTTCTGTTTCTTTTTTGCGAAAACTTAGGTTTTTTATACGCAATAAAGTTATCCCTTATTTTGGGGTTTTGCAACTGTTGTCTCTTTTATTTTTATTTGGGGCGTTACTCCTTTCAGTCGTCGAACTGGCGCCCCTGTAGGGGCTGGTTGTCGCAGCTCGCAGATGTTTTGGGGCCTCCGCCTCCCTTCGGTCGTCGGCGCTACGTTTCGGGGCTCGCAGGTCTGCTCGGCCCTGCGTCGCCTTCGGCTCCTTGGTCTGGCCTTCGGCCACCCCTACACATCGCTAGGCCATAGAAACCACAAAATCCTGAACGGTCGCTCAATAACCGCTGAGCTATGGTTAATGATAGCTGGCAGATCATTAATGACCTCTGAGCTATGGTTAATGATAGCTGGCAGATCATTAACAACCTCTGAGCTATGGTTAATGATAGCTGGCAGATCATTAACAACCTCTGAGCTATGGTTAATGATAGCTGGTAGATCATCAATGACCTCTGAGCTATAGTTAATGATAGCTGGCAGATCATTAACAACCTCTGAGCTATGGTTAATGATAGCTGGTAGATCATCAATGACCTCTGAGCTATAGTTAATGATAGCTGGTAGATCATCAATGACCTCTGAGCTATGGTTAATGATGTCTACTGCATTATTAACCATACTAAAAAGGTCATTTCCTAGCTCTTTGAATAAGTTCAGTTGTAAATAACTTTAACAAAACCTTTAGTAATATAAAGAATGGCCTCTGCCATAGCCCTAAAAAAAGGCGCAAAACCTAAGTTTTGCGCCTTTTGGGGGGCCGAAGCAGGAGAGCCAGCTAAAACATAACTGTTGAGCGGCCTAGCGATGTGCAGCAGTGGCCCGCAGGGCCAGACCAAGCCGCCCTAGGCGGCGAAGGGCCGAGCAGACCTGCGAGCTGCGAAACGTAGCGCCGCAAGGCGAAGCCGCAGCGGAGGCCCCAAAACAGCAGCGAGCTGCGACAACAAGGACTTTAGTCCGCAGTTCGACGACTGAAAGGAGTAACGCCCCAAAACCCATTAAAAATCTAGACGAAAGCGCAGGTTCACGCGGCGAGAAGAGAGATAATTGGGGATAGCATAGCTGGTATTTGTAAAATCCTTGACCCAGGTATTGGAGGCCACATTGCCCACCGCCATCAGGTTGAAGACCTCTAGGCTGAGCCAGGCCGAGCGCAGATAACGGAAGGGATTTTTGCTATCTTTTTTGAGGGCTTGTTCGGCCATGGCCATAGATAAATTCTTGTCTTTATAGGCTTCTTGGGCCTTTTTGGCGCGGTCCCAAAGCGCGAGACTAAAGCCAATATCGATGCGATGATAGGGCGAATAGCGGTAGAGATTTCGGGCCACAATATTGTCTTTGGGCACCCCATAGTGCATGCCGCTGCCCAAGGTAAAGGCCATATTGACCTTGAACCACTCGGCGCCGGGCAGCTCATCTTGAAAATACATGGAGAAGATGAAGAGCTGATCGGTGGGTTTAGAGACATAATCCACACTGCTAGTATCGACAGTTTGGCCCTCTAGGGTATAGACCTTATGCGCTACGCCATCAAAGCTTTCGCGGGCGCGCAACAAAGAGAAATTGACCCAAGATTCTAGGCCTTTAACCAACTCTCCATTGAGGCGAAAATCCCAGCCCGTAACATAGCCCTTGGCCAAATTATCGCCATAATAGCGAATCCGAACATTGTCCACATCATAGGGAATTAGGTCCCATTGATGCTTATAATAAAGCTCTGAAATCAGCTTAAATTTGCGCTTATACCAGCTAAAATCCCAAACGAGACCGCCCAAAATATGCACGGATTTCTGTGCGCGGACCGAAGTATTGATTTCACCCTCCAAATTCCTCAGCTCCCGATAAAAAGGCGGTTGATGATAGGCCCCGGCGGCCAATTTAAAGGTCAAATCCTTGCTCCAATGGGCTGTATCGCTCATGGCATGATGCTGCGAAAGCGGGCTATAGTAGAGCTGAAAGCGGGGAGCCAGCAAAAACTCTTCGTTCAGGCTCCAATAACTGGCCCTCAGGCCGAGGGTGGTCCGCAAAAAGTGCTGATCATTTTTATACTCCCAAGTATTTTGTAGAAAGCCCGAAAAGCGATGCGTCAACAGCTGCGTATCGGTCCGAATGTATTCAAAAATAGGCATGGCCGTCGTATCAAAAGGGAGCGTATAGCCCAAAGAATCGAAGCTGGTCCACTCTTTCAAGTCATCGCGGATAAACTCATTTTTATAGGTCAAGCCCCATTTTAAGAGCTGTTTGCTTTCGGTAAAAGTCGAGTCATTGAAGCGCTCATGGCTATAAGCGCCCACATATTTGGCCTGAATCACATTGGCGGTCAGGTAATTTCGGGCATACTGATGGGTTTCGCCATAGGCCAAAGTGCCCACCACATCGCCAAAGTTATCGGCACCCAGGCCCGTTTCTACCTCCTCCAAGCGATAATTATTGATCACATCAATGCGTTCATCCTCTTGCGATTGGTAGTTGGAAAACAAGATGCGGTGGCGGCTATTTTCTTGAATCGTCAGCTTTTTTTCTGGAATCGTTTTGACCTTCAGCTCTCCGCTATAGGCTAGGGCCGTGCCCATCATATAGGTATTAAAGCTAGAAATTTCTTGGCCCTCAAAAAGCGAGCTGAGGCGTATTGCATAATTGTATAAGCCGCTTGTGCTGGCCGATTCTTCGGGAATCAGTTGAAATTGGGCCGTATTATAATTTCCAATAGCTTCTATTTGCCAGTTTTTGCCCAAATCATAGATCAAATCGGTCTGCAGGTCTAAAAATCGGGGTACATACTCCCCCTTAATATCTAGGCTCGACAATAAATACTGGGTCGTTTTATAGCGGGCGCCCACCGTATAGGTCAGGGCGTTATTCCCCTCTGTTCGGCCGCCCAAATAGAGCGATCCACCCAATAAACTCCCGCTTGCTCTGGCCTCAAAACGGCTAGGGCGGCGATAGCGGACATCTAAGACCGAAGACATTTTTTCGCCATACTCGGCCTTAAAGCCCCCAGAAGAAAAAGCCAATTCATCGAGCATATCGGGATTGGGAAAGCTCAGGCCCTCCTGTTGACCCGACCGAATGAGCAGCGGGCGATAAATCTCAAAACCATTGACATAGACCAGATTTTCGTCATAATTCCCCCCTCGCACCGAGTATTGAGAAGAAAATTCGTTGCGGTTGGCCACCCCTACCGCAGTATATAAAAGCACCGATTCTAGGCTCATGGTCGTCGTTGGAATATTCTGAATATCCTCTCTAGATACCCGCAAAGCATCCGCTTCCTTATCCGAAAACGACTCTACGATCACCTCTGGAACGGCATCATCTAGGGTTTGCAGGGCAATATCTAGGCGCAAAACTTCCTCCTCTTTTAGGCGCAGGCCTCGCTTCTCATAACGTTGAAAACCCAGATAACTAGCCATGAGTTTGAGCCGAGGACCAGCGGGCAAACTCAGGTCATATCGGCCATCCATATCCGTCACCAGCCCAATGAGCAGTTCATCATTGAGGTACACACTAATAGAAGCCGAGGGCAGCGGCTCTCCTGTTTGCGCATCGGTTAGCTGGCCGATGAGTCGGCCTTTTTGGGCCAATAAGGGGAGCGAAGCCAAGAAGAAAAAGAAAAATATTAAGCGAGACATAATTTATTTTTGTGCAGAGAGAAAGAGCGCATTGGCGGCCCATACTTTTGATCAACGTAGCTAGGGCCTAGTTCGCAAGATACAGAACTGTTTTTCTTTGTCCCTTTTTCTGTTTTGATTTTTTGGGGCCTGCCGCCTTCGGCGGCCGGGCCCTTGCAGGGCTCGCAGGCTTGCTCGGCCCTCCTTTTTCGCTTCGCTCAAAAGTCGGTCTGCCCCTTTGGGGCACCCTTACAGGCCCCTAGGCCGGCTGCGCCCTTTGGGCGCGGCAAGGCCTCGCTTCGCTCGGCCCAGCACAAAAAAAGCCGCCAAGGAAAAATTCCTTGGCGGCTGCGCCTGCTCCTTTTGGACCAATTACTTCGCTTGAAAGATCCCCATGCCCAAAGGCATAAAATCCGCTTCATCCGTAATTTCATCTTGGGGACCTAAGCAAAGCAGGCCATTTTTTTTCAGGCCCGTATAGCAATGGTCTAAAATCTTTTTTCGGTTTTGTTCATCATAGCGTTTAATCACCTCCGAACAAATAATGAGATCATATTTATTTCGGCTAGGGACCATCTTGCAGAAATTTCGGCTGCTATAGCTCAAGTTTTTCTGATAGCGCGAGCTAAGGCGGTTGGGGCTAGAGCTACTCAGGTACTTTTTATAATCGCCCTGAGGGAAAAGCAAACGAAACTTAATTGTCAATTCCTTTTGTAAATTGGGGTATTCTGCTTTTTTGGCAATTTTCAAAAGGCTAGGGTCTGCATCTGTGGCCTCAATCTTAGCCGACAGCCCCATTTCCTCTAGCAAAAGGACCAAACTGTGCAGGCCCTCGCCTCTTCCTACTTGCATATATAAAATGCATAGGTTTCCGCTTGCTTTTTCTTCTAGCAACTGCTTAAAGTGTCGCCATTGAGAAAGGGGGTGAAAAAAGCTATTATCTCTAGCCTGCAAAAAGCGAATCGTTCTTTGGCCCAAATCGGCATTGCGCAAAATTTGGCTCCAAAGCGAAAAAATAGAGTTAATCTGTTCTTCTTCCATCAGCAACTCTACTCTTTCATTTAGAAAACTGGGGGAATAGCCTTTAAAGTCTGCACCAAATTTATTGGCCAAACCAGAAAGCAGAGAGTCAATTTCTTCGGTTCTTACCATCATAATAATTCCTTCTTTTTATAAATTCGACGGCTCAAGCAATAGGGTTCAAAATAATCTTGTCCAGCTTTGGGGAGTACATCATAGTAGCCAATAATCAAATAGCCATTTGGCTTAAGGCTTTGATGAAAACGCTTGAGGCTGTTCATTTTGAGCCGCTCGTCAAAGTAAATCATGACATTGCGGCACAAAATCAAGTCGAAGTCTTGGGGGTAATCGTCTTGGACAAGATTGTGTTGAAAAAAGTTAATCTTCTTCTTCAAGTTAGGGTGCATACAGAAGTCCTTTTGGTCTTCTGTTAAAGTAACGTAAGCTTTGGCCCTATTGCGAGGGCTAAACTCTTCATAGTTTTTAAAAAAGCGGCCTTGGCTATTGCTATAATAGCAGCCCTTTTTTGCTCGATCCAGCATTTTCTGGCTAAGATCAGAGGCCCAAATTTCGGCCTGTTGCAAAAAGTAGCTCTCTTTGAGCAAAATCGCCATACTGTAGGCTTCTTCGCCAGAGGAACAGCCTGCATGCCAAACTTTCATGGACCTTCTAGACTTAAACTCTGGCAAGAGTTCATCTCTTAATCCTCGCCAGAGCTCTGGATTTCTGAAGAAGGCCGTTAAATTGACCATCAATTCATCTACATAATGCTGAATCATCTGGCGGTCCTTCAAAATATGTCCCCAAAGCTGTGTGAGTAGGGTATAATCATAACGCAGCATCAGGCGAGAAAGTCCTCGTTTTAAAGATTTTGCTTCATATCCGCTAAAATCCATACCAAAACGCTGTTTAACTGCAGAAATAAAAGCTGCTAGTTCTTCATCGCTAGCTGTAGCAGGTGTAGAAAACTTCATGGCTTATTTTATCCTATTTTTGGGTAGCTGTTCCCCAGCTACGGTCCAATAAATACAGACTGGCTTGGGGAGGCCCACTGCGCTAAAAGATAAGCGAAAAGACCAACTCTCCGCGCTTATCTCTTTCCAGTTTTTAAATACTGGGGGTAAACCATAAATTAAGCCCTCATAATGGTCCGCAAAGCTGGCCAAAAAGTTCCCCGAAAGGATGTTGTCCAGTTCGATAAAAAAGGCTTCTTCCATTTCGGCAGAGACAGCCGCTCCTGCTTGGGCCAAAATTGCTTGTTTCCAAGCCTGAGGAATGAGCAAAAAAGATGCGCCTACAATTGGGCCTTTCAGCTGGGTTTGCCAACAACTCCCCTCCTTCGGAAGTTGGTCCAGACAGTCTATGCCCAAGTAGTTTACCTTTTTCCCACTATAGCTCTGCAAAAGCTCGAGCATTTTTGGTACAGCAGCCAATAGCAACTGACTAAATTCTTCTTGTTTACGCATCCCGTTCTCGCTTGAAGTCCTCAAATAGTGTGTCTATGGTCAATAGCAAACAAACTTCGCCATTGCCCAAAATCGCAGCTCGCCTAAACAAAGGATGTTGGTCTAAGGGAGGAGCTAATTTGCGTTCAAAAATCTCTTTTTGTTGCTGCAAACGATCTACCCAAAGGGCCATTCGCTGATCTCCATAATGCAAAAGTAAGAGCTGAAGCTCCGCCTCTGCATCTAGCTCGGCGATGCCTTCTTTTTTTTGCCCAAATACCTGGGCCAAAGCCCGAATCGGATAAAAGTCGCCCTCATAGTTGCACATCCAGTTCTGGCCCACCCACTCTAAAGATTTGCGCCTAATGCTCAGCACTAAATCCGCCATATCAATAGGCAGGGCAAAGCTTTGTCCGCCTTGCTCAAAAAGAAGCACGGTGCGCATGGCCATAGAGTAAGGCATTTGTAAACAAAAGGTACTTCCTTTGCCTAAAACGGTGGACAAACTCAGTTTGCCCCCCAAAGATTGTAGGGCATTCCGAACCGCATCTAGGCCCACTCCCCTACCCGCCAAATCAGTCAATTCACTGGCCGAAGAAAAACCCGATTTAAAGAGGTATTCAAAGCATTCTTCATCACTCAATTTGGCCAGCTGGGCCGCAGTTAGCCAACCTAATTCAATGAGTTTTTGCTCAATTTTTTTACGGTCTACGCCCGCTCCATCATCAGTTAACTCAATAACAACCTGGTCCTTATTGGTCCTTGCCTGCAACAATAATGTCCCTACTTCCTCTTTGCCCGCCAATAGGCGTTCCTCGGGCTTTTCTATGCCATGACTCATCGCATTGCGCAATAAATGTTGTAAGGCATCGGCAATAACGGGCAAAAGGTTGCGGTCAATCTCCGTCTGTCCTCCCCGAATCTCTAGGCGGGCCTTTTTGCCCGTTTGTCGACACAAGTCGCTCAAGATTCTCGGATATTTGGCAAAGAGCAACTGCAACTCAGACATCCGCAGTTGCATAATCTGGTATTGCAGCTCTGTACTCAGCCGATGTAGGGTCAAAAAGCGATAATCATTGCCTTTTTCCTGCTGATCTTCCAACATCAATCGGTCCTTTTCTATACTGAGCTCTCCCACCAAATTGAGCAGCTGCGTTAGCCGTTCTACGGGCACTTTCAAATGGTCCGAAAGCCGAATATCTCGAGGAGCCGATAGGTTTTCGGCGGGTTCTTTAGGCGCTTCTTTTTCTTCAGAGGTAGGCAGCGCCTCCACCCTATTTTCCCGCTTTTTGGCCTTTCGCAAAGCTACTTTTAGCTTGGTGCTAAAGCCTTTATAGGCTAGTTTTTCTTCCGTCCGAATGGCCGCAATTAAATCAGAAAGTAGGTCACTGCTTCGCAAAAAAAGCGCAATATCATCGGGCCAAAGCGGAAATTCTCCAGCCTGTAGGGCCTTAAAATAATCTTCCAAAAGATGACTCACCGCCGCAATGCCCTCATAACCTAGGCCCATAGCATTCCCCTTTAGGGTGTGCGTCAACCTAAAAATAGGGGCCCAGAGGTCTTTGCGCTCGGGACTAGCTTCTAGCTGCAAAAACAAGGCTTCTAGTTCCGCCTGCTGCTGTTCTGCTTCTGCTAAAAATATCGCCTTGTACTCATCTCCTGTTTCCAACTGTTTTGCTTTTACTGAGTTTAACTGTTTTTTTGGGGCCTCCCGCCTTCGGCGGGCGCTACGTTTCGCAGCTCGCTCTTCGCTCGGCCCTGCGCCGCCTGCGGCGGCTGGGTCTGGCCTAACGGCCACTGCTGCACATCGCTAGGCCAGTTGGCCTGCGGCCAAGGCGGCTTTGCCGCCTACTCCATATCTAGTAATTGGACCAAAAAGGGCGGAATAGCCGAGAGAGACAACTCCCTTCGGCTGGCGCCTATTTCTTGAGCCGCTCGGGGCATTCCATAAATGCTAGAGCTAGCTTCATCTTGGTTGATCGTAAAGCCGCCAGCCTCCTTAATGGCCAATAAGCCTTTGGCCCCATCGGACCCCATTCCCGTGAGCAAAACCCCCAAAAGAGTTTTTCCAATCACCTCTGCGGCCGACTCAAAAAGGGCGTCTACAGAAGGGTAATTATAGGAAGGATGCGTTCTTTGGCTCCAAGCAAAAAGGTAGTCATTAGGAATTCCCCGCAAGAGCAAATGATGATCTCCAGGGGCCAAATAGACCTGATTGGGTTTTGGGCGTTCTCCATTTTGGGCCAGACTCACCTTTAGTTTCGACAACTTTTGTAGGCGGCTGGCAAAAGCGGGCAAAAAGGCCTGCGGCATATGCTGGGCAATAACAATAGGCAGCGGCCAATTTTCGGGCAATTGGGCCAAAATAAACTCTAGGGTGGCGGGACCGCCAGTAGAAGCGCCCAACAATAGCATTTCGTAGGGCAAATCTGTTGAAAAAGAGTGTTTGGCTTGGCTAGCAAAAGCCTGTGGTTTTTGGGCCAAATTAGTGGCTAGGGCCGCCTTAATTTTTTGGTCCAACTCTAGACCAAAATGCTGCAAATTGCCATCGCGCAAAGAGGGCTTGGCCAGTACATCGGTGGCCCCAGCCGCCAAGGCTTTGAGCAAAAGCTCTTCGCCTTGGCTGGCTGCAGAGAGCAACAAAATGGGACAAGGGCAATTTGATTTCATAATTTGCTCTACCCCATAAAGGCCGTCGTAATCGCCCATAAAAAGGTCCATCAGGACCAAATCAGGTTGAAATTTGGCGGCCATTTCTGCGGCCTCCTTACCATCTCTGGCTTGGCCCACAATATCATAGCCTCGATTATTGCCCAACCAAGAACGAATCAGCTGGCGCATCACAGCCGAATCTTCGGCCAATAAGATGCGTTTGGGCTTATTCGGTAATTTGGTCATTGAGGCATTTATTTGCGGTATCGAGTAATTCTTCTGGGGTAAAGGGTTTGACCAAATAGGCAGAGGCCCCCAATTTGAGGCAATCTTGAATAACAGACTCTTGGCCTACGGCGCTAATCATAATGACTTTGGCGTTTAGTTCTTCGGCTTGGAAGACCTCTAGAATATCGCTACCGATCATATCGGGCAAGATATTATCTAGGGTAATGAGGTCGGGTTCTAGGACCATGGCCAAATCAATAGCTTGTTCGCCATTGGCGGCTTGGCCGACCACTTCATATTCTTCTTCTGCAGCCTGAAAAGACTTGAGGATCAGGCTACGCATATAGAGCGAATCGTCTACAATTAAGACTTTCTTTTTCATAATGGATTTTTGAGGAGGGTGGATAATTAAAAATGAATTTAGGGGCTAGCCCTTTATTTTTTGGCGAGCCTTGGCGAGTTTTTTGGCCAAAGGCCCTTTGTATTGGCCTAGCGATGTGCAGCAGTGGCCCGAGGGGCCAGACCCAGCCAGCTTGCTGGCGCAGGGCCGAGCGAATAGCGAGCTGCGAAACGTAGCGCCGCAGCTTTGCTGCGGAGGCCCCAAAACAGCAGCGAGCTGCGGAGCGACAACAAGGCCTTTAGGCCGCAGTTCGACGACCGAAGGGAGTAACCGCCCGCCGAAGGCGGGAGGCCCCAAAACAGCAGCTTAAATTTTATCAATATCTAGAAGCACCGCAATTCCTTTTGGGCTTTGAAAAAGGGCTTTGATATAAGGATTATTTTGGAAGAGCCCATCTGCTTTTTGGAGATCTTGGAGATTCACCTTGAGGGTTTCGGGCAGTTTGGGGATGAGTAGGCCTTGTTTTTTATCCTTTTGTTGGAGGACCAGAAAGAAATCCGCCTTTTGTTCGGCCCCTATTTTTTGGTCGAGCAAGTTAAAGATATTGATGGCTGCAAGGATCTCTCCACGGACATTGACCACCCCTTGGATATGGGCCTGCGCCTTGGGAATTTTGGCCATAGGGGGGCAGGGCAGCACTTCTTTAGCGGCCGAAATGGGGAGGGCGTAGGTTGTTTCTCCAAGCTCAAAGCTCACCAATTGGATTTGCGGACCTTTGGTTGTGTCGGTCATTTTTTTGCGTTCCTCTTGGGCGGCCTGTTGCAGTTCATCCAGCGAGATATAGGCCTGTTGATTTTCCTCTTTGGGCATATTATCTCAATTTAAATTTCAGAATATTCTCTTGGAGTTGGGTAGCCACTTCGGCCAGGTCCTTACTGGTTGCCGAAACCTCATTCATCCCTTGGCTGAGCACTCGGGTAGAATTGGCGACCTGTTCGGTACCGTAGGCAGTTTCCTCGGCGACCACGACAATTTTCTCGATATTTCGGACCGTAGCATCAATAGCCTCCTTTTGTTGGTTGCTAGAATAGACGATACTTTCCGAGAGGCTAAACGTTTGGTTATTAGACTCTTGAATATCCTTAAAGACCTCTTCAGCCTCTTTAGAAGCTTCTCCGCCCGACTTCACATTTTCCTCCATCAGCTCGATAGCTCGGCTAGCGGCATAGATATCCTTTTGGACCTCTCGGATGATGCGTTCGATATTGACGGCAGAGCGGCGGGAGCCCTCGGCCAGTTTGCGAATTTCCTCGGCGACCACGGCAAAACCTCGGCCGGCTTCACCGGCTCTAGCGGCTTCGATAGCGGCATTTAGGGCCAGTAAATTGGTTTGCGAGGCGATATCGGTAATAATGCTGAGCGTGCTTGCAATTTCCTCGGAGCGGTTGGAGAGCACCGAAATAGACTGGGCTGTACTTTGGGCAGATTGGCGGATCGACTCCATATTATCGACCATAAGTTTTAGGGTAGCCAGGCCTTCTGAGGAAGAACTTTGGCCCTTATGAGCGGCTTGGTTAATCAGCTCGGCCTTTTGTTTCATCAGGTTAGCGGCCTTGAGCAGCTCATCCATTTGTTTGCTGGCCTCATCGGTTTGTTGCGCCTGTTGTTGGGCTCCTTGGGCCATTTGTTGAGTTGCGGAAGCGGCTTCTTTGGTTGTACTTTGCATTTCCTCGCCTTTGGTCAGCATTTCTTCTGAGGCAGTGGCCAGCAGATCAGCAATTTGGGCCGTATTCGTGAGCAGGCCATTGAGGCTAAGGATAGCTTGGTTGATTCCTTCGCTAAGATTGCGGATATCGCCTTGGACTTCGATATCGAATTGGCCAGTGAGGTCGCCCTCAGCCAATTGGTCGATAATTTTGCCAAGTTGGCCGATGGGTGTAGAGACAGATTCGAGCAGCATATTGACAGAATCGACCAGCATTAGCCAGTCGCCACTTGCATTTTCTAGCTTGAGTCGGGCGCCCAGATTACCTTCTTGGCCTGCGGCGGCCACCACACGATTGACTTCTAGGACCACCTCTTTTTGGCGGCTAATATCATTAGCGATTTTGACCACCTTAGTCACTCGGCCCGATTCATCTTCTACGGGAGTATAGGCCGCTAGGATAAAAACATCTTTTCCTGTTTTAGAGATGCGGCGGAACTCCCCTTCTTGTTTTTGGCCCATAGAGAGGTCGGCCCAAAACTGCTGATATTTATCACTATTTCGGTAGTCGGGGTCCACCAGCATAGAATGATGATGGCCGAGTAACTCTCGTTTATGGTGATAGCCCATTAGTTGGACAAAATTATCATTAACATCTAGGATATTTCCATTTGGATCAAACTCAATTCGGCCAAAAGAGCTATCTATAGTTTCTCGGAGGGCCTCTGCATTGAGTGAAATAGCTTTTTGTTTTGTGATATCTAGGGCAATTTTAACAATCTTGCTCACCTTTCCCTCTTGGTTTTTGACTGGGGTATAAGCGGCTTGGATCCAGACATCTTCGCCCTTGATATTTTGGCGTTTAAACTCCCCTTCTTGGGTTTGGCCTAGGGCCAAAGACTGCCAAAACTGTTGGTACGCTATAGATTTTTTGTAGCTATCGCTCACAAAAATAGAGTGATGTTTACCGATGACCTCTTGGGCAGAATTAAAGCCCATGAGTTGGGCAAAATTATCATTGAGATAGAGGATATTTCCGAGAGGGTCAAACTCAATACGGCCAAAAGACTTATCGATGGTCAATTGCAGGGCTTGAGAGCCGGCTTGCATTTGGGCCTGTTCGCTTTGGTCTTCGAGGAAAAGCAGATAGCGTTTAGTTTCTGCCTCATTTTTCAGTTCTTGAATATGGACGCGCAAATGAGATACGCCTTCAAATAAGCCATAAAGCTCATAGACTTTTGCTTGCCGTTCTCCTTTGCGGTAAGCTTGTAGGGCCTGCGGCACAAAAGGCAGGCAAATGCTGCTATACTCGCCAATGAGTTGGCTTGCCTCCTGCTTTAATAATTCTGTAGCAGCTTGATTTACTAGCGCTATCCGAAGGTCTTCGGATAGGATAATTGCAGGCGTAGGGAGCTGCTCATAAATTTGTTGATAGTTCATGCTAATTTTTTCTATATCTCTCTAAAAAAGTAAGTGCTTCTTTAGAGGCGGGAATGGGGGAATACATTCTATTTGTTTAACGAGAAAATGAGCTAAAGGGGTGCTCTTTACTCGCATTATTCTGCCAGTAAATTTCTCTTTAGACAAAAGGGCTAGCAAGACTTCATACATAAAGTATCTGGGGAGGCAGAAATAGCAAAGGCCTCGCAGAGCGAGGCCTTTGTATCTTTTGAATGCTCATTTAATAATAAGCAAAAACAATTAGACTTTCAAATGGTTTAGACTAATTCTTCCCTACTTTAATATAGCCTTCATCGCCAGGATTAAGGCGGAGGAAAGACAGGCCGGGGCCTTCTGTAGCCTTGAGTTTTTGTTTATTCTTATCATAGAAAGTAAACCACATGGTATAGCCCTCATCGGTAGTTTCATACATGAGGTCGACATAGCGGGCAGCCGTAGTAGAAGTAAGCATTTCGCAGGTTACCTCATCCGGCATTAGGGTTTTGAAGCTTCCTTTTTTGTGTTCCTGATGAATGATTGTCAGGTCGCAGGCGGGGTTTTTGATCAGGTCCTTACGGATATCGAGTTTAGGGAACTTGCTTTTTTTCCAGGCATTGATATACTTTTCGGGTTCTTTGAGGTAATACACCTCTTGGCGGAAGCTATCGCGATCAATTTGCACATATTGTTCGATGCGTTGATCGAGTGGGCTTTCTTTCATATCGGGAGAAAATAGTTCGAGATAGACCCAAAACTCTCCTGGGCGGTCATATTGAAAAATGGGAACCACCACAAACTCTTGGGGGGGTTCGGCGCTATTTTCTTCTAAAAGTTGTTGACGATTACTAAAGTGGCCTACTAGCTGTGATTTTAGGCGGTCAAATTTGTTAAATATTTTGGAGATCTCCTCTGGAGTTTTGCTTGACTTTTCATAAAGTGAACTGCCTGCTTTTTTACCGCCAGTACAAGCGGCCAAAGCAAATACCAAGAGCAAGATCGCCCATAGCTGTTTTTTCTGCATAAGATTGATGATCGGTTATTGATGGAGACTACTCTCCTTCTTTTGAAGATGATTCCTTGGCTGGGAGAAGTGCTGTATGTTTAAGTTCATCAGCTAATTTCTTGCCCAAATAGTTATCAATAATGTGGTGCATCCAATAAAGCAAAGGCGTTAGGAGGATGGCCACAGTAAATTTATAAATATAATTAACGGTTCCTACAGCAATGATGCGGTCAAAGGTCCAATCGGCGCCTAGGCCAAAAGCGATATAAAGGACTACAAAGCTATCAATGAGTTGAGATACCAGGGTAGAGCCGGTTGCTCTCATCCAGATGCGGCTTTCTCCGGTTGCTCTTTTGATGCGTTGAAAAACGATTACATCTACAATTTGGCCCACTAAAAAGGCGGTGAGCGAGCCCACGATAATCCAGAGTCCTTGTCCAAAAATAGCTTGAAATGCTATTTGCATATCTTCTGGTCCTCCATTGCCTGCTCGGCTGCCTGGCCACCAACTAGCGGGCACCAGTGCAATACTCAGAAAGACCATTAAGAAGGCGTAGAGAATAAGGACCACGGCCCCCTGCGAGAGGAAGCGCACCCCTTTGGCGCCAAAATACTCATTGATGACATCGGTCATAATGAAAACAACGGGCCAAAGTAAAACACCAGCCGTAAGATCTAAATTGAGTTCATAGCCTAGAATCATCAATCCTAGGGGGTCAAAACCACCGCTAGCCTCTAGAGAAAAGATTTTCACGCCAATGAATTCTGCAATAATTGCATTGGCAATAAAGAAACCTCCTAGGACCAAAAATAAACGGTTGGCCTTATATTGAATAATATGATTCATGTTCCTAAGATTTTAATTGTGCTTGAGTTTGTTTGCGCCAGCTCAACATGAGCTTTTTAGAGAGTTCCTCTGCAAAATTGTGCATTTCTCGCATTTCTTGTAAAGAGGCAAAGCGCAACTGGTGCATTATGAAAATCATGGTTCCGTTCGATTCGATATAGTGCGTGGGCTGGCTCTCCAAAAAGTCGAGCAAATCCGTATCAAAAAACTCACGCATATCTTTTTCGCTGGGGCCACGCAAGAGGTAGCGATGCGAAAATTGGGGATGGGATCTAAAGTTGACATCCTTATAAACCGATAATTGCGCGCCTATTTTAGTGGGACCTTTTTCGGCCTCCAAAACAAAAAGCGGTGCATTAAAGGGAAGGTGCAACAAGATAATACTACTATGATAGGCCTGCGCATTGAAAAGCGCCCCCTGGGCAAAGGTCAAATCACAACTCTCCCATTCAAAAAAGAGTTGGTAGTTCCCCTTAGCCATATTGAGCTTATATTCAATGGGCCGAGTCTGGAAAAAACTAAACTGCTTGAGCATATTCACCTCCCAACTCAGCTCGGGCCAAAATTGCCCGCTTTTTGCCTCTGCCAATTCGCCCAAAGCCTGCTGCCTTTTGGTCAGCTGTGGCTTTTTGTTTTCGGGCAATACGTGCATGGCATTGGGGTGACGCGAAGAGGTTTCATGCGCATCTAAACCAATAATATCAAAGTTGAGGTTGGGCAAATCATAGCGCTCTACCTCCTCATTGAGGTACTCCAAAACCGCCGAGTCTACCAAACGAGTATTAGAAAGGTCCAAAATCAAGAGGTCCTTTTTGTTGGCCGAACGCAGCGTATTTTTTAGCTGTAAAATATTGATGAAGTTGATGACGCCCTTAATGGCCACATAAATCTGCCCATCGGCCCGCTCTTCTACCTGAATATCGGGGCGCAAAAGGTAACGCCAAAACTGCTTAAACTCTAAATTAGATTGGCTATACTGCAAGAAAATAGTCACGGCAAAACCAAAGGCAATTCCCCAAAGTAAGCCGTTAAATAGAATCATGAGCAGGGTCGAAATAAGGACCACAAACTGCTCTAAACCTAGGCGAAAAGTATCCTTAAAGATTTTTGGAGAGGCCAATTTATAGGCCGTAAAAATAAGCAAGGTGGCCAGTGCAGCCAAGGGCACCCCCCGAGCAAATACAGGCAAAAAGAGCACAAAAACAACCAACATCAAGGCCTGAAATAAATTGGCCCATTTGGTTTTTGCCCCATAATACATAGGCACGGCCGTAATCACGGGCAGGCCACCAACACAGGCCGAAAAAATACTGCTCAATCCACAAGCAAAGAGATCCTTATTCAGATTGGTTTGTCGACCCAAAGGATCAATTTTATCCATGGCCTTGGCCGAAATCACGGTCTCAATAGACACAATCAGGGTAATGGTGACCACAATCTGCCAGAAGTAAAAATGGTCCCACTTTGAGAAGTCGGGATAGACCACATTTTCCCAAATGTCCTCAGGTAAATTGACCAATAAATCTGGGCCCAAAGCAAAACTTTGGCCCATAGCCTCCACCGTATGCGGCTCATCCAAATTGAGCAGATAAGCCATAATCATACTAAAACCAATAACCCAAACTGGGCCCGGAATCATCTGTATCCAACGGTTTTTGGTATAGGCCTGCAAAACCAAAAGGGCCACCGAGCCCAAGGTAATCAGCCCCACAATAGGGTTTTGGCGCAAAAAGAGCTCTGGAATCTCCTCCAAGCTCTCCATGGGCGTTAGGGCCCAGCTCTCGGCGCCTAAGGCCACCGGCATCTGTTTACCCAAAATGATCAGCCCAATAGCGCCTAAAACACCATAAATAACCGATCTAGAAAATATATCTCCATAACGGCCCAAACGAAGAAGGCCGAAGAGCATCAAAAACACTCCAGCTACTACTGTGGCCGCTAAAAAATACCGAAATCCCGCCAAGGCATTGCCATCGCCCAAGAGCTCTATACAACTCAGGGTGACTACAATTAAACTAGCTGCGGGGCCATTCATGGTCAATTGGCTACTCCGAAAAAGAGTGGCAATCAACCCACCCATAATAGCCGAAAATAAACCGGCCATGGGCGGAACTCCCGAAGCTAGGGCAATCCCTAGGCAAAGCGGTATGGTGACCATAGCCATACTAAATGCAGCCACGCCATCCTCTTGCCAGGAAGGTTTGGCCTGCAGCCAGTTGCTACGCCATTCTTGCCTAAATTTTTGTCCTATCATATCTGCTTTCCATACTGCGAATAATGGGGTCTTTGCATCAGCTTGCGTTTTGCAGACTGCTTGTTCTTCTTTGTTTTTTGTTTTTTTTGGGGCTGCCCCTGCGGCCTACGGCCTTGGGTCGGGCTCTGTCGTGGCTCGCAGGTCTGCTCGGCCCTGCAGTTTTTTCGCTGCGCTCAAAAACTTGGGTCTGCGGCTTCGCCGCACCACTTTCCATCCCTCAGCCAATAGCCGCCGCCCTGCCTCTGGCCCAAAAGCCAGAATATTGGGGGGGAGGAAGCTATAGAAAACGCTAGGGGCTAAAATAGGGAAAGACTGCCCTACTTCGACGACCGAAGGGAGGAGCAGTCTACAGGGCGCTTTAGCGCCCGCAGGCCTAGCTGCCTGTAGGGGTGCCGCATAGCGGCAGACCAAGGCGGCAAAGCCGCCGCAGGGCCGAGCAGACCTGCGAGCCCCGCAAGGGAGTGCCGCAGCGAAGCTGCGGAGGCCCCAAAAATTACTCAAAAATATTGTACTTAATCATGAGTACGACATTCTGATCAATTTTGCGTTTATAAGAGTGCTCATCCATCAGTTTGCGGACCAAATGGATCCCCAAGCCACCAATTTCGCGCTCTTCAATCGACTTGCTCAAATCGGGCGGCGTTTTTTGGAAGGGGTTAAAAGGCAGGCCACGATCCGAAATTTCGAGTAATAGCTTGCCGGCTTGCAACTCTATTTTAATGTCGATGAGTTGGAGGCGATCCTCATCCTCAAAGCCATACTTAATAATATTAGATAATAGTTCATCGAGGACAATATTGACCTTGAGCATAACCGGCATAGGGATGCGGTGCTCATGGGCAAACTCCTCAAAGATAATCATGGCTCGTTGGACCTCAGAGATTTCGTTCTTGATACAGAACTCCTTATCGTAGGTGGCCACGGCTTGGCCCTTACCTAAGAAGCTCAGGGCGATGGCTGTAATATCATCAAACTGCTCTCGTTCTCCCTTAAAAATTTGGGTAGCCTGAACAATGCGTTCTACGGTAGGCTGGGCCTGTTCATCGGGATATTGTTTGAGCAACTGTTGTAGGCGCTCATCCGAAAAGAGCTCATTAGCTTCATTGTGGGCCTCTGTAATTCCGTCGGTATAGGCAAAAACCAGATCATCGGTTTTGAGTTCTATGGTAGACTCTCGATAGACGAGGCCCTCCATAGCGGCCAAAACGGGGCCATGCAATTTGCTCAGGCGTTCGAGTTCGCCATCGGCTCGGCGGATATAAGTGGGGTTGTGTCCCGCATTAGAATAAGTAAACTGCCCAGTTTGCACATCGAGAATGCCCATAAAGAGCGTCACGAACATCGACTTGGGGTTATCCTTAGCCATTTCGGTATTCACATAAGTGAGAATACTAGCGGTAGATTGCTCTGTACTTGCTCTTGATTTGAGCAGCGTTTTACAGACCGCCATCATGAGGGCGGCGGGAACGCCTTTACCAGAAACGTCTCCGACAACGATAGCGAGGTGGCGATCATCGAGGAAATAAAAATCGTAGAAATCGCCTCCTACTTCTCGGGCGGGGATAAGTTGGGCAAAGACCTCAATTTCATCTTTATTGGGAAAAGCGGGAAAGCTAAGCGGCAGCATACTGAGTTGGATATCGCGGGCTACATTCAGCTCGTTTTCCATCCGTGCTTTGGCCAAAGTAGCCTTACGGAGATTTTCTGAAGACTCTAGTAATTCTTGGGCCAGCTCCTCCTTTGTTTTTAGGTCTAGGATATTAGAGGCGGCGCGGAACTTTCCTTCAAAATCTTCTCTGAGGCGAAAATGCTTGATTAGCAAGAGCTCGCTACTATTATTGGTGGGTTGGATTTCGTCAAAGAAAGCAGCCAAGAGGCGTTCTTCCTTAGCCGATCTTTGCACCTGAACGCTGAGTGTAATTTTTTCTCCATCGCCTTTGAGCTGCACCTCTACCTCTTGGGGGTAGGGCAATTTGCGCAAATAGGAAGAGATAGAATTACTTAGGGTAGTGACTGTAATAGCGTCTACAGTCAGCAACTCTGCCACACTAAAGACTTTATGTCTGAAGTGGTAAATATCTTCTATGGCTTGTATTCGAATATGGCTAGTGTGCAAGAACATAAGCAGGTTATTTCAGGAGGTTAAGGTAGACTATAGAGAGATCATCATAGCTACGTCCATAGTTTTCGATAATATCTGATAAGAGTTCGGGCGTTCCTCTGAGGGGCCAACTCTTACGGTAAAGGGGGCGTCCTTTAATACCATCCGAATACATCATCAGGGCATATCCTGGCAGCAATTGATGTTCAGTGATTTGGAACTGCCGGGCTCTTTGGCCCAGCACGCCATCCTTAGACACCAGCAATTGTTCTTGTTGGTGTTCGAGAATTCGGACCACGACATTGCCCAGTCCGATATACTCTAAGCGACCATCTTCATGCAGGCGGCAAACCGCTAGGGCTGCGCCTCGGCTTGCTTCAAAGTGGCGGTGAGCCTTTTGGAGCAATTCGTCTAGCGGAAGATAGTGATATTTTTTCAGATAGTCTTTAAGCTTATCTGACATTTCTGCGGCTTTTGGGCCATGGCCAAGGCTATCAATCAGGGCCAAGAAGATAGAACTTTCTTCTCTGTGGACCAGTACTGCATCTCCACAGCACTGCTCTCCTCGGCAATTTCGCCAAGAATAGTGCAACTGGAAGTATTCGTCCTCATATCGTCTGACCCAACTCATGATTTATAAATTACGATGCTCACCTCGGTTCCCTTACCAAACTCGCTTTTGATGTTAAATTCATCCATCATTCGGCGAACGCCAGGAAGGCCAAGGCCTAGGGTTCCGGAAGTACTAAAACTATCTTGTAGTGCGGCCTCAATATCTTCAATTCCTGGTCCTTGATCTATGGCCACCACCCTTACGCCTAGGCGGGGATAGTTGATCTTTTCTACATTAAAATAGCCTTCTTTGGCATACTTCAAAATATTATAGCCCAGTTCAGACACAGAAGTACTGAGCTTAGCTACTGCAATAGTAGGAAAGCCTAGATCCTTAAGCAAATTGCTTGTTTTATGGATCGTGAGATGTAGGTCCATCTCTGTACGAATATGTTGTCTAAAAACAAGTTCCATTATAACTTAGATAAGTATTCTAGGGCCAATTTAAGATCTGCCTCTACGGCTAGGGCATCAAAAGAAATGTCTAGACCGACAATAGTGGCGGTTAGACCAGGAGAGAGGCCACAAAGCACAGGGACCAAACCTACAATTTTGAGCGTTCGCATCAGTTGCAGCAGACTTTCTAGTTCTTCTGCATCGATGAGCTCCAAACCAGAGAGGTCAAAAGCTACCCCCTTGTAGTTTTGGCCTTGGATCTGATTAAAAAGGCGATCTTTTAAGGCGTTCAAGGCAGGAGCTGTTAGCTCATACTGAATAGGAACAATCAATTTGTCCTCTGAGCGCTGTACAGGTATTCTATGGAGTTGTTCCATCTATTTTTTAATTTGTCGAAGTTCTAAGCCAGTCAGTTTATAGGCCTCATTTAAAGCGGCCCGCATAGTGCCCTCCGTGATAATTTCATCAATTTGCACCCCTAGCTCTACAATAGTTTGGGCCACTGCAGGCGAGATGCCTGAAATAATACAATCGCAGCCCATTAAGCGAGAAGCTTTAGTCATTTTAATGAGGTGGTTGGCTACGGCGGTATCCACTACAGCAATTCCACTAATGTCTAAGATAAAGACTTTAGCAGCCATTTGCCCCACCTTGTCAAGCATACTGCTCATCAGCTCCTGAGCACGTTTAGAGTCAATAATTCCCACTAAAGGCAACAATAAAATATGCTCGGCGATTTGGGCTACTGGAGTAGACATTTCTCGCAAAGCTTCATTTTGCTCCTCTAGGCGCTCCTTCATGATTTTGTTGTAGGTATCTACAACAATATAGACATCCAAAGCCACCCGTCGGTGATAGGCAGTAGACAAAGCCACCGTCTCTACCCCCAAAGCATTAAATTCATCTTCAAAGAGTTTATTGAGTATCATGACAGCATCATAATACATATCTAAGGGCAGACCGATGCGGGCATGTACCTCTCCGATGCGTACTCGCTTATGCAAATAAGCATCATCTAGGTCATCTTCCCAGAAAGAGCGCCAGTGCTCTATTTGCAGCTGTTTCACCTTAGCGATATAGTCTTCAGAGTGAAAATAATCCTTAAACTTTGGAAACTGACGCATATACTCATACAGCTCATCAATAATAGCTGGCAAGCGGTCTAACATCTGTTCAGAAACAGTTTGCAAAAGCGCCAACTGCTCATCTTGGATAAAGAAGCGGTTTTTGAAATTGGAGCAGGTTAGTGACATTTTAGTGAAATTTATTCTTGGGGCTCATGGAGAAGGAGTTAGGGGGCTCCTAGTTATTCACCCTTAAGCGAATGCCGCCATAGCTGCATCTAGGTCAGGTTGCACATCCATGATGCTGCTAAAGCCCGACATATCAAGAATTTCGGTAACGACCTCATTGGCATTACAAATTTTAAGTGAGCCACCTAGGCCCAACATTTTTTTGGCTGTGGCCAAAAATACACGTAGTCCCGCACTACTCACAAATTTAGTTTGGTCCAAATTGAAGATGACTTTGCTATGTGCATTGATATGCTTATTGATCTCGGCCTCGGCAAAGCTAGCGGTTCCTGTATCTAGGCTGCCCTCAAAGCTAAGGACCAAAATGTCATTTTTTGTGGTTACGTGAACTTGCATAATTTCTATTATCTATTAAACGAATGTACGGTTATATTTTCTTTAAGTTATTGATCCCTAATCAACTATCCAACAAACCCAAACGATCGGCAAAGTGCCAAAGCTCTGCTCTGCTCTTCAGGCCCAACTTTTTGCGCAATTGCTTGAGCTGGGTTTTTATGGTAGCTTCTTTACGGGCCGAAAGTACGGCAATTTCTTTTGCCGTCTTTCCTTCTACCCAATATAATAACAATTCTCTTTCTCTTGCACTTAATTGAGCATATTTATCTCTATCGGCCTGCTCTACTAGCTCTTGCTCGAGCATTTCTTTAGAAAACTGATAAGCTCCTAAGGGGCCAAACTGTATGGCTCGGATAGACAACTTCCCTGTATCCGCCTGATAATGGGCCAAATCCAACTGCCAGTTCCCCTCAGTTTTGCGCTGACACAACTGCCAGTGATGTCCTTCTTCTTCTTGATTGAATACGGGCTGACAACCGCCTCCCCAGGGGCCTTCCTTGGCTCCAGTTTGCAAGCGACAAAGCAGCGATTGCTGTCCACAAACAAGGGGAGCAAATAAGCAATAATTAGCGGGCTCTTTTTCTTGCATTAGCCTGTTATTTTAGGGTAAATCTCAAAAGCTTGTATAAAGCGCATATACTCATGAAAACTGCTAAAAGGCAGCTTGGCCCGCAAGTTACTAAGGTGTTGTTTGACCGTTTCGCTAGAGCAACGGAGTAGGCTTGCCATTTGCTGCATGCTTTTGCCCTCTCCCCAATGCGCTAGGACCTCTAGTTCTCTAGGCGATAAGCGCCGATAATGCTCATAGTACCGCAGCTGCAAACTGCTAATTCGGAGCTGTCGTTTTAGCCGCTGGCTCCAAATGCCCGCCTCATTGACAGGGACACTGAGCGAAAACAGCCAGTTTCCGTCCTGCGAGGGCTGATGAGAGGCCAAACGCAGCTGATACTCTTTGGTCCATACAGAGCTCATCTTTACCAATAATTGATAAGGATTCAATTCCTTTTTCCAGTCTCGCCAACGCTGCAGCCGAAGATAATGCGCCAAGCTGCTCGGCTCTACAAAACTAAGAAAACGCTCTCGGCCAAAGCTGACTAAATCTTCTTCCTCGGCTACCCCATAGAATTGCCGGAAACTTTCATTGACATAGGCAAAATCAAAGCGGCGAGCATGCATAACGGCCACCGATAAAGGGCCAGGCATCCCATCAAAATAATGACTTAGGCGCTCTAAGTCTCTACTTAAGCTCCAGGTTTGCAACTCTAATAAAAGTTGTTGCTCTTGCTCTGTATGTTGTTTGATGTTCATCTTTTGATCTTTGCGCTTTAAAATAGGTCTTTATTTATTTTTTTTAGTAAAAACACCCCCCTTTTGGGGGATTTATTTTGATTTTCTCTCCAAAGAAATGCTCCTCCCTTCGACGACCAAAGGGAGGAGCAGCACGCAGGGCGCAAAGCGCCCGCAGGCCTAGCGATGTGGAGGGGTGGCCAAAGGCCAGACCGAGCCAGCTTGCTGGCGAAGGGCCGAGCGAATAGCGAGCCCCGAAACGTAGCGCCGACGAGCGAAGCGAGGCGGAGGCCCCAAAAACAACTAGACAATCTTCAATAAAGCCGCAATACAGCGGTCTATTTCTTCTTTTGTATTTTCATAGGAAAAAGAGAGGCGCAAACTGCGTAATTCATCGGGCACCCCTAGCGCCGACAAGACCCGAGAGCCCTTGAGTGCGCCCGAGCTACAAGCCGAGCCACCAGAGGCGCTAATGCCTGCCAAATCGAGCTTAAAGAGCAACATATCGGTGGGGAGCTCGCTCTGAAAATTGACCGAAAGCACCTTATAGTGACTCTCTCCCTGCCAGTCGCCATTGAAGGACAGCCGCTCTCCGAAATGAGTTTGCAACTGATCGATGAGGTAAGTTTTTAGGGCCGAAATATGCGCCCGATGCTCCGACATTTCGGCCAAGGCCAAATCAACAGCTTTGGCAAAGCCCACAATGCCTGCCACATTCTCGGTGCCCGAACGCAGCTGCCGCTCTTGGCCGCCGCCAACAATCAGGGCCGGAATATGAATGCCCTGGCGAATGTATAAAAAGCCTACGCCCTTAGGCCCATGCAACTTATGCGCAGAACCCGACATAAAATGGATGGGTGCCATTTGCTTGACATCTATGGGATAATAGCCCAGGGTTTGCACCGTATCGGTATGAAAATAGGCGCCAAACTCTTGGCAAAGAGCAGCAATAGCGGCAATATCGTTGAGGGTGCCCAGCTCATTGTTAGAGTGCATCAGGCTGACCAGCACCTTGCCCTCGGCCTTGGCCAAAAGGGTTCGCAATTGGCCCAAATCGGCCCGGCCAAACTGATCGATCGCTAAATCAATGCTCTTGACCCCAGCATCCTGCATCTGTCCAACAGAATTGCGTACGCAAGCATGCTCAATTTCGGTAGAAATGATGGTCTTGACGCCCAAGGCCGCTACCGCCCCCTTGATCGCCGTATTGTTGGCCTCCGAACCACCAGAAGTAAAAAATAACTCCGAAGGCTTGGCCCCAATAGCCCGAGCAATATTGCGGCGAGATTTCTCTACAGCCGCCCTAGCCGCCCGTCCCTCGGCATGAATAGATGATGGATTGCCATATTGCTGACGCAAAAAAGGGAGCATAGCCGTAAGGACCTCCTCCCGAAGGGCCGTCGTTGCCGCATTGTCAAAATAAATTCGTTGCATAAGATGTTGTTGTTTGCTGTATAAATGATAAGTTCGCCCCAAAGGCTAACTCAACAATAAGAAAGGTTGCGCATCCCTAAAGAATGTGCAACCTTTTATTTTCTCTCAAAGAACTGTTAAAACCATCTGCTAAATAGCAAAAAGCCTCCAATTAAGCCATGATGATCTCGCGAACATCAGACTTGATTTTATTTGCCAAGTTTTGAGCCGTTACAGAAGAAGCACTCTCCGTATAAATGCGAATGATCGGCTCTGTATTCGACTTTCTAAGATGGATCCAGTTCTCATCAATAAAGATCTTGAGCCCATCAATTGTATTCTTAGGATAGTTGACATACTTTTTCTCTAAAGCAGCTAACAATTGGTCGATGTCAATTTGTGGCGTCAACTGAATTTTATCCTTAATGATGACATAATTGGGATAATCTGAACGCAAAACCGAAGCCCGCTTATCTGTGCTCGCCAAAAATGACAAAAAGAGCGCAATACCTACCATGGCGTCTCGACCATAGTGCAAGGCCGGATAAATGATTCCGCCATTGCCCTCTCCTCCAATAATCGCCTCTACTTCTTTCATCATCTGCACCACATTGACCTCTCCAACAGCAGAAGCCGTATACTTGCCCCCATGCTTTTTAGTCAGTTCGGCCAAAGCCTGGGTAGAAGATAGGTTCGAGACGGTGTTCCCGCCCCCTTCTTGGCCCAAAATATAATCGGCTACCGCCACTAGGGTGTACTCCTCGCCAAAGGGCTCTCCATCTTCACAGATCAAAGCCAAACGATCAACATCAGGGTCTACCGCAATGCCCAAATCAGCTTTCTGCTTGAGCACCTCGGCCGATAAGGCAGAAAGGTTCTCTGGCAAAGGCTCTGGATTATGCGCAAAACGCCCCGTTACCTCATCGTTAATCGCAATCACCTCGCAACCCAACTGCTCCAATAAAGGCACCATAGAAATAGCGCCCGTAGAGTTGATGCAATCAATCACTACCTTATATTTTTTCTCCTTAGTCAATTCTGAACGAACCAACTTGAGCTGCATAATCAAATCAATGTGCTTCTGAATATAGCCCACTTTCTTGCGGCAAGTCCCCAACTGGTCCACCTGCGCATACTCCACTTCTCCAGAAGAAATTAAACGCAAAATCTCACTACCATCTTTAGCCGAAATAAACTCGCCCCGATGATTCACAAACTTTAAGGCATTCCACTCCTTTGGATTATGACTGGCCGTCAAAATAATCCCACCATCAGCCTCTTCTTGCATCACCGCTACCTCTACCGTGGGCGTAGTCGATAAACCAAGGTTGTAGACATTTACCCCCATCATCCGCAAAGTCGCCGAAACCAACTGCTCGATCAACTCTCCAGATACTCTCGCATCTCTTCCCAATACTACCGCAGGCGCATCTTTGCCCGTCTCTTGCTTAATCCAATAGGCATAAGCCGCCGTACTCTCTACCAAATCTTGAGCGGTGAGGTTCTCTCCTACTGCACCCCCAATTGTTCCCCGAGTTCCCGAAATTGATTTTAATAGTGCCAAAAGCTCTAGCGTTTACGTTTAAATTAAAAATGTCTCCCTAATACCTCATACTCAATGAAATCCTAGAAGTTCTCCCCCATCTCAAAGCCCTTTCCCTAAAGAGCGCTTTCAAATTTTGCCCAAAAATAGTTTTTTTATTTATCATTGTACAGTGATCCGATTCAAAAACTCCCCTTTTTCTTTGCTTCTTCCAAATCATCCTATTATGCGGCCTACTTTTTTCCTGCTCCTCGCCCTCTCGCTCCTCCTAATCAATTGCCAAAAAGAAACGGAATCCTTCCCCGATTTCGAGCTTAGCTATTTCCCCAGCGATAGCGGACATTATGTGATCTATCAAGTAGATAGCATCTATTATAATGATTTTGATCGGACTATCGACACGGTTTCTCTACTCATTAAGGAGGAAGTCGGCGGCCAAGAAACCGATAACCGCAACCAAAGTTACCAACGCCTCAACCGATATTATAAAAGAGATAGCTCGCCCTGGCAACTGGCCGAGGTCTGGGCTATCCAAATTGAAGGAAGCTTTGCCTACCGCATAGAAAATAATCAACGCTATATCAACCTGAGCTTCCCCCTAAAAATAAACCGCCAATGGGATGGCATTCCCTATATCCGCAGAGATACCGTGATTAGTATCCCCGGCGGCAGTATCGATATTTATAAGGATTGGGACGCCTTCGAGATTATTGAACTAGATGGCAGCTATACCTATAATGGCCAAAGCTTCGACTCCGTACTGACGGTCCTGCAAGTCGATAAAATCAATAATATTGAACGCCGCTATAGCCTAGAACGATATGCCAAAAATTATGGCCTCATCTATAAAGAACAACTGATCCTAGATACCCAATGCAACGGAAATATCGCCAACTGTATCGGCATCCCCTGGGAACAAAAAGCAGAAAAAGGATATATCCTCAATATGACTTTCCTCTCCTCTAATTAACAATGCAATGGCCCATCTCTCTCCTCAGAAGATGGGCCATTCTTTTATTTTCTATTTGGGGCGTTACTCCTTTCAGTCGTCGAACTGCGGCCTAAACATTTATTCCCTTTGGTCATCGAACTGGCGCCCCTATAGGGGCTGGTTGTCGCAGCTCGCTGCTGTTTTGGGGCCTCCTGCCTTCGGCAGGCGCTACGTTTCAGGGCTCGCTATTCGCTCGGCCCTTCGCCAGCAAGCTGGCTCGGTCTGGCCTGACGGCCACCCCTCCACATCGCTAGGCCTGCGGGCGCTTCGCGCCCTGCTAGACCAGGCTCGCTGCGCTCGCCAAACTGGACCAATAGGCTAGGCCGCCTTTTCTTTCCGCCGACGAAATAAACCCATCGGGATAGATAAAGCCAGCAGCCCCCCCAAAGCATAGGGCCAGTAATCTGCCCAACGCCCCTTCTTGGCCAAAGGAATCGGACGAGGGTCGCCCAATTGTATAAAGGCCGCCCAATAGGCCGGATGCCCCAAACTAGGCTCCCCAATCCCATTCAAATAATCTAATTTGGCCAAACGCAATGCCATGGGCTTGTTCGCCCCCTCTTGCAAATGACTGTAAAAACGCTGCATAATATAGGCCGTGCTCTGGTCATTGACCTGCCACAAACTAGCCACAATAGAAGAACTGCCCGCAAACTGAAAGGCCCGAGCCAAAGATAATAAACCCTCTCCCGACTGATATTCTCCCGTCCCGGTCTCACAAGCAGAAAGGACCAGTAGATTACTATTGACCTGCAAACGCCCCAACTCCCAAGCCTCCAAAAAGTTGTCTTCTGTACTATCTGCCGTCTCCGTAAATACTAATGAAGATAAAAAGGGCTGCCGCTTCTCTAAGACGCCATGTAGGGCCAAATGCAATAAGCCATAACCCTCCTGCTGATGCCGCTTGAAGTTGAGCTCACTAGCCTCCTGCTCATACAAAAACCGCCCATCAAATAAGGCTTCTAAATAGGCCACTTCTTTTTGGGCCGCTGGCAAAGGCCCCAATACAGAGCGACGGTTTTCTAGTAGAGGACTTCGCAAGGCCTGAGCTTTTTCTCCCCCAGCAGCATAGCTGCCCGCAAAGGCCAATACTTTATTATAGGGATATAAAGGGCGCCGACTCTGCTCCAAATACAGTTTAGCCGAAGATTGATAACTAACTTCCCAATCTTTGATTAGGTAGGGAATCTCAGCATAGGGCGTAGAAAGCGCTACCTCCCGACTCAATAAGGCCTCAAAGGGCAAATAACTCATCGGCCCATCTAAAACTAGGGTTAAACGCTGCCCCTTTTGCTCGGCCAATATGGGCCAAAGTAGTTGCTCACTCACCGAAAGGGCTAGCTTTAGGTAGCGCTCTCGACTCCCCTCTGCATCATTTAATAGCGAAGTAAAGGCCTGCATTTCTTTTTGTAGGGCCAAGCAGTCCTCGGCCAAGCCTTCTTGCTCCAACTCATAGAGCTGTAGCTTTTCCGAACTGAGCGCAAAGGCATAGAGCCCCTCTTCAGACCAGAAATAGGCCAGCAGTAATTCTTCTTCAGCCAATTGCTGTTGTAAAGCCCCTACATCCAATCCCGCTGTCTCTAATTGCTGGGCAAAGTAGTCGGAAAACTGCTGCTTGACGGTCTTCTCAAAGGCCGTAATGGCCAACTCCTGCTGCGCAATCTGCGCATCCAAAGCCTGCTTTTCTGAAGACTCCAAGCTGCGGGCCCGCTGCTGCTTAAGGGCCATAAACTCCTCTTCTAGGGCCGCCCTTTGGTCCAATATGCTGTCGGGCAATTGTAGGCCCCAAGCCCCCAACTGCTGCTCTTCCTGAAATAAAACCGCCTTTTGCTCTTCCGCCAACTGAAACAAACTAGCCGCTGGCTGCTTGCGCAATAACTGCAACTGAAACTGCCGATTGAGCAAACGCTGCCCCAAACTTAAGGTCCGCTGCTTATCTGCCTCATGTCGAAGCTCCTGACGAATTTTACGGTTGTAGTCTAAGGCCAAGTCAAGGTAAAGGGCCGCAGAGTCTAAACCATTTTCCAACTGCCCATTATCTCTATACAGCTGACTCAAAGCCTCTAGACTTTGAACAAAAAATGCAGGATGCCAATAATCGGCCTCTAGTAACTCTTCTGGCGCTAGCCAATTTTCATCTTTTGCATTGGCCTGAATAACCTCCCAAAAGCCCTCTTTAGCCAGCTCATAATCCTCATTATAGTAGTGTAATCGGGCTATAGAATATTGATTTTGTAGTAAGCCGAGTTGATTCTTGGCCATTTTTCCTTTCCTCAGGGCTAGGGCTTCTTGCATATATTGCATGGCCTTTTTTCGCTTCCCCATTTTAAAGTAGGCCACAGCAGTATTGTTTAGACTGACCGCATATTCTAGGGAGGGGCCAACTACTTTTTTTTCTTCCCGAAGCAGCTCCTCATAATTGGCAACAGCAGCCTCTATTTCACCTAAGCTGCTCAGGATCGCCCCATAATTGGCCTTTAGCTCAAAGTATAAACTATGCTGCTTACCCAAACTAGCAGAAATAATAGCAAGAGCCTTTTCTTCATTTTCCTTGGCCAACTTTAACTGTCCATCTAAGGCCTGTATTCCAGCCAAAAAATCAAGGTCCATAGCATAGTAGTAATGTTCTTTGCCATAAAAAGCCTCATCAATGGCCATTACCTGGGCATGAAAAGATAAGGCCTTGCTTAAGGCCCCCATATCTTTATATAGTTGCGCCAAATTATTAAGGAAGGTGCTTTCACTTTCCTCATCGAGTAAACTATCGGCCTGCAAAAGCGCTAAGCCTTCTAAAAAGTAGTGCTCTGCATCGCTTAAGGCATCATTTTGATAAGCTATGGCCCCCAACAAATTGTAAATTTTACTCTTATCCTCTTTACTTTCTAGCTGGAGTAAGCTTTGTTCTAAGGCCTTTTTGGCCCGCTTGTAGTCGCCACTATAATAAAGGTAACAAGCCCAGGTATAATAAAATTTAGCGTAGTAAGGGTCTGTTTTAGGACATTCCGCCAAGGCCGTAGAAAGTAGCGATTTGGCCATATCCCACTGTTCTTGCTCTATAGCATAATAAGCTAAACTGTTTTGCCAGTAGTATTTTTCTTTTCCTGCTTGGGCTCGATCAATCATCTGCTCTAGGTAAAATATAGTGAGCTTAGCAGGAGCTTCGGCTTCTAAAAACTGATACACACTATCCGCATAGCTGTCGTAATTGGGGGCGCTGCTGGCCAGACTTAGATAGCGATCTACTATAGGCGATAACTCTTCTTCGCTTTCTAGTAGTTCTTCATAGATCTGTTGGGGAGCGTTTTGGGCCTGCCCAAAAAAAGGGAGGCAAAACAAGAGGAGGGGAACTAGGGCTTTCATCTGTTTTCTTTGTTCTGTTTTCAAAATACCAGGCCTTAGCTTAAGTGCCTAGCGGCTGGGCATAAAAGGCCCGAAGGGCCGTCGGCTGAGGGGCTGTAGCAGGGCCGCCCTAGGCGGCAGACCAAAGCCCGCAGGGCTGCAGGGCCGAGCAGAGCTGCGAGCTGCGCAATGGCCCGACCCAAGGCCGCAGGCCGCAGGGGCAGCCCCAAATTCATTTAAAAATCTAATCCTATGGCCAAGTCAAAGAAGTCGGCCGTGATGCCATGCGCCTTGATGCGTACCGCCAAATAAGGCGTATGCTTATGCTTTAGGGGCGAAAAAGGATAGTAGGCGATGCTGGCCCGAGTGTAGGGGAGCCTGACGACCGGTTCTGTAATATAATAACCAACTTGCAATCCAAGGCCAACATTGCCCATAATCCACTCATGTCCAGCCCAAAACAACAAACGCTGCGCCTTTTGTCGAGCCTCTTGGGCCGTTAGGGTCAGGTTGCTCAACCAAAAGGCCTCTACCCCACTATGGTACTCCCCCAACAGGCCAAAACGCAGACTTTTAGTAGCGGCATAGCGATAACTGCCGTAAACTGTAGCACTGTAGAGGGCAAACTTTGGTCCCCGCTCAGTACGGCGCACCTCGGTCATGCCTAGACCAAAATCAGCCCCAACACCCCATCTTTTGGGCACTTGATAATCCGCTGGGGCAGGCCGATAATCCTGCGACTGCAAAGCATAGGGCCGATAACGCAAACCCAAATGAAAACTAGCCGCATTGATGCCCAAATTGGGAAACTGAGAGGCCCCATTGGAGTAATGGGTAAAGCTAAAAGAAGGCTGCAAAAGCAAACGAGAAGTCAAGGGCCACTGAAAGCCCAAACGCACAGCTGTGTTGTTGTTCCAATGCGAACCAATAATGTTGTTGTCGGGATTCCTAAAACTATTGCCATAATTAGATACATAGGCAATGCCTAGGCCCAAGCGAGCATAAATCTCCCAGTCGCCAGACCGCCAAAAAGGAAACTTGAGCTGCGGCATCAGCCCAATGCCCCAACCCAAACGAGCATCCGCAAAGTCTTGAAAGGATAAAATGAGCCCAAACTCTGGATAAGCCGCCAAAGCGGACCAATCCTTTTTGCCATGACTCTGATACAGCCAGTTAATCTCGCCCCCTAAGGTAGGCGGCAAACGGTCTACCGGAATATTGATGTACTCCCGATGTTTGACTAAGCCCCCATAATGCAGGCCCATTTCCCAACTATGCCCCTGCTGAGACCAACTAATTGAGGCCCAAAGTAAAAGTATAAATAGTAGTAGCTGCCGCATGCTGTTTTAGCCCAAAGATAGGGCTTTCTCCTGAAGTCCTGAAAGGAAATAAGGCTTTGGGGGGGCTTAAGTCCTAAGGAGGATTAAGGAAGGTCCTCGCCAGGACCTGTCTAGGTCCTAGCGACCATTAAGAGACATCCTCCAGAGGATCTGCCTAGGTCCTAAGGAGCATTAAAGGAGGTCCTCGAGAGGACTTAAGTAGGTCCTACTGACCATTAAGTGAGGTCCTCAAGAGGATCTAGACAAATCCTAGCGACCATTTCAGAAGGTCCTAGCGACCACCTCCATAGGTCCTAGGCTGGGGGTAAAAGAATCCCCCTGAGGGGGTTACGTCCCCCTTTCGAGGGGTTCGGCACCCCCTCTTTAGGGGTACAGTACCCCCTCCAAATAATTGGCTAAAACCATCTATAGGGGGAAGAAAAACAAAGCCCCAGACTACGGTTAGTTTGGGGCTTTGTTGCTTTAAATAGACTAAGGGACCAAAGTAATAGGAACAAACTCCTGCACATAATTTCCTTTATGATCTATATGGCAGCGGATTTCCAGTTCTGCTGCTCGAGGGAGGCTATCGATATAGACCCAGCTAGTATCAATAGCCAATAAACCATCATGGGTATGCAAGCCTGCCGAGAAGAGCAAATCATAAGTGCTCGTATCTAAGACATAGAGCTCATAGCCGTGCATTTCCCAATCTTCTGCCGAAAAATTGGCCTGTATCCGAATCGTTTCTCCCCTACGGAAGGTATCCCCAGGCTGAGGGCTCAACAGAAAGCGATCTACTTCTTCTTGACTGGGCGCTATAGGCGGCTTTTCGCAAGCCAATAGAGCCAAGCTCAAAAGCAGACTGAGCATAATAAGATAACGCATAATATTATTTGTTTAGAAAAGATAAATCGCTCGGAGGCTAGCCTGCCAGCGGCCATATACATAGCCTTCTCCTAGGGCTTGCTGAATGGGCAGTTGGGCCTCTACCCCAAAGGCATAGTTTTGCAGAAAGAGGTCGGCCCCAAGGCGGCCCCAAAGGGCCCAACCAAAAGTAAACTCTTCGGGAATATTGCCCCGATAATCGGGGTTGCGGTATTCATAGCGCAGGCCGGCCTGATAAGAGATAGAATTGCCCTTAATCTTTTGGCGGTAGAAGCCGTATAAGTTGGTATTCCAGCGGTCCCCAAACTCATAATTGGTCTTTGGCGCTGCCGTATTGAGGGTATAGCTCATTTCTAGGCCCCCGCCCCAGCTTCGGTACTGCCAATTATAGAGCAGCATAAAGGGAAAATCCCAAGAGCCGGTCCCCATTTGCAAATTGGCGGGCAGCAGCTCCCCATCCACAGATTGGCGTTGGTATTGGCCTGTGGGCAGCTTCAGGCCAAGGCCCAATTGCAAAAAGTGGCGCAGCTTATATTCTGCACTATCCGTATTATTATAAAGGGTAATATTGGCTTGCAGGCTGGCATCGCCTAGGCCCTGATTATAGCTCCACTGGCCGCCCTCATAATTGCTATAATGCTGATAGGGCAGACTAGCAAACAATTGCAGGCGATTTTTAAGCAAGCCATAGCGGCCCCAAATCTCGGCCCTTTGCAGATAATCCCAGGCTTCTAGGGCCTCGCCTTCCTCCAACAAATAGGGCGGATGCTCTGTATAATACTTCTGAAAACGATATCGAAGGCCCATAAACCGACTGCGATAATTGGGCAGTAGGCCAAACACATTATCTCCAGCCCCACTGCCGCAAACATCGCAGGCCAACAAACTAGGGGCAGACAACAGGAGAAAAAAGAAAACAGAGAGTAAGCGCATAGATCGGTATTTTGCTCCTAGGCAGCAGGGCCGCCAGGAATTTCTTTATCTTGCGCAAAGATAACTTATAACTACCATGAAAGAAAAGAAAAAAAACAATTGGCTCGAAAAGCTAAAGAAGAGTACTGATTTATTTTGGTCCGAAACCTACCCCGCCAAAACGGCCGAGGAAAAACAAGCCTACTGGAGCGCTTTGGTCCAAAAGGCCCTTAAAGAAGCCGAAAAGAATGGGGAGGAGCTTGGCCAGGTCTTTAGCCCCAGTTGGTGGCAGGAGATTAAGGCGCAGGATGATCAAGCTTGGGACTATCTGGCCCAAAGTTTTCCAAAAGCAGATTTTCCCGCTATCTGGAGCGCTTGTCCAGAAGATTAGAATTTGGGGCCCGCGGCCGGCTAGCCTTCGGCTAGGTCGGCCGCCGCTATGCTGCGGGGCTCGCTGTTCGCTCGGCCCTTCGCGGGCTTTGCCCGCTCGGTCTGCGGCTTTGCCGCACCCACTCCGCAGCGCTGGGCCTGCGGCGGCTTTGCCGCCTGCTAGCTGTAAATCTAATTGATGATGGGTTTTAACCCTCATTCCTATAAGATGGCAAAGCAATACCTTTAGAAAGGGCCGAAGGCCCGCGGCTGAGGGGCTGTAGCAGGGCCGCCAAAGGCGGCAGACCGAGGCGGCAAAGCCGCCGAAGGGCCGAGCAAACCTGCGAGCTGCGCAATGGCCCGACCCGAGCGAAGCGAGTGGGCAGCCCCAAAAAAAGTAATGTAAAAACAATCACATAAAGAAGATGAAAAATAGCTTATTATTAGTCTGTTTATGGTTGAGCGGACAGCTCATGGCCCAGCTTCCTGAGGCCCAATTCCCCTTAATGGGGAGCAATGGGCAGCCCCTCGAGCTAGCTTGGCAGGGCGGACTCAACTCGCCACAACTCTCTACAGCCGACCTAGACGGCGACCAAGCCCCAGAACTCATCTTCTTTGATCGAGTGGGCCAAACTATTGACTGCTACAGCCTACAAAATGATGGCAGCTATTTGCCTCGGCCAGAGCTGCGCTCCGCCTTTCCACTTGCCGAACTGCAACACTTTATGCTAATAAGAGACTACAACTGCGATGGGATTCCGGACCTCTTCAGCTACTTTCAGGATATTGGCCTGGGGCAGAGGGGGATCATTGTTTATAAGGGGCAGCTCAATTTGGCGGGGCAGCTTAGTTGGAGCACTGCTGGAGAAAAACTATTTTACAGTGATGCACAGGGCCAAAGAGAAACTATCTTCTTGAGTACCATAGATATTCCTGCCATTGATGATATAGATGGAGATGGCGACCTTGATATCCTGACCTTTAACCCCTCTGGAGGCTATATTGAATACTTTAAAAACCAATCTATAGAAGAAGGGCATGCCTGCGATAGTCTGCATTTCACCTTAGCCGATGACTGTTGGGGGCGGGCCTATGAAAGTGGTTTGCAGGCTGAACTGGACCTTAGTCCAAGAATAGATAGCTGTGCCAATTGGGCCGGTTGGACCGCCCTGAGGCCGCAGTCGGGCCGTCATGCGGGCTCTAGTCTGCTTAGTTTGGACCTAGATGGCGACCAAGACAAAGACCTCATTCTGGGCGACCTCTCTTTTCCCAATCTCATTGCCTTGCGCAATGGTGGGCAAAACGATACCGCCTGGTTTGACCAACAAAATGTAAACTTTCCGACAGGCCAAGCGGCAGCCGTAGAGCTTTTTCCCGCCGCTTTCTATGAGGATGTAGATGGAGACGGCATCAAGGACTTTTTGGCCACGAGTAACCGAGACTTTGCCTCGGAGGACCGCAGTTTGTTATTCTATAAAAATACGGGCAGCAACAGCCAACCGCAGTTACAGCTACAAAGCAATCATTTTTTAATTGAAGAGATGTTGGACCTGGGCACCAATGCTTTTCCGCTTTTAGCCGATTGGGATGGCGATGGCGATCAGGACCTCATTTTGGGCCATTATGGTAGCTATCAGGCCGGCAACAACTATACGGCTGGACTTTGGTACTTTGAAAACCAAGGCAGTGACCTTCAGCCCAGCTTTAGGCAGCAGAACGATGATTTGGGCCAATTACGGCAATACAACCTGCACCGTTTGGTCCCTACGGCAGCCGATATAGATGCCGATGGCGATTTGGACCTCTTGGTCGGTTTGGATGATGGGCAATTATACTTCTTGCAAAATACGGGCTCGGCCCAAGCGCCACAACTAGCCATGCCCCTGCCCTATCAGGGCATTGATGTAGGCCAGAATGCGCACCCTCAATGGGTAGACTTGGACCGAGATGGCGACCTAGACCTAGTTTGTGGAGAGAAAAATGGCAATATCAACTACTTTGAAAATACAGGCGATAGCAGTCAGGCCCAGTACTCGGCTAGTCCGACCACAAGCAGCCTAGGCTTTATAGATACCCGTCAGGCAGGATTTACAGAAGGCAACTCGGCCCCCTTCTTTTTAGATTTGGGCCAAGAATACCGGCTATTTGTGGGTGGCCAAACTGGGGAGATCTGGAGCTACGACAGCATTGAGCAGAACATTTTGGGGGCCTACCGCAGCATTAGCCACCCTTTGGACCAAATTGATGAGGGTTGGCAAACGGCCATAGCCGCCTCTACAGCCTTTGGGCAGGGACAAGCCACCTACTTCATTGGCAACCGCAGAGGGGGACTTTCGGCTTACTATCAGCTAGTGAGCAGCCATTCTACCCTAACCCCTCAGCTCAAGCTACAGCCTTGGCCCAATCCGAGTCGAGGCCAATTTCAGTTGGAGGGATTGCCCCCCACTGCAGGCCAAAAGCTATTTGTATACAATATGTTGGGCCAATTGCTGCATCAGCAAAGCCTAAAAGGGAAGGCCTCTGAAAGGATAGATTTATCGGCCCTAGGAGCAGGACAATATATTTTAAGCTTATCTTCTAGTCCAAGCAGCCAATATGCTCAGATTATTGTTATATATTAATATATTCATTATAAAACCACTTGCGTTATGCACAAACTCCTTCTACTCCCTCTTTTGCTCTTTGCTGGCCTTAGCTTTGGACAGACTGTAGAGCCTTGGTTACCCCCTGTCATTAACAGCAATGGGGATACCTTAATCTATGGAGCGCTAGGTGGGTTAAATACCCCCCAGTACTCTGAGTTAGATTTGAACAATGACGGTAAAATGGACCTATTGGTCTATGACCGTTCTGGGCAAATTGCCTTGACTTTTCTCAATGAAGGAGGGCCCAATGAGATCAACTATAAGTATGCACCCAAATACCAGAAGAACTTCCCACAAGGGACCCGTAACTTCATGCTGGCCCGTGACTTTAACTGTGACGGCATTGCCGACCTCTTCTTCTTTAACCAACCGCCCTTTACCTCTGGCGGAATTGGCGTCTATAAAGGACGCTACAATGCCGATAATGAGCTAGAGTTTGACCTTTATAACCCCTTATTGGAATATACCCACCCTCAGTTTGGGGTCAGCGACATCTTTATCTTTAATCCCGATGTTCCCGCCATTGAAGATATTGACTTTGATGGCGACTTAGATATTGCCGCTTTTACCCTAGACTTCACCTTTCAACGAAATGTATACTACTACCGCAACACCTCTATGGATGATGGACATGGCTGCGACTCTCTAAATTTTGTCTTGGAACATGAATGTCATGGCATGTTCTCGGAAAGTGGTTTTGACAATACCGCCTTGCTAAGCCCTGGCGTAGATAGTTGTGCTGGCAACCCTTATTGGGGACGCATGGCCAACCCTCGACATATTGGGTCTACCGTGACCTTAGTAGACTGGAATGCCGACCGCAAAATGGACCTGCTTATGGGCGATGTGAGTGTAAACACGCTCAATATGCTTACTGCCGAGATAGTTAACGACACCTTTCTCTTTGTTTCTCAAGATACTACCTACCCTAGCTATGATGTTCCTGTAAATGTATTTAGCTATCCCGCAGGCTACTTTGTGGATGTAGACAATGATGGCGATAAAGACATGATTGCCAGCCCCACCGAGCTAGCTACAGGAGAGGCCGTTACCGACTCTGTTTCTTGGCTCTACCTCAACAACAGCCCCGACTCGACTATGCAGTTGGAGTTTCAGCAAAAGGACTTTATGGTAGGGCAGATGATTGATTTGGGCATGGGGAGCTTCCCTACAATTGTCGATGTCAATGCCGATGGCCTTTTGGACCTAGTGGTTGGGCATTTTGCCTATACTGATACCTTCAATGTCTTTAGTACCAGCCTACATTATTACGAAAATGTGGGTACGGCAACTGCTCCTGTCTTTCAGTTAATGGATGAAGACTTTGCGGGCTTAGCTAGCTTGGGTGAACAGTCTTTTGTCCCTGCTTTTGGCGATATTGACGGCGATGGCGACCAAGACCTTTTGGTCGGTTTGGTAGATGGCACCTTAGACCTTATTGAGAATACCGCAGGGGCCAACCAGGCTATGATTTGGGGCAACCGCACAGATAGTTTTGCGGGCATTGATGCGGGCAGCGTCGCTTATCCTCAACTTATGGATTTGGACCGAGATGGCGACCTTGACCTTGTGGTGGGTAATGATATTGGCCGAATGTACTATTATGAAAATGATGGAGACGCCAATACCCCCGACTTTCCAAGCAGCCCAAGCAGCAACGCCTTTGGTTTTGACCTCACGGCCTATGGGGGCAGCTTGGCCGCGCCACATTTTGTAGATCTAGGGACCGACTTTGAGCTCTTTTTGGGCCATGATGACGGCAAAATCCTACAGTTTAATAATATTGATGGTAATGTAACGGGCCTTTATGACACCCTCAGCCTAGACTTTATGGGCTTTTGGCAGGGAAGAAACAGCAGCATTGCCGTGGCCGATTTGGATGGCGATGGCGAGCGCGACTTTGTGCTGGGCAACATCCGCGGGGGAATTTCTTTTTACCGTCCCTCTTATGTAGACACCACAACTAGCCATAATGTATTGGCCCAAAGCAGCAGCTTTAGCCTTTTCCCCAACCCCAACCAAGGCGAGTTTGTCGTAAAATGGGAAGCGCCACTAGAAGCAGGGGGACAACTCTTTTTGTTTGACCTCATGGGCCGCCTCATCGAACAGCAGCAGTTGGTCCAAGGGCAGCAGTATAGCAGCTTTCAGTTGACGGACTTGCCCGCTGGGCAGTATTTGTTGCAGTATCGTAGCAAAACGGGCCAACAAGAAGTACAAAAACTAATTATTCGATAAGGATTTGGGGCTGCCCGCTCGCTTCGCTCGGGTCGGGCCATTGCGCAGCTCGCAGGTCTGCTCGGCCCTGCAGGCTTTTTCGCTTTGCTTCAAAAGCCTTGGGTCTGCCGCCTGCGGCGGCCCTGCTACAGCCCCTCAGCCGATTGGCGGCTGAACAGCCGCCTGTTGGCCGAGCCGCCCTGATTAAATTGACGAATGGACCAACTTGGCCAGCGCTCTGCAGAGCGCTGGCCTTTTTATTTGCGCATCGGGCAGGCCCAGCGCTGCGCAGCCGTGGCCGAAGGCCAGACCTAGCGGGCGCAGCCCGCGCAGGGCCGAGCAGACTTGCGAGCGGCGGAGCATAGCGGCGGCCAGCTTGCTGGCCGCGGGCCCCAAAAAAAACAGAAGAGCCCACAGCAAAGCCATTGAATCTTTGTATTTTGGCCAGACTGCAAAAAACAATTATGAAAAAGAAAAATGCGATACAGCAATACCTACAAACCATTCCGCATATTGTGCGCTATGTTTTGTTGGGGGCTTTAGTTTTATTTATTAGCCTCTTTTTCCCCAACAACATCCGTTTGGATTATAACTTTGAGCCGGGAGAAAGTTGGCGTTATGAGGACCTCAGAGCACCTTTTGCCTTTCCGATTAAGAAATCGGAAACCCTATTGGCCCAAGAAAAGGAATATTTGGCCAAAGACTTCATGCCTTATTATCGCTTGAATGCGGCCTTGGGCCAAAAGCAAATTGCTAGCTTTGAAACGGCTTTTGCCCAGCGCTACCAGCAATTGAATGATAGCATTCGGGCCCTAATAGATAGTAGTCAGGCCCAAGATTTGGGGCAAGGCCTGCTGGCCAAAACCTATGAACAGCACATTATTGAGTTGGCCAGCCAGCATCAGGCAGAGGGCAAAGAATTGCAATTTCGCCTCATTGAGCAGCAAGTAGAATTGGGCGAGCATCAGGCCCTCGACTTCCTTTCGCAGCGAGAGGCCGCCCAGATTGTGGTCGATAGCTTGGGGAAACTGCCCCAAAGTTCGGAGCAAACCGAGCTCCTTTTGGCCCTATTAGACAGTTTGATGGCCCAGGCAGACATCAACTACGACGCCTCCTTGACCGCCAAAAACAAAGCCTTGGCCATTGATAATGTCTCGCTGACCAGAGGGATGGTCAAGGCGGGCGAGCTAATCATTAGACGAAATGAATTGGTAGATTCTACGGCTTATGCCAAGCTGATTTCCTACAAAGAAAAATATGACCAAGAGATCAACCAGCATAAAAACGGCTTTTTGATTTATTTGGGCTACCTGCTCTTGACCTTGGCCCTGATTGCTATTTTTAGTATTTTCATGCGGACCTATTCGCCGGAGCTCTTTAACAACAACCAGCATTTGAGCCTGATTTTGGTCTTTATTGGAGGCTACTCTTATCTTTCTTTTGCGGTAGACCAACTGCCAGAATTGAGCTCCTATCTGATTCCCTTTTGCATTGTGCCTATTGTCATCAAGAACTTCTTTTCGGCTCAGATGGCGCTCTTTACGCATATTGTGATCATTCTGATTGCGAGTATGCTGCTTTCTTTGGACTATCAATTTATTTTGGTCCAGATTATTGTGGGCATGGTAGCCGTATTGACCAAGCGCAAAACCCGTTATTTGACTGACTTCTTTTTTGCGGTCCTTTATATTGGGATTGCCTATGCGGGCTGTTATTTGGGGCTAGAGCTCATTCACAAAGGCGCCTTTTCGCCTGTTTTGGCCGAAGATGGTCGCTTGATTGAAGAGGGCGTAGAATGGGGTAACTTGGGTTGGATTAGCTTTAACGTCTTTTTGACCCTACTCACCTACCCTTTGATTCCCTTGCTAGAACGCATCTTTGGGCTTATCTCTGAAATCACTTTGGTAGAACTTTCGGACCTCAACAAGCCCTTGCTCAAAGAGCTATCGCTCAAAGCGCCAGGCACCATGCAACACTCCTTACAGGTGGCCAACTTGGCCGAGGCAGCTTGCTCGGAAGTAGGTGGGAACGCCCTACTCGTCAAGGTTGGGGCCCTTTATCACGATATTGGCAAAATGCTCAATCCGCCTTACTTTATAGAGAACCAAAACCAATATAATCCGCATGAGGAATTGACTTATAAAGAAAGTGCGGCTATGATTATTGGGCATGTGACCGAGGGCGTTAAGTTGGCCAGAAAATACCGTTTACCTCGGGCTTTAGTTGATTTTATTGCCACGCATCACGGCAGCACAAGAGTAGAATATTTCTATCGGATGTACCAAAAGGAAAATCCTGACTTAGAAGTAGACCCGGCCGATTTCAGCTACCCTGGACCAGCCCCCAGAAATAAAGAAGAGGCCATATTGATGTTGGCCGACTCTATTGAGGCGGCATCCAAAAGCTTAAAAAATCCTACGGGTCAAGATATTGACCAATTGGTCGATAAAATTGTCAAGTTCAAATTAGAGCTGGGCCAATTGCAAAACACAAACATTACCTTTAAAGAACTCGATCAAATTAAGGCGGTATTCAAGAAAATGCTTCGCAGCATTCAGCATGTGCGCATTGAGTACCCCGAAGAACAGAAAAAGAAATCTGAATAACTATGGGCTATATTATCCGTGCCATGAAACCCCAAGATGCCAAGGCCTTTATTGAGCTATTGCAAACCACCGATGCCGAGAGTAACTTTATGTTGCAAGAGCCTGGCGAGCGGCAAATGAACAGCTTTCAGCTACGCATGGCGGTTGCTACGGGCATTCATCGCATCTTTTTGGCGGTAGAAGAAGAAAGCGGCCGTTTCATTGGCCATATTGCGGGCAGCTTCCCCTATGGTCGGGGCGAGCGCATTAAGCACGCTATGCATATTGGCATCTCGGTCCTCAAAGAATTTTGGGGCCAAGGGCTAGGCAACACCCTCTTTGCCGCCCTAGAAGATTGGGCCCAAGAAAACGGCATCCATCGCCTCGAGCTCACCGTCATGACCCATAACGAAAGAGGGGTCGCCCTTTACAAAAAACGAGGCTTTGAAATAGAAGGCACCAAAAAACATTCGGCCAGAGTCAATGGCGAGTACATTGACGAATATCTAATGGCTAAACTCTTTTAAACGCTACCTAAATTATGTCGCTAAACATATTAGTTACCAATGACGACGGCCTAAGCGCCCCGGGCATCCGCGCCCTAGTAGAAGTGGCCCAAGAATTTGGGCAGGTCTATGTAGTGGCCCCCGATAGTCCGCAATCTGGACAAGGGCATGCCATTACCCTAGAACACCCCCTCCGCCTCAAAGAACAACGCATTTTTGGCCCTAATATCCCCGCCTATGCCTGCTCGGGCACCCCAGTAGATTGTGTCAAATTGGCCAAGCATGTTTTGCTCAAAAATGAAGATATTGACCTCTGTGTTTCGGGCATCAACCATGGCTCCAATGCCTCGATCAATATCATTTACTCCGGCACCATGTCGGCCGCCATGGAGGCTTCCGTAGAAGGGATTCCCTCTATCGGTTTTTCCTTGCTCGACTATAGCATTGAGGCCGATTTTTCGGCCGCAAAAATCTATGCCCGCAAGATTATTAAGCAGGTCCTAGAACAAGGCCTAAAAGAAACCCTTCTCCTTAATGTCAATATCCCCAAACTACCCGCCGATGCCATCAAAGGCATTAAGGTTTGCCATCAGGCAGAGGGGCATTGGGCCGAAGACTTTTTGGAAAATACCGACCCCATGGGCCGCACTTACTACTGGCTCACGGGCAAGTTTACCCTAGCCAAAGAAGACGAAAATGCCGACGTCTGCGCCCTAGAAAATGGCTACGTTTCGGTGGTGCCTTCTATGCACGACCTCACGGCCTATCCCGCTCTAAATCATCTCAAATTTCTGGAAGAAGTATAAGCTATGCAACTGTTTAAAGATCAATTGGTATATGGCTTGGCTTGGGGACTCATTACGCCCCTGATTAGCTTTGCCCTCGTCTTTGCCATCAATAAAATTCTACTACAATCTGGAGTCCTGGACACCTATGCCACGGCTTGGCCAGGCTTTAAGGACAGCACGCTCCACCTGATTGCGATCTGCGGCAACTTGATTCCCGTGGCCATAGCCAACCGCCGCCGATTCGATGAGTTTACCCGAGGCATTATGTTGCCCACGGTTATCCTGGCCTTTATCTGGATGTTCTATCACAATCCACTCAATATCTAGGATTTGGGGCTGCCCCGCCCTACGGGCGGGTCGGGCTGTATCGCAGCTCGCAGGCCTGCTCGGCCCTGCGCCGCCTCTGGCGGCTGGGTCTGGCCCTTCGGGCCACTGCTGCCCATCCCTCAGCCGGCTGGCGCTGCGCGCCCGAGCTCGACAAAAAGGCCAATTTGGCCCAAAAAAGCAGGCCGTTGTTCTTCAGGAACAACGGCCTGCCTGCGTCTAGTCACTAAGGCTTGGACCTCAATTTAAAATTTATCTAGCTAGAAAATACTATCAAAAAGACTTAAGTTGTTAAAGAAATGTTTAAACCTTTGTCCATCAGTACTGTCCTAAAGCCCTTAAACGCTTTCTTTCCCCTTTACTCCACAACTTATGCGATTATCCTTTGTTTTTGCAGCAGCCTTAATGGCCCTGGTGCTTGGCGCTAGCACTATTGACTTAGACCAGCTAGACAACTACGCCAATCAAGCTGTTCCCGCTTATATTCAGCTAGACAATTTGCCCGCAGGCCAACAGATGAGTGATGCGGTGGCTACTTTAGGCCGTGTTTTATTTTATGATAAGGCACTCTCGGCCAACAGCACAATTTCTTGTGGGAGCTGCCACAAGCAGGCCTTTGCCTTTGGCGATACGGCCAAACAATCTTTAGGCTTAGATGGTGGGCTCACGGGCCGCCACTCTATGCGCCTCATCAATGCCCGCTTTGCCGAGGAGGTAAAATTCTTTTGGGATAAACGTGCCCTGAGCTTAGCCGAGCAGACCACACACCCCATTCAGGACCATCTAGAGATGGGTTTTTCGGGCAGCAATGGACAGCCTGATTTAGATTCTCTTATTCGCCGCCTTAGTGCACTCCCTCGCTACCAACAACTCTTCACCTTTGTTTATGGCGACACCATTGTTACAGAGGCGCGTATGCAGGAAGCCCTCTCTCAGTTTGTGCGCTCTATCCAATCTTTTGATAGCCGTTTTGACCAAGGGCTGGCCCAAGCCAATGGCAACATCAATCAGAACTTTGGTAATTTTACGGCCCAAGAAAACCAAGGGAAGCTGCTCTTTATTGATCCCCCCACTATTGGTGGAGCGGGCTGCCAAGGTTGCCACCGCGCCCCCGAATTTGATATTGACCCGGCGACCAACAACAATGGCATCATTGCTACTGCAGATGGCTCAGGCATAGATCTGACAAATACCCGGGCGCCTTCTTTGCGGGATATTGTTAATCCTCAGGGGCAGCTCAATGGTCCCTTGATGCACAATGGGAACATTACAAATCTACAGCAATTGATTAACCACTATAATGCGGTTCCTCAAAACCCCAACAATACCAATTTGGATGCTCGCTTGACAGGCGCTGGAGGACAGCTAAACTTGACGCAGGCCCAAAAAGATGCCCTAGCCGCCTTTTTGGCTACCCTTTCTGGCAGTAATGTCTATACCGACCCCAAATGGTCCGATCCCTTTGTTGGCGGCCTAAGCATCATTCAGTCTACGGCAGTGGCCCAGATGGAAAATGCCCTAGAGTTACGCCCCTACCCCAATCCGAGCAGCAATTTGGTCCAGCTAGACTTGCCCGAGGGCCCCTGCCAAATCAGCATTTATAATATGGCGGGGCAGCTTATGCAGCGGCAAGAGAGTGAATCGGCCCAAATCCAGCTTAACATTTCAGATTTGCCAGCGGGCTCCTACCTCCTAGAGGTTCGTCAGTGGCTAAAAGGTCGCCGTGGCCTTAGTCGAATACAAAAAATCTAAGCGATTGCTTACCTTTGGTCCATGATTCGCTTTTTTCTTATCTTTTTGATTAGCATTTTGGGCCAAAACTGCAGCTTGTACCTACAGCGCTACGCCCATTTTTCGGCAGTATTGGCTTCGGCCGCTCCGAGCTTGGGCTTAGCGCTTTTTTTGTTTTTATGGCCCTATCCCTTGGATGATTTTTGGCTAGAAGAGTTGCCTCTTATTTTTTTTGGGGCTAGTTTTGCGGGCATGTCGCAGGGGCATCGTTTGCCCAATTTGCCCAGCCAATTGGTTTCGGCCCTCATTTTTGCGGCCCTCTTTTTTGCCCAGAGTCAATTTTTTAAGGGCTATGGGGGGGCCTTGGGCACATCGGCCTGTATTGCGGTTTTGGGTAGTATGGCCCTGCAAGAACTTTATGCCTATGGCAAAAAGAAATGGAATCCTTAGTTTTTTTATTTTTGGCCTTTATTCGGTCTAGCAGCGGGCGAAGCCCGCGCAGGCTGAGGGATGGACAGCAGTGGCCGAAGGCCAGACCTAGGCGGCGGAGCCGCCGCAGGGCCGAGCGAACAGCGAGCTGCGAAACAGCCCGACCCGGCCGCAGGCCGGGGCAGCCCCAATTCAATCATATCATTTAAAACCTAGTTATATCATGAGATTTCAGCAAATGAAACTGCTTCTGCTTTGTCTACTGCTTAGTACTCTGGGCAGCAGCCTAATGGCCCAATCGAAAAAAGAGTTATTGGCCCGAATTGAAAAGCTAGAACAAGAGAGCCTGAACCAACTGCGGATGTTGGAGCAACAGGCCGGCCTACAAGAGGCCCTAAACAACAGCATTGCCCGCCAAGATTCTATGATGGCTAGGCTGTTGGCCCTAGAAAGCTTGACGAAAAAGATGAATCGGGAGCTGCTCTTGAAAGAGGAGAAGATTGCGGCTTTGGAGCAGGCGATTCCCCGCCCAAAAATGGAATTTGTACAAACGGTCTATGATTTTGGCGAGCTAGAAGCGGGGCAAAAAGTAGAGTTTGAATTTGAGTTTCAGAATACGGGCAATATGCCCCTGCAAATTTTTAGTGCCAAAGGGAGCTGTGGTTGTATTGTGCCCGAATATCCAAAAAAGGCCTTAGAAACGGCCGAAAGGGGCAAAATTAAGGTCGTGTTTAATAGCAAAGGCAAAAAAGGCCTGCAGCGAAAAACCATCACGCTCAAAACAAATCTGCCTCAAGAAAAGGTAGAGCTATTGATTTTGGCGGATGTAAAAGCGCCGAAGGAGTAAAGGCAAGGGCAAAACAACAATAGTTGTTTTGCCCTTTTTTGGACCAAAAAATGACATAAATATGGAGATTTTAGCCAACCCTTCCTCCCGCTTATTGTTGAAAAAACTGTTACTTTTGCGCCTTAACAGCCTATTTTTGGGCCAGTAAGAAGAAATGAACAATGTCTAAACAAGATGATCAGGCCCCAAAAGGGCGAAAAAAACTCAAAAAAGATGGGCTCAAGCGGGCCTTCAAACTACTTGCTTATATCAAGCCCTACCGTTTTGCTTTTGGGCTTTCGCTCATTTTGCTCATGCTGGGTAGCTCTGTCTTTTTGGTTTTCCCTTGGGCTGCTGGAGAGCTACTCGCTATTGCCGACCCCGACCGAGAGGCGGCCTATGGCCTCACCTTTAATAGTATTGGTTGGTTGCTTTTGGCCTTGCTGCTTTCTCAGGCTAGCTTTTCTTATATCCGCACCCTGCTCATTACCTATGTGAGTGAAAAATCGATGGCCGATATTCGGAAAGACCTATACAGCCAATTGATTCGGCAGCCGATCCACTTTTTTGAGCAGCGCCGAGTGGGCGAGCTATCTAGCCGGGCCACCACTGATGTACAACAACTACAAGATGCCATCTCGATTACCTTGGCCGAATTTATTCGGCAGCTGATTATCTTGATTGGCGGCTTGAGTTTTATTGCCGTTATTGCTCCCAAGCTGACCTTAATTATGCTGGGGACCTTTCCGGTGGTCATTATCATTGCGATGGTCTTTGGTCGATACATTCGCAAACTGTCTAAAAACCGCCAAGATGAATTGGCCGCGACCAATGTGATTTTAGACGAAACGCTTTCGGCCATTGCGGTGGTCAAGGCCTTTACCTCTGAATGGTTTGAGCGGAAGCGCTACGGCCGCTCGGTAGATAATGTGGTGCAGATTTCCCTGCGTTTTGCTCGAGTTCGTGGACTTTTCATTGCCTTTATTATTGCGGTCCTTTTTGGGGCTATCTTCTTCATTCTTTGGATTGGAGCGAGCATGATTGACGAGGCAGACCCCAACGGATTTCACTCTGATGACTTTGTCCAGTTTATTACCTATACAGCTCTTTTGGGCGGTTCGCTCTTTAGTTTGGGGAACTTCTACGAGCAGTTGGTGCGGGCCGTGGGGGCCTCGGAGCGCATTCTAGATATTTTGGAGCAAGATACCGAGATAGCCGCTGAGGCGCCAGAGGGCGAGCTTCGACTTCAGGGAAATATCCGCTTTGAGCAGCTAGCGTTTAGCTATCCTTCTCGGCCTGATATTCAGGTGCTCAAAAATATCAACTTTGAGTTGGCCGCAGGCGAAAAAGTGGCCCTAGTGGGTAGTTCTGGAGCCGGAAAATCGACTATTGTGCAGCTTTTGCTGCGCTACTACCAACAACAGCAGGGAAAAATCCTGATTGATGGCCAAGATATTAGTGGCTATAACCTGAGCCAATTGCGTCAGAATATGGCCATTGTGCCTCAGGAAGTGATGATGTTTGGTGGAACAATTCGAGAAAATATTGCCTACGGAAAGCTAAACGCCAGCGAGGAAGAGCTCATTGAAGCGGCCCAAAAGGCCAATGCTTGGGAGTTCATCCAGCAGTTTCCGGAGGGCTTAGATACTATTGTGGGCGAAAGGGGGATCACGCTTTCGGGCGGGCAGCGCCAACGGATTGCCATTGCTCGGGCTATTCTCAAGGACCCTAAAATTTTGCTTTTGGATGAGGCCACCTCGGCCCTAGATGCCGAATCTGAGCGGCTGGTCCAGGATGCCCTCAACACCCTCATGCAGGGCCGCAGCTCAATCATTATTGCCCACCGCTTGGCCACTATTCGAGAGGTGGACCGCATTTATGTGTTAGAACATGGCGAGATCATTGAGCAGGGGAACCACCAAGAGCTCAGCCAAAAAGAAGATGGGGTTTATCAACAGCTGGCCAAGTTACAGTTTGAGCATTAAGCCTTAGCGAAAAGCCATTCCTAGTTGTAGGGATGGCTTTTTTTTATTGTTTTTTTGGGGCCTGCCGCCTTCGGCGGCCGGGCCCTTTCAGGGCTCGCAGGTCTGCTCGGCCCTGCGTCGCCTTCGGCTCCTTGGTCTGCGGCTGCGCCGCCCCCTTTCAGGCCCCTAGGCCTGCGGCCCTTCGGGCCTGTAGGACGAATTTTTCGGAGACTGTTTGAAATTTTGTGTCTGCCCTTTTTGCTGCCTACTATATATTCCTCTCCTAAAATTTATAGAAACCCTAGGGCCAAGGCCCTAGGCTAACTAAAAAATTGCCATCCCCTCATTCGAGGGGATTTTCTCTTTTCCTAGGCCCTATCAGCAAACAAGGGCTTTAGCCCGCTAGGGGACAAGCCCCTAGGCGACTATTGGCCAAATCCTAGCCAGCTAAGGCCCAAATTTCATTCTGATACACAAAATCCTGAACAGTCCCTAAAAAAAGCTAGTAGCGTCTTAGCTTGAGCTAACTAAAAGCTAGGTCGAGCTAGGAACAGCTGAGGTCGAGCTAACTAAAAGCTAGGTTGAGCTAGGAACAGCTAAGGTCGAGCTAACAAAAAGCTAGGTTGAGCTAGAAATACCTAAGGTCGAGCTAGCAAAAAGCTAGGTCGAGCTAGGAATACCTAAGGTCGAGCTAACAAAAAGCTAGGTCGAGCTAGGAACAGCTGAGGTCGAGCTAACTAAAAGCTAGGTCGAGCTAGGAATACCTGAAGTCGAGCTAACTAAAAGCTAGGTCGAGCTAGGAATATCTGAGGTCGAGCTAACAAAAAGCTAGGTCGAGCTAGCAAAATCCTAGCTTGAGCTAACAAAAAGCTAGCTCATTAGCCTTTAGCGATAAGTTCATTAAGTCAGCACTTTAACTTATTGGTAACAATTGGGCCTTTAGGGGGTTTAGCAGGCGGCGAAGCCGCCGCAGGCCCAGCGCTGCGGAGGGGTGGCCGAAGGCCAGACCGAGCTGGCGAAGCCAGCGAAGGGCCGAACAGACCTGTGAGCCCCGCAGCATAGCGGCGGCCAGCCTTGCTGGCCGCGGGCCCCAAAAAAGGAAAAACATTGTGTAGATAAATCTGTTTTTTAGGGCAAAGCGGTTTAGAATCTAGTCTAAAAAATTTAGCTTTGTGGCACAGCTAACCGTTCTTACCCTTTGACTACTTAAGCAGTTAAAAACCAAAGAAGTAGTAAGTATCAACTCAACTCTTTAAAAAAGGCAAAATTTTATTTTGCTCAAAAGCTAAACGCCGATGTCTATTTTCCAGCATCCCGATCGTTTTGTGCAGCGTCATATTGGACCAAATGCAACAGAGCTTCAAGATATGTTGAAGCAAATTGGCCTTCCGTCTTTAGAGGCCCTTATTGCGGAGACTATCCCTGAAAACATTAGAAGAGCAACGCCCTTGCAACTGCCTGCGGCCCTTTCTGAATCGGACTATTTGGCCGAGCTCAAAGAAATCGCCGCCAAAAACAAGCTATACAAAAGCTATATTGGTCAGGGCTATTATCATACGCTGACGCCCAATGTCATTTTGCGTAACATCTTTGAGAATCCGGGATGGTATACCCAGTATACCCCCTATCAGGCGGAGATTGCCCAGGGGCGTTTGGAGGCTTTGCTCAACTATCAGACGATGGTCAGTGATTTGACGGCTTTGCCCGTAGCCAATGCCTCTTTATTGGATGAAGCCACTGCTGCGGCCGAGGCCATGACGATGTTTTATGGAATTAAGAATCGGAAAAACAAGAAAAATCCAGCCAACCAACTTTTGGTTAGCCGAGAAATTTATCCACAGACTCTAGACGTACTCAAGACCAGAGCCGAGCCTTTGGGGATAGAAATTGCCGTGGCCGATCCGGAGCGCATGCGCTTTAAGGAGCCCAAAATCTTTGCGATTTTGTTGCAATACCCCAACTCTAGAGGAGAAGTGAAGGACCTTCGGGCCACAGTAGAACGAGCCAAAGCTGCGGGTATTTATGTTATTGTAACCGCCGATTTGATGAGCCTCGCCTTATTAAAAGCCCCTGGAGAATGGGGTGCCGATGCCGTAGTGGGCAATACGCAGCGCTTTGGGGTGCCTATGGGTTTTGGTGGACCTCATGCTGCTTATTTTGCGACCAAAGAGGAGTTTGTCCGTCAGATTCCGGGCCGTATTATTGGAATGTCTTTGGACCAAAAAGGGCAGCCCGCTTTGCGGATGGCCCTACAAACCAGAGAGCAGCATATTCGCCGAGATAAGGCCACCTCTAATATCTGTACCGCCCAGGCTTTGTTGGCCATTATGGCGAGTATGTATGCCGTTTATCACGGACCTGATGGCATTCGCAAAATTGCCCAGAATATCCATCGACATGCGCAGCTTTTGGAGGCCGAGTTGAGCCGTTTGGGCTTTCAGCAACTAAACAAAGCCTATTTTGATACCTTGCGAATTGATGTCTTGGAAAAGGCCGAGCAGGATAAGCTGCGGGAATTGGCTTTGGCCCAAGAAATCAACTTGTTTTATGATCTGGGCCGTTATGTGCAAATTTCGGTAGACGAAAGCACAAAATTGACAGACATTGCCCAATTGGTTAATCTATTTGCCCAACTCAAGGGACAAAAATTGGAGGCTACAGCCGAGCAATTGGCCGAACGTTATGCAGCTGCTTTTGCCTCGCCTAAAATTCCTGAACAGCTCCAAAGAGAAAGCGATTATTTGCAGCATCCCGTCTTTAATAGCTATCAGTCAGAGAGCCAGATGATGCGTTATATCAAGCGCTTGGAAAATAAAGATTTGTCTTTGGTCCACTCTATGATTTCTTTGGGATCATGTACCATGAAATTGAATGCGGCCAGCGAATTGATTCCCGTTTCTTGGCCCGCCTTTAGTCAGATGCACCCTTTTGCACCCTTAGATCAGGCGGAGGGCTATCTGCAAATCTTTGATGAATTGGAGCGTTATTTATCTGACATTACTGGATTTACCGCCTGTTCGCTACAGTCTAACTCTGGTGCGCAGGGAGAATACAGCGGTTTGCTCAGCATTCGGGCCTATCATTTGGCCCATGAGCAATCGCAGCGCAACATTGCCTTGATTCCCTCTTCGGCCCATGGCACCAACCCCGCCTCTGCGGTAATGGCTGGCATGAAGGTCGTGGTGGTAAAATGCGATGAAAAGGGCAATATTGATGTGGAGGACCTCCATAAAAAGGCCGACAAATATAAGGATCAGCTCTCTTGCCTAATGGTTACTTATCCCTCTACGCATGGGGTATTTGAGACGGCCATTCAGGAGATTTGCCAAAAGATTCACGATTGCGGCGGGCTGGTCTATATGGATGGGGCCAATATGAATGCGCAGGTGGGCCTAACGGCTCCAGGCCTCATTGGCGCCGATGTTTGCCATTTGAACCTGCACAAAACCTTTGCGATTCCGCATGGGGGCGGTGGACCTGGCATGGGCCCCATCTGCGTCAATGATAAGCTTAAGCCTTTCTTGCCCAAGCACTATATTTCTGATCAGGTAGGTGGAGTCCAGGGCACCAAAGCGGTGGCTGCAGCCCCCTGGGGATCGGCTAGTATTTTGCTCATTTCTTATGGCTACATCCGTATGTTGGGGGCGCAGGGTTGTACCGATGCCACGGCCTATGCGATTCTAACCGCCAACTACATCAAGGCCCGTTTGGAGCAAGATTATGATGTATTGTATACTGGCGAAAAAGGTCGGGCAGCTCATGAATTGATCATTGATTTGCGCAAATTTAAGCAGTTGCATGTTTCTGCAGAAGATGTGGCCAAGCGCCTCATCGATTATGGCTTTCATGCCCCTACCCTTTCCTTCCCGGTGGCGGGTACCATCATGATTGAGCCCACCGAATCGGAAGATAAGGCTGAGCTAGACCGCTTTTGCGATGCGCTTTTGCAAATCCGCCGAGAGATTGATGAAATTGCCAGCGGTGCCGCTAGTACAGAAGATAATGTCTTAATCAATTCGCCGCATACTATTCACGAGCTCAGTGCCGATGAATGGAGCCATAGCTACTCCAGAAGCAAAGCCGCTTATCCCCTCCCCTTTGTGCGGGAGAATAAATTTTGGGCCTCTGTGCATCGGGTCAATGGCGCCTATGGCGACAAAAACCTGATTTGTACTTGTCCCCCGCTCAGCAGCTATGAAAATGAAGCAGAATGCGAGGCTTAATGGCTAAAGCATAGCCTTAAATTAGATAGAGCAGATACGGTTAAAGGTATCTGCTCTTTTTTTATGGTTTTGGGGCGTTACTCCTTTCAGTCGTCGAACTGCGGCTTGCAGCCTTGTTGTCGCCTCCCTTCGGTCGTCGGCGCTACGGTTACTCCCTTGGGTCGTCGAACTGCGGACTAAAGGCTTTGTTGTGGCCTGCGGCGGCTTCGCCGCCTGTCCCCTGCAAACTAGCGCAACAACTGAAAAGCGGCCCAATAATAAGGGTGGGCATAGCGTCCTTTTTCTTTTTTCATCAGGGCCAACTGGGCTTTTCGCAGAGCGATGGGGGGCGAATCTCCTGCGAGATAAGCCTCATAAAACAGCTCCATAAAAAGGGCGGTAACTTGGTCATTCACGCTCCAGCGGCTGCCCATAAAATAGTCTACTCCCGCTTGCTGAAAAGCGGTGGGCAGGCCGAGCAGGCCCTCTTGGCTGCTCGTTTGTCCTAGGGCCGTTTGGCAGGCAGAAAGGACCAACAGTTCGCAGCCTTCTAGCTCTAGGCTGAGTAAATCAAGGGCTGTGAGAATACCGTCGGCCTCGGCCATAGAGCTGCTAGCGGGGCCTTGCCAGCTCAGGTTGGCCCCGGCAAAGACCAAACCCGAGCGCATCAGGGCTTGTTCTTCTTCTTGGATCAATTGTTTTTCTAGGCTGAGTTGTCGGCTGCTTTCTTCAAAGAAAATTCCGCCTTCATCGCCTTCTTTTGGGCGTTCAAAAAAGTAGGCATGAGTGGCCAGATGAATCAGGCGAAAACGCTTTTCTTGCAGCAGTTTTAAAAAGTGTACTTCATTGGCCGAGCCGCTGGTCAATTTATCAGTTTCCCAGGCGGCATTATATAGGGCCACTTCTAAATCCTCTACTTCTTCTAGGCTAGCGGGCAGGGGATCCCAAGGCAGCCAGGGGCTACGCTTGGGTTTGCGGCCAAAATCCACGCCCCCCATTAAAAAGGCTTGTTTGCTGACATAAGCTTGGGGCTGTTTTTTTAATTTATGAAAGCTACTATAATAATGCAGTTCATAATCTTCTATGAGGTAACGTTCATTATGGCTTTGCAGAATGGCTTCAAAAGAAAGCGGCTGCAAGATGGCGGGCAATTGGAAATGCAGGCAGTTTTTATCTGCTAGATGTGGGCGCAGGGGTTGCCAAAGCTTTTTATCTAACAATTGGCTTAGTCCGGGAATAGACAAATAGCTGCGGTTAATATCCTTTATTGTTTTGAGTCTAAATATATCTGATAAGACAGATGCTATGGCTTCTTCGGTACAGAGCTCTTGCCAAATGAGCAGGCTATCTTGGCTAAAGATCAGGGCCGCAAATTTAGCCTCGCTTAGCCAAGCTTGGCCATTATGGTCTTGATAGTGTAAAATATTGATGGCCATTTCGGTACTATCTAATTGGGCTTGTAGTTGTTCTAGGGTATAATTTTGAGCTAAAAAGGGAATATCATTTTGGCGAAGGGCAGCCTTTAGTTCTTTTTCTACTGCTTTTACCGCTGCTTTTTGTTCGGCTTGTTGGAAGCGGTGGGCCGCCTTTTTTTTACTGAGGCGATAGCTATGTGCCAGCTTTTCTACGGCTTCGGCCCAATCCATTTTGAGGTCTATTAAATGGGGCGACCTTAGGGCTTTTAGGGCTTGTCTAAAGGCGGTGGCCTCCTCTTGGCCCCTAGCTTGGGCGGCTAATTGGAGTTGGGCCAAACATTTGAGCCATTTTTGTTGGGGATGTCTGCTCACCCAAGCGGTAAAGCGGTTAATTTCGGGGGCTAAGCTTTGTTGGAGCCGCAAAAACTCTTGGTAGCTAGTATATTGGGCCAATTCATCAATCTCTTGGATCAGGCTTTGGATATAAAGCTGCATGAGCGTTTCGCTTTGGTCCAATTGGCCTTGACTTTCATAGAAATAGGCTATTTCTCCGGCTAGGCTGAGTGTGAGCGGATGATCCTGGCCCAAATTCTTTTTTCGATTTTGGTAGAGTTGTTCATAGCGTTTTTTGGCCAGGCTGGTTTTTCCCATTTTCCAGGCATTTTGGGCCAGGGCGGCCTTTAGGACTTCGCTTTGGTAGGCGGTAGTGGGGCCAGTAAGAGCTAGGGCTTCTTGGAACAGTCTTTCGGCCTTTTGGCCCTCCTTATTTTTTTGGGCCAAGATAGCGGCGGCATAGCGCCATTGGAGATTTTCTGTTAGGGGGATATTTTTTTGCTGCAAAATTTTGTCATAAATTCGCTGAGCGGCCCTCAACTGTCCTTTCAGCTGATAGACCTCGGCCAATTGGGCTAGGAGCTGCAGGCGGTCGAGGCTAGGCGGGCCGAGCAAGGGCGGGAGTTGTTCTTGGGCCTGCATCAGAAAGAGCTCGGCGGCTTCATATTGGCCATCAAGCTGTTCTAGGCGGGCCAATTGCTTATAGAGCAATTGGCTTGAACCCAAGCGGAAGCCCGCTTGTTCATTTAGTTGTAGGGCTAGGGCGCCATACTGTCGGGCTTGCTCGATATGGCCCAATTCAAAATGCAGTTCAAACAGCAGCAGCAGGCTATTGTAGTGGGCCGAATTGGCTTGATCTTTAGCGGCATTAAGGGCTTTGTGGGCGAGAAAAAAAGCTTGTTTTTCTTGGCCCAAACTCCATTTTTGCCGAGCTTGTTGCTGTAGGTCCTCTACTTGGCCCCAAAGGCCAAAAGGGAGAAAAAAGAAAACAAAAGGGAATAGTAATTTCATAGGCGATTTGCTGTAATTGGAGAAAGCAGGCGGCGAAGCCGCCGCAGGCCTAGCGATGTGGAGCAGTGCGGCGCAGCCGCAGACCAAGGCCGTCAGGCCGCAGGGCCGAGCGAACAGCGAGCTGCGAAACGTAGCGCCGACGACCGAAGGGAGGCGGAGGCCCCACAAAAACAGCAGCGAGCTGCGACAACAAGGACTTTAGTCCGCAGTTCGACGACTGAAGGGAGTAAACGTAGCGCCGCAAGGCGAAGCCGCAGCGGAGGCCCCAAAAGATAAGTAATAGTCAAAAAAAGAGAGCATGCAAGGAATACAATATATAGACCGCAAAACGGGAGCGCTTTGTGAGGAGCGGCCGCCGGCGGAAAAATACATTCGGTTTTTGTATCAGAGTCCGTTGGGCAAACTGCCCTTGGAGTTATTGGTGCGCAGAAAATTTTTGTCGGCTTGGTATGGTCGGCGGATGGACAAGGAGAAATCGGCGAAAAAGATTGCGGATTTTGTGGCCGCTTATAACATTGATATGAGCGAGGCGCTGCGGAGCGTGGAGGAATTTGAAAATTTCAATGCCTTTTTTTGTCGAAAATTACATCCTTCGGCTCGGCCTATTGGGGAGGGTTTGGTTTCTCCGGCCGATGGCAAACTGCTTGCTTTTGAGCATATTGATGAGCTGCGTGCTTTTTTTGTGAAGGGGCAGGCCTTTAATTTGAAGCGTTTTTTGGGTGATGAGGCCTTGGCTGAGCGTTATGCCAAGGGGAGTTTATTGATCATTCGCTTGGCGCCGCATGACTATCATCGCTATCATTTTCCCTATGCGGGGCAGGCCGAGGAGGCCCAGCAGATTATGGGGCGTTACTATTCGGTTTCACCTTATGCCTTGGCCAGAAATTTTGTTAAGGTATTTTGCGAAAACAAAAGGGCCTATAGTATTCTAAAAACGGCTGATCGGGGCGATATTTTGTTGGCTCCGGTGGGGGCGACCATGGTGGGCAGCATCCATTTTAGTTATCCGCCCAATGCCCAGCTAGAAAAGGGGCAAGAAATGGGTTATTTTGCCTTTGGGGGCTCTACGGTGGTCATGCTTTTAGAGCCGGGGCAATTTGAATTGAGCGCAGATTTATTGGAAAACAGTCGTAGAGGGATGGAAACCGCGGTTCGGATGGGCGAGCAGATAGGAAAATAAGTATAATACCTAAATTTAGCTTTTGCCCAAATGGCCTATAAAAAGAGTTATTTCTTGCTGTAAATTTGCAATAGAGCAAAAGGAAATACTTGCTCTAACTTCAATTAAGTTTGGGGTAAATCATGGGGATTACAGAGCAGCTACTTTGGGGAAAGTAGCTGCTCACTTTTTTTGCCCCTATGCGTTTTGAAAATTTGGAAATAGATTGTAGTTTTAGCATGCTATTTTAAACACTATTTCTCATTTATCCCATAAATTTAAAATAATGGCCGATTATACAAAGGACCTAGAACAGTTGGTAGATATCCTTTTGATGGAATTCAATAAGCAGTTTAACGGCAGCATGATTAACCCTCATGTAAAGTCTTACTGGAGCAAACTAAAGACTCGTTTGGAGGCCGATGTGGTGACTGCCCTAGAGCAAAAGCCCATGGAAGAAAGCAGCAAGGAGCTCCTCAATAAGACCTTGGCAGAGAAATTTACCGACCAGCGTTTTTTGGCGCATACGGCTATGTTCATGAACCAATATGAGCGGACCAAAAAGTAAGCTTGGCTGCTTTTGGAAAAGCCCCCTTTTTTCAGGATAGAGAAAAGGGGGCTTTGTTATTGGCCTTTCTTTTGTTAATCTTGAGCTCTGTTAAATATAAACAAAAGCTTGCGGGACATTCATCTAAGGGCAAAACTCTTGCGTTCTTGTGTTGTCATCAAACAAAACTATTGCTCCAATAGTCTTGTCCTCCCCCAATTAAGACAGCAAGCTGTCTATAAAATATAATTTGTTATATGTTCAGAATTGCCACTACTTTAGTTCTTTCTATTTCTGGAATCTACCTCGCTTGTAGTTCCAGTACGCCCCAAAACCTTAGCTCTAAATCTGCCGATAGCGCCACCTTTGAGCTGAAAAGCTTTAGAGGAGAAAGCGAAGAAACCGAAGAAGAAAGCCCTTTGTCTAACGTCAATTGGATGACTTATGAGCAGGCCGTTGCTCAACTCCAAGCCGATAAGGCCGCTGGCCAGAAAGGCAAAAAAATCTTCATCGATATTTATACGGATTGGTGCGGCTGGTGTAAGCGAATGGACAAAAATACCTTTCAGCAAAAAGAAATTTCGGCCTATCTCAACAACAACTTTTATCCAGTAAAACTAGATGCCGAATACCGAGAAGATATTCTCTTTGCGGGCAATACCTTTAAGTATATTCCCCAGGGCCGCAGAGGCTACCACCAACTGGCCGCCGTCTTATTAGATGGCAAAATGAGCTATCCTACGGTGGTTTTTCTCAATGAGGATTTTCAACTCATTCAACGCATTCCGGGCTATCTAGAGGTCGGTATTTTTGATACTATTTTGCATTATTTGGCCGAGGACCACTACAAAAAAACCCCCTGGGAACAATTCCAACAAGAATACAAAAGCACGGTCCAACGCTAAGACATAGACCTCCAACACTAAAAAGGGCAATCAGTTTTTTCGCTGATTGCCCTTTTGCTTTTTATGTTTTCTTTTTTTGGGGCTGCCCCTGCGGCCTTCGGCCTTGGGTCGGGCTCTGTCGTGGCTCGCAGGTCTGCTCGGCCCTGCAGTTTTTTTCGCTACGCTCAAAAACTTGGGTCTGCGGCTTCGCCGCCCCACTTTCCATCCCTCAGCCAAGGCGCTTCGCGCCTTTCTAGATGCAAAAACGGAAGCTTATTTAATCAAGGCGCCATCTTGCATGCCCTTCCAGGGTTGGAGCAAAGAGAGGCTACCGTCTGGATTTTCGGCTGTCAAAATCATTCCCTGCGAAACAATTCCTCTGAGTTTTCTGGGCTTCAAATTGACCACCATCACCACCTGTTGGCCCAAGAGCTCTTCGGGCGTATAGAATTTGGCCAAACCAGAAACCACCGTTCGTTTTTCGTTGCCCAAGTCAACCTCAATTTCCAATAATCGATCTGCTTTTTTCACCTTTTTAGCCGAGATCACCTTGGCCAAGCGCATTTCTACCTTCGTAAAATCATCAAACTCGATCTCGGGCAAACGCTTTTGGTTGGCTTCTTCTTGGGCTTTGCGCTTGGCCTCCGCCTCTAAAGCTTTGAGCCGATCTTGCAACAACTGCTCTTGTTGCAAGATCAAATCGGACCAGCGCTTATCTTTCTTATTATTGATTTTGGCAAAGATGACTTTGGGTTCAGCCAAAGCATGACCAACTGCCAAAAGGCTTTGGCCTGCAGCTAGTTTTGCTTTCAAGCCCTCCCAATCCAAATCAGCAGACCAGTTGAGGAGCTCTTGCATTTTTTTGGCCACAAAGGGCAAAAATGGCTCTAGCAAAATATTAAGGCAAGCGGCAATCTGTACCCCAAGGGCCAAAACGGTTTGTACTTCTGCCGCTTCGGGGTTCTCCTTGGCCACTTTCCAAGGCGAGTTATTTTGGAACATACCGTTGCCCAAACGAGAGAGTTCTAGGACCGTTTGAATAGCTTGGCGCAGCTCAAAAGCCATGATTTCTTTTTCCAAACGCTCTACCAAAGGCAGAATTTCTGTTTGGCAGAACTTTTTGTAGCTACTTTCACTGCCCACCTCAGATCCCTGAATCAGCAAATCTAAATCGGCTGCGGGCAGTTTGCCTGCACTATATTTTTTAATAAAGCTGAGCACTCGGTTGAAGAAGTTCCCCAAGTTATCGGCTAGCTCATTATCGTGTAGGGCCACAAATTCCTCCCATTTGAAATCGCCATCTTTATTTTCGGGCAAGCTGCGAATCAAGGCATAGCGCAGCGCATCTTCCTTATTGGGAAATTCGGCAAAGTCTTGCAAATATTGATGCTGCTCAATTACCCAACCTCTCGATTTAGAAAACTTTTTGCCTTCTAAGTTCAAAAATTGGTTGGCGGGAACATTTTTGGGCAAAACATAATCGCCTGCTGCTTTGAGCATGGCGGGAAAAACCACACAATGGAAAACAATATTGTCTTTTCCAATGAAATGGATCAATTCGGTATCCTCTCCTTTCCAGTAATCTTCCCAATTTTTGCCTTGCTCTTCGGCCCAAGCCTTAGTGGCCGAAATATAGCCCAAGGGGGCATCAAACCAAACATAAAGCACTTTGCCCTCGGCATTTTCAATGGGTAATTTGATTCCCCAATCCAAATCGCGAGTAATGGCTCTGGGTTGTAGGCCGCCCTCGATCCAAGAAAGGCATTGGCCCAAAACATGCTTGCGCCATTGGCTGGGATCATGCAATTGCTGGCCATCGACCTGCCCTTTTTCTACCCATTCTTTGAGCCAAGCCTCATGCTGGTCCAAACGGAAATACCAATGCGTAGTTTCCTTTAGCACAGGCGTTTTTCCACTCATTGTAGAAATAGGGTTAATCAATTCTGTAGGCGAAAGCGTAGAGCCACATTTTTCGCATTGGTCGCCAAAGGCTTCCTCATGTCCACATTTAGGGCAAGTTCCCTGAATATAGCGATCGGCTAAAAACTGCTTAAAGTCTTCATCATAATATTGCTCCGTAGTCTTTTGCTCAAACTGATCGCCTTTTTCCAACAGCTGCAAAAAGAAATCTTGGGCCGTTTTATGGTGCAGCTCACTACTGGTCCGATGATAAATGTCAAAAGAAATACCGAGCTGCTCAAAGGTTTTTTTATTGAGCGCATGATAATGGTCAATAATTTCCTGAGGACTCCGCCCCTCTTTTTTGGCCCGAATCGTAATGGCTGCGCCATGCTCATCAGAACCACAAACAAAGGCCAAATCTTTGCCTTGTCGGCGCAAGAAACGGGCATAAATATCGGCAGGCAAATAGGCCCCCGCCAAATGGCCAAGGTGCAAGGCCCCATTAGCATAAGGAAGGGCTGCAGTAAGGGTATATTTCTTTGACATATCTCTTTTTGTAAAGTCTCGAATCAAGGGCGCCAAAATAAAAAAAAGCCCTTAAAAAAGGGCTTTTCAAGGGGCTTATTTAGCATCTCTTAGCATGACCGTAAGGCGGCTACTACAAATGGGGCGCTCTTTTTGGTCCTGCAATTCGATCTCCCAAAAGTGAACCTGACGACCAATGCGAATAGGGCGACAAATCCCCACTACTTCGCCTCCTTCAGGCACCGAACGCAAATGGCTGGCATTGATTTCTAAACCCACGGGCTGCTTTCCACTATCCTCATTTATACAAAGGACCGAGGCCACAGAACCCAGCGTTTCGGCCAAAACAACAGAAACACCCCCATGCAAAATCCGCGCTGGCTGCACCTGATTGGCCGTCACGGGCATTCTGGCCTTCAAATAATCCTCCCCAATTTCTATAAACTCAATGCCCAAATAACTCACCACAGTATTTTCCGATAACTGATTGAGCTGAGCTAGGCTGGCTGTTCTTTTCCAAATAGACATAACTGTAAATATTTGATTGATATAATGATGTTTTGGGGCCCGCGGCCGGCTAGCCTTCGGCTAGGTCGGCCGCCGCTATGCTGCGCGGCTCGCAGGTCTGCTCGGCCCTTCACAAAACTTCGCCAAGGCTCGTTTTGTTCGGTCTGGCCTTCGGCCACCGCTGCGCAGCGCTGGGCCAATAGCGGCCTGGGATTAAAAAAACATTAATCCGTTGCAAGATAAATAAACCAATCGGTATTTTTTGTAATTTTACAGTATAAGCAATAACAGCCATGAAAAAATCGGCCAAAACAAGGCAACATATTATAGAAACGACTGCGCCTATTTTTAACCAACAGGGCTATATCGGCAGTAGTTTAACAGACCTTTGCCAAGCCACTGGACTTAGCAAGGGGGCCATTTATGGCCACTTCCAAAATAAAGAAGAATTGGCCCTAGCGGCCTTTAATTACAACTTGCGCCAACTTAGCCAAGCCATCATGAAAAGGGTTGATGCAGAAGATCGAGCTAGCGATAAACTAGCGGCTATTCTCCAATTTTATCAGGATTACCACCATTTTGCCATCCCTTTTGGGGGTTGTCCTATTCTTAATTTGGGGATAGATGCCCAGGGACAACATCCTCAATTTTTGGCCCGAGTAGTCGAGGTAATTAAAAAACTAGAAAATCATATTCGCCGCCTAATTTTAGCCGCTATGCAAGCCGGAGAGTTTCGGCCCAACTTAGATGAGCAAAAAATTAGTCGGCAGATTTTTTCCCTTTTAGAGGGCGCTATTTTCATGACGCTTAGTCTAAACAACAGCCAGTATTTATTGGATGCCACAGATTTGGCCCAAGAAATACTCAGAGATTGTCAGCTATCCCCTGCTCCCCTACAATAAATAAAACCAATCGGTATATTATGGAACAACAAGCACAGCCAGCTGGAGAATTGGGTAATTTTTACAAAAAGCAAGAATTGCCCTTAGCCGTAAAAGCCTTGCGCTTTTATTTCCGCCATTTGGGCAGTTTTGCCCCCAATTATTCTACAAAGTTATTTTGGAAGCTCTTTACTCGGCCCAATCCTCGTAAAATTAAGGATTGGCATAAGGAGTTTTTGGCTACGGCCAAAAACAAAAGCCGATTTGAGGTAGAGGGCCATGAATACTGTTTATTTGAATGGGGGGAAGGACCAAAAACCATTATTTTGGCCCATGGTTGGGAGGGCATGACGCCCGATTTCAAGCGGCTCATAGAAGCCCTTTTGGCCCAATCTGATGATTACCGCATCATTTCTATTGATTTTGCGGCCCATGGGGCGGCGGCTGGACAAGCCAGCAATTTGCCCATTTTTATGATGGGTCTAAAAGAGCTGCTTCGCAAAGAGAAAGAAGTGTATGCCTTGATTGGGCATTCTTTGGGGGCTTGTGCCTCCTTTTTTGCGGGACTAGAAGAGCGAAAAGAGGTCCATATCCAAAAATTAGTAATGATGGGCGCCTATCCTATTCCCTATCATTTCTTTTTAACTTTCAAGGAGTTCATGCAAGTACCCGATGCGCTTTTTCGCAAAATATTTAATAAAATCCAAGGACAAATTGACTGGGATATTTCGCAATACAATATGTATGAGCAGCGCTATAAACTGCCTGTAGAGGAGGTCCTTTTGGTGCATGACGAGCTAGATGAGGTGGCTAGTTTTGAAAAGATCAGGGCCTTGGCGGCGGGCTGGGATAAAGTAGAAGTATTTTATGGTCGACATGGAGGGCACTCTCGTCATTTTCGCCACAAAGAGGTGGTTGAAGTAGTGAGTAATTTTGTGGGCAGAAGAAAAAAGGCATTGGCCAATTAGGTCCAAATCTGCTTCCTACAGGCCCGAAGGGCCGCAGGCTGAGGGATGGACAGCAGGGCGGCGAAGCCGCAGACCAAGCAAAATGAGCACAGCGAAATTTTGCGCAGGGCCGAGCGAACAGCGAGCTGCGAAACAGCCCGACCCGAGCGAAGCGAGTGGGCAGCCCCAAAAAAACGCCCCCTAAAAAAAGGGAGCGTCTAAAAAGGAGTGACATAAAGCTATTCCTAAGGATTTGGAATGAGCTTTTGGTAGTAAGCTTGTCCTTCACCTACGACTTGTAGTTGAAAGAGATTGGGCAAATCGGCCGTATTTAATTCGGCTTGTGCATCAGCAAAATTTTGCTGCAGCAACAATTGGCCCTGAAGGCTATAGACCTCTAATCGGAGCAATTCTTTGCGGTCTTGCTCCATCTTTTGGATGCGGAGATAATCTCCTTGGCGATAGAGGGTAAAGCTTTTATTTTGCTGCCAATTTTCGACCTTAACGGTTGAGTAGCTAATGTCATTTTCGGCAAAGCCGATAAACTTAAGGCGATAATAATTATTGCCCCAAAGCGGCTGTTTATCGACAAACTCATAATTTGCGCTTTGATGCGGGTCATTTTGGGCGCTTAGGGAATAAAGGTCCTCAAAGAGCATATCGTCATCAGCTCGTTGCACCACAATTTGGTTCATATCGTACTCACTTTCTGTTTGCCACTGCAAGAAAATCCCTTGGGAGAGGTCTTTTTCTAGTCTAAAATCGGCTAACTTGAGGGGCAGGCTTGCCTGAGTGGCCGTATAAATATTATAGATACGGAGCTCTGTGAACAAGCCTAAGGTGGGGGCATTTCTGCGGACCTCAATGCGCTCTAGGGTTTTTCCTGTGGGAATATTGAGGACCAGTTGAAATCGGCCAGAGCCTGCTCCTAACAAATTAGCGGACAAAAGAGGAGAGCTATTATCGAGCAGGCTGCTGCTGCCATCAGTATACTGCACCATTAGGGCCAAGCCGTTATTATCCCAAAGATTGCTGCCTAAATCTAGGTCTAAATTGGCCAGGGCAACCTCCTGCAACTGAACAAGGACCGCATCGGGGGTACCATCGGCATCGCCTAAAAAGTCGGTATTAGGGCTAGCGTCCCAATCGTACTCGACATATTGGTACTCGGTACCCAAGAGGCTGAGGCCAATGTCCCAGCGCATTTGTGCATACTGAGAGTTAGGGTCATTTCCTAAGCTAGCGGCATGCGCCTCATTGAAAACTCCACAACTGAGGCAAAGCGTTAGAGCAAGGCCATTTTGGCCAGAGTTTCCGGTAAATCGGCTAGCGTAGTAGCGGTTGGTAGGCATGCCCTTAATATCATAGACTTCTAGGGCTGAAGGTGTTATACCAAGACCTAAAGAAACTAAGGCGCCTGTTCGGATGCGGATCCCATCGACATTAGCCGTTGGAATCTGAATGAGCAAATTAAATCTAGAGCTAGCCGCATCAACCACATCCAGCTCGGCCAAAGAGGTTCCGGAGCTACCGCCATAGGTACTCACGACAGTTGTTCCGTTGAGCAACTCAACTTCTAGGCGGTCGAAAACTAGGCCATTGGCTAGAGTTCCTAAAAGACCTGCTAGAATGCTATTATCGCTAAAAGCGAGGTCTAGACGAAGTTCTGAGCCCACTGCTAAGGGGGCCGCAAAAGAATAATCTTGAGAAACGTAGCCAACTGTCGAAAGAGGCAGAGCGCTGGGGTCGATTAAGGCAGCCGTGCTCGTGCTCGCATCAAAGGCCATTTCGGCTTGATTGACAAAGCAGCCGACACAGCTCAATGAAGTTTGCGTGCCGCCAGTAGATACTGGCTTTTGGGCCCACAGAAAAAGGGGAAGGGCCAAAAAAAGAAGGGGTAAGATTGGGGATTTCATATCTTAGTTTTTTTGAGGTGAAAAAACCTTGTTGTAATCATCCATTTTTGGGGTATGTATGTCTTTTACGGCAAGTTTTTAATTTTGTTTCATAAATTACTGCAAATCAAGAACTTAATATAAAAACAACTGTCACAAGAAAGCATTAGCAATTGCTTCATAAGCCGCATAAAATAGGCCTTTGCCTATATTTTAGGTCAAAAATTAAGAATATTCTATCTACATAAATTACTTCTTTTGAAGTAAAAAAATACAAATCAACTGATAAATATATGTCAAAACCTGCTTACATAGAATTTGCTGCCAAAGACTTAGCGGCCACTAAAGCCTTTTTCCAGAAAGTATTTCAATGGCGTTTTGAGGACTATGGTCCAGCTTATACGGCCTTTTTTGCCACTAATTTTGAGGGGGGCTTCTATGAAGCGCCTTTGGCTTCTTCGGTAAAATCTGGAGGCGCCCTATTGGTCCTTTATGCCGAAGATTTGCCTGCTTGTTTGGCCCAAGTAGAGGCTGCTGGGGGAGAAATCAGCCAAGATATTTTTGTTTTTCCTGGCGGGGCTCGTTTTCACTTTATAGAGCCCAGCGGCAATGAGTTGGCGGTTTGGTCCGAAAAAGCAGCGCCTGAGGCCAGTTAATTTCATCCAAAAATCAATCATTATGCAAGATCTATCGCCTTATTTGGCTAGCACTTATTTTATAGAGGCCGAGCATCCCGATATCCAAAGTTATGCGCAAAAAATCACGGCTCAGGCTGCAAGTCCCGCAGAAAAAGTTCAAGCCCTGTATTACGCTATTCGAGACGGTTGGAGCTACTACCCTTATCATCTTCGCCTAAAAAAAGAGGCCCTGAGGGCCAGTTATATTTTGCAAAAAGACTATGGCTATTGCGTCGAGAAATCGGTCCTTTTTGCCAGTTGTCTTCGGGCCATAGGAATTCCCGCCCGCCTCGGTTTTGCCAATGTGCGCAACCATTTGGCCACAAAAAAAGTGGAGGAATATCTGCGGACCGACCTGATGGTTTTTCATGCCTACACCGAGGTCTTTTTGCACAATCGCTGGATCAAACTCACCCCCGTTTTCAATAAAACGCTTTGTGAGCGCCTTAATGTGGCCCCTCTAGATTTTAATGGGCAAGATGAGGCCATTTTTCAAGAATCGGATAAATCTGGACAGCCATTTATGAGCTACGAAAAGGAGTATGGTCATTTTGCAGACCTTCCGCTTGCGCTTTTTATTCAGGAGCTCCGCCATTATTATCCTCATATTTTTGAGCAGCGGATTCAGAGCAAAGATATTATTGTTGATTTTTGATTTTTTTGGGGCTGCCCCGCCCTGCGGGCGGGTCGCTCCACTTCGCAGCTCGCAAGTCTGCTCGGCCCTGCAGGCTTTTTCGCTTTGCGTCAAAAGCCTTGGGTCTGCCGCCTTCGGCGGCCCTGCTTCGGCAGCTCAGCCTGCGGCCCTTCGGGCCTGTAGGACCTAAAAAAAGCTTGAACCTACTGAGGTTCAAGCTTTCTATTGTTTAGGGCTAGTCTTCTAGCCAGTTTTTAAGTTGTTCTAGGGAGCAGCCAATAATTTGGGCAATTTGTTCTAGGGCTAAGTTGGCGGACTGCATTTGCTTGGCCATGGCTTTTTTGGCGGCTAATGCGCCTTCTTCCTTAGCTTGTTCGAGCCCTTTTTCTAAGCCTCGTTCTTCTCCTTTTTTCAGGCCTTCTTCCAAGCCCTCGGCGCTGCCTTTTTCTAAGCCCTCCTCTAGGGCGGTGTCGATAGCATTTTTAATATCTCGATGCTTTTTGAGGGAGACCTCATAATTTTGGCGCTCCTCAATAGAGTAGCTGGCAATTTCGGCGGCATGGAAAAGCCCCGTGAAAATGCGCTCTTGCAGGGCCGCTGGCCGATCTTCTAATTTGGCCAAATAGCGGAAAAGATAAAGCCATTTATCCTGTAGATCTTCTAGCTCATCTAGGGTTTTGGTGAAATTAGGCAGCTCGATATAAATATAGGTGAGGTCTTTAAAGAAGAGCTCTTTGTCTTGGTCCTTGAGCTGTACATAGCGGATCACTCGATTATGGGGATTGGGCTGATTGATCTTGAAATCGAGAATGCAGATCGTATAAATGGGCCAGAGCTTAAAATTCCAATCGCCCCTTTCGGATTGTTCTTGAATAGGGAAAGTGCTATAAAAAATAGAGCGGTCGATGAAGTGATTTTGCTTACTGCGTTGCAGCTCGATGATAAACTGCTCGCCTCGGCTGCTAGTGCAATAGATATCAAAAATAACTTTTCGGTCCAGAAAGCTGGAGGGCAGGCGTTCGCTAGGAAGATATTCGAGGTCCTCCACCTGATGCTTTTCGGGCAGCAGCTGATTGAGAAAATGGATGAGTAGCTCCTTATTGGCGGCCTCGCCAAAAAGCTTCTTAAATCCAAAGTCGGTCAGTGGATTGATATAGCGATCCTTGATCATCTTTTTTTCTTCTTTTCCCAAAATTAAGGCATTTAAATGAGGTGATAAAAAAATGCAGCACTAAAAACTGCGTATACCACTAACTATAAAGACTAAGAACCAAATAATCAACAGTTAAATACACTTAATTTTAAATTTGGACCAAATTTGCGGTTTGGGGGCGCGAAGCGCCCGGCCACAACAAGGCCTTTAGGCCGCAGTTCGACGACCGAAGGGAGTAACCGATGCGCAGTAGCGCCCGGCCTAGCGATGTGCAGCAGTGGCCCGCAGGGCCAGACCAAAGCGGCGCAGCCGCTGCAGGGCCGAGCGAATAGCGAGCTGCGAAACGTAGCGCCCGCCGCAGGCGGGAGGCCCCAAAAGAAAAGCCCTTAAATTTTGTTAAAAAAATGTTACTGTTTAATTTTAACATACTAAGATTTTGGAGTTTATTGCTGAGCTATTTTACGCCTAAAGATTTAGTTAAAGGCTAGGAATAAAGGCCCTTGCGTTAAAAATGGTACTTTTGGGCCTACTTAAGTTTTAGTTCCCGAGGCTGTAAAAAAAATTGGCTTGGCACGAAAGTAGACTGAGAGCAAAGCAAATAAAACGGACATACATACATAACTTAAACCTTAATTTATGCGATCATTTATTTATTCAGTATTAGTGCTTCTGCTCTCTTTGGGGAGTTTGGGGCAGCTACAGGCTCAGGAGAGCGATGGCTATGGCGGTCATTGGTTTTTGGGCGGTGGTGGAGGTGTTGCTTGGCAGCAGAGCGACGCTTGCACGCAACTGGGAGGTGGTTGGACCATCTACCTAGGAAAGAACATTTATTACAGTCCGAGTAGGCCCTTATCTTTAGATTTGCGGATGCGTTATATGGGGACCGTGACCTATGGGCAGGACGATCAGTTGACCGATATCAGCAACAACAGTTTGTTGAATGGGCAGTCTAATTCTTTGTTTGACCCTGATTACTCGCTGAGTAATGGAGGGAGCAACTTTGTGTACCACAACCACCGCACCGCCTTTAATGATTTGTCATTGGAAGCGAGAATCAACTTTGAGAACCTACGTCGGAATCACAACATCTGGTTATCGCTTTATGGTGGAATTGGATTGGGTTGGTATCGGGTAGCTTATGATCAGTTGGACCAGCGTGTTTTTTTGGATGATGAGTACATCAACCTTTATAATAGTGTAGCGGGAGACTCGACCTTAAGTTCTTCTGAGATTGTGGACCAGCTTGTGGGGGGCCGTGATGGCGACTATGAGACCTTTACCAATGAATTTGGTGATTATGACGTCATCTTTACGCCTTCTGTTGGTTTTGAGTTGGGCTATTGGGTAACGCCACGTTTTGCTATTGGTTTTGGGCATCGAGTGAACTGGACCTTAACGGACAACTTTGACGGGATTGTTCGGGATGGCAACAATGAGATTCATCATTTTTCCAACTTCTTTATTCATGGTCGTTTGACGGACCATCATGAGGAGGAAGTAAAGCCTTTGCCAGATCCTCAGGCAGCGCCTCCGCAGGTAAGTTTTACGAACCCTTCGGGCAGTTCGGCCAGGACCAACAATAGTAGCTATACGGTACGGGCGACCGTTCGGAACGTGCGTTCGGCCAGTGATATTCGTTTTATTCAGAATGGGCAGGTGATTAACAACTTTAGCTATAGCAATGGGACTTTTCAAGTAACGATTCGATTGCAGCAGGGAGCCAACAACATCAACATTCGGGCAAACAACCCCTCTGGAACCGACCAAGATGTGGCCACTATTAACTACGAGCCCATTATTCGTCAGGATCCTCCCCCCAGCGTAGTCATTACGACTCCCTCGGCCAATCCTTATACCACAAGCAGCAGTTCTGCTAGTGTAAGAGCGACCATTCGCAACGTAAACAGCAGCAACAATGTAAGTTGTACGCTAAACGGTCAATCGGTTAATAACTTTAGCTTTAGTGGAAGCAGCTTTAGCTTGAGCAATATTTCTTTGCAAAATGGCAGCAACACGGTAGTCGTATCGGCTAGTAATAATGCGGGGCAGGCCTCTGACCAAACCGTCATTATTTATAAGCAGCCAGTAAACACCAACAACCCCAATCCCCCTACGGTAAACATTACGAGTCCTTCTTCTAATCCCTATAACAGCTCGAGCAGCAGTGCGAGCGTTCGTGCGACTATTCGCAATGTTCGGAGCAGCAGCAACATCAGTTTCACCGTAAATGGTCAGGTAATTCGCAACTTTAGTTTTAGTGGAACTAGCTTTGTGGCGAGCAACATCAACTTGCAGCAAGGAAGCAATAACATTGTCATTACAGCTAGCAACAGCGATGGAAATGGTTCGGATCAGACGAGCATTATCTACCAGCCGGTGCGCAATGCTACACCTCCCACAGTAAACATTACGACACCTTCGGCCAATCCATACAACAGCAGTAATAATAATGCGACCATTCGGGCGAGCATTCGCAATGTACGCACTAGCCGCGACATCAGCTTTACCGTAAACGGTCAGGCCTCTAGTAGCTTTAGCTTTAGCGGAACTAGCTTTGTGGCCACGGGCATCAACCTACAGCAGGGCAATAACTTTATTGTTATTTCGGCCAGCAACCAAGATGGTAATGCTTCGGATCAGACGACGATTATTTATCAGCCGCAACGTACCCCCACACCTCCCACGGTAAACATCACTAGCCCCTCTGCAGATCCTTATACGGCTTCTACTAATCGGGCCATGATTAGAGCTACAATTCGCAATGTGAATAATAGCAATGCCGTGCAAATGCAGGTAAATGGGCAAACGATTCGCAACTTTAGCTTTGCGGGGACCAACTTTGTGGCGACCAATGTGAATCTACAGCAAGGTAATAATGTAGTGGTGATTTCGGCTAGCAACCCAGATGGTACAGCTTCAGACCAAACCACGATTATCTACAAGCCACAGCGCAACCCCAATCCACCTACAGTAAGTATTACAAGTCCTTCTGCAGATCCTTATACCTCTAGTGCTAGTCAAACAAGCATCCGCGCAACCATTCGCAATGTGAATAACAGCAATGATGTGCAAATGCAGGTAAATGGGCAAACAATTCGTCGATTTAGCCTCAGCGGCAGCAGCTTTAGCGCCAATAATGTTTCGCTACAACAGGGGAGTAATGTAGTCGTGATTTCGGCCAGCAACCAAGATGGTACTGCTTCGGACCAAACCACCATTATCTACAAGCCGCAGCGCGTAGCTACACCACCTACAGTAGATATTACTACGCCCTCGGCCAATCCTTATAACACGCCGAGCAATACCACGACAATTAGAGCCAGAATTCAGCATGTAGATAACAACCGTGCGGTTAGCTTTAAGGTAAACGGACAAACCGTTCGCAACTTTAGCTTTAGCGGAACTAGCTTTGTCGCTAATAATGTCCGCCTACAACAAGGTAATAATACGATTGTCGTTTCGGCTAGCAACCAAGATGGTAATGCTTCGGACCAAACGACGATTATTTACAAGCCGCAGCGAGTTCCCACTCCCCCTACGGTCAATATTACAACGCCTTCAGCTGATCCTTATACAACTACAAGCAACAGCACAACAGTAAAAGCTAGCATCCAGCATGTAGGCAGTAGCAGTAATGTTCGCTTTACGGTAAACGGACAAACCGTTCGCAACTTTAGCTTTAGCGGAAGCAGCTTTGTCGCTAATAATGTCCGCCTACAACAAGGTAATAATACCATTGTCATTTCGGCCAATAACCAAGATGGCAATGCTTCGGACCAAACTGTAGTGATCTTTAAACCACAGCGTATTTCTACTCCACCCACAGTGAAGATTACTACGCCTTCGACAGATCCTTACAACAGCCCGAATACCAATACTCGTATCGTTGCTACAACTAGCAATATTAGCCGCAAATCAGAAATTAGCTTTAGCCTGAATAATCAGAATGTGTCTAATTTTAGCTTTGCCAATAATAGAATTACCGCTTCGGTAAATCTTAAGCAAGGAAGCAATCAAATTAGTATCAAGGTGCGCAACCAAGATGGTAGCGCCAGCGACCAAACCGTGATTATCTACAAGCCAGCACCTGCACCTACAGTGAGAATTACTTCTCCTTCTGCAGATCCACATACAGTGGCCCAAAACAAAGTCGATATTCAAGCCGATGTCTTTAATGTCAATTCAGCCAATGATATCCGCTTTACAGTGAATGGCCAAACCAACCGCAACTTCCGCTTTAGCAACAATAAGTTTACCGCCCCCAATATCCGATTGAATACGGGCAATAATACCGTTGTCGTTAGCGCAAGCAATGCGCAAGGCAACGCCTCTGACCAAACCGTGGTGATCTATCAACCCGCCCCACAACCACCAACAGTAGATATTACTACCCCCTCTAGCAACCCTTATACGGCCGCTAGCAATAGCGCGACAATTCGGGCGACTATCCGAAATGTAAGTAGCAGTAGTAATGTCAGCTTCTTGGTGAATGGTAGAGCAGTGAGTAACTTTAGCTTTAGTGGAACTAGCTTTAGCGCAACCAATGTCCCCCTACGCCAAGGCAATAATAGCATTAGCATTTCTGGACAAAATAGCGCGGGTACCGCTAGCGATGCCGTTACCCTGATCTATAAACCCGCTCCAACTCCAGATGTACGCAACCTCAATGTAATTATTAGCCCCAACCTCAATAAGTGCTTCGCCGCCGTTTCGGCCGAGGTCCTTAATGTGAGCAGCAAAAATGAAGTGAGCTTCCAAGTTAATGGCCGTAGAGTTTCTGACTTTACCCTAGCCGGTAGCCGCTTGAACGCCCGCGTAGATGTAAGCAATCTAGGCTCTGGCGCAATCACTTTTACCGTTTCTGCACAAACTGCTGGCGGTAACGACTCCGAAAATAAACGCGCTAGCCTAGCCGATTGCTCTCTCAATGTTTCTGGCGGAAACTCTAGCACCATCGGCGGAAATAACAATACCAAGGACCCTCGAAATTCAGGAGGAAATAATGGCGCCAATAGCCGCCCCAAACCTTCTGTTACCTTTACTAGCCCTCGCCTTGGAACGAGCTCGGTCCGTACCGTCAATGTTCGCGCTACCATCACGAATGTAGACAACCGTAGCCAAGTTCGCTTTAAGCTCAACGGCCAGAATATGTCGAACTTCCAACTTTCAGGCATCAATTTCCAAGCTAATAATGTTGGCCTGCGCCCAGGTAGCAACTTGCTCGAAATTACCGCCACAAACAATAACGGAAGTACCACACAAACCTTTGCCATTACTTATAATGCCGGAGGAGGAACAAGCAATACCGCCGACCGCAAAGCTGATAATAATAACCAAAATAGCTCTACCAATAGTGGATCTACGGTAAACGATAAAAAGCAAAGCAATAAGCGGACAAAAACCTCGACTAAAGACCAAAAACGTCGTGGAAGTACTACTAAAACAGAGGAAGAAAAGGAAGAAGAAGCCAAAACGCAAAAACGTCGAGGTAACTAAGCCCTCTTTCTCTAAAATTTTGGGAGCATTGGATTTTTTTCCGATGCTCCCTTTTTTATTTTCTTTTTTTGGGGCTGCCCCGCCCTGCGGGCGGGTCGGGCTGTGCCGTGGCTCGCAGGTCTGCTCGGCCCTGCGCGGGCTTCGCCCGCTGGGTCTGCGGCTGCGCCGCACCACTTTCCATCCCTCAGCCATGGGCCCTTCGGGCCCTAGCGGCTGCGCCGCCAAGCCCAACCCTTACCTTAGGGCAAAAAAAAGACCTGCCCACAAAAATGCGAGCAGGTACTAACCCCTAAAAATGTATGAAGAACAAGTAGTCCAAATATAATGTATTTTGATAGAAATTCAACGAATTACTATTTTTTAACAGTTTTTCACCTGAAAATGACATGATGTATATTTTTCACGCACTATATGTAAAAAAAAAGACCTGCCCACAAAAATGTGAGCAGGTACTAACCCCTAAAAATGTATGAAGAACAAGTCTTCAAATATACTATATAATAATTAATTATAGTATATAATTTAAGTTTTCACTCCCTTTAAGGCTCTAAATAGAATAATTCTATACAAAAGTCTATTTTGCTTGGTCCTTCAAGAAAGGGAGCCCTTTCCGTATAGCTAATAATTCATCTATAGATATCTTTATATTTTTTATTTGCTCTTTATCTTTTAACTGAAATAATATTTTGCCATCGGCAGCAATTAGGCTGCTGTAGCCAGAATAATACAAATCTGTACCATCAACCCCTACCCGATTTACGGCAGCAACATAAGCTTGGTTTTCTATTGCTCTTGCCTGAAGCAGCGCCCGCCAATGTGCGCTGCGCTTATCGGGCCAATTGGCCACATAAATGGCCAAATCGTAGCGCTCCTCTTGGCGGTTTCGGTTCCAAATCGGAAAGCGAAGGTCATAGCAAACAAAAGGACAGATCCGCCAGCCTTTATAGGCGATGATTATTTTTTCTTGGCCCGCCTCATAATGCAACTCTTCTTGGGCCATCGTAAATAGATGTTTTTTATCGTAACAGAGGTAATCGCCTGAAGGAGGCATCCAAACAAAACGATTGTAGTACTTTCCCCCTTCCTCAATAATGAGGCTGCCCGCCAAAACCGCCTCCAATGCTTGGGCTTTTTGCTGCATCCATTGCATAGCGGGCCCCATCATGGGCTCGGCCAATTTTTGGGGACTCATGCTAAAGCCCGTTGTAAACATTTCGGGCAAGATGATTAAATCACTTTCTTTGGGGGCCAAAGGCGCCAAAAGTTGGTCAAAATGGGCCAAATTGGCCGAAGCATCTTCCCAATGCAAATTTGCTTGGACTAAGGTAATTTTCATAAGCTGATGTTTTATGCAAGATAATTTGGCCCTCTGCGGCGGACAGGCGGCGAAGCCGCCGCAGGCTGAGCTGCCGAAGCAGGGCCGCCGAAGGCGGCAGACCCAAGGCTTTTGAAGCAAAGCGAAAAAGCCTGCAGGGCCGAGCAGGCTTGCGAGCTGCGAAGTGGAGCGACCTAAGCGCCAACAAGGCCCTTGGGCCGCAGTTGGCCGCGCGGGGCAGCCCCAAATTATACATTAGAAAGTAGCCAACTGCCGCTTGTACATTTTCCAAACCACCCAAAAGTAATACAAAAGAGGAAGGGCCAGCCCCAAGGCAAAATAGCCCCAAAAAGCAGGCGTTTCTACAGCGATATACTGCCCCAAAACCCACTGAAAACTGTAGCTAGCGTAAGCCATAAGGCCCAAGAGCAAAAGGGCCGAAATGCCCATCATTAGGCCCCTAGAAAAGCGCCATAGTTGGCGTCCTCTAGCCTCATTTTTTACGGCCACCTTATCACTAAAATAGAGTAACTTTTGACGGATATACAAGAGCAGGGGGAGCGGAAAAATGGGCAAAAGAAAGCCCGCCAAGGCAAAAATACCGCCTAGGTAAATCAAGCCCAAGAAAAAGGCTTTGAGCGCCAAAAGGAAATCCATAACTTGAGTATTATTGCTAAAGGGCGCTAGGCTGCCCCAAAATGAGTTCGTTTTAATCAGTTGTCCAAAATATAGAAAATATGCGGTTTTTCCTGAAAAACTACTTCCCTTTCCTGCTTGGCCTCTTGGCCCTTTTGCTAAGAGTTTTTTGGGGATTTTTTCCGGCCCATTGCGAGACCTACTACGCCAGAGGCCTCTTTTTATGGATCCGCCAAGGACTAGATGCGCTTTTTTCGCCCCTGCCTTTTGCAGCTTTTTATTTGTTTTGGGCCAGCTTTTTTCTTTGGGCCAGCTATCGGATTTGGGCCATGTTTCAGGCCCGGCCTTTTGGCAGTTGGCGAGCATTTTTAGGCTTACAGCTACGAGCCACCGCCAATTTCATAGGCCTAATTGTTAGTCTTTTTTTGGGCCTTTGGGGCTATAATTATGCAAGAATTCCCTTAGAAGAACAACTAAAATTGGCCGTTCGCCCACTTTCTCAAGAAGAAATGCGGGCCGAGGGCAGCCGAATACTTGAAGCAGTAGCCCAAGCCCGAGCCGAAATTGGTCCATTAGATAGTTTTGCTTTAGATAGTGCCATTTTGCCCAAAGATCTAGTGCCTCATCTGCGTACTTGTTTGGAGGCTGAGCTGGCCAAACTGGGCTATCCGCATCAGGCAAATTTTAGATTGCGGGCCTTGCAGCCCAAGGGCTTGGGCTATGGCTTTAATGCCTCTGGATTTTATTGGCCCTTTACGGGAGAAGCCCATATAGAATCGGCCCTACACCCTTTGCAACAACCCTTTACCATTGCGCATGAACTGGCCCATGGCTACGGCTTTGGCGATGAGGCTAGCTGCAATTTTTTGGCTTATTTGGCTTGTAGGGCCTCTCCCAATGCCTTTATCCGCTATACCGGCCAACTGGCCTATTGGCGCTACATTTTCTCCGAGCTAAAGTATAGTGACTACGGCTATTATCGCTATCTGCGAGCGCAAATCGACAGAGGGGTGCATCAAGATTTAGCCGCCATTTATGCGCAAATGGGCCCCTACTTTGAGTTTGTTCCAGGCCTACATGGCATTGCCTACGAAACCTACCTGCAAATGCAAGGCGTAGAAGAGGGCTTGGCCTCCTATGACCGCATGATTCTTTTGGTTTATGCCTGGGAAAAGCAAAACTAATCGAGTAAATATTGTAATTCTGGCCCAAAATGCGCCTTAATCTGCTCTTTTACGCCCTCTTTGGCCGCCCGATGCAAATAGAACCGAAGCTCTCGCAATTGCTTGAGTTGCAAAAAACTGCTGGGCAATTCTAAAGAGGGACTATAGACCGAAAAGCTCTGATAAAAGGAAAGGCGCTGCAAATTGGGCAGGCCAGCCCAGTTTTCTGGAAACTCCTCTAAGAGATTGTAAGAGAGGTCCAAATCCTCTAAATTGGGCAAATCAAATAAGGAGGCGGGCAGAGCCGTAAGGCTACAGTTTTTTAAGGACAAGGCCCGCATATTCTTCAATTGTCCCAAAATATGAAGCCGCTCTCGGTCTACCTGCTTCGCCCCTTTCGAGAGCTCGTCTTTTTGTTTGTAGTAACTGCCCACCAAGCCTAGGCGGCACTGACTAAGGTCCAAAATCTCAATATCAAAATCGGCAATTTCAGCGGGAAGATGCTCTAAATACTGCCCAGAAAGGTCCATGGTTTTGGCTTCTTCCTGATAAAAATGGGCCAATAAGCGACGTTTTTGCTCCGAGTCTTCGCTATAGCGAAGCAAAAAAGCCAAGCCCTCTTTGTTCTGCTCAAAAGCCAAGGCGGCCATGGCCAAGGGCTGCTCTAAGGGAAGACGCTGCCCTACAGGCAGCTGAAGCTCGCTAAAATGCGGATAATTATGAAAGGGCGTATAGGCTTTGAGGCTCTGCGAGGGCCGTTTGTAATTGGCCAAGCCTAGTTGCCGCAACTTTGGCGCGCGACAAAATTCTTCGGGCAGGGCCAAGCCCCTTTGCAAATTTACCTGGCAACTGCCGGTCAGTTCTAAGGCTTCTAGCTGAGGAAGCTCGGCCAAAAAGCTGGGAAATTGCTTGAGGTTATTGCGGCCTAATTCTAGGCGCTTGAGCTGCTTGAGCGACAACAACGCCTTGGGCAATTTACGCAATTGATTACCCGATAGCTCTAGGACTTCTAGCTGCTCTAGCTCGGCAATTTCTGGCGGGAGGCGGCGCAAAAAATTATCATTGAGCCGAAGATGCCGAAGATTTTTATGGGCCAAAACGGCCAAGGGAAACTCTTCTAGGCCCGCTTGAGAAAGGTCGATCAAATCGCCCTTTTGGCAAAAACTCAAATCTGCATCGGCCTTTCGGCCCCCATCCAATAAATAGTAGGCCCCCAATTTATGGTCCTCATAAAGCCATTCGGCCAATAGCTTGGCAGGCAAATCGGCCTCGGCCTCGCAAAGATGAAGCTGCTGGGCCAAGGTCTTTTCCTGAGAAGATAAAAGAAGCGATCGGCTAATCTGCTGCCAATAAAAATCCATTACCCCCGAAGCCGCTAGCCTCGGATTGGCCCGCAGCAAACGCTCGGCCGCCTCGGCAATGGAAGCAGTAGGCGCAAACTGATAGACATAAAAAAGGGCGGCCAGCAGCTGGGGAGGCTGCGGCCCTTCTGCCAAAAGGCTAAAGGCCAATTCTACATTTTCGGGCTGCGAACTCCGCAGCAGCAGTAATAAGTTGGCCAGTTCGTCGGTAGTAAATCGATTGGGCATAAGTTTATTGTTGAGGAGCCTGGGGAGCCTCCGTCACTAAGAAAAAGTCATATGGACGTAGCAGCTTTTGCAAAACGAGATTCTGGGCCAAATAAAAATGATCCTCATCCCGATCGACAAAATATCGAATGATGCGCTCGCGCAAACCCGGACGACCATCGCCACGATCATAAGAAGGGTTAATCACCGGATAAATGCTCAATTGCTCCTTTTTTCCATTCTCAAATTCATAGCGCAATTGGGCAAAAGGAACCGTTTTGACAATAGAATCCCGCAAAGGCGCATCATAAATCAAACGCTCGGCCCCCATGAATTCCATTTCCTCCAAATAGGCCGAAATATACTCTTTTTTCAATTGCCCCTGGGCTACATCCTCTCCATTGGGCATCTGGTATAAAGGACGCAATTTATAGTCCTCTCCCCCATTGCAATCAATGTGAAAAGAATAGGGCCGCTGCTCTGGCGAGTAATATTCCATCTCTAACCAAGCTATTTTTTTGGGGTTGATGCGCAACATGGCCTTATCTCTCAAAGCCTCTTCTCTACAAGTATAGCGGGTGTCAATACTGCCCGAAAACTTAGGCAAATAGACCATATAAGGCACCTCAGAACCTTCCATGACCGCAAAAGTAGCCTGCCCGGCATCGGCTGGACCACCAATGTAGTAGGTCCGCATTTTTTTATCTTGTTTGTTGTAGAGCTCTACCTTGATGCCAATACTTCCAATCCCTTTGAGGACCGAATTGACCGAAGGCGCAGGCACTCGGTTTCTGGCCCTTACCTTTTCTACGGTCTCCATCAAGTTGTTAAAGGCATTGGGGCTAGGCCGAAAAACCTTGCCCGTCGCCTGATTGGTATAGGTCCAGCTGCCATCCGACTGCTTTTCAAAAAGGGCCTGATTGCCCTGCTTATCGGCCAAAAAGATTTTATGCAAAACCTCCCGAGCATTTTCTACCGCAAATTGCGTATGCTCTACCTCTGCAAAGCTGTCTTTGTACTCCTCGCGCCCTTGCCAAAGCCAATAGGCCAAGCCCAATAAGATGATTAAAATAATGGCTAGTAATCCGATCCGTTTCATGTTTCATTTTTTATATAAGCTCCAAAGATAAGCAGCCCAAGGGAAATCTAAAACCCAAATATCTTCCTTCTATTTTTCTTAATTTTTTGGGGCTGCCCCGCCCTGCGGGCGGGTCGGGCCATTGCGCAGCTCGCAGGTCTGCTCGGCCCTGCGCGGGCTGCGCCCGCTGGGTCTGCCGCCTTCGGCGGCCCTGCTACAGCCCCTCAGCCGCGGGCCTTCGGCCCTTTAAAGCGGTATTGCTACGCAATAATATATTGATGAGGTCCAAATCTGCGCCCTACAGGCGCGAAGCGCCGCAGGCAATAGCCAGATTTAAACGCACTCACTTTTATAGTTTGCAGCAATTTCCCGCTAGTCGGCCCTATTTTTCTCGGCCATAGCGAAGGCTATGCCCTTAAAAAATAGCTGGCCTAGCCAAAAATTCATAGCAAACTATGGCCAAAGCAGCGCGATTAAATCTGGCTGAGGGATGGACAGCAGTGGCCCGCAGGGCCAGACCGAAGCGCGCAGCGCTGAAGGGCCGAGCGAACAGCGAGCTGCGAAACAGCCCGACCCGAGCGAAGCGAGTGGGCAGCCCCAAAAAAAAACAGCCCAACAAAACTGTTGAGCTGTCTATTTAATAATCAAGCCGTAGCTGCCTATTATTGTTTGACAAAGCGGCGGTGGTAATTTTGTCCGCCTTGCTGAATGCGCAAGAAGTAAATTCCGGCGGCCAAATCTTGAAGTGGGAACTGGAATTGGTTCTCCCCTTCACTCACGCTCACTCTTGTTGGAGGCGTAATTTGTCGGCCCAAAGCATCTACAATTTCAATTTGGATTTCACTATTGTAGTTGCTGTAAAATAGCAGGTTAATTTGCTCTCGGGCGGGGTTGGGTTGTAGGCGAATGGCCTCTAAAGTATTGCGGCGCATATCGAGTACACGGACCGAAGAGTAGTAAGTGCTGCCATTATCAAAATGCTGCAAGAGGCGATAATAATTATAGCCATTGAGCGGCCGTGCATGAACTTTCTGGTAGCTAGCAGCTTGGCCTTCTGCCGTAATTTGGAAAAGATCTTCAAAGTCAATTCCATTTGCAGAATGCTGTAGGCTAAAGCTATTGCAGCCTTCCTCGGCGGTTGTTTCCCAGCTTAGCAAAGCTTGGTCTCCGGCTCTTTTGGCCTCAAAAGAGAGTAGGTTATTAGACAATAAAGTGGGACTAGGATCCCCAAAACCAAAGCCAGAAAAGCCAGTGCTAAAGTTAGCCGAAAGCGTTACGCCATTGGCCCCAAAGCTAGCTATAGTTGCTGGAACATACTCGATATTATAGCTCGCATAATTGCCAGGCGTCACATCTGAAATTGGATTATTGGCCACCTTTACAATTTTGAGATCGGCTCTTGTTTTTCCAGTAGCGGCCTCCCAAGCGGCAATTTCTGTTTCTGTAAAATAGAAAGTTGCGTTATAGGTTCCTGAAGCATTATTGCTAGAGGGATCTAGATAGAAGGTTTTGGCCATTAGGGCATTGGCCGCAAGGAGATCAATGAAAGGAGCTGTAGGTCCAGCATTACTCGCCGTAGAGCGGTCTACCTCTAGGGTGGTACAACCATAGTCCCAGGCCGAAGTATTTTCAATGCTTCCCATCACATTAGAAGTAGCGGGATCGTAGAAATACACCATATTGTTGGGCCCAAGGGGAAGGTCATCATTATTGGCCGTATTTACAGCCTCTTGGATATCCGTATTAAAGGTAGCCTGCAAAAGGATATTATCTAGGGCCATGCCATACATCCAGTCGCCGCCATCGCTATACTCAAAGCGAAGCATAAGGTTATTTTGGCCAAGGTAAGCATCTAGGTTACTATTGACGGTTACCCAAGGTGTGATCCGAAGACCATTTCCACCATTTGTGCTAGTATTGCTTAGCGTTAGGAGGGGAACAAAGGGACCAGCGGCGCCATTGGTAGAAATAGATACAATGCCAGTTTCGGGGGCTTCATCGGCAAAAGCATGATCAAAGCTAAAGGTTGTAGAATTAGCATTTTGCAAGCTAAAGACGGGAGAGAAGAGGTAATCTGCAGACTTATCGCAGGCATTGCAGCCATCATCATTGGTATAGGCAAAAGTAGTTGCATTGCTGTTGTCGATGGTCCAATATTGACTAGAAGCTGTAGCGGCAGTACCTAAAGAAAACATATTATTTGCTGTATTTCCAGAGGTAGTAAATCCGCCAGCACCAGATTCAAAGTCTACGTTAATAACATCAACTAATTGGTTGGCGATAGGCGCATAATCGTCATCTTGGACCGTAAATACATGTTGGCGATTATCGGTTGTCGTAATTGCGGCATCGCCTACGGTGCTTAGATTCATGCCAATAGTAAAGTCTTCAGTTGCTTCAATAATTCCATCATTATAGATACGAACCGTTAGGGTTTGGGTGTTTTGTTGGCCAGCTAAAAAAGTGACTGAGCTAGGAAAAAAGTCATAATCTTCGCCTTGGGTAGCCGTTCCAGAAGGAACAAAAGTAATCACCGCATCATCAGAAGGAGGAAGAGCAATATTGAGATCTAGGGTAAACTCCTGAAAATTACAATCGGTCCCTTCGGTTACTGCCGTTTGGTCCAAATCAAAGGCAATAGTTGGAGTTGGAGGTGCACATTTGGTAGAGCTAGCTAGTTCCATCCGACGAGGCGAGTTATTCATGACCACGACCATCCTTGCTTTTTGGTCGGCAGTAAAGTTATTCATACAGGCATCATTGGAATAATCCATATAGTTCTCGACCAAATCTGTAGTCCCACAAGAAACATGGCCCGTAGCGCAACCATAGTTAGGGTCATCTGATTCGGGAGTATCTGCACAAAAGTCATCTAAAGTACAATCTCCATCGCCCCAGATATGGCGAAGGCCAAGCCAGTGGCCCACCTCATGAGTAGTTGTTCTGCCCAAATCGTAGGGTGCGTTATAGGTTCCGCCGGGCGCAATCGCCGAAGAACCAAAGGCACTAAAAAGCATCACCACACCATCTGTATTTGCGGCACCACCATTTGCGGGCATTCCTCCTAGGCCAGAGGCGCTAGGAAACTGAGCATAACCAAGAAGTCCATTATCAGGTGCCACAAAACGGCAGGTCCACATATTTAGGTACTGAGTAGGATCCCATTGTGTGTTAGGCTTAATCGTATTTTCTAATTGGTTTCTAGTAACCCCTGTTTGTCCAATATTTACACGGTTAATTCCAGTTGATGGTCCATTTGTTTCATCATATTGGGCCATACAGAACTCGATCTCCACATCTACCCCAGATCCATCGCCAGGAGTCCCCGCCAGTTTTCGGAAGTCCTCATTCATCACTTGAATTTGTGACAAGATTTGCGCATCAGAAATATTTTCGTCTGTGCCTACGGGGTCGCCATTATGTAGTACATGCACCACCACGGGAATTCTATAGACCACTGATTTGGCCCCGCTTCTAGCCGCTTTTTGTTTGTATTCCGCTACTTTAGGGGCAATCCAGCGTTCAAAATCTTCTACATAATTTGTTTTGAGCTGCTTGCGCATGCGTTCAGCTTCCATTTCAACAGTGGCGCAGCGAATATGGCCAGAGGGCGTGCGTTGAAAACTAGTTTGATTTTGGGCAGCTCGGGGCGCGTTGGCTGGTTTTTGGGCCAAAAGACCTGTAGTCAGTCCGGTAAAAAGAAGTAATGTGTAGAGTAATCTCATGAACGTTAGTTTTAGTTAGACAATTGAATTTTGCTGATTTTTTGACCAAAAGTCAATGTAAAAGTAAGTAGTTAGGGCATTATATAGCAAAATTTAAGGCAATAAAAGCCCCCTTTTACAGATATATTATTTTGACCAACCTAAAAAACAGCAAAGGCTAGCATTCTAAAAAAAGCCCTAGCCATTTTATAAATGGCTAGGGCTTCATTTTGTTACATCTTTTTAGTCTCTTTTTTTAAGCGAACCCAGTATTTTTTGGACAAGGCTCAAAACCTTAGTTTTGGGCCTTTTTCTAGGGCAGAGCTGCTAGCTCTAAAATAGCCAACTACTTAGAGCCTGGCATGCCAGATTTTCCGCCAAAGTAGAGATAGGGAAAACTATCGTCTACTCCGGGTAAGACCTTCTTTTGCTCTTCGGTGAGCTGCTCATAGGCTGCTTTTACGTAAAACTGCGGATTATGATACCAAACGCGAATAGGCAAGGCCGGCAACCAAGCATTTTCCATTTCCTTTTTCAGGCGAAGTTCGCCCAGCGTTCTTTTATCTCTAAAAGGGTGTTTATGAAACTTGAAAGGAGAAAGCGGAGTATAGCGTTCTCTTACATTTTCATGCAATTGATAGCCCCCAAGATCTTCAGCATCAAACCAATGCCGCTGCCCGCAATTGGTGTAGCCCGGCGCCCAAAGGATACTCACGGGGTCAAGATAATACTCAAATCGGTGGACCTTATTCGGTAGTAGCTGCGCTAGTTTTTCGGCAAACTTCTTATTTCCAATGGTTCGGGGAGAAGCAAAAGTATAGACATTTTGCACGGGCAGGCCAGCCGATTTTAGATAGGCCCCCGAAATAATAGCCATAGCGCCCCCCAAACTATGTCCAGTAATCCAGATAGGTTTGTGTTTAAACTCTTTTTGCTGTAAGGTTCGCATCAACTCATCTCGAATCAGGTCAAAGCTCTGCCAAAAGCCCTTATGCACCTTAGTATTGATGAGAAAGCCCCCCGCTTGAACCAACTGAATTCTGAAATCGGTCCCCTTCCATTCGCTCCATTCGTTTTCTTCTACTTTATCGGTGCCTCTATAGACCAAAACGACTGCTCTAGGCGTATTGACAATCATCAACTCGGGATCTAACCCCTGATCTTTCTTGCCCCCCAAATAGGCCATTTTCCGCATAAAGTGGAAAGTACTCTTGGTCTGCGGAGGCTGCTCCTCTTTCATGCCCGTTAACTGCCGGGGGTAATCAAAATAATGAGCAAAGCGCAGCTGAAAAGCCTCCTGAAAATTGTCGTCATTAACTGCTGCATATTGCTTGATCCACTCCGAGTCTGGAATGCTGTCTACTGGCTGATAGCCATTTTCTAGATAGCGCAGCTGGTACTCCATCCGCTCTAAATACATCAGTTCTGAGAACTTGGCCAAAAAGAATAAATTGATCGGAGAAATGCCTTCGGCCTTGGGCTCAAAAAATCGGAAGGCCCCTTTTTCTTGCTCTCGGGGCTGAAACTTAAACTGCAGTTGGGCAAAACTGCCAGTAGGGAGTAAGAAGACTAAAAATAAAAGATAGTGTACAGGCGCTAGTCCTTTGGTTTTCATTGATTTATTGTTTTTCCATGCTATTTAACTTCGGCCGTTTGCCTATCAAAAAATGTGCCCCTATTTAAGTTTTTCTTTGGCTTTTTTGGCCTATCGGTTAATAGTCAAACTCCATGCTTTCTAATGGAAAACCAAAGGCCCCTCTCTCCTGAATATAACGCGCTACACGATCCGATAACATGGCCTCCCAGCCTTCTTCTGCTGCCTGTATTTTGCGTAGGGCTTCTCTAGAGCGAATATGTAAAACATCCTCATTATAGCCTTCTACATCTCGAATCTGCCGCTGGTCTAGCAAATGCTGATAAAGGTTGCGCATACCTTCTGGAATGGGCAAATTATGCGTTTGCAACAGCTCTCCGCTGCCTTCCTTGAGTTCTGGATAGGCATAAAGAGTCACATTGCGGGTAAATACCTCGCCAAAGGCCGTGAGCAGACGCCCATCTTTATTCCGCTCATATTTGCCCGATAGCAAGCTAAGCAGCAAATTGTTTTCAAGGACCAAACCCAAATGCTGAATCCGATAATCAAAGGCGTACTGAATGAGCTTGTGGTAGCGGTCGCAGTCGGTAATCATTACATACTGCCCCAAATGATTGAGCAGCCGCGCCCGTTCCAAAAAGTTTTTCTCATCGGTGGTGTTTTCTTCTCCCTGCAGACTATCAAGGGTCATCTCGGTCATGACAAAGCAGTCCATAGCCCGCCGACTAAAGTCGGCCCTAAATTGCGCCGCCGAGGCCCGAATCATATCTAGGCTCAGTAAGGTAGACGGATTGTAGTTGCCCCGAACCAACAAGAGGTTTTTCTTATACAAGAATTCCGAAATATGAACGGGCTGCCCCTTCTTATCAAAAACAGCCACATCGGTTAGGTTTTGCTCTATTAAAGATAAGAGCAATAAGCGGTTGTCAATATGTTCAAAATCGGGCCCTTTCATGCGTACCACATCAATCCGAATCCGGTCCTCCAGCTTATCGAGCAAAGAGGCCAAAAGCTCTTTATAATCCGCATGATAGCGATAACAGGCATATAATAAATTTACCCCCAAGATGCCCACCGCCTGCTGCTGCAAATTGGCATTGCCATCCTGCAACTCTATATGCAAAACAATTTCATTGGGCTCTGCATGCGGACTCAACTGAAAGCGCATGCCCATCCAACCCTGACCCTTAATGGTGCGGTGGTAATTGATGGTGGTAATGGTATCGGCAAAGGCAAACAAACAGAGGTCGGGCCGCTGCCCACTCAATCGATCCAACAACAACTCATACTCATGGTCTAGCATTTTATACAATCTCGACTCGCAAACGTAGCGGCCAGAAGGCTCTCGCCCATAAATGTCATCACTGACCACTTTGTCGTAGGCCGAAATCGTTTTGGCGATAGTCCCCGCCGCAGCGCCTACCTTAAAAAAATATCGAGCCACTTCTTGCCCCGCCCCAATTTCGGCAAAGGAGCCGTAAATCCTAGGGTCGAGGTTGATTTCTAGGGCTTTCTGTTCGGTTTCTAAAAATTGACGCATAGTTGTAGTATTAAGGCCCTGAATATACAGTTTTGCTGAAAAAAAAGAAAGGTTTGTAAACCGAGTTTACAAACCTTCTAATCACCAAAAATCAATCAAATTCTAACGCTTGTATTAAAGAACCAAAAGCGAATTGGCCCCAATACTGTCGTTTTCTATTAGCTAAGATAGAAGCATTCTACATAAATGCAAAACTTTTGATAAAAAAAAAGTTTTGTTCTTTTTCTCTGCCCCAAATCCCCTCTATTCCTTCAACCAATCGCCTAGTTCTTTCTGCTGTTCTAGAGCATCTGCCTGCTGCACCGATAGTTTAGGGAAAAAGTTGAGGCCCGTCTTATTCTCTAACTCCCGAATACTCAAAGCAAAGCTGCTTAAGTCTGCATCCGACTTTTCATTAGCCAACAAAAAGGCAATGCTCTTCCGAGCCTTTAGGTCTACAATGACTTTGTAAAAGGCCGAAGGCACCAAGATGTCTCCCGCAATTTTTGGAGCATCCACAGGCAGTTGCGCCGGCAAAACAGGCCCAGTAATGACCAATAAATCGCCTTTCTCTAAGGCCCAATCTCGCAAATCCCCCTCTAGCTTTTTCCAAATCCCCCGATTAAAACTGGGGTCCTGAGGCGATACATTAGATAAATAAAAGCTTTCGTCCATGGCCTTGGGATCAAAATCCATATCCTCGGCCGGAATCAAATGCCCCCGATCAAAACCCGAACCCCGATAATCAGCATCGCTAGCCGTTTGCCCTTTTAATTCAGGGTCCTGTATAAAACCAGAACGCCTAGGCGCCCGCTCATCCGCTACCGACTGGCTGTCGATCCGATACATGGCCCATTCCGCATTTTTGGCATCCAAACGATAGGATAGCTGATAAAATTGATGACGCACCAATTGCCCCCCCTGACCCGCTGGCAGATCTGCCAATAACTGCTCCGCTGTCCAAAGCTGCTCTTCTGCCGCTGGGGCCGGACTAGCGCCCCCTGGCGCCTGCGGACTAGGTTGACAAGACCAAAGACTCAATAATAAAAAGCCAAATGCTAGTAATCGATTCATAAGTTCTGCTTTTGCGTTGGGCTGCCCCAACTCTTTTCTTATATGTTTGTTAAGAGGCAAACATAAGTTATTTTTCTCAAAGCTGTCTTCTGTGATTCTTGTTGCTTAAACTCATGGCAGCCCTTTGTTTATTTTGACCTCATTTTTCAACTGCACCAACTTATGGCCAATAAAAAACAGTACCCCCAAGACCAATACGAAAAGCCGGTCTTTAATCTCCCCTACCAAAAAATTTATCTCTACCTCCTTTTGGTAGGCCTCACGTTCCTCTTTGTCGCCTTTGCCATCGGCTATGTCTATACCCGCTCGGCCAATGAGGTGGGCCAGGGCGTTTACCTACCCCCCATTTTTATCGCCAACTCGGTTTTGCTCCTCCTCAGCAGCCTGACCATCAAGGCCGCCAATACAGCCTATAAAGAGGATGAAACTAAGAAGTACCAAAATGCCCTCAACCTGACCTTTCTGCTCACGGCCATTTTCTTGGTCATGCAGGTACTCGCCTGGACCCTCTACAAAGATGCCCTGATGGGCGAAAATATTGGCAATGGCAAACAGTACCTATACGCCCTCTCGGGCCTGCACTTTGCCCACGTTTTTGGCGGCCTGCCCTTCCTGCTCTACTTTATGTATGTGGCCTCGGTCCGCATGAAAGAACCCGTTAGCGTATTGGTCTATTTCTCCGACCCCGCCAAAAAACTCCACCTAGAACTCCTCACCGTCTATTGGCATTTCCTAGATGCCCTCTGGATCTTTCTCGTCCTCTTTTTCCTCCTCAATATGCTGTTCTAACTGCTGTTTTGGGGCCTCCGCTAGTGGTTTAAATGCGGCGGTTACTCCCTTCGGTCGTCGAACTGCGAACTAAAGTTCTTGTTGTCGTTGCGCAGCTCGCTGCTGTTTTGGGGCCTCCGCTGCGGCTTCGCCTTGCGGCGCTACGTTCCGCAGCTCGCTGTTCGCTCGGCCCTTCGCCGCTTTCAGCGGCTCGGTCTGGCGCTGCGCGCCACTGCTGCACATCGCTAGGCCAGATTTAATCCCGCTGCTTTGGCCATTGCCTTCGAGCCTGTAGGACGCCATGAATAAGTCCGCTCATTCTATTTGATTTAACTGCCCCTCGAGCTAATCGAGGGGCAGTTTTTTTTTGAGTCTGTTTAAAATTTTGTTTTTCTCCTTTTTGCTGCCTAGGGACAAGCCCCTAGGCGATGATTGGCCTAACTAGTTTACCTCCAGACCGAACTAGTTCACCGCCAGACCTAACTAGTTTACCGCCAGACCTAACTAGTTTACCGCCAGACCTAACTAGTTTACTTCCAGACATAACTAGTTTACTTCCAGACACAACTAGTTTACTTCCAGACATAACTAGTTTACTTCCAGACATAACTAGTTTACCTCCAGACATAACTAGTTTACTTCCAGACATAACTAGTTTACTTCCAGACATAACTAGTTTACTTCCAGACATAACTAGTTTACTTCCAGACATAACTAGTTTACTTCCAGACATAACTTTTGCCTTTTTTCATTTTGTTGCGTTTTTTCAGTTTTTAACAAAGTGCTAACAATTGGGCATAAAAAAAGGCGCAAAACGGGACTGTTCAGGATTTTGTGTATCAGAATAAAATTTGGTCAATAGAGACTAGGAGGCGAGTGGTAAAATTTAGATGACCCGGTCAGGGAAACAGACACAAAGCTGGCTGAAAACTTTGGTCCAACCAGCTCGTTTGACCTTCCATCGTTTTTGAATTTGCATAGCGGCTAAATAGATAGATTTTATGGCCGCAGCATCATTTGGAAATGAGCGTTTGTTATTGGTATATTTTCTCAGGCCAGCATTAAAGCCTTCAATAATATTTGTGGTATAAATAAGCTTTCTGATTTCTTGAGGATAGTATAAAAAGACAGTGAGATTGTCCCAGTTTTTCTCCCAAGATTTAATGATGTAAGGATAGCGATCACCCCATTTTTCTTCAAAATCTTGAAGCCGATTTCTGGCCTCAGCTTCATTAGGAGCTGTATAAATGAGCTTAATATCTTTGGCCACTTTTCTTCTATTAGAGGCTTCAACAACCTTCATAGAATTGCGAATTTGATGGACCACACAAATTTGATGAGCTGCCTGAGGAAAGACGGCCTCAACGCTTTGGTCCAAGCCAGCTAGATTGTCTGAGCAGATAAATAAAACATCCTTTACCCCTCTTGTTTTAATGTCATTCAAAGTTGTGGCCCAATTTGCAGCAGTCTCTTTTTCAAAGAGATACATGCCAATAATGTCTTGATAGCCTGCTAAATTAACCCCAAGTACAATCATGCAAACCTTGCTTTTAATCTGCCCATCCTCTCTAATTTTATAGTGAATCCCATCAATCCAAAGAATCGCATACTTCTCATCAAGAACCCGATTTTGCCACTCTCGAATACTATCTAAGAGGCTATTAGTAATGGTTGTAATTTGACTCTTAGAGTACTGCTGACCATAAATTTCATCCATATACTCTACTATATCAGACAGGCTCATACCTTTAGCATACAATAGTGTAATCACACTCTCCAGCTTAGCCGTCATCGATTTGTGTTTGGGGACTGTTACAGGGTCAAATTTACCCTCTCGATCTCTTGGTATTTCTATTTGTAATTTGCCACTTTCCGTCTTGATCTTCTTTGAAGAATGGCCATTTCTGCGATTTTCTCCTTGGACTTCTTCGCCACGAGCATACCCTAAATGCGCTGACATTTCTCCTTCTAACAAACTTTGAATTCCTCGTTTTTTGAGGTCATCTGTTAGCTTGTCTAGCTCCTCAATGTTCTTCACATCTCCTAGTAGGCGGTTTAATAACTCTTCTTGTTTCTTGTCCATAGCGGTACTTTTTTTCTAAGTAATTAAATTGATATTAAACCTCCTAATCTTTACCCCTTTTTTAGCCCATACACAAAATTTTAAACAGTCTCCGCAAAACCTAGGTTTTGCGCCTTTTTCCTTGGCCGAAGCGGGAAATCTAGCTTAGAAATAGCTGTTGAGCGGCCCAGCGCTGCGGAGCGGGTGGCCGCAGGCCAGACCGAGCTGGCGCAGCCAGCGAAGGGCCGAGCAGACTTGCGAGCCCCGCAGCATAGCGGCGGCCAACTAGCATTCAGCTAGTTGGCCGCGGGCCCCAAATTATTCCTAAAATTCTTTTTCTTCTAAGGGGGGCTGTAGATCTAAATCTAGTTGTCGGTACTTCTTTTTATAGAGCTTGGGGTAATCCCAAAAAGCGAACTCTCCATTGCTGCGGTCTAGTAGCTGCCAATCATTGATACTAAAAATGGTTAGGCTCAGGCCGGCCGTGGGTTGGTTATCGATGGGCGTTGGCTTGAAGGCATTGACCCAGTTGGTGGCGCTAGTATTGTGGCCCACAACCAGGACCTTATTGATATGATTGGGCAACTCTCGGAGGCGTTGGTAGACCTGTGGGAGCTCGGCCTCATAGAGGCGATAACTAATTTCGATATCGCCAGCGGGGCGATTAAGGGCTTGGCAAAAATGCAGAGCCGTTTGTTGGCAGCGCTCTGCTGGAGAGCAGAGAATATGGTCCAGCGGCAGCTCTCTGCGCTTAAACAACTGGGCCATGAGTTGGGCGGCCTCCTCTCCTCTGGGGTTGAGCGGGCGATCAATATCGTCTAGTTCGGGCTGTTCCCAAGAAGATTTGGCATGGCGTAAAAAATAAACCCACTTCACAGTTATTGTATTTTGGTTAGGGGGCGAATATCTTAAAAAAAAGAGAGGGCACAAAAAAAGCCGCCTCCTTTGTCGGGAGACGGCACTGAAAGCTATTGTGTACAGCTTTTTAAGATCTATCTACTATTGCTTGATGAACTCCTTAACCGCAATTCCTTCGCTAGTGGCCAAGCGGATAAAGTAGACACCAGCAGGCAAGTCGTTGATATTGATTTGCTCCGTTTGGTTTTGAGCGCCATTCAAGCTAATTTCCTGAAGACGTTGTCCACGGATATCGATCAAGCTAATTTGAGCATCCATTTGCTCCTCTAGAGACAACTGAATATTGAGGTAGTCCTTAGCAGGATTGGGGAAAACAGCCAAGCTGTTTTGGTCCAATTGAGCAACAGGCGTTACTGCCGTTCCTGCCATAAAAGCAGCTTGATGTAGACGGATAACGGGGCGGTAGCCACCAGTAAATCCACCAGGATAGAGACGGTCAGTATATACCGTAGAACCTAGGCTAATGAAATCTCCAGTTCCGCCATAAGTAAAGCGAGGAGAAGTAGGAATTGTGCTATCCCCTTGGTATTTTACCACAAGGAGGTACTGGGTGTTGGCGGTCAAAACAACAGTATCGGCTCCATCATAGACGTCGTACAAACGATCAGTGATAATTGTATTGGGTAGGGTATCAGCAGCAGTGATGAAGTGCCGAGCAGCACCGACAGGTCTATAAGTAGAGTAATCTGCATCTTGACCAGTAGCGCCAGTAATATCATAAAGTATGATATCGAAAAAACGGCCAATAAACTCAGAACCATTGTCTAGTGCAAAAGAAGCCCAAGCTGCGGAACCACCATTGGGACCAGCGATATAAGCATTCCCCATATCAAAGCGGTAGCCAGCATCGGCAAAGCCTTGGTCAGTTACCCCGATCCAAGTGAACTCATCTTCATCGCCTTCATCAAGTGTAAAGCTATGCTCTGTAATGCGGAAGTTTTCAAATACAGTATCATTAGCCAAAGAGCTAAAGAAAGCCATTTGATACATCCCCGTATCTACAGGCGTATAAGTCTGTGTGAAAGTTACATTAACAGTAGTATCGGCATCAATAGTTAGGGTTTCTGTCAAAGTTTGAGTAGCCCCAGCAGGATCAGTTACAATAGCGGTAACTGTAGCACTAGCAGAAGAAGCGCTAGCATTGATTACATCTACATTGATTCCATCTAGCGTTTGGATGTGGTCCTCTGGCGTACCATAGGCAAAAGTACCTACCGCATTAGCGATAGCAGGCTTACGGAAAGTCATGCTTACAGAGTCGCCGGCAGTAATGGCATTGGCCAAAAGCTCACAGTCTTCATAGCTCAACATTACCGTGGGGATGGTTACCGAAGCACCAGAAGTACCTCCGGCCATGTTAATTACACCACCACCGGGCTGGCTATTACAAATCACACAACCAATAGCTCCTTGAGTTTGTGCATTTAGGGCCTTTAGGCTAAAGTTACAAGCGCCACGGCGAACAAGGGCGATCTTGCCCGTCAAATCATTGACTACAGAGTCACAAGAAATAGAATCGCCTACTGCAGTTCTGGCCCAAACGGCCTCTCCAGTTACACTTGCAGCCAAAGAGGTAGGTCCCCAATCCGACTGAAAACCATAGATATAAGAACCCGCCAAGTTAGAGGGCGAGTTGACCTCTACCAACATGGGGTGCTCCAACTGCTGGGCAGATAGACCGAAGCCCATAAGCAGGCAGGCAAAAAGAAAAAGTTTCTGTTGTAGAATTCTCATAATAGATTGCTGTTTTGGTTTTAAAATCGCAGTAATATATGCGGTTCGTTTGCCTTAGCAAGATAATTTATTCTGTTTGATTTTAAAAGCCCTATTGTCTTAAAGTTTAAGTTTCCTTAACTTTTATTTTACAGCAGCCGCCTAAGCTGCTGCAAACTAAGGCTTTATTTTTTTGTTTTATCTGTCCTTGCCAATGAGCGGGAAAAGCTTATATTTAAGCTTGTTTTAGATCAAAAATCAAGGCCCTAAGGGCCTCATCAAAATGTCACAATTTATGAATATTATCACGCCAGCTTCTGAAGAATTTTTGGCCAAATACCTCAACAATGCTTCGCCTACGGGCTTCGAAACCCCTGGCCAAAAACTTTGGCTAGATTATATTAAACCCTATATCGATGAGTATTTTGTCGATAACTACGGCACCGTAGTGGGTGTGATCAACCCCACTGCCGACTACCGTGTGGTCATTGAGGCCCATGCCGATGAAATCTCTTGGTTTGTGCATCAAATTACCAAAGATGGCTACCTCAAAGTGATTCGCAATGGCGGTTCTGACCACATGATTGCCCCCTCCAAACGTGTCAATATCCATACGCCCCAAGGGATTGTCCGCGGCGTTTTTGGCTGGCCCGCTATCCATACTCGCCGTGGCGAGGATGCTAAATTGGCCCCCAAACTCGACAATATTTTTATTGATGTGGGAGCCGATTCTAAAGAAGAAGTAGAAGAAATGGGCATTCATGTGGGTTGTGTGATTACCTTCGACGATGAGTTTGAGGTCCTCAATGACCGCTTTTATATGGGCCGCGCCCTCGATAACCGCATGGGCGGTTTCTGCATTGCCGAGGTGGCCCGTTTGCTACATGAGGAACAGGTCAAATTACCCTTTGCGCTCTATATCGTCAATGCCGTTCAGGAAGAAGTGGGCCTCCGCGGTGCTCAAATGATTGCCAACCGCATTAAACCTCATGCGGCTATCGTCACTGATGTTTGCCACAACACCCACACGCCCCTAGTGAGCATTGCCAAACATGGCGATATCAAGGGCGGAGATGGCCCCGATCTCACTTATGCCCCTGCGGTGCACAACAAATTGCTCCAGCTTATTATTGAGGCGGCCCAAGAGAAGGAAATTCCCTTCCAACGCTCGGCTTCTTCTAGAGTGACGGGCACCGATACCGACGCCTTTGCTTACTCCAACGCAGGCGTGCCCTCGGCCCTTATTTCACTGCCCCTCAAGTATATGCACACCACCGTAGAGATGGCCCATAAGGAAGATGTCAAGCATGTGATTCAGCTCATTTTTGAAAGTCTTCAGAAGATCGAAAACCAGCATGATTTCCGCTATTTTCATTAAGGAATGAATTTTTTGGGGCCTCCCCTAGGGCGCAAAGCGCCCTAGGGTCCTTCCCTTTCGCAGCTCGCAGGCCTGCTCGGCCCTGCGGGCTGCAGTTCGTTTAGCCCTGGGTCGGCGGCTGCGCCGCCCTGCTACAGGCAAGTAGGCCGCTCATCGGGCTAGTTCCCTTTTGGGCGGGCGGCTTCGGCCCAATTAACTATTAAAAGGCGCGCAGCGCTGCCTTATTTGGCTGAGGGATGGATAAGGGTGGCCGTTAGGCCAGACCAAGCGGGCGTAGCCCGCGCAGGGCCGAGCAGACCTGCGAGCCCTGACACAGCCCGACCCGACCGCAGGAAGGGGCAGCCCCAAATTCTTCTCCTCGATCTGCACAAAAAGAAAACTTACAAATTTTGTATCTTGCGCCCATTCTAAAATTTCTTTGAAATAAAGTAGCGATGCCCCTTTCCTCTCAACTATTAGAAGAAGGCGTACAAGCCTTTAGCAAACTGCCGGGTATTGGCCGCAAAACGGCCCTTCGTTTGGCCCTACACCTCTTGCAAGCCGAAGAAGAGGAGGTGGTTGATTTTGCCAAGGCCCTGCTCGATATGAAGCAAAAGATTCAGTTTTGCCAAAAATGCCATAATATTTCGGACCAAGAAATCTGCAGCATCTGCCAATCGCCTGCCCGCAGCAAGCAAGTTATTTGTGTGGTAGAAAGCATTAAGGAGGTCATGGCCATTGAAAACACCCAGCAATTTCAGGGAACCTATCATGTTTTGGGGGGGCTCATTGCGCCCATTGATGGCATTGGCCCCGACGAACTTGAGATTGCCTCTTTGATAGAGCGCATTGAAAAAGATGAGGTAGAAGAGCTAATTATGGCCCTGAGCCCTAGCATTGAGGGCGATACTACCGTTTATTATATCTCTAAGCAGCTAGAAGGCAAAACGATTAAAATCTCGACCATTGCCCGAGGGGTTTCTTTTGGTGGAGAGCTAGAATATGCGGATGAGCTGACCTTAGGGCGTTCTATTTTGGGCCGTTTGCCCTACAAACAAAGCTAAATTGAGCATGAAACTGAGCATTGTCATTGTCAACTACAATGTGAAATATTTTTTGGAGCAGGCGCTCTTGGCCGTTCGTAAGGCCGCCAAGGGCTTAGCCGTAGAGGTTTTTGTGGTAGACAACAACTCAGTAGATGATTCTGTGCAAATGTTGCGGGAGAAGTTTCCTGAGGTCAAGCTCATGGCCAATAGCCAAAACTTGGGCTTTTCTAAGGCCAACAACCAAGCAATTGCGCAAGCCAAGGGAGAATATGTGCTTTTGCTCAACCCCGATACCGTTATCCGAGAAGATAGTTTATCGGCTCCCTTGGCCTTTATGGATGCGCATCCTGAAGCAGGCGGTTTAGGCGTAAAAATGATTGATGGCAAGGGCTGTTTTTTGCCCGAATCTAAGCGGGGATTTCCTAGTCCTGAAGTGGCCTTTTACAAAGCCTTTGGGCTCTCTAAGCTCTTTCCCAAATCCACTCGCTTCAATCGTTATCATTTGGGCTACCTCAGCGCCGATGAGACTCATGAAATTGAAGTACTTTCGGGGGCCTATATGCTTTTGCGCAAATCTGTTTTGGAGCAAATCGGCTACTTGGATGAGGCCTTTTTTATGTATGGAGAGGATATTGACCTCTCTTATCGGGTGGTCCAAGCGGGCTATAAGAATTATTATTTTGCGGGCACCACCATTATTCATTATAAGGGAGAAAGCACCAAAAAGGGCAGCTTGAATTATGTCAAGACCTTTTATAATGCCATGATTATTTTTGCCCAAAAGCATTTTGGTGGTCCTCAGGCTGGGCTTTATGTGGGCATGTTGCGGGCCGCCATTTATTTTCGGGCCAGCCTTACGCTTTTGGCCAATTGGAGCAAGCGCTTGTTTCCCTTATTATTGGATGCTTTGCTCATCTTTATTGGCCTCTTTTTGCTCAAAGATATTTGGGCCAATCTCCGTTTTGATGATCCCGATTACTTTAAGCCCAGCTTAATCTACTTTAACTATCCGCTTTATATAGGCATTTGGCTGACCACCGCCTTTTTTCGTGGGGTCTATGACCAAAAGCTCAAGGCGGGACAACTGGTCTCGGGCTTTGCCTTGGGCAGCCTGCTCATTGCGGCGGTTTATGGTTTTTTACCCTCCCATCTTCGGGCCTCTCGTATGCTGATTGTACTGGGCACGATTTGGGCCATTGGCAGCAGTTGGAGCTGGCGCTATCTCTTGGCCCTTTTGGGTAAGGGACCATTAGAACAAGGCCAACAACTGCATAATGTAGTCATTTTGGGCAGCTTGTCGGAAAGCGAGCGCGTGCAACGCCTACTCTATAAAGCTAGAGTGCAAAATAACCTCATTGGCACCGTAGCGCCTAGCGAATCTGAGGCCGACTTCAAGCAGTTTTTGGGGGCGATCTACCAACTAGAAGAGCTGGTCCAAATCTATAAAATCAAAGAGATTATCTTTTGCGCCAAAGACCTGCGGGCCGAACAAATCATTTATTGGATGAACCGCTTGGGACCAGAAGTCGCCTATAAAATTGTGGCCGAAGACAGCCTGAGCATTGTGGGCTCCAACTCCAAAAACTCTGCAGGCGACCTCTATACCCTAGAGCTGGGCTTCAAGATTGCCGAAACCATGGCCAAACGCAACAAAAGGCTGTTGGATTTGAGCAGCAGTTTCATTTTCCTGCTTTTTTCTCCTATTTTAGCTTGGAGCTGCGCCTCTCCCCTCGGCTTTATCGCCAATGCTTGGGCTGTTTTTTGGGGCCAAAAAAGCTGGCTGGGCTATGCCAAGGGAGACAGCAAACTACAGCATCTGCCCAAGCTCCGCCCTTCAGTCCTCTCCCCTGCCGATAGCCTGCCCCAACTGCCCGATGAAGAACACAGCCTCCACCGCATCAATCTATTTTATGCCAAAGACTATTATTGGTCAGAAGATGCTCGGCTAATCTGGGAAAACTGGCGCAAATTGGGCCGAAAAAAACAGCCAGCACAGTCCCGCAGCCAGCCGCTGCCATCTACTCAAAAACAAGACTAAATGGCCAAGAACTATCGGGCCCAACTGATGGCCCACCCCAAAATCCCGATCAGCCTTTTCGACTTTCTAAGCGAAGAACTGCAGATTTCTCGCCGCTACCTGGCCCTTTGTGTCGGTGCCGATGCCCTACAACTTATTAAGCATTGGAAAAAACGCCTGCATCTGCTTTGCCTGCTCCTGCCCGATCAGGCCGCCATCTCCCTAGCCGAAGAACTAGACCCCAGCCAAGAAATATGGATGCAAAAAGGCGATTTAGCCCAACTTCCACTAGATGATGATAGTATCGATATGGTCTGTATTCTAGACCCCCTGCCCGCCTCCCCTGCCGCTTGGAAAAAAGAACTCCAACGCCTGCTTCGCCTCAATAGCTATGTTTTTGTACTCAGACACGAACTAGAGGACCAAAATGAACGCAGCTTTTCTTGGGCCTTTAGCCAGTTTTTCAGACAATTACACGGCCCAAACAGCTACCCCCACCTCCCCCAAAAAGAAAACTTTGACCAACTTTATCCCAGCAACTACAAAGCCCAAAGCTTTGCCAATCAGCTCCGACTCGATTGGCCCCTACTAGAAGCCCACTACCAAGCTTGCCCCCAAGCCTTTGGCCTAGAACAAGAAGAATACGAACGCGCCCGAAAAGGCCTGCGCATCCTCTTTGAACAATATCAACAAGATGGAAAAGTGGTCCTCAACTACCAAACAAAACTCTACTACGGCCTTTTCAACCTCTATACCCCAGCCATCTCCCTGCGCAAAAATATATTTTTTCAACTGCTCCGCCCCTTTGCCTTTCTCTTCTACCTACTCATCAAATTAAACCTCTACTTTTGGCGAACGATCTACAAATTGCAAAAAAAACAAGCTGATGACTAAGCAAGATTTACAAAATAAATGTCGTGAACTTATCGAAAAATTATCCTACGAACACCTCGAACAAGTGCATGACTTTGGCAAAATGCTCCTAGAAATGCAACAAAGCGAAGAGGAGTTTAATAACCACTTTAGCATAGAAACCCAAGAGGAAAACCCTCAGCCCCCCAATGCAGAACCCCTAGCCGATCCCCTAGATAAATTGCTGCTACAACACCTAAAAGACGAAAATCGAGATATTAACTAAACCAATTTCTCCTTTTTCTATTCTACTCTAAAAGTACGCTCTAAAATGAAGAAACTCGTTTTTAAAACCAGTTTGCAGTGCGCCAACTGCCAAGCCAAAGTGCAAGATGAACTCAACGCTATTCCCGGACTGAATTGGCGGCTCGACCTAGCCGATGCCGATAAAAAACTCTATGCGGAAGGCGATGATATCAAAGCCGAAAAAATTATCGAAACCATTGAAGATTATGGGTTTGATATAGAACTTATTGACGAAGAATAATCTATACCACTTTATGGCCAATCTACCCAAGGAAATTCAGGCCCTTCAGGCCAAAATTGCGCCCATCGAAGCGCAAATTATCCAACACCCACTCTATAAAAGTATCCAAAAGCCCGAAGAGCTGCACCCCTTTATGCAGCATCATGTGCTGGCCGTTTGGGACTTTATGTCGCTGCTCAAAGCCCTGCAAATTGAGCTGACCTGCATGCAGCTCCCCTGGCGCCCAACAGGCAATGCCGAAACCCGCTTTCTCATCAATGAAATTGTGGTGGGCGAAGAGTCTGACGAACTGCCCGATGGCAGCCATATTAGCCATTTTGAGCTCTATCTGCAGGCAATGCAAAAGGCCGAGGCCGATCTAGGCCCAATTCAAGCCCTGCTAAAGGCCCTTGAAGAAGGCCAAACGGTAAAAGAAGCCCTGCAAACTGCCAAGATTCCCGAGGGCGCCCAAAAGTTTGTCAACTTTACCTTTGAGGTGATCGCCACAGGCAAACCCCATATCATGGCGGCCGTTTTCACTTTTGGCCGCGAGGACCTGATCCCCGATATGTTCCAAGCCATGGTAGACGACCTCAACGCCCGCTTTCCCAACGACCTCAGCCTCTTTAAGTATTATCTAGACCGCCACATTGAGGTGGATGGCGACCACCACAGCCACCTGGCCCTCTCTATGACGGCCCAACTCTGTGGCCAAGATCCCGAAAAATGGGCCGAAGCCGAACAATATGTCCTCCAAGCCCTGCAAATGCGGAAAATGCTCTGGGATTCTGCCTATGAAGCCATTATGGCCGTGCAAGTCTAATCCTTTTTTGGGGCCTCCGCAGCAAAGCTGCGGCGCTACGTTTCAGGGCTCGCAGGTCTGCTCGGCCCTGCGCAGGCTTCGCCTGCTGGGTCTGGCCTAACGGCCACCCTTACACATCGCTAGGCCAAATGGAAGTTCTGCGCTTCGACCATTCTTTGATAAAAATTTTAAGCTAGTCAAGGCATTTTTTAAAGGCATAGCCCTCGCTATGGCCGCAAAAAATAACGATGAATAGCAAGAAATTAAATCAAAGGATAGAAGAGACAGGACTTCTATTTGGCTTTTGCCTGCGGCGGCTGCGCCGCCTGCAAAACGCAAGCTCATCTTATCTGGATGGCCTTGCGTTTTTTTGTACCTTTGGACCAAAGGGCGCAAAGCGCCCGCCAAGGAGCGAAGCGACTCGGCTGAGGGATGGAAAGTGGGGCGGCGAAGCCGCAGACCAAACTGCCAAAGGCAGTGCAGGGCCGAGCAGACCTGCAAGCCACGACAGAGCCCGACCCGACCGATAATTCATGAGGGTTTCAACCCTCATTTTATATAGCTTCGCAAAGCGATACCGCTTTGCGCTGGGTTTTAACCCAGCGGAAGGGGCAGCCCCCAAAAACAGAAAAAATTAGTTGAAGAATATGAAAAAGATTTATTTCAGTTGTTGTTTCCTTTTGCTTAGCCTTTGGGCCAAGGCACAATACTATGAAGTCTATAAAGGGATTTTGGGTGGCGAACCCATGGAGCTTATTTGGACCGAAAAGGCCGATGGGCAACTAGAAGCCTATTATATAGATATTAACCGCAGACAACGCTTCCCCTTAATTGGCGAATATCATCAGGAAGGGCAATATTGGTCCTTTGAAAGCCAGGAAAGCCCCCAAAGTTGGCGACTATTTTTGCGGGCACGCTGGGGCCAAAAAGGCCGCCTAGACGGCATCTACTACCGAGAAGATAAGTTGCGTAGCTTTGCCGATATGCGACAACAAAATGCCAGCAAACGCAATCCCGAACAACTCATCGAGGCCGTTAATGGCATTTATCGCGACTTTTTGGCCCAAAATAACCTCCCCCAACGACAAAAGGAATTGCCCTTTACCCAAGACGAACAAACAGGCATTTATTTTCTGGCCGAAAATGAGCCCACTCCACTCCCCTCTGGCCTTAGTTTAGCCGGCCGAGAAATGCAGCGCTACCAAGCCATGCAGGTCTTTTTTGACGACTTTTCGGGAGATGGCAAAAAGCTCAGCCTCTACTTTCAAGTGCTAACCTATTACCCCAATATGCAACTGATGGTCTGGGCCGAAGAACAAAACGAAAATGGCCAAACGCTCACCCTAGGCGTTTATCAGCAAAATCGCAGAAATTGGGAGCTGACCAAAGATGTTTTGCAAGAAAAAAGCTGGGCCGAATTGGCCGAACGGCTCCCCAAAGGGGCCAAAATTAGCAAGCAGGGCGCATTTTACCAGTTGGAATTGGGCCAAAATCCCTTGCAAATTGACCTAGGCACCCCTTTAAGTAGCTTTTACGATAAAAAGAAACCCCTCTTCCGCCTCTTTTGGGAAAAAGGCCATTTGCTGATTCGCTAGGCCAAGACCTTCCATTCTTCACTGCTATTTTGTACATTTAAAGCCCAAAAATATTCTCTTTTGCCCATGAATTGGACGCCCTCAGAAATTTCTGCCCTTGCCCCAGATGTAGCTACCGAAAATCGTGCACGTCGACTTGCCCAGGCCCCAAAATGGGAGTCCCTGGGCCGCTATGAAGATTGTATCTGGGGCTATTGCAAAGGAGCCGGCATCGGCAGTATGGCCTATGAAGTTAAGATCTACCTCAAAGGGCCAGAACTGCTTTGCAACTGCGCCCAAAGACAAGTACATTGCAAACACGCCCTAGCCCTGCTCTTCCTTTTTACCGAATCTGCCCCGCTTTTTCGGCAAAAAACGCCCCCAAAAAATATCCTCCATTGGTATCTGCAGCAGCAACCCCAAACGGCCAAAACAAGCCCCGCTGCAGCGCTGGACCAAAAAGAGCTAGAAAAAAAGCGCTTGGCCAAAGCCAAGCGCCAAGCCAAAAAACTAGCCCAAATGGAAGCCGGCATGGAAGAACTAGAACAATGGCTACAAGATTTCAGCCGACAGGGATTTGCCCAATTGCCCGTCCAAGACAAAAGCTTTTGGGAACAGCTGGCCCAAAAAATGACCGATGCAAAAATGAGCCGCCTGGCTTATGCCCTGCGAGAAACCGCCCAACTCCTTCCCTTTCAAAGCAACTGGATGGATTTTCTGGGCCAGAAAATTGGCGAGCTGCAACTGCTGCTGCAAAGCTTTAAGCAAAGAGAGAAGCTCTCGCCCCTACAGCTAGAAGATTTACTGGATGCCCTGGGCCGAGTGCAGCGCAAAAAAGATATTGTGGCCCAAAACGCCCCCATTGAAGATCAGTGGCTAGTCTTGGCCCAACTAGAAGAAATTGATGCAGAAGGCCGAAATATGCGCAGAGTTTGGCTGCAAGGCCTGCAAACAGGCAAAAACGCCCTACTCATTGATTATAGCTTTGGTAGCCGTGGGTTTGAGCAAAACTACTTTTTGGGCCAGCTCTTAAGCGCAAAACTCTACTATTATCCCAGTGCCTACCCCCAAAGAGCTATCTTGCAAGAGCAGCAGCAAAGCGCTCAAAAAGGCCCCTTCCAAATTCGGATGGCCGAAAACTGGCAGGAAGCCCAAACAGAATACGCCCAAGCCCTAGGGAAAAACCCCTGGCTCAATTACCAATTGTTCTTGGTCCAAAACCTTCGCTTAGAACAGCAGGCCGATGAACGTTTTATCCTTTTGGACCAAAATGGGCAATTTCTTCCCTTTCAGACCAAAATAGAGCAGAGCCTCTGGCGCATCTTGGCCTATGCCGCCGAAGCCGACATTCATCTGATTGGCGAATGGCAAAACGGCCAATTCCGTCCCCTTTCTATCTTTAAACAAGGTCAACCTCAAGCGCTTTAAGTTTTATGCAAAGCTGGAACCTCATCATCAAACAACTTTTATTGGGCAGCGCCCAAGCGGGCCCCTTACCCAAAGAAAGCCAGCTCCAATTGGAGCATTGGCAACTGCAGCAGATTGGCCAAGAACAACTAGAGCTCCAATATTTGCAGGCTTTGGCGGCCCAATCGCTCTTTAAGAAAGCAGAGCTGCCCCTGGGCCAACTGCCCGAAGAAGCCCAAAAAACCAAGAAAATTCAGGATGAGCAGCAGGCCGCACCCCAAAAAGCCAGCTGGATGCTGCAACAAATCCTTAGCCGCAGACAAGAAGAACTCTTGCCCGCCTGGATCGATTTGGCCCATAGCCAAAACTGGCGAGTGGCGCCCGATAATTTAGCCGATATCTTAACCTTTGGCAGCCGCCACAAAGAATTGCGGCCCGCTATTATTTCTGTTTTGGGACAAACGGGCCGCTATTTAGCCCAGTTCAAAAGAAGTTGGTCCTATGCCGCCATCAAAGAATTGCAGGAAGAAGAATTGGCCCAAGCCGACTTCTCTAGCCTGCTCTTTTGGCTACAGCAAGAGCGACGCTTGGACCCCGCCAATGCCCTAAAAGTGATTCAGCAGTATTGGAAAGAATGGAGCAAAAAACAGCGTCTAGAAGTGCTCGAACTGCTGCATATTGAGCTCTCTAAGGCTGATGAAGCCTTTCTGGAGGAGGTCCAAAACGACCGCCGCCAAGAGATCAGGCAAGCCGCTGTAGAGCTTTTATTGCTTTTGCCCAATACCGCCCTCGAAAAGCGAATGCAAACCGCCCTCGAACAACTGATTCAGTATGATGGAGAACTACTAAAGGTAGCCGCTCCCGAAAAACTGAGTACCCAGCTCAAAAAAGATGGCATTCGGGAGCATTACCAAGCCTTTAGCGAAGGGAAAAACAGCAATTGGCTGGCGCAAATGATCGCCTCGGTAGCGCCCAGTTATTGGGCCAAAAACTGGGAACTTTCGCCTATGGCTTGCCTGCAGTTGGCCCTAAACTCTGACTATCGGCAGGCTTTGATTTGGGGCTGGAGCAAGGCCGCCCACCGCCTCAAAGATTTAGATTGGCTGATGGCCTTTCATCAGCTCTTTATGCAAAATGAACCTAAAGGGAAACAAGCCCTTTTCTTTTCCCTAGAATTTCTGTATTATGATTTGCCCAGTTCATTTTTTAATGAATTGGCCATGGCTTACCTTCGGGCCTCGGGCAAAAGAAGCATAGATGATGAAGATCCTATTATGCAGTTGCTTTTGCAAGAGGGCCAAAGCTGGGAGGCCGAATTGGGCCGGCAGGTTTTAGAGGCCATGAAAATCAGTTTGGCCCAGGGCTTTTCCGTTTTTCAGTGGAACCACAAAACCCTGCTCAAACGAGCGGCCTTTGCCCTAGACGAAAGTCTGTTTGAGGACAAAGAACTACTTAATGACTGGCCTCAACTGGATTATTCCTGGCAAAAGGAATTGGACCAATTTAGCGCCCAAATCTCTTTCCGTAAAGAACTGGCCCAACTCAAGGCCCTTTAGGGACTTGCAGCGGACAGGCGGCGAAGCCGCCGCAGGCCTAGCGATGTGGAGCAGTGGCCGTAGGCCAGACCAAGGCGCCCCGCGCCGCAGGGCCGAGCAGACTTGCGAGCTGCGAAACGTAGCGCCCGCCGAAGGCGGGAGGCCCCAAAAAAATAGCTTGACGATTATCTAATACAATACTATATGGCTAAGCGAAAAAAGGCAGCAGAACAATTGTTGCGCCCTCATGCCGAGGTGCTTTATGCAGAGGAACTCAAGGCCCTCAAAAAAATGGATAGCTACCCCAAACCCCATAATTGGGCGCTTTCGCCTTGGGCGGTGGTGCAGTTTGTTATGGGCGGAAGCTTGGAAGATGGGACCGAAATTGAGCCCAAATATTTTGGCAACCGCCGCTTGATTGAGCTGGCCGTAGCCACCCTAGCCACCGACCGCGCCCTGCTGTTGATGGGGGTGCCCGGTACGGCAAAATCATGGGTCAGCGAGAATATTGCCGCGGCCATTAGCGGCAGCTCGACCTATTTGGTGCAGGGCACGGCCGGCCTTGGCGAAGAGGCCATGCGCTATAGCTGGAACTATGCGCAATTGTTGGCCAAAGGCCCATCTGCAGAGGCTTTGGTGCCCTCTCCCCTGCTGCGGGCGATGCAAGATGGGGCCATTGCCCGACTAGAAGAATTGACCCGTGTGCCCGCCGATGTGCAAGATACCCTCATTACGATGCTGTCGGAGAAATTACTGCCGATTCCCGAACTCAACACCGAAGTTCAGGCCCAAAAAGGCTTTAACCTGATTGCCACGGCCAACGACCGTGACAAGGGCGTCAATGAACTTTCTTCGGCCCTCAAACGCCGCTTTAATACCGTCGTTTTGCCCCTGCCCGCTTCTTTGGAAGAGGAGGTCAAGATTGTCAAAATGCGAGTAGAAAAGCTGGGCGCCGCCCTAGAGATTCCCGCCAAAATGGCCCCACTCAAAGAGATTGAGCGCCTAGTGACGATTTTTAGAGAACTGCGTTCGGGCGTGACCCAAGATGGCCGTCAGAAAATCAAGCAGCCCAGCTCTACCCTCAGTACCGCCGAGGCGATTTCGGTGGTCAATAATGGCCAAGCCCTAGCCGCTCATTTTGGCGATGGCGAACTGCGGGCCAGAGATTTGGCCTCTAGCCTGATTGGTGCGGTGGTCAAAGACCCCAGCCAAGACCAAGAAGCCTGGCAAGAATATGTAGAAACGGTGGTCAAAGAGCGGAAAGAATGGGCCGATTTATACCGCGCCTTTAAAGAACTAAGCTAAACTACCTCATTTGGGCCATAAAACGGCCCCAATAAACTCATTAACATGCAATACCCCGTCAAGATCTCTAAAGCAGAGGTCAACGAACTCCCCCTCTGGCATTTTGAGGGCGAAATTATTACCATAGAAACCGAAGAGCAGCTAGAAGAGGCCCTTTTGGCCCTCAATCAATGCAAAATTTTGGGCTTTGATACCGAGAGTAAACCCTCTTTTCGCAAGGGCGAATATCATCCCGTTTCGCTCATCCAATTGGCCATGCCCGATAAGGTTTTTCTGATTCGCAACCTCAAATCTGGCTTTAGCGATGGCCTCAAGGCCCTCTTCGAGAACCCCAAAATTGTCAAGGCAGGCCCCGCTCTCCGAGACGACATCCGTGATTTGCAGCGGCTGCGGCCCTTTAAAGCCAAGGGCTTTAAGGACATTGCCGATATTGCCAAGGCCAACGGCATTCAGCAAATGGGGGCCCGCAATCTTACGGCGATTTTTCTGGGCAAACGGATTTCGAAATCCCAACAGACCTCGAACTGGGAGCGAGAGCCCCTCAGCCAAGCCCAAAACTTTTATGCCGCCACAGATGCCTATTTGGGCCTAAAAATTTATACCTTATTCCAGAAATTGGGCTGGACCTAAAACAAGATGCAGCAGTCTATTTTTCTAGGCTGCTGTTTTTTTAGGGGCTTGCCCGCCCTGCGGGCGGGCCGGGCTGTGCCGCGGCTCGCAGGTCTGCTCGGCCCTGCAGTTTTTTCGCTGCGCTCAAAAAACTTTGGTCTGCCGCTTCGCGGCACCGCTATCCATCCCTAAGCCGGCGGCTTCGCCGCCTCGGAACGCAAATATTGGAGCCATGTCATACGAACAAAAAGAAGTCAATCTTCGCCTAGAAAAATACTTGCTCAAAAGCAACCAACAATTTACCCTAGAGGATGCTGCCGCTAGTACGGGTATGCCTATTATTGAGAGCGAGTCGGCTATTCGAGAGCTGATGCAACGCTACGATTGCAAGCTCAAAGTGACCGAAAATGGCGATTTAATCTATGATTTTACGGGCCTGCACCGCCGTACAGAAAAAAGCTTTGGCGAACGCCTAGCAGAGTTTGCCGATTGGTTCTGGAAAGGCTTCAAGATCTTCTATAGAATTGTCACGGCCGTTTTTCTCCTCATTTATTTTGTGCTTTTTGTGGTCATCCTGATTGCTTTGATTGTCGGTCTCTTATCGCAAGGGGGCAACTCAGATAATGATAGTAAATCGGGGGGAATAGGCAAGCTCTTTTTGGTCCTTTTTCGAGTTTTTATCTCCATTTTTGAGTGGAGTACCATTTTGGGCTATGATTATACCTACCGCAGCCGCGACGACTATGGTTATCCCTATAAACATTATGTAGAGAAGCCTGGCCAATTGGCCAAGTTGCGTAAAAATCGCAAAAGCTCTAAGGAGGAAAAAGGCTTTGTGGCCTCTGTTTATGACTTTATTTTTGGACCAGTTCGCTATCAGCCAGATCCCTATGCTAACCATAAAGAAGTGGCCAGTTTTCTAAAAGAAAACAAGGGCTTGGTTTCTACTGCAGAGCTACAGGCTTTGGCCGGTTGGCGCAGAGATGAGGCCGAAAACTTTATGACAGAGCTTTTGGGCCGTTATGATGGCCAAGCCAAGATTTCGGAGCGTTCTGCGGTCCTTTATGGCGACTTTAGCCAGCTAAACCGCTCGGCCAACCGCCCCGATGAGGCCCCTATTATCTATTATTGGGATGAATACGAGCCCGAATATGAACTTACGGGCAATAAAACTGGACGAAATTGGGCCATTGTGGGCATGAATAGCTTGAACTTGGTTTTTTCGCTCTTCTTTTTGGCCCAGCCTAACTTTTTTGCCGAATTTGATATTCCCATTGCGAACGGTCCCTTTTTGGCCCAAGTCGTTTTGGGGGCGATTCCCTTTACTTATTCCCTGCTCTTCTTTTTGATTCCCGCTTTTCGCTACTTTAGGCTCTTGCCCCTCAAGCGAAAGCAGCGGCAAGAAAATGCCCGCAAACGATTGATGAAAGTGATCTTTCAGCATGTTCGTGTTCCTATTAGTCTAAAGATGCTGACCCAGGTAGCCAACGACCAAGCCCAAACCGAGGAGAAGCTCAAGGAGGAGCAGGTAGAAGCCCTGATGCAGGAAGTGATTCATGACTTAGGGGGAGAGTCGAGCTTAAATTCTCAAAACCAACTGGTCTATCGCTTTGATCGCCTGAAGGAAGAGGTAGAGGAAATGAGCCGTTTGCGCCAAGAGCATCGAGGAGATGATAGCCTGGGCAAGATTGTTTTTGAGTCTTAGGGCTTAAAAATTGGTATAGCCAAAGATGCGCTTTGGACAGGAGGCGCTTTTGGTCCAAAAAAAAGGAAGCCTAGAGGAAGGTCTCATTAAGGGCGCAAAACTTGAGTTTTGCGCCTTTTTTTGGTCCAAAAATTAGTTGGCCGCTATATTTCGATTCTAAGCGGCTATAGTTAAACTATAGTAGGGGGAGTCCAGAAAAAAAAGATAGAACCTTAGAGATACGCCCGGAGGAGTTTGTAAATTGCAGATTAGCTCTGAACAACTGTATAGAGCTGTTTTGCAGTTGCAGATTAGCTCTGGGGAATCCCCAGAGCTGTTTTGCAGTTGCAGATTGCCTCTGAACGACTGTATAGGGCCGTTTTGCAGTTGCAGATTAGCTCTGAACAACTGTATAGAGCTGTTTTGCAGTTGCAGATTAGCTCCAGGGATTCCCCAGAGCTGTTTTGCAGTTGCAGATTGCCTCTGAACGACTGTATAGGACCGTTTTGCAACTGCAGATGAAGGCTGGCGCAAGGCCAGGCTTGTTGCTGGGCTGCAGCTGGGCGCTAGACGGTTGTTTTTTAATCCTGGGAGTTGAGGGCCTAGGAGATGGGGTTGTTTCTTTGTAAAAACCGGGACTGTTCAGGATTTTGTGTATCAGAATAAAATTTGGTCATAGAGACTAGGAGGCGAGTGGTAAAATTTAGATGACTCTGTCAGGGAAACAGACACAAAGCTGGCTGAAAACTTTGGTCCAACCAGCTCGTTTGACCTTCCATCGTTTTTGAATTTGCATGGCGGCTAAATAGATAGATTTTATAGCCGCAGCATCATTTGGAAATGAGCGTTTGTTATTGGTATATTTTCTCAGGCCAGCATTAAAGCCTTCAATAATATTTGTGGTATAAATAAGCTTTCTGATTTCTTGAGGATAGTATAAAAAGACAGTGAGATTGTCCCAGTTTTTCTCCCAAGATTTAATGATGTAAGGATAGCGATCACCCCATTTTTCTTCAAAATCTTGAAGCCGATTTCTGGCCTCAGCTTCATTAGGAGCTGTATAAATGAGCTTAATATCTTTGGCCACTTTTCTTCTATTAGAGGCTTCAACAACCTTCATAGAATTGCGAATTTGATGGACCACACAAATTTGATGAGCTGCCTGAGGAAAGACGGCCTCAACGCTTTGGTCCAAGCCAGCTAGATTGTCTGAGCAGATAAATAAAACATCCTTTACCCCTCTTGTTTTAATGTCATTCAAAGTTGTGGCCCAATTTGCAGCAGTCTCTTTTTCAAAGAGATACATGCCAATAATGTCTTGATAGCCTGCTAAATTAACCCCAAGTACAATCATGCAAACCTTGCTTTTAATCTGCCCATCCTCTCTAATTTTATAGTGAATCCCATCAATCCAAAGAATCGCATACTTCTCATCAAGAACCCGATTTTGCCACTCTCGAATACTATCTAAGAGGCTATTAGTAATGGTTGTAATTTGACTCTTAGAGTACTGCTGACCATAAATTTCATCCATATACTCTACTATATCAGACAGGCTCATACCTTTAGCATACAATAGTGTAATCACACTCTCCAGCTTAGCCGTCATCGATTTGTGTTTGGGGACTGTTACAGGGTCAAATTTACCCTCTCGATCTCTTGGTATTTCTATTTGTAATTTGCCACTTTCCGTCTTGATCTTCTTTGAAGAATGGCCATTTCTGCGATTTTCTCCTTGGACTTCTTCGCCACGAGCATACCCTAAATGCGCTGACATTTCTCCTTCTAACAAACTTTGAATTCCTCGTTTTTTGAGGTCATCTGTTAGCTTGTCTAGCTCCTCAATGTTCTTCACATCTCCTAGTAGGCGGTTTAATAACTCTTCTTGTTTCTTGTCCATAGCGGTACTTTTTTTCTAAGTAATTAAATTGATATTAAACCTCCTAATCTTTACCCCTTTTTTAACCCATACACAAAATTTTAAACAGTCTCTAAAAAACCCCGCCAACAGTACCCCTGAGGGATTCCTTAGGGACTCCCGAGGAGGGGCGGGTGGGCGGGGTCGTGAAAACGAATGAGGAGCGCAGCGACGAATACCGCTTTTCTGCGAAGGCCCGAAGGGCCGCTGAGGGCCCAGCGCTGCGGAGCGGGTGGCCCGAAGGGCCAGACCAAAGGCAGGCAAAGCCTGCCTGCAGGGCCGAGCGAGCAGCGAGCCCCGAAGCATAGCGGCGGCCGCCCCTACTCAAAAGGGCGGCCGCGGGCCCAAAAAAAAACTCCCCAACAGTAAACTGTTGAGGAGATTTTGGCGCCTTACTTTTGTAATTCTAGTAAAAGCTTATGCTTATAATCCTTACTCTTCTCGAAATCATCGGGGTTCAGGAGGATATGCTCCGTAAACTTTCGTTTCTTAAAGTCGGCAGTCATATTAGAGAGCTGGCTATAATCATTTTTGGAGAGATAAGGCTCCTTATTGGGCCAAACGACAAAACTAGGCTCTGCATATTTGGTAAAAGGATACTTTTGCAACTTCTCAATCGCCTCGGTAATGGCTGGACCAAAATAATAGCCCTCAGGCAAGGCTTTGTCGCCTAGAGCTTGCCGCAGCAGAATCTCCGCCAAAGACTCTTGGCTCTGGATATTGAGGGTCAAGAAAAAGCTATTGACATGCGGTAGCTTTTGGACCTTTTCGGCATTGAAATTTTCTTGCAGATAAGTCATATGCTCCATGGGATCGCCCCCATTAAAATGGACCACAATTGTTTCGGAAAAGCGGAGCATCGTTTTGAGGTAATAGGTTTTTACGCCCTTATGATAAGTATAAGGGACCTCCTCTACCTCTAGGCGCTCCTCCATGAGGTCGGCAGGATGCTCGGCGGTAATAAAATTGCGAGTAATCGTTTTGAAACTGGGGTGCGACATACGCACTTTAAAGGCTGTATTATGCGGCAAATAGATGCCCCATTCATCTCCTTTGGGATCATAGTAGGCAATATAGGTATTGCCTAAATCGGTACCTCGATTTCGGATATCATAGACCGTAAACTCTACCTTCAGCTTAGCACGGGCCTCTTTATAGCCAATTGCTCTTTGGGCCCTGTATGCTGGTTTTTCGAGTCGGATAATGAGGTGCGTCATCCCCTCTTCCGACTTATTGGAGAGGATGCGTTCTCTGGGCTTTTTATCTTTGGGCGGCAAGAGGCCTTGGGCAAAGCTAGGCGAAATAAAGAGGGCCAAAAGGCCAATTAAGGCGAGTTTTCTCATAGTGGCTAAGATTTATTGGGCGCTAAAAATGGGCTGTAGTTCTTGCTTTATTTGGTAGAGATACATAATCTGCTGGCTACATTCTGGGCCAAATTCGGGCTGCAGTTCGTTCCAAAGCATCAGGCGGTCCATAGCGGTTTGCAGATAGGGCCAAAGGCTTCGGGGCAGCTCGCCTTCAAGGACCAAAGGGGCCAAGCAGGCCGCCAGAAGATAACTATCGGTAGAGAGAATTTCTAACTCATCGCGAAAGCGGCGATCGGCAATTTGCGTTTCTAGCTTTTTTCGGTTGAGCAAATGAGGACCATATTGGGCCAGATTCAGCTTTCTCCTTTTGCTCATCCAATCGCTAACAAACTCTAGGGGATCTGCTTGGGGCGCTGTTTCTCGCCAAAGCAAATAAGCTTTTAGGCTTTGGTAGCCCTCCATGGCCCCAAAAGGTGCTAGTTGGTCGCGGCTATCCCAGAAAAAATCGCCTTTAAATAAGGCCTGGGCTTTGGGGTGAGCCAAAGATTTTTGAATTCCTCTATAGGTCGTTTTCATTAAGATACATTTAGGTCCATCAAGATTTGTAGGGCGGCCTCATAACCTGTTTCAAAGGCCCCATGAAGGCTTTGGATATGCCCCTTAGGGTGGCAGGCTTCGCCAGCAAAATACAATTTATAATCGATCGGAGCTTGTAGTTCGGCTCTATCGCCGGGCTGCTCACTATTGGAGGGATAAGAATAGGCGCCCCAGATGTGCTCCTCTTGGCTCCAGTCCTGCCAATAATATTTTTCAAAATGGCTGCTGGCCGCCCCCACATAAAGGCTATCTAATTCGGCTAAAATGGCTCGGCTAGCGAGCTCTTGGCCCATATTTCGTAGAATTTCGGCCTTTTCGCCAAAGGCCCAGGCGCAAAGGATAGCATCCTTGCCCGACTTATAGGCCTGCGTATCAATATAACTGCTGGCCATTTTGGCCCCAATAATATCGCCGCTCCAAAATAGGCGATTAAATTTAAAGAAGATTTTCAGGCCATCGCCCATTTTCAATCGCTGAATTGCTGCAGTTTTGGCGCTAGGCAAACTGGGCGCAAAGCTAATGCTCTCCTTTTGCAAAACAGGCAGGGGAACGGTCAGTAGCAGCTTATCCACCACAATCGTTTGATCTTGAGTAAAGACCTTAATCTGCGCCCCACTATAATCAATATGTTTTACGACTTGGCCCAACTGCAAATATGGGCGGAGCGGACGGATCAGCGACTCATCAATAAGATCATAGAGCGAGGGCTCTGCCTTAAAGTCCAGATCGCCAGAAGACCATTGTCTATTGATTTTGGCTAGGGCTTCTATACCCAACTCCTTGGCCGAGCAGCCCCATTCGCCAGCCCAATACTCCAGCAAAGGATAAAGCGCCTGATCAATGCCATTTTGCTCGGCCCAATCCAATAAATTGCCTTTAATGGGCGCTTCTTCATAGCCCAACTCATTGAGTCGCTCGAGCAAAACCTCTGCGCCGGGATAATCCTCTAGGGCCCGCAACTGCTGTTTGTAAGGCACAAACTCCTCCCCTTCATCTTCTACAATTTGGTTTTGGTACTGGCCATCTAACCAGCGGAAAAGCGTAGAGCGCTGCCCATGCAGCCATTCCGCGCCTAGTTCTAGCGGCATATCGGCCCAGTTTCGGAGATTGGCCAAGCGGCCAGCGGGACGCTTTTTAGCCTCTACAATAATGGGCCGTAAGCCCTGCTGCTTAAGCATATAGGCCGCCGTCAGGCCAGCCAAACCAGCCCCAACAATAAGGACCTGTCCCTGAAAATAGGGGCTCGTACTCAGCTCCCAAAGGCGGGGACTGAGTGCTTGAAAAACGGGGGCTAAAAAACGATTGGCGGGAGAGCTAGACATCTAATCTTTATTTTTAATCAGGTGGGGTTGAATACAATTTGCACAAATATTGGGGCCATGATTTCGGATGAGGGTGGCCTTGGTTTCGGGATAAATCAAACCATGTTTTTCCCAACATTCGCCAGCTTCATGCTGCAAAAAGCTTTTGCCACATTTGCCACATTTGACCACAAAATTTTGCCGCAGCTCAACAAAAGTGCGGCTAACGGGACCACCCAGGGGTGGGTCCAACTTAGAAAGGCGCAGCTCAATATCGGCCGCCTTACTCAAAATAGAGCGCAATCGGTCCATAATCCGCTGGGCCAGATGTTCAATCATCTTGGAGGGCTTGGCCATTTCTACCTTAGCCGCCCGATAAATGGTTTCATAATTCACGGTATCGCCCAATTCATCGGTTTTGCCCACCTTGCCCGTAGCCGTTTCCACATACACATCTAGGCGATAGCGGCCGCCCATTTTGCGTTCTTCCTCATAAAATCCGTGATAGGCATAAAACTCCATGCCCTCAATTCCAATTCTTCCCATAGCGTTAAGCTGCTGTATTTATTTCTGCTGTTGTTGATTCAATTTATTTTTGGGGCCTCCGCCTCCCTTCGGTCGTCGGCGCTACGTTTCAGGGCTCGCTCTCTGCTCGGCCCTGCAGCCGCCTTTGGCGGCTTTGGTCTGCGGCTTCGCCGCCCCCTTACACATCGCTAGGCCATTGGGCCCCGCCTTCTAAAAGTAAGATATTTTTCCATAAAAAAAGGGCTGTCGGTTATCGACAGCCCTTTTTTGGGGGGTTAATTTCTTCAGGCGGCTTCTTGGGCCAAGGCCTTACAAAGGGCCACAAACTCACTGAGCATCATAGCAGTGGCGCCCCAAACCGTTTTTCCGCAAAGGTCAAAATACGGCATATTGGGCAAAATGCGGCCATTATAGGTTTGAATATCCTTAGATTTTCGGTTCGTAGAATCGAGCAATTCGGCCAAAGGGATTTCGATAATCTCTTCCACTTCTTCGGCATCGGGGACAAAATGGGGTCGTTCTTCTAGGTAGCCCACAAAGGGATAAACCAAATAATTACTCACGGGAATATAGAGTGGAGTCATAGGGCCTAAGAGCTCTACAGTTTCGGCCAAAACGCCAAACTCCTCTTCGGTTTCTCGGAGGGCGGCGGCGGCGGGGCCGGCATCAAAGACCTCTAGTCCCCCACCAGGAAAACTAATTTGCTTGCTATGGGGATAAGGCGAAGCGGGCCGTTGCATTAGCGCCGTATGCCATTCTCCTTTGTGCATATACAGCAAAAGCAAAGTAGCCGCTTCTTTATATTTTTTGGGCAATTTGAAGCGCGACTCTTGGTCTGCTCTTCGGGCGAGGGCTTGGCCCATCATTTCTTTTTGTGCGGCTTGTCCGGGTAATTTTTGAGCGATTTCTGCCTGCAGATGGCGAATAAATTTTGCTTTCATTGTTCTTTTTTTTGGGGACCGCATTTCAACTAGTCCCTAACTCTACTTTTTTTTACTTAACTTAAACTTTTGCCAACTTGTTCCTTGTAACAATAGTTACGAACTTCTTTTATTTTGCTAACAAACATTTGCTATGATTATATCTGCTATTGTGGCTTGCAACCAAAACCGAGCCATTGGCAAGGGCAATAAAATGCCTTGGTATTTGCCGGCTGATTTGCGTTACTTTAAGGCCACCACCCTAGGGCATCCCATCATTATGGGCCGAAAAACCTTTGTTTCTTTGGGGCGGCCCTTGCCCAAGCGGCGCAACATCGTATTGAGCCGACAAAAGAAATACGGTGCAGAAGGCATAGAGGTTTTTCCTTCTCTTTGGGAGAGTTTGAAAACCCTAAAAAAGGAGGGCTGCGAAGAAGTATTTATTATTGGCGGGGGGCAAATTTATCGGCAGGCGCTTCCTTTTTGCCATAAACTTTATTTGACAGAAGTAGAAATTGACTTACAGGGGGCCGATACCTTTTTTCCTGAACTCAAGGCAGAAGACTGGACCCTATTGAGCGAGCAGGCGCATGAGAAGGACCAAAAAAATTTGTATAATTATACCTTTAAGGTCTTGGAGCAAAACAACAGAAGAAGCTTGCTCAAGGGCTTGGCCGACTAGTGGATCCAGAAGGCGCGCAGCGCCTGGCTGAGGGATGGAAAGGGGGGGCCGAAGGCCAGACCGAACAAAACGAGCGCTAGCGAAGTTTTGTGAAGGGCCGAGCAGACCTGCGAGCCCCGACACAGCCCGACCCGAGCAATCATTCATGAGGGTTTTAACCCTCATTTTGTATAAGCTCGCAAAGCGATGCCGCTTTGCGCTGGGTTTCAACCCTGCGGAAGGGGCAGCCCCAAATCATAAAAAAGAAGCAGCAGAAAAGAATATGAGTACAGCAGAGCAGCGAGAACAAATAGCCCATCGGCAGGCGATATTACTGGACCTATTGATGTTAATTTTGGTCGTTTTGGACTTGAGTTGGATTGCCTTTGATCAAATTTTTGGCATCAAGCTCATTCGGGAACAACTCTTTGATGCTTTTTTGCCTCAATTTAGCAGTTGGTACTTTGAGGAAGTGCATCAGAGTTTTTTGCTTTATGAGTCGACGATATTCGGGACCTTTTTTATTGTAGAAATTAGTTTGCGTTGGGTTTGGGCCATTTGGAAAAAGCGTTATGCCAAATGGTTTTTCTACCCCATTGTGCATTGGTATGATGTCTTGGGTTGTATTCCCTTGAGTTCTTTTCGGGTCTTGCGTTTTTTGCGGGTCATTGCATTATTGTATAGTTTGCACAAATGGAAATTCATCAATTTGTACAACTACAGCCTATTTCGTTTAGTCATTCATTACTATAACATTGCGGTAGAGGAGATTTCTGATCGGGTAGCGATTTCTTTATTGGAAGAGGCCAAAATTGAGATTCGGCGGGGGACGCCCTTGTCCAAAGCCTTGGCCCAGGATGTATTTCGGCCCAAGCATGCGGAGCTAACTGACTGGGCGGCTGGGCATATTCAGGCGGGCTTGCAACTGCATTATCATCGGCATCGCTATGAAATACAGGCCTACTTAAAAGATATTATTGAGGAAATCACGCATGGGAACAAAGAGCTCAAGCAGCTGCAGAAGATTCCCGTTTTGGGCAAATCTATACAGCAGGATGTAGAGCAGGCCGTCTCGAGCATTACCTTTGGGGTGATCGACCGCTTGACCACCGACCTAGCCAACAAAGAGCATTTGGTGGTTTTGGAAACCACCGTGGCCGCTGTTTTGGAGGTTATTTTTCAGATGAGCGAGCACAGCAAAGGCGAAAAAGATAATTTGGCCAATGATTTAGTCATAGAAAGTGTAGACCTCATCATCAACCGCATACGCAAAAAGCGTTGGCAAGAGGTAGAAGCCAGCTGGAAGGCCTGAATTTACTATAGTTTGGCCCATAGTTCAGTGAACAAAAAAAGTAGTTTAGCATTATAATTTTCAGCTTCAACTCTCTATATTTGGCGAAGCTCGAAAAAGCAAAAAAAAATTTGGCCAGCCCGCTGGCCAACAATTATCATATAATTTCAATTCTAACGTCTATGAAGTTATTAGTGTGTGTTAGCCAGACACCTGATACCACTGCCAAGATTAAATTTACGGCAGATAACAGCCAATTTGACAAAAATGGTGTACAGTTTATTATGAACCCCTACGATGAGTGGTATGCCCTTGTGCGCGCCCTCGAGCTCAAGGAGCAAGTAGGTGGAACCGTTACCCTTTTGCATGTTGGTCCCAAAGAAAATGAAGCGGTGATCCGCAAAGGACTTGCTATTGGTGCAGACAATGCCGTGCGCATTGATGCCGAAGCCAAGTCTTCGCTTTTTGTTGCCAAACAAATTGCAGAATATGCCAAAGCAGAAGGTTTTGACCTTCTTTTCTTTGGTAAAGAAACCATTGACTACAACGGTTCTGAAGTACCTGCTATGGTATCTGAATACCTCGACCTCCCCTTCGTATCTTATGGTATCGAAATGAGCGTAGAGGGAACTACTGCTACTGTTCAGCGCGATATTGAAGGCGGTAAAGAAGTACTTACTGTAGATACTCCATTTGTATTGAGCTGCGCCAAAGGAATGGCCGAACAACGCATCCCCAACATGCGCGGTATCATGATGGCCAAGCGTAAGCCCATCAAAGTGGTTCCCGCTGTAGAAGCTGCTGTAGGTGCCGAATTGGTGAGCTATGCCTACCCGCCCGAAAAAGGCGATGTTAAACTTATTGATGCAGACAATATGGACGAACTCGTTCAACTTTTGCACAATGAGGCCAAAGTCATCTAATTTTTCCTTGACCAAAAATTATCTCAATATATTATGGCTGTATTAGTATTTGCCGAAAGCCTAACAGGCAGTATCAAGAAAATTGCCCAAGAGGCCGTAGCCTACGGTTATCAGGCTGCCCAAGCTATGGGTACAGAATGTATCGCCCTTACAATTGGCCAAGCCGATGGCGCTGGCGATTTGGGCCTTTATGGCGCTGCTAAAGTGTACAATGTAGACGCTAGCAACGATTTTGACGCTCAGGTTTATGCCAGCATTTTGGGCCAAGCGGCCGATAAATTTGGCGCTGACCTTATCGTTTTTGCTCACTCTTCTTCTGGAAAGTCTTTGGCCGGCCGCCTAGCTGCTCGCTTCGATGCCGCTTTGGTGACCGCCGCAACTAGCATTCCTACTGTGGCCGATGGCGGTTTGCATATCAGCAAAGGGGTATTCTCTGGTAAAGCTTTTGCCACTTATGCCCTCAAAACAGACAAAAAAGTAGTGACTATCGCCGGAAATACGTTCCGACCCACTGAGGTAGGCGCTGCTGTTGCTGTTGAATCAGTAAGCGTAGATGCCGCTACTGGCCGCATTACGGTAAAAGAATTGAACACCGTCACTGGTGCCGTTCCTTTGCCCGAAGCCGAATTGGTGGTTTCTGCTGGCCGCGGTATGAAAGGTCCCGAAAACTGGGGAATCATCGAGGAACTAGCTGGTACACTTGGTGCCGCTACCGCTTGCTCTCGCCCAGTGGCCGATGTACACTGGCGCCCACACCATGAGCATGTAGGCCAAACTGGGGTGGCTATCCGTCCCACGCTTTACATTGCTATCGGTATTTCTGGAGCAATTCAACACTTGGCTGGGGTGAACCAATCTAAGGTGATCGTTGTGATCAACAAAGATCCAGAAGCACCTTTCTTTAAAGCTGCTGATTATGGCGTTGTTGGCGACCTCTTCGATGTGGTGCCCAAACTCAATGCCGCTCTCGCTAAATTTAAGGCCAATAACTAAGCCTTTACTTTAGCCAATAAAAAAAACCTAGTTGCTATGCAACTAGGTTTTTTTTTGCCCCTAAGGGAAAATGGGTCCAAAAAAAAAAGAGCGGGCGACCTCCTCAGGCCTCCCGCTTCTGCCAAAATACATTAACCTAACTAACTATTATGAACCTGTAATAGTTACAGTACAAACTTACAAATATAAAAATTGACAGCCAAATAAAAAAGTGTTTTTTTGTTTTTGTTTAACAAAGCCCTGCTCAATCACCTCATCTTAGCCTTAAATTAAGACTTACTTTAGTTTATCATAACGTAGACGACTCGCAGAAAATAAGGAACTTTTATAGCTTTGCGCTCATTTTTTACTATCTATTGAGTAATCATAAAAAATAGCTCTAAAACAATTGTTTATGAATTTCAAGGATGCCTTTACGGCTAGCATGATTTTATTTGCGGTAATTGATATTATTGGTAGTATCCCGATCATTTTGGACCTGCGCAAAAAGGTGGGCCATATTCAATCCGAAAAGGCGAGTTTGGTGGCCGGAATTATTATGATTGCCTTTTTATTTGTAGGAGAAGAAATTCTCAATCTCATCGGTATTGATGTTAGTTCTTTTGCGGTGGCCGGGGCTATTGTCATCTTTTTCTTGGCCATCGAGATGGTGCTAGGCATCCAAATTTATAAGGAAGATGCCCCCGAAACGGCCTCGATTGTGCCCATTGCCTTTCCTCTGATTGCGGGGGCCGGAACCATGACCTCGCTGCTTTCTTTGCGGGCAGAATACGCCCTACCCAATATTATTATTGCCATTGTCGTTAATCTAATCGTGGTCTATCTGGTCCTTAAACTCTCTGGCCGCATCGAAAAATTGCTGGGCCAATCGGGCCTGAACGTGATTCGCAAGGTCTTTGGCGTCATTCTTTTAGCCATTTCCATCAAGCTCTTTGCCTCTAATGTGGGCGGTTTGATTAACTAGTTGGATTTGGGGCCCGCGGCCGCCCTTTTCAGAGGGGCGGCCGCCGCTATGCTGCGGGGCTCGCTCTTCGCTCGGCCCTTCGCCAGCTTCGCTGGCTCGGTCTGGCCTTCGGCCACCCGCTCCGCAGCGCTGGGCCATTTGGCCCTTCGGGCCAAGGCGGCTGCGCCGCCTATACTGGCCCGCCCCAGCCTTTTTTCTTCGCTTCTCGGCAGATAAAATGACGTTCTGTTTAGATTCTAAAGGAATCGCTTTATCTTAATTAACTGAGCCTTTGGCCCAAAAGGCGGCAAAGCCGCCGCCTAGGCGCGCAGCGCCTGGCTGAGGGATGGATAGTGGGGCGGCGCAGCCGCAGACCAAGCAAAAAACTTGTTTTTTTGCGCAGGGCCGAGCAGACCTGCGAGCCACGACACAGCCCGACCCGCCCAAAGGGCGGGGCAGCCCCAAAACAAAACTTTCTTAACCTCTATTATACTTACCCATGCGTCAACTTATCTCCCCTTTATTTTGGAGCAGTCTACTGCTCTCGGGATTTTTACTGTTTGGCCTTTCTGCTTGTAGCAAAAAAAACAAGCCGCCCACAGAAGAAGAGCTGTTTCAAGCAGCCGATGAATCCTACAAAAACTATATTTCGGCCTATACCGCAGGCCTGATTTCTGCAGCCGACCCCATCCGCATTCGCTTTTCTTCCGATTTGGCCAGCAAGGCCCAAATTGGCCAAGCCGCCAATGCCGAACTGCTGAGCTTTGAGCCCGCCCTAAAAGGAAAACTCTTTTGGGAAGATGCCGCTACGCTCCGCTTTGAACCTGCAGAAAATCTGCCCCAAAAGCAAAGCTTTCGGGCTATTTTGGACCTCAATAAGCTGTTTAAAAAGCTACCCGAAGGCCTAGAAAACTTTAAATTCGCCTTTAAGGCCCTACCCCAAGATTTTGAAATTAGCAGCCACCGGATTTTTATCCCCAAGGCCAACCAAGCCGATCAACTAGAGCTAGAAGGCGCCCTTTATACCGCCGATGTGGCTAGCCCCGAACTGGTGCAGCAACTCCTGCAGGTAGATTATCCGGGCCAAGAAAACCTAGAGCTGGTCTGGAAACATTTGGCCGACCAAAGAACCCATCAATTTACCATCAAAAATATTCAGCTCAAAAAAGGCGGCGAAGATGGCCAACTCTTTTTGCGCTGGGACGGACAAGCTTTGGGCCTAGATAAAAAGGGCGTAGATACCATCAGCATGCCTTCTGAGCTGTTTAAGGTGGCCCAAGTTAAGGTATTGAATGATGAATCGGGCTATCCCTACTTTTCTATTCAGTTTTCTCAGCCCTTGGCCCAGTACACTACGCCAACAACTAACAATGATATTATTCTGCCCAACAATAGTTTGCAAGAACTAGATTATATCAGCATTTTTCAGTCGGACTATGAGGTAAGTCGTCGTTTTGACATTTTTGTTGAAAAGAACGAGCTCAAATGTATTCCTAGAAATAAAAATACGACGGGCGAATTTAAATTGGTCCTTAATGAGGACCTCCGTTCTTATTCTGGAGATAAGCTCAAGGGAGAAGCAGAATTTAGCCTAGAGCTCCGCTCTGCGCAGCCTGCTGTTCGTTTATTGGGCCGAGGAAGCATTTTGCCCAACAACAAAGGGCTATTTTTCCCCTTTGAGGCCATCAACCTCAAGGCCGTAGATGTGCAGGTCATTAAGGTTTATGAAAATAATGTATTGCAATTTTTGCAAAATAATGACCTCAATGATGAATACCTCAATTATATGGGCAGAGTGGTGGCCCAAAAAAGAGTTTCTTTGCAAGAGCTGGCCCCCAATGCCAACCCCAATGAATGGACCCGCTACGCCTTGGCCCTAGACGAACTCATTAAGCAAGAGCCGGGCGCTATTTATCAGGTCGCTATCGCTTTTAGAAAAGAATACCAAGCCTTTGGTTGTGGCGCTTCGGCCTCTTTGGGCCTAGAAAGCACCCAAGCGCTTTATGAGGAAGATGAAGAAAGCCAAGAGCTCATTAGCTTTTTTGAGCGGCCAGAGTTCTATAGCTACAACTATAGCCGCCGAAATGACCCTTGTACGGATGACTATTATAATTATAGCCGCTTTGTTCGCCGCAACCTCTTGGCCTCCGACATTGGAATGATTGCCAAAAGAGGACCGAATAAAGAAGTGCTTGTTGCCCTAACCGATCTAAGAACTACCGAGCCGATTGGCCGAGCTACCGTTAAAATCTATGACCGTTTTCAGCAACTGATGGCCGAACTACAAACAGATAGTGATGGCTTTGCCAAAACGACCACCAAATATGAACCTAGCTTGGTCGTTGCCGAATACAATAAGCAAAAAGGCTATTTGCGCATGCCTAAAGGCGGCAACCTTTCGCTAAGCCGCTTTGAAGTAGGCGGTAGCCGCAGCCAAACCGTTAAGGGCCTAAAAGGGAGCTTGTATGGAGAAAGAGGCGTTTGGCGCCCTGGTGATTCTCTGTTCTTAACCGTAGTTTTGGAAAGCAAAGAAGAGCCCCTGCCCATGCAATATCCCCTAAAGTTGCAATTGCGCAACCCTCGCGGACAAATTGTTTATAGCCGCACAGAAGGGCAACACCTCAATGGGGTCTATAGCTTTAAGATAAAGACCGAAGACAATGCCCCCACCGGAAACTGGTCGGCGGAGGTAGCCGCTGGTGGACTCAACTTTAGCAAAAGAATCATGATTGAAACGGTAAAACCCAACCGTCTCAAAATTGACTTGGACCTTGGAAAAGAGGAACTCATGGCCGAAGACCGAGAACTTAAGGCCGACCTCAAGGTGAAATGGCTACATGGTGCCCCTGCGGCCAAAATCCGCAGCCGAGTACAAATGAGCCTAGAGCCCATGCCTACTGATTTTGAGCAATATCCCGACTTTGTTTTTGATGATCCTACTCGCCTCAACTATAGCCGCAGCCCTTTTACCCTCTTTGATGCCAGCCTAAACGAACAGGGCTTTGCCCAACTTCAGGGCGAAATCAAAATGGAGGCCCTACCTGCAGGTAAACTCCGCGCAGGCTTTAATGTCCGCGCCTTTGAATCTGGCGGAGACTTTAGCGTAGATAATTTCTCTATGCCTTTTTCTCCCTTTACCGCCTATGTCGGTATTGAGATCCCCAAAGATGCAGGGGGACGTAAAACGCTCAAGGTGAAAGATGGCAATAAAATCAACTTAGTGGTGCTGGACCAAAATGGGCAGCCCCTAGCCAACCGAAAGGTCAAAGTTGGACTCTATCGCCTAGACTGGCGCTGGTGGTGGGACAATGGCTATGAAAACCTCTCTCGTTTTAGCAGTAGCTACCATAAAGGGGCTATTTCTACCATAGAATTGACCACAGATGCCCAGGGTAAAGCCCTCTATCAAGTTACACCCGAAGAATGGGGCCGCTATATGGTCCGAATTACCGAAGAAAGCAGCGGACACTGTACGGGTGACTTCTTCTATGCAGGTTCGCCTTGGGATGATAGCGATTTTGGTAATCGTTCTGCCGCTAGTATGCTTGCTTTTTCTGCAGACAAGGAGGTCTATGCCCCTGGCGAAGAGGTGGTCCTTCAATTGCCCGCAGGCAAAACGGGCCGTGCCCTTTTGAGCTTAGAAAATGGCAAAAAGATTTTAGAGCATCGCTGGATTAAGATTCAGGATAACCCCAAGGGCATCCAAGAGATTCGCTTTAAGGTGAATGGCCAAATGAGCCCCACCATTTATGCGCACATTAGCTTGGTCCAACCTCATCAGAATAGCCTCAACGACCTGCTTATCCGCAGCTATGGGGTGATTCCGATCCGTGTAGAAGATCCCGCCACTCGCCTAGAGCCCCAACTAGAGATGCCTAGTAAATTACAGCCCAATAGTACCGTTAGCATTAAGGTCCAAGAGGCCAAAGGCCGCCCAATGACCTACACTATTGCCATGGTAGATGAGGGCTTACTCGACCTCACTCGCTTCAAAACGCCTGATCTCTGGCCCGAATTCTATAAAAAGGAAGCCTTGGGCGTAAAAACCTGGGACCTCTATGAGCAAGTTTTGGGTGCCTTTGGCCAACAACTAGATCGAATCATTACTATTGGTGGGGGTAGCGGCATGGACCCCGCCCAAGCCAAGAAAGCCAACCGCTTTAAACCTATGGTTCGCTATTTGGGTCCTTTTGAGCTAAAAGCTGGAGCCAAAGCCGAACATCAAGTGAAAATTCCGAACTACATCGGTTCGGTTCGGACCATGTTAGTGGCGGCTCAAGATGCTGCTTATGGACAGGCAGAAAAAACAACTCCTGTACGCAAAGACCTTATGACTTTGGCCTCCTTACCTAGGGTGCTATCGCCCAAGGAACGCTTGGCCCTTCCCGTTACCGTTTTTGCCATGGAAAAAGGCATTAAGGATGTAGAAGTTCGCCTAGAGACCAATGAATTACTACAGATTAAAGGAGAGAAAAGCAAAAAACTCCGCTTTGATCAAGTCGGAGAGCAAATGCTATCCTTTGATATTGAGGCCGCAGAAGGTTTGGGCGTAGCCAAAATTAAGGTTGTGGCCCAAGCTGCTGGTAAAACAGCTAGCTACGAGCTAGAGGTCCAAGTACGCAACCCCAATCCACGGATTAGCAAAACTTATGCGGCCGTCTTGCAGCCCGGCGAAAACTGGGAAGAGTCACTGGCCCGCATTGGAATGCCTGGTACCAACCGCGCTAGCCTAGAGCTTTCTCGTATTCCCGCCCTCAATCTGCAAAAGCGATTGCACTACCTCAAACGCTACCCCTATGGCTGCGTTGAGCAAACTGTTTCTGCTGTTTTTGCGCAGTTGTATTTGGGCTCGCTCATGCCATTAAGCAAAAAAGAATCGGCCGAAGTCGAGCAAAATGTAAAAGCGGCCATTAAGCGTTTGGCCCGCTTCCAAACTGCCACGGGTGGTTTTGCCTACTGGCCCGGTGGAAGCGAAGCCTCTGAATGGGGTAGCAGTTATGCTGGTCACTTTTTGCTGGCAGCCAAAAAAGAGGGCTATTTGGTCCCTCAAGCCATGCTCGACAACTGGAGCAATTACCAAAAGAGTATGTCTCGCATTTGGAGAATGCCCAGAGGCGAACAGCTCAACCAACAGTCCAATGCCCCTTTGATGCAAGCTTATCGTCTGTATACCTTGGCCCTAGCCGGTAAATCGGAGTTGGCGGCCATGAACTTGCTTCGCAATCAGCCTTTGCTCCCCAGCAATGCCAAATGGCGCTTGGCGGCAGCCTACGCCCTGACGGGCAATAGCCAATTGGCCAAAAACATGAGCAAAAACCTGCCAAAAGAAGTCGGTAGCTACCGAGAAATGAGCTACACCTATGGTTCTGACCTCCGAGATGAGGCCATGATTCTAGAAACGCTCAACCGTTTGGGACAAAAAACCGAGGCCGCCAAAGTCTTGCAGCAATTGGCCCAAAAACTCAGCTCAGATCGCTGGTACTCTACGCAGTCTACCGCCTACGCCCTTTTGGCCGCAGCCGATTTTGTCAAACAACAAAAAGGAGGTGCTCAGGCCAAAAATAGCTATAGCTTTAGCTTTGCCCAGCTCAACGAAAGTGCGAGCTTGGAGCAAGCCCCTATTTTTGAAACGGAGCTGCCCGTTGGTAGTCAATCCGAAGCCCTCAAAGTGAAAAATACTGGTGGAGGACCGCTTTTTGTTCAGGTTTTGCTAGAGGGACAAGCCCTGCAAGATGAAACTGAAGAAATTAGCAATGACCTTAAATTGAGGGTGAACTACCAAGATTTGGAGGGCAAAAAGCTCGATATTAAACAAATCAAGCAAGGGACCGACTTTATTGCGATTGTAGAGGTGGCCAACCCCGGCCAAAGAGGCCGCTATGAAGAACTGGCCCTAGAGCAGGTTTTTCCCGCCGGTTGGGAGATTTTGTCTAACCGCATGAATGCCGCTTTGGGCGCAGGCAATAGCCGAGCCGATTATCAGGATATTCGCGATGATCGGGTCTATAGCTTCTTTGATTTGGGCGCAGGCCAAAAAATGACCTTCAAAATTTACTTGAACGCTGCCTATAAGGGCCGCTTTTACCTGCCTCATCAGTCTTGTGAGGCCATGTATGACCACAGCATTTTTGCCAATAAAGCTGGCGGTTGGGTAGAGGTAAACTAAGCCCTCTCCCCTATTCAAAAAGCGCTAATCGTCTCAGAGATGATTAGCGCTTTTTTGTTTTATTTTTTTCTGTTGGGGCCTCCGCTGCGGCTTCGCCTTGCGGCGCTATGTTGCGCAGCTCGCTATTCGCTCGGCCCTGCGGCAGCAAAGCTGCCTGGGTCTGGCCTTCGGCCACTGCTCCACAGCGCTAGGCCAACAAAAACTGCGGCCTTGCCGCAGTCGAGCAAAGCAGCAGTTAGGCCTTGGCCCATTTTCTCAATTGGCTGAGGGTAGCCCGCATATCTTTTGGGGGTTCTGCCTGAAAGCTCAAGCTTTCGCCAGAGCTAGGATCTGCAATTTGCAATTGGTAGGCATGCAGGGGCACTCTTTTTAGCAGGGGACGTTCTTCGGCATATTTGGCCGATCGATATTTTCGGCCCTTAATTTCGGAGAGGAAAAACTGATCTTGGCCTCCGTAGCTAGGGTCTACCACTAAAGAGTGGCCCAAATGTTTGAGATGCAAGCGAATTTGGTGTGTGCGGCCGGTCAAGATATCGCAAGCGAGCAAGCTATGTTGTTTAAAGCTCTCTAGGGTCGAGTAATCGGTAATAGAGGGTTTGCCTTTTCGGGCGACGGCCATACGGCCAGCAATAGTAGGATGTTTGGCGATAGGGGCATCGATGCGGCCCTCTTCTGGATAGGGTTGGCCAAGGACCAGTGCCCAGTAGGTCTTTTTGGTTTTCCGCTCTTCAAACTGAAGGCTTAAGTTTTTGTGTGCTTCGGCTGTTCGTGCAAAGCAGATAATGCCAGAAGTATCTTTATCTAGGCGGTGGACGATATAGATTTCGCCAAAATCAGCTTTTAGCATATGATAGAGATTGGGGACTTCATCGGGGCGAAAGCGGTCGGGAATGCTGAGCAGGCCAGCGGCCTTATTCACGATAATAAAATCCTTAGTTTCTGCGATGAGCTGATAATTTGCTTTTTTTGCCATTTTATTTTAGCGTTCTGATGTGATGCGAAGGAATTTGGTCCTTTTTGTTGCGGCCGCAGGCCGCATTTTGGCGCCTGCAAGGCGTTTTTTTTGGCCTAGCGCTGTGGAGCAGTGGCCCGAAGGGCCAGACCAAGCAAAAAAAGCTTCGCTTTTTTTGCGCAGGGCCGAGCAGACCTGCGAGCTGCGCAACATAGCGCCGCAGCGCAGCTGCGGAGGCCCCAAAGATCCAAAAAAAAAGCAGCTTCCGTAAATAATAATTACGAAAGCTACCTTTGCGCCTTTAGAAAGCGGCCAGATCTTAAAGTTGTGGCAGTTCGATCAGGGCGGGGCTATTGGCATGGGTAAGTTCTAGGGCTTCGGCCTCTAGGTTTTTCTCTTTGATGCGGAAGCTCCCTTGGCTACCGTCGGGTCGGACCTTTAGTTGGCCCTTGATGATATAGGGGTGGCTCACCCATTGGTCTCGCCAAGAAATTTTGAGATCCATGACCAGTTGGCTAGCGTCTAGATCGGCCTTGAGCACCTCTAGTCCTGGCGACTGAAAAGGCTCTGGATAAACGGCATTGATGGCATACCAAACAGAAGCCTTGGCCAGCTCTTCGGGCTTATTACTTTTTCTTTTGTAGGGGCGGTTGAGCTGGGCCATTTTTAGGGGGCCCGCCTTGGGGCGAGTTTGTTCGGTGAGGGTACTAATTTCTTGACCGTCTAGGTCTTCATCCTCAAAAAATCCATCGGAAATATAGACGGTTTCTTTAGGGAGGTTGAGCAAATCCATATCGTTACCAGAGCTACAGGAGTAGGTTAAAAGGCAACTGAACAAGAAGAGCAGATAAGAACTTTTATACTTCATACTGTCCATTTTTAAGTTAGCAAAACAGATCCTGAATGAGGGGACATTGAGGATTTTCTGATCGTTAGGTTAGTTTTAAGTCGTTGGTTGTCACAAAATAGTTAATAAATTATATTTTCACAGGCTTTTGAGCCGTCAAAATCATCACAATCTCTTTATTATCAGGAATAAATCCAAATATCAACTTGTTAAAAATCTATTATTTAACAAGCTTTCTAATTTTCACATATGCTTGAGCGTCAAGGATTCCCAATGCTTGAGCGCTGATAGGAGAAAGCATAACGATAGAGCCTCTTGCAAAGGGCGTATCGGGCACAGATCCTAGAACTTTTGCATATATTCGGCGTTCAATCATAGGGTTTTCGATTAAAATGACGTCTCCGACTTGGGCGCCATCATACAGAACATATAGGCCATTTGTTTGCTGACTAAGTTGTTCATATTTGGGCCAGCAGGCTCTGCCCTCCTCCATTTTTTCGGTTTTGCCTCTCATCAGGCCCATTTCATACTTTTTTCGCCACTTTCGGTTTTCTTCGGCCAGGGCGCCCTCCAGTCCTGTATGTTTACTTAGGCTGTCACTAACTCCCTTTAAAGAGAACCAACCTACTTGTAGGCGTTGGCCTTCATAGAGGACGGCTGAGCTAAGTTGATTACGATTTTGGAGTAGTTCTACGGGGACATTAAAATGTTTTCGAGCGACTCGCCAGAGGGTTTCATTTGCTTTGACCTGATAATACACCTTCACATAATTGCTATCAATATAGGGCCGAGGTTTAGTTCTTAAGATGGCCTTTGCGCTAATGGGAATGCGTAGTTTTTCGCCAACTTTGAGGCTACGTTTAGAGAGGCCTGGATTACAATAATAGAGGTCGGCTAGCTTGATTTGGTAAAAGTTTTTCATGGAGTAAAGCGTTTGTTTGCGCTTTACCTGATGCAGCAAATACACTCTTCCGCCGTTGATATCGACAAAGACGCTATCTTCTGGGTAGAGTTTAATATTTTGAGCTTGTGTTAAATGACTTACGAAAAGAGCTAAAATAAGGATGATATAGGGCATAGATTTCATTAAAATAGTTGGAGTTGAGGGTCTTGATAAGGTGTAGGAATTTTGATGGACCAATCTGTTTTTTTGGCCAATTGTTCCGCCATATACTGACAAATATCTGGGGCCAGGAGGTTGTCTGGTTCATGCAAAAAGAGATAAAACTCCTTCAAGCCTTGGGTTTGCAGGCTCATTATTTTTTCTATCCAAGCATCTACTCTTTGGTAATCGCTAGGAAGCAGGCCATTGCCCACAAAGCGGAGCATCAAAACGGGGGCCGTCAATTCCAGATGCAAAACATCTCTTCGGCCAGCGACATCCGTAATGCAAGTGCCTACTTTATAATGCTGCAAAAGGTCAAAATAGTCTTTGCGGGCAGCAGGATCTGCAAAGATATCGGCTTGGCGGGCTTCTATACAGATCGGGAAAAGGCTTTGGGGATATTGTTTGAGGAACTGCTCGAGCAAAGGCAGCTTAGCGGGACCAAAATGCGGGGGCAACTGCATAAAGCCCCAACCCAAGCGGGGGCCGAGTTCCTGCATTCGTTCGGCAAAGCTTGGGCCTAGGCCCAGATTGATGCCTAGGTCGGCGGCATGGCTAATATTTTGGCCCAGTTTGGGCGAAAACCGAAAGCTTTGGGGCGTTTCCTCTCGCCAACGTTCCAATAATTCTACTTTGGGCAATTGGTAATGGGTAGAATTGAGTTCTATGCCATTAAATTGGGCGGCATAAGCTTTTAAATAATCTTTGGGCGTTGTTTTGGGCGGATAATAGCGCCCTACCCACTCCTTCATGGCCCAGCCCGTACAGCCAATATAGACCGCTGGCTGCTCTGGCTGTTCTTTGGCCAAAAGAGCAGTGCTTCGCTCGGCCAAATTGGGCAGCGAAAAATCTACTTTAGTGATATCTGTCAGTTTACCAAATTTCATTCATTACTTTTTGAGAGCACAAAGATCTCGAACTCATTTTATTTTAGTCGCTAAAAGGGCTACTTTTTTTTAAGGGCAAAAGACGCTATCTTCAGCCAAAATCTAGAATATGCGCCCAGTTTACTTCCTTTTTGTCGCCATTTGTCTACCTATTTTCCTTTTTTGGCCGCCCAAAGAAGCCCCTGCTCAAACAGAAGTCTTTGATAACCAGATTAAAACAGGGGCCGAGCAAATGCACCACTACCTCCCTTTCCTCAAAGGCAAGCGGCTAGGTTTGTTGGTCAATCATAGCTCGACCATTAAGGAAACGCATTTGGTAGATAGCTTGTTGGCCCTGGGCCTAAATGTAAAAAAGATTTTTGCCCCCGAGCATGGCTTTCGCGGAACGGCAGACCGAGGCGAAAAGATTTTAGATGCCAAAGACCCCAAAACGGGCTTGCCCATTGTTTCTCTTTATGGCAAAAACCGCAAGGCCAAGGCCGCAGAGTTGGCCGATTTGGACCTCGTTATTTTTGATATCCAAGATGTGGGGGTTCGCTTTTATACTTATAGTTCTAGCATGACGTATATGATGGAGGCCTGCGCCCGTGCAAAAATTCCCTTTTTGGTCCTCGATCGCCCCAACCCTTTGGGCCATTATATAGATGGACCTATTTTGGAAAAGGAGCAGCGCAGTTTTGTGGGCCTTCACCCCGTCCCGATTGTGCATGGCCTTACTTTGGCCGAATACGCCCGCATGATTAATGAGGAGTTTTGGTTGAGCGATAGCCTGCAATGCGATTTGAAATATGTGGCCTGCCTCAATTATCGACATGATAAGTACTATGAGCTGCCCATCAAGCCCTCTCCCAATTTGCCCAATATGCGCAGCATTTACCTCTATCCGGGGCTCTGCCTTTTTGAGGGCACCCAATTTTCGGTTGGTCGAGGCACCCAAAAACAGTTTCAGTGCTATGGCCATCCGGCATTTCCCAGCCGCCAATATTCCTTCAAGCCTGCGCCCATGCCCGGGGCCAAGTCTCCGGTCCAAAATCAACAGCTTTGCTGGGGCGAGGACCTCTCTCTGATTTCCCTCGATAGCCTGCAGGCCCAAAAACAAATCCCCCTGCAGTATTTTTTAAAGGCTTATGAGGAGGCCCCCGCCAACTTGAAGCAAAAATTCTTTTCTCAAAAGGCTTTTTTCGATAAATTAGTGGGCAATAGCTGGCTCCGAAACGCCATCCAAAAGGGCGAAAATGAGAAGCAAATCCGAGCCCGTTGGGCCAAAGAATTAGAAGAGTATAAGGTCTTGCGCCAAAAGTATTTACTTTATCCTTAAGTGGATATTTTGGGGCCTCCCGCAGCTAAGCTGCGGGCGCTATGTTGCGGGGCTCGCTGCTCGCTCGGCCCTTCGTTTTTCGCTGCGCTCAAAACTCGGTCTGGCCTTCGGCCACCCCTCCACAGCGCTAGGCCATTTAGGGCCTGCGGCCCTAGGGCTGGCTATTCCGCCAGCCCATCCCAACTCTTGTCATCATCAATCACCATCAATCATATTGTATTATGCAAGCTCCTATTTTAGGGCAATATGCCCCCGAGTTTATGAAATTGTTTTTGTCGCCCCTCAAGCAAAAGTTATTTTTGCTCAGCAAGCTGCCCGCAGCTTGGTTTATGGGGGTCAAAATGAAAACCCTAACGCCTGAGCGCTCTATTGTTCATTTGCCTTTTAACTGGTACTCCAAAAATCCGTTTAAATCCACTTATTTTGCGGCCCAAGCTGCAGCGGCCGAACTCTCTACCGGAATTTTGGCCAATATGCTCCTCTACAAAGGGCCCAAAATGTCTATGTTGGTTACCGGTATGCGAGCCGAATACTTTAAGGTCAATAAAACAGCTCGCTTTGTCTGCGAACAAGGCCAAGAGATTAAGGCCTGTATGCAAAAAGCTATAGATACTGGAGAGGGCCAGCGAATTGAGATCATTTCAGAGGGCTATATGACTGGCCCTGATGGACAAGATATTTTGGTCTCTCGCTTCTATTTTGAATGGAGTTTTAAAGCGAAATAAACAATTTATGAAGTATTTATTTTGGACCTTAGGGTTATTGCTTTTGGCTAGCTCCTGCGATTTGGAAGAAGGCTGCACCGACCCCATTGCCGAGAACTACGCCCCCGAGGCCGATACAGACTGTTGTTGCGAGTATTTTAATTTGCGCCTCAATCGCTCGGGCATTTGGGCCGATACCAGCAGCTTTAGTTGGTCTAGTAAGTATGCCGATATGCAAGGCGATAGCTTTCAATTAGAGCAGTTCCGCTTTTTTGTATCTTCCTTTGCCCTCCGCGATAGTAGTGGCCAATGGTGGCAGGTACAAGATAGCCTCCTCTACCCTTTGGCCAATGGCAGCAGCCGTTATTTGCCTAGCGATATTGTCATTTGGCGAAACAATAGCTTTTTGTATGATTTGGGCAGTTTTGACCAAGCCAGAGAATTTGATCGCCTCCGCTTTTTGGTGGGCGCCCCTGCCGACTGGGCCGATTTGGCCCCAAATGAGATAGAAAGCAGTTTGGCCCTCAGCAGTAGTTTTACGGCTAGTTTATATGAAAACTCTGCCTATCAATCGGCCCAAATGCAGGCGGTAGTGGGCAACGATAGCAGCCAATATGTCCTGAGCGACACCCTTTGGGTAGAACTCCCCTTGGCCCTTTCGGGCTCTTTTGATGAAGATCTCAACTTAAATATAGCCCTAGATTATTCGGATTTATTGCGAGGCATCGCCTTTAACAGAGATGATTCTAGCCAGATCGTCCAAAGTATTCGCCAAAATATGAGCGCTGCTTTTCAGATTCCCTAAAAAGGTATTCGTCGCTTCGCTCCTCATTCATCAATATAACCCGCCCACCCTCCCCTCCAATGGATTCCCTAAGGAATCCATTGGGGGAGCTTGGGCCATTTTTGGTCCAGAAAGGCGCGAAGCGCCTTGGCCTAGTGATGTGTAGGGGTGGCCGAAGGCCAGACCCAGCCGCCGAAGGCGGCGCAGGGCCGAGCAGACCTGCGAGCCCCGAAACGTAACGCCCGCAGCAAAGCTGCGGGAGGCCCCAAAAAAACAACAACAGCATGAAAAAACTTATCTACCTCAGCCTTAGCCTAATACTACTGAGTTGCCAATCCGAATCTCCTCAAAATTCGGGATATTTAGAACTCAGTGGGCAGACCATGGGCACCAGCTACAGCATTAATTACCAAGACAGCCTAGGGCGCAACTTTGGTCCAGCCATCGACTCCCTACTCGGGGCCATTAATGCCGAAGTATCGACCTATATTCCCAGCTCCACCATTAGTCAGTGGAACCAATCCAAAGAGGGCATAAAAATAGATGAGCACCCCCACTTTTTGCGCAACTACCTCTTGGCCAAACAAGTATTTCAAGAAAGTGAAGCTTGGCTAGACCCCAGCCTCATGCCTTTGGTCAATTATTGGGGCTTTGGCTATACCCAAAAACGGCCCGTACTTGCCGTAGATAGCCAAAAAGTAGACAGCCTAAGGGCCCTTTGTGCCTTTGCCCAACTAGAGCTAGACAAAGGCTATTTGTATAAAAATAAAGCTGGAAACGAACTCGATTTTAGCGCCCTAGCCAAAGGCGATGCCGTAGATGAACTAGGCCGTTATTTAGCATCCAAAGGCGTTCGGAACTATATGGTTGAAATTGGGGGAGAGCTGCGTTTGCGGGGACATCAGGAAGGCGCCCAAGGCTGGTATATTGGCATTAATTTACCCAAAACAGAGGCGGGACTAAAAGAAATTCAGAATATTGTCGAGATGAAAGACTATAGTTTGGCCACTTCTGGAAATTACCGTAACTTTTATGAAGTAGAGGGCCAAAAATACGCCCACACCATCAACCCCAAAACGGGTTATCCAGAAAAAAGCCAACTACTCAGCGCTTCTATTTTTGCCCCCAATTGTGGACGAGCCGATGCCTGGGCTACCGCCTGCATGGCTATGGGCCTCCAACGCGCCCAAAAACTACTGCCCCAACAAAAAGATCTAGAAGCTCACCTCATTTATGTCGATAGCTTGGGACAACTACAAAGCTGGTCGACCCCAAAAGCAAAAACTTGGATAAAAAAATAATGCCTTATGCGACTCTTCCTACTGCTGACTAGCCTCTTCTTCTTATTGCCCAGCCTCAGCGCCCAAGAAAAAGAACTAGCCGTAATGGCCCCCCTGATGCTTTCTGGAAAATGGACCGGCAAACTCACCCAAGAAAAAGGAGGCATTGCCAAAACCTATTACTATGAAGTAGAACTCAGCCTCAATGGGCAAGATATTGTCGGTACAGGCATGATTCGGGCCGGGCGCATGTTTGGCTATTTTAATATCAAAGGACGATTAGAGGGGACCAAAGTAACCCTAGAAGATATTGAAATTACCAATGAAGAAATTAAGGAAAGAGCCGCCTGGTGCCTCAAAAAAATGCCCCTGCACTTCCGATTCCAAGATCGAAAATACAAATTAATAGGGCCCTGGTCGGGGGTCGTTCCCTGGAGAGACTGCTCTCCCGGAGAAATTGAACTGGAAAAAGCCAGTATTCGGGCCTAGGTGGAATACCTAATTTATTAGTTGTAATAAAAACTTTTATTCCAAATATGGCCATTTGAGGCGATTTTTGCCCTAAATTATACCGCAAAAGCAAAATAATGCAGTTCGGCCGACAATGGCCCACACAATAGATATTACTAATAGGTCTTTTTGGTATGATTTTCAGAGAGGAGAGCAAGAACAAATCTCTGCCTACAAAATAAGACTTATTAAGAACTACTGACTGCCCAGCTCCCCCTCTTTGGGCCTAGAAAAAAACGATATTATGAAACAAATCTTTGCCCTTTTTTTCCTCATCAGCAGCCTTGGCCTTAGCCAAGTACACGCCCAAGAAGGAGAAGAGCCTCGCTTTCCCGGTTGTGAGGATGCCTTAGATTATGACTGCGCAGATATGAAAATGCTGCAGTTTCTTTTTAGTAATCTCAAACACCCTCAGGCCGCCAAAGACGCCAATGTACAAGGTACTGTCGTGGCCAGTTTTACCGTAAAAGCAGATGGCTCTATCAGCGCCCCAAGCGTAAAAGAAGGTCTAGGACATGGATGCGATGAAGAAGTCATCCGCTTAATCAATCTCATGCCCAAATGGATTCCGGGCACCGACCCCGAAGGAAATCCCATAGATATGGAGTGGGAGATTGACGTGAAGTTTAAGAATTAAACAAAAAGACGGCTGTGCCGTCTTTTTTTTGGCCAATACCTCTACACTATGCCTTATTATAGCCTTTTTTGCTGCCTCCTCTTCTCCGCCACGCTCTGGGCCCAAGAAAATCGCCCCGCACTTTTCCCCTCTTGTAGCGACCCACTCATTAGCCTAGCCCAACAAGAGGATTGCAGCCGCAAAAAACTCCTAGAATATATTCACCTACATTGCCCCTACCCCGATACCGCCCTGCAAGAAGAAGTGGAGGGCCTAGTGGTCGCCGCCTTCGAGGTGGATGAAGAGGGCCAAATCGCTAAAGTCAAAATCCTAAAAGGGGTCAATAAAGCCATCAATGAGGCCGTTATGCAAACGCTCAGGGGAATCAAGGGCTTTCAACCGGCCCTAAAAGATGGCCAAGCAAGCAAAAGCTGGATCGAGCTGCCCATCCGCTTCCAACTCAATAAATTATTAGATGCGGCCCAAGAAAAAGAGTACCAATTGCTCTGGTCGGGCCCCAGCCAAAGCAACCAACTCAAAAAAAAGGAACTAAAGACGCTCCTCCAAAATGAATCGCTTTTTGTCCGCAGTATCCAAGGCCAAAATTTCAAGATCCAAAAGCTAGAAATTACCTACTGGCGCAAAAAAAAGCTGCGGACCATCTACCTCAAAACCCCCAAAGATTTCTGGACCGAAGAGGTCCAAAATCTCCTCAAAGAAGTTCGCCGAAAAGGAAAGCTTTTTCTCCGAGCACATATCCAAGATCGCTATGAAGTCATTGTTGTACAGCGAGATTTAGAACTGATTTAAGGGTTTGGGGCTGCCCCGCCCTGCGGGCGGGTCGGGCTGTGTCGCAGCTCGCAAGCCTGCTCGGCCCTTCGGGCCTGCTAGACGCAAAAAGGACCAAAACAAGGCTCCGCTCCAGCCTAAAAAAGGGCAGAAAACCATGGTTTTCTGCCCTTTTTCTTTGGCCCTAAGCCTGCGGCGGCTTGTGCTTCCAGCGCTTATGCGACCAGAGCCAATAGGCGGGATCCTTTCGAATTTGAGCTTCTACTTTGGCCATGTAAATTTGGCTGATTTCTTCGGCAGTATGCGCCTGAGGGTCCTTAATGAGCTCTTCAAAATGGACCTCATACACTCCTCTTTTTACTTTTTGTACATCAAAATAATAGATGGGAATAGTATAGCCTTGGGCATAGCGGGCGGGGCCGTGAATTGTGGCCGTCTGCTGGCCAAAAAACTCTACCCAATGCGCTTTTTTTACGCTACTCGGGTTTTGGTCGGCTATGAGGACCAAAAGCGGAGACTGCGAACGATGCGCCTCAAATTGCTTGGCCGTTTCATAGGTAGGTACAATCACATTACCCGACAAACTGCGGCCCTTGAACATCTCGGCCTCAATCAATTTATTGGCCATAGGCTTATAAATGACCATACTGAGCATAGGCGTCTGAAAGCCAAGACCAGCTCCGCCCCACTCCCAGTTGTTGTAGTGCGCCCCAGCCAAAACGGCCGCCCCTTCTTTTTGGGCAATGGGGTCAAAAATATCGCCATTGACGACCTTCCAGCGCTTTTTAGCCACTTCTTCACTCATGCTTAGGCCCTTAAGGCTCTCTAAAAAGATATCGCAAAGATGGCTATAAAACTGCCGCTCGATTTTGGTCCTTTCTGCTTCCGTTTTTTCTGGAAAACAACGCAGCAAATTGTCGCGGACCACCTGCTTGCGGTAGCCCAACAACTTATAAAGGACCAAATAAAGAAAATTAGAATAGGCATATAAAAGCCAAAAAGGCGTTAGCCGAAAGCTAAAGCGCACCGTTTTAAAGGCCCAAAGCCCCAAATGATCTGAAAATTTTGCCATAAGTTCTAAGTTATAAATACAGCCAGGCGCTATTGGCCTAGCGATGTGCAGCAGTGGCCGTCAGGCCAGACCCAGCCAGCTTGCTGGCGCAGGGCCGAGCGAACAGCGAGCTGCGAAACGTAGCGCCGCAGCTTGCTGCGGAGGCCCCAAATCCTACTGATTATATTCGGCCATAGCCAGCAAGACTTTCTCTAGCTTTTTGCGGATGGTCCAGGATGCACAATTATAATTATTGACGATAATAGAAAACGCAATTCTGCGGCCCGATCGGCTTTTGATATAGCCCGTATAAGAGCGAACTCGGTTCATAGAGCCGCCTTTGCCGTGCAGATTTTCCTCTAGGGCCGTTTTGCGGCCAAGGTACTTAAAAGTTCCTGTTTTACCCGCCACAGCCAATAGATTATAGAAATTGGGAAAGCTTTTTTGATCAATATACACTTTGCGCATAATTTGGGCCATGGTTTTGGCGGGTACACCATTGCGGGCAGAGAGTCCAGAGCCGTCCTGCATAAAAAAGCCTTTAGTTGAAACGCCCCGCTTTTGCCAGAAGTCCATCAGGACCCCAATGCCCGCCTCGGTAGAGGCCTCTTGCTTAAATTTTTTGCCCAAGGTTTTGAGAAAAGACTCGCAATAGAGATTTCGGCTGGCCTCATTCACATGCTGAATAATTTGGGCCAAAGGAGGCGAATAATGCGTATGAAAACGGCGGCGCTTTTCAGCCATTTTATAGTTTCTATGCGTTACGGGTTGGCGCAAACAGCGAATCCCCTGCGCATTGAGCGAGCGCCAAAGCCAATGCGCTGCAAACAACTCTGGATTAGGCGCAGCCCCCTTTACCCGAAACTTCTTGCTGCCCTGAGGCAGGCTGCCCCGGATCCAAGCTTGAGGGTGATAAGGGGCCGTATAAATATAGGATTGATCGCCAGAGCGGGGCTTGCCCGTTTCCAATTCATTGATAACCTCTAGACCGGGCACCTCTGGCTCGCAGCCCAAAAACTTAGGACCACGACTTTGGCTGGCGCTCAGTTGAAAGCGCATATAGAAAAGATTATCGTGCAAATTGAGGCCAGAAACCCCAGCCCCATAATGATTACCCATATCCATCCATTGCCAAGTAGGCACCATAATCGAATTGTCGTAATAGCTGCCATCGCCAATAATGAGGCCCGTGATCTTTTGAATGCCCGCCTTGCGGACCGCCTCACAAAACTCATTGGCCAAATCATCTAAACTGGGAATATCCTCCATATAAGGAGAGCCCAAACAGGGGTCGCCCGTTCCTTTGAAATACAAATTGCCATGCAAAACCCCATCCTTGATATAACCATCATACTCCAGATAAGTAGCAAAACGATGATTGGCGCCCAAAAGGGCCAAAGTCGTGCTGGTGGTAATGGCCTTCATGGTAGAAGCCGTGATTAGGGATTGTTCTGGATTTCGGCTGGCGATCAGTTCGTTTTTATCGATATCAATAGCGGCAAAACCGATAGAGGCATAGCGGAGCTCTGGCGCCTGCTCAAACTCCTTAAGCGCCATTTCTAGGCGGTTTTGGCCCAAAATAAAGCTGGGCGAAAGCAGTAAAAAACAAAAGAAAAAGCTAAATTTGTTAGACATAGTAGCAGGAATCTGTTAAATATATTTTAGGCGGTTTTCAGTTCTCAAACTTTATCGCTAATTTCGTTGTTACGACAACAAAATAATCAAAAGCCCTCGAGAAGGGCTCATATTTACAATATTTAAAACCAAAGATTGAATCATGGCCAAGGAAATCACAAATAGCAACTTCGATAGCCTAGTACTTGAATCTGGACAAGTAGCACTTATTGACTTTTGGGCACAATGGTGTGGTCCTTGCCGCGCAATTGCTCCTATCATTGAAGATCTCTCTCAAGAGTTTGAAGGTAAAGCAATTGTAGGTAAAGTAGATATTGACCGCAACCAAGAGATTGCTATGAAGTATAATATCCGCTCTATTCCTACTATTCTTGTTATTAAGGATGGTGAGGTAGTAGACCGCCAAGTAGGCATGACTACAAAGGCTAAATTGAAGTCTAAATTGGAGCAGTACATCGTCTAATCGATACGCCTCTATTTTAAGAAAAAGGAGCTTGACTTAAGGTCAAGCTCCTTTTTTGTTTTACATCTTCTGCAAAAGCAATTTGCCAATCTCAGGGTCGGTCATAATTACTTTAAGGTGCTTGTTGGGCGAGGCCACTAGGTCTTGGGCCATCGCCAAGCGGATGTCATTGGGCAGGAAGTCGATTTTGATAAAGGACTTTATATTTTGCAATTGCTCTTTGTTGGGCTTGACGCTATTGATATTTAGAAAGTTGACCAAACGCGTGCAAATGGTGGCCAAAATATCTACCCGCAAACTGCCCTTAGAAACCACCGACTTAATTGGCGAAAGCACTTCTTTCTTAAAGTCTGTGGCATTAAGAATATCTTCTGGGCTAATCAATTTGGCCAAGTTGTTATTGACAAAAGAGAGAAAGGCCGCCACCGTATTGCTATCCAAAGCCGAATCAGCTAGTAGCTGAACAAGGCCCAACTCCGCCGAAAGATCCGGAATATCACTAATCGACTCAAAGAATTGCACCAAGGAACGAGGGGTGGTCCGTTCTCCAGTGACCAACTCCGGATAGGTCAATACAAAGTTAATTCCCCTGGGGTCCAACCCATATTCCTCGGCCCATTTGGCCCATTCTTTCACATCAAATTCCATGGTAATGTGCATCATGCGGGTAAGCATGGCATCATCCATGGGCGTAACCGAATAATCGCCCCCATCGGGGTTGGCCGTTAGTACAATCTGCCAACCTTTGGGCAACTTCCAGCTCACTAGCTCATAATTTTGCAAAAGCTGCATAATCCCTCTCAGGATGCGGTCATCTGCTCGGTTGACATCATCAATTAAGAGAATGCCAGGCCCTTCTTCTTGAGGCACCCAATTGGGGGGAGAGAAACGAGTTCGGCCCTCCTCATCAATTCGGGGCATGCCCACCAAATCGCCCATTTCCTCAAATTGAGCTGGCGCTATATAAGCCAACTGATAGCCCTTTTCTCGAGCCATGCTTTCTACCAACTGCGTTTTGCCAATTCCATGCTTTCCCCAAATGCAAATGGGCGTTTTGGGGCGATTTTGCTCCTCCATCCGCGCATTGGTTTTTAGAATATGCTCCACAAAGCTGCGAAGTTCTGAGGCATTGGTTTTGGTGCCGTAATAGAGGTAGTGATGTTGTTCTGATATAGACATAAGAGGGAAAATTCTTCCTAAAAATAAATATTTACATCGCTCAGCTGGCGGCTAAGGTTGCGCTTTTGGCTGGCCGATAATTGGTTGCGCTCTAGATGCAGCATTTGCAAATTACTCATTTGCGGCAGATTATAAGGCAGGCGATCAATTTGATTGTCGCCTAGGTCCAAAATCCGAAGTTTGGGCAGGGCACAAAGCTCTTCGGGCAAACGCTTTAGACGATTGCCCCGAACAATCAGCTTCTCCAGATTTTGTAGCTGGGCCAAGGCCCTAGGCAATTCCGTCAACTGATTGTCCATCAGGACTAGGGCCTGTAGTTGCTCCAACTGGGCCAAAGCATTGGGCAGTTGGCTCAGGCTACAACTATTTAGCGAAAGCGAACGCAAAAGAGAGAGCTGCCCCAAACTTTCAGGCAGCTCCCCCAAAGGATTATAATGGATCTGTAGCTGCTCCAACGCCCTAAGTTCTGCCAAATTATCGGGCAATTTAGGCAGGTAGTTATGGCTCAGACTCAGGCTGCGCAAATTGGCAAAGTACCCCAAAGGCTGCGGCAGTTCGGCTAGTGGCTCATAATGCAAACTCCAGGCTGTTAAGGCCCCCAAAAGCGCTTCCTGAGCAGTTTCTACCGCCCAATGCAAACCCGCTGGCTGCCGAACAATCAGTTCTGCCAGAGCTGCATCAGCAGGCAAGGGAGCAAAGGACTGCGCCAAGATAAACCCCAGCTCCCAGCCCTCTTCCGCTGCTAATAAACGCTTTAAGTTTGCTAGTTCTGCCGCTTGCATAAAGGCTAATTACTTTTTTTCCATTTCTTCAGATACCTTCACGACCTCTTCCGCCAATTTGCGAATATCTTTTTGGGCCGCCGCATTGGGATCCTCTGCAGAACGAGCCGATTTTGCCCCTTCTGCCGCAGCAAGCATTTCTTTAATGCGCTGACGCTCGGCCTCCAAATCCTTCAATTTCTGGGCGTAGTCTTGCTCCTTATCGGCCTCTTTGAGGTTGTCAATGGCCTTGTCCAATTTGTCCAAAACCTCATCATAAGTGCCCGCTTCTACCTTGTCTTTTTCATGGTTAAAGACCTCCACTACCGTCTGCCCAAAGTCCTTTGCAGAACCCAACAACTTATTGCGAACCGCCTTGTCTTCTGGCGTTCCCAATACAGACACATAGACAATCCAACCAATTAAGGCCACTACTACCAAAGAAATTAGCTTTTTCATACGCTCGTTTTTAGTTTTTGAATAAGAATATTTTTTTGGGGCCTCCGCTGCGGCTTCGCCTTGCTGCGCTACGTTTCGCAGCTCGCTGTTCGCTCGGCCCTGCGCAAAAAACAAGTTTTTGCTGGGTCTGCGGCTGCGCCGCACTGCTGCACATCGCTAGGCCATTAAGCCCCTTAGTTGGCGCCTGTTTTCATTTTATACTTCTTTTCTAATTTTGCTTTTTTCGCCGCCTTGGGCTTCCTGCGATAAAACTCCTGCTCTTCTTTGGTCAGAAAAGGAACCACCAAAGACAAACGGATCCCAAATTGCCCGCCTTTTTGTGTTATTTCATTAAAGCTGACATTTTGGTCCAAATTGAAATCGCTTTGTAAAGCATAGAGGTCCAATGGACGATATGCCCGATAATATGGACGAATCTTAAAGATATAAAATAAGCGCTCTCGTTGCTCTTTTTTTAGCAAAAAGCGAAAAGGAAAGGCCAATTCCGCATAAAGCTCGCCCCAAATATTATAGTTCTTTATCGGGACCAGATAGTCGCCCCCAAAAGAATAGCGATAACGCATTTGGCCCATATGCAAGCTGCCGCCAATACTATGAAACTTTGACTTAAAAGGCCGAAAGCCTACACTAGCATCCGCAGAGATAAGGCTGTATTCTAGTTCTACCGTTTCTTTGAGCAATTGCAGATTGATACTGCTGAGCTTCCGCCCCAAATAGCCAAAACCCAAGGCCACATCCGCTACATAAGAATAACGCCCCAAGCCAAAGCGATAGCCATGCAAGGCACCCAAATCGCCTAAGTTATGCCCCTCTCGCTCATTAAATTCTGTAACAATGGCAGACAGCTCATCGGATTGAAAACTGCTGTATTCATAGCCGCCATAGGCATAGTATTGCCCCCAGCTGCTGCCCGCAGAAATTAGAAATAAGAGTAAGAAAGTAATCTGTTTCATTATACTGTTTTAATTAAATACTATCGGAAAGGCTTGGCCTTGGCCTTTTTTGGGGAGGGCGAAGCCCTGCCCCGCTGAGGCTGGCGGAACCGCCAGCCCTTTCTCGGCTGAGGGATGGGCAGCAGTGGCCGAAGGCCAGACCCAAGCCGCCGCAGGCGGCTGCAGGGCCGAGCAGACCTGCGAGCTGCGATACAGCCCGACCCGAGCGAAGCGAGGGGCAGCCCCAAAATCATTGAGAATAAGCCATCAATAAGATAGCGAAAATGGCTAAAAGCACCCCAATATAATTGATTTTTGACAAACGTTCACGAAAGAAAAAGAGCCCCAATAAGGCTGTGGCCATCACAATACTAATGTTGTTGATGGGCAAAACAACTGATTTGTCCCAAACGTTGAAGGCCAGCAACAAAAAGACGATCGAGAAGTAGTTGGGGATGCCCAAAGCTAAACCGCCCCCTACATTTTTCCAAGACCAAGAAGCCTTGCCACTTACTAATTGATAGAGGTAAACCACAGCCCCCGCCAAACCCGCCGAAGCAAAAATGGCCGTAGTAAAAGCCGCCGATTCTTCCTGAGTATCATCTAAAATGTTTTGCTGCACATACTGCAAAAGGACCTCAATCAAGCCACTGCCGCTAAAGCTATAGATGGGAAAAAACCAAAGCAATAACAGGCTGCCGCCCTGGGCCAAATACTGCTGCCGCTCTTGTTTTCGGCTATCGCCCTCGGCTAGTTTTTCGGGCCAATTGCTGGCCAATACAGCCGCAAAGGCCAAGCCCAAACCAATAATTTTCAAGCTGCCCGCAGGCTCTTTAAAGGCAATAATAGCATAGGGCACCGAAACCAAAAGCGACATCTTTTGGAGGACCGAAGAAATAGTTATCCCAAATAAACGCACCGTCAGACCCACCGCATAAAAGCAACTGATGAAGATGATCCCCAAAATGAAGGCGTAGGGCATATAAGGCGCCCCCAAATCAAACAGTTGACCATTGTATAGCCCGCCCGCCAACACACAGACAAAGTAGTTGATCACAATGGCCCCAAAGGTGTCTACCCCCAAACGAGGAAAGAGCTTGAAAACCGTAATCAAAGCGGTTGAGCAAAGGATACTCAAAAGAAGATATAACACAGTTTAGTCGTTGCGGTAATAAATTTCTACCCGATTATCAAATAGAGGCTGTACGCTCCTCAAATAGTTTTTGGGCGCTATGGGCGCCCCAATGCCTTGGCCCAAAATATCGGAAGATCGCAAAATGCGAATCTCATCCCATAGGCCCGCCGACAGAAAGCTCTGCAAAAGCTGTGCGCCCCCCTCCACTAAGACCGATTGTAGGCCTAGCTGCTGCCAATCGGCGCAAAGTTCCTCCAAAAGCTGCTCATAGGGAAGCTGGACAAAGCTGAGGTTCTTTTGCTCTAAAGCGGGCGGAATGGCCCGATACACTCTTGTCGCTTGCTGTCCATCAAATAGTTGTAGCCCCTTAGGCAACTGCCCCTCTCGGTCCAAAACCATCCGCAGCGGTTGCCGACCAAAATGATGGCGATTGCTCAAGGCGGGATTGTCTACCACTGCTGTTTTTCGGCCCACAAGTATAGCCGACTCCTGGCTGCGCCAACGGTGGTTGATCCGACTAGAAATGGGGTTGGAGATTCGAAGGTTCTCCCCTTCTCTCCCCATAATATCATCTAGGGAACAGGCCCACTTGAGGACAATATAGGGGCGTTTTTGCCCTATATGCCGAAAAAAACGTCGATTCAGCCAGGCCGCTTCTTCTTCCAAAACCCCTACTTTCACCTCATGCCCCAAAGCCTTCAAGCGAGCAATGCTCTTGCCGCCCACCTTCTCAAAGGGATCCGCCTGAGCAATGACCACCCTTGGAATCTTATGCTGCACAATCAAATCTACACAGGGGGGCGTTCGGCCATGATGAAAACAAGGCTCTAAGGTCACATAGATGGTCGATTGGGCCAAAAGCGACTGATCTTGGACCGAACGAACCGCCAAGACCTCCGCATGCGGCTCTCCCGCCTTCTGATGAAAACCCTCCCCAATGATGCGCCCCTGATGCACAATCACGGCCCCCACTCTGGGGTTCGGCTGCTGACTCCCCCCACTCAAACGAGCCAAAGAGATGGCCCGACTCATGTATTTTTTGTCTAATTGTTCTATCGTCTCTTTCATGGCCCAAAGCTAATACTTTTTTCGATTTTGAAATGCTTTGCCTCTCCCCTGCTTTAGTCCCTCTAGCCGCAAATTATGAAGAGCGAAAAGCGCAAAAAGATATTTTTTTACTATTTTGGGCGGGCTAGCCTATCGCTTTTAGCAGAATGCTAGCAATTTAGTAAAGACTAATAAGAAGACCATGAGTATTATCATATCCCTATTGAACCACAAAGGAGGCGTTGGCAAAACTACCTCTGCGATCAACCTAGGCGCCGCCCTGGTCAAATTAAATAAAAAAGTACTGCTTGTCGATCTCGATCCTCAGGCTAACTTGACGATCTCTCTGGGTATTCCTAGACAAAGAGTGACGATCTATGAAAATATGCGCGGCGATGCAGAACTCCAACCCTATAATGTGAAGGAGGATTTTGATGTCATCACCTCTTCGCTAGACCTCTCTGGGGCCGAAATGGAACTCATCAATGAGCCCGGCCGAGAGTATATCCTCCGAGAACTCTTTGAGCCCGTTCAAGAGGAATATGATTATGTCATCATCGATTGCCCACCCTCGCTCGGCTTGCTGACCCTCAACGCACTCACCGCCAGTAATTTTGTTTTCATTCCCGTGCAAACTGAATTTTTGGCCCTGCAAGGACTCGCCAAGATCAAACAGATTACCGATAAGGTCAGCTTCCGCCTCAATAAGAAACTAAAGATGGGCGGCGTAATCGCTACCATGTACGATAGCCGCAAAATTCTTAATCGCGATATCGTGAGCACCATCAAGAAGTATTTTGGAGATAAGGTATTCAAAACCAAGATTCGTAGCAATGTCTCTTTGGCCGAAGCCCCCTCTCAGCATAAGGATATCTTTGAGTATAATAAGTCTTCTAATGGCGCCAAAGATTATCTCGCCCTCGCTAAAGAAGTGGTGGGCCGCCTAGAGGAAGCCCCTCAAAAAAAATCAGATGCCTAAAGGCTAGATGATAAGGCCAAAAAGGGCTGTCGGAATTCTCCGACAGCCCTTTTTCTTTGCTAGCGCTTCAATACGCTTTTATTAAAGTAATATTCTGGAATCGCTTCATCTAAGGCTAGCTCCAAAAGAATAAAGTCGGTCCCCTTGCCCTTTTTTAAGGCATCTTTATAATGCGTGACCGTGGGGTAATAACGATCGCCAAATGCCTTGACCTCCGAGAAGGTCAATTCCTTGAGCAGTTGGCCACTCTTGGCATATAGTTCTTCTTTTAGGGGGACATAATAGCCCTGATCTACCCAAATTTTTCGCTTGGGGTAGCTCAAACCCTCTACCTTGGCCAATAGCTCCAAAACCCAGACCTGCTGTCCCTGCAGTTCTTCTTCACCCAACAAACGCAGACTATAGATCTCTTGCAGTTTTCGGTCTTCCATCATATCCTCATAAGAAAGGTCAGAGCCCATAACCGACTGCCGAAGCATATGCCCCGATAATTGAATACTCCGATCCGTTGCAGGCGAATAAATCCATAGGCGATCGCCTAACTTAAGCATTTTGGTCCCTCGCTCCCTAGCCGGGGCCAGGTATTCGGTATAGGCCTTTTGGCTCCCCTCCGAATACGTTCGACTTTCTACGGTTCGGCTGCCTCGACGGCCATGAATGACCATCTGACTGCGACTAATTTGCGTCTTGGCATTCATGTTTTCATCCATCTTGGCAATGATCTCACTGGCCGTTTGGGCCCAGTTTGGCGCCATCATAAAGAGGCTTAACACAAGGCTACATAATATTTTTTGCATCTCTTTTCTGTTTTGTTTTTTTGGGGCTCGGTCTAGCCTTCGGCCCTTTGGACCAATTTCTAGGCCTCCAATTCCTTAAATAAATTGGCGGTGCTTCTTTGATAGATGCCCAAGCCCGCTAGCATACTACCCAAAAGGCTGGCCAAAAGGCCCGGAATAAAGCCAATATAGAGCAGCTCTACTGTTAATTTAGCCCTAAAGACCGAAGGCATCATCACATTAGATTGCTCCAAAGCCCCATCTAGGTCAATACCATATAGTTGTAGGTAGTAGCAAAGCCCCAGCCCGACTAATGTGCCCAAAAAAGAGCCCAAGCCACCAATGAGTAGAGACTCTATACAAAGGGCCGTATATATCTGCCCTTTGGCCTCGCCCAAAGCCAAGCGAATACCAAACTCTTTATAGCGTCTCAAGCCACCTAAAAGGCCCATATTCCAAAGGACAATAGACATGGCCAGCACAAAGATGCCTATAATTAAAGTAGACATATTATTCGCATAGTCTACATATTGGCCCAGGTTGTTTTGTGCCCTGAGCGGAAGCATAATAGGCGCAAATTCATCGGGATTCTTCGCTTGCTTCTCATTAAAGGCCGCTGCAATGCTCTTGGCCCTTTCTGCCGAATAACTATTGCCCTTAAAGTAACCCAAGATCTCTGCCGCCGCATCTTGCATATCCAGAAAATCCTCCGCATCGGCTAAATTCATGATGAGGCTGCTGCGATCCATGGCCAGCACCCCAAAGCGAATGACGCCCACCAATTGGTAGTTTCTAAAGCTCATGCTGCCCTCCATCGTGCTGCCCATCAAACTGAAACTTTGGCCCAATTCTATGCCCAAGCGCCTAGCAAATTCCTCCCCCATCAGGACCTCCTGCGGCTGTTCTGGCAAACGCCCTTTATATAGAGATTTTTGCAGGTTCAGTCTTTGGGCCTCTCCCAAACTAGGATGGCTAAGGTCTAGGGCCGTTACATTGGCGGGACCTTGGGCCTGCGTTTCCCCCTGAGCATTGGCCAAATCTACTAGCCCACCAAAGCGAAGCCTGGGCGTCCAGATAAGCTCAGGGTACTCCTGCCGCAAATGGGCCAGCAGACTGTCGGCCTCATAAAGGGCCAGGTCATTGGGCTTTTGGCTAGCTAGCTCGGCATAGGCCCGGCTCATCACTTTGAGATGCCCCGTCTCTAGGCGGGCATTCTGCTCGATAATATCATTAAACACCCCCTGCATAAACCCAGACAAGAAGACCGTGAGCAATACCCCCATGCCCGTGACCAAGATGGGGAAAAAGCTGCGAGAACGATCTCGCCAAATGCCTTTAAGTAGAAAGTAGATCATTGTAATTTTCCTTTTAGGGCGGCAACGGGGCTCATCCGAGCGATCTTCCTTGCGGGCCAATAACTGACCAGAAAAGAGCTGCCTAAAATAATCAAGCTCGTTTTTAGAATGAGGGCCCAGCTATAGACCGGATAAATGGCCTTGCCCATACTCACCCCCATTTCATCGGCCATTTCGGGCATGGGGATGCCGTTTTGGGCCAAATAATAGAGCAATGCCCCCCCATATAAACCGCCCAAGAAGAGGCCCAAGATGGCATATAGCCCTCCTTCTAAAGTAAAGAGCAGCTGAACTTCTTTTGGGCTCATCCCTAAGGAGATATAGGTCCCAATTTCTTTTTGCCGCTTAAATATAGACAGGACCTGGGTATCAAAAAGGGCCAAAAGGGCTATGGCCAACAAAATGTAATAGCTAAACTGCGAGCTGCCTTTTTTGGCTTCAATAATCTTATTGATGGGGGCCAGTAGGATCTCCAACTCTTGCCAATTGGCCCCTGCCACTGACTGCGGTTCAGCCTTGGCGGACACCCAAATATTAGCTTTGTTTTCTAGGCCCGTTTTAGCTTGCAAGCTCGAGAGCTCTACCCAAATTTGCCCTTGGTCCACGCTAGGCAGCGGGCTATCAAAAACGCCCACTATTTCTATTTCTTGAGCATCGAAACTGCCTTTTTGGTCTCGCCAGCGCATCAAAAGACGGTCACCTTTTTGGAGCTGGCAGTTTTTGGCCATTCTGCGACCAATGAGGGCGGGAAACTGGGCCTGACTTTCGGCCAAAAGAGCCGTAGGCAGGGCCAATAGTTCTTGTTGGGCGGGAATTCCTTTGATGATGAGGGGATACATGCGGCCATCGGGATAAATACTGCCCTGCCGCCATAATATAGGCGTTCCCTCTAGGCTGTTGGGCCAATCCTTTAGGCCCTCCTGATAAGAAAAGGGATCCAAGGGATCAAATCCTTGGGCCCAATACTGCCCCGCGGCAAACTCCCAAGCAATACTATCCTGTTTGGCCGACTGGTTCCAGCCGTCTAACAGACCATTGATAAAGAGAATCAAGACAAAAACGAGGGAGAGAATGCTGGCATTGAGCCAGGTCCGCAGGCCAGCCCCCTTCAGATTCCGATAGGCTAAGGTCCAGGCTATCATTCGCTTACTGTTTTAGGAGTTTTGGCCTCATCCTTTTCGATTTCTCCGTCTCGAAGATGGATGATGCGCTCTAGGTAGGCCATTACTTTCTCATCATGGGTAGAAAATAGAAAGCTCGTGCCTAATTCTTGATTCAGGCGGCGCATCAGACGCATAATATTATGTGCATTGGCGGCATCTAGGTTGGCGGTGGGTTCATCGGCCAAGATTAACTTGGGCCGTTTGACAATAGCGCGGGCAATGGCCACTCTTTGGCCCTCTCCGCCCGATAATTTATCGGGTTTTTTATTGGCCAAATGCGCAATGCCCAACCATTCTAGGGCTTCTTTTACGGCTTTTTGGCGCTCTGCCTTGCTCTTTTTTTGGAGCAGTAAGGGAAACTCTACATTTTCAAAAACAGTATAGACGGGCAGAAGGTTAAATTGCTGAAAAATAAACCCCAGCTCTAAGTTCCTAAAGTTAGCCGCCGCCTTGGCGCTCATTTTGGCCACATCTTGGCCCAAAACAATAGCCTCTCCCTCCGAGGGTTGGTCCAAGCCACCAATAATATTGAGCAGGGTGGTTTTACCTGAGCCCGAGGGACCGACTAGGCCCGCAAATTCTGCCGCCTGCATACTTAGGCTCAAGTCTTTTAGGGCCGTAAACTCTCCTTCGCCCAAAGGAAAGCGCTTATAGATATGTTTAAGGGCGAAGATTTCTTCTTTCATCTTGCTAGAGGATTGTTGCTGTTGCTTAGGCGGCCAAGGCTAGGCTGCCTTTCTACTGAAGATAAGACTTCGCTAAGAAATAGACTGCTGATTGCTAAAAATATTCTGGAAGGCCCTCTTTTTTGGCCCTTTCTAACCACCGCTTAATGGCAGGCGGCTCTCCCAGACTTCATGCCTAGGCCATAACTATGGCATCTTTAAGAAAATGGATGTTTTTTGATGTTTTTTTTGGGGGCTGCCCCGCCCTGCGGGCGGGTCGGGCTGTGTCGCAGCTCGCAGTTCTGCTCGGCCCTGCGCCAAAAAGCGTAAAGCGCTTTTTGGCTAGGTCTGGCCCTTCGGGCCACTGCTTTCCATCCCTCAGCCGCGGGCGCTTCGCGCCCTTCTGGACCCTCGCCCTTTGCTTTGGGCTAGATTCCCTATATATATAGTATGCGACTAAACTTTGTCTATTTATAGGGTTTTGTCTTTAAGCTGCTGTTTTCCTTAGCCAATAGGCCAGCTATAATAATGAGTGTACAGCAAGTTTCCCTTTAGCTCTAGGAGATTCCCCCTGACCATCTGGATACTTACATTTGAGCTGGGGGATTCCCCCTAGCCATCTGGATCCTTACATTTAGGCTGGGGGATTCCCCCTGGCCATCTGGATCATTACATTTGAGCTGGGGGATTCCCCCTGGCCATCTGGATCCTTACATTTAGGCTGGGGGATTCCCCCTAGCCATCTGGATCGTTACATTTAACTGTGGGGATTCCCCCTAGCCATCTGGATCGTTACATTTAAGCTGGGGGATTCCCCCTAGCCATCTGGATCGTTACATTTAACTGTGGGGATTCCCCACAGCCGTCTGGATCGTTACATTTAGCTGTGGGGATTCCCCACAGCCGTCTGGATCGTTACATTTAGCTGTGGGGATTCCCCACAGCCATCTGGATCGTTACATTTAGCCGTGGGGATTCCCCAAAACCGTCTGGATCCTTACATTTAGCTCCGGGGATTCCCCAAAGGCGCCTGGATCCTTACATTTAGCTCCGGGGATTCCCCACGAGGCATCTGGATCCTTACATTTAGTCTCCGGGGATTCCCCAGAGGCATCTGGATCCTTACATTTAGCTCCGGGGATTCCCCAGAGGCGTCTGGATCCTTACATTTGGCTCTGGCGTGGCGCCGGAGCCATCTGGATCGTTACATTTAACTCTGGCGTGGCGCCGGAGCCATCTGGATCATTACATTTAGCTCCGGGGGTATCTAAATGGTCCTATTGCTTTTTTGGGGTACTCCCCTACTAGCGTTGATTTATAAGCGCTTAGGCGCTAAAATATGAAGCGAAGCCTTTTTATCTCCTAAAATTGGGGGCCGAAGTAGTAGGCCCAGAGAAAAAAAGGCCGTTGAGCGGCCCAGCGCTGCGGAGGGGTGGCCGCAGGCCAGACCGAAGCCGCCGCAGGCGGCTGAAGGGCCGAACAGACCTGTGAGCCCCGCAGCATAGCGGCGGCCAGCTTGGCAGAGCCAAGCTGGCCGCGGGACCCAAAAAATAAAACTTGCAGAAAGAAAGTTAAACAACTATATTAGATAGTTAATAAAAAGCGATCTATGTCAAAATTAATCGACCCGAACTTTAAGCCGTACAAATACTTGGATCTCAAGACCTACTGTACGGTAGAATGGTTAGCGGGCAATAAAAAGAAATATCGGCAAGTATTTGACCGCTATGAAACGGCACATATCTATGCGGAGCTGACCTTTTATAATAAGTTATTTGATGAGGAGGACTGGGTAGTGAAGGTCAACCTCAAGTGTTATTCCCTAAAGAAGGGGCGTAAAGAGCTCTGCGACCTTAGTTTTGAGCGCAAAGTAAGTCGTTATGACAACTGTGTTTATATTCGAGAAGGCTGGGGAAACAAAAAAGTAGGTAATTTTTGGAAGGCCGGTAGTTACTACTGGGAAGCCTATATAGATGGGGAGAAAGTAGCGACTCGGTACTTTTATATAGAGGATACGGGAAAGAAGACCTTAGATATTAAGCACTACTTGCAGTTAAAGTCGGCCAAAATGTTTGAGGCGCCTTATAATGCCTCCTTAGCGGAAGAAGAAAAAGTATATTTGAAGACTTTTCCGGCCAATGAGACGCGTTATGTGCATATAGATTTGGGCTTAGAGAACATGTTTCGGGCAAAATCCTGGCATTGTGAGTTGGTGGTACGGGTCTATAACTCGGCTCGGCAGCTCAAGGGAGAGGCCACGCACTTGCAGAGCATTGAGGCCGAAGAAGAAGTTTTGGAGATTGAGTTGCAGTGGGGCTCTAATGTGAAGGGCTCTTGGAGCAAGGGGCAGTATACGGCCGAAATCATCTTTATGGACCAACTGCTGGCCATTTTGCCTTTTACCGTAGATGAAGAGGCGGAAGAAGGGATTGTGGGATGTATCTTGCCCAATCAATTTCAGCCAATGGCCTTGCCGGGGCTGGATGGACAAGGCGAAGATTTTGAGGAAGTGATGCAAGGTTTGGATCGTTTGATTGGCTTGGCGGCCATCAAGCAGAAGTTGCGCGACCATGCCAACTACCTACAATTTCTGCAACTGCGTAGAGACAAGGGCTTTGCGGAAACCGAAGAAATCAGTCTGCATGCCGTCTTTCAGGGCAACCCGGGGACGGGGAAAACCACCGTGGCCAAAATGATGGGGCGGCTCTACTCTAGTATGGGGCTCTTATCTAAGGGGCATGTACATGAAGTAGATCGGGTGGACCTTGTGGGCGAATACATTGGGCAGACTGCGCCTAAGGTCCGGGATGCGATTGAGAAAGCTCGTGGGGGTGTCCTTTTCATTGATGAGGCCTATGCCTTAGCGAGGACCAATGACGACAGCAAGGACTTTGGTCGAGAAGTCATTGAGATCTTGGTCAAAGAAATGTCTAATGGTCCGGGTGATATGGCCGTCATTGTGGCGGGATATCCTAAGGAAATGAAATACTTCTTAGGCTCTAATCCAGGCTTGCGTTCTCGTTTTAAGTTATTCTTTGACTTTAGCGACTACTTGCCCGATGAGCTATCGGCAATATCTAACTATGCTTGTCAGCAGAAGGGCGTTGTTTTATCGGAAGCGGGGCGGAAAGCCTTGGATCAGATGATTGTAGATGCTTTTCGGTCCAGAGACCGTAGTTTTGGCAATGCACGTTTTGTTTACGACCTCATAGAGGAGGCCAAAATCAATTTGGGCTTGCGGATTATGGGCAGCGAGGCGCCTCAGCAGTTTAGCAAAGAGGAATTAGAGACCATTAGTTTAGAAGATGTGCAGCGGATAGAGTTGGAAAGCCCCAAGCGCTTGCCCAACCTCCCTATAGATGAGCGTTTATTGACTGAGGCCATGAAAGAGCTCAACGAACTAATAGGTATGCAGAACATCAAGACGGAGATTGCCGAACTGGTACAGTTGGTTCGTTTCTATCGTCTGAGCCATCGGAATGTCCTTAATAAGTTCTTCTTGCATACTGTTTTTGTGGGGAATCCGGGAACGGGAAAGACCACAGTAGCCCGCATTTTGACCAAAATCTACAAGGCATTGGGTATTTTGGAGCGGGGGCATATGGTAGAGACCGACCGTCAGGGCTTGGTAGCGGGTTATGTGGGGCAAACCGCCATAAAAACCTCTGAGCGAATAGATGAGGCCATGGGAGGCGTTCTTTTCATAGACGAAGCCTATGCCTTGATCTCAGGCGGCAATGGCAGTTTGGCCAATGCCAGTGATTTTGGGGCCGAAGCCATACAGACCCTACTCAAGCGAATGGAAGACTCTAGAGGGCAATTCTTTGTTTTTGCTGCGGGTTATCCGGAGAACATGGAAAACTTCCTCAAGGTCAATCCGGGATTGCGTTCTCGTTTTGACAAAGTCTTGAAATTTGAGGATTACAAAAGCGAGGAGCTCTATTCTATAGCCTTGATGATGCTAGAAGAAGAAGGTTTAGAGTTGGAAGAAGCTGCGGCGGACTATCTTCGTCAGCATTTGGAGCAGCTCTATGAAGTGCGAGATAAATACTTTGGCAATGCTCGTTCGGTGCGTCAGCTCATCAATGAGGTCAGTCGCAGACAAAGTTTGCGTTTGGCAGCGCTAACAGAAGAAGAGCGGCAGCAGCTATCCTTGCAGCAGGTAAGTTATGCCGATGTAGCGGGCTTAGCAGCTGAAGGGGAAGAGCAGCTCTTTAATAAAAAGAGCATTGGATTTCGCTCCAAGGGCAATGCCTAATCGAGCAAGAGCCTCTTTAGCTCTTGGCGGCTAGCGGCAAACACATTAAGGTCGACCTGGGCGGGAATGCCTGGATGTCGGCCTTTATTTGTATACTGCCAAAACAACCAATTTTTGGTTGTGGGCATCTTTCGGTTATAGCGAGCGATCCAGAGGGGGTAAGCTTGAAACTCTGGATGCAGATAATCCTCATAAAACTTCATGGAGCTATAGATAATGGGCTTGCATTGGCAGGCCTCTTCTACCTTGTTGAGCCAAAGCGATACGCCGAGGCGGAGCTTTTGCGCCCCTACCCCATCCAGTTCCTCTACATCGAGGACGGGGGGCAGGTCGCCGGGGCCTAGGGGCACCGTTTCGAGAAAAAACTCGGCTTGTGCGATTGGCGAGCGTTGAGGTCTAAAAAAATGGTAGGCCCCTACGGGCAGGCCCTTCTTCTTGAGGGCCGTCCAATTATGCTCAAAGAGAGAATCTTGGTAATTATCGGCTTCTGTGGCCTTAATAAAAACAAAGTCGACCTTTTTTTCATCAAACTGTTCCCAATCGATTCGTTTTTGATAATGTGAAATATCTAGGCCTTTGACGGCATAGTCATCGGCTTGATGTTTACAAGAGAATAAAAGCGGCAGTAAGAGCAAGAGAGGGAAAAAGCGCATTAGGAAAAGTCAATTTCAGTGTTATCTCCAATATTTAGGCTTTGGCTAAGGCCCTTTACCGAGGCATCGCTACCAATGATAGATCGTTGCAAGACAGCCTCTTCTATACTGGCATAATTTCCAATAATAGAATCATAGATAATGGCTTGTTTGAGTTGGGCGCCATCTCCCACCGACACATTGGGGCCGAGGATAGAGTTCTCTATTTTGCAGCCTTTGCCAATGCGTACGGGGGGAATAATAATAGTATTTGTAAAACTATAGTGGGTACCTTCCTCTCGGTCGCGGCGTTGCAGCAGCATGGCATTGGTGGCTAGTAGAATCTCTTTTTTGCCACAATCAAACCAATTGCTAATAGGGCAGACGGAGATTTTGCAGCCTAGGCGGACCATCTGCATGAGGGCGTCGGTTAGTTGGAACTCATCCATAGTTTTGACCTCATGCTCTATAATATAGCTAAGGGCCGCAATCAGTTCGGGCACTTCACAGATCTTATAGATGCCCACGATGGCCATATTGGATTTGGGGATGCGGGGTTTTTCGACCACCTTACGGATATAGCGGTCCTCATCGAGCACCACCACCCCAAACTCTCGGGGGTCCTCTACTTTTTTGACCCCTAGGCAGGTAGTTTTGCTAGAGAGGATGCCTTGCAGGTCGCCATCTAGGATCGTATCGCCCAGCATAATCAAAAACTCGGGTTCCTGCATAAACTCCTTTTGGGCCAGCCAGATGGCATGCCCAAGGCCGAGGCGTTTTTCTTGGTAGATAAACACCTTTTTGAGGTCGGGATAACTATCTTCAATGTACTTGCGGATCTTATCGCCTAGATAGCCAATGACAAAAACAAACTCCTCTATTCCGTACTCTTGCAGCTGCTCAATAATAGCGGCAATAATGGGTTTACCGGCCACGGGAATAAGGGGTTTGGGTTGGGTGTAGGTATGCGGGCGCAATCGGGTGCCCGCTCCTGCTACAGGTATTAGCGCTTTCATAAAATAGGCTTCTGATGAGTGATAGACTGGCTTTAGGTGCTCCAAAATACAGCTTTTCCCGCAAATCGGGCAGCATCCAATTTCTTTTAGCCAAAAGAAACAGACGCAAAAAAGTGATTTAAATGTAAACAATATATTGACAAAGCTGTTAAGTAAATAGGAAAGATCAAAAGGGGGCTTGTTTTTAGCCTGATATTTTGGGAAGATTGGGATTAAGCTTGCTGAACAGCGGCTTTAGATTCCCTAGCTGCCCAAGTTCTTTTCTTTTACATTATTCATCTTATAAAACTATATATGCAGACCTACCAAAAGTTAGGATTCGAGAAAAAAGAGAGTCAATCTATTGTTCATGCCCTCAACCATTTGCTGGCCAACTATCAGATTTACTATCATAAATTGCGGGGGTTTCATTGGAATGTAGAGGGCCGCGACTTCTTTGAGTTGCATGAAAAATTCGAGGAAGACTATCAGGCTGCTCATGAGAACATTGACCGCATTGCGGAGCGCATTCGGATTTTTGGAAAGAAGCCCGTTTATCGCTTGGCTGAATATTTAGAAATGGCCAAAATCAAGGAGGCCAAAAGTGGTTTGGCCCCAGAGGATATGGTTCGACAGATTGTGGATGATATGGAAACCCTTTTGGGTGAAATGCTTGAGGTGGTGCAAGCTGCCGAAGAGACTGGCGATACGGCCAGCATTCACTTAATCATGAACATGATGCAAGCCTTAGAGAAACGCCACTGGATGTTTTCGGCTTGGCTAAAGAAAGTGCCTGTGGCCTCGCCCCAGCACAACTAGAGCTGGCCCAAAGCGGCTAGCCGCAAAGGGCCTCCAACCATAGGTTGGGGGCCCTTTTTTCATTAGCTCATCAGCGCATTTGGCCCAGCGCTGCGGAGGGGTGGCCGAAGGCCAGACCCAAGCCGCCGCAGGCGGCTGCAGGGCCGAACAGGCCTGTGAGCCCCGCAGCATAGCGGCGGCCGCCCGCCCTATTTGGGGCGGCCGCGGGCCCCAAATCATCAGTTGATAACTAGTTTACTTTAAGCAGCTTAAATTGTTGTATGCTTTCGCCTTTTCGCAACCTAAGCAGATAGAGGCCTGCGGGCAGATTCTTAAGATCCAGCAAAAGCGTTAGTTCAGCTGCTAGCAGGCCTATACGCTCTATTTTTTGGGGCTGCCCCTCGCCTTCGGCTCGGGTCGCTCCACTCCGCAGCTCGCAAGTCTGCTCGGCCCTGCAGCCCTGCGGGCTTGGGTCTGCCGCCTGCGGCGGCCCTGCTTCGGCAGCTCAGCCTGCGGCCCTTCGGGCCTGTAGTGCGCAGAAAAGCGGCTTTGCCCCCTAGAAAAACTTGCAAAAGCCAAGGAAAAACCCTAAACTGAAACACAAAAATTAACTAGCATGGCAAAACAACCCAATAGACCCGCTAATTTGCCCGAGGAGGCAAAATGGGTACAGAGTAAAAACCGCTGGGAAGCTGGCGCAATCAATGCAAACGGAAAAACCGTTGGCCCTTGGAAAATCTGGCGAAAAAATGGCCAGCTCTGGATGGAAATGGAGTATGATGAGCAGGGCAAGCACATCAATGATTATCGCCGCTATCATCCCGATGGCAGTATTTCTCAGGAAGGGTCTTATAAAGCAGGCAAGTTAGACGGCTGGTTGGCCTTCTATCGCCAACGCTCGGGCAATAGTAAAGAGCCTTTCCCCAGAGAGGTCTACTACAACCAAATCGTCAAAGTCTTACAGCGCTATGTAAATGGACAAGCCCTTGGCAAGCGCTATCTTTTGCAAAATGGCCAAGAGGTTACCAACTACCTTAGCCACAAGCCCGCTTCGGTCCCTAAAGAAGCTTGCTGGAACCAAAGCGATTATGAATGGGAAATGGGCCCCTATGACCAAGAGGGCAAAAAGCATGGCCTTTGGAAATGGTGGCGGCCCGATGCCAGCCTCGTTTGTGAGGCCAATTATGATCATGGCGTTTTGCATGGTCCACTCAAGCGCTACCACAACGACGGCAAGGTTTCTAGAGCAGGCGAATACGCCCAAGGCAAAGCCCAGGGCGTGCATCATTTTTACCGCAACAAAAGTTATAGCCAAGAGCGCTTCATGAATCAGGTCGACCAAAGAGTTGACCGCTACGAAATTCACTATAAAACAAATGGGCAAGAAGATCATCGGGAGTATTTCCTTGCCGATGGGACGGCCTGTAGCAGCAAGGGCTTTGCCTTATTAACTGTAGCTCTGGACGATCTGTTGACGCCTGGCCCCAATGGCTTTTTCCCTAGCCGCTACCAAGAGATGTTGGGCCGAATTTATCCGCAGCTGTTGGCTCAGGACCAATCGGCAGCGCTGGCCAAGATAAAGGCTAATTTTGAGCAGCTTTGGGGCATGCCCCTGCCCGAAGACTTAGGCCAACTCTATGCGCTTTGGTCCGCCATTGGCCAAAGAGAACTCTTTGATAGCCTTTTGCTGGCCCTGCCGAAAAACCAAGCCCTTTTGGACCAACAGGCCGCTGGCCAAAACCTCTTCGAGGCCGCCCTGCTCTCTATGCAACAAGAATACCCCTATGATCATATCATTGATTGGTTTACGGGAGGAATTTGTTTGGACCAGCCCCAGCAGCAGCAAAATGGTCGCTACCGCTATGGCTACTACAGCTATCTTTATCAGCTTTATGGTACAGAGCAAGAGCAGGGAAAAATCTACTGCTACGAGCATAATAACAATGGGCTCTGGGGCAGCCAACTAAGCAGCGCTATGGCCCCCAACTTATCGGCTTGGCTTTTTGGGCTATCGGCCTTTTCTTTCTATCATGAATATGAGTTGCTCTCTCAGGAGCAGTTTACTAACTTATACGATGGGCCACTCAAACAAAACTTTGCGCCCAAATACTACTTTATGAACCATGTTCGCATGGGGAACCGCTATGTAAATGAAAGCGACTTTAAGTATCGACCAAAGCAAAATGCCTTGGTCCAACAATACAACAAAAGTCATTGGATTATCGAGTTGTTCCGCGCAGAGGGTGACCCTTCTAGCATTGCCTACAACCTCTATAGCAATCAGCCCTACAAGGCGCCTGAGCAAGCTAGCGACATCCTTAGCTCGGTCCCAGAAGCGCTTTATCACCTCTGGTCGGCCTTTTGGTTAGAGGGCCAAGCGGCTAAATTGCCCGAATACATTGCGCTTTGCAAGCAATCTCCTGCTTTGATTCTACAGGCTGCGGCCGAACTAGCCGAAGAGCTAAATGCTGGGCGCAAGCGTTTGGGCTTTATCATTGATTTGCCCAAGATCAAGGCGGATTTTAATCGCTATGCGGCCCAATACGTCTAAGTTTTCCTTAGGCCAATCTAAGAAATGAGCTCCCTTTGGGGAGCTTTTTTTATTTTATGAGTTCAAGCATCTCTTGATCACAAACATTGGATATCATGAAAAAACTAAGCTTAGTCTTGGCCCTACTCCTGCTGCAAGCTAGCCTTTGGGCCCAAAAAGATGAGCGCCCTGCGCTCATCGCCACCGTCGATAGCTTTTTTCTGCATTTGCATAGCGGCGACTCGGCCAAAATGCGGCCACTTTTAGCCCCCCAAATGGAGCTACTCACGGTAGCTGGCGATAAGGTCCAACGCAGTCCCCTACCCGCCTTTTTAATGGCCATTGCCCGCCAACCGAGATTGCAAGAATGGGAGGAAAAACTCTGGGACTACCGCCTGCAAATAGATGGGCCACTAGCTACCGTTTGGACCCCCTATAGCTTTTATCTCGATGGAAATCTCAGCCATTGTGGGGCCAACCATTTTACGCTTCGCCAAAAGGCCGATGGCCAATGGCAGATCATTAGTTTGGTAGATAGCCGCCGACAAGAGGGCTGCCTCAACCGTTCTTGGGCCGAAGAAAGCCAGGCCAAAATTGATAGCCTTTTGGACCAATGGCATCTAGCCGCCAAGGAAGCCGATGCCGATGGATTTTTTGGCAAAATGACCGAAAAAGGCATTTACATTGGTACCGATGCTGGAGAAAGATGGTATAGAGACGAGCTGCGAAAATGGGCTAAAGGCGCTTTCAAGAAAGCCCCCGCCTGGGATTTTAGCGTAAAAGAGCGGCATATCCGCATCGATGAGCAAGGCGGCAAAACCGCTTGGGCCGATGAACTGCTCGATACCTGGATGGGCCCTTGTCGGGCCACAGCGGTCCTGAGCTACCAAAATGGCGAATGGAAAATAGAGCACTACCAACTCTCTATGACGGTCCCTAACGAAAAAGTAAAAGCTTATCTTAAATGGCTTGAACAAAAATAGCCAAGCGCTATTCTATAAAGCCGAGGGCTCTGCTTGGCCTAGCGCTGTGGAGGGGTGGCCCGCAGGGCCAGACCGAGCAAAACGAGCGCTAGCGAAGTTTTGCGAAGGGCCGAGCAGAGCTGCGAGCCCCGCAACATAGCGCCCGCCGCCCGCCCTATTTGGGGCGGCGGGAGGCCCCAAAAAAACTACATAACAATAGATAGTCTCTAACTCTAGAGGAAAGCCTAGAATAATTTTAGGACATTAAGAAAAGCTTACTATCTTTGAGCCGAGGCCCTGGCTTCAGCAAGAATAAACAACTATTACATTAAATAAATCAATAACTGAACATCCTATGGCAGAAATTGTAAGAATGCCTGCTCTCAGTGATACGATGACAGAGGGTACTTTGGTGGCTTGGCATAAAGCAGAAGGCGAAGCTGTAGAAATCGGCGAATTGTTGGCTGAAATTGAGACGGATAAAGCCGTCATGGAGTTTCAAAGTCTTTATGAAGGAACACTTTTGCACATTGGTGTAGAGGAAGGTAGTGCGGTACCTGTCAATCAAATTATTGCCGTAATTGGCGAAAAAGGAGAGGATGTTCAGGCCCTTTTGGCCCAGGCAGATGCAGGAGATTCGGCCACTACTGAGGAGGCTGCTCCAGCCGAAGAGGTAGTGCAAGAACTAGAAGCTCCTTTGGCCCAAAAAGAAACTTCTTCTTCTGATGATAGCCGCCTAAAGGCTTCTCCCTTGGCCCGTGCAATGGCCAAAGAAGAGGGCATCGACTTGAGCCAAGTAGAAGGTTCTGGCGATGACGGACGCATTGTGAAGAAAGATATTTTGGCCTATATGGAGAGCCAAAAAGCGGCTCCTGTAGCGGCTACGCCTAGCCCTCAAGTAGCTGCGCCCAAGGTCCCCGAGGCCAAAGGCGGCTACAAAGATGTTCCTTTGAGCCAGATGCGCAAAACGATTGCCCGCCGCCTAGGCGAAAGCAAATTCAATGCGCCTCACTTCTATTTGACCATGGAAATTTGCATGGACAAATTGATGGAAACTCGCCAATACATCAAGGGCATTAGCGAGACTTCTATCTCTTATAACGACTTTGTGGTCAAGGCTGCAGCTAAGGCGCTTCAGCAGCATCCTAGCATCAATGCCTCTTGGTTGGGCGATGCGATCCGCTACTACGACTATGTAAATATTGGCGTGGCGGTGGCCATGGATGAAGGTTTGGTGGTTCCCGTTGTTGATGCCGCTGATACAAAATCTTTGTCTCAAATTGCTACGGAAATTCGCGAATTGGCTGGCAAAGCCCGCGATCGCCGCTTGCAAGCACAAGAAATGCAAGGCAATACTTTCACGATCTCTAACCTCGGTATGTTTGGTATTGACGAGTTTACGGCCATTATCAATCCACCCGATGCCTGCATTTTGGCGGTGGGCCGCATTGCGCCCCGCCTTGTGATGGTAGAGGGCGAAGTGAAGGAGTCTAACTTCATGAAAGTGACCCTTTCTTGCGATCACCGTGTGGTGGATGGTGCTCAGGGCGCTCGTTTCTTGCAGACCCTACGCGACATTCTAGAGGAGCCCATGCGTTTGATTATCTAATCGCTTTTGCTCCATTAAAATATCAGCCAGTTGCCATTTGGGTAGCTGGCTTTTTTTATTGTTTTTTTGGGGCCCGCGGCCGCAAGGCGGCCGCCGCTATGCTACGCCGCTTGGGTTGACCCACTTTTTATAGCGGTGTCAATTTAGGGATCGATATCCATCATACATAAATATGAATCTCTCTAATCCTAGTCCTATTTTTTTGACGGATACGGCATGCCTAGTTTTCTTCACTGCGCCATTAAATCCGCCCAACCTCGCTATGATCCAATAGGCCCAAGCTATTGATTTAGAGGTGAATGGATTGCGCAAAGAAGGGCTTTGGCTTTCGCCTTTTAGATATTGTTTAAATATAAGATCTAAGACTTCTACTTCATCTTCTGTGAAAATAGAGGTTGCTGGAGTCTCATTATCTTGGTTAAGTCCAGCTTCTTTAAGCTTAAGGACCTTGTCAGATGCACTGATTGCCATAAGTATCATTTTGCGGATAGCTTTACCTGTTTTCAAACATATATTTTCAATATCAAAGCCATCTGATTTTAAATATTTAAAGTATGTTTCAATTAACCACCTCTTGCGGTAGCAAAGAACAAGCTCTAAGAGCTCTTCTTCGCTGTTGATTTCTTCATTTGTGAGTAAGCGCCAACTGATGGTTTTATCATCATGATCTTTTTTTGTTCGGCTTCTTTTTCTAGCGGCAGATTTTGAAAAACCTTTGCCCTTTTCAAAAACCTCAATAACATTGATTGTCATTGGCTTAGGCTTTGGTTCGCCAAGAACATACTTACAAGATTTGGGAACGGCAAAAGTCACTTTTTTAGATCGAATAACTAGCTTCTTCCCGTTAAGTTTTTTACGGCTACTCTTGACCGTTTCTGTCGTCTCAAAGTCTGCTGGATAATGTTCAAAGACATCACATAATGGAATCTTTTTGCCATCCTCCCAAATCGTTGCTCGTCTATCTGTTCGAGACCGAATCAAGAACTTAATATGCTGTCTGAAAAAACTTTCCATCATAGGATAAACATCTCCTTCTCGATCACAAACATGTAAAATATCAATTAGGTCGTTAATTATTTTTAACGCAGATTCTGTCTCTTCTACATTTATTTTCCACCTCGTAATTTCACCTCTAAAATGACCCGTATTTCTATTTTCAGCCTCCTTACAAGTTACTCTATTTTTATATCGATTATAAAGCTGAATACCTCCTAAGCCATGATAATGAAAGCTTTCTCGACCATATAGTAGAGCCATGTGAAGAAATACAGACAAATTTGTTTCCCGACCTCCAGGGCCTAAACCCTCTTTGTCGGTTAGTCTATTTCTTTGCTTGTTCAGTACAACTTCAGAGGTGTCGTGAAAGGCCAGAAGCTTTTCTTCAACCACCTTCATAGACTCCCTACTTTTGCCAATAAACTCAAATTGAATGTATTCCTCAGTAAGATTTTTGTTTGATAACAACCTCATGAAAGCCTTACGGTCTGCATCAGTTTTTGCTACATTTGTTAAATGTGGGTTAGGATTATTTTTTAGACTCTCTACTAATCTATAACATACTCTTACTGATTGCTTATTTAACATAAATGAAGATACATTTGTACTGTCCATATAAATCTTGATTTAGAGCTAATTTAAGCTTATTTTTAAAAGTGGGTCAACCCAAGGCTACGCCGCTCGCAGGTCTGCTCGGCCCTGCGTCGCTTCGCTCCTGGGTCTGGCCTTCGGCCACGGCTGCGCAGCGCTGGGCCAGGCGCTCCCCTTTGGGGCGGGCAAAAAAAAGAAGGGGACAACAGCAAGCTGTTGTCCCCTTCTGCCCCTAAAGATTAGGGCCGAATTACCGTAAACTTCTTGGTGGTTTTAAAATTGGCATTGCCAATTTGCAAGAAATAAGGAGCTGCGGGTAAATCATGCAGATCGAAGCGAGCGCTTTGGCTGCCCGCCTCTAGCTGGCCTTGGGCCAATACTCTTCCTTGCAAGTCGATTAAGGACCATTGGAAATCTTGGCTGAGCGGCTGCGCAAACAACAACTGCGTATAATTTACCGCAGGATTTGGCGAAAGCAAAGCCGTATTGATCTGATGAGCTTCGGCCTGCGCCTCGGCGAGTTCAGTAGTGCTCAAGGCATTAACATATTCGGTAATATCTCGGGTCCTCACCGCCTGATAAATCGTTCTGCTAGTGGAGGCATCTTCCTGCACAAAGGCAATGGCCTCCAAATGGGCCGTATCGATATTGCTGGGGTTGTAGGGCCAGACCTCCGAAACCTGAATACTATCACCGGGCAACCAAGATTGGCTAAAGCGAGTTCCTGCAGCATTGGGCAGCATCTTGCGAAGCAAAGAGTGCGTATGGAAGTTTACGCCATTAGAAAAATAAACGGCTGAATCTTCCGTGACCACTAGCTGCAAATCATAATCTGCAGCGGCCAAGGTATCTTTTGCAATTAGAGTCGCATTGATTTGCAGATTATTATTACCAATAAAGGCAATCGGCTCGAGGCGGATATCAAAACGAGCATCTTCTAGCATATCAGTTTCAAAATCCTCCTGTCTCAAATCGGCAGAATTGGGTGGGTTGTTGCTATAGCGGCGACCATCGACTACCGCCTTAGCGCTTACGCCATCAATACCATAAATAGAGGTCCTGGCCGAGGGATCGTCTCGGTTCAGGCTGTTCATGGGGTCAAAAGCAGGGGCTTCATTATTGATTTGTAGTAAAATCACATCGCGAACGGCAGGCGTACCATAGACCAAATTATAAATATATTGGTTAATGGGGTCCATATTGACCACCCCAGCATTAGAGAAATGCTCGAGCAGTACATTGCGTTCTCGGTTCCCGATCCAAACATTATCGAAAGCAAAGCCACGAAGAGGCGTTTGTGAGGCCCCGATAGCGCCAAAGGCCACTCTAAAGCGGAAATTATCATAATTGCGGAAAGCATCTAGGGTATAGCGGGCATCTTGCCAGCCATTGCTTATGCCAGACCAGCCTCTGGGGGCTAAATCTTGCACACCTGGACGGCCAGCCACTACTGCCTGATTATACCAATTGATGCCTCGGTTGACATTTCCTAAGGGCAACCATTTCTCCGTTTGGGGATCAAAATATTCGATCACCGTTCCGTCATTTCCTTCATCGGTTTCATTAAAGAAATCGAGTTTGAGCATCGGACGTTCGAGAGCGGTTAGGTCGATACAAGGACTATAGACCCAACCACTTTCATCTGGACCATAAGTACTATCTGTTCGGGTGATCCAAACTTGGCCATGGTCCTGAGCAATATCTATATCGGCGGGCAGGCCCCACTCCCAGAGGTTACTCGATTGGGCTTGGCCTTCGGCCTCTTCGACCCAACCATTGGCGCTAGCATCAAAGTCTTCACTATAGGGAACTAGCGCATTAGGCTGTTCATTGGGCAAAACTAAGACCCGAATAGTATCCGAATCGCTGCAATAGTTATTATTTTCGACAAAGAGCGAGGCCTCAAAAATGCCTGGACTACTATACTGATAATTAAAAGTTGGAAACTGGTTATTATTATCATAACTAGCGGCAAAGCTGTTTCCATCGCCCATATCCCAAACAGCGGTAGTAATAGAATCGTAGAGAGTGGTCGTTCCAGGGATTGTTCCGACCAAATTCATACTATCATTATCTATCTCAAAGAGGACAGAATCGCTAGAGCAGCTATTGTCTGCGCTCAGTTTTACATTGGGCAAACTATGCACATTAAAGCTAGCCCAAGCGGTATCCAGACAAGAGACAAAGGCATTGCTAGTATCTTGGAAAACCGCCTGAATCTGATGTGTTCCCACTCCTGCAATATTAGAAATCATAAACTCTTTTTCAAAGAGCACACCGGGGCCGCTATAATTAAGGACATTTCCTGTGAGCAAATTGGGATAGAAAAAGAGCGTATCTCGGCCAAAGCAAGCATCTGCGGTAGAGTCTGCGGGCAAACCTTGAGTGTCATGAGTGGCAAAGAAGCTGTAATCTGGATGCGGATGAACATGAACAATTTGAGTATCTCGGGCCGTACAACTTAGCGCTTCCGTTTCATAGATAATGGTATCTTTAACCAAAGCAGTATAGCGGCTAGTATCCGAGTAGTTAGAATTGGGCCAATATTGCCCACTCATTAGTGCCCCATGCATGATTCCTCCCGTGGCAGAAGTATCCCCAAAGAAATAGCGTCCGCCTGTGGGCAAGCCAAAGAGCTCTTGCGGTTCATCGGCTTGGCAGAAATGATAGCTCGCCATACTAAAGTTGGCGCTTGGTAGCGGATTGATCGTCACTTCAATTTCTACTGTATCCTTACAAAGGGTGGTAGGATCTTGATAAACATAGGCATAATTGACATAGCCAGGGGTATTGGGCAAAACGGGACTATAAACCACAGAGGGATTAAACTGATCATCTGTTGGTCCAGAAATCGTTGGTCCAGAATAGGCCCCACCAGAGGGAGTTCCTGTTAAAATACCGATTGTATCATCGGCACAATAGGTGGTATCGGCCTCATCGGTTGAGAGCCCTACACTGGGAGATAAGTTGATTGTAAAAGTAGAGTCAATAGAAGAAACGCAGCCATATTGGCTCACATAAGTATAGGTAATCACCTTTTGGCCTGTTCCTGCGGCAGCAGGATTAAAAAGTGGTCCATCACCAACAATACCAGGCCCGGTCAAGTTGGCTTGAGAGGCTAAAAGATTGGCTGTAGCGGCATAAGAAGTTGGGGCCGGATAAGTTGTTAAAATATCTACACCTCCATTGGTACAATAGCGGTTATTTTGGTTGCCCAAAGAGCTAGAGTTTCGGCCAGAAAAGGCTAGGGCTACATCTCCAAGGATGCGGACATTAGCGGTATCTCTAGCGGCACAGTTTCCTTGTCCCGCCTCATAAATGAGGTAGTAGTTAACATCAGTGGTTTCATTGCTAGCCGTATAAATTGCATTAGGGTTAAAAATAGACCCTAGCGTAGTGGAAGTATTGGCTGCATTTCCGTTTCTGGCGGTAATATAATGTACTCCATTAGCGGGGCTAGAGCCACCTAAATTGACAAAGGTTTCATAATTACAGTAATTCTCTGCAATTGTAGAATCTATAGTCACTTCGGGCGGGTCTACAATTTGAATAGTTTCTTGATATCGAACGATAACTTCTTGTCCTGTATAGATGGTTTGTGCTTGTCCTGTTGTTGGAGAAGTAGGCACATACTCTCTATCTCTAACTTCTTCTATATATTCAATAGTCAGCAGCACACTATTTAATCCGTTTGGCAGCAGCAGTCTATATCGTTCTTGGCCTGGAGTACTATTGATTTGTTGGAGGGCAGAAGAGGGATTAGCTTGAACATTCATTCGGTAGCCTCTTCTTTGTCGGCTTCGGTTAGTTGTTGAAGAGGCATCTGCTCCTTGCCAGTTAGCATCCCATGGAAAATTGCTGGTATCTCGGCCAAACTCTAGAGGGCCATCTAAGCGGCAGTAAATCTCAGGAAAAAGGCGGGGTGGAATAGCTAAGACGTTAATAGAGTCGCCTAATTGGGCGAGGCAGCCATCATTATCTATTTGCAGGCCCACTTCATAGCGGCCAGAATCTGCGGTAGCGCCTAAAAAGCGGTTATTTTGAGCATAGACGCCATAAAAGCTGCTAGCTATGGGGGGACTAGAGTTCAGGATAGAGGTAAAATAGGCTGGTTCGCTAGCGATAATACGGATATTTTCGGTATCTGAGCTGTTTGTTACGGGAGCAAAGGCGACGCTATCGAGGCTATTATTATGAATTGTTATTAGTTGTCGGCTACTCACCGTATTACAAACATCTGTCGTGGTTTGCATATAGGGTTGGTAGCGATATTCTAGTCGTAGGTCTCTATTTTTTCTATTTGTGGTTAGTGCTGCGCTGCCATTTATTCCATCGGGTATAAAATCGTAGCTAGCGCCAATATAGCTTGGTTGGGAAGAGGGATTTTGCAGATAATTTCTGGTAACTGGGGTATTGCTATTGCTTTCTATCAGTCGTAGATAAGTGGGACCTGAGCTAGGATTATAGCCAGAGCCTGTATTGGGTTGGGGGCTTAACTGTATAGCAATAGTATCTCTAGAGCAGACCTCTTGAGGGGCTATAATTTCGGGCTGGACCTGTACCACTTGTAAAAAGAAGTTCAGCACGGCCCAGCCAGTATCTTGCTGTTCATCATAATGATAAAAAGTAATTTGGCTTGATTGCATATCGCTGGGCACAGAGAAAGTCATTTGGCCTGCGGTATCTCCTTCTATCGTTGTTGCATTGAGTAAAATGGTAGCTGGAAAAACGTTATTAGGAGCAACTCGTACTGTTCGGATATTGGCTGGGGGGTAGGCGGGCTCTGTGGCGTCTAGGTCTTCAGTAATATCATCGATTGGCCCATCGCTGCCATAAAAACTAGCATTACTACGATTGCCTAGATAGCCATTATTGGCTTGTTTGATGAGGCAAAGAGAGCTCGTATTATCTTCATGTTGAACATAGAAAAAGTGGGGAGCTCTGTTGGTTCCTTCATAATGGATTGTTAGCTGATCGCCTGGGCAGGCTTCAAAGAGGGCGCCTGTATGGTTATTATTAGTAATACTTACTGTTTGGCCCCAGGTGGTTAGGGGAACAGAGAGCAACAAAAAGAGGAGCAACTGTCTCATATCTTTAGTTTTAGATGAGAAGGCGCTCTTGCTATAAATAGGTTGTAGGTATTTGCTTGTTGGCCTTTGGGCTAGAGGCAGGCGGAGCCTTGGGACTAAGCCCCGCTATTTTTATAGCGGGGTTTAGTTCATCATAGGGCGGAGATGACCCTTAGCGGCAGGGATGACTTGGCCGGCGAAGCCGGCCAGGCCCCTAGGGCCAATGGCCCAGCGCTGCGCAGCCGTGGCCGCAGGCCAGACCGAGCTGCCGGAGGCGGCGAAGGGCCGAGCAGACCTGCGAGCGGCGGAGCATAGCGGCGGCCGCCCGCCCTTATTGGGGCGGCCGCGGGCCCCAAATTATCGGACCAGTACCATTTTGCGTTGTACTTGGAATCCTTGGCCTTGGATAGCGAAAATATAGACGCCGGCGGGCCAATCTCGGGCCCATAGCTGTAGGCTTTCTTGGCCAGGCTCCCAGTTTCCTTCTTCAAAGATGCGACCTTGCAGGTCCGTAACTCGCCAGCTATGTGCTTGTTGGGGGAGCTCTGTCAACTGCAAATTAAAGAACTCTGAAGAGGGGTTGGGATAGAGTTTTAGATTTTGGAAAGGAGCTGCGGCAGCCTGAGCGGCTTCAAAAGTGGAGGTTCCCAAAGAGTCGAGATAGATGGTAATATCTCTGGAGCTAGTGGCTTGGAAGACCTCTTTAGAAGTGGGTGTTTCTTCTTGGATAAAGGCCACCACCGAGGCTTCGTTAAAGTCAAAATTATTAGGATAATCATCCCAGGTATATCGAACATGTTCTTGGTCGCCAATAGCGAAGGCGCGGCTATATCGGCTACCATCGGCAGCGGGCAACATTTTGCGCATCACGCTATGGGTATATTCTCCGCTAAAATAAGTGAGCGAATCTTCTAGCACGGCGATATGCAGATCATAATCGCCTAGAGGAAGGTCTTCTAGGGCGGTGAAAGTAACGGCTACCTCTAGGGTATTTCCGGCATAGCTCACAAAGGTATCGATACTAATATCGAACTTAGGCGAGCGGAGCATATCCTCTTCAAAATCGACCATTTGGAGATCTTGAGAATTGGAAGTAGCACTAAATCTTCGGCCATCTATTAGGGCTTTACCGGCCAGTGAAATCCCGTATTTGATGACTCGAGCCGAGGGATCATCGATATTAAATAAATTAAATCGGTCGTTGGTATTGGGGAAGCTCGTTTGGTATTGGAGCATGACGGCATCATAGATCACAGGAGTGCGATACATGAGATTATAGACATGTTGGTTCACATAGTCAAAGTTATTGAGGCCCGAATTAGAAAAGTGTTCGAGCAGAACATTTCGGCTACGGTTACCGATCCAGATATTATCAAAGGCTACTCCATCGAGGCCCTGCACTACGCCAATTGCGCCAAAGGCGATACGGAGGCGGAGGTTTGTATAGTGCATGAGGTCGTCTAATTTGTAGCGGGCATCCTGCCAGCCATCAGAGTCGCCAGACCAGCCTCTAGGGGCTAGGCTTTGCACACCGGGGCGGCCGGCCACCACATTATAATTGTACCATTCGATTCCGCGACCTTGTTCGCCAAGAGGCAGCCATTTATTGACATCTTGATCAAAGTATTCAATGACAGCCCCATCATTTCCGGGGTCTGTTTCATAGTAGAGATCTAGGCTAATCATCGGGCGTTCGAGGGCCGTCATATCAATACAAGGGCTATAGACCCAGCCATCTTCTCCGCCTGAGGTATAGGCTCTATTGAGGCCAGTGATCCAGGTATTTCCGTGTCCAGAAGCAATCACATTAGCGTTAGAGGTTCCCCATTCCCAGAGATTACTGCTCGTATTGGCCGATTCGGCCTCCTCAATCCATCCGCCAGCATCGGCTTCAAAATCTTGGAAATAAGGAACAGAGTCGGTAGGTTGAATAGCGGGCAGCACCAAAATGCGCAATTCTGCAGAATCGGAGCAATAGCTATTATTTTCTACAAAAAGAGAGGCGGTATAGACCCCTTCTTGAGGATAAACATAATGGACCGTATCAATCGTATTATCGGCTAGGTCAAATGTTCCTGAACGAATTGTTCCATCTCCAAAATCCCAAGTTACTTGAGAAATAGAATCGTAGAGCGTGGTCGTTCCGGGGATGGTTCCTGTTAGTCCCAATTGTGCATTATCTGGAAAGAGCACGGCATCTTGTGTTCCACAGCCATCGATAGAGCTAAAATTCACATTAGGCTGACTATGCACATAGAACTCGGCATAGGCTGTATCTCGGCAAACTGCGGGAAAATTGGTAGAGTCCTCATAAATTGCTCGAATATTGTGTGCACCGACGCCAGCCACCTGAGGCAGCAAGAAGTCGGTATTATTGAGTACCCCTGGTCCATCATAATTCAGTACATTTCCGGCACTTAAATAAGGGAAGAAAAAGAGGGTATCTTGGCCCAAGCAAACATGAGTGGTCGTATCGCCGCCCCCATCTACGGTAGAAAAACTAAAGACGGGATTGGGGTAAGTGGTGAGTACGGCTTCGGTTCGATTGACGCAACCCAATTCTTCCAACTCATAGACCACCGTATCCACTCTAGTGCTTGTGAGTAAGGTTGGATAATTGGGGTTAGGATAATAGGTCGCATCATGAAGCGTATCTGTTGTATTATAGTAGTAAAACACCCCACCAGCGGGTTGTCCATTTAGACTAACGGGCTGATCTGATTCACAGAAGAAATAATCGCTGACCGTCAGGCTAGGTTGCGGCAAGGGGTTAATGGTTACCCTCAAATAAGTAGTATCGCTACAGCCCGTATTAGGGTCGGTATAGCGGTACTCAAAGTCTACCGTCCCTGCCGTATTAGGCATGGATGGGGCATAAATAATATTGGGCTGAAAGGCACTATCCTGAGGGTTTTGGATTGTTGGTCCAAAAAAGATTCCTCCAGCAGGTGAGCCGGTCAAAATGCCCAGGGTATCATTGGCACAATAAGTATCTCCCAACTGATCACTAGACAAAATGGGGTTGGGGCCCGGATCTACCGTAAAGGTAGAGTCAACAAAGCTTTTACAACCATACTGATTGACATAAGTATAGCGAATATTAAAGGTACCTGGAGTTGCCGCCTGCGGATTAAAGGTGGGTCCAAAGCCCTGAATCCCCTGCCCGGTAAAGCTCCCTTCTTCTGGCTGCAAAGAATCAGGGTGAGCATAACGCCTGGGAGCGGGAGCCGTTAGTAGCTGGTTAGAGAGGTCATTATAACAATAGGTATTGTTGCCATTTCCCTGATTGGCCGAGTTCCGACCGATAAAAGCCAAACTAATCGGAGCCACAACCGTAAACTCCGCCGTATCATAAGCAATACAGTTACCAATCCCCGATTCATAAATCAAACGATAGCGAATATCACTGACCTCTCCTTGGTGCAAACTTGAGGGACTAAAGTTGTTGCCCGCCTGACGTACAGTCCCTGTATTTGGCCCCGTTAAAGTAATCAAGTCGTGTACCCCACCAGCTGGCGTAGAGTTTAAACCCACAATTGGCACATCATTACAGTAGGTGGCCTGCAAACTAGTATCAATTACTGGATCCTGCGGAGCAAATAACTCAATCGCCTCATAATAGACCAAGGTGGTGACGGTGTCTAGAATTGGGTAGCCCGACACATCCTGTGTACCATTACCGTTGTTATAATTCGCATTACCATTGTACCCATACCCCCTAGTTTCCTCTTGATACTCAATTCGTACCCAAATGGTATCCGTACCAGCAGGAGCAGCCGCAGGATCAATCTGATAACGCTCCTGCCCTTGGTTGCTATTGAGTACCGTTAGGCAAGAAGCAGGCTGTACATCTACATTCATTAAGTATTTTCTTCTTATCGTAGATCGCTGAGTTCCTGAATAAAGAGGATTCCAAGGAAAGTTATCATTGTCTCGCCCAAAAGTAAAGGCCGTATCCAAACTACAGTAAGAATAAGGCATCACCCGACCCGGAACATCTCGGACCAAAAGATTGGCCGTGGCCTGAGCCAAACAAGGCCCATTCTCTACCTCATAGGTTATAGGAAAACTGCCCGTATCTGACTGAGAAGCCAAAAAGACCTCCCCATCAACTACATAAGTCCCATAAATTGTATCGGGCAAGTTATTATTGACAATCAAGTTCTCAAAACTAGTAGGGGTTACCGACTGTAGCTGCAAAACAGCACTATCCTCTCGGTTGGTCACCGCCGCAAAAGTTGCCCCATCAATATTATTATTATAAATAGTGGTAATTTGAGACCTGTTCTTAGACGGACAACTAACCGCCGTTGTCTGCATCATCGGAACATAATCATAACGAAGCGTATAGGTCGTAGACAAATCCTGAGCCGCCACAATAGACGTCGCCCCATTCAAACCATTAGGCACAAAGGTATAGTCTAAAGAGGTATTCGGATTGTTATCCGTAATAATATAATCGATCGGCGAATATCCTGTAAGCGTAGCTGTGTTCGAAATACTAATCGAACCCGTCCCCAAAGAAGAAGATGAAGGCGCTGGCGTAACAAAAATTTCTACATCTTCCGTCGTACACATTGTGGCCGGAATAGGAGACATATTTACATCCGGATTGGTCGCCAACAACACAATAGTGTCCAAGGGAATCGGCGCCACCGCATAGTTACTATCTACCGCATACAACACAATGGTCCCTGAAGTAATATCTGCCGGAGCCGAAAAAGTAATGGTTCCAGAATAATTACCCGCAGTTCCCTGACGAGTCGTCTGCGCAATAAGACTATCTGTAGTGTAGCCCCCAGAAGGCGGACTCAAATGCGGATTCAAAGGCGGCGTAGTTTGCCAATTCTGAACATGAGACCAATAAATCGTATCTGTTGTGGGCACGCTCTTCACCAAGCGCTGCCGCCCCCCTTTTACCGATAGAAAAAAGAAGTCAGGATAGTCCGAATATCCGCTGTAGTTAATTCTCACATCATGCGTCGGACATGCTTCTTGTATAGCCGAACCAACATCTAAGTTCGTGATTGTTGTCGTTTTCTGCCCCCAAAGACAAAAACTTAAACTCAGCAATAAAAGGGTAAGTATATTCTTCATAGTGTTGCGTTTTCTATTCTAATTTCTCTAGGCCCCTCCGCCAATAGGACCCCTATCAAATGTTAAAACGATTTTAAGCTTTTCTTCGGCTACTCTCTCCCCCTTTTTTTATTTTTTTGGGGCTGCCCCGCCCTGCGGTCGGGTCGGGCTGTGTCGCAGCTCGCAGGTCTGCTCGGCCCTTCGGCAGCAAAGCTGCCTCGGTCTGCCGCTTCGCGGCACTGCTTTCCATCCCTCAGCCAGTCGCTTCGCTCCTCTATCGCCAGCACAAATGTGCTGGCGATCAAAGATGTCTAAAAATAGCGTTTTTCAATTGCTAAAAAAAGACTAAACTCTCCTAAATCTTCTTTTCTCCCTAATTGTCTACGTTTTGTCTAAAAAAAAAGAGCAGCCCAATCGGACCGCTCTTCTTCATATACTATTTAGTAGTCTTCCCTACTCGGGTAGCTCTGTGCTAATCGTAAAGCCTAAGGCCACCGCCGCATCAGCCAATAAATCACCCTGCTCTTGCAAGGCCGTAATGGCCTGGAAAATAGGCCCATTATCACCTACGTTCTCCTGCGTGACGTATTTGTCAAATGGAGTGGGAATCGCATTGACTTTGTCCATAGCTTCTTCCATAGCAGTCTCTAAGTTAGCCGCTTTCTGCTCGTCCAAATTGCGCAATAAAGCCAAAATAGAATGCTCTTGGTCCCCAATAATTTGACCATTCACATCCTCATAGGTCCCCGACAATACATTGTTAATACCCAAAGCATTAGTAATAATGTCTCTATCCGTATTGTCTGAAAAACAAGAGTGCTCATCCTCCTGCGGATTATCCGCCGGATTGGCCTCTAAGGCCACAAACATCCGCTCTCCAGCCAATTCTGACTTGGACAAGATGGCCGCACCACTCAAAATCTTAGCCAAGGCTACATCTTCTTGCATGGCTTCAAAAGTAGTTCGGTAGCTCGCTCCAACAGCCCAAGCTGCCTTCAACTCTGCCAGTTGTTCTACCAACAACTCAGTAGTTGCCTGCAAATACTGAGCACGACGCTGCGCAAAAATATCACCCGCAAAATCCGCATAGCTGCGGTCTCCGCCCTGCCCCGGATTTACATTGACATCCAGATCATCTTGGCCCCAAAGCAAAAATTCAATCGCATGATAACCAATGCTGATGTTCTTCTCGCCTCCCTGCTCATTCAAACTAGCCAATAACTCTTTGCTCAAAATAGGATAACTGGCCGTATCGTAGATAATGCCACCATTTACAATACTTCCAGAAGCATCCTCTACATAATCAATGTAGTTTTCATCCAAAGGCCAAGCATTCAAATCCCCCTCTGGCCCATCGGCATCATCAATAGGGCCATCATAAAAACGGAAGGCCTCCGTCTGGCCATAAGGCTCTCTAGCCGCTTTCCAGGCCGTTTTGGCCGCCTCTAAAGTTGTGGCAGAAGGTCCAGCCACCAAATTGTTAATCGCAGTCTGCAATTCCTGAGCCTTCAAATGACTGTCGCTATAAGAAGCATAAACAATCTCGCAGTAGTTGCTCACTACCTCATCTTTCAAACCGTCATTGGGGTCTTCATCTTTCTTACAAGCCGTTAGGCTCAATGCGCCCAAGGCTAGCGCTAAGGTCCACTTTTTCATCATTGTTAGTTTATTAAGATTTAATCTAATTAAGATTAGGCGCAAAGATAACAGCATTCATCTAAGCAAAAAATATTTTGGCCGTTATTTTAAAGTCCTCTTAAATTTAAGCAGACTGCCAACCTTATCACAGAAAATGATGGCTGTTTTTTGTTGCTTAGGCCCAAAACAAAAACAAGCTATGTCTGATACTACCAATAATAAACCCCAACCTTTGGTCCGCGATTTACTTGCCCTAGACCGCACCCACCTCGCCAATGAGCGCACCGCACTTTCTTTTATGCGCACAGCGCTTTATATGGTGGTTACGGGCTTTGCCATTATCAATTTTTATCCCGATAAAGCAAGCTCTCATTATACGGCTTATGCGCTTTTTGCCTTGGGCTTAGTGATTTTCTTCTTGGGTATTTTTCGATATTTCCAGATGAAGGCCAAAATTTTGGACCACTATAAGGAGTAGGGTCCTGCAGGCGGCGAAGCCGCCGCAAAGGCGCGCAGCGCCGCGGCTGAGGGATGGAAAGTGGGGCGGCGAAGCCGCAGACCCAGCGGGCGCAGCCCGCGCAGGGCCGAGCAGACCTGCGAGCCACGACACAGCCCGACCCGACCGCAGGAAGGGGCAGCCCCAAAATAAAAACCGCTAACTTCTAGATCTAGAAATTAGCGGTTTTCTCTTAGCGAGCCTGCTCTTATTCCAAATAACGCTGGTCATTGCCCGAGCGAGAGCGAATGGCCGCCCCAGCCGCAATGCCACCGCCCAACAACAAATAGCCTGCAAAACCACCAGTAGCAATGGCCGCCAATAGGCAAACGGCAAAACCAATCCCCTCTACAGTTAGGCCCAATTTGCCTCTAAAACGGTATTCGGCAGCCGCCTTGAGGGGAATGAGCGAAAAATAGCCGACCACCGCAGCCATGGTCCAGAAAATAATACTTCCAATCAAAAACATATCTCTTATTTTAAATGAGTTCTTACTTAATGATAAATAATTTGCCTTGCATTTCGCCTGTTTTGCTGCGAAACTGCAGAAAATAACTGCCGCTGGCCCAATCTGTAGGCAATTGCAACTGATAGCGGCCCGCCCCAGCTTGCAACTGAGCGCTTTGTTCCCAGATCAACTGTCCTTGAGCATTAAAAATTCGCCATTGGCCCATTTTTTCTCCCCCTAGGGTCCATAAAATTTGCAAAGGCTGCCCCTGCGGCAAAGGGTTGGGCCCCAACTGAAAGTCTGATAAAGTGGGCATCTCCAAATCGATTAGGGCCGTGGGCGAGTTGGTATTAAACTGCTGTGTGGGACCATAAGCCGCACAAAAATAGTTGTAGGTTAAGGGCATCACCCGCCAGCTATAAGGGAACATATTGGGGCGGGGCGATAAAATGCGGTTGCTCTGAAAAAAAGTATCGGCCACAATCACTTCTTCAATAACTTGGCCACCGCCCATGGGCTCTTTGTAGAGCTGAAAAAGGTAGTGCGTTGCGCCAGCCGTAGCATTCCATTGAAAGAGCGGATATTCGGCGGGAATAATGGCATTTTGGCTAGGGCTGAGCAAAGTACTCAAATTGCTAAAGCTGTCTAGGCTGCTAGGCTGCCCGATCCAATGCCCTCGCTCCGTCAATAAAAAGGCATTCATGGCCTGAATTTGCTCCTGAGAAAAGCCAACTTGGCAGCTGCTCAAGGCATAAGACATAATATACCAACCATCGCTTAGAAAAGCCACGCTATCGGGATCTAGCTGATAAATGGTGCTGCTGGCATCCGTCGAATTACAAACCCAACGATAGGCCAGGTAATCGGCTGGGGTATCACAAAAACCATCGGCGGCAATCCCACAGTTGGCATTGGGGCCTGTTCTGGGCACCTTTTCGACCAAAAGGGTGTCGATAATTAGGGTATCGGGATAGGGTTGGTCCTTAAAATCGGTGTAGTTAATGGTCACTTGCGTGGGCGCTGGCTGCGAAAAACTAGTCTGCGGACTGCCATTCCAACTTTGGCCCCCTTCCCAACCAATAAAGGTATGCGGCAAGCCCAAAGCATGGCCCAACTCATGGGCAAAGGTGTGCCCCGTCAAGCAACTATTGCTCATGGCCACCCCAGCATAAGGGAGGTTGTAGCCGCAATTTCCAGCAGCTGCAGAAGCCACAAAGTAGACATTCAGGCTGCTGTCTCTATTATATTGCAGCATCTTTTGGCCGCCCTGCGAGACAGAATCATGCACATAAAAGTCGGTATCATAAATCTTGCTAATGGGGGGCTCTACATAAAACTGGATGCCCGTGGCCGCAAAATCGGTATTGAGCTGGCAGACCGACTGCAAAATCTGGTCGATAGGAATACTGCCCGTGCTATCATCCTTAAATACCTGATGAATTGTTAGTCCAATATATTGGGTACTATTAGATTTTGCCGCCAAGAGGGGCGCATATTGGCTGGGATTGGCCTGATAATTCTTTAGCCAGGCCGACTTATGCGAGGGGCTACCACAAGACAACCACTCAAAGGGTTCTTGGGCCAATAAATAGCTGCTCAGCAAAAGTAAGGGGAGCAATAATAAAGTTCTTAGCATCATCTTTTTTTTGAAAAGATAAGCTTCTTTTTTCTGAACTCATTTATATCTAAACAGTTTTCTGGGGCCTCCGCCTCCCTTCGGTCGTCGGCGGTTACTCTCTTCGGTCGTCGAACTGCGCCCTAAAGGGCTTGTTGTCGCTTTGGGGCTCGCAGGTCTGCTCGGCCCTGCGTTTTTTTCGCTGCGCTCAAAAAACTTGGTCTGGCCTTCGGCCACCCCGCCGCATCGCTAGGCCAGAGGCGGCTTTGCCGCCTCTTCACCCCTAAAGCTCTTCTAGCGGCTCCCAAATATGTTGTTCAAAATTTTGGATTTGGTCTTCTACAATTTCTAGTCCTTCAGCCTCTAAAAGGGCCTGCATAGTTTGGCCGCCAAAATGCAGCTTGCCCGTCAGGCGGCCCAAACGGTTCACTACTCTATGGGCGGGCACATCTGCGGGGCATTTATTTAGGGCATAGCCCACCTGCCGAGCCGCCCCAGCTTTTTCTAGGGCAGCGGCAATTCGGCCATAAGTACAGACCTTTCCTTTGGGAATTTGGCGAACCAATTCATAGATCGCCTCATAAAAATCACTAGCCATCTTTTGGGCCTAAGTTAAGCGTTATTATTGAGCCAGACAATCAGTTCGGGATCAATGTCTTTTTGCCGCAAGGGGTTTTTATGGTAGTTCAAACTGCGCAACTCCTGCAAATCCATAATACTTAGCGGTAGGGCCGACAGCTGATTATTTTCTACACGCATGGTTTTCAATTGCTGCAAACGCCCTATAGTAGCAGGCAATTTGGCCAATTGATTATCTCGAACAGATAGCTCGTAGAGTAGTGCCCAATTTTTAATGCAAGGCAATTTCTCCAACTGATTCCCATCCAAATTTAACAGCCGTAGCAAGGGCAAATGCGCCAAGGCAAAAGGCAAACGCCTCAACTCATTCTGGCTGAGGTCTAGCCACTGCAAAAGCTGTAAAGAACAAAGCTTAGAGGGAAGCTTCTTGAGTTTATTGTTTCGCAAACTCAACTCTTGCAACTGACAACAATGCCCAATACTTTTAGGCAACTGCTCTAATTGGCTATGCTCAACGACTAGCTTACGCAAACTAGACAACTGCCCAATTTCCTCGGGCAAGTACATAAGCGGCGAGGCCACCACTTGCAATTCTTCTAGCTGCTGCAATTGCCCAATGCTTTTAGGCAAATAAGAAAGCGCCAATTGGCCCAAATGCAAACAACGAAGGTTCTTCAACTGTCCAATCTCCTCAGGCAACTCTTCCAGCAAACTCATCTGTATGCTCAACTCTTCCAATTGATGCAATTGCCCAATACTAGCTGGCAAGCGCTTGGCCCGACTATGAAATATGCTCAGCTTTTTGAGCTGCTGCAAACGGCCCAATACCTCAGGGATCTGATACAAAGACCGCTGTCGAATAAATAAATGCTCTAAGGAAAATAATTGCTGTATCTCTTTACCCCCCATTTGCACGACCCGCTGCCCACAGCTCGCCCGATATAGCGTTTTTAGGCCTTCTAGCTCTTGAAACATCGGAATCTGCAAACTTTTAATCCAACTCAAGGCCATTTCTATATTGGCCCGATCCGCAGATTGGAATAGTTGCCAGATCTGCTCCTTAAAAGGATGCTCCTGCTGCTTTTGCTCTTCTTGGACCAGCATGTACCGACTGTAGTAGTATTTTTCTGTTGCTGCTCTTGCTGCCATAGCCATACAATTTTATAGAATGAGGGGGGAAATCAATGTCTATACACAAAACTAACCGCCAAAAAGAGCTTTAAAGGTGCAAAACATCACAGAGCTAATAACAAACAAATTAAATTTCAACAAACTTAAGATGCATAGAATATGAAAACGTCACAAAAGTCTTTAAGTTTTAAAAAACTTAAGGCCGCCGCCCTTTTGATTACCCAAGTTGTTACGGCAAAAGGTCCTCTAGGGTTTTTAGCTCCCATTTATTTTGTTTGTTTTTTGGGCCGATGTCTCGCCTAGGCCAAACTCACAGCCATTTTCCAGAAGTTTGTTGAGCAATTCTCTTTAATTTTTTTTAAAATCCATTATTTTAAGCGCCCAATTAAGCGATTTTGCAATCAATCATTTGGGCAATAAACAGGCAGGCCACCCCCTAGCCTTTTTTTATGCCCAATAATAGCCCGTTAATGAAAACTTTTTTTTGGACCCTAATCACGCTATTCTTGGCCGCTAACTTGCTCGCCCAAAGCCCTCCGAGCAATCAAGCCGATAGTCTCCGCCAAGATTCTATCGCCCAGGCTCATATCCAACTATTAGCCGATAGCCTCGCCCAAATTAACGTCAAAAGAGATACAATCCCTCAATACGATACGCTTGGCATCGCTAGCTTTCAGTACGAATGTATCCAAGAAAATAAGGAGAGCTTCCTCCGCTTTTCTGTGGTCAATCAAAAACCCTTTTTGGGCAAAATATCCATCAATGGAGAAGAACAACTCCTCCTCTTTAAAGACGGACAAAGCCAAAAACAAATTGAACCCCAGCTCCAAGGTGAGCTTTATCAGCTCTCTAGCCAATCGGGGCGACAAAAAACGCATAAGCTAGTCCACCTCCGCAAACGTACCGACGGCAGCATCCGCGTCAAACCCATTCCGCTTTGGTGGTCTATTCTTCCCCCCCTTGTCGCCATCCTGATTGCCCTGATGTTCAAACAGGTGGTTTTGGCCCTTTTCCTCGGCATCTTTTCTGGCGCCTGGATCATTAGCGGAATGCCCCTAGAACCCTACCTGATCGTTAAAAGCTTCTTTAGCGTTCTCGATACTTATATTATTAAGGCCATGTCTGATAGTGGTCACCTCTCAGTAGTCCTCTTCTCGATGATGATTGGCGGAGTGGTCGCCCTGATTTCCCGAAATGGCGGTATGGCCGGCATTGTCAAACAGCTAGCCCCCCTAGCCCGTGGCCCCAAAAGTACCCAGTTGGTCGCTTGGTTTCTCGGTATCGCCATCTTCTTCGATGATTATGCCAATAGCCTAATTGTTGGGAATACGATCCGCCCCCTTAGCGATAAGTACAAGATCTCTAGAGAAAAACTCGCCTATATCGTAGATAGTACAGCCGCCCCTATCGCCGCCATTGCCTTTATTACGACCTGGATCGGCGCCGAACTCGGCTATATCGAAGATGCGCTCCCTAGCCTAGAGGGAATCGGCCAGCCGCCCTCGGCCTATTCGGTTTTTCTCTCTTCTCTACAATATTCTTATTACTCTTTCTTTACGCTCCTCTTTATCCCTATGATCGTGATTTTCGGCCGCGATTTTGGCCCTATGCTTAAGGCCGAACGCCGCGCCCGCCACCAAGGTCAGGTTTTCGCCGTCTCTGGCAATGAAGGCGATAGTAGCGAACTAGAAGAGCTAGACCCCAAGCCCGGCGCTCCCCTTCGCTGGATTAACGGACTGCTTCCCATTCTCGTCGTAGTGCTCGGCACCCTCCTCGGCCTGATCGATACGGGCATGAATAGCTGCTACCAAAGCCTAATGGATAAAGGCCTTGCCCTAGAAAGCAATAGCTGGGAACTGATCTGGCAAGAACTCGGCTACCTAGAAGCCGACCTCAGCCAAGGTCTGGCCGCTGCCAAAAATGAGGCGATGGCCATCTCCGATTTGCGCAAGTTGGGTATCCTTATCGGTAGCTCCGACTCTTATTCGGCCCTCCTCTGGGCCTCGCTTTCTGCCATTATTGTGGCCATTTTCCTCTCCATGATTCAAGGGATTCTCAAATTAGGAGAAGGCCTCGAACTGATGGTCGCTGGCTTCAAAACGATGGTGCCCGCTCTCCTGATTCTGGTCTTTGCCTGGTCGCTGGCCCTCACGACAGAGGAATTAGGCACCGCCGAATTCCTAACCTCTAGTCTAGAAGGAAACCTCAGCCCTTATTTTCTGCCCGTGGTCATTTTTATCCTCTCGGCACTAATTGCCTTTTCTACGGGCTCTAGCTGGAGTACCATGGCCATCCTCTACCCTATCGCCATTCCCATGACTTGGGAGCTCTGCCGTGCCAATGGCCTGCCTATGGAAACCACCTGGGCCCTACTCTATAATAATATCGCTATCGTCCTCTCGGCCTCGGTCCTCGGCGATCACTGCTCGCCAATTTCCGATACAACTATCCTTAGCTCTCTAGCCTCCAATTGCCGCCATATCGATCATGTGCGCACTCAACTTCCCTATGCCCTAACGGTTGGTAGTGTGAGTTTGGCCTGCGGCTATGCCAGCACGGCTTTCGCTATTCCCTTTACGATTTGTTTCCCTGTCGGTTTGGCGGTCTTGCTTTTGGTAGTCATCTTCTTCGGAAAATCAGTCAAAAAGAATCCCGATGCAGAGGATACCCCCCCCGATCATCCTCCCTTAGATACAGAACAAGAATAATGATAACTGGCCCTTTTCACTTTTTGTGAGGAGGGCCTTTTTTTGGGGCCTCCGCAGCAAAGCTGCGGCGCTACGCTTCAGGGCTCGCAAGTCTGCTCGGCCCTGCGGCCTGACGGCCTTGGTCTGCGGCTTCGCCGCCCCCTTTCGCATCGCTAGGCCTGCGGCCCTTCGGGCCTGTAGGATGGATATATAGACCTGCGGGTTAAAACCCGCAGCCAATTTCGGAACAGATTAGTTAAGATTTAGCCGCCCTTTGGCCTGCAGCTTAAAAGCCGCAGGACCTCAAAAATCAAATAGCTCCTTTCTTAATTGAAGCAGGGGCTTTTAAGCCGCTGCGGCGAAAAAAATAATGACCCAAGCAAATTGGCTGCGGCCTTTAGGCTGCAGAAACAGGGATTTTGTGTCTGCGCCTTTCCTGCGCCTAGGGACAAGCCCCTAGGCTAGCTTTTCAGACAGCCCTCTAAAGAGGGCCTTTGGATAAGGTTTTCCTTTGAAATAACTACTTAGCAAGGCCGTGTATATCAGCCTTTGAGGCCCTTTAGGGCTGACTCCATTGGATTAGCCTAGGGGCTTGTCCCTAGGCGATGATTGGCCAAATCCTAACAGGCTAAAGACCCAAATTTTATTCGGATACACAAAATCCTGAACAGTCCCACAAATGCCGTTTCACAAATTGCAAATAGCATAGCCCGCTTTACAATTGCCATTTCACAAATTGCGAATAGCATCCCCCGCTTTACAATTGCCGTTTCACAAATTGCAAATAGCTCACCGCAGTTTACAATTGCCATTTCACAAATTGCGAATAGCATCCCCCGCTTTACAATTGCCGTTTCACAAATTGCAAATAGCTCACCGCAGTTTACAATTGCCGTTTCACAAATTGCAAATAGCTCACCGCAGTTTACAATTGCCGTTTCACAAATTGCAAATAGCTCACCGCAGTTTACAATTGCCATTTCACAAATTGCGAATAGCATCCCCCGCTTTACAATTGCCATTTCACAAATTGCGAATAGCTCACCGCAGTTTACAATTGCCATTTCACAAATTGCAAATAGCATCCCCCACTTTACAATTGCCGTTTCACAAATTCCGAATAGCATAGCCCGCTTTACAATTGCCGTTTCACAAATTGCGAATAGCATCCCCCGCTTTACAATTGCCGTTTCACAAATTGCAAATAGCATCCCCCGCTTTACAATTGCCGTTTCACAAATTGCGAATAGCATCCCCCGCTTTACAATTGCCGTTTCACAAATTGCGAATAGCATAGCCCGCTTTACAAATGCCGTTTCACAAATTGCAAATAGCATCCCCCACTTTACAATTGCCGTTTCACAAATTCCGAATAGCATCCCCCTCTTTACAATTGCCGTTTCACAAATTCCGAATAGCATACCGCAACTGTAGGATGCCGTTTTGCAGCTGCAGAATAGGGCGTAAAGGTTTTGTTGGGCTATTTGTCCTTCGGCCATGGCGGCTGCGCCGCTATCTGCAGCCTAAAGGCCGCAGCCAATCCCGTTGGGCCATCATCTTGCTCGCCGCAGGAGCTTAAAAGCCCCTGCCTTCTATCTTGGAAGCAGGGGCTTAGGTTTTCAGGACCTGCGGCTTTTAAGCTGCAGGCCAAGGGGCGACAAAGAGCTAGCTGGGATCCTAATCTGGCTGCGGCTTTTAAGCTGCAGCTATGGCCGAAGGCCAAACGGCCTAGCGATGCGAAAGGGGGCGGCGAAGCCGCAGACCAAGGCCATCAGGCCGCAGGGCCGAGCAGACCTGCGAGCCCTGAAGCGTAGCGCCCGCCGAAGGCGGGAGGCCCCAAAACATCCATCAACTAGCCGCATAAAAAAAGCCCGCATTACTGCAGGCTAAAACACAAAAATCGACTACTTCTTCTGCTCTATTTAGAGCGATAATTATAGCGCAATTGCAGAAAAAACTGCCGGCCAGGGCTAATCGCCATGCTGCCGCTGCCCCCCGAATGCGCAGAGCCGCTATCGCCAGACGCTACGGTTTGTACATTGAGCAAATTGCGAACGCCCGCCCCTAGGGTCCAAACTTTCTTAAAGCGCTTTTGTACCGTCAGGTCCATTAAAGAATAGGCCCCTAAGCTATATTCATAGACCTCATTTTCTTGCGTAATGGGGTTGTAGGTCTCGGCATAGCGCAATAATTTGTCATAATCTCGGCGAAAAATGGAGCAGCTCCAGCCCGTTTTGGCCCAATGATAAGACAACTGCTGGCTAAATTCTAGGGTATAATTGTAGCGGGGCACCGCCTCCGAATCTTGGCTAAGGCTATTGTATCGGCCCGTATAAATGGCGCCCAACTGGACGCGCCAACCGCCCTTTTGATAAGACAGGCGATAATCGGCGCCTAAGCTCTCATAGCGCTCCAAGTTGAAATAGCTATACTGATTGCTCGCATTGGGCGCAGGTTGATAACTGCCCGTGCTGTCGACCACAAAATCTTGTAGCGTAATTTGGTCCTCAATATAGTTATAGAACAAATTGAGGCCCGTTTGCCAAGGCCCTTTGCGGTAATCTAAATTGAGGCGCAGATGCTGAGAACGCTCCGCCTTGAGATCGGCATTTCCCTGAATAAAATGGTTGGCATCTACAAAATCCATATAGCGCTCTTTGAGCGAGGGCGCCCGAAAACCCGAAGCATAAGAGCCCCGAAGCGTCCAGTAAGGATGCCATTGCCAACGCCCCTGCACACTATAGGTCAATGGCGCCTGATAATCGGTATGATAGCTCCCTCTAAGGCCCAACTGCAAGCGTAGCTTGGCTGTAGGTTGATAACGGACCACCCCAAAGGCCGCATAATCGCCCTGCTCGCTATCCTCTTTGAGGCGTTGGCCCAAAGCGGCCTCTTGGCGAAAATCTAAGCCCGCTTGAAAATCCCAAACTTCTCTAAATTCGGTAGCCATCACCGCTCGAAAATGCCAGGCGGAAAAGGCCGAAGTATCAGAATCTAGGCTATCCTGCCGCAGGGCTTCGGGATTTTCCCCCAAAGGCTGGCGATAGGCATTTTTTTGCCGCTCATAAAGATTATTGGCCAAAAAAGCCTGCAAATGATAGCGCTCATCAATTACCTTTTTCCAAGATAATTGTTGGTCCAAACTGCGGGTAGTAAAGGTATAATCATTAGCATAAGAAAGGCTGGGAAAATCAGGCAAACGAGTATCGCCCAACTGCTTAATTTCCTCCAATAAGCCCCCAATCCGATAGCGAAATTGCCCCAGCTTTTTAGCATCCCAACGCAAAAAAGCCTGTACATCATGCTGCGTTTTTGGGTTAAAGGCCTGAGAGCGAAGGCTATCAAAACCATAGCCCGCCCAATTTAAATAACGGTAGTTAATGCGGCCAGAAATAGCCTTATAACGGCCCCCAAAATAGGCAGATCCCTGATAGCGGCCCTTGCTTTCGCCCAGCAAATGCCCGCCAGCCTGCCAGCCTTCTTTGATAAAATCTTGGGTGACCAACTGAATCGTTCCGCCTAGGGCATTACTGCCATAAAGGACCGACATCGGGCCCTCGACAATCTCGACCTGCTTGAGGTTTTCTAGGCCCATACGGCCCAAATCGAGCTGCCCATCTTGTCGGCCCACCAAAGGAACACCATCTACTAATACATTGATATAACGGCCAGACAACCCCTGCATTTCTATCTGCGAGCCCAACACCCCATCCTGCTGAATCCGAATATTGAGTTGTTGTTGCAAAAGCTCGTCTAAAACCAAGGCGGCCCGCCTTCTAATTTCCTCTAAAGAGATGAGTTGCAGCGGCTCGATCGCCTTCGCTTGCCCAATGGGCAAAAATTCTCCACTCACAATCACTGCTTCATCCTGCCGCTCCTCTAACAACAAGCTATCTGCAGTGGGTGGAGTTTGGGCGTTCAGCAGCTGCAAACCGCATCTCCAAAGCAAAAATGAGAAAATACTGCTAATCTTTAGGTAGTTCATATCTACTTTTTTCTTTTTTGTTGGGGCTGCCCCGCCCTTGCGGGCGGGTCGCTCCCCTTTGGGCTCGCTCTCTGCTCGGCCCGTCTTTTTCGCTGCGCTCAAAAGCCGGTCTGGCCTGCGGCCACCCACCGGGCAGCTCAGCCTGCGGCGCTTCGCGCCTGTAGAACGCAGAAAATCAAACCCTTTAGACCGATTCGGGCTGGACCAAAACGGGCAAAGTATTGAGCAGGGCGCGCCAGTCTTCTCTTTCGGGAATACCGGGTTTGCGCGCGCCAAAGAAATAAGCAATTAGTTCTCCTTGCTCATCAAAAAGCTCTAGGCTAGAGACGATTCCGTCTGCAGAGGGTTTGCGGACCCACCAAGCCTCGGCTACGCCAGCCAAATCTAGATGCAGGTTAAAATCGGGATCCATCACATTGATCCAGGTCCCTCGCTCTACAATGCGTTTTACTGGACCTGTATGAATTTGGATACAGCCTTTATTGCCTACAAAGACCATAATGGGTTGGCCCGTCTCCGATGCCTTTTCTAGCATTTGGCTAACAGCTGCTTTTTCCATTTGGCGGGCATGGCCTTCTGGGGCCAAACGCAGCGCATCTTGGCGGGCCAAGCCATGGCGTTTAAGCATCCCAAAGAAATCATGCGTATCCTGCAAATTCAACCAATCTTCTTGAAAGGCCGCTACATCTACCTCTGCTTTTGAAGCTTCGGGGCCTTCCCAATGGGGGTAAGGCAAAAGGGCCAAAGGGCTTTGGTCCTCGGCTCGGAACTTATCTAACAACTGCTGATAAGCCTCCATATTGCTCTCTTTGGTACAATAGACCTTATGCACGGCCTCCCCTCTATTATCGAAAAACTGCAAGCCATGCAAGACCTCTTTTCCTTTGGGAATGCCCACGGCATAGACATGGGTCCAGCTAGACAAAAAGAGGCGCAAATCGATATCGGGATTTACCACCAGCCCCACTTGCTGAGTTGGGCCCATAAAAGAAACATTTTCATAAATGCCTTTACGCTCATGCACCACATAAGGGTTGCGAGTAAGGGCCATCAGGCGGCCCAAAGGCGCTAGGCTCGCCAAAATCTCTTGGGGTTTATTCTCTAGGCGAATACAGCGGCCGCCCAGCTCCAATTCTAATAAAGACAGCTCGGCCACGCCCAATTTTTGGGCCGCTTGGCGAATGCGCAAATGAGGGGTTTCTGCTTGAAGGGCCGCATAAGCTTGGGCCAAATCCTGAGGCGTATTCAATTGATTCTCCATAATAATTATATAGTTTGGCCCTTTAGCCAGCCGCTAAAGATGACCTGTGGACAATGATGTATAGGATGTTTTTCTATAAATGTTTCTACTTGATACATAGCTTTGAGGGCTTCTTGCGTGAGCACCTCTTCGGGCGGGCCGAGGGCCCATTGTTGGCCTGGGGCCAAGAGCAGTAGACGGTCGGCATATTGGGCCGCAATATTGATATCGTGCAAAATGGCCAGGGCCCCTAATTGCTGTTCTTTGCAAAGTTGGGCCACCAACTGCATCAATTGTTGTTGGTGGGCAATATCGAGAGCGGCTAGGGGCTCATCTAATAAAAGCAGGGCTTCTTTTTGCTCAATCGCCTCCTCCAATTGCCAGAGGAGTCGGGCCAATTGCAGGCGCTGCCGCTCTCCGCCTGAAAGCTGTTGCCAAAGGCGGTCTTCATAGCCTTTCAGGCCCAATTGGGCCAGTAAATCTAGGGCTCGTTCATCAGAGAGGGCGGCTTTTTGTTGGGCATGGCCTAGGCTCATAAACTCCTGGACCTTTAAGGGAAAAGGCAGATGCAAACTTTGCGACATCACCGCCCTAAACTTTGCCATTTCGGAAAGGCTATATTGGGCCAAATCTTTCCCTTTGAGTTGGGCCTTGCCCTTAACTTTGAGCGCTGTTTTTTTTTGGCCTGCCAACCATTGCAAAAGAGAAGACTTTCCGACTCCGTTGGGGCCCAGAACCACCAAGAACTCTCCAGCAGAGAGCGAAAAGCGCAACTCTTCGAGCAAGGGCTTTTGGCCCCAATACAAGGCCGCATCTACATCTAAAAGCATAATTATTCCGTTTATTTTGCGTCCTACAGGCCCCAAAGGGGCCGCAGGCCTAGCGATGTGTAGGGGTGGCCGAAGGCCAGACCCAGCCAGCTTGCTGGCGCAGGGCCGAGCGAGCAGCGAGCCCCGAAACGTAGCGCCTGCCGCAGGCAGGAGGCCCCAAAAAATAAATCAGCCTAAACCAACTGATGTCTTCCTCTGGCTTGTAAGACCAGATAGAAAAAAAGCGGGGCCCCCAAAAGGGTCGTCAAGACCCCAAGGGGCAGCTCTTGAGGGGCCAAAAGGCAGCGGGCAAAGGTATCGGCCAGCAAGAGCAGGCAGCCCCCCAGCATAGCCGAAGCCGGCAACAAAAAGCGTTGATTACTGCCTCGCCAAAGGCGGATTAGGTGTGGGGCCAAAAGGCCAATAAAGCCAATGCTGCCCGAAAGCGCCACCGAAGCCCCTACTGCCAAACTAGCGGCAAACAAGACCTTCCATTTTATTTTTTGGCTGCTCCAGCCCATATATTGCGCCTCGGTTTCGCCCAATAAAAGGGCGTTTAGGGCAGGGCCCATAGGCAACAAAATGAACAAGGCAGGCAATAAGCAAATCAATAAAATCAGGAGATTGGACCAGCTACTTCCGGCCAGGCTACCCAGGCTCCAAAAGGTAAAATCTCGGAGTTGGGCCTCATCGGAAAAATAAGTCAGTAGGCCCGTAAAGGCGCCACAAAGGGCCGTAATGGCCACCCCAGCGAGTAGCATACTCGCCGTATAAGTTCGGCCATTTAGCGTACTCATGCGGTAGACCCCCAGGCAGGCCAAAATGGCCCCCAGAAAAGCAAAAAGCGGCAAGCCCCAAAGCGAATAACTGCCCAAAAGTGGCCCAATGAGGACCAAATAAATGGCAGCGGCCAGCATACTTCCGCCCTGTACCCCAATCAGGCTGGGTTCGGCCAAAGGATTTTGGAAAAGTCCCTGCACCCCCGCCCCAGAAAGGCCCAAGGCCGCGCCCACAGCATAAGCCATGAGCAGGCGAGGCAGGCGAATTTGCCAAAAGAGAAAATAGCTAGCGCCTGCTTGGGTTTGGCCAGAAAGCAGGGCCCATAAATCGGCAGCAGAAAGTGGGTAGGCCCCAAAAGTAGCTGAACCTAAGAGCAAAAGGACCGAAAACAGTCCGCCCAACAACAGCCATTGCAGATCTTCCTTTGCCAGATTCATCGCTATTCTTATTTAGATCAATTACTAATAGTGCAAGTATAGGCCCTATTTAGCAAAAGACAAAACTTATTTAGACTTATTTTAAGTAAGCGGCCTTAAAAGATTTGGGCTACTAAATATGAAGGCTGTTTGATATTCCTTAGATTAGCGATTCACCGAACGAATTGGATTGTGAAAAAAATTATTTTGACGGGGGCCTCGGGTTTTTTGGGTTGGCATTTGGCTCAGAGCTGGCAATTGGGCGGAGAGGCTGTAGGTTTATATTATCGGCAGCAATTTGAGGGGGCGCCTTGGTCTTGGGAGCGCATCAACTTATTGCGGGATCAGGAAGTGCGGGAACTGCTGGATCGTTTGGCTCCTGATGCCATTATTCATGCGGCGGCTATTGCCAACACTAGCTTTTGCGAGGAGCATCCGGCCCTCTCCTATCATGTAAATGTATATGCGAGTTTGACCTTAGCGGATTATGCCAAGTCCAAGGGGATTCCCTTTTTGTTTGTCTCCTCGGACATGGTATTCAATGGGCATTCGGCGCCTTATGATGAGGAAAGTTTTGCTTATCCGCTCTTGCAGTATGGTAGTCAGAAATTGGCGGTAGAAGAAGCTTTATTGGCCGATTACCCCAATGCGTATATTTGTCGCCTGCCCTTATTGCTGGGCATTGGTCCGGCTTACAGCAAGCATTTTTTTGGGCGTTGGTTGGCCCAATTGGCCGATCAGGAAGGGGAGCAACTAGCGGCTTTTAGCGATGAATACCGAACCCCATTATCGGCTTATGAGGCTGCTCGTTATTTGCAGCAACTTTTGGCTTTAATTTATTATAATACGGAAGAGAAATTGCCTAGAATTTGGCATTTTCCTGGGCCAGAGCGGCTATCTCGTTTAGAATTGGCCCAAAAAATGGCCCATTGTTTTGGTCTTGATGCGCATAAAATTTTGGCGGCTAGTTTGGCCGATATACAGCCTGCTCGCCCTGAAGACCTCAGTATGCAAAGTCTTTATGCCGCCCAATACCTCAACTACAGTCCCTTAAGTTTGGCCGCTCAGCTAGAAGAGATTGCCGCCAAAGGTTAAGGGCCAACTTATTTTTTTCTCACGTTAGTTTATTCCCTATGCGACCCTTTCGACATCTTCTAATTGGTAGTTTTGTTTTTTTACTCTTACCTGCTTGTAATGAGGAACGGCCCAAAGAGCAGCCTCAGGGGCCGGAGCATCGTTTGGCGGCCAAAAACAGCAAAACCAGCCCATTGCCACAGTTTGTAGAAGTCAGTATTCCCAACCTTCGGCTGCGCTCCACCCCTGATTTGGAGGGGGCTGTTTTAGAGCGTTTGGCCTTAGAGAGTGTAGTGGAGTACCTCAACGACAGCACCAACTTTACGACCCTAGTAGAAATGGGTGGAGAGGATCGCTATGAGCATTGGTATAAGGTGCGCAGCGGCAACGGCAATGAGGGTTGGGTCTATGGCGGTTGCATCAAATTTTTGGGAGAGCGAGAGAGCCTTCGTTTTCAGAGCATCAAGGAGAGTGAAACCCCTATTCCCTTGAGCCAAAAGGAGGAAATTGACCCTATGGAGCAGGCCCAGATGAATCGTTTTGGAGAGCTGCTTAAAAAGACTTCGATACAAAAAAAGTCGGCCTTAGAAGAGGCTATACAATACTATGAGGGGATGTTTCCCAACCGCAAAGCGGCGGCTTCAGACTGGGCTTTGGCCAAGCTAATTGCTTTTCAGCAGCAAGTGCATAGCTATTGGGTAGACCGTTTGCCCAGCAGTAAATTTCAGGCCCATTTGGCCGAGCTCAAGCGCTATGGCTCTGTAGATATGCAGCAAAATGCCAGTTTGCGAGAGCTCGATCAATTGTATTTGGCCTTTGCCTTGGGGCCCAAGGGCGAGCTATTGCTGGTCCCGAACATTGATAAATTTCAGCGGCGGGTCTATCGCATTGCCCCGGCCAATGGCCGTATTTTTCTGGACCTGTACGCCCAAGACATCGAGGAGCCGGTGCTAAAGGATGGGGAAATTATTCGGCCCATTACGGAGTTGGCCGCTCGTCTCATTAGCTGGGATAAATTCTTATTGCGCTTGCCCAATTACGAGCTCAAGGACTGGATCGAGGAGCAAAAAAGCCTTTATTTGCGGGCCTTATTGCAGGGCACGGCCAATCGCCCGGCTTTTGCGGGCCAGCCCAAGCGCTTAGAGGATGATTTTCAGTTGGCCTATAAAAACCTGCTCGAACAGATGGGGGAAGCTAGTTTGATTCTAAAAATGCAACCCTATGTGGAGGTACTGGCCCAAGAAAACTATATTTACAATGAGCGAGTAAGGGCTGCACAAGCCAAGGTATATGAATAATTTTTTGGGGCAGTCCCGCCCTGCGGGCGGGTCGGGCTGTCTCGCAGCTCGCTAATCGCTCGGCCCTGCGCCAGCAAGCTGGCTGGGTCTGGCCTTCGGCCACTGCTGCCCATCCCTCAGCCGTTCTGGCCTTTGGCCAGGGGCGGCTAGGCCGCCCAAGCTAGCCGCAAAACCATACAATATGATTATTAGTCCATATTTAGAAGAAGAACAAAAGGCCTATTTAGTAGAGAAATGGCAAGAGGCCGCTGGGGCCTATTCGATCGGGCCCAAGCAACAAGAAGACATCTGGGATTTGCTCTATGCGGCCTATGCCGATTGGGGTCGGCATTACCACAACCTTTCTCATTTGTACAATCTGCTACAACTAGCCGATCAGTGGGAGGCCCAGCTAGAAGATAAAGCCTTGGTCCAAATGGCCATTTTTTTTCATGATGTAGAGTACAACCCCAAATCCAAAGACAATGAGCGGCTCTCGGCCCAATTTGCTCGGCAGCAGCTGCGCAAACCCTTGGGGGCAAAAAAATGCAAACAGCTCGAACAATATATATTGAGTACAGAAAAGCATGCTCCTTTGCTCGATGAGCCCGACTGTCGTTTATTTCTAGATTTTGACTTGGCCATATTGGGCCAAAGCTGGTCTATTTATGAAGAATACGCCCAAGCCGTGCAGAAAGAATACGTCAATTGGTACAACTTCCTATTTTATAAGCAAGGGAGGCGAAAAGCCATGAAAAGCTTTCTGGATCGTCCTCAAATTTACTACTCTGCGGTCTTTAGAGAGCAATATGAGGCCCAAGCCAGAGAAAATATAGATCGTGAGATTAGCCAATAGCGCTTAAAAAGCCTATTTTTGGGCCTTTGCCTTTAGGCCAAGGCGCTGAGCGGCTTTAGCCGCCTTTCTTTTGGCTGAGGGATGGACAGCAGTGGCCCTTAGGCCAGACCCAGCCGCCAAAGGCGGCGCAGGGCCGAGCGAATAGCGAGCTGCGAAACAGCCCGACCCGCCCGCAGGGCGGGGCAGCCCCAAAAAAACAGTCTTTGAAACAGAACAGCAACAAACAACTGATGAACAAATTATATTATCCAAAAGTATTTATCAAGCCGGGAAAAGAGAGCGCCATTTTGCGCAAGCATCCTTGGTTATTTTCTGGGGCCATCAAGCGCATTGAGGGGCAGGTAGAAGATGGCGATATTGTGAGCTTGCACCGCAGCAATGGGGAGTTTTTGGCCATTGGGCACTATCATCATGGCAGCATTGCCGTGCGGGTATTTAGTTATGAGCCCTTGGCGCCCGATGCTGATTTTTGGGCCCAAAAATTTAATCGAGCTTGGAAAGTTCGGCAAATAGAGGGCTTGGACCAAGACCCCAAAACCAACTGTTTTCGCTTATTGCATGGCGAGGGAGATGGTTTGCCGGGTTTAATTATTGACTTTTATGCGGGGACGGCTGTTTTTCAGGCGCATTCTATTGGGATGCACCGCTGCCGCAATGAAATTGTGGAGGCGCTCAAGCGTTGTTTGGGCGATAAGCTACAGGCGGTTTATGATAAAAGTAAGGCGAGTTTGCCGGCTCTTTATGCCCAAGAGTTGGAAGATGGTTTGCTTTATGGCGAAAGAGAAAGCGGCTTGGCCGAAGTACTAGAAAACGGCCATAAGTTTGAGGTCAACTGGATTACGGGCCAAAAAACGGGCTTTTTCTTGGACCAAAGAGAAAACCGTGCGCTCTTGGGGCGTTATGCTGAGGGGAAAACGGTATTGAACGCCTTTTGCTATTCGGGTGGTTTTTCGATTTATGCCTTAAAAGCGGGAGCCAAGCGGGTAGACTCTGTAGATGTATCGGCCAAAGCGATTGATTTGCTCAACAAAAATGTGGAGATTAACGGTTTGGAAGGGGAAACCCATCGGGCGTACACCCAAGATGTGCTCAAATTTTTGCAGCAATCGGAAGAAAAATACGAGGTGATGGTTCTTGACCCACCGGCCTACGCCAAAAGCCTGAAAAAGCGGCATAAAGCGGTACAGGGATATAAGCGATTGAATATTGAAGGCTTTAAGAAAGTGGCCCCAGGAGGTTTACTATTTACCTTCTCTTGTTCTCAGGTGGTAGATGAGCAACTGTTTTACAATACGATTACCTCTGCCGCCATTGAGGCGGGTCGACAAGTGCGGGTACTGCGTCGCTTGAGTCAGCCAGCCGATCATCCCGTGAGTATGTTTCATCCAGAAGGGAGTTATCTCAAAGGATTACTTTTGCATGTAGAATAATTTTAGAAAAAGCTAATAGACCTTATCTATTAGCTTTTTTTATCTTTAGGGTATTAAATAATCTAATCCCCTTCTGATGAAATTCCCTTTCCTACTCTCCCTTTTGGGCCTCTTTTTATTTGCCTCTTGTACCTCTAGCCGAGTGGTTCGGCCTTTAGAAAAGAAGAAAACGGCCTTTGGGGCCGATGTCTGTTTATTCACTACAGCTGGAGAAGCGGCCCCCATTATCAACATGCAAGTGGCCCATGGATTATCTAAGTACACGACCTTTTATGCGGGCACCAATGTCAGTTCTTTATTGGGTGGTGTTTTCATGGCCGATATTGGTTTTTTGTATGGACTTTTGAAGCCCAAGGGTTGGCGGCCGGGTTGTAGTATCTCTCCTCGGCTAACGGCCCAGTTCAACTCTTATTCGACCAGTGACTTAACGCCTTTTCAGCCTGAGGCGGACCTCAACTTATACTGGGAGTATAGCAATCGAAAAGAGACGGCCAACAACTTCTTATTTCTGAACATTAGGAACTGGTTTGAATCTGAGGTTGGTGGAGTTTTCTTTCCTCAGGGCTATCGTCCTATTATTTCTGTAGGTCATCGTTGGCAGACGGAAAAAATGCAATTGGGTGTAGAGGCTCGTTATATGGGAGGTGCATTTGATGGCAGCACGACCAATGACCTACCTACTTATGGGTTTATGTTTACGGCCATGCGTTTGTTTTAATGTTTATTATGGTCAGCGCCCTAAAGGGCAAAAAAAGAGCGCAGTACCCTTGGGGTACTGCGCTCTTTTCTATTGGGCCAATCGCTTAATCTAGAGCGGGTAAAATTTTGCCTGTGCAGGGGCCAAAGCCGATGCGGATCCCTTCGGCATTGTAGCCATAGCCGGAAAGGCTGAGTTCATCGCCATCTTGGAGGAACTTGCGTTGGCTGCCGTCGGGCATATCGATGGGGCGGGTACCTCTCCAGCTTAGTTCGAGCATAGAGCCATAGCTAGAGGGTTCTTTGCCAGAGATTGTACCGGAGGCGCAGAGGTCGCCAACTTGAACATTACAGCCATTTACGGTATGGTGGGCCAATTGCTGGGCCATATTCCAGTACATGTACTTAAAGTTAGATTGGCAGATCGTTTTCTCTGCTCCGCTTGCTGTTTTGAGGTTAACTTCTAGCTCAATATTATAGTTTTTCTTGCCTTCATATTGGAGGTAGGGAAGAACTTCGGGATCTTGTTCTGGGCCTTCTACGCGCATATCTTCAAAGGCGTCTAGGGTAACGACCCAAGGTGAAACGGTAGAAGCGAAGCTTTTGGCCAAGAAGGGACCGAGGGGCACATACTCCCATTTTTGGATATCGCGGGCGGACCAGTCATTGAAGAGGAGGAGGCCAAAGATATAGTCCTCGGCTTGGGCGGTGCTTACTCTTTTGCCTAGGGGGTTTTCTTTACCGATAACGAAAGCCATTTCCAGCTCAAAATCGAGTAATTTAGAAGGGCCAAAAACGGGATTTCCTTCATTGGGTTTTTGTTGGCCTTTGGGGCGGTGAATGGCTGTACCAGAAACCACAATAGAAGAAGCGCGGCCATGGTAGCCTACAGGCAGGTGGCGCCAGTTGGGGAGCAGGGCATTATCGGGATCGCGGAACATGGTTCCTACGTTAGTAGCGTGTTCGATAGAAGAATAGAAATCGGTATAATCGCCTACTTTGACTGGCAGGAGCAACTCTACTTTATCGAGAGGAAAGAGGGCCCGGGCGCGGAGTTCGGCATGTTGGGCCATGGCTTGATTATCTTGGGCAAAGATTTCGGCTAGGCGGAGGCGGAAGGCCGAGGTTTTGGCTTTTCCGAGGGCCATAAAATCGTTGATATAGCGCTGGCTAAAGACAGTTTTATCGAGGTCCATATCATCGAAGAGGCCTAATTTGGCTAGTTGTTGTAGGTCGATAACGGTATCTCCGATAATTGTAGCCATACGGGCTTCAGACTGAGTGGTTTTGAAGACCCCAAAAGGCAAGTTCTGGATAGGGAAGTCGCTATTTTGCTGAACGGGCAACCAGCTTTTGAGTGCTGCTGCTATAATAGAAGCCATATAATATTTTTAGATGAGTTTATTGAATAGCGTCTAAGCTATAAAAAAAAGGGGAAGCCACAAGGCTTCAAAACTTAATTTTATCCAAAATTTGAGTGGGCTGGGTGGTGAATTGGCCTAGCGATGTGGAGCAGTGGCCGTCAGGCCAGACCTAGGCAGCTTTGCTGCCGCAGGGCCGAGCAGACCTGCGAGCTGCGAAACGTAGCGCCCGCCGCAGGCGGGAGGCCCCTAAAAAAAATAAAAAAGCCCCTGTAAAGAACAGAGGCTTTTATGGAAAGGGCTAAGATTAGCCACCAAAGTCATCAAAAGAGATATTTTCTTCTGGCACCCCTAGGCGATCTAGGGTATCTACCACAGATTTGTTCATCATGGGAGGGCCACAGAAATAGTACTCAATTTCTTCTGGTTCTGGATGGTCTTTAAGGTATTGCTCGTAGCAAACGGGCATAATAAAACCTTTGAAGCCATCGCCATCGGCATCGATATTTTCTTTGACCTGCCAGTTATCTTCGGGCAAGGGGTTATCGAGAGCCACATAGAAGCGGAAGTTAGGGAACTGTTTTTCGATTTCGCGGAACTGCTCGATATAGAAGAGTTCTCGGCGGGTACGTCCACCATACCAGAAAGACACCTTACGGTCGGTTGTTTTGAGGGTGTGGAAGAGGTGGAAAAGGTGAGAGCGCAGAGGCGCCATACCGGCACCACCGCCGATGTAGACCATTTCCTTTTTGGTGGGTTTGATATGGAACTCACCGTAGGGGCCTGAAACCACTACCTTATCGCCAGGTTTCTGGTTAAAGATATAAGAAGAGCAGACACCGGGGTTAATATCTTGGTAGCCGTCCCATACGCGTTTGCCATCTACCTGCTTAAACTTGAAAGGAGGTGTAGCGATACGGATGTTAAGCATTACGATATTCCCTTCTGCGGGGTGGTTAGCCATAGAGTAAGCGCGGAACTGCGGTTCATCGTTCACCATTTGGAGGTCCCAAAGTTTGTAAGTATCCCATTCATCTTGGAACTTATTGGGGTCATCGCCATGGTGTTCGGGGTGGGCTTCGATATCGATATTTTTGTAATCCACAGTAATTTTGGGCACATCGATTTGGATATATCCACCTGGGTCGAAGTTCATCTCTTCGCCTTCTGGGAGGCGGACTACAAACTCCTTAATAAAAGAGGCTACATTATAGTTAGAGACAACCGTACACTCCCATTTTTGGATACCGAAGATTTCTTCGGGGACACGGATTTCCATATCGCCGCGTACTTTCACTTGGCAAGCTAGGCGCCAGTTATCTTGGGCATCTTTACGAGAGATGTGGTTGAGCTCTGTAGGGAGAATATCTCCACCGCCGTTATCTACTTGACAGCGGCACATGGCGCAGGTACCACCACCACCACAGGCAGAGGGGAGGAAAACACTTTGGCTAGAGAGTACCCCGAGGAGTGTTCCGCCGGGTTTAGCCTCAAATGTTTTCTCGCCATTTACCTTAATCTTGACATCTCCTTGCGGGAGAAGTTTTTTACGGGCAGAGATCAATCCGGCGGACATAAAGAGAATGAGTACCGAAAAGACAATGACTGCCAGTATGATAGGAATAATAATTTCCATGAGGTCAGCTATTTTTTAATTCAGACGAAAATCGCTTTGATTAGTTAAAAGCCGCGGGATCGATACCCATGAGGCTCATAAAGGCAAGGCCCATTAGGCCTGTAAGGATAAAGGCCATACCCAGGCCGCGTAGAGCGGGGGGGATAGCGGCGGTTTTGAGTTTTTCGCGGATTGCGGCGATAGCGACAATAGCGAGGAAGAACCCAAGTCCGGCCCCGAGGCCAAAAGATACAGAAGTACCAAACTCATACTCTCTAGACACCATAAAGAGAGATCCACCGAGGATCGAGCAGTTTACGGTAATGAGCGGCAGGAAGATCCCCAGGGAGTTATAGAGAGAGGGGGAGACCTTCTCGATAATCATTTCTACCAGCTGCACCATAGAGGCGATAACAGCGATAAAGAGGATCAGGCGCAAAAATACGAGGCTTACGCCTTCTACGATAGCTCCATCTTGGAGAATATATGTATTGAGTAGCCAGTTGATAGGCACGGTAATACCGAGAACAAAGATAACGGCGAGGCCGAGACCGAAGGCTGTTTTTACAGTTTTCGATACGGCTAGATAAGAGCACATTCCTAGGAAATAGGCTAGGATCATGTTATCGATAAAGGCCGCTTTGATAAATACGTTCAACGCATCCATGATAGTTGAATATTAATTAGCGTTTGGAAAAAGAGGTTCAGATCTAAGATACATCGACAAGTTTGGGGTTCAGGCTACGCTGAATCCAAATAAAGATGCCGATAATGAAAAGAGAAGCCGCGGGTAGCACCATTAGGTTATTGGCGATATAGGCATCGGGCATAACTTTCCAGCCCATAAAACTTCCTTTTCCAAAGAGTTCACGTACAATAGCCATAGCGACGAGAACGACACCATAGCCAATACCGTTACCGAGACCATCGAGGAAAGAGCGCCAAGGCTTGTTGGCCATAGCGAAAGCCTCTAGGCGTCCCATTACGATACAGTTAGTAATAATAAGACCGATAAATACGGCCAAGCTTTCGTAGGCGCTATAAGCGAAAGCACCGAGAACGATTTCTACTACCTGAACGAGGCCTGCAATAACGAGAAGTTGGACAATCATACGGATTGAGCCGGGGATGCTATTGCGGAGCATCGAGATAATCAGGTTAGAGAAAGAAGTAACAAAAATGAGGGCTACAGCCATAATTAGCGAAGGATAAACCTGAGAGGTAACCGCTAGGGCCGAGCAGATACCCAAAACCTGTACGGTAATGGGGTTATTATCGTTAAGGGGGTCCGTCAGTAATTGACGTTCCTCTTTACCGAAGCCAAAGGCGGGTTCTTTCTTCTCCGCCTCGGCTAGCTGTTGTGTATCTTGAGCCATAATGCTAAAAATTTAAACAAATGAGATCAAATGCAATGCGGGAGCGGCTTAGCGCTGTCCGATTGCTTTATTATCGGCAGATTGAAGGCCTTTAATGTAGGGCAAATAATTGCCGATACCGCGCTGCATCATTTCAGACACACCATCACAAGTAACTGTAGCGCCAGAGATGGCCTTTACTTGATATTCGGGATGTTTGATATTTTTCTTTAGCACTTGTACAGACACATAATCGCCCGCTTCGTTAAAGATCTGCTTATTTTCAAATTGAGCTTTGAAGTCGGCATTATCTTTAATTTCGGCACCAAGACCGGGCGTTTCTCCTTTGTGGTCAAAGTTTACACCGGCCACCTGCCATTTGTCGGCATACTCTAGAGCGACATAGCCCCAGATTTTGTCCCAGAGTCCGTTTCCACGAACAGCAAGTACAAAGTAGTTTTTGCCTTCGTCTCCTTCATATTTATAGATAGGATAGACGCGATTTTCAGCGGCGAACTTCTCTTCTGAAGCGAGGTCAATATCGGCGAGTTTGCTATACTTTACGCCTTGGCCACGTTCATTGAGTTTATCGAGAGCGGCTTTAATTTCTGTTTCAGATTCTGCGGCCGACTTCTCTTGAGCGAAGAGAATATTGCCATTGGCATCCAAGATAGAAATCTTCACTTTTTGGTCAAAGACAGACTGCACATCGGCAGACATATCTTGGCCGGGGATACAGCTAAGAATTGCTTTTTTCTTAGCGGTTTCTTTGTTCTTCAAGAACATAGGGTTCAAACTATTGAACAAGAGCGAAAGCACAATGGCAATAACTCCAGTTAGCTTGAGCACATACAAATAGATTTGAGTATTACTTTGCATATTCCTTCGCGCGTTTCAATCGTTTACTAATATTTCCTTCGAGTACATAGTGGTCTACCAATGGAGCAAAAACGTTCATGAGTAGAATCGCAAGCATCCATCCCTCAGCATAGGCGGGGTTCATCACGCGGATGACCATACCAAAGAAGCCGATCAAGAAGCCATAGATAATTTTACCACGGTTGGTTTGGGCAGCAGTAACGGGGTCAGTAGCCATAAATGCCATAGCAAAGAGCAAACCGCCCATACCGAAGTGCTGATACCAAGGTACATTCATAAATACGGTAGCATCCCAAGCGTTAAAGATCATCCCGGTAAGGGCTGTACCAATAACGAAAGAAAGCATGACTCTCCAGCTTGCTACTCGAGTAATCAACAAGAAGATGGCCCCAAAGATAATTGCAGGCTTAGAAGTTTCACCAATACAGCCGGGGATACCGCCCATCCACATCTGCAAAGCAGAATATTGAGAAAGGATACCACCAGTTACTTCACCAGTAGCTGCATCTACCTGCGCCCAACCTTGTGCGGCACCAAGGGCCAAAGGTGTAGCTCCAGAATAGCCCGCTACAAAGGGAGTTCCTTGTACAAAGGTGCTCCATCCGGCAGCATCAAAAAGAGGATTAAACATAGTGTGCGCCCAGTAGTAATCGGCTACTTTAGTCGCTCCATCTTCAGCCAAAGCCCAAGCAGCAACCCAAGGACCGTCCCCTGAGATTTCTGTAGGATAAGCAAAGAAGATAAATACACGAGCCAAAAGCGCTACATTCAATACATTCATACCCGTTCCACCAAAGGCTTCTTTACCAATCACTACAGCAAAAGCTACAGCCAAAGCCAACATCCACAAAGGAATATCGGGGGGCATGATTAAAGGAATAAGCATACCCGATACCAAGAAGCCCTCTTCTACAGCATGGCCTCTTCGAGCAGCAAAGTAAAACTCGATTCCGAGTCCTACAACATTAGCAACAATAACAATAGGAAGCAATTGCACCAAGCCAAAAACGAGCTTGAGGTGAAAAGCTTCAATAAAACCAGTGTGAATACCAAGAGCAACAAAGTGCTGATGGCCAATATTAAAAGTTCCTACCAATAGGCAGAGTTGTAAAGCGATCACTACATGAAACATAGTGCGCTTCAAATCCATAGCATCACGAATGTGCACCCCTTTTCCCTTGGTCGTCAAGTTTGGCTTGAACATAAAGGTAAAAAAGGCATCATAAGTAGCATGAAGAAACTGATTCTCCTTGCTAGGCTCAATCCGTTTCCAGAAGTCTATTAATGCCATAACAAATTAGTTCTTATTTAGGTGGCTGAATCCAACGTTTTATAATCAAACCCTATTGAGCACGTAGCTCGTCTAGGCCTTCTCTTAAAATTGCTTGCAAAGGTTGCTTAGAAGTACATACATACTCACAAAGAGCAATATCTTCCTCGCCTAGCTCCAACAAACCAAGACCTTCCATTTTCTCAAAGTCCTTGGCCAAAATGGCACGCATTACATGCTGAGGATAAATATTCATGGGCAAAACGCTCTCATATTCCCCTGTCATTACAAAGGCACGCTTCTCTCCATTGGTGTTTGTATCAGGAACATAATGAGTGTCGGGAAAAAATCCACCAGGGAATGTCCGCGAACGTGTGGGGTGCCCCGTCTGAGGAACCAACCAACCAAACAACTCATAATAATTACCTTCTTTCACTACAGATAGTTGGTCGTCGTAAAAGCCCAAAAAGCTTTCTCGCTCCACCTGCTTACCAGACAAAAGATCGCCAGAGACAATGCGGATGCTACGCACCTCTACCATTTTCTCCTCTTTCTGCCCCTCAGCATTACGTACATATGCTTTTTCTGTAGTCATATCATCTGCCATGCCTTCCAATAGCGCAGCAATCTGTATTCCCTGATGAACACGAGCATAGTAGCCCTCTTCACCGGGCAATTCAGCACCCGCTACAGCAATTACTTTAGAGGTATCAAAAATACCCTCCAATAACAACTGACCAATCAATAGTACGCCATGCACATCGGTATGCCATACTACCTGACCATTGGGAAGAACAGGATCTACATGGTGAATGTGTACCCCTACATTACCCGCAGGGTGCTGCCCCTGGAAATAATGAATCTCTACACCTTCTACCTCATCCGCTTTCAAGAAAGCATCAGACGGACGCTGCTGAGCCATGCCGTTTACTCCCAAATGTACCTTAGTAGCCGAAAGCATCGCCAAAGCCTCTAGCCCCTTGCGAAAAGCAGCTTCCTTAGCCGCTACAGACAAATTTGCATCTGTAGCCCAAGGAGCCGTGTCAAATGTAGATACAAAAATAGACTTGGGCGTCATGCTAGGATCTGCAACAATGTCAAAAGGACGCTGACGCAAGAAAGGCCATGCCCCACTCGCCGTCAAGAAATCAACCAAGTCCGCACGACTAGCCGTCTCCAAATTAGGTACATCCTCATGCTTGTGGTACTGCATCTCTCCCTGGTCAGCCAAAATAACCAACTCGTTGATAGAACGCTTCTCCCCACGACGCAACTCAATGAATTCTCCACTCACTGGCGCAGCATAAATGATCTCAGGATGCTTCTTGTCATAAAACAAGGGCTCCCCTGCCTTAACAGTAGCCCCCAATTCTGGCATTACCTTAGGAATTGGCGACATGCCAATGAAATCCTTAGGCTTTAGCGCATAAGTAGCCGAACGTACTTCCCGAATGCCCGTCTGGCCCAAAGAGGGTCCTCCAGCCAAGTTGACATCAAATCCACGTTTGAGGCGCTTTACAGGCGCATCGTCCGGTACATACTCCCCCTTTTTCTTGCCCAACCCCAATAACTCTTGCAAGCTGGAGGGCAATACAGAGTAGCCGCTGGTGTCTTCCCCAGCCTGACTTGCCGTTACTTTCAACAGCCCGTCTCCTAGCGTCAATAGTGTAAAGATGAATAACACCAACACTATCGCAATGATAATTCCCCAGGTCATCTAATTCTCAAAATTTTATTTCAATTCAATAAAAATTGTGTGTCAAGCCCTCATTATAAATGCTAGCTTTTCTAACTTTGCTATAGACAGAAGCCCCGCCAAAGTTGCGCAAAACTACCAAATCTAAGGCGTCCAAAAAAATTTAACGCCTTTGTTTTGTAGCATTAGTCACAGTTTTATAGACCTCTGACCGACTTTGCGCAAATATATAATTTACTCTTACATTCTTTAGCCCCCTTTTTAGCTTTTATTAACCTCTATTTTTATTTAGAAGAAGTCTAAATTACTTTATATATGTCAACCCCGCTACAACTCCTAAAAAAACACAAAATCAGAAATACAGCCATCCGTAGAGCCATCCTGCAGGTCTTTATCCAAAAAGACTACGCCCTCTCCCATGCCCAAATAGAAAAAGCCCTCGATGGCCAATTCGACCGAGTGACGCTCTACCGAAACCTCAAAACCTTTGAACAAAATGGCCTGATCCACCGTATCGCTAGCGAACAAGAGAGTATCCAATATGCCCTCTGCCAAGATAGCAATTGCCAAAATCATAAGCATAGCGATGATCACCTGCATTTTCGCTGCACAAAATGCGAACGCACGTTCTGCCTCAATCATAACCCCATCCCCAATATCGAACTCCCCCAAGGATTTACCGCCCAAGAACAACAAATTTTACTCATCGGGCAATGTCCCAATTGCCAAGATTAAAACAAGAATAGTTTAGCTATGTTTATTCTCAATATTACACATAAGGTGGATGCCGATATCCTCCAAGAATGGAAGAACTGGATGCAAGAAGAGCATATCCCCGCTATCATGGATACGCAGCTCTTTACCGATTTTAAATTTACTAAGGTCCTCTTCCCCAGAGATGAAGAGGGCGCTAGCTTCGCTATCCAACTCCATTGCCCAGAACTTCGCCTGCTCCAACGTTTTCAAGCCAAGTTCTCCAACGATTTCCAGGCCCAAATGGCCCAAAAATATGGAACGAAATGCCTCTCTTTTCGTACCGTTCTCGAACTCCAATAAATTTTACCCATTATGGCTATTCTCAGTATTCCCGACCAGAATTTCCAATCCAAAAACCCTAAGGAAATTCAAGATTTTCTGGCCCAAAAAGGCATCCTCTTCGATCAATGGCAGGCCAAAGAAACCCTTTCCCTCCAAGCTAGCCAAGAAGAGGTCCTCGCCGCCTACGAGCATGTCCTCCAACCCTATATGAATCAAAATGGCTATAAGGTGGCCGACGTGATCAATATCAATAGCGAAACCCCCAACTACCCCGCTATCCGAGCCAAGTTCCTCGATGAACATACCCATACCGAAGATGAGGTCCGCTTCTTCGTGGAAGGCCAAGGCCTTTTCTGGTTCCACCTGCCCAATTCCCCCGTTTTTAATGTGCTTTGCCAAGCCGGCGACCTGATCTCTGTCCCCGCCAATAGCAAACACTGGTTCGATGCCGGTAAAGATAATCCCTCGGTCAAAGCTATCCGCATTTTTATCGATATGGAGGGCTGGGTCCCCCATTATACCGGTAGCGACTTGGCCCAAAAATATGCCGCAGAATAAGTTTTTTATTTGGGGCCTCTGCTGCGGCTTCGCCTTGCGGCGGTTACTCCCTTTGGTCGTCGAACTGCAGCCTAAAGGCCTTGTTGTCGTTGCGCAGCTCGCTGCTGTTTTGGGGCCTCCTGCCTTCGGCAGGCGCTACGTTTCGCAGCTCGCTCTTCGCTCGGCCCTTCACAGGCTTCGCCTGCTCGGTCTGGCCTGACGGCCACTGCTGCACATCGCTAGGCCATTTGGCCTGCGGCCAAGGGCCGCTGCGCAGCCCTTCTTCTGCGGCAGACAGGGCCAAAGGCCCGCAGGCTGAGGGATGGATAGCAGGGGCGCGAAGCGCCAGACCCAGCGGGCGCAGCCCGCGCAGGGCCGAGCAGACCTGCGAGCTGCGACACAGCCCGACCCGGCCTTTGGCCGGGGCAGCCCCAAATCCTTTTCTAATATATATAGGTCCTAAATGCCCAATAGCCATGTTTCCAAATGATCCAAGCAATTCTCTGCACAGCCCCTACCCTATCCGTTTTGCTCAGGCCGATTTTCAAGCACTTAAGGAGCAGATAGAAGGCGGAAATTATGGGCAGCTTTTCGTCCTCCTCGATGAAAATACCGCCAGAGATTGTTGGCCCATTTTGGCCCCCGCCCTGGCGCCTTACTCCCCGCAATTGCTCCAAATTCCAGCCGGAGAGGACCATAAAAATCTGCAAACTTGCCAGTCAGTCTGGACCAAATTGCTCCAAAAAGGGGCCCAGCGAAATAGCCTGCTCATCAATCTGGGCGGTGGCGTCCTTGGCGATATGGGCGGCTTTGTTGCCGCTACCTTTAAAAGAGGTTTCGACTTCATCCAAATCCCCACTAGCCTGCTAGCCCAGGTAGACGCTTCTGTGGGCGGCAAACTAGGCATCGATTTTCAAGGACTCAAAAATGGGATTGGCCTTTTTCAATTCCCTAAAATGGTCCTGATTTATCCCCCCTTTATCCAAACCCTCCCCCCCGAAGAGGTCCGCAGCGGCTGGGCCGAAATCCTTAAGCATAGCCTGATTGCCGATGCCCAAAGCTGGCCCCAACTTCAAGCAATGCCCCCTCTGCAAGATATGGACCGCTGGCAGCAAATTATTGCTCACTCTATCCAGATTAAGGACCATATTGTGGACCAAGACCCTCAAGAAAAGGGCCTCCGAAAACTACTGAATTTTGGGCATTCTATCGGCCACGCCCTCGAAAGCCTAAGCTGGAACAGCCCTCAGCCCCTTCTGCACGGAGAAGCGGTGGCTCTTGGCCTCCTAGCCGAAGCTTACCTCTCGGCCCATTACCTCCAACTTCCCCAAAAGGAACTGGACCAAATTGAGGCCGCTATCCGCCCCCTCTACCCAAGCTTTCCCCTGGCCCAAATTCCCCCCAATAGCTTCTTCCCCCTCCTTCGACAAGACAAAAAAAATGAAGGTAAAACCCATAGTTTTACCCTCATTTCCGCTATCGGCCAAGGCCAGTTTAATCAAAGCATTCCCTATACAGAAGAAGACCGTATTTGGGAGGCCGTGGTTTTTGCTTTAGGGGGTTAGTGCTTTATTCTTCTTGTAATAAATAAGCGCCAACTTAAAAATATCACGCTGCTGATCGTCTAATGCCTTCTCTAATAAAGCACAATCATTCTTTAGTAAAGAATAAGTAGTTAAAGTGTAAGGGGCATTCGGGGCTAGTTTTTTTTCAAGCTTCTTAATTTCTGACGCTATTAGCCTCTTTGCTATAGTTAGCAGCACTTCCTTTTGTTTCCCTTCTGGAATAGGTATATCAAGTTCATCTAGTAAGATAAAAGAGCTACTAATAGCTTCAACAATAGCAAATTTAGCCGCATCGATAATACCCAATCGACTCATATACAAATTGAATCGATTTAAATTGACTAGCTTAATTGTTTCCTCCGCTCTCTGATTACCCTTTTCAATCGAATAAATTTCACCATTTTTACGGACCTCTATATAATCTCGAGGCTCATCAATTTCAGGATGAAGCAAATAAGGACCTTCCGCTAATAAATATGGACTATCAGCACGCATTTGAGCTCTATCTAAAGCAGTTTTAGTAGTATCTGTATAAGGTGGTTTCAATGAGCGGAAAGGCCCTCCCTGACTTATTTTAAGAGCTTTCATCCTTTCACTACAGTTATGTAGATCCTTCCCCTTTACCTTAAAAACATCAGCCTTAGGGCCATTGCAATCCTTACAAACTGGAAGCAAATTACTCCACTCATACCCTAGCCACCAATATCCATTCCTCCCCTTTTTTGGCCGATAATGCTCTACCGTAAACTGTTCTGTTCCCATTGGACTCTCACAATAGGCGCATTTATGATGATAAAGCGCTTCTAACTCACTCTTTATGGCTGTGTTATAAATTCTTGGATTAAAAGAATGGTCTTCTTTGGCCCTGATTAAACTTGCTTCTTCATCTGCAAATTGATCTACCAACTTTTGAGGTGCTGCTGAAAAATCTTTATTCACCTTTCTCATCCTGCTCCTTTTTTAAGTCCTCTGAAAAGTCGAACTCTGCCAATCTTTTATTTAAAGCATCTTCAAGAGCAGCCTTTCGCTCAATCTCTGCATAATCATCCTCTACTTTTACAGGATTCTCCTCCTTATGCTTAATCGACCGCAAATCTTTCAAGCCAAAAAGAGGCGAACTCAAAACCGTATTCGGCAAAAGGTCCTCGATCTCTTTCTCTAGCCCCTCTAGACGCTCTACAAAGATGCCCCGCTCTTGGTCCCGATCTACCTTGAGGAAAACAGCCCCCTCAGGCGCCCCCAATAAGGGAATTGGACTATGCGTAGAGGCTATAAATTGTACATTCGGAAAAGCATCAGATAATAATTTGGGCAATTTATGCTGCCACTTAGGGTGCAAATGCAACTCTAATTCATCAATCAATACAATGCCCCCCAAAGCCTTGATATCCGTAACCGTGGGCTGCAACTCATATAAGTTAAGGACCAAATCTCCCAAAATAGCCAAGATGTTTCGGTAACCTGCAGAGAGGCGGTTGAAAGGCAAGCGCTCTGTCGTTTCAGCCCAGTCTCCCTTGAACCGATAGTACAAACGATCAAAGTTTTCCTCATCTATTTCTAGCTCTAAGTCGGGCACCACCTCCTCAAATAAAGCTTTGACCTGCTGATAACGTGCCTTAGATCGAGGATGAATCTCCTTGCGGGCAAACCAGTTGATGTACTCATCCTCTATATCCCGAAGAGGAGCATCTGACTCAAATAAGGAACGGACCATATTGTACTCCCCTGCCTGCTTGACTACCTGACGAGGAACCAAACGAGAAGAACCATAGGCAATGACGTTGCGATGAGGGTCATAATGACCATTAACGGCTGTTGCCATACGACTAAGAAAACTATAACCAAATCTTAGGTACAAAAGACTTTCACTTCCTCCACCTAATCCTTCTTTCAAAAACTCATAAGTCACCTCATCCTCTCCATACAAATCTGCGGCTATGGCTTGTAATACCAAAGTTTTTCCATAGCCATTTTCTCCAGTCAAAAAAATCCAAGAGGGACTCTCTTCAAAATCAAGATCAACTTTTTTCAGGCTATATACATCGCTAAAAACCAAACTATTCAGTTTCGCCCTAGGCAGAACGACTTGCCCCAAAAAAACATCTAAATCCCCTAAGACAGACTCAAAATAAGCTAGCGACCCCGCCTCTACTTTTTCATTCAGATAAACCGCAGAAAAGGCCTTGCTTTCTTTGACAAAAAAAGCAAGGTCCTCCTCTTCAAAAGCTTTGAGAATAGCGGGCTTTTCTTGAGCTAACTTCTCCTTCTCCATCAAAAGGAGATAGGCCGAAGCCCAAAACTCAAAAAGCGCCTCATCTTCCCTTAAAAAGTCTGCATTAACAGCTCGCTTAATAGAGGCATCAAATTCAATTTCTTCTATTAGATGTCCATCCTTAAGTAGCTTTTGACCTTGGACATACTCTATATGTCCCAAGGTTTTCTTTAAGGACTCAAAAAAGTTCGATAAAAATAATTTAACCTCCTCTTCCCAGCTCGACTGATTAACTAAAGAAGCATTTCCTTCAGTTGTCCAATAAACACTATCCTTAATAAGGATATTTAGGCTATCAGAGCTTAAAGAAGCAGTTTTATATTTTTTATAAAGGTCTATCCACCTCTTTGTATTTCCAGATTTTTCTAATGCAGTAAAGAGAGTTATATTCACCTGTCCTCTTCCTTTACGCATATACATCATCCCCACAAAAGGATGCGTCAAAAGCGCCTGCTCTGCCCGATAAAAGCAATAATAAGCCTTTGGCATAGCTTCCCTCAAAAACTCAAAATTAGACGACATAAAGCAACAGAAATTAACTCCTCAATAATAATAACGCTCAAAGGTAAGGAACCTAAACGAACTCCCCCTACTTATCCCAATTCAATATGGCCGCAGCCAAGCTCCGCAACTCCCCCTCTCTATTTTGCCAAAAGTTGAAAGAATACAACTCCAACACCCAATAGCCTTCTTGGGCCAAACGATTTTTGGCCTCTACAGCCGATAGATAATCGCCCGGGGCTTGCTGTTTCATCCAGCCATCCAATAAAAGGATTAAGGGTTTTTCTCCCGCTCGACTAGATTCCACCAATAAATTGGCCCAAACACCCTCTACTTTCTGATTGACCAATAAACGCTCTTCATCTATATAGCGACTCAAATAGGTTTTGAGGGCCTGACCAAAACTAGGGGCCGGCAAACTCAAGGCCTTGGGCTGCATAGAATAAGCCGCAGCCGATTGCCCCCGAAAACTACTCAAAGGCAGTTCCCCTACGCTCCATTGCTGGGCTCCCAATTGCAACAAACGACGACTGCGCTCTGCAGGCATTTGCTCTCCAGATTCTAAAAGGACCAATTCAAAATGTGCCAAACGCTCTGGCAAAAATTCTTCTAGCATGGCAGGGGTAGCAATGATTACCGGAGACAATTGATGAATCCGCTCCCAACCCAAATGCTCGATCAAAGCCGCCAAGGGTTCATCCTGCCAAGCTCTACTCCCCTGCGATAAGGGCAGCTTGTTGTTTTTCTTCCAATCCTGATGCAATTCTTCATTCCGCAAAGCTACGTTCTTGCGGGCCGCCTCTCGCAAATGTGGCTGCAGACTGCGCTCCTGCTCCAATAGGTCCTGCAAATCGGTCCCTGCCGAAGGTAAGGCCAAGGAATAGGTGGCCGCCAAATAGTTATAGTAGTACCAGCTCTTGAAGGCCGTTTCCCAAGATTTGGGACGGCTAGCAATCAGGGCTTTGAGCAATTGCCGCCCCCGCTTGCCCAATAATAACCAATGTTTCCGCCAGCGATAATAGGCCAGGAAGTTGGGCAACTCTTCTTCTATGGCCAATAGCTGGGCAAAGCTGTCTCGCAAAAACTGTTCTCTAGCAGGCAGAGAATCAGCCCCTACACTAAAGCGCTTTTTAAAGAAAGGCAAAGCGTTTAGACCTTCTAAGGCCTCCATCAAGCGCTCTTCCAATGTTTGCAATTGCGATTTTCGGTCCAAGGGCAAGATAGAGCTCAACTCCAAGGCATTAACCTTCTCCCGCATTTGCTTGGGCAAACGCTGGCTCCAATGCTGCGCCCGCTTTTCAAACTCCTGAATGTGCTGATAAAGAGCATTGATGCTGTTAAATTGACGCATTTCCTTGAGCGCAAAGACAAAGTATTGCTTGCTGTCATAAAGCGATAATAGCTGCTCGTATTCCTCCGCAATTTGCTGCTTGGCCGCCAAAAGTTGCTGATGACGCTTAGAAAATACAGACATCAGGCGCAAGCGATTGCTATAACCCGCTCTGTTTTCTCCAAATTCATCCCCATAGACCTTCTGATAAATGGCCATCATCTCCTGCAGACGGTCCAGTTGCTTGCGCAAGGCCATCGCATGCTGCTGATGATGCAAAAGCAACTCATCATAGTAGGCATCCAAAAAGCTGCTGTAATCTAAATGTAGCTGTCGAAACTCCTCGGTTTTCCAAGGCAATTCCTTCTGCAAAAGCTGCTCGGCCGCCTCCTCTGTATTTTCTAAAAAGAGCTCATCTCTCAACTGGCTCAAGGGGTGGGCTAAGCTCCGTATAGGGGCAAATAGCGCCTCCTGCTCCCTAATGGCCTGCAAGAGCTCCTCATATTCTTTGGGACTAAAGATGTAGTCTTCTTTTTGCAAGATTCTCGACAAAAATTGCTTGCCTTCTTCTTGCTGATAACCCAAATAACGCCCCAACATCTGGCTCCAATCTTCCCCCAATAGGCCTTCTTGGCCCAAGGCTTCCTGCCCCTGATCCAGTTTCTGCAATTGCAAGAGGTATTTCTGCAATTGTAACTGATAACTAGCCTGCTCTTTCCCCCCTTGCTTTTTGGGCTCCTTGGCCAATAGGCTAAATAGCTGCGCCCGAGCCTCTTCTTTGTTTTTCCATACCCAAGCCGGCCCAGGCAAAACCCCCTGTTCCATAAACTGGTTCTGATAGGCTTCTATGCGATTCAAGGGACAAATGACAAGGGCATTTCCCCCATCGGCCAATAGGCCCGCAATGGCAGCAATAGGCAAACGAGGTAGCCCAACAGTACTCTGCAATTGCTGAACGTTTTGGCCCTTGTACAAGGCTTGCAATAAGCTCCGCTCTGGCCCACTAACGGCTAGAGCGGCTAGTTTGCTGTGCCAAATGGGCTTGGGACTCCCCTTCAACCCTAAGGGCAAGGCCTGCTCCAACTGCTTGGGCTGCTCCAATTGCCCCAAGATCCCCGCCCAATAGATGGCGTTTTTTGGCCGCTCTTCTTCCGATAATTGCGGATGCGGACAAGGGTAAAGCTTGGGCAAGCCTGGCGCATCCAAACCTAGCTTTTCGGCCAACTGATTTAAGGCATCTAGTAAGGTTTGCGCCTTGAGCTCCTCTTTGGGCGGCAAAATTTCTTCCCAATCTAGCTTAAAGCGACTAATCAAATAGTTTTGTAATAATTCATTATATTGCAAGGCCGAATCCGAATCATAGGACAACATCCAATGCCGAGGATCCCCATCTTCCGCAGCCTCTAGCTGCAATTCCCATATAAAAATAGGCGCTTGCACCAATTGGCCCAAACCCTCATCTTCTAAAAGCAATAAAGGAAAACCCAACTGCAATTTCTGCTGCTGGTTGGCCAAACTACTAAAGCGCTCTTGCATGGCCGCAAGCCTCGCCTTTTCGGTACTTTCTAGCTGCTTGTGCTGCCGCAGGTCCAAACCAAACTCAAACTCCTTTTGCTTGAGCAATTTAGCCATTAAACGCACAGGCAAATCAGCCCCCAAGGCATTCAATAACCACAAATCTAGTTGCCGTTCATCTAAGGGCAAAACATTGAGCTGGGCCAAGGCCGCTAAAAATAATTGATCGCTGGAGGAGGTTTCTTTGGGCTGCAACATAAGGAGCTATTTTATTTTGCTCTAAAATAATCAAGTCTACCGAATTTGATAATTTTTTTCGCCTCTCTCTATCGCTCTTCTTTTTCTTCCCTTTTTTCTTTTCTGCTGTTATTTTGGGGCTGCCCCCTCGCTTTGCTCGGGGTCGGGCTGTCTCGCAGCTCGCTATTCGCTCGGCCCTTCGGCGCCAAAGCGCCTCGGTCTGCCGCCTTTGGCGGCCCTGCTGCCCATCCCTCAGCCGTTCTGGCCTGCGGCCAGTAGGGCCCAGCCCAGCCAAGCAAAGCTTTCTCCCCTTTTTATAGCTTCGGCCTTGGGCCAACCCTCCTAAAGAGTCCTCTCTGCACATTTTTTTTCCAGCGAACACTCCATTGCAACTCCAAAAGACCATTTCTTTTCCAGCAAATGCTCCTTTGCAAGCCCAAAAGACCATTTCTTTTCCAGCGAATGCTCCTTTGCAAGCCCAAAAGACCATTTCTTTTCCAGCGAATGCTCCTTTGCAAGCCCAGACAGCATTTCTTCTCCAGCGAATGCTCCATTGCAACTCAAAAAGACCATTTCTTCTCCAGCAAATGCTCCTTTGCAAGCCCAGACAGCATTTCTTCTCCAGCGAATGCTCCATTGCAACTCAAAAAGACCATTTCTTCTCCAGCGAATGCTTCATTGCAAGCCCAAAAGACCATTTCTTTTCCAGCGAATGCTCCTTTGCTATTGCAGCCAAGATTTAGTTTTGGTCCAACTAGGGCCTTTGGCCCTAACTGGCCGCAGGCCAGAACGGCCACAACAAGCCCTTTAGGGCGCAGTTCGACGACCAAAGGGAGTAACCGATCTGTAGGGCGGGGTCAAAGGGCCGTTAGGCCCGCAGGCCTAGCGATGTGCAGGGGTGGCCGAAGGCCAGACCAAGGAGCAAAGCGACGCAGGGCCGAGCGAACAGCGAGCCCCGGAACGTAGCGCCGACGAGCAAAGCGAGGCGGAGGCCCCAAAAAAAAAGACCCCAAAAAGGAGTCTTTATATAGATTAGTAAGTCTTGGGAGTAGGCGGTTTGTTTTTGGACCAAGCCAAATAAAGGCCAATTAGGATGAAAGGGATCGATAAGATTTGTCCCATGTTAATCAAAGCATCTTCGCTAATTCCCTCATTGATTTTGGTATACTCCAATAAGAAGCGATCAAAGAAAAGGAGGGCAAAGAAAACCCCAAATACTTGGCCTTGTTGGACCTTGCCATAGCGTTTTGCATAGTACCAAAACATAAAGCCAAAAATGGCCAGATAGCTAATGGCCTCATAGAGCTGAGAAGGGTGTCGGGGCTCCATGGGATCGCCATCATGGGAGCTCATGAGTCTAAACTGAAAGGCCCAAGGTAAATCGGTAGGCTCTCCAACAATTTCGGAGTTCATGAGGTTACCCAAACGGATAAACATACCTGCCAAAGGCACCACCACGGCCAGCTTATCGAGGTACCAAAAAATAGATTTCTTTTGTCTGCGGGCCAAGAGCAACAAAGCGGCCGTAATGCCAAAGGCGCCGCCATGGCTAGCTAGGCCTCTAAAGCCCGTAAATTGAAATTCGGGCTCAAATTGTACGGGCAGAAACATTTCTAGCGGATGTTGAGAGAAATACTCCCAATCATAGAAAATACAATGGCCCAGGCGCGCCCCCAAGATAGTCCCGACCACTACATACATCAGAAATTGGTCCAGCAGCTCGGGCTTTTCGCCTTCTTTTTTGACCAATCGGAGGATGATCATATAGCCGAGGATAAATCCAAAGGCAAAAAAGAGCGAATAATAGCGGAGTTCAAAGCTACCAAAGCGGAGCAAAACGGGATCGGGGGACCAGGGGATATAATTGAGTAGAAAATTCATACGGGCAGGTTTAAGAATAACTTGCCACAAAAGTAGAAAAAAATAATTGACTTAGCTGTTTTTTTGATCCATCAACCATTTCATAGCCGACTCCTTATCATTATCAATATAGAGATGTGCGATGCTTTGCATTTTGATCACATTGTGTAGCATCTCATAAATATGAGGGTCTGCTTTATAGTAAATACTCCATCGATAACGATCATCTAAAAAGCCCATTTCCATCAGGCTAGTAGCGAACTCAAAATTCTCTGCGGTTGTCAGCATAGATAATGTCTCACTAACATCAAAAAAGACATAGGGGCAATTATGTTTTTCTATGGTTGCAATAATAGCTTGCATAGCCTGGGCTCCTGTATCAATAAGGGCTACTCCTGTAAACTTCCCCTCAATAAAGTGTTCTTTGGGGTGGTAGTGTAAACTTATCCCTTTGAGTTCCATAAAATTATCCATTAAAAGGTGTGAAAAGTGTTTTTTTTGGGGGGCTAGGGATTTCGCTGGCAATTAAAATAGTATTTTTTTGCATTATCCTATCATTTTTTGATTGAATTAGGGGGGGATTTAATCATTATGGGCACCAGATTCTGCTAGAGCTGCATCTTTTTGAATAGTTGAGGATAATCTAGTTTGGCTGTAAATGGCCATAGATTTTTTTCTTATCCTTGGCTAAGGAACTTTCACTCACTTAACTTAAATTTCCCTATGTATTTATTCCGTCATTCTAGGCTTTTAGCCTTATCCAGCCTTTTGCTCTTTAGCTTAGGCATAGGCTATGCCCTTTCTGGGGGCTCGCCTTTTTCCAATCACCCCAAGCTCAGGCAGCTACAAAGCAAAATGGAGCAGCAGCAAGAGCAGCGGGGCCAAGAATTGGTTTATTTACAATGCGATCGGCCTATTTACCAGCCAGGCGAAGACCTTTGGTTTTCGGTCTATTTGCGTCATCCTGCCGACCTCTCTCCCTCTACAATTTCAGAGATTGTGTATGTAGAATTGCTCAATGGCAAAGGGCAGGTTTTAGATAAAAAGCGCTACACCCTAGAAAATGGGCAAACTGCTGGCGATTTTCAGTTGCCTGCTAGCCTTTCTGGAGGTTACTACAAGCTAAAAGCCTACACTCAATGGCAAAAGAACAGTCAGCAATTTTATGAGCGAGAGATTCAGGTCCAAAAGCCTGTGCTCCCTCGTTTAAATATGCGGCTTCGCTTTCAGGAGAAATCCTATGCCTTAGGCCAGCAGGTCAATGCCGAGCTTCAGTTACAGCAGCTCAACAAACAACCTTTGGCCAATCAGGCATTTAGCTATCATTTGATTGTAAATGGTAGAAAAGTAAAGGAAGGCCAAGGAAAAACGAATGGACTGGGCCAAGCTTTGGTACAGACTCAGCTTCCCAAAGAGGAATCTACGCAGCAGGCCCTCATCAACATCTTTTTTCCCTTCGAGGGACAGCAAGAAGCCATTGCTCGGCCCATTCCCCTACAGATGGGCAAGGTAGATTTGCAGTTTTTTGCAGAAGGGGGAGATCTATTGCCCAACTTTCGGCAGACCTTGGCCTTTAAGGCCATAGATGAAAAGGGGCAGGCCGTCAAGGTTTCAGGACAAATCTTTAATAGTCAGGGCCAATACCTACAAGACTTTAGCAGCTATCATGCGGGCATGGGTAGTTTGTTATTTCAGCCCAAAGCTGGAGAGCGCTATTATGCCAAAGTACTTAGCCCCAAAGTAAAGAAGGATAGTTTTGCCCTGCCACAAGTACAAAGCAGCAAAAGCCTAGGTTTGCGTTTGCGCAGTCAGAACAGTCAGTTTCTAGACATCGATATCTTGAGCAGCAAAGAGCAGGCTGCTTTTTTGGTCCTCCACCAACAGCAACAACCTTATTATAGTAAGGACCTAAAATTGGCTGCAGGAGCTAGCCCTTTGCAAATTCCTGTAGCTGACTTACCTATGGGCCTAGTACAGCTCACCCTATTTGATGCAGAAATGCAGCCCATGGCCGAGCGTTTAGTCTTTGCCAATGCCGAGAAGCGTTTGCAAATTCAGATACAGACGCCCAAAGAGAAATATCTCCCTAGAGAAAAGGTAGAATTAGATATTCGGGTAACGGACCATCTGGGCAAGGCCGTTAATGGCCAATTTGCCTTATCGGTAGTCGATGAAAGTTTGCTCAGCTTTGCCGATGATGAGGAGCCGCATATTTTGGCCAGCCTCCTATTGAGCAGCCAGCTCAAAGGCAAGATTGCTTCGCCTAACTTTTACTTTGATGAGGCGGATGACCTAGAAAGAGAAAAACCCCATATTCATCGCCCTACCGCTTTGGACCAACTACTGCTTACTCAAGGTTGGCGCAACTTTGACTGGAAACAGTTGGAGCAAGCCCCCAACTATGCCCATCAGGCAGAAAAAGCTCGCTTTTTGGGTAAAGTGGTAGATGCCCAAGGGCAAGGTATCCCCAATATTGAGCTTCAGCTAGGGGGAAAAAGTTTTAGCACCAATGAAGCGGGAGAATACAACATCTTCTGGCCCAACTATCAAGGAGCCGTACAAGCAAAATTGAGTAATCAGGGCTTTTTGGACCAAGTCGTTAGCTTTTCGGTTTATGGCCAACAGAGCAATATCCTCTACTATCGCCAAATTAAGCTATCGGGCAAAGTACAGCAGGAAGAAAAGCCTGATCGTCACTTTAAAAAAGGAAAACTGCAGTTCTATGGCCGTGGTCGCTACCTAGGCGAGGCCAAGATCAATAAGAAAGGAGAATACCAAATTAGTATTTCGGAAGAAGTAAGCGAAGCCCGCCTTGTTCAGGGGCAGATCTCGCTGCCCACAAAGCGGGTTCAGCTCCAAGGAAAGGGAGAAAACCGTAGGGCCAACTTTCAGTTTAGCAAAAATGCCTTGGTAGAGCGCAAAAAAGAAAGAGCGATTGCCAAATTGGAGCTAGCTCGTAGAAGCAAGCGGGCCCAAGTAAGACAGCTAGAAGCTCCTCAGTTTGATGATGCTGTCTTGGAACTCGAAGGGGAGAGAATGGGAATGCTTGGAGGTGCAGGAGCTCCCCCCCCTCCGCCCCCTCCTCCTCCGCCCCCCCCTGCGCTTCTTGCCATAGATGAAAAAATGGAAGAAGAGGAAGCTCCAGAAGAAAAGGCTGATGCAGGAGAAGAGATTGCTCTTGTCGATGAAGTCATGAACAAGCGCATGCCCAAGCCCATGCCTAGACGAGAAGAAGAAAGAAGAAGAAAAGATCAACTCTCTGCTGCTATTATGCAAATTGATCGGGCCAGAACCTTCTATGCCCCTGCTTATACCGCAGAGCAGGCCATGCCTGAAAAGCGGACCGACTTTAGAAAAACCTTATACTGGGCGCCCTTAATTCAGCTAGAGAACGGGCGGGCCAAGCTAAGCTTTTATTGTAGCGATGCCATTACGCAATTTAAAGTGGTAGTAGAGGGTTGTGGACAAACAGGCGGTGTAGGTCGCCAAGACAGTCGCTTCTTTGTACAAACGCCACTGAGTGTATCGGCCAAGCTTCCTGCACAGGTCCTCAAGCAAGATCGTTTAGAAATTCCGGTTAGCATCGCCAACCGCAGCGATCAGCTCCAAAAAGTACAGCTTAGCCTCGATCTTCCCGAGGGCATCAGCCTACTTACTGACTTAGAGCCAATGATCGAGCTAGCCCCTGCAAAGGCCATCACTAAATTTGTGGCGGTCAAAATTGGGCAAGAGGCCCAATCGGGTAAATTAGTGCTTGCCCTAAAAGGCGAAGCCTTTAATGATGCCATGGAGCAAGATATTGTCATCTTAGACAAAGGCTTTCCGGTCCGTTCGGTTTATGCGGGACAGGCCCTAAAGAACCGCATGCAGCTCCACTTAGAAAAACCGGTAGCGGGAAGCATTCGGGCGCAGTTTAAGGTTTATCCCAATAGTTTGGACCAAGTCATGGATGGCATTGCGAGCATGATGCGGATGCCTTCTGGTTGCTTTGAGCAAACCTCTAGTAGCAACTACCCCAACCTTTTGGCCCTCAACTACCTAAGAAGCAGCAATCAGAGTCGCCCCGCCCTAGAAGCGCAAGCCAAAGAATACCTAGAAGTAGGTTATGGCCGCTTGACGGGCTATGAATCGCCCTCTGGAGGTTTTGATTGGTGGGGACGGGACCCTGGGCATGAGGCCCTAACCGCCTATGGCTTGATGCAATTCATTGATATGCAAGCTGTATTTGATGTGGACCCCGCTTTGATCGCGCGCACGCAAAAATGGTTATTATCTAGACGTGACGGCCAAGGGGGCTGGAAGAAAAACCCCAACCATCTACACTCTTGGGCCACTTCCGAAATCACCGATGCCTATATTGTTTGGGCCTTGGCGGAAGCTGGTTTGGGCCAAGAAATCGAAAAAGAGCTTACGGCTAGCTATAAGCAGGCGGTAAAGTCTGAAGACCCTTATCTAACCGCTTTGGTGGCCAATGCCCTTTGGGCGGCCAAAGACAAGCGAGGCAAGGGCCTGCTCCCCTTTTTGCGGGCGGCCCAACAAAAGGATGGTGCTTATAAGGGAGCTAGCTGTTCTGTAGTCAACTCTACTGGGCAGGCTCTTTTGGCCGAAACGACAGCCCTAACGGCTATAGCCCTTATGCGCTATGATGGCTTGACGGCTCAGGTGACTAAGGCCATTGACTTTTTGCCCAACTGCAAAAACTACTATGGTTATGGCTCTACGCAGGGTACTGTTTTGGCCCTTAAAGCCATTTTGGCCTATACCGAACTGAATAAGCGAGCTGCAGAATCGGGCCGTATATTGGTGTATAAAGATGGGAAAAAGCTCTTTAGTCAGGAGTTTGTAGCGGGCCAAAAGGAAATTACTCTGCCCGATTTGACGCCCTACCTCAGCGCAGGTAAGCAAAATATAGAACTGCGTTATGAGGGCTGCAAGCAGGCTCTCCCCTTTGAGTTAGAGCTAGCCTATAATACGAGTCAGCCTCAAAACTCGGCGGCTTCTGTGCTACGTTTGCAGACCCGCCTTTTGCAAAGCGATATTCGGATGGGACAGCAGGCTAGCCTAGAGGTTCTGATGAAGGCAGAAGGGCAGCAAAACCAGCCCGTAGTGATGGCCATGATTGGCATCCCCGCAGGTTTGTCTCCGCAGCTCAAGCAGCTAAAAGCCTTGCAAGAGCAGGGACATTTTGAGCATTTTGAGTTATTTGAAGACTTTGTGGTTTTGCATTTGGACCAACTACAGGCCCAAGAAGAGCGCAGTTTTCAGTTGGCGCTCAAAGCCGATATTCCAGGAAGCTATGAGAGCTCGGCCTCTTCTATTTTCCGTTATTATACGCAGGAAGAGCGGCAATGGGCCACCCCCTTAGCGATCAATATTTTGCCTTAAGGACTAAAGCCTACAGCCGCCTATAAAAAATAGGCGGCTGTTTTTTTGGTCCAAATACGGCTGTTCTTTGCATTTAGCAGGGCGCGAAGCGCCCGCAGGCCACAACAAGGCTGCAAGCCGCAGTTCGACGACCAAAGGGAGTAACCGCCGACGAGCACAGCGAGGCGGAGGCCCCAAATTAGTCGCATATATCTTCATAAACAAATAGTTAGGCCCTATGCAGAATAGATAAGAGGAGGCAAAAAAGGGGCAAAGTCTCCACCTTTGGAAGTTTTTAACAGGGCCAAGGGCTAATCTGACAAACTTTTAGTAAGTTTGCGAAGTTAAATTGACCTGAAATAAAGCCAAATGAGTAATTTTTATTCCTTGGCGCATACCTTATAATAGGGAGCTTTTGGCTCCACCACCTTTTATCATTTCATATATGGAATATCTGATTGTCGCAATACAATTTATCCTTAGTTTATCCATTTTGGTCACCTTGCATGAGTTTGGCCATTTTTTGCCAGCTCGTTGGTTTGGCATGCGTGTAGAAAAGTTCTATCTCTTTTTTGATCCTTGGTTTGCGCTTTTCAAGACGCAGCGAGGCGAAACAGAATGGGGTGTGGGCTGGCTGCCTTTGGGGGGCTATGTAAAAATTGCGGGCATGATTGACGAGAGCATGGACACCGAGCAGCTCAATCAGCCGCCACAGGAGTGGGAATTTCGTTCTAAGCCAGCTTGGCAGCGTTTGATTGTCATGTTGGGCGGAGTAACGGTCAATTTCATTCTAGGTTTCTTCATTTTTGGGATGTTGCTTTGGGTTTATGGCGAGAAAAAGCTGCCTGCAAACAATGTTCGCTATGGGGTGGCCGTGATGGAATTGGGCCAAGAAATGGGCCTAAAAACTGGTGATAAGATCTTGAAGGTCGGCAATAAAGAGCTCGACTATTTTACCTCTGGGGTGGTCTTGCAAGAGATTGTCATCAATATGGCCAAAACCTTGGAAGTAGAGCGAGAAGGCGCTAGAATTGAGCTAAATATTCCCGATAGCACCGCCGGCAAACTGGCCTCAAATAAGGCGGGCTTTATGGAAATCCGGGTACCTATGGTAGCTGGAGACTTCAGTAAGGAGTCTACGGCAAAGGCCGCAGGCATGGAAAAAGGAGACTCTATTATTGCCTGTAATGGGATGGAGGTGCACTTTTTTGATGAATTTGTTCGGGAAGTACAGCGGCAAAAAGATCAGGAATTGAGCATTACGGTTATTCGCTCGGGAGAAGATAAGCCTCTGGTGCTCAAAGTGAAGCCTAATGAAAATGGAAAAGTGGGGGTTGCTCCTTTTAGTCCTGATCGTTATATGGAATTTGAAACCATTAAGCATGGGCCTTTGACGGCCTTCCCCTTGGGGCTACAAAAAGGTTGGAACTTCTTGTACTCCAACATCAAGGCGATGGGCCAAATGGTTACGGGCAGTGGTCATGTGAAAGCCACAGAAAGCTTGGGTGGCTTTATCTCTATCGCCAAATTATTTCCAACAGAATGGCAATGGGAGCGTTTCTGGTACATGACGGCCGTCCTTTCGCTCATTTTGGGCTTTATGAATCTTTTGCCTATTCCCGCTTTGGATGGCGGACATGCGGTCTTTTTATTGATAGAAATCATCATGCGCCGCCCAGTTCCACAACAAGTAATGGAAAAGGCGCAGGTAGTGGGCTTTATCTTGCTCATTAGCCTATTATTATTTGCCAACGGTATGGACTTTATTCGTTGGTTTAAAGGATAATACAGATGGAAGAGAAGGTCCTGCAAAAATACCTGGAGAAGCTACTCCAAATACAAGCTCGCCCAACTCATTTTGGCGAGCAGGACTTTCGCATTGCCCTGAGCGAACTCAATTTGACGGCAGAGGAAAAAAAGGCCTTAGCGCAAGAATTTGAGCAGCGTTTTAAGTTGGGCAGCAACTATTATCAGGCAAAAAACTACGATAAAGCCATCGAGCAATTGGAAACGGCCAAGGCCATTGAGCCCTATCATTTGGCTTGTCATTTATTGCTAACCGATGCCTATAAATTGCGTTATTTGGCCGAGCATAAACCAGCTGATTATGAACGGAGCTTGGCCCTTTGCCAGGAGGGTTTGCGGCTACAATCGCATAATCCGTTTTTCTCTGGAGTAGAGACGGCTATCGAAAAATACCAGCAGGGCAGGCATCAGCTGCGTTGGGCCATGCTGGGGCTTTTTCCCTTGGCAAACCTATTGTTGGCGGGCCTCTATTTTGGGGCGCAGGCCAATTTATCTAGCTCACTTTTGCTGGGCATGACCCTTGGGTTTAGCCTTTTCGTCGCGGCCTTTTCGGCCTCCTTCTACTGGCATTATGCCAAGCGCAAAAAGGCCTTAAAGCGGGAGCGCATTTCGCTAAAATTTGTCGTTAAAAAATAAACTTGATCCCTTTACTTTTCTAGTGAAGGGATTTTTTTTGGGGCCTCCGCTGCGGCTTTGCCTTGCGGCGGTTACTCCCTTTGGTCGTCGAACTGCGCCCTAAAGGGCTTGTTGTCGTTGCGCAGCTCGCTGCTATTTTGGGGCCTCCGCCTCCCTTCGGTCGTCGGCGCTACGTTTCGCAGCTCGCTATTCGCTCGGCCCTTCGCCAGCAAGCTGGCTCGGTCTGGCCTAACGGCCACTGCTGCACATCGCTAGGCCAAATGGAAGTCCTGCGCTTCGGCCATTCTTTGATAAAAATTTCAGGCTAGTCAAGGCATTTTTTAAAGGCATAGCCCTAGCTATGGGGGAGAAAAATAACGCAGAATAGCAGGAAATTAAATCAAAGGATAGAAGTGGCAGGGCTTTCATTTGGCCTTTGCCATTTGGCCTTCGGCCAAGGCAGGCAAGCTGCCTATATTGGACCATAAAAAAGCGCCTCTCCCCTCTTTTGGGCAGAAGCGCACAATCAAAAAACCAAAAAACTATCTATGAAAATCTTGGAAAGGGGTCAGTGGCGTAAAACTCGCCATCTTTCCAAGCTTGGATCTCTTCTTCGGTACAAAGGCAAGCCGTCAGCTCCTTGCGATAAGTAGGGACATCTAGGTCTAGACCAATAAAAACCAATTCGTTGAGGCGGTCATCAAAGGGAGCGTTCCAGCGGGCCATCAGTGTTTCTTTATGGGCCTGAAAAACGGGATGTTGGTCCAGTTCTTCTTGCGTAAAACTGCCCCACCAATAGCCAGCCAAATCGGCTCTTAAGCTACCGCCCGCTTGCGACCAATTCAGGGCCAGTTTGGGACGGCTAGCAATCCAAAACATGCCTTTAGAGCGCAGAATATCTTGGGGAAACTCTTGGCTGAGCCAGTTCCAGAAGCGTTCGGGATGAAAGGGCCGAGGATCTCTAAAAACGAAAGAGCCAATGCCGTACTCCTCAGATTCTGGATGATGCTCTCCTTGCAGCTCTTGGATCCAGGCCGCAGATTGGGCCGCCTCTTCATAGTCAAAACTATGGGTATTGATCAGCTCCTTAAGGTCTACCTTAGACTCTTGCGTAGCTATAATCTTGGCCCCAGCATTAAACTTGCGCAAAAGGTGGATCAACTGCTCCTTTTCTTCTTGAGTGACCAAATCTGTTTTATTGAGGAGAATCAGATTGGCAAACTCGATTTGTTCGGTAAGCAAATTAACGATAGGACGAGTATCGTTAAGGTCATCGGTAAGTTGGCGATCGACGATATTGTCGGCGCTAGAAAAATCTTGAAGGAAGCGGCTAGCGTCTACCACTGTCACCATGCAATCTAGGCGACAAAGGGAGCGCAGCTCTTCATTGCCCTCAATACCTTCTAGGCTAAAGGTTTGGGCCAGGGGAACGGGCTCGCTAATGCCCGTACTTTCGATCAGAAGATAATCGAAATCGCCAGTTTTGGCTAGGGCCGTTGCTTCTATAATTAGATCTTCGCGGAGGGTGCAGCAAATGCAGCCATTGCTCAGCTCGATCATTTTTTCTTCTGTTTGCCTAAGGGCTTGGCCTTGCTTAATGAGGCGAGCATCAATATTGAGCTCGGCCATATCATTAACGATCAGTGCCACCTTTAGGCCCTCTTGATTTTCTAGAATATGCTTGAGCAAAGTAGTTTTTCCTGCGCCCAGGAAACCACTAAGAATAGTTACGCCCAACTGCTGTTCTGCCATTTTTCTCTTTTATAAATATGCAACAATGTTGCAAATATAAACAAAGTGAGTCAATAAAATGCAACATTGTTGCATTTTATTGACGACAGGCATTTAATTTTTGGACCGAAGGAAGATTCAGTTGGCGGCGGGCGGGCGAATTCTAGCGTTTGGGGTTCCTTTATACTGGGCGAAGCCCAGAACGGCTGAGGGATAGGCAAGGGTGGCCCGCAGGGCCAGACCGAGCAAAAATGCGCAGCATTTTTGTGAAGGGCCGAGCGAGCAGCGAGCCCTGAGATAGCCCGACCTGAGCGTAGCGAGGGGCAGCCCCACTAAAAAATGGGCTTAAAAAGAGAAAGTCTAAATAGAAAACTGTAATTTGGGAGAAACTTAAACTCCTCCAATATGATTATATCGAATACAGAAGGGCTGCCAGGCCGAGAGATCCAAGAAGTTTTGGGTTTGGTTCGGGGCAGTACGGTTAGGGCTCGGAATGTGGGTCGTGATTTTTTTGCTGGCCTCAAGAACATTGTTGGAGGCGAGATAGAAGAGTACACCAAGCTACAGGCGGATGCTAGAGAGCAGGCCTTGCAGCGGATGATTCAGGATGCGGAAAATTTGGGGGCGGATGCTGTAGTAAATGTACGTTTTACGAGTTCAACTATTTCTCAGGGGGCTTCTGAGGTATTGGCCTATGGAACGGCTGTAAAATTAGGATAAAAGATGCAGATTGTATTTGTTATTTATGGGGGGACCACCCTTTGCATATTGATTTTGATTGCCTACTTTTGGTCTTTGAAGGTAAACAAGCGCAAAAAGGAAAACTTTGAGGAGCGCGACAATTAGTCTTATTTGGGGCTAATTCCTTCTTGATTGAGCCAATGGTGAATATCTTTTTTCTCTAGGGCTGCGGCAATCAGGCGAGGAAACTGTTGGGGAGTGCAAGCAAAAGCTGGGCTACCCAATTGGGCAAATTTTTGGGCCATATCTCGATCGTAGATTGGGGCACCTTGGTCATTTAAGGCGAGTAGCGAGATGAGCTGCACGCCTGTTTTTTTGAGTTGGGCTACCCTTTGGAGTAGGGCTTGGCTATCGCCACCTTCATAGAGATCGCTAATGAGGACTATGGTTGTATTTTGGGGAGATCGGATAGACTTTTGGGCATAAGCCAGGGCCTTATTGATATCGGTTCCGCCGCCCAATTGGGTACCAAAAAGGAGGTCTACGGGTTCTTGCATATAGGCGCTAAGGTCGACTACTTCGGTATCAAAGACAATCATTTGGGAGCGCAGAGCGGGCAGAGAGGCGAGCACAGCGCCAAAAATGGAGCTATAGACCAGCGAGCTGCCCATAGAGCCACTTTGGTCTACACAAAGAATAATTTCTTTAAGGGATTGGCCTTTTTTGCCAGAGCCAATAAGGCGTTCGGGCACCACTGTTTTATAATCCTGTTGGTAATGCTTAAGATTGAGCTGGATGGTTCTTAGCCAATCGATTTCCTTATGTCGGGGACGGCGATTGCGGACCGAGCGGTTCAGGGCGCCTTTAACGGCTTGGCGCAGGGGATTTTCGAGTTTTCTTTTGAGTTCTTCGACTACTTTTTGGACCAGCAGGCGGGCAGTTTCCCTTGTTTTTTCGGGAATCACCTTATTGAGCGAAAGCAAAGTGCTGAGTAGCTCCACATTGGGTTCTAGCGACTCCAGCAATTCGGGTTCTAGCAGCATTTCTTCTAGGCCGAGGCGGTCGAAGGCATCTTTTTGCATAATTTGGACCAGGGGGGCGGGAAAATACTTTCGGATATCGCCCAGCCAGCGATTCAGCTGGGGCGAAGAATCGCCCAAGCCAGCCTGTCCATCATTTTGGTTATAGAGAGCCCCTAGGCATTCGTCCATTGCGTTGGCCTCTGCGGAGAGCTCGGTTTTATCTTCTGGGTTTTCGGCTGCTTTGCCGAGGAGCAAGCGCCATTTTTGGATACTGCTAAAATCTTCTTGCATAGCAAATTAGGGCATTTCTGTAGTTCTTAGGCGGCCATTATCGTAGTATTCGGTTTTCATAACATTACCTTGTTTATCCCAGTAGATCCAGCTTCCATGACGGCTTTGCGACCAGCGGTGGATACTGAGAGAGGCGGGCATATTGGACTTCCCTTGATATTTGAGTTGGCCATTATCCCAGTAGCTTTTGACCAAGATGGCTTTTTCGTCTTGCATTTCTACGATTTCGCGAACCAACTGTCCCGACTCGCTCCATTCCTTATACTCTCCACTCATTACATTATTGATCGAGAAAAACTGTCGTTGGGGGGCGCCATTGGGGTACCAAGAGCGGTAGCTACCGTGTACTCGGGTTTCCTTCATCATGACATCCTCTTCTTTTTGGCCATTGGCGTACCAGCGTTTAACGCGGCCGTACTGGTCGCCATTGCGATAAGGAATTTGAGATTTCATTTGGCCATTGGCGTACCATTCTACATCCATGGTTTTGCCTTCGCCTAGCAATTGGGTTTCAAAATACTTGCGTCCTTCTTTATCCCAGAGCGTTCTTGCGCCAATAGGGCGGCAATCAACATACTCTACTTCTTCGGCTTTTTTTCCATTTTTGTGCCATCGCTGCATCCTTCCGCTAGGGCAGCCGCCCTGATAGCTTACGCTTGCCTTCTTATCGCCAGAGCCATAGAAAAAGGTCCATTGGCCTTCTCTTGCGCTATAGTCTTCTTCTAGGGCGCTGCGTTTTGATTTTTTGCAGACCTCAATAGTTTTAGAAATTCCACGGCCATTATAGCTACCTTCGGCCTCTTTATTTCCATTTTCGTAATAATACTCCCAGCGGCCCACCTTTTTATTGTCGGCATTGAGCTGCCCTTTGGCCTTAAGCTGACCATTGGGCCATTGTTCCTTTACTTCTCTTTGTGCCTGAAGGACCGAGAAGTTAGCACAAAGAAGAATGGTGCAAAATGAATATATAAGATAATGCATAATTTGCTTTTTTGTAGAAAGTTAGAGCAGATCTTCCCGCAAAGTTACACTTTTAGATCTGAAAAATATATCGTATAAGTAGAATTCTATTTCTTGCGCAAGTAGTTCTAAATTAAGCGAATGAGATTACTTTTAGTGGTCTACGGAAGCTTATTATATAAGGTACGCTTTTCTATTCTATTTTTTAAAGTAAATCTATCTTTAGGCACCTCACTAATGTCACAAAGAATTACTTTTTTTGCTTTATCTTCAATCCTAATTGCTTTCTGATCTCTTCTTCGGCATGATAGAAGTGTAAATAGTCACTAAACCAGCGCTTGGGGCGTTTTTTTGGCCCATGCACCATGGCCACATTCTTTTTGGGGTCCACCATCAAAACGCCTACTCCCCTAGCCTTACAAATCTTAATCAGATTATCTTGCAATTTAGGATCAATCATCTCAAAAGAGTCATTAGATAGCGATAGCCATTGTTCGTTGGCAGGATATTGAAATACCTGATGAATCACTTTCATCTCCTGATATTTATGACTATTTCTAAAAATATAGGCATAAAGCGCAGAGGCGCCAAGGAGGACCACCATAGGGATCACAAATCGAATCCAGAAGGATTCATCGGTCATTCGCCAAACAAAAAACATAACGCCCGACAAAATCGTGAAGAGCAAACCATGCCAAAGGCTATCTTTTACCCAAAGCTTGTCTATTCGATACGGTTTTAAGGCCTTTAAGGTTTTATGCGATTTGGCCTCCATAGACACCACATAGGCTTTAGTTTTGCTCATGGGGTAGGCCAAAAGCCCATCGGCTCGCTTCATACCATATTTATGCTTGGTCCGTTCTTCCAGATTAGAGTAGAGCACTTTGGGCCGTTCTTGGGTCTTGTAATAATGCTCCAGATAGGCCTGGGCGGCCTTTTGCACCTCCAGTTCAATCAGGCGATCTTCCTTGGGTATTCTCTTTTTTTTCTTTGCCATAACTTCTATTTAAAGGCGGTAGCATTGCTGCACGGCCTGTATATACTTTGAGTTTTTGCTTAGTCGAAAGGGAATTTGCTGGGCCAGTTCTTCTGCTAAATTGGCCTCTTCTGGACCATATTTTAGCTCTATAATTAGGCCGTCCATCGCTTTTTTTCCCTTGGGCTGCCAATAGGAACTGGGCCAAATGGCAGCTGCAGCTTGTTGGCTGTCTAGGGTCAGGCGCAAACGCCCATTTAGGGCCGAATAATACTGCCGATAATAGCAATTATAGACCTTGGGGGCCCAAGCATAGCCCTTATGCGGAGCATGCTCGAGCAGAGCGGCTAACTGCATTTTTGGCGAGTTAACATCCAACTTAGACAGCTCCCAAATTTGCTTTCGGCCCAATTCTCCCGTTTTTTGCTTTAGCTCCAAACGGGCCGGCTGCCAAGCATTTTGCCAAGGCCCATAAAAACGCAAACGATACTTATAGCGCCGACTGCTGCCCGCCAAATTGGCCCGATAACAATGCCAATCTATGCTATCAAAATAAATATTATGCAACCAACGAGGGGCATGCGCTTTTCGCCAAGCAAAGGGCAGTTGCCGCAGCAAAATTTCTATCTCTGCTGGCCGATACCCTAAAACTACATACTTACGCTCGTATCGCCAAGCCGTTTGCTCTTTTAAAGACATTCAGGTACTTTTATATTTTTTGGGGGCCTCCGCCTCGCTACGCTCGTCGGCGCTACGTTTCGCAGCTCGCTGCTCGCTCGGCCCTGCGGCGGCTGCGCCGCCTGGGTCTGGCCTACGGCCACTGCTACACATCGCTAGGCCGGTCGCTTCGCTCGGCCCTTCAGCGCTGCGCGCTTCGGTCTGGCCTACGGCCACTGCTACACATCGGTTACTCCCTTTGGTCGTCGAACTGCGGCTTGCAGCCTTGTTGTGGCCGGTCGCTTTGCTCCCCTAGGTCCATTAAAGGGGCAGGTCGGTTTGGGACACCACCAAAAAGCTCGTATTGGCCGAAAGTGCTTGCAGGGCTTTTTGGGCCGCTTGCAGTTGGGCGGTTTCGCAGGCGGGCAAAGAAAAAGAGAGCTCTAGGCCCATCCCCTCGCCTAGGGCATCCATTCGGCGAAGCTGCAATTTTGGTCCCAGTATTTTCTTCAAACTTTCTTCAATCAAAAGGGGCTCTTCCAAATCGGTGCGGAGCTCCAAATAAATGGCCCCTTCTTTTTGGTAGTAAGCGGCGGGCCGCATCCAGTAATTGGCCAAAATGGCCAGGCTCAGAAAGCTAAATAAAATGAGGGCCAAAAAGGGCTGATTGGCCCCAGCCGCTAGGCCCAAGCCAATCACGATAAACAAATAGCTGAGCTCTTCGGGCTCCTTAATTGCTGCTCGAAATCGTACAATAGAGAGCGCACCCACCAAGCCCAAGGAAAGCGTCAAAGAAGATTTGACAATCAGCATGACGAGCATGGTGGTTAGGGCCAAGGGCATAAAATTGGCGGCAAAGCGCTTGCGATTAGACAAAGCTCGGCCATAGCGGACATAAATGGCCGCTAGCAGCCAGCTCAGCAAGGTCACCAACAATAAATTGATCACTAAATCAATGGGATGAATACTATGGAGCAAATCTTGGCCATATAGCTGCAGCCTCTCGTATAAACTATTCATGTTCTTGCTCTCCTCCTTTTTGCTGCAGCACGGCATCTACCGCTAGACGATATTCTGAAGTCGGCTTAAAGTTTACATCCATTTGAGCAAATGGAATTTCGATTCCGGCCTTATCAAAGGCTTTTTTGAGGTATTCCTCCATATAAAATAGGGTCTCCCAATAATCATCGGCTTTGGCCCAAACCCAAACCTCTAGATCTACAGAAGAGGCGCCTAGGGCCAAAACATTCACTTGATGTTGATAAGCTTTATCGGAAACGGCAAAGGGGCAGCCGGCAATTACTTCACGGGCCACTCGGCGGGCTTGGTCAATATCTGCCGAATAGCTAATGCCCACTGGGGCAGAAACCCGGATAATTCCGGCGGCCGAAATATTTTCTAGGGCCTCATCGGTGAGTAATTTATTGGGGATGACGATGCGGCGATGGTCCAAGGTTTCTAGGATAGTATTAAAGATCTGAATTTCCTTTACTCGGCCCATATAATCGCCAGCACGGACCATATCGCCGGTGCGGAAGGGTTTAAAAATCAGGATGAGGATGCCACTAGAAATATTGCTTAAGCTGCCTTGCAGGGCCAAACCTACGGCAAAACCAATAGAGGCCAAAACCGCCACAAAAGAGGTAGTTTCTACCCCTACAATATCCACCACCGAAATGGCCAACAGAATTTTGAGGGCCACCGAAACTAGGCTAATAATAAAGGGGCGGAGGTCTTTATCAAAATCATTCTTTTTCAGCAGATTGTTAATCAGCTTCATTCCTTGGCCAATAATTTTGAGGCCAAAATAGAGTAAGGCAAGGGCTAGCATCAGCCGGGGCGCATACTCCATCACCATATTAAAGAGGTTGGTCAGCAGCGCTTGATAGTCAATCATAGGAAAAAAAATTTAGGGGGCTAATAAATTATTTTGGCGGCTCAAAAATACAAGATTTGCCTTAGAACTCAGTTCTATAGAGCTGCTTTTCTTCTTCCGTTATGCTTTGGGCCGATCTTTTTTGGGCGAAGAGGGAGGGTGCATGGCCTAGCGATGTGCAGCAGTGGCCGTAGGCCAGACCAAAGCGCGAAGCGCTGCAGGGCCGAGCGAAGAGCGAGCTGCGCAACGTAGCGCCTGCCGCAGGCAGGAGGCCCCAAAACCTAAAAAAGGTCCAACTCTAAAAAGAATTGGACCTTAGGGTAAGTCAGCAAAGCTTAGAACTTACGTTTTGTGCGTTTTTTGCGCGTTTTGATCTGATTTCCACCTTTGAAGCGGTTACCAGAGGGAGAACCCACGCGGAGCATAGAGCAACGGAAACCGATAGTAGCAGAAGCCTTATCTTCATCTAGGAAGCGGCGTTGGCCGGGAGAGAGCCAGTAGGCGCGATCTGCCCAAGAGCCTCCTTTGTAAACACGGGCCTTATCAGAGATAAGAGAGTGCTTGCCAAACTGGTACATATGTTTAGTTTCGTTATTGAGTTTAGAGTCGCCATAATTGAGGCGAGACTCGATATCGCCATCACCGTAGTTAATTACATTAGACTTAGTAAAGTTGCGGCGGTCTTTGATCTCGTTTTCGTCTAGTGGCTTATACTTTAGGCGGCCGATGCTATCTACACCAACGGGAGTACCGTTGCTATTGCGTTCTACCTGCGTAAAGACATTACCACGGAAACTATTCAACTCGTTATTATCCTCTAGGGTAAGTGAAGTAGTGGGGCGGTAAACGTCGCGCACCCATTCGTTTACGTTTCCGGCCATATTATAGAGACCAAAATCGTTAGGCACATAAGAGCGAACAGGAGCCGTAATACTTGCGTTATCGTTTAGTGCGCCAGACATACCCATATAGTCACCACGGCCACGCTTAAAGTTAGCTACGATGGCTCCTTGATAGCGGCCATGTTGGGGATAGCGAACGGTAGTTCCATCCCAGGGGTAGATACGGCGGTCAGTGATATTTTCGTCGCGGGCGGCACTTTGGTTACCCAAAAGAGCGAGTGCGGCAAACTCCCATTGTGCCTCGGTGGGCAACTGATATTCGGGAAGCATGATACCATCTTCAAAGCGGACGGCACGTTCCTCGCCAGTGGCGGGGTTTACGGCAGGTTTGGGGCCAGGTTGTGCTTGATAGATACCAGAGAGGTAAGAGCCCGTGCTAAAGGTATTTTCTCCTTGTTGTCCTTCAATAGAAGTAGGATCAATTTTACCTTGTTCGATGAGCAACATCTCATTCACACGGTCCGAGCGCCATTTACAGAATTCGTTAGCTTGCAACCAAGTAACACCAACTACGGGATAATCCTCATAGGCGGGGTGGCGCAAGTAGTTTTCTACATAAGGCGTATTATAAGAAAGTTCGTCTAGCCATGCTAGGGTATCGGGTAGGGCCTGCAAATGCACTTGCGGCATAGAGGGGTACACCCGACGGAGGTAGTAGAGGTATTCCAACCAATCGATATTGGTCACCTCGGTTTCATCCATATAGAAGCTGGCCAATGATTGACGGCGAGGGGCAGCTCGGTAGTCTTTCATGACATCTTCTTCGGTTTGTCCCATATTGAAGGTACCCCCTTCAATAAGAACGAGATTAGGTCCAGTAATCTGGCCTTTATAGTTAGGGAGTTTTTCAAAACCACCCCATTCTTGCGAGTTATATCCCCAGCCGGTAGACTGAGAGCGCTGTTCGCGTTTGCAAGCAGTTGTAGCTAGTAAGAGGCCAGCCAAACTAAGCAGCAATAGTTTTTTCATGCTAAGCAAGGTTTTTTTTTCTGAACAAAAGGCGAAAACAAATTTATAAAAAAAAGCAGACTACCTAAACATTTTTAGACAATCGTTATAGTCTATGCGTTTTTTATCGGATGCTAGGTTAAGAATCAGCGAGACTTCATGGGCGCCTCCAGAGGCATTGGCAAGACCGGAGAGCGTCCAATCATAGCTATAAGCTATTTTAATTGGCCCTTGCTGAACGCCAAGCATAAAAATAACGGCATCGGCATTAGAAAAAGTATGTCTAAACCAAATTCCCCCTAAAAAAATATCATATTGACTTTGGGCGCCAAAGTTTAGCTGCTTAAAATCACGCTGTTGGCTATATAAAATACTGGGCGAGATATAGGCGGCTTTTCTGATTTTTTTTCCTGTGGAAAGTGGAATTTGCCCCCCAAAGTGCAAGGTATAACGAATGGGCAGGGTAGCCGCCACTTCATTTAGCGATAAATAGCTTTCGCTAGGGGCATTGATATGCTTAATCGAGAATCCTCCATAAAAGTAAGGCATTTGGTACAAAACACCCGCTCCAAAATCCATATAGCTCAAATTATTGGCGCCTCGGGCTTCTTGGGTCGCATTGGTATTGCCCGAGCCATCTACCGAGCCCGTGGCGGGGTCTAGCTGGTCCAAAAAAACCAGTTCATCCCAATTTAGGCGCTTATTGATAAACTGCCCCTCTAGGCCCATCCGCAGCCGGCTATTCTCTGACAAATAGAGCGAATAGGTATAGTGCAGACCAATTTGCGTGCTAGCATAAATGCCATTGCCCGCCACATCGGCCAAAACCGAGGCCCCAAAACCACTATTCTGCTTGCTAAAAAACTGGCTGTAAGAAGCCGCATAACTCACATAAGCCTGCGAAATGCTCGGCCATTGGTTTCTATAATTCAAATGAAATACGGGGGCATCTTCCAAACCCGTCAAAGCGGGATTGAGCTGCAATGGGGCCGCATAAAACTGGCTAAATACAGGATCTTGCGCCCGCAAAGGAGCCCAACTAAGGAGAAATAAACAAAGAGTAAGGAGAGGATAAAACTTGAGCATGCCAACACTTTTTTAAGTCAAGACGTTATTTTGATTGAGTCGTTTAGCCTACAAACTAAACGCTATTTTTCTATCTTTCGATTTTTTGGGGCTTTCCCTTCGGTCGCCAAGAAGGCCCTTGGGCCTTCTTGGCACCTCGGGTCGCTATGTTTCGGGGCTCGCAGGTCTGCTCGGCCCATCGGCGGCTTTGCCGCCTCGGTCTGGCCTTCGGCCACCCCTTCACAGCGCTAAGCCAAAGCAGCTTCTCTGCTTTAAGAAACGGCCCAAAATACAAAAGCGTACATTCTCACCTAACATTCATCTAGACTTTTCCAGTATGCCTAACTCCTCTCTTTCTATTCTGCCCCTCTTTTTACTCTTAGCGAGTTCATTATTTGGGCAAAACTTAACCCCTGTTCAAATACAACTAGATTGGAGCCCTAGCTTCAAATCTGCAGATGCTCAGTTGCCACAACAACAGTACCCCCATTTTGAAGGGGCCGTCTATGATGAGAACGAAATGCTGCCTTATTGGACCTATAGCCTTCGCCTGCGACAAACAAGCCAAATTCAAGCCGAATTGCAAGGGGCCATTTATGAACCTCTAGCCGTGCCCGCCAACTGGCGGCCCCAACTGCCCGCAGCTATCCAAACAGAACAGTTGTTTGAAAGAGGGCAGCCCCTGGCCCAAGTTAAAGTTTTACCTATTCGCTATAATAGTAATAGCGGACAGTATGAGAAGTTAGTGCAAGCCGAGCTAAAAATTAGCCTCTCGCCTAGCCCCTCGCCCCTGGCCCGCAAATCTATTCTGCACCCGGTCCAACAATCGGCCCTAGCTAGTGGCCAAATTTATAAACTGGCCGTAAGCGAATCGGGCCTCTATAAAATTAGCCGCCAAGACCTAAGCGCCATGGGCTGGGACCCCAACAGCATTAACCCTCAGCAAATTCAAATCTTTGGCAATGGTGGCCAAATGGTTCCCGAAATTATTGGCCATGCCCAAATGATTGACGACCTCCAAGAATTAGCCATCTGGGTGGAAGGCGAACAAGATGGCCGATTTGATGAAAATGATTTTGTGCTTTTTTATGCCAAAGGCCCCAGAAATTGGCAGTACCAAAGCAATACAGACCGCTACCAACACCAACAAAATATTTATAGCGATCAAGCCTGCTATTTTATTAAGATAAATAGCGCAAATGGCCGCCGTATTAGTAGCCGAAATAATGGCAGCAACCCAGATTACAACAGCAGCAGCTATGATGCCCTGGCCCATTATGAAACCGATGAAATCGCACTCATGGAGGATGTGATCGCCCTGCCCCCCAGTGGCCGCCTCTGGCTTGGCGACCCCTTCCAAATTAGCCGAAGCCAAGACTTTAGTTTCGATATTCCCAACCGCCTTCCCAATGAAGAGGTTGTCGTTCAATCTAGCTTTTTGGGCCGCCTGATTAGCGGAACAGGTAGTGGCAGCCTAATCATCTCGGAAGGCAACCAAAGCCGACAAACCGGAACCCTAGGCACAGTCAGTAGCTATGTCTACGCACTTTATGCCCAAACACTTAATCAGAGTTTTAGTTTTGTTCCCGCTAGCAACGGAAGTATTAGCCTCAATTATCAGTTTAATCACCCTAGCTCTGGGGCAGAAGCTTGGCTAGATTATATCAGCCTGCAAGCTCGCGCCAATCTCCGCTACGAAAATACGCCCCTCTTTTTTAGAGATAGCCGCAGCCTTAGCGCCAATCAGGCCCAATATCAAATTGAAAATGCAGGCGCCAATCTCCAACTTTGGGACCTCACAGAATGGGGCAATATTAAGGCCCAAAGCTTTAGCCAAACAGGCAGCAATATCAGCTTTGTCGCCCCAGCCGATACCCTCCGAGAGTTTGTCCTCTTTCAGGCAGATAATATTGGCGCACCTAGCCTTCTTGGCCCTCTAGACAATCAAAATTTACATAATATTACCCAAGCCCCCCAATTACTCATTATTTATCATCCCGATTTTGCTAGCGAAGCCCAACGTCTGGCCCAACACCGCCAAGATCATAGCGGCATCACGAGCCTAACCGTAGATATCAACCAAATTTATAATGAGTTTTCTTCTGGCCAGCAAGATGCCACTGCCCTACGCAATTTCTGCCGTATGCTCTACGAACGCTCTAGCGGAAACGATAGCCTGCGCTATCTGCTCCTCTTTGGCGATGGGAGTTTCGACCCCAAAGGCCTAAGCAAAAAACGAACAGAACATCTCAATTTTGTGCCTAGCTACCAAACCCCCAACACCCTAGAACCCCTGCGCACCTACACCTCTGACGACTTTTTTGCCCTTTTGGACCTAGGCGAAGGCGATCCCAATGCCAACCAAGCCCTAGATATTGGCGTGGGAAGACTACCCGCCGCTAGCCTAAGCGAAGCCAGAACAATGGTCGATAAAATTATAGATTATGATACAAATCCATCAACACAGCAAGATTGGCGCAACCGCCTGACCTTTTGGGCCGATGATCAGGATAATAATATCCATATCAATGATGCCGATAATATTGCCCAAACTGTAGCCGCTAATCACCCCAACTATAATATCAATAAGATTTATTTGGATGCCTATCAGCAACAAAGTACCTCTGGCGGTAGCCGATACCCCGATGTTAATGCCGCTATCCTGCAAGATTTATTCAAAGGAACATTAGTGGTCAATTATCTGGGCCATGGAGGCTGGGACGGACTCGCTCAAGAGCGAATCTTTACCCTCAGCGAAATTCAACAAATGAATAATCACAATAAATTACCCCTCTTTGTTACTGCCACCTGCTCTTTCGCCCCCTTCGATGATCCCAAAAATCTTTGCGCAGGCGAACAGCTCATCCTCAAGCCCGATGCCGGCGCTATTGCCCTGCTTACCACAACTCGCGTAGTACTCGCCGATGCTAACCAACACCTTACCGCCAATACTTTTGACCAGCTCTTTTTACCCGTCGGCAACCGCATGCCCACCCTAGGCGAAGTCCTCCAAAGGGCCAAAAATAATAGCGGAATCCTTAGCGCATCTAACTCTAGAAAATATGTGCTCCTCGGCGACCCCTCCATGACGCTAGCCTACCCCCAAATGCAAGTAGCCACCACCAGCATCAACGGACAAGCCCCCAGCGGCGCCGATAGTATCAGCGCCCTGCAGTTGGTCCAAATTGAAGGAGAAGTGCAAGACCAAAACGGACAACTACTCTCCAATTTTAACGGCACCCTCTACCCCACCGTCTTCGATAAAGCCGATACCGCAAAAACAAGAGCCAATGATAGCGATAGCCAAATCGGCAACTTTATCCTCCAAAAGAAGGTGATCTTTAAAGGAAGAGCCAGCGTGACAAATGGCCGCTTTAGCTTCTCTTTTATGGTCCCTAGAGATATCAATTATAGCCTGGGCTATGGCAAAATATCTTATTATGCCGAAGATGGCCAGAGCATAGACGCTAGCGGCCACTACAACGGTATTGTGGTGGGCGGAACCAACCCCAATGCCGCCGAAGATAACGAGCCCCCAACAGTTAAGGTCTATATGAATGATCTCAATTTTGCCAAGGGCGGAATCACTGACCGCAACCCGCTTTTGCTGGTCCAATTAGAGGATGATAACGGCATCAATACCGTAGGCAATGGCATCGGCCACGACCTCACGGGCGTCCTTACCTATACTATCGATGAACAAACTTATAGCTATAATCTCAATGAGTTTTATCAGGCCGAAGAAGACGATTTCCGCAAGGGGAGCATAGAATATCCCCTAAGTAATCTGCCCGAAGGCCTGCATCAGGTCCAAGTGAAGGCTTGGGACGTATATAATAATATGGGCCAAGGCGAAACCGAGTTTGTGGTGGCCGATAATGCCCAAATGGCCCTCAATAATATTCTCAATTATCCCAACCCCTTTACGGATCATACCGAGTTTATGTTTGAACATAATTTGCCCGGCCAAGAACTAGAGGTGATGGTCCAAATCTATACGGTTTCTGGCAAATTGGTCAAAACAATCCAACAACCTATTAGCGCCGCCGAAAATACCGGCTACCGCATCGATGGCATCCACTGGGATGGCCGCGACGACTTTGGCGACCAACTGGCCCGAGGCGTCTATATCTATAAACTCAGCCTGAGGGCCGAAAGCCTGTCTGCAGAGGATGAAACAGAAATTAAACAAGAAGCTAGCTTCCAAAAATTAGTGCTATTAAAATAATTTTTTGGGGCTGTCCCGCCCTGCGGGCGGGTCGCTACGCTCTGCAGCTCGCTCTCTGCTCGGCCCTGCGCCGCCTGCGGCGGCTGGGTCTGGCCTAAGGGCCACTGCGGCGCATCGCTCATCCGTGAAAGGCGCCCCTAGGGCGCCGAGCAGGCAGGCCTAGGGCCTGCCTGCGCCTTGGTCCTCAAGCGCTAGAAATACCGCTTAAAGTAGCTTAGGCCCAAGTTTGTCCATTTTTTTTAACAAAACTCAAAGATTTAGCCCTATTTTTAGGCGCCAAAACACAAAAACGCACAACTTATCCTCAGCCAAAAATAAACAAAAGGGCTCCCCTCCCTCAAAACTTATAACTTAATTCTCATCTATGTAGCAGCTTTACTTTGGGGCTAATACCTTTAGGTGCCAGCCCAACTATTATCATCTTAAATTTAATCTAACCTCTTATGCAACAGAGAATCTTGCAGGCCTTTAGTTTTGTTCTAGGCCTAGGAATATTTTTGGGTTTGCCCGAAGCTAAAGCGCAGTGTATCCTTAAAGATGGACAACTCGTTCAACCCGATGGCAGCCCCTGCTCGAATACCATTATTACTGCTGTTCCCTTTTTGCGCATTACCCCAGATGCTCGCTTTGGTGCTATGGGCGATGCCGGTATCGCCCTAGATGCCGACCCCAACTCTATGCACTTCAACTCTTCTAATCTCGCCTGGGCCTCTAGCGATGTAGGAGTATCTATGAATTATACGCCTTGGCTTCGCGCCCTAGGCCTCAATGACGTTTTTCTCTCTTATGTCTCGGTCTATAAACACCTAGATGACCGCCAAACCCTAGGCGGCTCTCTCCGCTATTTCTCCCTAGGAGAAATCCAATATACCGACGATCAAGGAAACGCCCTGCAAACGGTTAGCCCCAGAGAGTTTGAACTCACTGGCGCCTATGCCCGTAAAATGAGCCAAAACTTTTCGGCCGCTCTTAACCTTAAGTATATTTACTCTAGCTTAGGAACAGGCGTAGCCGCTGGTGGAGAAACCCTCACGCCCGCCCACGCCTTTGCTGCCGATGTTTCCTTTACCTACAACAAACCCTTGAAGGTCAATGACAAGGAAGCCAATCTGCGTATCGGTCTGGCCATGACCAACTTGGGCTCTAAAATCTCTTATACCCAATCTGCCGACCGCGATTATCTGCCCGCCAATATTGGCCTAGGCTCTGCCTTTACCTATGATATTGATGAGCATAACTCGATCACCTTTGCCCTAGATATCAATAAATTGATGGTGCCCACGCCCATTCCCCGTAGCATCGAGGACGAAAACGGCAACCTAGTCGAAAATCCAGAATACGACAGCGATGGAGATGCGGGCCAAGGAGATGGTACCGCCGACTACAAACAGCAGTCTGTCCCTAGCTCTATTTTCTCTTCTTTTAATGATGCCCCCGCTGGCGCTGGCGAAGAGTTTAGAGAACTGATGTACTCTATTGGTATGGAGTATTGGTACAACAAACAGTTTGCTGTACGTGCCGGCCACTATAACGAGCACTCGACTAAAGGAAACCGCAAGTACTTTACGGTAGGCCTTGGCCTGAAGTATAACATCTTTAATATCAACTTCTCTTATCTAGTGCCTGCCGTAGCCGCCCAACGCAATCCCCTAGATAATACGCTTCGCTTTTCGCTTGTTTTTGACTTTGGCGAGGCCCCTGAATTTGATACCAAAAAATAAACTGCTTTTTTACAAAAAGTTTGTAATATATTTGGCCAGCTCCCCCCTTGGAGCTGGCCTTTTTTATGGCCTAGCGCTGTGGAGGGGTGGCCGAAGGCCAGACCCAGCCGCCACAGGCGGCGCAGGGCCGAGCAGACCTGCGAGCCCCGCAACATAGCGCCGCAAGCGAAGCGCTGCGGAGGCCCCAAAATATCGACTAACAAACAACAGAAAACAACATTATTATGGCTAACATTATCCCTTTTCGGCCAGTTTTGCCCGACCTCAACGACATTATTTCCTTTGACGACTTTTTTGGTACCGCCAAACGCAAGTTCCCCCTCTATTACCGAGATGGCTACTACCAAATGGACCAAGAACCTAGCCTGCTGATTTATCGAATTATCCGACACAACCGCAGCCATACCGGTATTATTGCCTGCACCCATGTAGAGGATTATATTCAGGGCCATATCAAACGACATGAGTTTACCTTGGCCGATAAGGAGGCCCGGATGCAGGAGCTTTTTGAGGAGCGCAATGGTGTGATTAAACCCATTTTGCTCACTTACCCCAATGTGCTAGAAATTGATGCTCTGATTAACCGCATCACGATTTCTATGCCCCCTAGCTTTAAAATTCCCTTTGAAGACGACCAACATGTATTCTGGTTGCTCAAGGAAGAAGAGCATGTACAGCGGCTGCAAGAACTCTTTAAAGATAAAATTCCAAGCAGCTATATCTGCGATGGACACCACCGCATGACCACCGCCGAACGGCTGTATGCCCAACATAAAAGTAAGGAGGCCAAAAATCCTTACCACTATATTATGGCCGCCTATTTTCCCGCTAGCGAGATCCTGATCCATAACTATAATCGCATTCTTAAGTCGCTCAAAGGACTTAGCGAAGAGGAATTTTTGCAAAAACTAGAGAAATATTATGAGGTCAGCCTAGAACCCATGGCCTTCCGCCCACTCCGCCGTGGCGAAATGGGTTGCTATATTAAGGGCCGTTGGCGCAAGCTCATTTTAAAGGAAGAATATAGCCCCGGCGATGAAACCAGCGTGGCCGATAGCCTAGATGTCCACCTCTTCAATCGCTATATTTTACAAGATATCCTGGGCATTGAGGATGTCCGCAATGATGTGGAGGTCCGTTATGTAGGGGGCGTGAAAGGCCCCGCGGCCCTAGAGCGAAAGGTAGATGAAGAGTCGGCCGTGGCCGCCTTCAACCTCTATCCCGTGGCTATGGAAGACCTCATTTCTATCTCGGACCTCAGAGGGACCCTCCCCCCAAAATCTACTTATGTAGAGCCCCGTATGCGCAACGGCTTTACCGCCCAAATGTATAGCAAAATCTAAGTGTAGTCTTAATGAACGCTTAGAACTTGGCTAGACAGCCCTACTTTTGTATCTTCCCCTAACTTCATTTAAGAATCGAATTAAACGACTTATTTTTATGAAATTCGGAACCAAAGTCATTCACGCAGGTATTGAACCCGATCCCGCAACGGGAGCGATTATGACGCCCATTTATCAGACTTCTACTTATGCCCAAAGCTCTCCGGGCCAACATAAAGGTTATGAGTATTCTAGAACGCTCAACCCGACCCGCAAAGCCCTAGAAGATAACTTGGCTGCCCTAGAAAATGGACAGTTTGGCCTTACTTTCGGCTCTGGCCTTGCCGCAGAAGCTGCCCTTTTGCACCTGCTCGATCCAGGCGATGAGGTGATTTCTACCAACGACCTTTATGGCGGATCTTACCGCCTCTTTACGAAGGTCTTTAGCCGCTATGGCATCAAGTTTCAGTTTGTAGGGATGCAGGGCACCGCCGAAATTGAGGCCCATATTACCGAAAAAACTAAGCTCATTTGGGTAGAAACGCCCACCAACCCCATGCTCAATATTATTGATATTGAGGCCATTTGTGCCGTAGCCAAAAAGCACAATATCATGGTTTGTGTAGACAATACTTTTGCTACGCCTTACCTCCAAAACCCCTTGGACCTTGGCGCCGATATCGTCATGCACTCGGTGACTAAATACCTAGGTGGCCACTCTGATGTGGTGATGGGTGCTTTGGTGGTCAAGGATGAAGCCTTGGCCGAAAAACTCTACTTTATCCAGAATTCTGTGGGCGCCGTTCCTGGTCCCCAAGATTGCTTCTTGGTCCTTCGTGGCATCAAAACTCTACATCTTCGGGTGCAAAGAGCGAGCGAAAATGCCGCTAAAATTGCCGACTTCTTGATGCAGCACCCCAAGGTAGACAAGGTGTATTATCCTGGTTTGGCCCATCATGCGGGACATGAAACTGCCAAAAAGCAGATGCGCGGCTTTGGCGCTATGCTTTCCTTTAATCTCAAGGAGGATACCGCAGAAGCTGCCGCTAAGGTGCTCGAAAAAGTACATTATTTCACTTGTGCCGAGTCTTTGGGTGGCGTAGAATCACTCATTGGCCATCCTGCTAGCATGACGCATGCGGCTATTCCCCGCGAAGAGCGCCTCAAAGTGGGCTTGACCGACTCGATCATTCGCCTTTCTGTTGGGGTAGAAGATGCCGATGACCTTTTGGCTGATTTAGATAAGGCCCTAGGATAGGTCCTCCCCTTTTGGAATCTATACGATATAGAGCTGCCGTTTTTCGGTGGCTCTTTTTTTTTGTTTTGGGGCCTCCTGCCTTCGGCAGGCGCTACGCTTTGGGGCTCGCAGGTCTGCTCGGCCCTGCGGCGGCTTCGCCGCCTGGGTCTGGCGCTACGCGCCACCCCGCCGCATCGCTAGGCCGTTTGGCCTTCGGCCATGGCTGCAGGTTGAAACCCGCAGCCAATTTCGGAACCACTAAGCTAGATTTTGGCCACCCCATGGCCTGCAGCTTAAAAGCCGCAGGACCTGAAAACCGAATGCTTTCGCCCATCTCCAATGAAGCAGGGGCTTTTAAGCCGCTGCGGCGAGCAAGATGATGGCCCAACAAGATTGGCTGCGGCCTTTAGGCTGCAGGTAGCGGCAGTGCCACATGGCCAAAGCCAAACAGAGACTGTTTAAAATTTTGTGTATGGGCTAAAAAAGGGGTAAAGATTAGGAGGTTTAATATCAATTTAATTACTTAGAAAAAAAGTACCGCTATGGACAAGAAACAAGAAGAGTTATTAAACCGCCTACTAGGAGATGTGAAGAACATTGAGGAGCTAGACAAGCTAACAGATGACCTCAAAAAACGAGGAATTCAAAGTTTGTTAGAAGGAGAAATGTCAGCGCATTTAGGGTATGCTCGTGGCGAAGAAGTCCAAGGAGAAAATCGCAGAAATGGCCATTCTTCAAAGAAGATCAAGACGGAAAGTGGCAAATTACAAATAGAAATACCAAGAGATCGAGAGGGTAAATTTGACCCTGTAACGGTCCCCAAACACAAGTCGATGACGGCTAAGCTGGAGAGTGTGATTACACTATTGTATGCTAAAGGTATGAGCCTGTCTGATATAGTAGAGTATATGGATGAAATTTATGGGCAGCAGTACTCTAAGAGTCAAATTACAACCATTACTAATAGCCTCTTAGATAGTATTCGAGAGTGGCAAAATCGGGTTCTTGATGAGAAATATGCGATTCTTTGGATTGATGGGATTCACTATAAAATTAGAGAAGATGGGCAGATTAAAAGCAAGGTTTGCATGATTGTCCTTGGGGTTAATTTAGCAGGCTATCAAGACATTATTGGCATGTATCTCTTTGAAAAAGAGACTGCTGCAAATTGGGCCACAACTTTGAATGACATTAAAACAAGAGGGGTAAAGGATGTTTTATTTATCTGCTCAGACAATCTAGCTGGCTTGGACCAAAGCGTTGAGGCCGTCTTTCCTCAGGCAGCTCATCAAATTTGTGTGGTCCATCAAATTCGCAATTCTATGAAGGTTGTCGAAGCCTCTAATAGAAGAAAAGTGGCCAAAGATATTAAGCTCATTTATACAGCTCCTAATGAAGCTGAGGCTAGAAATCGGCTTCAAGATTTTGAAGAAAAATGGGGTGATCGCTATCCTTACATCATTAAATCTTGGGAGAAAAACTGGGACAATCTCACTGTCTTTTTATACTATCCTCAAGAAATCAGAAAGCTTATTTATACCACAAATATTATTGAAGGCTTTAATGCTGGCCTGAGAAAATATACCAATAACAAACGCTCATTTCCAAATGATGCTGCGGCCATAAAATCTATCTATTTAGCCGCTATGCAAATTCAAAAACGATGGAAGGTCAAACGAGCTGGTTGGACCAAAGTTTTCAGCCAGCTTTGTGTCTGTTTCCCTGACCGGGTCATCTAAATTTTACCACTCACCTCCTAGTCTCTATTGACCAAATTTTATTCTGATACACAAAATCCTGAACAGTCCCGCCAAACAGCCCATCAAAACCTTTATGCCCTATTCTGCAGATGCAGAACACCTCATCAAAACCTTTTTGCCCTATTCTGCAGATGCAAAACACCTCATCAAAACCTTTTTGCCCTATTGGACAGAGATCAAACACCCCATCAAAACCTTTACGCCCTATTCTGAAACTGCAAAATGGCACATCAAAACCTTTATGCCCTATTCTGCAGATGCAAAACACCCCATTAAAACCTTTATGCCCTATTCTGCAGCTACAAAACGGCATATTACAGTTGCCGCAAGCTATTCTGCAGATGCAAAACGGCATATTCCATTTGGAGGAAGCTATTCTGCAGCTGCAAAATGGGATATTCTATTTGGAGGAAGCTATTCTGCAACTGCAAAACGGCATATTCCATTTGGAGGAAGCTATTCTGCAACTGCAAAACGGCATATTCCATTTGGAGGAAGCTATTCTGCAGCTACAAAACGGCATATTCCATTTGGAGGAAGCTATTCTGCAGCTGCAAAACGGCATATTCCATTTGGAGGAAGCTATTCTGCAGCTGCAAAATGGGATATTCCATTTGCGGCAAGCTATTCTGCGTCTAGAGGCGGCGAAGCCGCCGGCTGAGGGGCTGTAGCAGGGCCGCCGAAGGCGGCAGACCAAAGCGCTGAAAGCGCTGCAGGGCCGAGCAGACCTGCGAGCTGCGCAATGGCCCGACCCAAGGCCGAAGGCCGCAGGGGCAGCCCCAAAACAGCCTCCTAAAGGCAGAAAAAAGAGTAGTATTTTGGAGATGATGTAGCTGGGGAGGGGATATAGGCTGGCGAAAAGGGGAAGCATCTAGGGACTTAGCCGAAGAGAAGGTTTTAAAATCTTTAGAAAAGCAGTATTTTGAGGGTAGTTCAGTGCTTGAGCGGCTTTATTTTGACAAAAAACGATATTGATGAGGCGATTATATTTTTTGTTTTGCTTTCTTTTGTTTTGGCAGTTTGCGATGGGGCAAGCGCAGCCGCCATCTTGGGCTTGTCGGGATTTGGCAGGCTTAGCGGGAGAGCAATTTGACAGCTTGCGGGTTCTTTATTTATATGAAAAGGAGCTAGAAGACTGGCCCAAGGAGATGCGGCAGGCCAAGGGGTTGAGGCGGCTTTGGCTGAGGAAGATGAGTTATATGGACCTGCCGGTCATTTTGGAGCAATTGCAGTATCAGCCGCAGTTGGAGCAGCTCTTTTTGAGTGAGAACGAGCTGGCCTTTTTGCCGGCTAGCATTGCGAATTTGCAGGCCTTGCGCATTTTATATTTGGACCAAAACGAGCTTGACCAACTGCCTGAGGCATTGGGGCAATTGCAAGATTTGGAAGAACTGCATTTGGGGGATAATCAGTTGGAGCAGCTGCCTGCTTGGCTAGAAGACCTACCCAATTTGAAAAAACTTTATGTGCAGGGCAACCCTTTGAGTTTGGAGACCGATGAAAGTCGAGCAGCTTGGGAAGAACTATTTAAAGAAAAGAAAATTCATTGTCAATGGAACAAACAGTAGCACCTCCGGAAGCGGGAGAATTTGCGCCCTTTTATGCCAACTACATCAACTTGGTTCCGACTAGGCCGCTCTTGCCGCAATTTCAGTTGAACATGGACAAAACCCTTGAGCTATTGGGGCATTTGCCTTTAGAGGCGGGCAACTTTGCCTATGCAGAGGGCAAATGGAGCATAAAGGAATTGGTACAGCACTGCATAGATACCGAGCAAATTATGTTATATAGAGCCCTGCGTTTTGTTCGGAACGATGGGCAGGCCTTGGCGGGATTTGATGAAGACGCCTATGTTGCGGCCCTTAATTTGGAGCAGCGCAAGCTTTCCGATCTCTTAGTGGATTGGCAGAGTTTGCGACAATTTAGTCAGCGGTTTTTCCTACATCTTCGGGCAGAAGATTGGCTAAAGCGGGGAGTAGCTAGTGGCAAAACTTGTTCGGTTCGGGCCTTGGCCTACATCATCTTGGGTCATGAGAGTCATCATCGTAATATATTAGAAGAACGTTACCTTCCTTATGTCTAAACTAGCCAAATTGCAGGATGCCTGGAATTTGGGGCGTCGTATTGGGCCCAAACGGTTTTGGAATCTAGTCAAAGTCTACAGCTCCTATTATTATAGTCGTTTATTGGGGCGGCCCAAGCAATGGGGTTTGCCTTTTTCTATTGCCATAGAGCCGACCACGGCTTGCAACCTTCGTTGTCCGGAATGCCCTAGTGGATTGCGCAACTTTTCTAGGCCAACGGGCAACCTCAAGGCTGATTTTTTCAGGAGTTTGATGGACCAAATGGGGGGGCAGCTCTTTTACCTAACCTTTTACTTTCAGGGAGAGCCCTACATCAATCCCAACTTTTTGGAGATGGTCGCTTATGCCAAGCAAAAGGGCATTTATACGGCCACCTCTACCAATGCACATTTTTTGAATGAGGCCAATGCGAAGAAAACGGTAGAATCTGGTTTGGACCGTTTGATTATCTCTATAGATGGCAGTGATCAGGAGACCTACTCGGCCTATCGGAAGAGTGGGAAATTGGAGAATGTCTTGCAGGGGGCCAGGAATATGGTCAAGTGGCGCAAGAAACTGAAGAGCAAAACGCCCTATTTGATCTTTCAGTTTTTGGTAGTTCGGCCCAATGAGCATCAGATACCAGACATTTATCGTTTGGCGGAAGAGATAGGGGTCGATGAGGTTAAATTGAAGACCGCCCAGATCTATGATTACAAGCAGGGCAACCCCTTGATTCCCACACAAAATAAATATGCTCGTTATGCCAAGCAGGCGGATGGCAGTTATATCATTAAGAATGAGTTATTGAACCATTGTTGGAAGCTTTGGCACTCTTGTGTGATTAGTTGGGATGGGCGGGTATTGCCTTGTTGTTTTGACAAAGATGCGCAGCATGAGTTGGGGCAATTGCAGTCGGCAAGTTTTGAGGAAATTTGGTGGTCGGAGGCCTATCAGGAATTTAGAGAATTGCTATTTAGGGGGCGGGATCAGATAGACATTTGTCAGAACTGCACAGAGGGTTGTAAAGTTTGGGCGGAGGATTGATTTGGTGGAGCGCTTGAAGGCTTAGAGAACTGCAATCACTGTAGGTTGAAACCTACAGCAACAATGGTATTGCTACGCAATAATATATAGATGAGGGTTGAAACCCTCATGAAGTTGACTCGCCTAGGGTAAAACTTTATTCGGATACAGGACAGCCCCAAGGCCCAAACAAAAAAGGTCTACCTCTGAGGAGGCAGACCTTTTTGAATTTGATTGATATTCTGCTAATTAGAAGCAGTACTCATTAGCGTCGATAAAAGTTTTGGCTACTTCACGAGCTAGATTTTTGACATTATATTGTCCGCCTTTGCTAAAGCGTTTCACGCCATTGAGCATCATGCGGAGGGCATCGCCATCGGCGAAAGAGCAGAGTGCATCTTTGGCATTTTTGGCGGCGCGATCGAGGGCATCGTTAAGGAAAATCTTAAGCATTTTTTCGGGGTTGCTATTATCTTTTCCGAGTTCGGCTAATTTTTGGACCCGGAGAAGGAAAGACTCGGCCACGAAAGCGTCGATCATCAGGTCGGCGATATTCATGCAGATTTCCTGTTCATTTTTGAGGTCCAATTTGCCATCAAGTTGATATTTAGCGGCACCACCGGCCACCATAAGGGCCATTTTCTTGAGCTGCTTAACCGTTTTGATTTCTTGAGCGAGGGGGCCGTCTAGATTTTCGATTTTGGGCATGCTAGCCAACTCCTTTTGCACCTCCCAAGCGGGGCCAGTGATATCGATAGCGCCTTTCATAGCTCTACGCATCGTCATAGAGAAAGTGAGCAGGCGGTTAATTTCGTTGGTACCTTCAAAGATGCGGTTGATCCGAGCATCGCGGTAAGCGCGGGCAGCAGAATACTCTTCAGAGAAGCCATTTCCGCCATGGATTTGGACCGTTTCGTCTACTACATAATCGAGCATTTCGGAGCCAATCACCTTAAGCATAGCGCATTCTACGGCATATTCTTCGGCGGCGATTAGTTTGGCCTCGGCAAAAGTTTTGCCTGCTTCCATAAGGGCCTTAGCCTTTTGTTGGAGGAGCATAGAGCTACGGTAGAGCGCCGATTCTGCGGCATAAATCTGAGTAGCTTGTTGGGCCAGCTTATGTTGGATAGCCCCAAAATTGCTAATTGGCTGTTTAAATTGATGGCGTTCGTTAGCGTATTGCACGGCTAGGTCGGCATTGCGTTTAGCGGCGCCTAGGGTCATTACGCCCAACTTAAAGCGGCCCACATTGAGTACGTTAAAGGCGATTAGGTGGCCTTTTCCGATTTCTCCCAAAACGGCATCCTTAGACACCTTTACATTTTCGAAGAACACCTGGCGAGTAGAAGAACCTTTGATCCCGAGTTTATCTTCCTCGGCGCCAAGGCTAAGGCCTTCGGCTCCACGTTCTACCAAAAATCCAGTAAACTTATCGCCATCTACTTGAGCGAAGACGATAAATACATCGGCAAAACCGCCGTTAGTGATCCACATTTTTTGTCCGGTGATAAAGAAATGTTCTCCATCTTCAGAGCGGATTGCCTTTGTTTTAGCGGCTAGGGCATCGGAGCCAGAGCCGGGTTCGGTAAGGCAATAAGAGGCGGCCATTTGGCCAGAGCAAAGGCCGGGCAAGTACTTTTGTTTTTGTTCTTCGGTACCATAATAAAGGATGGGCAGCATACCGATACCCGTATGGGCGGCTACAGCTACAGAGAAAGAGCCCGAGCGGCCCACCTCTTCGGTAATAATGGTATTGGTATTATTATCCATGGGCATTCCGCCATATTCTTCGGGAATATGTGCGCTGAGAAGGCCCTGCTCCCCTGCTACAGCCAAAAGATCCTTAGCAATATTATTTTCTTGCTTTTCGATTTTGGCGTAATTGGGGTAGATATGCGTTTCGCAGAAATCCTTCACCATTTGGCGAATCATCTCCTGCTCCTCATTACTTTCTTCGGGGATATAAGTTTCTTTTGCTTGGCTATCGCGGACCAAATACTCCGCACCTTTTAGCACCTCTGTTTGTTTATTATCAACAAGTTCTGCCATGATTGTATGTTTTTATAGATTATACTTTCAGAATTACTATAGTTTAAGGGGTCTCCTTAAACCCAAAAGAAGAGATAGGGCCTTGGGCCTTATCTCTTCTTTAATGGGAAAGCGCCTATTGCTAGGGCTATCTTCACAACCCTAAAAATAGCATTTTGTTTGCATTTAAGCAAAAAAGCCGATAATAATTTTTATTTGCAGTCATTTAGGCCAATAAATAATCAACTAATTTGGTAAACATAGTTTTTTGGGGAGTAAAATCTGCTTAGCGTTTTTTAGGCTTTTTAAAATAGTCTTCAAAAATGGCGGTTTGGTAGGGTTGGCTACGGAGCAAAAAGGTTTTATAGCCTTCTACCTTAGGGATATGTTTTTTGACCACCTCTATACTAACCTTCTTCTTGGCGGGTTTGGCCATAAAACAAAGGGCATCTAGGTGGATATAGTAGTAGTCTACGGTATATTTTTTCTCTTCTCTTTTTGCTTGGTTTTGGAAATAGGGTAAAGAGTGTCCTTCAAAGCTGTTATAGTCCCTTTTCCAATAAAAAATTTCCTCATCTAGAGCCTCTAATTCTTCTAGATCTAATTTAATTTTGCCTAGGGTTTTTTTGGGCTTTTTTAAGAGCTGGCTCAATTTAACTTCTACAGGAAGTTTATACATTTGCCCATGTAAACTATCGCGGTTAATTTCTGTAATATGTTCTAGGGCGGTATAAACTGGCATATCGGGCAAATTGCTCATAAACTGATAATGCAACAGCCAGTAGCCATCTCGGTACTTATTCCCTAGGGCTACGGTATACAGCATCACACTATCTTGGCCAGAATTCACGTACCATGATTTTAGCTCGCCATTAGGGGCTTTATTCTTTTGCCGAAAAACACCTTGACGCAGATGAAAAAGGCGCTCTAAGTTGCCATCTAATTTTTTGTAATGTTCTTCTGAGAGGTAGGCCTCGGCTGGTTGTGCTAGCAGTGCTGTAGAAGAGAGGCTAAAGAGGAGCAACATCAAATAACTATTCTTCATAAAAATTAAGTTTAGGAGTGAAATGACGCTCTAGGGGGATTAGCAAAATGTTTTATTAGAAATTAAGGGTATTCCTCACTTTACTAAAATTAACTCAAAAATGGCTAAGTCTTAAATTTCCCAAAACAAAATTTCACTAAACCCACCTATATTAAAATTTTGTAAACTTTTGAAACAGACCGACAAAACAGTTCAGCGTTTAATGCTTGCCTTAGTTTCTTGTTTTCAGCAAGCGGCTATTAAAGAGAAGGCTGCGCCTATGTCTGCTTATATGCGGAATCAGTTTAGCTTTTTGGGCTTGCCTGCCCCTATTCGGAAAACGACCCAAAAAGTATTTTGGGCTAAAAGGCAGCTGCCTCAGGGACAAGATTTATTTGATTTTGTACAATTACTTTGGGCGCAGGATTATCGAGAGTTGCATTATCAGGCTATGGAGCTCTTAGAAAAGCCCTTGAAAAAAACAGAAAATGCAGAGCTGCTGCCCTTTTTACTCCAGCTCTTACAAGGCAATAGTTGGTGGGATAGCTGCGATTATATTGGTCCAAAACTCATTGGCTCCTATTTGCAACGTTTTCCAGCCCTTAAAACAGAGGTAAAAAACTGGGTTCAATCCGAAGACCTCTGGCTCCGAAGAACGGCCCTGCTCTTTCAGCTTCGCTATAAAGACAAAACAGATTGGCCCCTCTTGCAAGAATTTATTCTAGAACTAGCCCCCGAAACCGACTTTTTTATCCGAAAAGCAATCGGCTGGTCGCTCCGAGAGTACTCTAAAACCGATGGCCCAGCTGTTACTACTTTTATTCATACAAATGAAGCTAAACTCTCGGGTCTTTCTCGACGAGAAGGACTCAAATGGCTAAAAAATCAACAAAAAAATGGCTAAATTCCACGCTTTATTTCTTGGCTTGCTCCTACTTGCAGCCTGCCAAAATCCCGCCCCTGCCCCCAACAATCAAAGCGGCCTTTCTCCCCAATTAGATTCGCTCTATACGCTTGTCGTGGCCAAACACGATAGCATTATGCCCGAAATTGGGCAGCTAGAAGCCTATCAATTTAAGCTGCGTAAATTATCTGCCGCAGATAGCCTGCCCGCAGAACAAAAAAAGGCCGCTCTGCTCATTTTGGCCCAGCTCAAAAAAGGACATGAGGCCATGTTTGACTGGATGAATGCCTTTAAAAATCCTCACCTCAATGAGGACTTTTATGCCCAAAGCTCAGAAAAAGAACTTTGGAGCTATCTACAAACTGAAGAAGAAAAGATTGAAGAGGTCACAAGGCTAATGCAAAGCAGTATGCAAAACGCCAAAGGCTTCCTTGAAGAGATTAAATAAAGATTGTCCTACTATGAATACTAAATTTTTCATCTTTCTGCTCGCCATAGCAACCTTAGGCGCCTGTAGTTCTAGCCCACAAAAAAAACTACCCGTTTTGGGCCAGCCCGAAGTGACTGAAAAAACCGTTGATGGCAAAACCGTCTATGACTCTACAGAACATAAAATTCCAGATTTTAGCCTCTACAACCAAGAAGGCGAAAATATTACCCAGGCTACCGTAGAGGGCAAGGTCTATGTCGCCGATTTCTTCTTTACCTCCTGCCCCACGATCTGCCCAAAGGTGAAGGCCAATCTCAAAAAGGTGTACAAGGAATATAAAGACCGAGATGATTTCTTGCTCCTCTCCCACTCTATCGATGTCAAACACGATACTATTGGCCGCCTCGCTTGGTATGCCGATAAGTTTAATATTGACGCCAAAAGCTGGCATTTGCTCACGGGCAAACATGAGGATATCTATAAGCTCTCACCAGAATATCTCATTGCGGCCTTGGTCGATGAGGGCGCTCCCGGTGGTTTTGACCATAGCGGGGCCCTGGCCTTAGTCGATCGCCACCGCCGTATTCGGGGAATGTATGATGGTACAGATCCCGAAAAAATGGAGGACCTCATTAAAGATATTGCCATCCTTTTGGCCGAAAAATAAGCCGCTTATGCGTCCCATTTTCCTTTTATCCTTCCTGCTTTTGGGCCTTTTTGCCTGCGAGCAACCCAATGCCTACGGCGATGGCGCCATGCTCTACGAAAAACATTGCGCCAACTGCCATGGCGACCAAGGCGAAGGCCTAGAAGAACTGATTCCACCCCTCGCCCAAGCCGATGCCCTGATGCAGGCCGGTACGGCCGCCGCCTGCTGGGTCCGCTACGGCCTGCATGGCCCTATTCTCGTCAATGGACAAGAATTTGACAATGAAATGCCCGAAAATAAAGCCCTTAGCGCCGTAGAAATTACCAATGTGCTCAATTATGTGCGCAATTCTTGGGGCAATAAGGGGGAGTTTCTACAACTCGATCAGGTGCAAGAGCAACTTTTAAATTGCCAAAAGTAATTTTTTTGTATTTTGTTTTGGGGCCTCCGCAGCTTTGCTGCGGCGCTACGTTTCGGGGCTCGCTATTCGCTCGGCCCTTCGCCAGCAAGCTGGCTCGGTCTGGCCTACGGCCACCCCTACACATCGCTAGGCCAGGGCGGCTTCGCCGCCCTACTGGACCATTTTTTTGCTCTAATTCCCTCTTTATGTTTGACCTCAATGCGCATATCCAAGAAATTGAACAGCTGATTCCTAAGGCCGAAAAGCTGCGCAAACGCAAGCTGATCCCCTACTATTTGCTCAAATCCTTGGCCCTAATTCCCTTGGCCATCGCTTTGCTTTTTGCCTATATTGCTCTGAGCAATTTAGATAGCAAGGCAATTCCGATTCCTACTGGGGTGGCGGCCTTTATTTTTTTTATTGGGGCAATTGTGCTCTTTTCTAGAGCGGGCCGCAATCGTTTGGACCGCCTGAGGAGCGAGGTGAAAGAAGCGCTTTTGCTGCCGCTTTTGGGCCAGCATCCGCATTTTGAGTATCGGCCAAAAAATAGCTTAACCCTAGATGACTTGCGCAGAGCGGGCTTGTTTCAACCACCGCCCAATATCCTAAAAGGCGAAGACTTGTTTGTGGGCCAAATTGGTAAATTTCCCGTCGATTTTTCAGAAATAGAGGCCAAAAGGCGGACAGAAAACCGCAGTGGCAACAAGAAAAAGGTCAATATTTCTGTTGTGTTTAAGGGAATTTTTGGCCGTATTCGCCTGCCCAATAGCAGCCAAATTGGGTCCACCTTAGTGATTCCACAATTGATCAAAAACTCCCAAAATTCTAAATGGTTTTCTTGGGTAAATGATGCACTTTCGCTGCTTCAGATTAAGCAAAAGCATATTGAAATTGAGGGCCTACCCGAATTTTCGGAGCGTTATGCCGTTTATGGCGACAGCCCTGAGGGCAGCCGCAAGCTATTGCGTTTGGACTTACAGCAGGTTTTGCTCGATATTGCGGCTCGTTGGGAGCGGCCTGTTTATTTTGCTTTTGTGGACCAGACAGCATATTTGGGCCTATCTCATAAGGGCAAGCGGTTTGAGTTATCTGTTCGTCAGCCATTGAGTGCAGAAACAGTACGGCAAGAGGCCAAAGTTTTTTTACAAGAGTTTCAGGAAATTGAACATTATATGGAGTTATTGGCCCAGCAACTCTCTTAGCTCCTCGGCCAGGCCTTATTTGGCCCAGCGCTGCGCAGCCGTGGCCCGAAGGGCCAGACCCAAGCCGCCGCAGGCGGCTGCAGGGCCGAGCAGACCTGCGAGCGGCGAAGCATAGCGGCGGCCGAGCTAGCCGAAGGCTAGCCGGCCGCGGGCCCCAAAAAAGAATAAAGAAAGCCCCCAGCAGCAGCAGCTACTGAGGGCTATTTTTTTGAATCTGGACCATTACTTAATTTGGACCATCTTGTTCGCCACAAATAATTTCGGCTTCTACTCGGCGATTAACGGCCCCGCCATTTTCGTGATGCGGCAAAGGTTGAGAGCCACCATGATGTAGGGTAATAATTCTTTTGCGATCCACCCCTTTTTGGATTAAGGCTCTTTTGACGGCCAAAACTCGTTCCTTAGAAAGGATGAGATTATTGTAGGCATCGCCAAAAATATCGGTATGTCCGTGCAAAACCACCTTAGCAGAAGGATATCGTTCTAGATAATTTTGGACAATACCCAAGGTTTTCATGGCCTGTACCCGTCTAGAAAAGCGGGCTTTATCGTCGTGGAAATAGACATTTTTGAGGATCACCCGTTTTTGGCATTCTAGATCTTCTACCGTATTGAGCATATTGGGCATATAATCTACGGGCTGCATTGCCGATTGAATGGGCATATTGGGGCGTTCGCCTAGGTTTTCGGCTTTGGGGATGAGTTCTTCGGACTCATAGACCTTAGACTTTGCGTAGCTAAAGGCTGTATAGAAATTATCCAGCTTCGTTTTCATTTCTTGTTGGCTGCCTAGGGTGGGGCTAGTGGCCGACTTTAGCATGAGGTCACTCACCTCGAAATACGTTCTAAAATTGGCATCTTGTGGTCCGCCAGTGAGGTTAACCACCTTAACGAAATAGGGTAAATTTTCTACATGCAACTCACAGCTAAGGACATCGCCTTTTTGGGGCATAATAGGAAAGCGTTGTTCGGCTCCTAGCTCGGCTAATTGCAATTCATTATTGAGGCGAATATTTTTAACCGTGGCCAATTTGCGCAAAGCCTCTTGTTGGCTACCTGGCCGTTTGGGGGTTTCTAGAGCCCAGGCATAAGGGAGGTCGTGACCGACAAACTCCAGCATATCGTTATGGGTAGAAATATAAATACAATGCAAGACGACCTTTTTGGCGCCATATTCTACCTTAGAGATAATAAAGTTTTTGTTTTTTTCACGATATCGGGGGAGGTAATCCACATGAGAGAAATGATCATCAATGAGGGGACGATAATCCTCTGCTGGGCCTTGGGGGCTAGCCCAAGCAGTAGTCGTATTGGGCCAAAAACCCAAGAGGAGACTGCAAACTAGGAAAAGGGGGAAAAATGATTTCATTTTCAAATGTTTGTATGTCGAACTCATAAAAAAGAGCGTTTATCAGCTAGCAGGACGTTTATAAAGCGATATTATTTTGTTTAGCGACCAAAACTTGCAAAAAAAGACTACTTCTGTAGAGTTCTATTGAGGCGGACAAATAGAACGGGAGACAAAGATAAGCTATTCCCTTTGCATCTCCAACAAATTGGTTAACAAGCCGTTCCGAATTAACATTTGTAGAAAAACGATGGATGTTTATCTTTATTTATTAGTGACTTGTCTGCTGCTTTAAATAAAACTTTTATGTTGCATTACTTTTCAACAACCACCAATTTGTTGGCCAAATTCCATATTTGCCATTTATCTTTTCCATTCATTTTTTTCTTCTTGCTTTCTTGCCAGTCTAATTTGGCGAAAATAGAGGCCAGAGGAAGCTTAACCAAACAGCTAGAAAAAGAGGGCTTGCATTTAGGGGATCCGGTCTTGATTCGGATCTTCAAAGCGGAGCGGCGGCTAGAATTATGGATGCAAAAAGAGAAGGGGGCTCACTACATTTTAGTACAAAATTATCCTATCTGCAATTATGGAAAAAAGGGCTTGGGGCCAAAATTCAAGGAGGGCGATGGTCGGGCGCCAGAGGGCATTTATGAGGTCCAAAAATCGCAGCTCAACCCCAAGAGCAAATATCATTTAGCCTTCAATTTGGGGTATCCGAATGCCTATGATCGGGCCCATCGGCGGACGGGTTCTTATTTAATGGTACATGGCGACTGTGTTTCTATTGGTTGTTATGCCATGACCGATGCGGCGATTGAGGAAATTTATGGGGCGGTAGCGGCGGCTTTATCTGCGGGACAATCCTCGGTGCAGGTTCATTGTTATCCCTTTGCCTTAGCGCCAGCTGCTTTAGAAAAGCATAAAGATAGCCCCTACTTTGATTTTTGGTCCAATTTGGCCGATGCTTATCAGTTGTTTGAAGAGCAAAAACAGCCTTTAGTTTGGGAGGTACAGCAAAAGCGCTATGTTTTTCTGCCTTAAACTTAGGGGGCAGCCCACTTTTTAGTTTTTGGCTACGTATTTTAAGCAATGGCTAAAAATTTTACAGACCTTATTTTAAACCAACTTGTTCTATGCGCATCATCTACCTGCTTTTTTTCTCTGCTTTACCGACCTTATTTTGGGCCCAAAAGATTTCGCCCATTATTGATCTGGAGCAAAAGTCTTTAATTGATTGTTTTTTATTGTTGGAGCAGCAGGCTGAGTTTCCGAACTTGCCCAAAAAAGACAAATTGGCCAAGGGCCGCTATGTCTTTGCCCAACTCCAAAAAGCGCAGGCTGCACAGGAGCCTATTTTGGCCCAATTAAAGGATTTAGAGCTTCAGCATCAGTCTTTTTTAGTGGTCAATGCAATAAGAGTTTGGGCCAAAGCAAGCGATTTGGAACAGTTGGCCCAACGAGCCGATATTGCCCGCATTCTTCCCAATCCCAATATGCAGGCAAGTTTTCCAGTAGCTCATGGCAGCAAAAGCTATAGCAATTGGGGCATCGAGCAGGTACGGGCGCAGCTTCTCTGGGCCTTGGGCTTTAAGGGCGCTGAGGTAGTGCTAGCTGGCCAAGATACAGGCTACGATTGGGAGCATCCAGCCATCAATAGCCAATATAGAGGAACCGCCCAAAATGACCATAATTATAACTGGCATGATGCCATTCATGAGGCCAGCCCCTTGCACAATACTTCAGATAATCCCTGTGGCTTTGATGCCCAAGCGCCCTGCGACGACCATGCTCACGGTACCCATACCATGGGGACCATGGCGGGCCTTGCCCCCAACGAAACGATTGGTCTTGCCCCAGAGTCTCAATGGATTGGCTGCCGAAATATGGACCGAGGCTGGGGGAGCCCCGCCAGCTATTTGGAGTGCTTTGAGTGGTTTTTGGCCCCTACAAACCTTAGCGGTAGCGATGCAGACCCTAGCAAAGCCCCCGATGTGATCAATAATTCTTGGGGCTGCCCCCCCGTAGAAGGCTGCCATCCCGATAACTTTGCCCTGCTTCGCCAAGCGGTAATTAACCTAAAAGCAGCCGGTATTATGGTGGTGGTTTCGGCTGGAAATGAGGGCCCTAGCTGCGGCAGTATTCAAAATCCAGCCGCTATTTTTGGAGAATCTTTTGTGGTAGCTGCCAGTAATATAGATGACCAAATTGCAGGCTTTAGTAGTCGCGGGCCATCGCTGACCCCAAGCAACGACAAGCCCAAGCCCGATATTGCCGCCCCCGGGGTCAATATCCGCTCTTCGGTCCTCAATGAAGGCTACAGCAGCTCTTCGGGAACCAGTATGGCGGGCCCTCATGTGGCTGCGGCCGTGGCCCTTTTGCTCTCTGCCGCCCCCGAGCTCAAGGGAGATGTGGAGCGCATAGAAGAAATTTTGCGGCAGTCGGCCTTGCCCTTGCCTGGCGAAGATTGTGGAGGCTTGGCCCAGGATGCCCATCCCAATTTTACTGCAGGTTGGGGCCGCCTAGACCTTTGGCGGGCGCTGGCCTTGGTCCGTCCCAATTTAGTCTACCCCATCATGGAAGATAATGCCTACAAATTGAGTATCTTGCCCAACCCTAGCCAAGGAAAACTCATTGTTTTATTGCCTGATAGCTATGATGAAATAGAATATCGCCTATTCAATTTATTGGGCCAAGAGGTCGCCCGAGGCAATGCGCCACTTTTGGGCCGCAGCTTGCCACTAGATTTTTCGGCCATTCCCCAAGGGAGTTATTTGCTCAATCTTTGGCCCAAAGGACGAAAAAGCGAGCAGTTTTCGGCAAAGTTGATTCTGCAGCATTAGGGGCCTCCGCAGCAAAGCTGCGGCGCTATGTTTCGGGGCTCGCAAGTCTGCTCGGCCCTGCGCCGCCTGCGGCGGCTGGGTCTGGCCTACGGCCCCCCCTGCACAGCGCTAGGCCATTTTTGGCCTTCGGCCAAGGCGGCTTTGCCGCCTCCCCATTTCCCAAGCCCCTATTTGAACCACCAATTTACCAACTATGAGAATATTAAAGCATTGGAAAAAAATGGCCTATTTGGCTTTAGCGCTTTCTGCTACGGCTCTTATTTTACTCCTTTCGGTCAATTATGCTATGTTGAGCTGGGCCAAAGGGCAATCTTACCAAGATGTGGAGCAGATTGAGGCCCGAGAAGTGGCCCTAGTTTTGGGCACCTCTCGCTCGGTCGATGGCCGCTATGAAAACCCTTTTTTTAGTTTGCGCATGAAAGCCGCTGCCGAGCTTTATCATGCGGGCAAGGTCAAGCATTTTTTAGTGAGTGGCGACAACAGTAACCACAATTATAATGAGCCCAGAGATATGCGCGACAAACTCATTAAGTTGGGGGTGCCCGCCTCGGCCATTACGATGGATTTTGCGGGTTTGCGGACCTTAGACTCGGTGGTGCGGGCCAAAAAGATTTTTCAGCAGCAAAAGATTACTATTATTTCCCAGGGCTTTCATAACCCTCGGGCTTTATGGATTGCTAGCGCCTGTGGCATAGATGCCATTGCCTATGATGCTGACTTTCCGAAATGGTCCAATAAAAAAGTGATTTACAGAGAATATTTGGCCCGTTTGGGGGCTTGGGTAGATTTATATATCTTGGGAACTGCGCCCAAGTATTTGGGAGAAAAAATAGATATTCAAGTTTAAAACCGCCCATAAAAAATGAAAGCTAAGTCATTAGTGGTAGCCAACTGGAAGATGAATAAATCTTATGTTCCGGGGATCATGTTACTCAATCAGATTATTTCGACCCTAGATCCTTTGCCCGAGGGCAAAGAAATGGTGATTTGTCCGCCCTACATTCATTTGCAGACGGCCCAGACCTTGGCCAAAGATCGTTTTGATGTATATATTGGGGCACAGAACTGCCATGTTCAGAAAGAGGGCGCCTATACGGGAGAGATTTCGGCGCCTATGTTGGCTGATTTAGGTATAAAGTATGTGATTTTGGGCCATTCTGAGCGAAGAAGAGACTTTGCGGAAGATGGCAAAATGCTAACGGAGAAGGTCAAGCAAGCTTTGCGTCAGGGCTTGCAGCCAATTTATTGTTTTGGAGAGCCTTGGCCGGTTCGGAAGGAGGGCCAAGCCCAAGCATTTGTAGAGCAGCAATTGCAGGAAGTTTTGGGACAGCTAGATGCCCAGCAGATGGAGCGGATTGTTTTGGCCTATGAGCCGATTTGGGCCATTGGCACGGGGCAGACGGCTAGTCCGGCAGAGGCCGAAGAAATGCACGCTTTTATTCGGGCTTATTTGGCCAAACAATTTTCTGAGGACTTGGCCCAGAAAACGACTATTTTGTATGGTGGAAGTTGCAAGCCCAGCAATGCGGCAGCTCTTTTTGCCCAGCCCAACATCAATGGGGCTTTGGTGGGCGGTGCCTCTTTGGATGCCGAAGACTTTTTGGCCATTGTAGAAGCTGGACGCAAGGAACTATAATTAGTGTGACTACTTTTTAGCTTGAAGCCCTTGGCAATTACTTGCCAAGGGCTTTTTTCTTTGGTCCATTTTGCATCTAGAGGCGGCGAAGCCGCTGGCTGAGGGATGGATAGCAGTGGCCGAAGGCCAGACCCAGCCGCCACAGGCGGCGCAGGGCCGAGCAGACCTGCGAGCTGCGGCACAGCCCGACCCGGCCAAAGGCCGGGGCAGCCCCAAAACCTCATCAGATAGAAAATAAAATAATAGTAGCAATAGCTTATAAATAGGCATTGACTTACGTTAAAGTAAATAAATTGCGCTAAACTACTAATCCTGCCCTATTTTTGTGACTGCGACTTTTGCATTTAGCAAATCAACCCTAAACTAACTGAAACTATGTTGAAATCCCCTTACCCTTTTATCCTTCTCTTTATGTTCTTGCCTTTTTTTGGGCAAGCACAAATTAGCGCTACAGACTCTCTAGAGCTAGTAGAATTTGCTCAAAAATTTGGTGGCTTAGATGCACAAAACGTACCTATAGCCAACAGTTGGAACTCTCCGACTAATTTGGCGAGCACAGAAGTTTGGACGCCTAGCAACCCCGCCTCTAATTGGTATGGGGTAGATACAGATGCTGCGGGGAATGTCATTCGGATTGATTTGAGTGGATTGCCTTTATCTATGCCCCTAACGAGCTATAGTTTGGCTGATTTTTTCTTTTTGGAAGAAATTTACTTAGACAGTTGTGGGTTGTTGGGTTCTTTTCCTACTGCTATGTTTCAGGGAGGGCAGCAAGCGCTCCGAGTAGTTGACATTAGTAATAATATGTTATCCTATGATAGCAGTTTTTATAGTGTCAATTTTTCGGGGCAATCGGGATTGGAAGAGCTCTACTGCCATAATACCTTTGTTACGCCTAGCGCTTTATTTTCCTTTTATCCAGCTGCTTCTCAGAACCTTAAAATACTTGATATTAGTGGAAACGGCTTTGAGGGGCAGCTAGATATGGCATCGGCAATGAGTAGTTTAGAGGTATTGAAGGCCAAGGACAATGCCTTTACAGGCATTATCAACACCTCCAATGCGACCGCTTTAGATTTGCTTGACATTAGTAATAATGCGATGACCACAAGCGCTCATATTGAGGAGCTGCTAGAAAACTGTCCTTTGAGTCGTTTGGAGGCCAGTTCTGCGATGAATGTGGCGCTGGGAACCACTTATCCTTTTCCGGACCCAACGCCCAACTTTGTGCCTTACGACCTTCATTTGGACCTTTCGCACAACAACTTTGATGGCACGGCCAATTTGGATAAGCTGATTGACCAAGCGACTGCGATATACATCAACCTTTCGCATAATGAGTTGGATAGTGTTTATCCTTTGCAGAATGGCGTTAATCACTTGGAGTATCTAGATTTGTCTCATAATACTATTCTTTGTCGTTTGGACAACAACTTCTTGGATAAGTATCGAGAAATTGAGGAGTTGCGCTTAAATAACAACTTTTTTTATGGGCAGCTCAGTAGTTTTCCGGATAATACCGCTGAATTTATGGAGGTGTTGGACCTTTCTGGCAATCCTGGGCTCTTTGGTATTTTTCCCCTAGAAGATTTTCTAACCGCCCAGGACTTAAACGCCCCTTTACAGACCTTAGATATTTCTAATTGTAACTTTAGAAAGCTACAGTCCACCTCTGGCAATGCTCGTAACTTTAGCAACTTGAAGCGCATTGGTATAGATGGCAACCGCTTTCATTTTGATGACTTCTTTACCTTAGTTCGGGCGGTAAATGCCCCACAGTTTACGGTATACAACAACCTTCCTGCGGGAACTACGGGCCCAGTGAGTCATTATATTCCGCCTTATTGGAATAGTGGAGCTGGCGCGGGTCTTCCTTTTGATACCTTAGCTGCTTTTACCTATGGAGTGGGTATTGATAGTGCTGGAGTGGGCGGTGTTCGTCGGAGAGGCATTGGCAAATATGTCTCTTTGCCCACCAATGTAGGCTTTGATCCCGATTTGGTGAATACGGTTCGTTGGTTTAGAATGAAGGGCGTCACTGTAGAAAGCCTAGGCGGCTTAGCCTCTGATGGCACGCCACAGGGTTTTGATAATACCATTTTCCCCGTTACGGCCACAGATACAGGCTTTTTGGCTGGGCCAGATATTGATCATCCCAATATTTTGAGAGTGGGACCACTGGATTCGGCAGCGCATTCTGTCTGGAAATACTTTGCCGAGGTGCGTCATGATTCTTTTCCGCTCAAGAGCTTTGTTAGCCGGCCCAAACGCCTAATTGTGGGCAACTGTTTTGATAGCTTGGGCGCTCCTATTAACTGCCAGCAAATGCTGGTACAATTTCAAGATACGGTTTCGGCAGAAACAAAACTGGCCCTTAGAGAAGAGCTAGGCGTTAGCCTGATTGATTCTTGTGTTTGTGGTTCTATTGAGCTTTGGGAAATTAGCGATACTTCTAATCAGGCCTTGGTGGAAAATGTAGGACTCGGAACAAGAAATACAGCAAGTACAACTAGAGGACAAGCAGAGCTCCTCAGCGCCGACCCCAATTACCAACTCCTCGGCCCAGGCGGTAATGGCAGTGCTGCGGCCCCGAACTTTGCCCCCAGCCACCCCAACAATAATCCTGTTCTAATTGGGATGATTGATGCAGGTATTGACTATAACAATAGTAGCCTACAAGAACGCATCTGGGTCAATACAGAAGATAATGATAACAATGGCATCGATGATGATGGCGATTGTGAAATAGATAATGGCTGGGGTTGGAACTACCTAGACCGCAACGGCAATGTTTATGACGACCACGGACATGGAACCGCTGTAGCCTCTGTTTTAGGTGGTTTTTCTAGCCCCAATATCCTCCCCAATAGCAGCAGCAATGATGATATTGCCATTGTGCCTTATAAGTATACCGATGGAACAGGAGCAGGCTCTGTGTTTGAAGCCGCTTGTGCCCTTCGCCAAGCCAGCGATTATGCCGATGTTCTTCCGTCTGGCGATACCGCCCGCATCCGCGTGGTCAATGCAAGCTGGGGCTATTATGGAGAACCTTGTATTTTGCTAGAAAACACGATTAAATATGCAGGCAGTAAGGAGCATTTGCTTCTGGTCACTTCTGCTGGAAACGATGGCTATAATACAGCTAATCAAAAGCACTGGCCCTCTAATTCGCCTTGGCAGGAGGACCCTCAGGAGAGCTTTAACGACAATGTTTTGGCCGTGGCTTCTCTAAACCCCAACAACCCCGATTTCTTGGCCAGCTACTCCAATTATGGCGCTATGCACATTGATTTGGCTGCCGATGGGCAGCTAGATGCCTTTGTTCCTGGCCAAACGACTATGCAAAGCCAGTCAGGGACCTCTTTTGCCGCTCCTCAGGTAGCACGTGCAGCCGCCCAACTTTTTGATGAGTTTCCCGATGCTTCGGCTTGTGCAGTACGCAATGCCCTCTTGTTGGCCGCCACAAAATTACAATCGGATGATAGCCTAAAACTTAGCTCTGGAGGTCGTCTGCATTACCAAGATGCTCGCCAAATTCTGTACAACACCATTGATCGTCAAACTTGCTCAGACAACTATGTTTTGAGCCAAGAGCGCATCTATGATTCTGCCCAGGAAGAGGAGCGCCTGCTCTGGCTTTCTCCTAACCCTAGCCAAGGCCAAATTCGCTTGCAAAGCCTAAATGGTCCACTCAGGCTTCGCATTCTGAGCCTAGACGGCAAAGTTTGGCAGCAACTAGAGCTTCAAACTAGCCAAACCCTAGACCTCTCGGCCTTGCCCGCTGGCATGTACCTGATCGAATCTCGTCAAAATGATCGCCTACAGGTTCAAAAATGGATCAAGCAGTAGGTTTTTCTATTTACTTTTTGGGGCCTCCGCCTCGCTGCGCTCGTCGGCGCTATGTTTCGGGGCTCGCAGGTCTGCTCGGCCCTTCGCCGCCTTTGGCGGCTCGGTCTGGCCCTGCGGGCCACCCCTACACAGCGCTAGGCCGCTCAACGGCAGAGCAAAATCTAAGCTTCTTGCTTCGGCCCCACCCCCCCAAAAACTCCCCTAACTATGCTAAAAAAAAGCCTTTACCTCCTCCCCTTTCTCTTGCCCAATCTTCTGCTGGCCCAAACCGCCGAAGAGTATTTAGAACAGGCCCAATCAGCAGAAAGCCCAGCCGCAGCCCAGGCCCTTTACCAACAAGCGGCCCAAAAATTTAAGGCCCAAGGACAAGCCGATCAATATCTACAAGCCCAAGCCGAATGGATTAAGGGCCAAATGAATGATTTAGGCTATGCCAATAGCCGAAAATTGCTAGAAAATGCCATTAAAGAAGGCCAAAAAATGCTGGGTATGCAAGGTCAAGGTATGGCCCTACTTCATAAGTACCTAGGCTATACCTACTACTATGAAGATAACCTGATTGATGCCACTCCCGCCCTAGAAACAGCCCTGGCACTAAGAGAAAAAGCTAACCCCAATGATCCCGAACTCTTTCGAGATTATTACAACCTAGGCGTAGTCTATAGTAGAACAGCTCGCTATCAAAGAAGCAATGAAAAGCTCAAACAGGGCTTAATACTAGCGGAAAGACAAAATACAGCCAAAGAAATTACCTTTCGGATCAAAGTTGAGCTAGCCAGTACCTTTAGCCAACTTTTACAGTATAAACAGGCGCTACAGTTATTCCATAGTATGGAGCCCCAACTAAGCAAATTAGAAAATAATGCCGCTAATCAACAACTTAAGGCCTATTTCTACCTAACAAAGGCCAATACAATTCAGGCTGTTGCAATAAAAATAGATGACTTTACAGATGCACTTTATGCAGAGAAAAAAGCACTGCAATTCTATACAGCAAACCAAGATGCCCCCAATATATTGTACAGCACACTCAACCTTGCAGAACGATACCAAAATATATACATCTATAATAATGACAAAAAACAGCTAGAGAAAAGTATTCAAATTCTTAGTCAGGTTGATAAAAAGGAGCTAAACAAAAGTCAGCTGATTAACTACTTCCGTTCTGCAGTTTTAATTAGTGGCCATACTCAAAATAGTGCTTTTCAGGCCAAGGCATTAGAACAAGATATTGCTGAGCTCATGAAAGAAGCAGAGCTTACTGCATTTGATAAATGTAATTTATTTATCCTCCTTGCAGAATTGGCTACTGCTCAAAAAAAATGGACTAACACCCAAGAACTGCTAGACAAGGCAGGCCGTGCACTCTTAAAAGAAGAGGCCAAAGTAGGAGAAAACATTTCAAAAAACTGGGTCGATCATGTCATCAACCTTGATTTACTTTCTGCTGTTGTGGCCCGAAAAATACGCTTCTACCAGGAGCAATACACCCAAGAAAAAGACAAAGCCCTTTTGCTAAAAAGCTTGGCCCTTATGGAGGTCTATGATGCTGTAGTGGATGAAGTCCGCAAACAGGTTGATGAATCTGGAGGGCAAATGGCTTGGTCTACGTTCTTAGTATCCGATTACAGCTATGCGCTCAATGCCTGCTATATTTTGGGCCAAGAAGACCCTAAATACCTAGAAAAGGCTTTTTACTACTCAGAGCGGGCCAAAAGCTTTTTACTCTTACAGTCTTTTCAGGCAGCAAAAGCCAGACAAGAAGCGGGCTTGCCTCAGCAACTGCTGGATAAAGAGGAGGGCTTCCGCCAAAAAATCACTACTCTCAAGCAGGATATTTTTCAGTATAAAGAGGCGGGACGCAGTAAGGAGCAAGCCGCCCAAAATTTGGAAAAAGAATTATTGGCCCAAGAAACCGCCTTTAGTCACTTTCAAAAAGAGTTGCAAGAAGATTATCCGGCCTACTATCAAATGCAGTATGAGTTGCCTATCCGCGACCTAAAGAGCTGCCAAGCGGCCTTGGCCCAAAACCAAGGACTGCTAGAGTTTTTTGTTGGCGAAGAATATACTTATAGCTTTGGTATCCAAAAGGACCAAATCCAGCTAAAACGCCATAAAATTAGCCGAAATGGGCTAAAGAAACGCATCAAAAGCTACCGCAATAGCATTTATGGGCATTATTTGGGCCTAGGCAAAAAAACAGAGGAGAGCTACAAAGAAGATGCAAAGGCTTTTTATGAGCAAGGTTTGGCTTTTTATCAGGACCTTATTGCGCCCCTAGGCGAACTGCCCGAACGGCTCATTATTGTGCCCGCTGGCGCTTTGGCTACTTTGCCCTTTGAGCCGATGATTACCGCTGAAGTAGATCAACCCACAAATTATCAGACGCACCCTTATTTGGTCCAGAAGCACGCCATTAGCTACAACTACTCGGCTACGCTTTGGCAAGAAATGAAAGAACGCAAAGGCGCTAAGGCTAAAAAAGAACTTTTGGCTTTTGCCCCTGAGTTTGGGCAGGGAGCAGCTTCTTTTGTGCGGGGTCGGCGCTTTGCGCTTTCTCCACTTACTTATAATAAAAGAGAGGTGGAACGGGTCCGTGAAATTTGGGGCGCAGGCGATATTTTTATGGGCCAAGCAGCAACTGAAGATAAGTTTAAGGCCTTGGGTGAAGACTATAAAATTATTCACTTTGCCACCCATGGCATGGCCAACGACCAAGATCCAGATTTCTCGCTTTTGGCCTTTACCGAAATTTCCGATAGCATAGAAAATGAGTTTTTGTATGTGAGCGATATTTATAATATGCAGCTCAAAGCCGATTTGGTGGTCCTTTCTGCCTGCGAAACAGCTTTGGGAGAGCTCAATGAAGGCGAGGGCAGTATTTCTTTGGCTCGGAGTTTTTCTTATGCTGGAGCCAAAAGTATTTTCACCACTCTTTGGTCGGTAAATGACCAAGCCACCTCGGCTTTGGTAGAAAACTTTTACTACAACCTCAAGCAGGGCATGCCCAAAGACCAAGCCCTACAAAAAGCCAAAACCATGTTTTTGGCAGCGGGCAATCATGAGACCTCGCATCCTTTTTTGTGGTCGCCTTATATTTTGATTGGCGATAGCCAGCCCATGAACAGCCCTTCTTCGCTTTGGGCTTATGGCCTAGGCGCTGCGGGAGTTCTTTTGTTGGGCGGCGGTTTTCTTTGGATAAAAAGAAGAAGAAAGCAGGAAGCCTAAGTTGGTCCAGAAAGGCGCGAAGCGCCTTGGCCTAGCGATGTGAAAGGGGGGCCGCAGGCCCGACCGAGTTTTGAGCGTAGCGAAAAACGAAGGGCCGAGCAGACCTGCGAGCCCTGAAACGTAGCGCCGACGACCGAAGGGAGGCGGAGGCCCCAAAACAGCATAAAAAAGCCCAATACTTAGCGTACTGGGCTTTTCTTTATTTGAAGCTCAACTTATTTTTTTGGTCTTTAAGATGTTTGAGATATTCCTCCAATTCGATTTCATCCATGAAGAGGACATCTCGGGCTTTGGAGCCTTGGTTGGGGCCCACGATGCCAGTATGTTCTAGTTGGTCCATAATGCGGCCGGCGCGATTGTAGCCCAATTTGAGGCGTCTTTGGATCATGGACGTAGAGCCCGATTGGTTGATGACGACCAGGCGAGCCGCATCCTCAAAATACTCATCCAAATCGTGCAGCACCTGGCTAAGCTGATCGCCACCGCTACCGCCCTCCTCGCCATAAGTGGGCAGATAATAGGGTTCTGGATAGCCGGGTTGCTCGGCAATATGGTCAATAATTCGCTCCACTTCGGGGGTATCGACAAAAGCACATTGGAGGCGGAGCAAGGTAGAGCCCGAAGAAAGCAGCATATCTCCTCGACCAATGAGTTGTTCGGCTCCGCCAGCGTCCAGAATGGTTCTGGAGTCAATTTTTGAGGCCACCTTAAAGGCCAAACGGGCGGGGAAGTTGGCTTTAATGACCCCCGTAATAATATTTACCGAGGGGCGCTGCGTGGCGATAATCAGGTGAATGCCCACCGCTCGGGCCAGCTGTGCGAGGCGGCCAATGGGCAGCTCGACCTCTTTGCCCGCCGTCATGATGAGGTCGGCAAATTCATCAATGACCAAAACGATAAAGGGCAAAAAGCGGTGGCCTTTTTCGGGATTGAGGCGGCGGGCCACAAACTTAGCGTTATACTCATTGAGATTACGCACCCTTGCTTTTTTGAGCAAATTATAGCGTTCATCCATCTCTACGGTTAGGGAGTAGAGGGTTTGAATCACCTGAGCCGTTTCGGTCACGATGGCCTCTTCTTCGCCGGGCAGATAGCCCAAAAAGTGCGAAGCGATGGCATTATAAGGCGAAAGTTCTACCTTTTTGGGGTCAATCAGAATGAGTTTGAGCTGAGAGGGGTGTTTTTTATAGAGCAGGCTAGCAATGATGGTGTTAATTCCCACCGATTTACCTTGGCCCGTGGCCCCTGCGATCAGCAAGTGAGGCATTTTGGCCAAATCGGCGACAAAAACCTCATTAGAAATGGATTTACCCAAGGCAATGGGCAGGTCCATTTTGGCATTTTTAAATTTGGGCGAGGCCAAGACCTCTTTGAGCGAAACAATCTGCTTATTGCGGTTGGGCACCTCAATACCGATCGTTCCCCGGCCAGGAATAGGGGCAATAATCCGAATCCCCAAAGCGGCCAAACTCAGGGCAATATCATCCTCTAAGTTCTTAATTTTAGAAATGCGCACCCCTGGGGCGGGCACAATTTCATAGAGGGTGACGGTGGGCCCGATGGTCGCCTTAATTTTAACGATTTCGATTTTATAGTTGAGTAAGGTCTCAATAATTTGGTCCTTATTCGCTTCTAGTTCGGCCCGGTCGATAACGGGTTTTTGGTCCTCATAGCTTTCTAGCAAATCCAAAACGGGGCTTTCGTATCGGGGCAGCTCTAGAGTGGGATCATAGGGCTCGATATGGTCGGAGTTTTCCTCGGCGATGGCTACATCTTGGGCCAATTTGTCTTGATCAGACAAAAGTTCTACATCTAGTTCTCCATCCGATTCGGCCTGTTCTTTCTTTTTGGCCTCTAGGTTGAGTTCGAGTTGGTTTTCAGTGAGGCCCTTCACTCGTTCTTCCAATTCTTTGCTCTTGCTTTTCTTTTCGGGTTGGGCTTCTTCCACCACAAGTCCCTCGGCCCGCAGGCGTTGATCTTCGGTATGCTTGGGCAGCTCAGCCTCTCGCTCTTCTTGCGTTCGGGGGCGAAGCGTTTTGGGTTCTTCTTTTTCTTTGAGGCTTTCGTTTTTATCGCCTGCGGCCTTTACATCTTTGGGTTTAGGCTGATTTTTGGGCAGTTGTTCGGCCTGAAAGGGGCTTTCTCCCTTAAGAAAATTATTGAACACTCGGCTTAGGCTGCGCAGCACTGTTTTTGGGGCCAGGCTCGACATAAAAAACTGCGGGGTCCATTCCTGAAAGTTGGGGTTGCGTAGCCAGACCAAAATAATTAGGGCAATAAAAACCAGCATGCCCACAATACCAGCCGTCCCGACAAAAGAAGAGAGCGAGCCAATAATCAGGGCACCAAAACTTCCGCCCCAAGGAAACTGAGAGCTAGCCGACTGAAAAATAAATTGCAGCAAACAGCTGGTCCAAACCATACTGACCAAGCCCCGACGATAAATTTTGAGCATAGAACGAATCCCCTCGCCCATCACCAAATTGTAGCCCGTTTTATAAAACAAGCCCACAAAAACATAGGAGGAAATCCCAAAGCCCCAATAAAAGAAGCTATGAGAAAGCACCGCCCCCAAACGCCCGAGCCAGTTGCTCATCTCTTGCGGACGAAGCAGGATGGCCCAATAGGCTTTGTCCCAATCTTGTTTCCAGGTAAACAGATAAGAAGTGAAGGCAATCAATAGATAAAGTGATATAAAGATGAGAAATAACCCAATCATTTTGGGCCAGCGCTCGTCTTTATAAAAATTCATGGAGATTTGTCCTCCCGACTTCTTTTTTTTCTTGGCTTTAGACATGCTTTTTGCTGAAAGTTTTGCGAAACCCAAATTTAAGGAAAATTAGTAGCTTTGCCAGTCCTCTAGCAAGAAAAGCTCGTTTATCCCCTATAGCCCTAGACCTAGGGCCGCAAAAGCGAAACAAAGACCCCAAATTTTACGTTTTTAATTCATTTAGCCCCCGCAAACCTCCACCGCCTATGAAATTTATCCTCTACCTCTTTTGCCTCCTTGGCGCTTTCTCTACCTTTGCCCAAAATGACAATAGCCCCAACCATCAACATGAGGTGGTTCTTGGGGGCGGCATACACAGCCGAGGCTATATGTTAGGCGGGACCTACAGCCATTTTTATCAACCCAAACGCGCCCTTTTAGGCCAGGCCCAATTTGCCTATATCAAGCACCCCAAAGAGCGGGTGATGGACAATGACAACAATATTTCTATCAGCAATAGCGGCCAAAGCCGATACACTTTTGGCAAACAAAATAGCCTCTACAGCCTCCGCCTAGGCGCTGGCCAACGCTTTTTCCTCTCGCCCAGAACTCGCAAACAAAATCTCGCCCTCGCTTGGAGCTATAGCGCCGGCCTCAATCTCGGCCTGCTCAAACCCTATTATCTGGACCTCATCTACAGAACGAGCAATGATGGCGTGATTATCCGCTCCGAAACCTATTCCGAAGATAATCGCTATAAGTTTTTAGACCCTCTAGATATTAACGGCGCATCTAGCTCTTCTATGGGCTGGGACGAGCTACAAGGCCGCACAGGCCTATACTTCCAAGGCAGCCTCTACTTTGATTTTGGCCCCAGCGATGAGGTCGCCAAAGCCCTAGAAATTGGCCTCTCTGCCGATTATTTTTTCCAAGAAATGCCCATTATGCTCGAACAGCCCGACGAACGCCTTTTTGTCAATATTTTTATCCACTTTTATCTAGGTAAACGCTGGTAGTTTGGGGCCTCCGCTGCGGCGGTTACTCCCTTCGGTCGTCGAACTGCGCCCTAAAGGGCTTGTTGTCGTTCCAAGGCTCGCAGATGTTTTGGGGCCTCCGCAGCAAAGCTGCGGCGCTACGTTCCGGGGCTCGCAGGTCTGCTCGGCCCTGCGGCGCAAAGCGCCTGGGTCTGCGGCTGCGCCGCCCCCCTGCACATCGCTAGGCCAATTTGCGGCTGCGCCGCACTGCGCCTTCGGCGCAGCCTAACTGAACTTAATTGGAGCAAATTCCTCGGCTTTTGGGCAAAAAACAGTAATTTTGCCCCCATTCTTTTCCATCAGCTAACCGAACAGAAGCCAATTTCTGCTGTTCTCAAAATAAAACTTGCTGTATGTTCGAACTTCCAATCGTTGAATCTAAAAAAGAACGCCGCAAAAAGCCAGATTGGCTTCGGGTGAAACTCCCCATCGGCGAGAATTATAGAAAGGTCCGTGATTTAGTGGACCAATATAAACTGCATACCATTTGCCAAAGTGGCCACTGCCCCAATATGGGCGAATGCTGGGGCGAAGGTACTGCCACCTTTATGATTTTGGGCAATGTCTGTACCCGCTCTTGTTCTTTCTGTGCCGTAGCCACGGGCCGCCCACCAGAATATGACGAGGATGAACCCCAAAGAGTGGCCGAGGCCGTCCGCCTCATGCAGGTCAAACATGCGGTCCTCACTTCCGTCAACCGAGATGAACTCAAGGACCGAGGCGCTGCTATTTGGCATCAAACCGTTCGGGCCATTAAAGAACAATCGCCCCAAACCACCATCGAAACCCTCATCCCCGATGTGCGCGCCAATTGGGAGGCCCTAGAAACCATGATTTCTGCCGGCCAAGAGGTGGTTTCTCATAATATGGAAACCGTAGAGTCGCTCTACCGCAAAGTACGCCCTCAAGGAAAGTACAAACGCAGCTTAGAGCAAATCCAACGCATCAAAGACTATGGCAAACGGACCAAAACCGGCATTATGGTCGGCCTAGGCGAAAGCAAAGAAGATGTCTTCAAAATCATGGACGACCTGCTCGAACATGGCTGCGATGTCCTCACTATTGGCCAATACCTGCAACCCACCAAAATGCATATCGAAGTGGCCGAGTATATCCATCCCGACCTCTTTGCAGAATATGAGCAAGTCGGCCTAGAAAAAGGCTTCGACTTTGTAGAAAGTGGGCCTCTCGTCCGCTCTTCTTATCATGCAGAACGACATGTTTATCCCAATCAGAAGAAATAAAAAAAGGCCCCTAGGGGCCTTTTTTTAGCTTATAATCACTCTAGAAATCTAAGGCATGCAAATCACCCAACTAACTATCGAAGGATTTAGAGGCTTCAGAGAAAAAAAGGATATCCTTTTCCCAGAAGATGGCAGCCCTTTAGTTATTGTATCTGCAAATGGTGCTGGTAAAACATCTATTTTAGAAGCTATCAGAATTCCTTTAGCCATAATTGCAGACAAACAATATGATCGCCGTCAATCTTACCGTCAAGTTATTGGACAAAGAGACCTCAACAGGAAAAGTTCAACACTCAAAATTGAGGCATTCTTTAAAAACAAAGAAGGACTGTCTTTTAGCTATACTATTACATGTGATGGTAAAAAAACAGAAATCACCCCCAAGCATTCTAGTACACCAGCTATACAACCGCTAGTATATTTTTCTACTGATCGAATTTTCCGAGAAACACCTACTAAAAACTATCTAAACCAAGGGGCTAAAGACGCACATGTAGATGCATTAAATGAACTTGCTAATTTCAGTCTTTTTTACTCCTGGATTAGCCAGTCAGAAAAAAGTATCCGACAGCCTGCCAGAGACTCAAAAACAAAACTGTCCATAGTAAACCAGGCCATTAAAAATTTATTTTGTAGAAATGATTACGAAATCTTCATTAGAAAAAATGAAGATAGCTCAGACCTTTTTTTTCGAAAAGGAGATGATGAGTTTTCGATTTTTCAACTATCTGCTGGAGAAAAAAATATAGTTAGCATTGCTAGTGATTTAGCGATGCGACTTTTCATGGCCTATCCTAACTCTAATGCCCCTCTAAATGAAAAAGGAATTGTACTTATTGATGAGTTAGAACTACACCTACACCCTAAATGGCAAGAGCAATTACGTCATCAACTCATAGAAACATTTCCAGGCATTCAATTCATTATCACCACACACTCGCCTATAATCATTCGTAGCTTAGAAAGTGAGTCTCTTATTAATTTAGATAGTGAGTCTGTCATCGGCCTAGAAGAAGACCCTTTTCGCTATAGTGTGGAGGAAGTACTTAGCCGAGAAATGGGTGTTAAGGATGTTCAACGTAGTCAGCAATTTAAGGAGATGGAAGCCGCAGCAACGGCCTTTTTTAAACTGGCCCAACAAAAAGATAATCCTGAGGCCATTGCAGAGGCAAAAAAGAAATACCAAGAACTATCTAAACAGTATAGTAAAGACCCCGCTTATGTCGCCCTATTGGCCGCCAAACTAAACCTCTAATTATGCGCCCCCTTAATAAGCCAACTACTGCGCCTAACTATACCGATGATTCTCCTTATGGAGAAGCCAAAGCAGATCTAATTCAAGCTTTAGGAGAATATTGCTCCTACTGTGAGCGACATATCAATGATAAAAAAGCATTACAGGTAGAGCATATCCAACCCAAATCTTTGGTCCCTAATTTAGAATGCGTTTGGGATAACTTTCTCTTAGCCTGTGCTAGCTGTAATATCCATAAAGGCATAAAAAACCCAATCACTTTAGGCATTAGGTTGCCCCATACAAACAACCTGATGTTAGACCTCGAAGTTGATCCAGATAGTTCTTTAATTTCGGCTAACAATCCAGAAGGCCAAGCATTTATCGAGCTTGTTCGCTTATCAGATGTAGCTGGAACAGCCACGCTAGGCGATGACCGTTACGAAAAGCGTTTTGAAACAGCAGGAATTGCTCAAAATATACTTGAAGACTATGAAAATGGAGAGATAGCCTCTAAGTGGGTTGTAAGAGTAGCGCAAACTCATGGCTTTTTTAGCCTTTGGTACACTATCTTTCAAGGGCATCCAGAAGTGATTGAAGAGCTTATTAGTAATTTTCAAGGTACGCATCCTGCTGCTTTTGATTCGACCAATAATTATAGCTTAGTAGCTATCTAAAGAAAATCTGCAAAAAGGGCCGAAGGCCCGTCGGCCTAGGGGCCTGAAAGGGGGCCGCGTAGCGGCAGACCTAGGGCGAAATGAAATGAGCCCGCAGGGCCGAGCAGACCTGCGAGCCCTGAAAGGGCCCGCCCGCCGAAGGCGGGAGGCCCCAAAAAAAACAGCAGTCCAAAACTGAACTGCTGCTTAAAAAATGGGGCAAAATGGCTTAAAACTTCAGGCGGAGCTGCACTTTTAGTTCTGAGCGAGTATTGCCTAGAATTAGATTTTGGCCCGAGCTAATCTCCTCGCGATCGGCCCAATAGGTTTGTGCATAACGGACCCAAAGCGTTAGTTTTCGATTAAATTTATAGCTCGTATTGATGTAAAATCGGCTGCCACGGCCATAATAAGCGGGCACCGAAAAGGCATAAAGCACATCATTTTCGTAGGCATAAATGCGAGTGTCATAATCCTCGGTGGCAAAAACGGCAAATCGAGTTTGGACCTTGAGGGGCGCAAAACGGGCCGACCAAACCAAGTCTTGGTACATCATAAATCCCTTGCTGAACTCATGATCCTCATAGAAAGATAGCTCGGCTCGGCTGCGGATTTCCCACTCTCGGCTCAGGCGATAGCGAAAATGAATGCGGGCATTTTGCCGCTTTTTGTTAATCAGATAATCGTAAGGCGTGGCATTATCAGAGCGGTTGCCTTCTTTTTGCTCAAAGCGATACTGAAAATAGAGGTTCCAGCGGTAAGCAGGTTGATAATCTAGGCGAACAAAATACTCATGCCCCTTGGAGGGCGCGTCAATATTGGAGCGCAGCCAGGGAAAAACGAAGAGGTCAAAATAGCCGCTAAAGCTCAGGCCACGGCCCAAATTGGCATTCAGGCCCATATATAGGCCCTTTTCGTTATTGGTTCCAGAAGACTCGCCAAAGGCATTGCCCGTTAGGGTTTGGTAGTTTTTGGCATAATTCCGATAAATCAGGGCCATGCTCACTTTTTCGTCTAGGGCCGCCGTCAGACCGTTGATGGTTGCCAAACCGCCATTATCACTAACCGCCGTTTCGCCAAAAAACTGTAAGTTTTTGTAGGCCAGATTATAATCTAGGCTAGCATTGAGCAGCGACTGCCCATTAAAGGCATACTTTTGATAAAGGCGAGGCGTGCGGACCAAAGAATCGCTAAGGTGGTTATAGACTACATTTGCGCCAATTCGCCAAGTATTGGCCTTATAGGTCATATTGGCCCCTGTGGTAATTTGCTGCAAGCTATTTTTGTCCTCCAATTCGTTTTCGGTTCGATGCAGACCACTCAATTGCAAAGAAGAAACCTCTAAAACCTCAAAAGAATCATCTAGGCTGTCGGTTTGGACCAAAGAGATATTGCCATCTCTAAAACGGTGCGAACCAAAGACTGTCGCCTCCCATTTGCTGCCGCCAATCGTGGCCGCAGCACCCCGCATAAACAAAGCCTCATTGACCGAGCTATAGGGGCGAATTTTATTGGACAAGCGCTTAATGTTAAGCACAGCCGCCCCCTTTCGGGTACCAAAGCCACTCCAGGTGGTGAGCCCTTGCCCAAAATAGACCTGATAGTCGCCTAAGGCAATGGCTTTGACCCATTTATTGTAATCTTTGATAAAGAAATGGGCCGAAAAATAATCGGGTAATTTCGTCTGATTTTTCTGACTAAAAGGCGTCAGCCATTCTTCGCCCGCATCCTTTTCTAAAGTCAGGCCCATACTCAAACGGTCCTTGTAGGTCAGGCGATAGCGCAAATAAAGTTTATCGGGGCTCCCCAAAAAGTCGGGATCTTCCCCATCCTGAGGCAAAAAGCCAGCTTGATCCTCTATATTTCGCTGATAGCGCATAAAGACTTGCTGCCGCTTATATTTAAAGGCCCGTTTAAAGCTAAAAGCCTCCATTTCCTTAGTAGCTTCTAGACTGACAAAGGGCAGAATCTTGGCAATGCTACTTTGGTCAAAAGTGGGCACGCCCTGGAGTTCATAGAGCGAAAAAATTTGGCCAAAGCGATTTCGGTAGTTAATCAAAGCCTGAATCTGAATGGCCGACAGTAAATTCAGCGCCTGTAGCTCCTCCCGGCTCGCCTTATTGATGTCTAAAGGGTTGCGTTGATAGATTTCGAGGTTTTCAAATTCCGTATCAAAATCAAATTCTTGCGCATCCGCATCATCCACCAAGTTTTCAATCTGGATTTGCGTGGCGCTATTGTCATCTAAAGGAGCGTCTGTGGTATCTACCTGCCCCCAAAGGCTGGCAGTCAGGCCCATAAACAGGCCCAATAATGATCGTCTTAACATAATGGACAAAGTATTAAATGGGCAATTTTATTCTTCTTCTGTTTTGGCCTCGGCGGCTTTTTCAGTTTTTTGCAAGCGATAACTTAGGGCAAAAGAAGGCGTAAACCCAAGTACCTGATGATAGGCCGTGGCCAAATCAATTTGCAGCTCGTCTAGGTCTAAGCCCAAACCAAAAGAAAGCTGGCTCAAATCACTGAGCTGCATGCCCGCCCGCAACTTAAATATCTTATGCGCCTGATACTCAATACCAGCCTTAGCCCCAAAAGGCTGATTGTAAATGTCTTTTTCTAGGGCCGCATAAATACCCACTTTTTCAGAGGGATGATAGGCCAAACCCAAATTAAAAAGGGCCGGCAGACGCTCGTCCAATTGGCCCAATTTGGCATGTACTGGATTATATACATGCGCTGCTAATGTCAATTCTTCACTAATTTTGGCCGTCAAGCCCAACTCAAAGGTAAAACTATTGGCCGAGCCATAAGTCGGAATCCTTGTCCCCAAATAATCTAATTGTACGCCCAAAGCAAAACGCTCCGATAGCTTTCTGGCATAGGCCAGACCAATTTTTTGCTCATTATAGGCCGAAAAGCCAAAGTAGTTTAGCGTCAACCCAAAGGTCCCCTGATTATTTTCTAAGGGATAGGCCGCCGCAAACAAAAAGGAGTTGAGCCCCTCGGCCAAAAATCGCCGCTCGCCATAGGCAGAAAAGCTCAATTCTTCCAAAAAAGCAAGGCCCGCTTGGTTGCTATAAGCAGCATTGATGTCGGTAAAAGCAACCGAAGCATTCCCCAAGGCCGCCCCTCTGGCCGCAGCCGATTGAGGTTGGCCCTGCTGGGCAAAAAGTCCAAAAGCCATACTGGCCAAAAGAAGGGTGTAAAGCGTTCTCATAGTTTCTGTAATTTGCTGATGATGTTCGTTTTTTTGGGGCCTCCGCTGCGGCTTCGCCTTGCGGCGCTACGCTTCAGGGCTCGCTATTCGCTCGGCCCTTCGTCGCTCCGCTCCTCGGTCTGCGGCTTCGCCGCCCCCTTTCGCATCGCTAGGCCATTTTGGCCTTCGGCCAAATAGAGCGAAACAGCCAGCGCTTGGCCGCCCAACAAATTACATAATTCAGTAGCCTTCTACAAAAGAGGCTTGGCTTTCTTAAAGTTTAATTAAAGCAGCAGACAAAAAATAAGCTTGTCGTTCACGGCCTTAAGACTGGGCCGCTAAAAAAGAAAAGACCCAAAATCTAGGATTTTGGGTCTTTTCTTTAGCTGTAAAATGAGGCTTAGGCAGAAACCAACTCTTGTTGTAGGCCTTGGCGATATTGCTCTGGAGAACAATCTTGGCTCTTACGGAAAAACGTAATAAAATAAGAGGGCGTTTCAAAACCCAACTGCTGAGAAATTTCGGCAATAGTGAGGTTGCTATGGCAAAGCAGGCGCTCGGCTTCTAGTTGCACTCTCTTGCGGATAACCGCCCCAGAGGTTTTGCCAAAAACGCGTTTGCACAATTTATTGAGGTAATTGGTGCTAATGAATAACTTTTGCGCATAAAAAGAGGGGGCTCTAGAGCTCTGGAAATGCTCCTCTACCAATTGCTCAAACTCTAGCATTTTTTCTTCTTGTCGGTTAGGACGGGCCAATTGAATATTGCGGGCCATTTTTTCGGGAGCAAAACGCTCTTGCAATTCAAAGAAAATAATATTGGCATAAGAGCGCAATACGGCCAATTGCTGCGGCTCTTGCTGGTAGTCATTATACATACAGGCCAGCAAAACATTTAGTTTGCTTACCGCATCCTGAGGCAAATCGACTAGGGCCAAAAGGCCTTTTTGCACAAAGGCAAAAGCCTTGAGAATATTATTGTGATAGCGTTGCTCGAAAAAAGCAGGCGAAAAAGAAAACAGATAGCCTTCTGCGGCCTCTCCTTCTGCAGAAAGCAGAATTTGATCGGGGCGAAGCAAAAGTGCTTGGCCAGCTTTTAAGGTTGTTTGGCGACGGTTGAGCTCCATCTTAAGTTGGCCAGCCGACAAATAAAAGAAACTATAGCCTCCTTCTAGCAAAGGAAGTTGCAATTCAGCTTTGGGCTGAATCAATTGCATATCAATAAGTTGCGGCCCATCTTGGGGCTGATATATAGCGTGAATAGTCATGAGATTCCACTTTATTAGGATAATAAAAACAGGCCCAACAAACTGATTTTTAGCTTGTTGAACACCATAAAATTCAAATGCTGGATTGAATTTATCCTAGAAGTGGAGGATGAAAGACAGAGAGACCTGGCCCAGGATTTTCAGAAAAATAATAGGCTGGAAAAGGGGCAGGTTCTAAAATAAAGGGAATGGAAATAAGGGCATTGCTCAGTCTAGTTGTAGCTGGACGCAATTCCTCATACAAAAAGTTAATGTGCAGCTCTTTTTTCGAGTCTAGGCCTTGTTCTTCCTGCTCTTCAGCATCTTCGGCCCAATTATTTAGCTGCTCTTTGTAGTAACATTTACCTTGGCACATAGGAAACTCATCGGGAATGTTTCTATTTACACAAAACTCCTCTGCTATAAGCTCTTGCTGTAGCTTATAGGAAAGGTATACTTGCAAAGGCCGACTAAGGGGCAAGAGCAAAGTACAGATGAGTAAATATAATCCGAATTGCTTCAAAATGACTCTACGGTTTTATTTGGAGACAATATAATACTTTCGGGCAGAATAAAAAGTGATCGAAGTAACCTAGCCCCTTTTTTAGATAATTAGTCCGCTTTAGTGATACAAACAGCCATTATAAAATAGCCACCTTTTTTTGTATTTTGCGGCCCATTTTAACGCCTGTTTAACTACTTATAAATGTCAGTCTTTAGAATATATCTGCTTGCTTTTTTTATCCTCTTTAGTTTGAGTGCCTGCCAAAAGCAGGCCCCCAAAATTGAGCATCAGTTGCAAGCTGCTGATGATAGTCGAATTGGGCAAGCTATAGATGCACAATTTGTAGCCCATTGGGATAGTTTGCCCGAAGTAGAGCTGCTGCAGCCCACGGACTACCCCCAAGCTTATAACTACTTAGATAGTCAGTTGTTGTTTTGTTTGGCCCAGCCTCAGTTTGAGCATGCCCAAACCTTTAATTGGCAGTTGCGTATTTTTCAGGCAGCAGAAAAAGAGCAGTTATTTGTTGCCCCGGGCGGCTATCTTTATTTTTCTACGGACTTCCTTCGCTTTTTGGCCAATGAAGAAGAACTAAAGGCCGTTTTGGCCCATGCCATGCTCAGTATTGACCAACGAATTATTAGCCAACAACTACAAGAAGCCTTTTCTATTAGCTATTTATTGGACCTTGCCCTTGGGGCCGAACCCGATGCCCCCGCCCAACTTTTGGCCCTAGTAGAAACCGTAGCCTACAAAAAAGAAGAAATGCAGCAGCTAGAACCCCTCTTTGAAGCCCTGCTCTGCCAAATTGATAGCTCTCCTGACAGTATGCGCTCTTTTTTGCAAAGAGTAGAAGGACAAAATGATTTTGATTGGGCTTGGCGATTTAATTCTGACTTTGACTGGTCCGCAGCCCTAGCTAGCAATAATAACTGCCCCCTCTCTCCCACTATGCTTTCTAGCAATAATTATTTATCCTTTTTAGATCAACTTCCTTAACCCTTTAGCGCCTATTTCCCCTATGAAAAAAAGTATCCTCCTATTTTTGGCCCTAGGCCTTTTGGCCTGCCAAAGCAAAGAACAAGAAAAAAAAGTGCTGCCTAATGTGACCCCTGAAGCCAGTGCTACCTCTCTCTCTCCAAAAGATAGCCTTAGCCAATTTCCTAAAGATTGGGAAGGCCGCTATGAAGGCGAAATGCATTGGTACGTCAATGGCCAACTAAGAGGCAAAATTCCTTGCCGACATGAGGTTTTAGCCAAAAAGCCTGGCGTTTGGAGCTGGACCACCGAATTTGACTCTAGCCAACTCGTCCCCAAAGCGGTTCTCAAAGACTACCTCTTAATAGAAGATAAAAGCCAAGCCCAAGGGCATTATATCCTCGATGAACAAGATGGAATTCTAATTGACATGATTTTAATGGGCAATAGCTTGTATAGCCAATTTGAAGTGGGCAATAATAAAATTACTACCGTAGACCGCCTAGAAGGAAATACCCTCTACAAAGAAATTATTATGGCCCCTAAAGATAAAGTTCGAAAAAGCTCGGCTAAAATTGGCAAAGAAAGCTTTGAAGTAAGCGCAGCAAACAGCATTATCCTCCAAAAATCTATCCTTAAAAAACAAAAATAACTCGCTCTAGAAGAACAGCTTTCATCCTCATTTTAGCTCCCTAAACTTTTTCAGAAAAAAAGTCTTGGAGAGGGTGCAAAAGGCTTCATTTTTGGATTAGAAGCAAGACCCTCCCCCATTTTATATTATACACTATGAAAGCAAAACATCTAATGAAAAACCTAGTTTTACTTCTCTTCTGTAGCCTCAGCCTACAACTTTTTGCCCAAAACAAAGAAAACCTCATCAACAATGGTCAATTCCGAAACAGCCTAGAGGGTTGGGAAATTCTGCTCAGCAATGGGAGCCCCGGCATTAAGGCCCAAATTTTATCGGATGAAGCAGATTATAAAAAATTTGGCTTAGCCGATAACTTTGTAGGCACCTCTTTTGTCGAAATTGACGAAAACTCTAGCATTCGGCAAGATGTGGAGCTAAAAAGCATTGAACCGCACAGCCTTGTTTTTGCCTATGCGCCTCGCCCCAATGCTGGCGATAAACAACTAATTGTAAAAGTAGATGGTCGGGCCGTTTGGACCACCACCCTAGGCAACCAAGATGCAGTGGGTCGTTTTCAGTATAAAGCCATTAAGTTAATGCCCGAAGAAAAATCGACCCAAATTAGCTTTTATGTGGTCTCTCTTTCTGGCAAAAAGGACCAAGGCGTTTTCATTGCCGATGTTTTTCTCAATGAAGAACCACTAGTAGATTTATACATGATTGATAAATACTAATTTATGATTTGGCGCATTTTCTTTTTCTTGCTGCTTAGCGCTCCTCTTTTTGGGCAAATGGCAGCCCCTGACTTTCAATTGCAAGACCATAAAGAGCAACGCTTTGACTATAAGGAGAACCGTAAGGCCAAGTACTACCTGCTCTTTTTTTGGCATTTCCAATGTAGCCATTGTCAGCAGGGCCTGACCAAAGTAGAGCAGTTTTTAAAAGACAAATCACCAGAGGATATTCAAGTTGTTACGATTTTTCCCTTTGCCCACCAAAAAGAAGAATTTTGGACCTATGTGCAAGATAGTAGCAACCAATTACAGACGCCCTTTTTTCAGCATGCTACAGATTATAAAGCCACGGCTCGCCGAGCCTTTGCCCTAAAAGGACAGCCGCCTTTTTTGGTCCTGCTCAATGCAGAAAATGAAATTTTATCTTCTGGCTTTAAGGCCAAAAAATTAGAGCGCATCTGGAAAGCGCTCCGCTAAGCTAAACAGCCCCTAGGGGCTGTTTTTTTTGTTCCCCTGCTTTTAGGTCGAGTTTTTGCGCAGGCTGAAAATCTTTTGTTCCTCTTTGCTAAAATACTATTTTTAAGAGTTCGTTAAAGCTTTAGGCCCTATTGGCGCTGCGGAGTGGGTGGCCGAAGGCCAGACCGAGCAGGCGAAGCCTGCGAAGGGCCGAACAGACCTGTGAGCCCCGTAGCATAGCGGCGGCCGACCTAGGCAAAGCCTAGCCGGCCGCGGGCCCCAAAAAAATTAACCCCACAGAAAGACTCATATATCTGTTTCATTAAAACCAATAAAAATGAAAAACATCTTACAGTCAGCGTTTTTGCTGCTTATTTTTCAGTTGATGGGGAGTATAGGCGCGCAGGCCCAGCTCATCAACTTTGAAGAAACCTGGCAGGCCTTCTTAAAAGACCCTCTGACGGCCTCTGTTTCTGAACTGCCCAAGCCGCCAAAATCTAGCGTGGGCGATTATGCCAAATATCATTTGATGTATGCCAACTCTAGCTTTTGTGCCGACGAATTGATTGATGCAGAAAGCTATTTGAAAGAGCTCAAAAGTATGGATAAATCGCAGTACGATAAATATCCTGGCTTTTCGCAGCGCTTGGCCGATTTGGAAGGAAAAATGAAAGCCTACTACAAAGTCGATGTACTTTGGAAGCGTCATTTGCAGAAATTTGATGTCTCTAGAGGCGAACTAGAAGCCGCCGAAGAAGGCCGCAAAGTTTGTGAAAAAGGGACCTTGGCCAAATATTATCAGATGATGTCGATGGCCTATTATTGCGAAGGCAATGAGGTGGAAGCCCTCAATCAGTTTGAAAACAAAGCCATGCGCATTGTAGACAAAACCTCTTTGCAAGCTGCCGATGTAGAAGGTCTACCCGGCGAAATTAAGCGCTCTAAGGCCCATTTTAAGGTCTTGGGACAGCTCAACAAAGCTTGGAAAACCTATATGGATAGCGATGTATCGCCTGGTTTTGAGCCCGAAGTTCCTCTTTATACCTGTTATACCATTCCCAATATGAAGGCTTATATGCTGCGGGCTATGGTAGATGTTTGTAAAAATGGCTCGGAAATGTTGGCCAAAATTAAAGAACTAGAAGCCGAAAATACCCATGATATTCCCGCCGATTTGGCCGAGAAAATCGGTTGGTTGGAAGCCGAAGTGAAGAAATACAACGGAAACTTGGCCGTGCTCAACAAAGCTTGGGGACAATTTACGAGCAGCGGAAAAGTAGACCCCAGTCTAAAATATATGGGCGAATACTGCGAAAAAGATGCGCAAATTAAGGCCTATACCATGGCCGGAACCCTAGATTACTGTAACATTGGAGAAGAAATGCTCGGCAAAATTGCAGAGGTGCAAAAAGAGTATAATCCAACCCTAGACGCCACGACCAAGGCCAAAATTAAGGCCCTAGAAAAATTGGTCAAGGAAGATGCCGCCCGCCAAGCTAAACTAGAAGAAGCTTGGGCCGAGTTTGTTCCTCAAGATACCCTCAATAGCATTGATTTTGCCTTTGAATACTGCGATAAAGAAGCACAAATCCGTGCCTATATCATGGATGGCCGCGTAAATGCTTGCTACAAAGGCGAACAACGCCTAGCCGATATTGATAAATTGATGGCCTCGGCCAAGCCTAGCCTACAAGCCGATACCAAAGCCAAATGGGAGGATCTCAAAGTTGTAGTGGCTAAATACCGTGGCGATATTGCTGCCCTCGATAAACTTTGGGCCAGCTTTATCCAAAATAATGACACCATCTATGAAGAATTTACCGTAGAACCCTACTACTGCGATAAAATTACTCAGGTGAAATCTTGGTGCTTAGTTGGTAATGTCAATACCTGCGAGCAAGGCCAAGAATATATGGACAAAATTGATAGCTATACCAAAACTTATAAGCTCAAATACGATCAAGAATTGAGCTGCCGCATCACTCGCCTTCGTCAGCAAATTTGGGACTGCCGCTACTGGGAACTCGTGCGCCAAGCACAAAAAGAAACTCATGAAGAACGCGAGCGTTTTGGCCCCGAATCTGCCGAAATGATGCGCCTAGACCTCAATAACGACAAACTTCCCTGTAATACAGAGGTACTCTATGAGCCCCTCGGAAAAATTGGGGTGCGCTACGTCATCCAGACCTTCCTTTGCCAAGGTACCGACCTCGCCAAAATGGGCGATCCCGAGTACTATAAGAAAATTGCTACCTGGGTAGACACCGAAGTACTAAGCAAGTACTGCGAAGCCAATATGCGCTGTAAAAAAGATTTTTATATCTACCTAGAAGGCCATACCGATGGCCACCCCTTTAGCTTCCACCGCTACAAAAAGTCTTTGGGCGTTCCCAAAGGTACCGAGTTTACGCACTTTGTAGGCAAGGGAGAAAAAGAAGCCGCCGACACTATCGTGAAGAAAACTGAACGCGAATTGAGCTTTGACCTAAAAAGCAATATGGAGTTGGGTATCGCCCGCGCCTGGACGGTCCGCGAACAACTTCAGTTCATGAAGGTTCCTATCACAATTGGCGCCTATGAGCACCCCTCTAAAGAGCGTGGAGCCGAGTACCGCCGCGTAGATGTAGAGCTAAATATTACCAACCTTTTGCTCGATTTCTATGAAAAACGCCTAGCCGAACTCATCGAAGAATCTGGCATTGGCGAAAAACCTAAAGATTGTAAAGGCTAATCTTTTTAAGCTAAATCAGCTGGGCCAGTCCTCTTTTCGAGGGCTGGCCTTTTTTATTTTTTTGGGGGGCTGCCCCGCCCTACGGGCGGGTCGGGCTGTGTCGTGGCTCGCAGGTCTGCTCGGCCCTGCAGGCTTTTTCGCTTTGCTTCAAAAGCCTTGGGTCTGCGGCTACGCCGCACCACTATCCATCCCTCAGCCGGGCGGCTGCGCCGCCCCCTAGACCATTTTGGCCCTCTTTTTTTGCCATTGGTCGAACTTTAGCCCAAAGCTTTGTAATATGTCCGCATCTTGCTTAAATTAGAATAAGCAACCCCAACCGCATTGAACGAATAAAAATGCCTATGTTAAAGCAACTCTACCTTTTAGTTTTTCTCCTCTCTAGCCAACTTATTTTCGCCCAAAGAGATTACGATTTATTTTGGGTGCAATTTGACCATAAGGACAATAGCCCCTACAGCATTTTTCACCCTCAAGAGTATCTCTCTTCCGCCGCCATTGAGCGCCGCCAAAAGATGGGTATAAAGATCGACAGCCTAGATTTACCTGTAGATCCTAGCTATTTGGCCCAAATAAAGGCCCAAGGCTTTGCCATTCAGTATAGCTCCAAATGGAAAAACGGCGCCGTGATCCGTGGCAATGGCCAAAAACTCAAGTTTGTCCAAGAACTGCCCTTTGTCCAAAAAACAGCAGCCGTCGGCTTTAGCCGCAAAAAAAATGAAGGGACCAACTACATCGGCCGCCGAGAATATAAATCCGAATATACCAAAGAAGACGACTTTTATGGCCTGAGCGAAAACCAAATCCATATGCTGCAAGTCGATTATCTCCACCAACTCGGTTTTGCAGGCCAAAATATGCCCCTAGCCGTTTTTGATGGCGGTTTTTCCGACCTCAGAGAAACCCCCGCCTTTGATTCGCTCCGCCAAAAGGGCCAAATTTTAGGCAGCTACGATTTTGTTCAACTCGATACCTTTGTCTATGAAGGCTCCGAACATGGCCGAGATGTCCTCTCTTGTATGGCCGCCAATTTGCCCGGCCAAGTCATGGGCACAGCCCCACAAGCCAATTACTTTTTATGCAAAACCGAAGACTCCGGCGGAGAATATCGCATTGAAGAATATAACTGGCTGGCCGCCGCAGAATTTGCCGATAGCGTTGGCGTTTACCTGATCAATTCCTCTTTGGGCTATGCCGACTTTGATGACGACAAAATGGATTATGCCTATGTAGACCTAGATGGCAATACCACCACCATCACCCAAGCCGCCGACCTAGCCGCTAGCCGTGGCATTTTGGTCGTTACTTCGGCCGGAAATGAAGGCAATGATCCCTGGCACCACCTCTCCGCCCCCGGCGATGCCGATAGCATCCTGACCGTTGGCGCCACCGATCGCGATGGCTTTCATGCCGCTTTTAGCTCCTATGGTTTTGATTCTAGCTATTTGGTCAAACCCAATCTAGCCGCCCGAGGCCTTTTCGCTATTGTGGCCCAAGTTGGCCGCTATCGACACAATTTTAATTCGGGAACTTCTTTCTCTTCCCCCATCTTGGCCGGCGCCATGGCTTGCCTCTGGCAAGCCCTACCCGAATACAGCAATGTAGAACTCATTCGCCTAGCCGAAAGCCTAGGCAGCCAATACAAAAAACCCGATACCGCCCTAGGCTATGGGGTGCCCGCCCTTTTCGATGCCTGGAAAAAAGCCAGAGCCGGCCACTATCTAGAGGTTCAAGAAAAAGAAGATCTCTATTATCTGCCCATGGCCAAAGCCCAAGAAGATTTCTTTATCATCTGGCCCGAAGCCATTGACGAAGAAGTAGAAGTAAAACTCTATGGCCCAATTGGCCAATTGATTTATACAAAAAAATATCAAGCCGTTTTTGGACAACGCTTTTTATGCAAAATTCCAAACTGGAAAACACTGCCCGCAGGCCTTTATCAACTAGAACTAAAAATGGGGCCCGCCAAGAAAAAAGCCCTTTTGACTAAGTAGGCCCTAGAAAATATTGAACTCATTCGTAGTTTTTTTTAGCTTTGCTAGAGAAAGACTAAACCACTCATTTAAAACAACAATGAGGTCCTTTTGCAGAGGACAGGCGGCGAAGCCGCCGCAGGCTGAGCTGCCCGGCAGGGTGGCCGAAGGCCAGACCCAAGTTTTTGAGCGCAGCGAAAAAACTGCAGGGCCGAGCAGACCTGCGAGCCCTAAGGGGAGCGACCCGACCGATAATTCATGAGGGTTTTAACCCTCATTTTGTATAGCTTCGCAAAGCGATACCGCTTTGCGCTGGGTTTTAACCTAGCGGAAGGGGCAGCCCCAAAAAAATAAAATTAAGATAAGCTAACAGCTAAATAATAGTACAATTATGCAAAACCAAGAATTGCTAGACAGCATTAAACGTTCGGCCAAACAAGACCGCTTTAAGGGCCAAGATTATTATATGATTGACGATTTGCTAACGGATGAGCAGAAAATTGCTCGCGATGCCGTCCGCGAATTTGTCCGTGGCGAAATTTCTCCCATTATTGAGGATTGCTACGAACGAGCCATCTATCCCCGCCACCTGATCAAAGGTTTGGCAGAATTGGGCGCTTTTGGCCCCTCTTTGCCCGAAAAATACGGCTGCGCAGGTACCGATGAAACCACTTACGGCCTCATGATGCAAGAATTGGAGCGTGGCGACTCAGGCATTCGCTCTGCCGCTTCTGTGCAAGGTTCTTTGGTCATGTACCCCATCTATCGCTTCGGTAGCGAAGAACAGCGCATGAAATACTTGCCCAAATTGGCCGCTGGCGAATTTATCGGCTGCTTTGGCTTGACCGAGCCCGATCATGGATCGAATCCCGCCGGCATGATTACCAACATCAAAGAAGATGGCGATCATTATATCCTCAATGGCGCAAAAATGTGGATCACCAACTCGCCTATCGCTGATGTGGCCGTGGTTTGGGCCAAGGATGAAGAAGGCGTTATCCGTGGTTTGATTGTCGATATGGACACCCCCGGCGTTTCTGCACCCGAAATTCACGGAAAACTTTCTCTTCGCGCTTCTATCACTGGCGAATTGGTTTTTGAAGATGCGCGCATCCCCAAAGCCAATCTTTTGCCCAATGTAAAAGGCTTGAAAGGTCCTTTGTCTTGCCTCACTAAAGCCCGCTACGGCATTGCTTGGGGTGCTTTGGGTGCCGCTATGGATTGTTATGAGTCGGCTTTGCGCTACTCTTTGGAGCGCGAGCAGTTTGGTAAACCCATCGCTGGTTTCCAATTGACTCAGAAAAAATTGGCCGAAATGATTACCGAAATTACCAAAGCGCAACTTTTGCTTTGGCGTTTGGGTGGCTTGATGGATGCCGGCAAAGCTACTCCCGCTCAAGTTTCTATGGCCAAGCGTAATAATGTGGCCATGGCACTAGACATCGCTCGCGAAGCTCGCCAAATTCATGGTGGAATGGGAATTACCAACGAGTATCCCTGCATGCGCCACATGATGAACCTAGAAACGGTATTGACTTACGAAGGTACGCACGATATTCACTTGCTCATTACGGGTATGGATGTTACGGGTTTGAACGCCTTTAAATAAGCGAAATCAATAAACTTTAGCCTCCTCTATCAAGTAGAGGAGGCTTTTTTGTCTGCAAAATTATGGAACTGAAAAAAAAGAGCATGCTAGAGCTACAGCGGCCTAGCATTGAAGAGTATAAGCAACAACCCAAAATGCCTTTGCTCCTCATTTTAGATAATTTGCGCTCGGCCCTAAATGTGGGCGCTGCTTTTCGCACCGCCGATGCTTTTGGCATTGAAGGCATTTTTTTGACGGGAATTTCGGCCCAACCGCCCCAAAGAGAAATTATGAAGTCGGCTTTGGGCGCCGATAGAGCTGTAGATTGGCAATATTTTGAAGAAAATAAAGCGGCTATAGCTGCGGCCAAAGCAAAAGGCTATAAAGTGTATGCCGTGGAGCAAACTTTTGGCAGCCATTCTTTAGAACAGTTTGTTTGGAGCGCCCAAGAAGGCATTGCCCTCATTTTTGGCAATGAAGTTAAAGGCGTGGATGCCGAACTCTTGCCTTTGGTAGATGGCGCCATTGAAATTCCGCAATTTGGCAGCAAACATTCGTTAAATGTTTCGGTGAGCATGGGCGTTTTACTTTGGGAAATGCGCAGACAATATTTGGGACGCTAAGTCTAGAAAAAAATGAGCGAACAGAGTGATAAAATCCTCTTTCGCTTTTTTTAGTGCTTTTTATAAGCTTTTGGGGCTGCCCCTCGCCTTCGGCTCGGGTCGCTACGCTTCGCAGCTCGCAGGTCTGCTCGGCCCTGCAGCGGCTTCGCCGCTTTGGTCTGGCCTTCGGCCACTGCTGCGCATCGCTCATCCGCTCATCTAATTTTTTTCTTTGGGCTTTTTTCTTCGGCAGTTTTGCTTCTTGTTTTATTATGCAGCTTCTTGAGCAGCATATTTTTTTGTTGGACCATACAATAGATCCCAGCCTTTTAGCAAAACTTGATAATAAAGAGCAATAAAGCGGTGGAGCAAAGTCAAAGGAGCTTGCAAAAGCCATAATTTTGGCGAAGAAGGAAGATTTTCCTCCTTTTTTTGCCCTTTTTGCGGCAAATCTTTTTGCGATTGCCCCTGCAACAAACCCAAGTTAATGAGTTGCTCATAAATTTGCGCTAGCTCTTGCAGCTCCGTAAAAATTTGTTCGGGTTGGCCCAATGCCCGAAAAATGAGGAGAAACTCCCCAAACATAAATTTTCTGCGGCCAATAAATTCGTCCAAACCCGCATCTCTTAGGCGTTTGCGCAAGGTCGGATAAGAAATGCCGTAAAATTCCTTGAGCATTTTTTTGCTCAGTTTATAATCCTGAAATTTTTGCTGGAGATTTATCATGGGGCTATATTTTTTGTTGTTCTTAAAGTTAAGACTAAAAAACACTAATGTCAATAGACTGACTAATAATTTTTTAGACAAAAAAGCGGCAGAAAAATTAGTTTGATTTTTCTGCCGCTTGCTATTTGAAAGCTGCTAATTGAAAGGGGAATTTTATCTCCCCCATAAATTTCATAGGAATCCTAGGGACAAGGCCCTAGGCTAAGAAAAAAATTGTCATCCCCTCATTCGAGGGGATTTTTTTGGCGGTTGTGCTTGGGCGGTTGTTGTTTTGAATCTGTGGGTTGAAACCCACAGCCATACAACAACTCCATTCTACATCTATAGTGCGGAGAGGATTAAAATCCTCTGCCGCTTTGAACATGATGATTTTTGGTCCACTGATTTTTCCCAAAAGAAATTGTCATCCCTGTTTTTTTATGGAGGTTTTTAAACCTCCATTTAAAATGAAATCCCTTTTTGTTGCCTGGCTGTAGGTTTCAACCTACAGACCACCGCAGTTTTTGGCCCAGCTGCTAATTGAAAGCCGCTAATTGAAAGGGGAATTTTTGGGCCGAAGAAAAAAGACCAGAGAAAAAACTAAGGTTGTGCAGGCCCAGCGCTGCGCAGCCGTGGCCGAAGGCCAGACCCAGTTTTTTGAGCGTAGCGAAAAAAACGCAGGGCCGAGCAGACCTGCGAGCGGCGCAGCATAGCGGCGGCCAACTGAGGCCGAAGGCCGAACTGGCCGCGGGCCCCAAAAGAAATAATAGAAAAAAAATTATATTAAGGTCCAGACTAGGGGCAGATAGGGCCAACAAGTATCTCACTAAAAGAGAAATCGTTTTAAAAATATTACCTTTGTGCCTAGGCGGAGGGCAAACTCGGCCAACAATATCCTAAATACCAATAATTAGCTGCTTTTAATATGTGTGCATACTATAGTAAGATTGTGGGAACAGGTTCTTATGAGCCTCAAGTCGTGGTCCCCAATCAAGATTTTACCGACTATCAATTTTATAAGGCCAATGGCGAGAAGAATCTAAAGGAGCCAGCGAAAATTGTAGCCAAATTGGCTGAAATTTCTGGCATTACCGAGCGTTTGTATGCCCAAGAGCATATCAACACCTCTGATTTAGCTTATTTGGCGGCCAAAAATGCTTTGGAGAGCTCTGGAATAGATGGCGAAAGTTTGGACCATATTATTGTGGCCCATAATTTTGGTGATGTCAACTCGAAGACGCATTATACTGATATGCTCCCCAATGTTGCGGCTAAGGTCAAGCAAAAATTGGGGATTGTCAATTCGGACTGTGTAGCTTATGATATTTTGTTTGGTTGCCCAAGTTGGGTACAGGGCGTAATTCAGGCGGATTATTATTTGCGTTCGGGCGATGCCAAGCGGGTGATGGTGATTGGCTCTGATGTGATGTCTAGAGTATTGGACCCGCATGATTTGGACTCTATGCTTTTTGGCGATGGTGCCGGAGCGGTTATTTTGGAGCGTTTTGAATCGGAAGAGCCTGCGGGAATTCTCTGCCATAAAACGGTAACCGATAGCGTGCAGGGAGCCGATTTTCTTCGGATGGGAGCTTCTTATAATGAAGAAGTAGATGAGGACCGTCTGTTTGTAAAAATGAATGGCCGCTCTGTTTATAAATATGCGATGGAAAAGGTGCCGGCCACTATGGATGCCTGTTTAAAAAAGGCGAATGTAGATATTGCCGACCTCAAGCAGATTTTGATTCATCAGGCCAATGAAAAAATGATTCGTCAGTTGTGTAAAAAGTTATACAGCATGCACGACCGCCAAATGCCCGAAACCGTTTTTCCCTTGACCGTAGGCAAATGGGGAAATAGTTCGGCGGCCACGGTCCCTATGTTATTGGACCATATCCTAAAAGGAAAATTGGACGGCCACCAAATTGAGGCGGGAGACCATATTATTCTCTCTTCAGTAGGTGGTGGGATGCACGCTAACTGCATCGTTTATAAACATGTCTAAAAAACAAGAGGGAATTCTGCCCTTTTTTCTATAAGTTCGCTATTTTTGCGGCAAATGAATACAAGGGGCTTCGGCCCCTTTCTTTTTGAGGCCCTCAAAACTATACGCTATATATGGCTCTTCAATGTGGTATTGTAGGTTTGCCCAATGTGGGAAAATCGACACTCTTCAACGCACTTACTCAGGCTGGCGCACTAGCGGCCAACTATCCTTTTGCCACCAAAGACCCCAACGTTGGGGTGGTTACTGTTCCGGATTATCGTTTGGACAAGCTAGAGGAAATTGTTCAACCCCAAAAAACAGTTCCTACTACCGTAGAGATTGTAGATATTGCGGGCCTCATTCGTGGTGCGAGTAAAGGCGAAGGCCTGGGCAACCAGTTTTTGGCTAACATCCGTGAAGTCAATGCGATTATGCATGTGGTCCGTTGCTTTGACGATGGAAACGTAACACATGTTGACGGTGGAGTAGATCCCGTTCGCGATAAAGAAACCATTGATTTGGAATTGATTTTCAAGGATATGGAAACCTTGGAAAAACGCAAACAACGTCTGCAAAAACTAGCCAAAGCCCTAGACCGTACCGTTTTGCGCCAACTCAAAATTGTAGAAGAACTCATTGCGCATTTGGAGCAAGAGCAGCCTGCTCGTTCTTTTGATGAGCTAGACAGCGAAGATGACGAAAAATTCTTTAAAGAATTGCAATTGCTTACGGCCAAGCCCATTATTTACATCTGTAATGTGGATGAGGCTTCTGTACTTACAGGAAATGAGCATACCGAAAAGTTCAAGGCAGCCGTAGCCAAAGAAAACGCAGAAGTGATTCTCGTTTCTGCTGCTATTGAGGCCGATATTGCCGAGCTAGAAGAAGAAGAAGAGCGCAAAGAATTTTTGGCCGATATGGGCCTAGAAGAACCTGGCGTAAACCGTGTGATTCGGGCTTGCTACAACCTACTCGAGCTGATTACTTATTTTACGGCTGGCGAGAAAGAAGTCCGTGCCTGGACCATTCGCAGAGGAACCAAAGCGCCTCAGGCAGCTGGTGTTATTCACTCTGATATTGAAAGAGGATTTATTAAGGCCCGTACCGTAGCCTATGAAAAATTTGTAGAGCTAGGCGGCTGGAAAGGCGCCCAAGAAGTAGGCGCTATGCGCCAAGAAGGTAAAGAATATCTGGTCCAAGATGGTGACCTTCTTGAGTTTATGCATAATACCTAGATCGATAGGCTAGACTACCTATTTTTAGGCATTAGGTCTTATCAGCAAAAAAGATAATGCCCCCTGCCCTATCTTTGTCATAGACAAGAAGGAAATACCTTGTCTTATCCAATTAAGTTTGGGGTAAATCATGGGGATTAATATTTAGCAAGTAGCTTGGGGAAGCTGCTTGCTTTTTTTGTTTTAGGGCCGAAGCTGTTTGTTCTGAGCAAAAAATGAGGTGGAGCGGCTGAGCGCTGTGGAGTGGGTGGCCGAAGGCCAGACCGAGGAGCGAAGCGACGCAGGGCCGAGCGAGCAGCGAGCCCCGCAACATAGCGACCCGAGGCCGCAGGCCGAAGGGGCTGCCCCAAAAAAATAGCCCAGCAAAAAGCTAGGCTAAATTCAGTTAAAAATCTTCATACTTTTGGCGGAAAACGACATAGCGCCAAAGGACGTAAGAAAAGGCTAGGTTGGGCGTTAGGCAGAGGAGCTCCCAGGTAGAGCGGAGCATGGATTTCCAGTAAGGCAGCTCCCAAAATAGTAGGCCAATGCTACTGATCATGATAAATATTCCCCAGGCAAAAATGCCCCAAAAAGCCGCTTTTTGGCTAGGTTTAAACCAAAGTAGGGGAATCAGGGCCAGCTCTACTCCGCCCATAATTTGTAAAATCAGGCGGCTGCGGCCATAGCTTAGGCCAAAACTATCTTGTAGGGCCTCCTGCCAATTGATTTGATTGGGCGCATGAATATCTAGGGCATAAAAGGCGTAGGCCAAGAGACTGAGGCTAAGGGCCATTTTCATTCGCCAGACAATTTTCTGCACCGGTTTTTTGCTAAAGAGCAATAAATAGTAGCTAAAAGGCAAAGAAAACTGCAAACTGTGCACAAAAAAACTGGGCCAATAGGCGCCGGCTTCAATTTGGTAAAGCCAAGCCAAGACCATCAGTGCGCCCCCCTGCCAAATAAAAATGCGGCCCTTGTTTCGGCTATCGCTAAAGACCGTGGCGGCTGCGCCCAAAATATAAAACCAGCCCATCAAATGCGTAAAGCGGTCGACCCCATCGGGGCCCCAGCTGGCGGGTAAAATATATTCATAGGGTGCCGACCAAAAAAAGTGCTGCCAAGCTCGGCCAATCAAGAGTAAGAAAAGGCTCCATTTGAGAAGCCGAATGAGCATAAATCGGAGCATACTGCTTTTTTTTCTCCAAAAAAAAGGGGCCGAAGCCCCTTTTCGTCCTAAATAAATTCTTATGCCTGTTTGGCCTCATCTCTTAGGGCCCGGCGAAGGATTTTACCCACATTGGTCTTGGGCAACTCCTCTCTAAATTCATAATGCTTAGGCTTTTTGTAGCCCGTAAAGTTTTCTTTAGAGAAAGCCCGTAGCTCCTCTTCGGTCAAAGAAGGATCTTTTTTAACCACAAAGACCTTAACGGCCTCCGTAGATTTGGGATCGGGAACGCCAACTGCGGCCACCTCCAAAACTTTGGGATGAGCAGCAAGGACCTCCTCAATTTCGTTGGGATAAACATTAAAGCCCGAAACCAAAATCATGTCCTTAATGCGGTCCACAATTTTTACAAAGCCATCTTCATCCATAATGCCCACATCTCCAGTGCGCAACCAACCGTCAATAATGGTTTTGGCCGTAGCTTCTGGGCGGTTGAGGTAGCCCTTCATCACCTGAGGCCCCCGAACTTGAATTTCTCCAGCCTCGCCCAAAGGTAAGGGGTTATTTTCTTCATCGCAAATGCGAATTTCGGTAGAGGGAATAGGCAAACCAATGGTGCCAATACGGCCCTCATCATAGAGCGGATTGACAGAAACCACCGGAGAGGCTTCGGTCATGCCGTAACCTTCTGTCAAGGTAGAACCCGTTACTTTTTTCCATTTTTCAGCCACGGGTTTCTGGATAGCCATGGCTCCCCCAATAACAATCTGTAGCTTAGAAAAATCGAGCTGCGCAAATTCTGCATGATTCAAAAGGGCATTAAATAAGGTATTTACGCCAGTCATAATAGACGGCTGCGTCTTTTTCATGATGTCCACCACCGCGGGTAAATCTCTAGGATTGACCACCAAAACATTGCAGGCACCAAAAGAAGTCCCCAAACAAAGTAAATTTACCGTAAAGGAGAAAATATGATAGAGCGGAAGCGGGGTTAAGATACGCTCCTGTCCTTCTTTGATATTGGCGCTCTTGATCCAGCCTTCTACCTGAAAAGCATTGGCCAATAGGTTTTTATTGGTCAGTTCGGCCCCCTTGGCCACCCCAGTAGTACCGCCCGTATATTGTAGGCAAATTACATCATCGAGTTGGCCGCCAGTAGCCATTTTGAGCTGGCTAGCATTCCCTTTATTGAGGGCCTTTTTAAATTTGATATGCCCAGCCAAATTATAGCTAGGGACCATTTTCTTAAGATTGCGCACCGCAAAATTGATCAGCCAGCCCTTAAAGCCGCCAAACATCTCCCCAATGCTCACAACAATCACCTTATTGCGTTTCACTTGGGTCTTATCGATTACTTTTTCGAGCTCGGCCGCAAAGTTTTCGGCAATGATCACCGCAGTTACCTCTGCATCATTAAATTGATGCTCAATTTCTCTGGCTGTATAAAGCGGATTGGTATTAACAATGGTCAAACCCGCACGCATAGCCGCAAAAAGAGCAATAGGATACTGTAGAAGGTTGGGCATCATCAACGCCAAGCGATCGCCAGGTTTAAGGCCCATATCATTTTGTAAATAGGCCGCAAACTGCTTCGATAACTGATCTACCTCCGCAAAGCTAAGGGCCTTTTCTGAACTGCCCACAAAACTTCTAAAAGCGGGACGGTTTGCATATTTTTTCAGGTTCTCATTAACCAAATCTACTAAGCTGGTGTATCCTCCAAAATCGATTTCATGAGGAACGCCTTGGGGGTAATTTTTCAGCCATCGTTTTTCTACAGTAGACATATATTTTGTTGTTTTTCTATCTTCTGCCTCCTTACTGCCTAATTATGAGGCAACTAAGCAGCAGCTTAAATTGATTGTTGATGTCAGTTTAGTGGGAAGCAAACAAACTTTTGATTCCAAGACCCAAAATATACACAATCTTCTTTTTTATTTAAGCTTTGGCCCTCATTTTTATTAGGAGGCTATTTTTTTGGGGCTGCCCCTTCCGCCGGGTTGAAACCCAGCGCAAAGCGGTATCGCTTTGCGAAGCGATATAAAATGAGGGTTGAAACCCTCATGAATTATCGGCTCGGGTCGGGCTGTGTCGCAGCTCGCAGGTCTGCTCGGCCCTGCGCCGCCTTTGGCGGCTGGGTCTGGCCCTTCGGGCCCCTGCTTTCCATCCCTCAGCCGAGGCGCTGCGCGCCTTACTCCCTTCGGTCGTTTTGGGCCAAGATGCCTTGCTTTGGGCCAAAAAAAAAGCTACTCCCAAGGGAGTAGCTCTATAGCGTTTGGCCTAAGCCAAGATTTAGTTCAATTGGAACTTGATGGGCACTACCATACGTACACGTACGGGATTACCTCTTTGGCGACCGGGGGTCCATTTTTCCTTCATACTATTCATACTTTTCACAGCACGGAGGGCAGCTTCTGCTAGTCCTCCACCGCCAGTCATGTCGCGAACGACTTCAACATTGGCGATACGGCCATCTTCTAGTACGATGTAACGAACGTAAACGGTTCCTTCGATGCCATTTTCACGGGCCATAGCGGGATAACCTGCTTTTTTGGCCAAATAGGCACGGAGCTTCAAATCAGCACATTGCTTCTTTTCTGCATCAGAGCCTTCCTTATCCTCACAACCGGGGAAGCGAGGAAACTGCTCCACAAACTCAAAAACCTCGGGGGCTTTGGGGGGAGGTGGAGGGGGGGGAGGAGGTGGCGGGGGCGGAGGGGGAGGTGGAGCACCTGTTCCTCCTTCCTTACCATCTTTATCTCCTTCCTGATCCTGTTGCTCATCATCCTGAGAAGGTGGCTCAGGGGGAGGCTCCGGCTTGGTATCATCAATTTGTACCTGCGTGGGAGGAGGTGGCGGTGGTGGTGGCGGTGGTGGCGGAGGCGGAGGTGGTGGCGTGTTAGGCACATCAATCAGAATTTCTTCTGATTCGATCACCGTTTCCTCCTCAAAAGCAAACTCTTCCCATTCGGTTTGAGTCCAGTTTAGCGCCAAGAAGACCACAAAGAGCGAACATGCCAAACCTGCCCGGTACACCATGGGCGAGTGCTTAAACACATTCACCTCCTCGTACTTTCTAGTAATGGCCGAGTAATTGGCATCTTCCTTTCCTTCCTTGGCCTGCATGAGCTTTTCGCTCTGCTTAGCCAAATAGGATTTGTAGCCAAAAATAGCTCCGGCAGAAACCGCAATCAGCCCAACGAGGCTAATTACAATTTGGCTTCCAGAGACCATAATGCTCGCCATCAGAAAGTCGTTAGAGAGGAATCCTAACAGCATAATTCTGTGGTTTTGGGTGAAAAAAATAGTTTATTGAAACAATGAATATTTCCTTAATAAATAGTAGCCCATCAGGGCGCCCATTGTATTTGCGGCCAGATCCCAATAGTCAAATTGACGGTAAGGGCTAAGGTCTTGCAAACACTCTAGGAGAAGGCCCAAAGCGAGGCTAAAATAGAGATTATTTCTTTTTTTGGTCCAGACGCTATTGCCCAAGAGCAGTAGGCCAAAGTAAAAAAGAAAATGAGCTAATTTATCCCAGCCCAAGCCATTTAGGCTAGCGGGCAATTGCAGGGGCCAAAGCGAGAGCAAGACCAAGGCAATCAGGGCCAAAAAATAGGCTGAGGAAAAAAGTCGCTTAAGCATTGATGGCTGCTTTATAAGCAGCGGCATCCATCAAATCGTCCATTTCGGCAGCATCTCGAACTTTGATTTTAACCATCCAGCCTTCGCCGTAGGGATCAGAGTTAACCAACTCGGGGCTATCTTCTAGGCCTTCGTTAAATTCTACTACCTCTCCGCTAATAGGCATCATTAGGTCTGAAACTGTTTTCACAGCTTCTACAGAGCCAAAGATTTCATCAGCGTCTAGGTCCTCCCCTTCTTCAGAAATATCAACATAAACGATATCTCCGAGTTCGGATTGGGCAAAATCAGTAATACCAACAAAAGCGAACTCCCCTTCTAGGCGAACCCATTCGTGGTCCTTACTGTACTTCAGATTTTCTGGAATGTTCATAAGCGAAACTAGCTTAATTAAAGGATATTAAAATTGTGATTGGCCCACAAGAATAGATTGGCCCGAAGTTATTGGGCCGCCATTTTGGGGCATTTGCTGCCAAAAATAATTTTTTTTTGGGGAAATCACTAAAGCACTTCCTTTAATTTCGCTTTTTTCCTTGCGGGGCTGCATATATTGCCGCCCAATTCGTCTTTAAGAACTTTCTATTTGACTAGATGTAAGCGGCTTGTATTTTGGTGCTTGCCTTGTAAAAAAAAGTATTTTTTTTCTCTGGGCCAGAGGCGGCAGAGCCGTCTTCTTCTCCTTTAAGCGCTTTCTCTATTTAACTAGATGTAAGCGGCTTGTATTTTGGTGGCCGCCTTTTTAAAAAAAGGTATTTTTTTGCGGGGGACAGGCGGCGAAGCCGCCGCAGGCCTAGGGACATGTAGCAGGGCCGCAAAGCGGCCGACCAAGGCGCTGCAAGCGCCGCAGGGCCGAGCAGAACTGCGAGCTGCGCAATGGCCCGGCCGCCGCAGGCGGCAGGCCCCAAAAAACAATAAAAAAAGCCCAACTCTAAAGAATCGGGCTTTTCTATATATATAATAGTTCCTTTTAGAACTTGAGTACAGCGCCTAGGGCGGGGAGGATAGGCAATTGATTTACTCTTTGGTAGCGGACGCGATCAAAGTAAAAAATATTGGCCCGATCGTACATATTGGTCACACTGGCATTGAGGAGCAGCTTGCTATAGCGGCCGAGGTCAAAGGTATAAGTGGCCGAGAAATCGAGGCGATGGTAATAAGGCAGGCGGCCACCGTTGAGTTCATCGCTGTAGAGCACGCCCAATTCGGTATCGGGATTATTATTGGCGGTAATATAATCGCTATTGATGCCGTCTTGGAAGCTATAATTAGTAAAAAAGCCTTGAGTTTGCGTAAAGGGGAAACCTGAGCCGAGGTTCCAGCGGAGCGAGAGCTCTAGGGGGTACTCGGTACGTCTGCGGCGTTCCTCTGCAGAAAGGTCTTCGGGTAGGGACTTAAACTTCAGCTTATAGGCGCCCACAAAGTTGAGGTTATGGCGGCGGTCGAAGTGAGCGGGAAACTCTTGCAGGCCATCATCTCGGCGGACATGGCCTAGAGAGTAGGCCAGATAGAGATAAAGTTGATCTTTTTCATAAGTTCCGGAGAGATCGAGGCCATAGGCTTTTCCTTCTTCGGCGATGTAAGTGGGTTGTAGTTGGTCGGTATCGGCGGTGCGGTTGCGGTTTAAGCCAATAATTTGGGGAAACCATTTGATATAGGGTTCTACATTAAAGACCAAATGTTTGCCTGCGTCAAACTCTAGACCGCCGATAGCATGAATAGAAGTTTGCAGTTTAGAATTGGTGGCCTCATAAACAGGCGATTGACTTTCTTCATCGTAGCCCGTAATTCGGAACACCTGTTGGTCGGGGCCACCCAAAAAGCCGACAAACAAGTTAACTACATCTCGTTCGTCTACAGAGCTGATTAAGTTTTGGGAGTACATCCCGCCCGCCATTTTGATGCGGATATTTTCGGTAATATTATACTTAAGGCCCAGGCGGGGTTCTGCTCTAAACTCGCCCAAAGAGGCATAATATTGAGCGCGCAAACTAGGTTCGATCACCAAATTGCCAAAGCGGCCTTGATAGCGGAGATAGCCGGCCACCTCTGTATTCGATTGAGTTTGGCCGATGGGAATACCGTTATTGTTCACAAAGGCGAAATCGGTACCGACACTATTGAACTCTAGGCCATAATTGAGCTCTCTAGAGAGGCCCATATAATAGGTAAAATTAAAGTTGGCGTTAAAATTAGAGATATCGCTACGGCGTTCGCGGCTACCGTCGCCTTCTTCAAAGTTAGAGCCATAGAGTGAGTAGGCCAGGGTACCATCCATAATAATTTTGGCTGCGCCGGGGACGATACGGAAATTGATTCCACCGCCGGCAGAATTCCAGCTATACTTAGCTACATCGCCAAAATTGGCCACATCATTATGGCTAAAGCCGTAGGCATTTAGTCGGCTACCGTTGGCGGCATTAAAAGAGAGCTTTGCGTGAAAATCGGTAAAGCTATAAGGGAGTGTGCTATCAGAAACGGCAGTTCCTTCACGGCTGAGGATAGGCTTATAGAGTAACTTAGAGCTTTCATTGAGGTAAGAATGCTTGGCTGTCACAAAATAAGAGAGGCTACTTCCGCCATCATCGCCTAGGGGGATAATGGGGCCTTCAATTAGGGCTTTAGCGACAAAAGGGTTGATACTAATCATTCCCGCTGTGCGCTTTTTATTTCCATCTCGGGTTCGGATATCGACAATAGCGGAAGAGCGGCCGCCATATTTGGCGCTAAAGCCGCCGGTATAGACATCGGCGCTACGGATCAGTTCTGTTTCGAAGACCGAGAAAAAGCCGATAGAGTGAAAAGCGTTAGAGATGGTCATGCCATCGAGTAGAATTTTATTTTGGACGGGGGCGCCACCACGGATATAGAACTGTCCGCCTTGGTCGCCGGTAAAGACAATACCTGGAATAACTTGTAGGTATTGGGCGATATCGGCCTCGCCACCTGTAGAGGGCAGGCGTTTAATATCTTTGGGGGTAACTTGGACCACAGAGACCCGCACTGTATTTTGGGCTTTTTCCTTATCTGCATCTACGGTTACCGTACCTACCTGTTCGGCTGAGGGGACCATATTGAGGTTTACGGTCATAAACTTACCGGCGACAACCTCTACATCTACTACCAAACTATCATAGCCGAGGCTACGGCATTTGAGTTGATAGCTGCCTGCAGGCACATTAGCGATGGTATAGAAGCCATCATCTCCAGAGAGGGCATTATACTCTCCGTTATTGAGGTAGACGGGGGTAAAAGGGATAGGCATTCCCGTTTCATCATCTAAAAGAGTCCCCCTTATTCCGCCATTTTGGGCCATAAGGCTAAAAGAAAAGAGGCCAAAAAGCAGCAAAAAGAGGCTGCTCATTTTAAAATTCTGCATCATTGATAAAATTATCAGTAGTCCGTTTTTGAATAAAAAGAGAAGCCTAGAGAAATGTTATAATTTCCCTTGCTTAACTGCTCTACGGCGGCCAAAATAGCCTTTTTCAAGGGGATTGCCCTAAAAAACAACTTTATAAATTTTGTTAAGAGAAGCCAAACAAAAAACAATATTTGGTGGGGCGAAGGCTGCTCCGCCGAATAGAATGGGGGGCGATTATTTTTGATGGGGCCTTATTTTTTTGGATTTAGCAGGGCGCGCAGCGGCCTGAAAAGGAGCGCAGCGACGCGGCTGAGGGATGAGAGCAGGGCCGCCGAAGGCGGCAGACCAAAGGCTTTTGTGGCGAAGCGAAAAAGCCTGCAGGGCCGAGCGAGCAGCGAGCTGCGGACAGCCCGACCCGAAGGCCCAAAGGGCCGTAGGGGCAGCCCCAAAAGAAAAAAGACCTAAAGCATGGGCCTTAGATCTTTTTGTGGAGAAAAAGTTTAATTGCTTATCGTTGTACTCGGCGGAGGAAAACGCTGTAGACGGGAAGGTGATCGCTATAGCCGCCGATAAAAGTGCCAAAAGAGTAAGTTCTTTTGGGGGCATTTTTGAATCTGCCCTCTTTTTGGAAAAGGTAACCTTTGCGGAAAACCACCGCCTTTTGGAAGAAAAAGCCCTCTTGTTTTTTATTGAGGAAAGCCGAAGAAATGATCGTTTGATCGAAGAGGTTCCAGCTATCGTTCCAGGCCAGGGTACCATTACCTTTCTTGTATTTTTTCCACATGGGGTTAAAGAGTCCGCCAGTTTGCACCTCCTTCTTTTTGCCTTTGGCTTGCAAAACATTTTTTACAGAAGGGCTAACGGGGTCGTCATTGAGGTCGCCAGTAATAAAGATTTTGGTATTGGGGTTAATCTTGATGAGCGAGTCGATCACGGCCTTACATTGTTTGGCGGCATGTTCTCGGCGGGGAGAAGAGCGTTTTTCTCCGCCACGGCGAGAGGGCCAGTGATTGACAAAAATGTGCATAGTATCGGTACCGCCGAGAACACCTTCTACCCAAAGGATATCGCGAGAGTGGTAAGTGCCATCGCCCTCATTGCGTGGAAAATTCACGGCTAGGGTTTTGTGGCTAAGTTCGCGGAAATAGCGAGGGTTATAGAGCAGGGCCACATCGATACCGCGGGCATCGGGAGACTCTTCATGGATAATTTTATAATTGCGGTCTTTAATTTTGGGTTGTTGGACCAAATCTTCGAGCACCTTGCGGTTTTCGATTTCGGAAACGCCCAGAATAACTACTCCATCGGGGGTAATATCGGTAGCCATTTCGCTAATCACCTTAGAGAGGTTATTCATTTTGGATTGATAGACCTCTGTATTGTATTTATTGCGGCCTGTGGGCGTAAACTCCTCATCTCGTTTATCGGGAGTATCTAGGGTATCAAAAAGATTTTCGAGGTTATAAAAGCCGATTGGCGCCACCTGATAATCTTGGGCGCTAAGGGGTTGCTGCAAAGCCAAGAGGCAAAGGCCTAGGGCCAAAACAGGAAGTTTAAAGAGAGCGTGCATGATAGTCGTTCTTTAGTTTCGAGCAAAAAAATAAGATCTGAATCAGCCGAAGCTGCTAGCGGATGGGCCAAAACAGGGCCAAAACGAGGCAAAGATAAAGGCTTGGGCCGCTTTTAGGTGCTGTTTCGTTCAAATATGACTTTAACTTATTGTTAATTCCGAAGAAAGTTTCGGTGGGCTCTCTCTTATTTGTGCTAACTTTGCCCCCGAAAAGGAGGGGCTAGCTTTTGCTTGCATCGATTTGCCAAGGGTAAAGGTTGGTCTTCATTTTACTATTAAAATAGCACAGTATTCTGCTTATGAAACAGTTAACCACATTATTCGCCTTGCTTTTGCTCTTAGGGCAGACGGTTTGGGCACAATCTGGGGCGGGGCTAAAAGGCTCGCTTAAGGATAGTGACAACCGGCCTGTAGATGGAGTTGCCTTAAGTGTAGATGGCCAAGAAGCTGCCGGTTCTTCTAATGAAGAGGGCTACTTTGAGCTATCTGGGCTATCGGCAGGTAGCCACACCCTTATTTTTAGCAAAGCAGGTTGGAACACCTACCGCCTAGATGTAAACCTTACAGAAGGAACCAAAGATCTAGGGACAATCATCATGGTCCAAGAAGGAGGCATTGATATGCTTTCTAGTGAGGACCTCATTCCCACTGTTAGCCTTTCGGACCAAGATGTTTCTGGAGGCTCTGGTGCTGGCGGCTCTAATGTCTCTGGTCTATTGACTTCTTCTAGAGATGTATTTTATAGTACTGCCGCTTTTGCATTTAGCCCCTTGCGTTTCCGTATTCGTGGCTATGATTCTGAGCACTCTACGGTTTATATCAATGGATTGCCCATGAACTCTCCCGAGAACGGCTTTGCTACTTGGAGCCTTTGGGGTGGTCTTAATGACGCTATGCGCAACCGTAGTAATACCGTTGGTTTGGCCCCTACTGATTATACCTTTGGTGGAATTGGTGGCGCTACTCAAATTGATATGCGTGCCTCTACACAATGGAAGCAACTTCGCGTGGGTCTAGCTGCTTCTAACCGCTCTTACCGCGTTCGTCCTATGTTTATCTACTCTACTGGCCTAATGCCTAACGGCTGGGCCTTTTCTGTAAGTGGATCTTTGCGTTTGGCCGAACAAGGACAGGTAGACGGTACCTACTATAATGCTGGTTCTTACTATGCTGCCGCTGAAAAGCGCATTGGTAAAAAACATGCGATCAACCTTTCTATTTTTGGCGCTCCTAGAGCCCGAGGTAAAAATGCCCCTGTTACCGCTGAAATGCAAGAAATTGCCCGCGAAGCCAATGACGATGATGGCTATTTTTACAACCCTTACTGGGGCTGGCAAACTCAAGAAGATGGCAGCCGGGTAAAGCGTAACTCTCGCTACTCTTACACGCATATTCCCGTTATTATGCTTACGCATGACTGGAAAATCACGCCTTCTTCTAAATTGACCACTAGCTTTGGCTATCAGTTTGGCGAAAACGGAAGCACTGCCCTTAACTGGTATAATGCCTCTGACCCCCGCCCCGAGTACTACCGCAAATGGCCTAGCTATTTTGATAATACCGACCAAGCTACTGCCGATGCCCTACGTGCACAGTATGTAGCCAACCCCGAGCAACTACAACTCGATTGGGATAACTTCTATGAAGTAAACCGCAATAGCTACGATGAGTCTATTTCTAGCACAGAAACTCGCGCAAAGTATATCGTTGAAGAACGTCGCTACGATGTGAAACAATTTAACTTCAATAGTATCTACCGCAATTTCCTCAACGAAAATGTAACTCTCAACGCTGGTGTTAATGGCCAATACTATATCGGCCACAACTACAAGATCCTGAACGATCTTCTCGGTGCTGATTATTATGTAGATGTAGACCAATTTGCCCTACGCGACTCGGCCCAAAATGAAGATTTCTACCAAAATGATCTCGATAACCCCAATGCAGAACTTTCTGAAGGCGATGTCTTTGGCTACGACTATGAGTCGCATATCCAAAATGTTGCCGCCTGGGGACAAGGTCAGTTCAAATACGGACAACTCGAGTTCTTCGGCGCTGCCGAACTTAGCTATACCCAGTTCTGGAGAGAAGGAAATATGCGCAATGGCCGCTTCCCCGATAACTCTCTAGGTAAAGGTGAAGTTTTCTCTGATTTCAACTACAACTTTAAGGCGGGCGCCACCTATAAACTAGATGGCCGCAACTTTTTCTTCCTCAACGGAAGCTATGGCACAAAAGCCCCCTATTTCCGCAACTCTTATGTTTCGGCTCGTACCCGCGACCAAATCGTTCCCGGCCTAGAAAGCAAAACGATTTATGGCGTAGAAGGAGGTTACCTCCTCAAAGCACCTAAGGCCAAGGCTCGTATCTCTGGATACTATACCGCTTTCCAAAACGAATTCTATAACCGTAGCTTCTTCTCTGATAACGCCTTTGCCGCCGATGACGGAAGCCTACAAAGCGGTTATGTAAACTTTGTTATGGATGGTATCAACCGCCGCCATATGGGCCTCGAACTAGCCGGAGAATATGAAGTACTTACCGGCCTCAAACTAAGAGCCGTTGCCGCTGTTGGCGAAAATATCTACACCAGCCGCCCCAATATCTCGATCTACCTAGATAATGACCCCAATACTCAGGTGTCTAGCCGTACCGCCTACATGAATAACGCTTATGTAGCCGGATCTCCCCAAATCGCAACTTCTTTTGCAATCAACTACCGCTCACCTAAATACTGGTTTGTGAACCTCAGTTTCAACTATATGGCCCGCAGCTTCGTCGATATTAACCCCGACCGCCGCACTTATGAAGCCGTTACCTACAGCGCCGACCCCACTTACCAACAACAGGCCGTTGTCCCCGACTCTGATCAGTGGAATGCCATTTTGGCCCAAGAAGAACTACCCGCCGCCTTTACCGTAGACCTTTTCGCAGGTAAGTCGCTTCGCCTAAAAACCAAAAAAGGCAAAACCTACTTCCTCTACTTTAACCTAGGGGTAAATAATATCTTGAACAACCGCAACATGGTTAGCGGTGGCTTTGAACAACTTCGTTACGACTTTGAAGAAAAAGATCCCGAGAAGTTCCCTACTCGTTACTTCTATAGCTACGGCATCAATTACTTCGCAAGTATTACTTACCGTCTACCTATGTAGATGAATCTTCATTTTTTTCTGACTTTTATTTAGTTGGTTTTGGGGCCTCCCGCCTGCGGCGGGCGCTACGTTCCGCAGCTCGCTTTTCGCTCGGCCCTTCGGCAGCTCCGCTGCCTCGGTCTGGCCTGACGGCCACTGCTGCACATCGCTAGGCCAATGGCCGCCCGGATGCCCCCAAACCAGCCTCAATGACTTCTACTGAAAAATACCATATTATGAAAAGTATGTCTTATCGCATTTTTGCGCTTTTCTTGGGCCTCACGCTTTTTGGCCTCAATTTCCAAAGTTGTAAGAAAGACTTTGATGAGCCCCCCATCCGTGAGCTCCCTAGCCTTACTGGCAACACAACCGTAGCCCAGCTACAAGCTATGCACACGATCGGCGACCCCGCCGACTCTATCTCTGGCGATATCATCGTCGAGGCCATTGTCGTCTCTTCCGATGAAGCCGGTAACTTCTATAAGCAACTTATCGTTCAGGATGCTACCGGTGGTGTAGAAATCCGCATAGAAATGAACAACCTCTACAACGACTACCCCGTTGGCCGCCAAGTTTGGATCAACTGTAATGGCCTCTACCTAGGCGATTATGAAGGCAACTACCAATTGACCATCAACGCCAATGGCGACCGTATCCCCGAAGGCCTTTTGCCCGAGATTATCGTCGCCGGTGAACGTGACCAACCCATCAACGCTCCTGTTGTGACTATCGCCGACATCAAAAGCAGCACGCAGTACCGTAATATGTTGGTCCAAATCGATGATGCCCAATTCGCTACTGCAGACGCTGGCCAACCCTATGCCGATGCAGCCGCTCAGCAATCTGCTAACCGCACTATCGTAGACTGTAATGGAGAGTCTATCCTCCTTCGTAGCTCTGGCTACTCTGACTTCGTTAGCGAACTTACCCCTAGCGGAAAAGGTACTATCTTCGGTATCCACTCTAACTTTGGCTCTGATGCCCAACTTTATATCCGCGATACCGATGATATCAACTTTAATGATGCCCGCTGTAGCGTAACTGTTGGTGGTAACCTCATCGACTTGACGACCCTCCGCGCTGCTTATACCGGTAGCACTACGGTAGCTCCCGCCAACTCTAAGATCAATGTTTATGTGATCTCTGACCGCAATACAGATAACTTGGTAGACCAAAATATGGTCGTTACTGATGGTACCGCTGGTATCACTATCCGTTTCTCTTCTGCTCATAACTTCAATGAAGGGGACCAACTAGAAATTGGTATCGATGGCGCTACTTTGGACGAGTTTAACGGCTTGCTACAACTAGAAGGCGTAAACACCGCCAATGTAGGCATCTTGAGCAGCAATAACGCTGTTCCCGCTACTACCGTAACGCTTAGCGACCTAAATACCAATGCCGAAACTTATGAGTCTATGCTTGTCAAAGTAGTTAATGCTAGCCTTTCTGGTGGAGCTACTTACTCTGGCAACTTGATTATCGATGATGGTACCGGTACTATGGATCTCTTCACTCGCTTTGGCGCTACTTTCGCTAGCGATGCCGTTCCTTGCGGCACCCTAGAAGTAACGGCTATTGTTGGCCAATTTACTAGCTACCAACTTCAGTTGCGTAACCCCGCTAATGATGTGGTAGGCGGTACTACTTGTACTGCTGGTCCTGCCGACTTGACTACTATTGATAGCATCCGTATGCTTTATACGGGTAGCAATGTTACTGTAAATGCCAAAAAAGTAAGTGGTGTTGTTATCTCTGATGCAGCCAATGGCAATATCAATAACCAAAACTTGGTGATCCAAGATGGTACAGCAGGGATTACCCTTCGTTTTTCTAATGCCCACTCTTTCAACCTAGGTGACTCTGTAGAGGTGATCTTGAATAACGGTGTAGTAAGTGAGTACAACGGTCTTCTTCAAGTAGATGCCTTGTTGACCACCAACGCTACACTTATCGCTTCTGGGGTAACTCCTGCTGTTCGCACAGCTACTGTTGCTCAGATTTTGGCCAATGCTGAAGACTGGGAATCTACTTTGGTCCAAATCACCGGCGCTACTATTGGCGGTGATGCTACCTATGGCTTCAATGATATTACTGATGCTTCTGGTACTATGGATTTCTATACCAGCAATGGTGCAAACTTCAAAGGACAAACTGTTCCTACGGGCACTGTAAATATTACTGGAATCTTGGGCCAATACAATACCGATTACCAAATCCTTATCCGTAGCACTGCTGATGTTCAGTAGACCATAAGGATATAGTTTATATAAAAAGATGCTCACTAGCTTTTAGCTAGTGAGCATCTTTTTTTTGGCCCTGCCCTACTGGCCCTTTCTGCGACCTACAGGGCGCAAAGCGCCCGCAGGCTGAGGGATAGAAAGCAGTGGCCGAAGGCCAGACCTAGGCGGCAAAGCCGCCGCAGGGCCGAGCAGAGAGCGAGCTGCGACATAGCCCGACCCGAAGGCCCAAAGGGCCGTAGGGGCAGCCCCTCCCCTACTTCCTCAATACCTCTAGCTCCTCCTCGGCCTTTTTGGGCCAAAGTCCCTTGCGCTCTACCCACCTCAACTGAATGGCTGGCCAGGGCGTTTGCGACAAATAAGTTTTGGCCCAAGCTCGTAAATAAGGCTTGTTGGAAAAGCTGGGTAAATCGTACTCCATGATGCTCCAATCATCTACAGATAGCCAGTATAGCCCCCCACTGCGATAGGCCGTTTTTAGGACCTTGAGCGGAATTTGTCGCTTGAGGCTGGGGGCATTAAATTGCTCCTCCGAAAAGCCCAAATGCAGCTCCGTAGAACAGGCCGAATACATGGAAAAAGACAGCGGATAGGGCCAGTAGCCCGTGCTTCGCTGGCTAGGAAGCAGGCCAAAAAGCAGGAAACTGAGCAGAAAAGCAGGCTGCTTGTAGGGCATAGATGCGGGCATTTTTTGAGGAGCAAAAAGTAGAAGGGCCAAGAGCGGCATGCCCAAATTCCAAGGATAAACCACCCGGTTCCAGTCGTCGAAAAAGAGGAAAAGCAAGATGCCCAAATGAAAGGGAATGAGCAGCCAGCGGCTATAACGGGCCAATTTGGGGAAGAAAAAGCTCAAGCCCAAAAGGGCCTCAAAAATGGCCAGGAGGTAGCCGCCCATGGGCCAATCGGCCCAGCTTTCGGTCCAAGAAAAAATGCCCATTAGCCAAGGGAAAACCTCTGTAGCAAAGAGCGGATTGATTTTGTGCAAGCCCGCCCAAAGGTAGCAGCAAGCCATAAAGAGCGCCAAAAGCTGCCGAACCAGCCCCTCTTTATCGCTTTGCCATTGGGCCCAGGCCAGGACCAAAAAGAAGAAAAAATACTGATAGCTCCAGGCTTGTAGCAGTTGTAAGTCGGCCAAAAATCCATAGGCCAAAAGGAGTGCCGCAGCCGATAAACTATAGCGGTTGGGGCGAAATACAACTGCTATTAGGGCCAAAACTAAGGCATAAAAATAGGGGGCGCCCAGGGGCAAGGGCAAGAGGCCCTGCATAGGAAAAAAACGTTGGCCCAAGCCCCAAGCAGGGGCCGAGAGCAGCAATTGAGCAAAAAACATCAGGCCACAAAGGCGAGCAATTAGGGAAAGGCGTTTGCTGTTAGGCATAAAAAAAGAGTCAAAAAAGATCAAAAAAAGAGCCCGACATCCTCAGATAAATCGGGCTCTAAACTAGTTAAATCAGGCGCTATTTGCCTTCTTCTAGTCGGCGTTCAGATTTGATTTTCTTGAGGGCATTCTCCTCATCTTCAATCTGTTTTCTCAAGAAGGCCAATTTATTTTCCTTCTCTTTAATTTCTGCCTGAATTTTATCCAGTTGCTCTTGGGTGGCTTTGCGTGCAGCTTCAATCTTCGCCATATTCTCCACCTCCACGGCCTTGAGGTTTTCGGCTAGTTTTTGTTTGGCGGCAAGATTATCGGCCTGAATGCTTTTGATTTCTTCTTCAGAGCGTTTTTTGGCCTCGGCAATTTTCTGGGCCGCATTTTCTTGGGCCTTGGCAATTTGCTCGGCATTGAGTTTCATGACTGCATTGAGCGAGTCTTGCAATTCTTGCTTTTTGGCTGCCGTTTCCTTTTTGGCCAGGGCAATTTCGCTAGCGCCTCTTTCCTTGGTATCGGCAATTTGGTTGGCTACATTTTCCTTCACCTTAAGTAGGCGTTCGGTTTCGGCTTTTTCGGCCAAAACGGTCTTGCTGCGAATCTCCTGAATGGCTTTGGCCGATTCTTCCTTCGTTTTTGCAATTTCAAAGGCGGCCGTTTCTTTGGTGGCGGCCACTTCGCTCAAAATCTTTTGGCGTTCGATAGCGGCTTTTTCCTTATCGGCGCGGATGGCCTCGGCTTGAGCCTCTCTATTTTCGGCAATCTTCTTGGCTTTTTCCTGATCAGAGGCAGCCATATCGGCATAGGCGGCCGCCTTTTCTGAAGCGACCTTTTTGCGCAATTCGGCAATCTCTTTTAGGGCTCTTTCTTGGGCCAAAAGGACCTCCTCGGCGGCAATTTCCTTGGTCTCTTTCATTTCGTCCTGAGACATACGGCTCACCTCATCGGCCTTGGCTCTAGCCGTAATGATATCAGATTGTACCTTTTCTTGAATTTCCTTCTGCTTTTTCACGGCTTCAGCCTGGGCTTCCTGTACCGCCTCGGCATATCTGGCCTTAGCAGCGGCGGCATCTTTACTAGCCTGCTGTGCTTCTTTTTGAGCTTCGGCATCTGCTGCGGCAATTTGCTCGGCGGCCTTTTCTTTGGCCTCGGCAATTTCCTTAGCGGCAGCGGCCTTAATTTCAGCCTCTCTGGCTTTGGCGGCCTTAATTTGCTCCTGAATTTCTTTCTGGATACGCTGAATTTCTTCTTCGGCCTTCACTTTGGCGGTGGCCACATCGGCTGCCAATTTTCGCTTCATGCTTTGGGCCTCTTCTCTAGCTTTGATCACCTCCTCATTGGTCAATTCCTTAGAGTTGGCAATTTCCGCAGCGGCTTTCTTTTTCGCTTCGGCTACCTCTTCGGCAGTTTGGGCTTTTTCTTTGGCTGCATCGGCTTTATCGTCTCTAACTTCCGACTTAATTCGGGCAATTTCATCGGCGGCAATTTTGCGCTCTTTCTCAATCTGAGCGGCAATGGCCTCTCTTTCTGTGGCCGCCTTTTCTAGGGCTGCCGCCACCGATTGGGCCGACTTCTCCTGAGCAGAGGCAATGTCTTCAGCGGCTTTGCGGCGCGCCTCCAAAACATCCATCTGAATCAATTCTTTTTCCTTGGCCGCTTTTTCTCTGGCTGCCGCAATGCTTTTAGCAGCCGCAATTTCGGCCTCGGCAATTTTCTCTGCAGCCGTCTTGCGAGACTGGTCTACATCCGCAGCCGTTAAATTTTGTTGCTTTTTGGCCTTCTCTTTAGCCGCCGCAATTTCCGCTGCCATTTCTTCCTGAATGCTCTTGATTTTTTCATCAGAGGTTTCTTTGGCTAGCTCTACCTCAGCATCATACTGCGCCTTGGCCGATACGTACTGCTCTTTGGCACTTTTGATGCGCTCGGCAGCATTCTTTTGGGCCTCGGCTACTTTCTTAGCCTCATTGGCCTGAATCTCACTGATTTTAGCATCCGCCTTTTGCCGCACTTGCATGGCCTCCAACTGCGCTTTTTCAATCAAGCTGTTGGCGGTGGCCTGCGCATCCTCAATGGCTTTGCGCATAGCCTCTCTGGCCTTGGCAATCTCCTCCTGGGCCTTCTGACGCACTGCAACTACCTCTTCCGCAATGGCCGATTTTTCCTTAGAAGCATTCTCCCGAGCCGTAGCCAAAGAACGCTGAATGCTCTCCCGAGCATCCGCCGCCTTCTGCTTTTCGTTCCGAATCGCTTCCTGCGTCAATTCTTTTTGTACATTCAACTCATACTTCAATTTCTTAATCTCCTCATCCGAAAATTCTTCGCAAGGAGAAGATTGCGCCCGGGCAATCAATGCCGTAGAGTTGTTTTTCTTGGGGTCCTCCTTGGGCTTCTCCCCCCCTCTAGAAGAGGCCACTGGCCCCGATTTCTTCGCCCCAGCAATGGTAACATTCACTTCTTTATAGGGCAAGAGGTCTTGGTTGATCACCTGCGTTAAGCAATAAGCCGTGTTTTTCAATTCCTCCTGACGCGTACTCGAAACTGGACGAACATACATTTTACTCACGGTCATGTCTACCAATCGAAGGGTGCGTACTTTATTCACCGCCAACCACTTGAGGTTTTCCATATTGAGCTGAATACTGTTTTGGTAGCCCTTGCGGTTTCCTACCTTAATCTGCTCCGCCGTCGAAATAAAGTCGTACAAACGCTTTTCCCCACTAGTCGAAATCAACATGATTTTAGTGTTCCCCTTTTCCAAAGGGTGCTCATCGGTAGAGGTTACTTCCAAAATAATCCCGTCATCATCAACCTGCAAAACAAATTGATAACTCAAAGAGGTCTGACTATGTACAATAATAGATTTGGAGCGAATCTTTTGACGATCACTCATGCTTACTTTTTGGTCAAAAACGGTATTACAGCCCTGCTGAGCAAAAAGCGAGGGGCCAGCCATTAGCATACAGCCCATCAATAAAAGTAGAATATGACGCATATAAATATATATTTTGGGGAAAATTAAAGGGATAAGTCTTTCACACCCTCATAAGTTACAGAAAAAAGGACAAAAGCCGCCGAGAAGCCCCTATTTTAAGAGTTCTCCTCCCTAAGGAGGCTATGCTTATTGTTTTTTTGGGGCTGCCCCTCGCCTATCGGCTCGGGTCGGGCTGTGTCGGGGCTCGCTCTTCGCTCGGCCCTGCAGGCAGGCGATGCCTGCCTTGGGTCTGCGGCTGCGCCGCCCCCCTTTCCATCCCTCAGCCAGATTTAATCGCGCTGCTTTGGCCATAGTTTGCTATGAATTTTTGGCTAGGCCAGCTATTTTTTAAGGGCATAGCCTTCGCTATGGCCGAGAAAAATAGGGCCGACTAGCGGGAAATTGCTGCAAACTATAAAAGTGAGTGCGTTTAAATTTGGCTATAGCCAGTCGCTACGCTCCTTTGCGGGCGCTGCGCGCCCTGTTCCATCCAAAGGGAGCAAGGCCTGCCCAAACTAGTGCATGCGGTCGGCCCGTAGTTCTATACTGGCCAAAATCTCCGCCTCAAAAGCCAAACACTCTTTCCAACGAGCCATGGTCGTTTCTTCTCCACAATACTCTTTGGCCAAAGATAAAAAAAGCTTATAATGCCCCGCCTCAGCAACCATAAAACCATGGTAAAACTTACGCAGATGCTCTTCTTCTAATTGGGTGGCCAACAAACGAAAACGCTCACAACTTCGAGCCTCAATCATGGCACAAACCAAAAGCTTATCTAATAAGGCCGCTTCTGGACGCCCCCCTTTCCGCACAAAGGTAAACAACTTATTGACGTACTCATCTTTGCGCTGCCGCCCCAACTTTAAGCCCCGCTTTTTGAGCTCTTTCAAAACCGAACGAAAATGGCCCCACTCTTCCGTAACAATGGGGGCGAGTTCAGCCACCAAGCGCTCGTAATCCGAATAACGCTGAATAAGCGAAATGCAGCTGGTCGCCGCCTTTTGCTCACAATAAGCATGATCGGTCAAAATATCTTCCAATTGCATGGCCGCCAAATCTACCCAACGTGGGTCGGTAGGTAGTTCTAGGCCCAAAACACGTTTAGTTGTTAGTTCCATAAACTAGTTTATCTTTAATTCTTCTTTTGCTTCCTGATAGGCCTGCCAAACTCCAATAGCCTGACGAGCCGCTTCTACATCATGTACCCGCAAAATGCGAGCCCCTTCTTCTAGGGCAAAAATATGCGCCGCAGTAGTAGCGGGCAAAACTTCCTGCGGCTGGCTATCCAAAAGTTTGTACAGCATAGATTTGCGAGAAACCCCCGCTAAAATAGGCAGTCCTAACTGCCGAAAAGCTTGCCCCCCCGCCAATAACTGGTAGTTCTGCCCCAGGCTTTTTCCAAAACCATAGCCAAGGTCCAATATAATATCTTTAACGCCCAACTGACGCAAGGCGCCCAGACGCTCCACAAAAAAGTCATAGACTTCTAAAACTACTGACTCATATTGGGGTTTATCTTGCATCGTTTCTGGCCTACCCTGCATATGCATCAATACATAAGACAATCCCAACTTGGCCACTATCGACCAAAGTTTAGGGTCTATGGAGCCCGCCGATATATCATTGACCAAATGAATGCCCTCGGCTGCTGTAGCCTCAATCACTTCGGCCCAATAACTATCAATGCTGATCAATAAATCTGGAAACTCTTGCCGAATACGCCTTAATGGCCCCAAAATTCGCTTTAATTCCTCCTCTGCAGAAACTGCCAGCGCCCCAGGCTTAGTCGATGCACCACCAATATCTAAAATATCTAGCCCTTCCCCAATCATCCGCTCCACTTGCTCCAAATAAGCCTCTTCCCCCAAATAACGCCCACCATCATAAAATGAATCTGGCGTTAGATTGAGTATCCCCATAATCTTCGGAGAAGAGAGGTCCAAAAGTCGCCCCGCCGCATTAATCGTTGTTTGCATACTGCTTTTATACTTTAATGCGGCTAAAATAAGCCTTTTTTTTGAGAAACTAAGCCCCCAGACCCTGCCGCTTATTTAGATAAAGTCTGATAAAAAACAGTTCTTTTTTTCCTTATATCAAGCCCCCTAATTACCTTTGAAGCCCCTTCTGACAAGGATCATTTTTTAATGTATAAATGCAACTAAACTTATGTTAAACGGACTACAACACGCTCACTCGGGCCTCCGCTGGCTAGTACTGATCTTTCTTTTGCTCGCTATTGTGACCTCTTTCCAAAAATGGAGAGCCAATAAACAAGAGTACCTAAACAGCGATAAAAAACTACCGCTTTTTGCCCTCATTTTTACACATACGCAGTTCCTTATCGGACTCATTCTCTATTTTATGAGCCCTAAGGTGCAGTTTGTAGAAGGCATGATGAAAGATACTTATCTCCGCTTTTATGCCGTAGAGCATATCAGTATGATGGTCCTTGCTGTGGTGGCTATTACGATTGGCTATAGCCGTGCAAAACGCCTAGACGATGCCCCCGCTCGCTATAAAACGCAGTTTATGTTCTACCTTATCGGCCTAGTCCTTATGCTAGCGGGTATCCCTTGGCCTTTCCGTGAAGCCTTGGGCGCTGGATGGTTCTAAACCATTAAGCAAAAAAATAAGACTACACTCAAAGGGGCAAAACTACAGTTTTGCCCCTTTTTCTATTTCAAAATACCCCAAGGCCGTATTTTTAGCGCTAATCCCTTGCTAATCATTTAGCTTAGGGGAGTAGCTTGTAGAAATAATATGCGCTTAGATCCAGCCACGGGACCGTATTGCTCCGTTGGATTGGCTCCGTGGCCGCCACGGAACCGTATTGAGCCGTCAGATTGACTCCGTGGCCGCCACGGAACCGTATTGAGCCGTCAGATTGACTCCGTGGCCGCCACGGGACCGTATTGAGCCGTCAGATTGGCTCCGTGGCCGCCACGGGACCGTATTGAGCCGTCAGATTGACTCCGTGGCCGCCACGGGACCGTATTGATCCGTCAGATTAGCTCCGTGGCGGCCACGGAACCGTATTGAGCCGTCAGATTGGCTCCGTGGCCGCCACGGGACCGTATTGACACGTCAGATTGGCTCCGTGGCGGCTGGGGGAGCAAGTAGAAATTCGTCTAACAGCCCCTCTGACTAAGCATAATGGATAAAAAGCGGCCTCAAAAGGAAAAGACTTTATTTTAGGCTTAACAAACCCTAAGCGGTAAAACTTGTTTGCCTAACTGGAATTCAATACCTTTGTAGCAGGAATTTTTAATATAAATCTTATACCTACACATAATATATATATAGTTATGCCCAAAACAGTCAAATGTCTCATTATCGGTTCTGGCCCTGCTGGCTACACCGCTGCAATTTATGCTTCTAGAGCCAATATGGAGCCTGTACTTTATACAGGAAAAGAGCCAGGTGGTCAGCTCATGATCACTACAGATGTAGAAAACTTTCCAGGTTATCCCAAAGGCATCATGGGACCTGAAATGATGGAAGACTTCCGCAATCAGGCGGCCCGTTTTGGCACGGAGATCCACACAGGAGTTATGATTGAGAAAGTAGACTTTTCTGGTCCTGTGCATAAGGCTTGGACCGAAGGTGGAGAAGAGATCCATGCTCATTCTGTAGTGATTGCCACGGGTGCTTCGGCCAAATGGCTGGGGCTAGATTCTGAAAAAAGGCTAATGAACAAAGGCGTTTCTGCCTGTGCAGTTTGTGATGGCTTTTTCTTCCGTGGACAAGAAGTCTCTGTAGTTGGTGGTGGAGATACTGCTGCTGAAGAGGCCCTTTATTTGTCTAAACTTTGTCCGAAGGTACACCTCTTTGTTCGTCGCGACGAGCTACGGGCCTCTAAGATCATGCAAGAGCGCATTGAGAAGGCTGAAAATGTAGAGGTACACTGGAATACCGAGATCGAAGAGATTCTGGGCGATGAGGGTGTAACTGGTGTTCGCCTCATCAACAATAAAACGAAAGAAAATAGCGAGCTCAGCCTAGGCGCTGTCTTTATTGCTATTGGCCACAAGCCCAATACAGACATCTTTAAGGAGTGGTTGCCCACAGATGAAACTGGCTACCTCATTGTAGATCAGCCGGGTACTTCTAAAACTAAGATTCCTGGTGTTTTTGTTAGTGGAGATGCTGCAGACAAAGTATATCGCCAGGCGATTACCGCTGCAGGAACAGGTTGTATGGCGGCCCTAGATGCCGAGCGCTACCTAGCCGAAGAAGGCATTATTTAAGCCTATAGCTTGGCAAAAAAGGCTGTCGAATTTCTCTTCGACAGCCTTTTTTTTGTTTGGCTAGGGCCCATTTTGGTCCAAAAGGCCGCCTAGCGACATGCCGCTCTTGGCCTAGCGATGTGCAGGGGTGGCCGCAGGCCAGACCCAGCGGGCGCAGCCCGCGCAGGGCCGAGCGAATAGCGAGCCCCGAAACGTAGCGCCGCAAGGCGAAGCCGCAGCGGAGGCCCCAAAAAATAATCGATACAGCATAAAAAAACAGGAAGGATGGAAGCAATAGATTTTGGAGGAGCATTTTGGCAAGGCAAGCGGGCCTTAACGGATAGTCGGCAGGCGGTAGAAGCTGGGCGGCAAATCTTTTTTGCTCGTTTGGGGCCGCAGCACAATGGACACGATTATATTCCGGCCCTTTATGAAAAAGGTTTGCGGCATTTTGTGGTAGAAGAAGGCGGTTGGGAAGAGCGTTATCCCAAGGCCGAATTTCTTCATTTTCCTGATAGTTTGGCCATTTTGCAAGCTTGGGCGGCCTGGCATCGGCAGCAATTTGAGGGGCCGATATTGGGCATTGCGGGCAGTAATGGCAAAACGATTATTAAGGAATGGCTCTATCAGTTGCTTTCGCCGCATTTGGCCCTACTCAAAAGCCCCAAGAGCTATAATTCTCAGTTGGGGGTGGCGCTTTCGCTGCTAGAGCTTCGGGCAGAACATCAGTTGGGCCTAATTGAGGCGGGAATTTCGAAGCAAGGCGAGATGCAGCGGCTGGCAAAGATGATTTCGCCCCAATATGGGCTCTTTAGTAATTTGGGCTCGGCACATGATGAAGGTTTTGCCAATAGAAGCGAAAAACTAGCCGAGAAAATGCGTCTTTTTGAGGGGGTGGAGCAGCTAGTTTATTGTTTGGACCAAAGAGAATTGGCCCAGTATGTCGCGCAGCATTTTGAGGAAGATCGCCGCTTTAGTTGGGGCCGCTCGCCCTTGGCTAAGTTGCAGCTTTTATCGGAAAAACAGCAAGGCAGCCAGAGCATTTTGCGTCTAGCTTATGCGGGCAACGAGCAAACAGTTGTTTTGCCCTTTTGGGGAAAAGCCGCCATAGAAAATGCGATGCAAGTCCTGAGTTTTTGTCTGCTTTGGGGCTTATCTTGGGCCGATATTCAGGCTGGATTTAGGGAGCTGCGCAAATTGCCCATGCGGCTGAGCTGGAAAAAAGGGAGTCGAGATTGCCTCATTTTAGACGATAGTTATAGCAACGATTTATTGGGCCTTCGGCATGCTTTAGAATTTATGGCCCAGCATCAGGAGCATCGTTTTTTGCGGCCCAGCATCATCCTCTCCGACATCATGGAATCGGGCCAAGAGGAAGAGCAACTCTATGCGGAGGTTGCCCAATTATTGGAGCAATATCAGATCGAGCGGATCTTGGGCATTGGGGCCGCCATGCAGCGACAACAAGCACAGTTTGACTTTATTCCGGAGCGCAATTTTTATCCCAATACAGAGCAGGCCTTGGCCGCCTTAGTCTCGGATGAGCTGCTTTTTCAATCGGAATATATCTTGGTCAAGGGGGCGCGTTCTTTTCGTTTGGAGCGCCTGAGTCAGCGCCTACTCGAGCAGCGGCATCGCTCGGTTTTGGAGCTCTCTAAATCGGCTATTTTGCATAATTTGCGGACCTACAAGCAGCAGCTCAAGCCCTCCACTCGGCTGATGGTCATGGTCAAGGCCTTTGCCTATGGCAGCAGCTATGAGATGGCCCATTTATTGGCCAATCAGGGGGTAGATTACTTTGGAGTAGCCTATGCGGATGAGGGGGTTCGTTTGCGGAAAGAGGGCATTCAGCAACCGATTATGGTCATGAACAGTGAAAACCTGGCCTTTGAGGACCTCTTACAATTTCGCTTGGCTCCTTCCATCTTTAGTTTGGCCCAGCTCAAGGCCTTTGTGCAATTTTTGGAGCGTTACCACTACCCTGCTCATCCCATTCACATCGAGTTGGATACGGGCATGCATCGTTTGGGCTTTGAGGGCCAGGAATTGCCGGCCCTTTTGGCCTTTTTGAAAGAGAAAAAGCAATATATACAAGTGGCGGGCATCTTCTCGCATCTAGCTGCAGCCGATGAGGCCGAGCAGCAGGCCTTTACCCATTTGCAGGCCCAGCGTTTTGCCCATTGGGCCGAGCAAATAGAAGCCGTTTTAGAAGAGAACCCCCTGCGGCATCTGCTCAATTCGGCGGGGATTTCGGCCTATGCCAACTACCAATACGACATGGTTCGTTTGGGCATTGGTTTGCATGGCGTAGACCCTGCCGAGCGCTTGAATTTGCAGGCGGTGGCTCGTTTGCGCAGCCAGGTCTCGCAGGTCAAGCAACTAGAGGCGGGAGAGGCTGTTGGCTATGGGCGAGCGGCAACGGCTCCGCAGGCTAGAGAAATTGCCACCTTGGCCATTGGTTATGGCGATGGTTTGCCGAGGGGTTTGGGCAATGGCAAGGGGCAGGTGTATATAGGGGGGCGACTTTGTCCATTGGTGGGCAATGTTTGCATGGATATGTGCTTTGCCGATGTCTCGGGCCTAAGGGTTCGGGCGGGAGACAAGGCCATATTTTTTGGTCCCGAGCTGCCCATTGAGGGGCAGGCCAAGGCCTTGGGCAGCATTCCCTATGAGCTCCTGACTCGGATAGGGCCAAGGGTTCCGCGTTTGTATTATGAGGATTAGGATTTAGGGCTGCCCACTCGCTTCGCTCGGGTCGGGCCATTGCGCAGCTCGCAGGTCTGCTCGGCCCTGCAGGCTTTTTCGCTTTGCTTCAAAAGCCTTGGGTCTGCCGCCTTCGGCGGCCCTGCTCCAGCCCCTCAGCCGATAGGGCCAATAAAAAAGCCCCAAACGGCCGTTGGCCGTTTGGGGCTTGCGCTAGTCTCTGTGCTAGCTTAGATCGTTGTTTTTTGAGGAAAGACAGCAAGTGCCATGGCTAAGCTATCTTGCAGGGCCGTTTCATTTAGGGCCAGCTCTTCCTTTTGGCCATTAAAATAATAGACCAGATTTTCGGTAGGCATATTGCCCGTTAGATCATCTTTGGCCATAGGGCAGCCCCCATATCCTCTGAGGGCCCCATCAAAGCGGCGGCAATTATTTTGGTAAGCGGCCACAACTTTCTCCTCCCAGTTGTGAGCTTGAGTATGGAAATGGGCGCCAAACTCCACATCTGGATAAGGGGGAATCAGGTTGGCAAAAAGGTATTCGATAATTTGGGGGTTAGCCACCCCAATAGTGTCTGAAAGCGAAATAATTTTGATGCCCATCTCGGCCAAGACATTGACCCAATTTTGGACCAGTTCTACATTCCAGGGGTCGCCATAAGGGTTACCAAAGCCCATAGAGACATAAACCACCAACTGCTTATTATGCTTGAGGCAAAGCTTTTGGATCGCCTCTACTCGGCCCAAAGAATCGGCGATACTTGCATTAGTATTGCGTTGTTGGAAGGTTTCGGAGACCGAAAAGGGATAGCCTAGGTAGCGAATTTCTTCAAATTGGCAGGCATCCTCGGCCCCTCTTTGGTTGGCCACAATAGCCAGCAACTGGCTGCTGCTCTGCTCCAAATTTAGCTGGCTGAGGACCTTGGCCGTATCTCTCATTTGCGGAATCGCCTTGGGCGAGACAAAGCTGCCAAAATCTAGGGTATGAAAGCCCACTTTTAGCAATTGATTGAGATAATTTACCTTCTCTTCAGTGGGGATAAAATCATGCAAACCCTGCATGGCATCCCTTGGACATTCAATTAGTTTGATCATTAGCTGTTAGTATCTAGTTAGTTCGCTCTAATTTTGCCTGCTCGGATGGAAAAGGAGCGAGAACAAAATGTAATTCTAATAGTTCTTTAGTAAGTTTGCGGCTTCAACGGAAATAGCATCTACAATTATGAAAAACAAAACAACCCTAACCCTCATTGCCTTTGGGCTTTTCCTCATTGGTTTTGTGGGGCTTATCGTCAACCTTATTGGTCTGCCATTTATGCTGACTGATTGGCTCAACCAGCTCTTTGGTGCGGCCGTAGGTTTCTTACTAAAACTTGTATTGGTCATGTTCGGTTTAGGCTTGGCGGTCTTTGCCAATAGCCCAGAAAAGGAGCCTTATGATGAATACTTTGATGGGGACAAGTTTGATTAGAACTTATTTTTCCACATCATAGATTCTACGGGATAAGGCGTTTTCTCTACGTATTTGGCATTTTGTTTTTTATTGTAGCGATTTTCCACTTCGCCATCTAGGGCAAAGTAAATCAATTGGCCAATAGGCATACCTGCATATACGCGGACGGGCAAGCTACAAGAAATCTCTAAGGTCCAATAGTTACAGAAGCCCACATCGCCTTTACCTGCGGTGGCATGAATATCAATGCCCAAGCGGCCCACGCTAGATTTCCCCTCTAAAAAAGGAACTTGTTTATGGGTTTCGGTGTACTCTTGAGTCACGCCTAAATAAAGTTGGCCAGGCTGTAAAACATAGCCCTCTTCGGGAATTTCGAAGCGGCGAACCGAGTTGTGTTTTCGAGCATCTAGGACCTCGGCCTCATAAACGGCTAGGCTGGCTCCTAGGTGAACATCATAGGAATTGCTGCCTAGGCAGGCTCTGTCAAAAGGCTCAATAACGATTTCGCCTTGCGCTATACAGTTTAAAATGGCTTTATCTGATAGAATCATCTTGTTCTTCTTGAAGACTGCTCTATGAGCTAGACCAATCTTTATTTTGAATAATAATAATTTTGGGCGAATTAAAAAAGAAAAATGGACTTGGCCGCTATTTCTCAGGATAAGATTTTATTAAACTTTTGTCCTTTTTTTTCTTGGCCGACCCACTTTTTTTTCGCTCTTTTCGTTATGGAAATTAACGGCTAGCCCTTACATTTGCAGGCCTTTGAGGGGCCCGAATAAATAGAGGGTAATCCTGTAAAAGACAACATAAAAGCAAACCATCGAAAATTCTATTTCTCTATGTATTGGACGTTAGAACTCGCCTCTTATTTGCAGGACGCTCCTTGGCCTGCCACTCGCGACGAACTTATTGATTATGCTATCCGCTCTGGTGCGCCTATCGAGGTGATTGAAAACCTTCAGGCCCTAGAAGATGAGGGAGAGCATTATGAAGGCATTGAAGACATCTGGGATGATTATCCCACCAAAAGTGATTTCTTCTTTCCTGAAGACGAATATTAAATGCTTAAAGCGTTCTGGTAAATCCCAGAGCGCTTTTTTTTGGTCCTATTTTGCGGTTTTGCAGGCCCAAAGGGCCGCAGGCAATAGCCAGATGTAAACGCATTCACTTTTATCCTTTGCAGCAATTTCCCGCTAGTCGGCCCTATTTTTCTCGGCCATAGCGAAGGCTATGCCCTTAAAAAATAGCTGGCCTAGCAAAAAATTCATAGCAAAGCATGACCAAAGCAGCGCGATTAAATCTGGCTGAGGGATGGACAGGGGGGCGGCGAAGCCGCAGACCTAGCGGGCAAAGCCCGCGCAGGGCCGAGCAGACCTGCGAGCCCCGACACAGCCCGACCCGCCCGCAGGGCGGGGCAGCCCCAAAAAAAGAAAAACCTTCCCCAAAAACTGGAGAAGGTTTTTTACTTAGAAGTTGAAAGGCTGTCTAGTACTTGCCTCTTTTCTTCTTCTTTTTCTTGAAGCTACTAAAGCGATCATTGGGACGGCCTTTGCCGTAACCACCACTTTTTTTCTTGCCTTTATAGCCACCACGGCGACCATCTTTGCGGCCAGAGCGGCCACGGTCTCCTCCACCTTTTTCAGAGAAAGACTGAGGGGCGCCCATTTTGCCGAGTTGGATTTTGCTCAACTCATGAGCGAGGACCTTTCCGATGAGCTCTTCTTTGCTGAGGTTGGCAAAAAGCAGATTAGCTTCTTCCTTCATTTCCTCGGTAAGGTTGGCTCGGATAGATTGGTCCAAAACATTTTTGCACCAAGTTTTGAGGCGTTCGTTGCGGATCAGCTCCGCAGAAGGCACCTGCACTTGCTTAATTTTGAGGCCCAACATCTTTTCGATATGGCGAAGACGGTGGAAATCGCGTTTTTCTACAAAAGCGATCGACAAGCCTTTTTTACCCGCACGAGCGGTACGGCCACTTCGGTGCGTATAATAAGAAAGGTCATCGGGCAAATGGTAGTGGAAAACATGCGTTAGATCATCCACATCGATACCACGGGCGGCGATATCGGTAGCGATAAGCACCTGCAAACTATGTTGGCGGAAGCGGCGCATCACTTGGTCGCGCTGCGCTTGCGACAAATCGCCATGCAAAGCATCGGCAGTATAGCCTCTTTGGATTAAGAGCTCGGCCAATTCCTGAGTATTGCGACGAGTGCGGCAGAAAACCACGGCCCGCATATCGGGTTGAGCGTCTAGGAAACGGCCCAAAGCCTCTGACTTATCCTTATAGTGTAGGCCTACATATTGGTGTTCGATATTTTCATTGACCTCTTGCTTGCTATTGAGCTGCACCTCTAGGGGGTTGGTCATATAGCGTTTTACGATGCCCTTAATATCTTTAGACATGGTGGCAGAGAACAACCAAAGGTTTTTACCTTCGGCGGTATATTCTAGAATTTCGTCTAGATCTTCTTTGAAGCCCATATTGAGCATCTCATCGGCTTCATCGAGGACCAAATAGCGCAAACCTCTAAGGTCTACAGCGCCACGTTTGAGTAAATCGATCAAGCGGCCAGGCGTAGCAATAATAATATGCTGAGGGGCCGAGCGGAGGGCTTTGAGTTGTTTAACGATGGGAGCACCACCATAAACGGCAAGCATATTAATTCGCTGCTGGTATTTTCCGAAAAGCGCTAATTGTTTGGCAATCTGTTGGCCCAACTCACGAGTAGGAGCTAAGATTAATGCCTGTGTCAGGGGCATTTGGCTATCCATGCGCTCGATGAGCGGCAGACCAAAGGCAGCAGTTTTTCCGGTTCCCGTTTGGGCCAAGCCCAAAAAGTCGCGTTCCTGCTCTAGTAGTTCTGGAATAGCTTCATGTTGAATTTCACTAGGATTCTCAAATCCCATTTCCGCAATTGCTTTTAGCGTGGGCTGCGAAAGACCCAACTCCTTGAAGGTTAGCAAAGTAGTATTAATTTAAACTCGACCCACTCGCCCCCTTCATCAAAAATCTTTCTCAAATTCATTCAAAAGTAATAGGAGCCCTTAGGCCAAAATGATCATTAGTGAGCGCTTGCCAATTGTTTTTTTTGGCATTGCTCGCCGCAAAGATGCGTAAAATATTGCAGAGCTGAGCCTAAAATGGATAAAATCGGTATTCTGCCTAGCAGATTTAATATTAAATCTGCCATCTGTTAAGACAAAGTTTTTCAGTTATTTAGGGTCTTTTGCCCAAAAAAGCCTAGTTTTGTGGCCGTTTTGCCCAAGCTTGGGCCAATAAAAAAACAACCCACTGAAAATCAATAGTTTTAAGCAATGAAAAAGAAATATCAGCTCTTTGATCTCTCTCAAAAAGTAGATTATCAAAAAGAATTACTCTCGGGCCTAACCGTGGCCCTGGCCTTGATTCCCGAGGCCGTAGCCTTTGCCATGATTGCTGGTCTGCATCCGCTTACGGGACTCTATGCCGCTTTTATGATGGGAATCGTTACCGCTATTTTGGGTGGTCGTCCTGGCATGATTTCGGGCGCAACGGGTGCCGTGGCGGTGGTGATTGTCGAATTGGCCTTGCATCATGGGGTCGAATACGTTTTTGCGGCCGTTGTTTTGGCCGGGATTTTCCAAATTGGGGCCGGGCTCTTCCGTTTGGGCAAGTTTATGCGGCTGGTCCCGCATCCTGTTATTTTTGGTTTTGTCAATGGTTTGGCCATTATCATTTTTACCGCTCAATTTGATCATTTTAAGCAAGATGGCCAATGGATGATAGGCAGTGAAATGTGGATGATGCTTGGCCTGACGGTCCTTTCTATGCTGATTATCTGGCTGTTGCCTAAATTGACTCGAGCCATTCCCTCTTCTTTGGTGGCTATTTTGGCCGTTTTTGGCATTGTCTCGGCTTTTGGGATTGACACCAAAACGGTGGGTGATATTAGCTCGATTCAGGGAAGTTTTCCACCCTTTCATATTCCTGAGGTCCCTTTTAGCCTCAAAACCTTAGAGATTATTTTGCCTTATGCTGGCGTGGTGGCTGCTGTGGGCCTAATCGAAAGTTTATTGACGCTGAATATTATTGATGAGATTACCGAAAGTCGGGGTTCTGGCAACCGCGAAGCCGTGGCACAGGGAACCGCCAATATTCTCTCTGGCCTGTTTTCGGGCATGGGTGGTTGCGCTATGTTGGGCCAAAGTTTAATTAACATTTCTAGTGGCGCCCGCGCTCGCTTGTCGGGCATTACGGCGGCAGTGATGCTCCTCATTTTTATCATGTTTGGTGCGGGCTTGATTGAACAGCTTCCTATTGCGGCCCTAGCTGGCGTGATGTTTATGGTGGCTATTGGTACCTTTGAATGGGCCAGTTTTACGGTCTTCAACAAGATGCCAAAGTCTGATATTTTTGTGATGGTGCTGGTTACGGTGGTCACTTTGGTTTTGCATAATTTGGCCCTTGCCGTGGTGGTGGGCGTGATTATCTCTGCCTTGGTTTTTGCTTGGGATAGCGCCGTTCGGATTCGCGCCCGCAAGCATATCGACGAAAATGGCCATAAGCATTACGAAATTTATGGGCCACTCTTTTTTGGCTCTGTGGCTACCTTTAATGAGAAGTTTGATGTGCAAAATGACCCCGAAGTTGTAATTATTGATTTTGCCGAAAGCCGAGTGGTGGATATGTCGGCCATTGAGGCCCTGAATAAACTGACGGAGCGCTACCAAAAAGCCAATAAGGAGGTCCATCTCAAACACCTTTCTGAGGATTGCCGAAAACTTTTGGCCAATGCCGATAAGGTGGTCGATGTGAATGTTATTGAAGATCCCAGCTACAAACTGCTGGTCGATGATGTAAAATAAAAGCCCTTTCTTTAAACGCCTCGCATTTTTTTGTGAGGCGTTTTTTTTGGGGCCTCCGCAGCAAGCTGCGGCGCTACGCTTTGGGGCTCGCAGGTCTGCTCGGCCCTTCACAAAACTTCGCTAGCGCTCGTTTTGTTCGGTCTGGCCTGCGGCCACCCCGCCGCATCGCTAGGCCGTTCTGGCCTGCGGCCACTGCTGCGCATCGGTTACTCCCTTTGGTCGTCGAACTGCGGCCTAAAGGCCTTGTTGTGGCCGTTCTGGCCTTCGGCCAGCAGGCGGCTTTGCCGCCTGTTTGGACCAAAATGGCCCAGCTGCCCCGAGGGATTCCTTCAAGGAATCCCGCAGAGGGGTGGGTGGGCGGGGACATATAAACGCATGAGGAGCGCAGCGACGAATACCGCTTTTTGCATCTTGCAGGCCCAAAGGGCCGCAGGTAATAGCCAGATTTAAACGCACTCACTTTTATAGTTTGCAGCAATTTCCCGCTAGTCGGCCCTATTTTTCTCGGCCATAGCGAAGGCTATGCCCTTAAAAAATAGCTAGCCTAGCAGAAAATTCATAGCAAATTATGGCCAAAGCAGCGCGATTAAATCTGGCTGAGGGGCTGGAGCAGGGCCGCCAAAGGCGGCAGACCAAAGCCCGCAGGGCTGCAGGGCCGAGCAGACCTGCGAGCTGCGCAATGGCCCGACCCGAGCGAAGCGAGTGGGCAGCCCCAAAAAAAAGCGAATAAAATAAGGCATAAAAGACAGATAAACAATAGTTTTTTAGAAAAGCGAAAAAAAAATGGGCTTTTCCCTTTTTGCTTGGCTGAAGCCTAATAAATTTTGTATTTTCGGATTCCAAATACATTTGCCAAAAAAATTAAGCGAACCAGATTATGAAAATTAAGAAGCTTACGCCCGAACAGGTTCAGGATAAGAGCCTGGGATACAAAGAGTATAAAAAGGTCATTAAGGCCTTGCTCAACAGCATGCAATCGGAGCACAACAGTGCCGATTTGCCCACCAAATATTTGGCCCTCACCAATTATGAGTTTGCCGATATGCCGGGCAAAAAAATGGGCCTTATTATTCCTGGCGACCAAACGGCTAGCTGGACCAAACTCTCTAAAGAGCTGCTCAAAGCCAACAAAAAAGAGATCAGCCTAGGACAATGCTACATTAGCTTAGATGAATATGACAATCCCGTTCTTCAACTTGAACCATTGAAGGGGAATGCTAAAAAGGCCCTATTGCTCAAGCAATTGACCAAAACGGCCCTAAAAGGTACAGGCGTAGAAGTGGCTATGGCCGCTGCAGAAGAAGCCGTTGCCGAAGCTGTAGCCGATGCTAGCGAAGCCACAGCAGAAGAGGCGCCCGCTGGCCCCAAAGAACAAATTCAAGGGCTTTTGGTCCAGATTTCGGACCTCAATAAAGGCATTAACCTAGCCGATGGACTTCAGCCAGAGGACATCAGCCAGGCCGAAGAGCTAAAAACGGCTATTCGCCAATTTGCCCTTTTGCTTAAAGACGCAGACGCTGGACTCCGCCAAGAGTTTGGTGCGGCCTTTATCAAAACCCGCAAGCTCTTTAAGAAACTAGAAGAAGAAATTGCTGCTGCCAAGGCTCTTGAAGCAGAACTCAATGCCGAATTAGCCGCTGAATTGGGCGAGCTAGAAGAAGAGGAAACGGCCACTGCCGCTGCTGAAGAAACAGTAGCCGCTCCCGAAAATAAAGCGGAGGCCATTGCGAGCAATGCCGCCCTTTTTGAGGAAATCAATCAGCTCATCCAAGAGAGCCAATTGCAGCAACTTGTATAAACCACAGAAATGGATCAAGCAACTATAAATAAAGTCAAGGAACTTCAGGCCGCGGCCCAAAAGTGGCTCAAGCACTATGAGGCTGGGGATTTTGGCCAAGATGCAGCCCTAGCCGCTCAGGCCCAAGAAATGAAGACCACCCTAGAAAAATGCAATCAGATTTTGGCCAAGGCCAAAGGCAGTAGCGGAGACTGGCAAGCAGAATTCGATAAACTCAAGGCCAAATTTGAACAAGAACCCTTCTTTGCCAATTGCTTTGCCGCAGCAGAAGACCTGCTAGCCGCTGGCAAAAAAGTAGATGAAGGCGTTCAAAAATTAGCCGGAGAAGCCCAAAAGTTGGCCAGCAACTGGTATGGACAATTTGCCGACCTAGCCGAGGTGCCCCAAAATATTAAGGCCACCGTAGCCGGCCTAAGCGATAGAGCCAAACAATTGCTCGGCTCGGCCCAAAAAGCTGAAGGCAATTACAAAATTGCTTTCTTTGGCGCTCAAACTGGCGAAAGCCGCAAGCTCTCCAAACATCTAGATGATTTGGTAGCCGAACATGCCGGGCAATTTAGCCTAGAAAAACATGTAGATGATGGCCAAGAAGGCTTGCGCAAAAAACATAATATCGAGCACTTCCCCACTCTCCTCTTTATGGTGGACAATAAGGAATTTGCTCGACATGAAGGCGAAATTAGCTTGGCTAGCCTCCAACAAAAAATCAATACGATGCTCGAGGGCGCTAAGTTCTCGGATAGTAGCAAGGTGATTTCTATGGAGGACCAAAAAACTATCTCGGAAAGAGAGCTCTTCGAGTTGGGCGAATTTGTGGTGGTCTACTTCGAAACCGTTTGGTCGGGCGCTTGTAAAAAAGTGGGCAGCTCGGTCAAAGATGCCGTTCTCGAACTAGCCGCAGAGGCCAATAAAACGACCAGCATCAAATATGAAAATGTATTGATTGATGGCCGCACCAAATTGCATGAGCGCTTTAAGGTGGACAAAGTACCCACTATGGTCTATCTCCGCGATGGCAATGAAGTAGGGCGTCATGAAGGCTATATTAACCCCTCTAACCTCAAAGAAGATATGCGTCGCTTCTTAGCCAATGGAAAAGTAGGCAATAGCAGCTCTAATGAGGTGGATTTGATCGGGATGGAGTATGACCAAGCTTCTGCTCAACAGCTTAGCATGGACCTCAAAAGCCGCCTAGATGGCAGCGTGGGCAAAGGAGGCAAAAACGAAACCTCTGATGTCTATACTATCCAGGTCCTTTTGGCCCAAAATGGCTATAGCTGCGCAGCAGATGGAGAATATAGCAGCGAACTAGCCGCTATTATTACCGAATTCCAAGCCGCCAATGAGCTCCCTCAAACAGGAGCCGTTAAGGCTGGCGACGAAAGCTGGCAGGCCCTAAATAGCTAGGCCTTTTTTAGACAGCTCAAAAAAGCGGAAAAACCTCTGGGTTTTTCCGCTTTTTTTTCGCTTTTGGACCAAGGGCCGCCCCCCCTTTCTTATCTTTGAGCCTAATTTTGTTATTCATGAATGACCTGAGAAAAGAATTTAGCAATTATGATTGGCTGGGCATTGGCCTAACCCTAGTGCTGATGGCCATCGGCTGGCTGATGATTTTCGCCTCGGAGTATCATGCCGAGAGCTATACCCATTTGCTAGATCTAGACAAGAACTACGGCAAGCAGCTCATCTGGATTACGGCAGCTATCGTTTTGGCGGTGGGGGTCCAAATTGTCGACTCTAAGTTTATTCACACCATGAGTCCCTTGGCTTTTGCTGCGGTCTTGTTTTTACTTTTTGCGGTGCTCTTTACTCCACCTGTCAATGGCGCTAGCTCCTGGTTTGGCATTGGCAGCTTTAGGCTACAACCCTCCGAGTTTTCTAAAACAGCCACCAACTTGGCCCTAGCCGCCCTACTCACTCGACCGCAATTTAGGATGCAGGAGTTCAAGTATCAGCTACAGGCCGTAGGCCTCATTCTTAGTCCCGTTATTCTCATTGCATTACAGCCCGATGCGGGTTCTTGTTTGGTCTATGTGGCCTTTTTTCTCGTCATTTTTCGTGCGGGTTTTCCGCCTTTCATCTACATTTTGGGCCTCAGTATGGCCAGTTTGGGCATTGCCTCTTTGATGGTCGATGATGTGAGTGGGCTAATTTTAAGCCTCATTTTCTTGGCCAATTTGGTGGCGCTTCGACTTTGGCAGAAAGATGAACGCTGGCTGCTCGCTGCTGTTGCTCTTGGCGCAGTACTCTATTTCCTCTATCAAGCCGCCTATTTTTGGCCCCTACTCCTCTTATTTTCGGCCAGCCTAATCAGTTTATCGGCTTTGGCAGGGCTCAAAAAGCGCGGCCAATGGCAGGCTGTGGGCTTCAATTTAGGCGTTTTGGCCCTAAGTATGGGCTATAGCGCTACCGTCAATTATGCCATTTACAAACTCCTACGCCCTCACCAACAAGAGCGCATTTTGGTCTGGCTTCGGCCCGAAAAATGCGACCCTCTAGGCGCACTCTACAATGTAGAGCAATCTAAATTTGCCATTGGTTCTGGTGGGCTCTGGGGCAAGGGCTTCTTAGAGGGAGAGCGCACAAAACTAGACTATGTGCCCGAACAATCTACTGATTTTATTTTTTGCACTATGGGCGAAGAATGGGGATTTATGGGCAGCTTTCTCCTCATTAGCCTCTTTACGGCTCTTTTGCTCCGCATTCTGTACTTAGCCGAGCGCCAACGCTCCGATTTTGCCAAATATTACGCCTATGGCGTGGCCTTCATTCTCTTCATGCACCTGTTTGTCAATATCGGCATGACGGTCGGCCTGGTCCCCGTGATCGGCATTCCGCTCCCCTTCATTAGCTATGGGGGCTCTTCCCTAATGTCCTTTGGCATCCTGCTGGCCATCCTCTTCAAACTCGATTTTGAACGAAAATCTATTTTTCGATAAGCTGTTTTTGGGGCTGCCCCGCCCTGCGGGCGGGTCGGGCCATTGCGCAGCTCGCAGGTCTGCTCGGCCCTGCGCAGGCTTCGCCTGCTAGGTCTGCCGCCTTCGGCGGCCCTGCTACAGCCCCTCAGCCAGATTTAATCGCGCTGCTTTGACCATAGTTTGCTATGAATTTTTGGCTAGGCCAGCTATTTTTTAAGGGCATAGCCTTCGCTATGGCCGAGAAAAATAGGGCCGACTAGCGGAAAATTGCTGCAAACTATAAAAGTGAGTGCGTTTAAATCTGGCTATTGCCTGCGGCCCTTCGGGCCTGTAGGACCAAAAAAAAGCGCTAAACCAGTGGGTGGTTTAGCGCTTCTGCTGTCAACAGTAAAACAGGAGATAAGACTTAGTGCTGATGCAACTTCTCATAATTGAAAGGCAACAACTTAGAATCCTTCACAGTAGATAGAGTCATCAAAGTTTTGAGTCGCTCAATCTCCTCAATTTTAGAGAGGGTCTTGAACAAGAGCTGCTCATAAGTGGGGATATCCTTACAAACCAACTTCATCAAGAAGTCGGCTTCTCCTGTAATGATATAGCACTCTACAATTTCGTCAATTTGGTCCACCTTAGACAAAAAGCTTTCTAGCGCATTTTCTTTTTGCCAGGCCAAAGAAACCAAAACAAAAGTCTTTACGCTAAGGCCCATTGCTGCGGGGGCCACTTGGGCATGATAGCTCTCAATAATACCTGAGTTCTCTAACTTCTTTACTCGCTCCAAAGTAGGAGCTGGAGACAAACCAATTCGCTTTGATAGTTCCAAATTGGTAATCTTACTGTTCTGCTGAAGAATCTTCAAAATCTTCAGGTCAATCTTATCCAACTTATGATTTCCTGTTGGCATAATGCGTTGTTTAGCAAAGGGCTTCTGCCCTTTTGTTATAGTAATATATATCCTAATGTCAAACGGTATGGCTTAGGGCCAAATATCTATTTATTTAGATACACAAAAATAGTCTTTTTTTTCTATTCCTAAAGTGCTTAGCAGGAATTTAACAAAATAAAATTTTGTTTGGCCAACTAAACTTCTGCTTATACAGTAGTATTGTGTTAGTTATCACAAAAAAAGGAGGCCGAAGCCTCCTTTTTCGTTATTTGTTAGCGGTATAAACCAACTTTAAATTGGCCGATTTTGGCTATGGCCAAATACCGAGAGACATATAGTCTGCGCCAATTTTCTTAATGGCGTAAACAAATGCTGCGGTACGTAGATCGGGAATAGCAGGATTAGACTTCCAAGTAGCGCGAATATTTTGGTAAGAAGTCACCATAGTTTCTTCTAGACCAGAGCGTACGAGGTCCAGCTCATCGGCACCAGAAGTAAGCATACTTCTTTGGGCGGGGCTGAGGTCTTTGCCTGTCATTTCCAAAATCATATCTACCAAATGGGTGTAGCGGTTCGAGGTGAAACGCTTCTCCATATGGCCAAAGCGAGAGTGAGAGATATTTTTCAACCACTCAAAATAAGATACAGTTACGCCACCTGCATTTGCATACATATCGGGAATGATGAGTATGCCTTTTTTGAGGAGGATGGCTTCTGCCTCAGGAGTAACAGGTCCGTTGGCAGCTTCTGCAATAATTTTAGCCTTAATGCGGTCTGCATTTTCGGCGTTAATTTGGTTTTCTAGGGCAGCGGGAACAAGAATATCGCATTCTAGCTCTAGAGCGCTACCACGGTGCTCCAAAGTAGTGCTACCAGGAAAACCTAGGATAGAACCCGTTTTGGCGCGGAACTTCAATAGTTCAGTTACATCGATTCCCTCAGGGTTATGGATAGAACCTTCGTACTCGGCTACGCCAATTACTTTGATTCCGCCTTCTTCCTGAGAAATTGTTCCGGTATAAGAACCTACATTACCCATACCTTGGATCACCATAGTTTTTCCTTCGGTTCCGGTAGTCAGGCCTAATTTTTCTACATCTTCATTATAAGAAAGGGCTTCGCGGATAGCATAGAAAACGCCACGGCCAGTAGCCTCTGTACGTCCAGCTACACCATTTTGCTCTACGGGCTTACCCGTTACACAGCCTGCGCCTTCTAGTTCGCCATGACGAAGCGTCATGTAAGTATCCATGATCCAAGCCATTTCTTTGGGGCCTGTTCCATAATCGGGAGCAGGTACATCTAGGCCGGGGCCAATAAAGTTTTTGCGGACCAACTCAGCAGCATAGCGGCGAGTAATGCGCTCCAACTCCTCTTCAGAATAATCTTTGGGATTGATTTTCACTCCTCCCTTGGCGCCACCAAAAGGTACATCTACTACAGCACACTTATAGGTCATCAGGGCCGCAAGTGCTTTTACCTCATCTTGGTTTACCCCTAAGCTATAGCGAATCCCCCCCTTAGTGGGCATACGGTGATTAGAGTGTTGTACGCGGTAAGCCTCGATTACATTCACATCGCCGTCTTTGGTACGTACAGGGAATTTCATTGCAAAAATCGCGTTACAAGCCTTAATCTGGCCCAATAGGCCCTCAGAAAGGCCAGCGTAACTTGCTGCTTTATCAAAGTTGCGTTCTACGCCTTCAAAAAAGCTATAATGTTTGTCCGCCATAATTCGGAAAATTGATAATTGAAAAAGTCAAATGTATTAAAGTGGACCTATCCATTTGATAAGGCCCCTCAAGTGTTTCGATTTATTTATAAATCTTCATGCGCTCGCTCTATCTTGGCCAAACGGCGCTCTAGATAAACCAAAAGGGCAATAATGCCTATGAAGATCAACAGAATAACGGCCACTACTACATAAATTTTACCCGTACTCTCCAAAAAATCAGTCTGTGTAGAAGGAGATTGGGCGCTTAGGCTAACAGTAGCCAAAAGCATCAAAATCAAGCTATTATATGTTTTTCTCATGCTTTTATGATCCGTTTGTATTGTAAACTTTGGAATTTTTATTTGGAAAAAAAAATTTATCCTCAACTATATTTTAAAGAAGAGTCTACCGTTTGAGGCAAATTTGGGCTAGTTTACTTATATAATCTTTTGTGAACTAGCTATTTTCCCAAAGAAATATCTAAAACTCTATATTAAAAATTATTCTTATTGGCCCCTTCTTTTAGTGCCAAAATAAAAGCGGCCGAAGCCCAAGGCCAAAAGCTAACCCCAAAGATGAGCGGCTTACTGGCCTGTAGGGGGCGGCGAAGCCGCAGACCTAGGGGCTGAAAGCCCCGAAGGGCCGAGCAGACCTGCGAGCCCGGAAGGGCAGGACCTGAGGCCGCAGGCCGAAGGGAAGCCCCAAAAAATTAGTCCCTAAATTGATTCTCCCAAACCTTGGGTTCTAGGCGATAGACCCGAAAACAGATTTGAGCCAACCAAAGGCCAAAAATGATCCAGCCCAAAACCGAGGGGTAAAAAAGTAGGCGCAGGCTGCTATCCAAATCATAGCTGCTAAAAGCGGGATTGCCCTCGGCGCCAGGGTGCAGGCTATCCACCATTCTGGGCACCACATAGAGCAGCGGAATGAGGGTAGCAAAGGCAAAAATGTTGTAGGTGGCCGCAATTCTGGCCCGTTTGTCGGGGTCTTCAAAAGAGGAGCGCAAAACGAAATAGGCCAAATAAATGAGGACCGCCACCGCAGAGGTGTTCTGCTTGACATCCCAGCTCCAATAGGCCCCCCAGGTGTGTTTGGCCCAAATGGCGCCCGTGACCAAGCCCAAAAGGCCGTAGCTCACGCCCACCGTGGCCAAGGCTCTGGCCCAATGGTCATTTTTGAGGCCCTGCCCCGCCATCAGTTGTTTGATGCTCGCCACCACAGAAAGTAGCAAAATAAACATCATCCCGAACCACATGGGCACATGATAAAACAAGTTGCGGATGCTTTCTTCTAGGATATTTAGAAAGGGGAAATTGGTCCCTGCCGTCATCGCAAAAGGCTCAGATTGGCAGGCGTCTACGGCCAAATCACCCTCTCCTTTTTGGATGTATAAATCCGTAAAAGCGGTTCCGTATTTGGGCGTGCTAATCTCAATCAGGGGAAAAGGCGCCTTAATTTTGTTGGGGTCCAACTGCGGCAAAGCCACCTCCAATTTGAGTTGGCGGGCCTGGCCAATTTCGATTTTTTGGGCACAATATACTTGATCTTCGGCTAGCAAAATGCGAGCTTGGACCTCCTCGCCCGACTCAAAGCGGCCATTGTAGACCCAAACATCTAGCGATTGACTTTGGCCCGTTTTCAGGCTCAAACTACTTTTATCCGATACAATTCCCATCCTTAGCGGAATCAACAAACCAGCCGAGAGGCTGTAGAACAACAAGACCGCCGCTAGGGCCTTCCACCAATGTTTTTTCAACATGTTTCTCTATTTACTGGGCATCATCGGCCCAAAAGATGCTAAATCGGGCCTGCCCATACTTACGAATTTGCGCAAAGTTAGCATGATTTGCGAAATCTTGGCGCTCGTCATGCTCTATTATCAGGCAGCCCCCTTTTTTTAATATATTCTTAGAAAAAATAAGCGCTGGCAACTCCTGCATTTTATTCAGGGCATAGGGCGGATCGGCAAAGACGAGCCCATAACTTTCTTCGGGCAATTGGCCCAAAAAGGCAAAGACATCGGCCTGATGGACCTTGGCCTTTTCTTCCATCCGAAAACGCTGCAATTGGCTTTGGATAAAGCGGCAACAGCCCCGATATTTCTCTACAAAATCGACCTGTTCGGCCCCTCTAGATAAAAACTCATAGCCGACGCCTCCCACTCCGGCAAAGAGGTCCAAAACCCGCAAATCTTGCAGTTCAATTTGATGTTGGAGGATATTAAAAAGCCCCTCTCTGGCCATATCGGTGGTGGGGCGGGTTTTCTGGCTTTTGCCAGGCATTTCATAGCGTTGGCCCTTCAATCGGCCACTGATGATTCGCATATATTTTTGTTTTTTCTGCTGTTTTGGGGCTGCCCCTGCGCTTCGCTTGGGTCGGGCTGTGTCAGGGCTCGCAGGTCTGCTCGGCCCTTCGCTTTTCGCTAGGCTCAAAGCTCGGTCTGGCCTTCGGCCCCCCTTATCCATCCCTCAGCCAGCGGGCTGCGCCCGCTTCTAGGTCCAAAAAGGGCCAGCTACAAGATCGTGGCTAAAAGCTGAACAGCTCTTTGGGGTTCTAGTTCGGCCAGGCAATCGCTTTGGGCAAAATCTTGGGGGCGGGGCAAGGGTTTTAGGGCCGCAATATAGGTATAAAGCAACTGATGAATCGCCGAATCTACAGTTAGTTCTCCGCCAAAATGCAGCGGAATCTTTTTGGGCGAAAGTCCCAGCTCTTTATACATCCAGAGCAAATAATAGAGGCAATCCTCTGCATTTCGGAAAGGCCGAAGCTGGTGCAGCAGCAACTTATCTTTATGCCAGGCCATCAACTGAATGCTTCTGGGGCTAAAATAGGCCAGCAAGCGGTAGTTATTTTCGGGCAATTTGGGAATAAGTTCTTGGCTAATTTGGAGCAGGCTGGGCAGGGCAGAATAAATTTCGGCCTGCGGAAAAAGGTCCTGCAACTGATCTTTTAGGCCTAAGCGGACCGACTGCAAAAAGACCAAATCAAGCGAAGGCATTTGGGCCTCCAACAGATAATCGCCCTCATCAATAGGGAGCAGGGCCTCAAAATAGCTATATTGTTGTTCTGCCTGATAAAGCGGTAAGGGCAAAGAAATTACTCTATTGCTCCGCAAATAAATCTGGACCATTTGATAAGGCGCCCGCAGAATTTCTCTTTGGTCATAAGCCTGATTTAGCGCATCGACCAAACTATACTCCTCTTCTACCTGAACAAAATCGAGGCCGCCTAGGGCCAAGACCTCTTTTTGGGCATGCACCAAATAAGACAACCTATCCGCTCCAAGCAGGAGGGATAGGTTATAATTTTTGCTTTCGTCTAGCGAAAACTTAGCGCTTGTATAGCGGTCCATAACTTACCAGTTACCAGTAGTAGAGGGTTTAGTGAGATCTCCCACTTTCACCTCTGCTGCATGATCAAAGCTAGGGTCATACATACCGTATTCCTTTACAGAATACTCTTTCATATAATCACCTACCGTAGTTTTCACTTCAAAGGTGGGGAGGCGGCGGCCAAAAGCACGGCGACCTTCCATAGCCACTTCGCCAGCAGCGACAATAAACTCCTTATTATCAGAGAAAGGAACGCTACGAATTTTCTTGAAATAATCTTTAATAGAAGCCTCTGCAAAATCTAGGTAAGCGGCAACGGCGGGATCTTGGCGAACATCTTGGCTAGTATCCTGCCAGTTTTCCATAATCTCCAAAGCGGGGCCTTGCAACTCCTTAAGTTTGGCCTGATCTAATTTGCCGGCTGCGGCAATAAAAGAGAGGACAGAATCGCGGGCGGGATACATCAGCTCCGTAGTATCGGGCGTGATTGTCGTATCAAAGGGGTCACCTTCAATTTTAAGGATAAAGAAGCTATCCTTGAGGAAAGAAGTTTCTAGTTCTTCAAAAGAAGCGGCAAAAAGGGTATCTCCTTTAATGCTAGTATACATCTTTTGGAGCTCTGCAATTTCTTCTAGTTTTTCTTGGACGGCAGTTTTGCGCTCCGCCCAAGTATCTCTAAAATCTACAGGTCGGCGGATGCTTTCCATGAGGTAATAGGCAGAGGCTAGAGCAGCCAAAATAAATACGATATTGAGTACGATCTTCATCGGGCTATTATTTTAAATCTAATAAAGTAGCGCAAAATAAAATTTTATGTCAGGCGGGCTAGGGCCCTTTAATCCTGCTTGCAAGTATAAGTATTTTTTAAAAAAAATTGGTCCTCTCTTCTTTTTTTGTTTTTAGCAGCGGGGGCCAAAGTTAGTCATTAGATGAGGAAAAGGCCCTTTTTTGGTGTTTGGCTGCGGCTTCTCTTTTGGGCCATAGCAGGCGGCGCAGCCGCCGCAGAGGAGCGTAGCGACTGGCTGAGGGATGGATAGGGTGGCCGAAGGCCAGACCGAGCTTTTGAGCAAAGCGAAAAAGCGATGGGCCGAGCAGACCTGCGAGCCCGGCACAGCCCGACCCGCCCGCAGGGCGGGGCAGCCCCAAAACATAAAAGCAGTAAAAAATATTACAACAGCCTTAAAATAGTATGTTTACGCTATAAATGTGGAGACTTTAGGCAAAAAAAATAGCGCTTTTTTAAACAAAACCTTTAGGAATAAGTTAAAGAGCCAATAATCGTTTAACTTGTCTCTTGGCTAAAAAGCCTTTTTGCTTTACTGGAGAACAACCACAATATGTCGAAAAAAGTCATTGTTATTGGGTCTGGATTTGCGGGCCTTTCTGCGGCCTGTCATTTGGCCAAAGCTGGATACAGCGTTCAGTTATTAGAAAAAAATGATTGTGCTGGCGGGCGTGCTCGCAAAATGGAGGTACAGGGATATCATTTTGATATGGGGCCGAGTTGGTATTGGATGCCAGAGGTTTTTGAGCAATTTTTTGAGCAATTTGGCAAAAAAGTGTCGGATTATTATGAGCTCAAGCGCTTGGACCCGGCCTATAAAATTGTATTTGGGGAGGGCGAAGAATTGGCGGTTCCGGCCGATATGCAGGCCTTAAAAGAGTTGTTTGAAAGTTATGAGCCGGGGAGTTCGGCCAAATTGCAACAATTTTTGGATGAGGCCGAATACAAATATAAAGTAGGCATGGGCGAGTTTGTGCAAAAGCCCTCTTTATCCATTTTAGAGTTTGCGGATTTGCGGGTGGTTCGAGCACTATTTAAGCTACAGATGTTTTCTTCTATTGCCACTCATGTAGAAAAGCTATTTAAGCATCCGCATTTGCGGGAATTATTGAAATTTCCCGTTTTATTTTTGGGGGCTACTCCAGAAGAAACGCCGGCCATGTACAGCTTGATGAACTATGCAGATTTGGCTTTGGGGACCTGGTTTCCCATGGGCGGTATGTATCAAATTGTGGCGGCAATGGTTAGTTTAGCCGAAGAATTGGGGGTAGAAATATTGCTCAATGAAGAAGTCTTAAGTATTGAAGTTTCGGGCAAGCAAGCCAAGGCAGCCATTACCAAAAATGGGCGTTTTGAGGCCGATATCATTGTAGCGGGCGCCGACTACCATCATGTGGACCAAAAACTACTTGCGCCTGAATATCGTAACTATAATGAGCGCTATTGGGATAAGCGAGTGATGGCGCCATCTTCTCTGCTCTTTTATTTGGGGGTAAACAAGCCGCTGAACAACCTACTGCACCACAACCTCTTTTTTGATGAGGACTTTAAGCTACACGCTCAAGAAATTTACAAAACCCCAAAATGGCCCAGCAAGCCTTTATTCTATGCTTGTTTGGCCTCTAAAACCGACCCTTCTTGTGCTCCAGAAGGGCATGAAAACCTCTTTTTATTGGTGCCTGTGGCCCCAGAACTAGAGGATACCGAAGCTACTCGAGAGCATTACTACAACTTGGTGATGGACCGTTTGGAAGCCCTAACGGGGCAGGAAATCCGCTCGGCTGTAGATTACAAACTGAGTTATGCACATAAGGACTTTAAGAAAGACTACTATGCCTATAAAGGGAACGCCTATGGTTTGGCCAATACCTTATCGCAAACGGCCTTTCTCAAGCCGCGCTTGAAGAACAAAAAACTAAACAACTTCTATTATGCTGGGCAATTGACCACGCCCGGTCCGGGTGTTCCCCCCTCTCTTATTTCTGGAGAGGTTGTCGCCCGAGAAATCATTAAGTCTAAGGGCTAAAATACATCTCCTATGGATCACTTAAAACTTTATCAGGACAGCTGCCAAGCTTGCAGCCAGCTCATTACAGAGCGTTATAGCACCTCTTTTTCGCTGGGCATTCGGATGTTTTCTAAGCGGTTCAGAGGACCTATTTACGCCATTTATGGTTTTGTTCGCTTTGCCGATGAAATCGTAGATACTTTTCATGGGCATGACAAAGCCGATTTGCTCGAGCGGTTTCGGCAAGATACTTATCGGGCCATTGAGGAAAAGATCAGCCTAAACCCTGTTTTGCAGGCCTTTCAAATGGTGGTCAATGAATACCAAATTGAGCGAGAACTGATTGATGCCTTTTTGTATAGTATGGAGATGGACCTGCATTTTCAGCGCTATGAAGATAGCCTCTACAAAAAGTATATTTATGGCTCTGCCGAGGTGGTGGGCCTGATGTGTCTGCGGGTGTTTTGCAAAGATCAGCCGGGCCTTTATGAGGAGCTAAAAGAACCAGCCTGCGCCCTGGGCTCCGCCTTTCAAAAGGTCAACTTTTTGCGCGATATGAAAAGCGATTATGCAGAAAGAGGTCGGGTGTATTTTCCGGGGGTAGATTATAAGTTATTCAATGACCAAATCAAGGCCGAAATCGAGGCAGATATCCTGCTTGATTTTCAACTGGCCTATCATGGCATTTTGGGCCTGCCCAAAGGCTGCCGCTTTGGGGTCTATGTGGCCTATAAGTATTACCTCAATCTCTTTCACAAAATTAAGCAATCGCCTGCCGATCGGGTAACAGAAGAGCGCATCCGAATTCCCAATGGCAGCAAATTGTATATCTTGGGCAAATCCATGATTCGGGCACAGTTTAATCTCTTATAAATGCAGCAGCAAACAAAAAAATGGGGGGCGGCTCTTCTTCTTGGAGGGCTGCCCTTGCTTTGGGTCCTTTACTTATTATGGCAGCCCCTAGACTGGCAGGCCGAGCAGTCTATGCAAGTGCCCGCTATGGGACCAAAACTCAGTTTTGGCGAGCATGCCTATTGGTATTTGTGGATTAACATCGGGACGATTTTTTTCCCTTTTTTGCTCTCCTTTGATAAAAAGGTCCACTTCTATAAAAAATGGCGCTTTCTCCTCCCCGGCCTGCTCATGGTAGGCGGCTTCTTTTTGGCCTGGGATGTTTTCTTCACCCAAATGGGCGTCTGGGATTTCAATCCCCGCTATTTTACCTACTCTTTTCTGGGCCTCCCCCTAGGCGAATGGCTGTTTTTTATTACCGTTCCCTATGCCTGTGTCTTTATTCATGAATGCCTCTTGGCCTATATCCCTAAAGATGTTTTGGCCCCCATAGAACGGCCCCTAAGCTGGCTTTTGGTTTTTGGCTTTTATGCGATTGGCTTTTTGGGCCTCTGGATGAGCTATACCGCCTGGACCTTTCTGCTGGCCGGCAGCTTTTTGCTCTGGCAACTGCTGTTTGTCCCCAATCACTATCGCAGCCGATTTTATCTGGCCTATCTCATTAGCATTTTTCCCTTTTTATTGGTCAATGGCATCCTGACCGGAGGCTTCAATCAAGAACCTGTGGTCCTCTATAATAATAGCCAACAACTGCAAAATCTACTCGGCTTTCGCTGCGGCAGTATCCCCTGGGATGACTTTATTTACGGCTTTTTACTCCTTTTTCTAAATGTCGCTTTCTTCGAGTACTTCAAGAAAAAGGGTGCAAAACTATCAGACAGCTTTAAAAACAAGGACTAGACTAGCACGAAATTTGAGCAAAAAATAATACCTTTATTCGCTACTTTTTTACTCATGTATCTAGCCCTACCCTATGCCTTCCAGCGATTTTGATATTTATGAATTGCTGCCCCGCCGCAGCCGGAAAATTCTAAATAGCCGCCGCCGAGCCCGCTACCATAGCCTGCCTCGGAATTGCCTGCGTATGGAGCAAAACGAAAGCCCTTGGGGCAGCCTAGGCAGCGAGCAAGACTATAGCCAATATCCCGATCCCGAATGCCAGCTGCTCCGTGACGAAGCCGCCGAGTTTTATGGCCTCAAAAAAGAACAAATTATCGCCGGCAATGGCGGTAGCGCCCTAATCGACCTGATTTTTCGCGTCTTTTGCCAAAATGATAAGGACCATATTCTCAGCTTTAGCCCTATCGCTCCCGAGGTCCGCCACCTAGCCGATCTCAATGGTAGCCATCTCGAGCTGCTCCCCCTCAATGAAGATCATCAAATTTCACTCTTCAAACTGCGGGCAGAACTCCGCAAAGAGGTCAAAATCCTATTCCTGAGCCATCCCAACCCCATCTCTGGCCGCTGCCTCCGAGGGATCGATATTGTAGATGCGATCGAGGGCTTTAAGGGCCTGGTCATCCTAGATGAAAGACAACTGGATTATCAACAAGATCTTAGCCTACTCCCCTACCTCAAAGATTTTCCAAATCTAGTGATTATTCGCTCCTTTTCTAGCCTCTGGGGCCTGGCGGGCCTCCGCCTAGGACTGGCTTTCGGCTCTGCCGAACTGATCGAGATTTTGCAAAAAATGCAAACGCCCTTTAGTGTCAATGCCATGGCCCAAGCTGCCGCCGTAAAGGCCATGCGCCTGCCCGCCCAAAAGGATCGCGTGCTCGAACAAACCCTAGAACAACGCAAAATCCTTATCGAAAAACTCGACCAATTGCCTCTAGTCCAAGAGGTGTTCCTCTCCAACAGCAATTGCATTCTCTTTAAGGTCAAAGAGGGCCCAAAAACTTATGAATACCTGCAGTCAGAAGGCATCGAGGTCTTTCCCGCCTTCCAAATTGATAAAAACTTAGAGCATTGTATCCGCATTTCTGTCGGCCAAGAGGAACAAAATAAACGCCTCATCAAGGCCCTCAAAGAGATGCCCAGCAAAACCTCTCTGCGCCATAAAATCATGAAGCAACTCGGCCAAGGCCTCAAAAATGCGAGCCTGATTCTAGGCATGGGCGTTTTCAAAAAAATCATTGGGTAACCATATTCCAATACCTCTAGGGAAGGATAGCACAGGCTGTTCTTCCCTTTTTTTATGCGCCAACACTAAGGTTTTCTTCTTTTTTATCCTGCTGTTTTTTTGGGGCTGCCCCTCCCTTCGGTCGGGTCGGGCTGTTTCGCAGCTCGCAGGTCTGCTCGGCCCTGCGCCGCCAAAGGCGGCTGGGTCTGGCCTGCGGCCACTGCTGTCCATCCCTCAGCCACTGCGCTGGGCTGCGCCCAGCGCAGGGTCCGCCCAGCCGCCAAAGCCCCCCAACTAACCCCTGCAGCAAAAGAGTTCTGCCGCTTTTGGTCCTCTGTTTTAAGAATTTGGCGGACTTCCGTATCTTGTAGGCATTAAACTATCTCAACCTTCTGCCTTTATGCCGGCTAAATTATACCTTATCCCCGTCCCTTTGGGCCCCTCCGATTATTTACCTGTCCCAGAACAAGTGATTCAAGTGGTGCATAGTTTGGACCATTTTATTGTGGAGCGAGGCAAAACCGCCCGCCGCTTTCTCAAGGATTGGAAAACCCCCGTCCCCTTTCAAGAAATGACCTTTTTTGAACTCAACAAACGCACCGACCTAGCCGAACTCCCCTCTTTCTTAGAGCCTGCCCTCAAGATGGGGAAAAGCATCGGCCTGATGTCTGAAGCAGGCTGCCCCGGCGTAGCCGACCCCGGCGCCGCCGTTATCGAAATGGCCCATGCCAAAGGCATTGAGGTGGTCCCCTTAGTTGGTCCCTCTTCTATCCTATTGGCCCTAATGGCTTCTGGCTTCAATGGCCAATGCTTTGGCTTCGAGGGCTATCTGCCCATCAAAAAAGGAGATCGCCAAAGAAAAATTAAACAGCTTTACGCCCAATCTAAAAAAGAAGGCCGTAGCCAAATTTTTATCGAAACGCCTTACCGCAATATGGCCATGCTAGAGGACCTTTTGGCCCAGTTGCCCAAGCATTGCCGACTTTGTGTGGCCGCAGATATTAGCCTGCCCAGCCAGTATATTAAAAGCCAAACTGTAGCCGAATGGAAAAAAGGAGAGCTGCCCGAACTCCATAAACGGCCTACCGTATTTCTTTTCCTTGCCTAAATTACCTACGCTATGCGCTCCCTTTTTGCTCTTTTAGTCTGCTCTCTTTTTTTATCTGGTCCAAAGGCATTTGGCCAAAGCGGAGATGAGGAAGTAGAACAAGTTGCTAAATTCTTTGACCATGTTTTGACCGAAGGACAATGTTATCCTTGGTTGCACTATCTCTGCAAAGAAGTAGGCCATAGAGTAGCAGGCTCTGCCGCTGGGGCTGCCGCTGTAGAATATAGCCAGCAAATTCTAGATAGCATTGGCTGCGATAAGGTCTGGACCCAAGAGGTGGAGGTCCGCCACTGGAGCCGCGGAAGCATAGAAAAATGTAAGGTAGTCCAATCTAATACCCTAGGCGATTTGGAGCTCTCTGTGGTCGCTTTGGGTTACTCTGCCCCCACCCCAAACTTGGGCCTAAAGGCAGAAGTAATCGAGGTGAAATCCCTAGACGAGCTGCGCAAACTGCCCAGCAGCCAAGTCAAAGGCAAGTTTGTCTTTTTTAATGGGCCTATGGACCCCAAAAAGATCAATACCTTTCACGCTTATGGGGCCGCAGGCTCACAGCGGACCTCTGGACCAAGAGTAGCTGCCCAAAAAGGAGCAGTAGGCGCCCTGGTCCGTTCTCTTACCCTCAAAAATGATGATGTTCCCCACTCTGGTGTGACCATTTTCAAACAAGAAAAGCCCATTCCAGCCGCGGCCCTAGGCATCCAAAGCGCCGATAAACTATCGGCCCTTTTGGCCCAAGAACCCAAGGCCAAGGTTTTGCTAGAGCTAAATTGCCAAGATTTGGGCAAGCGCAAAACCTATAATGTAATTGGCGAAATTAAGGGCTCGGTCTATCCCGATGAGATTATTGTTGTTGGTGGCCATCTCGATTCTTGGGATTTGGGTGAAGGGGCCCATGATGATGGTGCCGGCTGCGTGCATGCCATGCAGGTCCTACACAGCTTTAAAGCCCTAGGTATTCGGCCCAAACATACGATTCGCTGCGTGCTTTTTGCCAATGAAGAAAGCGGCCTAGCTGGTGGCCGTAAATATGCCGCCGAAGCCGAGCGCAAAGGCGAAAAACATATTGCCGCTATTGAATCTGATGGAGGGGGACATGCCCCTAGAGGCTTTGCCATGGATGCCCTGCCCCATGTTCTAAAACCCGCCTATGCCAAGGCCCAAAACTGGAGAAGTTTAGTGGCCCCTTATGGCTTTTATGAACTCACAACTGGAGGTTCTGGGGCCGATATTAGTCCCCTCAAAAAATTGGGCGTGGTCCTTTTTGGCTTCCGTCCCGACTCGCAACGCTATTTTGACTACCACCACTCTAGAACTGATGTTTTTGAAAATGTGCATCGCAGAGAACTAGAACTAGGCGCCGCAGGTATTGCCGCCTGGGTATACCTGATTGATAAATATGGCCTACAATAAATTTCTACTTTTTTTGCTCGGCTTGAGTTGCTTGGCCTGCCAAAAGATAGCGCCCCTAGAACGGCCCATGACGCAATGGCAAGCCCCCGATCAATTGCCAGTAAATAGCCTATTGCTTCATGGCGATAGCCTATATGTTGGCTTGGGCGATCTTTTTGACCGTGGAGGAGTTTGGGCCACCGCCTTAGATAGCCCTAATTGGGATAGTTTGCTCCTGCTCAATCATGCCGTCCGAGATTTACAGTGGCTAGAGGACCGACTCTATGCCTACCCTATTGGCAATACCGTTTATTATCGAGAAGGCGGAATTTGGTCGGGCCTTTATATGCCTGGCTGGGAGTTTTTTTCTGCCGGCCATTTCTTTTCTGACTCTGCGGGACTAGTCGTTGCTGGCGAAAATCTGGGCCAGGGGCGCATCCATCGCCTAAGGGCCAATGGAGAATTTCCCAACCTACTACAAGCCGACAGCTTTTTGCACAGCTTTAGCGATTTGGCGGGCAGGCCCAATGGCCAAGCCCTAGCCGTAGGCTATGGCCTGATCTTAAAGACCACTGATGGGGGCCAAAACTGGAGCCCTATGCCGCCCCAAGGCAACTACTTTAGGGCCATCAGTTGGCCAGACAGCCTAAACGCCTTTGTAGCGGGCGATTACGGTAGTGTTTATAAAACCGAAGATGGCGGAGAAAGCTGGCAAAAGCTGCTGTCTGGCCAAACCATGAACCCCAAATACCGCTGGCGCTCTATTTTGGCCCTAGACCAAAACCGTCTGGCCGTAGGGGGAAAAGATGGGGCCCTGCTCCTCTCCTATGATGGCGGAGAAAACTGGCAAAAACTTCAGGGTTTACAGGGCGAAGAAATTCTATCCTTGGCCCATGATGGGCAGTTTTGGTATTTGGGCACGGCCCAGGGACATATCTGGCGCTTTAGCGATTAGTCTCGTTTTTTTAGGCCCTTATTCACTTCATGCATGGCCGCTATAAAGTCAATACTTTGCTGTGCATACTTCAACAGCCATTTCTTTTTCTTGCGGCCGGGCAAATGCTCTAGAATATAGAGATTTAGCTCAAGTTGGGCCAGCATATATTCTCGGTCCAGCTCTGGTATATGGCTACGCCCGAGCAGCTTACAAAACTCTGCTTGTTCTGCTTCAGGAGAGAGCACTGCATTATCATGATAGGGCAAGCAGTCTAAAATGGCAAGCCGTAGCTCAATGAGCAGCAGCAATTCTTTGGTAGCGGCTAGTTTTTCGCTAGTGGTTTTGGCTTTATTATAGGCCTTGATTGCTTTTTTGGAGCGGCGATTAAAGGACTTGATTTTGGCCCTAATTTCTGGCTTTTCGGCACAAATATGATAGGCCTGAGCCCGACTGACCAAATGTGCGATCATTGCATCGGAGGCTTTGGCGAGCCGACTATCGGCGGTGATGACCTCTGTAGGAAGGCTTTGGCCCAAAAGAGGAAGGGCGGCAAAAAGCAAAAAGAAAAGAGCATAAAAAGAAGGTAACTTCATAACTGTCGTTTTTGTCGTAAATAACTAATGTAACAGTAGGGTAAGTTTTTCTTTTTAGAATTGCCAGTTTTCTGTCTAAATAATCTTATTATTTATGGATTTGAGGCCCAAAGCGAAGCAGGGGCATTTGGCCTAGCGATGTGCAAGGGTGGCCGAAGGCCAGACCGAGCGGGCAAAGCCCGCGAAGGGCCGAGCAGACCTGCGAGCCCTGAAACGTAGCGCCGCAGCAAAGCTGCGGAGGCCCCAAAAAAATAAAACAAAAAGCTAAAATGGCTGTAGATATTAGGAGATTTGCCAAAGCTTTTTAGTTTGAGATAAGTTCGTTATCTTCATTCCAATTAATAGAGAAATCATTATGCTTAAATTCTTCAAACTAGGGGGGCATCAGCCTCGTGGATTTGGTTATCAGCCGCGTTTTTATGATGCGGACAAAGAGGCTTTGGAGAACCGCGTACGTGCGGCGGAAGGCCGAAAAACGGGAGATATTGACCGAGAAGTGACCAAAATGCGCATTCGTGAAGAGCTGCGTTTGGCCAGAGAGATTGCCAAGCGGGAGCATCGTGGGCTTTGGTCTGGTGGTATTTTGCGCTTATTAATTATCTTGGGCATCTTGACGGCTGCGGCCTATGCGGCCCTAGAGCGCTGGTTGCCCGGCTTGCTTAACTTTTGGTTTCCCAATTCCTAGTTTCTTAATTTATATTCCTTATGGCAGACCTTATTCGCCTGTTGCCCGATCATATTGCCAACCAAATTGCCGCCGGAGAGGTAGTGCAACGGCCCGCTTCTGTGGTAAAAGAATTGATGGAAAATGCCATTGATGCTGGGGCGCAAAACATTCGGCTAATCATTAATGATGCGGGAAAAACCCTCATTCAGTTGGTTGATGACGGCATTGGGATGAGTGAAACTGATGCTCGGATGAGTTTTGAGCGGCATGCGACCTCTAAAATTCAGAAGGCAGAAGACCTATTTAACCTGCACACGATGGGTTTTCGGGGCGAGGCCCTAGCCTCTATTGCTGCGGTGGCCCAGGTAGAAATGCGGACCAAAAAGCGGGGCGAAGAACTGGGCGTTCGTCTGCAAGTAGAAGGCTCTGAACTCATTTTGCAAGAGCCTTGTCAGGCGGCGGCGGGGACCAGTATTTCGGTCAAGAACCTCTTTTATAATATTCCCGCTAGACGCAACTTTCTCAAGTCTGATAAGGTAGAGTTTAAGCATATTCTCGATGAGTTTCAGCAGATTGCCATTGCTCATCCCGATATCTTTTTTGCCCTGCACCACAATGGTCAAAAGCAGTTTCATCTGCCTGCCAGCAACCTCAAACAGCGGATTATTCAGGTATTGGGGAAGAAATACGCCCAAGCGCTGATTCCGATCTCGGAAGAGACCGATATTATTAAGATTTGGGGCTATGTGGGCAAGCCCGATTTTGCTCGCAAGATGCGTGGGGATCAATATTTCTACGTCAATCAGCGCTATATCAAAAGCAATTATTTGCAGCATGCGCTTTTTCAGGCCTATGAGGACCTCTTGCCGCAAAAGATGTATCCGCTTTATGTGGTTTTCTTTGAGCTAGACCCGGCCAAAATTGATGTGAATGTCCACCCCAGCAAACAAGAAATTAAGTTTGAGGATGAGCGTCTGATCTATAATTACCTCAGAGTTTGTACCCGCCATGCTTTGGCCCAGCATCATGTGACGCCCAGCATTGATTTTGATCAGGAGTCGAGCATTAGTAAGCAATTGGAGCGGGAACAGATGGAAAAACAACAGCTATTTTCCAATAAAACGAGCAGCCCAAAGTCTACAACTAGCGGCGGTGGCGGTGGCTATCGTCCCCCTCAAAAAACGGAGCAGGAAAAAAACAATCTGGCGCATTGGGAGAAGCTCTATGCGGGTTTACAAAATGAGGAGGAAGAAGAGCAACAGCCCCTCCCTTCCAAGCTGTCTAAGCAAACCCCACTTTTTGAACAGGAAGAGGAAGAGACCCTGCAAATGGGCCAAGGTCCCAAGCAAGAGCTTTTTTATTTGGGCCAAGGCTATATGATTAGCCCATTAAGAGCGGGTTATTTATTGATTCATCAGCAGACCGCCCTAGAGCGCATCCTTTATGATGATTATTTGCAGCGGCTAGAACATAAGCGGCTGGTCCAACAACACAGCCTCTTCCCTATTAGTGTGAGCCTAAATTTGCGAGATGCCAAGCTTTTACAAGAGCTGCTGCCCGAACTCAAGAAGATGGGCTTTGAGCTGGTTCCTATGGGCGAAACCACCTTTGTCATCTCTTCGGTACCCGCCTATTTAGAACAATTGGGCGAAGAAGATGGCTGGCTAGAAGAAATCTTGGAGCAATACCAGTTGGGCCAATCGCTCTCGCTCTCCTTTGAGCAAAATATGGCCAGAGCCATGGCCATGCGCATGGCCAAACAACAACCTAAACGGCTCAGCCCCATGGAAATGCAGGCCCTTATTGATCGACTCTTTGCCTGCCAAAATCCAGAGCGATCGCCTAGAGGACGTCGCTGTTTTATTCGCTACAATTTTGAAGAACTCGATAGCCGTTTTGAGTCTTAATTTTGTCATCTGCTCTAGACTTAGGCGATGATTGGCCACTCCTTTTTTACTCCTCTGCATATACACCCCTAGGGCCAAGGCCCTAGGCTAACTAAAAAATACCATCCCCTCATCCGAGGGGATTTTCTGTTCCACTAGGCTCCATCAGCAAACAAGGGCTTTAGCCCGCCAGTTTGCATAGCCCCGCAACCATGGGCTTCAGCCCATGGCCACAACACAACTCCACACAAAAAATTCAGGGGTAAAAACAATTGCTGTGCTTAGCGCCCTGGGCTGAAGCCTAGGCTTGTAAACTTGAGCGAACTGACGGACTAAAGTCCTTGTTCGCTTTTTCAGACAGCCCCTTCTTTGCTATAATGATTGAGCCAAGCCCTATATTTTAGTAGTTGAGGCCCTTTAGGGCCGACTCCATTGGATTAGCCTGGGGGCTTGTCCCTAGGCGATGATTGGCCGACCTTGGTCTTTTGAATTACTATAATACCTCTGGGTTGAAACCCACAACCCTTTTCTGCGCCTAGGGACAAGCCCCTAGGCTAGCTTTTTCAGACAGCCCTCTAAAGAGGGCCTTTGATTCAGGCCCTTCTTTGCTATAATGATTGAGCCAAGCCTTATTTAGCATTTGAGGCCCTTTAGGGCCGACCCCATTGGATTAGCCTGGGGGCTTGTCCCTAGGCGATGATTGACCACTCCAATCTACTCATTAGGAGCCGAGGGTTTTAACCCTGGGCTCCTTTTTTATCGCCCCTATTGGCCACACACTTGCTGTAGGTTTTAACCTACAGGTCCTTTGAATTAAATGCTTTAATTGTTAGAAATTATAATACCTCTGGGTTGAAACCCACAGCCCTTTTCTGCGCCTAGGGACAAGCCCCTAGGCTAACTTTTTCAGACAGCCCTCTAAAGAGGGCCTTTAGATAAGCCCCTTCTTTGCTATAATGATTAAGCCAAGCCTTATATTTTAGTATTTGAGGCCCTTTAGGGCTGACCCCATTGGATTAGCCTGGGGGCTTGCCCCTAGGCGATGATTGGCCACTCCAATCTACTCATTAGGAGCCGAGGGTTTTAACCCTGGGCTCCTTTTTTATCGCCCCTATTGGCCACACACTTGCTGTAGGTTTTAACCTACAGGTCCTTTGAATTAAATGCTTTAATTGTTAGAAATTATAATACCTCTGGGTTGAAACCCACAGCAACAAAGGATCTTTAGAACATCCTGCTGCTGAGCGGAAGGTTGAAACCTTCCGCTCAGAACAATATCTGCTTGTTAGGAGCCGAGGGTTTTAACCCTGGGCTCCTTTTTTTATCATTCCTAGTCTTTGAAATGAATACTTTAAATATTGAATATCATAATACCTCTGGGTTGAAACCCACAACCCTTTTCTGCGCCTAGGGACAAGCCCCTAGGCTAGCTTTTTCAGACAGCCCTCTGCGAGGGCCTTTGATTCAGGTCCTTCTTTGCTATAATGATTGAGCCAAGCCCTATATTTTAGCAGTTGAGGCCCTTTAGGGCTGACCCCATTGGATTAGCCTGGGGGCTTGTCCCTAGGCGATGATTAGCCGCTCCAATCTACTCATTAGGAGCCAAGCATTTCCCCCACAGCAACCTATATCTTTTTTTCTTCTGCCCTCCACTGCTTACCTTTGGCCCAAGAACAAGCAGCATGAAATCACTTCTCTCCTATTTGGGCCTTAGCGCCCTGCTCTCCCTCCTATTGTTGGGGCATTATTTTTTTGGCTATTATGGTCACTATGGCTATGATGATGTCATGGGCTATATGTATCAGGCCGCTCAATTGGTACAAGGGCAGTTTCATTTAGGCGACGACCACTATGCCTATCGCTGGGGAACGATCTTCCCCACGGCCCTCTCCTACTCCCTTTTTGGCATCAATGATTTTGCTGGAGCAATACCCGCCATGCTCATCACGGGCGCTACGGCCCTACTGATCTTTTGGAGTTTGGGCGGCCCTTGGAAAGGGGCCGGCATTTGGGGCGTTCTGCTCTTTTTCTTCAATGAATGGAGCCTGTTTTATTCGGATAAGGTCATGCCCGATATTCTTGTCGCTTTAGGGACCCTAGGCCTTTTTCTCTGTCTTTGGCGACTCCGCTTTAAGCGGCAAGGCGGTCCAAGCTGGCCCTATGCCCTGAGCTTTAGCCTGATTTTACTCTATTCTTTTTGGGCCAAAGAGACGATTATCTTATCGCTGCCGGTCTTTTTTGTCTTCTTTCTTCTAGATGTTTACCGCCGTGAATACCTCGCCTTTTGGACTTGGGCGATTGGCTTTTCGATCCTCTTTTTCACCCTTTATTTTGGGGTAATTTATGGCCAAACAGGTAGTTTTCTCTATCGATTCAAAGCCATAGAGCTGGGCAGTTATTTCAATCCCTGCAGCTACGACCAACTCCCAATTTCCCATTTACTAGAACGCATTAGCTATGGTTTGGGCCTTTTATTTCTTCGCAGCGGTTTGCTGCCTGTTTTGGGCATGGGCCTAGGCAGTCTCTTTTTCCTAAAAGGCAGGCTCTGGAAACTAGACAGCGAGTCCGCCTTTTGGAGCCTTAGCTTGGGCCTCAGTGTTTTTTCGGCCTATTTCATGACGATTTCTTATAAGGCTTATGTGCCCATGTGCGGCACGGATGTCCGTCACTTTTTATATTTGGCCCCCTTGGCCGCCATTGCCGCCGCCCCTTATTTGCAGGCCTTTTGGCAGCGCAAGCAGTATGCGCTTGGACTACTGCTGCCCTTGTGGCTTTGGACCGCCTTAGCCTATTGGCTAGACTATGGCAATGCCTTATCTATTGGGGCTTGGGCCTTGGCCCTTTCGCTTTTTGCGCTTTCTCCCCAGCGCTTAATGCTTGGGGCAAGGGCACTCTCTATCTCGCTCTTTATTTTGGCTTTGGCCTACCCGACTTACCAAAGTATGCAATATGCCCAAACCCAAGGCTATATCGAACAGCGGGAGCTAATCCTGCGGCATTTCTCTCCCGATCAGCAGCAGGCGGCCATAGTCATTAGCAATCCGGTACAGCGCAATTTTGGCGAATACTATATGCAGTTTGCCCCTCAATCTCAGGTCCTTTTCTGGGACTACCAACAGGCGGCGCAAGAACAGCCCCAGCCCAATACCCGCTATTATTTATTGCTCAATGGCTTTAGTCGCTATCAAAGCAATAGCAGTTGGGAGGAACTCCCCCCTTTGGTACAGGCCTATTATCAGGACCAAAAACAACTTCCCCTAAAACTAATCGAGAGCCAAAAAGAGGGGGCCATTCTCCTCCTCGAAATCACTGATCCCAAAGCGGCTTGGCCCCAATTACTTTTCCCCCAATAGGTCTTGCTACTGTTGGAGACTATTTAAAATTTTGTGTTTTTCCTTTTTGCTGCCTAGGGACAAGCCCCTAGGCTAGCTTTTCAGACAGCCCTCTAAAGAGGGCCTTTGGATAAAACCTTTATCTACAATAACCACTTAGTAAGGCACTATATATCCACCTTTGAGGCCCTTTAGGGCTGACTCCATTTAGATTAGCCTAGGGGCTTGTCCCTAGGCGATGATTAGCCAAATCCTAGCAAGCCAAAGGCTCAAATTTTATTCGGATACATAAAATCCTGAACCGTCCCGCTATTTATAAGCATATACTAGATGCTGTTGTTTTGGGGCGTTACTCCTTTCAGTCGTCGAACTGCAGACTAAAGTCTTTGTTGTCGCTGCGGCTTCGCCTTGCGGCGCTACGTTTACTCCCTTGGGTCGTCGAAGACGAACTAAAGTTCTTGTTGTCGCAGCTCGATGTTGTTTTGGGGCCTCCGCTGCGGCTTCGCCTTGCGGCGCTACGTTTCGCAGCTCGCAGGTCTGCTCGGCCCTTCGGCAGCTTCGCTGCCTTGGTCTGGCCCTGCGGGCCACTGCTGCACATCGCTAGGCCAAATAGGAGTTCTCCGCTTTGATTGTAACAGCTTCGCCGCTTGAGGATTTCAGTTTGTTAGGAGCTGATACAGCCTTTTTTAAGCTAGCTACTATTTGATATCTATAGGCCGAACGACCCCTAATTCTTCTAAAATATCTCGGCGGAGCTTGGCCAATGGCCGCTTGAGTAAGTCCTCAGTTGCATAATAATTCCCAAATACTAGCCGATAGAATTCTTCTTCTGACTGAAATAGGCCATCATATTGCTCCATAAGGTTCTTGAAATAAGCCCCACTAGAGATAGCCCTTAATCGCAATAGTTCTTGGACAAAATCCCGATGCTCACTATACAGCTCTCGCAACTTAAACAGATGTATGTTTTGCCGCACCCTATGTTCAAACTTAGACTCATTGACAAAACTGCGAAAATACAGCTCTAGTTGCTGCTCGCCAGTAGAGGGTAAGCCCATTAAGTCTTCATAGCAGGAGGGCAAACTTGCAAAGGAATGACTGTCTTCAAAGCCCTCTTTATAAGGATGTACATTGTCTTCCAAGGTCATGTCTACATCCCCTTTCAGACCACTATTACAGACCGAACAACTGGGAATCAAATTATAAAAAGACAGGGCCAAATAGGGGTATCTACTCTTAGGAAAAAAATGATCAAACTGAGGGCGACTCACTTTCTCTTTATCCGTCCCCAGCGTAAAAGTATATTGCCGATTACAATAGCAACAAGAATCTACTTTTAAGGCTTTAGCAAGCTTGTAGGCTCCCCATTTATAATCATCATATGAGAATATTCTCTTTAATGCTAACTTGTATTTTTTAACTGTTTTTAGATCAAAGTCCAAACTTAGATCACTAATAATCCTAGCCAAATCATCAGGACTACCATCTAACAAGTCCTTATTTAAGTGCTTTCGAATCTTTTTTATGAGTTTTCCAGGTAGCCTAAGTTCTGTATCTTCTGTTGCAGGTTCTGTTTCTTCTATGGAAAGATAATCTTCTATCTTTTCTTTCATTTCATCTAAATAAGCCTTTGCCAACTTATCCAACTCAGTACTGTTAATTTTTAGCATGACTTATTCTTCAGTTTAGATTTCAAGTGTTCTATTTGCTGCTCAAGAAGTGCGATTTCCTCTGTTACTCCAGTTACTTTCTTACCTTCTTTCTCATCTTCTTTCAGGGGCTTTGGGATGCAGTTTTTAGCCTCCGCAAAGAGCTCTCTTAACTTTTGTCGGACAAAACGATCCCCAATCATCTCAATAAACTTCCTATCCTCTTCTTGCTTTGCTTTGAAGCCATAATGCGCGGGAATGTAGTCCTTAATAATACTCTTCTCTTCTGTTGTTAGCACTTTCCTCCAGTTTGAAAAGTTACTATCCAACTCAGCTAAATTATGCTTCTTAATAATGGCTTTTATCTTTTTCGTTCTTTTTGCACTACTATCTAGCCATTTGATACAAGCTTCTAAATCCTCTCTTTCTTCTAGAAGTTGTTCTATTGTCCCCACTACCCCAGCCAGTATAGCCTTTGAGCGCAACTGCTTATAGCGCACAATAGGACTAAGCCGCTTTAATAACTCATTGATCTTCCCCTTAGCAAAATCTCCAATAAGCCCCCCTTTCATAAAAAAGGCATCAGCTAAAAGCTCATGTATATTAGCCCCAAAAGTATTGCTAATGGCTAAGCCTTCATCCACCTTGCTATTGCCCTTTTCATCCTTCTTTAAGAAGATACAGTTAGACTTGGGAATATCAGAGAGGATGAATGGGGAGTGGGTGCTGAGGATTAGTTGTATTTTCTGATTTTTAAAAATCAATGGCAAGAACTTTACAAGAATGCTAAAATACTTCTTTTGCCAGTCGGGATGAAAGCCTAAATCGCCCTCATCTATTGCTATCAGTAAGACCTCATTATCTTCATGAATCTTTTCATTTAAGCTAAAGAATCGGCTTAAAATATTTAACAAGGTCCTTTCTCCAAAGCTTAAATCTCTCCAAGAAAATGTTAGTATATCTGTTATTGAATCCCCCCATTTGCTTCTAAATCGATATCCTAGATTTAAGCTTTGGTACGACTCAATAAAATCACAAATCAAGTTAGTATTGCCCTTTAGAGGGATATCAAAAGCCCATTCTGAAGCATTATAACTTCCTTTGCTACTTATTTCATCTAAGTAATCCAAAAATTTATTGTTTACACCTGCCTCATTTAGCGCCTTCTTTAACACCTCAAAATCACTGTCCTCTTCTTTTCTTCCATTAATTATCTGTACATAAAAAGCTTTTAGTTCTTCAAGACCTTGTACAGAAAAACCCTCATTTTTTTGATACTCCTTCTCTATAAGATGAATTATAGAGCTAGCAACAACCTCTTTAAAGCTACTAGGAGAGTCTAAAAGGTAACTCTCTTCTCCTAAAACTTTGCTATAAAAAATTGTAATATCATTAGGTGTATAGCTAAATATCAGATTTCCTAATGACCTTACTAGACTACTATTCAAAAACCTGATTGATCTTAATACATCATTATAGACATATCCTCTCTCCTCTTTCTTCAGGAAGTAATTAGATGAGATATTAAATATTCTATCATCCATACCAGCTTCTGTATTTTTATCAAAACGCAGGTTAATATTTTCTACATTTTGATAATCTATAACTGGAGAATAGTAGAGAATGGCATTCTTTTTCCCTGAATCAAAAAACTGGAAAATAGTAGTAACACAATCTTCGGGATAGTCTTTGCAAGAGTATATGCTAACTCCATCTAAGCCAACATATTGAATATCTTCATACAGGCTAAATGTATACAAATTGCCAAATTCATCTCCCAATAAAAAAATTACTCCTTTCTCTTGTAGGTAATGTCCTATAGGCAATACAATAAAATCCAACAAAGAGCTTTTCCCCGTTCCATTCTCACCAACAATAACAGTTACATCTAAAAACTGCTCTCCAAAAAAGTTTTTGGGTATAGAAGTTTGGCGCTCTGCTGTCAATTTATTCTGCTGCGCATCATAACTGAAATTCCATTCAGAGCTAAAGTTAAACCCTGTTTCTTTGATACTCTTGTAATCCTTGATCCACAGATAGAGGAGTTGCATGTATTTATTTTTTTTGTGTGAAAAGGGAAGCCCTTTAAAATAGTTTTTTTGCTTAAGTATTGTTCTTGGGCTGGGGGATGAGACGAGTCTCTAGCTCCATAATAGCTTAACTGCTATAACAATAAGTACTCCCACAAGCGCCAGGATAACTACCAAAAAATATCTTGGCAATTTTACTGGCTTTTCTGAGTGATCCTTTAATACTGCTATAATTTCCTTCTGCTGTTCCCTTTGTTGTTTTTCTCGTTCTTCTTGCTTGGCGTTCTGCTTCTCGAAAAGAGAAGCTTGTTGTTCTTCTTGCCTTTTTTCTTGCTCTTCTTGCTTTGCCCTCTGTTGCTCTAAAAGGACAAGCTGTTGTTCTAAGAGTCTTGTAATACTTGACTGCTCTTGCTTTTCCCGACAAGCAGCTCTTGCCTTTTTTACTTCAAGGTCAAAATGGTTTGAAATATCGGTGTACTGATAAGGGCTTGATAAAAGTTCAGTTAAGAACTCATCAATAGTTTCTTCTTTATGCTGTGCAGTTTGCCATTTTTCAACAAGCATCAAAAAATATTCTGACCGTTCTATAATTCGTTCAACCTCTCCTCTAACAGAATCTAAGTCGAGATATTTTTTTAATTCGAGAATTGCCCCTTTTATTTCATCAACGGAAAGTACTAAGAGCTTGTCCTTTAAGTTCTCCAACAGAGGACCTACTTCTTCGCTTTTCTTCTGCTCTTCTTGTTGATCAATCTGACTTATTAGCTCATCACGTTGTTGCTGATAGCGGGCTTTTTGTTCCTCACTCAATTCCAAGGATAGGATTCTATCGTAAATCTCTAGCCTTGCTTCTGGGCTAAGATTTTCATTCTTTAGCTCTCTTTTTGCATCTTTTAGTCTACACGCATTTTTCTTTTCTTGGATATAATCATTTAGTTTCGAACTAGCAATGATATCGCTAAATTCACGCTCTAATTCTTCAAAGTCCTTAAGTTCTTTGTTTTCCTGAGTTAAGTGCCACGTCAATTCAATTGATCGAATATAGTCAATACATATACTTTCATATTCACTCATCAATTTTTCAGATTTCACATCGTTTTTCAAAGCATCAAACAAACCCTCTGGCAAATCTTCTTGATTTAGTTTAGCACTTACTTCCCTATATATAGGTAGAATAGAAATCCATTCATGCATTCCACACAACTCCGCAAGTTCGAAGAAGTGACTATCTTTATTCAGGGCTTGCAGTAAAATTTGATTAGCAATTATTTTCTTTTTAGCCGAGACATTACGCTTAAAGGCAGCTAGAACCTTTTTGATTTGCTCTTCAGCTTGTTCTAAACGATTTACAACATTCTTATACTGATCCCAGTTGCACACCTTCTCTCTAATGCTAGCTAGTGGTCTAGCTAATAGTTTCAACCTTAGCATTTTAGTCGCAACATCATCTAGCTTAGCAAAGAATTCCTCATCTTCTTCAGCAACTAAGGCCGTATCACTATGAGTAAATAATGGCACCTCATTTAAAACATCACTAATTTCTTTTTCTAGGCGAGTTTTAGATAACTCTGGGACATCAGTGCTTACAGCTTTCTCTAGTATTTCCAACTGCTCCTCCCAAGACTCTTTTGCTTTATAATTTTTATAGAGTTCTATAGACTTTAAGTTACGGTTAGCAGTTACAACTAAATCTTTACACAAATCAACATCTTGGTATCTTCCTATAAAATTTGCCACCTTAGTAGAAAGATTTGCTAGGAGCCCTCTTTTGACATTAACCTTTATACCTTCCCATTCTTCTTCCGCATCAATAAAAGACTGAAGTTTCTGAATTTTAGATTCAAAAATACTAAGTATCCGAGTCTCAACTTTATTTGCTTTTAACTTATTAAGCTCAGCTTTTGCCTTATCTACCTCCCTATCATCTATTATTTTTTGTATCTTCTTTAGTTGTTCGCCTGTATTTTGAACCTTGAATACCTCATCTATATATTTACTATTACTATTCTTGACCTCTAGCAATAACTCACGAAGTTCTCTTACATCTTCTACATCTTGAGCATCCTCTAGTGTTTTTTCTTGGATTGGAAATCGCTCAATAAAAAATTTAATAGCATCTCTAATGCGGTTCAAGTCGATTCTTTGAATTTCTTTAGCCGAATCAACTTTTAGCTTAAATTTTTCTACAGCTGGTGAATTTGGATACTTATTGATAAATTGTTCATAAGCAGATATGGGACCGCCGTCTTTCTCTAGCTCTTCTCGTTCTTTTTCTTCTGACTGCTTAACATAGAGGGGAATTGCTCTAAACTCTTTGTCTGTCCTTATGAGGATTTTTTTACTCTTAAATTCCTGCTCAGACTTCTCTAATTTTTTATTTGCCTCTTCTAGTAACTTTCCCCAGTTAGTTTTCTCCTCATAATATTTAACACTTTCTATAGCTTCAACTAATGCTTCTCTATATCCTTCATCCTCCACTTTACTACCTACAGTTCCTGTTGTAATCAGATAAGCGAGTTCCATAAGACTATCTTCGTCCCCCCTTTTCTGCAGCTCTAATTCTGGTCGATTCTGAAGACTAGTAGCATAACAATGGTTTAAAATAAAAACCATAGAGTTTACCTCATCTTTAAGGTTACTATAGGCTATATCCTCAATAAAGTCACTTGCGCTAATTTTTTTATCATAAAGGTTCCAAGTTACTTTCTCCTCATTAGTCTTCTCTGCATGACCATTATAAATAAACAGTAAGCTATCGCCAACACTTGCTAGGACTTCAATTTTTTTTATGGTTTCTCTTAGCTTTTCTTCTGTAGCATTTTTGTTCACCAAGAAATAGGGTTCCACCCCTCCTAAATCAAACTTTTTAGTTATCGCATCTACAATCAGCTGACTATCAATCACTGCATTTTCAAGTTTTTTTTCCTCTTTAGATTCATAATCTAGGGCTACACTTATAATATATGTCTTTGATTTATTCATCTGTTTCTGTCTCTTTAGGTGAAATAACAATTCGGTATCTAGGTGAAAATTTATGAGGGTATACAATATCCTCATTTCGTACAGTTTCTAATTCAGGTCCCCCCGTCGCTACAAAACGAAAAGGTTCATCAGAGTCAATAGATTTGATCCAATTTCCGTCTCGTTCTATTTCTCTTGCTGTCAAAAATGATATTCGATGGGCACTGTCTATCTGGCCCCAGTTATTTTGGAGCTCAGTTAGACTGCTGTTAAACAACAAACAACTAAGACTAGTAATAGGCTTGGCTGGTCCATGCGCACTTTCAAAACATTTAGAAGATGCTTTCAACGTATCTTGTACATAATAAGCACTTAAAAGTGTACAGCCATAAAGTTCAGCATCATCTTCCAGTCCTTTCATATAAGCCTCATCCTTATGATAATTATACAGTAGATACAACGGTATTGCCTTTTTCCTTTTTGCATACTTAATAAGAAGGTCTGTTTGGTTCTTGCTTTTATCCCCTCCTACATAGTGATTAAGTGCTCCATATCTTGGCTTATTAAATGTTTTGTTTTTCGTTGTGTCAAACATATAGAGTCGTTTAGCCTGACAAGCCAAACAGAGATATTGGTTACTACCAACCTTTAGACAAATCTCAATATCTGCCCCATTTGTCTTTTCATCTTTTGAATGATAAAGACCAATTCGATCTCCTAGCTTCTTCTCTTTTACATAAGAGTAGATTTTGTACATAAGATTTTCAGTCAATGTCACCTCACTAACCTTTGAAGCAGCAGACTCGCTAGCCGCTTTTTGTCTAGCCCAGACCTCTTTAGAACACTCTTTCAAGATCTTGTAAATCAAATTATCTCTTTGAAAGCAAAAGTTTTTAATTAGCTCAATCATTTGCATTTACTTTATTCGGTTATAGAAAACTCACTCCTAATATAAATATTTATAACAAGAACTGACTGATGTTTAGATACCTTACTTCTTATAAAACGAAAAGCCTAAACGCCCCAAAGCAGTATTTGCAGACAAGAGCTTTGGCCAGCTTTTTAGCCTCTTCCCCCCAACCTACCCCACAACTATCCACCCTATATAGATTTGAAGAATTATTTTTTTCTGGCCCAAGCTTGCTTGGGCTTTTTCATGCCCCAGCCCAAGGGCTGCCAAACTGGGCTTTAGAGTCTATTTAAAGTTTTGTGCCTGCCCTTTCCTGCGCCTAGGGACAAGCCCCTAGGCTAGCTTTTTCAGACAGCCCTCTAAAGAGGGCCTTTGGACAAGGACCTGCTCTGCAATAACTATTTAGCAAAGCCGTATATATCAGCCTTTGAGGCCCTTGTCAGGGCTGCTCCCATTTAGATTAGCCTAGGCGCTGATTGACCAAGCTCTACTTTTATTAAACTGCCTAAAGGCCCAACCTTTGCTAGAAGAGCCAAAAGCCTGAACAGCACAAACCTACCCCACAACTATCCACCCTATATAGATTTGAAGAATTATTTTTTTCTGGCCCAAGCTTGCTTGGGCTTTTTCATGCCCCAGCCCAAGGGCTGCCAAACTGGGCTTTAGAGTCTATTTAAAGTTTTGTGTCTGCCCTTTCCTGCGCCTAGGGACAAGCCCCTAGGCTAGCTTTTTTAGACAGCCCTCTAAAGAGGGCCTTTGGATAAGGTTCTTCTCTGCGATAACAACTGAACAAGGTCTTATATATTAATAGTTGAGGCCCTTGTCAGGGCTGACTCCATTGGATTAGCCTAGGGGCTTGTCCCTAGGCAACTATTGGCCAAATCCTAAGCAGCTAAAGGCCTAAATTTTATTCGGATACACAAAATCCTGAACAGTCCCGAATAGCCGTCAAACTGCATGAGAGACGTCCCGAACTCCATCAGATAGGTTATGGAACCCCATGATAGACGTCCCGAACTCCATTAGATAGGTTGTCAAACTGCATGAGGGACGTCCTGAACTCCATTAGATAGGTTGTGGAACTCCATAAGAGACGTCCCGAACTCCATTAGATAGGTTGTGGAACCCCATAAGAGACGTTCCGAACTCCAGCAGATAAGTTGTCAAACTGCATGAGAGACGTCCCGAACTCCAGCAGATAAGTTGTCGAAGTCCTTTGTTGAGGTCTTGTTAGTCCTTGAAAAGAGTATTAGAACTACATAGCTAGAGTAATGAAGCTATGTCATATATAAATGAAGTAGTTGCATGCAGTATTGCGACCTAGAAAATTAGGTAAATAAGCTCAATTACGATCTAACAGACCTCAAAAAAGGAGTCTAGGAAGCTAAAGCTTGAAGTAAAGGACCGCAGCAATGCACTTTATAAGCTCTAAATTAAGGGTTAGGACCTCACTGTCTAGCTACTGAACGATACGCAAGTATTTATAAGACCTATCCTTTAAGGTTCAGAAGCACTAAAACTACCTTCCAAGACGAGGTTTTAGACCTTATACAAGCCCAAAAACTAACTAAAACGTTAAAATAGATGCTTTTTTAAAGCAAATGCGTAAATAAATTTAGTTATAACTTGCATTTACAAAAAGTTACCCCTACATTTATAACTATAACACAATATATAAACAAAAGACAGGAGTTCCCCCATAGCTTTTAGGCTATGATTGCTCTACCTAGTCTCTACTGTTTATTTTTAATTACTTAAATCTTTTTTAGTTATGGCTAAAAACAATATGATTAGCATTGAATTGCTAGCGACTGCTATTCAGCAGATTAACGGCGCTTTTGACCTAATTGATCAGCTTCTAGATGGCAAGGTCATTAACCTCAGCCCCAGCGACCGTCAACGTTATGGAAGCATCAATGAGCAGAACAAGCTCTTTATCCTCAAAGCACACAGCTTTTATCAAGCAAAGGGGCAATTGCTTCCTAGCTACTTTGATCGAGTGGAGTACGAAAAAGACTTTAATGCTCGTCAGGTTTTTGAGGGTCTAGAAGGTCGCACCAATGAGCTTTATGAAAAGCTTCGCGATACCCGCACCCTACTTGATTATGACTCTATGCGCTTTTCTTCTCAAATGTATAAGCAGGCAAAGAACATGAGCGAATCTGGCGTACCTGGTGTTGATTTTTGGGTAGCCGAAATGGCCCAGTTCTTCAAACGTAGCCGCATCAACCTAGAGGCCATGGCCGAAGAAGAAGATGTGGATAATACTGCAGAACAAGAGGATTAGGATTGTTGGAAAATGGAAAAGGCATAAAGCCTTTAATTAGTAGCCGAGGAATACCCCCTTGGCTACTTTTTTATCATCCCTATTGGCCACACACTTGCTTTAATTGTTAGAAATTATAATACCTCTGGGTTGAAACCCACAGCCCTTTCCTGCGCCTAGGGACAAGCCCCTAGGCTAACTTTTTCAGACAGCCCTCTAAAGAGGGCCTTTGATTCAGGTCCTTCTTTGCTGTAATGATTAAGCCAAGCCCTATATTTTAGTATTTGAGGCCCTTGTCAGGGCTGCCCCCATTGGATTAGCCTGGGGGCTTGTCCCTAGGCGATGATTAGCCGCTCCTTTTTTACTCCTCTACATCTACCCCCAAAACAGCATCCCCTCATCCGAGGGGATTTTCTGTTTACCCCAGCAACAACCTGATGTGCAAAGAAAAACAATTGCTCCCTAGCTATAATCAATTAGCTAAAACACCCTACCTTTTTTAATTATGGGGGAAACCCACAGCCCTTTCCTGCGCCTAGGGACAAGCCCCTAGGCTAACTTTTTTAGACAGCCCTCTAAAGAGGGCCTTTGGTTCAGGCCCTTCTTTGCTATAATGATTGAGCCAAGCCTTATTTAGCAGTTGAGGCCCTTTAGGGCTGACCCCATTAGATTAACCTAGGGGCTTGTCCCTAGGCGATGATTGGCTGCTCCTGTTTTACTCCTCTACATCCATTTACCCTAGGGCCAAGCCCCTAAGCCATAAGTAGCAGGCGGCAAAGCCGCCATGGCCGAAGGCCAAACGGCCCAGCGCTGCGGAGGGGTGGCCGAAGGCCAGACCAAAGGCGAAACGAAGTGAAGCCTGAAGGGCCGAGCGAATAGCGAGCCCCAAAGCATAGCGGCGGCCGAGCTAGCCAAAGGCTAGCCGGCCGCGGGCCCCAAAACCACTCACTATAAGGACCTAAAGGCCGCATCAAAAGACAAAAAAAGCGATTCTAAACTATAGGGGCAGTGCTCATTATGATTAAAAGCTGTATTTTTGTAGGCAGCAAAATTCTGCTTGAGGAAATAATTAGCCCCCAAAAAAAGTTTGATTAAAGTGCCAGTTAGGAATTTCTTTTGCTAAAAGGCGCGCTAAAAGGTGTAAATAATGATACTACGAACCACTTCTATTTTTTTGCTTCTATTGTGTTTGGGATGGGGGAGTTTGTCTGCACAGACAAATTGGAAAGACCTAAAGAAAGAAGCCGAGGCCGCAGCGGCCGACAGAGACTTTGCCCTGGCCGGCATCCGTTATGGACAAGCTTTTGAGCTTAAGCGCAGCCAACTAGACCTCGCCTATCTGGCTGGAGACTATTTTTTGAAGGCCAGAGATTATTCCCAGGCCCTAAAGTATTTGGTCATTGCCAAGGCCGAAGACAAAAAAGATTATGAATTGGTGGGGATGAAATATGCCTTGGCCCTAAAGCAAACTGGAGAGTATAAACAGGCAGAATCGGCATTTCGACAGTTTATTGGACAGTATGATGGTCCCCAAGCCGATTATTGGAAGGAGCGGGCTAGCCATGAAATTGATGGCTGCCAGTTTGGAATCAAGGCCGCAGAACAGGCCAAAGAGCTGCCCCTACAGCTCTTGTCGAGCCAGATTAACGGCGAAAAGAATGAGTTTGCCCCCATTTGGTTAAATGGACAGCTTTATTTTAGCTCGAGCAGAGACCGCAAAACGGTGCTTTATAGCAGTGAAAAAACAGGCGATATAGATAGCTGGAGCAAGGCCGCCCCCTTTGATGGCAATGCCAAAATCAATGGCGACTTTGCCGGGGGAAGCTTTACCGCAGATGGTCGCCGCTTCTATTTTTCGATGAAAAATAATAAGGGGAAATATGCCATCTATCTACTCGTGCAGGAAAGTGGGCGCTGGTCCAACCCCATTCCGCTGCCCATTTATATCAATGGAAGCGACTATAATAGTAGCTACCCCTTTGTGGTTGAGCAAGATGGGAAAGAAATCCTATACTTTGCCTCGGATCGTCCAGGTAGCAAGGGCGGTTATGACATCTGGCGGTCGATTCGACAGGCAGAAAGCAAGTCCTTCAACTTCTCTTTGCCCCAAAATCTAGGACCCAATATTAACACCTTTGCCGATGAATTGAGTCCCTACTATTCGGAAAAAGATCAGGCGCTTTACTTTAGCTCTAATGGGCATTTGAGTGCGGGCGGTCTAGACCTTTTCAAGGCCCAATCTACGGGCAAGGGTTGGGAGCTGGCCCAAAACCTGGGCTTCCCCATCAACTCTCCCGCCGATGAGCTCTATTATACAGAAGGGGCCAAAGGGAGTTTCTTTGTATCTAACCGCAGCATAGAAGGACAGACCGCTCCAGCCAACGAAAACATCTACTATCTGGGAGCCGCTAAAAATATCGAGCTCAAAGTGGAGGGAATTATCTATGCCGAGAACGACCCCAAAAAGACGCCAATTGAAGGCGTACAACTACAGCTTTTTGAGCAAACCGCAGGCAATGAAGAACTGGTTTATAGTGCCAAACTTACTGCTCAGGGCTATAGCATCAGCCTAGACGCCAACAAGCGCTATTTGGTCCTACTCACCGCAGAAGGCTATCAAACGGCTAGTTTTGAGCTGGCCACCCTAGACATTAAGCGATCGGAGACGCAGAACAACCCCATTGCTTTAAGAGCAGCGGAGCTTGTTGCTCAAGCTCCCAAAAAGGAATTTAAGAGCCCCTTCTTTGCCATTGTTCCTCAAGAATATATTGGAGAAGAAAAGGCCTTTAAATTGCCCAAGCGAGCAGAAGACCCTCAAACGGGCAAGGCTTATCCAGCAGGCAGTACCGAGGCCGAGCTCTATGAACGAGTGGCTAAAATTGCCGCCCGCTCGCCCTCCAATAAAGTCTATTGGGCCAAAAACAACCTCTTGCCACTGATGGAAGAGGAAGAGCCTATTGTGGCCAATACGCCCCCCAAGGAAGAACCCAAAGAAGAAACGCCCAGCAACAATAAAAAGCTAGGCAAAGGCCTACATAAACACTATGACGAAAGCCAAGAAGATGCAGCCGAAGAAGGCGTTTCTTATGTCATTCAGGTCTCTGCCGTGCGCCGATACAAGGCCGCTAAATACGAAGAGCTACAAGAAGGCCCCTTGGGCGACTATGAACTGAGCTTTGAGACCATCGAGCTCAATATTACTCGGGTGTTGGTGGTGCCGCCGGGCCGCAATATAGACGGCAGCATTGGCTTTAAAAAGAAAACGGAAGCACTAAACATCTTATATCATATTATCAACTCTACTCAATTTACCAAAGCCTTTGTCGTTGAATATAAAGATGGCGAACGCGTAGGTAAGGGCTTTAGAGGCCTGAGCCAAGATGATGAAATCTAAATGGGCCTAAGCGGTCAATAGAACTAACCACGACTAATTAGAATGAAACGAACAAATTACCTTTTACTCTCTCTCGGATTACTGCTCCTTCCTTTTATGCTTGACGCTCAAAGAGCTCCACAGAAAAGCTGGAAAAAGCTAAAGCGAGAAGCTGCAGAATTTGAAAAGCTGGGCGATAATAGTCGAGCAGCGCTCTACTATGAATCTGCCTATACGCAAAAGAGCTCTAAACCAGAATTGCTCTATATGGCTGGGGTTTGCTATCTCAAGGTCCGCGATTATGCCAATGCCGTAAAATGCTTGGCCGATGTAAAGGATAAGAATAATGAGAAAAACTATGATAAGCCCGGCTACCAATACGCCCTAGCCCTAAAGCAAACGGGGCAATATCAGGCTGCCAAAGATGCCTTTAATGAATTTTTGAAGGTCTATAAAGGTAGCGATCAGGCAGAGATGCAGGCTAAAATTACTACCGAAATTCAAGGCTGTAACTTTGCCCTTAAGGCGCAGGAGTATACCAACCCCAATATTTCGCTCAATCACTTGGCCCTCAATATCAACACAGAGAAAACCGAGTTTGCGCCCATCCCCTTTAGCAATAATGTGCTCTATTTTTCTTCTTCTATTAGTGGGGTCTCTAAGATTTACCGCAGCCAAAAAACAGGCGAAGATAGCTGGAGCAGCCGACAGGTCCCTACCCTATTTGCAGGCAAAATGGAAAAGCCCCATTATGGAAACGGTAGCTTTTCGGCCGATGGCAAACGCTTTTATTTTACCGAATGTGATTTTGTGAAAGCCGGAGAACTACAGTGCATGATCTATATCATGTCGCAAAATGAGGATGGCAGCTGGGCCAATCCCCAAGCCCTAGCCGATTATATCAATGCTCCCGAAAGCAATACCACTCACCCCTTTGTAATCACCAAAGAGGATAAGGAAATTCTCTACTTTGCCTCTGACCGAGAAGGCGGCAAGGGCGGCCTCGACCTTTGGTATGCCAGCCGAGACCTAAAGGATAAGGAGGCCAAATTCTCTTTGCCCAAAAACCTAGGCCCCAATATCAATACCGCAGGCGATGAAATCACCCCCTTCTATCACTTTCCCTCCCAAACGCTCTACTTTTCTACCAATGGCAGAATTAGCGCAGGGGGCTTTGATATCTTTAAGTCTAAGGGCGAAATGCTCAAATGGGAGGTGGCCCAAAATGTAGGCTTCCCCCTCAACTCGGCAGCGGACGACCTCTATTTTATCATCAATGAAGCCCACAAAGGCGGCTATTTGGTCTCTAACCGCACCTTTGACCCTCATAAAGTGACCACCACCAATGATGATATTTTCCATTTTGGCCAAGAAGGAAGCCGCTTCTTCCTCTCGGGTAAAATTATGGGAGAGGGCAAAGAAGGCCCCCTAGAAGATGTCAATATCAAACTCTTTGAGGTTATTGATGGCAATGAAGAACTCATTAGCGACAAAATGCTGGCCGTGGGCGAGTATAAGTTTGACCTCAAAACCAAAAAGGAATATCTCTTTGAAATTAGCGCGGAGGGCTATCCCAAACTCCTCAAAACTCTCTCTACAGAGGACACCCAACCCAATGAAAAGAAACAACGCAACTTCGTTTTGCCCAAGGCCAAGGTAGCCGCCGTTCCAGAAATCACTCCCGAAGCCCCCCAAATAGAGGCCCGCTTTATTGTGGTCCCCGAGGAGTTTTCGGACCGAGACATGGCCTACCTCCTACCCGATGAAGTGCCCCTAAATGAAAGCACTGGCGAGCCCTATGCCGAGGATAGCGAGGTCTATGACCTCTTCATCAAAGCCCAAGAAGTGGCCAAACTCTCTATGACCGGAGAGGTCTACTGGCAAGATGAGGTCCTCGTCCCTTATATGAGCGAAACTACCGCCAATACCGAGCCCGAAGAAACGCCCGAAGAAGCAGGTATTTTTGAACTCTATGCCCCCACTCCCGAAGCCGAAGAAGGCGTGGCCTACCAAATCCAAGTGGCCGCCGTTCGTAAATATCGCGCCTACCGCTTCGAGGAACTGCAAGAGGGCCCTCTACTCGATTATCGCCTGGGCTTCGAACCCATTGATGGCGGCATTACCCGAGTCATGATTCTGCCCCTAGAAAGCAATGCAGACGGCTCCGAAGGCTTCAAAACCAAGTCAGAAGCCCTCAATGTACTCTCTTATATTCTGGACCATAGCCGCTTCAAAACGGCTTTTGTGGGCCGCTACGAAAATGGAGAACGGGTCGGAGAAGGCTTCCGTGGCCTAGATGAAGATGCCGGACTTATTGATAAGAATTAAGCCCTAAGCAGTCGATTTTTTCGGCTGCTTTTTTTATGCTCGCTCAACTTTTTTTTGTTCTGCTGTTATATTGATTTGGGGCCTCCGCAGCAAAGCTGCGGCGCTACGTTTCAGGGCTCGCTATTCGCTCGGCCCTTCGCCAGCAAGCTGGCTCGGTCTGGCCTAACGCCCCCCCTTTCACATCGCTAGGCCTGCGGGCCTTCGGCCCTGTAGAACGCCATTAATCACCATTATAAAATTAGAATATGCAACTCCAAAATGCAACAGTAGTCGTTACGGGCGGAAGCTCGGGAATCGGAAAAGCCACGGCTCAACTACTCATTGAAAAAGGGGCCAAGGTCCTCATCACAGGCCGCAATGCCGAAAAGCTCGAAAAGGTGGCCCAAGAAATTGGCGCTACAGCCCTCGCCCTAGACATGGCCGATAGCGAGCAGTTTGCTACAGCCGCTCAAAAGGTCCAGGATATTATGGGCGCCCCCATTGATGTCCTCATCAATAATGCGGGCATCGGAGAGTTTGCCCCCTTGGGCGAGCTCAGCCTAGAGCAGTTCCAAAAGGTCTATATGACCAATGTCTTTGGCCTTAGCTTACTCACCCAAGCCTTTTTGCCTCAACTCAAGGCCCAAAAGGGCAATATTGTTAATATTGCTTCTACCGCTGGCCTCAAAGGCTTTGCCACCGGCTCTATCTATGCTTCTTCTAAATTTGCCCTTCGTGGACTCACCCAATGCTGGCAGGCCGAACTCCGCCCCCACAATATTCGGGTGCAGTTGGTCAACCCCTCAGAGGTCACTACGGCCTTTAACCAAAAAGATCGGGTCGAGCGAGCAGAAGAGGCCAAAAAGCTCCGCAGCCAAGAGATTGCACACGCCATTGCCTCTGCCCTAGAAATGGACGACCGCGGCTTTATTCCAGAACTCACCGTCTGGGCCACTAATCCGTTTTAATCGGGACCGCAGCGCAAAAAGGGAGCAACAGCTTAGGCTGTTGCTCCCTTTTTGCTTTCCGCTATAACCGTCGAAGCAAATGATAGAGTGGAAAAACGCTCAATAATAACAAGCCCTCTAAACATGGGCGAATCAGGGCCAGTATAAAGGCAAAGAACAAGCCCAGAGCATGGGCCCATAAAGGCGGGCGCTTAGGCATCGGCTGCCGAAAAGGAGAAAGCGAGGCTAACTGAGGATAATGGGCCATAAAATCGGCCTCATAGGCATAAGGTAAGCGCTCCAAAGGATGTTCTCGATAAGCCAGATAGGCCGCTTTGCGCCAGCCCTCTCTAAACAGTAAGTTGAAAAACTGGGCCATAAAATGCCCAAAATAATAGCCCATAAACGGCCTAAAAAAACCAAAGCCCCAATGCTTGCGGGCCAATAAAGCATATTGCTGCGCATGGCAAAGCTCATGCACAATAGTGGCTAAATTATTCAGGCCCAAAGGGCCTTCGGGCTTATCAATGTACAGCCTAATTTTTCGGCGGCTAAAACTATGCGGCAAGGCCACCCCCACGGCAAAACTCCCCAGCATAAACCAAGGCAGCTGCTCGTATAATTCAATCTTGGCCCCTTGCAACTCAGGGAAGAGCTGCTCAAGCAGTTGCTCCTCCGCTTGAGTCAGTTGAAGAGGCCTAGGAAACAGCCCTTCATACAACAAAATGACCCAGCTACGCAAGTGGGCGATGTTTGGGATGCATGACTACCCGCTCAAAGGTTTCTACCTGCTCCTCATCGCCTAGAATAACCAGACTCATCCCTTTGATAATCGCCGTATCTGGTCCAGGGTTAATAATATACTTACCATTGGCCAAGCGGGCCCCAATGATATTTACCCCAGTTTGGGAGCGCAGATTCAGGTCTCTAATCTGTTTATCTTTAAACTCTGGCCGCAAATCTTTATAATCTACCTCCTTAAAGCTCATAGAGACATCATTGCCCAAATTGGACAAGAGGTTGAGAAACTCCACCATTCGGGGCTGATAAATAAGAGTGGCCATATAAAAGCCTCCAATCACCTCTGATAAAACGGCATAATCGGCCCCAGCGCGCAAGAGTTTTCGCTCTACCGAATGGTTAGAGGCCCGGGCAATCACTCGGACCAACTTATTTAGTTCTCGGGCGGTAAGTACCGTATATACATTTAAGGCATCATCGCCAAAAGTGACCACAATAGACATGGCATGCTCAATGCCCGCATCCAAAAGAGTTTGGTCCATAGCCGCATCTCCCTCAATAAAGGCATAGCCGCCTTTGCGGAGCTCCTCCACCTTTTCCTCATCGCTTTCAATAATAACATAGGGCAACTTATTTTTGGTCAGCTCCTGAGAAATCTCCCGACCGTGTCGCCCAAAGCCACAAATAATCGTGTGGTTATGCAAAGATTGTATTTTCTGATACATACGATAATCTTTCATGAATTTCCGCAGGTCCCCTTCAATGATAAAAGAAGAAAGGACCGAAATAGCATAGGCAAAAATTCCGATATTGAAAATAATGATGAAAGAGGTAAACAGGCGCCCATTAAAAGAAAGCGGCTGAATCTCGCCATAGCCCACCGTCGATAAAGTAATGATGGTCATATAAAACGCATCGGAAAGGCTATAGTTATCAATAAACATAAAGCCCACGACCCCAATAAGGACCGTAAGGACCAGTAAGCCTGCAGCTAAAGCAATATTGCGCAGGTACTTACTCACTCGCTGATAATGCTGTTGAGAAGTAGAGCGAGTTTTATTTTTATGTTTTCTAACCTTAAATTTATTCGTGAGCATGGCAAGAGGAAAAAGAGGCAGTGGGCAAGCCCACTGCCTAAGGAAATAGTCTATTTCTTAAAGAAGGGAGCCACTTCTTTATCTTTGCTGCCAGGTGTATAGCGGTAGAAGCCTTCGCCTGTTTTGGCGCCTAGTTTACCTGCAGTGACCATATTGACCAGCAAGGGACAGGGAGCATATTTATCTTGGCCAAAGCCATCATAGAGAACATTGAGAATAGACAAACAAACATCTAGTCCGATAAAGTCGGCTAGTTGCAAGGGGCCCATAGGATGCGCCATGCCTAACTTCATCACGGTATCAATTTCTTCTACACCAGCTACCGACTCATAAAGGCTATAAATGGCCTCGTTAATCATCGGCATGAGGATACGGTTAGCAATGAAGCCGGGATAATCATTCACTTCTACAGGGACCTTCTTCAGGTTTTTAGAGAGCTCCATAATGGTATTTAGAGTCTCATCGGAGGTGGCATATCCACGGATGACCTCGACCAGTTTCATGACGGGTACGGGGTTCATAAAGTGCATACCGATGACCAATTCGGGGCGGCTAGTCACGGCGGCGATCTTTGTAATAGAAATAGAAGAGGTATTTGTGGCCAAAATACAGCCTTCGGGAGCGGCCTCATCCATTTGCTTAAAGATCTTGAGTTTGAGATCTACATTTTCTGTAGCGGCCTCTACGATTAGGTCGGCATTGGCTGCGGCCTTAGTGAGATCAGCGCCGGGAGTAATATTAGCGAGAGTAGCTGTTTTGCCGGCCTCATCAATTTTCTCTTTGCGCAGCATGCGGTCCAAATTCTTTTCGATGGTCGCCATGGCTTTGCTTAGTGCTTGTTCAGATACATCTACCAATTGGACCTTATAGCCCTGCATGGCAAAAACGTGGGCAATTCCATTTCCCATAGTTCCTGCACCTATCACAACAACATTTTTCATTTGAATACTTTATTTAGTTCTGTTAAACTGATTTTTAATTATTTAGCCTAATAAAAACTGGCCAGAGTCATAAATCTTTTCGCCATCGGCCCAGATTTCTCCGCCATTTTTCATTTCGGCGATCATATCCCAATGGATAGCAGATTGATTTTTGCCCCCACACTGCATATAGGTTTGTCCCACGGCCATATGTACCGTTCCGCCAATCTTCTCATCGAAGAGAATATTTTTGACGGGGCGTTGAATATCTCGGTTGGTGCCGATAGCGGCCTCGCCGAAGCGGCGGGCGCCGGGGATTTCAAAGATTTGGTCCAATAGTTTTTGTCCTTTTTTGGCCTCCCAACGTTGAATTTCTCCAGCTTTAACCCAAAGCGTAATTCCTTCGACCTCTTGGCCTTGAAAAATGGAGGGATAAGCGAAATGGATTTGGCCTTCTACGGAATCTTCTACGGGGGCGGTATAGACCTCTCCGGAAGGCATATTTGTTTTTCCGTCGGAGTTGATCCATTTGCGGCCAGCTGTACTAAACTGAATATCGATTCCTTCGCCTTTATAGTGAATTTGGCTACAAGCATTGAGGTGGTCCACAATGCCTTGCTGCTCTCTGCTTAGGGCCTCCCAAGCGGCTTTGGGGTCTGCTGCATCTAAGCGGCAGGCGGTATAGATAAAATCGGTATATTCATCTAGGCTTAGGCCAGCATTTTGGGCATGGGCCATAGTGGGATATTCGCAAAGGCTGCGTTTTAGGCGCAGGTCGGCTGTTCGTTCGCTATATAATTTGCGATAAGGCGCATGCGCTAGGGCTCTGAGTTTTTGTTTATCGCCATTGGGGCTATAGCAGAGTTGGCCATAGAAGGGCGCTCTAATATAGAGATAGCATTCAAACTCCTGCATAGCCTGTGCATAGATAGGGTCAATAGCTTCTAGCTGAGGGGTTTCGCCGTATTGGTTGAGCAGGCGGCCTTGTTCTCTAAAGCTAAGGCTAACATAAGGAATGCCTCCGGCTTTGAGCACCTCGGCATACACCTCACGGACTAAATCTTCGGCCAGAGTGGTAGAAGCGATATATACTCTTTCGCCGAGCTGTACACTTAGGGAGTAGCCGACCAAGAGTTTTGCATATTTTTTCAGGTAGTTCATAGCTTTGTTTTGACTTTGACCAAAGTTAATTTTTTTTGAGGAAAATACGGCTTTTTTTCCCTTTTGGGCCTGCTTCTTTATGGCTTAGAGCTTGTATTTACTGCGGTTTTGCAGGGCCGAAGGCCCGCAGGCTGAGGGATGGAAAGTGGTGCGGCGAAGCCGCAGACCAAAGTTTTTGAGCGTAGCGAAAAACTGCAGGGCCGAGCAGACCTGCGAGCCACGACACAGCCCGACCCGCCCGCAGGGCGGGGCAGCCCCAAAATATCGAACATCTTCAAGGCATATTCCGTCTGCTTCTGTATCTTTGGGGCTATAAAAAGCAGAAAATCAGATGAAATACAACTTTAGTCTTTTGTTTTTGGTCCTTTTTGGCAGTTTGCAGGCGCAGGTATTACAAAATATAGTGCGCAATCCTAGTTTTGAGCAATATCGGAAGCAGTACCCTAAAGACCTGGGGCAGATCAGTTTATCGACCTATTGGGGTGGGGCTAATTTGGCCGGAGCCGACTACTACCATGAGCGATCGGAGGGCAGTAATGTAGCGGTGCCTCGGAACAAAATGGGGCGGACCAAGGCCAAGACGGGGCGGGGATATGCGGGAGTATATGCCTATACTAGTCGCTATAGTAAAAGAGATTATCGGGAATATGTTCAGGTCAAGCTCAAGCATCCGCTCAAGCGGGGCGAGACCTACTGCATCAAGGCGCAGCTCTATTTGGCCGAGGCCTCTAATCGGGCATTGGGGGCATTTGGGGCTGGGGCCAGTCGTTTTCCGATGGAGCAGGAAGACGAGGCCGTTTTGCAGAATATAAAATTCACTTATTTATTCAATCAGGACCGTTCGCCCTTGGACCAGCGGCAGTGGGTAGAAGTGCAGGGAGACTATGTAGCAGAGGGGGGAGAAAACTTCTTAATTTTGGGAAATTTTCAGGATGATCGTTCGACCAAAGTGACTGGAGCGATAGAAGTGGATTCTTTTCGCAATCCGCATGTAGACTTTGCCTACTACTTTATAGATGATGTTTGTTTGACCAGTCAGAAGTCAAATTTCACATGTAATTGTGGGAGTTTTGAGATGCTCAATACGCAGCGGCGGGAAAAAATTGTCTTGGATGTTCGTTTGAATCGCAAAGAATACCGCCTCAATCAGGTAGATATTTTGGAGCAGGTTCAATTTGAGCGGGGCAATGCGATATTTTTGGAGGGGGCCAAAGAAGAGTTGGATAATTTGGCCAAGATCATGGAGATGAACCCCAGCTACGAGATTGAGATATCGGGGCACACCAGCAACAAAGGGGATCCCAGAGAAAATCATTTTCTATCGAAGAAGCGGGCCAAGGCCGTATATGACTATTTGGTGGCCTCTGGAGTGCATCGCAGTCGCTTAAAATATCGGGGATATGGACAGGCGCGGCCCATTGCCTTGAATGATAGTTCGGCGGGTCGGGCGAAAAATGAGCGCATTCAAATTAAGCTGCTGAAAAAGTAGGCTATTTTTTGTAAGTTTGTGGCTTGAAATTATTCCAATCTTTAGAAAGAAGTTTACATCATGCGTAGAAACAACATGGATGATCCCCGCCTAAGAGAGGCGGCTATTCAGAAGCCGATTGAAGCGATTCGTCAAATGTACTTGGACCAAAACGGCTTTAGCGAGCCCATGGTCGATAAAATGAAGGCGCTTCGTCAAATGTACATTGAGTTAGAGCAGCCTACCTTGGTTAAGTCTCTTCGCTTAGTTTATGAATATGCCGAATCGAAAGATTGGACATTCAGCCTAGCGGCTTGGGAGGAAGAGAATGATATCTCTAGCCTAGAGTACTATCTAGACCTTTTGACCAACCCGGGCAATAAATACAACCGCGAAGAGATTCGCGAGCTCAACGACTACCTCAAAGCGACCTTAAAAGGGGAAGAGGTAGAGTTTCGTCCTGGCGCCGATGATGAAGAAGAAGAGGAAGCCACTGAAGAGAATACAGAAGAAGCCTAAACCTTTTTGGCCCAAGGGAGTCTTCTCCCTTGGGACTTTTTTTCTTTAGGGGGTATATTTGCCCCTGCTAACTACTAATTCATGGCCTTACTTTCTTTCATCAAGCGAAGGGCCCAGCGCCAACAAGAACAAGATGGCGAGGGGGCCGAAATGAGCTTTGTCGAGCATTTGGATGAGCTGCGGATGCACCTCATTCGCGCCTTTATCGGCATTAGTGCAGCGGCTATTGTGATGTTCTTTGCCACAGAGCTGGTCTTTAAATATGTCATTTTTGGTCCGCTAGACCCCAACTTCATTACCTACAAGTTATTTTGTGGCATTTCGGAACAGCTAGGGACCAAAGCCCTTTGCTATACGCCAGTTAACCCCGAGCTACAAACCTTTGATATGGGGGAAGCCTTTTTGCTCCACATCAAAGTCTGCTTAATTGGGGGATTGATTGTCTCTTTTCCTTATGTGCTTTATGAGTTCTGGAAATTTGTTCGTCCAGGCCTCTATAATAGCGAGGTGAGCGCCACTCGTGGCGTAGTGGGCGTGGGGAGTTTGCTCTTTTTGTTGGGGGTAGCTTTTGGCTACTTCATTTTATCGCCTTTTGCGATCAACTTTTTGGTGGGCTATCAGCTACCTATGGTCAATGAGGGCCAAAGCATTATTAAGGCCAAGTCTTTTGTGAACTATATGATTATGTTCACCTTGCCTGCTGGCCTTATTTTCGAACTGCCTATTATTGTGTACTATTTGGCCCGTATGGGGATTGTCACCTCTGCGGGAATGCGGCAATATCGTCGGCATTCCATCATTGGGATTCTTTTGCTTTCGGCAATGATTACGCCCCCAGATGTCATGACGCAAATTATTGTTTCTATTCCCGTTTACATTCTCTATGAGCTAAGCATTAACATTGCGAAAAAGCAAGAGAAAAAACGAAATGAAGAATTGGGCATGCTTGAAGATCAGGCCTAAATGACAAAAGGGCAATCGGAGAATTCCGATTGCCCTTTTTCTATGGCCCTAAGCCTTAGAAAGCGGCAAAACTTCTATTTGCAAGAGCTCCTTAAGGGCCAAGGGGGAGAGTTCTAGCAAAATCCCTCTTTTGCCTGCATTGATGGCAAATAGGGGCAAATCTAGCGCCTTTTGGTCCATATAAATGGGTATAGGCTGCTTGAGGCCCAAGGGGCTACAACCTCCACGGATGTAGCCTGTTTTAGCTTGTAGCTGAGCTTGAGGTAAAAGCTCTAGTTGCTTAATGCCCAAACTTTTTTTGAGCCCTTTGAGGTCCAATTGCCGATCGCCAGGCACCAAAGCCATTAAGAGCTGCTTATTGCTGCCCTGCAGGACCAAACTTTTGTAAATCTGGGCCAGGGGCAATCCGTTTTCTTCGGCAATTTTGGCCACATCTAGGTTCTCGCTATCGTACTGATATAAAATGCTTTTATAGGGAATTTTTGCCGCTGCTAATAGCCGCATGGCATTGGTCTTTTTCATTAGTTTTGCTTTTTTTATTTGATGGGCTAAAGCCAAAATAGCACAAAAAGTTCAAATCGATGGCTTAGGCAAAAAGGCCAAAGCAGCAGCAAACACAGAGATATTTCTTAATTTTGATAGACAACAAATTCACAAATATGCGCCTCTCTCCCATTCTTTTTCTTCTCATTTTTGGTCTACAAGCCTGCGCCCCCAGCCATTATAGTCCCTTCTATAAGCTAGAGTATCAGCAGTATGATAAAGCGATGGTTTTACGGACCGACTGCATCCAAAAAGGGCAGCATTTTTATCTGCGCTGGGAGCACCCCAAAAGCAACTACATCCTTGATGTTCAAGTCTATCCACATCAGAGCAAAGAGACCCTTTTGTATCATGAGGTCCTCGATTTTCAGGCCGTGGAGTTGGGGCAGGCCCAAAGCCTAAAGTTAGGCGATTTTAAGGTGGGGGGCCAGCCATTGGTCCTCAAATTACAAATTGCTTCGCCCCAAAAGAAGCTGCTGAGCACCCAACTCTTCTACCTCAATGGTCCGGAGCGACAAATTGGCCAAGAGATTTACCTAGAACATAGCGATGACCGCCCCTTTCTGGGCAGCTACGCCAAAGCCGCTGATATTTTACAGTTGGCTAGCGCCGCCGACTCTATACAGCTCTTTTGTATCGATTTTTTTCCAAAATCTCAAGCCCCCGCCCCTCCCCCATACAGCAATAATAGCGGCATCTTTTTGGGCCAAAACCAAAGCGCCAAAGCCCGATTTTGGGTCAAAAAGGGCCAAGAGCTACAACTCAGCCAAGAGGGACTCTACTGGATTCGGAGCGATAGCAACGCCAGCCAGGGCATTTATCTCAACTACTTTGGCGAGGATTTCCCCAAAATTAACCGCATCAAAGACCTTATTCTCGGTAGCCGATATATCACGAAAAATATAGAGTATAATAAGATGAATAAGGCCGAAAGTCCCAAAAAGGCCCTAGACGAATTTTGGCTGGCCCGAAGCCGAAAAGAAGCCGTGGCCCGAAAACTCATCAAAAGCTATTATGGCCGCATGGAGTACGCCAACCAGAGCTTTAGCAGCTATAAAGAAGGCTGGAAAACGGATAGAGGAATAATTTATACTATCTTTGGGCCGCCACAACTTATTCGACAAACCAATAAGGAATTGCACTGGTACTATGGCAGCAGTCGCGGCCGCTATCCCGTCCATTTTACCTTTAGTGCCTATGAGGGCCAATGGATACTCCAACGTAGCAGCCAATACCGCAGCGCCTGGAATGCCGAAGTCCTCAACTGGCGAAATGCCATACAATAGAGCCTAAAGGAGGAGCAGAAGTGTTTTTTTAGGGGCTTTCCCTTCGCTTCGCTCCGGGTCGGGCTGTGCACTGTCTCGCTGTTCGCTCGGCCCTTCGGCAGCTTCGCCGCCTCGGTCTGGCCTGACGGCCAACAGTTACCATCCCTAAGCCAGCGGGCTGCGCCCGCTTCTAGACGCTACAAAATCTATGAATGAGCTAGACCTCTCCATCACAGAAGAAAACTACCTAAAGGCCATCTATAAATTGGCCGACCTCGCCCCTGGGCCAGTATCTACCAACGCCATTGCTCAGGAGGTACAGATTTCTGCCGCCTCGGTCAGCGATATGCTCCGCCGCCTATCTGAAAAAGAGCTAATTGTTTATGAAAAATATAAGGGGGTGCGCCTCAACCCCCAAGGCAAGCAGCAGGCCTTGGCCCTTATCCGAAAGCACCGCCTTTGGGAAACCTTTTTGGTAGAAAAACTAGACTTTAGCTGGGATGAGGTCCACCCTCTAGCCGAACAGCTCGAGCATATTCGCTCTATAGAATTGGTGGACCGTCTAGATGCTTTTTTGGGCTACCCCAAAGTAGACCCACATGGCGACCCCATTCCAGATGCAGAGGGCAATTTTCATGTGCTAGAGCATATCATTTTGGCCGAGCTAAAAGAGGGGCAATGCGCTCGCATTGTGGGCGTCAAAGAGGATGATGCCGACTTTCTCCGCTACTTAGAAGAATTGGGCCTACAACTAGGCGTAGAGCTGCAGCTCATTAAGCACTTTAGCTTTGATGGCAGCTTGTTGGTCCAGAAAAAAGATGGCACACAACTGCAACTGAGCAAAAAATTGGGGCAGCACCTTTTTGTTCGCCTTTGCTAAAGTTGGAACTTTGCCGAAGGCAAAAAAGTTATGCCCCCGAAATCAAGAAAAAGGCTTTCTTCTGGGTTTTGCAGGCGGCGAAGCCGCCGCAGGCTTAGGGATGGACAGCAGTGGCCCGCAGGGCCAGACCCAGCCGCCAAAGGCGGCGCAGGGCCGAGCGAACAGCGAGCTGCGAAACAGCCCGACCCGAGCGAAGCGAGGGGAAGCCCCAAAAAAATAACAACTCATGGAATTTAAGAATAAAATCGAAATCGTCAACCGCAAAGCGCGGCATTTATATGAATTTGTGTACACCCTAGAAGTGGGGATTGTATTGCAAGGGACCGAAATTAAGTCTATTCGTCAGGGCAAAGTCAATATGGGCGATGCTTTTTGTCGGGTAGTAGAGGGCGAGCTTTTGTTGGAAAAGCTGCACATTTCGGTTTATGAGCTAGGGACCTACAACAATCATGAGCCTTTGCGGCCTCGTAAGCTCTTGGCCCACAAACAAGAAATTAAGAAATTGCTGGGTCGAGTAAAGGAAAAAGGATTTTCTATTGTACCTTATCGCCTTTATTTAAATGAGCGGGGGAAGGTAAAGTTAGAAATTGCCTTGGCCCGTGGTAAAAAGAGTTTTGATAAGCGCGACAGTCTGAAGCAAAAGGACCTCAAGCGCGATATGGACCGCAATTTAAAATATGGATAAGTTTAGCCCTTTTTTACTGCTGAGTTTGCTTTTTTTGCTTGCCTGTCAAGGCGAGGTTGTAGAAGAAAAAGCGGAGCCTAGTTCAGAAGAAAAAACAGACAGTGCTGTATCTTTGGCTCCGGCCGAAGATACAGCATTTTTATACGCAGAAGCTCGTCGGCTTCGGCAATTAGAAATTCGGGACTCCTTACTTTCTTTGGAGGATAGTGCCTGGGTAGATTTGCAGCAATTGATTCCGCAGGCGGAATATGAAATCCGTTATGCGACGAGCAACAACTTTATGGAATTGCAGGTCTATGATTGTCCGGGCTGTTATAGTCGTTTGGCGGTGGCCAAATCCTTAATGAAAGTGCAGCAGAATTTGGATAGTATAGGCCTAAGTCTTAAATTCTTTGATTGCTACCGGCCCTCTTCGGCGCAGTGGGCCCTTTGGAAGAAAACGCCAGACCCTCGTTATGTGCATCCGCCCAAGCAGGGCTCTATGCACAGCCGTGGCAACGCCTTAGATCTCAGTTTGGTGGATAGTTTGGGTCGGGAATTGGATATGGGCACTCCCTTTGATTATTTTGGCAAAGAAGCCTATTGGTCCTATACCCAACATTCGGAAGAAGTCAATAAAAACCGTAAATTGTTGCGGCAGCAGATGCAGGCGGCTGGTTTTTCTACCATTCGGACCGAGTGGTGGCATTTTGTTTATAAAGCCCAACGCTTTCCCTTATCTAATTGGCAATGGTCTTGCCCCACAGATAGTTTGGAGCCAAAGGGCTAAAATGCACAATTCTTGCAGAATTGGCCAAGAACTTAACAAAACGACATTTATGAAACTCTCTTATTTTTTAAGCTTTTGCTTTCTTTTGCTAGCCGTAGCTAGCTGGGCCCAGCCCGATTTGGAAAACCTCAGTCGTGAGGAGAAAAACACCATGCGCAAATGTCCTTTGCACAAAAAGAAGATGAAACTCAGCGATAATTATCGGGCCAATGCCTCTGATTTTCGCCGTAGTGAGGCCTATCCATTTGCCTATCAGCTCAATTATCGTCGTTATTGCTCGGTTTGCACCAAGTTGCTGACCAAAGAAGAAAAGCAATTTGCGGCAGAGGAGCGTGCTCGTGGAAACAAGGCCAGCATGCAGCGTTGCATGGTCCATAATAAATTTATGAAGACCAATCCAGAGTTTTCTTCTGTAAAATCGGTAAAAAACGAAAAACGGGATGAGGACATCATCAACGCCAAGCAGTACATGGGCCGTTTTTACTGCCGGGTCTGCTCTAAGGTCTATCGCATTCGCTACAAAGATGAAGAATAACTTTTAATCCCTCTCCTATGAATATTTTTGCCATAATTGCCCTTGTTGTATTACTCTTGATTGCGGGTATTTTCTTCCTGCTTCGCTTTTTGCGCAATGTACAGCCCGATGAAGGCGAGTTAGAAGAAGACTTAGCCAGCCTTAAGGAGGCTATTGCTAGCTTTAAGGGCGGCTTTGTTCCTTGGTCTGCGGGCATTTCTGCCAAAGAGGTAGACCAGGTGGTTGAAAAGAGCAATCAGCGGCAGGGCAAGGGTGTTTTTCTCTCTCCGGAGGGGCAGCCTGTTTTTGCCTATGCTTTTCGCAGCTATATTGGTCCGGGGAAAAACAATTTGGTCTATGTGCTTACGCTAGAGCATGAGTATGTCTTTCGGACCAGCACCAAAGGGACCGAAATTCGGCGAGATGAGCGCCTAGTTGGGCTGCTCCGCCCCAATGGTCAGTTGGTCGACGAGCGTGGCCGAGATATTGGCCGTTTGGAGCGGCGCAATGCCATTAGTGAAAGTCGCTTTTATCTAAAAGAAGAGAATAGCGAAAGAGAGCTGGCCAAAATTGCCCTACCCGATAATATTGGCAAGATAGAAGCCGTAGAAATCACGGGCATGCTTTCGGCGGAGCAAGAGCAGCAGCTCAAGGCGGTGGCCAGCTATGAGCTGGTCGAGAACTTGGGCCTCTTTGCTAAATAGCGAGCCGTTAAAGCGAAAAAGGGCAGCTGGAGTTTCCAGCTGCCCTTTTTTTGGCCCAACTGCCTAGGGGCAAAAAAAAAACAGTCAGCAAAAATGCTAACTGTTTTGGAGGTCGCGGGCGGATTCGAACCGCCGTACAAGGTTTTGCAGACCTCTGCCTAGCCACTCGGCCACGCGACCTTTTTAAGGGGTATGCTTCTCTGTCGAAGCGATTGCAAATATAGGGCAGGGCTTTGGATTATCCAAATCTTTTTGCCTAAAAAATGGTTTTCATAGGGGAATCAAAGCTAGCTTTGGCCAGTGAATCGATACTTTTCTCCAACTGAATCAAGCCTTTAGGGGCATCGTGATAATCTAAAATTATTTTTTGTCCTTGGGGCAATTTTAGTGAAATAGCTTTAAAAGGGAAGCCCTCTAGGGGTTCTTCTTCTTGGGGGTAATACCGTTGCCAGGTTTCAAAAGCGGGGGTCCAATTGGCTAATAAGGTCTTTAATTTTTTGGGGTCTATTTTGCATTCTCTTTTGCCCATGGGTTCGGCAAAGGCGAGGCCTTCATAGAGAACATCTCCATTCGCCCAAAAATATAGGTGATATTGTGGACATTCTCCATAGCAGGGGCCAGTCATAAAGCTAATTAGGGGTTGGTTATTTTTCAGGCTGCTGGGCAGGAGCCCCTTACCAAATTGGCTGCCTAAGCCTGTTTCTTGCTCTATCTTTATTCTTCCCTCTCGAGATTGGCGGTAAGCCTGCATTTGCCGGGCAGAATCAGCCAATGATTTGGCGGCTATGGCCTGCTCTCGGGCTTTTCTGGCCTCGGCTTGTTCATCGGCTTGGCGGAGTCGTTCTTGCCAGGCACGTTCTTCTTTTCGATGTTGGCAGGCCAAGAGTAAAAAAAGAGCTAAGCATAGGATTGGATAATGTGCTTTCATCTGCTAATTTTGGGCTAAAGATAATGATTTTTTTGAGGCTTATTATTTTTTGGGGTTTGCTGCTCAATCAGGCTTTTGCCCTTTATTCTCCACAAGCTTTAGCGTTCTATGAAAAAGGTCCAACACTACCTGGGACAAGCCATTGATATTCGTTCTTTAGTGCTTTTGCGCATTCTTTTTGGCGGCATTGGCGCCTATGGCTTCATCAGCTCTTGGATGAAGGGAGAAGCGGCGGAGCGTTTTCAGGACTTGGCCTATCGCTTTAGTTGGTCGGGCTATACCCTTCCCTCTTTAGGCGATGCGGCCATTCCCTACATCTATCTTTTTGGGCTATTGGGGGCTATTGGGATCAGTTTGGGGGCTTACTATCGTTTTTCGGTGCTTTTATTTGCCTGTTGTTTTGGGTACTTACATCGTTTAGATGCTAGCAACTTTATCAATCATTACTACTTGATTGAGTTATTGGCCTTATTTTTCTTTTTTGCGCCGGCGCATCGCAACAGCAGTTGGGATGCCTATCGGCGGCCCAAGATACGGCTAGAGCAGCATCCTTTCTTTTGGCTTTTTTGCTTGCGCTTACAAATTGCGCTAGTTTATTTTTTTGCGGGTTGGGCCAAATTGAGTACAGATTGGTGGGCTGGGCGGCCCTTGCGCATTTGGCTGCTACAGGCCCAGGATACGCCCTTGATTGGGCAATTTTTGGCCTTAGCCGAAACAGCTGTTTGGGGAGGTCGTTTGGCGGCCTGCTACGACCTGAGCATCTTCATTTGGTTGAGTTGGAGTAGAACGAGGCCTTGGGCTTATTTGGGAGTGCTCATTTTTCATGGGCTCACGGGCTACCTGTTTAACATTGGTCTTTTTCCGCCCTTGATGATTGGGATGACCTTAGCTTTTTTTCCGCCTAAAAGTTGGAAAAAGCTGCCCCTTCCTTATTTTAAGGGAGAAAAGACGGCTTATAAAAGCTGGTTTGGGCCCATTTTGCTGCTTTATTTTGCTTGGCAATTTATTCTCCCCTTGCGGCATCATTTCTTTGGGGCCAAGGATATTATTTGGTCGCAGCGTTATTATCGTTATGGTTGGCGGGTAATGCTCGTAGAGCATCAGGGGCAGGTTCGTTTTGAATTGGCGGACCAAAAAGGGAATCGTTGGGAGGTATCTGCTAGTAAATACCTCAAGCCCTATCAGATAAAGCGGATGAGCGTACAGCCCGAGGCGATTCGGGAGTTTGCTGTATTTTTGGCCCAGCAAGAGGCCAAAGCAGGGCAAAAACTGGCGGTATATGTAGATGCTTTTGTCAGTTTGAACGCTCGGCCGAGTCAAAGAATTATTGATCCCGAAGTTAATTTGGTCCAAGCGGCCCCATTTGGGCCCTGGCTGCTCCCTTTGGCGAACTAAAGTGGGCCAAGGGCTGTTTTTAGGCGGCGCAGCCGCCGCAAAGGAGCGAAGCGACGCGGCCTAGGGATGGTAACGGGTGGCCGTCAGGCCAGACCGAGCCGCTGAAAGCGGCGAAGGGCCGAGCGAAGAGCGAGCCCGTGCACAGCCCGGCCGCCGAAGGCGGCAGGCCCCAAAAAATTAGGATAGAACAAGAAAAAAGAACAATGAAAATTTTATTACAACTAGTCGGCTGGTTAGTCTTTATTGGCCTTTGGTTTTTGGTAGAAACGGAATGGTTAAATTTGGTCAAAGCGCCTTTTTTGCGCTACCTCAATAGCTTTGCGGGCTTCTACTTCTTTTTTATGGGCTTTAGTAGCCTGATGCAATTTTTGCAATACATTTATCGGAGGCGGAAAAAGCTGGGGGCAGAGCAGAAAGACAACATTATTGCGGGCAGCCACAACATTTACTATTTGGTGATGCTCTTGGCCCTATTCATGACCGTTTTGAGTCTATTTGGGATCAATTTGAGTAGTTTATTGACCTCGATTAGTATTTTTGCGGCCGCCTTGGCCATTTTGAGCAAGGACTACATCTCGAACATTATTAGTGGGATGATGATTGCCTTTTCGAATGAGGTAGACTTGGGCGATGTGGTAAAAATTGGGGAGCAGAAGGGCAAAGTGATGAGTTTGAGCTTGTCAAAACTAGTTATTTTGAATGATGATGACGATCTGATTTACATCCCAAACAATACCGTTTTTCTGAGTGAGATTGTCAATTACACCAAGCGAGACATCAAGAAAACCAGCATTGAGTTTGAGATGGATTTGCAGTATGTTCGGCGCATACCGAACCTAGAGCAAGACCTGATTACGGCCATTGCGAACTATCATGAATGGATACAAGAAGACAGCTTCATCCTGAAAGTGGAAGAGCTCAAGCGGGATGCGGTAATATTTAAATTTCAGTACATTTTGAAGGAGCCGAATCGCAAATTAGAGCAAGACATTCGCCGTTTGATGATTCGTCATATTGTTCATATTGTCAAAGAGCATCAGAACAAGGTTACGCCATAAATGAGGGCGATAATGAGGAGAAGGACAATGCCTAATCCGGGCAGCATACAACCTTTGGGGCTATGGCTGGGCCCTTCTTCATTTTCTTGGGCCGTAGGATGGTGAGAGAAGGCCTCTTGTTCGGTTTCCTCTTGGGGTTCTCCATTGGCTAGGGGTGTACCTTCAATATCGAGTTGCTCCAACTTCTGTCTGAGTCTTCTGGGCAAGCTTTTGATCTGCGTATGGGCGGCAAACAAGCGTTGTAGATTGGGCAAATCGACCAGGCTATCGGGCAATTGCTCGATAGGATTGCTCTCGATATGCAAAACCTCTAGGGCGCGGAGAGCGTCTAGAATGAGCGGCAGGCGGTCCAAATCATTGCCTTGCAAATAGGCCATTTTCAGGCGGCCAAGGCGGGCAAAATCGGAAGGGAGGTGTTGGAGTTGGTTATGTTCTAGATGGAGCAGCTCCAAAGAGGCCAGGCCTTCCAACTTGGGCAGATGTTGGAGGGCATTTTCTTTCAGGTTGAGTTGTTTGAGGCTAGCTAGGCGGTCTAGGCTATCGGGCAACTCTTGCAGTTCATTTTGGGCCAACTGCAAAAGCTCTAGGCTACGGAGCTGGCCAATTTGAGCGGGCAGATGGCGAAGCTGATTATTTTGTAGCCAGAGATTTTGCAAGGCAAAAAGAGAGCAAATACTTTCGGGCAACTGCTGCAGCAAGCAATTTTGGAGCTGTAGGGTTTGCAGCTTAGTGAGTTGGCCAATATTGACCCAAATTTGGCTAATAGGGTTATCGTTGAGGGCCAAAAAGCTCAGATTGGGCAGCTGCTCCTCCTCCAAATTGGGCAAACTACTAATATTATTGTGGCTGAGGTCTAGGCGCTGCAGGCTAGGCAGGCCCAAAATAGCCGCGGGCAAAGCCTTGAGCTGGTTATTGGAAAGCTGCAGTAACTCCAAACGGCTGTGGGCCAGAAAATCGGCCGAGAGGGCTGAAATCTGATTATTTTCTAGATAAACCTCCTTGAGATTGCTCCATGCATTGAGCCAAGTAGGCAGGGCTGTCAGTTCATTATTCCGAAGGTCCAGCACTTCTACATGACGCAAATTAGCGAGGACAGCCGGCAGGCTGCTCAGCTCTCGTTCCGATAAATCTAGCTCTTGGACCGCATAGCAAGCCGCCACTGCCTCATGCTGTTCGGCATAATAAGGCAGGGGAATATACTGCCGAAGCTCGGCATATTCCTGTTCCCAGGGTTTTAGATTGAAGCCTTGGGCGCGGGCGCGCAACAGGGCCATCTCCACCTGTTCGGGATTGGCGGAGCGAAGTTTTTTCCAGAGCTGCTCGGTTAGAGGTTGCATGATCACGGTTTTTGGAGCTAAAACAAGCGCCAAAATAAGGATTCTTAAATGAGCTACCAATATTTATCACCTGTTTTCTTTTTTCCTTTTTTAGGGTTTACTTTTCCGTTATAAATAAGTATATTGCTTATGTAGACCCTTTTAAGTAATCTCCAAACAACAGAGATATGTTAGCAGAAAACGACGACATTCGGAATAGCATCCTCAAGTTGCCCTGCCCAACCTGCGGCAACCAGTTGAGCTATTCGGCAGAAAAACAGCTAATTAGCTGTGGGCATTGTGGTTTTTCTAAAGATTTTGACAAGGCCAACGACCTTGTTCGGGAGCAATCTTTGGCCCGAGCGGCCAGCCAGCAAAACCAATATAAGCCCAAAGATTTGGGCAAAAAGGTCATGAATTGTGGGGGCTGTGGGGCCCAACTCATGGTCGATAGCAGTGAGGTTTCGCTGCGTTGTAATTTTTGTGGCTCGGAAAAAGTGAATGAAAAGGCTTTTGAGCAAAACCTCATTCAGCCGCAGGGCATCTTGCCTTTTGTGGTCACAAAACGTCAGGCCAGCGAGAAATTTAAGGATTGGATTAAAAAAGGCTGGTTTCATCCCAACAAGCTGAAAAAACTGGCTGCACTGGGCGATGTGCATGGCATTTATGTCCCTTTTTGGACCTTTGACGCCCAGACCTACACCGAATGGCAGGGGCAGGCGGGTTATCATTATTATGAAAACCAAACGGTTTATGAAAATGGCGAGCAAAAGACCAAACGGGTACGTAAAACCCGCTGGGAATCAAAGTCGGGCCGTTTTCGCCAACCCTTTGACGATGTTTTGGTGGTGGCCTCTAAGGGCTTGCCCGAAAAAATCATCGAGCGCATTTTTCCTTATCGCCTAGAGGAGACCATCAACTACCAAAATGAATTGGTGGTCGGTTGGGAGTCTGAAATTTACAGCGTAGATGTGCAGCAGGGCTACCAAAAGGCCGAGCAGAAAATGATGGAGGACCTCCGCAATCGGGCCCGCCGAGAGTTGGGGGGCGATGAACAGCGCAGTTTGCGTGTAGACAGCGACTTTTTCGAGCAGACCTTCAAGCATCTGATTTTGCCAGTTTGGCTCTGCAGTTATCAGTACAATGGCAAGTCTTATCAGTTTGCTGTGAATGGGCAAACGGGCCGCATTAATGGCGAAAAACCCATTTCGACCATCAAGGTGATTATTACGGTTTTGATTGTTGTGGCCATTATTGGGCTCATTATTTTCTTGTCTTCTGGAGGCGAGGGAAATTAGGATTTTTTGGGGCTGCCCCGCCCTGCGGGCGGGTCGGGCTGTCTCGCAGCTCGCTATTCGCTCGGCCCTGCAGCGCTTTCAGCGCTTTGGTCTGGCGCTTTGCGCCACTGCTGCCCATCCCTCAGCCTGCGGCCCTTCGGGCCTGCAAAACGCAAAAAACGGCCCTAGCCTTTTCTAAATATGCAGGGATATGGCTATCATTGCGAAGCTCCTTTTTATTCAAAAAAAGGAGCTTTACTTTTTAAACCACAGCGAGCATGAAAAAGAACAAAAGCATTTTGGCCCTAGTAACGGGAGGCACCTTTGACAAGGAGTACGATATGATTACGGGCAAGCTCTTTTTTAAAGACACCCACCTTTCGGAGATTTTCAAGCGGGGGCGGGCCACCTTAGATATTAAGGTGCGCACCTTAATGATGGTTGATAGTTTAGAGATGACGGATTTGGACCGAGACATCATCATTAAGCATTGTCAGAGCACCGAGGAGCAGCAAATTTTGATTACCCATGGCACCGATACCATGGAAGTTACGGCGGCGGCCATTGCCAAGGCTGGAAAAATTGAGGGAAAAACCATTGTTTTATTGGGGGCCATGATTCCCTACACCTTTGGCATGTCTTCCGATGGGTTTTTCAATTTGGGCAGTGCAATTGCCTTTGTGCAAACCTTGCCTCCTGGCGTTTATATTGCCATGCATGGCGAGTACTTCAATTGGGACAATGTGCGCAAGAATCGCTCTACGGGTTACTTTGAAACCACCAAGGATAAAAAGAATTAGCGGGCCGGAGATCTTTGTTGGGCCGGGACAAAAGAGTGGAGCGGATGAGCGCTGCGGAGCGGGTGCCCCGAAGGGGCAGACCAAAGGCAGGCGCAGCCTGCCTGCAGGGCCGAGCAGACCTGCGAGCCCCGCAGCATAGCGACCCGCCCGAAGGGCGGGACAGCCCCTATTATAAATACTGATAAAGGTTAAGACGTTCTGAGAAAAGCGACGTACAAAAATAGGCCCAGCATAAAGGTAGTTCCCAAAATAATGACGCTAAACATAACGGCATCTTGATAAATCATTTCGAAGGTATTGGGGACAGCTGAACTGGGTTGACCTTTTTCATGAACCATTTCGACAGATTGGCCCTCATAATAATAGGTCTGCATATTTTCGACTTTGCGTTTATAAATTCGGCCATTTTTGTCTTTGTACTCAAAAGTAGCGCTATAGCTGATCGACTGATCCCCATCATCGTCATAGCTAGTATGAGTTTGGACGCTGACCACCTTTGCATTGACCTTTTGGCCATGCAACTGCAATTGTTGTCCTTGATAAATCGTTTTTAGCTGAAGGCTAAGCAGATAGCTAGGCAGCAAAAGGAGGAGCCAAAAGCCGAAGCGTTTGGCTAAATTAGAAGAAAAGCTAGGCATATCGAAAAAGTAAAAATGGGGCCTAGGGCCCCATTATTTTTATTATTATCATCAAAAAAAATTAGCGAGGCACCTCGACCTTAGCGATAATATCGGCGACAACATCACTAATCTGCATCCCCTCCATTTCTCTTTCGGGGGTAAGGATAATTCGGTGATTGAGGACCGGATAAGCCACATATTGGATATCATCGGGAGTGACAAATCCGCGGCCATTCATGGCGGCCAGGGCCTTGGCCGTTTGCATAATGGCCAGAGAGGCCCGAGGCGAAGCGCCCAAGAAAAGGTCGGCATGAGAGCGGCTACGGTGGACCAATTCGGCGATATAATCGAGTAATTCGGTTTTGATATGGACCTGTTCGATAATCTCTTGGCACTCTTTGATATCTTGAGCGGAGAGCACGGCTTTTACATCTTCGGCCTGACGTTTACTAAAATCATCCTTAAAGCGATAGAGAATCTGTTGTTCTTCTTTCAGAGAGGGATATTCTAGGAGAATGCGGAAGAGGAAGCGGTCCAATTGGGCCTCGGGCAGCTTATAGGTCCCTTCTTGCTCGATAGGGTTTTGGGTAGCGAGGACCATAAAGGGGAAATTCATCTTATAGGTCTTTCCGTCTACAGAAATTTGTTTTTCCTCCATCACCTCAAAGAGCGAGGCTTGAGTTTTGGCTGGGGCTCGGTTAATTTCATCGATAAGGACCAAATTGGAGAAAATGGGTCCTTGGGTAAAGACAAAATCCGAAGATTTCATATTAAAAATCGTCGTACCGGTCACATCCGAGGGCATGAGGTCTGGAGTAAACTGAATCCGGTTAAAGTCCACCTTCATACTTTGGGCCAAGAGCTTGGCGGTAAGTGTTTTGGCGATACCGGGCACCCCTTCTAGCAGTACATGTCCACCAGAGAAGAGTGCGATGAGGATGAGATCAATCATTTCATCTTGTCCGATAATTACTTTTTGGACCTCTTGTTTTACTTTTTGGACAGCCTCTTGAATCTTCAGGCTTTGGCTATCGTCTTGTTCCCAGCTTTGCATGCTGGGGCTATGTTCTTCCTCTTTAGCGGGTTGTTCTTGTTCTGGAAATTCTTGCATATTTAGTTCTTAAGTTATGGACTTAGGAGATGAGTAAAATGGGCAATTATCTTTTGGTTTAGGCCGAGGGTTGTTTTCTTCGGGCTTCTTCTGCTTCATAGAATTTTTGGACCAGCAGATAAAAATTATTGAGTGTTTCTGGCGACATCGTCACATTGGGTTTTGCCAATTGAGAAGAAAGGCTATTATATCGTTCTAGAATTTCTTCAATAATTTTATAGTCCACTTCGCTACGTTGTGCGATTTGTTGAGCAGCTAGATTATCCCAATCTTTAATATTTAGGCCATATCGTTTTCTGAGGTGGCTATGGAAGATTTGCATAATTTTCTCGAAAATCAGTCCATGGCTTTGTCGTTGGAAATAGAGTCGGCTAATTGTTTTGACAAATCCCAAAGAGGTATTATGATTTTTGGGCAAGACCTCAATTTGTTGCTGTCTTCTTTTGGCACCAAAAAGGGCATAGCTAAAGGCGCCAGCTACGAGCAGCAACCAAGCCCAGCGCAGAGCGGTTTGCGAGAAGACATACTCCATTGGGGTTGGGGGTTTGTCATATCGTTGTGGGCTGCGGGGGTATTCGTAGGGTCTGGGGGTGGTACTTGCGTAATCCCAGATAATTTTTTTGGCCGAAAAGGGTTCTAATAGGCGTTGAAGATAATTATAGCCTATAGTTCCATTTGTTTTTTGCGAGAGATAGAGATTGGTCAGCATAATTGGGTTGCTATGCCAATAGAGGCGCCCCTCTCCTACTTCCATAGCAAAGAGGTAGGGATAGCGCATATCGCTTATGCCAGCCTCTAATTGATAGAAGCCCGCTTCGACAACGGCGGGTTCATCGCCCGAGCAGATATTATAGTCGGGGATATAGGTCCAATAATACTCTCCGGTATCCTTTACGCCTGTTTTATAGGCAAAGGGATAAAGTTCTGCATTTTCGCCCTCGTCATATTCATCGGCATAAAAGCCGGCTAGCACTTGCTTGCTGCTCATGCTACTGTGGCGATAATCTGTAGCCAGGCTATAAAAGCAATGATAGCTTTCAAAGAGGGTATAAAACAAGCTATCGGAGGGTTCGATCGCCACAATCAGGGCGTTTCCTCCGGCTTCCAAAAAGGCTTTTAGTTTTTCGGCATCTTGGGCAGAATAATAGGGTTCTCCGGCGCCAACAAAAACATAAAGGCTATTTTCTGCATTGGCGGTAGACAGCTGTTCTTCTATGCGTTTATTTTCATAGCGTTCAAAGCTATCCACGCTTGTTTTAAGGAGTTCTTCTAGCAGTTTAAAATCATAGGGTTCTGCTTCGGCATGCTCCATACTGGGCCACCATTGGTACTTTACTTCTCTAGAAGAGGCAAAGAAGTAGGCTAGAACGCCCAGCAGCAAGACAGCAATAACAATATAGAGCAGGCTCGAATTTTTCTTTTGTTCCATTAGGCATTCGTCTTTTGTTGCTTAGCCTTAGGCGCGCTTGCCTTTTGCAGCATATCATCAAATAGGGGGCGGATGCGACTAAACTCTGTTCGGTCTAATTTTGCGCCCTTAGCGAACCAGAAATACTCATAAATTCGGGTTACTTTTTGGAGCAAAGGGCGGGCGGGATGCGACCAAATCTCTCGGATATAGGCTCCATTTGTTTTTTCCTTCTTCCAGACAATATGTCCGGCATGCAACAAGGCCTGCAAAATGCTCAAATAGTAGAGGCGGAGGGCCAAAGAATAGTTTTCGGCCTGTACGGCATCCTCCAAAGGCGTTTTAATATTGGCCTCTTCCAGGTTATCTTCTATCTCTTCTAGGAGATAAGCCTCATCTTTACTAATTTTTTGGTTGGCGCCTAAAAGGCCACCGCCCACTAGGCGGAAGACAATAAAGACCAATAGACCAATCACTACTGCAAAGAGACTATACTTTAAGACATTTTTGGTAGAGGCGGACATAGAGGGGCTTTTCTCAGGCCTATCTGCATATAGCTCATCCTCAGGCTCCTCTTCTTCTGCTTCTTCTTTTACCTTTTCTTTATTGTAGTCGTATTGCTTAGAAATTCGCTCCCAATCGGCTCGGTCTAGATCCTGTGCTTGTCCAAAATTGGGACTTAGGCAAAAGAAAGCCCCCAAAAGCAATAGGCGATACAGCCAGCTACTCTCTTTCCATTCCATAACTTTTCTTTTGCTGGCCCAATTGGCCAATATGATCAAATAAATCTTCTGCGGCCACGGTCTGCTTATAGCTTCGCTCGCCAATGCTCATCACCAAAAAGACCAAGGGGAACATAAAGCAGAGCGAAAAGGCATGCAAAAAGAGATTAAAACTGGTATAGTAGAGCTGTGCCCCCTCCTCAGAGATAGGCAGTAGCGTCATAAAAGAGTTAAAGTAAAAATCGACCAAGGGAGCTGTTGTGAGAAAAAGAAAAATAAAGCTCATCAGTACGCCCACTACATAATTCCCCATCATCGAGAGGTAGTTTTTGCCCAAATGCTTAAACCAAAGCGGAATGCTCACAATCAGGTTCTTCTGCTCATTATAACTAACCGCTAAGCCATGGGCCAAAATGGGAATGACAAAGAGCAGATAAAGGAAAATCATGATGTAGTAGTCCTCATTGCCATAACTAATAAACAAGAAGTTCATTAGTGCACTTGCTAATAAAGCATTGGGGTATAGCAAGGCATGTTTGGCCCAACTCATTGGCCCATTGGCCTTAGCCGAAACGCCAGAAAGTGCAATGTGCAAAATAACCGACATGGCCCCAACATTGAGCAACCAACGCAGCCCCAATTCTTCTAGAAATAAAAATTGAGCAATATGGTAGCCCGTATAGGCCAATGCCTCAAAAAATGAGAATAGGAATCCAGCCTGATGAAACTCAAAGTAGTACTCCATCTTAATACTCACAGCCGTATAAACAAAGGCCATAGCCGCCGAGCCCAAAGCCAAACGAAGCAGTTGCTGACGATATAGCTTGAAGGCATCCATAAATACTTGGCCCTGATTCTTAATCATTTTGAGGTTGATCGGAACCTCCTTGGCCACCGGCAACTCTAGCTCATCTTCCTCCGCTGTCTGCTGTCGACGACCAAGCCGCCAAGGGTACCAAACAAAGTAGCCCCCCATAAATACAAAAGAGGCAATAATCAAAATGGCCCGAACCACATAAGAGGCATCGCTATATCGGGTGATATAGCCCTCAATAAAGGCCGCTAATATAATCAAAGGCACAATGGCCATATAGATACTTAAGGCCCGCCTAGCCGCCAATTGCAAGGATTGCAAGCGACTGTAAGTACCCGGAAATAATAAGGCCCGGCCCAAATGTAGACCCGCCGCTCCAGCAATGATAATACAAGAAATTTCTACGGCCCCATGCAGCCAAATGGTCAGGATAGAGTCCCAATAAATGCCCTCCCGAATAAATAAAAACTGAAAAGCACCCACCATAATCCCATTCTGAATGAGAATGTAGATGGTCCCCACACCAAAAAGTAATCCCAGTATAAAGGTCCCAAAAGCTACCCGCAGGTTGTTCCAAGCAATCCGCATAAACATGCCCGTCTGATCCTCATCCTGATAGACAGACATCGGCTCGCCCTTACGGATGTTCTCATAGGTCATCTCAACATAACCATCGCCCAAGATGACTCTAGGGAAGTCCGGATCCATAATAGAAGAAAATACCCCAATGCCCACCGCCAAAATAAAGATGGCAAAAGACAATAGAAAATCAACTCTAGACTCATAAATGAGCTGTGGCAGGTCCTTGGACCAAAACTGTAGAAATCGCTTCCAGCGACTCTTCCGGTTCTTATAGATGCTGTCAAATACAGCCTGCGATATATTGTTGAGATATACCCGCACCGAACGGTTGGGGTAAAAGGTCCGAGAATAAGATAAGTCATCGGTCAACTCCGTAAATAGCTCACTCAGCTTTTCAGGGTCTTGGTCCTTAGAAGCCAATACTTCCTCAAACTCTATCCACTTATCCTTATTCTTTTCTATAAATTTGGTCTCACGCATGAGGGGGATATTTGTAATACAAAAGACAGTAAAGCCAATTGCTTTCTGTTTAGGTTCTTAAAGCTAACTATTTTTTTTGCCTTATTCAATGAACCCTTCTAAAAACAATAAGGTCAGCAGCCATAAGCCCATAAAAAAGCAGCAGTCTATACGCATAGACTGCTGCTCAACTTCTTGTTTATCGGCCTTCTAGCTTATAAAGGAACAAAGGCTGTGGCCGTTAGAGACAAACTGAGGTCGGCCCCTGCAGAAAGCCCAAGGTTGTTCAGCAATACGCCCAAACCCGCAGAAAGCTCTAAAGTTCCCGCCAACTCTAAATTACCATTGCTGTCTTCTGTATAAGAAGCAATATGTAGCTCATAGTCGCCCTCTTCCAAAAAAGAAAGCTGAAAGTTGCCGTTTTGATCCACTACCGAACTACTCACAGCATTGGCAAACTGAATTTCTGAGGCGCCACTACCCTGCACTTCTGTCGCCCGATCATAACTGCCCTTTACATAAGCATAGGCCACCAATCGGTCTCCATTAGAAGGGTCGTTAGATAGCTGCCCATCCATATCTGCTGTACGGTCCTTTTGAACAAAACGTACCGCCGAGTTCAATTCCGATGCCGTCACAAAGTCATAGTTGTCATTGGCATTGCTACTGGCCACAATCGATTTGCGTAGGTCAAAGTCAGCCACCAAAGTGGTCGTCTGATTTTCAGCTACATCAATATAACCCGAAACATCAATGCGGTTAGAAGCCGCCACTAAAGCATGCTTTGTTCCATCTACGGTCTGTACATAACAACCCGGCGCATTGCCCGAAGCATCTTCCGCCTGGTCCAATACTAAGGTGATCTGATTGTAGGCACGAGCTTCTACATCTAGTTGCCCCAAAACAGCCGTCAAGCCATTCTGATAGGCCATCAAATCAATGGTCGTTTTCTGAAAGCCCTCTATCGATTGGCCCCCAATCTGTACATCAGCTACTGTCACAACAGCTGCCGATACATTGGCATTATCAATGGGCGCATCCGTCATTTCTACCGATACGGTCCCTTTAGCAGTCTCTTCTTTTTCGCAGCTAGATAGGCCTACAATCGATACAGCTAGCAATAGGGCCATTTTTAGTAAGTTTTTCATAGTATTTTTTTTTAGTGGTTTGGGCAACTTTAAACTAGAGAGCGAAAAAAACAAGCCAAGTCACAATTATCAACTACATTAACATTATTTTAGTAGTCTCAATTTCCCCCCACATTGCGCTCCGTCAATTCCCCCTTATGGTAGTATTCTACCTTTTCCAAAACTCCCGACTCATTATAAAATTTCCACTCACCATGACGCAAGTCGCCCTCCCAGGCCTGTATAAATTCCCCGCTTTCCATGCTCCCCTGCTCTTCCCAATAGTCTTCATAACTACGGTCCTTGATGCCCGGCCACCAATAGTCCCCCTCGCTCTTGATCTTCCCATTCGGATGATAACTCTTCCACTTCCCTATCCGAGCCTCTAGCTGCTGCTCCACAATCTTCCCCGATATAATCATCTGGGTCTTGCGACTCATAAAACGCCCCTCTTCTCGCAAACGCCCCGAGGGATAGTAAAATTTGGCCGCCCCATTCAAGCCGCCATCTTTATAATGCAGTTCACTAGACATGTTTCCGCCCGAATGCCAACTCTTCCACTGCCCCCTCGCTCGCCCATAACGGTCATAGGTCCCTATCCGCTTCCGACTCCCATCACTATAGTAGCTTTTGTACTGCCCAATGATTTTCCCGCCCTGTATATACACTTCCTCTACTAAGGTGTCTGCATTGTACATCTTGCGCAAAAATAAACTGTCGCCCCCCTTTACAGAAACTAAGCTGTATTCGCTCGTCAAGGCCAATCGGCTGCTGTCGCTCTGTGCCCCCAAATAATAGGGCAAGACCAAAAAACACACTAAAATATACTTATACATCATACTTTTTTTTACTCACAACTGCAGGAAACTAAGCCCTGCAACCGATTTGATAATTTACTTCTTCCTCATCCACTAAACGTAAAAATAAATGTCTTCGCCTCTTCTTAAGCGCAATAAGATGGCCAGTTATTTTCTCCATCCAGCCAACTGGCCCAAAAGTTATGCTATTCTGCTGCTGTTTTCTTTTTGATTTGGGGCTGCCCCGCCCTGCAGGCGGGTCGGGCTGTCTCGCAGCTCGCTATTCGCTCGGCCCTGCGCAAAATTTCGCTACGCTCATTTTGCTCGGTCTGCGGCTTCGCCGCCCTGCTGCCCATCCCTCAGCCTGCGGCCCTCCGGGCCTGTCCCATCCAAAATTGGCCCTTCACAAAAAAATGGCTAGCCGTAAATTACGACTAGCCATTTAGCAATATGGACCCATATTTATTAGGCGGGAAGCAGTTCTGCCTCTACCACCAATTCATCGGCTAGGTATTCCTCTTTCTTCAATTTAATCGGCTGCAAGCTGTTGATCCACTCTTCTTTATAAGGCAAGGCCACTTTGACGTAGTTGCGGGTAAATCCAAACATTTTTCCCGCTTGCTCCTTGGCCTCCAATAGGACCAGCTCTTCCTGCCCCAATTGCTGCTGATAAAAGGCCAGTTTCTTTTTCTCCGACAAAATCCGAAGCATCTCATTGCGCTCTCTGCGAATATGCATCGGCACTTTGCCCTCCATCTCCGCCGCTAGCGTATTGGCCCGCTCCGAATAAGTGAAAACATGCAAATAAGAAACAGGCAAACTCCGAATAAATTCATAGGTCTCCTTAAAGTCTTCATCGGTCTCTCCCGGAAAACCCACAATGACATCTACCCCAATACAAGCCTGAGGCATTTTCTCCCGAATCCAAGCCACTCGCTGCGCATACAATTCTCTTTTGTAACGGCGACGCATCGCCTTGAGCTGCTTGTTGTTTCCCGATTGTAAGGGAACATGAAAATGTGGCAAAAACCGCTTAGATTGGGCCACAAAGTCAATAATTTCTTCGGTCAAAAGATTGGGCTCTATAGAAGAAATCCGAAAACGATCAATGCCCTCTACTTGGTCCAATTCCTTGATCAAATCAATAAATAAGGCCTCTTTTTTAGGCTTCATCCCCTCAATGACCTCGGTGCCATTGCCAAAATCCCCTAAATTTACCCCCGTAAGCACAATTTCCTTAATGCCCATCTCGGCAATTTTATGCGCATTGGCCACCGCCTGCGCTACTGTATCGCTGCGGCTCTTTCCTCTAGCCTGCGGAATCGTACAAAATGAGCATTTATAATTACAACCATCTTGCACCTTCAAAAAAGAACGAGTGCGGTCGCCAAAAGAAAATGAATCTATAAATTCATTGGCTTCCTGCACTTCTCCCGCATAAACCATCCCTTTTTCTGGCGCCTTGCTCAAATCATTCACATAATCGAGAATCCGAAACTTTTGGGCGGCTCCAAGGACCAAATCCACCCCCGGAATATCGGCAATTTCCTGCGGCTTGAGCTGCGCATAACAACCAATGACCACCACAAAGGCATGCGGCGCCTTGCGCAAAGCAGAACGCACCACCTTCCGACACTTTTTATCGGCAAAATCAGTCACCGAACAGGTGTTGATGACATAAATATCCGCCCCCTCATTAAAGGGAACTTCGCCATAGCCCGCCTCTTCAAAAAGACGGCCAATGCTAGACGTTTCAGAGTAGTTAAGTTTGCAACCTAAGGTATAAAAGGCTACAGTTCTTGGAGTTGCCAAACTGCAAATGTTTTATAATCTTCCAATGAAATCAAAAGGAGCACCCTTTTGGGCCCCGCTCTTTGCCGCAGGGCCAAGCGCAAAGATACATAAGTAGAGCAAAACGGCCAAGCCTTCTATTCGCTCCCCTTGCAGCTAGGCATAAAAAAAGGAAAGCTCCCTAAAGCTTTCCTGATATAGTTGGTTTTTGTGCCTTTGAATTGGGCCGTTTATGTCTGTATTTTTCTTTGGTCATCTAACTAACTTACCCCTATAAGGCCGAAAGGGCAAAAAGGTTACAGCTTTTTAGAAGAAATGTGACAGATCTTTCTTTTTTCTACCGCCTAAACGCAAAAAAGGAAGTGGCCCTGGCCTAGCGATGTGCAGCAGTGGCCGTCAGGCCAGACCAAGGCGCTTTGCGCCGCAGGGCCGAGCGAATAGCGAGCTGCGGAACGTAGCGCCGCAAGGCGAAGCCGCAGCGGAGGCCCCAAAACATCTGCGAGCCCCAACAACCAGCCCCAAAGGGGCGCCAGTTCGACGACCAAAGGGAGTAAACGTAGCGCCGCAAGGCGAAGCCGCAGCGACAACAAGGACTTTAGTCCGCAGTTCGACGACTGTAAGGAGTAACGCCCCAAAAAACAAAAAAACACCTAATCCTTTTGCTCCTCATCGGTATCCTCTAGCTCTTCTGGCAAAACGCCCTTAGCCTCTAAAAGGGCGAGTAGGCGGTCCATTTTACTATGCATTTTTTTCAGTTCCTGCTCCACATCCTCAAATTGCTGCTCGGTTTCATCATGGTCACTGACCATGGCATCCACAAAGATTGAGTTGACGATAGAGAGGCCAAAAACGCCCCCCATAATGAGCATGAAAATAAAATAAGCCTTGGTAAAAAACTCGGCCACTGGCGAAAATTGGGCCTCCTCCACCAAAGCGTCGGTCACCCCGTTCCAGCCCTCTACCGTAAAGACTTGGAAGATGACATAATAGGCCTTGAGCGGATTGCCAAACATATTGGGCGCCGCTTCTTGGAAGAAAAAAGTGGAAATAATGGCCATGATAAAGACCAAAACAAAAAAGCCGACCAAGACCATAAAAGAAGCCTTTAGGGCCTCGCTAATCGAGCGGAAAATATGCTCCACCTGCGGAAAAAACTGGATAAATCGGAAGAACTTAAAGACCCGCAAGACCCGCAGCACCATTAAAAAGCTCACATTCACATAATCCGTTAGGTCCGGAATAATATGGACCAACAAGGAGGGCAAAGAGAGCAAAATCAGCGTAAGGTCAAAGCGGTTCCAATTGGTGCTTAGGTACTCTTTGAGGCCATAATGTCTGGCCTTAACAAGCAGCTCGGTTAGGAAAAGAACCGTGAGCAGATCGTCCAAATAGGTAAAAAGCTGCTCATAGCCCGTATCGGGAAACCCCTGAAAAAAGATAATCACCGCATTGAGACTAATCAGGGCCAAAATGTTGCGATCATTGAGAAATAGACGACTAAAAAAAGTGGTTTTTTTGGCGGTGCCCATATTGCTTTTTTCGATTGAAGGAGGTGTACTGTATGTAAAAAATTTGCTGACTCTCTTGTCGAGAGCCAGCAAATTTAATGATTTCCTATATTAAGCTAAGGATTATGTCTGAATAATGCCAGGGTTAAATTTAGCCACAGGCGCATTGTTCGCCGCCTCGATACCCATCGAAATCACACGACGAGTTTCTAGGGGATCAATGATAGCATCTACCCAAAGGCGAGAGGCGGCATAATAGGCCGAGCTCTGCTTTTCGTAGCGGGCCTCGATTTTCTCGAGCAACTCCTGCTCTTTCTCTTCGCTGAGCTCTTCGCCCTTGGCAGCCAGTGAACTCTTCTCGATTTGGAGCAATACTTTGGCGGCTTGCGAACCACCCATCACTGAAATCTTGGCATTGGGCCAAGCCACAATCAAACGAGGATCATAGGCCTTGCCACACATGGCGTAGTTCCCAGCCCCATTCGAGTTCCCCATCACGATAGAGAACTTGGGTACGGTAGAATTAGAAACGGCAGAAACCATTTTGGCCCCATCCTTAATAATTCCACCATGCTCCGAACGCTTACCGACCATAAAGCCCGTCACATCATGCAAAAAGACCAAGGGAATCTTCTTTTGGTTACAGTTCATGATAAACCGAGCCGCTTTATCGGCCCCATCAGAATAAATGACGCCACCAAACTGCACTTCTCCTTTGGCGTTCTTTACCACTTGGCGGTTGTTGGCGACAATACCCACGGCCCAACCATCTATACGGGCATAACCGCAGATCATGGTTTTGCCATAACCCTCTTTATATTGCGTCAGTTTAGAGTCGTCAACGAGGCGCTCAATCAGCTCTAGGCTATCATAAGGGCGACTGCGATCGAAGGGGAAAATTCCGTAAATATCTTCTGGATCTTTGGCGGGAGGAGCCGATTCAGCTCGGTTGAAACCCGCTTTATCAAAGGCCCCCTGCTTGTCAATCAGGTCCTTGATGGTATCCAGACAAACATGGTCATTGGGCACCTTATAATCGGTTACTCCAGAGATTTCGCATTGGGTAGTAGCCCCACCCAAGGTCTCTTTATCCACCTGCTCGCCAATAGCGGCCTTGACCAAATAAGGACCCGCCAAGAAGATAGAGCCCGTGCCATCAACAATAAGGGCCTCATCCGACATGATGGGCAAATAGGCCCCACCAGCTACACAACTGCCCATGATGGCCGCAATTTGAGGCACGCCCATGCTCGACATCACGGCATTGTTGCGGAAAATACGCCCAAAATGCTCCTTATCAGGGAAAATCTCGTCTTGCATGGGCAAATATACCCCCGCAGAATCTACCAAATAGATAATTGGTAGGCGGTTTTCCATGGCGATTTCTTGAAAACGAAGGTTTTTCTTGCCCGTAATCGGAAACCAAGCGCCTGCTTTTACGGTCGCATCATTGGCCACAATCACACATTGGCGGCCTTTCACATATCCAATTCCACCAACAACTCCTCCCGCAGGGCACCCCCCATGTTCTTCATACATCTCAAAGCCAGCAAAAGCGCCTAGCTCCAAAAACTCACTATCTTTATCAATCAGGTAACTGATGCGCTCTCTAGCGGTCAATTTCCCTTTGCTATGCAATTTGTCAATGCGTTTTTTTCCTCCCCCCTCATAAATGCGCTCCAGCAAATGGCGCATTCGCGAGACCTCTAACTTATTATCGTCCTCATTTTTATTAAAGGCTAAATCCAATTTGGTCATAGACTATCGTTTATTGGTTCGCAATTTCGTTCTTCTTTGGGGCAAATATATAAGAACTTGCTCAAAAATTATCGCCTTCCTGCTTGAAAGCTGCTTTTTATCTTCTGCTTCTACTTAGAGCGCTTCTGTTTAGTTGTTTTTTTGGGGCCTCCGCTGCGGCTTCGCCTTGCGGCGCTACGCTTCAGGGCTCGCAGGTCTGCTCGGCCCTGCGGCCTGACGGCCTGGGTCTGCGGCTTCGCCGCCCCCTTTCGCATCGCTAGGCCGATGCGAGCGAGGCCCTGCGTCGTCTTCGGCTCCTTGGTCTGGCCTGACGGCCACTGCTGCACATCGCTAGGCCGCTCAACTGCTGTGCTGCTCTTGGCTTTCCGCTTCGGCACTAAATGTAGCTCTTTCTACGGTCTAGGGGCAGAGGCTTAGGTGATTTGTTAGACTTTTGTTAAAGTACAGACTAACTGAACTTAATAGAAAACCTCCATGAGCTAACTTTTTGCTAGCTCGAGCTAGGTTTTTATTAGCTCGACCTAACTTCCCACTAGCTCGACTTAGGTTTTCATTAGCTCGACCTAACTTCCTACTTGCTCGAGCTAGGTTTTTGTTAGCTCGACCTAACTTTCGACTAGCTCGACCTAGGTTTTCATTAGCTCCACCTAACTTTCGACTAGCTCGACCTAGGTTTTCATTAGCTCCACCTAACTTCCCACTTGCTCGAGCTAGGCGCTCATTAGCTCGACCTAACTTTCGACTAGCTCGACCTAGGTTTTCATTAGCTCCACCTAACTTTCGACTAGCTCGACCTAGGTTTTCATTAGCTCCAGCTAACTTTCTGCTAGCTCCATTTAGCAGAAGAGTTACTTTTTTTAGAAAAAGTCCGACTAAAGAGGTAACAATAATCCAGTTTTCGCCATAAATAGCATATAGACAAAGTTCTAACTAAAAAAAACTACAAAAAAACAGATCGATATGGCGAATTTAAATCTCAATCGGATCTCCAGAGTATTAACAGATCAGGAGATGCAAGACCTAAAACAACAGCTCGACAACTGTCAACAAATCCTTTCTTTTTTAACAGAGCTAGACAGCAAAGAGCTCAAAATGCTCAAGCGGATCAATTTGGACCATCATAATTTTGTACAAGAGACGCTAGCCGTCATGAATTATGTAGATTTGCCTTTGCCGCCTCATATTGGCGCCGATGAAATTGCAAAAGATTTGGCTCTATATGAGCAGTTGCAGCAGCTCATTATTCAGGTAGAGCAGTTATTGAAGCGCTTAAAGGATAGTGCCGCCTTAGTGGGCAGTGAGGCCTATGGCCAAAGTAGTTTGGTTTATCACTTACTGGCTGCCTTGGCTAGTAGTAGTTTGCCAGGTTATGCTACTGCCTATGAGCGGCTACAAGTTTGTTTTAAAAAGTATGGCCGCAAAAGTGATCAGCAACAAATAGAAGAATAGAAAAGCATTTCTTTTCAGCAAGCTTGTCCTGACTACCTACTACTTGATCAACCTATTCCCTTACAATAGCCTTTTAACTCCCTCTAGCAATGAATAACTACCTTTTGATTCTATTTTTCTCGCTCTCTTTTAGTTGGCTAGCTCAGGCGCAGCAGGATAGTACAAGGAGCTTGTTTATATATTATCCTAGGCTTTTTCCAAGCAGCATGAACGTTTATGTTTATATTGATTTCAATCTAGAAGAAGAGGTACTAAAATACAACTCGGAAGAATACTGGGCAAAGATAAAACAGCAGCCACTTTTTTACATAGCCTTTGTCAAAGAGAATAGCTCCAATGATTCTATTTATCGAGTTTATAATATTATTCCGTCCTGTGAAGAGGAAATCAGTTGTAAAGAGTGTAATATTCTTGGTCAGTCTTTGGCCAAGGTATTCGCAGATAAGAAATTTTATTTCGACTTAGAATGGGCTTCAGAAAAAGAGAAGAAAAACTATATCTATAAGCATGGAGATAATTTTTCAGACTTTACCTTAAAACTTAAGCTGTCTGAGGAGCTGCCTTGGCCTTTTCGTCCAGAAAAGGAGTGATCGTAGTATAATATTGATTATTAGAAACTGAGGCCCGAAGGCCATTTTAAGGCGGCGAAGCCGCCGCAGGCCCATTTCGGTAGCTTAAAACCCACCGCAACAATGGTATGTATCGCTTTGCGATGATATATCGATGAGGGTTGAAACCCTCATTAAATTTAGCATAGCGGCGGCCAGCTTGCTGGCCGCGGGCCCCAAAACCGCAGTAAAAGTTAGCCTATGAAATTTCTATTTAGTGGACTCTTTTTGCTTTTGCTGCTGTCTTGTACCGAAGAAAAGCCGACCAAGCAAGCAAGTCCAATTCGTTATTTACAAGTTTCTCCTGCAGACTGCCAGCCGCATACTGTTTTAGGGCTAGCGGTTTTTATAGATAGTGTGCAGCTGCCGCTAGAGCAGCATAATTATCAGCAGGAGTTAGCGGCTTTTCAATTGGAAATTTTGGCCGAGAGCCTCCCTAATAAATGGTACTATATATCAACTGAGCAAACTGATTTTCCTCATTTCTACCTCTCTTACTTGGGGGAAATTGTCAGTGAAGAGCAAGATACCTTTAAATTTGTTCAGCGGCTGGTGTCTGCATCTATGGAGTGTAGGGTGCATAGGAGTTATGCAGCGCTTTATTGTTATGCTGCAGATAATCGCTTATTGGGCTATTATCAGCTATCAAATTACACTGATTTATTGCCCAAGGGCATTTTGGGCCAATCCCTAATTTTTGAGCAAGATTGTGGGCACTACAGCCTCAGTTTTGCGAAAGGGATTCCTTCGCGAGGTATTTATGACAGCTGTTCACTTTCTGGTTTTTATCCTTTACATCCTGCTTCAAATCTGGCCCAATGAAATGGTTTAATCTAGTTTGTCTCTGTTTGGCTTTTTCAGCTTGTCAGCCTAAAAAGGAGCCACCCAAAGTCGTAACCGTTGAGTTGCCCGCTCATTTTTGCGAAAACAATGAGTTATTTGAGCTGGCCTTTAGTTTAGATACTGTTGCTTCAGGGCCTTGGGCAAAAGTTCTGGCTGAGGGCATCCCCAATAAGTGGTACCTTATTCCTCAAACTGAGGATAGTAGTTTGTATTTCCATTATTTGGGGAGCATTCAGGGGCAAGACAAGCTCCACTTTATACATAGCATAGCTAGCCAAAGCACTCAACTTGGAAGCAGCAGCCTTTCTGTTTTTAATAGTCAGCATCAGCTGATTGGCCGCTATCTACTTGGCCCTTACCCTAAGCATAGTTTTAGTTTGTTGGGAAACCAGCTTATTTTTTCAGCCCCTAGTTTGGGCATAAAAAGAAAGAGCATTTCTTTTCAGCAAGCTTGTCCTGACTACCTACCACTTGATCAACCTATTCCCTTAGAATAGCCTTTTAATTCTATTTTTTTGCCTATGTTTTGGGGCCTCCGCTGCGGCTTCGCCTTGCGGCGCTACGTTTACTCCCTATGGTCGTCGAACTGGCGCCCCTATAGGGGCTGGTTGTCGCAGCTCGCTATTACTTGCTTCGCTGCGTCGGCTCCCGTTGGTCGGGTTGCTCGGCCCTGCGGCGCAAAGCGCCTTGGTCTGGCCTGACGGCCACTGCTGCACATCGCTAGGCCGCTCAACTGTTGTGCGGCTCTTGGCTTTCCGCTTCGGCAGCAAAATATAGGCTGTGCAAAGAGAAGAAAAACTATATCTATGAGCATGGAGGTTCTATTTCACGCTTTACCTTAAAACTTAAACTGTCTGAGGAGCTGCCCTGGCCTTTCCGTCCAGAAAAGGAGTGATTGTAGCATAATATCAAACAAAGAATATGTCCTCAACTAAAAAACCATTCAAAATCATTAACAAGCTCCTTGATTGGGTGTATAACATCTATTCCTTCCTTACAATAGCCGTTATAGTAATCGCTATTGTAGCGGCTCTGCTTTTCTTTTTGTTGGGCCATTGGGATTATCTAATCAGTAGGGAGGATTGTGAACAGTTGGTAATTAACAAAATTCATTTTAAGGGGATGCTCTTAGCTAAAAAAGAGGGAAGTCTAGGGCCGTTTAGTAGCTCTATTCATTTTATTGTGATCGACTCCTTTGGGACGCCTAAACAACTGATTTTACCTCCTGCTGGGGATACCCTAAAATTTTGGAGGAAGGCCCAAAAGGGAGACCTAATCATTAAGGAGGCTTGGAGCGATGAAATTATATTAGTTCAGGAGGACCAAAGAGAGGCTTTTCCTTATCCCAATAGCCCCAATGCCTTTAAGTATAATCTCTATGAATATGGCTTTTTTGATTTGGCAGATACGGCTTATTATTTCTGCTTAGTTAATGATAAAGCCAAAAGTAGTCGGGATATGAAGCTGTATGATATTGATTATTAGAAGCTGAGGCCCGAAGGGCCGAAGGCCATGCAGGCTTTGTTGGCCCCCAAGGCCAACAAGGCCTGCCCCCAGGCGGAAGCGGCTTTGCGGTACCCCCTTGCCTGAAATGCAATATATTGAGGGCTAATTTTAGCTAAAGCGCAAAGAAAAAAGTGGCCAGCCGCCTACCGCCGGCCGGGTCCAATCAGCCCAAAGGGCTGTCTAAACAAAATGCCATTTTAAGGCGGCGAAGCCGCCGCAGGCCCAGCGCTGCGTAGGGGTGGCCGAAGGCCAGACCCAGCCGCCGAAGGCGGCGCAGGGCCGAACAGACCTGTGAGCCCCGCAGCATAGCGGCGGCCAGCTTGCTGGCCGCGGGCCCCAAAACCGCAGTAAAACAGTTCTTATAGGAGCATAAAAAAGCCAGCCTCTAGCGAGACTGGCTTTTTTGCATCTATGGCAGAAGCCCTAAGAATCTACAGAAATAGATTCGGGAGCTTCCTCTTTGTCTTGCTCAGGAGCAGGCTGAGGAGCTGGAGCCGGCGCAGCGCCAGCAGAAGCTTGCTCAAAGCCCAAAGGCGTAAAGAGTTCATTGTACGTATTGAGGAGCTCTTGGTTCCCAATTTGGCCAGCTAGACGCTTCACCAAATTGCTTTGTGAGATGGCCAAAGAAAGCTCATCGCTAAATACGGTGGCCATTTCTGGATTATCCGTATCCTTTAGCAAGGCCTCTTTCTGAGCCTCCAACTGTCCTACTTCATTGTTCAATTGTACCGCCTGCTGATAAAGCTGTTGCTTTTGCGGACTATTTTCGGGCGCTTGGTTCATCATCTGCACCATTTGCTGCAACTGATTCCGTTTTGCATCAAACTGTTGCTGTAGGCTGCCAAATTTCTGGGCAAATTCGCCAAGGCTGTAAGGCGCCACAAACTGAGCATAATACCCCATCTTATCGGCTAGAGTAAGGCTGAGGTCCTTCAAATGAGGTACGGCCTTATCGCCAGCTTGAAGGTTGGCGTACATCTCTAGGGCCTGCAAGCGGCTGTAGCCCTCGTCTAAGGGGAAGTTCATATGAGGAAAGCCTTCAAAGAGCTTATCCAAAACATTCAATGCTCTTTCCTTATCGCCAGCAGCGGCCAATTCTCTAGCTAGGCGAACCATGGCAAACTGAGTAGTTTGTACACTAGGCGCATAGCTTTCGTCTACAAACATCTCATGCTGATCAAAACCACCCCAGCTAAAGCGTTCAACTACATTGCGGTACATACTATCCAGCTCGATGCGGCCCATGCCCATAGCTCCCGCATAAGAGTTGGGGCTAGGCGTTTTGATGGGCACAATGCGCAGCGCCATCCCTTCCATTTGCAGATAATCCTTAAAGCCGCCCAATTTTTCGGGGCGAACAGTCACTGCAAAATAAATGGGACGAGTCCAGCCATTGGCCATATTGGTTCCGACAATATCCAAAAGCGCAATTTCATCCTTGAAAACTAAGCGCTTATTGATTTTGAAGCTAATCTGATCTGCAATTTGCTCATCCGTTACTGTAGAAGAAACAGCCTTATTGGCTCTCACCGCTTTTTTGTCTACTGGAATCACAATATTATCCGTAGGCAAATAGCTAGGCGCCTGACCCGAAGGATGATTTTCGCCCATAAAGCGAACAGCATCCACCAAATTCATGGGGCGGCCAGAAGCTTGAATAGGCAGGGCATTTCTGGCCGTTCCTCGATAAGCAGCTGGCGAAATTGTCATGGCAATAGCAGGCGACTCATTCATCGTTCTGCGCAATTGGTCAATGTACCAATCTACAGCCAAAAGACTAAAGTTAACCACCCGCACATCGGTCCGAATGCCTTCTACTTCTTGAGCATACCAAAGTGGATAAGTATCATTATCGCCATAAGTGAAAATCACAGCATTGGGCGCACAAGACATCAGGAAGTTAGTCGCATAATCACGAGCTCCCGTATGCTTTGCTCTAGAGTGATCGTCCCAGTTCTCAAAGCCCATGATAATAGGCGCTGTAACAACTAGGGCAAGGGCAACAGCTGCGCCAGCCTGTCCTTGACCCATTACTCGCTTGAGCTCGCTATAAATAGCGGGAACGGCCAAGCCAATCCACATACAGAAGGTAAAGAAAGAACCTACAAGTACGTAATCCCGCTCACGAGGCTCACTAGGAGGCTGATTCGAGAAGACGATAATCGCCAAACCGGTAACGAGGAAAAGAATACCCAAGGCTAGGGCATCTTGTGGCCGTCTGCGGATATGGAAGACCAAACCGATCAAACCAAAAATAAGGGGCAGTAGATAATAAGTATTGCGGCCTTTATCTTGACTTCTCGACTCGGGCAAATTAGACTGCGGAATCAAGCGCATGCCATCTAGAGGACCAATACCAGAAACCCAGTTTCCTTTGGTGGGATCATTTTCATAGAACCCTTGCTTGGCATTTTGGCGGCCCGCAAAGTTCCACATAAAGTAACGGAAGTACATCCAACCAACCTGATAGCGGAAGAAGAAATCCAAGTTGTTCGTCATATCGGGCTTTTCGCCATCGGCCAGATTGAGCCAGCGACGATACTGCGCTTTGCGCGCCTCGTCCATATGGCCCAAACGAGGGAAAAACATTTGGTCCGATTTCTTGTATTTGTAGCCTCCTTTTTCGGCCACTACCTCATAGCGGAAACCATTGCCTTTTTCTACAGGACGATAGACCTTATCCCCTGCTTCATAACCAATATTTTCGGCGGCAAAGTGAGGACCAAAAGAAAGCGGACGCTCTCCATATTGTTCCCGGTTGATATAAGACAACAAGCTATAAGGATCAGAGGGCTTGTTCATGTTGATCGGCGTATTGGCCGCAGCGCGAATAACGATAGAAGAATAGGTAGAAAAACCCATCAAGGCTACCGCAAACATCATGACGCCCATCTGTAGATAGTAGTTCTTTTTGCTTTCGGCATAGTAAATTCCAGCAGCCACTAGGCCAATCAAAAACAAAACAAAAAAGATCATTCCGCTGCCTAAAGGAAGGCCAAAATTATTGACAAAAGTAAAGTCAAAACCAGCCGCAATTTCAGGAAGTTTCGGAATAAATATGGCCTGCATAAACATCAAAATCGCAAAGCCAATAGCAAAAGAAAGACCCATATTCCGCCAAATCTTACGCTCAGCTGCTGGCGCCTGAATCGCAGAATAAATATAAATAGCAGGTACGCAAAGCGCAAAAATTACATGCAACCAAACGGGCAAAGTAGAAATAAACTGCACCCCAACGAGAATCGCAAAAGCCAAGACGTTGTACATCATGTTGCTGCTAAACTCTGTTTCCCGAACCTGACTCTTTTTGTAGTAAAACAAAAGCGCAATAAAGGGAATCACGAGCAAGCTCAATAAGTGCACCCCAATCGATAAGCCAATCATGTAGGCAATAAAAACCAACCAGCGGTCCGAACGGGCATTGTCGGTCACATACCAACGCAAAGCCGACCAGATCACCAAGCCCGTAAAGCCCGAAGACATGGCATATACCTCGCCCTCTACGGCAGAAAACCAAACAGAGGTGGCAAAAGTAGTAGACAAGGCAGCCACTACACCAGCACCCAAAATAGCAAGCTTATCCCCCATGCTACTCACCTGCGCCCGATGGCCCAGCAAACTGAGCTTGGCCAAAATGGTAGTGGACCAAAAAATGAATAAGACCAAAGCCGCAGTCGATAAGCCCGACATCGCATTTAGGGCATAGGCAATATTGGCTTTATCCGCCGAAAAAGTATCGGCCACAAAAGCAAACATGCGCCCAATCATTAAAAATAAAGGAGCACCGGGTGGGTGAACCACCTCCAGTTTGTAGGCGGCAGAAATAAACTCACCGCAATCCCAAAGACTGCCCGTGGGCTCGGCCGTGAGTAGGTAAACTGTGGCAGCCACAGCAAACATGAGCCAACCCGTAAGGTTGTTCAAAAACTTAAAATTATTCATCTTTTTGGTTTGGCAAAATCAATGTTCTAGCAAAAATACTAGCGTTTTGCAGGTTTGAGGGATGCTAAATAAACTGTTTTATCCAGATAAACAGGCCCTAAGACCTGTTTCATCAGTTGGCAAATTTAGTAAAACTATTAGGGCTTGCAAAAGCCCCCCCTTTTTTTTAAGTCCTATTTAAGGGCAAAGCAACTATTAACTAGCCCCTTTAACCCAAAAGAGGCCCAAACAATTTTGCTCGGGCCTGCAGATAGTTCCTGTCCAGACAGTTTTATTTGATGCCTAGTTTCTTCTTGATCTTTTTCGGAATTCCATCCTTATGCACCATAATGTTGGTGGTTTTATAACGGAAGAAAGCCTCCGAAGCATAGAAGTAGCCATCGCAATCATTGGTTTTTCCCCAAGAGTTTTTCACAATGTAGTACTTTGTTCCCCGCTGATCTTCTACCATACCCGTAAAGTGCATGCCATGATCATCGGTTGTTTCGTAGTTGTCAAAGGCCTCCTGACGCATTTCCTGCGTAATAGCCAATTCTTCTACGGGCTCATCAAAGGCAGAACCAATTTTCTCTGCCCCCGCATCACTAAAGTTGCGGTTGTCACGGCCCTTAATGCGAATTGTGCGCTCATCTTTGGGCACAATCGCCAAGCCATCGCGATAAGAAAAGCCTTTTTCCGATACATCACTGGCCCAAGCTACCCCAAAGCCTTTTTCCAAAGCATTGTTGGTAATCTCTACTAGCTCGTCCAAAGGGACATTATAGGTAGACCCAAAAGCCCAGTTATCGGGAATCTCCAATACAAACGACTCATAAAACGGATGATGCGTAAAAGAGGTAATCACCACATAATCATCCATATCTAAACCCAATTCTTTGGCATAAGACTCCGGCGTATAGGTTTTGCCCTGATACTCAAATTCTTCGGGTACTTCGCCCAAATAAGCATCCAAGACCCCATTGATGGCCTTTTTCCAAGAGGGCGTAAGCTTTTTCTGAGGCGCCTTAATTACCTCCTTGACCATGGCCTCCAACATATTGTTGAGCTCCGAGTGGTTGTGCGTTTCCATACCATACTCCAAGCCCTGATAAACCTCCTGAGGCACAATTCCATAACGCTTAATCACATAGGGAATGTCATGAAAGGCACCACCTGGCCCAAAGTTAAAGTTGCCGTGCATCCGCACATAGTTTACGGCCTTATCCAAATAAGCCCGACGAGCAATGTACATCTCAGAAAGATTGTGCTTGCCCTTTTTCATCCGCAGCAATTCCGACTCAAAAAAGGATAGAGCCGAAAAACTCCAACAGGTCCCCGTGCGGTTTTGGTTCTGCACTTCGGTCGCCTCAATGTCATTGAGGAGCGTAAAAATATAGCCCCCGTCTTTTTTATTGCTCAGCTTGGTATTCTCCTGAGCGTAAATTGTCGAGCAGCTCAATAGGGCCCAAATAAAGATCGAAAGGGCCGTCCATCTATACGTCATAGTTGTTCCTGATTTTATTTTATCATAAAATTTGCCCCTTAAGATAAAAAAGTAGACAAAAAAAAGCGATTCGGGAGGCCACCGAATCGCTTTAGTCGAGTTGTTTAACTCTCTTTTCTTGAAAAAAACCTTTCACTAAACCATTAAAAACTAATTTCTTAAAGTCAAAAACTAAGCCAAATAGCAATTTCTCTTTAAGTTTTATTTCTGCTGTTTTTTTGGGGCTGCCCCTCCCTGCGGTCGGGTCGGGCTGTTCCGGGCTCGCTACTCGCTCGGCCCTTCGCAAAAATGCTGCGCATTTTTGCTCGGTCTGGCCCTGCGGGCCACCCTCTCCATCCCTCAGCCGGCGGCTTCGCCGCCTCTACACGCATAAAAGGCGCTGTTTGAAATTTTGTCTGCGCCCCTTTCCTGCGCCTCCTAGGCAATGATTGGCCAAATCCTACTTTTGCAAGCTAAGCTAAAGGCCCAAATTTTATTCGAGTCTGTTTAAAATTTTGTGTTTCTCCTTTTTGCTGCCTAGGGACAAGCCCCTAGGCTAGCTTTTTCAGACAGCCCTCTAAAGAGGGCCTTTGGATAAGGACCTTATCTGCAATAACTACTTAGCAAGGCCGTGTATATGAGCCTTTGAGGCCCTTTAGGGCTGACTCCATTGGGTTAGCCTAGGGGCTTGTCCCTAGGCGACTACTGGCCAAATCCTAACAAGCTAAAGGCCCAAATTTTATTCTAATACACAAAATTCTGAACCGTCCCTCTCTTCATTTTAGCGTTTAGTAAATCAGTTCGGTCTGGAGGTGAACTGCTTCGGTCTGGAGGTGAACTAGTTCGGTCTGGAGGTGAACTAGTTCGGTCTGGAGGTGAACTGCTTCGGTCTGGAGGTGAACTGCTTCGGTCTGGAGGTAAACTAGTTCGGTCTGGAGGTGAACTAGTTCGGTCTGGAGGTGAACTAGTTCGGTCTGGAGGTGAACTAGTTCGGTCTGGAGGTGAACTAGTTCGGTCTGGAGGTGAACTGCTTCGGTCTGGAGGTGAACTAGTTCGGTCTGGAGGTGAACTAGTTCGGTAAAATACCGAACTTTTGCCTTTTTTGATTTTGTTACATTATTTTCATTTTTAACAATACCCTAACAATTGGGGTAAAAATCACTGTTTCTGCAGCTAAAAGGCCGCAGACAATCTGCTTGGGCCATTATCTTTCTCGCCGCAGGAGCTTAAAAGCCCCTGCTTCATTGAAGATCGACGAAAGCATTCGGTTTTTAGGTCTTGCGGCTTTTAAGCTGCAAGCCATGGGACCGCTAAAAGCTGGCTCATTGGGACCTAATCTGGCTGCGGGTTTTAACCCGCAGTGATGGCCGAAGGCCAAATGGCCTAGCGATGCGAAAGGGGGCGGCGCAGCCGCAGACCAAGGCCGTCAGGCCGCAGGGCCGAGCAGACCTGCGAGCCCTGAAGCGTAGCGCCCGCCGCAGGCGGGAGGCCCCAAAAAAAAGACAGTCCCTAAACAGAGACTGTCTTTATCGTATTGCAGTAAATTTATGGCCTAAGCTTCCTCTAGCTCCTCGACCATTTCGGTGCTGGGGGCTTCAATTTCTTTGCCCATATAAATCAGCGTATCGCCTGCTTCGATCTGTTCATTTTGGGGTTGGTTGGCCCGCACAAAATGGAAATCGCCATCGGGTTTACGGATAAAGAGCGGAATTGTATTGCGGCAGCTCAGTTGGCAAATTTGTTCAAACTGCTCTTGAGACTGCAAAACATACTCTCGGATATTCGGGTAGTCTCGGGCCGTCTCCAAAAAGTTGATATAATCGGTTTTGATATCAAAGGCGGCCTCATCGGCTAATTCGATTTGTCCCTGACTTTCGGCCTGAGAGACAATGCGGAATGTGCCATTTTCGCCAAAGACCTCTTTATAGCGTTTGCAGGCCACATCATTGACCGCCATGCTGGGGGTAAGGGCCAACAAATAGCCCATATCGAGGAGCTCTAGCTCCTCCTCCAGATTGCCCTCAATAATATCCTGTTCAATGGCTTTGAGGCCCATATCTTGGGCTTCTTGGACCAAAGTTGGGGAGCGATCGACCAAGACCACATGCCGCCCATGATTCTGTAAATAGTTGGCAATCAGTCGTGCGCCAGGGTTGGCCCCCACAATGAGCAACCCATTAGATTGCTGTAGGGTAACGCCCAGCAACCTAGCCACCAAGCGGGCCGTAGTAGCATTCAGCAAAACCGTTCCCATCACAATCATAAAGACCAAAGGCGTAATTAGTGCGGCCTCCTCATAACCATAATTGGCCAATTTGAGCCCAAAAAGCGAGGCAATACCCGCCGCCACAATTCCGCGAGGGCCTACCCAAGAAATAAAGAGCTTTTCTCGGAGATCTAGGCCACCTTTGGCCGTAGAGGCAAAAACAGAAAGGGGGCGAAGGACCAAAACCACCACCGCAAAGAGCGCCCAATAGCGCCAATCGGCCAAGAGCAATAGCTGCTCGCCATCAATATTTGCGGAAAGGACAATAAAGAGAATCGAAATCAGCAAAACGGTCAAAGACTCTTTAAAATAAAGCAGCTCTTTGAAGTGCGGCACCTTGAGGTTGGCCAGGGTCATGCCCATCACCACCACGGTTAATAGGCCCGACTCATGCACCACAATATCGGAAAGGGCAAAAGCGCCCAGTACGAGGGCCAGAGAAACCACATTCAATAAATAATGCGGAATCATATCTCTTTTGAGCAATTGATAAAAGCCAAAGCCCGTACCGATGCCAAAAGTAAAGCCCACCGAGATAATTCCCATAAACTCCTTAAAGGCTTCTATTCCAAAAGAGCCCTCCGACTCATGCGAGATAATAAAATCAAAGACCAAAACGGCCACCAAAGCCCCAATGGGGTCAATGAGAATTCCCTCCCATTTGAGGACCGTCGAGATATTTCGCCGCAGAGGCACATTGCGCAAAATGGGCGCAATGACCGTAGGGCCAGTCACAATGACCAAACTCCCAAAGAGGAAGGCGATATCATAAGGCAGGCCGATAATAAACTTAGCGGCCAAGCCCGCACCAACAAAGGTAATCGCCGAGCCTAGGGTCACTAATTTACCGATGGCGGGTCCTACTCCTGTTACTTCATGGCGGTTCAGGGTCAGTCCACCTTCAAAGAGAATCACCCCGATGGCCAAAGAGACAAACCAGAACAGGACATCAGAGGGAAAAAGTCCCCCATTGCCTTGTGGGTGTCCGTGTTCATCCAGCAAAAGATCTTTGCCATTGGCCTCAAAGAGGTAATCAAAAACGGGTTCAATAAACTTGTGGCCGGTCCAGATTTCGGCAATAGGGCCCACCAAAAGGCCAATCAAAATCAGGGGGAGGATAGCGGGCAGGCGGAGGCGCCAAGCTACCCATTGGGCCAAAATTCCCAAAACAATAATTCCAGCTAGTGCAATCATTTGCAAATATTAGTAGGTGAGAGATTGCTAGGTCTGTTCGCCCGTTTGGGCATGATAATCAGCCATAGCTTCTAGTTCTTCATAAAAATGGGGACCAAATGCTTTGGTCAAAGGCTCTTTCAAAAACTGATAAACAGGTACTTTTAATTCTTCGCCCAAGCTACAAGCAGCCGAGCAAATATCCCAGTGGTCATAGTTCAGGGCTAAAAAATCGGGTAGTTGCTTCGTTCGAATAGGATAAAGGTGGCAAGAGACGGGTTTGAGGTAATCAATAATGCCCTCTTTATGGGCCTTTTCAATCCCGCAGCTGGCACGGCCATCCTCCTCATAATGAATAAAGGCACAGGGACCGCCATCAATTAAAGCGGTGGCCCAACCCTCTTGCTCTTCGCTATGCGTGGCCACGCCCTGCTCTTCAATGGCGGCTTGGCCCGCAGGCGTCAGGCGGTCTTTAATGAGGGGGTAAATGGCTTTGAGGGTCTCTACCTCGGCTTCTTCTAGAGGCGCACCAAAGTCGCCCTCCCAACAACAAGCGCCTTTGCAGGCATCTAGGTTACAGACAAACTGCTTATCGAAGACATCCGAGGTGACCAAATATTTTTCTGCTACTATATACATCAGTCTACAATTTCAATTTTTAACACTTTGCGGTAATATTCTAATTTAATCACCTCTACTTGCCCATCTACTTTCTGAATCAGGGTACTTTTATGTACCAAGCGCAGGCTAGCCGGGCCCGCATTTAGGCCCTCTAGGTGTTCGGGGCGAATCTCAAACTGGCTGCCGCGGGTCAAGCCCACATGATTCACCGTTTTCGACTGCCCTTTGCTATCTTCAAACAAAAGGACCAAACTTTCGGCCTGCCCCAAAGGCTGCCCTTCCCAGGCCAACAAGCCGCCAGTAGCCAAAGATATCGCTGGCGTTTTTAGGGCAAAATTGCTATAGCTAGGGAAACAAATCGTATCGCTTGCGCCCGCATAACTAAAGTGATAACAGCCCTTAAATTTAGCGGGGCGCTCATGATAACGATATTCCCAACCAATTTTAGGCAACTTTTTGGGCTGCATAGCTTGCCCCTCAAAATACAATTTATCTGGCAGAACCAAGCTGCCCGTATCTTGCTGAAAGCGGGCCTCGGCCTGCAACTCTTTGCTATCTTCTAAATAGCGAACATAATAATAGGTTCGATCTACAGTAAAAGCAGTTTTCTCTTCTTGGCTTTCTGGCTCTGCCTTGGGCTGACAAGCCGCCGCCAAGAGCAAAAACATAAAAAAATGAATAGCTAATTGTGTTCTCATATATTAATGCTTATTTTTTGGGGCCTCCGCAGCCAAGCTGCGGCGGTTATTCCCCTTGGTCATCGAACTGCGTCCTAAAGGACTTGTTGTCGGTTATTCCCGTTGGTCATCGAACTGGCGCCCCTATAGGGGCTGGTTGTCGGGCTCGCTGCTCGCTCGGCCCTTCGCCGCCTGCTGCGGCTCGGTCTGGCCTGACGGCCACCCCTTCACATCGCTAGGCCAAATGGCCCAAACCCATTAAATGAACGCTAGACAAAAAAAGCCCTACCGCCTATTTTGCGGCCCCAAATTACAGACTTTATTCCGCTTTTAACAATTGCCCGCAGCCATCTTTAGCAGCAAATTAGCTAGAATGGCCGTTTGACCTAAAAGAATGGCATTTCTTTAAAAGAATTTTAAGGCCGCTTACAAGATTTTGTATAAATCTCCGTTTTAAGGTCTAAGACATCTTAATCACTCTAGGAAAACAATATTTTTCAGCCACATTAGTTTTTGTACTTTTGTTGGCCATTTTATTCTACCCATCTAAGGACTAATAGCCTTAAAGGTTTTACCGATAAAATTTTAAGAGACGCATGAAGCTTATCCGACCTATTTCGGCCCTCTTGCTCCTGGCCTTTTTTTGCAACTTACAGGAGGCTAAGGCCCAAGACCCCCGCTACTCGCAGTATTATTCTGCCCCTGCCCGACTGAGCCCCGCTCTAGCCGGCGTTATGGAGTCGCAATACCGCTTAGGTATCAATTACCGCAGCCAATGGTCCTCTGTTTTGGACAAACCCTATAATACCGCCTCTTTTACCGCAGAAGGCAAGTTTGCCGTCGGTAAAGAAGATTTCGTTGGGGTCGGCTTCAATGCAATGCGCGATGTCGCTGGCGCCTCCTCCTACTCTATTACAGATATCGGCCTAGATGTAAATTACCAAAAACTCCTTACTCAAGGACGTGGCCGACTAGGAAAAGAACGCAGCTCTTACCTCATTGCTGGAGGTCACCTCGGTTTGGGACAAAGAGCAATCGATTGGGACCAAAATACCTACTCTACCCAATATGATAACGAGTATGGCAATGGCTACTATAACCCCAATATCAATAGCGGCGAAAATATGTTGGCCGTTCGCGATTCTAGAATCTATGCCGACCTTCATGTTGGCCTAATGTGGTACGGAACCTTCGGAAAACGTCAGTCTGCTTATGGCGGAATTAGCATTTTCCACCTCAACCAACCCGATATCTCTCTCTTTGACCGCTCTCCCGTAGATACTTCCGGAAATACCTTTGCCGGACCTACCGAAAAGCTCTACAGCCGCTTTAATATCCACGCAGGTGGAGAGGTTCGCCTAGGTGGCCGCCGCTCTGCAATGAGCCTTTTGCCTGGCGCTGTAGTCATGATTCAAGGCCCCTCTACCGAAATTAGCACTGGGGTGAGCCTCCGCTACCAAGCTCCCAAATATGACGATTTTGCCTTCCGCTTTGGCCTATGGAACCGCCTAGCCAACCAATATGTTACCGATAACTCTAGCTCCTTGGGCGTAGATGCTATCATCTTTATTGTTGGCCTAGATGTCAACCAATTCCAATTTGGTTTTAGCTATGATGCCACTATGTCTACCCTTGCTACGGTCAATAATAGCCGCGGCGGTATGGAGGTTTCGCTAATCTATAACTTTGGCGATAATGGCCGAAGAAGAACTGGCTGTCCTACTTTCTAAGAAAAAAAGTTAGCTTTTTTCTAGAAAAAATTTGGAGAAAGAAAATATTGCCCTATATTTGCATCGCACTAGGGCAAAAGGCGAGATAGCTCAGCTGGTTAGAGCGCAGCACTCATAATGCTGAGGTCGAGGGTTCGAGTCCCTCTCTCGCTACTTTAAAGGACTAATGGTTTTCCATTGGTCCTTTTTTTATGCCCCTACTTCAGGGCATAAAAAATGCGCTATGGATAAAAAAGTATCCATAGCGCAAATCTTTTTGGCCCAAAGCCCTTAGTCGATTCTATTGACTAATTTATTTAGGGGCTTTCTGACCTTTTTCAAATTGACCAGCCAGTCGTTTTCTGCATCTCGGTAGCCGACAGGCAGCATCACGCAACTTCTCAATCCCTTTTCTTTCAAGCCTAAGATTTCATCTACCGCCTCGGGCTCAAAGCCTTCCATGGGCGTAGCATCTAGGCCCAAAAAGGCAGCAGCGTTAATCGCATTGGTAAAAGCAATATAAGCTTGTCGGGCCGCATGCTGAAAATTCAACTCTGCCTCTCTCTGAGGGTAAAACTGCAACAACTGCTGACGGTAATTTTCCCAACCCTCATTCTTAAAACCACGAATCTCATTGGTCAAATCAAACATGTAGTTAATGCGATCTTCAGTGTAAGTATCCCAAGCGGCAAAAACAAAAAGATGCGAGCAATCGGTCACCATAGACTGGTTCCAAGCTACTGGTCTAATTTTTTCCTTCACTTCTTGGTCCGTGATGACGAAGACCTCAAAAGGCTGTAGGCCACTAGAAGTAGGCGACAAAGAAATGGCCTCAATAATTTGGTCAATTTGCTCTTCAGGCACTTTTTGGCCATTCATGGCCTTGGCGGCATATCGCCATTTTAGCTTATCTAATAATTCCATTGGATGGTTAATTTGATTTTCTGATCTAGTAATTTTTTTTGGGGCCTCCGCAGCAAAGCTGCGGCGCTACGTCCAGCAGCTCGCTGCTCGCTCGGCCCTGCGCGGGCTGCGCCCGCTGGGTCTGCGGCTGCGCCGCACTGCTTCCCATCGCTAGGCCGCTCAACGAAAGAACTTGCTCTAGGCAGCAAGCTTCGGCACTCTTATCGCTTGCGATACAAATTTACGCTAATTTTTTTCTTGGCCAAATTCTCCTCCTCTCCTTTTCTATTAAAAAAGCGTTAAGGCCTTTTGGGGAAAAGAGAGGGCGTTTAGCTTTCCTAAGTCAGTCAAGTTCTTTTGCTATGAGTTCTGTATATTGCGCCATCTAATTGACCAAAAAGAAAAAATATGTCAACTTGTCGCTTAAGCGTAAATTTGAACAAGGTGGCGCTAATTCGCAATGCGCGGGGCGCTAATTTTCCTAACTTATTGCAAGTGGCCCTAGATTGCGAAAAATTTGGGGCGGAGGGAATCACGGTACATCCTCGTCCGGACCAGCGTCATATTCGCTATGATGATATTCCAGAGTTGCGGGGAAAAATTGCCACAGAGTTTAATATTGAGGGCAATCCCACTCCTGAATTTATGGACCTTTTGCGGAAGTATCCTTCTGATCAGGTCACTTTGGTTCCCGATGCGGCTCAGGCCTTAACTTCTGATTCGGGTTGGGATACTTTAGCTTTTGCCTCATTTTTGCAGGAGGTGACCGAAGAGCTAAAAAGCTTAGGGGCCAGAGTTTCTATTTTTGTAGATCCCGACCCCAAAATGATTGAGGGGGCCAAAAAGCTAGGGGCCGATCGGGTAGAATTGTATACAGGGCCTTATGCCCATGAATACAAGGCAGATCGGGCGGCGGCCATTGCCCCTTATATCAAGGCGGCAGAAGCGGCGGCGGCTGTAGGCATTGAGCTCAATGCTGGGCACGACCTCAACCTGGTCAATTTGGCCTATTTTAAGCAAAACATCCCTAATTTGCTAGAGGTATCTATTGGGCATGCTTTGACCGTAGATGCTTTATATATGGGCTTTCAGAATGTGATTCCGCTTTATAAGAATTGTCTGCGCTAATTGGTCCAGGCAGGCGGCTTGCCGCCTGCTAAGGCGCGCAGCGCCTCGGCTGAGGGATGGACAGCAGTGGCCACAGGCCAGACCGAGCCGCTGAAAGCGGCGAAGGGCCGAGCGAACAGCGAGCTGCGAAACAGCCCGACCCGCCCGATATCATGAGGGTTTCAACCCTCATTTTGTATAGCTTCGCAAAGCGATACCGCTTTGCGCTGGGTTTCAACCCGGCGGAAGGGGCAGCCCCAAAACCAACAGCTAGACATAGTTCTATTTTCTGAAAATTCTTTTTTTGCTAGAACTCCTTTAACTTTGTGGGGCTGAAGCTAGAAGAGTTTCAATTTGTTCATAACTATTATATATTTCAAGACCTATGATGAAGATGCATAGCATAATGGCCTTCTGTCTATTTTTTTTGGCGGGGCAAGTTTGGGCGCATCAACCCAATTCTGGGGTACGCTCCTCGGAGGATGATCCTATTTTATTTACGGTAAAAGGCGTAGAAGTTCGTCTTTCTGAGTTTACCTATATCTATGACAAAACCAATGGTGATAAGGCGGATTACAGCAAAAAATCATTGGAAGAATACCTAGACCTTTACATCAACTTCAAGTTGCAGGTGGTTAAGGGCCAAGAAATGGGCTTGGATAAAAAGCCGGAGGTTTTGCGGGAGCAGAATCAGTACAAGCGGCAGTTATCGAGCAGTTATTTGACGGATCGGGAGATTACGGAAAAGCTGGTCAAAGAAGCCTTTGATCGGGCGCAAGAAGACCGTCGTTTTTCTCAGATTTTCATCAAACTGGGTGAAAATGCGGAAGAAACGGCTGTTAAAGAGGCTTATGCTCGGATGAAAAAAGTGCAGCAAGAAGTAACTGCAGAGAACTTTGAGGCCATGGTGAGCAAGTATTCTGAGGACAGCTACAGCAAGGGTAAAAAGGGAGATTTGGGCTTTTTTACGGTTTTGCAACTGCCTTATGCCTTAGAAAATGCCTTGTATTCGACTAAAAAGGGCGCTGTATCGGAGATTGTTCGGAGCAAATACGGTTTGCATTTGCTCAAAGTAACAGAAGTTCGTCCAGCTTATGGCCAAATTCAGTTGGCCCATATTCTCATCCGCCCCAAAAAGGAAGGTGGAGAAGAAAAAGCCAAGGCAAAAATTGACTCTTTGCATGGGGTCCTCAAGGCGGGTCAAGCGACCTTTGCCGAGCTAGCGGCGAAGTATTCTCAGGATAACAGCTCAAAAACAAGAGCGGGCATTATTGGCTGGGTAGGCATCAATCAATTTGATGCGGCTTTTGAGAATGCGGCTTTTGGTTTGCCCAAAGATGGCGTTTATGGAGAGCCCGTAAAATCTGAATCGGGTTGGCACATCTTGCGTCGGGTAAAATCTATGGATAAGAGCAGCTACCCACAGATGAAAGCCGAATTGACGACTAAGGTCAAGAGAGATCCTCGTTTTAAGTTGGTAGAAACTTCCCTAGTGAATAAAATCAAGGAAGAAGCGGGTTACCAACTAGACGAAAAGGTCTATGCGGAAGTTATTGCGGCTTTGCGCCAGGACCAAGCCTTTATTCAGGGCCGTTGGACCCCCAAGCCCGAGCTGCTCAAAAATGAGAAAGTGGTCTTTACTTTAGGCAACCTCAATGCAACCGTAAAAGAATTGATTCAGATGGCGCAACGCTCGCCCAACGAGCGCTTTGCCATGCGTCCCCGCCGCCATGAAGATGCACTAGAGCGAGTATTGGACAAACTAGTGGCCCAAAAAAGCTTGGCTTATGAAGAAACTCGTTTGGAAGAGAAATATCCAGAATTTAAGGCCTTGCTTCGCGAATATGAAGAGGGCATCTTGCTTTTTGAAGTAAAAAAGCAGCTCATCTGGGATAAAGCCTCTAATGATGAGGAAGGCCTCAAAGCCTTTTACGAAAGCCATAAGGAGGACTATCAGTGGAATGAAAGAGCCAAGGTGACCTTTTATACTCTTCGTTCTGTAGACAAAAAAGAGATCAAGAAATTGCGCAAAAAGGCCAAAAAGAAAACGGCCAAAGAAGTCATGGAGCTCTTTAATGCCGATAAGGCCTTGGTCCAAACCACCGAAGCCACCTATGAAAAAGGACGCAATGCAGAAGTGGATGCAATCAAGTGGAAAGCCCGCAAAATGAATAAAGGCTATACCAAAGATGGCTCTTACTACTTTATCAAAATTGAGGAAGTGATTCCCGCTAGCAACAAAAGTCTAGACGAAGCCCGCGGTTATGTAGTGGCCGACTTCCAAGATCAGCTAGAAAAGGACCTCATCCTTAGCTTGCGTAAGGAATATGAAATCAAGATCAATAAAGAAGTTCTTGATAAAATTGTAAAAAAATAATTGATGGCTAATCCATTGATTTAAAGCAAGCTAACAGGCTAAAGTAAAATTACTTTAGCCTGTTTTTTTATTCGCATTTGGAAAACCCAAATACTCGCCTTATATTTGTATCGCAGAGTGGAGCAGTGGTAGCTCGTCGGGCTCATAACCCGAAGGTCGCAGGTTCGAGTCCTGTCTCTGCAACAAAGTTCAAAAGAGCTGTCTTTAGAAGACAGCTCTTTTTTTTTGGCCTATAGGGAAGAAAGCTTATTTTAGGACAATAATCCTCATTAAACGTAAACCTCCCTATGAAAAAGCATGCTAAACTGCTTTTGGCCGCTTTGGCCCTAAGCCTATTTTCTTGTCAATCTTCTGCCCCCAAAACAGCCGAAGACGGTCAGGCAGAAAGTGCCGCCTCTTCTACTCCCGAAAAAGAAAGCAGCCTACAAGCCGAGGCCCTGCAAGAAGCGCCCAAAGAATACTGGAAAGAGCTGAACCACCGCGGACAATGGTTTGAAGGCACCCTAAAAGATATTCCGATCTGGCTATACCTTAGCCGAGTAGATAGCTACAGCGATGGAGATCACTCCTATGGCATTCATTATGGCTACAACTCTAGCCAAGGGGCTAGCATCTACCTAACAGGAAAAGGCGGACCTAGCCATATAGAAGTAGATCTTCAAAAATTTGAAGCTGGCGAACTGGTCGATGGCGAACGCATGCAGCTAAAGCTAGATGGCGATCAACTTACTGGCGAATGGGCGAATGTAGAAGGAAAACGCTTTCCGATGCAGCTCAAGGCGGTTGGCCATGAAAAATATAGCCAAGCCAAAGACCTCATTGCCAATTTGGCCGCCCTTCGGCTCCCTATTATAGATAAAAACTACTATGAAGGCCTAGACATTGAGGAGCATATTAAGCCCCATTATGTCAATAAAAACTTTGGGCTATGGGTCCCCAACTTTAAAAGCCTACTCGGCGATAAAACAGAACTCCTAGAGGAGGAATCGGCTGTAGTTTGGGGCAAAATTGTTCAGCCCAATGGCGAAACCCTCTTACTTTATACGGCCACTGGAGTTATGCCCGAGTTCTGCCGATCTATTGCAGGGACCTATCTAGAAGACCCCAAAAATATGCTGGCTGCAGCGCTCTTTGATAAAACAGGCCGCTGTCTTTGGAATAGCAATATTGGTAATGCTGGCGATGATCCCTATTATATGGACTTTAGCTTCTCTATCAAAAAAGTTAATCGCATTGGAGTAAAATGGACCACCTACATGCGTGGCGAAAGAGGCGCCCGCATGATCGACGAAGAATTTGAACAAGTTTTTGATGTAAATAGCAAGGGCCTAGAAGGCCTAGATTAACTCAATCCTAATATTTATCCCATGAAAAAGACTTCCCTATTGCTTTTGGTCGCTTTGACCTTTAGCCTCTTTGCTTGTACATCTTCTACAGAAAAAACAGCAGAGCAAAATCCCACAAAAGAGCAAAACAAAACACAAACTGAGTATTGGAAAGACCTGCATCGTTCTGGACAATGGTTTGAAGGCAGCCTAAACGGACAGCCAATTTGGGCCTATCTGGCTCGGCTAGAAAAAAACAAGGATGGCAGCTATCGCTATAAGCTGCATTATGGCCAGCAAGGTAAAGTCTTCTCTCTTTCGGGAGAAGGCTCGGCTAGCGATATGCGCCTAAAAAGTGGCGATGAAGCCCAAAAAATGACGCTTAGCCTTAGTGGCGATCAATTAAGCGGAGAAGATGGCCAAGGCGCAAAGGTTCAACTAGCTGGCAAAAGCCATGAAAAATATACGCAATTGTCTGATTTGCTAGCCAACTTGGCCCAACTTCAGCTTCCGCTAAAGACCGATTACCACAAAGGCTTGGCCGTTGCCTCTCTCTTGAACAATTATGCAGAAAAGAAAAACTTTGGTCTGGCGGTCCCCAACCTAAAAAGCTTATTGGGGGCAAAAGGCGATATCCTCAAGCAGGATGCGGCTGTAGTTTGGGGCAAAATTCCGCAGGCAGACGGACAAAGCCTGCTGCTCTATACTGCTGCGGAGGTCCAAGAAGCGGCCTGCCCCGAAATTATGGACGATCAGCAAATTGTGTCGCCTGAACAGATGCTTACGCTTGCCCTCATTGCCAAAGATGGAAGTTGTGTTTGGAATGCCGCCCTGGGCAATCTTCCACTTATTTTTGAAAACTATGTGAATCTGGAGCTGAACATCAGTAGCCCCAATAGCATTCAGCTCAAATGGGATAGCAATATTCCGAGCATGCAAGGGCAGCCCGCCGATGAAACCTTTAAACAAAGCTTTAGCATCAGCCCTCAAGGCCTAACGGCCCTTTAATCAAAGTACTCAAGCCCTATAATATGTCTACTCGCTCCTCTTACGATAGCCTGATTCAATCCTCTGCCTCTTCCGATTGGGAGCGGGCCTATTTCTATTATGTGGCCCGGGGCGAAAAAAGCATTGATGAATGGATTATTGATTTTTTGGCGGCCCATATTCAGCTTCCAGAAAACCGAAAATTCAGTTTATTTTCCTCACATACCTTTTTCAATGAGGCCATCATGAGCTTGCCTATGCAGATTTATAGCCGACATGAGGGCCGAAAGCGCATTTTGGGCCTACAAATAGCCGATAGCAGCCAGATTCAGGCCCGTTTTGCTATCGAGATTGAGCCTCAGCCTCAAAATGCCCGCTTTCATTCTACGGGCAACCCTTTGGTGGATGAGGAAAATTATCGGCTTTGGGAGGAGCTGCTATTTTTTCAGATGTGCCGCCGCTTACTCTACGATACGGGCGCATTAGATTTTATTGTGCATGAAATTAGGCAGCATTATTAACGCCCTAAAAGGTTCCTTTGATGAAGGAGCCTTTTTTTTTTGGGGGGGCGTTACTCCTTACAGTCGTCGAACTGGCGCCCCTATAGGGGCTGGTTGTCGCAGCTCGCAGGTCTGCTCGGCCCTTCGGCCTAACGGCCTCGGTCTGGCCTGCGGCCACTGCTGCACATCGCTAGGCCGTTTGCTGTAGGTTGAAACCTACAGCAAGGGCGGTATTGCTGTGCAATCTTTTTATAGCATGCGGGTTTAAACCCGCATTGATTTACATCTTTTGGGCCTATACCTATTTTCTGCGTCTTGCAGGCGGCGAAGCCGCCGCAGGCTGAGGGGCTGTAGCAGGGCCGCCGAAGGCGGCAGACCAAAGCGGCGCAGCCGCTGCAGGGCCGAGCAGAGAGCGAGCTGCGCAATGGCCCGACCCGAAGGCCGCAGGCCGAAGGGGCAGCCCCAAAAAATAAAAAAGGCCCAAAACCGTAGTTCTGGACCTTAAATATTTTGAAGAAAAGAAAATAAACTAAATTAAATTATACTCATCGTCTTCTGTCATCAATTTGGCAGAATTGCTAAAGTTACCTAGCAACTCGCCCAAAGAGTTTCCTTCGGTATCTCCTTTGGCATCTAAGATACCAATATCCCAGCGGGCCAACTCAATGACTTCTTCAGTTTCCCAGCCCAAAATATGGCCATGTAGCACTAGGCTCAAGCTAGTGTAAATTTCGGCCAAGGCGCGGTAATCAAAAGTGATTCCCTCATGCACCATCTCTACAGACTTGGTATCGGGATTATAAGTAATAGCCATACCAATACCTGCGCTAATATCGAGATCGGTATTAAAGGCTGCGCGAATAGCGGCGCCAGCGCCAGCCACCCAAGCATCTACCTCTACCCCGGCCTGAATATAGACAGAAAGAGCGCCATCGGCATCAATGCCGCCCATGAGTTCCCAAACATCGCTATCCTTATTGCCCTGGGCCTGAATATTGGCGCCTAGCTTAATGCCGGCATCAATGCCAATTTCGCCAGTAGCGTTAATTCCAGCCACAATAGGCACCGAAATGCCCACGCTAGTCGGAATACCAAAATCTTCTAATTTGAACTCCTTAGAGCCGCCCAATTTGGCCGAAAGATTATTGATATCTAGTTCTCCCTCCATGCCCATAGCTTGGAAAGGGATCTTGGCAAAGTCCAAAGAAATATCTTGGGCCTCAAAGCCATTTGCTCGGCTCACATTAACGCCTGTAGCCACTACATTAGAGCCTTTAAGCGCATTGATTGCCATAGCGCCCAAGCCACCAAAGGCAGGGAACATCTCCTTGAGGGTATCATAATCGGCATCCTCACTAATGCCCAAAGTGACCTCACTAAAATAGAAACCGTTTTCTGTCAGTTTAGAATCGGCCCCTACCGTTAGGTTCACAATCGCATTATCTAGAGAAAGGCTATCTAGAGCAGCCTCCACATTTCCGTCAGAGAGAGAGACCTCCAAAGAAGCCGCGGCACTTCCGGTTGTGCTATATTTGGGCAAATCAATATTGAGAGAAGCCACTGCAGTAAGGGTTGTACTGCCGCCATCTTTATTGAGTGCGCCCTCATCTAGAGAGGCCACAATTCCTTCGCGGATATTCCACTCATAGCCCAAAGTGACCTTAACATCTTCCATCTTCAAATCGCCATCCTCCATAGAGATCGACTCGGCTTCCGTTTCTAGTCCATCGGCAAAATTAGGGAAGCTAAAGGCAGGAGAATCAACGACAAACCTACTTGAAGTAGCCTCATAACTCATTTCCTTAGAGCTAGCCTCAAAGCCAGCAAAACCAGCATCAAATCGGCTATTTCTGATTTTAATCCCTAGGCCTGCATTAGAAGCATAATTGACATCTACCTGTCCAGAAGCCTCTACACCAGCCACTTGGAAAGCCAAGCCTGCGCCAATAGAAACGCCCCAAGTACTGCCTGAAAAATCTACGCTAGACTCAATATCGCTAAGCGTAGCCGAACCGCCAGCCAAAACAATATCACTAGCTAGATTTACTGTTCCGCTACCCGATACAGCGCCGCCAGCAGCCACATTAAAGTTTTCTACCAAGACAGAAACGCCAGTACCGGCCAAATCGGGAAAGTCTGCGCTCATGCTATCAATAGACAAGCCTGCGCTGCTATATACTATTCCAGAAGCCGAGGCCGTCAGGCTACCAGCAATTGAGCCTAGGTTTTCCAGATTCAAATCTACGGTATCAATGCTCAATTGGCCATTTTCATAAGCCAGATTAGCCGTTTCAAAGCTAAACAAGCCAGCAGAAAGTTGAAGGCTAGGCAACTCAATTGTAGACTGTCCATTTTCATAGGTATAATCTACTTCGGCAGAGCCATTGATCGTGCCCAAAGCCACTGTAGCATCGGCCCCAAGGGCCAAGTCGAAGCTTTCGCCATTTTTACTCAGTAGGCCATCAATAGCGCTCACCGTAAAGCCAGGCAACAACTCCATAGCTCCGCTAGAGCTAACATCAATCGTTTGAAAGTCAAAACCAGATTGATTAAACTTAATGCCCGTAGCTGTAGCCTGCAAATCTCCACCTTCTAGCAATTCTGAGGCGGTAATCTGTACCTGATCGACATTCAGCTCATCGGTTTCAGAAGAATAGCTCACGCCAGTACCACTAAGGCCAACGCCTGCAATTTCTGCATCAATTTGGCCATTGAGCAACTCCATTTCTGTTCCTTCAGCCCCAGCAGAGACCTTAAGCTCTCCAGAAGCCGTTGTATTAGGAACATTCAAGCCAATAGTACCCTGAGTTTCCGTTTGCCAGCCCGTTTCGGCATAGTCAAAAGTAGAGCTAGGGTTAGTAACCGTCAAGGCTCCACCCAAAAGGCTAATTTCGCCAGCCAAATCTAGGGTTCCGCCTTCTACGGCCAAGCTATCGCCAAGAGTGATTCCCGCAGCAGTAGCTGTAGCGGCTACTCCGCCAAACTCTGGCAAACTAGCACTAAAGTTAGTCACGCGCAGGCCTGCTTCTGTAAACTCCATGCCTTCACTACTAGCCACAATATCGCCAGCATTGCCAATATTGCGGACCGTAATTTGAGACTCGCCTAGAGTCGTTTGTCCAGCAACATGGCTCAAGCTTCCTACAGAAATACCCAAGGCAGGATGCTCCAAAGCAATGCTTTGCGCTTCAATAGAGCTTCCCGTACTATTATAGTAATATTGTAAAGCGCCTACAGTTCCTGTAGCTGCGCCATAATTCATTGCAATTTGTTGGCCCTCTGCATCAAAAGCAAAGCCCTCGCCTTCCTTGCGTAGTTCGCCAGATAGGCTAGCTACAGAAAGGCCCGGCAGCAAATCTACAGGCGCCAAAGTATTCATCTGAATACTGTCAAACTCAAAGCCATTAGGGCCCAAACGAAGGCCATTTCCTGTGCCTTGCATCTGAAACTGCTCCAAGTCAGCCAATAATTCGGCCGTAGCAATATTCAACTGATCAGAAGTAGTATCATAACTAAGGCCAGTTCCAGAAAAAGTAAAAGGCCCCACAGTAGAGCTCCAACTTCCTCCTTCTACCGCCAAATTTGTGCTTTCTCCATTGGCCGTATAACGAGCCAATAAGCCCGTTACCTGATGTGCGCCATCCTGAAAATCAGCATTAGCCGCCACATCCACCATCCAGCTATCAGCAGAAAGGTTGACCGCACCCACCAAGCCAGAAACCTGAAGTTTCCCGCCCAAAAGCGCCAGAGTAGAATCCTGACGCAAAACGCCAGCTCCAGTCGCTCCAGTGCTCGTAATATTCAAATCGGTAAAGTCAGCCGTCATGCTTTGGCCCAAAACCTCAGGCAACTGCAAGCCAGCACTAGCAATCTGCAAACCTTCAGGCGTCAAACGCCCTCCAGAAAGCTCCATGCCCTCGCCACTTACACTATCAAAGCTTGCATCCACAAAGCTCCCATTACTATCTAAGTTGAGCTGTACGCCAGCCGCCGTAAAGGCATGCCCCATCAGTTCACCAGAAGCTCCGCCAGCAGTCACCTGCCAGTTGCCATTGCTACCCGATAAGCTAAGCTGCGCATTCGTAATTTCAAATTGTTGGCCCATCGCCAAGCGAGCAAGTTGTACTTGCAGACTCTCCAGTCCGCCACTGCCCACCGCTACATGGTTGAGCGTCAAGCCCTCCGTTTGCAAACCACCTAAGTTCGCCTGCAAAGGATAAGCGCCATCAAAGCTCGCTCTATAATTATCCCCCTCTTTCATCACCTGAATGATGCCCGGAGGAATTTCATTGTTATTTTCAAATAAACGCAAAGATGCGCTCATGTTCTGAGTCGGATCTCCAGAAGCAGATTTTAATTCAAAAGGTCCGTAATTAAGGTTTACAGGCCCCATGTTTTCCGCTAAGGATTCTTGAGTTTCTTCAGCCATAGTATTCGGCAGATATTATAGTGCATGAAAAGTTCGGTTCCAATCGGCTTCTAAATTAGGCTTTTTTTTTAGCTTTTTCAATTTTGAAGCAAAAAAATCCCCGCTTTGTCAGTTAATACTTTTAGGCAGCTATTAAGCTTAGCTTCAAGCCCCCACAACAGCCGCTAATCTCAGTATTTACAAGCATTTAGCGCCTTTAGCCTTTTCGCTATCTTTTCATTTAACAATAACTTTATCCCCCTTAAAGACTTAACCATTATTTGCCTTTTTTGGGGCTGCCCCGCCCTGCGGGCGGGTCGGGCTGTATCGCAGCTCGCTGCTCGCTCGGCCCTGCAGCGCTTCGCGCTTTGGTCTGGCCTACGGCCACTGCTGCCCATCCCTCAGCCGGTCGTCGCTTCGCTCCTCTTTGGCCCTGCCGCAGAATGCTCCCCCGCCAAAAACAAAAAGGGAGAAGAGCATTTTGCTCTTCTCCCTTTACAAAATAAACAGGCCCAATTAAGCCGCCTCTTCTCGGTTTCCTCTTTTGTAAAACAAAAAGTAGTAGGCCAGTAATAAGCTAGCAGGTACCGCTAAGGTCCATAGCCACAACACCCAGTTGCTACCCGCCTGTAAAGGCTGCGTTTGGCCCAATTGCACAAAAGCCGCCCAAAAAGCGGGATGAGCAGACCAGCCCTTGCTGTTGTCTAAATAGGTTATTTTGGCCTGCTGCAAAGCCATGGCTTTTGTCATGCCCGACTGCAAGTTCTTATAGTAGGCCTCCATAATATAAGCCGTGCTCTGATCATTCACCTGCCACAAACTCATCAGCAAGGAAGGGGTGCCCGCATAACGAAATGCCCGAGCCAAAGATAAACTCCCCTCGCCAGTTTGCAATTTTCCCTCGCCTGTCTGACAAGCAGAAAGCACCACTAACTCGGCCCCTAAATCTAGTTCCGCAATTTCATGGGCCTGCAATAAACCATCTTCTTCCGAGTTGGCGCTAAAAGCCATGGCCGACAACATGGGGTTATTGTCATTGAGCAAACCATGCATGGCCAAATGCAAAATCCGATAGTTTTTGGCGCCCTGCTTAAATTCACTTTCTTTGGCCCCCGCACTATAGTCGCCGCCCATCAGTTGGGCCAGCTTTTCAGCCTCCAAATCCGCAGAAGGTAGGGAAGAAAAACTACTGCCCTCATAGTTGGCCGCCATAGACCAAAATAGCTTTTGGGCAGAAGAGCGATAGGCCTGCTCGGCCTGTACCCACAACTCTGCCGAATAGCTATAACTAATAGGGTAATTGCGGAGCAAATAAGATAGCTGCTCAAAGTCCTCCCCTTTTTGGTCCATTAAAAGCACCTCAAAGGGCAATAAGGCAAAACTCCCCTCATTGATAAAGATTAACTCCTGCCCCTGAGCCGGCATCTCTTTGGGAAACAAAAACTGATAAAGCGCATGAGCCTGCTCCTTAAAATCGGCAATGTCTTGCTGCTTCAAGCTACTATAATTGCTTAGCATTTTGCGCAAAGACATTATCTGTTGGTCCAAACTATCTTGCATGATTGGCAAGCGGACCAAAGAAAGGCGCTGCTGGCTCAACTCCATCCGATATGCTGCCGAATCTGACTGCAAAAAGATGAACATGCTTCTTTTTGGTCCCAATACATTTTGTATGGCCTCTACCGAAATGCTGGCCTCGCTATAATTGAGCTGATGGTAGTCGGGAAATTGTTCTCTCAGTTCATCCTGAAATTGGCTGTAGGCGATCTGCGCCTGATTATACGCTTTTTGCGCAGCGGCTTCCTCCGCTCTATCGGCCTCCAATAGGGCCAGTTTGGCCGCTTTTTGTGCCTGCCGCAAGTCTTCTTCTTTTTTGGCCCAATCTGCAGGGAGTTGTAGCAGACTGAGCTGCTCATTTTTGCGCAGCTTGCTGCGCAAAAGGGCCGCCAAGCCTTCTTCGGCAAAATATAGCCCTTGCTGAAAAGGTTGGGCCGACTTCTTCTCGGCATAGGCCGCAGCCGCCGCCCTTAGGCCCAAATCGGCCCACTCGCCCTTGTAGTCTAGAGCTGTATAAAGATCATTTTCATCCTCAAAGCGCAATAAGTAGCGGTTTTGCATGGCCATGGCCGTTTGCGCAATAAGTAATTGCCCTTGAGGATCTTGGCCCGCCAAAACATCATAATAGGCCCAAAGGGCATCCCAAACCGGGACCTCAGAAATATAATCGGCATTCAAGATGGCGGCTTTCCAGTTTTCATCTAGTTTTTCGCTTAGGTTGGGCAGCTGGCAATTTTCTTTTAAGCAGCGGCGAACATAGCCTAGGGCCTTATCTCTTTGGCCCAACTCCAACTCCAGATAAGATAAGTTGTAAAGAATAGAAAAGTAGAAAGAATAAGGATTAGACTTCTCATAGGCCAAGCTGTCACTTTCTAGGGCCAAAAGGAAATATTTGCGGGTGTTCTCCAGATCCTTTTTTCCATGATAGGCCCGTCCTAAATTGAGATAATACAAGGGCAAACTATGATAAGGATCTTTGTGAAACTTCATGATATCAATAGCCTCTTGGTAATTTTTAATCGCCTGATCCCATTTTTCCTGATCATAATAAACCAAAGAAATATTATTGAGTCCAATAGAACGATTAAAACTCTTGGGTTCACCTCTTCGGAGTTCTCGCTCGAGGTACTCCTTATAATAAAGCTCTGCCGAAAGGAGGTCGCCCATTTGGTGGTGCACTCCAGCTAGGCCATCTAAAATGGTTAAATAGGGAGCGGAGGCTGTTCCATTGGCTTGGCTAGCCACCAAACTGCGGGCCTCAAAATAGAGCTGCTTGGCTTTTTGGTACTCAAATAGGCAGGCGTATACGCCGGCTAAGCTGATGATAATGTTTTGATAAACTGCGGGCTGCTCTTCTAGCTTGATAGTTTCTAGCAGGCGGAGATACTCTTGCTCTGCCTCCTTACAGTCGCCACTAAAGTATAGAGCTTGGGCCAGGCTATCCACTGCAGGGCCTTTTTGGGCCGAGAGCGGAGCCGATAGGCCAAGGCATAAGAAGAGAGCTAGAGCCAGCTGGCCTAGCGATGCGGAGCGGGTGCCGCGAAGCGGCAGACCGAGCAAAAAGCGCGCAGCGCTTTTTTGTGAAGGGCCGAGCAGACCTGCGAGCCCCGTAGCGTAGCGCAGCAAGCGCAGCGCAGCTGAGGCCCCTAAACTAAAAAAATAGATTGGTGGAGATTTTCTATACATAAAAATGATGTCACTAAAAGGGTTAAATAATAGGCTCCGAGGGAAGGCCAGCAAAAATGCGTATCTTGGCATTAAGATAATGCCCTAAAAGCTTAGAAGTTATTATTTTTCTACATACAACTACTTACTTATGTTAAAACAATTTTTATTCACCTTCCTGCTGCTATTTTCGGCCTACGGCCTATTTGCGCAAACCACGGATTTGGGCATGCCAAAGAGCTGGAACCAAAAGATAACGGCTTTGCAGGCTGCGCCTGTATATAATATGCCTGCTTTTGATCTGGAAGAGCAACAAAGAATTGACGCCATCAATGAGGCCGATAAAATTGGTCCCTGGCGCTTTGGTTATGAGTTTGCCGTAAATTATGGCCTAGATCAAGGGGGTGTTTGGACCAACTTGCCCAATGGCGACCGCATTTGGCGCATTGCTTTCCGATCTGAGGGGGCGTTGAGCATGAACCTCATCTTTGACGATTATTTGCTGCCTGAAGGAGCTCATGTGCAGCTCTATAGCCTAGATCGCAAAGCTCGCTTGGGCGCCTATACGGCCAAAAACAACCATCCGGACCGTATGCTAGGGACTAGCCTGCTCCAAGGAGAGTCTATTGTGATTGAATATTTTGAGCCAGCGGCTGTAGCTGGAGAGGGAAAACTGCATATTGGTACCCTAGTGCATGGCTACCGCGATGTTCGTCCCTATGCAGAAGAATTGGTTAAGGCGCTTAATAGTTCAGGCGATTGTAATATCGATGTAAACTGCCCCTTGGGCAACAACTGGCGCAACCAGATCAACTCGGTGGGCATCATGATGTCTGGCGGTTCTGGTTTCTGTACTGGGGCCCTCATCAATAACACGGCTCAGGATGGTACGCCTTATTTCTTGACCGCCAACCACTGTATGAATGGGAGTCCCGCTACTTGGGTGTTCCGCTTCAATTGGGAAAGCCCCAATGCCGTTTGTGCTCAAGCGCAGAACAGTACCGACCCCGGCGCCCCTTACAATGAGGTGAATGGCGCTACCCTTAGAGCGAGCGATGCAGGGACCGATTTTGCCCTAGTCGAATTGAGCACACTACCCGCCGCCCCCTATTATTTGGCCGGTTGGGACCGCAGCAGCACGGCTGCAAATGGCGCTATCTGCGTGCACCACCCCAGCGGAGATGTAAAGAAAATTTCTAAGGAAAACCAAAGCCTAAGCACAGCAACCTTTAGTGGTGCCGATACTTGGCAGGTGGCCAACTGGGATGAAGGAACAACCGAACCGGGCTCTTCTGGCTCTCCCCTATTCAACCTCAACGGACTGATTATTGGCCAACTTTATGGTGGTAGTGCCGCCTGTTCTGGTCTTGTCAATAATGGTTCTGCCGATTATTATGGCCGCTTTGATATCTCTTGGGATGGCGCCGGCGCTAGCAGTAGCCGCCTCAAAGATTGGTTGGACCCCAACAATAGTAATGTGCAAACCCTAACGGGCTTTGGCCCCGGTGCTACTGGCCCTGTAGCCAATGATGCCGGCCTAAATACCGACCCTGCCATCGCGGGCGTTATCTGTGGCGCAAGCAGCATTAACCCCAGCATCGAGATCTATAATGGCGGGAGTAGTACACTTACTTCTGCTACCATTCTCTACAACATTAATGGCGGGAGCAACCAGGCATATAGTTGGAGCGGCAACCTAGCTAGCAATAGCAGCGAAACGGTTAGTCTTTCTAGCCTTAACATTAGCGCAGCTGGTCCACAAACCTTTAGCGCTACCGTAACAGTCCCCAATGGCCAAGTAGATTCTAATAGCGTCAATGATGTGATCAGCGCCAACTTCTACGCCATTACGCAGCCCGTTACCTTTCAGCTAGATCTCAAAACAGATTGCTATGCCTCTGAAACTTCTTGGGAAGTACGCGATGCCAATGGCGTTTTGCTCTACAGCAAAGATAACTATACGGGCAACAGCCCTACGCTCTACAGTGAACAACTCTGTCTACAAGAAAATGATTGCTACGACTTTACCATCTTTGATAGCTATGGCGATGGCATGGAAGGTACGCTCTATAACTGTGCAGAAGATGGCGATTATCATATTATTTCTCCTGCAAATGATACAGTGGTAGATATGCCTACTGCCAGTTTCGGTACTAGTGCTACGCATAATTTCTGCGCATCTTTGGCCTCTTCGGTCCAGGAAGTTAGCCTCTTGCGCAACCTACAGCTCTACCCCAATCCCAGCAAAGGGCAACTACAGCTAGAGCTTAGCCTAGAAGCCGCTCAGGATGTCCGCCTAGCCCTATACAATAGCTTGGGCCAAATGGTTTGGCAGCAAAACTATGGCGAGCTCATCGAGCAAAATATCCAACTCGACTTTAGTGAGTTGGCCGCCGGGGCTTACTACCTCCAAATCCAATTGCCTACTGAGCAGTTGGGCCAAAAAATTATCCTACAAGACTAGTACTTAGGGTAGTTTCCTTTTTCCCCTTCTGTAGTTGCTGCAGAAGGGGATTTTTTTGGGGCCTCCCGCCTGCGGCGGGCGCTACGTTTCAGGGCTCGCAGGTCTGCTCGGCCCTTCGCCAGCTTCGCTGGCTCGGTCTGGCCTACGGCCACCCTTGCACATCGCTAGGCCGCTCATCTGTCGTTTTTCTTTTTGCTTTTTTCTTTGGCGGTTGGGCTTTTGTTTTTTATTCCCCATAATTTTCATAAGAACCCTAGGGCCAAGGCCCTAGGCTATCTAAAAAAATCGTCATCCCCTCATTCGAGGGGATTTGCCTAATAGACAAGCACTAACTCTATTCCCTAAAATAATCATTGACCGAAACACAAAAAGCCCTCTCTCTAGAAGGGGCTACTCTACCCTTAGCTCTAGATTAACACCGAACTCATCAAAACCTTTTTGTCCTATTTGACAGAGATCAAACACCCCATCAAAACCTTTTTGTCCTATTTGACAGAGATCAAACACCCCATCAATACTTTTATGCCCTATTCTGCAGATGCAGAACACCCCATCAAAACCTTTTTGCCCTATTCTGCAGATGCAAAACACCCCATCAAAACCTTTTTGCCCTATTCTGCAGATGCAAAACACCCCATCAAAACCTTTTTGCCCTATTCTGCAGATGCAGAACACCCCATCAAAACCTTTTTGCCCTATTCTGCAGATGCAGAACACCCCATCAAAACCTTTTTGCCCTATTTGACAGAGATCAAATACCCCATCAATACCTTTACGCCCTATTTGACAGAGATCAAATACCCCATCAATACCTTTACGCCCTATTTGACAGAGATCAAACACCTCATCAATACCTTTTTGCCCTATTTGACAGAGATCAAATACCCCATCAATACCTTTACGCCCTATTTGACAGAGATCAAATACCCCATCAATACCTTTACGCCCTATTTGACAGAGATCAAACACCTCATCAAAACTTTTACGCCCTATTCTGCAATCATCTTAGATCTAGGGCCAAACAAAAAGGGCTGTCGGCGATGCCGACAGCCCTTTTTGGGGATAGCGAGAAAGGCTTAGGCCTTTTCGGCTAGGCGTTCTGCGATGCGAACGATAAGTTGAGTAGCGAGCTCCATAGATTCTAGGGCAACATACTCATAGCGGCCGTGGAAATTCATTCCGCCGGCAAAAATATTGGGGCAAGGCAGGCCCATATAAGAAAGGCGAGAGCCATCGGTACCTCCGCGGATGGGTTTAATTAGGGGGGTAATATTGAGGTCCTTCATAGCGGCCTCGGCCAAATCTACAATATGCATAAGGGGTTCAATTTTCTCGCGCATATTATAATACTGGTCCTTCATTTCGAGGCTCAGGCAATGGTTATGCTCTTGATTAAAGTCGGCTACCTTCTGCTCGAAGAACTGCTTGCGGTCCTCAAACTTTTGGCGGTCATGATCTCTAATAATATAGAGCATTTCGGCTTGGTCTACAGAAGCCTGCATACTATTGAGGTGATAAAAGCCCTCATAGCCTTCGGTATGTTCTGGTGTTTCCTCTAGGGGGAGGCTCAGCATAAACTGGGCGGCTAGGTAGTGAGAGTTGACCATTTTGCCTTTGGCATAGCCGGGGTGTACGCTTTTGCCTTGGACGGTTACCTTAGCGTAGGCGGCATTAAAGTTTTCGTATTCCAGTTCGCCTACTTCAGAGCCGTCCATAGTATAGGCCCAATCGGCGGCAAACTTCTCCACATCAAAAAGGTCTGCGCCTCGGCCCACCTCTTCATCTGGGGTAAAGCAGATACGGATTTTACCGTGTTCGATTTCGGGATGTTGGATGAGATAATCCATAGCCGACATAATTTCGGTTACACCAGCCTTATCATCGGCAGAGAGGAGCGTATTTCCGCTAGTAGTAATTAGGGTTTGGCCCTTATACTTAAGCATTTCGGGAAACTCTTCGGGAGAGAGGAAAATGCCTGCTTCTTCGTCTAGGGCAAGGCTTTGGCCTTGATAATTGGGCCATACTTTGGGTCGGACATCATCCGAGATAAAGTCGGGAGAGCTATCAATATGGGCTACAAAGCCGATTGTGGGAATATCTTTTTTGCTATTGCTAGGGAGAGTAGCCATGAGGTAGCAATGTTCGTCTAATTCGACCTCTTGCATTCCCATTGCTTTTAGTTCGGCCTCTAGGACTTTGGCCATATCCCATTGTTTTTCGGTACTGGGAATTTTGTCTACGCCAAACTCTGACATAGAATCGATTTTCACATAGCGCAGAAAGCGCTCTAAGATTTGCTCTTTCATTAGGTTAATTTAAATATAGTATTCATTAGGAAGGCGGCTGAGGGGCTAGATGCCCCTCAGCCGCCTTATTGGCCTAGCGATGTGCAGCAGTGGCCGCAGGCCAGACCGAGGCGCTTTGCGCCGAAGGGCCGAGCGAATAGCGAGCTGCGAAACGTAGCGCCGCAAGGCGAAGCCGCAGCGGAGGCCCCAAAATAGCATTGAGCTACGACAGCAAGAACTTTAGTTCGACGACTATAAGGAGTAGCGCTCCAAAAAGGCTAGGCAAAAATATCATCTTGGCCCAGGAAGGCATCGAGGGTATCTACTTTATCGATCACGATGCGGCCGCGTTCATCTCTTTTGACGGTAGCGGCTTCTACGGACTTAGCGTGTTCGAAGACCAGGATCCATTCTTCGGCCAGGGCACGTTCTAGGAAGTAAGCCTTTTCGATGAGGGTTTGTTCTGGGCGCATATCGTAAGCCATGACATAGGGAATTCGGATATGGCTGGGCGAGGGAATGAGGTCGGCGCAATAGACCACCTTTTTGCCATCGACCATCAGGTAGGGCAGAATCATGCCGTTGGTATGGCCATAGGCGAAGAGGAGATTAAAATTGCTAAACCAGCGGGTTTGGGCGTCGTAGGGGCCCGCCTCGATAAACTTAAGTTGTCCTGAAGACTCTAGGGGCAAAAGGTTATCGAGTAAGAAAGAGGCCTGTTCTCTGGGGTTGGGCATAGTGGCCTCCTCCCATTGTTTATCGCTACACCAATAGGTGGCATTAGGGAAGCTGAGGACGGGATTGCCGTCTACATCATGTTTCACGGCACCGCCGACATGGTCGAAATGCAAATGCGTGAGGAGGACATCGGTAATATCGTAGGGGGTCAGGCCGTGCATAGCGAGCGAGCTATAGAGAGAGGCTTGGCCATGCAACTTAAAGTGCGAGAAAAACTTCTCGGATTGTTTGGTCCCGATGCCGGTATCGATGAGGATATTTCGGCCATGTTCGGTTTGGACCAAGAGGCATCGCATCGCCCAGGTACAGAGATTATCTTCATCGGGTTCTTCTAGGCGTTGCCAAAGTGTTTTGGGCACCACGCCAAACATGGCCCCTCCATCTAATTTGAAAAAGCCCGTATCGATTACACGGACGGTCATTTTTAAGCTCATGAGAATATTTGTTTATAGTCCAAAGGAAAATCCAATTTGCTTTTCGGGGCTGCTCAGCGTCTTGCGCAGTTCGGCCATTTGGATAGCGGTCACTGCGGCTTCTACGCCCTTATTGCCATGTTGTCCGCCGGCTCTATCGAGGGCTTGTTGCATACTATTGGGGGTAAGGACCCCAAAGATGAAGGGTTTGGCTGAGGCGATAGAGAGTTGTTGTAGGGCCATAGCTACCGACTGGTTAATGTACTCATTGTGGGAGGTTTCTCCTTTAATCACGCAGCCGAGGCAGATGACGGCATCTACTTTTTTGCTTTGGGCGAGTAGGCGGGCGGCAGTGGGCAGCTCAAAAGTGCCGGGCACCCAAACCGAGTGAATTTGCTCTTCGGAGCAGCCATGCTCGAGGAGTGTATTTTTGCAGCCCTCATAAAGAGCGCTGGTAATATCTTGGTTCCAGGCAGCGGTTACAATACCGAAGCTGAAATTTTGGGCCGAGGGGATTTCCTCGGGGCGGTAATCGGATAGATTTTTATCTGCACTGCTCATATACAAAAAATTTAATATTTAGGGGAAAAGATACAAAAACTAGAGGAAGATACTTCTCTTTTTTGGGGAAATCCCATTTAGGGGAGAAACAGTGGTATAGAGAGATTGTTTTTTTGGGGTAGAGGTAGAGAAAAAAACAGAGGCTGCCGACAGATTGTCGGCAGCCTCTGTATATGGCTAGCGCTTCATGCGATTAAGCTTGCATTTTTTGGTAGACGAGGTCTGTATTTTCTCCGGTGAAGAAGGGGCCTACATGTTGGGCGGTTAGGTAGATGGCCTTAAGTTGTAGGGCGCGATCGTCTTGGCTATCTAATTTGCGGTAGGCGATAGCATTTTTGAGACTTTGTTGCATAATGGCCACTTCTTTTTCGGTAGCGGCTCGTTTTTCCTTCTTCATAAAGTAGGCTTCGGCTAATTCTTGGGCCAAAGACTTTTTATTCTTTTTGACGGCTAGGGCTAATTTGGCCATTTCTTTGGCCTGGCCTTCTAGTTGTTGGAAGGCCGTGCTAAAGCCGGCTTGTACTTTTTTGTGAGCGCCCTCATAATCCTTTTTGAAGGTTTGGAAAGCGGCTTGAGCGGCTTTAAGTTGTTTGATGGCTTTATTGCCTGCTTTGCCAGCTTTAAACTTGGGCAGCACTTCTTTTTTCACCTGTAGGAACTCGCCTTTGAGTTTCAGTAAGCCTTCTTTGAGGGTTTTTCCTTGGCCCTCTAGGGCTTCTTTAGCCTTTTGCATTTTGGCGGCGGCGGCGCCAGCTCCGGCAGCGGCTAGGGCTTCTCCTGCTCCAACATTTTCGCTTAACTGTGGGCTAAGCTTTACCTTTTTGAAGAGGACCTTTTCGGCAATTTTGATATGTTTGGCGGTCAGTTTACCGTCATTGAGTTCGAAGTGGAAATTTTGCAATCCTCCTTCTGTGGCACCAAAAGAGACTTTCCCTTTGCTAAAATCTTTATTGGGACGTTTTTTCGCTTCTGTTTTATAGAACTTGCCCCAGCTACCGCCTAGTGTTCCGACAACGATAAAGGGGATCTTTTTCCCTTTTAGGTCAGCAAATTCAAATTCGCTGAGCATGAGGTATTCGGTTTGTTCTCCTTCGGGGAAGCCGGCTTTCATGCGTTTGAGCTCTTTATAGAAAAGCTTGCGATAATCGGCAAACTTTAGGCCTTCGAGGATTTCTGGTTGTAATTTCGGTTTCATAAGCGTATATAGTCAACTAGGGTAATTGTACTTTTTTTGGACCAATGAATATAAGTGCTTTTTGCGGCTTTTACAATTTGTGGCCGACTATTTTGGTACAGATAGCAGTTGGTCTAACAAAAGTCTTCCTATTTTAGTGTTGGTTATTAGGATCTTCAAACATCTTTTTCAGGCTAGGTTTATTGACCTTACCCATAGTATTTCGGGGAAGTTCTTGGAGGAGTAAGAAGCGGCGGACCAGCTTATAGGCGGGTAGTTTTTGGCGCAGCCATTCGTTGAGCAGGGGTTCTAGAGTTTCTGCATCTTGGGTATTGGGGATGATTGCGGCGGCTACAATTTCGCCCCATTCGATATTATCGAGACCGACTACAGCACAATCTTTTACCAGAGGGTGTTCCCTCATAATTTCTTCTAATTCTAGGGCAGAAATTTTATATCCTCCAGACTTAATAATATCGATAGATTTTCGGCCCATAATGCGGTAGCTCCCTTCTTCTAGGATGGCAATATCACCTGTTTGGAACCAGCCATCTTCGGTAAAGGAATTGGCGGTATATTCTGGGCGGTTCCAGTACTCCTTAAAGACCGTTGGACCTTTCACTTGAATTTCTCCGGCTTCATTTTCTTCACTAAGGGCTTTTCCTTGTTCTTCATCCCAGAGGCGAAGTTCTACCCCGGGCAGGGGTTGGCCCACATGGCCGGGCACGCGGCTTTGTTGCTTATAGGGATTAGAGAGCGCCATGCCGATTTCGGTCATGCCATAGCGTTCGAGTAGGCGGTGGCCTGAAATCGTTTGCCATTCTTTGAGGACTTGTACTGGCAGCGCGGCCGAGCCAGAGACCATCAGGCGAAACTTGGCCAAGACCGAGCTAATATGTTTTTGTTGGTACTTATGTAGCTCTTTGTAAGTGTTAATTAGCTTATAATAAATAGTAGGGACGGCCATAAAGACATTCACGCGGCCAGCCTCTAGGGTAGAAAAGACCCTACGTTCCTCAAACTCTTCTTGGAAAGTGCAGCAGGCGCCCACCCAAAGGGGGCAAGCTAGGGCATTAATAAGCCCATGCACATGATGTAAAGGGAGTATATTGAGAATATGATCTGTTTTTTGCCACTCCCAAGCTTGGACCTGCGCTTCGATTTGGGCCTGAATAATTTCGTGCGTACTCAATACGCCTTTGGGCCGAGAGCTGGTCCCGCTAGTGTAGATAATTAATGCGTTTCTTTTTGGGGAGATGATGGGCAAATTACACTCCTTAAGGTCATTGAGTAACTCTTCGATAGTAAAGACTTGAATATTGAGTCGGTCTTCTAAACCCTCTAATTGTTTTTTGTGGCTGCGGTCTACCACTAATATTTCGGCTCCAGTATCCTCCAGTAAAAACTCGACTGCGGGTAGAGGGTAAGATAAATGAATAGGGACCGCCACCCCACCGGCTCGCCAGATGGCCCATTGAGAGGCCACAAAATAAATGCTAGGGCTAATCATAAAAGCGACTCTAGCTCCGGCTAGATCTGCTCGGCCATTGAGTAAGTGGGCCGCCAAAGAAGCCGAAGCTTGCAAAAGGTAATGATAGGTATAAGAGCCATTTTCGTCGGTAATGGCTTTGCGGTTGCGATGCTTTTCGGCTTGTTGGACAAAAGGTAGCTGGATCATCTGAATATCTAGAGTTGTTAACAATTTGGCAATATAGGAAAGCGGGAAAAAAGCGCTAGAGCGGCTATTTTTGGCCCAAATCCCAGGAAACTGCCCCCCAAAAATAAAATTCCAAGACTGAAAAATCTTATTTTCCATGACTGTATTCCAAATTAAGCATTTTTTTTATGCTTTGGTCCTTTTTAGCCTTTGGGCTTGTCAGCCTCAGGGAGCGAGTTCTCTAATTGAGCAGGGCGGCGATAGTCCCCAGCAATTAGGGCCTAAGTTATATAAAATTACGGGTTCAAAAACCTTGGGTGCGGTTTTAATGCCAGCCTTACTAGATGCCTATTTGGGCCAACTGCAGCTAGAAAAGCTAGAAAAAGAGCATTTATCTGCGGGTTATCTTTACAGTTGGGAGCAAGCTGGAAGAAAAGTACGTTTAGAGCTTTTGCCCAAGGGCTCGCAGGCGGGTTTTATGGCCCTAGCCACAGGTCAGGCGCAAATGGCTATGGCCTCTAAGGAAATTGACGACAGTCTGTTGGCTCAGCTTCCGGCCTTAAAGCAAGAGCAGCAGCTCCTTTTGGCCTATGATGCCCTTAGGGTGTTGGTACATAAAGAAAAGGCAGAGATCAAGGAATTGAGTAAACTGCAGTTAGACAAAATATTTCGGGGAGAGATTCGAGACTGGGCAGAAATAGACCTGCGGTTTTCTGGTCCAATACGGCTGTATTTGCGCAATGAGCAATCGGGTTCCTTTCATTTTGTGCAGCGGATATTGGGAGCGCTAGGGGCTGCCCATAAGCAGCAAGAAAACTTTGACTACCTATTGCAGGACCTGGCCAATGACCCCAACGGCTTGGCCTTTGCGCCCTATGATTTGCCTGCGGGCCTAAGCGTTTCGACCGTAGCGGTAGCGGGACGAAAGGCCAATTTGCAAGATCTGCAATATCTTTTTAGACGGCCGCTCTACTTATACCTAGATGCCTTGGCCCTTAAAGATCCATTTTGGGTAGACTTTATGGCCTTTTGCCAATCGGAGGAAGGACAGAAAATTGTTGCACAATCGGGCTTTGCGAGGGTGGCCTCCTCTTTATAGGCTTGGGCAGGCGGCAAAGCCGCCTGCAAAGGGCCGAAGGCCCGCGGCTGAGGGATGGACAGCAGTGGCCCGCAGGGCCAGACCAAAGCGCTTTAGCGCTGCAGGGCCGAGCAGACCTGCGAGCTGCGAAACAGCCCGACCTGACCGCAGGGAAGGGCAGCCCCAAAAAAGAAAAAATCAGGACTTTTGTCTGAGGAGTAAATAGCTGTGAAAAAAGGCGTATAAATTGGCTCCGATGGTAATAAAGAGGGTATTTTCGCTTAGGAAAGAGACCGCAATAAGCAGCCAAAAAAGCTGATAAATGGCTGTTTTTTCGATAAAAAAGGGCCAAGAAAAGAAGGCGATAAAAAGCAGCAGGCCCAGGATGCCCATAGCGGCCAGGCTACTAATATACTGGCTATGTGGGGCCATTACCCTTTGCTGAGGATACTCCTTTTCATAGATGGCTCTTTGCTCATCTTTTAGGTCGCCGAGGCCCACCCCTAAAAGGGGCGATTTGGCCCAGACTTTCAGGGCGATTTGAAAAGAGAGGATGCGTTGCGTATCGGAATAATCACCAATATGGCCTTCTTGGTAGAGGCGAATATTTTTTTGGGTCAGTAATATTTTTTCTCGAAAAGAGGGAATACTTTGATAGGCCAAAAAGGGCAAAGATAGGCAGGCTAGCAGGCCCAGACCGCCAAGCAGAAAGCGTTTGCTTTGCCAAAGCCAGCGGACCAACAAATAAATGATGCCCAGATAGAAGGCCAGGATGCCCGAGCGGGCGCCAAAAATGTGCATGGCCAAAAAGAGAAAGAGGCCGAGGCCGAGCCAGAGCCAGGGCCAGCGACCAAGGCGCCAGAAGAACAATTGGCCCGCCAAGAGGCTAGCCCAAGAAAGGAGCAGGCTAAAGCGAACATGGTCTTTGGCGGGGTTGGGCATGCCCTTACTATGTGTTAGAGAGCGCTGGATTTCTTCATAATTTAGGCCGTAATTGACGAGCACCCCAGCGGCGGCCAGACTCATCAGCAACACAAAAATGCCCAAAAGCCAGCGCCATTGTTGCTTGGGCCAGGGCGGCAATAGGGCCATAGAAATTGGCAATAAAAAGAGCGGTAACATCACCCGAAGGCGGCTCATCAGCTCGGCAGTATTTTGGCTATAAGCGGCTGTAGCGGCCATGAGAAGGAACAAAAAAGCGGGACTAAGCAGCTTGGCTTGATGAGGCAATTGCTTCCAGTTTTTGGCCTTAAAGGCATAGGGCAAAGCCGCCAAAACAAAAACCACCGAAGCAATGGCAATCAGGGCTTTAGAGGCAACCAGGCCAATAAACATAAGTAGACAGGCCAAAAAAGGCAAGCCCTTTTGGACAATAGAAAAGAAAGAACGAAATCGCATTATATCTTATTTAATCCAACCTAAAACGAGCGTACTTAATCGTAGCGCCTTTGCCTCGGTGCAGCTGTTCGTAATAGGTGGTAATTCCCCAATTCGGGTCTTGTTCGGCCAAGCTATAAATATCATCATGGGCAAACTCTAGGGGAAGGCCCTGCTCCTCAATTTGCTCTAGGGTAAACTCATAAAGCAGAGGCGAGTCGGTTTTAAGATGGATTTTGCCGCCTTTCTTCAAAATATTTCGGTAGCGCGACAAAAAGAGGGGCGATGTCAGGCGTTTTCTAGGCTTTTTGGCTTGGGGGTCGGCAAAGGTAATCCAGATTTCGTCTACTTCTTCAGGGGCAAAAAAGGACTCAATAAAATCAATTTGGGCACGGAGAAAAAACACATTATCTAGGCCTTGTTCCAAGGCTTTTTTTGCGCCGGTCCAGATGCGGTTCCCCTTGAGGTCCATCCCCATAAAGTTGCTATCGGGATACATTTGGCCAAGGCCCAGGCTATACTCTCCTTTTCCGCAGGCCAGCTCAAGGACCAAGGGTTTATCACTGCCCAACTGCTTTTTCCATTGGCCGCGCATATCCTGCTTTTCGCCATTGGGCAATTCAATAATTGGCGAATTGACGCCAAAATTTAGATAAACATTGGGCAGCTCGTGTAGCTCTGCAAATTTCTGTAATTTCTTATTCCGTCCCATCAAAAACTTATGTCATATAATATAAAATAAGGCCAGCCAGCAGGCTCCAGCTCAGCGAAATCATCATCATTCGCATCCCCTCGGCCCTGGCTTGGGGCGCAAAATTAAGAACTTTTCGCCCATTGGGTAATAATCGCTGATCAGAATAATAATGATAGCCCCAAAAACAGCCCAATGGCCCCAAAAGAATGGCCGTCAAATAGCCATCTCGGCGCTCTTTTGACGTTAGTGCCCTAGGCTGCCGCAACTGAATCATCCGATGTTGCCGCATCAGCTCTACCTCCTCTTCACTAATATCATGGCCCCGCTCATTGAGCAAATAACGAGCAGCCACCACATCTAGCGCCTGCCAATCTTCGGGCTGCTCCAAAATTTCCATCAGCTCCTCATCGCTATATCGCCGCAAATGATAATCAGCCTCCTTATATATAGCCTGCTGCTTGGCCTGCTCTCGCAAAAGCGCCTGCGTCCGCTCAAAATCGACCAGCCGCAAATAGACATAAAAAGCGCTGTCTTTCAAGGCAGGCGCCCGCGCATAATCCTCTCCAGGGTCCTGTTGTTTCTCCCAAATTTTATAGGGAATCTTTTGATCATCCAAAAATGCACAAAGATCATCAAACATCTGCCGGTAGTCAAATCCGGCAAAAATCTCATAGCGCTGCCCTTCTTCTTGCTCTTTTTGCAGCAAATAAGACAAACTTTTAGCGGTATCCGCAGGCAATACTAATTGCCCATCTTCATACGCATAGGGCAAACTATACTCTTCTAAGAGTAAGATCTTAGCCAACTCTTCAGGGGAATAAACATGGGGGTTTTTCATTTCTTTTTATTTTTAATCGTTTGGGGCTGCCCCTCGCCTATCGGCTCGGGTCGGGCTGTTTCGCAGCTCGCTATTCGCTCGGCCCTGCGCCAGCAAAGCTGGCTCGGTCTGGCGCGTTGCGCCACTGCTGTCCATCCCTCAGCCGGCTCGCTTCGCTCACCTCTAGACGGATAATAAGGCCCTAAAAATTAGGAAAAGCAAGCAAAATTAACTACAATATATAGCTCTTCTTTTTAGAAGATGCAAAAAACGCTGAAAAGGAATAAAGAGAGCCAATTTTTTTTAGTACTTTTGAAGCATCAAGCCGAGAAATTTCTCCCCAAGAGAAAAAATTCTCTATTCATTTTTTTCATTAAATTATTAGTTGTTTGGCTAGAAGAATTAACAGAAACCGAGGAAGATATAGTCGGAGAGAGACACCTGGATCTGAGTACAGAACCAATGATAATATTCGCGTACCAGAAATTCGTTTGGTAGGCGACAACTTTGATGAGATCAGTAAAGTAGCTGGCAAAGAGGTAGAAAGCGGTACCGTTATCAAAACGCGAATTGCTGCCTCTTGGGCCAATAAATTGGAATTGGACCTCGTAGAAATTTCGCCTAAGGGTAAACCCCCTGTTTGCAAAATTATCGACCTGAAAAAATTCCTCTACGAACGCAAAAAACGCGAAAAGGAACTCAAAGCCAAACAGGTTAAGGTGGTCATTAAGGAAATTCGCTTTGGCCCCAACACCGATGATCACGATTTTGAGTTTAAACTTAAGCATGCCAAGAGCTTTCTAGAAGATGGCGCCAAGGTAAAGGCTTATGTGCAGTTTAAGGGCCGTTCTATTGTCTTTAAGGACCGTGGACGTACCCTGCTCAAACGCTTTGTTGCAGAACTAGCAGAATTGAGCGTAACGGATTATCCCCCTAAAATGGAGGACCGCCGTATGCATGTTACTCTTAGCCCCAAAAAGTCGGCTAAATCAAAATAGTTGGCTAGCTCAGTTGCCCAGAGCCGCTTGCTTTGATGCAATCTGCTAGCTAAAAAGGCTGTCTCTATATAGACAGCCTTTTTTTGCTTTGTTTCTTAACGAACTCACTTATGTTTAGCAATAAAAATAAAGAACGTGCTGCCCGAACGGCTGCCGTTTCTCATAACAGCCTTGTCCGAGACGCTATCGTAAAAGGAAATGTGCAATCTGTTATTGATATCCGTGTAGATGGACGCATAGAGGGTGATCTGCGCTGCAAAGCCAAGGTGGTTTTGGGCCAAACTGCTGTCATCAAAGGCAATATTCATTGCCAAAATGCCATCATTGAGGGCAAAGTCTTAGGAAATGTCTATTGCCAACAATTACTGGATGTTCGCAAATCGGCCAAAATTCAGGGCGATCTAGAAACCACTAAACTGGCCGTAGAAGATGGCGCCCAAATGAATGGAGCTTGCAAAATGAATCTGCAACATGGCCCCCAATCCAAAAAATAAAAAAGGCCAAGCCTTTAGAAAAAACAAAAAAGCTCTAGAGGGCTATATGAAGTACTCTGGTATGGGCGTGCAAATGGCCTTGGTCATTGCTGCTGGCTCCTTTGCTGGCCTATATCTAGATAAATACCTCGATAGCAAACCTCTATTTGTGGTGCTGGGCTCTTTAGGCTCCGTTTTTTTGGCCCTCTACCTATTTATTCGCCAACTCTTGGCCGAAAGTCCCCCAGAAGACCAGGAAGAAGAGTAATCATGCAATTATCTCAATTTTATTCTAGCCTACTAGGCGTTTCGGCTTTTGTAGCCGCTAGCCTTTTGGGCCTGCAATGGTTTTGGCCCCGCTTTGCCAACTATGGCGGCCTTGCCTGGGCCAGCTACCTTTTTTTTGTGCTCTTTAGCTGGCTCTGCTTCTTTTGGGCCCGTCAGGCTAGCCAAAGTCCCGACCAATTGCAGTTTAGCCGAGTCTTTATGATGCAAACTAGCATCAAAATGCTGCTCAGCCTTTCGCTGGTCTTGGCCTATTTTTATACCTTTAAACCAGCCGACCAGCTTTTTGTATTGCCCTTCTTTTGGGTATACTTCTGCTTTACGCTTTTTGAAATTTACTTTTTGACTCAGCTCGGAAAAGCATAGTACTATGTACCAAATTAAACATCAATCTAAAGAGGACGTTCTAGAACTAGACCCCAAAGACTTCAACTGGGACCTGGTCCAAGTAGAAGATCAGGCTTTTCATATCCTCTACCAAAACCGATCTTATACCGCTAGAGTAATCGCTGCCGATTATCAAAGCAAAAGTTTTGAAATCCGTATCGGACAAAATACTTACTGCCTCGGTGCTAAAGATCGCTTCGATCTTTTGGCCGAACGCCTCGGCTTTGAAAAAGTAGGAGCCGCTAAGGTCAATGATATTAAAGCCCCTATGCCTGGCTTGCTACTCGACCTAATGGTGGAAGTTGGCCAAGAAGTGAAAAAAGATGAGGCAGTCCTCATCCTTGAAGCCATGAAAATGGAAAATGTAATTAAAGCCCCAGCCGATGCCATTATTAAAGCCATTAAGGTGGATAAAGGCGCAGCAGTAGAGAAAAATCAAGTCCTTATTGAACTTGATCCGCTATAGGCCCCAAGGTCCATAATAATACAAAAGCAGGAAAAATGATTGACTTCATTTTTCCTGCTTTTTTTTGGCCCAAACTCCTGCGTTCTAGAGGAGCGAAGCGACTGGCTGAGGGATGGGCAGCAGTGGCCGAAGGCCAGACCCAGCCGCCTTTGGCGGCGCAGGGCCGAGCAAACAGCGAGCTGCGACAACCAGCCCCTATAGGGGCGCCAGTTCGACAACCAACGGGAGTACACAGCCCGACCCGAGCGAAGCGAGTGGGCAGCCCCAAAATACCATCATTATTTTTTTTATATTTAAAAAAGTAAATTTAACTATACTCAATGTAATTAAAACCCATCTACAACTACCACAATCATTTCAATCCTATGAAAAATTATATTCTAATTCTGTTCTTAAGTAAGGTGCTGTTTTGTACTACCGTATTGGCTCAGCTGCCTGCTCATGAAATCAACCAGGTTCTTACAGCTGATGATAAGCTACCTACTATTGAGGAAGTAATAAGCCATAGGAAAGAAGAAATTATGGCGACTAGCATGAGGAAGTACAGCATCAAAAATCACTTTAAGTTTTTTTCTGAGGATACCGTTAGGTATCAAGGGCGAAAGCAGGTGAGGATGTACCCTAAAACGCTTAATGACAGCTTAGATGCTAGTACTTATATGATTTTAGATACAAATGTTACAAAAATTATCAAGCCTGATACTGTTGTTTTGGGTTTTCACTCTAGCATCAGCTATGCATTTTATGATACTCCTGAAACAGTGGACGAATACAAAGAGGATAAGGCTATATTCAAACCTTATCAATTTGCCTTTTGGGAAAATTTTAAAAAAAATGCAGACTCTTTATGGATTGAAAAAGCAGATGAGCCTCATGCATTTACGATACATCGATTCACAAAAAATAGTGGCGAAATTTACAACATTCATACTACCGTCACTTGTATTAGGGCAGATTTTATTCCCATAAAATATAGTTTACGATTAGAATTTGAGAACATGTCTCAATATGAAGAAGCTAGTATCCAAGTGCTTGAGAGCCATAATACGAGAGATGCTGTTGATAGCATTGCCCTTGCAGAAAAAGAAATTTTAAATAAGTATTTTCCACATGAGCCGAAAGAGGTTAATCCGGAAGAGTTAGCGCCGACGCTTAAAATTGGACAAAGCATTAGCAATTGGAAAGCTCATGATACAGATGGTAATATAGTAGAGTTATCGAAACTCAAGGGAAAAATAGTACTACTTGACTTTTGGTATCGAGGATGTTATCCCTGTCTAAAATCAATGCCTGTTTTAGAGCGGCTGCATCAAAAGTATAAAGAAAAAGGGCTTTATATTATAGGCGTAAACCATGTAGATCATCCAGATCAGATAAAAAAACATATGGAATATAAGCAGATCAGTTACCCTACAGTAATTAATAAAGACCTAGCCAAGCAGTACAATATAATTTCTGCTCCAACATTTATTTTATTAGATGCCAAACAGCAAGTTATAGCCATTGAAATAGGCTATAATGAAAGGCTAGAAGAAGTATTGGAAAAACAAATAGAATCGCTTTTACGATAATTTGAACTAGTCCTACTTCCTCTCATTCATAGATATTGCGAAGCAATACCGCTTCTAAACGGTTTTGCAGGCGGCGAAGCCGCCGCAGGCTGAGGGGCTGTAGCAGGGCCGCCGAAGGCGGCAGACCCAGCGGGCGCAGCCCGCGCAGGGCCGAGCAGACCTGCGAGCTGCGCAATGGCCCGACCCAGCCAAAGGCTGGGGCAGCCCCCCAAAAAAACTACTTAAACGCTTTAATGGCCAGTACCGACCAGCCGCCAATAAAAAAGAGGCCGCCAACAGGAGTTAATGGACCAATAACGGCCAATACCCCGCCCGAAATGCCCATTACATCTCGTAAAGCCAAGAGATAAAGCGAGCCCGAAAAAAGCAAAATGCCCATGGCAAAGCTAATGCCCGCCCATTTTAATGCTGGGGCCCCAGCCAAACGCGCCCAAAGGCCAGTCGCCAAAAGGGCCAAAGCATGATAGTACTGATAGCTCACGCCCAACTGATAAATCTCTAGACGATCGGGCGTAATTTGCGCCTTGAGTGCATGCGCCCCAAAAGCGCCTAAAATAACGGCCAAAGCGCCAAAAATGGCCCCAAGGCCCAAAATCCATTTTTCCTTTTTCATGACTTAGAAGTTCAATTTGCCCAAACCCTGGCGGATCAACTCGGGCGGGTTTTGCGTACAATCCACTACCGTAGAAGGCTGATGGCCACCAATACCGCCATCAATCACCAAATCGACCAGATGCTCATATTGTTCATGGATTTCGTAGGGATCGGTAGGGTATTCTCTAATCTCATCTTCCTCATCTAAGTTTTTGATAGAAGAAGAAAGCAAAGGCTGGCCAAGCCCCAAAACTAAATCACGGACAATCGGACTATTAGGCACCCGAACCCCCAAGGTTTTCTTGCGATTTTTGAGCAACTTGGGCAAGCTACTATTCCCTTCTAAGATAAAGGTAAAGGGACCAGGCAGGGCCGACTTCATCAATTTGTAAATGCTGGTAGAATAAGGGCGGCAATAATTAGAAATGTCGCTAAGATCGGCGCAAATAAATGATAAATTGGCCTTTTTGGGCTGAATCCCCTTGATGCGGCAAATGCGTTCGATGGCCCGAGGCTGGGTAATATCGCAGCCCAAACCATAAACAGTATCGGTGGGGTAAATAATCACGCCCCCATTTTTTAGGACCTTCAAAACCTGCTCTATCTTGCGAGCTTGAGGATTATCGGGATGAATTTCTAATAACATAACTTCCTTATTCTAAATCTACCTGATTGGCCGCTTGAGCCATCAGTTCCAAATTTTTGAGCGCCGCCTTATATATTGGGCTACTCAATTTCTCTTCTTCTAAAGCCTGCATTTGCTGGGCAAAAAAGCCAATAAAAGCAGGCAATTGCTCGGCAGCGGCACGGCTTTTCTCCAAAATAATTTCTTTATAAGGCTCCAAATCTTCCGGGCTTTCCAAAACGATCAAATCCGCCTTGGCGGCCTTCTTCAATCGCCCCTGATTCCAAGCCTCTAAGCGAAAGACATATTGGTCCAAAGAAGCCCGAACATGACTAAAAGCAAAGGGCGAACGCAAATCTCGGTTCTCCAATCGGCGCCAAAATACAAGGGCCTCCTCTTTCGTTCCCTGCTCTTCAATAAAACCCAAAGGGAGCAAAAGCCCCCGCAACTGCTCGGCATCTATCTGTTTGCCCATAATCCAATAACTTATCTAATAATGAAACAGGGGAAAGCTTCATTGAGTTGAATAATTTTTTCGCTAACACTGCCCAACCAAAGCGTCTTGAGCGCAGTATGCCCCTTGGCCCCCAAAAAGATGAGGTCGGGCCGATGATCCTCTGCCCAATCATATAAATGCCCCGCCGTACTCAAGCGCCCTCGCTGTATCAATTGCAGCTCCATCCGAGGCATATCTTTAGGCAGGTAGTTATCCAAGAAATTCTCATAAGCCTCCTTGGTGCTCGATAAAAGCAACTCCTCAAACTCCGCCTGCGTTTGATTGATATTATATATATGCGGATCGGGCATGCGATACACATGCACACAGTCTATTTGCGGCGGCTGCGGCAGACGTCGAGCCAAAGCACAAGCCGCCTGCAAAGCCAAAGCCGAGTTTTCAGAAAAATCTACCGGCACCATAAAACGGCCCAACTTCAATGGCTCGGCCAAAGGAGGCACAAAAAGCAAAGAAGAAGGCGAGCGACGAGCCAAGTTTCGACTCAAAACCCCAGCCCCCTGGGCCAAAGGCTTTTTGCCCAAAACCAACAAATCTGTCCGCTGCTCCTCCAATTCTTCCAACAATTCCTCCAAAGGCTGCCCATTCTCTACCTCATAGGCCAACTGAATATTCGTCTGCCCCAAATGAGCCTCCGCCAAAGCCTGCATGCGCTGCCGCTGCTCTTCCGCAGAAGGAAAAAGTTTCCGCATCCGCTCCGCATCAGCCGCAAAAAGTTGCTCAAAAAAGCCCGACTTTTTTACCACATGCATCAATTCTAATCGATCTATGCGCACATACTGCTGCAAAAATTCCAAATAACGCAAACATTGCTCATCTGCCGAAGAATAATCTAGGGCCAATAAGCCCTCCCGAATACGGAAATTTCTACTTAACATCTTTTATAAAAAACTTGGGTCAAACAAAAGTGGTAAAAGCGATTTGGTCGAAGCTATCCGATAAATATCGCCTTTGTCCCCCTGCAATAATAATTGTATAGGCGTTTCTTGCCGCCACTCAAACTCAAATAATACCTGCCGACAAGCCCCGCAAGGAGAAATCGGACGCTCTACCCGCTCCCCAGCCGTTTTTACCCGAATCGCCACCGCCCGAATAACTACCCCCGGAAATTGTGCCGCAGCCGCAAAAACAGCTGCTCTTTCTGCACAAATGGTAGACGGATATGCCGCATTTTCCTGATTACTCCCCAATACAATCTCCCCATTCTCCAAAAGCGCCGCCGCCCCCACTCTAAACTCACTATAGGGTGCATAGGCAGTATCACAGGCCGCATGCGCCCTAAGCAAAAGCTCCGCCTCAATAGCAGGCAGCTCCTCCGCCTTAGAAAATAGTTCATAGTTGGCCCGAATCTCAATCTTTTTGCCCATCGTCTAATTTTCCTTTTACTTGAACCCAAAGCTTGTCCCACTAAGCGCCCAAGGTTGTTCACAATAGAAAAGCTTGTAAAGATAGGCTTTTCGCTAGGCTATACAAAACTATTTTGCCCCCCTATATGCTGCTGTTTATCTGCTGTTTTTTTTGGGGGCCTCCCGCCTGCGGCGGGCGCTACGTTCCGCAGCTCGCTCTTCGCTCGGCCCTTCGCCGCTTTCAGCGGCTCGGTCTGGCCCTGCGGGCCACTGCTGCACATCGCTAGGCCAAATGCGCCTCCTCCGCTGCAAGCATTTTGAGATAACTTTTACTTAGCAGCAAAGCGCACAGCCAAAACTAATTTCACCCCAAAATATTTTAAAACAACCCTGCCCGAACAAAGCTGACTAAAAAATAATATTTAAGCTTTCCTTAAAAAAACTGGCAGCTATAATTCGAAAGCCCTATATTTGGTTTTGTTAAAAACTGAGACAGTTGATTACCCATGTTTTTGAAGTTTCTGGGCTGATTGCTCAAGCGCAAAACCATTGTTCTAATTGTGCTCAATCCCTATTACATCTTATCATTTTAATTCTTACAATTATGCGTTTATTTAGCAGCAGCCTTCTTATCGCTCTTATGACTAGCTTTTTCCTCATGTCTTGTGGAGGTGGAGATCCCACAGCTAGCAATCCCGACATCGCAAAAATGAGCGATGAAGCCAAAGCCGAAATGGACAAAATGTCTACCGGCGCTTGCGAATGCCTTAGCCAACACGGTGAAGAACTCACTGCTTTTGTAGATGAGGTTCTTCCTTTGCTCAAAGAGGCTCAAGCCAAAGAAGATACTAACCCCATGGAGGTTATGGGTGTAGTCATGGGCTCTATGGCCAAAATGAAAGCCTTTGGCGAATGTTTCCAGAAAGTAGGCGACGGTGTTAATGAAGATCTTCTAGACGAAGAAATGAAGAAAATCATCGGCGAAGATGCTGACCGTAAAGTAAAAGAAAAGAAGCAGATGGAAATCATCAACGCTTTCTTGGGTAAAAACTGCCCCAAAGAACAGAAGGTATTCCAGAAGTTCATGGACTTCGGTAAAGAAATGGAAGCTCTTCAGAATAAAGGTAAAGAGTAAGCATAGCGTTTATGCCTAAACCTATTTAGGGGCTGCAAGAATTGCAGCCCCTTTTTTATTTTATCCCTTAAGCCAAAACAATTATGCGTTTATTTAGCAACTACCTATTTACGGCCCTAATCATTAACTTTTTCTTGCTGGCCAGCCCAAAAGAAGCCTTGGCCCAAAAAGAGGAAAGTTCTTCTGTTGAAGCCGATATGGCTAGGCTAAGTCCAAGCACCCAAACAGAACTAGACAGCATGGCCCTTGACCTTTGTAACTGCCTGCAACAAGAGGAAAAAACGCTGCGGCTGTCCTTAGATAAAGCCATTGCCTTGCTCCAAGAAGCCCAAAACAAAGAAGGTCTAAATCCTGAGGAGAGGCTGCTAGAAGTGCGAAAAATTATGCTAAATACTCGCCCCTTTAGCCAATGTTTGAGCGAGGCAAAGAAAAATAATATAAGCGCTGCCTCTGCTCAAGAACTACTAGAAATGGCTGGCGATCCTGCAGTAGAAAGACAAAAGTATACAGATATGCTCAATAGTTTATTGGCCAAAAACTGTCCCGATAACCATGGGCAAGATATCTTCCAGAAGTTTAATGACTTTGGCGACGAAATGCAAGCCTTTAAAAAAAGGACTAAAGAGTAAGCCAATCAATATTTTCGCTTTGAACTCAGGGGCTGCAAGCATTGCAGCCCCTTTTTTTGGCCCAGCGCTGCGGCGGGGTGGCCGCAGGCCAGACCCAGCAGGCGAAGCCTGCGCAGGGCCGAGCAGACCTGCGAGCCCCAAAGCATAGCGGCGGCCGCCCGCCCTTTTAGGGGCGGCCGCGGGCCCCAAAGCCCCTATCTACTTCTTGCAGAAATTTGTATCTTTGAAGAGCAGCCAAAACGGCAAAATCAAAACGCATTGAAAAAAGTAGTGCAGAAAATAATATGGTACAGATCTCTAAAAAAGCCCTCTTTTGGGGGAGCCTCATGGGCCTAGCCATGATGGGCACAAGCTGTAAAACCAGCTCGAAAGTAAAAAAAGAAGAAGTAGTTGAGTACATTGACTATGAACTAGAACCCGTAGAAGTAACCGCCAACCGCCTAGATTTTGATCGGGCCGTTTACAACCCCAGCTATACCCGCCGCAACGATTTGCTGCATACCGATTTGGAGGTCCGCTTTGATTGGAACAAAAAATACCTCTTGGGTAAAGCAAAATTGACCATCAAGCCGCTTTTTTACCCCACCGACTCTCTACGCCTAGATGCCAAGGGCTTTGATATTCAGAAGGTGGCCATTTTGCAGGGCGGACAAGAAAAAAAGCTGCAATATAAGTATGAGGACCAAAAGAACCTCTTTATCCAATTGGACCGCAGTTATAGCCGAGAAGAAAGCTACCAGATTTTGGTAGAATATACCGCCAAACCCGATGAATTACCCATTGGCGGAAGCGCCGCTATTACCGCAGATAAAGGCCTCTACTTTATTAACCCCGATGGCAAAAACCCCGATAAACCGCAGCAAATCTGGACCCAAGGCGAGACCGAATCCAGCTCTTGCTGGTTTCCCACTATTGACCGCCCCAACGAAAGAACAACTCAGGAAATTAAAATTACGGTCCAAGACCGCTTCCAAACCCTCTCTAATGGCCTACTCATTAGCAGCAGAAAAAATGAAGACGGCAGCCGAACCGACCACTGGAAAATGGAGCAAAACCATGCGCCCTACCTCTTTATGATGGCCATTGGAGAATTTGCCCGCAGTACCGAAGAATGGAACGGCAAACTGCTCGAATATTATGTAGAAGCAGAATATGCAGAGCATGCAAAGGCCATTTTTCCGCAAACTCCAGAAATGCTCAGCTTCTTTTCGGCCCGCCTAGGCTATGATTATCCTTGGCCCAAATACTCGCAGGTGGTCGTCCGCGACTATGTTTCTGGCGCCATGGAGAATACCACCGGCGTTATCTTTGGCGAGTATATGCAGAAAACTAGCCGAGAATTGATTGATAATACGTCCAATGAAGGCGTAGTGGCCCATGAAATGATGCACCATTGGTTTGGCGATTTGGTGACCTGCGAGAGCTGGGCCAACCTCCCCCTCAATGAGTCTTTTGCCAACTATGGCGAATACCTCTGGTTTGAACACCGCTATGGCCGCGACTTTGCCGACTACAAGCGCATGAATGAGGTCCGTGGCTATATGAACCAAGCCGTTTTGCAAGATGATGCCCACCCCCTTATCCATTATGGCTATGAGGATAAAGAAGATATGTTTGATGCCCATAGCTACAATAAAGGAGGGGCCATTTTACATATGCTCCGCAAATATTTGGGCGATGATGCTTTCTTTGAAAGCCTCAAACACTATTTGCACAAAAATGAATATAGCGCCGCCGAAGCCGATGAGCTTCGCCTCGCCTTTGAAGAAGTGACTGGAGAAGACCTCAATTGGTTCTTTAATCAATGGTTCTATAAGGCGGGACACCCCAAGCTCAATATCAAACGCAGCTATTCCGATAGTAGCAAAACCCTAGTAGTAGAGTTAGAACAAACCCAAGACTATAGCCAAAGTACGGTCTTTATTCTGCCCATGGAACTGGCCATCTATACCCCTTCTGCTGGCGATTTGCCCATCATTAAGCAGATCCGTATGGACCAACAAAAACAGCGCTTTGAGTTTCCCCTCGATGAAGCCCCTACTTGGGTGGCCGTAGATCGGGAACGCATGCTCCTAGCCGAACGTGCCGAGGAACAAAGCAAGGAAGAATGGGCCGCCCAATATCGCCTTTCAGCCCGCTTTCAAGACCGCTACGATGCCTTGCAAAAGATCAAATACGACCAAGGCGAAGAAAAGATGCGCAAGCTTTTCTGGACCGCCCTGCAAGATCCCGCCTGGCCCATCCGCGCTATGGCTTGCGATTATGTAAAAGCACAATCTGAAGAAGAGACAAAAAGCCTGATCGCCAAATTGAGCAAAATGGCCGAGGAAGATCCCCACTCTCAGGTGCGCATGGCCGCCCTTCAACAGCTGGGCCGCATAGGCGATGCCAGTATTCTTCCTACCGTCAAAAAAATTATGGCCAATCAAGAAGAAGCCTATAGCGTCATCTATGGCGCCTTTAAGGCCATTCAGCAAATTGACCAGAACCTGGCCCTTGAACTAGCCAAAGAGCTAGAGCAGGAACAAAATCCCACCCTGCTCATGGGCATTGCCGAGCTCTATGGCCAAACCGGCGACCGACAATATCTGCCGTTCTTTAGCAAGAACTGGCAGAAAACCGAGAACTATGGCGCCATTAGCTTTTTTGGCCAATACCAAAAGCTCCTTGTCGCTATTGCCGATGATAATTTGACCCTAGAAAAGGTCAAAACACTAAAAGAAATTGGCAGCAACCCCAAGAATGACCTCTGGCACCGCTATGCCGCAGCCAATGCCCTCTACGATTTGCAAAAGGCTTATTTTGAAAAAGCCCCCTATGAGGAAATTCAAAAGGCCCTAAAGACGGTTATAGAGAAGGAAGAAAATAGTAATTTGAAGAATCTCTATCAAAACTGGAAAGTCAATTAAAACAATTAAGCTATTGGCCCGCAAGAGCTGGCTGCTCAGCCAGCTCTTGCTCCTTTGGGCCTGCCAAACCAGCACCCCCGCCGAGCCCGTTGCCTTGGTGGAAGAACCAACTATTTACCAATATCCAAAGGATAGCCTTTGGAGAGGGCACCCTTTGCGCCCCGATCAGCCCGATTATATCAATAATGCCTATCCCAATTATAGCGATAGCATTTTTGCCCTGCTCCAAAGCCAAGAGGACTTTAATTATCCCTACGGCAAAAGTGAGGAGGAAGTGCAGTTCTTTCTCTATCAACTAGAAAGCAAACGCAGGGCCCGCATCCGCTACCTGATGGGCCTGAATATCCCTATGCGCCCCAGCGCTATGGCCCAAAAACGCTACCTCAACCTCTCTAGTCGTGGACTCAAAGAGATTCCCTATGAATTGGGCCGTCTCCAATCGCTAGAAGAACTTTTACTCAAGTATAATGAGATCCGAAGCTTTTCTACTAGCCTCTACCAATGTAAAGCACTCAAACGCCTAGACCTTAGCTCTAATCAGCTAGAAGAACTCCCCAATTCTATTTATCAACTCCGAAAACTCGAAAATCTCAGCCTAAGAGATAATAAGCTGAAGTTTCTCCCCGCTGGATTTTCCCAACTCCGAGAGTTGCGCAGCCTAGACCTCAGCAATAGCCACCGCTCTATGGCTGGCGCCTACAATAATTTTCGCTACCTTCCTGCCGCCGTTTATCGCCTGCCCAAATTGGAAAAGCTCCTCTTGCAACGCCTGCCCTTACAGCAGTTTGCCCTAAATGTCCAACAGATGAAATCGCTCAGAGTGCTGAGCATTGCCGGCTGCTACCAACTCCCCCTAGATAACAACCTTAAGTTATTGGCCAAATTGCCCAATCTAGAGGTGCTCGATATCTCTTTCTTGGGCCGCCGAGCCCTCCCCAAAAGTATTGAGCGCTTCAAACACCTAAAGGTGCTCATCTGGCAAGAGGAAAATGGCGTTAATGAACAGGCCATCAAGGCCCTGAAAAAAATATTACCCAATACTCGCATCTATTGGGGGGCGCCAGGCGAAAAACGCCCCTTTTTACGAGCCAATTCTATCGAAACGATTATTCAATAATGAGCCATTCTGCTTTTCTTCCCATCCAAGATTATCAACTACATTATCAACTGATTGGCAACTTTGCCCCCCAAAAGCCCCTTTTGGTCTTCTTGCATGAAGGCCTAGGGGCTTTGCCGCTCTGGAAGGGCTGGCCCCAAGAACTGGCCCAAGCGCTAGATTGCCCCATCCTGCTCTATGAGCGCAGAGGCTATGGCCAATCGGATCCCTTGCCCCTCCCCCGCCCCAAAAGTTATCTGGAAAAAGATGGGGTGGCAGAACTATACGCTTTGCTCCAAAGCCTAAAGGTCCAACAGCCTATCCTTATCGGTCATAGCGATGGCGGCAGCATCGCCCTAGCCTATGCGGCCCAATACCAAGTGAAGGCCCTAGCCGTTTTGGCCGCTCATATTTATGTGGAGGAGGTAACGCTGGCTGGCATTTTTGCCGTAAAAAACAATCCCCAGCTTCCGAAAATTATTCAGAAACTGGGGAAATATCATGGGGCCGAAAGTCCCCGCATTTTCTCGGCTTGGGCCGATACTTGGCTGCGCGCCGATTTTAAATCTTGGAATATCGCTCCGCTCTTGCCCCAAATTCAGGCTCCCGCTTTTGTCTTGCAAGGCCAGGCGGATGAATATGCCAGCCCCAAGCAGCTAAGCGATATTTTTGAAGGTTTGGGGAGCCAAGACAAAGAACAACATCTTTTGCCCAACTGCGGCCATAGTCCGCATATTCAGGCCAGAACAGCCCTAAATGCCCTTCTCCTGCCCTTCCTGAGCCGCCAAATCAGCCTGTAGGCCCAATAAGAAATGGCGAATCTCCTCTAGCTTTTCGATCATCTGCTGATGGCTTTGGTCCAAATTCGCCCGCCGATGAATCTCTTTTTTGGCCCCCTCTACCGTGAAGCCCTTTTCGTGCAAAAGGTATTTGACCACCAACATGCGCTGCACGCCATGCTCGGTGTAATCCGTGGCCTTTCGCCCCTTTTTTCCAAGAAAAAAGGCAAACTCTCTGGCCCAATTACGCAAGGTGGCCGTCGATACATCTAACTTTTCTGCTAACTCTTTGGGCTTCATCCTAATCGTTTTTTTATGAGAGATTTTTGGGCCTCCGCCGCCCTTCGGTCGTCGGCGCTACGCTTTAGGGCTCGCAGGTCTGCTCGGCCCTCGCCAGCAAGCTGGCTCGGTCTGGCGCTCTGCGCCACCCTGTCGCATCGGTTACTCCCTTCGGTCGTCGAACTGCGCCCTAAAGGGCTTGTTGTGGCCTGCGGCCCTAAAGGGCCTGCAAAACCGCAGCAAAAGGACCTACTTATGTATCGATAGAGCTTGGTTCTGCTGCGAAGCATACTGAATAAACTCCTTATACTCCTGATTATCTAGACCGTCTCGGCAAAAGGGCAAGGGATTCACTTTTTTGCCCTTATGCACCACCTCATAATGAAGGTGTGGCGCCGTAGAAGCCCCCGTATTGCCCACTCGACCAATAATTTCTCCCCGCTTTACTTTGTCTCCAGCCTTTACTTCTACCTTAGACATATGTGCGTAGAGGGTTTTATAGCCATGTCCATGATCAATAATAACATGGCGGCCGTAGCCCGTCCGCTTAAGGACCACCTTGGCCACTTTTCCGTTGCCCGTAGCATAAATGGGCGTGCCAGTCGGTGCCCCAAAGTCAATGCCCGTATGCATCTTCAAGATCTTGTAAATAGGGTGCTTTCTGTAACCAAAACCAGAAAGATACTCGATGCGGCGCTGTAGTCTGCGCACCGGACGAATCGAGGGAATAGCTTGTAGAAGTTCTTGTTTCTCTTTGGCGGCTAACAAAACTTCTTCCTGAGCCTTGGCCATAAGCGCCAGCCGCTGGCGCATTTGTAAGACCCGCTCCGAAAGTTCTTTAATGAGCTCTGCATCCGATAGATTTTCTAGACCTGCATATTTATTACTGCCGCCTCGCCCTCCGGTCCAATAGGCTTCGTCATTCGGGTCGAGCTCCAACACTTGGCGATAGATGGCCACATCTCGCTCATGTAGGTTTTCTAGCGCTTCCTCCATTAGGTCCAATTGGCTAGTCATTTCTTCATAGCGCGACTTGATGAGCTGCAATTCATGCGCCTCCTGTTTGTCCTCATTGGGCTTAGATGAAGCCAAGTACACAATGCCGATAGAAAAACCGACAATCATGACAAAAAAGAGGGCCAGCTGTAAATACCGCTTACGCTTAGAGACCTTTACCTTCTCGTAGCGCAGGGTGTGCGGGTTATATATATACTTATCCTTAGACATATGATTTCTAATTTTGCGAAAATGCCAAGCAAAATTAAGAATATTCACTTAAAGGACAAATTTTAGCGCTTTAAGGCAGGGATTTAACTACTTAGGGCATTTTTTGAGCTGAAAAACCCTATCTTTCGGCGTCTTTTTTTAAGGTCTAGCAGGGCGCAAAGCGCCCGCAGGCTGAGGGATGGATAAGGGGGGCCGAAGGCCAGACCCAGCGGGCAAAGCCCGCGCAGGGCCGAGCGAATAGCGAGCCCTGGCACAGCCCGACCCGAGCCCAAGGCGAGGGGCAGCCCCAAATCATCCTAAAGATCATCTGAATCCGAAAACTTAGTACTAGTATTTTAGAGCGTTTATGAAAACAGCAAAAGCGATCCGACAAGAGTTTCTAGACTTTTTTGAAAGTAAGGGCCACCAAATTGTAGCCTCTGCTCCTGTCGTTAACCAAAATGACCCTACCCTGATGTTTATCAACTCAGGCATGGCACAGTTTAAAGATTATTTTTTGGGCAATCAGGAAAGCCCCTCGCCCAGAATTGCCGATACCCAGAAGTGTTTGCGCGTATCGGGCAAGCATAATGATTTGGAAGATGTGGGCCGAGATAGCTACCACCAAACTCTTTTTGAGATGTTGGGCAACTGGTCTTTTGGCGACTACTTTAAGCAAGAAGCCATTGATTGGGCTTGGGAACTGCTCACAGAGCGCTATGGCATTGACCCCGAACGCCTTTATATTACCGTTTTTGCTGGCGATGAAGCCGATAATCTCCCCGCCGATGAGGAGGCCGAAAAAATGTGGGAGAAATGGGTGCCCAAAGATCGCATCCTGCGCTTTGACCGCAAAGATAATTTTTGGGAAATGGGCGATCAGGGACCTTGTGGCCCCTGTGCCGAGATTCATATTGACCTGCGTTCGGAAGAAGAACGGGCCGCTAAGGATGGCAAGGAGCTGGTGAATATGGACGACCCCATGGTGATTGAGATTTGGAACCTGGTCTTTATGCAGTTTAACCGCATGGCCGATGGCAAACTGGTCCCGCTCAAAAATAAACATATTGATACGGGTATGGGCCTAGAGCGCCTTTGTATGGTGCTGCAAAATAAAACCTCTAATTATACTACTGACCTCTTTAGCCCCATTATCGAAAAGATTGAGGCCCTCAGCGGTTTTGAATATAAGGATGATTATTCGCCCAAAGCCTTGAGCGATATTGCCATGCGCGTTATTGCCGACCATGTTCGGGCCGTGGCTTTGGTCATTGCCGACGGACAACTGCCCTCTAATACTGGGGCCGGCTATGTGGTCCGCCGCGTACTGCGCCGAGCCGTTCGCTATTATTTTAGCTTCCTTAATCGCCAAGATCCCATGATCCATTTGTTGGTGCCTGTGGTTTCCGAAATGTTTAAGGAGGTCTTTCCAGAGTTGGCCGCCCAAGAAGATTTCATTTGCAAAATGGTGAAATCGGAAGAAGAGGCCTTCTTGCGCACTTTGGCCAATGGACTCAAGCGAATTGAGCAATTGGAGGTCAAAAATAATGAGCTGCCCGGCGAAACTGCCTTTGAACTCTTTGATACCTTTGGTTTTCCTATTGACTTGAGCTTGCTCATTGCCAAAGAGAAAGGCTGGACCGTAGACCTCAAGGGATTCGAGGCCGCTTTGGCCGAGCAGAAAAAACGCTCACAAGCAGATGCCGCCAAAGATGTAGCCGATTGGGTGATCCTTGAAGAAGGACAAACCGACTTTGTAGGCTATGAAAAAGATAGCTGCCAAAGTCGCTTGCTCAAGTACCGCAAAGTGGTGGTGAAAAAGAAAACCCAATACCAATTGGTCCTAGAACAAACGCCTTTCTACCCTGAAGGCGGGGGACAAGTAGGCGATACCGGCCTACTCTTCTTTGGCGAGGAGAAAATCCCAGTGATCAATACGCTCAAAGAAAATGATCTCATCATTTCTATTACGACGAAGTTGCCCGAGCAATTGGACCAAGTCGTACGGGCAGAGATTAACGCCCCCAAACGCCGACTCACCGAAAACAACCACTCGGCTACCCACCTTTTGCATGCCGCTTTGCGCCAAGTCTTGGGCCATCATGTACAACAAAAAGGCTCTTTGGTCAATGCGGATTTGCTCCGTTTCGATTTCTCTCATTTTGAGAAAATGACTGCCGAGCAAGTTGTAGAGGTAGAGCGTTTGGTCAATAAAAAGATTCGGGAAAACATCAGCCTTAAGGAGCAAAGAGATTTGCCCATTGAGCAAGCCAAAGAAGAAGGCGCAATGATGCTATTTGGCGAAAAATACAGCGATCAGGTCCGGGTAATTACCTTTGACGATAGCTATTCTAAAGAACTTTGTGGCGGTTGCCATGTTTCGGCTACCGGTAAAATTGGCCTGTTTAAGATTCGGGAAGAAAGCTCTGTAGCCGCAGGCGTACGCCGTATTGTGGCCCTCACCGCAGATGTGGCCGAGGAGTACCTACGCAAGGAAAGCCAAGAATTGGCAGAGGTGAAAAGCCGCTTTAATAATCCTAAAAAGCTTTTGACGGTTATTGATAAGCTCCTTGAAGACCAAAAAGCCCTACAAAAGGAATTAGAACAGCTCTTGCTCCAACAAGCTCAAGCCGAAAAGGCAGATCTTTTGGCCCAAGCCCAAGAAATTGGCGATGTGCAGCTCGTGAGTGGTCAGCTCTCGGTTTCCGATAAGGATGCCATCAAGCAGATTTGCCAAGAGATTGGCCAACAACTGCCCAGAGCCGTAGTCGCTCTAGCCGCCGCCGATGGCGCAAAGGCTAGCCTCACGATTTCTATGAGCAGAGAACTGGCTCAAGAAAAAGGCTGGAATGCAGGCAAATGGATTAAGCAAGCCGCTAAACACATTAAAGGTGGTGGAGGCGGACAGCCTTTCTTTGCTACCGCAGGTGGCAAGAATCCAGCGGGCATCCCTGCCGCTTTGGCAGAAGTGAAAAGCCTAGTAGAAGATAACTAAGGCCATATAGATATAGTAAAGGGGCTGTCGGATGATCCGACAGCCCCTTCTTTTTTGTCCTTAGCGAGACGGTTTAAGATTTTGTGCTTCCCCTTTTTGCTGCCTAGGGACAAGCCCCTAGGCTAGCTTTTTTAGACAGCCCTCTAAAGAGGGCCTTTGGATAAGGTTATTATCTGCTATAACAACTGAGCAAAGCCTTCTATATAAGCAGTTGAGGCCCTTCTTAGGGCTGACTCCATTTAGATTAGCCTAGGGGCTTGTCCCTAGGCAATAATTGGATGAACCCTGCTTTTGAACGTCAAACTAAAAGCCCAAATTTTATTCAGATACACAAAACCCTAAACCATCCCTCCTTAATCCTAGCGATTGAAGTAATAACTCGCTCCAATGTTTAGGTTCAAGCTATTCAAATTGAACAACTCAAAAGTATTGCTAGTAATTTTATCATCACCACCATTGATTTTCTCCACTTGGTTCTCATAAGAGATAATATTACCCAAGCCCATTTCTAGACCAATCTTAGGCGTAGGGAAATACAACAAACTAGGAGCAATTCCTACAGCTACAGTGTTAATAGGATCATCTTCTACAGTAACATTCCCTGTTTTTGTTTCTCCAGTTTGGCTCATATAACGAAGATTCAAATCTCCAACAATGGCAAATTTTTCCTCTTCACCCAAACCAATAGCATAACGACCAAATACACCCACACCTACAATAGTTGAGGTTGTTTTGTCGTCTTCCAATGATGTATTTACACCCGATACCATAAGCTCTAAGCCTGCACCAATGTTGTCCGTAAAAAAGTACCCTACTTTTGGAGCAAAAGAATAGCCCGTTGTTGTAGGTCCTTCAACACTTAGGTTGCCAAATTCTGACTTACCACTCTCTACAGTTAGCCCTAGTCCTCCACCAGCAAATAATCCTTGGCCAATTTGTGCTTGTGCTTGTACAGCAAATAGTGTCAATACAAAAAATAATAGCTTTTTCATGCTTGTTTTGTTTAATTAAAAAATCAACCTCTAAGGGCAAAAATGATGCTAACAAAACAAAAGACCGACAAGTTGTCAGTTCAACTCATCGGCCCTTTTGCTCTGCTATTTTGCCTAAATCCTACTGCGTCAAAGGAGTAGGCTCTTCCTCTAGTTGTAATTCCATTTCTTCTTTTGACTTTTCTGGCGTTTTGCCTTTTTCCTCAAATAAATTAGGCATACCTTCTTCTAGATTATAAAAGCGAACTTGCACGCCATCTAGCTCACAGGCCAAATCAACCAAACGGTTGCCTTCTACCCACAAATAACGCTTACAATAGTTGTGTACGGGCAGCTCAAAAGAAGGCTGTCCATACCATTCATTAAACAAATCAGCCGTTACGTTTAAGACATCTGTACTATTTTGCCCCTCTTCCAAACGAATTAGCCCCTTGCCCGCATAAAGCCCAGCCTCTTCGCTATACTCAAAGTCAAAAATAATAGGCAGGGCCTCTCCCGCCACTGGCAACTGATAGGCATAAGCCCCTTCTTCTCGACTTCTAGCCGACTTAAAGCGCTCTACTTTCCCTTTGCGGGCCAACTTCTTATGCGCCTTCTTGATGTCTTCGGCTTGCATACCAAATTGATAGCCCGGAATCGCTTCCTTAAAGCTTTTTCCACTGCTCAGACCTTCTTTAATCGCCGTTTGTACCGCCATAGCTGTCGCTTCTGCCTCAGACATAGGACGATCACCTCTTTGAACCGAATTATCGGTGTCTACTAATACCGCAGGTTTGCTGCTCGGCTTATCCGAATCGCAGGCGGTCAAAATAAATAGGGCTAAGGCCAAATAAAGATAGTTTTTCCACATAGTATTTTCACTTTAATGGGGTTGTTGGGGGAATATCACTCTTTGCGCTAAAATAGTTCCAATCTAGCCGCTCTGCAAGTTTTATCTCTTTTCTCTTCCTCCCCTCTCCTATTTACGGACGCTTTTATTTAGTTGTTTTTTTGGGGCCTCCGCTGCGGCTTCGCCTTGCGGCGCTACGCTTCAGGGCTCGCAGGTCTGCTCGGCCCTGCGGCCTGACGGCCTTGGTCTGCGGCTTCGCCGCCCCCTTTCGCATCGCTAGGCCGAATGGAGGTCCGGGCGCTTCGACAATAACTGTAGGTTGAAACCTACAGCCATACAACAATTATATACTACATCTATAGTGCGGAGAGGATTAAAATCCTCTACCGCTTTTAACGGCCCTCAGAACTGCTCTATTTATGATTTAGGCAGCCTAGAAGATGTTTGTTTATGGAAGGTTTTAACCTTCCATACTATATTAAACTGCATTCGTTAATTGGCTGTAGGTTTCAACCTACAGCTCGGCCCAGCAGGCCTTTAGGCTGCAGGATTCTTGGCCCAAAAATATAACTGCCTTCCATATTTAGCTCCTAAGCGCCTATCCCTAAACTGTAGTAGGGTCGGTCCAGAAAAAAAAGATAGAGCATTTTAGATACGCCCGGAGGAGTTTGTAAACTGCAGATTAGCTCTGGCACCACGCCAGAGGCATTTTGCAACTGCAGATTAGCTCTGGCACCACGCCAGAGGCATTTTGCAACTGCAGATTAGCTCCGGCGCCACGCCAGAGGCGTTTTGCAAATGCAGATTAGCTCCGGCGTCACGCCAGAGGCGTTTTGCAAATGCAGATTAGCTCCGGCGTCACGCCAGAGGCGTTTTGCAAATGCAGATTAGCTCTGGCGCCAGGCCAGAGGCGTTTTGCAAATGCAGATTAGCTCCGGCGCCACGCCAGAGACGTTTTGCAACTGCAGATTAGCTCTGGCGCCAGGCCCAAGCTGTTTGTAAGTTGCAGATAAGTACTAAACATTAGCTTTTTCCCTGCTGTCATTCAGCTCTTGCCCCAAAACAACTGTTCTACTATAGTACAGTACTAAATTTAATTGATCAACTACAAAAAATAGCGCTGCGTAAACAGTAAATGTTAAAAAGTTATATTTTTTTGGCAAAAGGCTTGACATTTTAAAAGTATACCTGTAGTTTTATAACGTAATTTATTCATTAACCCCATTTAAACACAAAACTTATGGGATATAGAGAAGACTGGAGCAAGATTGAGAACTTCGTCAATAGCTCTACTCAAAGCAGCTTAAAGAAAATGTACCTGATGTCTACGGACCACATTCACAAGCTTATGGCAGAAGCCCCGAATGATGCGGTTATTCAAGACATCTTGACCTTTGTGCAGCCCGCCTATAGCAACTTTGTTCGCCAATATCGAGCAAAGACGCTCCAAATCAATGCTTATCGTCTAAAGACGCTTGATTTTACAAATATGACGGCCTTGCTTTCTAGCGAGAAAATCCGTCGATGGGATGTAGAGATTCAGATGATTTATGATGACAGAAGCAATCAGTATCAATCTTTGCTGCCTAATGGCCGCGCCCCTTTCCAGAAAGGAGCTTATGAAATGCGCATTGAATCTGTAATGACCTTAGGAGAAGCGCTTAGCATGGACCCGCAACTAGGAACATTGGGTGGAGATATCCTTGCTTTTGGGCAGCAGCTAGAGCTTTTGCGCCAAGAACAGCAAGGAAATGAGGGCCAAAAAAGCATTCACTCTGCTAGCCTAGAGGCCTTGCGTAAGGAATTGGCCACCGTACTCTTTGGGGCCTTTGGTCGCCTAATTGGGCACTACTACAGAGAACTGCACAAAGTGACCAACTTCTACGAACTGAAGTATTTCCGTCGCCGCTCAAGCAGCAGCAACAACAATAGCGAGGAAGAAGAAAACTACGACCTCTTTGAATTTGATCTCGCCCCCCAAAGCCGAGTCGTCAAGCTAGAGGGCTTGCTTGCGGGTGGAGAAACGATTCGCCTACAGCTACTAGAAGGAGACAACCTTCAGTATTATACTGTAGCTAATTCGGCAGATACTCCCGATCAAGTTTATCGCCTACAAAACAGCCAAAATGCTCGCCTACAGCTACCGCTTGGGCATCGTCTCTTGGTGTTGGAAAATTCCGAAAACAGCTCTGCTAAGGTAGAAGTTGAAGTTTTGGAAGATGATGAAGTCCCTGGCACTAACTAACAAACAGGCGTTTATCATTACTTTTACTCTCCCCTCCTTGCGAGGGGATTTTTATTTTATAGTTGGTCCAAAACGGCAGTACCGCCCGCTTTCTCTTTTGACAACAACTATAAGCTAGCTGTTTTTGGCCCAGCCTTTTTTTATGGGCCAGGCGGGCATTGGCCCAGCGCTGCGGAGCGGGTGGCCGAAGGCCAGACCGAGCTTTTTTTGAGCAAAGCGAAAAAAAAGCGAAGGGCCGAGCAGACCTGCGAGCCCCGCAGCATAGCGGCGGCCGAGCTAGGCGGAGCCTAGTCGGCCGCGGGCCCCAAAAAAATAAGCAACTAGCCATAGAAATGACTAATTGCTTATCTAAAACTAGCGCCTAAACGGCTCATTTTGCTTGGGGATTAAAACTTGGCGGCCAGCACACAAGTCTTCTTTTCCACTTTTGTGTCTCCAGAGGGAGAAACCAACTTAGCCAGAATGACATAGGGACCCACCAGGGCCTTTTCGCCGGCTTCATTGCTGCCATCCCATTGCAAAAAGCCCTCTTGCAAGAGACTTTCGCCCTGCACCAACTGCTTAATAAAGCGGCCATTTGCATCATAGACGGCAACCTCTGCCACATAATCGGGACCGGGCAAACTATAGTTAATCAATAGAAAATCCTCAAAGCCGTCGCCATCGGGCGAGAAAGTGTTATTGGGCAACTCTAGTAATTCTTGGCCCAAGACCTCATTGCGCAAAGCGCTACTATTCTCATAAGTTGGAGTGGCAAAGGTAGCGGCCTGCGCCGCCGAATGCCAGTTATTAGGATCGTTGGTAGGCGCATTTAGGTCGATGCGTTCTAGAGAAACGCCATCCACCTCATCGAGCAATTCATTATGGAAATCCTCAGAATAATCAAATTGGTCCACAAAGACCGCCTGATTATTCGTTACGCTATAGATTAAAACCGTTCCTTCATCATCATTATAAGCAGGCAGGTCTGTTTCGAGCATCTTGCTTAAATCGGGAGTGGGTTGGCCTACTGGGCGGGCATATTGGCGGGCCAGATTGGCGGCTCCCTCAGTGAGTACGGCATAACTGCCAGGGAAAATGAGCAAATTGCCCACTACTCGATTGGCATCATCCAGCAAACTACTTTCTTCGGTGGTGTTGGCGATCCAGAGGTCGCCTAGGTTGAGCACCTTCTCCGAAGCGTTATAGATTTCTACAAAATCGCTACCGCCCGTAGCGGGATTGAAAAGGACCTCATTAAGTTGGAGATCGCCAGCCGCAATGTTTTGGGGCAGGGCAAAGCGGGTACTATTGATCAGGCCGATGGGATTGCCTACGCAATCGGTCAGGCCATTGGTTAGGCTAATGGTATAAATCGTATTAGCGCTTAGTCCTTGATCGGTAACAATGACCAAAGTATTGTAGTTGGGGGCTTCCAGATAGGCCTCTTGGACCATCAGGCCATTATCTAGACTAAAGTTGGCCAAGTTAACGGCCGTGCTATCATCCAAAGCCTCGGAGAAAAAGAGGCGGATGCTATCGCCATTGGCGGCAATACTGGCCCCAAAAGGATAAGCGCGGATAAGGTCGGGAGCGAATTGGTCGGGATTATCTTGGTAGACCGAATTTTCTTCTCCGGGCGTTCCCCCAATCGTAGCATAATTGGGCGGTTGAGCGATAGAGCCCATCCAGTTGCTAGCGCCCTCGCAGGGGCGGTTAGGATTGATGCGTTCGAGGGTCCAGCCACCATCGGCCTTACTGCTTTCGCTATACCAGTCGGAGCTAAAGTCTACGGCATCAATAATATTTCCGTTTGCGGCACTCAGGCTAATGAGCTCTCCCCCTGCGTTGAGGTCTGGAAAGGTCGTGAATGTGATTGCTGAGCCAAAACTGTTATAAGATTGGCCCTGTTCTTCTCCGCTAATGATGAGATATTCGCCGGGGGCCAAGATATAGAAAGGGAAGACGGCATCTCGGCTACTTGTCCCATCGCTAAAGCGATAATTAAGCAGGTTGATATACTTATTGGAGCGGTTATAAAGCTCTACAAACTCGAGTTCTGGCAAGCCCACAGAGGGAGAGGCATCGGCCAAGATTTCGTTGATTAGGATATCATAATGTTCGGCGGCTTCCACTTCATAATAGACAAAGCTAGCCGTTCTATTGGCTAGGTTGCCTACACAGTCGCCCACATTATTGGCTGTAATGCTATAGGTATTTTGGCTTTGCATATTGCTATTGAAGGTCAGCTCAACGGTATATTGGTCCAAGAGCTGGGCAAAAACGACATTCAGGCCATTATCTATACTATAGTTAGCTATGTCCGTGGCAGCTAGGGCATCTAAAATATCATCGAAGACCAAAACCGCCTGATTCACAGAGGCCTGACGGGCTTGAAGAATGACTGGGGCTGTAGTATCTACGGTATTATCCAGGACCGAATTGGGGGCGCCTGGGGTTCCGCCATTAAGATCGTTGGAGGCGATCCAGTTATTGCCGCCCTTACAGACCAAATTGGGGTTGATTAGCTCTAGGGTCCAGCCGCCGGCATCTTTATTATCATCTTGGTACCAATCGTTGCTATACAAAATGCTATCGACCAATTGGCCTGCGGGCGTTTTGAGCAGCAGGTAGGCGCTGGTATTATTTAGAGAGGGAAAGCCAGGAATCTGCTGTTGATTGCTAGCCGTTGTATAGGCGGCATCATTGTGCAGGATCAGGTATTCATTGGGCAAGAGGATATAATTGGCTAGGCTGCGGCTAGTTTCGGTACCGCTGCTAGCGCTGCGGTGGATCAGCTCATAATTGCTGAGGTCCACGGCCCCTGTGCCTCGGTTATAGATTTCGATAAACTCGGCTTCGGGTAAATTGACTGTGGGAGAGGGATCGATCATCAGTTCATTGAAGATGAGATCTTGATAAGCGGGGGTGACCAACTGAACATAAGTAAAGGTAGTGCTTTGGTTGCTCAGGGCATTACCCGAGAGGTCCTCCACATTATTCACGCTTAGCTGATAGCTCGTTTGCGACTGCATGCTAGTTACCGTCAGGTTCACCTGATTAGGATTTTGGGCATCAATTTGAGCGGCGGAGACCGTTACACCATTATTCAGGCTATAGTTAGCGGCATTATTGGCTGTTGTGGGGTCTAGGGCCTCATCAAAAAGCACTGCTACAGTAGTTGCCGAGGCGGCAGAGGCTGAGAGCAAGCTGGGCGCTTGTTGGTCCACAAAAAGGGGCGAAATCGAAATATCGTCATAGGAAAAGCGGTCGCCTTGGGTAGAAGAATAATACGTGCGGATAGCAAAGAAGCTGCCTGCATTATGGCTATTATCTTGGGTGGTGCCTTCCGAGACGAAGTTAGTACCTCCGCTATAATCGGCGCTTAGCTCCCAGTTGCCGGCATTATCTCGGCTAATGCGGACACGGACATTATTGCTAGGGCCGGCCATTTGGCCATCTGTTCCACGGATCAGGCTAGAGGAAGAGCCGTTTGTAATTCGGTAAAGCTCTAGGGCGTCATTGCTGCCACTTTCGCCAAACTCCAGATAGTAGCCATTGAGGTTAGCGTTAACATCGGCTTGATCGATTTGGAGATAGACACGTACCTTATTAGAGCCAGAGGGTCCTGAGGTGGTCAGGTCAGTTTTAATCAGGAACTCCCAAACGGTACTATCTTGCATATTGGCGCCCACATACAGGCTGCTATTGCCAGTATTGCCAAGGTCATTGATGGCCAACGCATTGTTTGTATCGATAGTATATTGAGCTTGGTCACCGGTCCAGCTAGGGTTGCTAGTAAAGTCGCCATCGCTAAAATCGTCGGTAAGGCTTTGGCTGGCTAGGCTAAGGGGCAGGAGCAGTAGGCCGAGGAGAAGTTTTTTCATCGCAGTTATTTTATGGTGGGTGCTTGTGATTTTGACTAAGATAGTGAACTCAAGATACTAAGCTACTATTAACTAGAGGTTAAAGCGGGCGATAATTTTGGGAGGGGGCGATTTTGCAGTTGTTTTTTGGGGGCTGCCCCGCCCTTTGGGCGGGTCGGGCCATTGCGCAGCTCGCAGGTTTGCTCGGCCCTGCAGCGGCAAAAGCCGCTTTGGTCTGCCGCCTTTGGCGGCCCTGCTACAGCCCCTCAGCCGCGGGCCTTCGGCCCTTTGCAGGCGGCTTCGCCGCCTGCTCTTGGTCCAGCAGATTAGCTCTAGCCCGCAGTTGCTTCTGCCTTGTGATGAGCTGTATAGAGAGAGGAATTGCTTCTAACATTAAGCGGGGGGAAGCCCTATATACTTTATCCTGATACACAGGCCTAGAAAATTGGATTTTGGGCCAAGGGGGCCAGAGCAGAGCGTATAGAGAAAGCACAAAAGACGAGCGGCCCAGCGCTGCGCAGCCGTGGCCCGCAGGGCCAGACCCAAGCCGCCTACGGCGGCTGCAGGGCCGAGCAGACCTGCGAGCGGCGCAGCATAGCGGCGGCCAGCTAGGCTTTGCCTAGCTGGCCGCGGGCCCCAAAAAAAGGCAAAAAAAAAGCCCCTCCACAAATTGCGGAGGGGCGATATAGCAAATGCTTCTTATTAGCGGGCGAAAGCCACGGCACGTTTTTCACGGATGACCGTAATTTTAATTTGGCCGGGGTACTGCATTTCGTTTTGGATCTGCTGAGAGATGAGGAAAGACAGTTCGTCGGCTTTTTGGTCGCTCACCTTATCGGCTTCTACGATCACGCGGAGTTCGCGGCCGGCTTGCATAGCGTAAACTTTTTGGACGCCATCATAAGAGAGCGCACGTTGTTCCAGTTCGTTGATTCGTTGGATATAGCTTTCGAGAATTTCTCGGCGGGCGCCGGGGCGGGCCCCAGAAATGGCATCACAAGCTTGGATAATGGGCGAGATAATAAACTTCATTTCGACCTCATCGTGGTGGGCACCAACGGCGTTAATCACGGGCGCTTTTTCGCCATGTTTTTCGCAAAGCTTCATACCGAGGATAGCGTGCGAGAGTTCGGTTTCCTCCTCAGATACTTTTCCGATATCGTGTAGGAGTCCGGCTCTTTTGGCCATTTTAACTTCTCGGGGAGAGAGGCCTAATTCGGCGGCCATAGTAGCGCAAAGCTTGGCGGTTTCGATAGAGTGTTTGAGTAAGTTTTGGCCATAAGAAGAGCGGAAGCGCATGCGGCCCACCATACGAATAAGTTGGGGTTGCATACCATGGATATTGAGATCGATCACGGTGCGTTGACCGATTTCCATAATCTGCTCTTCGATTTGTTTGCGTGTTTTGGCCACTACTTCTTCGATGCGGGCAGGGTGGATGCGTCCGTCGGCAACGAGTCGTTGTAGAGAGAGGCGGCAAACCTCACGGCGGACGGGGTCGAAGCTAGAGATAATGATGGCTTCGGGGGTATCGTCTACGATCACCTCTACGCCGGTAGCGGCTTCTAGGGTACGGATATTTCGGCCTTCTCTACCGATAATTTGGCCTTTGAGGTCATCAGAATCGAGGTGGAAGACAGAAACGGTATTTTCGATTGTGTGTTCTGCGGCCATTCTTTGAATGGTTTGGATCACAATCTTTTTTGCTTCCTTATTAGCGGTTAACTTAGCTTCTTCGATACGGTCTTTCACCAGGGCGATAGCTTCGGATTCGGCCTTATCGCGCATATTTTTGATCAGTTCTTCTTTAGCTTCTTGGGCGGACATCTTGGCGACTTTTTCGAGTGCAAATCGGAACTGTTCTTCTTGTTGGGCCATAGCTTCTGCTTTGGCGGTAGTATCTTGAATTTTCTGTTCTAGTTGTTGGCGGAGTTTAGCATTTGCCTCGGTCTCCTTTTTAAGTTTTCCTTCTTCTTGGCGGAGTTGGTTTTCTTTTTCCTTAGCCTTATTCTCGGCATTTTTCAGTTGTTGGTCTCGGCGGTTAGCCTTGGCATCAAATTCAGATTTCTTTTTATTGTAGAGATCTTTAGCCTCTTTAATTTTCTTGCGTTTAATATTTTCGCCATTGCGTTTAGCGTCCTCAATAATTTTGGAAGCGGCTTGGCGGGCGTCGGCTTCGGCCTCGGCTTTTTTATCTTTAGCTTGTTGGAGGATATCTTGGATTCTAGATTCCAGGTCCTCTTCTTTGTCGCGCACCGTTTTGTTCAGGACCTTAGTACCGAGGTAGTACCCTAGGCCGGAACCGATGGCAAGGCCCAAAAGGGCTATGATGATTTCCATTGTCGTTATAATTTAAAAAGAATAGTAAAAGTATGTAGGGCCCAGCGAGCTGGGCAACAAAATGCGGTACAAACTTTTAGACAAGGGAAATTTTACAAAAAGTGCTTAATCTTCAAGGGGGATTTCGGATAAAAGATTTTGGAGTTGATTGATTTTATCTTCTATGGAGGGCAGGCTAGTACTTTCTTCTAATTCTTGCATTTTTTTGCCGTAGGTAAGTAATAGCATGGCCATAATATCCTGTTTAACTAGGCTATTGGCATAGCGAGCATGCAGATCGTTAATCTCTTCGTTAATTTTTTCTCCGAGCAACAGGACGGCCTCTCGCTCTTTGTCGGTTACAAAAAGCGGGTAGCTACGTCCGGCTATTTCTACTTTGATGCTATGGAGATTTTCTTTCGACATAGTTTAATCGAGTGCTTTCAGCCATTCAATGGCAGAATCAATATCCTCTATATATTTCGAAACCTGTGATTGAAGTTGTTGTTGGGCAGCATTTTGGGCCGATTGGGCCTGCAATTTTTCTTGCAGTTGGTCTTGTTGGGCCCGAAGTTCTTCGTTTTGTAGACGAAGGCGCTGCAGCTCTTGTTTTTGCAATTGGTTTTCTTGCAACAAGAGCTGAACTTTTTGTAGAACTTCGCTTAATTTCTCGTCTAAAAGACTCATAATGATAAGGCTAGGAGGTTTAGCGGCGAATGAGCGCTTGCAGTTGTTTTTCGTACTGCTGCATAAGCTGTTTCATCACCTTATCCACCTCTTTATCTTTCAAGGTTTTATTTTCATCTAGAAAAATGAAGCTAACAGAATAAGACTTTTTGCCTTCTCCGAGTTGGCTTTCATTTTCATAAATATCGAATAAATTTACAGCTTTTAGCCATTTTTTTGCCTGCTTTTCTGCAATTTTTACAATTTCAGTAAAGCGAACAGCCTTATCCACGACCAAAGCGAGGTCTCTACGCATAGCGGGGAACTTGCTAATCGGTTGATATTTGACCTTTTTCTTGGCCACTACCTTCATGAGGGTCTCCCAATTGAGGCTAGCAAAGTAGACCGGTTTTTTGATGCCAAATTCATAGAGGAGTTCGGGGTCTACTCGGCCCATAACCAATAGTTCGTCGGCGGTTTTGCCTAGGCGAATATTAGCTTGGAGGGCATAGGCCCAAGGTTTTTCATCCTCAATAACTTGCTGTTGGATATTGCGTGCGTTGAGGTCAATGCCCAATTTGGCTAGGCTATTTTCCACCACTGCTTTGAGGTCGTAGTAGCTCAATTCGGTTTGAGGCTGCAACCAGCTTTCCTCTTGTTTTTTTCCGGTGAGGAAGAAAGCTAGGCGTTCGGTTTCTACAAAAGCGCCTTGTTCATCTCTGCGGTAAGTTTTGCCAAACTCAAAAAAGCGGAGGTTATCTTGTTGGCGATTTTGGTTGTGCAAAATGGCTTCTAGGCCGCCCATGAGCATAGAGGGGCGCATGAGGCTCAGCTCTTGATTAGAGGTATTGTGAATTTCTACCAATTGCTCTGTAGCAATGGGATAAAGGGTTTCGTAATAGCTATTTTTAGAAAGCGAGAGGGCCATCATTTCGGTATAGCCTGCGGCGGCTAGGTTTTCGGCCAAGCGATGGCGGAGTTTTAGGCTCTCTGGCTTTTGGGGAAAGCTAAGATTATAGGCTACTTTATCGGAGTTCGGCACCTTATTGAATCCATAGATGCGGAGAATTTCCTCAATGATATCCACTTCTCTCAAGACATCGGTCTTGTTGGTGGGTACGGCAACAATGAGTTGCTCTTCATCTTCGGAGACAATAGGCATATCTAGAAGGGCCAATACTCTTTTGACCTCGGCTTTGGGCAATTCTACCCCAATCAAGCCATTAAGGCGCTTGTAGCGTAGTTTTACTTCTGGGCGGGCGACGGGCTGAGGATAGTAATCCATCAATTCGCTGCCAAATTCTCCACCAGCCAACTCTTTAATCAAAAGGGCGGCACGTTGAAGCGCATAGATAGTAGCATTGGGGTCGCTGCCTTTCTCAAAGCGAGTGGCGGCATCGGTCCGCAAATTATGCTTCATGCTCGATTGGCGGATGCTTTGAGCATCAAAACAAGCCGATTCCAAGAAGATGTTTACGGTTTTTTCGCTCACGCCAGAATCTTTTCCCCCATAAACGCCTGCCATGCAAAGGGCTTGGCCTTCTGCATCACAGATCATGAGATCCTCGGCGCGCAATGGATATTCTTGGCCATCCAAGGCCAAAAAGGGCGTATCGGCGGCTAGGCAATCTAGTTGAATTTTAGCGCATTTAATCTGCTCGTAATCAAAAGCATGCAAGGGCTGGCCCATTTCATGCAAAACGAAGTTGGTAATATCTACGATATTGTTAGTTGGCTGAATCCCAATGGCTTTAAGATGTTGTTGCAACCATTCGGGAGAGTCCTGAACCTTTATGCCTTCAATGACTAGGCCCGAATAGCGGACCACTTTTTCTGTTGCTTTTACCTCTAGTCCCATGGCCAATTTTGAGGTACCTAGGGCAAAGTCTGTTACAGCAGGTAGTTCTAGTTTGGCGCTCCCCTCCTCTTCAAAGTTAAGGGCGGCAGCTAGGTCAAAGGCAACACCATAATGGCTAGTGGCATCTGAGCGGTTGGGGGTCAAACCGATTTCAATGAGGGCGTCGGTTTCGGCTTTTTTGCCCTTATAGCCTCCAATGCTGTTGATATAATCCGCCATGGGGCTACCAACAGGCGCATCTTGGTCCAAAACCATAATGCCCGCATGAGATTGGCCCAGACCAATTTCATCCTCGGCGCAGATCATACCCATAGAAACTTGACCACGGATTTTTCCTTTTTTAATTTTGAAGGCATCGCCTTTTTCGGGATAGAGGGTGGTGCCCACAGTGGCCACTACTACTTTTTGCCCTTGGGCTACATTGGGGGCGCCACAGACAATAGGAAGTAATTCTTCGGCTCCTACATTCACTTGAGTAAGAGAAAGTTTATCGGCATCTGGATGCTTTTCGCAGCTTTCTACATAGCCAACAACTAGCCCTTGCAAACTACCCGGAATTGTTTCCGTGGTTTCTACTCCATCTACTTCTAATCCAATATCGGTCAGTCTTTCGCTAATTTTATCTAAAGATAGGTCGCAGCTTAGGTAACGCTTCAACCAGTTAAGTGAGATTTTCATGTTTAGTATATATTCTGCAGCTCGATGAGCGGTTTCGCAATAGAATTTGGGCGCAAATATAAGGCTTGTTCGGCAAAAGCCGCTTTTGTTGAGCGACTTATTTTGAGGTTTTTGGGCCTCCGCAGCAGAGCTGCGGCGCTACGTTTCGCAGCTCGCTACTCGCTCGGCCCTGCGGCCTAACGGCCTGGGTCTGCGGCTGCGCCGCCCTGCTGCACATCGCTAGGCCTGCGGCGGCTTCGCCGCCTGTCTGCTGCAAAAATGGCCCAGCCTCCCCCAAGGGATTCCTTAGGGAATCCCGCAGAGGGGTGGGTGGGCGGGTTATGACAACGCATGAGGAGCCTAGCGACGAATACCGCTCTAACAGCAGTAAGGCTAGGCAGCCATTTTGGAAATGGGCCAAGAGAGCAGGCGCAAACTGTTGAGCACTACAGAAACCGAACTAAAAGCCATAGCGGCGCCAGCTAACATTGGATCCAATAAATAACCCGTAAAAGGATAAAGCAGTCCTGCTGCAATGGGAATCCCCAGCAAATTATAGGCAAAGGCCCAGAATAAATTCTGTCGCAAAATTTTCATACTCGCTTGGCCCAAATCGAGTAGTTGAATGAGCTGCCAGGGTTCATTCTTGAGCAACAAGGCTTCTGCAGCTTCTAGGGCCACTCCTGTTCCTGCATTTAGGGATACTCCTAAATCGGCTTGGGCCAAAGCGGGGGCATCATTTAGGCCATCTCCGAGCATAGCCACCCTTAGTCCTTGAGCCTGCAGCTCCTTAATGAAGTTGATTTTATCTTCTGGTAAGAGTTCCGCTTGGGCATGGGCAATGCCTAACTCATTGGCTAGGCGGTCCACTACCACTTTTTGGTCACCGCTCAACATATAGGTCTTGATGCCACGAGCTTGTAGGGCCGCTACCGTTTCCTTGGCCCCATCTCTTAATACATCGGAGAAGGCAAAGGCGGCAATGAGCTGCCGTTCTACGGCAAAAAAGAGGACCGATTGGCCTTCGGCCTCCCAGCTTCGCCAAGGTCCATGGGCTAAATCCTTAGGATCGAGCCCTTGCTCTACTAATAACTGGCGATTGCCCACCGCATAAGTTTGTCCAGCAATCTGGCCCAAAACGCCTCGGCCAGAGCGGGCCTGAAAATGGTCTACCTTTGGTAAATGGCTGGGGCGCTCGCTCAAGTTTAGCAAAGCCTTGGCTAATGGATGCTCTGAGTTTTCTTCCAAGGCGTAAAGTGCGGGCCAATAATGGGCCATAGATTGCCGCCATTCTTCTGCCTGAAGCTTCATTTGGCCCTCGGTAAGGCTACCCGTTTTATCAAAGACAAAGGCATCAATGGCTTGGGCGGCTTCTAGACTCTCCGCCCCTTTGAGCAGCAAGCCCAACTTGGCCCCTCGGCCAATGCCTAGCATAATAGCCATGGGAGTAGCTAATCCTAGAGCGCAGGGACAAGCAATGACCAAAACAGCCACCATATTATTTAGGGCATGGCTCCAGACCGGTGCTGGTCCAAAAAAGAACCAAATTAAGGCGGTAAGCAGGGCCAAAACCAAAATAACAGGCACAAAAATCCCTGAAATCTTATCCACCAATTTTTGAATGGGGGCCTTAGAGCTTTGGGCAGTTTCGACCAGCTCAATAATTTGGGCCAAACGGCTTTGGTCGGCTCCTTTTTTGGCCTCTACCAGCAAACGGCCCGTTTGGTTGAGCGTGCCTGCCCAAATGGGGGCACCGACTAGTTTGTGTTGGGGCAGAGATTCTCCAGTCAACAGCTGTTCATCCACCTCTGATTCACCTTCGAGGATAGTCGCATCTAGGGGAATTTGTTCGCCTGGACGGATGAGCAGGCGGTCCCCTGCTTGAGCTGCGGCCAAGGGCATTTCGGTCCAGATTTCATGCTGCCAAATTTGGACCGTAGGGGGTTGTAAATCTAAGAGGGCATCTAAGGCTTTAGAGGCTTTGGCCTTGGCTCGGCCCTCTAAGTATCGGCCCAAAAGGATAAAGGTTTGCAGCAGGCCAGCTGTTTCAAAATAAACATGAGGGCTAAGGCCTTGGCTGCTCCACCAATTGGGCAAAAAAGTAGCGACCAGACTATATACATAAGCCGTTCCTGTGCCTAGAGCCACCAAAGTATCCATATTAGATTGGCCTACTTTCAGTTGTTGCCAAGCCTTGACAAAAAACTGTCGTCCGGGGCCAAACAAAATCATAGAGGCCCAAAATAGCATGAGGTAATTATCGCCTGCAAAAGGCGGCATCAGCATAGAGACGACAAAAAGAGGAAGGGCAAACAAGCTGGCCAAAAATAACTGGCGGAAACTTTGTTGTTGCTTCTTTTTGGCCCGTTCTCGGGCTACTGCTCTTTGATCGGGAGCGGGGGGCAGCAACTGAAAACCTGCTTTTTTGAGGGCGGCATTGAGCTGCTCTAAATCTGGCGATTGCTCTGCGGTAATTTGGACCTTTTTGCTGGCATAATTGACCGATACTCGGCTGAGTTGTTTTTGGCGGGAGAGAATTTTTTCTGCACTTTGGGCACAGGCCCCGCAGGACATGCCCTCTATGAGGTAAGAAGTTGTTATATATTTAGACATTGGTTTTATTATTTAGAATCAATCTAAGGGCTTATTTTTAGAGAAAGAAGGGGGCAGATCACTTTAAACTATATTTAATAAGTTAAATTCCCTTGGCCCGATTTTGGTCCATTGGGCGGCGAAGCCGCCTGGCCCGCAGGGCCAAATGGCTTAGCGCTGCGGAGTGGGTGCCCCAAAGGGGCAGACCGAGGCGCGCTAGCGCCGAAGGGCCGAGCGAATAGCGAGCCCCGCAGCATAGCGCCCGCAGCCCCGCTAAAAAGGGCTGCGGGAAGCCCCCCTTTATGATTATTTTGCAAATTGCAGCTACTATGAAACACAGACTACTTTTGAGCTTATTTTTTCTGCCTTTTTTCCTTTTGGCCCAAGAAAAAGGCTGTACCGTTGGCGATTGTGAGAACGGTAAAGGGCGTTTTATTTTTGACAATGGCGATAAGTACATTGGAGAATTTAAGGAGAGCCAGATGCATGGCCGGGGCAATTATACCTTTAAAAACGGCAATGTTTATAAGGGGCAATTTAGGGCCAATAAGCGGCATGGTTACGGGCATTTTTTCCATGTAAATGGGGAGCAATACATTGGCGAATATGCCAATAATTGGCGAGAGGGAGAAGGGACCTACAAATGGGCCAATGGCGAGAGTTTTAGTGGTATTTTTAAGAACAACCAGATTGTTGGGGAGGGAATTTATACCTATGCCGATGGGTCTACCGCTAGAGTTCGCTGGAATAATGGGCAATTTGAGACGATTTCGACCTTAGTAAAAGAGGAGCCCAAAACCGAGAGCAAGGCCAGCGATCCTTTTGCAGAAAACAAGCTGGACCCCAGTGATATTAAGGGTTTGGTCTTGCCTGCGCTGAGCAATATCCCTAAGGGGAAAAAGCGTTTGGCCCTAGTTTTTGGCAATTCGAGCTATAAGCATAAGCCTTTAAAAAACCCGCAGTCGGATGCTTTGGCGATGGCGGAGGAGCTGCAGCGTTCTGGATTTGAGGTCATGCTCTACACCAATGCCAAGCAGGAAGACATGAAGCGGGCGATTCGGGATTTTGGTCAAAAGCTCAAGGAAGAGGGCGGTGTTGGGCTATTTTTCTATACGGGCCATGGTTTGCAGGCCGATGGGCGCAACTATTTGGTGCCTGTGAATGCCGATATTCGGAAGGCCCAAGACATTGAATTTGAGTCGGTAGATTTGGGCCGTGTTTTGGTGGAAATGGACTATGCGGGCAATGAATTGAACATTGTCATTTTGGATGCTTGTCGAGACAACCCCTACAAAAAAGAGTTTAAATCCAGCCGCAACACCCACAACGGTTTGGCCTCTATCAACTCGGCCCCTTACAACTCCTTCATTGCCTTTTCGACCTCTCCGGGGGCGGTGGCCAAGAACAACCCCAAGGGGGAGCACAGCCTTTATGTGGAGGAATTATTGGCGCAGATGCGGCAGCCCAATATTCAGTTAGAAGACATCTTTAAAAGGGTTCGCAGAAATGTTCGCAAGGCCTCTGAGGGCGTGCAAATTCCTTGGGAGTTATCTTCTATTGAGGATGATTTTTATTTTAAGCAAGGGCAATAGGATTTAGTTTTTGATATTTTTTTGGGGCTGCCCCAGCCTGCGGCTGGGTCGGGCTGTACCGCAGCTCGCAGGTCTGCTCGGCCCATCGCTTTTTTCGCTTTGCTCAAAAGCTCGGTCTGGCCTTCGGCCACTGCTATCCATCCCTCAGCCTGCGGCGCTGCGCGCCTGCTAGACCGCAAAATAATAGGCCTCTACGCTGAAGCGTAGAGGCCTAAATTTGTACCATCTAATGGCTATTAGATCATACTTTCTTCGGCTTTAAGTTGAGCTTGGCGATAAGCTATAAAGCCGGTGCCCAAAAGGGCCAAAAGAATCAGCAAAGAGCTGATTAGGGATACAGTTTCGCCAGTATAATACGAATTAGGCTCAAAAACCATTTCGATTTTATGTTTGCCTGCGGGAATTCTGGCCCCACGCAATAGATAATTCACCTTAATAAAATCTTGATCGGCTCTTTGTCCATCAATGTAGAGATGCCAGCCCTTGCTAGCGGGATAATAGATTTCAGAAAAAACGGCAAAGCGCTCGTTTTGGGCCTGCGACTCATAGACGAGTTTTTCTGGATGATAAGCCGTTAGGCGAATATAATCTCCAGAGCTTGCTGTATTCGCTAAGCCATCTAGATAAGCTGCATTAGCTTTTGTCGTGATCGCCTCTACTCTGGGGTTAAAGGTAGCCAAGGCGGTATAAACGGCATCGGCATCTTCCAGCTGCTTGACTTGGTCCACAAACCAAGCATTTCCTAAGTTAGCAATTTGGACCGCATTTTCGGGGCTTTGCATGACATACTTCACATTCAGCATTTCGAGTAAATGCCGCTTATCGGTCAAAATTTCATTGCTATTAAAATAGCCCTCTACCATTTCTTGCAACAAGATAGGTTTGGCGGCATGATAACCTCCGATCACCTTATGAAAATAGGCCCCTTCTGAGCTGGCAAAAGAATTAGAGGGAGAGCCACCACGGCGGGCGCCAGCAATCAGGTCAAAAACACGGAAATGGGGATCTTTATCAGCGAGCACCTGCTGATCGGCTTTTGTCATGGGAGGAGCGCTAGCCACATCTTTTTTACGTTGGAAGCTTTCCTTATTGACATAATTGAGGTCTACGCCCACCAAATCGATCAAGCTCAAAAGGACCAAAGCGGCTACAGCAATCAATTTCTCCTTAAAGTAACCTCTATTAAAGGCCCAAAGGCTTCCGGCAGCCAAAAGCACAAAGACCAAAGAGCGAAGTGCATCCGAGCGCATCAGGCTGGCCCGATCTTCTTTTAGGGCTTCTAAGTACTCGGCCCACTGAGGCGCCTGGGCGACCATAGCCTCTAGGCGAGCATCATTGGGAGCAGAGAGGTCGCCCACAAAACTATAGGCGAGGGCAAAAACAGCTAGACCTGCTGTAATTCCAGTGGCTAGATAAAGCAGTTTCTCTCGCTTGGCCGTATCTTCTAAATTAAAGAATCCTTGCAATCCTAAAATGGCCAAAAGCGCGGCCAAAACCTGCGCAGCCGAAAGCGCCATACTCACTGCCCGAAACTTATTATACATGGGGAAATTATCCACCATAAAATAGTTAAAAGCCTTAAAGTTATCGCCCCAAGCCAAAACGGTAAGGAAAAGCAAGGCCAAGCCTAGGCCCCAACGCAGGGGTCCATCAGCCAAGAAAAGACCTAAAACTAAGAGTAGACAAATCACGGCACCAAAATATACCGGACCACTAGTAAAGGGTTGAGCACCCCAGTACTGCGTACTCATTTGCAGTAATTGATTGGCAATTTGCTGACTTTGATTAGGGTCTTGTACATTGCGCATCATTTTCTGAATCACCTTTCCCGTAGCAGACTCTTTACTAAGCTGAATTCCGCTCTTTGATTGATCATCGGCAAAGTACATTCCATTAGCGCCCCCATAAAAGTGAGGCACTAAAAGCGTAAAGGTTTCCATTTTCCCATAGCTCCAGCCAAAGATGTAATCTTTATTCAAGCCATCTTGTTGTTGGCTAGAAGCTAGCGCCAAGATGCGCTCTTTATTCGCATTTACATAATCAGGACCAATTACATTTTTTAGTCGATTGATAAAAATCGTCTCTGTTTTAATCGGCTCATTAAGGATTCTAGCCTGTTGCAACTGCGCAATTTTTTCGGCAGGCATTCCTTCTTGGGCCAAGGTCCGAGCATCGCTTTCATCTAAGGTATAGGCCGTTAGTTCCGACTTCCCCCGAATGGTTTCTTTAGAATACTCATAGGTAGTCCAAAGGGCCGATAAGTTGGCTCCTACGGCCAAGACCGCCGCAATAATTAGCAAGCTTCCGCCCTTAACGACGGTCATTAGCTGTTCTCGCTTGAATAGGGCGTTGACCAAAAATGCTCCGCCAATAAAGGCCAGCATCATAAAGGTATAATAAGTAATTTGGAGGTGGTTTGCCGAAATCTGTCCAGCCAAGAAGACGCCCATTAGGCTAGCCCCCAGTAGCATCCGCTTTCCTCGAAGGGTCATTGTGGCGGCGGCTAAAATAGGCGCCATATAGGTCATGGCATGCAACTTTGTCGAGTGGCCCGCCTCAAAAAGGACCAAATTATTGGTCATCAAGCCAAAGGCAAGTCCACCAAATGCCGCTAACCATTTATTCACGCCAAACATAATCAGCGACAAATAAGCCAGCAACATCATCATAAATAAAATGATGTGTGGAGTATTTACTGGTGTCCCCAAACGGACAACATAGAAAAATAACTTTTGGATAACATTATTGTTGTACTCTCCATAAATTTGGTAAGAAGGCATCCCAACAAAGACCTGATCGGTCCAAAGGGGAGCAGCCCCATCTACCTTTTTATATTTTTGGATTTCCGCCTGCATACCACGGGCTTGGATATTATCACTTTCTGGTAGCGACTTATTATCTAAGGCTACCGGTTTAAAATAAAGTATAGCCGCAAAGAGTAATATAGCGACAATGGCAAAATGCGAAAGTGCGTTTGTAATTTTCATAGCAATAGCTGTCTAAACTAAGTTTAATTTTTTTGGCCTACAATGAGCACCGAATTACCAATTTGCCCCAAGAGACAACGATCCAAGAACTTAATAATTGGTAAAAGTTGATTATAACGTTTTAGGGGACTTGCTGGCAGCTCTCTCTCTTTCCGAATTCGGCCATACCACCACCAACCCGCCATGGCTGCTGCATTCCAATATTGCGCCTTGAGCACCTTTAGGCCCAGTTGTTCAAATAGCTGACGCAATTCCTTTTTGCTGTAGCGCTTATAATGGCCCAAAGCTTCATCTAGACCATTATACAGAAACTGATGAGCAGGAACTAAGATAACCAGATTTCCCCCTTTTCGAATCAATTTGCAGCAATTTTCCAAAGCCTGCCGGTCATCCTCTATGTGTTCTACTACATTTAGTGCATAAACAGAAGCAAATTGCTCTATCAGCTCTGCATATTGCCGCTCAAAATCCATCGCCACTAGGTCTAGCTGCTTTACCGCTACGCCCTCAAAAGTCTTGGCTAAACGACTGCAGTAATGCGGCCGCAAATCAGTCAAACAAATCTCTTTTTGGGTCGCAATAAAATGCTGAGAGATATTCCCTAAACCACTCCCTATTTCTAAACAAGGAGATGGACAATAGGGGGCAATGCTCTGATACATCCAATAATTAAAGTCCTTCGCCAATTGAAAACGCTCTAATGTGCGCTCTCCTACAGGATCTGCTAAATTAGGATTGGCTTTGGAAGACTCCATTTTTAAACATTTTTCGCTTGGCGGTAAAAACATTGTACTTCAAGATACAATAGATGGCTCTAAATCCATCTCGCCAACCAATTTTTTTCCCTTCCTCATAGGTCCGCCCATAATAGGAAATCCCTACTTCATAAATTCTGATTTTAGGGATACGAGCAATTTTAGCCGTTACCTCTGGCTCAAAACCAAAACGGTTTTCTTTCAACGCAATTTGCTGAATAATATCGGTCCGAAACAGTTTGTAACAGGTTTCCATATCTGTCAAATTCAAGTTCGAAAACATGTTCGACAGAAAGGTCAGGAACTTATTTCCGATGCTATGCCAAAAGAATAAGATTCGGTGAGGGTTCCCCCCCATAAAACGAGAGCCATAAACAATATCTGCAAAACCAGAAAGCACAGGCTTGAGCAAATCATTGTATTCCTCGGGGTCATACTCTAAGTCCGCATCCTGAATGATGAGGTACTCGCCCGAGGCATGCTCAATTCCCGTATGCAAGGCTGCCCCTTTTCCTTTGTTGACCTCATGCGCCAAATACTGAATAGGAAGCTCTGGATGAGCCGCCTGATACCGCTTGATGGCTTCTTCTGTATCATCCTTAGAACAATCGTTAACAATCACTACTTCTTTAGCTATACCTAGGGGCAGTTCTACGGCCCGCACTTTGTTCAAAATCCGATGTATCGTCCGACCTTCATTGTAGGCTGGTATAATAATGCTCAGCTTCTTAATTTTTGGCTGTGGTTCCATGAGTCTGTTTTTATATGCTGCTTATGTTCAGCGGTAAGAGGGTTGCTTTGCCTTATAGACGAAAAAAAGGCCCTAAAGGCCCACAAAAGTATCTATTTTATCCCAATTTTTCGAGTCGTTTTCCCAAATCGCTTCAAAATCAAGAAAGTACTATTTCTGCTGCTGTTATTTTGGGGCTGCCCCGCCCTGCGGGCGGGTCGGGCTGTATCGCAGCTCGCAGGTCTGCTCGGCCCTGCAGGCTTTTTCGCTTCGCTGCAAAAGCCTTGGGTCTGCCGCCTGCAGCGGCCCTGCTTTCCATCCCTCAGCCGTCCTCGCTTCGCTCCTCTTTGGCGGCAAGCCGCCAGCCCCTCCGGGGCCTTGCCCTCTCTTTAGGGCAAAAAAAAGCCTGCACATTGCTGTACAGGCTTTATAGATTAGGTTGGCGGTGACCTACTCTCCCACTTTCGTAGTACCATCGGCGCTGAGGGGCTTAACTGCTCTGTTCGGAATGGGAAAAGGTGTCTCCCCCTCGCTATGACCACCATTAAATCTTTGTCTATCCCTCTGGATAAACTCTATATCGTTATGACATAAGGAAAGTAATAGAACTTTAAAAGTGCGTTGATTATCGATCTTTCTTTTAAAAAAGAAAGAAAAAGGAAGCTTTCGAGAAATTAGTACTACTTGGCTCCCTAACACATCACTGTGCTTCCACCTATAGCCTATCTACCTGGTCATCTTCCAGGTCTCTTCAACGAATACTCATCTTAAGGTTGGCTTCGCGCTTAGATGCTTTCAGCGCTTATCCTTTCCAGATATAGCTACCCAGCATGCACCTGGCGGCACAACTGGTACACTAGAGATCTGTTCAACTCGGTCCTCTCGTACTAGAGTCAAATCCTTTCAATATTCGAGCGCCCACAACAGATAGAGACCGAACTGTCTTGCGACGTTCTGAACCCAGCTCGCGTGCCACTTTAATGGGCGAACAGCCCAACCCTTGGGACCTTCTCCAGCCCCAGGATGTGACGAGCCGACATCGAGGTGCCAAACCTCCCCGTCGATATGAGCTCTTGGGGGAGATCAGCCTGTTATCCCCGGAGTACCTTTTATCCTTTGAGCGACGGCCCTTCCATGCAGAACCGCCGGATCACTTAACCCGACTTTCGTCCCTGTTCGACTTGTCTGTCTCACAGTCAAGCTCCCTTGTACTTATACGCTCTTCGCATGATTACCAACCATGCTGAGGGAACCTTTGGGAGCCTCCGTTACCTTTTAGGAGGCGACCACCCCAGTCAAACTACCCGCCTAACAATGTCCCCCACCGGGTTAGTCTCTAAGCAATTAAAGGGTGGTATTTCAAGGACGACTCCACCAACACTAGCGCATCAGCTTCATAGTCTCCCACCTATCCTACACATCAATTACTCAAAGACAATGTTAAGTTGTAGTAAAGGTTCACGGGGTCTTTTCGTCCCGTTGTGGGTAATCGGCATCTTCACCGATACTTCAATTTCACCGAGCTCACGGCCGAGACAGTGCCCAGATCGTTACACCATTCGTGCAGGTCGGAACTTACCCGACAAGGAATTTCGCTACCTTAGGACCGTTATAGTTACGGCCGCCGTTTACCGGGGCTTCAGTCAAGAGCTTCGCTTGCGCTAACCCCCTTCCTTAACCTTCCGGCACCGGGCAGGTGTCAGACCCTATACTTCTCCTTTCGGATTCGCAGAGTCCTGTGTTTTTGCTAAACAGTCGCCTGGGCCTTTTCACTGCGGCTCTGATTACTCAGAGCGACGCTTCTCCCGAAGTTACGCGTCCAATTTGCCTAGTTCCTTAGCCGTGAATCACTCGAGCGCCTGAGGATACTCTCCTCGACCACCTGTGTCGGTTTGCGGTACGGTTTGTATATTAGTTAATGCTTAGCGGCTTTTCTTGGAAGCTGACTAACATCTTAGCTCTTCTCTCTAATGAGATCCAAGTACTATCGTGCTTCAAATAGACAGCGTACTTCACTACTGCCCTCTCTTCACACTTTAGCCCACTATTCCGTCAGTGAGCAGATGACCGTCAACTCCGTCCCCGCTTCGCCCAATATACAAGTATCAGAATATTAACTGATTTTCCATCGGATTCGCCTCTCGGCTACTCCTTAGGGTCCGACTAACCCGACTCTGTCTAACATAGAATCGGAAACCTGGGTCTTACGGCGAATAGGTCTTGCACCTATTTTATCGTTACTCATGCCTACATTTGCTTTTCTAG
>NC_016940.1:1970000-2847500 GCF_000250635.1 Saprospira grandis str. Lewin | reverse complement strand
CACAGGACGCACGCAAGCAAAAAGGTCAAGCTTCTGACGCAAAGCCACATTTAGTGAGCGGATTCCTCCACCTACAGGGGTAGTCAATGGCCCTTTGATCGCTACCAAGTACTCTTCAATAGCATCTAGGGTAGCCTGTGGCAACCATTCCTGAGTCGTATCAAAGGCTTTTTGACCAGCCAATACTTCTTTCCACTCAATTTTGCGCTCGCCAGCATAAGCTTTCTCTACAGCAGCATCAAAAACGCGAACAGAAGCAGCCCAAATGTCAGGACCAATGCCGTCTCCTTCAATAAAAGGAATAATAGGTTGATTAGGCACTTGCAACTGCCCCTCTTTCATGCTAATTTTTTCTCCACTCATGGATCGTATAGTTATGCAAAATGAAATAAATGATTTAGCCCCCTTTGAGGGCGCTCAAATTTACATTTTTTATACTAGATAATGAAGCTTGCTTTCTCTTTTTCATTAGACTATAGCCCCAGCCCGCTCTCTCCTATATCTGCCCTAAAGCCAATGGCAATAACTCAAAAGCCGATAGTTCTCGCTGCGTACTGGCCCAATCCTGACTATAGCCCAGCAAAAATCCTCCGCCACCAGCTCCACATAGTTTGAGCAAATAGCTGCCTCCCGCTAAGCCTTTTTGCCAAACTTCTTTAAATTCTGCCGGAATCATCCGCTGAAAGAACCGATGCTGCAAGGCCGATATCTCCCTAAATGCAGCAGCTAAGGCCTCATCTTCCTGGCTCAAATAGGCCGAAATAGCCAAACGATGCGCCTGAGCAAGTTCTTTTTGCTCCGCCAATGGAAAATCTGCCTGCGCACAAGCTTGCAAATAGTGCTGTACTAATGGGGCCGTTTGTCTCGCAATTTTTGTGTCCAACAAAAATAATTGAGCCCGATCCGCCTCTCCTAAGCTAATTTCTTGCTCCAATATTTTACTCTGACCAGCTTCCCAAAACAACCCTTTTCTCAAATAAGAAACTAAGGGGTCTATGCCCGAACTCTGCCCATGAAAAGCAGTTTCTATCTGCGCTAAGGTCAATATTAACTCCTCCCCCTTTGCCTTTTCGGCCCTGGCATAGCGCTCATATACTGCGGCCACCAAACTGCCCGAACTCCCCAAACCATAGCCATGCGGAATATCACTCTGCAACCAAATCCCCGCTCGCAAGTCTTGCCCCAATCGCTGCAAGTCTAAGCAACAGTTGGGCGCCATGCTATCCAATAGGAGCTGCAAACCCTGCTGCGAAGCTAATCGCTCTTTAGCGGCCGACCAAGACCAGTTGGCGCTATAGGCCCAAAAGGGTAAGGCCAAAGCCGGAGCCGCCTGCATGATGCTGTACTCTCCAAATAATAGTAGTTTCGCCGGATAAGCTTTTGTCATAGTGCTCGCTGTATTTTGGGCCAAAGCTACAATTTTGCAAGAAAACCGCCAGCCCTCGCCTCCTTTTTATCCTTAACGCTTTTTTCTTTATGTTGTTTTGGGGCTGCCCCGCCCTACAGGCGGGTCGGGCTGTTTCGCAGCTCGCTATTCGCTCGGCCCTGCAGCCCTGCGGGCTTTGGTCTGGCCCTGAGGGCCACTGCTGTCCATCCCTCAGCCGCGGGCCTGCGGCCCTTTGCGGCGGCTTCGCCGCCTGCTAAACCGCAAAAAATATAAGAGGAGGGGGGCAGCTAGCCGTCGGGAGGATTTGGAGAGGAATTTTTTAATGGTCCAAACGCCCCCGCAGGGATTCCCCTAAGGAATCCCGTAGAGGGGTGGGTGGGCGGGGACATATTAAAGCAGGCCGAGCGAAGCGAGGCCTACCGCTTAAAAGGGGCAGCCAAAAGGCCGAAGCAGAAAGCATCAACTGGAAAACAAAAGTGGAGCAGGCCCAGCGCTGCGCAGCCGTGGCCGAAGGCCAGACCAAGGAGCAAAGCGACGCAGGGCCGAGCAGACCTGCGAGCGGCGCAGCATAGCGGCGGCCAGCTTTGCTGGCCGCGGGCCCCAAATAATAAAAAAAGCCACTCCATAAAATAGAGTGGCTCAAAGCAAAACTTCTTAGCCGCCTAATCAGGCTTATAAGTATTATTCTTTCTGTTGATATCGGCCATTCGGCTAGAAGGGTCAATTTCAATACTCAAGATATCCTTTTGTTTAATGGGCAGCTCTAACTCATAGCTAGTATGCGTCCAGCGCCAATCGGGCATCACATTATACTCTAGGTACATATTTTCATTGGCTTTGGCCCCTCTCATAATGGCCAAGGGAATATGGAAACAAGCTGTTTTTTCCTCCTTGCCATCCATATACTTCACCACCAGATCTACAGGCATAGGCATACGGCCATTCTTAATGCCCGTTTTCTTATCGGTGCTTTCTAGGCGTTGCAATTGGACCAACGTCTTTTTGCCCTTCTTCTCCACCTTATCAATCGCATAATCAATAGTATGTGTGCTATTGACCCAATACTCTCGGTACCAATCTAGCTCTAGGCCCGATCGTTTTTCTACAATACGGATAAAATCGTTGGGATTGGGGTGCTTGAACCGCCAATTATAGTAATAATCTAACATGGCCTCCTTAAGGACCTTTTCGCCGACAATGTACTCCAATTGATGGACAAAAACGGCTCCTTTATTATAAGAACCAGCGCCATAGGCCGCATTACTCATAAAATGGTCGGCATGAGTGCTTAGGGGCTCCTCTACCCCACTTTTGGCCAACTGCTTATAACCTGCATAAGAGTAGTAATGGGGGGTTTCGCCTTTTTTCAGTTGGCCATCCAAATAAGCCGTAACAATATTGGTGGAATAAGAAGTAAAGCCTTCATCCATCCAAGCATAAAGGGCCTCATTGGTTCCCATCAGCATCTGATACCAAGTATGCATCAGTTCGTGGACCATCACGCCTTGCAGGCTAGAGGGGGCACGGTTTCCAGTGATGAGTGTGGCCATGGGGTACTCCATTCCGCCATCTCCCCCTTGGATAAAGGAATATTGGCGATAGGGATAATTGCCAAAGCGTTTCTCGATATACTCGAATGCCTTTTTCATTTTAGGCTGTACAGCTTTCCAAGTGGCCTTATAATCCTCATCATCTTGATAGAGAAAGTGAATCTTAGTCGTATCATCTAGCTGGACCACATCATGGATATAATCGGGATCGGCGCCCCAGACAAAGTCATGCACATTGGGCGCGATAAAATGCCAAGTAAGGCGCTTTTTGCCTTTGAGGTCGGCTCTTTGGCCCACATCCTCATAGCCATGTCCCATTTCATTGGGATTTTGGAGGTAGCCCGTAGCGCCTACCGTATATTCTACAGGTAGGGTGATTTTCACATCGAAATCGCCCCAAACACCATGAAACTCTCGGCCGATATAGGGGTTGGCATGCCAACCTTGGTAGTCATACTCACAAAGTTTGGGATACCATTGCGACATAGAATAATCGATTCCCTCGGCACTATTGCGGCCAGATCGGCGAATTTGAATGGGCACCTGGCTTTTAAACTCCATTTCTAGGGTAGTACTGGCGCCAGGCAAAATGGGCTCGGCTAGTTCTACCTCCAAAATAGTTTCGGCCATTTCATAATTGACCTTTTTGCCATCTTGCAACAAGCTCTTAATCTTATGGTAGCCCGTTTCTTTGGGCTTAAGCTGAGCGATACGATCGCCTACACGGGGATCGGGATCGGGTAGTGTTCTAGAGCGTTCATCCATCATACTACCTGGCTGAAAGGCATTAAAGTAGAGATGATAAAATACTTTACGCAAAGTATCGGGCGAATTATTGGTATAGACCAGCTTCTGTTTACCATCAAACTGATGTTTTTTGGTATCCATATCAATTTCCATATAGTATTTGGCCGCCTGTTGCCAGCGATCGGGCCCTGTTTGGGCCAACAAGCTAGCTCCTGCCAAAAGGCCAAAAGCCAAGCTTGCAATTTTCTTTTTCAACATAAGGTATCGTTTTTCAATTTTTTGATTGAGTAGAGCAAGACTTAAATAAAGTAAAAAAATAGCCCTTTTATCAGAATTTCTACAAAAACAGAAATTGGACCGACTAGAAACTAACCCCCTAGTTCAGTCTTTCAAAAGGTCGAGTTAGTCGAAATCTAAAGGTTAAGGACTGTTAAGAGCTCGTAACTATAGCCCTCTAAGCCTATTATACATAAAAAAGCAATCAAAAATTAACAGCACTGGCTGCTCCGTTCTCAGCTAGCTCAGCACAACTCTTCGGCTAGCTCCTACAATCAATTTAACCTCGATCTTAATTCCAAAAAACATGAAATTGACCCTCCTCTCCTTCTTCCTGCTCGTCTGTAGCTGGAGCTGGGCGCAGGGGCCTATGCCCCCTGCCCAAACCACTCTTTTAGGCCAACTCATAGATGCCGACAGCAAAAAGCCCTTAGAGTTTGCCACCGTATCCCTCTACAATCTTTCCGACTCCCTCATTACGGGGGGCATTAGCGATATGGATGGTAAATTTCGCTTGGCCAACTTGCCCTATGGCGACTACTACGCCAAGTTTAACTTTATGGGCTATGAAGAAAAACGCATAGATAGTCTTAAATTAGAACTCCCTACTCTTCAGCTAGGAAAAGTCTTGCTAAAGCCCGATGCCGCCACCCAAGAAACGGTGCAGGTAACGGCCAATAAATCGCTACTCAAATTGGGCCTAGACAAAAAGGTTTTTGATGTAGAAAACAGCGGACTTGGCAACAGCGAAAGCGCCACCGAGGTCCTTCGCTCTACCCCAGGAGTCGAGGTCGACCAAGATGAGCAAATCAAAGTGCGGGGCAAGGTGGTCCAAGTATACATCAATGGAAAACCTACGGGCCTCACTGGAGAAAACCAAGCTGCGGTTCTTCGGCAACTGCCTGCAAATAGTATCAAAAGCGTAGAAATTATTACGAGCCCCTCGGCCAAAGATGCCCCCGATGGTGGCGCAGGCGGAATCATTAACATTGTGATGAAACGCAACCTCCTCTCTGGCTTTACGGGCAATGTCAATGCTCGAATTGGGACCAATGCCCGAGGTTGGCGTTCGGAACCCGTTGGTCCAATGTTCAATAAGTTTAATACGGGTTTTGGCCTAAACTACAAATCTGAAAAGCTCAACCTTTTTTCTAATGCTAGCTGGAGCCGCCGAGGCTCCTACACCCTTTCAGAGGCCTACCGCTTCAATCAATTGCCCGATAGTAGCTATTATTTTAATACCTACCGCGATAGCCGCCGCCAAAAAGATAACTTCTGGGGGCGCCTAGGCATGGACTACTACTTTAGTCCCACCCAAACCCTCTCTATGCAAGTACGAGGCGGTGGAGGGGCTGGCCAAAATGGCGGCCAAACCCAATACGATAACTTCGGACAAGATTCGGTATACTACAGCCAAGAGATTCGAGGCAGAGATGGCGAAACAGAACGCTACAACTGGAGCTATAATGCCGTTTACTCTATTATTTTTCCAGAAAAAGACTCTACAGGTAAGCCTAATTTGGATAAAATTGGGGGTATGGGTGATCAACACGAGCTCGTCTTTGACTTCCAAATATCAAATAGCCAAGACCAAGATATTGACTACTACGGCAATCAGTCTTATTGGCCCAATGGCGATGCCATCAATGCAGCCCCAGACTCTCAGCGCATTGAGGACTTTGACAGCCGCAGAGAAATTTGGGCCCGTATTGATTATACCCTTCCCTTGCCCAAACTAGAAGGGCGATTAGAAGTAGGCTATCACTATCGCTACCAATTGGACCGCAGTGATTTTGGCTATTATAATTATGTTCCTCAGCTCCCCACTTTAGTCAATGATAGTAGCCGCTCTAATATCTTTGAATACAGCCAACAGATTCATGCCCTTTATGGGACCTACAGCCAAAAACTTGGAGAGAAGTGGAGTGGAAAGTTTGGTCTTCGCCTAGAGCAAGCCAGTGTAGATCCGCGTTTGATTAGTACGGAGGAGAGTTATCCCTGGAGTTACTTTCAGCTCTTTCCCTCTGTTAACTTGGGCTACCAAATGAGTAAGTCGGCCCAAATGACCTTTAACTACAGCCGTAGAATTGACCGCCCCGGTTCTTGGTCCACCAACCCCTTCCCTAGTTTTGAGGACCCCCGCTACCTTTATTATGGCAACCCTTATTTACAGCCCTCATTTACCGATAAGGTAGAGCTGAACTACGGCAACTACATTGGCAAATCGGGAATAAATGTTGGCTTGTATGCCAGCTACAATGATAATGAGTCTACCCGAGTCCAAACCATTGACAGCCTAACGGGCGTGATTCGCTCTCGGCCTCAAAACCTAGCCTACAACTACCAATACGGTTTAGACTTCAACTTTAATACAAGTATTTTCCCTTGGTGGACCTTTAATATGGGAGGCAACCTTTATCAGTCGCATTTTGATGCAGAAGTAGAAGGTCAAGATCTTTCTTATCAGACCTTAGGGGCTAGTGGAAACATCTTTAGCAGTATTCGTTTGCAAAAAATTGGGCTAAGCATCTCTATGGGGGGATCAGTTTGGTATCAGGTTCGAGATATTCAGGGAAGCAACCGCCCCAACTTCTGGCATTGGGTATCGGTCAATAAACAGCTGATGAAAAAGAAATTGCGGCTCTCTCTTTGGGTCCAAAACCCCATTTATAGCAATAGCTATCGCTATCAGCGGAGTACAGACAGCTTTCGTCAGAGTGGAATTTACGAATGGGAAAACCGAGTGGTCAACTTTAGTATGAGCTATAACTTTGGTAAGATGAATGTCAAAAACAAACGCCGTAGCAAATTAGAAAACCGCTCTGGCGGTGGAAACAGCAGCGGCGGCGGACAAGGTGGCATTTAGAGGCGGCGAAGCCGCCAGCGAGCGCAGCGAGCCATGGCCCAGCGCTGCGCAGCCGTGGCCGAAGGCCAGACCCAGTTTTTTTGAGCGTAGCGAAAAAAACGCAGGGCCGAGCAGACCTGCGAGCGGCGAAGCATAGCGGCGGCCGCCCCAATATATAGGGCGGCCGCGGGCCCCAAAAGAAAAGAGTCAGTCCTCTAAGGAGTACTGGCTTTTTTTTGTGCGTTCCTTGTTTTATAATATCTTCCGAAACTGTTATTTTGTGAGGGCTCCAACAACCCCCCTAGCCTCCCCCTAAATTTGAGAAGAATGAACTACCGATTTAATCACTAGATTAGGTCGGCTAAACTGTTTTTTGCAGTGGGCTTTTGGCCTATTTTTAGCCTAAGGAACTAGAAGCGCCTCAGCGCCTGTTTTTTAAGTAGTTCGCTACACACACTATATTCCAAGACAAGCAAAACCAGCAATATGCTAAAACCACTATTATATATTCGTCCCAAACCTTGGCAAATTGCCATCTCTATTTTGGGGGTTTGTTGGGGCTTGGCCACCGCCTTTACCAGCCCAAAACTCTTAAAGGAAGAGGAGCAATCTGATTTTCAGATGACCGAAAGCACTCCGCTTTGGACCGTCATGGGGAAGTTGGGAAAAATTAAAACCAACCAGCCAAAAGATTGGGCCAAGGCCAAAGACCAACTGACGATTCGGCAAGGAAAAGAACTGATTGAACAGGGATTTACCACCAAAGAAGGTAGTAGCACCGAGCTACTCAGCAAGAAAATGAGCTGCGCCTCCTGCCACCTCAGCGTTCGGGAAGAGCCTAGTTTGGATAATCTGGATCCTCAAAAACGCCTAAAATATGTAGACTCTAACCAGCTCTCTTTTCTGCCCGGCCCTAGTTTTTATGGCATGATTAACCGCATCTTCTTTTTTAATAATGATTTTGCCAAGCTCTATGACGGCCCCTACGCCCACCTGCTCAAAGGCGCCCACTTTGACCTGCGCAAATCTATGGATGCCTGCAACCAACTCTTTGCCGATGGCCGAGAAATGGAAGATTGGGAAAAAGAAGCCATTTTGGCCTATCTCTGGACCCTAGAATTGAAAATGGGCGAACTCGAGATGAAAAAAGCCGATTGGGAAAAGGTCGAGTATTCTATCAAAAATAACCGCAGTAATGCCCGGGCCGTAAACCTCATTCGCCGATATTACTCGGAGGTTTATCCCGCCCATTTGGTCCGCCCACCAGACGAACGCGCCCGCCAAATGATCTCTCCCGCTAGCAATAGCTTTCTCAATGGCCGAAAAATTTATGAGCGAAGCTGCCTGCATTGCCATGAAGAAAAACGCTATAGCCGATTCAAACTAGACAATCGCCAAAAAACATTTAAACGACTAGCCGCCAACTTTGAAGGCAAAGCCAAATACTCTATTTATGCCGCCCACCGCTATCAATCAGGCAAAAATTGGCGCGGGATTCCCATCTTTACCAAAGAAAGAATGAGCGATGACCAACTGGCCGACCTCCGCTTTTTTATTGATAATATGGCCAAAATGGGCGATGAAGCCCTCAATTACTATAAAAATTAAACCCCAAGCGAATGCTGCAAGCTATTGTAGTATTCGCTTTTTTTCTGCTGTTTTTTGGGGCTGCCCCGCCCTGCAGGCGGGTCGGGCTGTTTCGCAGCTCGCTATTCGCTCGGCCCTGCGTGGGCTGCGCCCGCTAGGTCTGGCCTGCGGCCACTGCTGTCCATCCCTCAGCCGAGGCGCTGCGCGCCTTGGGGGCGGCTCCGCCGCCGCCTATTGGACCTAAAATCGGCAATCGGAAAAAATGTCACGGATTAGGAACCGAAAACACCCAAAATGTCAGCTAAAGCTTTGGAAAACTGCCATTTTGCCTTAACTTCAAGAATTGGATTTGCTTTTGAAAAGAAAAGATCAAATTGTATAAATCTCCATCTACTATATCAATAAGCCCTATATATTATGTTTGATAAATTCACCGAAAAAGCCCGGCAGGCCGTACTCAAAGCACAAGAATACGTGCGTGGCCGCCAACAACAAGACGTTCAATTGGCCCATTTATTAGCCGCTATGTTAGAAGTGGATGATAATGTAGTGGGCTACCTGCTCAAAAAATTATCCGTCAACCTTACAGACCTCAAGCAAAAGCTAGAGGTGATTATGGATACCTACCCTAAAGTCTATGGTAGCAACTCGGGTAGCCACCTCTCTAAAGAGGCCAGCCTAGCCATCCAAAATGCCCAAAACCTGGCCCGCGATTTCGGCGATGAGTTTGTGGCCCTCGATATGATTTTAGCGGGTATTTTCTCCGTAGACGATAAAACCACTCGCCTACTCCGCAGCCTTGGCGCCAACGAAAAACTACTTGGCGATGCCATTAAGGAATTGCGCAAAGGCCGCACCGTCAAAAGCGAAAGTGGCGAAAATGAATTTAATGCCCTCCGCAAATATGGGGTAAACTATAATGAACAATGCCGCAACGGAAAATTGGACCGCATTATCGGCCGCGATGATGAAATTCGCCGCCTGCTCCATATCCTCTCTCGCCGCAAAAAGAACAACCCCATCCTCATCGGAGAACCCGGTGTGGGAAAAACCGCCATCGTAGAAGGTCTAGCTTGGCGTATCGTTAATAATGATGTGCCCGAAAACCTAAAAGATAAAACCGTTTTTGGCCTCGATCTAGCCGCTCTAGTTGCTGGAGCCAAATATAAAGGAGAATTTGAGGAGCGCCTCAAAGCGGTGGTCAAAGAAGTAACCACCTCTAATAATGTCATCCTCTTTATTGATGAAATTCATACGCTGGTTGGTGCTGGCGGAGGTGGAGGCGCCATGGATGCCGCCAATATCCTCAAGCCCGCCCTTGCCCGTGGAGAACTACGGGCCATTGGTGCCACTACCCTAGATGAGTACCAAAAGTACTTTGAAACGGATAAAGCCCTAGAAAGACGATTCCAGAAAATTGTCATCGACCAGCCTTCTATGGAAGAAACGGTGGCCATTTTGCGCGGACTCAGAGAGCGCTACGAAAACCACCACCAAGTTCGCATTCTCGATGGGGCCCTCATTGCTGCGGCAGAACTTTCTCATCGCTATATTAGTGATCGTGCCCTACCCGATAAAGCGATCGATTTGATGGATGAGGCCGCCGCTAAACTTCGCTTAGAGCTAAACTCTATGCCCGAAAAACTAGATGAATTGGACCGCAAAGGCCGTCAGCTAGAAATTGAAAGAGAGGCCGTAAAACGAGATGGCGACCAAAAACGATTGGATGCCATCAATGAGCAAATTGCCAATATCTCGGAAGAACTGACGGTCCTAAAAGCCGCCTGGGAATCTGAAAAAGAACTCATCAATATCATTCAGTCTTGTAAGTCTGAAATTGAGAAATACCGCCTAGAAGCTGAAGAAGCCCGCCGCAATAGCGATTACGCCAAAGTGGCCGAATTGGAATATGGTAAAATTAAAGAGCAGGAAACTATCTTGGCCAATGCAGAGGCCCAACTAGAAACCCTCTCTCCAGAAAAACGCCTGACTGATGGGGAGGTAGATGCTAATGATATTGCTGAGGTTGTTGCTCGCTGGACGGGTATTCCCGTGGCCAAAATGCTCGAAAGCGAAAGAGAGAAGCTGCTTCGCCTAGAAGATGAAATTGGTAAGCGAATTATTGGCCAAAGAGAGGCCGTACAAGCCGTTTCTGATGCAGTTCGCCGTAGCCGTGCGGGCCTACAAGATGCCAAAAAGCCCATTGGTTCTTTCCTCTTTATGGGAACAACGGGAGTCGGTAAAACAGAATTGGCCAAAGCCCTGGCGGAACTTCTCTTTAATGATGAAACAGCGATTACCCGCTTTGATATGTCGGAGTATATGGAGAAACATGCTGTTTCTCGCCTGGTGGGACCACCTCCCGGTTATGTAGGCTATGAGGAGGGCGGACAATTGACCAATGCGGTTCGCCAGAAGCCCTACTCTATCATTCTACTGGATGAAATTGAGAAGGCCCATCCCGACACCTTCAATATTTTGTTGCAGGTCCTAGATGATGGCCGCCTTACCGATAACAAAGGCCGTGTAGCGGACTTTAAGAATACGATTATCATCATGACCACCAATATGGGGGCCGATGTGATCCAAGATAATTTTGATGGTTTAGATCATGTAGATGCCAGCAAACGCCAAGCGATCATTGAAACGACCAAACTGGAAGTCATTGAGCGCCTCAAGGACCATGTTCGTCCAGAGTTTCTCAACCGAATTGATGAAACGGTCATGTTTACTATGCTCAACCGCGAAGAAATCAAGCAGATTCTTTATTTGCTATTGAAAGGTATTCGCAAAAGAGTGTTGGGCCAAGGCTTTGATATTGAGCTTTCTGAAGCAGCCATTGACTACCTAGCCGATTTGGGTTATGAGCCCGCCTTTGGTGCCCGCCCCATGAAGCGGGTACTCCAAAGAGAATTGGTCAATGAGTTGTCTAAGGCCCTATTGGCGAGCCAATTTGCGCCTGGCGACCTCATTTATGTCGATCTTCCAAAAGGGCAAGAAAAACTCTTGTTTACTAAAAAAGAAGAAGAGAAAGAGCTAGAGTTGGAAGACTAAACTTTATGTGCTAAGTAAAAAAGCGATCCCCAGTGGGATCGCTTTTTTTTGGTCCAAATTTCTGCGTTCTACAGGCGGCGAAGCCGCCGCAGGCTGAGCTGCCTGTCGGGTGGCCCGAAGGGCCAGACCCAGCAAAAAAGCGCTTTGCGCTTTTTTGCGCAGGGCCGAGCAGACCTGCGAGCCCAGAAGGGAGCGACCCGCCCGAAGGGCGGGGCAGCCCCAAAAAAATAATAGACTAATTCAATTCCTTTACTTCCTCAAAGAGTTGTTCTAGGCGGTTGCCCCTAGAGCCCTTGACATAAATGGCGTGGGCAGAAGTGGGCAAAGCCTGCTGCAGTTGGTCCAGATGCTCAAAATGTTGGGCGAAAGGAGGCAGCGACAAGCCCAAAAAGCTAGGGCCAAAGAGGAGAAGCTGAATATTTTTTTCGCTAGCGAGTTGGTCCAAAAGGGTTTGATGTTCATTTTGGCTAAAGTTACCGAGCTCCAGCATTTCGCCAAGGACAAAGACTTTTGGGGCAGATTTCTCGGCTAGAGCGGCCTGCAGAAAGACCTGCATACTGCTAGGATTTGCATTATAGCAATCGAGTAAAACGGCTTGATTATTCCAGTTTCGGCGTTCGGAGCGGAGCGATTGCGGGCTATAGCTTTGCAGGGCCTGTTTAATGACAGCGGCGGGCAGGGCAAAATAATCGGCAATTGTGGCGGCGGCCAAGACGGTGGGCGCCCAAAACTCGCCAAAGAGATTCATCTTTACCGACAACTTTCTTTTGCCCAATTGGATCTCTAGTTTTAGATCGGGAGCTTGGAGCACTTTTGCCTGCGTATAGTCCTTAGAGCGGCCGTAAAAAATGGGATTTTTTAGTTGTTTGGCGGCCTTCATCATTACTGGATCTTGACCATAGACAAAAGCTTGGCCGTTTGTTTTGGCCAAATAATCATAGAGCTCATGATTCGCTTTCTGGATATTTTCCAGCGAGCCATATTCGCCCAAATGGTCTTTACCGTGATTAGTAATCAGGCCATGAGTAGGGGCTGCAATTTCGCAGAGGGCGGCGGTTTCGCCTAGGTGATTGGCCCCAATTTCTAGGATGGCCAACTCATGTTCGTTTTTAATTTGCAGCACAGAAAGGGGGAGGCCCAAATGGTTATTAAAATTGCCGGGGGTGGCCCAACAATCATAATTTTGAGAGAGCAGCAAATAAAGTAATTGGCGGCAGGTGGTTTTGCCATTAGAGCCCACCACAGCAATTACTGGAATATCGATTTGTTTTCGGTGATATTGGGCCAGCTGCTGTAGACAAACTTCCACATCTTCGACTAAAATATAGCGTTCATCCTCTGCATATTTGGCTTTTAGCTGCGGGGCATTGATAATAGCGGCCAAGGCTCCTTTTTGCAGGGCCATTTCTGCAAAATCATTGCCTTTGTGTTGGCCATTTTCATCTTTTTGACCCAAGGCAAAAAACAAATCGCCCGGTTGAACTTGGCGACTATCGATACAAAGGCCCTTAGCCGATAAAAAAGTAGTATAAATTTGAGCAAGCTGCATGAGATCAATTTTGGTCTATAAAAGGATGGGCGAAAATAGCCTTTTTTAGGCTTGTGCTCCTGCAGTAAGGTAAAAGAAATCAAAGTTTTTTAATATAAAATAGGGGTTTGCGGTCCATAACTAATCTAAAAGATGTATTTTTGAGGCCAATTAAGGCCCCTCCAGGGCCTTTTTGATTGATTATCAGTAACATAAGAATTTCTCAGTTATGGACTACAAAGTCAAGGAGCTAGGAAAGTTCCAATATATAGAAGAAGGGCAAGGGGAAACCCTTTTGCTTTTGCATGGTCTTTTTGGGGCCCTTAGTAACTTCGGTACTATTATCGAACACTTTCGCAAGGATTACCGCATTTTGGTCCCTGTACTTCCTATCTATGAAGCGCCACTAAGAGAGCTTTCTGTGGGCTATCTTAAGAATTATGTGGTCGAATTTTTAGAAGCCAAAGGAGAGACAGAAAAAATGCACGTTTTGGGCAATTCTTTGGGTGGGCACGTCAGCCTATTTATGGCCCTAGAAGAGCAAGATCGCCTAAAAAGCCTTATCCTAACGGGTAGCTCTGGACTTTTTGAGAACACTTTGGGCAACACCTTTCCCAAGCGGAAAAGCTATACTTTTATTGAACGCAAAGCAGAATATACCTTCTACGATCCCGCTACGGCTAGCAAAGAGTTGGTAGACAGCCTTTTCGAGATTGTCAACAATAACGAAAAAGCCATTCGCGTGGTCGCTTGTGCTCGTTCTGCAATTCGTGATAATGTAGAAAATCGCCTACATAATATTAAGGTTCCTACTTTGCTCATTTGGGGAAAGCAAGACCGCATTACGCCCCCTTTTGTTGGTGAGGATTTTCACAAAGGAATTGAGAAATCTCAGCTATATTACATCGATAAATGTGGACATGCCCCAATGATGGAGCGTCCTGATGAGTTTAACCGCATTTTGAGTGCTTTTTTGGCCCATCAGAACTAAATTTGATGGTCTTTTGACTCAAAAAAGGGCTGACTCTTCTTAGAGTCAGCCCTTTTTAACTGCAATAAGATGGATAAATTTCTCTACTTCACGCAACCCCAATGTGGGGTTTGCCATGCCCTTTTGCCCAAACTTTCGGAGTTTGTGGCCGAGCATTATCCCAAAATGGAACTAGAGGTCATTGATTGTATGACTGAGCCCGAGCGAGCCGCCCAGCACAACGCCTTTTCGGTCCCGCTGCTCCTCGTTTTTTTTGAGGGCAAAGAGTTTTACCGTTTCTTTGGGGCCTTCTCTTTAGGCGAGCTGGCCGCCCAAATGCAACGGCCCTATCAACTTCGATTTGAAGATTGATTTCCCCACTATTTTTGGTGCTTTCTTTGTGGAGCAAAAAGTAAAAACTAAACAGTTGTTCAATGAAACTGAAATTTTACTTTTTGCTCTTTTTTTTGGTCTTTTCGGCCAGCAGTTGGGCCCAGAACAAAACCTCGGGCAGTATTTGGGAAGTACTCGCTTATCCCGTTCACGCTTTTCGGCTCAATCGGCAAGCTCCGGCCCAAGCAGAGCGGCAACGCCTTCAATATGGTCCAGAAGAGCGGCAGTATCTTTGGCTCTACGAGCCTTTGGGCGGGGCCGAACAAGCCCCCATTATTTTTTATGTGCATGGTGGCGCTTGGCGAACGGGCAAGCCTGAGCAGCATCAGCATTTGGCCCAACTATTTACCGATTTGGGTTACCGTTTGGTGATGCCCGCCTATCGCTTGGCCCCCGATTATTGCCAAGAAGATTTACAGCTCGATATTGACCAGGCTATTTTAGCCGCTAGCAAGCATTGGGGCATTTCGCTCCCCAAAAGTCAATGGGTTATTGGCGGAAGTTCTGCAGGGGGAAACCTGGCGGCTCTTTTGGCCTACGACCAAGAACGGCTAGCCAATTTGGGCCTAAGCAGCGCAAATATTAGCGGATTTTTTTCTATTGCTGGCGCGCTAGACCTCAATCAGATGGAGCCAAGTTTGCCCCTGCGGCAATATGCAGGAAGTAAGCAATCTGTTAATTTCAAATTGGCCAATCCCGTTTATTTAATCGATGTCCAAGACGACTTCCCCGCTCTTTTATTACATGGCAACCGAGATGGCCTAGTCGATTTTCGAGCTTCGGCCTCTTTCGCCCGAAGCCTAGAGCAGAAGGGCCTGCCCTACTCTTTTTATTGCATCCGAGGCGCCAGCCATCTGGCCGTTACCGCAAAATGGTACTACAAAGCCAAAAAGCGAAAAGGCCAAGGCGAATATTTACGCAATTGGCTACTCGCCATAAGCAAAGCGCAGGTAGAAACTACGGAATAGCTCCCCCTTATAATATATACGTATCGGCAAAAACTCGGCCGCCCGAAAAATAGCGGGATCCTCGGCATGCGCTTGCATTTCTTCTTCAGAAAAAAGGAGCGGATAATCCTTGGGCTGGGGCTGTTGGCTGGCTTTCATGGCCCAAATTTCCTGCGGCAAACGGAAAAGCAAAAGCCCCTCCGCCTGTCGATAGGGTTCACCCTTAAAATCTTGCTCTAGGGTTCCATAACTCAAGCGAAAATCGCCATTATAGTCTGCTGGAAAACGGAGCAAGACATACAAATCGGTATTGGCGTTCCATTCTGCGCCCAAGGGGCCTCCGCCTTTTTCTTTCAGTAAATTTTTGGCCTGATGCCAGCCCTCTTCCTGCTGCATTTGGGCCCACCAAGCGGCGGCGGCCAAGCTATCCAGCTGGTTTTGTGGGTCGTCTCCTTCAAAAAAGCAGTAGGCCTCAAAGGATTTTGCCCGATTGCTTTTCAAGGCTCTGGCGGCAGGCAATAAGCTATCGCTTTCTACTTTTGGGCGGGCAACAGTTTCTTTTTTTGGACCTTCTGTTTGGCAGGAAAAACAAAGGGCCAAGGCCCAAATCCATATCCATTTTTGCATAATTCTTCTGTTTTTTTTGGGGCCCGCGGCCGGCTAGCCTTCGGCTAGGTCGGCCGCCGCTATGCTGCGGGGCTCGCTCTTCGCTCGGCCCTTCGTTTTTTTCGCTACGCTCAAAAAACTCGGTCTGGCCTTTGGCCACCCACTCCGCAGCGCTGGGCCAAGATACGCTTGGCGGCAAACAAAATTGCAAAAAAAAGGCGCCTTCTTCAAATGGAGGCGCCAAAATAGAACTTCATTTTTACTTAAGCCATGGGTTGGACCAACACTCTATAAATATCATATTTGGCCGATTCTTGGCGCATTTCTAAAAGGTCTAGCAACCCTTGCGACTGCAAAATTTCTTCTAAGGCAGATTGCGTGTGTTCATTGCGCAGCTCAATTTGGCCCTCTTGAAGTTGTTGCATTCTCCAGAGGTAAGTATTCTCCATCTCCTGCCAAGTTTTGCTTTGTTGTTGGATCGCATCAATTTCGGGAGAAACGGCTTCGGCTTCGGCAAAGGCTTGGTTATTTCGAGACAAAATAATTCCCTCGCTAATAATATAATAACCACTATGGGCCCATTGTCCTTCTTGTTCAGAAAGGAACTTAGAGTAAACCACCAGCTGCAAATCATCATTATTTTGTAGACTTTGGCGATAAAAACTCTTGCCCTTCCACTTGAGGTCCAAAACAGCAGTTTCTGCTTGGCCATTCCGTTCTCGATAAAGGACCAAATCGGCAATACCTTTAATTTTTTGGCCACAAAGTTCGCCTTCTACGGCCATTTCAGAAGCTTTCACGCTCCAGCCATTCCGCTGAATAGCCGAAATGAGGGTCCAGGCAGAAAACTTCATTTTATTGATAAAACTAATGCGGTCGGCTTCTTTGCCATACATTAGCAAAACCGCTCCCTCTCGTTCAATAATTGTCGGTAAGGTTTTATCAATCCAAGCTTCTAATTCTGTTTTGCTCCAAGTTTTAGGCTCTTCCACCATCAGATCAAAGAGGCGTTCAAAAAGCACATGCGATAAATTCCCTTTTAGGCGATTTTCGCTAGAGACCTGCAAAATAGAAGACTTATTCAGGCCAATCAGGTAGCGGAACACCCATTGGTAAGGATAATAAAACAGCTTATCTAAAGAGCTAAAGGACTCATTTTTTCGTTCGCTGAGCAGGCCAGCGCCTCCTTCTTGTTGGCCCAAACGGATATAAGGCGAGGGCGACTTGAGTGGGCTAGGCCGCAATTTTTCTTCTTGGGCCAGCTCAAAATACTGTTGAAAATAAGTAGAGCTTTTGGCCTCTTCTAGTTGAATACTAAAGCTATCGAGCAAATCGCCAAAAAGGGCCTGCATATCGCCCCAAAGCGGGTGAGGATGTTGTTCTCGGCCTTCTACTTTGGCGGGAAGGACCAAAATGAGTTGTTCTCTACAGTGTAAGATTGGGCGGATGCGTTGCCAGATATTGCGCAAGTTAATTTGGCTCAAGGTCTCCAGCTCAATTGCTCTTTTTTCCAGATAAGCCCGTTCTTGCTTATACCAGCGTTCAAAGCCAATATTTCGCTGTGGGTCGACAAAATTCCACCAAAGCAGCTGAGGGCTATTGCCCACAATTGCGGCGGGTTCATAGACAAAGGGCGCATGGCCCAATTCGCTAGGGCGGAAAGGAATAGCTACGGCTTGGTTAACCTGTTTGACCAAGCGTTCGAGCTGTAGGTAGCCCACTCCTTGTTCCTTTTTGGCCAAACTCTGCAGCAAAAGCAGGAGGCGGCCAGCTTGTTCATAGAGGCGGAGAATGGGTTTTTGGGCCGCCAAAATTTCTTCTCTTTGGCGTTCTAGTTGTTGTTCCTTGGCCTCTTCTAGATCTGATTTATTGAGTTTTTTATCAATCTTATCAACTTGCTTCTTTTGCTCATCCACCAATTTGAGGGCCCAAAGGCGGAGGTAATCGAAAATTTCGACTAATTCTCGGACGGGTAATAATTGGCGAGAGTCGTAGCGGCGGCGTTCGAACCAGAAGCTATAATCTTTTTCGGCTTGGGCCAATTCTGCTTCTAGTTTTTTGGCAATACGGGGGCCTGCTCTTTCGATTTGGGCCTTCATGTCTTGAACGAACTCCTCTTTTTTGCGAAACCAGAGGGCGCTAAAGAGGCCAGGTTTTTCAGAAATAGACTCTGCTAATTTAACCGCTAGGCCCTTATGCAGCGGAATATTGGGGAGAGACAAAAACTCCAGTAAACGGTAAGGGTTGAGGGGTTGCCAGAGAAAAGAGCTAATGAGCTTAAGAATTTGCAGGCTGGGTCGGGCCAGAGAGGCTGATTCTACCCCAAAAGAGGGCAAGCCTTCTTGGACCAATGCATTATCTAAAGCTCTATTTTTATTAGAGAGTAGGCAAAGCGGTTTTAGATCGGGCATTTGGGCAAAAAGCTTGGCCAAATAAGCGGCGGCATAGGCTTCACTCTCTGCTTTGAGGACCAAAATAGAGCCGTCGGCTTTTTCGGTATTGGCTTTAGGGATCTCTTGGCCGAGCAGGCGGGCTTGCAATTGGCCCAACTGTTTATTGGCTAGGGGTTGGGGTTCTGCTAAATTTTCAATCAGGACACCCTCCTGCTTCATCAACTCAAAAAAGCGCTGCCAGTAAGGGGGCCAGAGGGTTTCGGCTTCTTGCAGCAACAACTTAGAAATGGGTTGTTTTCGGCCCTTTTCGATATAAGAAAAGACCTGGCGGAAGCGCTCGGCAAAAGCGGGGGCGAGTTGAATTTCCTCTTGGCGTTGGAGCAGCCGTTCTAATTCGGCTAGCGTACGCAAGCGGCTAGGCATTTGGGTTCTGATAGCAAAATCCCAGCTAGAGAGATAGAGTTCATCTCGGCGATCGAGCAGCGCTTGGGCAGTAGCTAATGGATCTGCTGAAAAAGAGGCAGCAAAAAAGGCCTCTTTATTTTTTTCTAGATACAAAGCGAGGAGTTGCCGATATTGCTCTACGCGCAAAAAGGCCTTATTATCGGGATAACCAATGCCCAACTGTTCCTCTAGGAACTCAATGAGTTGTTGTGGGCCACAACTATAATCGATGCCTTCTTCCCAGAGCGGAAAAATTTGCTCTTGCAGGCTCAAACCAAAACGTACAATCATAAGACTTCAGTCTAAAGAGCAGGATTTGAGGTAAAGGGGCAGATTAAAATTGTGAAAGGCCCATACCTTTATACTGCTCAACATCTAAGAGATAAGACAAGTTAGTTATTTTATACGCAAAAAGTAAATAGATTTCCAGTTTTTAGTCAAAATAATGACAAAAACAAGGGGTTTTGGCTTAAAAAAGGGGTAAAAGGCCTTTTTTGCCTTAAAAAAAAGGAAAAGAGGGCCGAAGAAAAAGCCAAAGAGAAGGGCCAATGATGAGCGGATGAGGGATGGAAAAGGGGGCGGCGCAGCCGCAGACCAAAGTTTTTGAGCGTAGCGAAAAAACTGCAGGGCCGAGCAGACCTGCGAGCCCTGACACAGCCCGACCCAAGGCCTGAAAGGCCGCAGGGGCAGCCCCTAAAAAAACAGAACAACCAACATAAATTTGGTTAAAATAAGGAGGAGTTACATAATCTAAAGCGCTGAATAGATTTATCAGCAGATAAAACAGATAAGCCGTTTTTTTTTCCTAATTTGTTTGGCAAACAAACTCAGGCAACTGCTGTTGCTTTTCACGAAAAAAACTAAAGGAAATGAAAAAATTAGTATCGCGCCGTTCTAAGGAAGAGAGAGCCAAATTTTTTAAGCGAGGATTGACCAAAGTGCAATTTTCTACGGCCCAAATAGGCGGGCAGGAAGAAGAAAAACCGCTAGAAGAAGTTGCTGAAGTGGAAGCCCCTCAGGAAGAGGCGGTGGTAGAGGAAACTGTGGTGGTGGAAGAGGAAGTTGTTGAAATGGCGGCGGAAGAAGAGGATTTTGACTGGGATGATGATGACGACGACGATGATGATGATGATGATGACGATGATGATGATGATGATGATGATGATGACGATGATGACGATGACGATGATGATGACGACTTTGATTGGGATGATGATGAGGAGGAAGATTAAGGAAATCTAAAAAGCCGACTTTTCGCTAAAAAATGCTTAGTTTTGCGTTAGTTTATAAGGACATCATTTATAAAAACATAGCGCTTATGATGAGCAATTTATTGACCATAGCCGTAGCATTTGGGGCACTTATTCTTGCTTTTCTCCTCATTAACATCCGCAAAATTTTTGTGGGAGAGGATTTTCGGGGGACATGTGCACAGAACAACCCTTTATTGAAGAATCAGATTGGGGAATGCACGGTATGTGGCCGCAAGCCGGAGGAGGAATGTCAGCTTCCGGAAGTAGAAGAGACATAAGTCTTTTTGCATGTTATAAAAAGCGATTTAGCGATTGGGCTAAATCGCTTTTTTTGTGTTGGGGCAAAAAACTATTGGCTTCATCTGGCTGATCTTAAACTATATATGAAATTAGCGTTTAATTTATCTTAGCAAAAAGGAGAAAAAACTTATTTTTGCCGCCCAGAGCTTTTCAAAATTCTACAAAAAAAGAAAAACTATGACGCAAGTACGCAGTAAAATAGCTGGAATTGGGCATTATGTCCCCAAGAATGTAATCAGCAACAATGACCTGACAGAGGTGATGGAGACCAGTGATGAGTGGATTCAGGAGCGCACTGGAATTAAGGAGCGCCGTTATGTAGATCGTTATAAGGAGAACACCACCACACAGGCGGTAAAGGCTGCAGAAATTGCGATTGAGCGGGCGGGGATCACCAAAGACGATATTGACTTTATTGTTTTTGCGACCTTGAGTCCGGATTATTACTTCCCTGGTTGTGGAGTATTATTACAGCGCGAATTGGGCATCAAGAGCCATATTGGCGCCTTAGACATTCGCAACCAATGCTCTGGTTTTGTGTATAGCTTATCGGTAGCCGATCAGTTTATCAAGACGGGCATGTATAAAAATATTTTGGTGGTCGGTTCTGAGACGCATTCTGCGGGCTTAGACTTTAGCACTAGAGGCCGTAATGTGACCGTTATTTTTGGCGATGGTGCGGGAGCTGTTGTTTTGCAACCCACTACCAAAGAAGGCCAAGGTATTTTGTCTACGCATTTGCATGCACAGGGAGAGCATGCCGAGCGTTTGGCTTATATCAATCCGGGTGCACATGGAGGAATTTTCACGGGAGATACCGAAGACTTTCATACCGACAGTGCTTGGGATTCTATGCTCATTACGCCGGAGATGGTAGAAGCTGGGCATATTTACCCCAATATGGACGGGCCCTTTGTCTTTAAGAATGCTGTAGTTCGTTTTCCTGAAGTAATCATGGAAGCCCTACAGGCCAACCAAAGAGGGGTTGAAGAAATTGATATGTTGATTCCGCATCAGGCGAATTTGCGTATTGCTCAGTTTGTACAAAAACGCATGGGCCTAAGCGATGATAAGGTCTACAACAACATTCAGAAATACGGGAACACCACTGCGGCTTCTATTCCAATTGCGCTTTGCGAAGCTTGGGAAGAAGGCAAGATCAAAGAAGGCGACTTGGTTTGTTTGGCCGCCTTTGGTAGTGGATTTACTTGGGCCTCTGCCTTGATTGAATGGTAAAGCCGCTTTGGCATTAGTATAAAGACCGCCCTAAACTGTCGGTTTAGGGCGGTCTTTTGTCGGATAAGCAAAAACTCAAGGAATAAATCAAGACAAAAAAGCGTATTCTTATTGATCGCAAGATATTATCTACCTTAAATTATAATTATATTCTAATGACTTGGAATTGGAAATCTAAAGTGGCAGGAATCGGCTTTTTGGCCCTTTCTCTTAGCCTACAGGCACAAGCCCCAGCAGAAAAAGCTCCCGAAAATTGGTTCAACTTGGACCTTACCGCAGATAAAGTACATGGAGTAAGCACCGAAAAAGCATACAAAGAGCTCCTTAAGGACAAAAAACCCAAGAAAAAAGTCTTGGTGGCCGTTATTGACTCTGGTGTAGATCCCGAACATGAGGACCTCAAGGATGTCATGTGGGTAAACCCTGATGAGATTGCTGGCAATGGTATCGATGATGACAAAAACGGCTATGTGGATGATATCCATGGCTGGAACTTCATTGGTGGAGCCGATGGCAAAAATGTCAATTATGAGAACTTGGAACTCACTCGCCTCTATCGCGAGCTCAAAGCCAAGAAAAAACTCAACAAAAAGGAAAAGGCTTTCTTTGAGAAAATTAAAGAAGAGTACGAAACTCGCCGTAAAGAGATGAAGCAACGCAAATCTCAATATAGCATGATCCTCGACGCTTTCAAGTTGGTGGAAAAAGAACTAGGTACCGATGACTTTACAGCTGAAGACCTAGAGAAAATCCCCGAAGATGCTAGCGATGACCTCAAGCAAGCCGCAGCCATGATGGCTCCCTCTTTGGCTCAAGTGCCTAGCAAAGTCATGAAAGAGCAGCTAGAAGGCGCCGTGAACTACTTCAGCATGAATGTAGATTATTTCCTCAATGAGGATTTTGACCCCCGCCCCACCGTTGGCGATAACTACAAAAAACAATCGGAACGCCGCTACGGAAACAATGATGTTTATGGCCCCGATGCCGAACACGGTACCCATGTTGCCGGTATCATTGCCGCCGTTCGTACAAATGACCTTGGTATGATGGGCGTTGCCGACAATGTAGAAATTATGTCGATCCGCACCGTTCCTAACGGAGATGAGCGCGATAAAGATGTGGCCAATGCTATCCGCTATGCCGTAGACAATGGCGCCGATATTATCAATATGAGCTTCGGTAAAGCTTATTCTTACAACAAGAAAATTGTTGATAAAGCCGTAAAATATGCCGCCAAAAAAGGCGTTTTGTTGGTGCATGCCGCTGGTAACGACAACAAAAACACGGATGTAGAGTATAACTTCCCTACTCCTTTCTACCAAAAAGGAAAAGATCCTTACAAACGCGGCCCCAAAGAAGCCGATAACTGGATCGAAGTAGGGGCCCTTTCTTGGAAAGGCGCCGCCGAAGCTCCAGCCGTTTTCTCTAACTATGGCGCTAGCACAGTAGACATTTTTGCCCCCGGCGTAGATATCTACTCTACTGTTCCCGAAGGAGAATACGAGGCCCTCAGTGGTACTAGTATGGCCGCTCCCGTTGTGGCCGGTGTTGCCGCTTTGGTAAAAGCTTACTATCCCGAACTTTCTGGCCAAGAGCTCAAAGAATGCCTAGAAAAATCTGTTGTGCCTATCAATTATGAGGTGAACAAACCAGGTACTTCTGAACTCGTTAAGTTTACAGACCTTTGTAAAAAAGGCGGTGTAGTCAACGCTTATAAAGCACTAGAACTCGCCGAAAAAATGGTTAAGGAGAAGAAATAAACGACTTCTAAGCTAAATAATCAAGCCCTTCTGCTGCTCAGTAGAAGGGCTTTTTTTATTGTATTTTGGGGCCTCCGCCTCCCTTCGGTCGTCGGCGCTACGTTTACTCCCTTTGGTCGTCGAACTGGCGCCTCTTCGAGGCTGGTTGTCAGGGCTCGCTCTCTGCTCGGCCGTTATTCCCTTCGGTCATCGAACTGCGGCTTTCAGCCTTGTTGTCGCCAGCTTTGCTGCCTCGGTCTGGCCTTCGCCCCCCCTTCCACATCGCTAGGCCAAAGCTCGCTGCGCTCGCTTTCTAGACGCAAAAAAGCCAGCTCCCCAAAAGGGAGCTGGCTTTTCTACACGCTTAATTGGACCCACTAACGTCCTCTGCTCTTTCCAGAAGATTTAGATTTAGAAGACGAACGAGAAGAACTATTGCTTCGGCTACTGCTTCTTCCCGATGAACGAGAAGGAGAAGAAGAGCGAGAAGAATTGTTGAAGGAACGACTTCGGTTGTTGTTCTGGCTGCGGTTATTCATGCTGCCATTATTTCTCGTCGAGTTGTTACTGCGGTTATTATAACTACGGTTGTTGCGACTGCGTCCGTTGTTAATATTTCCATTATTGCGGCTGCTGTTGTTGCGGTTGCTATTATAACTATTGTTATTCTCCGAACCACGACTGCGACCTGCGTTTAAGTCGCCATTGTTGCTGCTGCTGTTATTGCGGTTGCTATTATAACTATTGTTATTCTCTGTCCCACGGCTACGGCCTGCATTTAAGTCGCCATTATTACTGCTGCTGTTATTGCGACCACTATTATAACTATTGTTATTCTCTGTCCCACGGCTGCGACCTGCATTTAAGTCGCCATTGTTGCTGCTGCTGTTATTGCGGCCACTATTATAACTATTGTTATTTTCTGTCCCACGGCTACGGCCTGCATTTAGGTTGCCGCTATTTCCACTAGCGTGCAAGGCAGAAGGATTTAGCTGCCGCTGATGCGTATCATAGCCATTTACGCCACGGCTGCGGCTTCTCTGAATATTTGGATCGCTTCCTCGGCTGTAACGAGTCGTTACATAATTGGCTGCATTGGGGGCAGAACTTTCATAATACCAATTGTTTCCACCACCACCATTATAGTAGCCATTCCAATAGCCCTGATTATAAGCTCTTCTGTAGGGATTATAACCCCAGCCCCAATTGTTGTAAGGGTTGTGTCCCCAACGATTGTAAGGATTATACCAAGGATCATAAGGATTGTAGTAAGAATTGTAGCCCCAACCATAACTGTAGTTCCAGCCCCAACGTCTCCAACGACGGGGACGATAGCTATTATAGCAATAGATATTCATCCCTGGCTGATAAGGGTTGTACCAATAACTATCTACATAGTAGTTGCTATAATAATTAAAGCCCCGAGCAGGACGATGAAAGCGGCGAATACGAGCCGCATAAGCATTATCGTAACGAGCATCTACATACTCTTGCTCTGGACGATCATAGCTATTTTGATCATAATTACTAGGCGGCTGCTGATAATTCTGCTGCTGAGCCGCAGTTTCTTCCTCGCCATCAAAGTAAATATCATCGTATTGGCCCCAAGCCTGAGGCCCCAATAGAAAGATGGCAAAGAAAGCCAAGAAAATAGGGAGTGCGTGATTTTTCATAGATATTTCGGTATTTTCAACTGTACTTTTAGTCCTTTTTTTAACTTTGTGGGCCTTTTGGCCGCCTAATGAATATACAGCTTTTTTAAAGCTTAAGTTTTGAAAAGCAGCCGCTTGCCTAAACTTTAACGTTCTGGCCGCCAAAAGCTCCATTAATTTAAGCTTTTATCGTTCAGGTCCACTTCATTAATGGACCAAAAAATATACCAATATACCAATGGCAAAGGAGATTACCGCCCAACAAGAAGACTACTCTCAGTGGTACTTAGACATTGTTAAAAAGGCCAATCTAGCCGCCAACTCTAAGGTGCGCGGCTGTATGGTTATTAAGCCTTATGGCTATGCTGTTTGGGAAAAGATGCGCGACGATTTGGACCGCAGATTTAAAGAAACAGGCCACCAAAATGCCTATTTCCCACTCCTCATCCCCAAAAGCTTTTTGTCTAAAGAAGCCGAACATGTAGAGGGCTTTGCCAAAGAATGCGCCGTGGTCACTCACCACCGCCTCATGAATGATCCCGATGGCCAAGGCGTTGTCGTTGACCCCGATGCCAAACTAGAAGAGGAGCTCATTATCCGCCCCACTTCCGAAACCATTATCTGGGATACTTACCGCGACTGGATTTCTTCTTATCGCGATCTTCCCCTACTCATTAATCAATGGGCCAATGTGATGCGCTGGGAAATGCGGACCCGCTTTTTCCTCCGTACCGCAGAGTTCCTCTGGCAAGAGGGCCATACCGCCCACGCTAGCCAAGAGGAAGCCGTAGCCGAAGCCCGCCAAATGCTAGAGGTTTACGCCAGTTTTGCCGAGGAAATTCTCGCTATGCCTGTCTATAAAGGCGAAAAAACAGCCTACGAACGCTTTGCCGGCGCCGAAGATACCTATACTATCGAGGCCCTTATGCAAGATGGTAAGGCCCTACAAGCCGGTACTTCTCACTTCTTAGGACAAAATTTTGCCAAGGCCTTTGATGTGAAATACCTCAACGAAAAGAATAAGGAAGAATACGTTTGGGCCACCTCTTGGGGGGTGTCTACCCGCCTAATGGGTGCCCTCATTATGACGCATTCCGATGATGAAGGCCTGGTCCTTCCTCCCCGCATCGCCCCCACTCAGGTGGTCATCATTCCCATTCCCAAACCCAATGAGGAAATTGATGCCGTGGTGGCCAAAATTATGGAGGAACTCAAGGCGCTTGGCATTAGCGTGAAGTATGATAACGACCGCAAACGCCGCCCCGGCTTCAAGTTTGCCGAACATGAGATGCACGGTATCCCCGTCCGCCTCGCTCTCGGTAAACGCGACCTCGCCAATGGCCAAATTGAAGTGGCCCGCCGCGATACCAAAGAAAAAATGAGCTACCCCCTAGAAGGCCTAGCCGAAAATATCAAAAACCTTCTCGAGGAGATTCAAAGCAACCTTTTCAATCAGGCCAAAGCCCGCCTAGACCAAGGAACACATATCGTGAACAACTGGGAGGAGTTTGTCGATGTAATCGAAAATAAAGGCGGTTTTGCCTATGCCTATTGGGATGGGACCACCGAAACCGAGCTCAAAATTAAGGAACTCACTGGCGCCACTAGCCGCTGTATTCCACTAGAAACTCCCACTGGCGCCGAGGAAGTTGCCGAGCCCAAATGTGTGCTCACTGGCGCGCCCGCCAAAGCTAGAGTGCTTTTTGCCAAAGCTTATTAGAAGAAGGTTTTGGGGCTGCCCCGCCCTGCGGGCGGGTCGGGCTGTCCGCAGCTCGCTGCTCGCTCGGCCCTGCAGGCTTTTTCGCTTCGCTTCAAAAGCCTTGGGTCTGCCGCCTGCGGCGGCCCTGCTCTCATCCCTCAGCCTGCGGCGGCTAAAGCCGCCTGTAGGACGCCCATGGACCAGAAAAGTCCAGTTGCTTTTTGCAACTGGACTTTTTTTTGGCCCTAATCCCAGCCAAAATAATTCCGAATAGCCCAAAATAAGAAAAGACAGCCCACTACCGCCTGCAAAACCGCCAAAGCCAAAAAACTAAGGGTCAAGCCCGCAGAAAGGCCAGTAAGTAGCCAAGTTGGGTCATTTAAAATGGCTGCGCCTAAAATGAGCTGCCAGAAGCCATGCCAGCCCAACCAAAAGCGCATTGTTTTATCCCTATCGGCCAAGTAGCGGGTCCAAAAACTAAAGCCAATAGATAAGAGACCGCCAAAAAACCAATACCAAGGCGTCAAACTAATAGACAGAAATAGGCCCAACAAACTAAATACAAAGGCTAAAATGCCTGTAATAGTGCTGGGGTACTCTACAGGAGGCGCCGCCATGGCCCAAAGGCCCAAAGGCAGCAAGATAAAAAGCAAGGCCGTAGCCCAAGAACGCTGATTCATTTGATTAACCAATTAGGTGGAGAAAATAAAGGGAAGAAAGCCATAAAATAGAGCTTTTGGGGCAAAGCGCAAAGCCCTGGCTATCAAGCACCCAAGCCAATGGACCACAATAGCCAAGCAATAGCTTTTTAAACGGTCCGGAAGGCGCGAAGCGCCTTGGCTGAGGGATGGATAGCAGTGGCCGAAGGCCAGACCCAGCCGCCGAAGGCGGCGCAGGGCCGAGCAGACCTGCGAGCTGCGGCACAGCCCGACCCAGCCGAAGGCTGGGGCAGCCCCCAAAAAACATCCTGCAGGCCTTAGAAAAGAAAAGGAGAAGAGTCTGGGCAAAATCTCAAGTTTTTTTATTAAACTTGTTGCGTACGAAACCTACATCCACATTTTTTACTGAACTAAAATTAGTTCGCCACCCAACTAAAAGTATTAAAAGCAGATGGAAATTACTTATGACTTAATCAAGCCGATTATCCTAGAAGAAAAGGCTGAAAATAGCACCATGGTTTGCAAATTCCAAGTAGAAGGCGAGGTCTTTGAAGGAAAAGGAACCATTCGTATTGACTCAAAAGACACCGGTAGCAAGGTAAAAAATATGGTCCGCCGTACCGTGATGAGCCGTATGCGCTCTTCTTTGATGCGTATGGTCCGTGGCGCTGTTGGTGGCGGTATGGCAGGTAACATTGCCTCTATGGCGGGTAACGAAGTAGTGCGTGCCAACACCTCTCACAATAGCTTTTCGGCTGCCGAGAAAAAGGCCGCTGTAGTAAAAGCCTTTGAGCGTGTGGCTTTCAATTTTTACTATGATGAGGACAGCAGAAGCTGGAAAATTGCTCGTCGTTTGTCAGAGTTTGAAAAGCGCCTAAAAGCAACGCCTCTATCTTCTGCCTACGACAAGAAAACCTTGGCCCGTATGCTTATTGAAATGGCCAAAGCCGATGGCCAAATTGCTGCCGAAGAAAAAGAATTCTTCCAGAGCTTTTTGGATGATGATACCGGTAGCTTTGCTCAGGTAATGCGTGAAGCCCCCCTATCTAGAGTAGAATTGGAAGAAGTATCTACGGAAGGTCGCGAAAATATTTTCATGATTACGGTAGCCGTAGCCCTTTCTGATAAGGACTTTGACCAATCGGAAAAAGATAAGCTTTACGAATATGCCGAAATGATGAGCTTTGAAGAGAAAAAGCGCGATGATCTCATCAAATTGGCCCAAGATTATACCATCGAAAATGCGATTCATGCCTCTGGCAATATGTCTCGCGAAGAAGTATATCAGTTTGCTGACCAAATTGGAATGGACCGCTCTGAGGCCGAACGTGCACAAATCCGCATGTCTAAGCGCCTAGGCTAAACCCATCATTTGGCCCAAAACAAAAAAGCCCGCTTTTCAAGCGGGCTTTTTTTATGCTTCTGCCTAATTTTTAGATTAATCTAAATTAATTTGTAGTGTAAACTATTTTAATTTAGCTTTGTATCAAAATATGAGAAACTTATTTTTAGGCTACACTAAAATAGATCATTATGTCAGCTGCAAAGCAGTACTTAGTTTTACTTCTATCCTTCTTCAGCCTAGCTATTTCGGCCCAGACGGCTAGTCTTCAAGGTTATTTATTGGACCAAAAAGGGCGGCCGATCCCCTTTGCGGGTATTGGTCTGCTTGAGCAGCAAAAAGGCTGCTCAACAGATGAATCGGGTTACTTTCAGCTTAGTGAATTAGCTGCGGGAAGCTTTGAGTTACAAATTCAAGCCATTGGTTATCAGTCCCAAAAGCTGATGATTCAGCTCAAGGAGAATGAAGTCCTTGAGCTAGACAGCATTTTTTTAAAAGAGGATATTTTGGGCCTAGAGGAAGTGGTGGTTTCGGGCCAACTCAAAGAAAATTTTGTCAAAAACTCTCCGGTAAAAATTCAAGTCTACAGAGCTGAGTATCTAGATAATACAGTGGCCCCAACTAATCTTATGCAAGCCCTAAAGCTCATCAATGGCGTACAAGAGGTGGTTGCTTGTGGGGTATGCTTTACCAATTCGATTAGTATCAATGGATTGCCTGGCCCTTATGCTGCCGTCCTCATAGATGGTACTCCTGCCTATGGCAACTTAGCCTCGGTTTATGGGCTAAATGGCATTCCCAAAAATATGATTGACCGCATTGAGGTCATTAAGGGGCCCAACTCCACGCTTTATGGATCGGAGGCTATGGCTGGGGTCATTAACATTATTACCAAAGCGCCGAGCAAGCAGCCAAGGATTTCTTTGGACCTTATGGGGACCACCCATGCAGAAGCCTTTTCTAATTTGGCCTTCTCTCAAAAAATTGGCAAGCTCAATACTACTATTGGCCTCCAACATGCTTATCTCGATCGCTATGAAGATGCTAATCAGGATGGCTTTGGGGATAATATTGGCATGGATAGACTTTCAGTTTTCGGAAAATTCACTTTCGATCGCCCTAAAAATAAGAAGGCCAACCTCTTTGCTAAATACTACTATGAAGACCGCAGAAATGGCGTGGAGCAATACATGAAAGAGCGAGCCTATCGAGAAATTCGGGGCAGCGACTCTATTTATGGCGAGAGTATTTATACCCAACGCTTTGAGCTGATGGGCAGCTATGAACTTCCGACAACTGCCCCTATCCGACTCGATTATAGTTTTAGCCAGCACTATCAAGATAGCTATTATGGGGCAGATGGTTATTTTGCCGAGCAGCGCATTGCCTACCTCAATGCCCTTTATATGCCCAATTTGGGCCCCAAACATAGTTTAACAACTGGTTTGACGGCCCGATATCAATACTATGATGATAATACGGTGGCAACCAATGAAGCCGAAAAACAGTTTATCCCTGGAGTTTGGGGACAACATGAATGGAAACCCAATGGCGAAAAATTAACCCTCCTCTCTGGCCTACGACTAGATTATTATGAAGCCCATGGCCTTATCCCCTCTCCCCGAATTAGTGTAAAATATGAGCCTCAAGCCAATTGGAAAATTCGCCTGAATACAGGGACAGGCTTCCGTTTGGTGAACCTTTTTGCCGAAGATCACGCCTTTGTTACGGGCAACAGACAATTGGTCCTTGCCGAAAAACTAAACCCCGAACAGGCGGTCAGCGGTACACTTAACATCCAACGCATATTTAATTTGGGCCAAGGACAAGGAAGCATTGACCTAGACGCTTTTTATACTCATTTTACCAATGCGATTATCCCCAATTATGATCAAGCCAATACAATTATTTATGAAAACCTCGATGGCTATGCCCAAAGTCGTGGACTAGCCCTTAACTTTAATTATGGCCTCCCCTCTGGCCTCCAAATCAATTTGGGTGCGACTTACCAAAATGCCTTTGAATATCGTAGCAATGAACAAGGGGTTAAAGAACAGAATCCGCTAGAGTTTAGTCCCGTTTTTTCGAGCGTCCTTACGGTCAATTATGAATATAAGCCATGGAATTTACTCATGGCCTATACCGCTAATTTTACAGGCAAAATGCAATTACCCGAGGTCTATGATTTAGATGAAAATGGAGATCCTCTGGCAGAATCTAGAAGTACGAGTTCTACCCCTTTTAGCATCCATAATTTGCAAATCACCAAACAATTTCCCAAACAAAAACTAGACATTTATCTAGGCGCTCAAAATCTCTTTGATTATCGCCAAGCCATTTCGCCCCTCTCTGGCTTCAATGATCCCAATGTACAAGCTGGATTTGGCGATTATTTTGATACGGCCTACGCCTACAGCCCCCTACATGGCCGTGAGTTTTATCTGGGCCTTCGCTGGAATTTTCAATAATTGGATTTGGGGCCTCCTGCCTGCGGCAGGCGCTACGTTTCGCAGCTCGCTGTTCGCTCGGCCCTGCGCAAAAAACAAGTTTTTTGCTTGGTCTGCGGCTGCGCCGCACTGCTGCACATCGCTAGGCCAATTGCTCTTGGCCCTTTTTTAATGCCTAGGCAGTTTATCCCGCTAATCACCACCTAAAAGGTCCAAAGCTTTGACTTTGGACCTTTTTTTATGCTCAAGCCACCAAAGCAAAGAAATTGCCCTCGGCTGAGGGGCTGTAGCAGGGCCGCCGAAGGCGGCAGACCAAAGCGGCGCAGCCGCTGCAGGGCCGAGCAGACCTGCGAGCTGCGAAATGGCCCGACCCAAGGCCCAAAGGGCCGAAGGGGCAGCCCCAAAAAAAGAAAAACTAGCTTACAAGCAGTTGTTCCTGCGGTAAAAGGAATTTATTTTGCTATGATATTTCGAGCTAAGTTCTTTATCTTTAGGCTGTTTTGTCCAACCCTAATTAGCTAATACTTATGTGGAGCAAGATATTTTTATTATTTTTTTTACTGCCGCTCAGTTTGGGGGCCACCACCTATATAGAAGGGCCCATTTTGGAAGATACCGAATGGTTGCGGGCCAATAGCCCTTATATTATTACGCAAAACCTACTCATTGCCGAGGGGGCCTGTTTGCGGATTGAGGCGGGCGTAGAGCTGCAATTTGCGCATGAAACCCAAATTTTGGTCAAAGGTGGACTTTCGGCCATAGGCAGCAAACGCAAGCCGATTCGTTTTTTGGGGCATAATAATGCACCTTGGAACGGTTTGCGCTTCTATCATAATTGCCTGCATTATGAAGAGGGCCAAGTTCGGAGCACACAATTTGAATATTGTGAGTTTTTTGGCATTGGTGAAGCTCCCGCCCAGCTTTTGCGGACCGAAGGCTGTCATTTGAGCATTAGAAACTGCAAAATAGAAGACTGCTATACGGCCATTCAGTCGGAGCGGCAAGCAAAAATTCAGTTGATTGACTCGGAGATTAGAAACTGCGACCGGGCCCTGAATGTGCGCAACAGCAGCATGGCCAAAGTGATGGGCAATGAAATAGAAAACTGCAACTCGATTATGTTGGGGGGCAGCACTGATTTTGAGAACAACCAGCTCAAAAAGTTTACAAACTACGGACGACATTCGGGCCTAGTGGTTTGGATGCTAGGTGGCGGCCTAATTAACATCCGAAACAATGAATTTGAGCAATTTGAGGGAGTGGCCATCAAGTTGCAGAAAATGAGTCGGCGGTCTAGCCTGAATATTCGACAGAATCAATTTAAGGGCAATTCGACTAACCTCAAGCTTTCTTGCCAATATGCCAATAAAGGCAAGACTTTGGTAGAAGAAAATAACTTTATGGACTGCAAGCGCTATCAATTGGCCCTTTTTTCGCCTTGTTCGGATGAGCCTGCGCCCATTGTCATTGGGCCCAACTATTGGGGGAAATCAGATGAAAATGCCTTTTTGGACCAAGAACAGGATCTAAATATATCGGCAAAATTACAGGTTGCTGCAGGTCCAAAGAAGCCTTATCGCTAATTTTTACGTATTATTATAGGCTAAACCCAGCAGAGACAAAACAAAAAATTAAACTAGCTCGTTTGCAGAAAACGACTTCAACTAAAATATAAATTCATGACATTGAACAACTACAAAAAATGGCTGCTCAGTAGTAGCTTTCTATTACTTAGCCTAAGTAGCTGGGCACAGCACAATAATGAGCTCTACAATGATGGCGCCCTGATTAAGGTCCAAGCCGGAGCCGATGTTTATGTTATGGGAGATGTGCATCAGATGGGCGCAACCGCCCTGATGGACCATGACGGCTACCTAGAAGTACAGGGAAATATGTACTCCGATAACCTCTTTCAGCAAAGAGGAACGGGAACAACCAAACTCATCAATGATGATGTCAATGCTGGACAAACGCAGTTCATTAGCGGTAGTTATGCCGTTCGAGGTGGACAGGCCGCCACTGGCGTAGATGATGGCTCTTTTTATAACCTTCAATTGGCCAATGACCAAGGCGTGGTTTGGCTCAATGGAACGGGAAATGTAGCCGATGTACGCAATACCGTAGATTTTAACGGCCCCGGAGCCGCTACGGCCAACCGAATTATCACCGCAGATCCCTCTGCCCTACCCACTAATGGCGCTGCTTATCCCGCCGTTTTTGGCCTAATGAACCCCACAGCTGGCCTAGCCAATATGCTCGACAATACCGTAAATACCAACGGAAATATGTCGGCCTTTGATAATGGCTATGTACAAGGAAAACTCCGCCGAGCTATTTCTGCCGCTGGCGGAACCTATGGCTATGTCTTGGGCCTAGAACCCGCCGCAGCGGGCGCTCAAAGAGGTATGCAGTACATTCATCTCGATTTTTCTGGTGCCAATAATTATGATGTCATCACGGGCTACTTCCAAACTGGCCTAGACAATAGCTTTGGCAGCCAGCTAGAATGTAGCGGCTACCAAATTGATTACTGGGGCGGCCTAGATCATGGCCAATGGGTCTTTGATGATTTTACAGGCGCTGGCGCTGGCGATTATGCCGTAAGAGTTTGGCCACAAGATGATAACTTTCCCGCCAAAACCGTTTGGCTAGTGACTAAAGATAATGCCGTTGCCGGTACCGCCGACGATTGTGGCGGTAGCCCCGTCTCTCTAGAGCGCACGGGCTTCAATGGCTTCTCTCAGTTTGGGCTGGCCGCTGCCGACATCCTTTTGGCCCAAAATAAGCTGCTGGACCTAGAGGCTACGCCTATCGAAAATAACTACATTCAGCTAGATTGGAGCACCGAAGAAGAGGATGATCTCGCTCATTTTGAGGTAGAACGCAGCTTAGACAACAGCCAATTTAGCTTTTTAGATCAGGTTTATGCCCAAGGCAATAGCCAATTGATCCAAGACTATCAATTAGATGATTATGAGGTCTTGCCTAATGTCAATTATTACTACCGCCTTCGCCTAGTCAATAATGATGGCACTTTCAGCTATAGCCCCACGGTGGTCGCTCGCCTCTATGGCGAAACAGCAGAGGAAAATATTCGCATTTTCCCCAATCCCGCTAGCGGTAACGCCCAAATCGATATCTTGTCTAGCCAAGAGCGCGACCTACAAATCCGCGTTTTTGATGCTATCGGCCAATTGATTTATGAGCAAGATGCCCAAACTCAAGTCGGACATCAGTTGATTCAACTTCCCGCTCAAGATTGGCCCGCTGGCTTGTACCTCATCCAAGTCGCTGCTCCCGATTTCCAACAAACTAAAGAGCTGATCAAAACGCACTAAGCCTTTGGTGCAGCATAAAAAAATGCCATTCCTCTTCTCGGGGAATGGCATTTTTATTTTACCTATACCTATAATAACTAGGATTTGGGGCCCGCGGCCGGCTAGGCTTCGCCTAGGTCGGCCGCCGCTATGCTGCGCCGCTCGCAGGTCTGCTCGGCCCTGCAGCCGCCTGCGGCGGCTTGGGTCTGGCCCTGCGGGCCACGGCTGCGCAGCGCTGGGCCAAACCTACTCTATGATCGAGAGCTGGATCCTTTTGCGGCCTAGCTCCAAACCCACAATAGTCACTTCTAACTCTTGGCCCAATTTCACAAAGCGACCAGGATCATCTACTCTTTGATGGCTCATCTGAGACTTATGCAAAAGCCCGTTTTCCTTAATTCCAATATCCACAAAAGCCCCAAAGGCCGTAATATTAGTCACGATGCCCGGCAACTTCATCCCCTCTTTGAGGTCCTCTATCTGATGCACATCGGCAAACTGGAAAACTTGGCGGGGCGGACGAGGATCGCGGCCAGGTTTCTCCAGCTCTTTCATAATATCATGCAAAGAAGGTAGCCCAATTTCACCCTGTACATAATCTTTGAGCTGAATCTTTTTGCGCAAACTCTTATCCGCAATAAGGTCCGCAATGCTGGCATTGAGATCCTTGGCCATCTGCTCTACAATCGGATAGGCCTCTGGATGCACCCCCGTATTATCCAATGGATGAATCCCTTTCCGAATGCGCAAGAAGCCCGCTGCCTGCTCAAAGGCTTTTTCGCCCAAGCGCTTAACCGAGCGCAGTTCTTGCCGACTCTTAAAGGCCCCCTTCGAGCGGCGATAATCGACAATGTTGCGGGCCAAGGCAGGCCCCAAACCCGAAACATAGGTAAGTAGATATTCACTGGCGGTATTGAGGTCCACCCCTACCGCATTTACGCAGCTTTCGACTACCGCACCCAATTTATTTTGCAGCTGTTTTTGGTCCACATCATGCTGGTACTGCCCCACCCCAATAGATTTAGGATCAATTTTTACCAACTCGGCCAAGGGGTCCATCAAACGGCGCCCAATAGAAACCGCTCCACGAACCGTAATATCTTTATCGGGAAACTCCTGGCGAGCAATTTCAGAAGCCGAGTAAATAGAAGCCCCACTTTCATTGACCAAGAAAATGGCTGGGGGCGTTCCCTCAAAGGGAAGTTGGCGAATAAACTGCTCTGTTTCTCGGCCTGCCGTTCCATTCCCAATCGCAATCGCTTCTATCCGATGCTTTTCAATCAGGTCCAAAACCGTATCGGTAGCCTGAAACTTGCGGTTACGAGGTGGTGTGGGATAAATGACGGTATCTTCAAGTAGTTCACCAGTAGCCGACAAACAAACTAGCTTACAACCGGTGGCATAGCCAGGGTCAATGGCCATCATTCTTTTGTTGCCCAAGGGAGAGGCCAACAGCAATTGGCGGAGGTTATCGGCAAAAATCTGTATGGAGGCCAAATCGGCCTGCGCCTTGGCTTGCTTCACAAACTCATTGCTAATAGAGGGCTTCATCAGCCGTTTATAGGCATCTTCTATGGCCATATCCAGTTGTTCGGCCCAACGATCAGGGCAACTTCTGCGGATAAACTGCCCACAAAGATCATTGAGTACATAATCTTCATTGGGGGCCAATTGGACCTTGAGCAGGCCCTCTTTTTCGGCCCGCAAAACAGCCAATATCTGATGCGCTTGTAATTGCTTGAGCGGACGGTCCAGCTCGAAGTAGTTTTTATATTTTTGGGCCTCTTCTTCTTTGCCCGCTACCACTTCCGCCTTAAAGCGAGCCCGCTTCTGATAATGCTGGCGAACGGTGGCCCGAGCTCTTTCATCTTGGTTAATCCGCTCGGCAATAATATCTCTGGCCCCTTCTAGGGCATCCTCTTCATCCAAAACTTCCTCAGAGAGTAAGGGCTCTACAATGGCATCTAGATCAAAATCTTTTTGGGCCCAAAGCAGCTCCGACAAGGGCTCTAGACCAAACTCACGGGCCTTATCGGCTCTGGTTTTTCGCTTTTTCTTATAGGGCAAATAAAGATCTTCGAGCAGATGCAGCTCAAAGCAGTTCTTAATTTTCTTGGCCAGCTCATCGCTTAGCTTGCCTTGCTCCTCAATTTTTTCTAGGATAAAAGCCTGCCGCTTTTCTATTTCCTGTTGTTTTTCCCATTCGTCTTTAATCGCCATGAGGTCTACCTCATTCAGGCCCCCACTGGCCTCTTTTCGATAACGAGCAATAAAGGGGATAGTGGCCCCAGATTCAAAGAGCTCAATGACTCTAGATACAGCCTGAGCATGAATATTTAGCAGTTTCGCAATACGTTCGATCATAAAAGTAGCGCTTTGAGTTAAGGGGCATAAGATAATGGCTTTTTGGGGAGCTTGCAAACGCCTTTTGTTTGGCGGGCCAGAAAAGCGTACTTTTGCCCCATATTTTCTGATTTGAGCTTTGCTAAGACGGTTATTCTGCTCTCCTTGCTCCCCTCCTTTTGGCCCAAGAATGCAGTCTGGCTGAAGTTCAGTAAACAAGCAATTATGTTAATTTTTATTGGGGTCATGGCTGTTATTTTTCTTGCTTCTTTGGTCAAATCTACTTTTGGTTTTGGCGAGGGGATGGTCAATATGTCTTTGCTGACCTTATTATTGGGCTTAGATCAGGCGGTACCCTTGGTGGCCATTTTGGCCTTGGGCGGCAGCGCCTATATTCTCCTTCAAGATTTTAAGCAGGTCGACTGGAAAGAGCTTTGGCCCTTCTTAATTGGGGCCTTGTTGGCCGCCCCCATCGGCCTTTCTATGGGCGAGTATTTGCCCGCCTTTTGGATGCGCAAATTGCTGGGCCTCCTCATTATGGCCTTTGCCGTCTTCAAACTATATCAGAGCTATCAAATTGCCGAAGATTTGGGCGAGCCCAAAGGGCCCGAAGGCCGAAAATGGGGCTACCTCTTTGGCCTTTTGGGCGGACTGTTTGGGGGCGCCTATAATGTGGCTGGCCCCGCCGGAGTGCTCTACGGCAACTTCAGAGCATGGCCACCCGCCATTTTCCGCGTAACTATGCAAGGCTATTTTATGCTTTTGGGCATAGCCGTCGTTTCGGGCCACGCCTATATGGGCCGCTACTCTCCTGAGATCCTAAAAATGGCTGCTTTTGCTTTAATTCCAATTGCGCTAGGCGTATTCCTCGGCCGCTTTTTTAACCAAAAATTATCCAATCCCGCCCTCTTCAATAAATTGGTTTATGGCCTGCTCATTATCCTCGGACTCATTCTGATTTTTAAATAGTTTTTTGGGGCCTCCGCCTCCCTTCGGTCGTCGGCGCTACGTTGCGCAGCTCGCTATTCGCTCGGCCCTGCGGCGGCTTTGCCGCCTTGGTCTGCGGCTGCGCCGCACTGCTGCACATCGGTTACTCCCGTTGGTCGTCGAACTGCGCCCTAAAGGGCTTGTTGTGGCCGTTTGGCCTTCGGCCATAGGGCGGCTTATTTATGCTATTGGATCGAGCCAGTTTAAAATTTTGTGTTTCTCCTTTTTGCTGCCTAGGGACAAGCCCCTAGGCTAGCTTTTTTAGACAGCCCTCTAAAGAGGGCCTTTGGATAAGCTACTTCTTTGCGATAACAACTGAACAAGGCCTTGTATATCAATAGTTGAGGCCCTCGCAGAGGGCTGACTCCATTGGATTAGCCTAGGGGCTTGTCCCTAGGCGATGATTGGCCAAATCCTAACAAGCTAAAGGCCCAATTTTATTCTGATACACAAAATCCTGAACAGTCCCTTTTATTCTGATACACAAAATCGAGACTGTTTAAAATTTTGTGTATGGGCTAAAAAAGGGGTAAAGATTAGGAGGTTTAATATCAATTTAATTACTTAGAAAAAAAGTACCGCTATGGACAAGAAACAAGAAGAGTTATTAAACCGCCTACTAGGAGATGTGAAGAACATTGAGGAGCTAGACAAGCTAACAGATGACCTCAAAAAACGAGGAATTCAAAGTTTGTTAGAAGGAGAAATGTCAGCGCATTTAGGGTATGCTCGTGGCGAAGAAGTCCAAGGAGAAAATCGCAGAAATGGCCATTCTTCAAAGAAGATCAAGACGGAAAGTGGCAAATTACAAATAGAAATACCAAGAGATCGAGAGGGTAAATTTGACCCTGTAACAGTCCCCAAACACAAATCGATGACGGCTAAGCTGGAGAGTGTGATTACACTATTGTATGCTAAAGGTATGAGCCTGTCTGATATAGTAGAGTATATGGATGAAATTTATGGTCAGCAGTACTCTAAGAGTCAAATTACAACCATTACTAATAGCCTCTTAGATAGTATTCGAGAGTGGCAAAATCGGGTTCTTGATGAGAAGTATGCGATTCTTTGGATTGATGGGATTCACTATAAAATTAGAGAGGATGGGCAGATTAAAAGCAAGGTTTGCATGATTGTACTTGGGGTTAATTTAGCAGGCTATCAAGACATTATTGGCATGTATCTCTTTGAAAAAGAGACTGCTGCAAATTGGGCCACAACTTTGAATGACATTAAAACAAGAGGGGTAAAGGATGTTTTATTTATCTGCTCAGACAATCTAGCTGGCTTGGACCAAAGCGTTGAGGCCGTCTTTCCTCAGGCAGCTCATCAAATTTGTGTGGTCCATCAAATTCGCAATTCTATGAAGGTTGTTGAAGCCTCTAATAGAAGAAAAGTGGCCAAAGATATTAAGCTCATTTATACAGCTCCTAATGAAGCTGAGGCCAGAAATCGGCTTCAAGATTTTGAAGAAAAATGGGGTGATCGCTATCCTTACATCATTAAATCTTGGGAGAAAAACTGGGACAATCTCACTGTCTTTTTATACTATCCTCAAGAAATCAGAAAGCTTATTTATACCACAAATATTATTGAAGGCTTTAATGCTGGCCTGAGAAAATATACCAATAACAAACGCTCATTTCCAAATGATGCTGCGGCCATAAAATCTATCTATTTAGCCGCTATGCAAATTCAAAAACGATGGAAGGTCAAACGAGCTGGTTGGACCAAAGTTTTCAGCCAGCTTTGTGTCTGTTTCCCTGACCGGGTCATCTAAATTTTACCACTCGCCTCCTAGTCTCTATTGACCAAATTTTATTCTGATACACAAAATCCTGAACAGTCCCACAAAATCCTGAACAGTCCTGAACAGTCCCTCTGAACAGTCCCGAAAAGTCTCACACAAAATCTTAAACAGCCCCTCCCCTGCTTTACAATTGCCATTTCACAAATTGCGAATAGCATCCCCCGCTTTACAATTGCCGTTTCACAAATTGCGAATAGCATCCCCCGCTTTACAATTGCCGTTTCACAAATTGCGAATAGCATCCCCCGCTTTACAATTGCCATTTCACAAATTGCGAATAGCATCCCCCGCTTTACAATTGCCATTTCACAAATTGCGAATAGCATCCCCCGCTTTACAATTGCCGTTTCACAAATTTCGAATAGCATCCCCCGCTTTACAATTGCCATTTCACAAATTTCGAATAGCATCCCCTGCTTTACAATTGCCATTTCACAAATTGCAAATAGCATCCCCCGCTTTACAATTGCCATTTCACAAATTGCAAATAGCATCCCCCGCTTTACAATTGCCATTTCACAAATTGCAAATAGCATCCCCCGCTTTACAATTGCCATTTCACAAATTGCAAATAGCATCCCCCGCTTTACAATTGCCATTTCACAAATTGCGAATAGCATCCCCCGCTTTACAATTGCCGTTTCACAAATTGCGAAGGGCATCTCCCGCTTTACAATTGCCATTTCACAAATTGCGAATAGCATCCCCCGCTTTACAATTGCCATTTCACAAATTGCAAATAGCATCCCCCGCTTTACAATTGCCATTTCACAAATTGCGAAGGGCTTAGCCCAAATGAAATGCCCTATTCTGCAGCTGCAGAATAGGGCATAAAGGTTTTGATGAGCTGTTTGGCCTTGGGCCATAGCGGCATTGCCGCTAGCTGCAGCCTAAAGGCCGTAGATCCTAGAGCTGTAGGTTGAAACCTACAGCCAATTAACGAATGCATTTTAATATAAAATGGAGGGTTTCAACCCTCCATAAATAAACATCTTCTGGGCGGTTTAAATCATAAAAACGGCTGTTAAAAGCTGTGGAGATAATAAGGGGGTATAGATTAGGCGGGGAAGGAGTTAATTGTATGAGGGTTTCAACCCTCATACGTATATCATTGCGGAGCAATACCAACCGTTGCCTGGCTGTAGGTTTCAACCTACAGGCCCAGATAGCAGGCCCGAAGGGCCGCAGGCCTAGCGATGCGAAAGGGGGCGGCGAAGCCGCAGACCGAGGAGCCGAAGGCGACGAAGGGCCGAGCAGAGCTGCGAGCCCTGAAGCGTAGCGCCGACGACCGAAGGGAGGCGGAGGCCCCTAATCCTCCTCTTCCTCCTTAATGGCTTGATATTGAATAGCCAGCAGCAGTAATTGGGCCTTAAAATCTTCGAGTAGTAGGGCTAATTTTGGGGTATGCGGACTTAATTGGGGCCAGCTATCAAAATAGGCATAAAGCGCTTGAGGATCGAGGTAGCTGCTCAGTCGACTGTTTATATTTAGGGGTTCTTCGGCTAGGGTTTGGGCCAGTAAATCATTGCATTTGGCGATCAGGCTCTCGAAAAGCTGGTTGTCTGTTGGGGCCTGTATACTGGCGCAGAGGCCATCGATAAAATAAGGGCTTTGGAGGAAAAAATGCAGATAAGTGGGGAGATGATAATAGCGCTCTAGGGGCAATATTCCGCTTTCCTCCTGTTCAAAAAGCTGTTTTGCATCTTGCCAGAGTACTCTATTGAGAGCATCGGGCAAGTCATCTTGTTGTAAAAAGCGGTCTTGTAGTTCCAGAATAGGCGCCGACCATTTTTTCTCTCGCAGGCCGCCAATGATTTCTTGCCAATCCTCCTCATTCAGCTCCTTATCCAGCCAGAGCTCCCAATCGACATTTGGGCTTTGCAGATAATAGAAATAGCGTTGGGGTTGGGCTTTTATCCAATCGAGGCCATAGGTACTTGCCAGCACAGCGGCGGCGATCAGGCTGCCGGTCCACCAAGGCGAGAGCGGGACATAATAGATGAGGAAGCCCCAGCCGATAAAGGCGGCAAAGAGGGCCAGATGCAGCCAGGGAGAGGGGGAATAAGCCAATAATTTTCGCCATTCTCCAATTTGGCCCAAAATAAACACTGAGCTAATAGAATAGGCTAGTGTCCAGCGCCAATTCCAGTAGAGCAAGGCCAGCGGCAGGGCGAGGGCCAGCAAAAGGGGAATCAGCTTAATCAGCAGATAAAAAAGGAAATCGACAAGGCGAGGAAATGAAGGCATAGGCAAAAAAAAGGGCCCTAGGACCAAAAACCTAGGGCTCACACACAACACATCTGATAAATCAGATGACTCTTCTGTCTGAAAAAACATAATTAAAATTGCTGCAAACACCTTAATAGATGTTGGGAAGCAAAAAAGAGGTGTGTGGAGCTAAAAAAAATGATTAAAAATTTCGTTCAGTTGGTCTGGCGCTTCTAAAAAGCCCATATGGCCAATTTGCGGAATCGTTTTGCACTGCCAATTGGGAGACAGTTGTTCTTGGGCTTGGGCGGCAGAAAAAGCGGGGGGAATCACCTCATCGAGTTCGCCAATCAGGGCCAGTACGGGGCCTTCATATTGGGCCAAAACAGCAGAACGATCGGGTCGAGACCACATCGCTTTGAGGGCGGCCAGTACGCCTTGGGCGCTATGTCCGCTTTGTTCTTGCAAAAAGGCTTGGACCAATTTTGTTTTACGGAGTTCTGCGGGAAAAAGTTGGGGAATCAGTTGTTGGAGGTAAGTGGCTACCCCATATTTCTCAATAAAAGCGGCTGATTTTTTTCGTTTGGCCTGTTTGGCGGGGGGATCGGCAAAGGGGTGGCTATGCAGCAGGCAGAGTCTTTCAATAGCTTGGGGGCGTTTTTCGAGCATCGCCAGGGCCAGATAACCGCCCATAGAATGGCCCAAAAGGCTAATTTCTTCTACCTTCAAATCGTCTAGCCATTGCCAGAGGATCTCGGCCAATTGGCCGAGATCCTCTGCTGCCCCTACTGATTGGCCAAAGCCGGGCAGGTCGGGCAGCAACTGCCGATACTTTTGGCCCAATTGCTCTTGAAAGGGAGCAAAAATGCGGTGATCCTCACAAAAGCCGTGTAGATAGACTAAAACGGGGCCCTTTTCTTGGCCAGTCTCTTGATAAAAAAGCTTAGGCATCATCTTCCGTTGGATGTTCTTTTTTGGCGGCTTGCTGGGCCTTTAAAAACTTCATTAAATCTTTGGCTCCTTGTATACCTAGAACGAGAGAGGTCCCTAAGAAAAAGCCTAAAAAGAGGCCAATAAATAGGAACAGGCGGGGGTTGGGTCGTTCGGCATAGAGTGGATAAAGTGGGCGGTCGATGACCTGCAGCAAGGGAGTTTGTTGTTCTAGGGCCAATTTGGCCGTTTCTACATTTTTGATGGCCAGAAAATAGCCCTCCATTTCGCCAGAGAGTTTTCGGGCCAAATACTGGGTACGGATACTTTCGGCATAGCGGCCTTGAGCGGTAGCATTATGTTGGTTGAGGTATTTGATATAATCCTCTTCGGCCTGGTCCATTTCCTGTTCTAGCGAATCTCTACGGCTGCGGGCGGCCTCAAAGATTCGGCGTTGTTTTTCTACCGACTGGTTGCTATAGTAAGTATTGAGTTTGTCGTAGAGCAGATTGATAAAATCATGAGAGAGGACCTCTGAATTGCTCACAAAGCGAATATTCAGAATTTCGGAGGGGCTAAGCTCTTGGGTCAGCTGTTGTTGGATTCGGCCCACAGCTGCTTGTAAGACCACATTTTCTTGGCGACTAAAGGTCTCAAATTTTTTATGCTTAAAATAAACATTTGCTAGCGCTCGCTCTTCTTCTGCCCATTGTTTCCGCATACCTTGTAGCTCTAGATAATGGTGGATCATAAAGTCCTTCTTAGGGCCTTCGGGGTATATCATTTCGACCTCTTCAAAGAGGGCCATTTGCAAAAGGCGGCGGGTAGATAGCAACTCTTGCAAGCGGCCCATATTTCCAGAGGCCAATTCAGAGCTTCCACCTAGGCCTGCAAAAAGGCCTCCGCCTAGCACCTGCTGTAGGTAGCCTTGGTCGGCTCCGCCTCCTTCATTCATGCTAAAAGAGAGGCGGGCGACATATCGGGTAGGGAGTTTTGCTTTAGACTGATAGAGATAATAGCCCAAGGCGGCTGCTAAAATTAGCACCAGCCAAGACCATTTTAGCCAAAGCCAAGCATAGCGCTTAAGTTGTTTCTGTATATTTTCAGCCGTCAGCAACTGAGAAAGATCCATAGTCACTTAGTTGTTTAGGGCTCGGATAGCGAGCAAGAGGGTCAAGGTAGAAGAAGTAATGGCTACTCCATTTTGGATGATACGGTTCCATTCGATAGGCTCTCGTTTCTTCTTAGGAATATTTTGTTTGTCGGTTTTGGTTTTGGTGTCTACATACACCATAGCGCCCTTGGTCACTTTGGGGTAGCATTTAAAGAAGAAATAGTTGCGTGTTTTCTTCACGGCACCAGAGGGGTAGCGAACATAGACCAGGCGTTTGCGGCCACCATTGGCTCGGTCAATTCCCCCAGCATATTCTTTAAGGTAATAATTGGCTCGTTTACCTTTATGAAAAGGCACATTGATACGGTCGGGCTTAATTTTTCGGCTAATGGCTTCTTCGGCCTGAATTTCTTCTCTTTCGATCTTATTCTCAGTTTTTAGCAACTTCAACTTCAGTTCGATTTCGGCAATTTCCGATTTATTTTTCACCTCGGGGTGGTTAATTCGGCCTGCGATGGCCACCAAATCTTTAACGACCGGAATAGAAAGTCGGTCGCCAGGGCGCAAAATATAATTAAAGCGAGAATCCGGATTATTCACCACATCTTTAAGGTCTAGGACCACAAAGCCTTCACCTTGACGAATCAAGCGAGCCCCTTCTAGAAAAGCCAGAGGGGTGGTCCCTCCTGCTCTAGCCAAGAGGTCGGCAATCCGTTCGCCATTATCTTGCAAGGTATAGGCGCCAGGGTAAGCAATTTCCCCTTGGATGCTTACATTTTGGGGGAGCTTATAATTTTTGGCTAGACGGACAAAAATTTGGTCTTGGGGTTCTAGGGTCAGGCCTTCGGCCCCAACCACCTCTAGGTCTTCATTGATATCATAGCTCATCAGCTCTACCTTAGAGCTTCCATCAGCTTGAGGGACCAATCTAGAGATTTCTAGAATAGAGTTGGCCGCTTCTTTTTCGATGCCATTAGCCAGATAGAGCAGATCGGCTAGAGTGAGGCTATCACTATGGGCGTAGGCTCCTGATTTGCGCACGGCGCCATAAATTTGCACCTGATACTCATCTACAAATTCCGATTTGAATTTTACCTCAATTTTATCCAGGGCCCGCAAAGCGATATTAGCCTCTTCTTGGCCCGCCAAAATGCTATCAATGCTTACATCGATGTATTCAATGGAGAAATCGGGACGAAGGCGGCGCACATAAATTTTTTCTTTAACCGCAGAGAGCATAATGCCCGACTTCTGCAAGACTTCTAGGATACGGGTCCCCGCCCCCAATTCGTATTCTCCAGGCAGCTTTACCGCCCCTTCTACGGTCACATAATTAGAGTAGGCCTCAGAAATGGGCGAAAGCTCAATAATATCCCCATTCATCAAAGGGAAGTTCTCTCCATTGGCTATAATTTTGGCCAAATTCACATCAATAATTCGCTCTTCATCATTGGCGTAGCGCTTAATCTGAATATTGCGCAAATAGGCATCTGCCTTTACTCCCCCCGCAAAGGCCAAGGCCTCTAGGAGTTGTTCGCCCTCTAGTAATTCGTAGTCAAAAGGGCGCTTCACAGATCCTCGGACCTCCACTACTTTTTCGGCTAGGGGCACAAAAATATAGTCGTTATTGTCTAAGAAAAATTCCTCAGAAACATTGGGGTCGCTTGCAAACTTATAGACATCTAGCTGTCTGGTCGGGTGATCGCTACTAATCACTTTGATCCGACGGACGCTACCAATCTGCGAGGGGCCGCCAGAAGCTACTAGGGCATTAAAGGCCGTGTTGGTGGCCGGAATAGTATAGCTTCCTGGGCTAAATACCTCTCCCGTAATATTGACCGTAATACTTCTAGAGTAATTCAGTTGCACATCATAATTAGAGCCTTTCATATTCATATGCCGAGAAAGCCGCTGATAAATAGCATCTCGCACATCTTTAAATTTCATGCCCTTGATGTACAATCTGGGCACCAACAAATCGGGAATAGAGAGGTCGATATAGCCATTGTCATTTACGCTCACGCTTTTACTAAAATCTACGGCTCCCCAAACGGTCACTTCAATTTCATCGCCAGAGGCCACCCGATAGCTTTCTATCGCTCTCTGGTTTTTGGAGCGATCAAAGAGTTTGATACTTTGGTCTCTAAAAAACTGCTGTCCCCAAATTTTGGGTTCGGGCAATTCTTCTTGGCGTTTGCGGGCCAAAATATCTTTTTCTTCTTCTTTTTTGCGCTGCGCTTTCCGCTCCTCTTCAATTTGCTCCTTTACTTTTTGCTCCTCGGCATTCATTTCACTAGCCTTAGGATCTACTTTGGGCGCTTCTATGGTTCCGCCATTTCCATTTCCACTGGGATCTACTTGGCCCGGATCAATAACGGGAGGCACAATAGGGGGAATTTGAGCCTGTAGATTTAGGGCAAACAGGCTACAACAAATCAGGATAAACAAGCTAATCTGCTCTCGCATACTGGTCAAAAGGTTTGATTTTACTTAGAATTGCTAAGGTACAAGTTTTCTATTAAGTGACTATTATTTTTTTGGGGCCTCCTGCCTACGGCAGGCGCTACGTTTCGCAGCTCGCAGGTCTGCTCGGCCCTTCGCCGCTTGCAGCGGCTTGGTCTGGCCCTACGGGCCACTGCTGCACATCGCTAGGCCGACCCGCTCTTGGCTTTTTTCTTTGGCTCTAACGAAAAAAAGCCCGCTATAGCGGGCTTTTAGAGGCTCTTTTTTTTCATTTTTTGTTTGTAGGCCAACTCCTTAATCAGGCTGGGCCGACAATTAAACTCTAGGCGCTGGCTAATCGGCCGAGTGTTCTTCTCTTTCCTAAGGGCCCGAAGGATCCAAGAAGAAAGTAGATATATAGGCTTTTTTGTCCGCTTTTTGTCCATAACTTTAGTCTTAGTTATTTAACTAAGTTACTGATTTTCTGTTATAAAGCAGCTGCTTTTGGACAAAAAGCAAAAAAAAAGAGACCAACAAAATTGTTGGTCTCTTTGTGGAGAATATCGGAGTCGAACCGATGACCTCTTGCATGCCATGCAAGCGCTCTAGCCAGCTGAGCTAATCCCCCATTCAACTTAACATTGCATTCCTTTGAGTGCGTTGCAAATATAAGACGGCTTTTTTATTTTGCCAAACTTTTTCTAGCTAAAAAATGAGATTTTTTAGCCACATTCTTCTTTTTGTTTGATTGTCAAAAGTTTAGCTAGGCTTTTTTTTTAGCGCAGCCTTTCCGTTTGCGGCGGGCAGGCCCAGCGCTGCGGAGCGGGTGGCCGAAGGCCAGACCAAGTTTTTTGAGCGCAGCGAAAAAAACGCAGGGCCGAGCAGACCTGCGAGCCCCGCAGCATAGCGGCGGCCGAGCTAGGCGAAGCCTAGCTGGCCGCGGGCCCCAAAACCCTCTAATTATTATTCGCTTCTTCTTCCGTTAGATCTACTTCAGGCAAATGCTTGTACATAAAATTCAGGGCATTTTTATACATAATCCGATCGACCAATTCCTCGGCAGAAAAACTATACATAAAAGTTTGAATATCTTCGGCGGTATAGAGGCCTTCAATATCCTGGGGGTTTTCAAAAAATGCGATCAGGTCGCGATAAAGCTGCTCCATATCATCGGAGCTATCATAGACCTCTAGGGGGCGGGCGTACATATCGAAAGAGGAAGAAATGCTGATCATTTCCCAGGCATCGATAGATTGGGCTACATAAATAAAGCGGCAAATATTGGCCACAATGGCCTCTACGGCTACGGCTCTTCGGTTGGCGGAGCCGGGCACGGTAGAATTATATCGGGTTTGGAAGGCCTTGCCCATCAGGCGGTCTCTATCTAGAGAAATGCCCACCAGGCCCTTTGATTTGACGATTGCCTTAATATCTTGGCGGCACAAATTGGCTTGGCGATTATTGAAAAAAGACTGTTGATTTTTGACCGGTTCATCGCTTCCGCTATAGGCATTATCTTTATAAGAAAGGCCGCTGATGCCCACATTGAGGGCTAGGGCGGGGATGGTATCTTTTCGGAAGCGTTCTTCTTTGAGGTAGCTATAGAACCAGAGGCGGCCGTCTAGGCTCATATCGGCTACATCGACTAAGATGCGGCGGCCCACCTTTTTGTCGAGTAGGCGGCGACAGACCCATTGGCCCAGTTCGGTAAAGCCTTTACCGAGGCTATTTTGTTCGCCAAAAACCTCTTCTTGGGCGCTATTAAATCTGGAGACCTTGCCCACGATACCATCTTCAAAATAATTGCCGAAGCTAATGGAAAAAATCGGAACACTGAGGTACTCCCCTGTTTTTTGGCGGATGGGCAAAATGCCTTTGAGTTGGTTGACACTATTGAGGACCAGCTGGCCAAACTCTTGTCGGCCCAAGATTTCCAGATTTGTTTCTCCGCTTTCTTCATCGGGGCGCAGGGCAAAGAGGTCGCTAAACACATGGCCGCCACGCAGGCTGTAGGTCAGGCCAATTTCGTTGGGATGGCTCATCACGCTATCGAGATCGGCCTTAGTTCTGATCATGCGGCACTTATAATTGCCCCAGGGCGTAGCGTAAGGCAAAGGGGAGTCGAAAGAGCTTTCGCCGTAGAGTTCGCTACGGGCGTAGGCGATATCTCGGCTCAGGTCCTCGATATAGAGAAAATGGCTTTGTTGAAAATCTTTTTCGGCCAGGGTGCAGCCCGTCAGGCATTCGAAGAGCTCCTTACTAATTCCGGGGCGAAAATACTCGGAGGCCATCAGTTGTCTTTCGATGGGTTGGATCACCTGATTAGAGATTTTGACGCCTCCTTTGACCAGATTGAGCAGACTAGCCTGTGATTGTTTGGGCACGCCCAAAAAGGCATTATCTAGCTCAAAGGGCAATTCGATTTCGCAATTATGTTCGATGGTTTTCCAGGGATTCTTTCGGTATCCGCTTTTAGAGGATTCGGCAGCTTTTTTCATAGAGGCCACCGTCATATCGATAGTATAATAGCGTTTAGGGGCTTGTTCTTTATCCTCTTTTGTTTGGGCTGTCAGGTTATTGGCACAGAGGCAGGCCCAAAGCAATAAAAAAATAGATTGGGGATAATTCATATGTTCATTTTTTGCAGCCGTTCAGTAATTTGCTGAAGATAATAGCGCCGCAGTGGTTCTAAATAAAGCTGCCCCCAGGGGCTAAAAAACAAGAGTTCTTCTAGAAAATGATATTGCAGTTTCAGCCAGGCTGTATCGCTATATTGCCTTTGGTTTTCTAGTTGCCATTCTGTTCGGAGCAATTCTCCACGGCTCCAGAAATGGCTACTCAAGCTATAGGAAATATCGGCATCTTTTAGGTAGGCGCCTAAAATTGTCTTTGGTTTTTGGCCCAATTGGGTCGCTTCAATGGCTAGACAAATTTCTTGAATTTGTTTTTGCTTAAAGCCCCATTTGGGCAGCTGTTTTTGCCCCCAGGCTATGGCTATAGCCTCATGTCCTTGGGCCGATTGTTCGTAGCCTAAATCGTGGATATAGGCGGCTGGAATCAGGATTTCGGGAGCAATATGCAGGGCGGCCACAGCGGCCACAACGCCTTTGGTATGGGCCAAATTATGGTAGCAAAGGCTGCTTCTTTGTTGTTGCAGCTGCTGTTGGCAGGCTGTAATTAGGGAGGGCAATTGCATTAGCGGAGCGATAATTTTTGGAAGCCCACCTTAAGGCCTCTATTATAGAGTTGCAGGCTATACTCTCCCTTTTCAAAGGTCCATTTACTGCCTACTGCGGGGCTCCAACTAATACAAAGGTCCTCTTTATCGGGATAATACTCAAAGCTTTTTACGATGGTATAAGGCAATTTATTACCTTCTGCATCGGAGAAATAGCCGCCGCCCATTTTTTCTTCGACAATAATATGGCCATTGGGATCTACAATTTGCATATAAAACTTATTGGGGCCGGGCTGCACCACCTCATTTTTTACCATCTTAAAGCAGGCCTGAAAAAACTCTGCTCGTTTTCGGCGGTTGGTGGCCTTGGTTTCTCCCCCTCTAGTCAGTTTGGCCGCAATAAACTCTAAATTAGAGATCCGGAGGATAGCGCCTTTATCGAGTTGTTTATTGAGCTCTTCGGTGGTTGCTTTTAGGTTGGCAGCTTTTTGGGCCAAAGAGTCTTTTAGATCTTGTTCTTGCTCATAGAGTTTTCGGTATTCGCTGCGTTCCTCTACTAGTTGGGCATTTTGCCGACGCAATTCGGCCAAATCTAGGGTTTGTTCATCTACAAAAGCTCTCAGCTTTTTGAGTTCTTCTTGTAGGGCCTCTACTTGGCTAGCTAATTTGCGCGCATTATTTTTCTGCTGATCAGCCTGGGCCAAAAGGTTTTTAATCTTTAGGTACTGCTTATCTAGCTCGGCCTCTTTATCTAGAAGGGCGGGATAGAGGCTATCGGCCTTTTCTCGATAAAAAGCCAGCTCGCTTTGCAAGGCTGTATATAAACTATCTGTTTCCTTGGCGATTTCGCCTACATTCATCTTTGGCTCCTCCGATGAACAGCTCAGCAATAGGCCTAGGCCACATCCTAATAAAATACGCTTGACTCCTAACATTTTAAATAAATTGATCTCGTTTAATTTTTTGATTTGCAAATTTACAAAATTTGGAAGAAGTCGAAACGCTGCCCATGCATCATTACTTTATTTCCTCGAATATAATCTTTTAGGGGACGGCCCCAGGGCACCCAAGCCGCAGAAGGCTGCGGTTTATAGCCCTTGGCTAGGCCCCAGCCTAGACTATAGACATAAATCTCTTGGCCGGCCAGCCGATAATGCCGAACAGAGAAGGGTTTCCAGGCCTGAAAAAAGTTGAGGCGCTCTTCTGCGGCCAGTTTGCCCATTTCTCTATAATTGAGTCGAGTGAGGTTTTCAAACTTACTCAAAACGGGCCCTGGAAAATGAGCTTTGGCTCCCTTCTGGCCTGGCAAGGCCGCCCAAAGGGCCAAACTATCGGCCTCTAGTTGCATTTGGCCACAACTGCGGTCATAATCACAAATGGCCTCTTCCAATAGCTGGGCGGGCTGAAAAAAAGGCAGCTCCTCAGCCAAATCTTGGGCCTTTTCAAAATGAGGGGCCAGATACGCTTGATAATCTTCATCGGCCAAATCGACCCAAGCAATATGCTTATACTGCTCTAATTGGTCCACCTTCTGCCCTTTTTTCAATTTGAGCTGCCCCTTCCAGCGAGTCTGCCCCAAATTTTTGCTTCGCCCCATGGGCTGAAAATTGGGCAAACTGCCCGCAGCCCCACTCACATAGCGCTCCAGTTCTAGCTCTAACCAAATGAGCTCTCCCGAACTGCTGCCCAATAAAAATAGACTATACTGATAGGCATAGCTACAAGCAGCTAGCTCTTTGCCGGCAAAGAAAACAAAGAGCAATAGGATCCATAATTTCTTCATCTGCTACCAAAAATTTGAGCCCTGCCGAGGCTTCCAGCCCTTGGGCCGAGCTCTATATTCTATAATAATTTTACTATCTATCCCCTCTGACTTATTTCGGTCTCGCTGATAAATTAGGCGGCCAGAACGATTATATTTTAAGATAGACACCGAAATCCGCTTTTTCTTCTTAGACGATAACACCTTTTTTACCCGCTTCAGCTCCCCATTTCGCCAATAGCTATAGCGGCTGGTTAATCGAGGGGTTTCTGGCTTTTCTTCTCCATCTGGAAAATAACGGGTGGTGGTATAATCTAAGCGGCCTTTTTTATCATAAAAAAAGTATTCTTCTTCTACAATCAAGCGATCGCGGTTACGACTAGCCGTTTTTAACAAAAAAGAGTCTGGAGAAAACAAAAAGTCTACCTGCTTTTGCAAACCATCGGCCTTGCTATAAAAAATGGCCTTATCTAGGCTGCCATCGGCCTTATAAAAAAGTGTGTCCCATTTTTCATCCCAATCATAGCGCCTAAACACCTTAGATAATTGTTTGCGGGCATTATAAGAAAACAGCAGACTATCGGTGCTGCAGTTATCTCCCCAATACCAAATTTCCATTTTCCTGCGGCCATCAGGATGAAAGAGAAAAACGGCACTATCCACCACCTCCCCTTTTTGCTGAAAGATGTTAATTTCTTTGGTCGAGTCGGGATAAAAAGCCACAATTTTCGACTCTAAACTAGCGTCTGGCTTAAAAAACAAATTGAGGGAGCGGCGGCCTTGTTCATTATACTCTTCTCTCGAAAATAAATACTTCTCCTTAAACTTTGAGTCCTTAGAAGTATTGATGACATAGGTCTCTTTCAGGCGAATATTTGTTACTTCTTGCGGGGCCAATTTTAGGCCCAAATAAGCATAGGCATCTACTTGTGCCTGCAAGGGAGCGGCAACTAAAAGCGCAAAAAGCAATACAATTTGATTCATAGTTTTTTTCTTTTGGGGCCTCCTGCCTACGGCAGGCGCTACGTTCGGCAGCTCGCAGGTCTGCTCGGCCCTTCACCGCTTTCAGCGGCTCGGTCTGGCCCTGCGGGCCACTGCCTTCCATCGGTTACTCCCTTTGGTCGTCGAACTGCGGCCTAAAGGCCTTGTTGTGGCCTGCGGCCCCTCCGGGCCTGCAAGACGCAAAACAAGCTGGCCCTAAACATAAAAAAACCCCTAAACGCAAACTAGTCGTTTAGGGGTTTTCAGCTAACTGAAAAGCTATTTTACAATATCTGCGCTAATATAGTACAGCAGAAGGTCACCTTCTACATTTCCATAAAGCTCTACAGCAGATTCGTAGCCTTTTTTAATATCGGCCTTAGAAGAGTCAAACTTAATTTTGACATAGCCTTTTTGGCCCGGGGCAATGGCTTTGCGGCTCCATGAAGTAGGCTCCGTACAGCTGCATCCGCCTTGCACAAACTCAATCTTCAAGTCTTCGGTCCCAGTATTGACAAATTCAATAGTCGCTTCCTTAACTTCTCCATATTTGAGTTCTCCCAGCTTTAGTTCTGGCTCAATAAACTTTACTGTTGTCTTCGGCCGCTTATTCTCTTGAATAGGAGCTGCCGATTCAGTTAGTTTTTTTTTTCTGTTTCTACAGCGCCAACATTACCTTCAATAATCTTGAACTCTACACGACGGTTGAGCTGACGACCTTCAGGGTTATCGCTACCATCTTCGTTTTCGTTGGGTGCAACAGGCTCCGCTTCACCAAAACCTTTAGAGATCAAGCGCTCAGCAGCAATGCCTTTTTCTACTAGGTAGTCAATGGCTGCTTTAGAACGACGCTTAGAAAGACGATCGTTATAGCTATCAGAACCAACAGCATCGGTAAAACCACGTACTTCTACTACCATTTCGGGGTAGTCAGTCATTACTTCAGCAATGCGGTCCAAGGTATCGGCTGCGCCAGTACGGATATTCGACTTATTAAAGTCGAACAATACATTTACAAACAAGGGAGGAGGAGCCAAATACAATTTGTGCATCTCTTTAGCCTCAGTAGCTTTTACGGTCTTAAAGTCGCCAATATAGCCTTCTAGACGAGCTTTGATTTTGTACTCTTTGTTGTTGTCCAAGATAAAGCTAAACTGATTGCCATCAGTCATTGTTTTTTCCTCAACCAACTTATCACCATCATAAACCATTACGGTTACGCCATTCAAAGGAGCTTTGCTGTTGCGGTCAAAGGTTTGCACCATCAAGCCAGCTTCTTTCAAGGTAGTGGTTTCTTCCCATTCCATAGGGCCAGAAACGCTACCAAAGCGATTTTCTAGAGCGGGGCGGCGAGTATCTGCAGAAGTGCTAGAGCCAGCTTCCCAGCCTTCTTTGCTAGCCACTACTTCATACTCTTTACCTTGTTCTAGAGGAAATACAAATTTGTTATTCTCTGTATTGGTTTGTTCGGCAACTACTTCACCAGTTTCTTTGTCTACAATTTTCACCGTAGCACCTACTACTTCTTCTCCTGTTTTATCATCAGTTACCTTAACGATTAGATCAACATCACAACGTTCGGGCATCAAGATAGAGAAGATATCATCGGTAGAAGTTTGGCTTTGTACAGCTCCGCTACTTCCTTCACGGTTAGAGATCAGGTAGCCAAAGCAATCATCGCGGCCTTCGCGAGTCACGATGAAACCAAATTCATCTACGCTAGTATTAAAGCCAGGTCCCATATTTTCTACAGCAGACCAATTTCCTGCTTCATTGCGCTCTGTTTGGAAAAGGTCGATACCGCCCATACCGGGGTGGCCATTAGAAGCAAAATAGAGACGGTTATCGCGCTCATCAAAGAAGGGGTGGCTTTCGTCACCTACCGTATTTACGGCTTCTAGGTTGAGGGGCGTGCGAGTAGTTCCGTCGGCATTGATTTCTGCATACCAGATATCGAAGCCCCCTTTACCGCCGGGCATATTAGAAGCGAAGAAAAGTACTTCTTGGCCATCTAGCATACCGACTGCGGGGTTTTTGCAGCTATATTCTCCGTCATTAAAATCAAGAGCAGTAGGCTCAGTAACATTAGTACCGTCATAGCCTGCGCCATAAATCTTACTATTTTGAAGGAGGTTACCTACCAACTGTGCTTTAGCGAAGAAAAAGCGGTTCATATCCTTATTAAAGGTAGGGTTAACCACATGAAAACCTTCAGCGGCTAGTGTAGAAGCGCTAAAGGGCTCTACTTTTTCCCATTTTTCGCCATCTTCTGCTTTTTCGGCCACAAAGATACGAGTAAACTTAGCTTCTTCTTCCGCATCTTCCAAAACGATAATGCTATCGCCACGGAGGGCAGAGAAGACAATTTTATTACGGCCAATAGGGTAAGCGTAATTCTCCATAAGTGGAGAGTTGATAGTTTTATCTAGGGGCTTAATAATGAGTTCCTCTTTAGGAGAAGTCATAGTTTGGGCCCATTTGGCTCCTGCGATTTCCACATCGGCCAAAGTTTTCATGCGGTCGACATCTTCGCCATTGTATTTGCTTTTGAAGCTTTCAAAGGCGGGAATACAATCGCTGTACTTGCCGGCTAGCTTTAGGCTTTGGGCATAGTACCAGCCAGCCATAGGCATAAAGTTTTCCTTATCGAGTTCGATGAGCTGCTGAAATTCTTTTTCGGCAGAAGTATAATCGCGAAGGAGGAAATAGGTGTAGGCTACGTCATAATTGGCCTTTACATCATTGGGTTTGCGTTCGCGGACCTGTTTGAAGTAATCCAAGGCGTTCCAAGTATCGTAGCGTTCGAGGTTACTAGAGGCAATTTCTTCTAGTTTTTCTGTGGGTTGGTTGTTGCCCACAGGTTGTCCCCAGACGAATGGCATGGCTAGTAAAACTAGCAAGGCCGATAGGAAATAGTTTTTCATTGCTATTTTTCTAAATTTTAAGGGAGATGCTTTTTAAAATATGCGGGCTGTTTGTTTGGGGGGCCGGAGAGCTTCCTTGGGCGGAGGCTTTTGGTGGAGCGGCCTAGCGATGCGGAGCGGGTGGCCCGCAGGGCCAGACCGAGGCGCTTTAGCGCCGAAGGGCCGAGCGAATAGCGAGCCCCGTAGCGTAGCGCCGCAGCTTTGCTGCGGAGGCCCCAAAACAGCAGAACAGCATTAGAAACGAGGGTTAAAGAGAATTTCTTTGACCACAGGAGTTCTGTAAATTTTGGCAATATAAGTAAGGCCCAATTCGAAGCCTTGGCCACGAAGATTGCTACCGCTGTAGTTGCTATTAGACAAGCCAGAGAGGTTGAAGTCATAGGCTACGCCAAAAGAAAGGCCGCGGTATTCTAGACCGAGGCGAGCAAAGGCAGCATCAGAAAGGCGGTAACCAGCACCTGCCAATAGATTAAAGTCCTTAGTGTCATTGAAGTGGATAGCGGCAAGGGCCTGCAAGTTGGCCTCAAAGGCCTTATCCATATACTGAACAAAAGCCATCGGGCGAACAGACAACTTGCGCGTTAGGCTAATATTAGAGCGAACACTACCGATAATATTAGAAGGCAGCTTATAGACATCATTGGTGATCGTCAATTCGGGTGAGTTGAGGTGGTTATACGCCACTCCCGCCTCGATATTCCAGCCAGCAGCCACATGAGAAAGCATCAAACCGGCCGAGAAATCCATTCCGCTAGCGGTTCCGCTGGCAAAAGTTTCGGGCGTTCCGCCAGTAATATCATTCTCAAAAGTATAGTCGCTAGCATCGCCAACCGACTGTTGCAGGATACCTCCTTTAAAGCCAAAAGAGAGGCGAGTATTGCCTCTAGCGCCAAGTCCAGCATGAAAAGCTAGGGCCAATTCTGCTTTTAGGGTCGACAAATAAGAAACTTGGTCGTTATAGAAGTTGATTCCCGCACCAAACCAATGTTTGGGAGCGCCAAATTTGTCTTTGCCCTTAATGCCAATAATTGGGGCATCAATAAAAGCAGAGGGCGTTTTGTAGCCCGAAAAAGAAGTGGGATAGGCATTGCCTGTAGCGCCCTGGGGAAGCAGACTGTTGGTGCCCAAACCTTGCCATTGGCTACGGTAGATCCCTCCCACGCGGAAGGTCCCCTCGTAGAAGCCCGTATAGGCAGGGTTGAGGTTCACTGGCGACATGTCGAACATACTAAAGTGAACGTCCTGCGCCTGCAGTTGCCCCCAGCTTGCGAGGATGCAAAAAAGGAGTATAGGTTTTAAAATTTTCATCTGACTGATAATTTTGTACAATGTTAATGCTTCAGAGTTTTCGCTTTCTTTTGGCCCAGTCAAGGCTACTGGAGCCGGAATAATTATTTAGCGTTAAATATAGTTATTTTTTAACTAAACTAAGTACTCCTAAAGGGCTTAACTCTTTGGCTTAAATGCTTTAAAATAATCTGCCCCAAAAGAAGGGGGCCCCAAAATTATAGGTTTATGCGCGTAAAATTAGCATTTTTTCTCTTTCTCTTTTCTTTTTTCCTCCTAAGCTGCCAAAGTTCTACGAAAAAACAGGACTTATCAAAAGTTAAGCTTTTGCCCCTGCCTGCTTTGGCCCTCGATCAAGACAGCAGCATCCAAATGCGTGGCTTCAATTACCAAAATGGCCGCCTCAGCATGATTGTCCAGAACCTTTTGTTGGGCCAAGCCGTTGATAGCCTGCGAAAAAGAGGGCAAAAGTATATTCCTCTAGGGCTGCACCTGCATTTGGTGCTCAACGATAGCCTGCATGCCGCCCAAAATGACCGCAATTTCCAAATTGATATTCCCGATGGCCCCCAGCTTTTTAAGGCCTTCCTCTCGGCCCCCAACGGCCAAGTGATTCGCGCCCCACAGGCCTTCGTTTGCCGAGATATAGAAATCCTCAAGCAATCGGTCCGAAAAAGCATCCCCAACCGCCAAGCCCAAATTGCCTACGCCAGCCCGCTCGGCCAATTTAGCCCCCAAGAAAGCCAAAATGTAATTGTCGATTTTTATCGCTATAATTGCGAAATTGGCCCCAAAAATTATCAGGTCCTGCTCGAGCTCGACCAAAAACGAAGCTGGTGGATCCAAAACTGGCAGGCCCATAGCCTCCAAAACCTCCCCCCAGGCCCACACCAAATTCAACTCAGCCTCTACAATGCCCAAAAAGAAAAAGTGTATGGCCCTATCGCTGAAGAAATTCTAATTCTAGAAGAAGAATAATTTGGGGCTGCCCACTCGCTTCGCTCGGGTCGGGCCATTGCGCAGCTCGCTGCTCGCTCGGCCCTGCGGCGCAAAGCGCCTTGGTCTGCCGCCTGCGGCGGCCCTGCTACAGCCCCTCAGCCTGCGGCGGCTCCGCCGCCTGTCCCCTCCAAAAAAAATATTGGCCAGAAAAAGCCCCAAAAGCCCATTTTATGGCCCCCAAAAAAGGAGTTCCAAAGAACAAATTTTTTATTCCCTTTTTTTCTTAGCAAATTTGCCCTCCGCAAATCAGACAAGCACCACCAATTAAGACCTCATCTAATTGATATACAATTATTTGAAAGACTCGCCTGCTATGAATTTTAATAAGACTGACCAAAAGAAAAATCTCAAGAGCTTCAAGCAAGCCCAAGGCAATAACGCCTTTGGCAAAGTGCAACCCCAAGCCCCCGCCCTCGAAGAGGCCGTCTTGGGCGCACTCATGCTCGATAAAGATGCCCTGGCCATCGTCATCGATATCCTTTCTCCAGAAAGCTTCTATGTCGAACGCCACCAACATATTTATAAGGCCATCTGCAAACTCTTTGAAGATAGTAATCCCGTCGATTTGCTGACCGTGACCGAAGAACTCCGCAAAATGGGCAAACTAGAGGCCGTAGGCGGCCCCTACCAATTGGTAGAACTGACCAACCGCGTGGCCTCTTCCGCCAACGTAGAATATCACGCCCGCATCATTTCCCAAAAGTTTATCCAAAGAGAACTCATTCGGGTGTCTACAGAAACCATCAATGAGGCCTATGAAGATACCGCCGATGTTTTTGACCTTCTCGATAAGGCCGAACAAGGCCTCTTTGGCATTACCGAACAAAACCTCAGCCGAGGCTCTATGGGGATGAGTACCCTGGTCAATATGGCCATCAAACAATTTGAAGAGCTATCGGAAAAAGAAGATGGACTGACCGGGGTGCCTTCTGGCTTTACCGCCCTCGACCGAGTGACCTCTGGCTGGCAACCCAGTGATTTGGTCATCGTTGCCGCCCGTCCCGGTATGGGTAAAACCAGTTTCACCCTAGCCGTGGCCAAAAATGCCGCCGCACAGTTTAGCTCGGGGGTCGCCTTTTTCTCTTTAGAGATGTCTAGCGTGCAGCTGGTCAATCGGATCATCTCTATGCAGACCCAAATCTCTTCAGAAAAACTCCGCAAGGGCCAACTCGAAGATTATGAGTGGCAACAACTCTATGCGCAGGTGGACCAATTGGGCAAAATGCCCATCTTTATTGATGATACCCCAGGGATTAGCATCTTTGAACTGCGCGCCAAATGCCGCCGCCTCAAAATGCAACACGATATCCAACTCGTTATTATCGATTACCTCCAACTAATGACCGCAGGCGGTGGCGATAAAAACGGAAACCGAGAACAAGAGATTTCAACCATCTCTCGTGGACTCAAGGCCCTGGCCAAAGAACTCAATGTGCCCGTTATCGCCCTCTCGCAGCTGAGCCGTGCCGTAGAAACCCGTGGCGGCTCCAAACGCCCCATGCTTTCCGACCTTCGGGAATCTGGTGCCATCGAACAAGATGCCGATATCGTGACCTTTATTTATCGCCCAGAATATTATGATATTCTAGAAGATGAAGAAGGTAACTCGCTTCAAAATATTGGCGAAATTATTATCGCCAAACACCGTAATGGTTCGCTAGAAACCGTTCGCCTGCGCTGGGATGGCCAATATGCTCTCTTCTCTAATTTGGAGGACCAAGACTTTAATGGCCTACAACAAGCTGGCGGCAATTTCCAACTCCCCTCCAACCTAGGCGGCGAACCTAGCCCCCTTTCCTCTAAAATGAATAATGATAATGGCAGCATAGATGATATCCCCTTCTAAAAAAGGGGAACTTCTTGCCCCTTTTTTTCCTTTTGAGGGTCTGCAGCAGCCTAAAAGACTGTTTTTTAATATCTAGGCTGTAAAAATTATTATTTTATTGAAAATTGCCTATTTTTGCAGGCGTTTCCAAAAAAAGCGGAGACATGAAACATCTTAGAGCCTACGCAATCAACTTTCTGAGTTTGGCCGATGGTCAACATCAATTTGATTATGAGCTCAATGAAAAGTTCTTAAGTGCCTTTGAGGATGCCCCTCTAGATCAGGCCCAAGTCGTAGTTAAACTGCAAATGCTCAAAAAGCAGCAGTTTATGCAGCTTGACTTTCAGCTTTCTGGCCATGTTCCGGCCCAATGCGACCTTTGTGGACAAGATTTTGACTTGCCCATTGCGCTAGATGAGCAAATGATTGTTAAGTTTGTGCATGAATTGCCTGAATTGCCTGAGCCCGAGCTCATTTATCTGCAACATGGCGCTAGTCAGCTAGATTTGGCCAATACGCTCTATGAGTTGTTGGTGCTCGCCATTCCAATCCGAAAGGTCCACCCCGATGAGGGTTGCCCTGCCGAAATTTTGGATTTGCTGGACCAATACAGCCAACTTCCTGAAGAAGAGGAAGAGGAGGAAACTCCAAGTTCTTCTGTCTGGGATGCTCTCAAAGATTTAGACTTAGAATAACCCTTCACATTTATTATTGAAAAAATAGTACTTTATAAAATTCTGTAGAAATGGCACATCCTAAGAGTAGAATATCAAAACAGCGTAAGCGTAAGCGTCGTACCCACTATAAAATCGAGGCTCCTAACGTAATCGACTGCCAAAACTGTGGCGCTCCTAAATTGCCTCACCACGTTTGTGGCGAGTGTGGCTTTTACCGTGGCCGCCTTATGGTAGCTCCTAAGGTTAAAGAAGTAGCTGCTCCCGCAGTAGACTTTGGCAATGAAGGCCTAGACGATTAAGTCTATCCCCTTTTTGCTTTATATCTCAGGCTCTAGTTGCTCGGCAGCTAGAGCCTAAGCTATGTTGTTTTGGACCAAAACAAAAGCGCAGTTATCTAAATTGATAACTGCGCTTTTTTGACTTCAGCTCCTGCCCTACTGTTTGGGCAAGCGAACCGTATAGCTTTTTCGCTTGGCATTGGTCAATTTGCTACTGAGAATCCAAGGGTTATGCAATTTGAGGGTCCGATAACTCACGCCCTGCTCCTTACAAAAAGAAGCCCAGTTGGTTGGTCCATTAACGGTCACTAAACGATAATCGGGAAAGGCGGGATAAAGATCGTCCTGCTCATAGAAAAACCCATAGTTTTCTGGATTAGACAAAATACATTTGGTCGCAAAAATACGAGGCAAATAACGCATCGTTTCCGCAGGCAATTCCAACTCATAATAAGCCGTTCCGCCCTGCGCTCGCTGCCGCTCTTGCACTCTGCCCTCTCCACAATTGTAGGCTGCCGCAGCCAAGGTCCAACTGCCAAATTTGTTTTTTAAGCGCTTGAGCAACTTACAAGCGGCCTCCGTCACCAAATAGAAATTTAGACGCTCATCTACCTCCTTATTCACCTCCAAACCATACATACGAGCCGTAGCCGGCATAAACTGCCAAATCCCCTTGGCCCCAGCTGGCGAGGTCGCATTTAGCAAATTACTTTCGGTAACGGCCAAATACTTAAAATCATCGGGCACTCCATTTTTTTTGAGCACCTCCTCCATCATCGGAAAATAACGATTGGCCAATTTCATACTATGAATAGTGGCCGAATGTCGAAAACAAATCGACAATTGCTCTCGGTCAAAACGCTCCCGCATATCCATATCCTGAATAGGCACAGCCTCGCCAGCAAAACTCAATGAATCGGGAATCTTGGGCATTTGCACCTGCTGCACATGCTCTAAACGAGGGGCCTGAGGAGCCGCCTCGGGCTGGTCCTTGGGGTCCGTATAAGAGGTCAGGACCAAAAAGGCCAAAAAGGCAGTAGTGCCCAAGCTGTAAACCAATAAGGAGGATAGCGTTTTCATCTTATTTCTTCTTTTTTTGCTTATAAATCGGAACGGTCGAACAGGCTTCTCCAAACATAATGCTTTTGGCCACTGGCTGCAAAATCCGCGTGATTTCCATATAGGCCGCCACCGGCACCGGCTTATCACTACAGCCTTTAATCACCACGGGCTTGCCCTCAAAAGCGGCCAAATCTAGTTGGCCCAAAACAGCCTGATAATGCCCAGCCAAAAACTCTTCTTGGCTCCCAAAACGAACAGCCAAAGCATAGGGGGCCGCCAAACTGACCACCAACTGATAGGCCCAAGTTGGCACAATGGCATCCGCAGAACAACAAACCCGCAAGTTTTTGCCCGCATATTGGCTCCAATCCATCTCTTTGAGCGCCTGTCGAAAATCTTTCTCCCTCAAAATTAAGCCTTTAAAGAGATAATCTTTGATATCAAAGACCAAAATTTCGGCCTGCGGATAATAATCTTCCAAATTAAAGTTGATGAGGCTACTTTGAGCCACTCTATTGACTAGGGGTTGGTTTTTCATGTTCTTTTCTTCTTTTTTATATTTTTTTGGGGCTGCCCCGCCCTGCGGGCGGGTCGGGCTGTGTCAGGGCTCGCAGGTCTGCTCGGCCCTGCGCTTTTTTCGCTTTGCTCAAAAAGCTGGGTCTGGCCTTCGGCCACCCTTTTCCATCCCTCAGCCGGGGCGGCTTCGCCGCCTAACTGGCCCAATTTATAAATGTCGCTCCCAATGGTTTTGTTCTTGGATTTCCTCCATAATTGACAAATAGCTTTGGTAGCGCAGCTCATGTATTTCGCCTGTTTCTAGGCCTGCTTTTACGGCACAATGTGGCTCATTGATATGCAAGCAGTTATTGTATTTACAATTTTTAGAGGCCTCAAAAATTTCGGGAAAATTATGGGCCACATCTTGGGGCTCCAAATTGAGGAAGCCCAGCTCCTTGATGCCTGGAGTATCAATGATTTCGCCGCCCTGGGGCAAAGTAAATAGCTCGGCAAAAGTAGTGGTGTGCATCCCCTTTTGGGTATAATCCGAAACTTCTCCTGTTCTTAGGCCAAGGCCAGGAGCTAGGCTGTTAATCAAAGAAGACTTGCCCACTCCAGAGTGGCCCGAAAAAAGGCTGCGCTTATCTTTGAGCAACAATTGCAGTTCCTCTAGGCCCTCTCCAGTTTCTGCAGAAACCAAGCGAGTTTGGTAGCCTGCTCGGCCATACAAAATTTTGAGTCCCTCATACATTTCGAGGTCCCCCTCATCATAGAGGTCGGCCTTATTGAGAATAATATAAGTGGGAATAGAATAGGCTTCGGTAGTCAGCAAAAAGCGGTCAATAAAGCCCAGCTTCACATTGGGTTCTCGGAGCGTGACCACCAAAAGGGCTTGGTCCAAATTGCAGGCAATGAGGTGTTGGTGGTGCTTTTGGCGGGTAGAACGGCGGAGCACATAATTTTGGCGGGGCAAAATCTTGTGGATCATGCCTGTTTCTAGGCCTTTTTCCTGTTCAAAGAGGACCTCATCGCCTACGGCGACGGGATTGGTCAGTTTATAGCCTTTGAGCCTAAACTTTCCTTTGATTCGACAGTCATAAACTTTATGGTCGGGCGTTTGGACACGATACCAAGCGCCAGTAGATTTAATTACAGTTCCTTGCATAAAAGGCGTTAGATCTAAATTCTAAAAATTGGTCCATATTTAATGGCAGGCGGCCACCATTTCGGCCATGAGTTGGGGGGCTTTTTCTAGGGCATTGCCCACCACCACCAGATCGGCTCCAGCATGAATATTTTGGGCCACTTTTTCGGCAGTGCGGATGCCCCCGCCCACAATGAGCGGCAGCTCTATGGCAGAAGAAACCGCCTCGATCATTTGGCTAGAAATGGGCTGAAGGGCTCCAGAGCCGGCATCCATATAAATCAGTTTGAGGCCTAGAAGTTGGCCTGCTAGTGCGGTACAGATAGCAATATCTTCTTTATTGGCTGGAATGGGTTGGGTATTACTAATATAAGAAACCGAAGTGGGTTTTCCGCCATCAATGAGCATATAGCCTGTGGGTAGAATTTCTAGTGGGCTTTTGCGCAAATAGGCGGCGGCCTCTACATGTTGGCCAATCAGCAGATCGGGGTTACGGCCAGAAATGAGTGAAAGCAGCAGTAGGGCATCGGCATTATGGCTAATTTGGCGCAGCGAGCCGGGGAAAAGAAAAACGGGAATATCCGTCTGGCTTTTGAGCAGGGCCACCACCTCTTCTAGGGCATCATTGAGCAGCAAGCTTCCTCCCACAAAGAAATAATCTACACCAGCCCAAACCGCTCGTTCAATCGTTTCGTTCAATTCCTTCGTCTTAAGTTTATCGGGGTCGATAAGCAGGGCAAAGCCCTTTTGTTTTTGGGCCTTAGCCGCCAATAAATTTTGGTAAAGCGGAAAGTTCGCCAATCCTTTTAGCATAATCCTCGTTTAATCTTTGGGCGAAAGATAGTGAACTTTTGGCGACTGCCCCTAGCTTTTGGCTGAAGTTGTTGGCTTGGCCCTTGGGCATATTACAAAAGCGTACTTTTATGCTGCTATTGCGGTATAGGTAACTGCTGCTACAGACTAATTGGTCCAGCTTTTTTATCTTATAATAAGAAATTTTGGGGCCGGAGAAAAAAGGCAAGCGTAAAGCCATTTGTTGAGCGGCCTAGCGATGTGCAGGGGGGGCCGAAGGCCAGACCGAGCCGCTGCAAGCGGCGAAGGGCCGAGCAGAGAGCGAGCCCCGAAACGTAGCGCCTGCCGCAGGCAGGAGGCCCCAGCCCCGAAACGACAACAAGCCCTTTAGGGCGCAGTTCGACGAGCGAAGGGAGTAACCGCCTGCTGCAGGCAGGAGGCCCCAAAATAATAGAATCAGACTTGTTTATTCACTTAATTTTGACTTATGCGTTATTTATCAGCATTTTTAATTTTGGCCCTAGTGGGTTGGGCTGCATCTTGTAAAAAGGACCCTGTAGATCCTCCGGTGGAGGAGACAAAAAACCTGACCTTAAACTTCAAGGCGCAATTTGATGGGCAGGCCTTGCCGATGTTTACGGATGTTACGGCCCCGAATGGAGAAAACTTTCAGTTGCAAGTATTTAATTTTTTTCTTTCTTATATAGAAGTGCAAAAAGAAAATGGCGATTGGGTATTGGTGGACAGTTCGGCCTACGTTAATTTTAATAGCTTGGTCGACTTGGCGGATGCTGAGGCTGGGGTTGATTTGAGTTATAGTTTGGCGGAGACGGGGAATTTTACGGCCATTCGTTTTGGTTTGGGGGTAGCGCCTGATTTGAATGCCATGGACCCTGCGGACTTTAGCAGTGCGGTGGCCTTGGGGGATGCGGGAAATTACTGGACTGCTTGGGACAGCTATATTTTTACGCGAACGGAAGGTAAAATTGATAGTTTGCCAGCTGCAGCGGGTGGAGATGTTAATTTTCTCTATCACTCTGGGGTAGATGGCATGTATCAGCAAAAGAATTTCAGTAAACAATTCAATTTGGAGCAAGCGACCAGCTTGAATTTTACGATTGATATAAAAGAGGTATTTTACAAAACGGGGCAAGAAATTCCGATTGCGGACAACAACGTCAGTCATTCTGGCGACCCCAGCACTGCCGAATACGCCATTGTAAAAACCGTTATTACGAATATGGGCCAGGCCCTAGAATTGCAATAAACTATGTTTAAAAAATCCCTTCTTTACTTGAGCTTAGGCTTGGGCAGCTTGTTACTTTTGGAAACGGCCTGCGACCCCAAGCCCGATGACATTGGTCCGGTTTCTCCTACTGTGGGGAGCTTGGATAGCATTCCGTATAACCCAGTAGCCTATGACTACCCTGAGATTAACGGCTTACCGACCATGGAAGAGCCCAGTGACAATAGAGCGACAGAAGCGGGGGTTAAATTGGGTCGATATTTATTTTACGAGCGAAAACTCTCTATAGACAGCAGTATTTCTTGTGCCAGCTGTCATCATCAGGATAGGGCCTTTACCGATGGGAACCCTGTGGGAATAGGGGTTGGGGGTGCTGTGGGGACCAGAAACAGCATGTCCTTAATCAATGTGGGCTACAACTGGAAACAAAACAGCCAGCACAACTTCAACTGGGACGGCAAATTTGCCAGCTTAGAGGAGCAGGTGCTTTCGCCAGTAGAGCACCCCTTAGAAATGATGAGCAATTGGGAGGATGTGATGCAGCGTTTGAAAGCGCATGAGCATTATCCTCGGATGTTTCGTCAGGCCTTTGGGATAGAACATATTGATGAGATGAGCAAAGAATTGGCGGCCAAGGCCCTTGCTCAATTTCTACGGACCCTCAACTCGGCAGATTCTGAATATGACCGAGACGAATGGGTACCTTTTGAGTATATGAGTGAGGCGGCTCAAAGAGGGAAGCTGCTCTTTTTGGGAGATGCGCTGGGCAGTGCCAGCACCAAGGATGCGGAATGTGCGCATTGTCATAGCTTTACTCGGGATGCGGCTATTTTTGCCCGCAATAGTTTTTCTAATAATGCCATTGACTCGGTGAGCAGCTTTATGGAATTTAGTGATAACGGATTGGGAGATGTTACGGGCTCGGTCGTAGACAATGGTCGATTTAGAGAAGTGAGTTTGCGAAATGTGGGCCTTACGGCTCCTTATATGCATGATGGTCGTTTTGCTACCTTAGAAGAAGTTTTGGACCATTATACCGAGCACACCTCAGGGAGTAGGGGGCCGAATGTGGCCAATGAGCTCAGCACTGCGCCAGAGCTGCCTCATTTGACGGCCCAAGAAAAACAGGACATCATTGCCTTTTTGCATGCCCTGACCGATACTAGTTATGTCAATAAGGCCGAATGGGCTGACCCATTTTTGCAAGCAGACCCTTGGGCCGAATAAAATGCAGTTTTTAGCGCTTTTTTTAGATAAATGGAAGCTTATTTAGACTAAAATCATACGGTTTTATAATAAAGCCTTTGCTTTTAGCATTAAAAATCTCTATTAAGATGCCTTTTTTATGGATTAAGCTTGTATTTTTACTAATGAACTGTATCATCTCTGACTGATACTTTTGGAGCTGTAGGTTAAAGCAATACTACCCCATATGAGTGAAATTTTCCAAGGCTTACGCTCGTTTGATAAGATGAAACGTATACCTACAGCAAGCAGATTGCCTAATTGGCAATCTGCTTTTTTTTATATCTACTAATCTCCCTATTTTGAGGAAAATCAGCTAAGCATGTTACGCATTTTTAGAAATTTTTTCCGGCTCTATCTTCGTCCGATTTATTTGGTTATTCAGGCCACAATAAATAGCTATGGGCAAGACCGAGTACAGCGGATGGGGGCGGCCTTGGCCTACTACACCATCTTTTCTTTGCCAGCCATTTTGATTATCATTATTGGTTTGGTGGGCTTCTTTTTGGGGGAGGCTGCTGTAGAGGGTCGTATTTACGACACCATTGTTGAGTTTGTGGGGGAGGCTGCGGCTGAGCAGATTCAGAATGCGGTAAAAAATATTGGCAGTCCGAGTACCAATTGGTTAGCGACCATTTTGGGTTTGGGCTTTCTGATCTTTTTATCTACTCATATATTCTATGCCTTACAGGAGGCCCTAAACACCATTTTTGGGGTGAGAGAGGTCGCTCGAAAGATGCAGATTGTGCAAATGATCATCAATCGGATTTTATCTTTTGGGATGATTCTCAGCATTGGGGGGCTCTTGGTCCTTTCTATCTTACTCAACGGACTAATTTTGGGGCTCAGCACCTATATCAAAGGGCATCAGGATTGGGTGGCTAGTCATTTGCCAGATCAATTGGCGCCAGCGGTAAGCTATTTTACCTCCAACTTTTTGGTCTTTCTCAATTTGGGGGTATCTATTCTCATCATTGCGATTTTCTTTATGTTGATGTATAAGATTTTGCCTGCGGCCCGTCTTCGTTGGCGCTACATCTGGTGGGGCTCAATATTTTCGGCCATTTTGTTTTGGTTGGGTCAGTTGCTGATGGGCTACTACCTCAGCCATACAAGTATTGTGAGTGCCTATGGGGCCACGGGCTCGCTCATTATCATTTTGCTTTGGGTTTATTATTCGGCCCAATTGATTTTTATTGGAGCCGAGTTTATTAAGGCGATTTGTGAATACAGAGGGGTTATTATTCAGCCCAAGGCCTTTGCCAAGAAGATGCAGAAAGAGCGGCAATGGGTCAAGAAAAGTCGCCGAAAAGACGATAAGGGTCGGGTCATAGAACTCTATGAAAGTCCCTTACCCAACGAACTGATTTAAAGTAGCAGGGCCCCCAATCTTCTCAGATTGGGGGCCCTTTATGCTAGAGTAATTTATTGAGGAATTTTGATTTTGGCTCCTACGAAAAAGCCTTCTACCCTACCCCAACGTTGTAATTGGCTCTTATTTAGCGCCTTGATGGCGGCTATGCTCACATTGAATTTACGGGCCAACACACCTAGGCTATCGCCTCTTTGCACCCTATAGATTTTGGGTGTTTTTGGGGGTTCTGGACGAACCGGCGTTTCTTTTGGAGGCTGCCCCTCTCCTACTTTTAGCTTTTGGCCCAAAGACAGGCGCGCCCAGTTCACGCCTGGGTTGGCGGCAGATAACTTGCTAAAGGAAATCCCTAGCTTTCGAGCAATGCCATAGCCGGTATCTCCAGATACCACCGAATAATATTGAGTTGTAGCTTGTGGCGTGGGTGTAGGTGTCGGCTCCTCTTCTTGAGGGCTTGTTGTATTGTTATTGCTTGCTGTGTTATTAGTTGGGCTAGTTGTTCCCCGAAAAACATCTAGAAAACTAAAGACTTTGCTAGCGTACTGGCTAATTTCCTTAAACTTAGCGGCGGTATCCCAGCTGAGATTAAAGCGGGTCACTACATCTTGAATAGCGCCTTGCAGATGCGCCCGCTCTAAAAAGTCCATTTGTGGGTTGGAGCTAGCAGCGGCTTGGGCGCGTTTGAAGGCCTTCATTACGGTATATTCGCCAGCATTGTAGGCCGTGAGCAACATAGGGGCATCCTTGGGATCATTGGCCGAAATGGCTAGGCCGGTCATGCGGCTCAGGCTACGGGCCTTTAGGATGAGGGCTAGGGTACCAATCAAGGTATTTAAAGAAGCATCGGCCCAAACATCATTTTTATCTCGGTCCAAATACTCGCTCAATTTGGTGTTTCTGTAGCGCAAATCTGGATATTGCTTAATCGTGGCGATCCAGGTCTGCCGAGTGATTTGCATCAGGCCCTTGGCCCCGCTATAACGGCCTGCTCCTGCTCGAGCATTGCCTGAAGACTCTACGGCTACGATAGCTTTGAGCAAGGCGGCCTCTACCTTGAGCTGTTGTCCGTAATAATCTAGTACGGGCTCATAACGTCGAATATTGGCTAGGCGGCCAGCTATATCTTCCTGACTAAATGTGTGTCGAGCAATCATATTTTAAGGGGATTTTTTGAATGAATGATAATTTGGGGCCTCAGCTGCGGCTTCGCCTTGCTGCGCTACGTTTCGGGGCTCGCAGGTCTGCTCGGCCCTGCGGCGGCTTTGCCGCCTAGGTCTGGCCTTCGGCCACCCCTGCACATCGCTAGGCCAATTGCGCTAGCCCTCGGTTACTCCCTTTGGTCGTCGAACTGCAGCCTAAAGGCTTTGTTGTGGCCAATTGTGCGCCCTAAAGGGCGAAAAAGGGGCTTTGCCCCTCAAAATAAAAAAAGCTTTCTCCAACCCAAGGGTCAAAGAAAGCTTTTTTATATCATTGATGTGAAATTTCCTAAGAAACCACTTCTACTTCTGCAGGGATGATATTCACGAAAGTGCGATTTTTATAGCCTTTCTTGAATTCTACGATACCGTCGCAGAGAGCAAAAAGAGTAAAGTCTCTACCTTTACCCATATTTTCGCCGGGGTGGAATTTTGTACCACGCTGACGAACGATAATGTTTCCAGAGCGAACGAGTTGACCGCCGTATTTCTTTACACCGAGTCGTTTACTATTACTATCCCGTCCGTTGTCCGTACTACCTACACCTTTCTTGTGTGCCATGACTTTATATGTTTAGCGTACTAATTTAACAAATAATGAACTTCGCATAGATATAAGCCTATGCAATGCTGTCAATCTTGATTTTTGTGAAAGATTGACGGTGACCGTTTTTCTTGCGGTAGCCCTTACGGCGCTTCTTTTTGAAAACGATTACCTTGTCACCTTTTAGGTGCTCTAATACTGTGGTGTTAACTTTAGCCTCTACGGTAGGCTGACCAACTTGGTAAGTGTCGTCTTTTGCTAGGAGGAGTACTTTATCAAAAGTAACTTGATCGCCCTCTTTAGCATCCAGACGATGAACAAAGATCTCCTGACCCTCGCTCACCTTAAACTGTTGTCCTTTAATTTCTACGATTGCGTACATCTTACCTGGATGAGTGAAAATGAATAATTAATAAAATTGCGTACTTGCCTTTTGGCAGCGGGCAAAAATAATATTCTTTTGAGAAAGAAAGAAATTTTGGCCCAAAAAAATAAAGCCTGATGGTTAACCATCAGGCTTTTGTGGCGGAGGTTGAGGGATTCGAACCCCCGGACCCCGTGAAGGGTCTTCGGTTTTCAAGACCGACGCATTCGACCACTCTGCCAAACCTCCTGCGTAGAAGAACGATATCGTTCCGTCCTTGCGATTGCAAATATAGGGCGGGTATTCGGTTTGTCCAAACTTTTTCACAAAAAAAACCTAGACTTTTTGAAGCAAAAGCGATAACTCTCTCATTTTCAACCTAAAGAAATTTTATTTTTTTGCGTCTAGAAAGGCGCGCAGCGCCTTGGCTGAGGGATGGGCAGCAGTGCGGCGAAGCCGCAGACCCAGCCAGCTTGCTGGCGCAGGGCCGAGCGAACAGCGAGCTGCGAGACAGCCCGACCCGACCGCAGGGAGGGGCAGCCCCAAAAAAGACTACTCCCCTAATTTTTCGGCTAAAATAGCTTGCATATCCTCTTGATGAGCTTGGTAAAAGATGGGATTATGATAGACATTTAGTTTTTGGAGCAAGTAGTGCAGCTGCTGTTGTTCCTTGGGGCTGAGGGGGGCAATTGCCAATTGGCCGAGCTGCCCCATCTGCGGCAAAAGCTGCATAATGAGGGCCTCCCCCTTTTGTGTTAAGGAGACCAATTTTGCCCGGCCATCGCTGGGATCGGGGCGGCTGCTGATGAACTGGCCTCTTTTCAGGCGGCGGATAATTTCCATGCCCGAGCTAAACTCCATCGTATTTTTATCGATGAGTTGTTTTTTCTGCATGGTTCCATCCACCAATAGGCTGGCTAGAAAACCAAACTCATCTATGGTAGAGATGGGCTCATCTTTAAACTTTTTCTTGAGGTAAAAGCGAAGATATTTATAATTAAGGGTAACTAACTGAGTAATTTGGGCGGCTAGGTCGCCTTGTAGAGGCATTGCGGGCTCTAGTTCGGTTACATTATCCACCTCAATATCCTGTTCTAGAATCCAGTAGGCAAAATCCTTGGCCGTCCAATCGGCCTTGGGTCCCTCCTCTTCGAATGCGGCCAAATAAGGCAGCAAACGAATCAACTGATCGTATTTCATCATACTATAAAAGCATATTTGTTGAACGATTTAGCGGTAAATCTTAAACAAAATTAAACAAATCAAAAAGTGTTGTGTTTCCGCTGCATATTAAACGCTAAAACTGTATAAAAAGAGCATGAACGCACTAAAAAACTTTAGCTTAGGGAGTATTTGGATGGTTTCCATTCTTTTATCGCTGCCTATTTGGGGACAAAACGGCTTGATTAAAGGACGAATTTTAGATGCCAAAAACAGCCAACCTATTATGGGGGCTAGTGTGGGTATCCCTAGTTTGGGCCTTGGCGGTATCAGTAATTTGGAGGGGGAGTATGAAATTGCCAATTTGGAGCCCGGCTTTTATACGCTTACCGTAAGCTATTTGGGTTATGAGAGCCAGACCAAATCTGAAATTCAAGTGACCAACTCTCGGCCCGCTAATATCGACTTTTTTTTAGAAGAAGAAAGTGAAGCCGTAGAAGAAGTAGTGATTAAGGCCTCTCCCTTTAAGCAAAAAGCGGAGAGTCCGACCTCTTTGCAGACCATTGGAACGGCAGAGATTCAGCGGAATCCGGGGGGAAACCGAGATATTTCTAAGGTCATTCGGATTTTGCCTGGGGTGACCACCACCAATTCTTTTCGCAACGACCTAATTATTCGGGGGGGAGCGCCCAATGAGAACCGCTTCTTTTGGGATGATATTGAGGTACCGAACATTAACCATTATGCTACTCAGGGGGCTTCGGGTGGGCCGCAGGGTTTGCTCAATGTGGATTTGATTTCGGAGGTAGACTTTTTTAGTGGGGCTTTTCCGGCCAATCGGGGCAATAGTTTAAGCTCGGTCTTTAATTTTCGGCAAAAGAATGCCCGAGACGACCGTTTGGGGCTAACGGCTAGCGTAGGCGCCACGGATGTTTCCTTGGCCTTAGAGGGACCTTTAGACAAAAACAAGAACCACAGCCTATTGCTTTCTGCTCGTCAGTCTTACCTTCAATTTTTATTTGATGCCATTGGGCTTTCTTTTTTACCCACCTACAATGATTTTCAGTTTAAGTGGCAATACAAGCTGCCCAATAAGGACCTATTTTATGTAACGGGTTTGGGGGCCATTGACCGTTTCAAGCTCAATTTGGATGCTAATGAAACCCCAGAGCAGCGCTATCAGCTGGATAATATTCCGGTGAACAACCAATGGAACTATGCCATTGGCGCGGTCTATAAGAAGTTTCAGAAGAATGGCTATTATACCTTTGTTTTGAGTAGAAATATGCTCAACAACGACATTTTCAAGCATGAGGAAAATGACGAGAGTCTGCCCAGAACCTTTGATTACAACTCTCAGGAGAGTGAGAACAAATTGCGTTTAGAGCATAGTCTTCGCTTGAAGGGCGACTATAAACTGAGTTATGGTTTGGGCTATCAATACGTTCGTTATTTTAACCGCAGCAATTTGCAAGCCTTGGTGGGCGGATCGCCTCAGCTAGTGAGTTATCAGACGGAGCTGTTTTTTCATAAGTATGCGGCTTTTGGTCAAATTAGCAAGCGGTTTTTGCAGGACCGCCTCAATCTTTCTGTAGGGATGCGCTTGGATGGCAATAGTTATTCGGAGCTAATGGCCAATCCCCTAGAGCAGTTTTCGCCTCGTTTGGCCCTTTCTTATGCCATTACGCCCCAGATTAGCTTTAATGCCAATGCTGGGATTTTCTATCAGTTGCCAGCCTATACGGCTCTTGGTTTTAGAAGCAATGATGGGAGTTTGGCCAATCAGGATCGCCTGAAGTTTATTCGCAATCAGCAGTTGGTGGCGGGTTTTAGTTATTTGAGTGAAACGGCCAGCAAGATTTCGGTAGAGGCCTATTATAAGAAGTATGATAATTATCCCTTTTTGCTCAATGAGCAGATTGCCTTGGCCAACTTTGGGGCTGATTTTGGTGTGGTGGGCGCTGCCCCTCTCGATGATCGTGGAGAGGGCCGTAGTTATGGACTAGAGTTCTTGTTTCAACAGCGTCTATACAAAGGCTTTTATGGCATTTTGGCCTATACTTTGGGCCGCTCTGAGTTTAAAAATCAGGCGGGAGATTATGTGGTTTCTTCTTGGGATAGCCGTCATATTGTGAATGCGGCCTTGGGCAAAACGATTCCGATGATGAACCAAAAGATTCGCAAGGCCCGCAACGAAAAGCGAGAAGCCAAGGGAAAATCGGCCATTACGAAGGCGCTGGTTAATCAGGAATTGCAATTGGGTTTAAATATCCGTATGCAGACGGGCTTGCCTTATACGCCTTATAATGACAGCCTTTCTGCTTTGGTCCAAAACTGGAACAGCTTTAATGAGGGACTTAGAGATTACAGCCAACTCAATAGCGAGCGGACCAATTTATTTTATGGAGTTGATTTTCGGGTAGACTATAAATGGTATTTTCCCAAATGGAGCCTACAGCTCTACTTTGATTTGCAGAATTTCCCCTCTCAGGCGGCTAGTCAGCCCCGCCTAATTTTGGAGCAGGGCGATGATGGCGATCAGCCCGTAACGATTATCAATGAGGGGCAGCCCGATGCTGCTTATTTGCTCAGAAGCATAGACAATACGAGCTCGGTAACGGTGCCTTCTATTGGGGTCATTATTCAGTACTAATTGGATTTTGGGGCTGCCCCGCCCTGCGGGCGGGTCGGGCTATGTCGTGGCTCGCTGTTCGCTCGGCCCTGCGGCGCTTGCAGCGCCTGGGTCTGCGGCTACGCCGCCCCACTTTCTATCCCTCAGCCAGATTTGATCGCGCTGCTTTGGCCATCCTTTGCTATGAATTTTTGGGTAGACCAGCTATTTTTTAAGGGCATAGCCTTCGCTATGGCCGAGAAAAATAGGGCCGACTAGCAGAAAATTGCTGCAAAGGATAAAAGTGAGTGCGTTTAAATCTGGCTATTGCCTGCGGCCCTTCGGGCCTGCAAAACCGTTTAAGGCAGGGAGAAAACCCATTACTTTAAGGCTTAATTACTTTCCTGATTTAGAGAGGAGGGTCAAAACTATGGTTTTGGCCTTCCTTTTTTTGGGCCTGTTTAACGTTTTTTCTGCGCCTAACCCCTAGGCCCTGATTGATATTTTATCCTACCTGTAGGTTGAAACCTACAGCAACAAAAGCGGCCATACTAACTGCAATAAAAATGAGCCGATGGTTAAAACCATCGGCCCATAACGAATTCTAATAAAAGTTAAACCCTACAGCATATTAGGGGAGAGCAGCAAAGCCGCCGAAGAAAAAAGCTCGGCTAAAAAAATTGGCTGAGCGGCTGAGGGATAAAAAGCAGTGGCCCGCAGGGCCAGACCCAGGCAGCTTTGCTGCCGCAGGGCCGAGCGAACAGCGAGCTGCGACATAGCCCGACCCGACCGAAGGGAGGGGCAGCCCCAAAACAGCAAACTAATTGAACAAAAACGCAGGAGCTCCATAAAAAACACTATCTTATAAAGGCCTATAAGTGAAGCTATTAAAAGGCTTGTCACAAAGGGCGGCGAACTATAGCAACATTCCTCCATTTTTAACCCAGAAACAACCACTCTATGAGTTTTACAGAAAAAAGGGCTGCTTTAGAGCAACTATTTGAGCAGCAAGAATTTGAGGCCTTAGTGAAGCAGGGGGCGCCCTTAATTTTTGAGTATGAGAACGAACTAGACATTGACTTCTTATTGCTCTTGGCCAAGGCGGCCAAGGCGGCTCAGAAAAACGGAAAATATGAGTATTTTTTGTTTAAGGCCCGAGAAAAAGAGCCAGACAACCTAGCGGTATTGCTTCTTTTGGCCGAGCATGAAATTCTTTTTGGCAGTAAGCTGAGCGCTAGAAATCATTTGGAGGCTATTTTGGAAATTGATCCGGCCCATGCCAAGGCGCATTCTTATTTGGGAGATCTTCTATTGGATCAACTATTTTATGACAAAGCCTTGCTCCATTATCAGAAAGCGATGCAGAGTCATTCTTTGGCCAAAAATGAGCAAGAGCAGATTGCGGTATCGGTAGTAGATATTTATCAGCGGTCTAGGTCGACAGCGGAAGCTTTGGCCTTTTTGGAGCAATACTTTCCGAAAGAAAAGTTCCAGCTCAACATAGAGAAACTTCGCTTAAGGTTGTACCAAACAGATTCGGCCTATAAGGCCGATTACAAGGCGAGTTTAGCGCTTTTGCATCAGCATTTGCCCAAAGAAGTGATTTACATCTTGAATTTGGCGGCCATTGAGCCAGATGCAGTGGCGGCCATTGCGCTTTATGACAAAGCCATAGCTTTGGAGCTGAGTGAAAAAGAGAAAACCACCGTCTTAAAAAAGCGGGCCTATCGTTTGGTACAGGCCGAGGAATGGGCCAAAGCGGTAGCGGATTATGATGCTTTGATTGTGCGAGAAGAGCAGCCTTTATACTTTGAGATGCGGGCGGAGGCCAAAGAGCAATTGAAAGACCTCAAGGGAGCTTTGCAGGACTATAGTCAGGCCTTAAAACTGGACGGTGCGGCTAGTCGCTTACTTAAAGCCAGAGGTTTACTGTTTGCCAAGGCCAAGCAATATGATCGAGCTGCGGCGGATTTGACTGCGGCGATTAAGGAAACGGGCAGCATGGGTCTGGCAGAGCTCTACTATCATTTGGGGGTAGTCTATACTAAAAACGGGGATCGGAACAATGCCGTTAAGATGCTCATCAGGGCCGACCAACAGGGCTTTGCCAAGGCAACTGCCTATTTAGAAGAAAAATATCCGGAGCAACTACAGAAAGTGCGGGCCAACAGTGCCGATAAAATCCGGGCAAAATATGAGGCAGAATTTGCGCGCAACGCCCAATCGCCAATTTTGCAACAAGCTTTTGGTCAGCTTTGGACGCCCAATATGTCAAAAATCATAGCGGCCTCAGAAAAAGAGCTGCTAGAGCTGCCTGCCTTTTTGAGCAAGCAAGTACTGGACAAAATGTCTAAGGAAATGCTATTGATCACCCCAGAGGGTTTACTTTTCTTTGAAAATGGGGCCGAAGTTCCCTTAGAAGCCTATTACCGTGTAGAAGTAGAGTCGGAGCATGCTATTTTGTTAACTGTTCAGCCGGTCAAGGGCGGCAGTTCGAGCAGTATGCGCATCTCCTTTTTTGAGGGAGAATTGCTCTTGCACTACCCCGTGCTAGAAGTCGATTCGGCGGCCAAGTACTACTATCCGGTAGAGCAGCCTTCGGCGGATCAGCTAGAGAAATTGAACAAAAAGGCCTTGGCCTTAAACTACATGCCAGCTATTGAAGCTGCTATTGCCGAAATAAATACCTAATTAACAGTCCCCATTTGAGGTCTAGATCTCATTAAAGTAAAATTACATTATGAGCCAAGAAGTAAAAGAATTTAAAGCCAAGCTGCAAGAGTTTGAGACTGCCGCGAACAAGCTGCAAACTTATTTAAATGACTGTCAGCAATACCTGGATGAAAAAATACAGGCAGAAAAGGAAAACATCCAGCAACAGCTACAGACCTTAGAGAGCTACTTAGCAGGAAACCCTGCAGAAAGGCTGAGTCAGGCGCCTGATCCTGGGGCTGAATTTACTAGAGTTTTGCAAAAAGCCAAGCAATTAGAGAACGACATTCGGTCTAAGGAATCCTTCATACAGTCCTATGTAGAAGAAGCCCTAGGAGACAAGCTCAATGCGGTAAAGTCGCCCTTTATGACTTATAGTCTTTATCGTAAGATGATAGAGCGAGAAATCAAGGAAGATAAAGTTTTTGTTGCAGCCAACACCAGCCAGCTACTCAAGACGCTTGAAAAAATGGTCGCAGTTGAAAGCAATAAGGATAAAAAGGAGGCGCTCACTGTGGCGACCAAGCACCTCAAGCAATTTTTGAGCAGCTTGAAAGCCATAGACTACAGATCCCTTCAACAGCGTGATATTGATCTGCTGACTGCGCAGTTTAAAGATGCGGCAGAGAACTATCATCATAGCGAGGGATTTTTCAGTCGTTCGGCCACCAAGGGTTCTTTAAAGAAGCTGACCAAAGATAATTTAGGACCATTAGCGGATTCTTTTGGTTTGGCGCTTTTGTATGGGGAGGCCCATCAGCCCAATGGTATTTTGAATAAGTGTGACCAATATCAGGAAGAGCTAGATGACAAAGTGAAAGCCCTGAGCAATAAGGGGCAGGCGGATGCTTCGGTTAAGGCCAGTTTAGAGAAATTTGACATTTTATACATAGAGCCCTTAAAAGATGCCTTTAAGGAAGCTGATCCTGAGGGTGCCCAAGCGGTTATTGAGCAAGTAGAAGCTACAGCAGTACCTGATCAGATTGACTGGATTCGCAAGACCTTTGGTTTGGCCAATTGGGCCTATGAAAACTTTGGGGCTGCGGCCGGGAAATATTTGATAGAGAAAGCCAATGGCCAAGCTACAGAAGAAGGACAACAGCCTACTATTTCTACAGGAGACCTATTAAAGTATAAAATATCGACTCCCGACTATGAGGTCAACCTAGATGTTCCACTCTTTGATTTGGGCTTTGTGGATGCAGGCTTAGAATTGGGAGCGGCCTTCAAGGCAGCTTTTGAGGTAGCTGGTGCATTGACCCTACACAACTTCTTTGATCCCAATATTGAAAAAGTTGTTAGTGGAAACATTGGGGCTTCAGCTACTGCAGAGGCCAAAGCCTTTTTGGGCATCTATGTGGCTATCTTAAAAATTGTCAAGGCATCGGCTAGAGCCGTTTTAGCTGCAGAGGCTGCAATTGGAGGCGAGGCTGCGGTTAGTTTGAATAAGGGCAACATTGCTGCGGCGACTAATTTTGCCTTTGATGCTGAACTAAAAGGTGGCTTGAGCTTTAAGGGCTACTTAGAATTTGCGATTGGCGCAACGGCTATCATCAAGGCTATTTTGGATACGATCGGCATTCCTGCCGAGGCCAAGCTACAATATCCAGAAAAAGGCAATGAACTCGTTATTTTGAATGTAGAGCGGGCGGCTAGCATGCATGCTCATATTCCATTTCAGAAAAAAGACGTTCCTTTTCCCGCCAAAGAATTTGACATCAGCAAGGGCGAATGGTTGGTGGAATACCCATTCATTGAAGATATGCAAAAGTTCTTCAGTGATAAGTTTTCAAAACTAACGAGCAAAACCATTGATATGGAGCCGCTTACGGCCCAGGAGCTAGAAACCCTAAAGGCTGAGTACGCCAAATTTTAATGCCTCATCCCACTTAAAATCAACTGATTATGAAAGCGAAGTTTAAAAGTCCAGATTTCTTAAAAGAGAAAGGAACAGATTTTAATATTAAGTTGCTCAAGCAAGCTGTTAAAGGCGATCTAAGTAGCCCGCTCAAGTTTTTCTATGACACAGAATTTGACTTTGGAGAAGAGAAATCGCCGCTGATGTATATTGGCGAGGGGGTTCCTTCTGCCTGGAAAAAATACATCAAGGAACAAAAAAAATCGGCTTCTTTTGTTGCGGGCCAATGCCGTTTAGATGCGGAGGGCAACCTTCAGTTATTGGCAGAGCTAGGCAAGGGCCAAAAGCCTGCGGTACTCAAAGCGCTCAATAAGAGTTTACTTAAAAAATGTAAGCTGCAAGCCTATTTTGTCGACAGTCTAGAGGAGGCCGCGGCAGGAGCTGAAGCAGTAGCCGCAGCTAGTTCAGATACGGCTTTAGAAGATAATAGCATGGCCTTGCGTTTGGCGGCCCTGATCGAGAATGGCCAAGCCTTAATTAAACGCATTGACCCGGTGATTGCCGAGCTGGAGCAACCACTAGCCGATATTCGTTCTACTATCGTGACAGACGCCCTTATTCAGTCTGTACAATCAGGACTTAAGGTCATCAATTCTGTTAACCTAAACGCCTTTTTGGGCAATGCCCAAGCCGCTTTGGCCGAAGCTAAAGAGGAGGCCGAGGTTCAGGAGCTAGACAAAGTTGTTGCTGAAGTTAAAGCCAAACAACCGATTTTAGCCCAAATTGCTACCAACAGCGCTAAGGTTGATAAGGTCAAAGACCCTATGAGTAGCGATTTTGCCCCCATCAGCGATGATCCTTTCCGTACTTTCTTAGGGCAGCTCTAAGGAGCTCATCCTACTAATTTTTAGCTAAGAGACTCTTTTTAAGGGTCTCTTTTTTTTGGGGCCTGCCGCCTTCGGCGGCCGGGCCCTTGCGGGGCTCGCAAGCCTGCTCGGCCCTGCAGCCCTGCGGGCTTGGGTCTGGCCTGCGGCCACCCCTGCAGGCACCTAGGCCAATCCTCCCCTACTGCTCAGCTACAAGACGCTTCGCGCCTTCAAGCTTCGCAGGCTCGCGCCAAGCGCGCCCGGCCGGCGGCTGGCGGCGGCCACAACATTCTCTGCACTTGAGCTAATCTAACCCTCAATATATTCCATTTCAGGCCTAGTCCTCCCCTGCGCCGCCCCCGCCTGGGGGCTGGGCTCCTTTGGCCTTGGAGGCCAAAGCGCCCAGCATTACGATGCCCCCCTCCGGGGCGCATCCCCCATAAAAAAAGGGCTGTCGGATTTTCCGACAGCCCTAAAATCTATGGCGTCATTAGATTAACGAAGCAAATTCACTGCGCCCTTAATCACTGCCGTCTCTCCATCAATATAGAGCACCTCAGCATACCAAGCATAAGCCCCAGAATTCATTGGCTTGCCCTTAAAGCTACCATCCCAACCCTGCAAAGGATCATTAGGATCAAGGTCTACACCTTCATACACCAACTCCCCCCAGCGGTCATACACTCTAAACACCAATACCTGCTCTACCTTCTCATCGCCCTGAATAAAGAAGCGGTCATTATTCCCGTCATTATTCGGCGTAAAGGCCGTAGGTGCAGCGGCGTTTCTAGGCTTCTCCATCTTCACCACAATCGAGCTATCCTGCATACAGCCAGAAGCATTCATGGCCGTAAACTGATAAATACCCGACTCATAAGGCGTAATATCCATCATTAGACTACTATCCAGCAATGCTCCCGAGTTAATCTCGGTCCACCACCAACTAGCTGCAGTCGTATCATTCAAGTCCGCAAAAAGCGTCAAGGTATCGCCATACTCTAGCACATACTCCACCTCGCCCGAATCTAAGGCCGGACCAAAGCTCGTGATAAAGAAGGGATCTGCCGCTTCTACCGTCACCAAAGTATCAAAGAGACAACCATTGTTATCTTGGACATACAAAGGATAAATCCCCGCTTCCAAGCCCACAAAAAGGTTACCGCCCTGGAACGTCAAGCTATCTAGACTATAAGTATAGCCGCCCAACAAAGTCGATCCGCCCGTTCCATCCAACTGAATGCTTCCGTTCGCATCGCCCACACAGGCCACGCCTGTGATATTGAGGTTGCCAATACCTACTTCCGTCGGATTCGCCAAGCTAATGCTCGTATCTACCTTACATCCGTTAGCATCTTCCACATTAAGCGTATAGTTGCCTGCCGCTATGCTATCCAAACTAGGCGTTACCACCCCATTGGACCATAGATAACTGTAAGGCGAAGTTCCTCCAGCTACCGTAGAGCCCAATGCTCCTGTACTGTTGTTGTAGCAATCTACCGCGCGAACTTGGTTCAAGCTCAACTCTAGTTCCGCAGGCTGACCCACTTGGTAGCTAAAGCTATCCACACAGCCACTAATCGATTGGACCACCACGCCATATTGGCCAGCAGCTACAGCCGTAATGCTTGTGCCCACAACTCCATTGCTCCAGTAACTCGCCTGCAAAGGCTCATTCGAGTTCGTAATGCTAATCGAACCCGTAGAAGCCCCATAGCAATCTACATCATCAATCGCTACCGTAATGCTCAAGGCCAAGGCCTCGTCTACTACTGCCGTATCTACCTGCGTACAGCCATTAAGGTCGGTTACACTCACATAATAAGTGCCTGCAGAAAGGCCAGTCGCTACATTCGTCGTCTGACCCAAAGGATCTGACCACTGATAGCTTAGAGTTCCTGTTCCACCAGAAGCCATCACCTGAGCGCTTCCATCTGCGCTGCCGCTACAGCTAGCATCGGTTACATTCACAATTTGGCTACTGATTCCTGAGCTTTCATTTACTGTTGCCGAACGGACCAGAGAACAGCCGTTCGCATCTGTAATCGTCACACTATAGCTGCCTACTGTCAAGTTCGAATTTACATCCGTACTCGCTCCATTCGACCAAGCATAAGTATAGTCTCCATTGCTGTTTGGCGTTCCACCACTCACAATGGCCGTAATTTGACCAGAAGCTCCACCAAAGCAAAGCGCATCCGCAGTATTTAGGGTCGCCACTAGCTCACTAGCGGGTTCACTCACAATAATCTGACTGTTGGTCACACAACCATTCGCATCCGTTACGCTGACCACATAAGTACCTGCGGCCAAACCGCTAATACTTTGGCCAGTCATTCCGTTGGACCAAGCAAAGCTGTATGGTAGGGTTCCGCCACTCAAGAAGACCGTGGCCGTTCCATCGGCTCCCCCTTTACAGTTCACCGCCGTCATCCGAATCGTATCGACGACTAGGGCCGCAGGTTCTACCATATTGACATCCAAGGTCGTGCTACAGCCATTGGCATCTGTTGCCGTCACTGTATTTATGCCAGCGCCTAGGCTTGTTGCCATCGCTGTGGTCTCGCCATTGGGCCAGAGATAAGTATAAGGGGCAGTCCCTCCGCTAGCCACTACTGTAGCCGTTCCATCTTGATCGCCATTACAGCTAGGGTTACTGCTCGATACAAAGCTCAATACTACAGGATCTGGATTTTGTAGCAAAACTTGTTCTGTTACAGAACAACCTTGGCTATCCACTACTACCACTGAGTAAGCGCCTGGCGCTAGGTTCATTGCAGTAGCTGTAGTTTGTCCATCCGACCAAAGGTAAGTATAAGGGGCGGTTCCTCCTGTGGGAACTGCCGTAGCGCTACCGCTATTCGCTCCAGCACAGGCGGCTGTATTTGTCGTAATCGTTGTAGTCAACAAGCTAGGCTCGCCGATCACAATACTTTCTACCAGCTCACATGCATTGGCATCGGTTATCGTCACGCTATGCGTTCCTGCCGATAGCCCTACTGCAGTCGCCGTTCCTTGGCCATCTGACCAGAAGTAAGTGTAAGGCGTTGTTCCACCTTGTACGCTTACTGTAGCATTACCATCTGTACTTCCGTTGCAGCTAGGTGCATTGGCGCTCATGCTAGCCGTTAGGGCTGCGGGCTCTTCTACTTCTGTAGTAGATACCATATCACAACCATTGGCATCCGTGACCGTCACCTCATAAGTACCGGCCATTAGGCCCGTAATAGTGGTGCCCGTCATACCATTATCCCAGTTGTAACTATAAGGAGGCGTTCCACCGCTAGCGCTTACGCTAGCCGTTCCATCGCTTCCCCCTGCACAAGATACATCCGTATCGCTTAGGCTCAACTGAATGGCCGTGGGCTCCGTAATCGTTACCGAAATGGGCAATACACAGTTGTTTCCATCTCGGACCTCTACGGTGTAGGTCCCTGCGCAGAGACCCGTAAAGTTATTATTGCTGCTAAACACATTGCCTGTTTGGCCAGGACCTAAAATGCGGTATTCATAGCCATTTACGCCCAAAGTACCCGTTCCAGATACGGCGGTAGCGATAATTTGGCCATCGCAATCATTGGCACAGAATACATTCACTTGCTGGATTGTCGCATCCAAAGGTACTGGATCAACTAAGCTGATGCTATCAATAGCGGTACAGCCAGAAGCATCCGTTACCGTTACGGCATAAGTCCCTGCCGCCAAGTTGCTAGCAATTGTACCATTTTGAGCTTGGGCCCCAGACCAAGCATAAGTATAAGGGGCAACTCCACCACTAGCGGTGACCTGAGCTGCTCCATCTGCTGCACCAGGGCAGCTAATTGCTGCGCCGTTATAGTTCGAGTATTGTTGAACGTTGAGCACAATTGCTGAAGGTGCCGTAATTGTTGCAGAAGCCGAAGAAGTACATCCTCTAGCATCCGTTGCCGTCACTGCATATGTACCTGGCGCTAAACCATCGGCAGTAGCTGTAGTTTGTCCATCAGACCAGATAAAGGTATAGTTAGGGGTGCCACCCAAAGCGTCGGCAGTCATTTCACCATCACTATCTCCAGCACAAATAGGATTAACAGGGTTAATAATATTGACCACCACAGCCGAAGCGGGTTCGCCTACAAAAGTGCTAAGGGTAACAGAACAACCATTGGCATCAGTTACTGTCACATCATAAGGACCAGTAAGCAAATTGCTAATTTGGAAGCCAGACTGCCCATTAGACCAGTTATAGGTATAAGGAGGCTGTCCACCTGTTGTTGTTGCGGTAATTTGACCATCATTAAGGCCATAACAGCTAATAGAGTCGGTAACTAGTGTAGAGACTACAGCTGTTGGCTCTATAATATTGACACTGTCAATAATAAAGCAACCATTGGCATCGGTAATCGTTACGGACTCCATCCCTGCAGCTAAGGCAGTAGCCGTAGCGGTAGTCTGGCCATTCTCCCAAAGGTAAGTATAAGGAGCGGTTCCGCCAGAGGTGCTCACCGTAGCTGTTCCATCCGTCAACCCATTACAGCTAATTGTACTGCTATTAAAGATAGGAGTGGTTAGTGCGGTAGGTTGGTTAACCGTTACGGTAGTATCTACAGCGCAGCCATTAGCATCTGTTACCGTCACGGTATGTTGGCCAGCAACTAGACCAGTAGCCGTAGCAGTGGTTTGGCCCATAGCAGACCAGAGATAAGTATATCCTGTAGCGCCTCCTGTAGCCGTTACCGTTGCGCTACCGTCAGCACTACCAAAGCAGAGTGCTGGGCTAGTTGTTGCAGCCAACTGAATAGCAATGCCATCTGCTACAGTTTCGCAGATACTAAAGGTACAGCCTTGCACATCAGTTACCGTCACGCAATAATTTCCAGCGACTAATCCGGTTGCGGTAGCCGTAGTTTGGCTTCCTGCAGCGGCATCCCAGAGATAAGTATAAGGTCCAGTCCCCCCTGTAGGAAGAACCGTTGCGGTTCCATCTGCACTACCAAAGCAGAGTGCATCGGTTGTGCTTGTAGTTGCACTAACAGCAGTGGCAGGTTCCCCTACCGTGGCTGTTTCTATAATATTACAGCCATTGTCATCTGTAATAGTTACTGTATAAGTTCCAGCGCTAAGGCCAGTGGCCGTAGCTGTTGTTTGTGCGGGGCTTGTGCTCCAGTTATAGGTATAATCAACAGCTGCCGTTCCACCAGAAGCGACAACGGTTGCCGTACCATCAGCTCCGCCAAAACAAAGAGCATCTGTAGTTGAGCTAGTAGCAGAAAGCGCCACAGGCTCTGTTAGTGTAATACAATTTGTAGCGGTACAGCCATTGACATCAGTGACTGTTACACAATAAGAGGTATTAGCAGCTAGTGAAGTAGCGCTAGCAGTTGTTTGGTTGCCCGTGTTAGCATCCCAAAGGTAGGTATATCCACCTGATCCGCCAGTGGCGGTAGCAATCGCTTCTCCATCGCTACTTCCGTTACAGCTAACATCTTGACCATTATAGTTAGAGCTAACGGCCAAAGAAACTGTTACGGCAGTGGGTTCATTGATGACTACAGAATCTAGGGTTTGGCAACCATTGGCATCTTCAACTGTGACAAAATATTGTCCTGCTGCTAGGTTGCTTGCAGTTGCGGTCGTTTGTGCTGCAGCATCGCTCCAGCTATAGGTGTAAGGAGCTGTTCCATCTGTTGCACTAACCGTAGCGGCACCATTATTTCCTGCATTACAGCTTACATCTGTACTCGCCTGCATAGTGGACAATAGCGGCAGTGGTTCATTTACCGTTACGCTAGCTACAGCTGAGCAGCCTAAGCTATCGGTAACTGTTACGGCATAAGTGCCCGCACAGAGGTTCGTGGCAATAGCCGTAGTTTGGCCATCAGGCCAGAGGTATAGATAACCAGCAGCAGATGGTGTTCCACCTGTGGGTAGGGCCTCTACTTCGCCATCACAGTTGCCTGCGCAGCTAATATCTTGGCCATTATAGTTAGAGATTACTCCTGCGGTTAAGCTTAGCGCAGCGGCGGGTTCTACTACAGTGACTGTTTCTGTAATATTACAGCCATTATCATCTGTAATAGTTACCGTATAAGTTCCAGCACTAAGGCCAGTAGCCGTAGCGGTAGACTGAGCTGGCGTTGTGCTCCAGCTATAAGTATAATCAGTAGCTACCGTTCCACCAGAGGCGACAACGGTTGCGGTACCATCGGCTCCACCAAAGCAATTTACATCCGTAGTTGAGCTAGTAGCCGAAAGCCCCGTAGGCTCAGTCAGTGTAATACAACTTGTAGCCGTACAGCCATTGACATCAGTAACTGTTACACAGTAAGAGATATTAGCGGCTAATGAGGTGGCGCTAGCAGTTGTTTGGTTACCTGTGTTGGCATCCCAAAGGTAGGTATATCCGCCTGATCCTCCAGTAGCGGTAGCAATAGCTTCTCCATCGCTACTTCCGTTACAGCTAACATCTTGACCATTATAGTTAGAGCTAACGGCCAAAGAAACGGTTACTGCAGTGGGTTCATTGATGACTACAGAATCTAGAGTTTGGCAACCATTGGCATCTTCAACAGTGACAAAATATTGTCCTGCAACTAGGTTGCTTGCCGTTGCGGTCGTTTGTGCTGCAGCATCGCTCCAGCTATAGGTGTAAGGAGCAGTTCCATCTGTAGCACTAACCGTAGCTGCACCATCAGATCCTGCATTACAGCTTACATCTGTACTCGCCTGCATAGTGGACAATAGCGGCAGTGGTTCATTTACCGTTACGCTAGCTACAGCTGAGCAGCCTAAGCTATCGGTAACTGTTACGGCATAAGTACCTGCACAGAGATTTGTGGCGATAGCCGTAGTTTGGCCATCAGGCCAGAGGTATAGATAACCAGCGGCGGCGGGCGTTCCCCCGACAGGGAAGACTTCTGCTTCGCCATCGCAGTTGCCTGCGCAACTAATATCTTGGCCATTATAGTTAGAAGTGACTGCAGCCGTAGCGGTCACTGTTGCCGTTGGCTCAATCACCGTACTACTTTCTGTAATGCTACAGTTATTATCATCTGTAATGGTCACGGTATAAGTTCCAGCGCTAAGGCCGGTGGCCGTAGCGGTAGTCTGAGTTGGCGTTGTACTCCAGCTATAAGTATAATCAACGGCTACAGTTCCACCAGAAGCGACAACGGTTGCCGTACCATCGGCTCCGCCAAAGCAATTTACATCTGTAGTTGAGCTAGTAGCAGTAATCGCGCTAGGATCTGTAAGCGTTTCACAAGCGGTAGCGGTACAGCCATTATTATCGGTGACCGTTACACAATAAGTGCCTGCGGCCAAGCCTGTAGCTACAGCTGTAGTTTGGCCATCGGGCCAGAGATAGCTATAGGGCGAGGTTCCTCCGGTGGCGGCGGCAGTCAATTCTCCATCGGCTGCGCCTACACAAGAAATATTTTGGCCATTATAGTCTGAACTAATCGTATTGCTCAGTTGCAAGACTGTAGGTTCTGATACCGTTACGGTTGCGGTTGCGGTACAGCCCGTTGCTTCAGAAATGGTCACAGTATAGGTTCCTGCGGCTAGGTTAGTTGCCGTTGCTGTTGTTTGCGATGCGGCATTGGCATCCCACTGATAAACAATGGGGGGCGTAGCAAAAGCCAGGGCTACAGTTGCAGAACCATCGGCAGTTCCATTACAGCTAGTTGCGGTACTAGAAGTAATAGGGTTAATACAGCCAGAGGCACAGCAAGAATGTGTAGTCGAAGGTCCATCTGCGCAACTTCCTCCAGAAAGGGCATAAATGGTTAAGTCTACACATTGTCCAGGAGTGAGTCCTCCTACCGAATAGGTTGTATTCGTAACGGCCTGATTAAAAGCGGGGCCACCATTAACGCTAATGCTATATCCTCCTGAGCCAAAAATAGGCTGCCAAGAGAAATAGACATCTGTAGCTGTTACCGAATCACAAACAATAATTGGTGCTGGATAAGCGGTATCAATTACAGCATTAAAGTTCGTTGTATCGCTACAGCCAAATGTATTTTGAGCAATCACCTGGTACTGCGTGTCTACAGTTGGAGAAATAATGCTACTGTCACAATTTGTACAGCTAATATTATAGTTAGGTGACCAATAAAAGCTAGCTGCAGATTGGTCATTAAAGGTAATGCTCCAGTTGGTTACGGTACAAGGTACCCCACCCAAACTAGGGGCAAGATTATGTTGAATCCGCAAAACCCATTGTCCATTGGCTGCGCAGCCATTGAGTCCTCCAAAGCCATTTGCGCCAACGGGAATAAAGTCTGCATTATTAGGAATATCAGAAAAGGGCGTGCTATAAGCCGTGATTGCCTGTGTAGCATCTGGGGTAAAACAAGCTCCAGTTAATCCTCTATCGTTAATTCCACCTTGGCCACTCATTAGGGGTAAGATACAGCCGGTAGGAGAAATCAAGAAAAGGTTGAGGTCACGGACAAAACCGTTTCCGCAAGTCATATCTAGGCAGACAGACTGAATAGAGGTAGAGAGAATATCTACAGGAGCGATTCCTGAAGTAGTAATTGGAATATCGAGAATAGAGTCTGGCTGAATGGTTGCCGTTCCGCTAAGTGTAAAGGTCTGTGGTCCAGGTCCAGGTTGTACAGAAGCGAAGACCTGAGCCGAGTTTCCATTACAAATTGTTACATCTGGAATGGGGTTAATTACTGCTGGGAAAGGAGCGCTTACATCTACGGTATCATGTTGAACACAAGAGCCATCGGTATAGGTACAAATTAGGTCTACAGTGTCGAGGACATAAGCTGTAGGATTATGCACATTGGGGTTATCGAAGAGGGCGGCTGGCGACCAGGAGTAGGTCCCTGGAGCTGCAGCCCCACCAAAGCCCAGCGCTTCTAGCTGAATCGTATCTATGCTATTGGGGCAGATAAACTCTTTACTTAACTCCAGCTGAAGATTTTCCAGGTCCAGTCTATAAGAGATAGCCTGTTGTGCCGAAATGGGGCAAGCATTATCTTCTATAAAGGTGACAAAGGTATAGGAGCCTGTCGCTACACTATCCGTAGGAATTGTAAAGCAAACAGTAGCCTCATTAAAGTTGGCCGTAGGATAGGTGACCGTATAAGTAGCTCCGGGGATAATGTTACCAATATTAGAGCTAATCGACAAAGAGTCAGCAATATCAGGATCCGAAACATTGAGGCAGAGGTCCAATTGGTTACCTCCACAAACATTGATGGCAGTTACTAGTCCTGTAGTATCTAAAACGCCTTGGTTTACGGTGAAGCTATCTATTTGAGAAGAAGTATTTGTACAGTTATTAAGGACCACAATAACCACCTCTCTTCGGCTAGTATTGATGAGCACGCCATTGCGGTACTCCTCAATGGTAAAACCGACTACAGCATACTGTGATTGGTTGGCACAGGGGGTAAAGGCGATTTGCCCGGTACTAGGATCTAGCGTAAAGGTATTATTCGTACAAAAAGGCTCTGTAGCGGTAAATCCAGCGCTATAGGCAATACTACTAGAGGCCCCATCTAGGGGTTCAGAAATAGAAAACACCAAAGAGTCTCCATCGGGATCTTGGGCGTCATGGCTATAAAAAGCGGGCTGTCCGGCACAGGTATAAAGTACGGGAATCCGACCAAACTGGGGACTACTATTACAAGGTGCGCCCCATTGAGGGTGGTTCGAGTTAATGACCGTTTCTACATAAGTGGTTCCGGTGCTACTCAGGTTAGTGATGGCCGAAGTTCGGCAGCATTCGCTAAAGCTAACCACTAGGTTAGAGCAACCGGTACCAATTGTGGCTACCCCTTGATAGATATACTGCTCTACCCCGGGTTGGCTACCGCCATTACAGCTAGAAGTAGAAGGATCGCAAAGTTGTGATTGGTCCGTTACGGAGACCTGCGAAAGGGTAATATTAGTGGTTACCCCACAGCCATTTCCTCCTGAAACAGAAAGAGAGGTTGCCGAGGGCGTAATTCCGTCGCAATCTCGATAATAGACCAAAGTAAATTGGTATTGGCCCACAGCGGGGTCAATGCATTCATAGGTTAAGTCTACCGCTACTCCATGCGAGGCATAGAGTTGAGGCAGGCAAAACAGGCTGAGAAGCATAACGGCAAAATACCGAAAAACTAATCGTAAAGGGGAGCTCATTTAAGTTGCTTTTGATTTTAAAATAAAATCAGTTTTCCAAGGCTGATTCTGTACTTTTCTTTTGTAATTTTGGCCAAAAGTAGTTGATATTTGGGCATAGGCCCAAAAATTCAGCTAACATTCAATCTAGGCTTATAAAAACCTTAACAGTTTAGGCGGCTTGGCCTTAAGCTTTTGATAGCACTGGCTTGACTTTGGCTTAACTTCAGAACGCAACATTTGCCTATTTTGTATATTTTTTATCCGCTTTTTCCCTTGCTTTTTATCGAGTTTTAACGTTTAGGTTTTTATTTTTTTATAATCTCCTGATGTTCTTAGGGCTATTTTGGGGAGACAAAAATGCCCTGAGTGGGCCGTTCTGCCCTGGCCTAGCGATGTGAAGGGGGGCGGCGCAGCCGCAGACCGAGGCAGCTTGCTGCCGAAGGGCCGAGCAGACCTGCGAGCCCCGAAACGTAGCGCCGCAAGGCCGCAGGCCGCAGCGGAGGCCCCAAAAAAATCCCTCTCTAGCTATTCTACTAAAGAGGGATTCATTTATTGAGCGCTTAACTTATCAGCTAGCAATAGCCTTCATCATTAGGGCACAAATAATGGCTCCATAGGTACCTAAGGCATAGCCCAAAACGGCCATCAGTACGCCTACTGGCGCCAAGGCGGGACTAAAAGCAGAGGCCACAACAGGGGCAGAAGCAGCGCCCCCAACATTGGCTTGGCTGCCCACGGCCACAAAGAAAAAGGGCGCGCGGATGAGTTTGGCGACCAATAGCAAAATGCCCACATGCACGAGCATCCAGCAAATGCCAATAGCAAAAAGACCGAGGTTTTTAACCACTTCGCCTAGGTTCATTTTCATGCCGATGGTGGCCACCAAAATATAAATGAACAAGGATCCCCAGCGGCTAGCGCCCAAGCCCTCTAGTTTTCGGGCGGGCGTAAAGGAGAGCACTAGGCCGTAGGTGGTGGCCAAAACGATCAGCCAGAAGAAGGCCGAAAGCAAAGAGCTCAGGCCAATTTCATTCAGTGTTTTCTCAAAAGGTTTCAATAGCGGAACGATCCAATCCGACCCGGCATGCGCCAAGGCTAGGCCGCCAAAGCCCACGGCTGCCATAATAAATAGGCTGTAGGTGCTTGGCATTTTGGCCACACTCATTCGGTAATCGCTCACTCGCTCTTCCAATTCCTTAATGGCCGAAGAATCGGCCTTGAGCCAGCGATCTACCTTATCTGAAATCTTGACGCCATAGAGCAAAAAGCCCATCCAGATATTGGCCACAATCACATCGACCACAATCATGGCGGCAAAGATGTTATCGGGCACCTCAAAGACCTCTTTCATGGCCGTTTGGTTGGCGCCGCCGCCAATCCAGCTTCCCGCCACCGTAGACAATCCTCTCCAGAGCTCGTCGGGGCTCATATCGACCAAGCCGGGGGCAATATAGCTGCTGAGTAATAAGGCCGCGGGGCCGCCCAAAATGATTCCTACACTAGCCGCAAAAAACATAATTAAGGCCTTGGGCCCCAAATTAATAAGTCCCTTAATATCAATACTTAGGCAAAGTAAAATCAAACTAACGGGCAAGAGGTAGCGAGAGGCCATAAAGTACAAATTGGAATGCTTGGCCGTGGCCATATAGGCCGATTCTTCCAAATTGGTTTTTTCTTCCAGCCAAGTTTTCACGGCCTCATAGGTCCAGCTTCCCCAACCCTCGGGAGGGGCAATTTCTGCTGCCTTTAATACAGCCTCCAGCGGCTCCTGCTCAAAATAATGCGGGGCAATTAGGCCTAGTGGATAATGCAAAAAAGCGGGAATAAAATAGCAGAGCAACAAGGAGGGCACAAAAGTATAAAAGCGTTTCCAGCCCTTGCTTTCTAGCTTTTCGGTAAAAAAGACTGCCCCTAAAACGACAATCAGCAGGCCCAAAACAACGGCCTCATTCGTAAATATCGGTTCCATTTTTCTTTTCCATTAAAGCTGACGAACAGCAAATTCTCCTAATAAGATTCCGGTGGCTACGGCGGCATTTAAAGACTCGGCCCCGCCAAATTTCGGTATGCTCAGGGCGGTAGTCAATTGCGCCTGTAGCTCCTCCGATAAACCTTGGCTCTCATTTCCAATCAATAGGAAGGCGCCTTTTTTCAAGGGGGTATCATAAACATTTTCGCCCGACAAAAGCGCACCATAGCGGGGCAAATCGGCCCAATCCTCAAATAATTGATTCAAGTCTACATAATGTACATTCACCCGCAAAAAACTTCCCATACTCGCCTGAATCACTTTGGGGTTGTAAAGGTCTACACAATCGGGGCTACAAAAAATATTTTTCACCCCAAACCAATCGGCCATGCGGATAATGGTCCCCAAATTCCCTGGATTTTGCAGGCGGTCCAAGACCAAAGACAGGCCTTGCTCCAGGCCCTCAATTGGGGGGGCTTCTCTTTTGGCCACCACCGCCAGCACCTTATTGGCTTGCTTGAGGCCCGACATCCGCTCCAGCTCCTTTCCGCTCAATCCATATTGCTCGGGCTCCTGCGCCCAATCCTCAAAGGGCAGTTCGGCCCAATATTCTTCAATGCCCATCAAGCCCTCTACCTCAAAACGGTCTTGCAAAAGCAATTCTCGCACAATTTTTTCTCCCTCTACCACAAAACGCCCTTGCAAATCGCGCTGTTTTTTCTGCTGCAAGCTCTTAATGGCCTTCAGCTCATTTTTACTGATTCGTTTCATATATTTTTATTTTTTTGGGGCCTCCGCAGCAAAGCTGCGGCGCTACGCTTTGGGGCTCGCAAGCTTGCTCGGCCCTGCAGTTTTTTCGCTTCGCTCAAAAACTTTGGTCTGGCCCTGCGGGCCACCCCGCCGCATCGCTAGGCCGTTCGGCCCTTCGGGCCGCTAAACAGCTAAAGGAGTGCAACAAAAGATGTATCTTTAGCCCGCCCAAAGCAAAGGCCACAATCTACAAAAAAAAACGCCGCAATCTACCCAAAATATGGCTCCCTTTCTTCGCTCTTGGCCCCTCGGCCTGCTCTTTCCCCTGCTCTTGCTGCTTGCATTGGGCCAACATAGCTGCCAAAACCGCAAGTACCTCCGTGCCCACTCCAACCCTAAGCACAAAAAAAGAAGAGTCTATGAAGAGCAACTCTTGGTCAGTAATACGATCAAACTAAACAAAAAAAAGAATAAAGATCGAGCCGATGGCGCGCTGCTCTGTGCCGACTCTATTCTGGTCCCCCAACAAAGCTATGAGCTTTCTGCCGAACAGCAGGAGCTTTTTGCCTATGAGCTCTTCTATACCCTGCGCCAAAAACCCAATCGGAAGATTCTTTTTAGCTACCCCTTTCTCTGGATTCATAACCGAGCCAAGGAAAAACGCATCAAGTACGTTTATGACCGCAATTATCGGCATCTAGACGAAAATGGCCAATGGAAAAAAGGCGGCATCCGCCCCGATTCCCTCAACTTTGTCCAAACCGCAGACTCTAGCTATTTTAAAGATAATCGCTGGAGAAAGTTTTTGCGCAATAAGGTGGGCGAAGCCCCCAGTATATTTGACTCCGCAGAGGCCAAATATGCCGCGCTCTCTATGCAAAATTATCTCATCCAACAAGGCTACCTAGATGCTAAGGTGGGCTATCAGGTAGAGTATAACCGCTATAAGGCAAAGGTCAATTATTATTATAGTACCGGCCGCCCCCTCCTTATCGATACCGTCATCTTTGAATCAAAAGATCCACAAATTCATAAGATTCTCCAACAAACTAAGTATAAGTCTAAGCTCAAAGCCGGAAACCCGCTGGCCAAATCGGCCTTTTTAGAGGAAAAAACCCGACTCACCTACGAAATCCGAAACCAAGGCTACCAGGAGTTCAACTGGAACTATATCGCCTTTGAAGCCGATACCGTCAATGCCGATACGCTAGATTTTAAGGGCCGCCCCTCCAAAAGTCCCCGAGCCAATATCTATGTCAATGTCCTCCCCCCTAGCGATAGTAGCCTGCACCAACAGTATAGTATCCACAATGTCTTTATCGTCCTCGATGAACCCCGACTCGAAATTCATAAAAGTAGCCGCCGCTACCAAATGGACAGTAGCTATGTGGTGCTTCGTCCCCCCAATAAAGGCCACCGCCAACTCTATCGCAGCGAACTACATGAGGGCGATAGCCTAAATTATTGGACGCTCTTTGGGCAGGGAGAGGAAAATCTGCTGGCCCGCATTTCTAAGCAAAAGAATAGAAGCATTTTGGTCCTTGCTGGCGGAAAATTCCCCTATCTGCTTCGCCTTAGCCTCAAGGAAAAGGCCCCAAAAAATGCAGAATGGGGCAAGATCGAGCAAATCGCTCGCAACGAAATCAAAATTAGCTTTCCCAAAAAAGAAAACAAGAAATCTTTCTACCAAAACCGAATCAAACAGCAGTTCTATGCCGAAAACCCCCTCAATGGCAAAATCTATAAGCTGAGCTTCCACCCCTACCGCCAACGCTTTATTCGCAAATCCTATCAGGAGGTCCAAGAAATTAGCCCCACCGATATTCATATCCATACGGTCTTGCGCAAACCCGCCAAAACAGCTGAGACCGATTCTATTAAGATGGCCAAAGATATTGCTAAGCGCAAAAAGCAAAACTTTATCATTAAGGATGCGGCCATTTCCAGAAATGTCCAATTGACCAACGGAAGTATCTATAATTTTGATGCGGGTAAGGAGAGTATCGACCGCATCTCTGACCTCAATGTCTTTAATTTTCCTCGCCTAGAATATGTGCCCTCTAAATCTGGCCAAGCCAATGAGTTAGATGCTTATGTATTTATGCAAAAAGCCCCAAAACTACAATTGGGTATAGATACCGAGGTCAATACGGGAAGTAATAATCTAGGCGCCGCTGTTAATCTCTCGGCCCGAAATCGCAATATTTTCCGAGGGGGAGAGTCTTTTGCCTTTAATATAGAAAGTGGGATCGATTTCCAAATCCGAAACCGAGATAGTGTGCTCAATGCCACAGAGGGCTTTCTCAGTTGGGTCAACCTACTCGATATTAGCACGGGTTTCGAGCTGAAGTTTCCCCGTATGCTAGGCTTTAGAAACTGGACCCTAGGCGTAGATAAACCCAATAGCAAGATTAACCTGAATTATAATTATCTCCAACAGGCCAGCGATTTCCGCATTAGCTCTTTTGATGCTAGCTTTTCCTACAATTGGCAAAAAGGCAAGCACCAAAGTTTTAGCTGGTCGCCCCTACAAGTCAACCTCACCCTCGAGCCCCAACTAGATGCCACCTTTAGCGAGCGCCTAGCCGAAAGTAACCTCGGCCTTTGGCTCTCTCTGCAAGAACGCTATTTTATTCCCGCTAGCAATTTTCAATATAGCCGAAGCAATATCCGCATCGCCAAAAATCAATTGGGCTACTTTAGGGCCCTGCTAGAAATAACGGGCTCTAGCGTCTGGCTGCTCGACCAAATCAATGGCAATAACGATATTCAGTTTTTTGGGATCCCCTACACCCAATATAGTAAGGTCGATCTGGACCTCGGCCACAATTGGCGCATCGCCAAAAAGTATAGCCTAGCTAGCCGACTCATGCTGGGGGCCGCCCTGCCCTATGCCAACTCTAGCCGCGTCCCCTTTAGTCGACAGTTTTACTTGGGTGGCCCAAGCAGTATGCGCGGCTGGAATATGCGCTACCTCGGCCCCGGCCGCATCCGAGCAGAACCCGGCGCAGAGTTCCAACTCGGCGATATTCGCCTAGAAATGAATACGGAGTTTCGCTTTATGCTCAATTCCTGGATTGGCGGCGCCCTCTTTGCCGATGCCGGAAATGTCTGGCTGATGAAAGGCATTGAAAGAGATTTTGCCGGCTACCCCTACAGCCCAGAAGAAAATGGCGCCATCGGCTGGGACTTTTGGCAAGAACTGGCCCTAGATGCAGGCATCGGCATCCGCCTCGATATGAGCTTTTTTATCCTCCGCCTAGATTTGGCCATGCAGGTCCGAAATCCAGCCGGCTTTGATATTACCGACGAAAATGGCCAAATTCAACGTTATGGCGCAGATGGCCTACCCGTCTACTGGAATTGGGGCCGCCTCAATTGGGTCCTGGCCGTGGGCCAACCTTTTTAAACCCCTATTTCCATTTTCCAAACTTCCTTGTATTTTACATTTCTTTATATCTCTTCACTGCTAAATTATGATTATGAAGTACTACTGGATGCTCCCTTTGCTTTTTGCCCTCTTTAGTTTTCTACCCAACCAGCAACTACAGGCCGCCTCTTCAGCCATAGATATGGGCCATTTCCATCAGGAAACCGTATTGGGCCAAGGTAAGGGTAAAGGCAAAAAACTCACTAAAAAACAAAAGCGCCAAAAACTGCGCAAACTCCGCAAAAAGTACCGCAAAGAAATGAAAGGCCTTAGCAAAGCCGAAAAGAAGGCCTTTTTGCTCAAAAAACTAAATAGCGAACAGGCCCCCGAGCAAACACAGCTCAATATTCCCATGAAAAACCTCCTCCTTCTTGGCCTCTTACTTATCGTTTTGGGCGCCCTCTTTAGCCTACTTGATATCGGGGTACTCGCCTCTATTTTTGGCTTTATCGGTACCCTCCTCATTATTATCTGGCTCATTTTCCTCATTCTCGAAAATGTCTAAAGCCCATCACTAATCACTTATTTTGCCCTCTTGCCTGCTGTGCTAAGGGGGCTTTTTTTGGGGCTGCCCCTTCCGCTAGCTTAAAACCCAGCGCAAAGCGGTATCGCTTTGCGAAGCTATACAAAATGAGGGTTGAAACCCTCATGAATTATCGGGCGGGTCGGGCCATTTCGCAGCTCGCAGGTCTGCTCGGCCCTGCGGCGGCTTCGCCGCCTTGGTCTGCCGCCTTCGGCGGCCCTGCTACAGCCCCTCAGCCTGCGGCGGCTTCGCCGCCTGCAAAACCGTTTAGAAGTGGTATTGCTTCGCAATGATCTATGAATGGGATTAAAACCCTCATGGATTAAACGGCATCTAAAATTAAACAAAAGCTGCAGGGATTGGGCCAAAAAGAACAAAGCCCCAAACTTCCGTTTGGGGCTTTGAATAGCTCGTTTTTATTTTTTATGGAGTGGAATTTCTTTAATCAATTGATCAGCATTATTGGATAAGACCTGTTTAACCGATATTCCTCCATTTGGATACACAAAGTTGTCAATAGGATCAAGCAATAACCATTGTACTTCTACGCTATTTCCTTTCTTTACCGCTTGTAAGCTCCCCTTAACAAGTTTGAAAAACCCTTCTTGCATTCCTTCTGTCTTTGTATTAGCTACAGAGGCATTTATACTAACATTTGCTGAGCTATAATTTGTAGTAGATTTTTCTGTAGCATATTCATCTGTAAGAGAATAGTCGCCTCCAAGTATGCCATCAAGACCAAAGTTTGCAGCGCCTGTTCGCCCGATGTTATGTGTGGAACCTTTTGTTTTACTACTCCCTATTTCAACTCCAGCCTCTGCAGCTATATTTACAGTTCTTTGATCCGCAGCTATTTTATAGCTAATCTCTGCAGAAAATTCGTGATAAGCAGTACCATCAGCTTCCACAATTAGCCGAGCATTAAAACTGGCTTTGATTTCATAGTCAGGCCCCTTTTTTTGACTAACATTCATGCTTAGAGCTGTGGCTTTTGCCGCATACTGCCCGTTGTTTTTATTCAACTGAAATTTGATAGTAAGCGAGAGGGTACTATCATTAGAGAGTAGAATATTTTGAGTTAAGCTATCTTCGGTATGGCTAGGGGCCCATTGCACTACTGCTTGTTGACAACTTTTTATGGCCTCTTTTATATTGTCCTCCTGGAAATTATGAGCGAGAATTAGTGCTAAGTCTTCAGCTAATGTTGCATTAGCCCTATTTGCTTCTATATAGCTGATTAGCCCATTTTTTTCTTTATGGAAAAAAGTATTGCCTATAGCCTTTTTATAAGGCTGTATAAGATGACGGGCTAAAATTATATTTCTGCCCTTAAGGCTTGCTTTGAGTTGTTTAAGCTCTGCCTCCAAGGCTGGAGCAAAAGCAGCCATTGCGGCTTCTTTTTTGAAATAGGCGGTTAATTTTTCAGTTAAACAATCTAGCTTATAGACGCTATTGTCAGTTGCAAAAACATTAGACTGCCTTACCCAATCTAAGTAAATATCATAGCAGTTAAATTTTGCTCTTGCACCATCTATTTCTGCAAGAAGAGCTAGAATTTTGTGAAGGTTGGGTAGCACTACTTTAGTGTGATTTTCATACCATGCTTCAGGATGCGCAATTAAAAAGGTAGCTGTTTTATCGATGACCTTAATCATATTACTGGATACATCTTCATTGCTTAGTTGTCCTTTCGGAAGGAGTTTACGGCTGTAATCAAAAATTAGCTGAACGACTTTGGGGTCATCAACTTTATCCCATTCTTTTATTTCTTCTAATACATAGATAGCGTTAATTTTTAGATCTCGGTATTTTTCTAGCGTATCTAAGACCATCAGCTCATAAATAGTTTTTATGCTTTGGGTTTTCCAGTTTTCAACTTTTGAAGTCCATTTCTCTATGGCCATTTCTTTCTCTCTTTCCAACTCCTTTCTCGTCTCCTCTAGCTCCTTTCTCGTCTCCTCCAATTCTTTTTCCTTCTCCTCCAACTCCTCCTCCGTCAAAAAGTCATCTTTGGCTAGGGCTTGGTCCAAAATGGGTTCTAGTTGGTTTGGGGAAAGGACATAAGGCGCAATGCTAGACTCAATAAAGCGCGATTTAGCTCTATACTTCTTAATCTTTTCTACCGCATCATAACGCTCAAAAATTTGGGCCAATTCTTCTAAAAACATACTGGGCGGCTTGTTGTCTGCCTGCCCCACTAAAGCCTTAATATCTGCCGCAATCAGACGGCAAACTTTGAGCTTTTTACCTTCAGAAAAGCTGATGTAAAGATCATTGAGGTATAAGGTTTCCTCCCATTCGTCTTTTTGAATATTGCCTTGTAGCTTTCGTGCTTTTAAAGCAACTTTTCGAGCGTTTTGGGCAAATTTTACCCAAAAATCAGTTTTGGGAATATCTTCTTCCTTAAGGGCTAAAAATAGCTGCTCCAAATTGGCCTTATCTGTTTTGAGCTGTGGCTTAAAGGCTTTTAGGCCCTCTTTGGTCTTGAGCAAAGCCGCCTTTAGGCTTGGGCGATCGGGATCCTCTGCAGGAAGCTCCTGATAAAGCGCATAAAGCTCTTGATATTGGGCCAAGGTTTCTTCATAAAGGGCTGTATCTTCTTGATACTGCTGCTGCTTTTTTAGAAAAAGTTGATGATTATCCATTTTTATAGTATTGAATGGGCTAATAAATAATAAGCTGTGAAATAGAAAAATGGCTAATGCTTTCATCGTTTTGTTTTTGTGTTTACATAAAAGTAGTAACTTTAATTTATAAACGCAAAATTAGTTTGAAATTTTTATCAAAGGATGGCCGAAGGCCATTCGGCCTAGCGATGCGGCGGGGTGGCCCGCAGGGCCAGACCAAAGCCGCCACAGGCGGCTGCAGGGCCGAGCAGACCTGCGAGCCCCAAAGCGTAGCGCCGCAAGGCCGCAGGCCGCAGCGGAGGCCCCAAAACCTCCTTAAAAAAAGCGGCAACAAACATAAAATGGAATTATTTTAGGCCTAACTCTTTCTTTAAAACTGTATAAAGCAGAAAAGATGTATCGGATCCTTATTCTCTTTTTGTTGGCGAGTCATTCGCTTTTGGGGCAGCAGTTTTTGGCCAAAAGCAGTGCCGAGCAGCAGTATGTGGCCCCTATTTATGAGCAATTATTGGCCTCCTTGCATTTGCCGCATCCGCCTAGTCTAAAAATCTGGCGGCAGCGGGCGAGCATGGCTTTTTATCAGGCCGATAGCAATTGGATTGTCTTGGACCAAAAAATGGTTCAGCTTTGTCAGCAGCTGCCTCATGGGCAAGATGCCATGGCTTTTTTATTGGCGCATGAGCTCAGTCATCATCGGCGAGAGCATGGCAAAAGGCGAACGGCATTTGCGGCCAAAAGCAAGAATTTTCAGCTTTGGCAGCAGCAAGAAGCGCAGGCGGACCAAGAGGGGGCTTTTTGGGCCTATATGGCTGGATTTGATCCATTGGCCCAAACGCCTTCGGGGCAAAACTGCATTGCTCATTTTATGGAAAAAGCCTATGCGGATTATCAGCTTGCGGCCGATTTGCAGGGCTATTTGCCCTTGCCCCTTCGGCAAAAGGCCTATGAGGGGGTGTTGCAACGGACCGAAGAGCTGATTCAGGTTTTTGAGGCTGGGCAGCAATGGGCGAGTTTGGGCGGCTATCTTCAGGCGGAGGCTTGTTATCATTATTTGATAGACAGCATGGGCGTTGCGCATAGTCAGCTTTTGCATAATATGGCTTTGGTCCAACTACAATTTACGGCCCAGGCCTATCCCGAAGCGCAGTTTTTTCCCAACCTATTGCACAACAACTGGAAGCGGCCCGAGCGGCTGCGGGGGGCCGGCATTTACCTCGGAAAATCGCCCAAGCAGCGGCTAGCCTTGGCCCTAGATTATTTTAGGCAGGTGGCCCAAAAAGAGAAAATGCCTTTAGTGAGTTATTTGGGCTATGCGCAGGCACTTTACCTCATTCATCAGGCCGAGCTATTTGAGCTAGAGGCCCAGCCCTTGCAGCGGGCCGAGCAGCTGCTCAAACTAGCCGAAGGGCAGGCCAAGCAGCCCCTAAAGGCCTATATTCAGTTGGCCGAGGCCATCATTTGGAACGCCCAGGGGGAGTCGGAAAAAGCCTTGCTCCAGCTCGAGAAACTGGCTAAAACAGAGGCCAGAGAAATTCAGCAATTGGCCCAACTCAATCAGGCTTTAATTCGGGAGGAAGCCTTGCCCGAAGAGCTGCTTTTGTTGCCCCAGCGGCGTTTATTTAAGAGCCAGCAATGGCCCGCCCAAGAATGGATACAGCAATGGCCCTTAGCCGCCGTGGCCAAAAAGCAAAAAGACCTTAACCAGCAACTTGGGCGGCCCATTTGCCTATACCAAAAAGGCCAGTGGAAACTTTGGTTATGGATGGGGAAAAAGGGAAAAGAAAACATTTGGGTATTGGGTCTACATCAGCAGCGGGGCCAGCAAAGTCGACAAACAGAATTTATGTTGTTGCGGCGCTTGGCCAAGGGCTTAGAGCGGCCCAAAGACAGCCCCGAGCTACAATGGCAGCTGCTTTCGGAGGGCTTGTTTTTACAGCTTCCGCAGCAGCGGCTCTACTATGAGCTAAAATCAGATAAAACCCTATTGTATCAAGGGCAATACTACCCTTAAGCTATTGCCAATCGACTAGCTGTCCGTCTTGGAGCTCCTGCATTCGTTTGGGCAGGGCGGCCAAAATTTCCTCCTTCAGAATTTTAATCCAGCGGGGTTTGGCAAAATTATGCAAATGGGCCAGGCTTACCTCTCGCAGTGGTTTTGGGGAAATTGGGCGAAGGCGGGGAGCTTGTTCGGCACGGCAGGCTAATTCGGGCAAAAGCGTAAAGCCCCCTTCTTGGTCCACCAAACGCTGCAAAGCCTCCAAGGAGCCACTATCAAAGCTAAAAGGCAGCCGTTGTTCTTCTTGCGGAATTTTACAAAGGTTGATCATTTGATTGCGGAAACAGTGGTCTTGTCTAAGTAGCCAAAGGCTTCTTCCTTTGAGCTCCTCGGCGGCAACAACACGCTCCTTAAAAAGAGGATCTTGCTCATGAATATAGAGCTGAATTTCCTCATAAAAAAGGGGAATTGTATGGATCTTGGCCTGTCGAAAAGGTGTAACTAAAATCCCTAAATCAACCTGGTCTTTTTCTAGTGCTTCGGCCAAGTCTTTAGTAGATAGCTCTAGCACTTCCAGCTTAATTTTGGGATAATTTCGGACAAAATCCCCCACAAACTTAGGCAACAAATAAGGGGCTAGAGTGGGAATAATCCCCAGGCGAAGATGGCCCTGCAACTCATTTTTAAATTCGGCCAATAGTTCATGCAGTCGGTCTCGTTCTCGAAGGATCACTCGGCCCTGTTCAATAATTAAGCGGCCCATTTCGGTGGGTACAATAGGTTGGCGGCTGCGGTCAAAGAGGCTAAGACCCAGCTCTTCCTCTGCTTTTTTGATTTGCATACTCAAAGTGGGCTGCGTTACATAGCAGTGTTGGGCCGCGGCCCCAAAATGCCGATGTAAATCTACAGCGACAATATATTCTAGTTGACTGAGTGTAGGCATTAAAAAAAAGTTTAACTAATTATTGAGTGATTTAGGGTTGCTTTTCTAAATAAAATTCGGCTTAAAAAAGATTACAGCTTCTTTTATTTCAAGTTGCAGGCTATATAGAGTCTGTCTATATTTTTATCAAAAAAATCAATTCGATTTATTTAAACGGCTGACGTATTTTTGTGTTAGCAAGATAGAACGAAAGTCAAGGGCTTAGGCTCTGAACTAAATTAAGCTTTCGTAATTTTTGTTTGACAACTTAAAATAAAACTAGTATGAATCGCCTACTTTCAATCGGCTCTGAGTTTCCTCAATTTAAAAAGCAAGCAGTAGTTTCTCTAGAAAAGGGAAAAGAGTTTGCTGAGCTCGTTAATGACTTCAAAAATGAAGATAACCGCTGGACCGTTATGTTCTGGTGGCCCAAAGATTTCACTTTCGTTTGTCCTACTGAAATTGCTGAGTTCAACAAAGCCTTTGATGAGTTCCGCGATCGTGACACAACCCTAATTGGTGCTTCTACTGACTCTGAGTTTGTTCACTTGGCTTGGAGACATGACCATGAGGACCTACGTGGCTTGCAGTTTCCTATGCTCGCCGATACCTCTAAGTCTTTGGCTGAAGAGTTGGGTATTTTGGAAGCCAATGAGCGCGTAGCTTACCGTGCTACTTTCATCATTGATCCTGATAACGTGATCCGCTTTGTTAGCGTAAACGACCTTAATGTAGGCCGTAACGTAGAAGAGGTTATCCGCGTACTCGACGGTTTGCAAACCGATGAGCTTTGCCCCTGTAACTGGAAGAAAGGAGAAGCTACCCTCAATGTCTAATTGACGGTTTAATATATAGATGAGCTGCCTTCTCCTTTTGGGAGAAGCGGCTTTTTTTTCACTCCAAATTTAACAAAAATGCTATCTAGTACCCTAAATGATTTATTGGCCGACCTTGGCCTAACCGAAGATTATAGCAACCCTAGCCTAGAGCAACTGATTAAGGGCGAGTCTAAATATTTGCGCGATTTACGCATGAATCTCAAGGGCTTTCGTCGCTCTAAAGAGCTCAATGCCAAAGAGGTAGCGCTCATTAGCTTGGCTATTGCCAATGCTTTGCACAATACCGTTTTAGAAAAATCTTTCACGGCCCAAGCTAGAGAAGCCGAGGCCACAGAAGCCGAAATTGCTGATGCCATTGCTTGTAGCTCTTTGCTAAGTGCCAACAATGTATTTTACCGTTTCCGCCACTATATGGGCAAAGATTCTTACGAAACTATGCGCGCAGGTTTGCGGATGAATATCATGATGAACCCCGTTTTGGGCAAAGAATTTTTTGAGCTCGTTAGCTTGGCCGTTTCTGCCGTAAATGGTTGCGAGGCTTGTGTAAAATCTCATGAAGCTTCTTTGTTGGGCCTTGGCAGCACCGAAGCCCGAGTATTTGAGTCGGTCCGCCTCTCTGCCGTAATTGCTTCTTTGTCTAGAATCATTTACTAAAAAGGCGCCTTTTTGGGCTTATAGGCTTGTTTTTGCTCTTTTTTTAGAAAAAAATGGCCTATTTCTAAAAATAAATTTGGAAAGTCCAAAATCCCGTCTTATATTTGTGTCGCACTCAAAAAGAGGGCATCACTGGTCTGGTAGTTCAGTTGGTTAGAATACCTGCCTGTCACGCAGGGGGTCGCGGGTTCGAGTCCCGTCCAGACCGCAAAAAAGCACTAACGCAAGTTGGTGCTTTTTTCATTTTAAGCGGGTCTGTAGCATTTTTGCTGCGGGCCCGCTTTTTTTATTTCTACTGCTGATTTTTTGGGGCCTCCGCTGCGGCCTGCGGCCTTGCGGCGCTACGCTTTGGGGCTCGCAGGTCTGCTCGGCCCTTCAGGCTACACTTCGTTTCGCCTTCGGTCTGGCCCTGCGGGCCACCCCGCCGCATCGCTAGGCCGAATGGAAGTCCTGCGCTTCGGCCATCCTTTGATAAAAATTTCAAAGTCATTTTGCGTTTATAAATTAAAGTTACTACTTTTGCATAAACACAAAAACAAAATGATGAAAGCATTAGCCATTTTTCTATTTCACAGCTTCTTATTTATTAGCCCATTCAATACTATAAAAATGGATAATCATCAACTTTTTCTAAAAAAGCAGCAGCAGTATCAAGAAGACACGGCCCTTTATGAAGAAACCTTGGCCCAATATCAAGAGCTCTATGCGCTTTATCAGGAACTTCCGGCAGAGGATCCTGATCGCCCGAGCCTGAAGGCGGCTTTGCTCAAGACCAAAGAGGGCCTAAAGGCCTTTAAGCCACAGCTCAAAACAGATAAGGCCAATTTGAAGCAGCTATTTTTGGCCCTTAAGGAAGAGGATATTCCCAAAACTGATTTTTTATTACAATTTGCTCAAAATGCTCTAGATTTAGCAGATAAAGCAAAAAGCCTAAAAAGCAATATTCAAAAAGACAAATGGCTAAGAACGAATGCTCTAAATCATTTGTATATCTGCTTTTCTCAAGGTAAAAAGCTCAAAGTTTGCCGTCTAATTGCAGCAGATATTAAGGCTTTAGTAGAGCAGGCAGACAACAAGCCGCCCAGTATGTTTTTAGAAGAATTGGCCCAAATTTTTGAGCGTTATGATGCGGTAGAAAAGATTAAGAAGTATAGAGCTAAATCCCGCTTTATTGAGTCTAGCATTGCGCCTTATGTCCTTTCCCCAAATCAACTAGAACCCATTTTGGACCAAGCCCTGGCCAAAGATGACTTTTTGACGGAGGAGGAGTTGAAGGAGAAGGAAAAAGAATTGGAGGAGACACGAAAAGAGAAGGAAAGAGAGAAAGAAATGGCTATAGAGAAATGGACTGCAAAAGTTGAAAACTGGAAAACCCAAAGCATAAAAACTATTTATGAGCTGATGGTCTTAGATACGCTAGAAAAATACCGAGATCTAAAAATTAACGCTATCTATGTATTAGAAGAAATAAAAGAATGGGATAAAGTTGATGACCCCAAAGTCGTTCAGCTAATTTTTGATTACAGCCGTAAACTCCTTCCGAAAGGACAACTAAGCAATGAAGATGTATCCAGTAATATGATTAAGGTCATCGATAAAACAGCTACCTTTTTAATTGCGCATCCTGAAGCATGGTATGAAAATCACACTAAAGTAGTGCTACCCAACCTTCACAAAATTCTAGCTCTTCTTGCAGAAATAGATGGTGCAAGAGCAAAATTTAACTGCTATGATATTTACTTAGATTGGGTAAGGCAGTCTAATGTTTTTGCAACTGACAATAGCGTCTATAAGCTAGATTGTTTAACTGAAAAATTAATCGCCTATTTCAAAAAAGAAGCGGCAATGGCTGCTTTTGCTCCAGCCTTGGAGGCTGAGCTTAAACAACTCAAAGCAAGCCTCAAGGGCAGAAATATAATTTTAGCCCATCATCTTATACGGCCTTATAAAAAGGCTATAGGCAATACTTTTTTCCATAAAGAAAAAAATGGGCTAATCAGCTATATAGAAGCAAATAGGGCTAATGCAACATTAGCTGAAGACTTAGCACTAATTCTCGCTCATAATTTCCAGGAGGACAATATAAAAGAGGCCATAAAAAGTTGTCAACAAGCAGTAGTGCAATGGGCCCCTAGCCATACCGAAGATAGCTTAACTCAAAATATTCTACTCTCTAATGATAGTACCCTCTCGCTTACTATCAAATTTCAGTTGAATAAAAACAACGGGCAGTATGCGGCAAAAGCCACAGCTCTAAGCATGAATGTTAGTCAAAAAAAGGGGCCTGACTATGAAATCAAAGCCAGTTTTAATGCTCGGCTAATTGTGGAAGCTGATGGTACTGCTTATCACGAATTTTCTGCAGAGATTAGCTATAAAATAGCTGCGGATCAAAGAACTGTAAATATAGCTGCAGAGGCTGGAGTTGAAATAGGGAGTAGTAAAACAAAAGGTTCCACACATAACATCGGGCGAACAGGCGCTGCAAACTTTGGTCTTGATGGCATACTTGGAGGCGACTATTCTCTTACAGATGAATATGCTACAGAAAAATCTACTACAAATTATAGCTCAGCAAATGTTAGTATAAATGCCTCTGTAGCTAATACAAAGACAGAAGGAATGCAAGAAGGGTTTTTCAAACTTGTTAAGGGGAGCTTACAAACGGTAAAGAAAGGAAATAGCGTAGAAGTACAATGGTTATTGCTTGATCCTATTGACAACTTTGTGTATCCAAATGGAGGAATATCGGTTAAACAGGTCTTATCCAATAATGCTGATCAATTGATTAAAGAAATTCCACTCCATAAAAAATAAAAACGAGCTATTCAAAGCCCCAAACGGAAGTTTGGGGCTTTGTTCTTTTTTTTGCCAATCCCTGCAGCTTTTGTTTAATCCATGAGGGTTTTAATCCTCATTCATAGATCATTGCGAAGCAATACCACATCTGGCTGTAGGTTTCAACCTACAGTCAAAAGGGCCGAAGGCCCGCAGGCTGAGGGGCTGTAGCAGGGCCGCCGAAGGCGGCAGACCAAGGCGGCGAAGCCGCCGCAGGGCCGAGCAGACCTGCGAGCTGCGCAATGGCCCGACCCGAGCGATCATTCATGAGGGTTTTAACCCTCATTTTGTATAGCTTCGCAAAGCGATACCGCTTTGCGCTGGGTTTTAACCTAGCGCAAGGGGCAGCCCCAAAAAAAACTCCCCTTACAGCAAAACACTGCAAGGGGAGCTCTCTTTTTATTGGGCGAAAAACTTAGCGCAAAAGCGTCACTTGGCCACGGAGCACAACGGGCTCGCTATCTTGTGGGCGTTGGTAGCTAATGAGATAAATATAGACATCGCGGGCCTGTACAGTTCCCTCAATGGTTCCATCCCAAACGGGGTTATCGGCATTGTCATAGACCAATTGGCCCCAGCGGTTATAAATCTTGAACTCATCCACATAGGCGGCATCTAGATAGAGGGCGCGGAAACTGGGGTTGATATTATCGCCATTGGGCGTAAAGGCCGAAGGTACGGCAGGCTCTGGCAATTCGGTAATTTCTAGCGTAAGTGTTTCGCTGAGCGTACAGTTGTTGGCCGTAGCGCTAACGGTAATGGTATAATTTCCTACGCTCAGGCCGCTTAGTTCGATATCGCTAAGGGTATCGGAGCTGAGGTTTAGGCCGCCTGCGGGGCTGTAGGTCCAGCTATAGCTTACGCCAGCTTCATTAGCGCCAGTAGTAGCGGGAATAGTCAGGCCCAAATCCATGGCCGTATCTTGTTGGTTGCTATAACCTAGGCTAGGATTAAGTGTTGGAGGCCTGGCAGCAGCCAGTTGAGCCGTAGCTGTTGTTTGGCAGGCATTCGCATCATTGATGGTTACCGTATAACTTCCTGCGCTCAATCCGCTAAGGTCTTCTGTAGTAGAGCCATCAGACCAAAGGAAAGTGTAGGGGGCGGTTCCGCCTTGGGGGCTAAGATCAATCTGGCCATCATTGAGGGCGCAGCTTTCGTCTTGGCTACTGCTGCTAGCCGTAAGTAGAGTAGGATCTTGCAAAACAGCCGACAAAGTATCGGTACAGCCGTTGCCGTCGGTAACAGTAAGGGCATAAGTGCCAGCGGCCAAAACGCTAAGGTCTTCGGTGGTGGCCGTATTGGACCAAAGGTAAGTAATTGGCGCAACACCACCCGTCACGCTCACATCAATTGTTCCGTTAGCATCGCCATTACAAAGGGGCGAAACGGCAGAATCGAGCGCTACGGCAAAGCCAGAAGGCGTATTGAGTTGATAGCTATCGACCAATTCGCAGCCAGTAGTATCCGTGATGGTCACGCTATAGCTTCCTGCGGCCACATTCGTCAAGTCTTCTGTAACTTCGCCATTTGACCAAGCAAAAGTATAGGCATTGGCGCCGCCGCTTACGCTAATATCAATAGCGCCATCCAAGCTGTTCGGACAGTTGGGGTCGGTCAAGCTAGAAGTAGCCACAATAGCGGTAGGTTCATTGATAGTAGCGGTTACGGTCGCTGTAGTTCCATTACTTTCTGTTACAGTTAGGGTATAAGTACCTCCGGCTAGGCCAGAAAGGTCTTCGGTGGTATCTCCATTAGACCAAAGGAAGCTTAGGTTTCCAGCACCGCCCACATTACATGCATTGGGCGTCATGGCATTGGTAGCGGCCCAAGTACTTCCACCATCAGGGTCGCGTTGGTAGACATCTCCAGAAACGCTAATTGTGGCATAGCTAGAGAGAGCGGGAATAGTTACACTGCCTACACAACCCGTCAAGCCAGAGGTGCTGATAATATCTCCAGGGGTAGGCGTATTATTCACACTGCTCGGACTGCCATAAATCACCCCATCAATAAAGGTTCCGCTGGCGTTATACATAGTAAGGTATTCTCCACCATTGGTAAAAATAAGGTCCTGACAACTTAGTGCTCCTACATCGGCGATACAGTTACAGCCCTCAACATCGAGGTCAAAGGTAGTTCCGTTACCAACATGCAAAGGTGAGTTATTATGGCCAATCGTAAACAAGCCATCGGAGGGGACGATACTGCCTGCGGGCAGCGTCAAAATCCAGTCGCCATCGGTCAAAACATAACAACTCAAATCTGTACCTGCGGGAGCGATGAGCTCAATATATTCTTCAGAGAGGGGGTCGCCATTGGCGCCACAACCTGTTCCGTCTCCAGTCCCAGGTCCATCTACTAAAAACTCATTGATTAAAACGGTAGTTGAGCTACAGCTATTAAGGTCTGCCGTGACAAAAACAGCCCCATCGTTATTGCCATTACAGCTCACATCTTGTGTGCTATCTAAGGTAACTGTAAGTTGTGCTACTAGCGGAAAGCTACAGCAGAGGGCGAAGAGGAAACTAATCGTTTGTTTCATTTACTTATTTTTGATATAAAGCTGAAATTTCTCTTTAAGGCCGCAATAATACGAGCATTGTTAGGAATATCCAACCTTTGGGAGTCAACTAAACGTTAATTATAGCGATTTCAAATAGCTCAAAACGGCCTCAACTTGTTCATCTAAAGGCAATTGAGCATTTACCCAATGTACATCTTTTTCCTTGCGCAACCAGCTCATCTGCCGTTTGGCATAGCGCCGACTATTCCGCTGTATCAAGCGAATGACCTCGGCCCGATCAATTTGGCCCTCAAAATACGGCCACCATTCCTGATAACCTACTGTTTTTAAGGACAATAAATCTATTTTTGGGTACAAGGCCTTGGCTTCGGCCTCTAGGCCCTGCTCTAACATCAGCAAAACTCTGCGGTCTATTCGCTCATAGAGCTGTTCTCTGGGCCAATCTAAGGCAACCTTTATGACCTTAAACGGACGAACGGCCCGCTTTTGCTGCCTAAAACTGCTATAAGCTTGTCCCGTAGCCCGACAAATCTCTAGGGCTCGGACCAATCTTCTCGGGTTCTGCCGATCTACTTCTTGATAATATTGAGGGTCTTTTTCGGCCAGTTCTTGCTGTAAGGCGTCCAAGCCTTTTTCGGCCAATTCGGCCTCTAGTTCTTCCCGAACAGCTGCGGGCACATCTGGAAATTCATCTAGGCCCTCTGCCGTAACCCGAGCAAACAATCCCGAACCGCCCAATTGTATAGCCAGCTCTTTTTGCTCAAAATAATTGGCCAAAGCAGCCAAAATATCCTGCTCATAATCCCCCACCGTATAGTTGTCCTCTATCGACAAGCTATTGATAAAATGATGCGGGGCCGCGGCCAGTTCTTCGGCTGTTGGCTTGGCCGTTCCAATCTCCATTTCTCGGTAAAATTGCCGAGCATCACAAGAAAATATTTCTGCCTCATATTCCTGGGCCAAGGCAATGCCCAATGCTGTTTTTCCGCTGGCCGTGGGGCCCAAAATTTGCAATAATTGCGACACTATTCCGCTGTTTTAGGCCAAAATGACCACATCCTTCAAGTATTCTTCTCCCAAATGCCGATTCAGCAATTCCAAGAGTTTGGCCTTGCCATAAAGCAGCTCCTGACGCAAGGGCGCAGAGCGCATCCGCACAAATAATTTGCGCCTTTTTACAAAAATAGATTGTGTGTGCTCCGCAATCATTGGCCCCATTTGCTGCTCCCAGTAGTTCCGAATCTGAAACTCCCGCATCTTGTCACTCAAGCCATATACTTGCAACATTTTGCCCAGTACATTCCCAAAATTATCGTCATTTGACTTGCGATAGGGCAAGCTATTGTGTAGGTCTTCCAATGATTTCATAGGCTGCTGTTTATGCTTCTAATCGGCTGAAAGACAAAAGTAATACATTTTTCACGGCTTTCTGCTATTGGATTTTTAACCTTTTTTTCTATGCTGCTGTTTGTTTTTTGGGCCTCAGCTGCGGCTTCGCCTTGCTGCGGTTACTCCCTTTGGTCGTCGAACTGCGGTCTAAAGACCTTGTTGTCGTTTCAGGGCTCGCAGGTCTGCTCGGCCCTTCAGCGCTGCGCGCTTCGGTCTGGCCTTCGGCCACCCTTTCACATCGCTAGGCCGATGCTGTAGGTGGAAACCTACAGCAAGAGCGGTATGGCTTCGCCATGATATATATGCATGAGGGTTAAAACCCTCATGCAATTAACCTCTCGGCCCTCCTCGATCAATATTCCTCTTATTTTCAAACTTTGCTCATCCCCCCTGCTTATGTTTCCTCCTTTTTTGCTTGTTTTTGCCCTCTTTTTTCTCTGCTTTAGCCCCATTTCGGCCCAACAGCTAATCATTCAGCTAGAGTCGGCCAAAAAGGTAGAGGGCCAAATCTATTATGCGCTGTATAATAGCGTCCAAAGCTTTCAAAAAGAAGAATTGGCCCTTAAAAAGGCAGTAGTTCCGCTTCAAAATCTGCCTTTGCGCATTGATTTAGGCCAACTTCCTCCAGGACAATATGCCCTAGCCTTTTTTCAGGACCTCAATGGCAATGGCCGGCTAGACCTTAACTTTTTTGGTATTCCAACAGAGCCCTATGGCTTTTCTAATGATCCCAAAATTTTGGCTGGACCGCCCAGCTTTAAAGCGGCCAGCTTTAGCTTAAAGCCCAAAGAAAATAAATTGATTAGGATCCGGCTAAAAAATCAATAACTCCAATCATGGCGTAGCCATACCGCCTTTGGCCTAGCGATGTGCAGCAGTGCGGCGCAGCCGCAGACCAAGGCCGTCAGGCCGCAGGGCCGAGCGAGTAGCGAGCTGCGGAACGTAGCGCCGCAGCTTTGCTGCGGAGGCCCCCAAAAAACAGAACATAAAAAAACGGTCAGCAGAGCAAGCTCCACTGACCGTTCATCATTTTGGCCGTAATTTATTGGGCCAAAGAGAGGCGCACCGTAACCCCGGCCTGGGTATTGGTGACCGGGAAAGAGGTAGAAACCGCTGGAATTGTGCGGTTATAATCATAGAATAATCGGATCGTCAGGCGGTTATTGATGGCATAATCAATAGAAGGCGAAATTCGGATCGTCTTCATTCCGCGAGTAGCGACCGAGTTATTTTGGTCAAGGACGTGATTGACCGTTTTGTCGTCTCGGAAAGAGAAATCGAACTTAATGTCCAGCTCATTTTTGGGAATAGTCTTCCCAAAATCAAAGTCAAAGTTGTTGCTCTTCTTCTTTGTTTTCTTCTTGCCCTTCTTGCGGAAAATATTCAGCTTATCGGGCGTAAAGTTTTTGATGAGCATCCCTAGGCCCACGGTAATTTCAGAAGTTTTGGTTTCTGAGAGTTGGTAATCGACAAAGCTCATCGAGAGGTTTCTCGATTTTTTGTAATTAAAGCGGGCAGAAAGGCCGTTTTTCAGGCGCATATCGATACCAATTAGGGGCATAAACTGCTCTGTGATGACGATATCGGGGATCTCGAAGCTAGAATAATAGTTAAGGCTATTAGGATCTTTTTGCTCGGGATCTTCCTCAAAATCGAGGTCGGTAGCAAAGCTATTGACCGTTAATTTCGACTGATAGCCATGAGTAAGGCTAAAGCTAGAGAAATACTTTTTGAAGAAATCGATTTTCGTTAGTCCGTTGTAGGTCAGCTTCCAGTTTGGCATAGGCAGGAGATCTCGGATATCGCCTAATTTAAAGGTATTGACATCTTGGCCAGAATAGGCGGCCAAGAAAGCGGGGATCAGCACATCTTGTTGGTATCGGCCATAGCCTTCTCGGTAGCCGGCATTATTGGTGGTATCATCGTGCAGGTCGGTTACGCCATTAGCATCGCCGATACGGTTAGAGATGATAATGCGATTATTTTCAAACTCCTCAAAGGTAGCGGAAGAATTGCTACCATTAGTTCCAATTTTATCAAAAGTCGATAAAATGGGGAGATAAGAAATATTCACCGAACCGATTTCCATAGGGTTGAGGTGTTGGAAGCTCCCGCCGATAGTATCCATTTTAAAATTCTCCGAGAAGTTTTCCGTCAGCGTTTTGCTGAGGTCCACATCAATTTTAAAATCGCGGAAAGGTTCTAGGGTAAATTTAGCCGAAATGCTTTGGTTATGCGACTGCGTCACCTGTTGGTTGAGGAAAATATTTTCAGTTACCCAACCCGAGCTAGCGGCTTGATCTAGCCAGGCCGTAGTGGCCGTTCGGCCGGTAGGATTGAGTCCAGTAATAAAGTCCCAACCGGGGGCCAGATTAGCGCCAAAGCTATTGATATCTTGGCCGAGGATGCTATGTTGGCCCATAAAACCGGGGATAGAGGTAGCATAATCCTCTTGGTAAGTAATTCGGCCACGGCGGATAAGCAGGAGAGGGCGAATCAGCAGGCGTTCGGCCATAGAGGGTTCTCTTTCCTCCTTATTTTTATCCTCTTTACCGCCTTTTTTATTGGGTTTAGGGCGGTTATTTTTCTTCTTCTTTTTCCGTTTGCTATCAATCTTTTTCAGGTACTTTGATTTAGCGTAAAGCTTAGTAAACTGAAAATCTGCATTGAGTTGTCGGTTGTGGGTATTGCCGATCACATTACCGAGCGAGTCGGTATTGAGGCTAGCCACACTCCAGTTATAATTGCTTTGATATTGGGCGCGCACCTTAATCCAATCTAGGATTGGAATTTTATTTAGGGGCAGGGCATAAGAGAGCGTCATATTGTGCTGATAGTTCTTATTCCGTCCCAGGTTTTGGATATTTTGCCAAACGCTATCGCGTTTCACTTCTGTATCTAGGCGGCCATAGGGCTCATCGATTACGCCATTATTGGTGGCCGAGAAATTAAATTTGAGTGATTTGGCAAAATCCCATTGGAGGTTATAGGAGCGGTCCCAGCTAAAGCGCTTATCGTACCAAGTGCTATAGGCATCTTGAGAGAAGCGGTAAGTAGTTTCGGTAAAGTTTCGGCGCATTTCATTGCGGAAACTAAAGCTATTGGGCAAGGGATTGAAATTGAAATCCTGCACTAGGGCCAGCCATTTATTTTTCTTCTTAAAGAGTTTTTTGAAGGGATAAATGGGGCGAAGGCCAGGAGCATAATTATAATCAATCACGCCACGGTTTTCGATATGCTCTTCTGAGGCGATAATGGGAGAGCGATAATGATTATTACTTTGGGCGTAGGTAAAGCTAAAGTTCGAGAGATCTGTTGGCAGACGTCTTTTCCCGGTTCTTTCCTTACGCACATTAGTAAAGTTAAAGCTAGAGATAGTTGTGACGGTTTGAGCTTGTTGGCGGATAGAATCTCGGGCCGAGGCTGTAGTAGCTGCTCGTAGTTTATCCGTCAGGCGAATATCTAGCTGATAGGGGTCATATTCTGGGGTCAGAATTTCTTGAGAGTACTGGGCATAGAAAGGTACTTTCAGCTTCCATTTTTTCGGGAAGAATTTATCGAGGCTAAAGTTTCCGGCCACATCATATTGGAAGAGTTGTTCTCGGCTTCTTTGGTTAACCCGCTGTTCAATTTGGCCAAAACCAATTGATTTGAACTGGCCAGAAAGCGTCAGTTGCCCCAAATCGGCCAATTTGATATCGGTACGCATGAGTGCGGCGGTTCCGCCTCGCTCATCAAAACCAGTTAGGCGCAGCTCATTGATCCAAACCTCTCCACAGCGGTTGAGTCCGTCATCCTTCGTATTTCGGATACCCACCATAACACCCTTTACAACGCCAAGGTCGGGATTACCAATAATTTTCACGCTATTATTGGGCGCATCGGGATCGCTTTCGGTATAAAGTGAGCTAAGCGAAACATTGAGTAAATCTCGCTGAATTTTAAGATTACGTAGCGCATCTAGGCTAAAATCGAGCTCATTATTTTCCAGCCAAATATCTTCTGGATCGGCAGAGCCAAAAGCAGTAGACATTTCTAGCGGAATTTCATACTCATAGTAGTTGTTTTCAAAGTCGCTACCTAAGCGAACGAAGAGTTTGAGGTCTCCGGGATCGTTCTCTATGGCGCAATCGGGCAAAGACTCGGCATGTACATACATTTTGAGTCGTTCATAAACCCGCATATCGAAATTGACAATTTTGTAAATGGCCCGAGCGTCTCCATCCTTTAGGTTTTGGATATTCATAGAGAGCGACTGCTCATTTTGCAGGGTATTGGGCAGGGCACCAATGGCCTGTTCTCGCTCTACACCAGGAGGCAAGACATAAGGATAAGGCGTTCTTTGGCTGTTTTCCTCAAAATTGACCGCATTCACATCAAAGGCGGTTTCATTGTCATTTTCGGTGGGCAAGTATACACCAGGCTCACGGAGTGCTCGAATATAGCGGCGCCATTGGTTACGAATGAGGTCCAGACGAGCAAAACGCATGACTGTTTTTTCCTCAAAGCCCGTCATATACATTCTAATAAAGCGGATCGAGCGGAAGTCGCTAATCCCCCCTACTCTTTTGGTATATTGATCAATTGGAATTTTCAGCTGATACCAATAAACGGTTTCGGTACCATTTGGCCCCTCATAATCTACCCCAACAGAGTCAAAGGTATATTGAGTAAAGGCCATTTCATCGCTACCATTCACGCGGTCAATGGGAATGCGATACTGAAAATAAGACTCCTCCTCATTCAAGGTATTATCTTGGTTGATATCCTCGGTATTCGGGATATTGGTCGAGGTTGAGGTAAAAGAAGTATTGTTCCCATCAGGGGTAGAGTTCCCTTGAGGGTTGTTAAATCGCTTATAGCGCCAAAGGATGGGGTTCTCTCCGTTGGGAGCCGTATTATTATCGTAAAACTCATCTCTAAAATAGAGAAAGTCATCGCCTGAGGGGTCATTGAGTGCTTCTTGGTAAATAGCGCTGTTGGTCCCATAAATAGCCGCCAAGGAATCTAGATAATCCGCATACTTGATGGCCTCACTGGCATTGTCATAGCCATCTAAGCCCACATCCTGCTTGTCGCGGATATCGGGATCATTATCAAAGGCATTTGTAATGGCTTGAGTACGGGGTACTCTAGACCAGTTCGTCTCATCGGTCCGGATAGAAGAAGTACTATCAGCGGGGAGGCCATTTTCAAAGAACAGGCGAGAATCTCGAAGAATATCCTCAGAGACATCTCCCAATTCGATATAGAGCTCTCCCCCATTGCCGCCATAGCCTTCTTTAAATGGGCTCATGACCCAAACTTCTACAAACTCAATATTACTAGCCTCAAAGTCGTTGTTTTGCAAACTACGCATCACCCCACCCCAGTGTTTATCAGCCTCAAGGGTATCAAATTGAGCATCAAAGTTATAGGGGCCTCTTTCCTTGGGGTAATAAGCCAAATCAAAGGTCCGTAAAAGCGTACTTTGAATAGCCGAGACGGTAAAGTTTCTAAAGATTTCATCCTGACGGAACTGTCGGACATAAACGCTTTTGGCCTCATCTGCCGTCACATTATCTGGCGGGTTGCTAATGAGGTCCGGATCTAGTTGGTACCAGGCAATTCTTGCCCGATTCTTATTGTAAGGCAGGCTATCAATTAAATTAGCTTCTGGGAAAAGGTCGTTGCCATCTCCACGAGGAGTAGAGGCCAACTGCCAATTTAGACTAGGAATGGTGAGGTTGAAGTTACTGGCCGCTCCCTCAAAGTCATCCAAAAAGACGACCCCGCCATCATCATTGGCCTGATCAATTACAGAAGGAGAGCCTGGCAGCAAATGCGCAAATTCCCCACTAAAGGTAATAGAAGAAGCTTCTTTGGTCGAAATCAAAGGTAGAAAATCTACCGCCTTGGTCAACCAAGGCAATTCGCTACTATATTGTACATCAAAACCATAAATACTATTGGCAATAGGGTCATCGCCATAGTTTACTTTTTGGGTAAAGGGCCGCTCCGACAAATGCAAGAAGGTCCCTCCAATGTTAAAGTTCTTATTGATAAAGTAGTCAAACCTTGTCCCAAAGAAAGATTGTCGGTTAAACCCAAAGGTCGAGTTATCCTCAAAGGCGACCCGAATGGGCTGCCCAGAGTTCAAGTAGGCCTCATTCAAGATTTTAATTCGGCCCAGATTATAATCAATCGAGTAGTCGCTGCCCTCGGTCAAAACCGCTCCACCAGCAGAAACCACAACCGATCCTCTAGGTATATTGAATCCCCCTAAAGAAATCTCTGATGATACGGAGGACTTATAACTTCCTCGAATGATAAAACGGTTGAACTCCGGAAATTCTCTGGCCCGAGTAACCGTAGAGTCATAGAGCTGCGGATAGACATAGCGCTGCGCCAAGTTGCTCAAGCTGCTGGGGTCATCTGGATCCGATAAAAAGGCCCGCTCCAAAGAACTCCCAAAGGGCTCTAGAACAGGGAATATCACCCGACCATTCTGTGGCAAAATGGTCAATCCCGACACATAGTCAAATTGACCATCAGGCATAGGGTCGCCCTGACGGTTGAGGTTGTCTAGATTCAAAAGACGCAATAAGGGAATAGAAGATACTGGCCCTTCTGGAATAAAGCGCTTCTCCCCTCCTCCAGGGTCCTGATAAAACACATCCAATTGAAAGTCTTCACTATTGACCTGATAAGCCCCCAAAGAATAAATATTCTTCATCATCAAGTCCCAAATCGGTAGGTCCACTCGGGTCCGTACGCCCTTGAGCAATTTGAGGTGCATCACATTCAAAGTGTCCGCATCAATAGGCAAATCCTGAGCAAATTCCCCCACCTGATAGGTCTTTCCATTATAGGTATACTGATAAGCCACTGCAATCACATCCGTAGGCTTTACCGATACATTTAAAGAGAGAAAACCCAATTGTGGATGAAAACTATACTCTGTAGCCGATAGTTTACGAGCTCTAATTTTAGAAAAGTCTTGGGCATCGGTCATATTGAAGCCCGTCTGCAATTCAGAAACTGCCGTTTGCAAGCCCCTTGCCCGCTCACTGTTCAAGAGCTCATCATAAAGGGTGTTGGCATAGTTGTCTGGCAAGCGACGGCCATAGAGATCGCGGCCCTGCTCTGTTGCCCCATTCAAACGGTTGGCATTGAGCATTACATCCGCATCGGTTTCTCCTAGGTCGGCATAGGCCACAATATCTCGAACGCCCTCGGTCACATTTCGGTCGTTGGTTACCCAAACTTCCATTTTGGTGATGTTGAACAAGCTATTGATTTGTGGCAGGTTTTGCATGTTCCCCTCATAGGTATTGCGGTTATAATGAGAAAGGAAAAAGTGGCGATTCTCATCATAATTATCTGCCGTTACCTCAAAAGTTTGCTGCTGCGCCCCTCCCTGAATAGAGATTTCCTTGCGCTGCGTCTGGCTCTGAGATGCCACCATAGAAACCGTCAAGCGACCAAACTGCAATTCGGTCATAAAACCAAAGAGGTTTTGCCGCCCCTGAATCAAAGAGGTCCGCAAGGGGAAACTCACATTACCCGCATCAATTTTGCGCACAATATCATCCTCCGAACAAGGCGTATCGGTGAGGTATTGTACCTTAATCTGCCGGTCAAAGTCAAAGGTGGCTTGGGTGTTATAGTTAAAGGAGAGCTGTAGTTTCTCCCCAATTTTCCCCACCACATTGAGCTGCATGTTCATATCAAAGTCAAAGCCGCCCTGACGTTGCTGCCGCTCGGTCAAAATAGGGTTGGCAATGCGCTGAAAATCGGCCCCAAAGGTCAAGTCAATATTTCCCTGTGGGCGCACATCGAAGTTGCTGCCACAAAACAAGCGATCCACCAAGCTGTTTTTAATTCGCTCTTTATAGGGCTCAATAGGGTCTTCTCCCGCCTGCTGACGGTCCATCAGGTAGAGGTCCTGAAAATAGTTTTGGTCCTCTTCTTTGGCCCGCCACTCTAGGTATTCTTCTAGGGTCATATAAACGGGCGGACGATAATTGCTGCCATTGATCGTTTCGGTCAAGACATAAAGGCCCGAACGAGGATCATAGGTCACTTTTTTATCTATGGCCTTAGGGTCTTTAAGGTCAAAGGGGTTGTTGCTCCGATCACGGACAAAGTCGCCAAAGCGCTCGCTAATCGGTGGCAAACTATCCGCTGTCGGATAGCTCGGAATATCTGGCCCTAATGGCCAATCTGGACCAGCCGACAGGCTCGGCCCATAAAAATGAGGTCCATTGGCCCCCATTGTTTGCGATACACAAAGAAAGAACAGCAGTAGCTGCAAAGCTGCAGTTTTCGCATTCATAAGGATAGCGTCTATTGATTCTGCTGGCCAAAAAGCCAGTATAAAGGAGATAGAGGGAAGATAGTAACGAAGGGGAAAGCCGTCTAGTACCAAAGCATTTTGCCCGTTTTTTACCCAAGAGGAGGTCTGGCCTAGCGATGTGGAGGGGGGCGGCGAAGCCGCAGACCCAGCCGCCAAAGGCGGCGCAGGGCCGAGCAGACCTGCGAGCCCCGCAACGTAGCGCCGACGAGCGCAGCGAGGCGGAGGCCCCAAAAAAATATTCATAATACTTTGGGCAGCACATAAAAGGCCCCTTCCTTCCTATCTAAAAATTGGGTAAAATTGCTATCGAATAATACTAGATTTTAAGTCATTTGAGCCAAGGCTAACTTGATGAGTTGCCCCACATCTTGCATCTCTGGCTCCGTTTTGAGAATTTTGTTTAGCACTTTTTGTGCCTTTATTTTATTAAAGCCCAAGGCCAAAAGCGCATCCAATGCCTCCGAACGAATAGGGTTCTCCCCCACCGTTTGGCCCTGAATGGAAGCCGCAATGGCCTCGCTCACCGCGCCGCTTTCTTTGAGCAATTTGTCTTTGAGCTCCAAAATGATCCGCTTGGCCGATTTTGGTCCAATTCCCTTGGCCGACTTCAATACTGCCACGTTTTCAGCAATAATTGCCCCCCGAATTTCTTTGGCCGACATAGCCGACAATAAGACCCGAGCCGTATTGGCCCCCACTCCAGATACCGAAATCAACTGCTCAAATAGTTGCAGCTCCTCCGCTGTAGCAAAGCCGTATAAGGCCTCCTGATCTTCTTTTACCAAATGATGCGTGAGTAGCTTGGCCTGGTCCAAGGCTTGCACCGCCTGATAGGTCTGCAAACTGATGTGAAGACGATATCCCACGCCAGCAACATCCATAATCAATTCTGTAGGGCTCTTATATACGAGCTTACCATGCAAGTAGGCAATCATAATTTCCTTTAGATAACGATAACAAAAAGCAAAACGTGGGTAATCTAGCCCATTTGTCTGCCTTTAGATGCAAAAAAGCCCTAAAATAGGGCTAATCAATCGGGTTTACAAGTCGCTAAGATACAATAGATTTTTGCGAACTTGCAAAAATGCCAAGCTCTCCCTGCTTTTTTACTAACTGTTTCTTAATTTTTTGGGGCTGCCCCGCCCTGCGGGCGGGTCGGGCCATTGCGCAGCTCGCAGGTCTGCTCGGCCCTTCTCAGGCTACGCCTGCTCGGTCTGCCGCCTGCGGCGGCCCTGCTACAGCCCCTCAGCCGCGGGCCTTCGGCCCTTTTTACAACAGAAGCTTTTCCATTGGCCCAAAGAATAAAGGCCCAAAACCTGTGTTTTGAGCCTTTAAACTAGTCCTTAGTAGTCATCAAAACGAGTTTTATTCACCGGCAATTTAAGGAAGCCCAATGAACCCGGACGCACCTGCACAAAGAAGTTCCAAGTCTGCTGCTCCGGCTGCCAACGCATGCCCATTTCCCAACAATGCAAGGATCGACTAAACCCAAAGTCCGGATAGGTAATCCGCTTTTTGTCAAAATCATAACCCATTCTGTAAATCCGAATGTCCCAGTTTTTAGATAAGCGAAAAGCTCCAGACATAGACAGCTCGTTGGCCGTAAATTGCAAACTATCTACCCCCTCTATATAAGACCGATTAAATCTGAGGTTGTAGTTCAAACTCAATTGCTGAAGAATGTCAAAGGATTTCGCCTCTTCTTCTTTCTTTGTCTTCGATTTATAAGGATCCGAAAATAATTGCTTGAGGGAGTTGGGGTTGATTTGCGTACTCAAGGCCAAGGCCCCAGAAGTGAAACGAGCCAAACGACCGTTTTTGGTCCACTCTAAGGTGTTTAGACGCGTATTGGTATTTTGATCGGCAATGTAGGGGTCAAAAACCATAGAAAAGGTAGCATTGACCATCTTAAATAAGGTGGTGTTGGCGTTCAAGTTGATGGTGGACCAACGCAGACTGTCCGCCGCAAAGTTGTAGTTCCCCGATACATTCAGGTTGTTCAAGATCGGAAATTTATTGCTCTTCTGTTGGCTGGTATCTCGACGAGATGGCTTGAGCTTTCCCTCTATCCGACTATTCAAACTATAGGTCAATAGGGCCTGCTCCCCCCCAGAAGGTACCGCATCAAAACGACGATAAGTCGTCAGCTCATCCGGATAACGCGTATCGGTTTGTACCTCTCCATAGTAGCCCCAAAAATCACTTTGGTAGTCGGGCCGCCAACTTAAACCAACATTGGGGCGAATCACCGCCCGCACTTTTTCTAATCGACCAATATTATAGGTCCCCGTGGCAAAAAGCTGGGTGCTCATGTTTACCCCCGCACTAAAGTTCCGTACGGCATTAAAACCATAGTCTCTAAATGTGTTTAAGGTACCAAAGGTAGTATCCGCATCAATATTCGAGATGATCGTCGGATCGTCCTCATCATAGCTGGTGTCGGCAGAGATGACTAAAGTGGGGTCAAAACTTTGCTCATTGGAGTAGAAGTACCAGCTCTCCTGATAAGAAATATTGGGCTGTACGTTGATGTATTTAAATAATTTGAGCGATAAATTGACTCTGGGCGAATGCACCACCGAATATTTGGCCTCTTCCATTGCATCCGCCAAACCATCTGCAGAAAAGAGCAAACTATCCGCAATCTGAAAGCTGTTGTTGGCCGTGGCCGAATAAGAAAAGCCGATCCGCTCGTACCAAGACTGCTCACCCAACTGAACCTTCCGCTGAAATGGGTAGATTTGGTTCATGGTCAAGGTGGTTTGTGGAGCCGTGATGTTCATCGTATTGCTACTAGTGTTCTGAGAGTGACGGGCAGCAATGGCCAAAGAAAAAGGGGTCCCCAAAAAGCGTTTGCTATAGGAAATACTCGATTGTAAGGTAGATTGTAAAGTCAAATTGGCCGAAGGCTCTGTATTTCTAAAATAATCCGAAGTCCCTAAGTTTACACTGGCTGAAAAACTTTGACTAGGGTGCGCCTTGGCATCCTGCTGATGAGTCCAGCTAATGTTAAAGTCTTTGAGCAAGCTATAATCTGGCGTGCCGGGCTCGTCCTCTACGGTCCGCGCATAGCTCATCCGAAATCCTCCAGAGGCCTTATAACGCATTTTGTAATTGGATTCCAAATTCACTCTAAAGGTCCCCCGAGTATAAAAGTCCCCCGTTAATTTGAGGTCCATTTGGTCACTAATCACCTGATAGTAGCCAATTTCTCGAATCCCCGCCCCCCAGTTTGGCGAAAAATCAATGTTTGTGCTCAGGATCAAGCCCGATTTTCGGCTGTTGGTGATCGGAAAAAAGCCAAAGGGCAAGGCCAAAGGGGTCGGGCTCCCCATAATTTCAATAAATGAAGGCCCCACCACAATCAATTTACCCGGAATCACCTTGGCCCGACTACTTCTCAGGCCAAAATGCGGATGCTTATGGTCGCAGGTGGTGTAGGTGCAGCCTCCCGCATATAAAACGTCACTGCTGGCCGTACTATCTCCCGATTTGCTAATGAATTTAGTGGCTTTTGACAGAAAATAACCGTCGCCTTGCTCGGTGCTGGTATCAAAGACTTTCCCTTTTTTGGTCTTAAAGTTATACATGATTTTCTTGGCCTCAAACTTTTGGTTGCCATCCGAAAAGTAGGGCATTTCTCGAATCCCAGAGGGCTCTGTACTATCCGGAAAACCCTGGGCCGTAGCAATTGAGGTCAAAAAATCGACCTCAATATAGCCGGCCTTGAGCTGATAGCGGCCATAGTTGATCTCTGCCGAGCCATAGAGGTAAATCTTCTGGTTCATGAGGTCATAAATGGTCGAGTCCTTGGCATCGTATTGCACAGGAGAATCTAGCGAATCTGGATTAAAGACAATGGGCGGCAGACTATCGACCTGGCTCAAGAGCAAGCTGTCGGTCCCGCTGCTATCTATGGCCGCAAGGGCCATTTGGCTCGTATCGCTAGGCGGCAAACTATCTAGAGCGGGGGCATCGACGAGCTTATCAGTTTCCTTTTTTTGGCCAGCTCTGGCCTTGGGATCTGTCTTGGGCAGTTGATCAATCCCTTCATCGCTAGCCGCTATTGTCGTATCGCTTTTGGGCAGTTGGGCCGCAGCCGCTTTGCGGGCCTTTTTTTCTGCTTTGAGGGCTTTGCGGGCCTTTTTGGCCTGAGGCGTATAATAGGGGTATCGGCAGGCCGACTGCCCCAAAAGGAGCAAAATGACGGCAGAAAAAAGGAGACTTTTTATCAATGCTTGCATAGCTATTATTCTATTCTGATCTTTTTGGGGCTTGCCCGCCCGAAGGGCGGGCCGGGCTGTTTCGCAGCTCGCTGATCGCTCGGCCCTGCGCCAGCAAGCTGGCTGGGTCTGGCCTGCGGCCACTGCTGTCCATCCCTAAGCCGTTTTGGCCTTCGGCCAAAGGGGCAAAGCCCCTTCATTTGGCCCTATAATTATAGACGTAAGCCAAGGCCAAGGCGTTGGCCCCGCAAAAATCCTACTTTTTAGGCCAAAGCCCCAAGTTTTTGCATAGAATATTGGAAAATATACGTCTAGCAGGCGGCTTCGCCGCCGCAAAGGAGCGCAGCGACGCGGCAATAGCCAGATTTAAACGCACTCACTTTTATAGTTTGCAGCAATTTCCCGCTAGTCGGCCCTATTTTCCTCGGCCATAGCGAAGGCTATGCCCTTAAAAAATAGCTGGCCTAGCAGAAAATTCATAGCAAACCATGGCCAAAGCAGCGCGATTAAATCTGGCTGAGGGATGGATAGCAGTGGCCCGAAGGGCCAGACCTAGCCGCCTTTGGCGGCGCAGGGCCGAGCAGACCTGCGAGCTGCGACACAGCCCGACCCGGCCAAAGGCCGGGGCAGCCCCAAAAAAGCAGTAGGATCGAGCCGGCCAAAAAAAAGACCAACCCCAAAAAGAGGTTGGTCCATTATGCTTTATAGGCCTATTGATCTAGAGATCGAGCAACAAGCGAGTAGGATCTTCGAGCAATTCTTTAACTTTCACGAGGAAGGTCACCGAAGTGCTACCGTCGATCACGCGGTGGTCATAAGAGAGGGCCAAATACATCATGGGACGGATTTTGACCTCGCCGTCTACGGCCATGGGGCGCTGCTGGATGGTGTGCATACCCAAAATAGCCGATTGTGGGGGGTTGATAATGGGCGTACTCATCATCGAGCCAAAAACGCCACCATTGGTAATAGTGAAGGTTCCGCCGCTCATTTCGTCTAAGGTCAATTTACCGCTGCGGGCCTTGCCAGCTAGCTCCTTGATCTTCCACTCGATATCAGAAAAACTGAGCGACTCCACATTGTGAACGGGAGGCACCACTAGGCCAGTGGGCGTAGAAATGGCGATAGAAATATCGGCATAATCGTGATAAATGAGGTTTTTGCCATCTTCTGTGAGTTGAGCGTTCACATCGGGCATTTCCATAAGGACCTTAGCGCAAGCCTTGGCAAAGAGCGACATAAAGCCGAGTTTGATGCCATATTTCTTCACAAAATCCTCTTGGTAAGTTTTGCGCAACTTCATGATATTGGTCAAGTCTACCTCATTGAAGGTAGTGAGCATGGCCGTTTCATTTTTGGCATAGACCAAGCGAGAAGCGATAGTACGGCGCATGCGCGACATCTTCTCTTGGCGTTTTTCGCGGCTAAAGTTAGCGGCTCCACTAACAGGAGGAGCGGCCACAGTTTTGGGCTCTTCTTTTTTGGGAGCGGCCTCTTTTTTAGGCGCGGCTTGCTTGTTGGCTATCGCCTTGAGTACATCTTCTTTGGTGATGCGACCATCTTTGCCGGTGCCTTGGATATTGGCAGCAGTAAGGCCATTTTCATCCATGAGTTTGCGAGCAGCGGGAGAAGGATGTCCAGCCGCATAGCTATCCTCTTGAGGAGCGGCCTCCTCTGTTTTTTCTTCTTGAGCGGGAGCTTCCTCCTTTACTTCAGGAGTAGATTCGCTGCTGCCGCCAGAAACGCTCGTATCAATTTTGGCATAAACGCCACCGATTGGAATATCATCATCCTCGGCAGCAACCCAAATAAGTTTACCTGCTTTTTCGGCAGGAGCTTCTACGGTGGCCTTATCTGATTCAAATTCGCAGATGGCCTCATCTTGTTCTACATAGGCGCCATCTTCCTTGAGCCAGGCCGATAGCGTCACCTCTGTAACTGATTCCCCAATTACGGGTACTTTTAGTTCAATAATACTCATTTCTTAAATTGAAATTATGGTGGTATATGGTTCTACTTCCAATATATAAATAATTCTAGATATAGGCGACTGCCTTGGGGCCTAGTTTTCCTGATAGATGTAGCTATATTCATCTAATTTGAGCAGCTTATCGCCTTGAAAAAGCTGTTTTTTCACTGGATTTTGGCGAATATTATACTCAATGACGGTAATAGAGTGGGCCCCATTTTCTCTAAACTCCGTTTCGGTATATTTTAGTAGGCGGTCGGCGGCATCATAGCTATATTGCTCTCGGTATTGGGGTACGCCATCAATGGCCCGTTCATAGAGTTGTAGTTTTCCGCTAGCATTATAGACCTTTTTCTCGGTCTTGATGATGTCCTTTTCCTTTTTGTCTTTATAATCGACTTTTTCGGTGGCCACTGGGCCATTATAGCTAAATTTAGAGGTCTTAAACTTCTTTTTGTAGTTGTATTCTACACTTTTAATGGGCCGATTGTTTTTGTACTTGCTCACTTTTTTGTGGCGGATGGTCACTTTGCCATTGCTTTGGCGCAGGCCATAACTAATCGTCGACTTCTTAATTTCGCCTGTTTTTTTGTTATACTTATTTTTGGTTTGGTTCCAATCGCTATAGACATAGCCCGTAGACTCTAGCAAAAGGGTATCAAAAAGGTACTTACAATTAGTTTCTCGGACCTTTTCGGTGCCTAGCTCACTTTTATCTGTGGCGGTCCATTTTACAATTTGGCCGGCGGCATTGCGCTCCACCTCATCAATATGGATAAGGGGGGGCGAGTAGCTATAATCCGTACTTTTGCTATAGACCAACTGCCCTGTTTTATCGTAGCGGTTTTCGCTTGCTCGGCTTAGTTTTCCCTGGGCATCAAACTGCTGCACCCGCTCTCTTTCGGTAGCGCTATGTTGGTGGCTTTTAAAGGTCGTTTTCTTCTTTTTGGCCTTTTTGGGGCCGCCTTCATAGGCCAAATATTCATTATAAAACTCGCCCATATAGCTGTTGGGGTTATAGCTATAGTGGTAGTGCAATTTGGCGGTTTTCTTTCCATTCGGATAAGCATAATGCCAGCGGTCTTGCCGCGTCATAATCTGCTCATCATCATAAACGGACTCTCTCAAAATGCTCAGCAGTTGCTCGCCTTCTTCGGTAAAGCTATAGCTATGCTGAATAATCTGGCTGATGCTATCGAGACGCATCTCTAACTGGGCCTGAAGCAAGGGCGAAAAGGCCAAACAACAACTAATAAAAACTAATCGGCTAAACATTGATATAATTTTAATGAGGATACAATTTTGGGGCTGCCCCGGCCTATGGCCGGGTCGGGCTGTACCGCAGCTCGCAGGCCTGCTCGGCCCTGCAGCCCTTTGGGCTTTGGTCTGGCCCTGCGGGCCACTGCTATCCATCCCTCAGCCAGGCGGCTGCGCCGCCTTCTAGACCCAGAGGGCGCTAATCTTTGCGTTTGCGGGGGTGATATTCATATACAAATTCATCCTTATACACAATGCGGTCATTTTTGAGCAGCTCTAAGCTGGCCACATTTCCCCATTTGTCATAGGTCAAACGCTCTTCTTCTTTTTCGTTACTCTCTCTATTAATTTTGATTGTTTTGATGCGATTACCATAATCATCATAGGCATATTGTACAATGCTCACCACCTGCTCATTTCGGCTTTTGGTTTGGACCAAAATGTTTCCATAAACATCATACTCTGTATTGGTCACCCAAATGCTTTCTTTTTTAGAGCGCTTGCGCTTTTTCTCTGGGTCAAAGCGTTCGTTTTCGGTTTGGCGGATCAGCACACTATCTCGGTATTCATTGACAAACTCGCTCACGAACTTGCCCTCAATGTATTTTTTCCAGCGGATGAGAAAGCTATTCTCAAAGTAGCGAACATCTTTTCTGAAGAGCTTTCCGTTAATCTTTTCAACGGTAATAGATTTGGTAAGGTAGCCATCTTGGTCCCTTTTGTAGCGGGTTTTAATCTCTTTGCGGGGTTGGTTGGGTTCTTCTACCAGCTCCAAAGAGCGGATGACCTCATCTTGTTTGTTGTAGAACCAATTTCGCTGGCGGGTCACTACACCCTTGGTATTAAAGTACTGTTCTATTTCCTTATTGCCTGCTTCATCATAAGTGAGCAGATAAGTAATGGCCACCGAAGCTTGTTGGCCATCTACATAAGAAATTTCTTCAATTTTGTTCTTATTGTTCTTTTGGTCCCAATAAATCTTCACCTCTCTTTCTAGCAGATTATCGCCATTGTAGTACAGACTATTTTGGTGGCGGCCTCGGCTATCGTAGCTATGAATAATTTTGCGTTGGCTATTGAGGGTGCTGTCCAAGCTCATCTTAAAGTACTCCTCTCGAGTGACGGCCCCATATTCATTAAAGTACTTTTCGGTTTGGGTTTGCAGCTCCAAGCCCTTATTGAGGGCCGGCACATAATGTTTTTGCTGCAAAAACTTAATCTGTGGTTTTTGGGCCAAGAGGAGCTGCGGCAAAAGGGCCAAAAGGAAGAGAAGAGCAAAGCCTCGGCCTAGCGCTGCGGAATAGTGGCCCGAAGGGCCAGACCGGCGCAGGCTTCGCCTGCGCCGGGCCGAGCAGACCTGCGAGCTATGCAGCATAGCGCCGACGAGCGAAGCGAGGCGGAGGCCCCTAACAGCAGAAAAATTAGTTGTTTTGAGTATATTCATTGGTAGAATTGTTTTGCGGGAAAATCGTAAAATTGGGCGGTAAAGGTACAGACTAAGGCCAAAAAACAGAGGACTACAGCCGCTTTTTAGTTAGAATAGTAGATATATTCATAGCTTCGTTCTTGGATCAGTTTTTTATCTAAATACTGCCGATGTTGGAGGGGGAGGCCTTTGGCGGTATAGCTTAGCTCTTCTTCTTTGACCTTCTCATTAACCTTATCGACAGTTTTGCGGCGGATAAGGCGTTGGGCTTCATCATAGAAAAAGTAGCGGACCTCTACCAGTTTTTCTCCTTCTCGGATGGCTTCTTTGACGGGCAAGCCGGCATCATTGTTCTTAGTACTAATGCTTCGGAGCGGTTGGTAATCCATTTGCTGAAGGGGGTCTTTGCGGCTTTCCTCATACTCTAGGGGAGACAATTGGAAAGGCAAAGGGGGCGGAATTTCGCTGGGTCCCTGCTCTCGAATTTGTTCTTTATCATGTTTAAAATGGCTATAGAGCACGCCATTTTGGTAGCGTTGCCACTCAATGACAAAGCAGTTTTCAAAGTTTCGGACCTCCTTATAGCGATCTTTGCCATTTTGCAAAATACTGACCGAGCGTTGAATTTGGCCCTTTTTATTATACTCATGCAAAATGCTGAGGCTGCGTTTACTGCCATCTTCTTGGAGGTCCCAGGCGTTGCTCCCCAGCAGCTCGCCCAACTGGCTATAGAGGTAGTTCACCTCGCTCACCAATTGATCTTCGGTATTATAGGTTTGGACCTGTTTGATTTGCCCTCGGCTATTGTAGCTATAGAGGGTATACTGCTGCTGAAAACCAGGAGGTTGATAGGCGGTTTGGGTCACCTTTAGTTTTCGGCCCTCCTCATCTAGTTGTCGGTCTTCGCTCCAGACCAAAGCCTGCATAGAGTCGTAGCGCAGGCGGCCCACCAACTGGCCCAAGCGGTCGTATTTAAAGTGCTCTGCACGTTGAAGCTGTTCGCCTTTATAGAAACTCTGCTGCACCAAATTGCCATAGATATTATATTCTAAGACGGTCTTTTTTTGCAGCAGGCGTTGGTTATCCTTTAGGCGATAATCGAGAATGCGCTTCTCTTTGATCTGCGGAATGCTATCGGTTGCCTGCCCCCAAAGCGAAGGCCCCAAGCAACAGAACAGCAATAGAAGTTTAGCGATATTGATAATTGTAGCGTTTTTCTGAGATGAGCTGTCCATCTACATAAACAGCACGACGTAGCATATTGTTATTGTCGTCAAATTCTTGGACCTCCTCCTCTACTCTTGTTTCTTTCTCTCCTTCATAATCCACCTTCTTGCTACTAATCAAGTTGTTGCGTTCGTCATAGCTATAGAAGGTAATCTGCGTGACTACATCATCTACTTTTTGGATGGTCTTGATTTTATTCCCCTTATCATCGTATTCATCCTCATTGGCCCAACGGCCAAAGCCGCCGCCACCAAATCCACCGCCGCCACCTAGGCCGCCGCCATCATTATTAAAGGTCATCATGACTCTAGCCTTAGAGGGATCAAAGCCGCCTTTTTTGGCGCCCCCAAACTCACTGATCAACTCGCCATTTTTGTATTTGAGTTGTTCTTCTACTCGGTTACGGACAAAGGTGGTAATCTCCTTGTATTTGTCCTGACCATCATCTATTTCCTTTTCTGAGGAAGCCAAAAAGCCGTTTTCGTCATATTCGGTTTTTTCGCTTTCCTTATACTTTTTGCCAGAGGGCAGCTTTTCCCATTTGGTATACTTGATAATTTCATCATCGGCATTGTACTTCCAGCGCTCCTGCCCCACTTTTTTCCCCTCGGGGTTAAAAAGTGTTGTCTTATCGAGTAGGCCATATTCGTCATACTCATATTCTTTGGTATAACGGGTATCGGGCGCTTTGAGGTAGTCAATGTATTCTAGCTTTACAATGTCTTTGTCGTCATTGTAATGGCTTTGTTCCATCTTGAGCGGATCGCCCATTTCATCGTATTCTGTTTCTTCTTCTACTCTCAGGATACGTCCCTCAAAGGTTTTTTTGACTTCCTTTTGCGGCGTTAATTGACCGATGGGGTTGGCCACAAAGATTTTTTGCAAAATCAAGCGCCCCTGTTCATCATATTCTTTGAGCTCCTTTTTGGTGGTCAATAAACTGTCTTTTTGAATCTCTTCCTTGATTTCTCTTTGCTGAAACTCCAAAGATTTCACCTTGGCTTTTTGGGCCAATAGGGGCTGACTAGCCAAAGAAAAGCCAATAAATCCCATCAGATAGGCCGCTTTCTTTATTTTATTATTAGTGATCATACTAAAGTTTGACGCTTTTATAGGTTCCTGCAGGCAGAATATAGGCAAGCTTAATCCTTATAAAAATAATAGGTTTTCTCAAATTTCTGCCCATCTTCTAGCATTAATGTGGTTCTTTGCTGACGGCCCTTTGCATCATACTGATGCCGCAATTCTCTTACTTTTTGCTCTCGGACCCACTGCTCTTCTCGCAAAATTTGTTCCTTGCTATTATAATAAATATCTAAGCGATAATTCAATAGGCCCAAACTATTGTAGTAATAGTTTTCTTGCTTTTCCAGTTGCCCCAAACTATCGTAGTAGTATTTTTCTTCTCGCTTGAGTTTGCCCGCTACCCAATATTTTAATTCGCTCTTTAAAGTATCTTGGATGTAGCTAGTTTCGCTCCGCTCTTTTACTTTTCCATGGTCATAGTCTACCTCCAAAACCAATTGGCCTTTTTCATATTTCTTTGTATGACATTCGCTCACATAACGGTATTTGGGCTGCTTTTTCTCTTTCTGCTCTTCTTCTCCTTTCTTTTTGGGTTTGGGGCTGTTCTTAAAACGCTTGCAGATATGCGACTGATAAAAGCTGATCCGCCCTTCCTCGTCATATTTCCAAACCGTTTTGTATCGCCTGCTGCTGCTCTTGCCTTTCATGAGCTTGGGCTGCCCTTTTCGGTTGTATTTGTAGCGGTAGCATTCTCTACGCTCTTTTTTATAGACCACCTTGCCGCCCCGCTTTACGGTGCTCCAATGTACATAACGCCCCTTTTTCTTGAGCTTGCCCGCCTTGTTGTATTTCATCCGCCAAGACCGATGAGAGGTGCTCCCCCGATAATCAAAGGTCTCTTCTACCACTAATTGGCCCTTTTTATTATAGCTTAAGGTGTCTTCCCGCTGCAACTCTCCCGTTTTATCAAAGTAAAGTTGCTTGCTCCGCAGTTGCTCATCAGCCCCATATTTTAGATAATAGGTTTTTAAGAGCTGAGACTGAGGCTGGCCGCCCTTGACCGAATACTGCAATTTTTGCTGCTGCCCCAGCTTCGCTTCCTCATCATACTGATACAAAAAAGAAGATTTTAAGCTGCCCGCTGGCTGTTTCCGATATTCATATTCTTCCTGCCCCAACAGTATTCCCCCCTCGCCATAACGCCAAATCTGCTTCTTGATGGGCATGCTGTCGCCCTCCAAATTGTACTGATATTGCTCTACTCGCAATTCCCGATAAGCTTGCCCCCAAAGCATAAATGGACATAAAAGGAGGACAAATTGTAGGTAGTTCTTCATATTTTTGTTTAATATTTTGGGGCCTCCGCTGCGGCTTCGCCTTGCGGCGCTACGTTGCGCAGCTCGCTCTTCGCTCGGCCCTTCAGCGCTAAAGCGCTTCGGTCTGGCCCTGCGGGCCACTGCTCCACATCGCTAGGCCAGTCGCTTCGCTCCTTCTAATACCCAATTTGCTAAAGATTGGCCCTAAACCTATAGAGATGGAAAATAATAAAGATAAAAAATCAGCCCTGCATATCGCCAAAGGGATAACAGAAACCCCAAGCTTCAAGAAAAAGCAATTGGCCCGCTTCAAAAGACGAAAGCCCTCTGTAGAGGAATTACTGCAGGGAATTTTGGCCCAAGACCGCCTTTTGCTTAGCCAAGCCATTACCCTGGTCGAAAGCCAAAAAGCCAGCGACCGCATTAAGGCCGACCAACTGATTGAGGCCTGCCTCCAACAACAGAAGTCGAGCCTCCGCCTCGGCATTACCGGCTCTCCCGGCGTGGGCAAAAGTACGTTTATCGAATCCTTTGGCCAAATGCTGATCCAAAAAGGTTTTCGCCCTGCCATTTTAGCCATCGACCCTAGTAGCCAACGCACTGGCGGCAGTATCCTCGGCGATAAGACAAGGATGCAAACTTTATCTAGCCACCCCCAAGCTTTTGTGCGCCCCTCTCCCGCTGGCGATGCCCTAGGCGGCGTGGCCCGAAAAACCCGAGAAGCCATATTTTTATGCGAAACGGCTGGCTTTTCTCCCATTATTATAGAAACCGTAGGGGTGGGCCAATCAGAACTAGCGGTGCACTCTATGGTTGATTTCTTTATGCTTTTACTACTGCCCAATGCTGGCGACGAACTACAGGGCATCAAAAGAGGGGTGGTCGAAATGGCGGACCTGCTGCTGGTCAATAAGGCCGATGGCGAAGCCCTGCAAGCCGCCAAAAGAAGCAAGCAACAATACCGCAATGCGCTCCACCTCTTTCCGGCCCAAAAATCGGGCTGGACGCCCAAGGTGAGTCTGGCCTCTGGCCTACATGCCCAAGGATTAGAAGCCATCTGGGAGCAAATTCAAGACTATTGCCAACTGACCCAAAATAATAATTACTGGTCTCAAAGAAGAGCCGAACAAGCCGAATACTGGATGCGCCAAAGTATTGAGCAAGAGCTGCTCCGCCACTTCTATGAGCACCCCAAGGTTCAAAGCCAATGGCCCGGCTGGCAAAGCGCGGTCCGCAATGGACAAACCTCTTCTTTTCGCGCCGCTAGAGAACTCCTCAAATTGGTCCAAAAAGAAGATTAAGCCCTAGGGAGGCGGCGCAGCCGCCTCGGCCACAACAAGGCCTTTAGGCCGCAGTTCGACGACCAAAGGGAGTAACCGATGTGCAGCAGTAGCCAAAGGCCAGACCCCAGCGGGAGGCGGCTGCGCCGCCTCGGCCTAGCGATGCGGCGGGGTGGCCCGCAGGGCCAGACCGAAGGCGAAATGAAGTGGAGCCTGAAGGGCCGAGCAGACCTGCGAGCCCCAAAGCGTAGCGCCTGCCGTAGGCAGGAGGCCCCAAAACAGCAGCCCCAAAAACAAAAAAGGCCCCTACCGAAGTAGAGACCTTAGGATAAGCTTGATCAAAGCCTGGGTTTATGCGGCCTTATTGCGGCCAAAGAGGCCAGCAAAAAAGCGGTTAATCTTATACATTAGCCAATACATCACGGGGACAATGACTAGGGTAAGGAAAGTGGCGAAAATAAGGCCATAGACCACCGTCCAAGACATGGCGCCCCAGAAAGCGGCATTATCGCCTCCCCAGTAAATATTGGGGTTGAGCTCTGTAATTAGGCCATAGAAATCAAAGTTGAAGCCAACGGCTAGGGGAATGAGGCCCAAAACCGTAGTAATCGCCGTGAGGAGTACGGGACGAAGACGGGTTTTTCCACCCTCGATAATCGACTGCTTGACCTCATCATCCGTGAGTTGGTCTTGGCCCGTTTCCTCCTTTCGCCTCTTCTGCAGGAAGTCCGTATAATCAATGAGTACAATGGCGTTATTTACGACCACCCCAGCCAAAGAGATAATACCGATACCGGTCATAATGACCACCAGATCCATGCCCGTGAGGATGTAGCCCAAGAGCACCCCAATGGTACTAAAGAAGACCGAAAGGATAATGATAAAGGGCTTGCTGAGCGAGTTGAACTGCGAAACGAGGATGAGGAAGATGGCCAAGATCGCAATGGTAAAGGCCGAACCCAAAAACTCCATAGCGGCGGCTTGCTCCTCCTGTTCTCCCGTAAACTTAAAGCTGTACCCCTCGGGCATATCGTAGTCCTCCATAATGAACTGCAACTGCTGCACCACCTCATTGGCATTAAAGCCCTCTAGCACATTAGAATAAATAGTGATGGTCCGTTTCTCATCCTTTCGCTTAACGGCATTATAGGTAGTGCTGGGCACCTTCTTGGCCACCGAAGAAATGGGAATCTGCACAATTTGTCCCCCCGCATCCATATTTCGGAAGGTCACATTTTGGTTCATTAGGGCCTCTTGGCTTTGGCGGTACTCCTCGCTAAAGCGGAGCATGATAGGATATTCATCTTCTCCCTCCTTAAACTTAGAGACCTCGCGGCCATAAAGGGCCGTACGAATTGTCATAGCAATATCATAAGTAGATAGGCCATAGCGGCGAGCCGCTTCTCGGTCAATCTCGATGAGGTCTTGCTGCACATTGGCATTGACATTCATCTTGAGCTCCTCTACCCCGGGTACATTGGCATTGCGAAGCTTATTGAGGACCGTATTGGCCACTGCCGAAAGCTCTCTCATTTCTACATCATCCCCAGAAATCTCTAGGTTGATGGGCTTACCCGTGGGGGGACCTTCTTGGTTGCGGTCTACCACAATTTCTACTCCAGCATACCCTTGGACCGATTGGCGGATTTCTTCCATAATTTGGCTAGTAGATACCCCTTGACGCTCATCGGCAGGCACAAAAGAAACCGTTAGACGGGCCTTGTTGGGCGTAGCGCCAGGTTCGGGGGGACCAGAGGGATCCGAGGTGTTTTCTCCAATTTGAGAAAGTACCGCCTCAATAACGCCCTTTTCGTCATAGGGACGAACAACGGCCTCTACCTTACCCTCTAGTTCCTTCATCAATTCATTGGTCGCCTCAATGCTACTTCCAATAGGAAGATCGACAAAGACATTGACGTATTTGGGTTCTGCCGCAGGGAAAAACTCTACTTTGGGTGGGAAAACCCCCATTAGAACCACAGAAAGGAAGAGCAAGCCAATAACGCCCAAAAACATAAGGTAAGGCATGATCCCTTTTAGGGCAAAACCAATAAATTTATCGTAGATACTCTCTAGTACAGGGAGAAACTTATCTTGGAAAAAGACGGCGCCAGGAGCAAACAAAAAGACATTCATGGCCGTCAAGATCGTGACGATACCAAAGAGGTTTCGGACCCAATCGGTGCCCGTAATCCAGCCGCCTACAGCAATAGTGGCCAAAACGCCAATCCAAATTAAGTTGTTGATGAGCTTTTTGCCTTTTTCTGCTTCTACTTCTTCTGGCGTTTTTTCTTTGGTCATCAAGGCCGCCGTAAAGACAGGCGTAAGGACCAAGGCCACAAAGAGCGAAGAAATCAGAACGATAATCAAGGTGAGGGGCAAATAGCCCATAAATTCACCCATTAGGCCGGGCCAGAACAAAAGCGGAAAGAAAGCCGCCAAGGTAGTGGCCGTAGAAGAGATGATCGGCATGGCCACCTCGCCCGCTGCCTTTTTAGAGGCATCTTTGAGGCTATAGCCCTCTTGCACATATCGGAAGACGTTTTCGACCACCACAATAGAGTTGTCGACCAACATCCCTAGGGCCAAAATGAGCGAGAAGAGTACAATCATGTTGAGGGTAACGCCCATGAGGTTCAGGATTAAAATCCCGAGGAACATCGACATGGGAATCGCCAAGCCCACAAATAAGGCATTGCGCAAACCAAGGAAAAACAAAAGGACCAAAACAACGAGAATGATCCCTGAAATGATACTGTTTTGTAGGTTAGACACCTGGTTGCGGGTATCTACAGACTGGTCATTAAAGATTTGGACCTTCAAATCAGAAGGAAAGCGTTTAGCCTGCGCCTTTTCTACCAACTCCTTAATCTTATCCGAAGCATCCAAAAGGTTTTCTCCAGAACGCTTAATCACATCCAAAGAAACAACCTGCAATTGGTCGCTACGAGCAATAGAAGTAGGATCCTCAAACCCCATTTTTACGCTAGCAATATCCTTGAGGAAAACCGGGTTTTGAAACTCCGAGCGGATGATGATATTCTCAATCTCCTTCACATTTTTAAACTCGCCCACTACCCGTACCGAGCGGTTAAAACCCTCCGACTTAAAGTCTCCAGCAGAGAGCGTCAGGTTTTCCATGTTAATCGCATTGGCAATATCATTAAAGCTCAATTTGCGGCTTTGCATCTTAAACCAATCCACATCTATTTTCACCTCCTTGTCCGAGGTTCCCTTGAGCTTTACTTCCGAAATTTCGGACAGTTTCTCAATTTCATCCTGCAAGTACTCTCCATATTGGCGGAGTTCGTCCTCGGTATAACGGCCCGAGATATTGACCGTCAGGATAGGAAATTCAGAGAAGTTGATTTCAAAAACATCGGGACCCGCCGTTAAATCCTGCGGAAAATCTGCGTCGTTTTTGGCCTTGTCTACGGCATCTTTTACCTCCCGCAGGGCCTTTTCTACTTCTACATTGGTATTAAATTCTACAATGATATTCGAGAAATCCTGAATAGAAGTGGCCTCCAATTTTTTAATTCCCGTAATGGACCCAATCTCTTTTTCTAGCGGAATGGTCACCAGTTTTTCCATATCCTCGGCCGAGTTTCCCGAGTAGGTCGTTCCCACATAAATAGTAGGAATCACAATTTCTGGAAAGGCCTCTTTGGGCATGGTCAAATAAGATTGCGCTCCAAAAAGGAAGATAATTCCCGTTAGCAAAAACATACTAATGGCATTATCTACAGCAAAGTTACTTGGCCCAAAACTCCGGTAGAGTTTCTTTTTTTCTTGGCTCATATCGTTTGATTCTGATTGCTTTGATTTAACTAATCTTTGTTTTTTGGGGCCTCAGCTGCGCTGCGCTTGCTGCGCTACGTTCTGGGGCTTGGGTTGACCCACTTTTAAAAATAAGCTTAACTTAGCTCTAAATCAAGATTTATATGGACAGTACAAAGGTATCTTCATTTATGCTAAATAAGCAATCAGTGAGAGTATGTTATAGATTAGCAGAGAGTCTAAAAAATAATCCTAACCCACATTTAACAAATGTAGCAAAAACTGATGCAGACCGTAAGGCTTTCATGAGGTTGTTATCAAACAAAAATCTTACTGAGGAATACATTCAATTTGAGTTTATTGGCAAAAGTAGGGAGTCTATGAAGGTGGTTGAAGAAAAGCTTCTGGCCTTTCACGACACCTCTGAAGTTGTACTGAATAAGCAAAGAAATAGACTAACGGACAAAGAGGGTTTAGGCCCTGGAGGTCGGGAAACAAATTTGTCTGTATTTCTTCACATGGCTCTACTATATGGTCGAGAAAGCTTTCATTATCATGGCTTAGGAGGTGTTCAGCTTTATAATCGATATAAAAATAGAGTAACTTGTAAGGAGGCTGAAAATAGAAATACGGGTCATTTTAGAGGTGAAATTACGAGATGGAAAGTAAATGTAGAAGAGACAGAATCTGCGTTAAAAGTAATTAACGACCTAATTGATATTTTACATGTTTGTGATCGAGAAGGAGATGTTTATCCCATGATGGAAAGTTTTTTCAGACAGCATATTAAGTTCTTGATTCGGTCTCGAACAGATAGACGAGCAACGATTTGGGAGGATGGCAAAAAGATTCCATTATGTGATGTCTTTGAACATTATCCAGCAGACTTTGAGACGACAGAAACGGTCAAGAGTAGCCGTAAAAAACTTAACGGGAAGAAGCTAGTTATTCGATCTAAAAAAGTGACTTTTGCCGTTCCCAAATCTTGTAAGTATGTTCTTGGCGAACCAAGGCCTAAACCAATGACAATCAATGTTATTGAGGTCTTTGAAAAGGGCAAAGGTTTTTCAAAATCTGCCGCTAGAAAAAGAAGCCGAACAAAAAAAGATCATGATGATGAAACCATCAGTTGGCGCTTACTCACAAATGAAGAAATCAACAGCGAAGAAGAGCTCTTAGAGCTTGTTCTTTGCTACCGCAAGAGGTGGTTAATTGAAACATACTTTAAATATTTAAAATCAGATGGCTTTGATATTGAAAACATATGTTTAAAAACAGGTAAAGCTATCCGCAAAATGATACTTATGGCAATCAGTGCATCTGACAAGGTCCTTAAGCTTAAAGAAGCTGGACTTAACCAAGATAATGAGACTCCAGCAACCTCTATTTTCACAGAAGATGAAGTAGAAGTCTTAGATCTTATATTTAAACAATATCTAAAAGGCGAAAGCCAAAGCCCTTCTTTGCGTAACCCATTTACCTCTAAATCAATAGCTTGGGCCTATTGGATCATAGCAAGGTTGGGCGGATTTAATGGCGCAGTGAAGAAAACTAGGCATGCCGTATCCGTCAAGAAAATAGGACTAGGGTTAGAGAGATTCATATTTATGTATGATGGATATCGATCCCTAAATTGACACCGCTATAAAAAGTGGGTCAACCCAAGGTTCTGGGGCTCGCAAGCCTGCTCGGCCCTGCAGCCGCTTTCAGCGGCTTGGGTCTGCGGCTTCGCCGCCCCCCTCCACATCGCTAGGCCAGCCCGCGCTTGGTCTTTGCGGCTAGAGAAGCGGGCGCAGCCCGCTTCGGCTTAGGGATGGATAGCAGTGGCCCGCAGGGCCAGACCCAGCCGCCAAAGGCGGCGCAGGGCCGAGCGAGCAGCGAGCTGCGGTACAGCCCGGCCCGCCTGCAAGGCGGGCAAGCCCCCAAAAAACACCTTAATTTTTCTGAGCCGTAGTGGAGCTCAGTACCTTCACCTTATCGCCATCAATGGCTTGGCGAGCACCTTTGACGATTAGGGTTTCGCTTCCCTCTAGGCCAGCGGCTAGCATGGTTTCATTTTGGTAGCTGCGCCCTAGTTCAACGATGCGCTTTTTGGCTTTTCCGTCCTTGGCCAACATCAGGTAGTTGTTGCCATCTACATCCTGCAAAAGCAAGTTGCTATTGACCACCACCACATCTTCGGCCTCAAAATCCTTAATCTTAATTGTGGCCAAAAGGTTGGGCTTAATCAGCCCGCCCTGGCTAGCCAATGGGGCCTCAATCGCAAAGGTTCGGTTGGTGGAGTTGATGCTTCGGCTCACTTCATTTACACGGACCGTTTGACTTTGGCCAAGGGCCGGAAAATAGAGCTCTACCTGATCGCCTACCTTGACCTTACCCAAAAGGTTTTCGGGCACCTGTGCCACCGCCTTGAGCTGGTTGGTATTGAGAATTTGAACGATAGGAGAACCTGGGCCAGTAATTTCGCCCGCCTTGAGCATGACTTTCTCCACATAGCCCGAAATGGGGGCGTATACATTGGATTTGCTCAACTCAAATTCTAGGCGCTCCTTACTTTTGGTCAGTTGTTCTACCTGGCTTTCGGCCTGAAGAAACTGCACCTCAGAGCCAATCTTTTTCTCCCAAAGCTTTTTCTGCCGATCGTACATGTCTTGGGCCAACTTCAAAGAAGCCTTGAGTTCTTCTAGGCTTTTGCGAATGCTTTCTACATCCACTTTGGCCACCAAATCGCCTTTTTTGACAAATTGGTCTTCACGGACCAGCATTTCGGTAATTCGGCCTCCAGTTTCGGAGCTAGCAAAGGCAGGATCTTGGGCTGTTGTGATATTTCCCTGTACCTCTACATAATGCGAGAAGGTCTTTTTTTGCACAGGCTGAGTAGTAATATCGACAAACTTTTCGGGGCGAGCCGTGGTATCTACCTCTCCTAGGCGCTTTTGCAATTGGGCCAGTTCGCCTTCTAGGGTTTTGATGGCCTCCTTTTTTGTTTGGATGGCTTGGCGAATTTTAGCGGGATCCTTCATTTGATCAGGCGCTACTCCTGCCCCACCGCAGGCGGCCAAACTAAGGGCCATAAGGGCCACAAAACTATATTTTAGCGTTTTCATGCTGTATAATTGGTTTTAACAAGTTCTATTTCAAGGGATTTCCTAGGGCCTTGTCCAAATCTGTTTTGGCAATGACTAGGTCGTAAATAGCATTCATATAATTAGCCTGTGTGCGATAAAGCTCCTGCTCGGCCGTGCTGATTTCTGTACTAGAACCCACCCCTTCTCTGTACTTAAGGCGGGTGGTTTCCAAAATGCGCTCGGCCAAAGCCAAGTTCTTCTTTTGGTTCTCCAAACGCTCCGAAGCATTGAGGTACATCGCTCTGGCATTGCGGATTTCTAGCTCGGTGGCTAGGGTAAATTGCTTAATTTGGATATCCACTTTGGTCGCATCAATTTTGGCCATTTTGATATTGGCATCCTTCTTAAAGCCGTCAAAGATGGGCACATTGAGCTGTAGGCCAATGACTGTAATAGGGTTGAATTTCCCCTCATCATTATCAAAAAGGTTGTTGCGCTGTAGCTGGTACTGATGGGCCAAAAAGCCAGATAGATTGGGCAGATAGCCCGCCTTATAGCGCTTCATATTGAGGTCCATCAAATCCCGGTTGAGGCGCAATACCTCTAGCTCGGGCCGCTTACTAGCCGAGGCCTCCCCTTCTAGATCGTCCTGGGAAGGAGCCTGCATCAGGCTTTCCAACTCATCTTTAAGGATAATAGACTCCTCTAAAGGGTAGTTCATTTGGAACTTAAGGACATTATAGGCCAACTGCGTTTGCCGCTCTATCATCCCTCTTTCCGATTGCAAATTGGCCAGACTGAGGTCTAGACGATCTACATCTAGCTGCTCTACCAAACCACTTTCAAAAAAGGCCTGGGTTTCATCTCGCATCTTTTGCAAGTTCTCTAGGTTTTTGTCCAAAATTCCTAGGTTCTCTTCTGCCAACAAGACGGCCAAATAGGCCTTTTTGATGGTGTAGGGAATCTCATGAGCGGTTAGGGTCTTTTGCTTGCGGCTCAATTCGGCTACAGAACGCGCTGCTTTTAGGCCCACAAAATAAGAGCCGTCAAAAATGAGCTGGCTCAAGGTAGCCCCTGCCGTCAAAGTATTGGTGACCCCAAATTCGGCAGGGAACAAACCTGCATCGGGTAGGTTTGCTGTAGTCCCTTGCGGAACAAGCTGGTAGCCCTCTAGGGTCCCCACCACAATAGGCGAAATAAAATCGGGTAGATACTGCACGGGCAAGTTCGCATTGTAGTTATACTCTACTTTTCCGCTCAATTGCGGCAAACCTATGGCCCGAGTATCTCGGATTTGTTGCTTAGCATACAAAATATCCTGCTCTGCCGTTTGCAGATCTAAGCTTTTATCTATGGCATAATCAATGGCCTCTTCCAAGGAGAAACTGGCCGGAGATTGGGCCGAAGACCAGCCCGCCAAGAAGAGAAAAACAAGGCTGTACAGCCCTTTGCTTAAGTTCATCTCAATTTTATATTTAGGAAGGTGAAGAAAGTTGTTCTAATTGTTCTAGGTAGTCCTTTAAGGCCGCCTTGCCCTTGTCCGACACAATGCCGTGCAGATGATAAGCCATCATGGCCCGATGCATACTCGGCCTAGAAAACTTATCTGGCGGAAATAATTCGGCATCCAAAAAGAGCTCGACCATACCTATATATAGACGGCTCACAATATCCGCATTCAAATCAGGCCGATATAAGCCCTCTTCTATGCCTCGGTCCATATTGTTTTTCATCATATTAAAGATGAAGGTCTTGCGGAACTCATCAAATTCGCCCCAAACCGCCTTATGGTATTTCCGTAGGTCAAACATCAGAGAAGGATTGATGTGCTGAATGTTCTTCTGGATCTCTCGACCCATCAAAAACATTTCCTCTAAGGCATTTTTTGCCTCTGTTTGCACCAGATTACAGATTTGCCTCTCCCGATCAAAATGCATTTGCAAAACTTTCATGATCAGGTCCTGCTTGTTCTTGATATGTACGTAAAGCGTCTTTTTAGACATGCCCAACTCTCGAGCGAGGTCCGACATAGTGACCGAGCGAATGCCGTATTGCCGAAACATTTTATCGGCAGCCGCTAATATTTTTTGTAGTTCGTCCACAACATCAAATTTTATCTTGTCAGTAGTTCTTTCGGGCCATTTTTCTTAGCCTGTAAAGCACAAATACAGAAACTTTTAATGTTTCTTTGGTTTCCTCTTGGACCTAAGTCCCTGCTTTACAGTGGCAAAACTAAGGACTAAAACTCGGAAACCCAAAATATGTTTGAAGTTTCCTCGGTTTTTTGTCATTTTTTTTGTTCGCTGCAGAGCCCCAAGGGCTGCTAGATTTTTTCTTAACTTGGGCCCAAATCAATAGAACTATGTGGACTGCGCTTTTTTCCTTTTATCGACGGGCTCAATCGGGCCGCAAAATAGCTTGCCCCGCCTTGCAAGAATGGCGAGAATTGGTCTTGGAGGATCGGCGAGAATTTTATTGTTTTTCGGTGCTGGAGGGACAGCGAGATTTGCTCCGACACGATAGTCGGCCCATTCAGATTCAGGATTTGGGCGCTGGCAGCCGAAAGTCGGCCCCTAAGCGAGTATCCGATTTGGCCAGGCGCTCGCTCTCTCCCAGTTGGCAGGCCCAGTTCTTATTTCGCCTGATCAATTTTCATCAGCCCAATACTATTTTGGAGCTAGGGACCTCCTTGGGCATTTCGGCGCTTTATCAGCATGCGGCCAAGCGTTCGGCCCAAATGATTAGCATAGAGGGCTGTCCCGAAATTCATGCTATTGCCCAAAAGAATGCCCGCTTGTTTGGCGCCTCGGCTAGTTTGCAGCTTTGGCAGGGCAGTTTTGCGGAGCTGCTGCCCTCGGCCCTCAAACAGTTGGGCCAATTGGATTATGCCTTTATTGATGGGCATCATTTGCGGCAACCCACCCTAGATTATTTTGAGGCTTGCCTGCCTTATTTGGGCCCCAACGCCCTCCTAGTTTTCGACGATATTTATTGGTCCGAGGAGATGCAAAGCGCCTGGGAAGAGCTCAAGGCCCACCCTAAGGTCAGTTATAGTATTGATTTGGGCTGGGCGGGCTGCCTCTTTTTGGGCCCTCGCCCTCAGGGCTGGCCCCAACAACTAGAGTTGGTTCCTTTTTGGGCCAAACCTTGGTCTTAAGTCGCTTTCTTCTTTTTTTGGGGCCCGCGGCCGGCTAGCCGGCCGCCGCTATGCTGCGGGGCTCACAGCTCTGTTCGGCCCTTCAGGCTCCACTTCGTTTCGCCTTCGGTCTGGCCTTCGGCCACCCCTTCGCAGCGCTGGGCCGCTCAACGGTCTTTTTTCTTGGGGCGGTCTTCTTCGGCGGTTAATTTTATGAGCTCTAGGCTAGCTTTTCAGACAGCCCTCTAAAGAGGGCCTTTGGATAAGGATCTTCTCTGCAATAACTACTTACCAAGGCCATCTATATCCACCTTTGAGGCCCTTTAGGGCTGACTCCATTTAGATTAGCCTAGGGGCTTGTCCCTAGGCGATGATTGGCCGCCCCTGCTTTTGAGTCTTTAGCTGGATTCATTTATTGCTCCTATTATAGTAGTTCTACTGTTCCAATACACTAGTTGTAGTGCTCGCATACCGTAGCTATACTGTATGATTGAGGTAGTCAAAGTCCTCTATATACGTTATGGAAGTGTATAACATAGGTTGTGTAAGTGCATGATATAGGTTGTGGAACTATATCATATAGGTTATAGAACTGCATAATATAGGTTGTAGGACCCCAAATAGACGTTCCAGGACGTCTATTTTGGGGTCCCTAGACGTCTATTATGGGGTTAAGGGACCTATCTCATGGGGTCTAACAACCTATACGATAGAGTCCAGAACGTACCTAATGGGGTCTAGGGACCTCCTCTATGGGGTTAGGGGACCTATATTATACAGTTCGGAACGTCTATTATGGGGTTGAGGGACCTATTTCATGGGGTCTAACAACCTATACGATAGAGTCCAGAACGTACCTAATGGGGTCTAGGGACCTGCTCTATGGGGTTAGGGGACCTATATTATACAGTTCGGAACGTCTATTATGGGGTTGAGGGACCTATCTCATAGAGTATAACCACCTCTATTTAGGTTTTGGCGACAAAAAAGGGGGAGCTTTAGGCAGGAAGAAAGAAGAATCAAGACAGATCTAGACACAAAAAAAAGAGTCACTGATAAAATCAGTAACTCTTTTGTAGTGGGCGAAGAGGGATTCGAACCCCCGACCCTCTGGGTGTAAACCAGATGCTCTGAACCAACTGAGCTATTCGCCCTTATTTTTGTGTTGCTTTCCGTTGAATGCGATGCAAATATACGGCAAGAATTTAAACTTCCAAACATTTTTCAAAAAAAGGGAGAAAAAAATGGCAAAAAAACCTAAAACTTGAGCCAAAGGCCCTTTTTACTGGCCTTCTTTGTATTTTCGGGCTGTATTTTTTATAAAAATTATTTTGTATTTCTGCATCTAGCAGGCGGCGAAGCCGCCGCAGGCTGAGGGATAGTAGGGGGTGGCCGCAGGCCAGACCGAGCTTTTTTGAGCAAAGCGAAAAAAAGCGCAGGGCCGAGCGAACAGCGAGCCCCCGCATAGCCAGACCCGCCCGCAGGGCGGGGCAGCCCCAAATACATCTTACTTCTCCCCAAAAAAGAAAGCGACATGAGTCCAAAGCCCAAAAACCAAAAACCCAAGAAGAAAAAAAGCCTAGCTTGGCGCATCTTATCGACCCTCTTCTTCTGGTCCCTAATGTTTACGATGATCGCCGTGATTGCCCTGATTGTTGTGGCCGCCTTTTATGAGGCCAAAATTGGGGGCTTGGTGGTTCAGGAACTACGCAAAAGCCTAAAAACGGAGCTTAAAGTAGAGCGAGCAGAACTCTCTCTGATTTGGGACTTCCCCAAGGCTTCGGTCAGTTTGAAAAACCTGGCCCTACATGATAATAGTGGCGATAGCAGTCGTTATTTGTTGCGGGCCGAAGACCTCTCCTTAAAATGTAGCATTTGGGGATTGCTGTCGGGACATTATCAATTTAACGCCATCAGTATATCTAATGCGGCCATTGATGTGCGGCAATATAAGGATGGGCAGACGAATTACGACATCTTTATTACGGAAGAAGAAGCCGAGGAAACGGGCCAAAGCAGCGACCTTAATCTTTCGATTAAGGATGCCAATTTTAAAAATGTTAAGCTGCGTTATTTGGACCAGATTATGGACCAAGATCTTAGCTTTTTGCTAGAGTCGGCCTTTTTTGCGGGCGATTTTAATCATGAGCGCTATATCCTGAAAAGCTTGGCCAATATCCAGATGAACTACCTAGAGATGGGCGGCGAGCGCTACCTAGAAAATAAAACCCTAGGCTATAATGCCAATATTCAGATTGACCATCTGACCCAAAGTTATAGCATCAAAGAGATGAAACTGCAGGCAGAGGGCAATGAGTTTTTGACCACAGGAGAGGTCGTTTTGCTGCCTAAAGGGAGCCGTTTGGACCTCAAGTTTGAGTCGGACAAAGCCAAATTGGGCGCCTTGCTTCAGTTGCTGCCCCCCAAGCTCCTCCCCTATTTAGGCGGCTTTGAGAGCAATGCCTATATGAGCTTTAAGGCCGAAACCAAGGGCCTTTTGGCCCCCAACAGCCTGCCCATGACCAAATTTAACTTTGGTTTGCGCAGGGGGAGAGTGAGCCACCCCAACATGAGCCAATCGCTCAAAAGTGTAAACTTTGATGTAGAATTTGAGAACCGAGGCGGTAGCTCCAATCAGGCCTTATTAGAACTCAAAAACTTTGAGGCCAGCTTGGGCGGACACCCTATTTCCTTGGCCCTAAGAGTAGAGGATTTAGACAACCCCCTGATTGATTTTAGTTTTGATGGCAAGCTACCCATTGACCTCATCAAAGGCTTTTTGGGCGAAGAAGTGAGCAAGGGCCAAGGCCTGCTCGCCATAGAAAATGTGGCCCTAAAGGGAAGGCTAAACGATATGCTCAACCCTCGCTACATCCAAAAAGTCAACTTGGGCGGAGCCCTTCGTTTTGATAATGTAGGTATTGTTCGCTATGGCGTACCGCTGAGCATTCCCGAGGGAAGTCTGGCTCTTAACAATAATGTGTTCTCGGTCAATAAACTACAATTCAAAAGCCGCAAATCTGATATTCTGCTGCAGGGGAATTTCCAGAATATTTTGCCCGTTCTCTTTGCCGACTCTAGCAACTCTAAGCAGGCAGAGCTAGGCTTTAAGGCCAGTTGGGCCTCCGAAAAACTGGATATTGATGAGCTGATGTTAGCCGCATTGGGCCCTCAAAGCCAGGAGCCTTTGCCTACAGATTCTATAGCAGCGGATTCGGTTCGGGCCGAGAAAAACGAGCAGCGGATGTTTGTCTCTAACTTCCTTTACGGTAGCTTTAAGCTGCATATTCAGCAGCTCAATTATGGAGAATTTGAATTTAAGAACATCGATGGCGAGCTCGCCTTTCAGAACAACAAAATGGACCTCAAAGGGCTTTCTCTAGAGGGCTTTCAGGGCAAAATGCGCCTAGATGCCCGCTACACCTTTGATTTGGCGCCCAAGTTGTTGGCCTTTGCCGAATTGGAAAAGATCGACATCAATCAGTTTTTTGACCAAATGGATAACTTTGGGCAAACCACCCTAGAGGCTCGGCACCTGCGTGGCCGCTTGAGCAGCTTGGTCAAAGTAAATGCCTTTTGGGATGAGCAAGGCCATTTTATGGACAATGAGCTCTCGGTTTTGGCCGATGCTAGCCTAGAAGATGGCGAAATCATTGGCTTTGAAATGTTGGAGGACTTTAGTCAGTATATTAAAGTCAAGGACCTAAAACACATCCGATTTAATCGGGTCGAAAACCAGTTCCGCATAGCCAACCGCAAGCTCTATATTCCCGCCATGTTCATTCAGAGCAATGCCATGAATATCACGCTTTCGGGCAGCCATAGTTTTGACCAAGATATGGACTACCGCTTCAAGATCAATGTGGGCCAAATTTTGGCCAACCGCTTCAAGCGCTACAACAAGGATATGGAGCCTTTGCCCGCCCGCAAAAAGGGCCTTTTCAATGTTTATGCGCGCATGTATGGCAACCTCTACGATGAAGAATATCAATACCAAATGGGCCGCAAAAAGGTGAAAAAACTCATGGAGGCCGATATGAAGGAAGAAACCTTGGCCCTCAACAACAGCCTAAAAGCAGAGTTTATGGGCAGCGAATTTGCGGCCCGTGGCGGCAGCGCCCCCTCTGGCAGCAACTTCCAACGAAAGGTCAAAACCTTAGAAGAACCCGACGAATGGGCCGATATTCCAGAATATAAAGGCGGTAGTGGCGGCAGCATCGAGGAAGAAGAAGAGCCTGAATATATTGAGTGGTAATTTTTTGGGGCTGCCCCGCCAGTAGGCGGGTCGGGCTGTCCGCAGCTCGCTGCTCGCTCGGCCCTGCGCGGGCTGCGCCCGCTAGGTCTGCCGCCTGCGGCGGCCCTGCTCTCATCCCTCAGCCGCGGGCCTGCGGCCCTTTGCGGCGGCTTCGCCGCCTGCTAGCGGCATAAAAAAGCGCCCATGCTCCTTAGAGCATGGGCGCTTTAGCTTTGGGCCAGACTAATAGGCCTTTACCTTATCCGAAAAAGAGTTAAAGATATCGCTGGCGTAGTTAAATATTTTTTCTTCTGCCTTAAAGTTATCGCTAGGCTTAAACTCTCCGCCTAGGCCTTCCACCTTATTGTTTCCGGCCAATTGATAATAATTTTGGCCCTCAAAAACGTGTAGGTCTAGATTAGTGGGACTTACATCGCTCACACAATCGAGTTGGCTAAAGCAGTAGATTTCGGCCTCGCCATCCTTATCTTCGTCGGCAATTTGGAAACCTGCATTAGGAAACTTGCTGACTAGGTCAAAGTTGCAATTTTCCATATCGTAATGCTTAATATTTTGGCGTTTGGCTTCTTTGCCATCCCAGAAATAATAGCCTAGGCTCATATAGTGACGGCCTTCAGAAAAATATTGGTTGCGAAGCAAATAGTAAGTGCCCTTAATATCCTTTACCTCTGTGGCTTCTTCTAGGTCGGGGCCATGTACCATCCGACCATCGAAGGGGAGTTTTTTGGCGGGCACTGCCGTCATAGTAATTTCAAAGGGGCCAGAGGCGGCTTCTGCAAAAGCTTCTTCCTCGCTCATGGGCTCCTCTTCGGTTTCTTTTTGGGCCTCTTCTTTGGGGGTTTCTTTTTGGGCCGTTTGCTCATCTGTTTGGGGAGCAGATTGGTTTTGGCAAGCGCTGCCCATCAGCAAAAAGGCGAGGGCCAAGGGGATAAATAGTTTTCTCATGTTTTCTATAGTAATTAGTGGAGATAAATAGCGTAAATAAGCGCAAAGCCGGCCGCTCTGGCTGAGGGGCTGTAGCAGGGCCGCCGAAGGCGGCAGACCAAAGCGGCGCAGCCGCTGCAGGGCCGAGCAGACCTGCGAGCTGCGCAATGGCCCGACCCGAAGGCCGCAGGCCGAAGGGGCAGCCCCAAAATAAAAAAGCTTTACCTCCAAAAGATAAAGCAAAAGACCGAGGTCCAAAAGAAAGTCATTAAAAAAAGCCTAAAAACAGCGCTCTACATAAGCAAGCACCTGGGCCACTTCCTCATCTTTGATGGCATAAAAATGTTTGTTACCTTCGGGACGGACCACAAGCACCCCTTTATTTTTGAGAATGCCCAGATGATGAGAAACCACCGCCTGCTCAATATTGAGGATACCATGAATATCCTTCACGGGCAATTCCCCTTTCTCTTTTAGGAGGTCGACAATAGCCAGACGAAGAGGGTGGGCAAGGGCGCGAAGGGCCGCGGCAGCGGCTTCTAGGGTCGCAATGCTTAATCTAGCTTCTAACTGACTCATAAGGTAATGGTTTAATTTGAGGTATACGATTTAAACAAAGTTAATCAAAAAAGTAGAAGGTCCTAAAAAATTAGCTATATAAATATAGTCCTTTTTATATGTAGTTACAAGCGTCCTAAAGTTCAAAATATAATTCCATAAATTAGCTATTAACAACTATTTTGCTTGCCTTTGCCGTATATAATCCAACAAAAGCGCCCAAAAAGTACTTTTAGTACTAGGGCTGCCCTCAATCATTAAAACCAACAGCTATGCGATTTTTATATCTTTCTTTTTTATGCTCGCTCCTTGGGCTGGGGCAACTACTGGCCCAGGAGGCGCCCTGTGGGCTATCTTTGGCCGATGGAGCCGCCATTAAGGCCCAAATGATGGAAAACCGCCGCAACATCAACTTGGCCCAGATTAGCAGACAAAATACCACTTATATTCCTTTGAGTCTGCATTTGGTAGGCAATGAGGCGGGACAAGGCTTTGCCTCGGGCAGTAAGGCGGTAGAAATGCTTTGCAAACTCAATAGCGACTTTGCCGACCAAAATATTTTCTTCTACCTCAATGGTCCAGTTCGCTTTATTTATGATGATGTGATTTATGATGATGCCTATAATAATACGGGCCAAGTTAGAATGAGCAGTTATAAGGTCCCCAATAGCCTCAATGTTTTTGTGAGTGCCAATGTGAGCCGCTCGGTGGCGGGTTATTATACGCCTTCTCGCGACTTTGTTTTTATTCAAAATAGCTACGCCAATGGCAGTTCGACCACCATTACGCATGAGCTGGGCCACTTTTTTACCTTGCCACATACCTTTTTTGGTTGGGAGGGCGTAGATGCCCGGGCACAATATAGTGGCAGCCCTGCCCCCATACTTATCAATGGGCGTTTGGTCGAAAATGTAGACCGAGGAATTGGGGCCAATTGCGCCAATGCCGCCGATGGCTTTTGCGATACCGAAGCCGATTATATTTCGGAGCGTTTTAGCTGCCCTGTTTCTACGAGTTTACAAGATCCCACAGGAGCTCCACTACAAATCAATAGCGACTACTTTATGTCTTATTCTAGCGATAATTGCCAAAACACTTTTTCGCAGGAACAAAAGAACGCTATGCTGGCCGATATGGCCAACCGCAACTGGACCAATTTTCCAGCGCCCAGCAATATGGATAGCCTAGACGGTAGCCAACTCCAAGGCATTAGCCCCATCAACAATGATTTCGCCCAGGAGGTCAATGGGCAAATTCGCCTAGAATGGGATGCCTCTACAGCGCCCAATGCCAACCAATGGGTCATTACGGTAGAGCGCATTTTTAACAATATTCCCTTGGGGCAGGTCTATACGGGCAGCGTGATGAATCAGAATTTTGCCTTTATTCCTAGCTCGGCCTTAGGGAGTAATCGTCAGTTTCGCTGGACCGTCAAGCCCCTGCAACCAGCCTATACTTGTGCCCCCAGTTCGCCCCCCTTCTATTTTCAGACGGGCACAATTAGCAGTAGCCATAGTTTGGCTGATTTGGCCCAAAATGAGTTGCAGATTTTCCCCAACCCAGTCCAAGATGCCGCCCTACAGCTTCGGCTGACGGCCTTGGCCAATAGCTCGGCCCAACTGGCTATTTATGGTTTAGATGGTCGCATCATTTGGGAGAAACAGAACTTGGCCCTAATCGCTGGCGAGCAAGATTTCCGCCTAGCAATTCCAGCACTAGCCGCTGGCCAATATTTTATCCTGATCCGTAGCGACAAACAAGTTTGGAGACAGGCCTTTATTAAGCAGTAGGCTATTTTTTTGGGGCTGCCCCTTCCGCCGGCTTGAAAGCCAGCGCAAAGCGGTATCGCTTTGCGAAGCTATACAAAATGAGGGTTAAAACCCTCATGAGTTTTCGGGCGGGTCGGGCTGTCCGCAGCTCGCTGCTCGCTCGGCCCTGCGCGGGCTGCGCCCGCTAGGTCTGCCGCCTGCGGCGGCCCTGCTCTCATCCCTCAGCCTGCGGCCCTTCGGGCCTGTAGGACGCAAAATGGGGCTAGCTGACAAATTGGCCGCCCATTGGGAACTGGAATTATCTTTGACGGCTTTTAACTAAGTTCAACATCATCCCCTTAGACACCATATAGTATATGTTCGGAAATTTCAAACGCTGGTTAGGCTTCTCGGAAGTCAAGATGCGCATATCGGCCCTAGAGGTCTACCCTATAGATGTAAATACCATTAATGCAGAGCTTCTTTTTTCGGCCAAGGGTGCCGCTAGTATTGAGGCCATTCGTATTCGCCTGATTGAGCGCTATGAGCGTGGGCGGGGCGACAACAAACAGATTGATGAATACATTTTGGGCGAAAAGCTCATAGAGGAGCCCTTACATTTAGAGAATGGGCAAGACTTCAGTTTGTTTTTCAAGCTTCCCTTTCAGTTTCAGCTTTCTAATATGGATCGTTTGGAGCGATCTAATGTTTTGGGCAAGAGTTTGGCGGGTTTTGCCAAAAGCCTCAAATCGGCAAAATCTACGTATAGAATTGAGGCCGTGGCTCAGCTACAAAACCAAGAAGGCCAACTTTGGGAGGAATGTAAAATTCGTTTTCAGGGAAAATAAGGCTTTGCATTTTCAGCAAAAAGGCCCAACTTTATAGAGGTTGGGCCTTTTTGCGTTTAGACGGGCGGCCTTTAGGCCGTTTTTGGCGAGCTCATCTGCGGGCCCAGCGCTGCGGAGGGGTGGCCGAAGGCCAGACCAAAGCCGCCTGCGGCGGCTGCAGGGCCGAGCAGACCTGCGAGCCCCGCAGCATAGCGGCGGCCAGCTTGCTGGCCGCGGGCCCCTAAAAAATAAAAAACTATGTATCCACTTCTTCTCTTTTTAACGGTATTGACCCTAGCGGTTTTGTTTTTAGCTTGGCGATTATTGCAGTCGCCCAAGCTGCCCCAACAAGAAGAAAATGAGGAGCCTGTTAATAGCCAGCAGCAGTTGGGCCAGCGCCTTCGGCATGCCCTATATTGGGCCGAGCGGCATGAGCAGCAGGCCAAAGAGGAGCTAGAAAGCGGCTATCAGCAGCAAAAAGAGCTCTTAGAAAAGCTTGGGCGGCCCAGCTATGTCAAGCTGCCCAGCAAGGCCCTCTTTTTCTGTTTGCGCCCCATAGAAGAGGGCCAAAACATCTATTATTATCAAAGAGATTTGCAAGAAAATCGGGAGGATTACTTAGAGGAAAGCCATCGAATTTTGCAAGAATTTGAGCAAGAGCGGGAGGTATTAGTACAGCAAATTGGGCTTTTTCGGGAGTTGCAGCAATCGCATCGAGAAAACTTGCAGCGTTTGGAGGCCCTTAAAAAAGGGGACCAAAGTTGGGCTCAGCTCGAGCGGCATCGGCAGTATTTGGCCCAACAAAAAGCGCAGGATAAAAAAGAAGAGGCCGCCATTTTGCAGCAATATCGCCTAGCGCTCATTGCCGAAGAACTGGCCTTTCAGGAAGACTGCCAACAGGCCTATGAAGAACTCCTTCAGGAAGATCGGCTGGCCTTAGGGCCTGAAATTGAGCAGTTGCGGGCCAAGGTAGAGCAGCAAGATCCTGACCGTGGCTAGGCTTTTGCATAAAGAGAAGAAAAAAACTAACTTAACGCTCAGAACGCTAAATCTACAGATAAGTATGAGAACTATTTGCATCTTTCTTCTCGCCCTTATGGGCTCGCCCTTAGTCTGGGCTGGCAGCCCCGATAATTCCGATGGCTCCATTCAAAAAATTTTACTCCTCAGTGAGCAACAAAAGTACCTGATCAAGCAAAGTGCCAAGGCCTTTATGGGCCTAGCCAACAGCCCCAAGGTGGTGGATTACTACCTACAGATTGACTCTTCGCTCTTGGTGTTTGAGGAAAATCTAGTGGAACTAGAAGAGTTTAGTGAGTCGCCTATTCTTAAGCCCGCACTGACCGATCTAAAAAATAATTGGAAGGAGTACAGCCTGGTCGTCAGTCGAGAAATTGGCCCAAAGACCTGCTCCAAACTGCTCAAATTGGAGCGCAAAACCTATGAGTCGGCAGAGGCCTATCGCTTTGCGCTCAGTGGGTATATTGCTCAGATTTACCCCAATATTGCCCGCAACCTCAAAGAATCTTACGGCCTGAGCAGCCGGGCCTATGCCCAAGCTATTTTTGCCGAAAGCTATATGTTTTATCAATATGCTAGTCGCTTGGACCTGCCCGAAAAGCGCAGTTTGGAGCGCAGCCTAAAAAAGGTAGAAGAACAAACCCTAGCCAATTTCGACATCCTCCTCAATAGCAAGGTCAATACCGCAAGCACCAAAGAACAACTCCAAAACATTAAAGGAAAATGGCTAGTATTGAGTAAGGAATTTGAAAACTACAGCCCCAAAAAGCGCAGCTATATGACTAGCTTGGCCAGTAGCTCCGACCAAAGCAGTCAGGCGCTTTGTCGGCTCGCTAGCGAATACAGCCAGTTGGTCGAGGTCCTATCGGTGAGCCATTTGGTGGCCATGGTGAGCCGCCACCGCGCCCAAAACAAAGAAATGGCGCGCACCTACCTACTTGCGGCCTTTGATTTGGAGCGTGACCGCAGTGTCCGTCAATCGCTAGATGAGCTCATCTCGGAATTTGAGGGTCGCAATCGCCGTTTGGTGGTATTTGCCCCCACCAAGGCCGCTCGCCGGTCGGCAGAAACCATTGGTCGTTTCTGGAAAAACTACAAAAAGGCCCTAAAAAAGAACTACACCGAGGAGGGCCTCTTCAAACTCATTGAGCAAAGTCATATTATCATGGCGGCCTGCGACCGCATGGCAGAAGACCTAGAAAATTATGCTGGCCAGCTCCCCCTCTACCCCAAAGAGCAGAAAGAATTGCCCAAAGAAGAGCGCATCATTCACTTGCTCAATATTGTGGGGCATCAAACTACCGACATTCAGCGGCTCTTGATTTATCGGGTGCAAACGGCCAAAAATCAGGGCGGAAGCATTTCGCTGCGCCGCTATGAGGATACCGTAAAGGAGTTTGAGCAAACCTTGCAGCAGCTACAAACTTTTGAGGACAACACCCCCGCCATTGTGGAGGGCCTACATAAGTTAGAAACCCTTTGGACCCAGCTCAAAAATGATTATTTGGGGGCCCAAACCCTAGAAAAAGAGGAGCTGCTTAGCTGTATCGAGCAAATTGATTTATTGGCTAGCGAGTTAGAGCAACTGAGCATTCTTTATGAAAACATGGTCAATACTTTGGTCCAATATAGTTTAAAATAATCCGTTTTGCCCTTCTATTTTGAAGGGCTTTTTTTTGGGGCTGCCCCAGCCTTCGGCTGGGTCGGGCCATTCCGCAGCTCGCAGGTCTGCTCGGCCCTGCAGGCTTTTTCGCTGCGCTACAAAAGCCTTGGGTCTGCCGCCTTCGGCGGCCCTGCTACAGCCCCTCAGCCGCGTCGCTGCGCTCCTTTGCGGCGGCAAAGCCGCCTGTAGGGCCCTAAAAAAAGGGGAGAAACAGCAATAAGCTGTTTCTCCCCTTTTCCTTGGACCAATAACGGTCATTATTTATTTTGGCGAATCACTCTAAACTCTGTTCGGCGGTTTTCGCCATGCTGAGCTTCATCACAGCTACTAAAATCATCGCAACCATTGAGTAGTTGGCTTTCGCCTAAGCCCAAATAGCTCAAACGGGCCTCAGAGATGCCCTTTTCAATCAGGTAATCGGCTACTGATTTTGCTCTGCGAGCAGAGAGCTCCAAATTATAATTGGCATCTCCACGAGAATCGGTATGCGAGCGAATCTCTACTACCAAATCGGGATTATTGACCATAATATCGAGCAATTGTTGCAGCCCCGTAGAGCGTTCTAGGTTGATGCGATCTTGATCGTAATCATAATAAATTGCATCAATTTGGTAGACCTGTTCTCCTTCAAAGCCATCGGGGTTTCCGCCACCAAAGCTACCCTCTTGTCCATTTGGATTATTGGGATCCTCTAGCTTGAAGAGTTCGGGCAGGGCCACATTCGCATTAAAGGTAGTATCCTCATCAATATTGAGGGTACTAAACTTATTGGTGCTAGTAAAATAGCCTTCTTTGCTAGCCTTGATTACATACTGGCAATTGGCCAAGGCCTTTAGGCTATAATTACCTTCGGCATCGGTGCTGCCTTTGGTTGTTCCTTTTTGGCAGTTGCTTAGGAGTTCTACCTGCGCATTGGCTAGGGGTTCTCCGGTTTTGTCATCCAGGACTTGGCCCTCTACTTTAATTTCCAGTTTTTTGGCCACCGTGGGCACCTGAATAAAGAGGCGGGCTCCCATAGCGTAGCCTTCTGTAGAAATAGTTACTGACGTATCGCCAAAGGCAGGAGAAAAGACCTCAAAGGTACAGCTTCTATTGAGCGGCAATTGGAGTTGGACCTTTCCATCTACATCGGTTAGATACTCTTTACGAGGAAAGCAATCAGAAGTTAGGCTCACCTCATCTACCCCCCTACCTGTCAACTTATCAAAAACGAGTAGTTCTGTATTGACGGCTAACTTAGTAAAGAAGAAAATATCGGTAGCGCCCACTGCGCTATCTCGGTTAGAAGAGAAATAGCCAGAGATTCCGGAGCTATCATCTTGCATATAGGCAAAATCATCGAAGCGGCTATTGATGGGAGAACCTAGATTTTCTAGGGGTCTCCATCGGCCCTTATAAGCCTTAGAAGAATAAACATCGAGTCCACCGAGGCCCGTATGTCCATCAGAGGCAAAATAAAGCGTTCCGTCAGCGGCAAGCCAGGGGAAGACCTCATCGCCTTCGGTGTTAATTTCGGGGCCGAGGTTAATGGGTTCGCTCCAGCCGCTACCTTCTAGATAAGAAACGTAGAGGTCCATACGACCAAAGCCTCCGGGCATATCTGAGGCGAAGTACATTTTATCGCCTTCTGCATTGAGAGTGGGGTGGGCCACAGAATAAGACTTGCGGGCAAAATCGACGCGGCGGCCTTTTTTCTCCCAGCCTGTATTGGTCATTTTAGTACTCATAATTTGAGTTTGGACAATACCGGCCCCATCTCGTTCTACCTTTCCTTTTTGGAAATAATTTCGGGTAAAGTACATGGTGGTTCCATCGGGAGAGAAAGCCACGGGCCCATCATGATAGCGAGTATCTACAATCTTATCGAAGGGGCGAGATTTGCCATACTTATAAGCCTTAGTTTCCTCATCGACGAGGCGGCGATCGCAATAATAGACATCGACAAAGGGGCGGCCGGTCCAGGCGGACTGAAAAAATAGCGGAGCGGCTCCGGTATCTCTTTCGGCGCAATAGACAATCCCCTTACGGTGTGTATTGAGGCCAAACTCATCGTATTTGGTGTTAATTTCTCGAACATTTCGGACGATATAGAGGGCTCCACTATTATTGAGCAGCGTTCTTAAGCTATCGTCGCAGGCCTCAATGAGTTGGGGGCCACGGAGATCGCCGGGGGCGAGTTCTCTAAACTTCTCGAAGCTCACCCGGGCCTCTTGGGGCCGATTATTAGACAATTGAGAGAGGCCCAAATAAAAATAGAGCTCGGCATTGGCTTCGGGGTGGAGGACTGCTTTGGCGTACCAGCGTTCGGCCTTTTGGTAATCGCCGATACGGCGGTAGCAATCGGGAAGATTGAAGAGGGCCTCGGGCTCTGTTTTCTTGGCCAAAATCTTTTCGTAGAGTTCGATGGCCTTTCTAAAGTTCAGTTGTTGGTAGAACTTATTGGCCTTAGTCAGCTTGGCAGATTGTGCCTCTAGGCCTGTGCTGGCTAGCGCTAGGCAGAAAAAGGCTAAACAAAGGCGGGATAAGATGGATGTCATATTAGAAAAAGCTTTTGAAAGCGTAAAGGGTCGATAATATAAAAATCTGCTCCTTTTGCGGTTTTGCAGGCGGCGAAGCCGCCGCAGGCTTAGGGATGGACAGCAGTGGCCCGCAGGGCCAGACCGAAGCGCTTTAGCGCTGAAGGGCCGAGCGAAGAGCGAGCTGCGAAACAGCCCGACCCGCCCGCAGGGCGGGGAAGCCCCTCTAAAAGAGCCCTCATCTAGCGATTGATCCGAATCCATTGGCGGCCTAAAAGAACGCCATCGGTTCCGTAAACAATCAGGTAATAATCGCCATCGGGTAGGTCATTTCCTTGGAAAGTACCGTTCCAGTCATTTTGGTAATCCTCTTGGCGGAAAACCTCATTGCCCCAGCGGTTATAGACCACCACCTCATTGCCGGGGAAATTCTGAATGGTTTCGATGACCATAAAGTCGTTTACTCCGTCATTGTTGGGAGAGAAGCCGTCATAAATCGTGAAAGGGCTACAGGGGATATCGATATAAACCGTAGCGGTATCGGCGCCCCAAGGATTGAAAATCACATAATCGAAGGCATCATCTCCGCAGAAGCCGGGATTAAGGGTATAAGTAAAAGAGCAATCGTTCTGGTTGATTTGGCCCAGGTTGGGTTGGCTGAGGGCAGCCACCGTATAATTGGCGGTATTGAAGCTATCATTGAGACAAACATCAATAGTAGCCGTATTTTGGCCAAAAATCAGCTCTAGGGTATCATCTTGAGCGATGGGGGCGGGAAGTGCCACCTCCACAAAAAGGTAAGAAGTATCGCAAGCGCCGTTATTGGAACATACCAAGAAGCAGCCGAGATCGCTTCCTAGGCTATCGCCGATATAAGTCACGCAGGCGGTTTGTTGGTCAATAATAAAGTTCACGGCTCCAGAAGAAGCATTGGCGCAGAAATTATAGACCGTATCTAAAGAAGGCACCTCCGTGGTATCTAGGCAGAAAGTAAACTGCTCACCGACCAAAATGGTATCTTCAAATTGTTCGGTAGTGGCACAATACAAATTTACTAAAGCGGCATCGCTACAGTTGAGCGGGCCATTCACCACCAAATTATAAGTTCCTTGAGCGGGAAAGCTAAGGACCGTTCCTTGAGCGTACTGAGGTTGGACCGTAGGGCCTACATTAGAAACCGTTCCGGAAGGAATACAGCTAATATTGAGATTATTGTAATTGGTCGTTGAAGTCGTATTGGTCCCGATAATAACCGAGCTATCCGCATTGATGCTCCAGAAGGTATTTCCGTCATTGATATTCATAAAGTTGACCACGCCCAAAAGGCCAGCCACCGTATCGGGGCCGTAGAAAACGCCATTGGCGGTCCAGCTCACCTCAAAAGCGCCAGAGCAGTTAGGGACCAAAATCACGGGATACTGGATGCGGGTCACTTCATTACAAGCGGCAAAACCGCCGGTATAGGGTTGGCCATTGAGCGTAAAGCTATAATCGCCAGACTGCACGCTATCCAAAGGAATATTGCTAATACAAGTCTCGAGAACAGAGCAATCGGTGAGTTGGCTCGTGATCGTATCGGGTAAAAGGTCGCGACAGTTCGGCTCCAAGTTATTAAAGATATAGACCATCGTATCGCAAACGCCATTATTATCGCAAAGCTCCACACAAACTGTATCGGCTCGAATGCCAGAGTTTTGTTGAGGGGCGGCGGGGGTATAAGAAGCGCAGCCCGTAGTAGGATCTACGCTAATTCCGCCTACGGTTTGCAAATCGCAACCGAGATTATTGACCGAAGCCAGGGTTCCAGCAAACTGAATATTGATAGGGCAGGTATCGACTACTGCAGAGCCAGCCGCCACATCAATAATAGCCGTATCGGGCTGAGGGGCTAGGGTAAAGATATAAATAGTGGTATCACAAAAACCGTTATTATCACAAACCTCCCAGCAGAGGGTATCCTGTCCAGCGGTATTGTTTCCGATATAATCGAAGCAAGCCGTATTGGCGTTAATATTGGCTACCGCACCAAAGTTAAGTGGCGAGCAGCCTAGGTTATTTACCGTTTGCAAATTGCCGGGCAATTGGGTAGTATCCATACAATAGGTTCCGCTTTGGTTCACATAAACCATAGGGCGAACAGTATCTACAGAAGAGCAAGCCAAAAGCTCGATATTATTTTGTTGAATCTGGCAGCCTTGGGCATCGGTTAGCGTAAGGCTATAGTTGCCGGGCGCTACACTAGAGAGGTCCTCTGTAGTGGCACCATTAGACCAAAGAAAAGTATAAGGCGAGTTGGCCCCAGTTACAGTCAAATCAATATCGCCAGCTACACAGGCGGGATTGGCCGTTTGTACCTCTAGGGTCCAGTAGTTAGGCGTTCTAATTTCTACAGGCAGAAAAGATTGGCAGCCCCCAGTTTGCAAGCGAACCTCATAGCGGCCAGCGGGCAAGTTAGTTTGTGGCGTATTTCCGACCAATTGGCCAGAGCTCAATTCATAAACTTCACAAGTTGGGCAACTTCCGTTATCATCAATAACTCCAGCATTGGCCCCTGCACAGTTGTTTGCCGTAATTGTAAAGTTGGCGGGATTGAGTGTAGTTGCTCCAGCCTCATCGAGGACCAAAGTATCAAAACCGCTACAGCCATTCACATCAATCACCTCGATAGTATAAACGCCTGCGGTCAGGTTGACAAAAGTATTTGGACCAAATTGCTGCCCAATAAAGGTTCCGTTCAAGTAATAATCAAAGGGCACGCTACCCGTAGTGGGCGTAGTGGTAAAAGAACCATTGGTTCCGCCCCCGCAGGCAGGGTTGACATCTACTGCGCTACCCAGCAAAATACCTCCATTTGTAGGGACCTCTAGGCGGAAAGCCGAGCTACAGCCATTGGCATCTACCAAAATGAAGCTATACTCTCCAGCAGTCAATTGATTAAGCGTATCTAGGTTGTTCAAGTTGGTTAAAGTAGCCGATTGTGGACCGCTATAGTTTAAAGAAAAAGGCGCTTGGCCCGTAAAGCTAAACGCAATTTCTCCTGTGTTTACCGAAGTATTACAGTCATCAGCCTGAATGACCGCCGTTTGGCTAGGCCCATCCTGATGACTAATGCTAAAGGGAATAATTTGCCGGCAAGCCGCCCCATCGCTAACCGTAAGCTGATAGTTGCCCGCCGCCAAAGAAGAAATGGCCGAGGTAGTTCCCCCATTAGACCATTGATAACTAATTGGCGCCTGTCCGCCAGTAACAATAACGCTAGCTTCGCCATTAGACTGCCCACAACTCGCATCACTCAAGAGCAAGCTTTCAATTTGTAAATCACATTGGGCAGAAAGTTGATGACTAAAGATACTGCTCCAGCAAAAACTAACCGTAAGCGCTGCTATAATAGCCGATTTGCTGATAAATTGTAGAGGTAAATGCATGCTCAAAAAACGAGTTATTGAAGGTATATTCTGATGGCTAAAATTAAGTAAGTTTTTCATAAAACACTAAAGAAGTCTTTTAAGAATTCCCCCGCTCAAGCCAAAGCCCAGCTTTCTGCGCTAGGCCCGCCCAAAGATAAAGCTTTTGAAGCGAAAAAAAGCGGTGCAAAATTTTAAGGGCTGAAATTGAGGCAAATAGTCTAAAATAGACATAAAAAAAACCGCCTCCAAAATTGGAAGCGGTTTGCGTGATTTCGCCGGGGTTCGAACCCGGGACCCTTTGATTAAAAGTCAAATGCTCTACCAGCTGAGCTACGAAATCAACCTAAAAGGCTAAACTCTATATAAATTTTTCTTGTGATTTCGCCGGGGTTCGAACCCGGGACCCTTTGATTAAAAGTCAAATGCTCTACCAGCTGAGCTACGAAATCAATCCAGATATTTAGCCTTTATATTGTATGTTGTGATCCCGCCGGGGTTCGAACCCGGGACCCTTTGATTAAAAGTCAAATGCTCTACCAGCTGAGCTACGGAATCAATCCAAATCTTAAAGTTAAAAACAAAGTGTTTTCCTCCCTAAGCGGTTGCAAAAATAGGCAAGAATTTCTTTTGACCAAAATATTTTAGCCCTTTTTTCAAAAAAACTTACTTTTTCAACATCACGCCCTTGGCAATGAGGTTAAATTCACTCCGTCCTTCTGTGATTTTTGCCGCCTCTTCTTCGCTCTGCCCATCGGCCTGAGCTTGGGCTTGTAGCTCCTCTGCCGAAATGTCTACTCTAAAGGCAGGTCCCTCAGCCACAATGGTTTGCCCCATAAATTCTTTGGGCAAAGCCTTATGCTCCGCGGTGCTCACAATCAATTCTTGGCCCTCGGCCGTCTTGAGCGTAAACCAACAACCCGACATTTTACACATCTCCACAATTTCTCCCTCCACTTTAATATTTTCTACACCCGGCGACTCTTGGCCCTCGCCCCAAGCAATCATCCCCAAGTCCTCCAGCTGCAAAGCCGCAACAACTTCTGCCGCCGTTTTGGCCCCTTCTCCATCAATTTTTTCTAGCCCATAATGCAGGCCCTCTTCCGTCAAAGGCTCGGGCGCAGCCCCATGCCCCTCATGATGCCCATGCTGCTCCTCTGCAGAAGCGGCTGCCGTTTCTTCCTGCGCAGCCTCCTGAGGGGCCGCTTCGTTTTGGCAAGCGCCAAATCCCAAGACCAAAAATAGGCTGACAATAAATGTGACTGACTTAAACATAGTAGATTGCTTTTTATTTCGACCCCAAAAATAAGCATTTTCCAGCAGCCAGCTGTATCCTTTGGCCTTTTGTCCCTTTTTGTTATAGTTTTTTCCTGCCAGAATTAGCCTCGCCCAAAACAACCTCCTCTCCTTTTTTATGTTTATCTTTTAATTGATTTTTTTGGGGCCTCAGCTGCGCTGCGCTTGCTGCGCTACGTTTCGCAGCTCGCAGGTCTGCTCGGCCCTTCACCGCTTTCAGCGGCTCGGTCTGGCCTGACGGCCACTGCTGCACATCGCTAGGCCAAGCCCGCCCCTGGCCCAATTTTCCACCCAAAGCCGCTCTCTTATGAAATGGTACATCTTACGCAACCCCAAAGCCCGCCAAGCTACTGCGCTAAGGCTTTGGCCCAAAATAGAGCGGCAAATTAAGGCCAGCGGCCAAGCCTATGAGGGCCAAGATGTCCGCAACCGCCAAGAAATGTTGCAGCAAATACAACTCTACCTCAAAGAAGGGGGCCAAAATTTTCTGGTTTTAGGTGGCGATGGTAGCCTCAACGCCGCTGCCAACGCCCTTTTAGGGCAGTCTTTTCGAGCCGTAGAGGAGCTCTGTCTGGCCCATTTGCCGCTGGGTTGGGGCAACCACTATGCCGCCCCAAGGAGCAAACGCCGCCCCTGGAAAGGGCTGGCCCAAGGCATGCGCAACCCCAAAATGAGCTACCAAGATGTAGGCCTGCTGAGCTGGAAAAGGGGAGAAAAAACCTATCAACGCTATTTTGTTCATTTGGTGCAGATGGGCTGGCTGGCCCAATATTATCAAGGCTTGCAAAAAAGAGCCCCCAAAAATATTCGCCTACTGACCAAATGGCAATTTTTTCAAAGCTGGAAGCAGCAAAGCCAAATTGGCCCAACAGAAATTGCCCTCAATGGCCAAAAGCAAGCCCTAGCCCCCTTCTTTAACTTTGCCGTGGGCCTGCAAAAAGACAAAGAAAGCTTTAGCTGGAAGAGCCAAGAGAAAAAAGCCCATCTGGGCCAACTGCTCTTCCCGCAGGCCCTATTAAATGGCCCAAAAACCAGCCCCCAATCCATTCAAGATATTCAACTTGAATTGCCTAGCCATTGGCCAATTAGCATTGATGGGGACCCCATTATTCGCTCGGCCAGCTCCCTGCATTTTCAGTTGCTGCCCAAACAACTCAGGCTGCTGCAGTTTTAGGTCCTACAGGCGGCAAAGCCGCCGCAAAGGAGCGCAGCGACGCGGCTGAGGGGCTGTAGCAGGGCCGCCGAAGGCGGCAGACCAAAGCGCTGAAAGCGCTGCAGGGCCGAGCAGACCTGCGAGCTGCGCAATGGCCCGACCCAGCCGAAGGCTGGGGCAGCCCCAAAAAAAATAGCCCCTCCCTAAAACGGAAGCGGCTATTTCTTAGCTCAGAAAAGCGACCTAATGTCCTCTTTTCTTCTTCTTGGGCTGAGCGGGCTTTAACTCAAAAGTTTCTAGAAACTTAGTGGTAAAATTACCCTTGATAAAGTCCTCATTATCCATCAATTGGCGATGGAAAGGCACCGTAGTATGTACCCCCTCTACCACAAACTCATCTAGGGCGCGGCGCATCTTAGCGATACACTCCTCGCGAGTGCGAGCGCGGCAGATTAGTTTGGCAATCATGGAGTCATAATAAGGCGGAATATTATAGCCAGAATACACATGTGTATCGACCCGAACGCCATGGCCCTTGGGGCTATGGAAAGACTTAATTTTCCCTGCAGAAGGGCGGAAATCATGATAGACATCCTCTGCATTGATTCGGCATTCGATAGCGTGCATTTGGGGATAGTAATTCTCTCCAGAAATACGTTCGCCCATAGCAATTTTGATCTGCTCGGCAATGAGGTCATAATCAACCACCTCTTCGGTGACCGTATGTTCTACCTGGATCCGAGTATTCATCTCCATAAAGTAGAAATTGCGGTGTTTATCGACCAAAAACTCTACCGTACCCACTCCTTCATAGTTAATGGCTTCACCGGCTTTGATAGCGGCTTGGCCCATCGCTTCACGGAGTTCATCGGTGAGGAAAGGAGAAGGCGACTCCTCTACTAGCTTTTGGTGGCGGCGTTGGATAGAGCACTCTCGTTCAGAGAGATGGCAAACCCTGCCGTATTGGTCGCCAGCAATTTGGATTTCGACATGTCGGGGTTCTTCCACAAACTTCTCGATATACATCCCATCATTGCCAAAGGCGGCTTTAGCCTCCTTTTGGGCAGCTTCTAGGGCAGCTTGCAAATCGGCCTCTTTCCAGACCAAGCGCATACCTTTTCCACCACCACCGGCTGTAGCTTTAAGCATAACGGGATAGCCTACTTCTTCACAGATCTTTTGAGCTGTTTTGAAGTCTTTGACCAAGCCATCGGAGCCGGGCACCACGGGAACGCCCGCTTTAATCATGGTATCTTTAGCCGTAATTTTATCTCCCATCTTGTTAATCTGTTCGGGAGTTGGGCCAATAAACTTGACATTATACTCCGTACAGATTTCGGCAAAGTGGGCATTTTCGGCTAAGAAGCCATAACCGGGGTGAATCGCATCGGCATTGGTAATTTCTACCGCAGCCATAATATTGGCAATATTGAGATAAGAATCGCTACTTGCAGCAGGCCCTACACAGACGGCCTCATCGGCAAAGCGCACATGCAGGCTATCGCGATCGGCAGAAGAGTAAATAGCGACCGTTTTGATCCCCATCTCTTTACAGGTTCGGATAACACGCAAGGCGATTTCGCCACGGTTAGCAATAAGTATTTTCTTAAACATACAATTGGTTTTGGATGAATAGCAAAGATGTTCTAGCGGCTAGACTTAGACGAGGGGCTCTACGAGGAAAAGCACCTGCTCGTATTCTACGGGGCTAGCATCTTCGGCCAAAACCTTCACTACGCGGCCAGTTACCTCAGATTTTACTTCATTAAAGAGTTTCATGGCTTCAATGAGGCAAACCGTATCATCTGGTCCAATTACGTCTCCGACCTTAACAAAAGGTGGTTTTTCTGGAGATGAAGAGCGGTAGAACGTCCCCACCATAGGCGATTTAATTTCGAGATAATTCACATTATCTTTTAGTTCGCCAGCATCTTGGCTTTTCTCTTGAGCTGGGGCTGCTTCTTGCTGAGGGGCAACAACGGGAGCTGCAGGAGCAGCCATAGGCATAGCGCCCATTGTGGGCATCATGGGAGCGGGAGAAACCACTTCGGTGCGTACCTTTTGGTAGTCCTTGGTGCGAATAGACAGGCTCATTTCTGTCGTTTCATATTTAAATTCCCCTACAGTTGTGCCTTGTAGCAACTTAATTAGCTCTTTAATCTGGTCAAACTCCATAAATATAAGTTTTTAGCAGAAGCCTCTCCTATGGGCGAGGTTTCTTAGGCTAGATAAAAGGTGTTTTATAAACAAAAAAGCGCAATGCTAAACTAATCGGCATTGCGCTTTGGGCCGGAGCCAGCGCCTTAGTTTTTGACACGCTCCATATATTCACCAGTTTCGGTGTTAATCTTAATGAGGTCTCCATTTTTGATAAATAGAGGTACACGTACTTCTGCCCCAGTTTCTACTTCGGCAGGAGTAAGGGTGTTGGTTGCCGTATCGCCTTTTACGCCAGGCTCTACATAGGTAATTTGCAAATGCACATACTGAGGCATCATCACCGCCAAAGGAATCTCTTTTTCGGCATGAAAGAGTACTTCACAAACCTCTCCTTCCTTAAGGAACTGTACGCCATCTAGCATCTCGCGCTCAATGTCGATTTGCTCATAGGTCTCTTGGTTCATAAAGTTGAGGCGCTTATCGGCCTCATAGAGAAATTGGTACTGACGACGCTCTACACGTACATCCTGTACTTTGTGGCCCGCAGGGAAGGTATGGTCCAAGACCTTACCCGTAGTCAAGCTCTTAATTTTGGTCCGAACAAAGGCGTTTCCTTTTCCGGGCTTTACATGCTGAAATTCAACAATGATATAGGTATCATGGTTGTGCTCTAGGCACATCCCTTTACGAATGTCTGAAGTCGTTGCCATTTTAGGAATAATTTACAATTACAGTGAAGTTGTTCTACTTCTTTGGGTAGCTTTGGGAGTTCAAAGAAAAATCTTTTTGCCCCAATGGCCAAAGAATATAGCTAAATTTTATCTTCTGGGGTGGAATTTCAGCCGCTAAGATAGAAAGTTTTAAGGATTCAAACGGCCTAGATGTTGGCTGGAGCCAAAATTTATTGCGTTCTACAGGGCCGAAGGCCCGCAGGCTGAGGGATGGTAGGGGGTGGCCGAAGGCCAGACCGAGCTTTTTGAGCAAAGCGAAAAAAGCGATGGGCCGAGCAGAGCTGCGAGCCCCCGCACAGCCCGACCTGGCCAAAGGCCAGGGCAGCCCCAAAACCTCCTTAATATGAATCTATAAGCCCTACTTTTTATTTTTTTGCTTATCTTTTGTCATCACCAAAATCAATCTATATGATCTCTTCTAGCCATTTATTAGAAGACCCTAATCTGGACCAAATTCCCGAGTTACTGGCCCAACAACGCAGCTTTTTTGCTAGCCAACAAACCAAATCCCTACAGTTTAGAAAGGCCCAGCTCGAACGCCTGCACCAAAAGATTGTAGAACGAGAACAGGAGATTTTAGCCGCCTTGCATAGCGACCTTCGCAAGCATGAGTTTGAAGCCTATTCGACAGAACTGGGCTTTGTTTTGGTCGAGCTCAAAAAGGCGATCCAGCAACTGCCCAAATGGATGAAGGCCCAAAAGGTGGGGACGCCCCTTTTCCTCTTTAATGCAGGCAGCGAAATCCGCTCCGAACCCTATGGCCTCAGCCTGATTATTGGCCCCTGGAACTACCCTTTCCAACTGCTTTTTGCCCCCCTTATTGGCGCACTGGCCGCAGGAAATACCGCTATTCTCAAGCCTTCAGAGCTAGCCCCCGCTACTTCGGCCATCTCCGCAGAGATTATCCGAGAGGCTTTTCCCCCGCATTATGTGGCCTGCCTAGAAGGGGGCGTGTCGGTGGCTCAAGCCCTGCTCAAAGAGCGTTTCGACTATATTTTCTTTACCGGCGGAACCAAGGTGGGCAAGATTATTTATCAAGCTGCCGCCCAACATCTTACGCCCGTTACCCTAGAGCTAGGCGGAAAAAGTCCCTGCTTGGTCGACCGAGATACAGACCTCAAAGCTACCGCCAAACGCATCGTCTGGGGCAAGTTTACTAATGCGGGCCAAACCTGTATCGCTCCCGATTATGTGCTGGTGGATAAGGCCGTAAAGGAGCCCCTAATTGCCGAAATGAAACGCCAAATCAAAAAGGCTTATGGCGATAACCCCCAACAATCCGATAGCCTGGCCCGAATTATCAATGCCGCCCATTTTAACCGCCTGATTGCCTACCTCAAAGATGGCGAAATCGCCGCCGGCGGCGATTATGAGGAAAACGAACGCTACCTCTCCCCTACCCTGATGACGGAGGTCGACCTGGACAGCCCCCTCATGCAAGAGGAGATTTTTGGCCCCATCCTCCCCATCATTAGCTACGATAGCCTGCCCGCCGCTATCGAGTTTATCAACCAACGCCCCAAACCCCTCGCCCTCTATGTCTTTAGCAAAAATGATAAGCATGTAGAGCGCGTTTTGGCCGAAACCTCTGCCGGCGGAGCCTGCGTAAATGATACCTTACTGCATATTGTCAACCCCAATCTCCCCTTTGGCGGCGTGGGCGATAGCGGCATCGGCGCCTATCATGGCGAAAGCTCTTTCCAGCTCTTTTCTCACCAGAAATCAGTGCTCAAACGGAGCTTCCTCATCGATGACCCCGTCCGATATGCCCCCTATAAACTGGGCATCAAATGGCTCAAAAAACTTATGGACTGGACCCTATAAACCAGAAGCTTCCTCTTCTCGAGGGAGCTTTTTTTTATGCTATTTTGGGGCCCGCGGCCGACTAGCCTTCGGCTAGCTCGGCCGCCGCTATGCTGCGCGGCTCGCAGGTCTGCTCGGCCCTGCGCGGGCTTCGCCCGCTGGGTCTGGCCTGCGGCCACCGCTGCGCAGCGCTGGGCCTTTTGCGCAGCCAAGCCCCTAGCCTCAGTTTTTTAATTAAAACTCCTTAACATAAGAACAAAGTCGATTCGCCTTTTTTTAAACTCGGGCCACTATCTTTGTGGCCAATCCAAGCCCCCTGATGAGCAGGAGGCCTTTATTTCACAAGATTAACGTACGCACATGAGTCTAACACTTCGTCCTACGCATCAACAAATGGCAATGCAACGCCTGCACGAACGGATCGAACAGCAGATTTTGGTCATTGATGGAGCTATGGGGACCATGTTACAACAGTACAAATTGCAAGAAGCCGACTACCGCGGAGAACGCTTTGCCGACTTCCATCGCGATTTGAAGGGCAACAATGATTTGCTCTCTATTACTCAGCCCCATCTGGTCACAGAGGTCCATAAAGCCTACCTAGATGCCGGAGCCGATATTATTGAGACCAATACCTTTAATGCTACTGCTATCTCTCAGGAAGATTACGATATGCAGGAGCTGGTCTATGAACTCAATTATGCCTCGGCCCAATGCGCCCGCGCCGCCGTAGATGCCTTTAATGCCGAAAACCCAGAGAAGTTTCGCTTTGTGGCTGGCGCTATGGGCCCCACTAACCGCACGGCTTCGCTCTCCCCAGATGTAAATAATCCCGGCTATCGAGCCATTAACTTCGAACAACTACGGGCCGCCTATTATGAACAGGCCAAAGCCCTAGCCGAAGGTGGCGCCGATCTCTTCCTAGTCGAAACTGTTTTTGATACCCTCAACTGTAAGGCGGCCCTTTTTGCCATCGATCAGTACTGTGAGGAAGTGGGCATTGCCTATCCCGTTATGGTATCTGGAACCATTACCGATGCTTCTGGCCGTACCCTTTCGGGCCAAACGGTAGAGGCCTTCTGGCTGTCGGTCAGTCACGCCAACTTGTTTTCCGTTGGCCTCAACTGCGCCCTAGGCGCAGCCGAAATGCGCCCCCATATCGAGGCACTTTCTAATATTGCTCATTGCTATATTAGTGCCTACCCCAATGCAGGACTGCCCAACGAAATGGGAGAATATGACCAAACGGCCCAAGAAATGGGCCTACTCATTGAAGATTTTGCCCAAAGTGGCTTTATCAATATCGTAGGCGGCTGCTGCGGTACTTCTCCAGCACATATCCGCCGAATGGCAGAGGTGGTGGCCCAATTGCCCGTACGCAAAAAGCCCGCTCCTATGCAACTCTCTGCCTATTCTGGCCTAGAACCCCTGATTGTCCGCCCCGGCTTCAACTTTATCAATGTAGGGGAACGGACCAATGTAACAGGCTCCCGCAAGTTTGCCCGCCTGATCAAAAATGGTAACTATGAGGAGGCCCTTTCTGTGGCCCAACAACAGGTAGAAGGAGGCGCCCAAATTATTGATGTGAATATGGATGAAGGAATGCTCGACTCGGTAGAGGCCATGAGCTATTTCCTCAACCTTATCGCCTCCGAACCCGATATCGCCCGCCTGCCCATTATGATCGACTCTTCTAAATGGGAGGTGATTGAGGCCGGCCTTCGCTGCGTACAAGGCAAGGCTATTGTCAATTCTATCTCGCTAAAGGAAGGTAAAGCGGCTTTTGTCCAACAAGCCAAATTGGTCCGTAGATATGGCGCCGCCGCCGTAGTTATGGCCTTTGATGAAGTAGGCCAAGCCGATACCATGGAACGCAAAGTAGAGATTTGTAGCCGCGCCTATAAAATCTTGACGGAAGAGGTCGGCTTCCCGCCCCAAGATATCATCTTCGACCCCAATATTTTCGCCATCGGAACCGGTATCGAAGAACATAATAATTATGGGGTAGACTTTATTGAAGCGACCAAGGAAATTAAGCGCCGCATGCCTTTGGTCAAAATTAGTGGTGGGGTAAGTAACCTCTCTTTCTCTTTCCGTGGAAATAATATCGTTCGAGAAGCCATCCACTCGGCCTTTTTGTACCATGCGGTCCAAGCAGGTATGGATATGGGCATTGTCAATGCTGGTATGATTGAGGTCTATGAGGATATTCCCAAAGAGCTCCTAGAGCTAGTGGAAGACCTGCTCTTTAACCGCCGACCCGATGCTACCGAACGCCTAACCGATTATGCCGAGCAGCTCAAGGGCCAAGGCGGCAAGAAGCGCCAAGAGGACCTCAGCTGGAGAGAGGTGCCCGTTGAAGATCGTCTTGCCCATGCCTTGGTCAAGGGAATTACCAAGTTTGTGATAGAGGATACCGAAGAAGCCCGACAACAATACAGTAGCCCCCTAGAAGTCATTGAAGGACCACTAATGTCAGGGATGAATATTGTGGGCGACCTCTTTGGCGCAGGCAAGATGTTCCTCCCTCAGGTGGTGAAATCTGCCCGCGTGATGAAACAGGCCGTTGCTCATCTTACCCCCTTTATTGAGGCCGAGAAATCGGCTGGCCAATCTGCTAAGGGGAAAATCCTTTTGGCTACGGTCAAAGGAGATGTGCACGATATTGGGAAAAATATTGTAGGGGTGGTCTTGGCCTGCAACAACTTCGAGATTATTGATATGGGCGTGATGGTCCCTGCCAATGAAATTCTCAAAAAGGCCCAAGAAGAACAGGTGGATATTCTGGGCCTTAGTGGACTCATTACGCCCTCTCTAGACGAAATGGTTTATGTAGCCAAAGAGATGCAGCGCCTAGGTATGCAAATGCCCTTGCTCATTGGTGGCGCCACTACCTCCAAAACTCATACGGCCGTAAAAATTGCCCCCCAATACAGTGGACCAACTGTGCATGTTCTCGATGCCTCTAGAGCGGTTACGGTAGCGGCTTCGCTCCTGGCCGAAAAGGAAGAAAATCGAGCGGCTTATATGGAGCAGGTCTTGGCCGAACAGGAACGAATCCGTGTGCAACGTGCCAAACGGACTTCCGCCAAGCGCTACTTGAGCCTAAAGAAGGCCAGAGAGAATAAACTCGCTTTGGATTGGTCCAAAATAGAGCCGGTAGTCCCCAATAAAATGGGCATTACGGTCCTTGACCAACTAGATTTGGCCGTCCTTAGAGACTATATCGATTGGACGCCCTTCTTTAGCAGTTGGCAACTGGCCGGTAAGTTTCCCGCTATTTTAGAGGATGAAGTAGTGGGCCAAGAGGCTAAGTCTCTCTATGCGGATGCCCAGCAGATGCTGGACCAAATCATTGCCGAGAACTGGTTGCAGGCCAAGGCCGTTTGTGGTCTTTTTGCCGCCAACTCCATAGATGATGATGATATTTTGGTCTATCCCAATGGGCCAGAAGCGGAGCCGATGCGCTTGCATCATCTGCGCCAACAACGCCAAAAGGCGGCTGGAAAACCCAACTATTGTCTCAGCGATTTCTTAGCCCCTAAAGCTAGCGGAAAGACTGACTACATGGGGGCTTTTGCCGTTACCGCAGGCATTGGCATAGAGGAGCATGTGGCCCGCTTTGAGGCTGCGCATGATGACTACAACGCCATTTTGCTCAAGGCTTTGGCCGATCGTTTGGCCGAGGCTGCTGCGGAATATCTTCATGCTGAGGTCCGCCGAAACTATTGGGGCTATGCAGCAGATGAGGCTTTAGATAATCAGGCCTTAATTGCCGAAACCTACCAGGGCATCCGTCCCGCACCAGGCTATCCCGCCTGCCCAGAACATACCGAAAAGCGCAGTTTGTTCGCCCTGCTAGAGGTAGAGGAGCGCATTGGTATTCGCCTGACGGAGAGCTGTGCCATGTATCCCGCTGCTGCTGTGAGTGGTTGGTATTTTGGCCAAGAAGAGGCCCGCTATTTTGGCTTGGGCAATATCGAAAAGGATCAGGTAGAAAGCTATGCGGCCCGCAAGGGCATGACGGTCGAAGAGGCCGAACGCTGGTTGATGCCCGTCTTGAATTATGATATTTAGGGGCCTGCCGCCTTCGGCGGCCGGGCTGTGCACTGGCTCGCAGGTCTGCTCGGCCCTGCGGGGCTTCCGCTTCGCTTCAGCCCCTGGGTCTGCGGCTGCGCCGCCCCAGTTACCATCCCTAGGCCTGCGGCCCCTTCGGGGCCTGTAGGACCCCATAAGGAAAGGCCCAAAACTTAGGTTTTGGGCCTTTTTCTGTTATGGATGGGTACTTTTAGCCATCAGGAGGAGTTCCCATACCCATCGAGAGGGGTTCCTGTACCCGTCGGGAGGGGTTTCCATACCCATCAGGAGGGATTCCCATACCCATCAGGAGGAGTTCCCATACCCATCAGGAGGAGTTCCCATACCCATCAGGAGGAGTTCCCATACCCATCAGGAGGGGTTCCCATACCCATCAAGAGGGGTTCCCATACCCATCGAGAGGGGTTCCCATACCCATCAGGAGGGGTCCTGTACCCGTCCTGAGGGGTTCACATACCCATTAAGAGGGGGTGCTCTAGCCCTCGGCAGGGCTAGTCCTAATCATCAGGAGCATTACCAGACCTCCAAGCGAGGGCCTCTCTTAGTCCTCTATAGGGGCTGGGCAAATCCTCCTGAGGGCTAGCGCTAATCCTCCAGAGCAGTCTTTCTAGTCATCAGGAGTATTCTTCTACCTAAAGAGGAGGACTTGGGCTAGTCATCGGCAGGACTTGAACTACTCCAAAGGAGGACCTATAGAGGTCCTAAAGAGGACCTAGGCCTATAGTGTAGCGGACTTAAGTAAGCCCAAAAGAGGAGTTACAGAAGCCCTCTAAAGGAGCTCCCCTAGCCCAAGCGAGGACTTAGCCAAGTCCTCTTGAGGAGCTATACAACCCCAAGAGAGGACCTAACTAAATCCTGCCTAGGGGGTTCAGTACTCCTCTTCCTTATTTTAGCTAAAAGATGGGGCTGTTTACTACTATCGCCTAGGGACAAGCCCCTAGGCTAATCAAATGGAGTCAGCCCTAAAGGGCCTCAATTGTGAGTATGTATCTTCTTGCTAAGTCATTGTAGCGAAGCTGTCTGCATCCCAAGGCCCTCGAAGAGGGCTGTCTAAAAAGCTAGCCTAGGGGCTTGTCCCTAGGCGCAGAAAGAGGAAATACAAAACTTTGAATGGTCTCCTATCAAGGGTTATCTCCATGGGCTGAAGCCCATGCTTGTGGGTCTATGCAAAGAGCGGGCTAAAGCCCTTCTTTGCTTTCTATTCCCCCCATTAACTACACCAGACCAAAAAAAATAGGGGAAACCAAATAAATGAGCATCTTGAGATATAAAATAGATGCTTTTCATGAAAAAGAAGAACTACCACTCATATCAACTGGCTCTAGTTGGCTTGCTGCTTTTGCTGCAATATTCTTGCGCTATTTGTTCTGCTAAGAGAACAGCTAGAGGAAATGTCATTCCTAAAAAGTTTAAAGATTGGTATGTGACTAAAGCAGAGGACCTTTACCCCAAAGATTTGATAGATACAACTGCGATCTATTATATATGTGAAGACCCAGATGCTTATGATCCACCAAGATGTCATTTTATGCGTTTTTTTGCAGACGGTAAGCTGTATAGTAGTACAGCACTAGACAGTCTAAATAATGAGGTGGCTAATAATATGGTTAATGGCTATACTGGTTATTATTTAATCAAGGATGGGGAGTTAATTATCAAAACTTATGACTACGCATATTGTGGATATTATGTCATAGGCTGGGCAAAAATATTTGAGGATAGAATAGTGGTATACAAAATAAAAACTTATTCTTCATCAAGAGTTGATTACTACCCTGATTCAAGCTATGCTAAAGAGCGAAACGATGTATATTACAAACTAGATGTTGGTGAATTATACAGCCAGCCAGATTGGTAGTTGGTTTTAAGCGGGGGTCGAACCCAAGGTATATATATCCATCCTACAGGGCCGAAGGCCCGCAGGCTGAGGGATGGACAGCAGGGCCGCCGCAGGCGGCAGACCCAGCCCGCGCAGGGCCGAGCGACCCGACCAACGGGAGCCGACGCAGCGAAGCAAGTAACAGCGAGCTGCGACAACCAGCCCCAAAGGGGCGCCAGTTCGACGAAGTAAACAGCCCGACCCGCCTGCAAGGCGGGGCAGCCCCAAAAAAGGATTAGAATCCTTCTGCTCTACCTTTCCAGAAATGCAGGCCTTTTTCGTAGGGTTGGGCGATCAGGTCGAGTAAGAGTTGGTAATCCTCGGGATTGTGGACAAAATCCATCCCTTCTACATCGAGGACCAGGATAGGGATTTCGTTTTGTTGGAGGCGGAAGAAATTGAAATAGGCCTGTTGGATTTTCTTGAGATAATCGGGGGCGATATCTTGTTCATAGCTGCGGTTACGCTTCTTAATTTGTCGGATTAGTTCGGGGACCGATCGGTGGAGGTAGACCAGCAGGTCGGGTTGGGGGAAGATAGAATTGAGGGTCGTAAACAGGCGTTGGAAGAGGCGGAGTTCTTCTCCGCGGAGGTTTTGGCCGGCGAAGAGCAGGGTTTTGGAGAAAACATAATCGGCTATGGTGTATTGTTGGAAGAGGTCGGGATTCATCAGGACCTCTTGGAGTTGTTTGTGTCTTTCGGTCATGAAGAAGAGCTCTACGGGAAAGGCGTAGCGTTCGGGATTTTTGTAGAAGAGGGGGAGGAAAGGATTATCGGAAAACTCTTCGAGGATTAGGCGGGCATTAAGATCTTTGGCCAGCAGCTCGGAGAAAGAGGTTTTGCCGGTGCCGATATTTCCTTCAATAACAATATAATTACCGTTAGCGATTTGCATGATGTTAGTTTTGGGAGGCTATTTTTTGAACAGGAAGCGGATCTTGGCAGCGATCGAGTAGATCTTGTACAGATAGCTGCAGTTGGGGGTGGATAAAGTGAGGTTGAATTTGCTGAAGGGGTTCGAGGACAAATCGTCGGAGGTGGAGTTGGGGGTGCGGGATTTGGAGTGTTGGGGTATTGAGGACCAGCTCATCATAGAAGAGGATATCGATATCGAGGCAGCGGGGTCCCCATTTTTGTTTGCGGATACGGCCGGCCTTAGCTTCTATATTCAGACAAGCCTGGAGGAGTTCTTCTGGCTTGAGTTTGCACTGCAGGGCCAGGGCCATATTTTCGAAATCGGCTTGATCTTCTAGGCCCCAGGCGGCGGTGAGGTAGACATCGGATTGGGCGGTAATTTGTCCCAATTGGGTCAGTTCATTGAGGGCGAACTGCAGGAAATCTCTGGGGCGGCCCATATTGGAGCCCAGAGCGAGTAGAGCGAGAGCCATTTAGCAGGATTTAAGCAGTTCGGCGATACTAGCGTAAGTATTCGCTTCGGTTTTCATAGCTTGGAGGGGGCGCCAGGCTAATTCTTCGATACCTTCTTCGGTTTGGGGGATGAGGGGGCCATTGGCTAGGGCCTTCATTTGGAACCAATGCGTTTTTTTGAGCGACCAGAGCGACTTATAGGGGTTCCAGTAAATATGATAAGTAGAAGGTAATTTGGGGCCGAGTTCGAGAGCGGCCAGGCCAGTTTCCTCCTCAACCTCTCGGAGAGCGGCTTGTTCTGGAGATTCTCCTTTTTCGATTTTGCCTTTGGGGAGGTCCCAGCGGTTGAAGCGGTAGATGGCGAGTACATCCTCTTGGTAATGGACCAAGCCTCCTGCGGCTTCGAGGTAATGGAATTGGGCCAATACATTTTTCCAGAGAGCATCTAATCCTTTAGCGGGAATCAGTCGTTTTTGAGGAGTACTGGCGGATTCAAAGCTAAGGAGGAGGGCTCTAATTTGCTCGGCCTTCCAGATTTGGGGGCCTTCGAGGAGTTGGATGTGGTGGGGTCCGTGGAAGATCGTGTACATAATCAAGATTCGGCTTATAGAAATGCTGCGAAGATAACTTTTTGTTTTGACTTTTGGGTTGGGCAGCGGGGCTCGATCCTTAAAGGCTTAACTTTTGGGGATCATTTTCAAAATGGGCTTGGGGCTTGTCTTTTTTGGGGAGAGCGGGCGGCAACAAAAGTTTTACGGCAAGCAGCGTAAAGGCAAAAATAATAGTTTTAATAGTTAAGCCTTTATTTTTTTATTGGGTAAGGAGCTGCTATAGATATGATTAAAATTTATAGAATTGGCCGTTGATTTTAAATTTTTATTATTAAAATGCTAACTTTGTTAGTAACTTTTAAAGGGGCTGTGCGACTGCATTTTAGCCCTTTATTAGTGGATTGAAAAACATTTTTATTTAACCCTTCAAATGTAATATAGCCTTGGAATACAAAAGTTTACATTGGAGTATTACGTCTCTGAGTAGGTGGGCCTTAGGTCTGTTTCTACCCTTGTTTTTCTTGCTATTTTCGGCAGGAGATGCGCAAGCCAGCCACATTGTTGGTGGGGACGTCTACTATACCTGTCTGGGGAACAACCAGTATCAGGTAACATTTCAACTATACCGAGATTGCGATGGTATTTCTATGCCTAACAGTTTATCGGTAAGTTTAACGGCGCCAAACTGTGGTTTGGCGGAGCCCAACATCACCTTTAATGCGGGAAGTCGCTTTGGTGATGAGATCACCCCTGTTTGTCCAGATGAGTTGCCTAACACCACTTGTGGTGGTGCGGGTACTATTCAGGGTACGCAGGTTTATGAGTACACGGCTACGGTCACCTTGCCTTCGGCTTGTGATTCTTGGGTAGTGTCTTGGAATACCTGTTGTCGGAACAGTAACATTACTAATGGAGATAATGCTGGTGGCCAGTCGATGGCCATTCAGACAACCATTAACAACACAAATGGGCTTTGTAACAACTCGCCTCGATTTACCTCTTTGCCTACGCCTTATATTTGTGCTGGGCAGCCCTTTACCTTTAACCATGGGGCGATTGATGTAGATGGAGACTCTTTGATTTATGAGATGATCACGCCTTTCCAGACTGGTCCTGCTGATCCTTATATTTTTCAGGGGGGAGCTACTGCGGCTCAGCCTTTCTTTACTACACCGGCCAACGGTATGGTATTTAATACCAACACGGGGCAGATGACCTTTACGCCTAGTATTGCCCAGACCTCTGTTGCTGCAGTAAGAGTATATGAGGTGCGCAATGGCGATACCATTAGTACGATCATGCGTGATATGCAAGTGGTAGTATTGAACAACTGTACGAATACAGGGGTAAACAATACAGAGCCTATTGTATCGGGTGGAGGAACCTATGATACCACTAACCGTACCTTTGTTACTTGTCAGTGTGATACCCTAGAGTTTCAGATTACAGCTGTAGACCCTGATGGCGATACACTTTCTTTGGATCCGAACAACTCAAATATTGGGACTGTATTTGGACCTGCTAACTTTAGCATTTTCCAGTTTAATCCTGATCCTAACCGCCCTGACTCTTTGGAGCTCTATGTACAGATTCGTACTTGTAATGCTCAAATTGGGGTAAATAACTTTACCATTGCGGTAACGGATAATGCTTGTCCCATTCCGCTTCCGGCTTACCTTGGCTTTAGCCTAGTGATTCCTGGGGTAAATGTTACGGCTAGTGACACGGCTATTTGTGCTGGTGTGGCTCAAGATATTCAGTTAGGTGCACAAACCTTCTCTTTGGGCCCAGGGGGCTCTGTGGCTGGTAGCTTTAACTGGGTACAGATTGCTGGACCTGCAGCTCCACTTAGCGATGATACTATTCGTAACCCCATTGCTAGTGTTCCTGCTTCTACAGTAGCTGGTGATGTCATTACTTATGAGGTACAGTTTATCACTACTCCTGACCCCGTTACTGGAGCAAGTTGTGTGACTACGGATACCGTAAGTATTTCATTAGTGGATCTTCCTCTTGATGTCGTTAGCTTACCTTCTGATACTTCACTTTGTCAGAATGGTCAGCCCAATGCCTTGAACTTTACCACCAATGCAACTGGACCTGGCATTGACTTAATCAATGGTAACTGGACTTGGACCTCTTCTCCAGCTACTCGAGTGAATGACCTTAGCGCAACAAATGTTGCTAGTCCTACAGGCTCATTAGTAGGTGCTCCTGGCGACTCGGTTACTTACTATGTAGAATATGATTATGGAGCTTGTGTCGGTAGCGATACTATTGGCTTGAAGTTCCGCACGGGAATTCCCGATATTACTCCCGCTACCGATACTATTTGTCCTGGCGATACAGTTGTATTGGCCATGAACTATGGTACGGGTTCTGGCGGAATGAGCTCTGGCGCTTGTGGACCAAATCCTGGTCCTTGCAGTGGTCCTCAACAACAGGTGACTGTTGGTACAGCTACAACTACCTCTCCCCAGCCTTTCCGTGGACTTTTTGAGGATAGTCGCTTCCAAATGATTATTCCCGCTAGCGAATTGCTGGCTGCTGGAGTACAGCCTGGCCTACTTAACGACATGACGCTAGATGTAGTAGCTAAAAATAGCTCACTACCTTTTAGTAACTTTACAGTCTCTTTGGCCTGTACTACCCTAACGTCTATTCCTACAGGAGCAGCTACTTTCCTAACCCCCCCTAGTTCCACTGTTGTTTACAGCGGTACTTATACCACTGCTGTAGGAGCTAACCTAATCCCCTTTAGCAGCCCTTACGAATGGGATGGTACTTCTAGCCTATTGGTAGAGTTCTGCTTTGATAACGTTAACTGGACTTCTGATGATGATGTGGCCGCAGAAACGACTCCATATGTCTCTGGAATCGGTGATTTTGCCGATGGAGTGAGTGGCTGTATTCCTGGCTCTTTGGGTTCTCCCACAACAACTTCTATTCGTCCAGTAGTTACCTTTAGCAACTGTATCCTTCAGCCGCTATTGGTCTATGACTGGTCACCTAATGTAGCGATCATCAATGATTCTACAGATTCTCCTTCGGTCTTCCCTGCTGGTACTACCACCTACTACGGTACGGTGATCGAAGCGGGTTGTCCAATGGTAGACTCTACAGAGATTGTTATCAATACAACTATTCCCGCTCCTGTGGTTAGCTGTGGTATTCCCACAAATTACACCAGTGAAATTCTCTTTGAATGGAGCGGTTCTGCTGGTGCTACTGGCTGGGAATATAGCCTAGATTCTGGCGCTACTTGGGTAGCTGTTCCTTTGGCTCAAGACAGTGTATTGGTCACTGGCTTCCGCGATGGAGAATGCTTCCAAATTCAGGTTCGTGCCCTAGGTGGTGCTGGACCTTGCCCCGATAATGCCGCTACCCTATTTACTTGCTGTACAACTCCTTGTGCTAACCCCACTCAGGTCTCTACAGTGAGCAGCATGGATATTAGCTGCTACCAAGCCAATGATGGTATGATCCAACTATTGGGTACGCAAGGTGACTTGGGCCCCAATTATGACTTTACCCTCTACAATGCTGCCGATAGCCAAATTGCTTTCGTCAATACACCCGATACCGCTAGCTTCTCTGGCCTTATGCCCGATACTTACTATGCGGTGGCTTACGACTCTTTCGGTTGTGTAGCTTACTCGGATACCATTACTATTGCCGAGCCTGCTGAGTTTATCGTTAGCCTCGATACCCTTATTGGTACTTCTTGCTGGAACACTGTAGACGGTGCCGCTCAAGTGGGCGCTGTTGGTGGTACTACCCCTTATAGCTTCCAATGGGATGCTAATGCAGCTAGCCAAACTACAGCAATTGCGATTAACTTGCCTTTGGGCAGTTATACAGTTACCGCTACTGATGCCAATGGCTGTCAGTCTGTAGCCAATAACATCAATGTATTTGGTCCTTTTGCTCAAGCCCCCACCGTTACTGTAAATATTACAGACGCTACAAGCTGCCCCGCCAATGGATCTATCGAAATTACCGCAGTTCAGTCTATGGCTGGCGACCCCGTTCCAGGTAACCCCAACTCTTTGGATTACCAATGGAGCAATGGCGCAACTGCTGTTAATACACTCTCTAACTTGACGCCCGGTACCTATAGCTTAACGATTACAGATCAAAATGGCTGTACCTTTACCGATAGCTATACCGTTGGAGGCTCTACCGTAAATATTGACAATGCCAATGTGAATAGCCCCGTTTGTGGTCTAGATAATGGTAATATCGACTTGACGGTCTCTGGCGATAATAGCTATACTTTCGTTTGGTCTAATGGCGCTAGCTCTGAAGACCTCTCTGACCTCTCTATCGGTACTTACTCTGTTACTGTTACTGGTGCAGGTGGATGCCAAGATAGCGCTACCTTCAACCTTGTCGGTGGAAGCATCGAAGCCCGCGTAGTCGCTCGTGAAGAGCAAATCTGTGTTGGCGCTAGCAACGGTTTCTACGATATCGAAGTGAACTCTCTCAGCTCTGGATCTAACCAAATCACTTACCTCTGGTCTAATGGAGAAACGACCCAAGATGTAAGCAACCTCTCTGCAGGTACTTACTCGGTAACGGTTACTCTAGATGGTGGCGTTTGTGAAACTAGCCTCGATGGCCTAGTGGTCCTAGAAGATGACCCCGAAGTAGCTATTGATGTAACTAACTGTGAAGACCTTGCCGCTAATGTTCAAGCTGGATGGCCCGATAGCACAGGCGTATTTACTTACAGCTACCTATGGAGCACTGGCGATACAGTGACTAATCTCAATGGGGTTACTGAAGGTACTTATACCCTCACTGCTACAGATGTTAACGGTTGCTCTGCTACCGCTACTGCCGAGGTTCGCTACCCTGTTATCGCTCCTTATATTGTAAGTCCTAGCGTTCAGGATACAAGCATGCCTGTCGGTAGCACAATTGATATCGCCGCCGGTACCTCTGGCGCAGAAACTGGTGTAAGCTATGTTTGGTCTCCCGCCTCTGATGTGGCCGATGCCAACGCTTACCAAACTACCGTAACGACTCTAGATACTACGCAAAATCCTTTGGCTTTCGTTATCGTTGCCGACAATGGATCTTGCCAATCTACTGATACCCTTTACCTTAACCTTCTACCTGTCCAATTCTCTGGATTTGCCAACGCGTTCACGCCTAACAATGATGGAGAAAACGATAGCTTCCGCCCATTGCCTTACCGCTTGAGCGGTAATGTAGAGGTTGTCGAGTTTAAGGTCTACAACCGCTGGGGACAAGTTGTTTTTGATGGCGACAATAACGATCCTCGCGAGGGTTGGGACGGTACCCTCAATGGCGAATTGCAAGCCCGTGATGTTTATATCTATGTATTCTCTTACCAACTCCCTGGTGGAGAAGTACAAACTGTTCGTGGCCAAGTGACGCTTCTCCGATAAGCTGAGCTTTTGCCGCATGCCGAAGAGCCAATCTGCCGAAAGGTGGGTTGGCTCTTCTTTTTTTGGGGCCCGCGGCCGGCTTGCCGGCCGCCGCTATGCTGCGGGGCTCACAGGGCTGTTCGGCCCTTCAGGCTTCACTTCGTTTCGCCTTCGGTCTGGCCTGCGGCCACCCCTCCGCAGCGCTGGGCCGCTCATCAAATCAGTTTTATTGGAGCGTTCTTCTTCGGCCAATTGGCCCTCCCTTTTAAGCGGTATTCCTCGCTGCGCTCCTCATTCCTCTATATGTCCCCGCCCACCCACCCCTCTACGGGATTCCCTAAGGAATCCCTCGGGGAGGCTGGCCGCAAAATTTAGAAACCAATACTTAAAAGGGCCGAAGGCCCGCAGGCTGAGGGGCTGTAGCAGGGCCGCCAAAGGCGGCAGACCAAAGCGGCTTCGCCGCTGCAGGGCCGAGCAGACCTGCGAGCTGCGCAATGGCCCGACCCGCCCGCAGGGCGGGGCAGCCCCAAAACAATCCAGCAAAAACACAAAAAAAGCTTATCTTAAAACGCCAGAAGCCCCCTCGGCTTCATCTAATGCACTGAAGCAAATATTTTCCCCTAGAGGATATTCCTCCTTTACTTAAATCAACCACTATGAAATCCTACTTTTTGCCCCTAGCCCTCATCAGCTTTTTGTTTTTGGGCCAAAGCTGTGAACAATCTAAACTCTCTGGAGCCAAAGAGGCCGAAATGATGACCCAGTCCCGCTCTTCCCTCAAAGAAGAAATGGCCGCCGTCACCGAAGAAGCCGCTGGCGAAGTCGTCGAGCCAGAAGATCCCGATGCCCTCGGCGATACCCTTAGCGATATTGCCCAAAATACCGAAGAGTATGGCAAAATTATCGAAAACCCCTTCCTTGGGGCCAAAGATAATCCCCTCTCTACCTTTTCTATTGATGTAGATAATGCAGCCTACAGCAATGTCCGCCGCTACCTAAGCGAATGGAACCAACTCCCCCCCAATGGAGCCGTCCGCCTAGAAGAAATGATCAATTATTTTGATTATGATTATCCCCAACCCACTGGCGAACATCCCTTCTCCGTAAATATGGAGCTTAGCCAAGCCCCCTGGGCCCAAGAGCATCAGCTTTTGCATATTGGCCTACAAGGGAAAGACCTCAACTATGATGAACTCAAGCCCTCTAATTTGGTCTTTTTGATTGACTGCTCTGGCTCTATGTCTAGCGATAATAAACTCCCCCTACTCAAAAAAGGCCTCAAAATGTTGCTCTCCCAACTAGATGATAAGGATAAGGTGGCTATTGTGGCCTATGCGGGAGCCGCCGGACTGGTCCTGCCTGCTACCCCCGCTAGCCAAGCCAATAAAATTCTTTCTGCCCTCGATCGCCTAGAAGCTGGCGGCTCTACCGCCGGTGGACAAGGAATTGAGCTGGCCTATAAAACAGCCCAAGAAGCCCTGATTGAAGGGGGAAACAACCGAGTGATCCTCGCTACCGATGGCGATTTTAATGTTGGCCCTTCTAGTAGCTCTGATTTGGTGGACCTGATTACCGAAAAACGCAAACTCGATATCTACCTCACGATCTGCGGCTTTGGTATGGGCAATTATAAAGATGATCGCATGGAGCAGATTTCTAATGCCGGCAATGGCAATTATTTCTATATCGATAATGAAAAGGAGGCCAAAAAGGTCTTTGTGCGAGAAATGCGCGCCAATATGTTTAGCATCGCCAAGGATGTGAAGATCCAAATTGAATTTAACCCACAATGGGTAAAAGCTTACCGCCTAGTCGGCTATGAAAACCGCCTACTCAAAGCCGAAGACTTTGATGATGATACCAAGGATGCAGGCGAGCTGGGCGCTGGTCATACCGTTACGGCCATCTATGAAATTATTCCACAAGGTTCGGCCTCTACCCAAAAAGTCACTCAACAACCCGCACTCAAATACCAAGATGCCCCAAGCATCAAAAATAATAGTAGCGACCTCATGACGCTTAAGCTGCGCTACAAACCTCTGGATAGCGACAAAAGCAAACTCCTAGAGTTTAACCTCAATAAGGATGCTGCCGTAGAGCAAACCTCCGATAACTTCCGTTTCTCGGCCGCTGTAGCTGCCTTTGGCATGCTGCTCCGAGATTCCGAATTTAAGGGAACGGCCAATTTTGATAAGGTGAAAAATTGGGCCCTCTCTGCCAAAGGCCAAGACCCCAATGGCGACCGTGCCGAGCTGGTGAAATTGATCCAGTTGGCCGCCCAAATAAAAAGTAATCCCGCAGCCCAAAATAATTAAGCCATTACTTTAGCTAATATGAGCTGGTTCTATTTCTAGAACCAGCTTTTTTTTGGCCCCAGTTTAATTCTCCTTAAATTTTAACCCAATACTTCTGAATGCAAAGGATGCTTTTTAACTTTAACTAGCTAATCAAGCGCTTTTGGCCCAGCGCTGCGCAGCGGTGGCCGCAAGGCCAGACCCAAGCCGCCAAAGGCGGCTGCAGGGCCGAGCAGACTTGCGAGCCGCGCAGCATAGCGGCGGCCGAGCTAGCCGAAGGCTAGCCGGCCGCGGGCCCCAAAATAAAACATCAGTGCTAAATAAACTTCATATCATGAAAGAGCAAAACAGACGATCTTTTCTACAGTTCTTGGGCCGTACAGGCCTAGCTGTTTCTGGCGCTAGCCTATTCACTAGCCTAGAGTCTTGTGGCGAACCCCAACATAATAAGGGCTATACCGAAACTGGCGAAAAAATAGAACCCAAAATTGAGTTCCCTTTTAAAGGCCTGGCCGCCAAAACCGAGGACCAACTCCTTCTCGATGAGGGGCTGGAGTATCAGATTTTGGCCAAATGGCAGGATGAGATTTCTCCTAAAGATAAGTTTGGCTTTAATAACGATTATACCGCCTATATCCCGCTCCAACAAGGGCCAGATCTACAAGAAGGCCTGCTTTGGGTTAATCACGAATATCTCGACCCTCTGTTTGTACACGGTTTTGCCCGCAAAGCCGACCCCAAAACAAAGACGAAGGAGGCCATTGACCAAGAGCTCTATGAGGTGGGCGGCTCTATTCTGCATATCCAAAAAAAAGCCGATGGCCCCTGGACCATTAAGCAGGATAGCGACTATAACCGCCGCCTAAATGGCTTTACCGAAATCCCTTTTGATTGGCCCGAAGCCATAGCTGGCAAAAAGGTCGCTATGGGCACCTTTGGCAATTGTGCGGGCGGCGTGACGCCCTGGGGCAGCATCCTGACCTGTGAGGAAAACTACCAATTTTATTATGGCGAAAGCGATTATAGCCAAGATGCCGAACAACCCAAACGCATCGCCTCTGCCTATGGCTGGGAACATAAGTATCCCGATAATCTGCCCGAGCATTATGGCTGGGTGGTCGAGGTGAATATTAAGAGCGGAAAAGCCCGTAAGTTGGTGGCCCTAGGCCGCTGTGCCCATGAATGCGCTCAGGTGCATGAAGCCTCCGATGGCCGCCTAGTGGTCTATACCGGCGATGACAAAAATGATGAACATATCTATAAGTTTATTAGCAGCCAACCCGGTAGCCTGACCGAGGGCACACTCTATGCCGCCAATACCGAAAAAGGCGAGTGGCTATCCCTCAATTATGAGGAGCAGCCCATTTTGCAAGAGCATTTTAAGGACCAAACGGAGGTCCTTATCCGTCTGCGAGAGGCCGCCAAACTCTTGGGCGCTACGCCCCTCAATCGCCCCGAGGATATTGAGTTTGATCCCCAAACGGGAAATGTGCTCATCACGCTCACTAATAATATTCCCAAGGGAGATTATATGGGCCAAATTCTCAAGATTGAAGAAGATTCAGAAGATAAAACAGGCCTTACATTTAAGGCAGAAGCCTTTTTGACCGGTGGGGCGGACTTCGGTTTTGCCTGCCCCGATAATATGGCCTTTGATCCCAGAGGCAACCTTTGGTTTACCTCCGATATCTCTGGCAGCAAGATCGGCAAGGCCCCCTATACGCCCTATGGCAACAATAGTTTGTTCGTCTATCATCAGGCAGAGGACAAGGTGATTCGGGTCGCTTCTGCCCCCAAAGATGCCGAGCTCACTGGCCCTTACTTCACGCCCGACGGTCGCCACCTCTTCCTCAGTGTGCAGCATCCCGGAGAGACCAGCCCTAGCCTAGAGGAACTCACGAGCCATTGGCCAGAAGGCGGCGATAGTGTGCCCCGCTCTGCCGTGGTGGTCATTAGTGGCCCCTCCCTCGATAAGTTGATGGGCTATAATAGCTAGGTGATTGTTTTTTGGGGCCTCCGCTGCGGCTTCGCCTTGCGGCGCTACGTTTCGCAGCTCGCTGTTCGCTCGGCCCTGCGCGGGCTAAGGCCCGCTTGGTCTGGCCTGACGGCCACTGCTGCACATCGCTAGGCCTGCGGCGGCTTCGCCGCCTGCTATCTGTAGTCTGCAGCTTAAAAGCCGCAGCCAGATAAGTACCCAATAAGCTAGCGCTTTAGCTTCCCATGGCCTGCAGCTTAAAAGCCGCAGGACCTGAAAACCGAAGGGCTTCGCCCATCTCCAATGAAGCAGGGGCTTTTAAGCTCCTGCGGCGAGAAATATCAAGGCCCCTTGGATTGGCTGCGGCCTTTAGGCTGCAGGATATTTGGCCCCAAAATACAACTGTCTTCCATATTTCGCTGCTAAGCCCCTGTGCCTAAACTGTAGTAGGGTCAGTCCAGAAAAAAAAGATAGGGCATTATAGATACGCCCGGAGGGATTTGTAAACTGCAAATTAGCTCTGGCGCCACGCCAGAGGCGTTTTGCAACTGCAAATTAGCTCCGGCGCCACGCCAGAGGCGTTTTGCAACTGCAGATTAGCTCCGGCGCCACGCCAGAGACGTTTTGCAACTGCAGATTAGCTCCGGCGCCACGCCAGAGGCGTTTTGCAACTGCAGATTAGCTCTGGCGCCACGCCAGAGGCGTTTTGCAACTGCAGATTAGCTCTGGCGCCACGCCAGAGCTGTTTTGCAATTGCAGATTAGCGCTAAACAACTGTTTCTAGCCATTTTGCATCTACAAATTAGCTAAGAGCTATAGTATACTGCTATTTGTTTGACAAACTAGCCTATGGGGCCTCCCCTAGCTAAGCCTTCCAACTTTTGGCCAATAGTTTGCGGCTGTTTTTTGAAGAGCCCAAACTTTTTTTAACAGTTTACGCCAAATCACAACAACTCATGAAACAACTGATACTCTGTCTTTTAGCTTTGGTCCTTTTGCAAGGGCCCATTTGGGGGCAAACCAAAGCAATAGCCTACAAAAGTTTTGCGGGCGAGCTGCCTTTTTTTAATCCAGAGGACTTGCCAGAGGATGACTTTGGTTTGCCGCCCCCCATGATGATTCGGCTAGAAAAGCTGAATGATTCTATGGTCGTAGAGACCATAAGAGATTGGGACCAATCGCTTGAGATCGATACCGTAAAGAACCATTTATATATTCATCAGCAAAAGCTCTCGATGGAAGAGCTGCGTAAGCGCTACCCCAGGAATATCGAGTTTATTGGCTTTGAGGAGGATAGTCTGCCGAGGGTAAGCGATACGCTTGCAGATCCGCAACAACCTGCTTTGGAGGAGATCCAAAAGCCCATGGACCGCTGTCCAGCGCCCAAGAAAAAGACGGACTCGCCCAAGGCCGAGCCGCAGCCAAGAGCAGAGCAAGGCGCTATAGAGCAGGCTGAGCCGCAGAAGGCGATCTCTTGCAAACTGCCTGAGGAGGAGCCGATCCATCTGGCTTACATAGGTTGGGGCGGGTTTTTCTTGCTTTTTGTTTTGGGCCTTTGGTATAGAATCGCTTAGTTTTGTTTTGGTCCAGCCTCCCCGAGGGATTCCTTAAGGAATCCCGTAGAGGGGTGGGTGGGCGGGGACATATTGCGCATGAGGAGCGCAGCGACGAATACCATACTAACAGCAGCAATGAAAGATCTATTGATTATGAATGGGCCCAACCTCAATTTACTGGGGAAGCGAGAGCCCGAAGTATACGGTTCGGCAAACTTTGAGGAGATACTGGACCAAATAAACGCCGATATGGGTGAGCTCTTGCTCCCCTATCGGCTACATTATTTCCAATCGAATCATGAAGGGGCCCTTTTGGACCAGCTACATGCCGTTGGCTTTGATTATTTAGGCATTGTCTTTAATCCAGGCGCCTATGCCCATACCTCTATTGCCTTAGCCGATGCGGTTCGGGGCATTAGTCGGCCGGTAGTAGAAGTGCACCTCTCCAATGTTCATCAGCGGGAGGAATACCGGCGACATTCCTATTTGGCAGAGGCGGCAGTAGGCGTTATTTCTGGATTGGGTTGGCGGGGCTATGCCTTGGGCCTGCGTTATTTAATCGAGCAATTCGGCCAGAAAATCTAGCTCGATTCTCATGCGGCTAGTGGCTGTAGTGGTAGAGCGGAGATCAATCTTCAGCTCAATGCGAAACTGATCTTGGGCCAACTGCTCTTTGAGGTCCACAATAGAGGGGAATAAATCTAGGCTAGCCGAATTGGTCAGGGGAACGTCTAGGCGGTAGCCTAGCTCATTGCGGCTGCTATCGGTCACGGCATCTAGGTAAACGCGTCGGGCAAAATCAAAAGAAGCCTGTCCATCTTCTAAATAGAGACGGATGCGGGCGGGTTGTGCCTGCTTGAGATTTTCGGGCACTGTTCCATTGGTATAGACATCAGTGGGAAAGTGATAGGTTAGTACCCCATTGAGGCCTGCGGGAACCTCTACCCAAGTAGTAAAAGGCAATTCGAGACGGTCTCCATTTTTATCGCAAGACAACAACAGGCTAGAGCTAAGCAGAAAAAGAGCAAAGAGAAAACGCATAAGGTTAAAATTTAGAGTGAAGGCTAGTATTCGTCTAAACGAAAGCCAGGCGGCAAGGGTTTAGCGGCGGCTGTTCCAGCCGCCCCTGGCTGAGGGATGGAAAGCAGGGCGGCGCAGCCGCAGAGCCAGCAAAAAAGCGCAGCTTTTTTGCGCAGGGCCGAGCAGACCTGCGAGCTGCGACACAGCCCGACCCGCCCGCAGGGCGGGGCAGCCCCAAAACAAAAAACTTTTATAAAGTTTGCAAATAAAGCAAGCCAGCTTAATAAAATTGGGCAAAAGTCCCTTTTTTAATAGACTTCTTTTTATGTTCGTAAGGTCCTTAACATTTTATTTAACTACGAAATCATATGGGAGAAGAACGTGTACGACTAGCTAGCTCCAGTAGTAAGAGCGATATGCAGCACTTTGTGCGGCAGTTACTACAAGATGTTCAAGCCTTTGAGACCATGCTAGAGGGCAACTGGTTTGAGGATGATGTTTTGCGCATTGGGGCGGAGCAAGAAATGTGTTTAATTGACAAACATTATAAGCCGGCTTGCACAGCCATGCAAATTTTGGAAGAATTTCATCCAGAATGGTTGACCACCGAGCTCGCCCAATTCAACTTAGAGATCAATCTATCTCCTCAACGTTTTGAGGGAGATGCTTTATTTAATATGGAAAGCGAGCTACGGCAACGATTGGGAGAGTTGGCCAAGGTTGCGGCTCGGCACGACAGCCGATTGCTACTCACGGGGATATTGCCTTCTTTGCGCAAGTTTGATTTGCACATGAGCAAGCTCACGCCCAAGGAGCGTTATGCCGCATTGATGCACGCTTTGCGCAAAATGCGGGGCAGTGATTACGAGCTGCATATAGTGGGGATTGACGAATTGATTGTGCGGCATGATTCGCCCTTATTAGAGGCGAGCAACACCAGTTTTCAGGTACATTTGCAGGTTCGTCCGCAAGATTTTGTCAAAATGTACAACATTGCCCAAGCCGTTACGGGGCCGGTATTGGCCATGGCCGCCAACTCCCCTCTTCTTTTTGGCAAGCGGCTTTGGCATGAGTCGCGAATTGCCCTTTTTCAGCAATCGATAGACAACCGAAAGAGCCGGGACCACCTCAGAGACCAGAGTCCGAGAGTCACCTTTGGGCACGACTGGTTGCATAAGTCGGCCCTAGAGATTTACAAAGAAGACATCACCCGTTTCCGTATTATATTGGGCACCGACATCGAGGAAGACTCCTTAGAGCGTTTGGCCCAGAAAGTAGCCCCCAAGCTAAAAGCCTTGCAGGTGCACAATGGTACCGTCTACCGCTGGAACCGTCCATGTTATGGTATTTCGGGCAATGGCAAACCTCATCTTCGGATAGAAAACCGCGTCTTTGGTGCTGGACCTACCGTGATTGATGAAATGGCTAATTCGGCCTTTTGGTTGGGTTTGATGGAGGGCATGTCCTTGGCCCATAACGACATCACCAAACTCATGAGTTTTGATGATGCTCGAGACAACTTTATCAAGGCCGCCAAGATGGGGATTGATTCTGAATTTACCTGGACCGGCGACAAAAAAGTGAATGCTCGCACCCTAATGCTAGAAGAACTTTTGCCTATGGCCAGAGCGGGTTTAGCCCATCGGAACATTGAGCCGGAGCATATTGATCGCTATTTGGGCATTATGGAAGAAAGGGTTCGCCGGCATAGTAATGGGGCCCGTTGGATTCTGCGTACCTTCTCTAAATTCAAGAAAGAGACCAGCGTAGATGAAAGCTTGACCACCATCACGGCGGCCATTTATGAGCATCAGACGCAGAGCCGGCCTGTACATGAGTGGGAAATTCCGGAGCTAGGGCAGTTTCATCAATACGACCCCTCCAAGCTATTGGTTGAGGAGTTTATGAGTACGGACCTGGTTACGGTCCATCAAGATGATATTGTAGAATACGCCTACAGCCTGATGGATTGGAACGACCTGAACTACCTGCCGGTAGAAGATGAAGAAGGGCATTTGCAGGGGGTGGTCACGGCCAAATCGATCATGCGCTATTTATCTAGTCCTCAAAAGGAAGAGGGAAAAACGGTAGGCGCAATCATGCAGCTTCATCCCCGAACCGTTGCGCCTCAAAACACCATTACCGAAGTCATGAAGATTATGAGGAAAGAAGGCGTAAAAATTTTGCCCGTTCTAAAGAATAAGGAGCTAATTGGCCTAATCTCTGAAGAAAACTTTGTAGATATGTCTCGGCGATTGATTGATCGTCTTTCAAAAGAATAAAAACTATGATGAAAACAGTATTCAGTATTTTCTTTGCCGCCTGCTTCCTATTGGCAGGCCCCAACCTATTGGCCCAAAAAAAGGGCAGTACTATTAGCAGCAGTACCATTAAGGCTCCTATCTCTAAGGAGAAAGCCAAGGCCCTCGCCTTTGGGCAAGAACTCATCAAGGCCTATTTTGATGGCAACTGCCAATTGGTGGCCAACAGTCTAGCCTCGGAGGTCATTGCGATGGAGTCGGGGCAGCGTTTTAGCATTACGCCCCAGCTAAAATCTGATTTTTGCGATGAGAACCCCATTCGCAGCGACATTCAAGTTAGTTATCAGATGTACCTAGATAGCTATAAATCGGAAGTCATGGACAAAGAAGAGTTTGCGGCCAAATATCCGCAGCGCCAGCAAATGTACAACCTACAAGCAGGCGATATCTTCTTTAATGGCGCCAACTTGCTGCCCAAAAAGCAGGCGCTTTTCTCGGCCTCTGATATGGCCATGTTTATCCTTCGTCCTACCGCCAATGGTTTTGAAATCATTGCCATCTAAATGAGCCTTAGGGCCAAAAAAGAAGGGCGCCGACCAATTGGTCGGCGCCCTTTCTCTTTGCTGAATCATATCTTATTTTCCTTGCTCCAAGCGAACCACATCTTTTGAGATGTTCAAGCGCTCAGCTGCTTCAGGATACTTCTGTTCAATCTCTTTGTATAGCTCCAATGCACGGCTTGCATTGTTCATCACGACCTCATTAAAGAGGGCCGCCTTACGCATATAAATAGGCGTCATCATGGCATTAGGGCTCTCTTTAGCCGCCTGCTCATAATAGCTCAAAGCCTGCTCATTGTCATTCGTTTCCGAGTAAGCATCACCCAAAAGCGCATAAGCTGCAGCCTGAGAATAACCATCTTTGCCGTTATAAGCTTCCAAGTACTTAATCGCTTCTTCAGCCTTGCCCAAGCGAAGCAAAGAAGCCCCAGCGCCATAATGCGCACGGTTGGCCGCATCTGTTCCACTATAGTTAGCAATAATATCTAGAAAACCTTCATAGCTGCCGCCCATCTGCCCGGCCAAAGCCGCGCCTGTACCATTGAGGGCTAGCAAAAAAGAATCTTTCTGAAACATAGCCTCAGCCTGAAAAATAGCCTTGTTGGCATTCTCATTTCTAGGCTTCATGTAAAAGTCACTATAGAAATAGTAGCCCCCACCAATGAGGACAACGGCGAGCAAAGCGCCAAAAATCACGTTCTTATACTTCTCAAAAGTTTCTGTAGTTTGATCGCGAAACTGATCTACGTCAAAATCCTGAAGCTCCGTTTTTATGGGTTGATCTGCCATTATATCTCTTTCTTTTTCAGCCAGCTGATTTGATCTTGTAAAAAAAAATTTGCTTGCAAAGATAAACAACTTCTTAAAAAACCTAGATTTCACTAAATCTTTTTTAGAAGCAGGCCAAATATTCGCCCTAAGCAGACTTATTTTCCTTGCTATTTTCTAATTTCCATCAGGATTTGGGGCTGCCCCGCCCTGCGGGCGGGTCGGGCTGTGCCGCAGCTCGCAAGTCTGCTCGGCCCTTCGCCAGCTTCGCTGGCTCGGTCTGGCCTTCGGCCACTGCTATCCATCCCTCAGCCGCGTCGCTGCGCTCCTTTGCGGCGGCTTCGCCGCCGCCCTAGATCCAAAACAACAGCTAAACAGAAAAAAAGCTGGCCCTAATATTGAGCCTAAATAACGTCCCTCCTGCATCCTTTCACATTCAATATCAATTCTATGAACAAGCTACTCTTGTCCCTCAGTTTTCTCTTCTTTCTAGGAGGCAACCTCTTCGCACAATCCAATAAAACACTGCCCGAATTGCTCAGCAGCCATAGCTTCAACTCTGCAGATGGCGAGCAAGAAAAAAGCCTAGCCGATATCTTGGCCCAGCACAAAGGCAAAGTGATTTATATTGATTTTTGGGCCAGCTGGTGCGGCCCTTGCAAAAAAGCAATGCCCCACTCCAAGAAATTACATGAAAAACTAGGCGAAGAAGTCGTTTTTCTCTACCTCTCATTAGACGATAAGCCCCAGTCTTGGCAAAAGGCCCTAGATAAGCTCGAACTCCGCCAAACTGGCGAGCATTGGCAAAGAGCTGGTCGAGACAGTAAAGAATTACTTCGTTTTTTTTATATTTATAGCATTCCTCACTACCTGATTGTTGATGCTGAAGGAAACTTTGTCGATAGAGATGCCCTGCAGCCCTCTGACCCCAAAGCCGCAAAAAAACTCCAAAAGTGGGTTAAAAAAGCGAAGTAGTCAGGTATTCACTGACGCAATAAATTATGACGATTAACAACTTTCCCCAGAAATTTTTGGCCGTATCGCTGCTGCTCTTTGCCGCCACCGCGATTGCGGCCTATTTTCTGTCTATTCACTTCCTTTGGGCCCTAGTTATTTTACTCCCGCTCTTCTTTATGGGCCTTCAGGATATGATTCAGACCGATCATGCCATTCGAAAAACACACCCCCTCATTGGCCGAATGCGCTACTTTTTAGAGGGCCTGCGTCCCGCTATCCGCCAGTATTTTATTGAGTCGGATTTGGACCATACGCCTTTTAGCCGCCGCAAGCGCTCCCTCATTTATCAAAGGGCCAAAAAAGCCAAGGAAACAGTTCCTTTTGGTACCCAACTCGATATCTATGATGAAGGCTATGAATGGATGACGCATTCTACTTACCCCTTTGCCTTTGATAGTATTGAACAAGATCCCAAGGTTTCTGTAGGTGGACCAGACTGTAGTCAGCCCTACGATCTTAGCATTTTTAATATTTCGGCCATGAGCTTCGGCTCCCTTTCTGCCAATGCCGTGATGGCCATGAACAAAGGGGCCGCCAAAGGCGGCTTTGCCCAAAATACTGGCGAGGGCGGAGTTAGTCCCTACCACCTCTCTCAAGGCGGTCACCTCATCTGGCAAATTGGAACGGGCTACTTTGGCTGCCGAGCCGATGATGGCAACTTTGACCCCGATAAGTTTGCGAAAACAGTGGACCATCCCGACATCAAAATGGTGGAAATTAAACTCTCGCAAGGGGCAAAACCCGGACATGGCGGTATTTTGCCCGCCAAGAAAAACACCGCCGAAATTGCTAAAATTCGGGGAGTGCAAGCAGGAACCGATGTGCTTTCGCCACCCTACCACAAAGCTTTTCAGGGACCAGAGGGGTTGCTGCAGTTTGTGGCCCAACTTCGGCAGTTGTCTAAGGGCCGCCCTATTGGCTTTAAGCTCTGTATTGGCTCTGAAATTGAGTTTTACGATCTTTGCAAAGCCATGGTCAAAACAGGCATCAAGCCCGACTTTATTACTATTGATGGTGGAGAAGGGGGAACTGGTGCCGCTCCTGTAGAATTTTCCGACTCCCTAGGAATGCCCCTACGCGATGGGCTGAGCTTTGCCGTAGACACCCTTCGGGGCTTTGACCTCAAAAAGGATATTAAGGTCTTGGCCGCGGGTAAAATTAGCTGTGGCTTTGATTTGGCCAAAACCTTGGCCCTAGGCGCCGATGCTTGTTATAGTGCCCGCGCCATGATGATGGCCGTGGGTTGTATTCAGGCCCTAGAATGCCATACCAATAAATGCCCTACAGGGGTAGCCACCCAAAACAAACAACTGATGAAAGGCCTAAATGTTCCAGATAAGGCCGAGCGGATTTACTCCTTTCATAAAAAGACCGTGCATGCTTTAGTTGAACTACTCGCAGCGGCGGGCATGAAAGAGCCCTCAGAACTATCTAGAAAACATATTCTTCGACGGATTTCGATGAGTGAGGTCCGAAGATATGACCAACTTTATCCAGAGATTCCTGTAGGTTGCCTACTACAAGGCCAAGAAGGCTGTCTGCCTGACCTCTATCGCAAAGAGATGCTACAATACTTAGAAGAAGGCTCTAATTATGAATAGAGCAAGGCCCTAAAAGCAAGGAGCAAGCGTAAATTACGCTTGCTCCTTTTTTATGCTAGCCCTCAGATAAAAAGGGGTAATCGGTATAGCCTTCTGGACCTTGAGTATAAAAAGTATCGGGATTCCAGGGCGCCCAGGCTGCATTTTGTTCTATTCTTTGGACCAAATCGGGATTAGAGATAAAGGCTTTGCCAAAAGCGATAGCATCTGCTCTATTTTGGGCCAATTCCTCTTGGGCAGTTTGGGCCGTATAGCCGCCATTGGCCACTAAAACGCCCTTATAAATTTGGCGATAATGGCCAATCACATCTTGAATAAACAAATTGGGGTCCTTCTCTTTTTCGGCCAATTGGCGGTGGGCAAAAGCTTGGCCCGGCCGACTTAGATGCACATAAGCCAAAGGATAATCATTGAGCTTATCTAAGAGATAATCAAAGAAAGGGATCGTTTCTTCATCTACCTCAATACCGATATGCCCATCGAGCATAGGGTTAAAGCGCAGGCCTACTCTTTCTAGGGGACAAACTTCTTGGACCGCCTCGAGGACCTCAAAGAGGAAGCGGGCTCTATTGGGAATACTGCCGCCATATTCATCTTGGCGTTGGTTGGCCGAATTGGCAAAAAACTGATGAAAAAGATAGCCATTACTCGTATGCAGCTCTACCCCATCAAAGCCAGCGGCCAAGGCATTGGCGGCCGCCTGCTTAAACTGGCTAATTACGGTTTGAATATCTTCTTGGTCCATAGCCTTGGGAACAGGAGAAAGCTTGAGCCCTTCATAGGTTCGGCTCTTACTGCCCGTAGCAATAGCTGAAGGGGCCAAAAGTGCTTGTCCATTCGTCAGATCGGGATGAGAAACTCGGCCCACATGCCAAATTTGGGCAAAGAAATGGCCGCCTTTAGCTTTTACGGCAGCCGTTACGGCTTTCCAGGCCTCTACCTGAGCGGGAGTATAAATGCCCGGCACAAACAAATAGCCCCCAGCTCGATCAGAAATGGGCAAGCCCTCTGAAATAAGGAGACCAGCTGTAGCTCGCTGCGCATAATATTCCTGATGCAAGGCCGTGGGCAGCCTTTCTGGATTATCGGCTCGGCAGCGGGTGAGCGGCGCCATAAAAACCGCATTTTTCAGTGTTAATGGGCCCAATTGGAGCGAATGAAGAAGAGACATAATCAACTAATTTTAGAGCGAATAATGGGGCGGCTTGACCGCCCTGGCCGCAGGCCAAATGGCCACAACAAGCCCTTTAGGGAGCAGTTCGACGACCGAAGGGAGTAACCGATGTGTAGCCCTGGCCGGCCTAGCGATGTGTAGGGGGGCGGCGAAGCCGCAGACCAAGGCCGTCAGGCCGCAGGGCCGAGCAGACCTGCGAGCCCCGAAACGTAGCGCCGCAAGGCGAAGCCGCAGCGGAGGCCCCAAAAAAACAATTACTTATTGACGGCAGGATGTTTATCCCAGATGCGATTCCAGAGCAAAGAGAAGAGCAACTTAGGTTGTAATTTATCCATATCACGGACCTGTTCTACGCTTAGCTCGCCATCTTTTTCGGCCAATTTAAACTTAAAAATATAGCCATCGCTATCCTCTAAGAGGCCAAAGCCCATCAGGCCAAAGCGAAGATTATTAAACTGCAGGCTACCGTCTGGATTTTCGGTAACATTATAATAGCCTTGCGAAAACCAGAGGAGAATATCGACAAACTCATGGCCTTTCCAGCGGTCCAGCAACTGATGTTGTTTAGGTAACTTTTGGAACTTTATTGTAGGCTCTTCATCCCAGATAGAATAGACCCCATAATAATAGGCATCGGCGGTTTCGATAGTCGTTTGCCAGAGCATACAATTGAGAATCGTGGGATAAGTCACATAGCTGAGTTCTTCTATATTTTGGGCCTTAATATTTTCGCTAACGACCGCATTGACCTTTGCCTTAATGCCAAAAGTAAGGGCCATATAGGCCGTAGAAAGGACCAAAGCGGTGGTATTGATGCGCTGTTGCCAACTTTTATTCTTAAAAAAGGGGATAATCATCACGGCCAGTAAAAGCGGCAAAGTATAGAGTGGGTCGGCAATAGCGATATTATTAAAAGAGAATCGATAAGAAGAAAAGGGCTCAAAAATTTGGGTGCCGTAGCTAGTGCCGGCATCAATGAGCCAATGAGTCAGAATGGCCCAAAAGAACATCCAGCTCCAGCTTTTCCAGCCGGGTTCTTCTTGAAGTTTTGGCGGGTTTTTGCTGCCCCAATATCGCCAGCCGACCCAGGCCGTAACGGCCAGAATAAAAAGGCCAATGCCCTGTAAAACAGCGCTCTCTTCTTTGAGGCCCGTCCCGCCCATAAAAAGGACCAGCAAAAGGCCAAAAAGGACCGCCACCCCCCCCCTTTGCTTATGGGCCAGATAGCCCAATAAAGGCGGAGCTAGCAGCGTAATAAAAATAGAGTGCGTTAATCCTCTATGATAAAGCAAGCCATAAACTTCATGCTCACTAAAGACGCGACTAATCACATCTAGATCGGGTAAAGTGCCCGCAATAGCGCCCCAAGCCAAGGCTTTAGGGCCAATTTTTCGGCCGAGAACAGCTTGTCCGCAAGCGGCACCAAGCACAGCCTGAGTAAGTGAATCCATAAGGTATAAAAATGATTGAGGCGCAAAATACAAAGCCTAAGTTAGAAGATGCGCCCAAATAACAAGAGTTTAAGGCCTTAGACCAGCGATTTTTCTTATCTTTAAATTACTACTTCTTTTATAGAGACAAAACCGGCGCCTATGGACAGCCAAGATAAAACAAGCTTGCCGCGGATAGAAGAGCTAGAACACAAGCTCTACTTGCAGCAATTGCAGATTAACCGCTTATCAGAGATTACGCAGGCCATCAACAACAACATTAAGATTCAGGACCTGTTTAAAATCTATACCGATACCTTAAGTTGGGAGATGGGCGCCCAGCGCTTTGCCCTATATAGTTGCAAAGATGGGCATTGGCAGCTTGCTACGCATAAGGGAGTAGACGAAAAGCTCTTAGTTCTAGACATTAGCGATTATTTTTCGGCCTATCAGCGGATTGCCAAAATTGGGGAGGACCATCCTTTGCTCTGCGAGTTTAACTATGTGATTCCCGTCTATCATAAGGAGGAGGCCATTGCCTTTGCCTTTGTCTATAAGGAGGCCCGAAAAGGGGAAAATCTCTTTGAGGCCATTCGCTTTATTGGGACCCTAACCAATGTGGTGGCGGTGGCCATAGAAAACAAGCGTCTATTTAAAAGACAGTTGGCCCAAGAGAAAATGCGGCATGAGCTTCGGCTGGCCAATCAGGTGCAAAATATGCTCATTCCGAGCAAGCTGCCCAATAATCAACGCTTTAATTTTGCGGGGATTTACCAACCTCATGAGGGCGTGGGGGGCGATTACTATGACTTTATGGAGCTCAATGAAGACGAAATTGCCTTTTGTATTGCCGATATTTCGGGCAAGGGAATTTCTGCCGCCATCCTGATGTCAAACTTTCAGGCCAACCTACAAACCCTCATTCATCGCAAGGACCTAAAGATTCCCGAATTTGTGGACCGGCTCAATGAGAAGGTCCTAAAAGCCACCCGAGGCGACCGATTCATTACCTTTTTTGTGGCCCGCTACAACCGCAGCACGGGCCGTTTGCTCTATCTCAATGCAGGGCATAATCCCCCTTTTCTTTACCGAAATGGGCAGGTAGAACGGCTCGATAAAGGCTGTACAATTTTGGGCATTGTTCCTAAAATTCCTAAGCTAGAATGGGGCGAAATCTATCTAAAAGAAGATGCATTTTTCTTCCTCTATACCGATGGCTTGACCGATTTGCGCAATGAGGCTGGGCAAACCGTCGAAGAAGAAGCTATTGCTGATTTCATTGGCAGACATCATCAATTATCCGCCGATGATTTTAATGCGGCCCTAATGCAGGAAATGCAAGAATTTAAGGGCAGCATGGAGTTTCCCGATGACATTTCTATCCTTACTGGGCATATCTTTGCGACAAAAGAGCAGAAAAAACAAAGCAAAGCTGCCAAAATGACAGTAAAAGCTTCCTAGGCGCTCTTTTTGCCTTTCTTAGCTTACAACAAGACTTATATCATGCGTATTTTATTTCTTATTTTCTTTGCTTATTTGGTCTACCGTTTTCTCATTAGACCCATATTTTTGGCCCCGCCCAAACGAGAGCGCCCGCTTAGTCCACAAGAACAATTTATGCGGATGTTCCAGCAACAAATGCAGGCCCAACAACAGGGCCAGGGCCAATATGTTAGCGAACAAGAGTTTGGCACACAAAAGCAAAGCAACAGTCAACAAAAACAAAAACAACAGCCTCGAAATGATGGCGAATATATTGATTTTGAAGAACTAGATTAAGGTTTGGGGCCTCCGCTTCGGCTTCGCCTTGCGGCGCTACGTTGCAGGGCTCGCTATTCGCTCGGCCCTTCAGCGCTAAAGCGCTTCGGTCTGGCCTGCGGCCCCCCTTCCACATCGCTAGGCCGTTCGGCCTTCGGCCGTGGCGGCTGCGCCGCCCAAAACGCAAAAAGGGAAGCTGCGAAAATTCGCAGCTTCCCTTTTTTTTGGGCCATTTGCTCCAATCTACTTAAATCGAGCAATTTCGATATTAAACTTATGGGCCAGGGCCTCTCCATGTCGTTCGGCATAAGTGCCTACTCTCATGATACTATTATGGGCTTCATCGGCAGAGAGTCCTTCTGCTTCACGAATCGTTTTAAGATAAATCCATTTCTTAAAAGTAGTAAAAGCGACTCCTCCATAAAGGCGGTCATTGATTTGCAGCAATTCGGCAAAAAGCTCGGCCCTTAATTTTTCATCTTCTGGAACATGAAAAAGGGGCGACATCACCTGAAAATAAGGGCGGCCCTCTCTCTCAATTTCCCAGAGGTCAATCCAGACCATAATATCTTTCTTCGTCAGGGTCCAGAGGCCCTCTTTTTCTTTTCCTCGGCTAGAAACGGGATCAATACCCAATTTAGCGATAGCGGCTTCTACGGTCTCGTAATAGGCTTTTAAACTCATAAGCATTTAGCTAAAGCGGTGGGCTAGCCTAGCTCAATTTGGTGCTGCCAGCTCACCGTCGAATAATTATTATTAAAGCGAATAATCTGTACTTCCTTCTGCGTTCCATTTTTTCTTTCCATCCGAAGCTGCGGCTGCCCTTCTGCTCCTTTCTCCCAAAATAGCTCATCTTGGCGAAGCGGGTCGGCGGCTACTTTTTCGGCCTGCGTAAGTAGCTCTAACAACCAACTCATATTACAAGCTTTGGCTTGCTCATCAGATTGAACAAAAAGAGGGCGGGCCTGCAAACTCGCCGAAAACTGTTCTTCTCCAAAAGGCAAGGCTTCGGCTTCTTCTCCTAATTGGAAGTAGCCAAGATATTGGAAAGGGTAAGATTGTAATTGAGCAGAGCGCAACTCTCTAAAGGCCGTCTGTTGCAAGCGGGCTTGCTTAAACTCTTGCCAATGAAGCTGCAGATGCTCTTCGGGCAGGGCGGTGTCCAGTTGGACAAACTCTTGCTTAGCGGCTGTTTCTAGCAGTTCTGCTAAATTAAGCTGGCCTTGGGCCTCGCATCTTTGGCGAATGATATTTTTGAAACTCAGCGTCAGTTGTTCCATAAAGCTGCAGGATTTATCTTGGAGATGGTCGTACCGTATATTCTACTATTCGACTATAATAGTACGCAAATTTAAGCAAACTCTCAAGCATTATCCTAGTTTTATGGACAAAAAATATAAGATTAGGGACTTTACCTACTTTTTAGGCAAAAGCCCATAAACAAACCCTTTCAAGAGAGATAAAAGGATTAAGACGTATAACCAAAATAATTGAGGCTGCGCTCATCGTCGCGCCAATTATCTTTAATTTTTACGTGCAATTCTAGATAGACTTTTGTCTCTAAAAACTCTTGGATAGCCAGGCGGGCATCTCGGCCTAGGCGTTTGATGGCTTGGCCTCCTTTACCGATAAGAATTGCTTTTTGGGTTTTTCGGGCCACATAAATATTGGCCAAAATGCGGGTAATATCTTCTTCTTCTTGAAAAGCCTCTACCACTACTTCTACCGAATAGGGAATTTCCTGATGATAATTGAGTAAGATCTTCTCTCGGATGATTTCCGACATAAAGAAGCGCTCTGGGCGGTCGGTAAACTGCTCTTTAGGGTAATAGGTTGGGCCTTCGGGCATGCGTTCGATCACTTTTTCGAGGACCAAATCGGTATTGATGCGATTGAGGGCGGAGATGGGAATGAGCTCGGCAAAATCGAGTTTTTTGCTCCAGGCGGCCAATTGTTCTAGTTGCTCTTTGGGGGGGAGCAGATCAATTTTATTGAGCAAAAGAAAAACAGGAGCCTTTAGTTTGGCCAAAAGCTCAAAAATGGCAGATTCATCAGCAATCTTTTCGGTAGCATCGGCCACCAAAAGCATCAAATCACTATCCTCTAGGGTAGATTTGACATATTCATTCATGCGCTCCTGCATTTTATAGCTAGGGTCTTGAATCAGGCCGGGGGTATCGCTAAAAACGATCTGAAAATCTTCTTCGGAGACGATGCCCAGGATGCGGTGGCGGGTGGTTTGGGGTTTATTCGTAATAATAGACATCCGTTCGCCAACCAGGGCGTTCATCAAAGTAGATTTGCCCACATTGGGGTGGCCTACAATATTGACAAAGCCCGATCTGTGGGCTTTTTTTTCTGTACTCATAATATATATTCGTTAAAAAAACTAGCTATTTATTGGTCCATTTTGCGGTGGACAGGCGGCGAAGCCGCCGCAAAGGAGCGCAGCGACGCGGCTGAGGGATGGATAGCAGGGCCGCCGCAGGCGGCAGACCCAAGGCCTTTGCAGCTTTGCTGCAAAGGCCTGCAGGGCCGAGCAGACCTGCGAGCTGCGGCACAGCCCGACCCGCCTGAAAGGCGGGGCAGCCCCAAAAAAAATTAAAGCTTAAAGGTAGCTGCAGAGCGTTTACGTCCTCTTCTTCGGCGTTTAGAGCGGCCATCCACGGGGCCAGTGGCAATATCTCGGCCCAATTGGCCCAAGAGAAAGCCCAGTCCGCCCAGCAGAGCGCCCAGCAAGGCAATGAAAAGCATGACGCCCGTATCTGAGCCAAAAGGGAGGCCCAAAACCGCACGCATTTTTTGGAGCAGCAAGCCGCCATTGCCCGCATTGATCCAGTACATGCTAATGAACCAACTGAGAAAACTGCTGCCCGCTCCAGCCAAAAAGCTAGGGCCGGCGCCCAACTGCATGGCAAAACCGATGAGAACAGCAAAGAATAAATTGGCCCACCACCAGCTTGCAAAAAGCCAAAAAGAAAGGCTGATGAGCAAAAAGAGCGCGGCGGCGCCTAATAGTACTCTAGTCATAATAAATTGTCTTTTTTAGTGCAAACGCTGGCGAATTCGGATCTTCTCTTTTCCTTCTTCGGCAGATTCTAGATAAAGTAATTTGTTGTAGCGACCCTCGGCCCAAGCTTGGACCATATTATCATAGTAATGGCTACCGGGGTTACCCGATTGGCCACCGGGATAAATGGCTTGTGCCTTGGGTTTCTTCTCGCCCAATTCGACAATCATGCGCCAAGAGGGTCCAGCCGCAGAGCCGCCCTTATGCACCAGACTATCGGCCTTTCGGCTGGCCGCAAAATCGTAGCGGTTGCTCACGGCATTGAGGGCATCGGCGGTACCACCCACCGATAAATCTAGGATACTAAACTCCTCGATGCGGGCCAGGTGATAGAGGGCTGTGGCCTTCATTTCTCCCCAGCGGATGGGTTGGCCCGACTTATTTTTGGGCACCGTATTTAGGGTTTCCTTAAACGAAAGCGTCACAATATCTTCAATGCGTTCTTGCTTCTCGGTGCTTACCTGATCCCAGATAAAAGAACTGGTATCTCGCTTGAGGAGGCCCAACAAATGCCAGGCATCGGGATAATTCAGTTCCATACCTTGGGCGGCGGCCTCTTCGAGTTCGTCATAGGTAAGGGCCTGCAAATTATAGAACCAATCTTCAAAGATGGTTGGGGCCACGGCCTCTGCCGTATATTCATAATCCCAATCTCGGAAAAGGGCCAAGAGCTCTAGCTCATCCTTGCTCAGCTCCCCTCTTTGCAAGTACTTCATCAGCAGCGGCAGAAAATCTTGGGCCTTTTGGCTAAAATTGCTCAATTGCAAGGCCTTCATTTCGCTATCGGTGGCTGCAGAAAGGGCGTCTAGCTGCCCGTTGAGATAACGCCCACGATACTCCTCAAAATAACCATAGGTATAATAAGGATAGGCGGGGCTGACCGAATGCTGATTGGCCGAGGCCACATAGCCCTTTTGGGGATTATACTCATGTGGAATATGCTTTTGAGGCATAAAGCCCGACCATTGATTGAAGGAATAGCGGCCATCGGCTACAAATTTTCCTTGTTCGGGTCGGCGCAAAGGCAGTTTTCCTTGGGTCCAAAGCGCAATGTCTCCATTATTACAAGCAAAAACCAAGTTTTGGGCGGGGCAAGAAAAATGCTTAATGGCCGCCTGATAATCTTGATAGTTTTTGGCTTGGGCCAATAGGATAAAGGTTTTGGCCTCGGAGCTAGGCTCGTTGGCCTGCCAATGCAAGACATAATCTTGGCCATTTACGGTACGAACGACAGGGCCAAAATGCGTATAAATAAGCGTATCGACAACAAAGCCCGCTCCTCGCACATAAACGGTATCGAGGATTTTCTCGCTGGCTTTTTCTTCGCCATCAAAGATATAGCTCGACTTCGTCTCATCGGTCCATTGAATGGCGTACCAATCGCGAACATCATGGGCCACATTGGTCACGCCCCAAGCAACATGCTGATTAAAACCAGAGATAATACCTGGCGCTCCGGGCAATGTTGCCCCATAGACATTAAAGTCGGGCGTTACAATTTGCGCCTCAAACCAAATAGAGGGCAGATTGAGCTTGAGGTGGGGGTCATTACACAAAATAGGATAACCCGAAGCCGTTTTCTTGCCGCCCAGGGCCCAGTTATTACTCCCAATGCCCTTAGGCTGGGGGTTGGGGTTTTTCGGCAAGCCCTGATCAAAACCCAAAAAGGGTTTGGCCAAGCTATCTCCTACCGCTACGGGCTCAAAGTTATAGAAGGCCGTGTCGTTAATAATAGGCGATTGCTCGGGAAAATATTCTGGATAAAAAAGATTGAAGGTATCTCGACCAAAGTATTTATAGGCATTGGTCATCTCAAAATCATGATCCTTGGCAGTCAGGTCCTCGGCCATAGCTTTGAGCAAAAGGGCCGATTTAAGGACCGTCCATTTTTCGGGACGATAATTCAGTAACTTATACTCCAAGGGCAATTCGGCATAAGACAAATCGTCAATATAAGCATTGACCCCATCGGCATAGCGCTGCAAGAGTTCGTAGGTTTTGGGGTCTTTCTTCCAAAGTTCTACAGTCTGTTTAGCCGCCAAGGGCAAGCCCGCCTTCCGCTTTTTACGGTCCATTTTCAACAAAACTTCCCGCATCTTTTCAGAGGTAGCCAACACCTCGGCCAAACGGCCAGAAACAGCATGCGTCTGAAACTCCATCTGCCAAAGTCGAAGGCTAGCCGTAGCATAACCCTGGGCAAAAAAGGCATCTTGCATATTGTTGGCAAAGATATGTGGCACCATGCGGTCGTCATAGAGCAGTTCTACGGGAGCCGACAGCGAGCCATCGCTCAGAGAAGAGGAGAGCGAAGGGCCCGTTTTGCTTTCGGCATTTCGCCAAAAGCCCGAGCTCGGACTCAATAATTTCCCCATTGGGGGAATAAAGGTCTCTTTTTTCGTTATCCGCCCCACAGTAGCCGAAGCAAAATCGGAGGAGTTCAGAAAAAGAAAGAGAAATATAGTAATGGCCAAAACGGCCACAAAACTCAATATTCGCATAGTTTATTGCTTTTCTAGGGCTTTGCCTGCGCCTGTTTTATAGGCTTTTAGGCAGTTCATCAATAAGGATACTACGGTCATGGGACCAACTCCACCGGGTACGGGCGTGATGGCCGACACCTTTTCTTTTACTCCCTCAAAATCTACATCTCCAACCAGACGATAGCCTCTTTTGGCCTTGGGGTCGTCTATGGCGTTGATGCCCACATCTAAGATAATGGCGCCTTCTTTCACCATATCGGCGGTCAGGAAGTTGGCCTGACCAATAGCGGCTACAATAATATCGGCCCGCCGACAATGTTCGGCCATGTTTTGGCTGCGGCTGTGCAATACCGTAACCGTACAATTGCCCTGCGGATGTTTGCGAGAAAGCAAAACACTCATCGGACGCCCCACAATATTCGAGCGACCAATCACTACCGCTTCTTTGCCCGATGTTTCCATCCCATAACGCTCCAAAAGGGTAATCATGCCCATAGGTGTAGCGGGCAAATAAGAGTCTTCGCCCAGAAGCATCTGGCCCAAATTATAGGGATGAAAGCCATCCACATCTTTTTCGGGCGCAACCGCCTGCGTCACTAGCTGTTCATCTATATGTGCCGGCAAGGGCAACTGCAAAATATAGCCATCTACTTCGGGGTCTTGATTGAGTGAGGCAATTTCCGCCAATAAGTCCTCCTGAGCAATATCTACGGGCAGTTTTTTCAAGCTAGACCGAAAATTGGCTCTTTCGCAAGCTCGCATTTTGTTGCGCACATAACTGGCCGAAGCAGGATGTTCTCCCACTAAAACCGCCACCAAATGAGGGGGGCGACCGCCTTGGGCGACAATTTGCTCTACTTCCGCTTTGAGCTCTAATTGAATACTTTGAGAGAGGGCTTTACCATCTAAAAGTTGCATGGACCTATTTCTTTGAGGGTGGTTTAATGCTCCCAAAAATAGCCTATTTTAGGCAGCCTACTGGATTATTTTCCTTTTTTTTTCTCTTCCTATTATTTTGGGGCTGCCCCTCCCTTTGGTCGGGTCGGGCTGTTTCAGGGCTCGCAGGTCTGCTCGGCCCTGCGCGGGCTTTGCCCGCTGGGTCTGGCCTAACGGCCACCCTTGTCCATCCCTCAGCCGGGGCGGCTGCGCCGCCCCCCAAACCGCAAAGAGAGGATGGCGCTAAAATTGAGTCTTCTAAAAGACTTGTCTTAAATTAAATGACTTAAAATAAATCTTATGAACAAGTTTAGTCTTTTTGTCTTTTTCTCCATCTTTAGTTCGGCCCTTATGGCCCAAATAAGCAGCGATGCCCTGCTCTTTTCAGAACGTTTGCAGCCCAATACTGCCCGCGGCATGGCGGTTGGTGGCGCCTTGGGCGCCCTTGGGGCCGATATGAGCAGCCTCAATGGAAATCCCGCAGGACTAGCCGTTTACCGAGGCTCGGAGTTTAGTATTAGCCCCGGCCTACAGTTTGCCAATATCCAAAGCCAATTTTTAGCCGATAGTACCCTACCCCGCTCTAGCAACAACCGCCTAAGTTTTAACCTCGGCTCAGTCGGCCTTGTCTTGGCCCAAGAACAAACAACAGATTGGCGCTTTGTCAATTTTGGGGTTAGTTTCGGCAAAATCGCCTCTTTTAACAGAACCTATTCTTTTTCTGGAACCTCTACCGGCTCTCGCATTATTAACTTCACCCAAGAGGCCAATGCCGCCAATGCCGTCCCCGATGATTTAGACCCCTTTGAAGAACGCCTCGCTTGGGATGCCTACTTTATTGATAACCCAGGCGGCGGCACCGATTATGTAGGCTCGGTAGTCGATTCTAATCGCGCTTATATTCAAAAAAGCCAACTGGTCCGCCAATCTGGAGGCATCAATGAGCTCAATATTGCCCTGGCGGGTAATTACAAAAACAGGCTTTATATTGGCGGAAGCTTGGGGATTACCTTTCTCAACTTCCGTGATTTTAGAAGCTATAGTGAAGAAGAGCCCACAGGCAACATGGACTTCAAGCGGCTCAACTTCGATGAGATTCGGACGGTAAAAGGAACAGGCATCAACCTTAAACTAGGCCTTATTTATAGAGTAAACAAACGCCTTAGAGTGGGCCTCAGTATGCACACGCCCACGGCCATGAACCTAACCGAAAACTTAGATACCGAGCTTAGCGGGGCGGTGGTCTGGAACGATACCCTTAGAGAAACTTCTGCCACAGAACCTTGGGTCTCTCCTACCGCAGAATATAAACAAGACTTTTTCTCTCCCTGGGTTTTTGCCCTCAGTATGGGCCATACCTTTGGCGGAAAAACCGACCCCATCAAGGGCTATTTGGGCATAGATGGAGAGTATATCAATTATGCGGGCAGTAGCTATGCGCTCCAAGCCTCGGATGAAAATGCCACCGCAGGAGACCAAGCCTTTATTGATGCGGTGAATAACGCAATTACTGATACTTACCAAGGCGCTTACCGCCTTAGAGTGGGTGGAGAAATTGCCATCAATTCGCTACGCTTAAGAGCCGGCTACCGCCTACAAAGCTCTCCTTATTTGGACCAAGTGAAGGGAGTTAACGATTTGCGCCATGATATTACTGCGGGCTTTGGCTTTCGCCAAGAGCATGTCTTTTTTGATCTTAGCTATATGCGGAGCATCAGAGATTTTGAATACTCGCCCTATTATGCTACTTCTAGCTATAATAATCCTAGAACGAGCAATAGCGAAACCATTGGGCTCTTTATGATGACCCTAGGCTTTAGATTTTAAGTATAAGCCCCTGCCCAATTAGAGGAAGAGGACCAACTGCAAAATGCAGTTGGTCCTCTTTTTTTAGCTAAAATACTATACTATGACTGGCCCTATTTGACAGAGATCAAACACCCCATCAAAACCTTTTTGTCCTATTCTGCAGATGCAAAATACCCCATCAAAACCTTTTTGCCCTATTCTGCAGATGCAAAACACCCCATCAAAACCTTTTTGTCCTATTCTGCAGATGCAAAATACCCCATCAAAACCTTTTTGTCCTATTCTGCAGATGCAAAATACCCCATCAAAACCTTTTTGCCCTATTCTGCAGATGCAAAACACCCCATCAAAACCTTTTTGCCCTATTCTGCAGATGCAAAATACCCCATCAAAACCTTTTTGCCCTATTCTGAAGATGCAAAACGGCATATTACAGTTGCGGCAAGCTATTCTGCAGGTGCAAAATGGCATATTACAGTTGCGGCAAGCTATTCTGCAACTGCAAAACGGCATATTACAGTTGCGGCAAGCTATTCTGAAGGTGCAAAATGGCATATTACAGTTGCGGCAAGCTATTCTGAAGGTGCAGAACGGCATATTCCATTGGGAGGAAGCTACTCTGAAGATGCAGAACAGCATATTCCATTTCGAGGAAGCTACTCTGAAGATGCAGAACAGCATATTCCGGGACTGTTCGGGATTTTGTGTATTAGAATAAAATTTGGGGCTTTAGCTTGTTAGGATTTGGCCAATAATCGCCTAGGGACAAGCCCCTAGGCGCAGGAAAGGGCAGAAACAAAATTTCAAACAGTCTCTTTTTGCCCTAGATATCCATCCTACAGGGCCGAAGGCCCGCAGGCTGAGGGGCTGTAGCAGGGCCGCCGAAGGCGGCAGACCTAGCGGGCGCAGCCCGCGCAGGGCCGAGCAGACCTGCGAGCTGCGCAATGGCCCGACCCGACCGCAGGGCGGGGCAGCCCCAAAACAGCAGCAGCATAGCCCACTAGCTTAAAAACTGTTTTTCTAGGGCGCTTTGAGCAAACTGCTCGGCCAATAATTGTTCGAGAAACTCTTGGTCTAGCTCATCGAAGGCGGCCTTTTCGGTACTATCTACATCAAAGACGGCAATGAGCTGGCCCTGCGGGTCAAAAACGGGCAGAACAATCTCTGAATTAGTTCGGCTATCGCAGGCCAGGTGTTCGGGATCGGCATGTACATCCTGAATTAGTTGTGTTTGGGCCAGGCGGGCGGCTCGGCCACAGATGCCACGATCTAGGCCAATATGCAAGCAGCCTAAAGTACCTTGATAAGGGCCCACAATCAGCGCGCCCTCATGCATACAATAAAAGCCTACCCAAAAATAGTAAGGCAGATGCGACTTGAGAATACAGTTTATCGTACTCATTTTAAGGACCATCTGGCTTTCGCCCTGCAAAACGGCCTTGATTTCGGCTAGGGCGGCGGTATAGGCCTGCTCTTTTTCTGTTTTATTCATTAAATTTGTAGGCTGCATTTATCCTTATGATTTAGAACTAATAAAAAAAACAACTTATGAACGTACAACATTACCTCCTCCTCCTTTTTCTTTTGTTGGGGGGCCAAAGTTGGGCCCAAGCCGATCTGCTCATTCAGAGCCCTGATAACTATGAGTTTTATGTAGGGATTGATGGTCGAAAACAATCGGAAAAAGCAACAGCGCATCTTCGTTTGCGCAAATTTGTAGAAGGCAACTACTTTTTACGCATCGAATTTACAGATAAAAAGTTGGGCCTCTTGAAACAGAATGTAGTTTTGGACAAAGGCTTTTGTTCGGTCTATAAGATCGTCAAAATCAATGACCGAATGGTCTTGAAGTCAGAAAGTCGAATTGCCCTTAATGCCGAAACTCCTGCGCCAGATCTAGACCTTGCCTATAGCAAAGAAGGGGTAGGCCCAGCCGTGGCCAGCAAAGCCCCTCAGGGCAATAAAGGCGAGAGCAAGCGATTTGGGGGCTATCAAGCCAATAATAATACAAATACCATTGACGAATCGCAATATCCCAAAACCATTACGACCATCCGCTACCAATTAGAGGACAAAGATGAGGGGGGACAAGAAGTGGTAGAGCTCAAAGAGATTGAGACCCAAACTGTAGTAGAGCGAGGCGGACAGAAAATGCTGCGCCGCCGTAAAGAGAAGCGCGAAAAAGTGACAGCTTTTACGAGCTTGCCCATGCAGCCCGTTCTTTACGATAGCCTCTTTTCTATTTGTTTTGATGCAGAGAACAGCTATGAGCAGGCGGTCCGTCTATTTCAAGGCGCTTGCCTAACGCCCAACCAAAGCAGCCGTTTGCTTGGCATGCTGTCTAAGGAGGAAGCGGCCAAATTGCCTCAGCAAGCCCAGTTGCGCTGTGCTTATCCGCCCCACTGTAAGTTTGAGGCCGCCAGCCTGCCTAGCGAAACAGATATTGCCCAAACAGAAAAAGAAGTGGTGGAGGAAGTTAAAAAAGAGGTAGAGGTAGAAGTTGAAATAGAAGAAAAACCCAAAACGGCTGCCGAGCTCAAAGCCGAACTCAAAGCGGCCAAAAAAGCCGAGAAAGCCCGCAAAAAGGCCGAGAAGAAAGCCGCCAAAGAAAAACGCAAAGCCGAGAAAGCAGCTGCCAAGGCCAAACGCAAAGCCGAAAAGGCCGCAGCCAAAGAAGCCAAGCGCAAAGCGAAGGAAGCAAAAAAGAAGAAATAGGCTTGAACTATTTCCGCTTTTCTGCTCTTTGGTTAGCAGCTGAATTAAAAAATTAGACCCCAAGAACTGCCCAATTGGGCAGTTCTTGTTTTAGAACAGACATTATTTTACTGTCATGAACTTAGCACCGAAAGATCTTTATCAGAAATTAGAATTTGATAAGGTCCTAGAACGATTACAGGAGTACTGCCTCGGAGAATTGGGGCGGGCTCATTTTGCCGAATTGCGCCTGAGCCAAAACCCTCAGGAGATTGAACGCTCCTTGCAGGAGTCTTTTGAGTTTCTACAAACCTATGAGCAAAATCATAGTATCCCGCTGCGGGTCTATCATAGTATAGAGGCCGACCTAAAGATGCTCAAAATTGAGGGCTATGTGCTTTCTGTAGATAGCCTTCGGAATATTGCCAGCATTTTGCTCTGTACAGAGGCCCTTTTCCGTTTCTTCGATCCCAAAACAGAGCGCCGAGAGCTCTATCCCCATCTCTTTGATATTTTGCGGCCCCTACATTTTGAGCCCGAACTACTCAAAGCCATTAACCAGGTGGTTGATGCGGAGGGAAATATTCGCCCAGATGCCTCGCCCGAGCTGCAGCGCATTGCCAGAATGCAAGGCTCTAAGCGGCAGGAAATGGATAAGAAGTTTCGACAAACGGCAGGCTTTTATCAAAGTAAAAACTGGTTGGCCGATTCGGTGGAGACGGTCCGTAATGGCCGCCGAGTACTAGCCGTACAGGCCGAGTACAAGCGGCAGTTAAGAGGAATTTTGCATGATGAGTCGGCTTCTGGCCGCACCGTATATATTGAACCCGATGAGGTGATTGATTTGAATAATGACCTCTTTGATCTGGAACAGGAATACAAAAGAGAGATTTATCGGATCCTCAGAGATCTGAGTGCTTTGCTCCGTCCTTATGTAGAAGACCTTCGGGCTTTTCAGGACCTTATGCTGCGCTTTGATGTGATCCAAGCCAAAACACAATTGGCCTACAAACTCAATGCGACCAAGCCTTTGCTGCGCCCCAAGCCCTTCTATAAAATTGAGAAGGCCTATCATCCGCTTTTGTTGCTGAAGAATAAGGAAGAGGGCGAGCCGGTGGTCCCTTTTAGCCTCAGTTTTGAGAAAGAACAGCGCATTTTATTGCTGAGTGGTCCCAATGCTGGGGGTAAATCTATTACCCTCAAGGCCCTGGGCCTTTTGCAGATGATGCTGCAGGCGGGCCTCCTTCTTCCTATGGAGGAAGGGAGCGAAATGGGGGTCTTCGAGCAAATCTTTGCCGATATTGGCGACCAGCAGTCTTTGGAAGATGAACTGAGTACCTATAGCTCTAGATTAGAAAATGCCCGCTATTTTATGAAGCAGGCCAATGCCAATACGCTGGTCCTCATTGATGAGTTTGGCTCGGGGACCGACCCTCAAATGGGGGGCGCTATTGCCGAGGCCATTTTGCGAGAGCTCAATAAGGCCAAGGTCTATGGATTGATTACCACCCACTATGCCAACCTCAAGAGCTTCGCCTTTAACCAAAAAGGCCTTGTTAATGGCCATATGGTGTTTGATATGAATAGCCTGGCCCCCACCTACCAAATGCGCATCGGCCAACCCGGTAGCTCTTACGCTTTTGAAATTGCCGAAAAAACAGGACTGCCCTTTAAGGTCGTAGAATACGCCAAACGAAAGGTGGGTAAAAAGGTGCATAACTTTGAGCAGATGCTCTCCGATTTGCAAAGAGAACGGCAAGAACTTAAGGAAAAAGAAGCCGAGGTGGCCGAACAACAGCGGCAGTTGGACCAGCTCATTAAGAATTATAATTATGCGCAAAAAGATTTAGAGTTTGGGCGCAAAAAGCTCAAATTGCAGGTCCGTGAGCAAGAAATGCTGGCCCTACAACAAGACCGCCAAGACCTAAAGGATGCCCTCAAGGAGCTCCGTGAGGCCGAGAACAAAGCCAATGCCCGCGCCAAAGCCGAGGCCCTTTTGGCCAAAAACCGAGAACAACAAGCCGAACTAACTGAAAAGGTCGATGATATTAAGGAAAATATTTATCAGGCTTATCATCAGCAAGTGAAGGGCGAAATTGTGGTGGGCTCTCAGGTCCGATTGCGAGCTGGCGGCATGCTGGGCGTGGTCCGAGAAATCAAGAAAAAGGAAGCCCTAGTCGAGCTAGAGCACATTAGTTTGAGCGTAAAACTGCGCGACCTCATTTTGGTGGAAGGCGCCTTTGAAAAGAAACAGGCCAATACCGTAAAAACCAATTTACAGAGCCAATCTCAGGTTTTTGATGCCAAAATTGATATTCGGGGAATGCGCTATGAGGATGCCGTAGAACGCCTACAGATTTTCTTAGACAAGGCCCTGATGTCGAATGCCTATGAAGTGGAAATTATTCACGGAAAGGGCTCTGGTGTTTTGCGGCGGGCCGTGCAGAAAAAACTGCGGGAGTATCCCAATGTAAAGGACAGCTTTTTTGCTGCCCCCCAACAAGGAGGAGATGGCAAAACCATTGTTCAGTTCGAGTAAAAACAGAAACAGTCTACATGCAGTTGTAGGCTGTTTTTTTTGGGGGCCTCCCGCCTGCGGCGGGCGCTACGTTTACTCCCCTTGGTCGTCGAACTGCAGACTAAAGTCCTTGTTGTCGCAGCTCGCTGATTTTTTGGGGCCTCCGCTGCGGCTTCGCCTTGCGGCGCTACGTTTCGCAGCTCGCTGTTACTTGCTTCGCTGCGTCGGCTCCCGTTGGTCGGGTCGCTCGGCCCTGCGGCGGCAAAGCCGCCTGGGTCTGGCCTTCGGCCACTGCTGCACATCGCTAGGCCATTTGGGCCAAAGAAAAAGGGCGGCTAGCTCTGCTAGCCGCCCTGCAGAGGAAGCGTTTTGGTCCTATTCTTCTTTGACGACTTCAAAGCCTTCTAGGTCATCATTTTCGCTATCGTGCCAGAAGCTATGCTGGCTATCGTCGCTTACGCCATTGAGGCGTTGTTTTTGGATAATGCCGCCCATTCTTTCTGAATAGCGGTAGTGGCCTTCTTCTAGGTGGCGCACATATCGGTTGATCCAGGCCTCAAAAGAGGGGGCCAGTAGAATACGTTCGGCAGAGTCGCGGGGCATATAGATAATTTGGCCCAAATTGCCTTGGCGGCTAGGGGCAAAATCCATAAAAATGAAGCTGCCTGCTTTATCTGTAGTGAGGGGGAGCCAGTAGGGGTTCCACCACTCCATCCGAATGCCATCTTGAGGCTCAGATTCTAGATCATCAAATGCGCCCTCATCAAACTGATGGCGGAGTTGGGCCCAAATGCTGAGCATTTGCTCTAGAGGCAGTAAAATATGCGTATCAATCAGGCCCTCTTCAGACTCTGAGTATTGGCCATCATGGATGCGGTAAAATTCCTTAAAGGCTTGGGGGAGTTCTGAGCGAATAGCTTTTTCGATCGGCTCAAAATGTTCTTCTTCTGCGCCTCCATTCAAATCGTCTAGCAATAGGTTGGCATAGCGGTCTATCCAAGCTTCGAAGCGTTCCCAAATTTCTTTCATAACTAAAGTTGCAGTAAATATTTAAGCAGTAGGCTAAAGGGGCCGGAGCATTTGGCCGAGCATTTTCTGGACCGATGAGCGGCCTAGTGATGTGCAAGGGGGCGGCGAAGCCGCAGACCAAAGCCGCCGCAGGCGGCTGCAGGGCCGAGCAGACCTGCGAGCCCTGGAACGTAACGGCCGCCGAAGGCGGCAGGCCCCTAAAAATAGAGCACAAAGTTAAAGATTTATTCAGGGAATCCCACTAATTGAGCTGAATATCCACCGAGCTGCTTTCTGTGGTATTGCCCACGGCATCGATGATGCGCAAAAAGTAGCGATAATTTCCTGTAGAGAGGCTATTGGGGATGGTATAGGGCCAGTTAAAATTGTAGTTGGTTCCGCTGCCAGTTGTGAGGGCCAGTTCTTGGGCCAACTGCAGGTTTCCGGAGGGAGATTCATAGCGAAGTTCGAGTTTTCCGCCAGTGAGGTCCATATTATCGAGGGCCTCCCCTTCAAAGAAAATTTGGCTCCCTCGGTTGGCGATTAGGCTGCCTTGGGGGCTATTGAGGCGAATTTCGGGGGCGATACTATCTTGGCTAGAAATCAGCTTGATGCTATAGGCCGTGCTGCCGCCCGTTTCATTGCCCGAAGCATCGAGCAAGCGGAGCTGAAAATGGTAATTGCCCGCCCAGGCATCTGTGGGGGGAACATAAGAGAGCTCGAGATCCTGCTCGCTGCCGCTGAGGTCAATCAGATCGAGCACCGACCAGCTCTCTAGGGTTGGGCTACGGTGGCCATGGCAATCAAAATTGGCGTGAATATCTACTTTGAGCTGAGAAAGTTCCTCATTATCAATCAGGCCCAAATTCATTTTGAGCGTGTCGCCAGTTCGGAGATGAATCACATTATCGGGCTCTAGTTGGCCGCAAATCGTATCCGAAACCCTATTGGGGCTAAAACTATATATATTTAGAATGGGGGCACGCAGATCGGTTTCGGCAGGTTGGCAGGCCTGCAAAAAGAAAAGGCCGAAGAAGAAAAGGGCGAAGCGTTTCATATTTTAACAAATTTTAAGCGAGATAAGGAGGCAAAGTTAAGATATTAGTTGCAACGGTGTTGCAGAAAAGCCGTACTTTTGTAGGAGCTTAACAAGATGAAGCCCTAATTATGCGCAATTTATACATTTTACTTTGTTTTTGGCCTATTTTCCTTTGGGGCCAAGATTATCAGATTCATGGGGAGGTTTACGATTATGAGCGTCATGAATTGGTCTTGGGGCAGCCCGTTCTTCTATTGCCCGACAGTTTGGGCCAGCTCACTGATTTTGAGGGTCATTTTCACTTTGAGCTTTCGGGAGAATTGGGTGACAGTATTGAGTTACAAGCCTTTGGTCCTCAAGGTGGTTTTGTATCCAAACGCTTTGTTTTGGGCCTTGAAAAAGACATCCACCTTCATTTATATTTGGCTGCGGATGCCAATTGTTTGCGTTGCCAAGAGGTAGATGTGGTTTTGGTGCAGGAGCAAGATTTGGGGTCCAAGCCGCAGCCCTCTCAGGAGTTATTGAATGCGGAAGATATTCAGAAAAACTTAGCGGGAAATTTGGCCCAGAGCCTAGCCGAAATTCCGGGGGTCTCGGCCTTATCGGTGGGGGTAGGCATTGCCAAGCCGATTATTCGGGGGCAAATGGGCAATCGGGTACAATTGCTAGAGGGGAATTTGGCCCAAGAGGGGCAACAATGGGGCAATGACCATGGTCTGGCCATAGATGCCTTGAGTGTAGGCCGTATGGAGCTGAGCAAGGGAGCGGGTAGTTTGCGTTATGGCTCAGATGCCTTGGGCGGTAGCATTCGCCTCTTACCGACTAAGGTGGCGCCACACAATAGTTGGCAGGGGCAGGTCTTGCTTTTGGGCAAAAGCAACAATGAACATTTGGGGCTAAACCTACAATTGGGTCGCAACTGGCACAACTACTTTTGGCAGTTTCAATATAGTGAGCAGCGCTATGGGGATTATCGAGTACCTGCCGATGAATTTGTCTATCAGGGCTTTGTTTTGCCTTTGTATGAAGAACGTTTGAAGAATACGGCTGGACAAGAGCGATCTGGAAAGATCGTATTGGGCAAACTCTGGAAAAAAGGGGGCTTGCGTTGGACCAACAGTTTGTACCAGATGAAAGGCGGTTTATTTTCTGGGGCCATGGGGGTGCCCAGAGCCTATGAGTTGCAGCCCGATGGCAATTGGAGAGACATAGATTTCCCCTCTCAAGCGATTCGACATTTCAAGTCTTTTCTCAACTTCAATTATCAGTTGAGCAAACAAAAGGCCCTATATATAGATCTAGGTTGGCAGCAAAACTTGCGAGAAGAGTTTGCTTTTCCACATTTGCACAACCGCCCGGCCGATGCCAATGACCGCTTGGCCTTAGCGTTGAATTTGAGCACTTTTTCGGGCCGTCTAGAGCTGCGACAAAACTACAAAGCTTGGGCCCTAGCCTATGGGATTTCGGGCCAAAGCCAAAGTAACAAAAGAGGGGGCTTTGACTTTTTGATTCCCGCTTTTGAGCAACAGAAGTTAGGGGCCTTTGCTTTAAGTCATTGGGTAAATAAAGAAGAGCGTTTGGGCCTTGATTTCGGTTTGCGTCTAGATTATCAGCAGTTGCAGTCTACCGCCTTTGCTCAATCTTTTGATGTAGATGGGCAAAACATCAGCTTGGGGGCTTGGGCATTGGAACGACAATTTTGGGGCAGCTCGGCTAGTGTTGGACTTTGGAAAAAACTGAATGCTTGGTCCAACATACAAGCACAGCTCAGCAAGAGTTTTCGGCCGCCACATCCTGTAGAGCTATTGAGTGATGGGGTACATCATGGCAGTTTTCGACATGAAAAGGGGGATAGTAGTCTGGGCCCAGAATCTGGCTATCAGTTTGATGCCAGCTGGAGCTGGCGCAAGGGTAATTTTGGGCTTTTGGCCGAGGCCTATGCGCATTATTTTGATGGTTATTTGTACTTATCGCCTGCGCCTCGTTTTTCGCCCTTACCTGATGCGGGCCAGCTGTATGAATATGAGCAGCAGGATGCTTTGTTTTCGGGTCTAGAGTTGCGCTATGATTATCGCTACAAAGGCTTTAAGTGGAAGCAATCCTTAGAATACCTATATAGCTATGGTCTAGAAACGGCCTTGCCCCTCCCCTTTTCGCCTCCTCTTTCTGTTCGCTCTCAGTTGGCTTGGAGCAAAGACTGGGTGCCTAAAAAGGGTTTAAAAACGGTAGAAATAGCCTTAGGGCATCGTTATTGGGCCGCTCAAAACCAAGTAGCTAGAAATGAGAAGAGCACCCCTGCGGCTTCTCTTTGGGATTTGCGTTTAGATTTGGATTTTGTTTGGGGCAAGCAGCCTTTGTCTGTTCGATTCTTGGCCCAAAACCTATTCAATACGCCTTATTTGGCCCATTTGAGTCGCTACCGACAGCTAGAGTTGCCCGAGCAGGGCCGCAACATACAGCTACAGCTTCGTCTACCGATTATTATTCGGGATTAAAGGGAAGGCCCCAAATGCTAGTGCATTTGGGGCCTTTGTTTTGGGCCTAATTTCCATAGAAATCATGCTCAAAGTTGGCCATATCGTTTTTAATTTTCTCGGCTTGTAGCAGGCGGTCGGTCCCGCTATAAAGATCTTGTAGGCGGAGGTCTCGCATATTGCTTTCCTTAGTGATATAGCTAGAAAACTGCCGGGCTTCAAAAACATCTGCCCAAGACAACTGTCCTGCATCCTGAAAGCGGTTGGGGGCTTGTTCTTGGCCCAAAATGGGGCGCAGTTCGTCAAAATGGAACCAAAACATGGGGATAGCCATCAAAAAGTTGCCATTATCGTCATAGATATTGCGGATGGGGGCAATGCCTAGAATTTGGGTTTTGAGTTGGCCATCTTTTTTGTCTACATAGGCCACCTCTTTAATGCGGAAGCGGGTTACATCTTTGGGGTTGATCCGATTTTTAACCACCTCCCAATTATCGCCCATACAGCCGCCGTCTAGGTCCATGACAAAAAAGGTATCGGTTTGGTAGACATAGCCCATGGCCTCTTCATAATCCATTCGGCTAGAAAAATCCTCATTATAAACGCTGAGTTTTTTGTCTTCTAGGGCCCAAGTGAGTAGTTCAATCAGGGGGCGGCTTTCATTGGCAAAATGCTGGTTTTGCAGTTCGCCCAATTCAATTTCTCTCCAGATGCGTTTTTCCCAAAGTACATCTCTTTCTTGCAGCTCTGGCCGGTGGATCACTGGCCGTTCTCCCCATGTTTTCTGGTAAATGCCATCTTGGGGCAGGCTGGCTTCTTGAGCAAAATTATTTTGGGCAAAAACAAAGATAAGGGCAAGGCTAAGATAAAGGCGGATCGTATTCATAAGGCTATTTTTTTAAAGTGGTAGAAGCGCCGTTTGGCTGCTTTTGTCTCTTTATGCCTTCTCTTTTCAAAGGTTAGCCTTTGGGGCAAAATATTTTTATTTTTTATTTTTTATTTGGGGCTGCCCCTCGCTTTGCTCGGGTCGGGCTGTTTCGCAGCTCGCTATTCGCTCGGCCCTGCGCGGGCTTCGCCCGCTGGGTCTGCCGCCTTCGGCGGCCCTGCTGTCCATCCCTCAGCCTGCGGCGGCTTCGCCGCCTTAAAAATGGCATTTTGTTTAGACAGCCCTTTGGGCTGATTGGACCCGGCCGGCGGTAGGCGGCTGGCCACTTTTTTCTTTGCGCTTTAGCCAAAATTAGCCCTCAATATATTGCATTTCAGGCAAAGGGGTACCGCAAAGCCGCCTCCGCCTGGGGGCAGGCCTTGTTGGCCTTGGGGGCCAACAAAGCCTGCATGGCCTTCGGCCCTACGGGCCTCAGCTTCTAATAATCAATATCATACAACTTCATATCCCGACTACTTTTGGCTTTATCATTAACTAAGCAGAAATAATAAGCCGTATCTGCCAAATCAAAAAAGCCATATTCATAGAGATTATACTTAAAGGCGTTGGGGGTATTGGGATAAGGAAAAGCCTCCCTTTGGTCCTCCTGAACTAATATAATTTCATCGCTCCAAGCCTCCTTAACGATTAGGTCTCCCTTTTGGGCCTTCCTCCAAAATTTTAGGGTATCCCCAGCAGGAGGTAAGATCAGTTGTTTAGGCGTCCCAAAGGAGTCGATCACAATAAAATGAATAGAGCTACTAAACTGCCCTAGTCGTCCCTTCTTTTTAGCTAAGAGCATCCCCTTAAAATGAATTTTGTTAATCACCAACTGTTCACAATCCTCCCTACTGATTAGATAATCCCAACGGCCCAATAAAAAGAAAAGCAGAGCCGCTACAATAGCGATTACTATAACGGCTATTGTAAGGAAGGAATAGATGTTATACACCCAATCAAGGAGCTGGTTAATGATTTTGAATGGTTTTTTAGTTGAGGACATATTGTTTGATATTATGCTACAATCACTCCTTTTCTGGACGAAAAGGCCAGGGCAGCTCCTCAGACAGCTTAAGTTTTAAGGTAAAGCGTGAAATAGAACCTCCATGCTTATAGATATCGTTTTTCTTCTCTTTGCCCAGCCTATATTTTGCTGCCGAAGCGGAAAGCCAAGAGCAGCACAACAGTTGAGCGGCCTAGCGATGCGAAAGGGGGCGGCGAAGCCGCAGACCAAGGCCGCCAGAGGCGGCTGCAGGGCCGAGCAGACCTGCGAGCCCTGAAGCGTAGCGCCTGCCGAAGGCAGGAGGCCCCAAAACATAGGCAAAAAAAATAGAGTTAAAAGGTTATTCTAAGGGAATAGGTTGATCAAGTAGTAGGTAGTCAGGACAAGCTTGCTGAAAAGAAATGCTCTTCTATTCTTCTGTTTGTTGCTGATCACTTTTGCGGCCATATTTTTTAAAACAAACTTGTAGCCGCTCATAGGCAGTAGCATAACCGGGCAAACTGCTACTAGCCAAGGCAGCGAGTAAGTGATAGACCAAACTACTTTGGCCATAGGCCTCACTGCCCACTAAGGCGGCACTGTCCTTTAAGCGCTTCAATAACTGCTCTACCTGAATAATGAGCTGCTGCAACTGCTCATATAGAGCCAAATCTTTCGCAATTTCATCGGCGCCAATATGAGGCGGCAAAGGCAAATCTACATAATTCATGACGGCTAGCGTCTCTTGTACAAAATGATGATGGTCCAAATTGATCCGCTTGAGCGTTTTCCGCTCTTTGCTGTCTAGCTCTGTTAAAAAAGAAAGGATTTGTTGACAGTTGTCGAGCTGTTGTTTTAGGTCTTGCATCTCCTGATCTGTTAGTACTCTGGAGATCCGATTGAGATTTAAATTCGCCATATCGATCTATTTTTTTGTAGTTTTTTTAGTTAGAACTTTGTCTATATGCTGTTTATGGCGAAAACTGCATTATTGTTACCTCTTTAGTCGGACTTTTTCTAAAAAAAGTAACTCTTCCGCTAAATGGAGCTAGCCGAAAGTTAGGTCGAGCTAACAAAAACCTAGCTCGAGCAAGTGGGAAGTTAGGTCGAGCTAATGAAAACCTAGGTCGAGCTAGCCGAAAGTTAGGTCGAGCTAATGAAAACCTAGGTCGAGCTAGTCGAAAGTTAGGTCGAGCTAATGAAAACCTAGGTCGAGCTAGTCGAAAGTTAGGTCGAGCTAACAAAAACCTAGGTCGAGCTAATGAAAACCTAGGTCGAGCTAGCCGAAAGTTAGGTCGAGCTAATAAAAACCTAGCTCGAGCTAGCAAAAAGTTAGCTCATGGAGTTTTTTTGTTAAGTTCAGTTAGTCTGTACTTTAACAAAAGTCTAACAAATCACCTAAGCCTCTGCCCCTAAACTATAGAAAGAGCTACATTTAGTGGCCGAAGCGGAAAGCCAAGAGCAGCACAACAGTTGAGCGGCCTAGCGATGCGAAAGGGGGCGGCGAAGCCGCAGACCAAGGCCGCCAGAGGCGGCTGCAGGGCCGAGCAGACCTGCGAGCCCTGAAGCGTAGCGCCTGCCGAAGGCAGGAGGCCCCAAAACATAGGCGAAAAAAATCCTTTGCTAAAATATTGGGTCAATTAGGGTTGAACTTGTATATTGTTTTTCTAACAAATAGAAATCGTTATGAAACAAATCCTCTTTATCTTTTTGCTGACATTCAGCTTACAATGGGCCTCGGCCAACAATAATGATTTACCGCCTGCAGAAGTAGGGATTGCGACCTTTTACGACGACAGTTTTCATGGGCGCAGGACGGCTTGTAGTGGGGAGACCTATGACAAGACCCAGTTGACGGCGGCGCATAAGACCTTGCCTTGTGGGAGCATGATTCGGGTGACGCATGCGGGCAACAAGAAATCGGTAACGGTTCGGATTATTGACCGTGGGCCTTATATTGCTGGGCAGATTGTTTCTTTATCGAGAGCAGCGGCGGCAGAAATTGGTTTATTGGCCGATGGTCAGGCCAAGGTAAAAGTGGAAGTAGTGAGTGCGCAGCAGCCTAGTCCCAGAGTGGCTAAAAAGGAAGCGGAGGCGCCCAAAGCGGTGGCTAAAGCGGCCCCAAAGACGGCTCCAAGGCAAGTAGCGCCAGCCTCTAAGCCAGCGGTAAAAAGCACAAAGGCCGATGGGTTGAACATCATTAAAGAGGCCTCTGCCCTAGACAAAGGGGGGCTATACAAAATGCAGGTCCTCAAGTTGGAGCCCAAGGGTTTTGGCGTACAGGTAGCGGGATATAGCGACTATGAATCGGTAGTACAGCAAGTAGCTGTTTTGCAAAAAAACTGGTTTAAGGGCGCATTGGTCTATGCTGATGAGTTGAATGGCAAGCCCTACTACAAAATTATCATGGGGCCGTTTTTCACTAAGGCCGAGGCCGAAAGCTATCGGAAAAACTTGCAGAAAAAGTACAAATTGAAAGGGGCCTTTGTTGTTGAGTTGGATAAATTGGACAAATAGGAATACCTTATATCAGATAATAAAAGGCGGCTTTGGCTGCCTTTTTTTGATTTTAGAACTATGTTTGAGCAGATACTAATATACTGGAAGCAGTACTTGGGGCAAGACTGGAACGACTGGCAGATCAAGCTAGCCTTATCTGTTGTTTTATGGATCTTTTTTAGTTTGCTCAAGCGGCTGCTCAAGAACTCGGTGGCTAGGCGGCTGAAGGGAAACCCTGTGGCTCGATACAACTGGAACAAAGGCATATCTTATATACTCAATGGAGTTTCCTTGCTTTCTTTAGCCTTTTTGTGGTCCAACCAATTTGAGTCCTTTGCCACCTTTTTGGGCCTATTATCGGCGGGATTGGCCATTGCCTTTAGGGACCCCATAGTGAACATGGCGGGTTGGTACTACATTGTCTTGCGCAAACCTTTTAAGGTAGGCGACCGCATACAAGTAGGGGATAAAACGGGAGACGTCATTGACATCAAGCTCTTTGACTTTGTTATGTTAGAATTGGGCAACTGGGTACATAGCGACCAAAGCACCGGCCGGCTGTTGTCTATTCCGAATATGCGTGTTTTTAATACTGACATAGCCAACTACAATGCGACCTTAGACTTTATTTGGAACGAACTAGAGCTAGAGATCACCTTTGATAGCAACTGGGCCAAGGCCAAATCTATATTAACAGAGATCCTTAACCAAAAAGCACCCACCTACTACGAGCAAGCTAGAGAGAACCTGCGCAACATGAGCGGAGAATACCTGATCTACTACAACAAACTCACGCCCATTGTCTATACCTCTGTAGAGCGAGAAGGGATACGTTTTTCCTTGCGCTATCTTTGTCCACCCAAGCAAAGAAGAGGATCGGCAGAACAAATTTGGGAAAGCATCCTACTGGCCTTTGCCAAAGCGGAGGATATAGAATGGGCCTATCCGACGCAGCGAATTATAGGCTGGCCAGAAAATGAAAACAAGGCTTAAAGGCTTAACTTTTCAGTGGAAAAAAATTGACTAAAAGTCGAAAATTCAGCGGAAAAACAATATCTTTAAAGCACTCAACGACAAAATACTTCCTCGACTAACCATAAAACGCATTCTACTCATGCAGAAAGTAGTAATCACTGGCTATAAAGATGTTGCTTGCCAAGACGCAACGGGCAACGCCATTGCCTTGCAAGTAAACCCACAAGAACTACAGCTCGACTATAACATCTCTTATGGCGATAAGGGCGGTAGTGGTGGAGACACCAAAACCACCGAGCATGCTGGTGGAGAGTCGGCGCCTCTTCCTGGGGCAGCTAACTATGAAACGCCTGATTTAACGATTGAGACCGTAGTAGATGCCACGGGGGTATTGCCTGATCCAGGTGGATTGCCAGGTAGTGGGGGAGGAGCGATTATGGCGGCCATTAAGTTTATCTCTGGAAAGCCCACGGTAGAAGATTATATCAAGAAGTTGAAAGACACTTGTTATTATTATGTAGAGGAGACCCACGGTCCTCCCTACCTTACCGTAACCTGGGGTTCTGTACTACCTTCTCAGTCCACCAATATTGCTTCTTCTAAGGGGGTATATAAGTGCCAGTTGCAGAGTTTGTCTGTAAAATATGTTTTGTTTAGTGCGCAGGGGCATCCTGTTCGGGCAGAGCTAACCTTAAAGTTTAAGGGAGTGGAAGATCCAGAGGCTAGAGCCAAGGGTAACTCTCCTGACTTGAGTCACTTTATTGAAATTAAGCATGGCGATAACCTGCCAAAGCTTTGTGAAGATATTTATGGTAGTCCAGAGTTCTTTATGGCGGTGGCCAGAATCAACGACTTACCTTCTGTTTATGCGATTGAGCCAGGCATGCGCCTACTCTTTCCCCCTCTAGATAAGGCTTCTCGCTAGTTTTATTCGAGGAGGGTATCATGAAAAAGGCTGCTGGATCTTGAAGATCCAGCAGCCTTTTTTTGGGGACTGTTCGGGATTTTGTGTATTAGAATAAAATTTGGGCCTTTAGCTGCTTAGGACTTAGCCAATAGTCGCCTAGGGACAAGCCCCTAGGCTAATCAAATGGAGTCAGCCCTAAAGGGCCTCAAAGGCTTATATACACGGCCTTGCTAAGTAGTTATTTCAAAGAAGGACCTCATCCAAAGGCCCTCTTTAGAGGGCTGTCTAAAAAAGCTAGCCTAGGGGCTTGTCCCTAGGCAGCAAAAATGGCAGCACACAAAATTTTAAACAGACTGTTTTTTTCTTTGTTTTAGGGTGTATTTCGGACCGATTGGGCCTCGATGAGCAGCGCTTGTTTGGCATTTTGGGCCGTAATATAATTATAGCTACCTTCTCCCCAGAGCACAATCTCTTGCAGATTATTTTTTACATAATCGTACTCTTTTTCAGAAAAATAGAAAATGCTGAGTTGAATATCTTTGCGGGCGCTTTTTCGGATCAGGCGCTCTGTTTTTTTATCGAGGCTAAAATTGCCATCGGTGGCCATAATGATGCGATTATTTCCGCCCTCAATAAAGCTTTCTCTAGCGAGCAAATAGGCTTTTTGCAGGCCTAAATCGGCATTACTGCTCGTACGGACCTTTAATTCCTCTAAGATGCCCATAATTTTTTCTTGCTCTTGGCCAGAGATGGGCGGCAGCAGCAGCTCGGCCTTATCCGAATAGGCAATAATAGAAATATTATCTTCTTTGCGCATCAAAGAAAGGAGCTGCGCCAAAGAACTTTTAAGTAAAGGCAGCTTTTCTTCATCCTCCATAGAAGAAGAAATATCAATGAGGAAAATGAGGTTATTGGTGGCAAAGCCCTCTAGGCTAGGGTCGCCTAGTTTTGTGGGTTGCTCCTTAATTTTGGCCAAACTATCGGCTCTAGCCAGACTATCCATGCGGTTTTTCTCCATCTGAGCCAAGGCCCAGGCGGGATCCGCTAGGCTATCCTTGCGCAAAGAATCAAAAGCGGGATGGTTCGGATATTTCAACTCAAAAATAGGCGGCAACTCATCGGCCAGCAGTCTGGGCTCTGTGGTATAATCCAACATCTTATTATAGAGGGCCGTCAAGCCATTGCCATAGCGGTTATAATGGCCCAGCATATCTCTATAATAGTGGTAATCGGCCCCCAAGGGCTTATTCTTATATTTTGTTTGGGCCAAATAAGAGCGGGCATCGGCCAGCAGCAGATCGGCCCGATTGATCATCTGCTCATAATAATCGCGGATAATTTCCTCATCTTTTGGAATAGCCCCCAAATATTGCGCTTTTTCCTTTTTAAGCTTGAAGATTAGGTTCTCAAAATACATGCAGTTGGCCTTAAAGCCTGCGCTGCGATCTTTGGCCCGCACCCCTCGGCTAATTCGACGCCCCTCCTGCCATAGCTCATCGAGCTCTAACAGAATATTGGCGTACAACTGATTTCTAACGGGCAGCTCATAATGATGAAAACTAGCGTCCAAGCGCCAATATAACTTTTCCTCTAAGGCATAGGCATCATAGTATAAAAGCTCTATGCGCTCCAAATACTTATAGCCCTGCAATAACTTTTCATCAGAACGGTAACGGCCCGATTCCATGTACTGGGCCAAGGCCTCATAGAGCTCTTCCAATTCTTCTACCACCTTATGATATTGCCCAATCAATTCTAAGGGCTTCCCTCGCTCCTTAGAGGGAATATAAAAATTGTCATCATACAATTTGACGTAAAGGTCGCGGGGCAAAACTGGAAAATAGTCGTAGTTCCGCAAAATGATCCTTTGATCAAAGGCAATATCTTTTTCGCCCTGCTCTATATAGTCATTAAAAGCATGATTCAAATAAGCAAAGTCATTTTCCATAATGTGCAAGGCATGCACCAACTCATTACTATATATAACGTAGTTGTTGTATGCCTCATGGGTCTGGGCAGACATAAGATCGCCTTGAGCCCTCCCAACTAGAGAGGACAGGCATAAAAGAAGGAAAATATAAAAAACAGATGTTCTCATAGGCGATGGGGGGACAGCTTAAAGTCTATGACTTTAATGAATTCATTGCTCAGCTGCAGGAAGCTTTCAATGAATGCAATATCAACAGCAAGCCAACCTAAGGAATTTAAGCTGAACTTGAAATAAAGAAAAAACTAACGAAATAATACGCTAGGCTTTCTCTAAAAACTGTTCCCAACTCGCCTTAACCAGCATTTGACTGTATTTTTCAATATAATAGGCCCCCGCAGCAGGGTCTTCTACCTCATTAAGGTGACTCTCTAACTGTAACAAATGCTGGGCATTACGAGCAATCCGACGAGCAAAAGGACGCTGCTCGGCCGTACCCAAAATAGGCAATTCCAAACTATTGACCTGCCCAACGGCAGCCGCCAAAGCCTGCGTACTATTGGCGATCATTTGCCAATATAAATCTTCTTTGCGCTCGGCCACTACCGCCTGCGCATGGATCCAAGGCCAGCTCACTTTCTCTAAGCCCTGAGCTTCTAATACCCCCAACCAAAGCCGCTTAAAGGCCCGAATGGCCGAAATAGAACGGAAGTAATTCTCCTCCAATTCAAAGTTGATCTGAAAATAATGCTGGGCATCCCAAGGTGGAGCTCCTGCAGCCCGCAATTCCTCAAAGGCAAATTTAATCTCCATCAAGGCATCCGATAAAGCCGTAATAGCCCCATCTTTCAAGCAGATGTTAATCTGAAACGCCCGCAATTTAGGATAGGTGCCTCCATACAATTGCTGCCAAGATAAGGCCTGAAAACTATTGCCGCTCAGCAAGAGGTCCAAATCAGAGGAGTAGCTAAAACGCCCCAACTCCCGCAGATAATCCTCTGCAAAAATCCCTAAGGCCTCTCCCTGCATCTTTAGGCTAATCATATTCAAATGAACGCCCTGCAAAACCTCTTTAATATCTTTCCCTTTGCCTTTCTGAAAGTCCAAAACAAGCATATTGGCCCCGCCATTCAAGGCCTCGGCCACGGCTTTTTTACTGGCCGCCAAATCGCCAGCTACCTCAATTTTTTCAGCAATGGCCCAAGTTTTAGGCGCATTTAAGCTAGGCAAAAGCAGGGGCTCCACCTCTTCTTTTCGGTAAAAAGGAGCTATACTATAGCCCTCTTCAATGCTTTGCTCTAGCTCCTCTAAAGGCTTTCCCTTTAGGTATTTTTCAATGCTGGCCTTCCATTCTTCTGTGCTAAGGCCCTCAAATTCAGACCAATTGATTTTATTCTCTACAGACATAGTTGATAGTGCTTTCGGTGGGGGAATATTGGGGGTAAAACAATCTTTATGCGCTTACAACATTTTTAAGGGGAGGGTTAAGCCTCTAATTTAAGAATTAGTCGCTTAAAGTTCTAAATTCTTAGTTCTAACTTTTTAAGCTGTCCTTAGCTTGTCTCTTTTTGATCGCTCATTTTTTCTTTTTATTTATTTTTTGGGGGCTGCCCCGCCCTGCGGGCGGGTCGGGCTGTGTCGCAGCTCGCTATTCGCTCGGCCCTTCGCTGGCTGCGCCAGCTCGGTCTGGCCTGCGGCCACTGCTGTCCATCCCTCAGCCTGCGGGCCTTCGGCCCTGCAAAACCGCAAATTGGCAACAGTTTTCAAGCCGTTTGCCTCCAAAGCCAAAACTTCTTTTGTACTTTTGACTTCTTATCATTTGCAAAATATATACGCATGAAATTAGCCCTTGTCGGTGCCAGCGGAATGGTTGGCCAAGTGATGTTGAAACTCTTAGAAGAACGCAATTTTCCTCTTAGCCAACTCTTGCCCGTGGCCTCTGCCCGCTCCAAAGGCAAAACAGTTCGCTTTAAAGGCCAAGATATTCCGCTCCTTTTGGCCGAAGAGGCCCTGGCCCAAAAACCCAATTTGGCCCTTTTTTCTGCCGGCGGTAGCGTTTCGCTAGCACTAGCCCCAAAATTTGCCGCCATTGGCTGTAAGGTCATTGATAATTCTTCGGCCTTTCGCATGGACCAAGATAAACCCCTCATTGTGCCCGAGGTCAATCTGGACCAACTCAAAGCCGATGACTTTATTATTGCCAATCCCAACTGCTCAACAATTCAGCTATTGTTGGCCCTTTGGCCCCTAGAAAAAAAATATGGCCTAGAAAGAGTTTTAGTCTCTACCTATCAATCTATGACGGGAACAGGCATGAAGGCCCTCCAACAATATCAAGAAGAGTTGCAGGGCAAAACGCCCCAAAATCCCGCCTACCCCCAGCCCATTTTTGAAAACTGCCTGCCCCATTGCGATGTTTTTGTAGAAGATGGTTATACTAAAGAGGAAATCAAGCTGCTGAACGAAAGTCGCAAAATTATGAATTTGCCCGAGCTTCGGCTCAGCGCCACGGCGGTCCGTGTGCCCGTTATGGGCGGCCACTCCGAAGCCGTAAATATTGCCCTCAAAACGCCCTTCGAGCTCGCCGATATTCGCGAATTGTTGGCCCAATCTCCAGGTGTAGTGGTCCAAGATAATCCCAGCGAAAACCTCTACCCCATGCCGCTTTCGGCCAAGGGGAAAGATGAGGTTTTTGTGGGCCGCATCCGCCGCGATTTTTCTCAAGAAAATGGCTTGCATCTTTGGATCGTTGCCGATAACTTGCATAAGGGCGCGGCCACCAATGCCCTACAAATTGCAGAAGCCCTCATTGAAAAGGGCTGGCTGTAAATGGTCCAAAAGGCCCAGCGCTGCGCAGCGGTGGCCGCAGGCCAGACCCAGCAAAACGAGCGTTAGCGAAGTTTTGCGCAGGGCCGAGCAGACCTGCGAGCCGCGCAGCATAGCGGCGGCCGACCTAGCCGAAGGCTAGCCGGCCGCGGGCCCCAAAAAAAACAAAACATCAGTAAAATTAAAAGCAAGAAATGAAAGTACTATCCTATAATGTAAATGGACTAAGAGCTGCAATTCGGAAAGGTTTTGTGGATTGGGTGAAGGAAAATGACATTGATATTATTGGCCTGCAAGAAGCTAAGGCTTTGCGCGAACAAGTAGATTTGGAAGAGCTGCAAGCGGCTGGTTATGAGCATATTTATTGGCATGCGGCCGAGAAAAAAGGCTATAGTGGAGTGGTCGTTTTGTCTAAGGTAAAAGCCGATTTGGAAGTGCAGGGCATGGGCATCGAGCGCTTTGATAAGGAGGGCCGAGTTTTGCGCCTAGATTTTGGCGATTGGACCCTATTGAACTGCTATTTTCCTTCGGGGACATCGGGCTCGGTTCGTCAAGAGGTCAAATATGATTTTTTGGATAGTATTTATGATTGGGTGCAAGAATTGAAAAAAGAGCGGCCCAAAATTTTGCTGCAGGGCGATTATAATATTGCCCATGAAGAAATTGATATTCACAACCCCAAACGCAACCATAAAACCTCTGGTTTTTTGCCCGAAGAGCGGGCTTGGATGAGCAAATGGCTAGAAGAAGGCGGCTTTGTAGATAGCTTTCGGCAGTTGCATCCAGAAGAACAAAAATTTAGCTGGTGGAGCATGCGCTCTAAAACCGCAAGGGCCAACAACAAAGGCTGGCGCATCGATTATCAGTGCGTTTCAGAAGATTTAGTGCCCGCTATCAAAGGCGCTGAGCTGTTGAATGATGCCGTACATTCTGACCATTGTCCCTGCTTAATTGAGCTGGATGTCTAACCCTTTTTAATCTACTTTAAAAGCCACTACTATGATTAGTAAAATAGCCATTAGCGGTTTTAAGTCCTTTCATAACTTTGAAATGGATTTGGCTCCTTTTACGCTAATCGCAGGAGCAAATAGCTCGGGAAAAAGCAATCTATTTGATGCTTTAGCACTCATATCGGCTTTAGCTAACTCTTCAAATTTGAAGACTGCTTTTGCGACGCAAAGAGGGGAGCTAATCGAGCTATTTACGCAGTATGCGCCAGACATTTATGCAAAAGAAATGTCTTTTATGGTAGAGGTTTTACTAGATCGTCAGATTACGGATTCTTGGGGGCAAACGGTAGATTTAGATTATACTCGTTTGCGTTATAGCTTAAAAATCAAGCGCTCAACTGATGAAAATTCTATCAGCTCCTTGCGTGTTTTAGAAGAAAAGCTAGAACGCATTTTGGTCAAGGAAGATGCTTGGATAAAACATTTTGTTCCTGGAAAAAAAGAGCATTGGCGGCCTAAAAGTATAGGCCGTCAGCTCCCCTTTATTCAAACTAAGGGCGATTATTTACAATTGGAGGAAGATGCTAAAGGCAGCCGCGACAAAAGGTTTCCTTTAAAACAGGCCCAACGGACCATTCTTTCTACAGTAGATACTATTGATTACCCACATGCACTAGCCTTAAAAGAAGCGTTTAGCTATTGGCAATTTCTTCAGCTTCAGCCAGAAGAATTGCGAAAAGCAACAGCCAAAGCTGCTGCTCAAAATGTTCTGGGCCAGCAAGGCCAAAATATGGCTGGAAACCTACAGCGACTCATCAAGAAATCGCCTAAGTTGTTAGCTAAAATCAGACGGAATTTCAATCGTTTTTTGCCCCATTTTATAGACTTAGAAGTAGTCGAAGATCAGCTGAACAAGGCTTATGTCATTCGCTTGCAGGACCAGAATAAACAGTGGTATTCAGCCAAGTTACTCTCTGAAGGAACCTTGCGCATTTTGGCTCTCTGCATTATGTTGGCCGACCCCATGAGACAGGGCCTGCTTTGTTTTGAGGAGCCAGAAAATGGTCTGCATCCTGCTCGTATCAAAGATATGGCAGATTTGCTGGAGAAACTGACGACTGATTTTAAGGATAAAGAGGAAAAGCTTCAACAACTCATTGTCAATACCCATTCGCCTCTTTTTGTACAAGAAGTGTACGAAAAGAAAAGTCTAGGCAGCCTGATTGGCTTGGCTCGAATTAGCAGTCGACTAGATATTTACCAAAATAAAAATGTAAATTTTAACCATAGCCAAATTCTTCCTATAAACTCTCCAATTAGGCCACTTCTTAAGGGCGTAAAAGCGATTAGTCTAAGAGAACTGAACGATTATCTAGATACTCGCATAATTACAAATGAGCCGAAGAAGCACTAAATATGGAATATCTAATTATTATACTCGCAGCAGAAGGTCCTACCGATTATCGCTTTTTAAAACCCTTGTTAGAACGCTATTTATCCCAACTCGATCTTCGTCGCCCAATTGTGCTTCAAATAGAAGAAGTTACCAAAAATACAGGCGGTAATTTTTCAGACTATTTAGCTGAAATTGATACAAAAGCAGAGGAGTATGCCGCTAATTTTATTGTTCTTCATCAGGATGCAGATGCCAATAAGTTGAGCGATAAAAATCAACAAATAAAAGATCGTTGGGCGGAGCAAAGTTCTACTTACTCACTAGTTGCGGCTATCCCTGTTAAAATGATTGAAGCCTGGCTGCTTGCCGACCCCATTCTACTCTTAGAAAAGGGATTGGGAGAACCTCTCCCCAAAAGAACAAGAGATATAAAACAGTTTTTAGCTGGCTTAGGACTCAGCCATTCTCCAGAATCTATTGCAGATCCTAAAGCCTTTTTGAGCGCTTTAATAGGAGAACTATTAGGCCCCAAAGACGTCAATGAAACCCTTAGCAACCTATATAATTTACTGGGCAATCAATTATCTTTTGATGCGCTAAAAAAACTCCCTTCTTTTCGAGCTTTTGATCAGCAAATGAAAGCGCTACTTACAGATCAGCAGCTAATGAATTAACAAACTATGCGTAACGAACACCTCGATCCCACCAACGATAATTTCTCAGAACAAGAGAATAATATAGAGAAGGCGCTACGGCCCCAACTCTTGCAAGATTTTACCGGCCAACCCAAATTGGTCGAAAATCTCCAAATCTTTATTCAAGCCGCCAAAAGAAGGGGCGAAGCCCTAGACCATGTGCTCTTGCACGGCCCTCCCGGCCTCGGAAAAACCACCCTCTCACTGATTATCGCCAATGAGCTGGAAACCGAAATTAAGATTACTTCGGGGCCCGTGCTCGAAAAACCTGGCGATCTTGCGGGCCTATTGACCAACTTGGAAGAAGGCGATGTCCTTTTTATTGACGAAATTCATCGCCTCAATACGGTGGTGGAGGAGTACCTCTATTCGGCCATGGAGGATTATCGCATCGATATTATGCTGGATACGGGACCCAATGCCCGCACGATCCAAATTCAACTCAATCCCTTCACTTTGGTGGGCGCAACTACCCGAAAAGGCCTGCTCACGGCCCCTATGCGCGCCCGTTTTGGCATCGATTGCCTACTCGATTATTACGATTTGGCCACCCTGATCAAGATTATCAAGCGCTCGGCCCAGATTCTACAGGTGCCCATTACCGAGGATGGCGCCAACGAAATCGGCCGCCGCTCTAGAGGTACGCCCCGTATCGCCAATGCCCTGCTCCGAAGAGTCCGCGACTTTGCCGAAATCAAAGGAAATGGGACCATCGATGCCACGATCGCCGCCTATGGCCTCGATGCCCTACAGGTCGATAGCCAAGGCCTCGACGAAATGGATAATAAGATCCTGCGCGTGATGATTGAACACTTTAAAGGCGGGCCAGTCGGCCTAACCACTATCGCTACCGCCGTGGGCGAAGATGCCGGCACTATCGAGGATGTTCACGAGCCTTATCTCATCCAACAAGGCTACCTCAAACGCACGCCCAGAGGCCGATCGGTCACCTATAAGGCCTATCAACACCTCAATTTGGCCGCCCCCGGAGAAGAAGGGGAGCTCTTTTAATGTGATACTGTTTTGGGGCCTCCGCAGCAAAGCTGCGGCGCTACGGTCCGCAGCTCGCTGTTCGCTCGGCCCTTCGCCAGCAAGCTGGCTCGGTCTGGCCTGACGGCCACTGCTCCCCATCGCTAGGCCAGGCGCTGCGCGCCTTCTGGACCAAATTCAATTAGACTATAATATAGATGTCAAACTTAGCATTTTCTTATCAAGATACTTTAATAGAAGCGGGCTGCGATGAAGCGGGCCGCGGCTGCTTGGCGGGGCCTGTTTTTGCCGCCGCCGTGATTTTAGATCCCAAAATGGACCTCAGCGAGCTCAATGACTCCAAAAAGCTGAGCGCCAAAAAACGAGAGGAGCTCCGAGAAATTATTGAAGAGGGCGCAGTAGCTTGGGCCGTGGCCCAGTTGAGCCCAGCAGAAATTGATAAGCATAATATATTGCAGGCCTCTTTTTTGGCCATGCATCGGGCTTTGGACCAATTAACAATAACTCCAGAGCTGCTCTTGATTGACGGCAATCGCTTTCGGCCCTACAAAGAAATTCCACACCATTGCATGATTAAAGGCGATGGCCGCTTCCTCAGTATTGCCGCCGCTAGCATCTTGGCCAAAACCCATCGCGACGAATATATGCTCCAACAAGCCGAAAAATATCCAGAATATGGCTGGAGCAGCAATAAAGGCTACCCCACCAAAGCCCACCGAGCCGCTATTGCCCAATTTGGCGCTACGCCCCTACACCGAAAAAGCTTTCGCCTCTTGCCAGAAGCAGAACAGAAAAAACTGTCATTTGAAGATTAAAAAATAGAGTCTGTCGAATAAAATAGATTGAACAGCTTTTTAAGCTATTGATTTATAAGGGCTTATTTAGCAAATATTTAAGGCGCACTAAACTAAAAAGGATGGACTTTTATTCGCTTTTTATAAAAAAAATGCGACATTTGCCCACACTTTCAGAATATTACAAATTTCAAGAACCGCTTTAAATAGATAGGAGAGCATGAGAAAAGCTGATTTGGTAGCTCGTATCGCCGAGAAAACAGAAATCCCCAAGGTTGATGTTTTGGTAACACTTGAAGAATTCTTCAAGCAAGTGAAGGATAGCATCGCAGAAGGCGAAAACGTCTACGTTCGCGGTTTCGGTAGTTTTATTGCTAAAAAACGCGCCCGCAAAGTGGGCCGCAACATTAAAGCAAACCGTGCCATTGAAATCCCCGCACACTATATCCCCGCTTTCAAGCCTGCAAAAGTATTTGTAGAAAAAGTGAAAACAAACTTGAAAGTAGAAGAAAAGGAGCAAAAAGAAGCAGTTTCTAAATAAGCTGATTTTTTAAGCAAGAATTTTTCAAAGATGGACAAAACCTCTAACTAGCCCGTTTGTTGGCTAAAAGGGTTTTGTCCATTTTTTTTAGGGGACCTTCATGGACCAAAAATAAAAAGTTATGAATGCAAAAACTTGGCAGTGGGCTGCCGTTACTATCGCCATCTTGAGTTTTATCGGATTGATTGCCTTGGGGAGAACCACCCCCAACAAAAAGAAGGTAGATGGCCAAGACCCAGAAACCGATAGCCTTGCCTATACCGATGATGTTTTGATGGCCGGTGCTCGAGCCGCCCTCGATAGTAGCCAATTGGCCTATATGAATAGCCTAGAGCAAGAGCTCAAAAAAGCACAAGACCCCGAACAAGAAATCCTTACGCTCAAACTCCTCTCTAGAACCTGGAATGAGTATAAAAATTTTGGCGCAGGAGGCTTCTATGCCGAAAAAGTAGCCCAGCTCTCTCCAGATGCCGAGGCCTGGAATATTGCCGGAAGTACCTACGGCATCGCTTTCAATAAAGAAAAAGCTGATGTAAAGCTAAAACAGTTTTTGGCCCGCAAAGCTATCTCTGCCTTTGAAAAAGCCATAGAGCTGGCCCCAGATTCTGTCAATTATGCTATCAATGAAGCACTCATGTATATTGACCTCGCTATGGTAGACGCCTCTGTTATGCCCATGACGGGCGCCCAAAAGTTATTGGCCCTAGACAAAAAATTCCCCAATAACCTCAAATTGCAAATGCAAATGGGCCGCCTCTCCCTAAACCGTACAGGCGATATCAAAAAAGCAATTCCCAGATTCGAAAATGTAGTGGCCCTAGCCAAAAACGAAGATGTCAGCGAAACCCTTCTGCTCGAAGCCCATTTCTCTCTAGTCGAATGCTATAAAAAAGAAGAAAAGCCCGGAAAAGTCCTCGAACACTACGACGCTTGCATCGAATTAGCAAAAAATCGCCCCGATTTAGCCATTGAACTGAAAAAGGGTAAGCAGAATTATGAAAATAATAGAAAATAAGTAGTAGATTTGCAGCCCAATATGTTGGGATGCTTCCCAATACTATTTATGAATTTTAACTTTTATCTAATTTTATAAAAAACTAACGCCTATGCCATGTGGAAAAAAGCGTAAGAGACATAAGATTGCTACGCACAAAAGAAAGAAGCGCCTTCGTAAAAACCGTCACAAGAAGAAGAAGAAGTAATTTCTTTTTGTAGATGGATGGGCATGCTTCCTATCTATATAGAATTGTTGGCGGATCTAATTTAGGTTCTGCCTCTCCAATATTTAGGGTAAGCTGGCTTTGTTCAACTTACCCTTTTTTTGTAGCTCCAACTGCCTAAGGAACTACAAAATGGCCGCCCCTACCTGAGTGGTCCTACTGCCCGCCTTAATTAGCTGTTTGTTTATTTAAGCCTAACTCATAAAAATATTGCTTTTTTATGAGTCGTTCATATATCTGGCTAGCCACAAAAGAGTGACTGGCCACTACCGAATTTTGCGCCAAGCCCTTGGCGTCTCGCTTTTTATCAAACAGAATGCCTCGAGCTCATTACCAATGAGCTCCTTATGGGCTATAAGCTTCCTAGCCAATTCCTTGGCAAAAAAGAAAAGGAAGTCAATAAATATATATCATTTTGGAAAAAGAGTTAATCATCAGCTCAGGCGGCAAAGACACAAGAATTGCCCTGCTTGAGGATAAAAAACTGGTGGAGCTCCACTATCAAAAAACAGTCAATAGCTTGGCTGTTGGAGACATCTACCTTGGCCGTGTGAGCAAGTTGCTACCCGGCCTCAATGCGGCCTTTGTCAATATTGGCCAAAAAGGCAAAGACGCCTTTTTACATTATACCGACCTCGGCCCAAAACTCCGCTCGCTCGTTAAGTATACCAATGGCGCTATTAGCGGAGGCCAAGAAAGCCATCTTCTCGATAATTTTAAGATGGAGGCCGATATCCCTAAAATGCCTAAGGGAAAAATTACAAACGTACTGAAGAAGGGCCAACTCATTATGGTCCAAGTGCTCAAAGAACCGATCTCTACAAAAGGACCTCGCCTCTGCTGTGAAGTAACCATCGCTAGCCGTTACCTGGTCCTCAACCCCTTTAGCGAAACAATTGCCGTTTCTAAGAAGATCCAATCGGATGATGAACGCAACCGCCTGAAACTCCTGATCGAAAGCCTGCGCCCCAAAAACTTTGGCTTTATTGTGCGCACCGCCGCCGAAGGCCGCAAAGTGGCCGACCTGCATGAGGATATCCAACAATTGATGGCCAAATGGGAGGAGATCTATAAACAAATGCACAATGCAAAAGGCCCCGTTAAATGCCTGAGCGAACTCAATAAAACGCAAACTCTTATTCGCGACTTCTGGAATGATGACTATAGCCGAGTGATCGTAGACGATGAAGCCATTTATGAGGATGTTGTTGAAGAACTCAATAAGGTGACCGATGGCAAGAAAGATTTGGCCAAACTCTATAATGGCCAACGACCTCTCTTTGATCAGTACGGAATCACTCGCCAAATTAAGGCCTCTTTTGGCAAAACCTCTACTATGTCGAGTGGCGCCTATATCGTCCTAGAACATACAGAAGCCATGCATGTGGTCGATGTGAATAGTGGCCACAAAATGAGTAGCAACGACCAAGAAAAGAACGCCCTTCGCGTTAATCTTGAAGCGGCCGAAGAGGTGGCCCGCCAACTCCGCCTCCGCGATATTGGTGGAATTATTATTATCGACTTTATTGATATGCGGCAGGCCCCGCACCGCAATGAGCTCTTTCAGCATATGCGAAATGCCATGAGCAATGATAAGGCAAAACATACCATTTTGCCCCTCAGTAAGTTTGGCCTGATGCAAATTACCCGAGAAAGAGTCCGCCCGCAGGTTAATATCCAAACGACCGAAACTTGCCCCAGCTGCCAAGGTACCGGCAAGGTCCAACCCACTCTGCTCATCACCGATGATATCAAAAGAGATCTGGACTTTGTGATGAAGTCGCAAAAACCCAATAAGGTGACCCTACTGGTCCACCCCTTTGTTCAAGCCTATATCAAAAAAGGCTGGTTGCATAATCTGCAAATCAAATGGTGGAGAGAATACAAAAAATGGATTAATGTACGAGCCGATAACGACTTGCCCATTACTTCCTATAAGTTGTATAATGAAACCAATGACGAAATTCGTCTAAGCTAATCAAAAAGGCCTCAGCTATTGCTGAGGCCTTTTTTGCTCTAGGGCCGAAGCCGAGCAGCTAGTAGCAAAGCCGCAAGATGAGCGGCCTAGTGCTGTGAAGGGGTGGCCGAAGGCCAGACCCAGCCAGCTTGCTGGCGTAGGGCCGAGCAGACCTGCGAGCCCCGCAACATAACGCCCGCAGCTTGCTGCGGGAGGCCCCAAATCCTCCCCTATTTTTCGGGAATCTCTACCAATAGCTCATCAAAAGCGGCTACCATGGCGGGCCAAGCATAGCGTTTTTTGGCCGCCTGCAAATAGCTCTTGAAGCCATCGTTTTGGTCGTACTCAAAGAATTGCAAGATGGCATCCGCCACGGCCTTGGGGTTTTCGGGCGGAACCACATAGCCCGCCTTGCCATGAGGCACGATTTCGGGCAAACCGCCCACCTCCGTCACCAACATGGGCCGCTCAAAATGATAGGCCAATTGAGAAATGCCGCTTTGGGTGGCCCGACGATAGGGCTGCACCACCAAATCGGCCGCACTAAAAAATTGGCCCACCTCCTCTTCTGGAATAAAATCATTGTAGAGCTGTAGGCGATCGCCCAGTTGCAAGCGCTCTATTTGCTGCCGAAAAGGGGCCTCGTCCTCATAAAACTCTCCCGCCACCAAGGCCTTGATATTATATTGGGCCAAACGAGGATCGCCCAGGGCCTCTAGCAAAATATCTAGGCCCTTATATTGCCGAATGAAGCCAAAAAAGAGCAAATATTTGCCCTCAAGATCTAGCTTCAACTGCGCTCTGGCCTCCGCCTTGGGCAATAAAGGCCCATAGCTGTCATAGACCGGATGCGGATGAAAATGCGCTGGCCGAGGGGCGGGCAAAAACTCCTGAATATCTTGAACCACCTTCTTCGATAGGGCCATAAATCCATCTAATGGGCCCACAAAATAGCGGTTGAAAAGCGCATCGCCAGGGCGGCTTTCATGAGGGATCAGGTTATGCACCAGCCCCAGTAGTTTGGTATTGGGCGAGTACTTCTTGACGATCCGCAGGACGGTCCCGAAACTAGGCCCCATAAAAGGCAGCCAATAAGAGACAATCAGAACATCGGGCTGGCTTTTGGCGATCTTGCGGCCTACGGTCCACCAATTGAAGGGATTGACCGAATTGAGGCAGACCTCAATGTCTAAATCTGGCGCCTTGGCCGTAGAAAACTGGCTTTTGCCTGGAAACAAAAAACTGGGATACTGTAAACTAAAGCTATAAATTTTCACCTCTCGCCCCTCCTCTATAAAGGCCTTGGCGAGCCGCTCATTAAAAGCAGCCAGCCCGCCCCGCAGGGGGTGGGCTGGCCCAAGAATAGCGATTTTTTCTGCTTGCTTAATCATGTTTAAGATTCGGCGATGAATTGTTGTGCCTGTTCCTGCCAATTATAGCGTTCTAGGCGATTTTGAAAACCCGAAATTTCAAGATCTAAAGCCTTTATTTCCTCTGGCCCTAGCTCGGCCAACTGCTCAAAACGATGAATACCTGCAGCCGCCAATTGCTCCGCCATCACTTTTCCGATGCCCTTAATTTGGCAAAGGTCATCTTGGGCGGGGGCTTCTTCTTCAGGGCTGGGGTTTGTTTCTTCTTGGGCAGCCTCTTCTTTGGGGGCAGCCCCTTGCTGCTCCGCCAACTGGTCCAATCGTCGATTCAATAGATCCGAAAGCTCATCAATGCGGCTTTCAAGGGTTTCCAGACGATCTTCCAGATGTCCATAAACACGATGCTCAAACTTTTGGAAAAGGTCCTCCATCTTCTCATAGCGCTTCTGCAGGTCCTTTTTAATCATTTTCTTGGCCTTTTTAAACATGGGATCTTGGTTTTGTAGGGCCTAAAACTGCAAACCGACAAAAAACTGCAAGCTAAAGTTGCGGTCAAAGTCATCTCTTAGGATAAAGTTGCGGTTGTCGTCTAGACGCTGTTGTTCTATGTCATAATTATTATTCGTAATATCTAGGAGACCATAATAGGCCCGAGCCCCCATTCTCAACCCTTTGGTAAAGTAGTAAGAGGCGCCAAAGTTGAGGCCCATATCAAAGTAGCGGTAGGCGGGGCCATCTTTTTCATCAAAGAAATAGTAGCCGCCCAAATCTGCCGGATAAGTAATGCTGCGCTGATCCAATTGCCCCGTTCTTGTAAAATCACTATTGAGCTCGCCAGCTGCATCGGTCAAATAACTATGGTCCAAATTGATTTCTACAAAGTCATCGCCCAAAACCGCATCCTCGCTAAGGTCTCCATACTTTAATATACCTAATCCTCTAGAAGAGACCAAAAAAGAAAAGCTCGGTCCAAAATCTAATTGCAATTTGTCCTTAATTGGGCGGACATAAAACAAGATCGGAATCTCTACATATCCATTGGTAATATTTACGGATTTCACCCGGCTTTGTCCCTCAAAGGTTTCACTAAGCTCAGGGATGCTCAGGTAGGCATTATCGGCCTCAAAGCGGTAGCGGCTCCCTCGCTGAGAAAAGCCCAATTCTGCCGCCAAACCTATACGTTCATTGATCGGAACCTCTACGGTGGCCGAAATATGCACCTTGGTGGCCCAACTATAGCCATCTAGGCTTTCGCCCTGGTCATTCTCTTCTGCAGGCCCTATGATGGTCCCAAGGTTGGCCCCCGCCTTAAATCCAAAACGAGCATCAATTTGCGCAAATAAAGCGGTCGATAAGCTGCTAAGCAAAAAACAGCAGAGTACTAAGAAGTTTTTCATGATCATGATTTTAGTTTAGGAGCCTAAAGGTACTGCGAAGAGATTTAAAATAGAATTTTTTTATACAAGGCCTTGGATTTGGGGCCTCCGCTGCGGCCTGCGGCCTTGCGGCGCTACGCTTTGGGGCTCGCTCTCTGCTCGGCCCTTCGCCAGCAAGCTGGCTCGGTCTGGCCTGACGGCCACCCCGCCGCATCGCTAGGCCGCTCATCTGTTTTTTTTCTTTTGGCGTTCTTCTTCGGCGGCTGGGTAGTTTTGGGCCCATGGGCTGAAGCCCTGGGCTATACCCATTGACAGCGATCAAATACCTCATCAAAACTTTTATGCCCTATTCTGCAGATGCAGAACACCCCATCAAAACATTTTTGCTCTATTCTGCAGATGCAGAACAGCTCATCAAAACCTTTACGCCCTATTCTGCAGATGCAGAACACCCCATCAAAACATTTTTGCCCTATTCTGCAGATGCAGAACACCCCATCAAAACCTTTTTGCCCTATTCTGCAGATGCAGAACAGCTCATCAAAACCTTTTTGCCCTATTCTGCAGATGCAGAACAGCTCATCAAAACCTTTTTGCCCTATTCTGCAGATGCAGAACACCCCATCAAAACTTTTATGCCCTATTCGCAATTTGTGAAATGGCAATTGTAAAGCAGGGGATGCTATTCGCAATTTGTGAAACGGCAATTGTAAAGCAGGGGATGCTATTCGCAATTTGTGAAATGGCAATTGTAAAGCAGGGGGTGCCATTTGCAATTTGTGAAACGGCAATTGTAAAGCAGGGGATGCCATTTGCAATTTGTGAAACGGCAATTGTAAAGCAGGGGATGCTATTCGCAATTTGTGAAATGGCAATTGTAAAGTCGGGGATGCCATTTGCAATTTGTGAAACGGCAATTGTAAAGCAGGGGATGCTATTCGCAATTTGTGAAATGGCAATTGTAAAGTCGGGGATGCCATTTGCAATTTGTGAAACGGCAATTGTAAAGCGGGCTAAGGGACTGTTCAGGATTTTGGGGACTGTTCAGGATTTTGTGTATTAGAATAAAATTTGGGCCTTTATCTGCTTAGGACTCAGCCAATCATCACCTAGGGACAAGCCCCTAGGCTAACCCAATGGAGTCAGCCCTCTGCGAGGGCCTCAACTGTTGATATATAAGGCCTTTTACTATAGTAAGAAAATGCCCCCAAGTCTCAATAGCAAACAAGGGCTTCAGCCCGCTAGTTTGCATAGACTCGCAACCATGGGCTTCAGCCCATGGCCCTAAACAGCTTCCTGTTTCTAAAGGCAGGAAAAGAGCAGTCAATCATCAGCTAGGAGCTTGTCCCTAGGCGCAGGAAAGGGTAGCCACAAAAACTTGAACAGTACTTGTTATGGGCCGATGGTTTTAACCATCGGCTCATTTTTATTGCGCCTAGTATAGCCTCTTTTGTTGCTGTGGGTTTCAACCCACAGGTACTATAAAATGTCAATCATCGCCTAGGGACAAGCCCCTAGGCAGCAAAAAGGCCAGACACAAAAACTTAAACAGTCTCAAATTTTAGAGCGTCCCGATCAAGTCCTTTAGGCGGTTTAGCAGGCGGCAAAGCCGCCGCAGGCCCAGCGATGTGCAGGGGGGGCCGAAGGCCAGACCCAGCCGCCGAAGGCGGCGCAGGGCCGAACAGACCTGTGAGCCCCGCAGCATAGCGGCGGCCAGCTTGCTGGCCGCGGGCCCCAAAACAAAAAACTAAGCCCCTAACAATCAAACTATTAAAAAGCAAGACATCCGCTAGGGCAGAAATAAGAGTATAAATAGAAGGGAATAAGCCTAGGCCCAAAGGGAAAGACGAACTATTTTCTGTTAGAAGTTTAATTTTTTCTTAACTTAGCTCAGTAAAATAGGGCCTAGACAACAGCCCAAGAGCAACAAAAAGCAAGCAGAGCCACCTACTGCTTGCTTTTTGTTGGCTTAAAGTCATTTATTAACAAATAATATCTTTTTATGAGATTATTTTACACTATGCCAAAACGGAAAAGTTGGCTAGCTTTACTACTCTTTCTTTGCCTGCCTTTTTTGGCTTGGTCGCAAGGCCGCATTGAGGTCAGAGTAGTGAGTATGTCTGTAGCTAACAACGTAGACTGCGACGGCTTTTTGAATGGAGACAGTGATTTTGTCTTTGAATTTTTGGCCACAGATAACACCATTGGTTTGGTCAATAACAACCCTGCAGCCATTGGTGTGTTGGGTGATTTTAACTATGGGTTTCGGAATGGGGACAATGGGCCTTGGACCGTTAATGCCCCTAGTGGAGATTTGCGGCCCAATGATGGGATATTTTTTAACCAAGAGTATATCTGTCCTGCAGATGTGCCCAGCTTGATCAATATTGATTGGCGGGGCTATGAAAATGACATCTTGGGCTTTAACTATAGCCTGACGGGAACCACTGTTGATGAGGACCTACAGACGGGGAATCAGACGGCGGGAATTGCCGTGCCTGCAGTGGGGGGCGTAAATACCCAAAGCTTTACCGCCACAGCTACTGATGGTTGTGGGAACCAGAGCTATACTTTAGTTTTGGAGGTAGAGCATTTTGCTTTGCCCGTTACCTATTTGCCTGACGCTATTTGTGCGGCACCCATGCTCAATTTGAACCAAACCTATACTTATGGTTGGTGTCCAGCAGTTACTTTGGAGCCCAATGAGCCCAATGCTAGTGATGTGAGCAACAACGGCTCGGTTTGGTTTGCCTTTACGGCTCCTGCTTCTGGAGAAGTGCAGATTACTACCGACCTAAGCGGTACCGAAATTGGGACCTATATGCAGTTTTATCATGCGGCAGATGGGCATGGCTGTACGGTGGGAAATAACCTGAATACAGGCGCTCAAGTAAAAGATAAATTTGAGTACCTCTCGCATTTAGAGTTCTCGGATGGGACCGATGGTTTGGGTTTAGATCCTGAGGCAGAAATTGAGTTTGATGCTTGTGATCCGGTAGGAGGCGTGAGCTACCAGAAGCTACATCCGGGCGAAGTATATTACGTTCAGCTCACCTCTGATGATGCTGGAGAAAGAGGCTGGGTACAGGTCCGAATCAATGATTTGGGGGGTTCTTCGCCGCCCAATGTAGAGGATATTCCCTGTACGGCTCCGCAGATTGCCTTGGGCACTAGCCCTATCTCTTCGGGGGCCAGTTCTACGCCTAGCATTACCCTAGACTTTGACTGTGCCTTTGATGGTGGAAACGATTATGGCGAAACCGGAGCGGCGCATACCAACTCCAATCCTGAGAACTATCATGCCTATGATTATGATCATCCCGCCAGCAATAACAACACCGTTAATGAATCAGTTTGGACGCATTTCACGGCCCCCAATAGTGGTCGCGCTTATGTAGAAACCGACTATACGGGATCCGTCTTTAGCGAGAACATCGCCTTTTTTGGACCAGATCCTCGCTTTGCGCCTGGCGTTCCTGGCGATTACTCTTGTGCCAACCTCACCAACCTCGATGCTGCCGATGGAGGCCGCAATGGGGTTTTGGGCAATGCCCAAGAAAGTGCTATTGTCTATAGAGAATGTATGGAGCCCGGTTATGAGTACTATGCCATGGCCGACCCCGTTAGTGGGCTTAACCCCTTCAATGACCAATTTATTGCGGTTTGGGCCTATGATCCCTCTGTGGATGAACCCTTAGAAAACCCTCCACCCAATGATATTCTTTGCCTTACATTACCTGATCCCTTCTATAAGATTCCCGTTCAGTTAATCGGGCAACCTCCTCTCCCCTTTCAGGCAGTAGCAGGAAGCAACGAACGCGCCTGTATTGAGCGTTTGGCGGGAGAGCCCGTTTCTGACCCCAACCCTGCTAATCGCGCAGATCAGACGGTATGGCACTACTTTACGGTTCCGCCTTCTGGGGTAGTAGAAATTCGCTTGAGAGCTTATACCAACCTCAACCGCTTGAACTATGCCATCTATCCTTTGCTCAATGGCACGGATTGTTATGGCGGTTTGCAGCCAGCCACTTATACCAGCACAGGGGCAGCCAACGGTGGCGCCCTAACGCCAATTGCTTCTGGCCATACCGACTTCAACGGCTCTACGATTAGTCTTTGCTGCCTAGAACCAGGTACCACTTATGCCCTTCAGTTGGATGGTGGTTCGCCTGGTGACCAAGGCCAATACATCATCGAATATATCGAGGAGATTGAGGTTTATGCTGGTGACTCTCAGTATGAGACCGAGCAAGGCGATACTATTGCCTTTAATAGCATGGACACTGCTTATATCTGCTATGGCGATAGCATCTTCCCTTCTGTTATGCTAGATCCTTTGGGCCAAACTACTTCTGTAGTGCCTGGCTGTTTGGATGTGGGCTTTATGCTGCATAATACCTTCCCTATTCCCGATACGATTGCCAACATTGGCTTTATGTATATTGACTCTACCCGAGACAGCTCGGCTTATTTTGTCAATAACACCAACAACTCGGGCAGCATGGGCAACCCGCTTTTCAACCAAGTCTATTATGTATCTGCAGTAGCTGATGAAGATGTGAGTTGGGGAGACTTAACTTGCCCAAGTGCAAGTATGGAAAATGGAGCCCCTCTGGTCTTCCTACAGCCCTTGAATATTGTTACAGGCTACGATCCCAACAACTGTACAATTAGCCTAACGCTTTCTGGTGGTTTGCCCGCCTATGATGGCAGCAGCTACGACTATCTATTGGTAAATAGCTTTGGCGATACCATTCAGGGCCAGGCCTTGGCCAACCAAACCGTTAGCCTCCCTATTTTGGGAGCCGATATTTATGATATCTATATCAATGATGGCGTCAACTGTACGGCTCAATCTAGCGTCAATGCCAGTCCTTGTAATGATCCTTGTTTGAGCGACCCTATCCGCTTCTTGCCTAGCCCAATTGATAGTACGGTCTATCAATGTCAGACTGGAGGCAATGTAGCCACGGCCACGGTACTCATCAATGGTGGATATCCTGCCCAGAATGGATCGAACTATACTATTGTAGTAAGTGGATCTTCTGTAGCGGGCCAAAACGGTAGCTATACCGTAGCGGGTTCTGGAAACTCCACGGCCATTTCATTCAGCTTTGATGTAGCCGATGGCGATCTTTGGAGCTTGGCCGTTAGTGATAGTAGTGCATGTAGCGATACCATAAGTCATCTATTTACCTATGACCAAACCAACTGTCCTGATTTCTGTGTGGCAAACCCAGTAGTAGCTAGTTCTGGCTACAACTGCTTCCCTACAGGCAGTGCTTTAGTAGAAGTTACCCTAGGGGGTGGAGCGCCTTCTATCTTTGGCTCTAACTATACCGTTAGTGTTTCTGGCTCGACAGTATTTGGACAAAGCTACAACAATGCTCAGATTGCTGGGACTATTGGTAGTACTAGCTTCCTCTCTTTCTTGGTGAATGATGGCGACAACTGGACCGTTACGGTCATTGATGATAATGGCTGTACTGATACCCTCAGCAGTACCTATATCTTTAATAGTACCAACTGTCCGATTAGCTGTGATTCGGTGCCTTTGGCCATTACGCCTTCTAGCTACAACTGTAACCTAGACGGTACCGCAGAGGTCACTATTGATATTACAGGCGGTACGCCTTTCTTTGATGGTTCTGACTATAGCTTGACTATTACAGGACTAAGCACTGGAGACAATGTCTTGAATGCGCCTGTAGCGGGCAACATTGGTGCTTCGGCCACTTATAGCTTTACCGTAGCTGATGGCGACATCTGGCAGGTCTTTGTGGAAGACATCGAAGATTGTCAGGAGACGCTCATCGATACCTTTGCCTGGAATGCCACGAACTGCGGCAACATCTGTACAGCCGCAGGCTATACGCCTGTCTTAATCAATGGCGGATCGGATTCGGTCAGCTATGATTGTGATGGCCAAGGCAATGCGGTCTTGTTCTTAGAACTTACGGGTGGTCTGCCTGCAGCAGGAGGTCCCAACAACCTCTATACAGCAACAGTTACGATCAATGGCCAAACGACTAGCCAGCAGGCGCTCTATAGCGGCGGCTTTGCTAGCCTGGGGCTCAACTTAACTTCTGGCGACGACTGGAAAATCGTCATTACAGATGCTTTGGGTTGTTCTGCCGATAGTATTGAGGCGACCTTCCAAGCCGTTACAGCTGTAGCCACTAGCGATGCTGGTTTTGAAATCTTGGTAGGAGAAGCCGTTACCCTAGATGGTACAGGCAGCCAAGGAAACATTACTTCTTATCTCTGGACCCCCATGACGGGCCTCAATGATCCAACTCAAGCCACAACCATTGGCTTCCCAATTGAGACCACCACTTATAGCTTGGAGGTAAGAGATGATAATGACTGTGTAGACTACGATAGCGTGACCGTTAATGTGGGCGCTTGTGTGGCCCAGCATTCTGGCTTTACACCTAATAATGATGGCGTCAACGACCTTTGGGAGATTCCTTGCTTAGGTTTGCTAGAAGGCGACCTAGAGGTTTATAACCGCTGGGGGCAATTGGTTTACCGCAAGGAGGCTTATGATAACAGCTGGGACGGTACCGACTTCCGTACTGGTTCCAATTTACCTGATGCTACTTACTATTATGTACTACAGGTAAAATATCCCTCTCAAGCCAATCCGGTCCTCTTTAAAGGTACGGTGACCATTATCCGTTAATAGTTTAAGTGTGGCGCCCTTAGGGGCGCCCACTACTAAATTCATAGCTTATGAAACGTTTTTTCTTTACGCTATCGCTACTGCTGCTTTTGGGCTGGCAGGCAGAGGCCCAACAAGAGCCTCTTTTTGCGCAATACAATAATAATAGCTACCTCATCAATCCTGCTGTGGCGGGCTCTAGAGGGATTCACTCTATACAGGTCTTTCATCGCTGGCAGTGGGTAGCTTTTCCGGGGGCGCCCCAAACTTTTGGCATCAATTATCAGGGACTCATTGGCCAATCGCATGGCGTGGGTGGGCTTATTTTCTCTGATATTACGGGACCTTCTCGCCGTTTTGGCATGAAGGGTTCTTATGCTTTTCATTTGCCCGTGGGCGATGATATGCGCCTATCGATGGGCCTAGCGGGCCGCATTGTCCGCCAGCGCGTTAATACCAGCGAAATCACTTTTGTCGATGATAATGACAATGCTATCAATAACGGTAGCGAGGCCGTAACCACTGGCGATGCCGAATTTGGCATTTACTTTTATGCCCGCAACTTTTTTGTTGGGGCCTCGGCGCCCAATTTGGTCCAGTCTAAATTGGATTTTGCAGGCAGCAATGCCACGGGCCGCGACCCTATTGGCTATAACTATCGCCATTATTTTGTGACTGCAGGCTATAAGTTTTTCTTTGATGACCAAGAGATGAGCCTAGAGCCCTCTATTATGGTCCGCTATACCCAAGGCCCCCGCCCACAAATTGATGGCGGAATTAAGGCCACTTTCTTGGGCGACCAATTGGGCTTTGGCGTTTTTTATCGCTCGCCGGGCTTTTTGTCTTTCCAAGCTCGCTTTGTTTTTGACAAGCAGATGCCGCTTTTGCTCTCTTTTGATGTGGCCACCAATAATTTCCAGAATTATAGTGTAGGCGCCACGGAGGTCAATTTTGGCTACGACTTTGGCGGCCAACCATTTTATGGGCCCGCAGGCCAGGCTGGTCCAGATATTCCCAGCCTTCCCTCTTCTTCTGAAGATCGAAAAGGAACGCTTTAATTGTTTAAAAGGTCGCTGCTTTGCAGGGGCCTTTTTTTTGGGGCCTCCGCCTCCCTTCGGTCGTCGGCGGTTACTCCCTTTGGTCGTCGAACTGCGGCCTAAAGGCCTTGTTGTCGCTTTGGGGCTCGCAGGTCTGCTCGGCCCTTCGGCGCTTGCAGCGCCTCGGTCTGGCCTAACGGCCACCCCGCCGCATCGCTAGGCCTGCGGCGGCTTCGCCGCCTGTCTGCTGCAAATGGCCCAGCCTCCCCAAGGGATTCCTTAGGGAATCCCGCAGAGGGGTGGGTGGGCGGGGACATATTAGCGAATGAGGAGCGCAGCGACGAATACCACTTATCCGGTTCTACAGGCCCGAAAGGCCGCAGGCTGAGGGATGGATAGTGGGGCGGCGAAGCCGCAGACCCAAGTTTTTGAGCGTAGCGAAAAAACTGCAGGGCCGAGCGAGCAGCGAGCCACGACACAGCCCGACCCGAGCGAAGCGAGGGGCAGCCCCAAGAAATTCTAAAAAAGGAGCTCCTTAAGTTTAAGGAGAAGAGCGCTGCGTTTTAGTATCTTTGCGCCAAACTATAAATACTAAAAGGATGCAGAAGCTAAAAATTGGCCTCTTGGGTGCAGGCCATCTCGGAAAAATACACCTCAAATGTTTGCAACTACTGCCCGATGTTTATGAGCTTGTTGGTTTTTATGAGCCACAGGCCGAGCGGGCTGCCAGCATTGCCGAAGAACTGGGCCTAAAGGCCTACGACCATCTAGATGAACTAATTGCAGCCGTGGACGTAGTGGATATTGTAACGCCTACCAGCAGCCACTTTGAGATGGCCAAAAAAGCCATTGCAGCAGGCAAACACATCTTTGTAGAAAAGCCCATTACCCAAACATTAGAAGAGGGCAAAGCCCTTTTGGCCCTAGCCCAAGAAGCCGGCATCAAGGGACAAGTAGGATTTGTAGAGCGTTTTAATCCCGCCTTTTTGGCCATGGCCGAGCAAGATATTTCGCCCATGTTTATTGAGGCCCACCGATTGGCCCCCTTCAACCCCAGAGGCAATGATGTTTCTGTTGTTTTGGACCTCATGATTCATGATCTGGACATTTTGCTCAAATTGGTCAACTCACCTGTGCGTTCGGTACAAGCTAGTGGCGTAGCCATTGTCAGCCCCGCTGAAGACATTGCCAACGCTCGGATAGAATTTGAGAACCGAGCAGTAGCCAATATTACCGCTAGTCGCATCTCTATGAAAAGCATGCGTAAGTTTCGCCTTTTCCAGTCAGATGCCTACATCAGTATGGACTTTTTGGAGAAGAAGAGCGAGCTCATCCGCCTATACGATAGCCCTCAGGGGGTAGAAGAGGCCGACCGCCTCATGGCCCTAGAGACTCCTCAGGGAGAGCGCTACTTGTTGGTGGACCAGCCCGAGACGCAGGCCGTTAATGCCATCAAAACCGAATTGGAGCTCTTTGCCAAAAGCATTATCGAGGATACAGAGCCAACGGTTAGTTTAGAAGATGGCGTTAAAGCATTAGAGCTAGCCTACCAAATCTTGGCGGCTATCTCGGCACATCGCCAAGCCATACAAGAACAATTTTAGAAAAATGATGAAACAACTGAGTCTATTCCTTTTTAGCCTTCTTCTTTTTAGTGCCTGCAGCAAAGACCGCCAGGTAGCCGTACCCGCCTATGTTTGTGTGCCCAGCATACAACACAGCCCAGGCGACCCTTTTGTAGAGGGCAGCAGCCAACACAACTTTGAGGATGCCTGGATTGCCGTCGATGGTCAAATTATAGGGGCCAACAACCTCCCCACCACCCTAGCGGCCATTTTGGGCGAAGGGCCCAACTATAATCTAAGCATTTATGCCGGCATTCCTAGCGATGGGATTTCGACCCACCGCATCATCTACCCCTTCTTTGATCCCTATGAAGTAAATATGGAACTAGAAGCAGGGCGGATAGATACCGTCTACCCCAACTTCCAATACAATGATGAGGTCGAGTTTTTCATTGTAGAAGATTTTGAAAATGCGGGTGTAGCCTTTGGCGAAGACCGCGACGACTTTGCCGACAGCTATCTAGAAAAACAAACAGATGATGTTTTTGAGGGAGATTACTCGGGGCAAATGCTCTTGGATACCGCCCATTGGGAGTGTTATGTAGGGACCTCTTTTCGCCTTTCTGATTTGCAGCGGCCCAATACGGCCAGCCCTGTATTTCTAGAAATGCACTACAAAACCGAGGAAGTGATTTCGGTGGGCCTGATTGCTCATTACGATAATGGCTTGCCCGATGAGGTCTTCATCAAAGGAGGGGTTAACCCTAGCGATGGCTGGAAGAAAATCTACTTTGACCTCACCGAAGATATTTTCACCTTAAATGCGGCCCGCTACACCCTCATTTTGCGTGCTGCGGTCAGTGATTTTGAGGAAAATGTCAGTCCTAAGGTATACCTAGACAATATTAAGATTCTACATTTTTAAGGAAGGTTTTCCTTTTTATAAGTTTGCCACATGAAAAAGCAAGCCCTAGGGCTCTGGCTCTATATTTTACTAGACTACTTAACGGCTACCTTTGCTTGGTGTCTATTTTTTATCTTTAGAAAAATAGCCCTAGAGCGAATTGCTCCTTTTCATTGGGATTGGTTGTGGAAAGACCCCAACTTTATTTTCGGGTTCTTGGCCATTCCGCCCGCCTGGCTGCTTCTCTATGCCCTAACCGATAGCTATCGCAATATTTATCGGATGTCTAGAACCACGGAATTTCTCCGTAGTCTGGCCAGTATTTTCTTGGGGAGCCTGGTTCTCTTTTTTAGTATTTTGCTCAATGATTTGCCCAATTATAGCGAGGGCTATCGGGCCTATTATGCCTCTTTTGGGGCCTTGTTTGGGCTGCAGTTTGTCCTGACCTTTTTGGCCCGTATGTTTTTATTGGGCCGAGCCCATGCTCGGGTGCAAAAAGGCGAAATTCGCTTCAAGACGCTGCTCATTGGGAGCCGAGAGCGAGCCGCCCAGCTCTATGCAGAAATTGAGGAAGGGCAAACGGCTGGCTACTATGAGTTTGTAGGCGCTCTGGCCCTTAATGAACAGCCCTTAAACTATGGCCTGCCCTATTTGGGCCAAATAGAAGAGCTAGAGAACGTATTGCAAGAGCAGGAAATTCAGGAGGTAATTCTGGCCTTAGAGACCGATGAGCAACAACAACTGAGCTTTCTGCTCAATGCCTTGGCGGGGCGACCACTACTCATCAAGGTGAGTCCAGAAATGTATGAAATTCTCTTGGGTAAGGTCAAAATGAGTAATGTCTATGATGCGGCCCTCATTGAGATTTCGCCCAAGTTTATGCCGCTTTGGTTTAGCGTACTCAAAAGAGCAATTGATCTTATCAGTTCTAGCCTTTTTCTACTCATTTTTGCCCCCCTCTATGCCTATATTGCGCTGCGGGTACGGCTTTCTTCTGCTGGTCCAATTTTCTATTTGCAAGAGCGTGTGGGCCGAGGCGGACAGCCCTTTTTCATCTATAAGTTTCGCTCTATGTATACCGATGCCGAGCAAAATGGGCCACAGCTATCTAAGGATGCCGACGACCGCTGTACGCCCTGGGGCCGCATTATGCGCAAATACCGCCTAGATGAATTGCCGCAGTTTTGGAACGTCCTCAGAGGCGATATGTCCTTGGTGGGCCCCCGGCCCGAACGGCAATTTTATATTGACCAAATTGCCCAAAAAGCCCCGCATGTCCGCCACCTCCAAAGGGTGCGGCCAGGCATTACCTCCTGGGGCCAGGTAAAATATGGCTATGCCTCTAATGTAGAGGAAATGATTCAGCGCCTAAAGTATGATATTCTCTATATCGAAAATATTTCTTTGGCCCTCGATATTAAGATTCTTTTTCATACCGTATTGGTTATCGTCAAAGGAGAAGGCAAATAAGGGCATAAAAAAAGAGGATGATCAAATGATCATCCTCTTTTCATTTTTGGACAAGCCGCAATTAGCCAATCGTCTGGATCATATCATATTTGGTAATGATATGCGGAATCCCCGCCTTATCAATAGCGATAACTGCAGGCGTTTTATGGTTAAAATAACCACCTACCTTCTTTACCGATAGTTCCAAATCAACAAGGGGGAAAGGCGCACACATGATTTCGCTCAAGGGGCGCTCACTGTTGCTCATTGGGTTTTCAAGCAAGCAGCTAAGGACCAAAGTTTCGGTAATGGCGCCTACAATTTTGCCCGCCTCATCGACCAAAGGCAATTGAGAAAGATCGTGCTCTTTCATAAATTGCAAAGCTTCCTTAACGGTTTGGCTGCTCTTGAGGGTAAAGAAATCAGAGTTGTCTTTTTTAGCAATGAGGTCTTTCACCTTGAGCTCATCTTCCAAAAAGCCGCGCTCGCGCATCCACTCATCGTTAAACATTTTGCCCACATAACGGCTACCGTGGTCATGGAAAAGCACCACCACCAGATCATCTTCTTTGAGCTCGCTAGCCAATTGCTTAACGCCCATAATGGCCGAACCGGCAGAGTTGCCTACCATAATACCTTCTTGGCGAGCCAATTCTCTGGTCCCAATCGCAGCATCTTTATCGGTCACTTTCTCAAAGTGGTCAATGATCTCAAAGTCTACATTTTTAGGCAAAATATCCTCGCCAATCCCTTCCGTTACATAAGGGTAAATCTCTTTTTCATCAAATTCGCCTGTTTCATGGTACTTCTTAAAGACAGAACCATAGGGATCGATTCCCCAGATTTTGATATTGGGATTTTGCTCCTTGAGGTAGCGACCAACGCCAGAAATCGTTCCGCCGGTCCCTACACCTACTACAAAGTGCGTAATTTTTCCTTCCGTTTGTTCCCAAATTTCAGGACCCGTACTCTCATAATGCGCTAGACGGTTAGAGAGGTTGTCATATTGGTTGCACCAAAAAGAGTTGGGAATTTCCTTACTCAATCGCTCGGCTACAGAGTAGTAAGAGCGGGGGTCTTCTGGACCCACATTGGTCGGGCAAACAATCACCTCGGCCCCTACGGCCCGCAAAATATCTACCTTCTCCTTAGATTGCTTATCTGTTGTGGTAAAAATACATTTGTACCCTTTTACAACTGCCGCAATGGCAATGCCCATCCCGGTATTTCCAGAGGTACATTCAATAATGGTCCCTCCTGGCTTGAGCAAACCCGCTTTTTCCGCATCTTCCACCATTTTTAGGGCCATGCGGTCCTTTACCGAGTTACCGGGATTGGTGGTTTCTACCTTCGCCAGAACTGTGGCGGGAACCTCTTTGACAATTTTGTTGAGCTTGACCAATGGCGTATTGCCAATGGTTTCTAGAATGTTGTTATAGTAGCCTGCCATTTTCTTTTTTTTGATTAAAATGAACGCTTTAAGGGCGCAAAATTAGGCTTTTATATGCAGAATGCAGACTTTTAAGGCCTTAGAATTCTTTTCTCTTTCCTTTGGGGCCTCCGCCTCGCTGCGCTCCTCGGCGCTACGTTGCGGGGCTCGCTGTTCGCTCGGCCCTGCGGCCTGACGGCCTTGGTCTGCGGCTGCGCCGCCCCCCTCCACATCGCTAGGCCAAAAAAAAGGCCCCTTGGGCCTTGCGCTCGACAAAGAAGAAAGTCTAGCTCCAAAGGCAAAAGCTTTGGGCCTAGCCTGATAAAAAACTATCTTTGCGCAAAAATTAGGATTTGCCATGTCAAAACGACTAGAACAACTTCAACAGCTGCTGGGCCAAAAACCCCAGGATGCCTTCCTCCGATTTGCCCTTGCCAAAGAATATGAAAAACAAGAAGAAATAGAATTGGCCCTGCAACAATATGCGGCCCTATATAAAGATAGCCCCCAATATATGGGCCTCTATTACCATTATGCCGCCCTGCTGATAGAAAATGAAGAGGAAGAAATGGCCATGCGCATCTATGAAGAAGGAATCGCTCTGGCCCAAAAAACTGGAGACGCCCACAGCCTCTCCGAACTCAAAAATGCCAAGACCAACCTAGAAATGGGCCTCTAAACCCTGCCTTTTGGCCTTTAGACTCGTTCTTTAGGCTGTAGTTGCCCAAAATAAATAATCCTAGGGCCTTGATAATCTTAGAAAAAGCTTATATTTGCAGTTATGTTAAAACTAAAAGTAGGCCTTTATAGCCTCCTCTTCATCCTCCTCAGTTTTGCCTGCCAAAGGGAAAACATTGATAAGATTCGGATGAACCCCGACCTCGACTATCGCTATGAGAAAGCCCTAGCCTTTTACGAAGCCGGAGATTACCAAAAAGCGCAATACCTCTTAGAGGACCTGATGGGGCTGGTGCGCGGAAGTGAGAAATCGGAAAAAGTGTATTACTACTATGCTAGTACACACCACCGAATGAGAAATTACAGCTTCTCTTCTTACTATTTCCGCCAATTTTACAATACCTTCCCCAATTCTGAATTTGCAGAAGAAGCCCTCTTTTTGGCCGCAGAATCTAGCCGAAAGTTATCGCCTAATTTTCGACTTACTCAGGAGGATACCGAAGAAGCCATAGAAGGCTATCAGTTCTTTGTCAATATGTACCCCCTTAGCGATAGAGTCAGTTTGTGTAACGAACAAATTGATTTGCTTCGGGCCAAATTAGAAACCAAAGCCCTAGAAGCCGCCAAAGGCTACTACAAGCGCAGCCACTACCAAGCGGCCGTGCATAGTTTTGACAACCTCTTGCTGGATTTTCCAGATACCCAGGAGGCCCCTTATATCCGCTACATGATTATTAAGTCTTCTTTTGGCTATGCCGAAAAAAGTATCTTATCTAAACAAGTAGAACGCTTTGAAGAGGTGATCGAAAAAGCAAAAATCTTTGAGCGCAAACATAGCGATAGCCGCTATGCCTCAGAGGTGAAAAACATGATTAACATTAGTAAGCAGCGAATAAAAAGATTGCAAAATGAGTGAAATTAAAGAGCGCGCACAAGGAATCAACCCTTACATCGAAGCCCGTAACGTTTTTGCGATGTCCGCAAAAGGTGGCGGCAACATTTATGAGTCTCTAAATGTAATTGGTAGCCGTTCGCGCCAAATTTCTGTAGAACTCAAAAGAGAGCTCCACTCTAAACTAGAGGAGTTTGCTTCTGCTACAGATACCTTGGAAGAGGTGCACGAAAACAAGGAGCAGATTGAAATCTCTAAGTTTTATGAGCGTCTGCCCAATCCCGCTATCATTGCTCTTAATGAGTTTATGAATGACGAATTGGAGTATCGCATGCGTGAAGATGAAGAAGAAGCATAATTATATGCCTGATTTCTTGGCCCTAAGATAGGGGCAACAGCAGTTGGAAAAGTCTATTATTTTGATTAGCCTATGGCTTAGACTTTTTCAACTGTTTTTTTATGCCCCTAGGGCAAGCCTTTTTGGACCTAGCAGGCGGCGAAGCCGCCGCAGGCTGAGGGATGGTTAAGGGGGCGGCGAAGCCGCAGACCGAGCTTTTGAGCATAGCGAAAAAGCGAAGGGCCGAGCAGACCTGCGAGCCCTGACACAGCCCGACCCGAAGGCCCAAAGGGCCGTAGGGGCAGCCCCAAAAAAAGCTCCCCTTTGCCCCTATTTATTCCTTAATTTTCGACTGAGCGCATACAGACAGCCCCCTGCGCTACAAAATGCTTTTTTATGTTAAAAGGGAAAAAAATACTTTTGGCCGTAACCGGTAGCATTGCCGCCTACAAAACGGCAAGCCTAACAAGATTACTCATTAAGGCTGGTGCCGAGGTACAGATTGTCATGACCGATGCCGCCACCAAATTTATTACTCCTCTTACACTTTCGACCCTATCGAAACGTTCTGTCTATAGTTCGGTGACCTCTGAAGAAGGTTGGAACAACCATGTGGAACTAGGGCTTTGGGCCGATGCCATGCTGGTGGCTCCCGCTACCGCCAATACCCTAGCGGCCATGGCCAACGGTTTTTGTAATAATATGGTGCTAGCCACCTACCTCTCTAGCCGCTGCCCCGTTTTCTTTGCTCCCGCCATGGACCTCGATATGTTTACCCATCCGGCTACCCTAGCCAATATTGATAAGCTCAAGAGCTATGGCAACATTTTGATTGATGCCGAAGAAGGCGAACTAGCCAGTGGTTTGGTAGGCAAAGGCCGCATGGCCGAGCCCGAGCATATTGTAGAGGCCTTGGAGCTGCATTTTATGCAGCAAGGACCACAGCCACTCAAGGGATTAAAAGCAATTTTGACCTCTGGCCCCACCGTTGAAGCCATTGATCCCGTTCGTTATATTACGAACCATTCTACCGGGAAAATGGGCACCGCCATTGCCGATACCTTGGCCAAATTGGGTGCAGAAGTGACCCTGATTTCTGGTCCAGTTAAGGTAAAGCCCAAGCATCCCGCCGTTAAAATCATTGATGTAAAATCGGCCCAAGAGATGTATGAGGCAGCCATTTCGGCTTTTCCGCAGGCCCATATTGCCGTTTTGGCAGCAGCCGTAGCCGACTACACCCCAGAAAATGTAGCCTGTGAAAAGATCAAGAAAAAAGATGGGGACCCCATGCGCATTGATCTTTGTCGAACCAAAGACATTGCCCAAGAACTAGGAAAAATCAAGACCGAGCAGCAATGTATGGTTGGTTTTGCCCTAGAAACCCAGAACTTTAGAAAAAATGCCAGCAAAAAACTGGAGAAAAAGAACTTTGACTTTATCGTCCTCAATAGCCTCCGTGACAAAGGTGCTGGTTTTGGCCATGACACCAATAAGGTCACCTTTATTGACCGACAGCTAGAGATTGAAGAGCATGAACTAAAATCTAAGCTGGAAGTCGCTGAGGATATTGCGGCAAAAATCTGCAAGATGCTCCAAAAAAAAGCTGAAAATGCCCAGGAGCTAACTGCCCAACTTTAGTCTGATATGATGCGAAAATTATTGCTTTCTTTGGCCTTGGTTTTTGGGCTGACACAAGCCTGGAGCCAAGAAATCCGAAGCTCGGTGACCATTAACACCCCCAAGCTACAAACTGCCGACCCCAAGGTCTTTAAGAGTTTGAAAACCGCCTTGGAGGAATTTGTCAATAACCGAAAGTGGACCGACCAAGAATACGAGCCCGAAGAACGAATTGAGATGAATATCATCTTAACCGTAGATGAGGAAATCTCGCAAACTAGTTTTAAGGCCCAACTAACGGTGCAGGCCAGCCGCCCAGTTTATAAGAGTGGCTATAATTCGGTGCTTTTTCAATACCTCGATAAGGACTTCTACTTTAATTATGGAGAGTTTGAGGTGCTTGATTTTACCGAGGGGAGCTTCACCTCCAACCTGACCTCTACCATTGCTTTTTATGCCTATATTGTTTTGGGTATGGACCATGACTCTTTTGAGGAGTTGGGCGGAGAGAAGTACCTCAATAAGGCCCAAGATATCCTGAATGCCGTGCCTAGAGGTACCGCCAAGGGCTGGACCGTAAACGATGGGAACCAAAGCCGCTATTGGCTGATTGAAAACTTGCTCAATGTGCGGGTAAAACCGATGCGCCGAGCGATGTACAAATATTATCTTTTGGGCCTAGATCGCCTAAGCCAAGAAGATAGCCGAGCAGAAGGCATTAAAGCCATGGAAGAAGCCCTAGTAAGCATCAAAGCCGTCAATGCTGCTTATCCCAGTATGCTGCTGATGCAAATTTTTACGAATAGCAAAAGAGAAGAGATTCTCAATGTCTTTGAGGTGGCCGATTTTCGGACCAAGCGAAAAATCTACGACTGTATGGTCAAATTAGATGGTACGCATGCCTCCGATTATCAAGTGCTGACCCAACCCTAAAGCATGCAAAAAGGGCTGCCGAAGATTCGGCAGCCCTTTTTTTTGGTCCAAATTAGTTCAGCTTCTTAAACTGATACTCTTTACCGTTATTGTAGATAAAAATACTCCGTTCGTTTTCAAAACGAAGCTTTAATTTATCATCAAAGGGGAGGCTATCGGCTTTGAGCTGGATAAAGCTGCCATCTTGGGCAACCTCCCATTGGCCCTTATTCTCCAACTGATCAATTTTGCTCTCATAGCTGCCATTTGCATTAAACTTGAGGTAGCCCGCATTGAGGGCCTCAAAATCGTAGTTGCCGCCATAGCCTGCTTTGAGAATAGCACTCACATTGCTCAATTCCCATTTTCCTTCTAGTTTTTCTGCATAATTGATGCTATCGCCACTACAGGCCACAAAAAGAGCAAGGGCCAAGAGCAATAGACTTGATTTGAGGTAGTTCATAGCTAGTGTATTTTCTAGAAAGTTAGGGAAGCTTTTGATGAAAGCGAAAACTTCAGCAAAAAAAAGGCTCCACGAAGGAGCCTTTCTATCTTTTGTCCACTGATCTACGCCTTTTAGAGCTTGTACATAACGGCTTTGGCCGCTTTTACTACTCTGGCGGGATTGGGCATATACTCATCTACATATACAGAAGAATAGCCCAAAGAAGTATCGGCAGAATTGACGCGCATAACGGGCGCATCTAGGTAGTCAAAAGCATGGCGCTGGATGACATAAGCAATTTCTGAAGATACAGAAGCATAGGGCCAAGACTCATCGACCACCAGCAGGCGGTTAGTCTTTTTAACCGAAGCGACAATGGTATCAATATCCAAAGGACGAATGGTTCTCAGGTCAATCACCTCCGCAGAAATGCCCTCTTTGGCCAATTCATCGGCAGCGGTTTGAGCCACCAACATCATTTTGTTATAAGAGACAATAGTTACATCGGTTCCTTCTCGCTTGACGGCCGCCTTACCGATGGGGAGAATATACTCCTCCTCGGGTACTTCGCCCATATTAGAATAAGCCAATTCCGACTCCATAAAACAAACGGGGTCCTCATCGCGGATAGCGGCTTTTAGAAGGCCTTTGGCATCATAGGGATCTACCGTAGAGATCACCTTGAGGCCAGGAACTTGGCCCATCCAGCTCTCAAAGGTTTGAGAGTGCTGCTGCGCCAATTGTCCAGCTGCACCAGAAGGGCCACGGAAAACAATAGGACACTTAATTTGTCCGCCAGACATATGCAAAATCTTGGCGGCATGGTTGACGATTTGGTCAAAAGCCAAAACCGCAAAGTTCCAAGTCATAAATTCTACAATTGGACGCAAGCCCGCCATAGCTGCACCAGTACCAATAGCCGCAAAGCCGAGTTCGGCAATGGGGGTATCAATAACTCGCTTTGCCCCAAATTCATCGAGCATGCCTTGGCTGACCTTATAGGCTCCATTATATTGAGCGACTTCCTCGCCCATCAAGAATACATTTTCATCTCGGCGCATTTCTTCTACCATTGCTTCTCGCAAGGCTTCGCGCAAACGAATCTGTCTTGTTGCCATAGTTGCTGTTTCTGTTTATAGCCTAACTCTGTTGGGCTGCGTTAAAAACTGGGCTCAAAATACAAAGCTCTATTTGATTGTACAATTTTTTTATCGCTACTATTCATCTTTTTGTAGTTTTTGGCCCTTCTGCGTCTAGCAGGCGGCAAAGCCGCCGCAGGCCATAGCCAAATTTAAATGCACTCACTTTTATAGTTTGCAGCAATTTTCCGCTAGTCGGCCCTATTTTTCTCGGCCATAGCGAAGGCTATGCCCTTAAAAAATAGCTAGTCTAGCCAAAAATTCATAGCAAACTATAGCCAAAGCAGCGCAATTAAATCTGGCTGAGGGATGGATAGCAGTGGCCCGCAGGGCCAGACCAAAGCGCTGAAAGCGCTGCAGGGCCGAGCGACCCCACCAACGGGAGCCGACGCAGCGAAGCAACTAACAGCGAGCTGCGACAACCAGCCCCGAAGGGGCGCCAGTTCGACGACCAACGGGAGTACCCAGCCCGACCCGCCCGCAGGGCGGGGCAGCCCCAAAAAAAAGACCCAGCCAATCAGCTAGGTCTCTTCTTATATTAAAAGGGCAAATCATCTTCATAATCATTGCCTACGGCATCCTCTTCGGGGGGAGGGGGAAGGTCGCCAACGGGGGCGTTATTGGCAGCGGGAGCGCCGACACGCTCTAGGCGCCAGGCATTGAGGTTGGTAAAATAGCGGCCATTCCACTCGCGGCCACGGATATTAAAGTGTACACGCACCTTATCGCCTACTTTGTAGTCATCGATCAGGCTACATTTATCTTGAGTGAGTTCGGCCTGAATGAGCTGCGAGTAGTTCTCGTCGGTTTCTACAACAAAGGCACGCTTCTTAAAGCGGTCAGTGACCTGTTGAGTATCTTCAATTTTGATAATCTTCCCTTCATAGATCAGATTGGCATCCATAGTATTTCAATTCAATTGTTACGCTAAAAAGTAAGTGCTCAATAACGGCATTTTCCGTAATTTGGGCAAGCCGCTGCCCCAAAGATACGCCCATAAAAACAATTAATCTATGCGTTACTTATTTTTGTCTCTTTTTTTTCTTCTTTTTTTGCCCTTGATGGCCCAAAAAATAGATCAGTTTCCCAGAGAGGACCCCAAACGGCTCCTATTAACAGCCGAGGCCAGCCCTTTGCAATCTGTTCGGATGGGGCAAAGCCCCGTTTATTGCAGCGAAATTGTTTGGGAGGCCCTGATTCATGCTGCCGCTTCTATGCTCGAGCTAGAGCGCATTGAGCTGAGCGATAAAAAGCTGTTGAGCTCGGCGGCTTTATCGATTCGCCTGCTTTCTGATTTTGAGTCTTCGGTCTGTTATCATCGGCCCAAAACCTATGCAAAATACCTCAAACAATGGTTGAGCAAAGAAGAACAAGACGATTTGGATGCGGAGCTTTTGCGGATGTTGCAATGGGATAAAAAAACGCTTTTGTGGCATTGGGAGGCCTATCTACAACGCTTTCCGAGCATCCAAAACTTTAACCATTATGGCGACAGCCTGCTTATTTGGGCCAAGGAGGTCCCTGAACTCGATGCCCTAGATTATGAGGCGAGTATTCGAGCGCATTGGGGCCTTGCCCTCTACGATGCCGATTATCTGGAGGAGGCCGTGCATCATTTTGAGCGTTGTTTTGAGATCAGGATGCAGCGCAAGGACCCACTGTATTATGTAGAGTGGCGACTAGCCGATGTTTACGACAGCCTAGAGGAGGATTTTCAGCTGGCGCAGTTTTATAAACGCATTTTGGAGGTTGGCCGAAGCGATTTGGACCGCCTGCAGCCTGTGCAGCTTTGGCGGGCCATGGAAACCCTGATCCAATTGGAGGAGCCCGAACCCGCCCTGGCTTTTTATGAGGAAATTTATCTGCCCAATGCCGATTTACCCCAACTTTGGGAGGATGCTAGCCGCTCGCCCTACCGCTGGGCCATGATGGAGTCACATTCTTGGGCCCAGGCCAAGCCCTATGCGGTTCGCTGGTACAAAAATCTCAAAAAATATTGCCCCAAACCCCGCTGGAGAGAAGCCAGTAGCTATTTGCTCCGTACTTGCCGCCTCTACCAAGGCGAGGCCGATGCCCGCGACTTTATGCAAACTTGCTTTGAAGAGCTGGTCTTTACGCATCTAGAGAGCTGGGGCCAAGATGAGTTTTACTTTAAGTGGGAGCACTATCTGCCCTATGCCTATCAGCTCAAATATGCCCCCAGCCAAGCGGATTCCCTGCTCGTTTTGGACCGCTGGACCGAGCAGGCTCTACGCACAAAAGATACGGCCACCATCCAAAACATGGGCCTCAGCCTCTCGGGCAAGTACCGCAATATGGGCCAATGGGAAAAAGCCGATCAGTATTTTGAGGATTATTATTGCCGCTACCTCCCCCCCTACCTCCAAAATCCAGCCGATGAACTGCTCTACGACAGCTATATTCCTTGGTACCATCAAGCGCCCTACTACTATGCCCTTGCTCAAGATCAAGACTATGATCGCTGGGCCAGTCGATGGGTCCAATTGGCCGACCAATACGGCTTTCAAAAGCTCCGCAATTGGTGCCGCCTGAGCCGTGCTGGCCTCGCCTGCCGAGCAGGAAATTTTGCCCAGGGGCTCGCCTATTACGAACAAAATGTAAATGAATTAGCCGCCCTAGGCGATACGGCTGCAGTGATCCAACAATGCTATTATTGGCTGGGCCAAAGCCGCGCTAGCCAAGATGTTTTGGCCATCTGGAAGGCCGCCAGCCAAAGCTATGCCCTAGAATGGCAATACTACAAAGAAGACCATAGCGAACACCTAGAAGCCGCCATTTCTACTATTGTTCAACAACCCTATCAACGGAAAATCAAACGCAAATTGCTCCGAAATATGAATAAATGGCGCAAACAACAAAAGAAAGCTGGAGAATTTGGCGCTGCCGCCCAAGCCAAACGATTAAGGCAGTTTATTAAGAAAAATTGGCGATAATACTGCTGTTTTGGGGCCTCCGCTGCGGCTTCGCCTTGCGGCGGTTACTCCCTTTGGTCGTCGAACTGCGGACTAAAGTCCTTGTTGTCGTTCCGCAGCTCGCTGCTGTTTTGGGGCCTCCGCTGCGGCTTCGCCTTGCGGCGCTACGCTTTGGGGCTCGCAGGTCTGCTCGGCCCTGCGGCGGCTGCGCCGCCTTGGTCTGGCCTGACGGCCACCCCACCGCATCGCTAGGCCTGCGGCCCTTCGGGCCTGCTATATGGGCCTGTAGGTTGAAACCTACAGCCAGGCAACAGTTGGTATTGCTCCGCAATGATATGCGTATGAGGGTTGAACCCCTCATACAATTAACTCTTTCCCCGCCTAATCTATAATCTCCACAGCTTTTAACGGCCCTCATAACAGCCGTTTTTATGATTTAAACTGCCCAGAAGATGTTTATTCATGGAGGGTTTCAACCCTCCATTTTATATTAAAATGCATTCGTTAATTGGCTGTAGGTTTCAACCTACAGCTCTAGGATCTACGGCCTTTAGGGCTGCAGATAGCGGCAAAGCCGCCATGGCCGAAGGACAAACAGCCCATCAAAACCTTTATGCCCTATTCTGCAGTTGCAAAACACCTCATCAAAACCTTTATGCCCTATTCTGCAGTTGCAAAACACCCCATCAAAACCTTTTTGCCCTATTCTGCAGTTGCAGAACACCTCATCAAAACCTTTATGTCCTATTCTGCAGTTGCAGAACACCACATCAAAACCTTTTTGCCCTATTTGACAGAGATCAAATACCCCATCAAAACCTTTACGCCCTATTCTGCAGTTGCAAAACACCCCATCAAAACCTTTTTGCCCTATTCTGCAGTTGCAGAACACCTCATCAAAACCTTTATGTCCTATTCTGCAGTTGCAGAACACCACATCAAAACCTTTATGCCCTATTCTGCAGTTGCAAAATACCTCATCAAAACCTTTACGCCCTATTTGACAGAGATCAAACAGCTCATCAAAACCTTTATGCCCTATTCTGCAGTTGCAAAACGGCATATTCCAGTTGGAGGAAGCTATTCTGCAGAAACAAAAAGCGGCAGTCGATTTAAATCGACTGCCGCTAGGCAGGGCCAGTACTTGGCCCATAAAATTTAGTTATTGACTAGATTAAGGGGCGGCCTTAATAAAGGGCTTAGAATAACTAAAGTCATCTGTTTTGATACTTAGAATATAGGCCCCATTAGCTTGATTGCCCAGATGAATTTGGCGTTGGAGCTCAGCTTGGGGTTGTTCCACTTCCTCCCAATACATCAACTGCCCCAAAGCATTATGGATAAAGATTTCCATCTTATCTTGTGGTTGGGGTAGCTCGAGTGTAAACTGCAAGCTAGTTTGAACGGGATGCGGGAACAACGCTAGAGCTAGTTCGGGCTTAGCCGATTGGCTAACGGCATTAGTGAGGTCTACGGTGACCAAAAGGCTATCTTGATCACTACAATTATCGCGAAGAGCGCTAAGGACCACCCAAAACTGCCCCGCTTGGCTATAGCTATGGCTGAGGCTAGCCAAGCCACTAGTAGTACCATCGCCTAGGTTCCATTGGTAGTTAGCGGCATTTGTAGAAAGCACCGACTGTAAATTGATGGTAGCCCCTTGGTCCAAATACAACTGTGTACTACTGCTACTAATTTGGGCCCTAGGAGCTTGCTGCTCTGTAATTTGGATGGTCGTGCTACTTTGTTGGCCTTGCCCATCTTGTACATAGACCGTATAATTGCCTGCCGCCAAATTATTAAAGACCGCATTAGCTTGAAAAGAGTTGCCATCTAAGCTATAGCTATAGTTTCCGTCTCCACCAGAAGCCGAAGCGGTCAGGCTAGCATTAGTTTGGCCGCAGCCCGCCACCGTAGCCTGTGGGGTTCCGGCTACCAAAGGAGCGCTTTGGTTGAGGCAAAAAGCATTACTTTCTTGGCTAGTAAACTGTCCTGTGCTATTGACCAAAATATTGCCTTGGGCATCTAGAAGTTGGTAGCTTCCGCTGCCGTAGTTACAGCAGATCCCATCGCCATAGCTATCATAGACATTTAGGGTAAAGCAACCGTCTCCTAAGCAGACATTTTCAATTTGGCTATTGGCTCCATTGGCATAGCCTCCGCCGCTGGCCAAGACTTGGCCATTTTGGTCCAAGACCTCCCAAGAGGTTTCTGAAGCATAATTATCAAAATCGAGGACGAGGTTTAGTTCATTTAGCGCATAATTAAGCTGAAGCTGTTGCTGTATGGTATCGGCTCCATGTTGGTTTTGGACAATCAGGCTAGCGGTATAGCTGCCCGAGGCGGGATAATGCACCTTGGGGTTGGCCAAAGTAGAGCTAGCGGGACTACCGCCGGGGAAGCTCCATTGCCAGCCAGGGCTAGCATTACTAGAGAGGTCGGTAAACTGTAGCGAATCTGAAGCACAAAGCAACTGACTATTATACATAAAGCTTGCTGTGGGAGGTATGGGGACACTCCCAAATAAATCGGACTCCCAAACGCCACGGCCATAAGTTGCGGCTCTAATTTTATCAATCCCATCATGGATTTCCAGTTCATAGACAGGAACATTGGGAAGGCCCGTCATATAAGACTGCCAACTGCTGAGGGTAGAATCGGTATAATAAACCCCTACGTCGGTCCCCACATAAATACCATTATGCGAGTTATTTTGGTAGACAATACAATTGATGGGCAGATTGGGTAAATTCCCAGACACATTGGACCAAGTTTGTCCCCCATCGCTAGTGCTCACTACTTTTTCGCCAGCATTATAGCCAGAGAGGGCCAGCCAAATTTGGTCGGGGTTATTGGGGTGGATCGCCACATACTTAATTGCTGAATTATTGGGCAAGTTGGGGGTAATCGTAGACCAGTTTTGGCCCCCATCGCTTGTGCGGTAGAGCCTGCTATAGGTCCCGGTATAAATATAATTTGCATTAGAGGGGGCAATATGTAGATAGCGAAGATTGGAGCCCGTTCCAAAATTTGATATTTGGGTCCAGTTATCGCCACGGTCTGTAGTTTTCCAGACCTCCTCATAGCCGGCAAAGAGTTCGTTGGGGGCGAGGGCGTTAATTTGGTAGGGGGTAATCCAGGCGCCGCCATTGGCATTAGCGGGTTTGATATTGGACCAGTTTTGGCCGCCATTGGTGCTTCTTCTGAGGGCTCCATTTTGGATACAACCGTACATAATCTGGCTATTGGAGGGATCAATAGCGGCCTCCATGCCATCGCCACCAAGGGCGTGCAGCCAAGTTCCGTTTTCTAGATAATTGGTGCCATTATCTTGGGCCCCGCCAATCATGCGGTAGGCACTTTGGGCCGAAACACCAATGCGGTAAAACTGTGTAATTTCCATCCCTGCCGAGCGGAAGGTCCAGGTAGCCCCCGTATCGGCAGAAGTAGAGAAGCCGCCATCGCTCCCGCAGTGCAAAACAGAACCAAAGAAATCTAGGGTATGGATATCGGCATGTACATAGCCGAGGTTATTGGGGTGGACCCAATGCGTTTGGCAGCGCCAGTTGGCTCCCCCATCATTAGATTTCCAGACATTGATCCCGCCAGCATAGACCTCATTGGCATCAGTGGGCGATACTGCTAGGGCCATATCGTACCAGCTTTGGCCACCTGTTCCGCTACCGTCGGTTTCATAGGTAAAAATATTGGGCGAATTAGATTGCAGGCTAAAACTTTGGCCGCTATTGGTAGAGCGATAAATACCATAATAACCGGCATCGCTACTTGCGCCAAAAAGGATATAGAGATAATTGGGGTTGGCGGGAGAAACGGCAATAGAGGCTCTATTGACATCGGCGGCGGCGGGTAGGCCCACCGTAATCTTAGTAAAAGTTTGGCCACCATCGGTAGACTTATAAAACTCGTCGGTACAGGCATAAACGGTATTGGGGTCTCCGGGTTTAAACTCCACATCTCGCATGCTGCCCGTTTGGGTTCGGCTCCAGTTGGTCCCCCCATCTGTTGTGCGATAGATTCCATTATTGGTCGCGGCAAAAATAATTTGATTATTTGTGGGGTGCATAATCATTCTACGGATAAGGCGGTTGCGGCCTGTAAAGCTCAGGCCTGTTGTGGACCAATTGGCTCCGCCGTCTACTGACTCTAGGACGCCAATACTATAGGTATCGGAGCCATCGCCATCGCCAGTGCCGATATAGAGATGATTAGAATTATTGGGATCGATAAGGATAGCCGAAACGCCCAGTACGGGCAGATGGTCCGTTAGGCAGCTCCAAGACTGGCCGCCATTTGTGCTTTTCCAGAGGCCACCAGAGGGGGCGCCTGCATAAAGGACATTTGAATTATTGGGGTCGGTAGCGGTACAATTGATACGGCCATTGCCGGGGTTCCAGCCCGTTTGATTGCTCCAATTATTTGGGCCAAGGGGCTGCCAATTGGCGGAGCGGCTGCCCCAATTTTGGCCTTGGCGGTATTTATTTTTAAAGGCGAGATGTTCCTCCCAAGCCTTATTGGGTCGGGGGCGTTTGCCATGCGGGAAAGAGCGGTCCTCCATAAAGAACTCCCAGCGTTTGTACTGTTTCCAGCCTTTTCCTCTTTCGTAGGGGCGGTTTCCCCATTGGCTTTCAAAGGCTTGTTGGACCTGATTAAAATTCACTTCGGGGTCCTCTAATAATTCGACCCAAGTTTGGGCAAAGAGGGAGCTGCCCCAGCTCGTTAGGCAGAGCAGCAGTAGGGTTGTTTTGACGGCTTGATTCATAAGCTTTGTTTTGGCGGAAAGAATGCTCTAAAATAACTGAAAAGGAGCAATAAGCGCTAGATAACTGCCAAAAAGACGTATATACATAAGCTTAAACTGACAGAGCGTCAGCTTTTTAGGCTTGGTATTTTTTTCGTCTGTAGATAAAAAACAAACAGCAAAATACTTATGCAACTACCATCATCATCAGGGAGGAAGCTTCCTGCTTTTCCCATGTACTTTGACGATCCTTATACTCGAAAACTATTTGAGTGGTCTGTATTTCAGGCCAAGCAGGCGCAGTCGGTGCCTGCGGTCAATTTTTTGGTCCAATCGGATCAGTATATTTTAGAATTGGCGGCGCCGGGTTTTGCTCAGGAAGACTTTGTGATAGAGTGGAAATCGGGGGCCTTGCGGGTAGCGGCCCGGCAATCCGCCCAGCAGGCCCTACGTTCTCGGGAAGCGCAATTTTTGCATCGGGAATTTGCTTATGATCAATTTGAGCGGGTATTTGCCTTGCCCATGCAAGACATTGTAGCGAGCCAGCTATCGGCTAGTTATGAGGCGGGGGTACTGCGTATCTATTTGCCCAAGCAAAAGCCGAGTCCCCCAGAACTGCCTCAATCGGTAGACTGGAAAGAGTAGGCCAAATGGCCGAAGGCCAAACTGGCCTAGCGATGTGCAGCAGTGCGGCGAAGCCGCAGACCGAGGCGGCAAAGCCGCCGAAGGGCCGAGCAGACCTGCGAGCTGCGAAACGTAGCGCCGCAAGGCCGCAGGCCGAAGCGGAGGCCCCAAAGCAGCTTATCAAAAAGAAAAGCCCTAATTGCTCGATAGCAGTTAGGGCTTCATTATGATGGCTAGTTTTATATTCTATTTTTGGACCACAAAGCGTTTCATGACCGTATTTTGGCCAGCGGAGAAGCGCAGCACATAAACGCCATTGGGCAAATCGTTAATATCGACTTGTTTGAGGTGGTAGCCGGCCTCGAACTGTTGGCTTTGCAAAACATCCTTAACTAGGCGGCCATTCATATCATAGAGTTGGATTGTAATTTTGTCGGAAGAGACGGTATGGAAAGGGATATTGATAGCATCTTGGGCGGGGTTGGGGTAGAGTTCTTGGACCATAGAGACGCCAGACTCTTGGACGGGTGTAATAGACTTAATGTTGGTATGTCGGTAGCTTCCATCGGTCATTTCTTGGCGGAAGCGATAATAAAGCACCTGAGCTTGGGGGAGGTCTTGGTCGATATACTCATATTGGCTATCTAATTCGGCAGTGCCATAGGCGGGGATAAAATCGATATCTTCAAAGTCGATAGCATCAAAAGAGCGTTGGACAAGGAAGCCTTCTTGATCTTCCTCATACTCTAGTTCCCAGTTCAGTTTTGCGCTATTGCTTGCCTCTTTATACTCCAGATCAAACTCCTTGAGTTGGATAGGGAGTAGAGGGCCATTGATGGCTTCACGAAAGACCCAATCGCATTGGGCTCCGGCATTGCCATCTACCACCAAGACAAAGTTGCCTGGGGGCAAGGAAGCGATATTCAATTGGACGGCACCAACACCTACCGAGCAGCCATAGCCTGTTTCGCTGGCGAGGTCGCAGCTAGGAGAAGCTGCGGTACCAGAATTAGAGAACACAGCAATTTGAGCAGCGGCGGCACCACCGGTACAGAGCATATTATCTACAGCAATATTGAAGGGGCCGCCCGTATGGTCAAAAGTATACCAAACCATATTTTCGTTAGAAGACCAGACCGTATTGGTTCCGGGATCGCTATCGCCATCTTGGCAAATGCCGCCGGGGTGGGCGCCTGCGGTCCAAGAGCTGATATCCGGTTCGGCATAGGGGCCAGAAGCATCTGAGGTTGCCTGATAATTGCAGCCTAGAGTAGAGAGTGGCATAGCGGTATAGCAGCGATCTGCGGGAGCGATCGGTTGAATTTGGTTAATGGTAATATCAAAACCTTGGTCATCTTCTTCCCAGATACGGACCCAAACATCTTCATTGGCGCGGCCATCCACACGGATTTCGCCATCGCTACAGCCAATAAAGCAAGAAACGGCATCGCAACCTCTATACTGTAGGCCCGAGCAGCTTCCGTTAGAGCTGGTATACCAAGCGTAGGCAATATTGGTATAACAGGCAAAGCCAGAGCAGCCCCCATTATTTTCAAACTGGATAATCACTCCTCCAGAAGAATCGGGGATAGTTGTACGAACCCAAACATCTTCGGGAGAGCTACCATCAATATCGCAAGAAATTCCAGCGGTGCTATAGCTATTTTGAGAAGCGTCGGCGGGTTCGCGGGCACGGATAGGCACATTTAGAGACATGGTAGATTGTGTACCATTGCATTCATATTCGGGGGCGGTGGGCAAGACATAAGGATCGCTACATTCGTCCTTACATAAATCGCCGCCCGTAATTCGGTATTGGAGAGTAATGCGCCAAGTGACCGTACTTCCGCTACCACAGGGGTCGCCACTAGCGGTTGCCGTATAGGTATTGATTGTGGTGAAACTAGTTTGGTTGAGGTTCAGGCTAGCAACGGGGATACTAATCGTTCTATAGCCGGTATTGGCATCAGAGCCAAAGCCATCATTTTCAAAGCCTCGCCAAACGAAAGTAAAAGAGGGAATTTCGCAATCATAGGTTTCTGAAAAGAACGTATTGTTGATGGTTCTCCAGCCTGGGCAGTTGGTTCCGCTAAACTCTCGGTCATCATCATCGCTAGTTCCAAAAGCGTCAGTAATTTCAAAATCCCATTGCGGGTCAGAGTCGCCAGAACCCCAGCCATCCATATCATCTACATTAGAGTAGACCTGCGAGATGCGAAACTGCACCGTTTTCTGGGCCATTAGCGGCGAAAAAAAGAGGCAAAAGGCCCCTAATAAAGATAATGTATTTGTCCAATTCATAAGCTTGTTTATTTTTAAGTTAGGCGATACATTATATAGAGGAGGAAAGCCTAACTTTGGTAAATTATGGTTGATCTTGATAGCTCATTTTAGCTAAAAAAAAATTCAAATCATTTAAACTAGTAGAACAAATTTAGTCTTTTCTTGAATAGTTCGTCTATTTTTTAACAAAAACTTAGACATAGAAAGCCCTATATACAACTGATATCCAGCATTCTAGCACAAAAACAAACAAATTCCAACAGCCCTAGACAGCCTTCTTCTTTACAATAATTTTGCAAAAGCAGCTAATTCTCCCGATCCATGAAAAACGTTCTCTCAATATTATTTTTATTTGTGACTATCTTTTTTGCAAAAGGTCAATTTTCTGCAGCAGATAGTCTGCGCGGTGGGCTCAGTCCGCTACGTTCTTGTTATGATGTAGAGTTTTATGATCTCTATTTGCAGATAGATTTTAATCAAAAGTCGATTCGGGGCCTCAATAGCATTCGTTATAAGGTTTTGCAAGGCTTCAATATGATTCAGCTAGACCTTTTTGAGAACATGAAGATTGATAGCATTCTGCATGGGAGTCAAAAACTTGATTTTCACCGGAAGGGCAATGCCTTTTTTGTTGATTTTGGCCGCATGCAACCCGCAGGCATCACCGATGTCATCACGGTCTATTATCATGGTCACCCTATTGAGGCCCAAAATCCACCTTGGGATGGGGGCTTTATTTGGAGAAAAGACGAGGCGGGCAATCCTTGGCTAGCCGTTTCTTGCGAGGGCATCGGAGCTAGCCTTTGGTGGCCCAATAAGGACCATTTATCCGATGAGCCCGATAGTATGCGAATTCGGACGATTGTGCCTCCCAACCTGATGTCGGTCTCTAATGGCCAACTCCGCTCGGTCTTCAAAAATCAATATGTGGCCAATTATACTTGGGTGGTCACTTACCCTATCAATAATTATAATGTGACACTCAATGTGGGCAATTATACCCATTTCGAGGACCGCTATACCTCCCCTACCGACAGCAGCCAGCTCGCCATGGATTATTATGTGCTGCCCGAACATCTGGAGCAGGCCAAAACCCAATTTAAACAGGCCCATGAGGTCCTCCGTACTTTTGAGAAGTACCTCGGCAAATATCCGTTCTGGAATGATGGCTACGCTTTGGTCGAAACCCCCTATTTGGGTATGGAACATCAGTCGGCTATTGCCTATGGCAACCAGTTTAAAGCGGGCTATCTTGGCCGCCACCCCGAGGGCATGCCCGAGGATTTTATTATTCTTCATGAAACAGGGCACGAATGGTGGGGCAATAGCGTCAGCTGCCGAGACCATGGAGAGATGTGGCTGCACGAAAGCTTTTGTACTTATATGGAAGCCGTTTTTATGGAGGAAAAATATGGTCCCCAAGCCGCCGAACGCTACCTAAAATTCCAATACAATTATATTGAGAACAAACAACCTCTGCTCGGCCCCCTAAATGTCAATTTCCTCGGCAATGATTCCGATATTTATTATAAGGGCGCCCAAATGCTCCACAGCCTCCGCCAATGTTTCCAAAATGATAGCCTTTGGTGGGCCAGCCTCAAAGGGTTTTACCAGAAATACAAAATCAATTCGGTCAATACCCAAGATTATATTCAGTTTGTGCAGGAGTTTACGGGCCAAGATTATGGCTATTTTTTTAAGCAGTATTTGGAGGAGACCCAAATCCCTCAACTCGAATATGAGATCTATAAAAAAGGCCGAAAACGCTTTATCCGCTACCGCTGGACCAACTGCCGCCCAGATTTTAAAATGCCCGTTTTCCTGATCAATGAACAGCATGAACGCCTAGCGCTTTATCCCAATACCCAAGAATGGCAGAGCCAAGTCATCAGCAAAAAGATGGCTAAAAATATCCAGTTTGCCTATGCCCTTTTCTTAGTTCAAGAACTTAGTGATCAAGATAACTAAGGTATTTTGGGGCCTCCGCCTCCCTTCGGTCGTCGGCGCTACGTTTCGCAGCTCGCTATTCGCTCGGCCCTGCGGCCTGACGGCCTTGGTCTGCGGCTGCGCCGCACTGCTGCACATCGCTAGGCCAAATGCAAGTCTTGCGCTTATAGCGCTGCCCCATAAAAAAGCGCCCTGTTTCCATAGAAACAGGGCGCTCACTTTATTGGCTAACTAATCACTAGCGGCGATTATTTCGGCCACCGCGGTCTCCACCGCGACCACCACGATCACCTCCACGGCCTCCGCCACGACGATCATCATTGCGATCACGCTTTTCGCGAGGAGGACGCTCTACATAGCCTTCGGGCTTTTCGAGCAATACCTTGCGAGACAAGCGGAATTTTCCAGTACGAGGATCGATCTCGAGTAGTTTCACTTGGATCTCCTCTCCTTCTGTCAATACTTCTTCTACATTTTCAATGCGCTCCCAAGCCAATTCAGAAACGTGAAGGAGTCCCTCACGACCAGGCAAAAACTCGATAAAGGCACCATAAGGCATCAATTTAACGATTTTTGCATCATAGATTTCTCCTACTTCGGGCTCGGTCGTAATTCCGTTAATGAAGGCAGCAGCTTTCTCTACATTGGGCTTATCGCCAGAAATGTGTACATAGCCTTTACCGTCTTCTTCGTTCACGGTCACTACAGTGTTGGTCTCTTTCTGTAGCCCTTGGATAACCTTACCACCAGAACCAATCACGGCACCAATATAATCGGCATCGATGATGATCAACTCCATACGAGGCGTTTGAGGCTTGAGGTCTTCACGAGCTTCAGACATAGTCTCATTCATTACGCCAAGGATGTGTAGTCGTCCCTCACGAGCTTGTAGCAAAGCCGTGCGAAGCAACTCATAATCCAAACCGTCAATTTTGATATCCATTTGTACGGCACAGATACCATCTTCAGTACCCGTTACTTTAAAGTCCATATCCCCTAAGTGGTCCTCATCGCCAAGGATGTCGGTAAGAACAACAGAGCGGCCTTTACCGTCGGTAATCAAGCCCATAGCAATACCTGAAACAGGTTTGCGGATAGGTACACCAGCATCCATAAGGCCCAAAGAACCTGCGCAAACGGTGGCCATAGAAGAAGAACCGTTAGACTCTAGAATGTCTGATACAATACGTACAGTATAAGGATAATCTTTGGGCATTACACGGGCCAAAGAGCGGCGAGCCAAGTGACCGTGGCCTACTTCGCGGCGGCTAGTTCCTCTTGGACGTCCCACCTCATTTACAGAGAAAGGAGGAAAGTTGTAGTGCAACAAGAAGTTGTCATTATGCAAAGAAAGGGCAGTATCAATCAAGGCCTCATCCATTTTAGACCCCAAAGTTACAGTGGTCAATGATTGAGTTTCTCCACGAGTGAAAAGGGCAGAACCGTGAGGAGCAGGTAGATAATCTACTTCACACCAGATGTTACGCACCTCTGTGGGAGTACGGCCATCCAAGCGTTGTTGCTTGCTCAAGACCACCTCACGAGCGCATTCTTTCTTAAGGGCATCAAAGTAGCCACTGAAGAGATGAGACATTTCGCCCCAAGCCTCTTCGCCAAACTGTTCTGTTAGGGCGGCTTTGGTTTCCTCTTTTAGTGCTTTGAACGCATTTTTGCGGGCCTTCTTATCAGAAGGATTGCCAGCAATATCCATGAGTTTTTCACGGCAAGCGCTATCTACAGCAGCTTTAAGCTCTTCATTTTCTTCTTTTTCCGCTACGGGGCGGTTTTCAGTTACGCCTTTTAGCTGGCGAAGCTCGAGCTGCATTTTACATTGCTCTTTGATGGCTTCATGGGCCACTTTGATCGCCTCGATGAGGTCCTCTTCTTGGCATTCATCGGCTTCCCCTTCTACCATAACAATATTATCCATGCTACCCGCAATGATAAACTCCATATCGGCAGTTTCTAGCTCTGTGCGAGAAGGGTTCACGATAAACTCGCCATTGATACGAGCAATGCGCACCTCTGAGATAGGTCCAGCAAAGGGAATATCAGAAACCATAAGGGCAGCAGAAGCAGCAAAGGCCGCAAAAGCGTCGGGTAGGGTTTCTCCATCGGCAGAGATGAGGAAGATAAAGATTTGCGTCTCGTTGAGGAAGTGGTCGGGGAAGAGCGGGCGGATAGCACGGTCTACCAAACGAGAAGTAAGAATTTCATATTCTGAAGGGCGGGCCTCTCTACGGAAGAAGTTGCCAGGAATACGACCAGCAGAAGCAAATTTTTCGCGATAATCTACTGAAAGTGGAAAAAAGCTCTGATCAGGTCGGGCTTCTTCAGCAGCTACGGCAGTAGCCAAAAGCATAGTGTCACCGTAGCGCAGTACAACTGAACCATCGGTAAGGGCGGCAAGTTTGCCAGTTTCTAGTGTGAACTCCTTGCCTGCAATAACTGCAGAGGTGCTCAAAGGGATTTGTTTACCCATTTCTAATAATTGTTTAAGATAACGTCTGACAGCAGACCTCCTTAGCCTGCTGCTAAAAATGCAATTTGTTGTATTGCGGACAAGAAGTGTGGCTAAAAACAGAAAGGCTTGCGGGCTTTCTGTTTTATTTATTTGCGTGTAGAAGGCGCGAAGCGCCTGGCCTAGCGATGTGGAGGGGTGGCCCTTAGGGCCAGACCGAGGCGGCAAAGCCGCCGAAGGGCCGAGCAGACCTGCGAGCCCTGAAGCGTAGCGCCCGCAGCTTGCTGCGGGAGGCCCCTAAAAAACAAAAGGGCCTCTACTAAAAATAGCAGAAGCCCCAATGGTTTCTTATTGATTGCGGCCCAAAGTATCGCGGATACCTAGTTTAGCGATCAACTCACGATATTTGAGAATATCTTTCTTTGCCAAGTACTTGAGCAAAGACTTACGGTGACCAACCATTTTGAGCAAAGAACGACGAGTTGCGTGATCTTTGTGGTTAGCTTTTAGGTGCTCAGACAAGTTTTTGATGCGGAAAGATAGCAATGCTACCTGGCCTTCTACAGAACCTGTGTTGCTGGCGCTGCCTGCGTAAGTTTCAAAAATTTCGTTTTTGGTCTCTTTAGAGAGGTAAGTTGCCATTGTTTAAAATTTTAAATGGTTTACTAATCAAGATTGCTGAGAATCATATCTTAGCTGGGGCAAAAATACGATAAATAGGGGGATAAGGAATTTTTTTTTAGGCCTTTTTCAATTTTTCAGGCATTTTCGACTATCTTCCTTTGTCTTTGGGCCAATATTGGCCGCTAAAGACCCTATCCCTGCACCAAAAAACGAAAATTAAAGCCAGTCATGGGCAAAAAAAAGTATCAAAACTCCGTAGATAAGACCTTGCTCGAGTGCGAAGCGATGATTGACCACGCTTTGGCCGAAGGTAAGAAGCTCCCCCCTGGTCTCTTGGCCAGCCTCAAAAAATTTAAGCTCTATCAAGATTATCTAGAAAATGGGCCTGTTTCGGATGGCAGCAGAAATGCCAATGGCAGCCACCCTTTTCTGGAGTATAGCCGCCGCCAAACTTTGGGCGGCATGGCCCATCGCTCGGCCCAAGCCGAGGAGCTGCATGTTCCCTCTCAGGAAGATATGATTAACCAGTTGAGCATGGTGCATGAGGATTTAACCGCTGCGGTTTATCCCGCTCAGCCGAGCTCTATTGTGTTGTTGGAAGAACAAAAGAAGAGTGCTTTTCGCTTTTTGGGGCCTATTCCCCTCATTCAACGAATGACCTTTGTGGCCATTATTGCCTTACTGACTTTCTTGGGGCTCTTTATGTTTGAGGAGGTAGATGCTCGCTCTGTCAATGGGAATATCCTGGATTATGAGACCCCCATGAAGTTTCTGCTCAACCAGCTATTTATTTTGGCTATTGCAGCAGCTGGCGCCTCTTTTTATGCCCTCTTTGAGGCCTATAAGTATATTTCTAATGCCTCTTTTGATGCCAAATACGAATCTATGTATTGGATTCGCTTTATTCTCGGTATCGTTTCTGGAGTCATTTTGGCCCAGTTTATCTTTATTGATCCTACCGTTTATGGTGGCGATGCCTCTGAGGTGGCCAATTCCGCCCAAAGCCTAGGCGGCTTTATTACCTATAAGCCTATTTTGGCCTTTTTAGGTGGTTTCTCGGCTAGAGTGGTGCACAAAATCCTTACTTCTTTGATTGAAAGTTTGGAGACCTTTATTAGCGGCTCTGCCCGCGATATGGTCCGCGCCCGCGAAGAAGCCGCCAAGTTGCAAATGGAAGAGCGCCTAGCCAATGTCAAAAGAGAAAATTCGGTCAATCAGGCTAGCCAGCGCTTTGAGGCGGCCCTCAAGCTGCTAGAACTACAGCGCAAACTGGAAAAAACTGAAGATGCCCAACAGGTGAATAGCCAACTGCAAGCCATGATTAACGATGAGCTGGCCAATGTACAATCAGCTACTGGCGCCAATATTCCCAATAGCTTTGTGGCTCCTACAGAAAATGAATTTGCAAACATGCCCACAACCAATGAAGAGTATAACTTCAATCCAGAAGATATGCCCGCAGATTTAGATGTGATGCCTGGCGATATTCCCGTTCCTGTGGAGATGGAGGAAAGCAGAGATGAGTTTCCGCCCATGCCCGAAGAATTGCCCGAGATTCCCGAATATCCCGAAGAGCTACCCGAGATTCCCGAATATCCCGAGAACTTTGGCGAGGAACTTCCTCCCCTAGATCTAGATCAAGATGAGGAATTTAAGGACCTAGATGATCCCGAGGGCCTCAATGAGATCGATCAGGATATTCCCCTCGATCCGCCTCCTTTTAAAGACTAATTTTATAGTACCTATACCCAAAGGCTGTTAGACAATTGAACTAACAGCCTTTTTCTTTTCTTGCACTATGAGCCGCAAAAATATACTCATCCTCATTCTGGCAATGCTGTTTTTTGCTGTCTGGCTGTCTATGGCCCAGAAGTATTACTATTGTGTCATCTTAGAGCAATGTGAACCCCCTCCGCCCCCTGTCGATAGTAGCCAATTGGCCCATATTCCCAACGATCTTACGGTCTCGGCAGAAGGTTTTCCGCTCTGGGAAAATTATCCAGAATTTGAGTTTGATTATGGCAGTACCGCCCCGCTCTATCTGCCCAAACAATTGGCCCTACTGGAAGAGATGGCCCTGCTGCTCAAAAGCCAACCCCAAGCCAAACTGAAGATTATTGGCCGCTATAAGAAGGAGGAAACCCTGCCCGAACAAGCCAAACGCTACGGCAATTTGGGCCGAGCCCGCGCCCTGAGCATCGCCGATAAATTGATGGCCGAATACCAGTTGCCCAGCCAACAAATCTATATTCTAGGCGATACCATGCCCCTAAATAAAAAGGCTTTTTATATCGATTTAGAGATTATTGGCTATCTGCCTAGCGGCCCCGAACAAGAAAAAAAGGAGGCCGAACGCTTCCGACAAGCTTATCTGCAAGATATTAAGCGCCTGACTTATGATGGCCGGATGGCTTTTTTCCGATCGCCCGATCAACGCTTTAAGTTAGCGCCCCCCGTTTTTGGCGAATATCTCGATAGCTTGCAAAATTATTTGGCCCAAAATCCCAAGGCCCAACTCATCATTATTGGCCATACAGATTCTAAGCTGCAAGGCCAAGCCGCCCAGGAGGAGGCCCTCAGCTTTGCCCTACAAACTAAGGCCTATCTAGAACATAAGGGCATCAACTGCCCGATCCAGACCCAAAGCCGCTCCAATCAAGAGCTCTTGCAAATAGATACCTTAGCCGATGGCAGCCGTGCTTTGTATAAGGCGGCCCAAAACCGCCGTGTAGAAATTTTAGTGGAAGAGGTTCCTTAAGAGGATGTTTTGGGGCCTCCGCCTCGCTGCGCTCGTCGGCGCTACGCTACAGGGCTCGCTACTCGCTCGGCCCTTCGCCGCTTTCAGCGGCTCGGTCTGGCCTTCGGCCTCCCTTTCGCATCGCTAGGCCAGCGATTGCGCTGATGAGCAATAGAATAATTGCGCCTACATCCAGTTTGGACCAATTACTTTCTAAACTCCATTCCTTTGCGCTCATACATCTGTTGCCAGAGCTTAATCCCATAGCGGTCGGTCTCTAGCCAATACTGAAACCAATTGAGCAAGGAGGGGCTATGCCACCAGCAGGCCGCCTCCCAATCTTCATCTGGCCCTAATAATTCAGGATCAAAGGCCCAGACGGGGGCCTCGGGGGTTCGGCTATCAAAGAGAGAGTAGACCCCAGTGCCCCAATGCAAAAAAGGAATAAGATGGGGGTAATGCCGCCAAAAGCCCCCTTGTTGGGGGTCCGTTTCCAGCTGTTGGCGAGCAGCCAACAAAGCGGGGCGGCCCAAATTGGGCAATAAGGCCAAGAGCCCACTATCTGGCCCCCAGCCCCCAGCCAAGCCATTATATAAATAGAGTTGTTGGAGCAAAGGAGGCAAGGCAAAGGGCAAGGCCTCTTCTGCTGCTTGAATATCCTGCCAATGCTGCTGCAACTCCCAAACCCCAAAATTGGGCCGTTGCGGAAGCAATTGGGCCAATTTGCGCCAATCGCTCCAGAGCTCGGTTTGGGGGCGCCAGCCCCCTGCTTGCCAAGCCAGGCGAAACTGCGGATAGAGCTGTCGCCAGCCCGATTTGAGGGCCAACTCCAAGGCAGCAGATAGGGCTTTGGGATCGAGTTTATCGCTGCCCTTGGCCTGTTCTACCCGCAACTGCTGTTCGGGCAGGAGAATGGGCCAAATGCGCCATTCGAAGCGCTGCGGCCGAAAAGCTTCTTGAAGTTCATAAGCATAGTTTTCGCCAAAGGCCCAAAGCATAATATAAAGGGATTTAAGTGGTCAAAGTCTTGGGTTGAAGATACAAAATTCCTATTTTGCCAATGCTTCTTCCATCTAAAAAAGCCTTAATTTATGCCTGCTCCTATTCATAATTTGTCCTTAGAAAACTCTATTGCCAATCAATATGTAGCCGAATTGCGCTCCGTTGATATTCAGCAAGACCCCATGCGCTTTCGCCAAAACCTACAACGTTTGGGCGAGGTGATGGCCTATGAGATTAGCAAGACCATGGCCTATCAGGCGAAAACCGTAGAAACGCCCTTGGGCGAAGCTGAAGTGGCCCTGCCTATTGAGCAGCCCGTTTTGGCCACCATTCTGCGGGCGGGTTTGCCCATGCACCAAGGCTTGTTACATATCTTTGATCGGGCAGATAATGCCTTTGTTTCGGCCTATCGTCGTCATCATAAGGATGGCAGTTTTGAGATCAACCTAGAGTACGTTTCTTGTCCAGAACTAGAAGACCGCACCCTTATTATTGCCGACCCCATGTTGGCCACCGGCGCCTCTATGGCCATGACCATAGAAGCCCTTTCGGTTTATGGGCAGGCTAGAGATATTCATGTGGTGGTGGCTATTGCTGCCGCAGATGGCATTGAGCATATTCAGCGGATGCACCCCAGAGTTCATATTTGGACCGGCGCCATTGATGATGAACTAACGGCCAAATCCTATATTGTTCCTGGTTTGGGCGATGCGGGAGACCTAGCCTACGGCTCTAAAATTCAGGATTAGGAGAAGATTTTTTGCGTCTAGAAGCTGGCGAAGTCAGCTGGCCTAGCGATGTGCAGGGGTGCGGCGCAGCCGCAGACCAAGGCCGTCAGGCCGCAGGGCCGAGCGAATAGCGAGCCCCAAAACGTAGCGCCGACGAGCGAAGCGAGGCGGAGGCCCCAAAATCAAACAGCAGAACAACAAAAAACCATTTTATGGAAATTTCTAAGTTTCAGAAGACCAAGATTTTGGCCACTATTGGCCCTGCATCCAATGATTATCAGAGCCTATTGGGTTTGGTGAAAGCGGGTGTGGATGCCATTCGGCTAAATTTTTCGCATGGGCAGCATGAGGACCATAAAAAGGTCTTTGACTATGTGCAATATATTAACAAAAAATACGGGACCAACATTAGCATTTTGGCCGATTTGCAGGGGCCAAAACTGCGTGTGGGCCAGATGGAAAACGGTAAAATTCCCTTGACCAAGGGGCAGATCTTGACCTTTACGGCCGAGGAATGCCTAGGCACTGCCGAAAAGGTGTATATGAGCTATACCGACTTTGCCAAGGATGTGAAAGTGGGCGAAAAAGTGCTGGTAGATGATGGAAAAGTGGAGCTGTTGGTGAAGAGCAGCAATGGCAAAGATGAGGTCCAATTGGAGGTTTTATATGGCGACTTTCTCTCTTCTCGTAAGGGGGTAAATTTGCCCGATACCAATATCTCGCAGCCCTCTTTGACCGAAAAAGACCTGCGTGATTTGGACTTTATTTTGGGCCTACCTTTTAACTGGATTGCCCTTTCCTTTGTGCGTAAGGCCAAAGATATTGAGGACCTGCGCAAGCGGCTCAAAAAGGCCAATCACCCTGCGCGGATCATTGCCAAAATTGAAAAGCCCGAGGCGATCACCAATATTGACGAAATCATTGCGGCCTCGGATGGGGTCATGGTGGCGCGAGGCGATCTAGGCGTAGAAGTGCCCATGGAGCGCCTGCCTATGCTGCAAAAAATGATCATTCGCAAATGTATTGAGCAGGCTTGTCCCGTTATTGTGGCCACCCAGATGATGGACAGCATGATCAAGAGCCCCACTCCTACTCGGGCCGAAATTATTGATGTGGCCAATGCCGTTTTGGATGGGGCCGACACCGTGATGTTGAGTAATGAAACCGCCATGGGCCTACATCCCGCCAAGGTAGTAGAGGCCATGAACAGCATTATTGCGGAGGCCGAACAAATGCCCACCGTTTATAACCGAGAACTCACCCCTTCCGATGATTCGGAGTCTTTTTTATCCGATGCAATTTGCTATAATGCTTGTAGAATTGCCAAGCAGGTCAAGGCCAAAATGATTATTGGGATGACCAAATCGGGTTATACGGGCTTTATGGTCTCTAGCTATCGGCCAGAAGCCGATGTGGTGGTCTTCTCTTCGGATGAGCATTTGATTAAGACCCTGAATTTGGTTTGGGGCACCCGCTGCTACTATTATGATAAGTTTACCAGCACCGATGACACCATTCGAGATGTGGTGAATATCCTCAAGGAAAAAGGCCTGCTCGAGGCGGGAGATGTGATTATCAATACGGGCTCTATGCCGCTGCATGAGCGGAAAAAGACCAATATGTTGAAAGTGACTTTGGTGCAGTAATTTCCCCGCCCAAGCGCTAAGCAACACCAACGGCCAGCACGCAATTTGCGTGCTGGCCGTTTTCTTTTCCTGCTCTAAGCTTCCCTACAACACCTCAATCACTTCCACATCAAAAATGAGGACGCTATTGGCGGGAATGCTACTTGTGCCCGTAGCTCCATAGCCCAAAGCCGAGGGAATCAGCAATTTGCCGCTGCCCCCTTCCTTAAATTTGGGAATCCCCAGCTGCCAGCCCTTGATTACATTGGCTAGGGGAAAAGTAGCGGGAGTACCCCGATCAATAGAAGAGTCAAATTTGTCTCCATTGAGCAAAAAGCCCTCATAATGCACCTCAACTTCGTCGGCAATGCTGGCGGTATCTCCAGTCCCCTCTACCTCAATGACATAAAAGAGGCCATCCTCCCCTTCCTGGGCATTCAGATTATTATCTTCAATGTAGTTGAGGATCTTCTCCCGGTCTTTTTCCGATTGCTTTTCGCAGGAGGTCAAAAAAGGGAGGGCCAAAAGGCAGAGGATAAAAAATTTGTAGTTCATAAGTCATTCTATTTTTTAAAAAGATGCAAATTACTGCCAAGTGGTGGGCAAAACATAGCGGATGGTCAGGGCGCCACGCAATAAAGAGCTGCGGGGACTCCCCAAAACGGGTTTCCAATCCAAGCCAATATTAACGGGCGTAAAATTAAAGGTATACTCGGCCCCCAAGGCAATGGCCAAACCCGCCCCAAAGCGTCTTTTTTCGCCCACTGGGGTATAGACCCCCATATGCAGGCCCGCGGCCCCATAAGCCGAGAAGTTGGTGTTAAAACCAATATCTCGATGATAATACCACATCCCTTCTACCACATAACCATTGGTAAAAGAGCGGCGACGCTCATCGATATGCACGCCCACTAAAACCTCCCAAGCCATTTGAGGGGAGGGATAATAGGAAAAGAATTCTTTATACGAAAGCTGAAAAGAGGTCCCTCCACGCAAACCAATAGCCTGATCATAATGCTGGGCCGACAAGCTAGAGAAGCCCATGAATAAACAAAAACAGATAGATAAAAATCGAGCAACTGACATAAGTAGAGTTTGATGGTGTTTCCCAAAAAAAGCAATAGTCGCAAAACGACAAAACGCTTGCGACTATTTTATACGGACCGCTTTTCTGCTAATCCTCACAAAGTTGCTTTCTATAAAAGCCCTTTTCGTTGTAGGGGCGGGCAAAGTCAGATGCTTTACATTGGACCGAACAGGCTCCCGCCATTTCTTGGCTACAACTCTCGCACTGTACAATATGATCATTGCAATGGGAGTTGCAGCAATTGACCATTCTCGTGGTCTTTTTGCCACAGTTGTAACAGCGGCTAATGACCGAAGGATTTACCGTATTAACAGGCACATGCACTCGGCCATCAAAAACATAGCAATCGCCCTCAAAGTCTTCTCCGCCAACCTCTTTGCCATAGTTAATGATGCCCCCATGTAGCTGGTAAACGTCCTGAAAGCCCTGTTGGATCAAATAAGCCGAGGCTTTTTCGCATTTGATGCCGCCCGTGCAATAGGTCAATACTTTTTTATCTTTCAGATGGTCCATTTCCTTGATCTTCTCTGGAAACTCCCGAAAGTTGTCAATATCCATCGTAATAGCCCCCTTAAAGCGGCCCAGCTTATGCTCATAATTAGATCGCATATCAATCACGACCACATCTTCTTGGTCCTTTAGGGCCTTAAACTCTGCTGGCTGCAAGTGCTTGCCGGTCTCTTTTGTCGGGTCTACGCTATCATAAAGGCCAGAGTTTACAATTTCTGCCTTATAGCGAACGTGCATCTTAACAAAAGAGAGCTCCTCCACCTCGTCAATTTTCCAATGAATGCCCTTTAGGCGAGGATCAGATTCTACATAATCCATATAAGCCTGGCATTGCTCGGGCGTTCCCGAGATCGTTCCATTCAATCCCTCATTGGCAATAATAATGCGGCCCAAAATGCCTAAATCCTTACAAAATTCCAGATGTTTAGGCGCCATTTCTTCCGCATCTTCTAGATGGGCGTACTTGTAGTACAACAAAGTTTGATACATGATAGTCAGTGTTATATTATGCAAAAATATAAGGCTGCAAAGATAAAGGATTTTTTTGTCTTTTTTTATTGCTGCTGTTTTTCTTCTGCTGTTTTTGGGGCTGCCCCTCCCTTTGGTCGGGTCGGGCTGTGTCAGGGCTCGCAGGTCTGCTCGGCCCTGCAGGCTTTTTCGCTTTGCTGCAAAAGCCTTTGGTCTGCGGCTTCGCCGCCCCCTTATCCATCCCTCAGCCGAGGCTGCGGCCTGGCTGTAGACTAGGGCCTTTTGCTCTTCTCGAGAAAGGGGCTGGACCGCCAAAAAGTCGTATAAATGCAGCAAAAGCAGGCTTGAAAATGGCCAAAAAATGGCCGCAAAAAAAATTAAAAATAATTTACAACTCCCTGATAAACAAGCGAATAAAATGCAAGTAATTTAAGCAAAAAAGTAACAAAATGCAATTCTGTACGTATAATAATTATACATTGTTCACAACAAAACAGGCTAATCTTATGAAATCGAACAGCGCATTGCATCTCAATCTACACCATGCTATTTCTCAGCAACTTCTAGTGGCTTTTCGTTACAACGATCAGGATGATTGGCGGGTGGTCGAACCTTTTTGTTTGGGCCTTAGCTCGGCCAATAATTGGAGCCTAAGAGCTTTTCAGCGCTCGGGACCCTCTGGCTCCAAAACCGACTGGAAACTTTTCAACTTGGATAAGGCCCAGGATCTTCGGGTACTTAGCCAGCAATTCACTGCCGATTTGCGCAAAAAATACCGCATTGGCGATAAGCATATGCAAACCATTTTCCGACAGCTTTACTAAGATTTTTTATAGATTATCCAACTTGGCCAGGGCGCTTTTGCGCCCTGGCCTTTTTTGCGGCCTTGCTGCGGCAAGAATGGGCCAAATACTGCTGCTCCCTACTATTGGGCCCCAAAAGAAAGGAACTAAAGCAGCCTTTTTTAAGCATTTCTTTAGCGCTATAGGTCCTTGAGAGTAGATAAGAGACTGTTTAAAATTTTGTGTATGCCCTTTCCTGCGCCTAGGGACAAGCCCCTAGGCTAGCTTTTTCAGACAGCCCTCTAAAGAGGGCCTTTGGATAAGGCCCCTCTCTGCAATAACTACTTAGTAAGGCCGTTTATATCAGCCTTTGAAGCCCTTTAGGGCTGACTCCATTTGATTAGCCTAGGGGCTTGTCCCTAGGCGATGATTAGCTGAATACTGCTTTTAAGCACTAAGCTAAAGGCCCAAATTTTAAATCTTGGCCAGCCAGAGTTTCTGCCTTCTGGCCTTTTTTGCGGCTTTCTCTCTGCAAGAAAGGGCCAAATACTGCTGCTCGCTACTATTGGGCCCCAAAAGAAAAGAACTAAAGCAGCCTTTTTTAAGCATTTCTTTAGCGCTATAGGTCCTTAAGAGTAGATAAGCAGCTGTCTGTTTTAAAAAAGTAGGTCCTGCTCATGACAAGAAGCAATCTGTTTTAAAGAACTGGCCCCTGCTCACGACAAGAAGCAATCTGTTTTAAAAAACTGGGTCCTGCTACCGACAAGGAGCTATCTGTTTTAAAGAACTGGGTCCTGCTACCGACAAGAAGCTATCCGTCTTCCAGAACTGCGCTCTGCTAATGACAAAGCCCTATTCTTCTAAAAATAGAGCTCCTTGACGGCAGCTTGGCCAGGGCGCTTTTGCGCCCTGGCCTTTTTTTGCGGCCTTTGGCCGCCTTTCTTGGCTGAGGGATGGATAGCAGTGGCCGAAGGCCAGACCCAGCTTTTGAGCGAAGCGAAAAAGCGCAGGGCCGAGCAGGCCTGCGAGCTGCGGCACAGCCCGACCCGCCCGCAGGGCGGGGCAGCCCCAAAAAAGAAAAGCCCTTAAAGAAAGTATCCAGTAGATAGGAGCATTCAAGGCTTTTTTTGCTAGTTTGCCTATTCAATTCAGAAACTAGGCTATGATATATTATAAGAAAGATAGTGAGGGAATTGTTAGCCTCACCTTAGATAAAAGCGGCGAGCGAGTCAATACGATTAACCCACAGATTGCTAAGGCTTTTTTGCCTGTATTGGACCATCTGGAAGCGGACAAAAGCTTGAAGGGCGTCATTATCCTATCGGCCAAACGCTCTTTTTTGGCGGGTGGCGACCTTGATTTTTTGCACCGAGCCGAGGAACCCGCTAAGATTTTTGAACATACGGCTCTCTTGGGGGAGATTTACAGACGTTTTGAACGCTTGAAAGTGCCCGTAGTGGCGGCCATTAACGGCGCGGCTTTGGGCAGTGGTTTTGAATTGGTGCTGGCCTGTCATTATCGCATTGCGCTAGACCACCCCAGGACCTTATTGGGCTTGCCCGAACTATCGCTGGGGATGATTCCCGGCGGCGGAGGCATTATTCGCCTGATGTGGATGCTGGGCCTAGAAGAAGCCTATAAATTTATTAGTAGCAGCCGCCAAATACACGTTAAAGAGGCCTTGCAAAAAGGCATTATTGATGAGGCCGTAGAGCGTCCCGAGGAGCTTATCCGCAACGCTAAGCGCTGGATCCTCTCTTCGCCTTGTATCGAAAAACCCTGGGATGCCGAAGATCGCATTGCCAAGGAAAGTAACCCTAAACATCCAAAAACGGCCCAGCGCATTGCCAAACTAAGCACAGAGCTAATTGCCAAAACCCGAAACAACTACCCCGCCCTGCTCTCTCTACTCAACTGCATGGCCGAAGGGGCCTCTGTTGATTTTGATGCGGCCACCCGAATCAATGCCCGCTACTTTACGGCCATGATTATGAGTAAAAATTGCCGTAACCAGACTAAAGCCTTTTGGTATGATTTGAATAAAATCAAGCAAGGGATGAGTCGCCCTAAGGGCTTTGGCCGCTTTAGGGCCCGAAAGATCGGCGTTATTGGGGCTGGGCAAATGGGATCGGGCATTGCCTATGTGGCGGCCATGCAAGGCATAGAAGTATTGCTTCGAGATGTGAGCAAACGCCTAGCCGAGCAAGGAAAAAACAACGCCAGAGAGAAGCTTAGCCGCTTAGAGAAAAGTGGGAAAATGACCACAGAGCAGGCCGAGGAGATTCTGAACCGCATACAAACCACCAGTGATTTGCGGGAGATGGAAGATTGCGATTTGGTCATTGAGGCCGTCTTTGAAAATATGGCCTTAAAGCAGCGCATCATTAAAGAAGTGGAGCTAGAGATGCAGCAACATAGCTTTTTGGCCACCAATACGGCTTCTTTGCAGGTATCTGATTTGGCCCAGGCCAGCATACAGCCTGAAAACTATATTGGAATGCACTTTTTTACGCCCATTAACCGCATTCCCTTAGTCGAAATTATTGTGGGCAAGAAGACCGCAGATGAAACCGTAGCTCGGGCCTTCGACTTTGTATTGCAATTGCGTAAAACGCCCATTATTGTGCAGGACCGTCCCGCCTTTTTTGTCTCTAGAGTGGCCAGCACCTACTTTATGGAGGGCATTTTACTGCTCAAAGAGGGGCAGGGGCCTGCGGCCATAGAAAATGCGGGTTTGCAGGCGGGTATGCCCATGGGGCCCCTAGCCTTTGCCGATAATTTGGGATTTAAGTACATTATTTCGGCAGAAGAGCAGGCTGCCCAGCAGCTAGATGGCCGCTATCAGGCCTCGCCCGCTATTGCTGTATTGCAAGAAATGCTGGCCCAAGAGCGCTATGGCAAAGCTCGGAATGGGGGCTTTTATAACTACAAGGAAGAGCCCGTCCGTTTGTGGGGGCAGCTCAAAGAGAACTTTCCCTTGGCCCAAGAGCAATTGTTGCCCAAAGATTTGCAAGACCGTCTGCTTTTTATTCAGTGCCTAGAGGCGGTTCGCTGTCTAGAGGAGGGCGTCATTCAGAATAGCTATGATGCCAACTTAGGAAGTATTTACGGCTGGGGCTTTGCTCCTTTTAAGGGGGGCGTGATTCAGTTTATCAATGATTATGGTTTGCGGGAATTTGTGGCTCGGGCAGAGGTGTTGGCCCAGCGTTTTGGTCCCCGCTTCAAGCCTTCTGCCAGCTTATTAGAGATGGCCGAACAGGATACTAATTTTCTCTAAGCTCTAGTTCTTTACAGCATGTTCTTATACACGATTAAGCGGCTCTTGCTGTTTATTCCCAGCTTTTTCCTGGTCTCTTTATTGGTCTTTGGCCTAAGTCGATTAGTGGAGGGAGACCCGGTAGATATGGTCCTCAATAAGGGCGGAGAAGAGAGTCCCTTTGCCTCGGCCCAAGCCTATCGGCAGAAAGCCAGGGAGCTGGGCTTAGATCGGCCCGCCTTTTATTTTAGATTGAGCTCACAGGCTTATCCTAAAGATTTGTATCAGTTGCAACCGCAGCAGCATAGAACCCTATTGTCTCGCTTGATGGACCAATATGGGGCGGCAGAGCATTGTATGGCCTACTACCAACAATTAAAAAATTGGGAGCGCTTATATTATGAACAAAAGGCGGCCTTTAGTTATGAGGAAAAGGGCCAATTGGATCAGCTCAAGGAGGAGCTCTGGCAGCGTTATGAAGAAAGGCCTTTAGATATTTTGCTCGACAGCCTAGCGGCCAAAACAGCCAAAGTAGCGCCCTTGGCCTTGGGCCTCGATAGTATTCGCTATGCTTTGCATCAGTTGCGTAGAGAAGCTCGGCCCTATGAAACCCTGATTCCCCAGCTTTATTTTTATGGGCTCAACAATCAGTATCATGTCTGGATGTTTGGGGATTATCCCTACTTCTCGGCCCCTGACAGCAGCATTCACCATCGTTTGGATAGCTGTTATGCGCAGTTGGGGCGGCTCAATTTGGTCCAGGATAGTTTGGCGCGTTTAGGGCGAAGGCTAGCCTTTCAGTTGGAGCAGCTCGATAGCCTAGATCAGGCCCCTTTATTGGCCCAAATTGGGCAATTGGAGCAGCAGCAAGAAGGGTTTAACGAAAGGTACAGACAATTGGCGGCAGAGCGAGACCGTTTGTTGCCTTTGCGGGAGGTCTATGCGAGTCGGGGTTTGATTCGGGGAGATTTGGGCATTTCTTATCAGGACCAGCAGCCCGTTTTGCAGAAGATTTGGGCGGCCTTGCGCTGGACCCTGCTCATGAACTTATTGGCCATCTTGATCTCTTATGGGGTTTCGGTGCCTTTGGGGGTAGAAATGGCCAGTTGGCGCTATCGGCCCAGGGCTTATTACTCCTTTTTATCGCCTTTGCAGCTCATTTTTGGGGCGCTTTTGGCCCTTTGCTTCTTTTTGCAATTGATGGAGCTGGTTTCGGGGGCGCTTTGGGCGGTCATTCCCTTGCAACTCATCTTTATTGGCTTAAATTATCGGGCATTTTTAAAGCAATGGGGCCGTTCTTTTGGTCCAGAAATTCGGCGTTTTGCCAAGGCCCTTCTTCGGGGGCGGATGTTGGATATTAGCGAATATAGTCTGCTCTTTCTGCAGATCGTCTACCTTTGGTTTTGGGTCCTTTTATTTTTAAGCTGGGGTCTACAGCCCCTTTGGCTCAAGCTTGGCTTTTTGGTTTTGCCCCTCTTCTTTTTCTTGGGGCCTTGGCGGGGACAATGGCGTTTGTCTAAACAAAAAGGGCTAGAGCTGGTTGGAGACCAGAGAGACAAGCTGAGTAGTAATTTTCTCTTTTTGCTGTATTCTTTACCTTCTTTTTGGCTGGCCAGCTTGCTGGTGGTCTTTCTGACCACCGCCACCTATGGCGCGCATTACGATTGGTTTCCCACCCAAGGCTTGCCCGATAGTCAGGCCTTTTCTTGGGGGCTAGTGGGCGACTACCTCTATCATTTATTCTTGCCCATTTTTGCCATCACCTACGGCTCCTTTGCCTACCTTTCTCGGCAGATGCGTTCGGCCATGTTGCAGGTATTGGCGCAGGATTACATTCGGACGGCTAGGGCCAAGGGCTTGCGTCGGCAGGAGGTATACTGGGGGCATGCCTTCCGCAATGCTTTATTTCCCTTGATCACCTTATTTAGTGCGGTCTTTCCCAGGGCTTTGGCGGGGGCCATTGCCATAGAATTGATTTTTGACATCAATGGGATGGGACTGTTGGTCATTGAGGCCATTCGGGCCTATGATTGGCCTTTGGTTTTTGGGGTGACCTTAATGGCGGCCCTGCTCACTATTTTGGGCAATTTGGTGGCCGACCTACTTTATGCTTGGGTAGATCCTCGGGTGAAGTATTAGTTTTTTTGGGGCTGCCCCTTCCGCTAGGTTGAAACCCAGCGCAAAGCGGTGTCGCTTTGCGAAGCTACACAAAATGAGGGTTGAAACCCTCATGAATTATCGGTCGGGTCGGGCTGTGTCGTGGCTCGCAGGTCTGCTCGGCCCTGCGCAGGCTTCGCCTGCTGGGTCTGCGGCTGCGCCGCACCACTATCCATCCCTCAGCCGATGCGCTGGGCTGCGCCCAGCGCAAAGCGGTCTCGCTTCGCGAGCGTTGTTTTATTATTTTGGACCAAGAAGCGAGCGCAGCGAGCTGGCTGAGGGATAGTAGGGGGTGGCCGAAGGCCAGACCAAGGCCTTTAGGCCGCAGGGCCGAGCGAACAGCGAGCCCCCGCATAGCCCGACCCGGCCAAAGGCCGGGGCAGCCCCAAAAAAGCAATCAGAAAGGAAAAGAGAACAACCTAAATCACGCTTTATTCAGTTGGGAAAGCTTAATTTTGCCCCTCATCAAAATAGATTGCCATGAATATTAAATTATCAGAGCTCATTATCATTCCCATTGTTATTGCCCTCGTTTGGGTGGGCTTTCGTTGGTATCGTCAGCCGGGAGTGACCTCCGGAACGCCCGCCCCAGAGTTTGCGGGCCAATTGGCCAATGGCGACAGCCTGCGTTTATCGGATTTGCGGGGCCAATGGGTCTTATTAGACTTTTGGGGAAGCTGGTGTGCGCCTTGCCGCCAATCTAATCCGCAATTGCGCCGCCTTTATGACAGATACCATGGGGCCAAATTTACCAAAGGCGAGGACTTTACGATTTTGAGCGTGGGGATTGAAACCAGCAAAGAAGCTTGGTTGGCCGCCATAGAAAAAGATGGTTTAATTTGGCCCCATCATGTGTCGGACCTCAGTCGATTTAATGACCATGTGGCCGCCCTTTATGGTATCAAGGAAGTGCCCACCACCATTTTGGTCAATCCCGATGGCCACATCTTGGGGATCAATATGGACTACGACAATGTGAATGCCCAGCTCTCTCGTTTTTTGCTAAAAGAAGAGGCACAGTAGTGACCAAAATTACAAAATGGACTCTATAGGAAGAATAACGCTTTTAGTAGACCAATAAAAACAAGCATGAAAACTAAATTTTTACTCCTCCTTGGGCTATTCGCCTTTGGGCCTCAGCTTTTTGCGCAAGATGACAAAAAACCGGAAGAAAAAAAAGAAGGTTGGACCTATGATGCCGGTATCGGTTTGGACTTTGCCCAACTGCTCTTGATTAACCCCAAAGTGGGGGCTGGAGAAAACAAAATAGCTTTTGGTGGAAGTACCACTATGGGCGCCGACTATAAAAAGGGCCGCCTAAAATGGGAAAACAACTTTAGTTTAAACTTTGGGGTACAGCGGCTAGGGGCCAGCTCCAACCCCTTTCAGAAAGCCATAGATGAGCTACGGCTTAGCTCTTTTGCCGATTATAAAATTGTGAAGGACAAACCCTGGGGCTATGCCCTAGACCTTACCTTTTTGAGCCAACTCACCCCCAACTATGAGGGCAATACCTTGTCTTATCAAGAAGGCATGGCTAGCCGTAGCCCTCGTTCTAAGTTTTTCTCTCCGGCCACAGTAACCATCTCGCCGAGTATCTCTTATAAGCCCGACGACCATCTGTCGGTTTTGATTTCTCCTGCCTCTCTAAAAAGCATCATCGTTGCCGATGACTCTATTGCGGCCATAGCCAATGCCGATGCTAGTGCGGGGGTGCATGGTACGCCTTATGGGGGAACAGATCGGGCGGCCTTTATTGACCGCTGGGGCGTTCGGCCCACAGGCATGACTGCCGATAGTGTACTTTATGCCAACCACAGCATGCAATTGGGGGCCACCATGAAGATTTTGTATAAAAATAAGTTCTTCCTCAATGCCGAGAAAAAGCCTCGTTTGGGCGTGAAGACCTCCTTGACCTTATTCTCGGACTATCTGCACAATCCACAAAATATAGATGTAGAATGGTTGACCACCACCGACCTCTACATCTTCAAAGGACTATCCATTAGCCTGAATACAATTGTCTTTTATGACCATGACGTTCAAGTACAGCTAGATCGGGACAATGACCCCGATACAGGAGTAAACGGTTATGAAAGCACGGGCCGCCGTGTTTCTGTTACAGAAAGTTTACTAATCAAGTATAACTTTTTATTCTAAATGTTTGCATCTTCTTAAAAAGCTGTATATATTTGGGCTTTAATTGGGGTGACTTTAAGGTCGCATTGCTATGGCAATGTGGCCTTTTTTCATATCTAAACGGCTCTAAATCAGCTAATTTAAAAGATTAAAAAGGACGGAAGCTTAGCCTAAAGCAAAAGTTTACTAAAAAACACTATCTTAAGTTAAAAGATGAAGCCCTACAGTCCCTGGCCTGCTCCCCTAGCCCTACCGCAATGGCCTTTTTCCTTAAAATACAGTCATCGTTTAATGGCTTTGGGCTCTTGTTTTGCCCAAGAAATGGGTTTGCGTTTGGCTCGTCTAGCCTACAACATTGACTTACAGCCCTTTGGCCAGATTTACAATCCATTGTCCCTAGCTCATAATTTGGAGCGTTTACTAAGCGGGGCTTGGCCCAAGGCCGAAGAACTATTTTTGCATCAGGGGCTCTATCGTCATTTTGCCTATCATACAGACTTTGCGCATCCTCAGAAAGAGGTAGCTTTGGGCTTGATGCGGCGGCGTTTTGAGGCGGCTAGGGCGCAGCTTTTGGGAGCGGATTATCTGTTTTTGACCTTAGGGACGGCCTACTATTATAGCTATGAGGGGCAGATTGTCAATAACTGTCATAAATTGCCTCAAAAGCAATTTGAGCGGCAGCAAATGAGTATAGCGGAGGGTTTGGCGGCTTTAAGGCGAGTTTTGGGGGTTTTATGGGAAATCAATCCGGCTTGTAGAATCATCCTCACGGTCAGTCCGATTCGGCATTTGAAAGATGGGGCCCAGGGCAACCAAAGGAGCAAAGCTCGTTTATTACTATTGGCTGAAGCTTTGGAGGAAGAATTTGCGCAGCTGCATTATTTTCCGGCCTATGAAATTTTATTGGATGAACTTCGGGACTATCGTTTTTATGCTAATGATGGGGCGCATCCTAATCAAGGGGCTGTAGATTACATCTATCAGGGCTTTGGGCAAAGTCTTTTGGCCCAAGAAGAGCGGGGGCTAAGAGAAAAAATTACTAAATTGTATGCTGCTTTTCGGCATCGGCCCAACTGGCCCGACAGTCAGGCACATCAAGATTTTTTGCAGCGGCAAGAAGCAAAGCTCGCTGCTTTGAAACAGGCTCATCCGGCAATTTCATGGTCCCAATGGGAGCAGCTATTGGGCCGTTAACCCCTCCAACAGTATGGCAAAAATACGCTCCTATATTGGTTTTGGTCTTGGCATTTTGGCTGTAGCCGCCATCTTCTATTACTTTAGTGACATCATTAGTTGGTTGGTGATTGCTTGGATTGTCTCCTTGCTGGGCTCGCCAGTTATGGACCTTTTGGGTCGTTTGCGGATAGGCAAGTTTCGTTTGCCGGCTTCGGCTAGGGCCTTGATTACGCTTTCGTTATTTCTGACCGTTTTGGGTTTATTTGTGGCCTTATTTGTTCCGGTGATTGTGCAGCAGGGCCGCAATTTGGCTAGTGTGGATTACAAGCAGTTATTGGAGAGCTTAGAAGAGCCCATCAACCATAGTTTTGAGCAGTTGGAAGAATGGGGTTTAGTGGCTGAAAACGATTTTTTTGTTGAAGACAGCACCCAATTACAGCAAGAGCCGGGGCCTTTGCCCCCTATTGTTTCTGTAGATTCTATGGTGCAGCAGCTTAGTGATAGTTTGAACGGCCCCAATATTGAGCTGCATATTACCATACAGGGCGAGGGAATAAATAAGGCTCCTCTTCCCCTCTTAGATTCAGTAGCTCCTGCGGCGCCTAGCAGTCGTTTGCTCCAATTGGAGCAGCAGGCCTTGCAGTACATCAATCCCGCCTCCTTGCTCAAAACCACCTTTTCGACCATGTTGGCTTGGCTAGGGAACATCTTTGTATTGATTACCTCGGTTAGTTTTATTGCCTTTTTCTTTTTGCAGGAAGAGGGATTATTTGCCAATTTGATCAAGGGGCCATTTCCAGAAAAGTATGATGCTCAGCTAGATAAGACCTTACAGCTCACTAAGAAAATGCTAATTCGCTATTTCGAGGGAATTTTGGGGCAGGTCACTGCGGTTTCGGTCTATGTTTGGCTTTTGCTTTGGCTAGTGGGGGCGCCCAATGCCTTTCTGATTGCCTTTTTTGCGGCCATTATCAATGTGGTGCCTTATTTGGGTCCTTTTCTGGGTTTAATTTTTGGCCTATTGGTTTGCATTTGCTCCAGTCTGAATGCTGATTTTTATGCTGAGACGGTACCTTTGCTCATCAAGGTGGCCTTAGTGTTTGCCTCTATGCAGGCCCTAGACAATATGTTATTGCAGCCGCTTATTTTCTCTAAAAGTGTGAAAGCGCATCCGCTAGAGATCTTTTTGGTCATTATTGTGGGCTCTAAACTGGGGGGAATACTGGGCATGGTCATCGCGATTCCGGCCTATACCGTGATTCGGGTGATTGCCTCGATTTTCTTATCGGAGTTTCGCTTGGTGCAGGGTCTTACGCAGCAGCTGGGCATTCGCAATACCTGGGGTGGTGAGCAAGAGGTAGCCCGGCCGGAGCAGGACGATCGGGAAAAGCATGATGACAGCATGGATGCCAATTGGGATTAGGATTTGGGCCAATGGGTCTAGAAGGAGCGAAGCGACTGGCCTAGCGATGTGGAAGGGGGGCCGTCAGGCCAGACCGAGGCGGCAAAGCCGCCGAAGGGCCGAGCAGCCTTGCGAGCCCTGAAACGTAGCGCCCGCAGCTTGCTGCGGGAGGCCCCAAAATATTCAATCAGTATATATAAACAACAAATAAAATGAAAGGACTTCGGATTCAGTACAATGCCCCGGTGGTGGTTACTTTTGCCATTTTGTGCACGGCTATTTATATGATCAACTACATTACGGGAGGGGATGCTGTGAGTCGATCGGGGGGGATAATTAACAACTACTTTGTGCTTAGAGGCTTTGATTTTGCCAATCCTCTAGATTATTTTCGTTTGTTTAGCTATACTATTGGGCATGCCAATCGGGGTCATTTGGTGGGGAATATGTCGATCTTTTTATTGATTGCTCCTATTATGGAAGAGAAATACGGCAGTCGGAACATTTTGATCATGATGTTGCTCACGGCCCTGATTACCGCTATCTTTCAGGTCTTTTTGATTGGTGGAGGTTTATTGGGGGCTAGTGGGATTGTCTTTATGTTTATCATTCTAGTATCCTTTGCCAATACGGGGGGAAAGGGGATTCCCTTGACCTTTATTTTGGTCCTTATTTTCTTTTTGGGCAAAGAGGTGCTCAACAGTTTAGATAACAATAATATTTCGGAGTACGCTCATATTGCGGGGGGAATTATGGGGGCCTTTTTTGGCTTCAATCTGAATGGAAGCAAAGACCCGAGTCGGGAGCAAATTCTATAAAAACGGGGCCTAAGGGTTGTTTTGATTCAGTGGTTGTACAAACAAAAAAGCCAATTAAAAACTTTGTGAATCTGGATTAAATGAACATCTTTGCAGCGATCAAAGCCCTTTGTGCTATAAGGGACCCTTTTATTCAAATGCAAAATTGACCATTATGGCCACTGAAATCAAAGAGCGTGTAGTCGCCATCATCGCTGACAAGCTAGTTGTTGAACTAAATGACGTTACTGAAGATGCCAACTTCCAGAAAGATCTGGGTGCTGACTCAATTGACCTTGTAGAGTTGATTATGGAACTAGAGCGTGAATTTGACCTCTCTATTCCTGATGAGAAAGCAGAAGAAATCAAAACCGTAGGTGATGCGATCTCTTTCTTGAGTGAGAACCTAGGTTAGACTTATTTGTTTCGATCTATATTCGGAGCAGCCAAAAGGGCGTCGAGCTAATTTATTGGGCTTCGGCGCCATCTTTTTAATACGAACCATGGAAAGTGCTTGGGGGGCTTGGGCTAACTTGGGCATCTTTCTCTAAATAAATATTAGTTATGAGTCAAAGACGTGTTGTTGTTACTGGTCTTGGAACCTTAAACCCCTTAGGGCATAACACGGAAGAGAGCTGGGCCAACCTCCTTGCCGGAAAAAGTGGGGCCGCTACTATCCAACAGTTTGATGCCAGCTTATTTAAAACCCAATTTGCCTGCGAAGTTAAAGACTTTAATGGCGCAGATGTATTTGGCCGCAAAGATGTTCGTCGCCTAGATCCCGTTATGCAGTATGCGCTAGTGGCTAGCGACGAGGCCATTGCCGATGCCAAACTGGAAGAGGTAGAAAACAAAAAGCGAATTGGTGTATTTTGGGCCTCTGGTATTGGGGGAATTACCACCCTACAGCAGGAGGTACAAAACTATGAGAGAGGCAGCGGGACACCTCGCTTTAATCCTTTTTTGGTGCCCAAAATGATTGTAGACGCCTCTGCGGGTAATATTTCTATCCGCCATGGCTTCCGTGGCCCAACTGGAGCCTTTGTTACGGCCTGTGCTTCTTCTACGCACTGTATTAGCCTAGCCTACGACCAAATTCGCCTCAGCCGAGCCGATGTGATGGTGGTGGGTGGCGCCGAAGCAGCCATTAACGCCGTTGGGGTGGGTGCATTTAATGCCCTCAAGGCCCTTTCTACCCGCAATGAAGATCCTAGCGTTGCCTCTCGCCCATTTGATAAGGATCGGGATGGTTTTGTAATTGGAGAAGGCGCCGCCTCCCTTATTCTAGAAGATTATGAGCATGCAAAAGCCCGTGGCGCAAAAATCTATGCCGAAATTATTGGCGTGGCCCAAAATGCCGATGCCTACCATATTACGGCACCAGATCCCGAGGGACATGGCGTTATCGATGTGATCCAGCTGGCCCTAGAAGATGCCAATATCAAAGCAGAAGATCTCGATTACCTCAACCCACATAGTACCTCTACCGACCTAGGCGATATTGCAGAATCTAATGCCATTATTAAGGCTTTGGGCGATGCGGCCTTTAAGGTGAAAATGAGCGCCACAAAATCCATGACCGGCCATATGATTTCTGCCGCCGGCGCTATGGAGTCGCTCATCTGTATCAAAACCCTCCAAACCGGAGAGATTGCCCCCACCATCAACTTTGAGGAGTTTGATCCCCAAATTGATAGCCGCCTACAAATTACCCCCAATGTCAAACAGTCTGCAGATCTGCAAATTGCCATGAACATGAACTACGGCTTTGGTGGACATAATTCTGCCGTGATTTTCAAGAAAATAACAGAATAGTTAGTATATTTGAGCAGCAAAGGGCCTTCATTGGCCCTTTTTTTTTAGCTCATTTTTAATCTTCCTCAGGCCCTTATACCTCTTTACTGTGCTGAAGTCCTATTATAATCTCTATTTCTCTAAGCAAAAAGCATTTGCTCGCGAACTGAAAACAATCCTTGGTTTTCTGCCCAAGCATCTCCCTTTCTATGATAGAGCCTTTACACATAAATCTACGGCCAATAAAGACGAAAGCAAACACAGCTTTGATAACGAACGCCTAGAATATCTGGGCGATGCCATCCTAGATGCCGTCATTGCCGAGTACCTCTTCCGAAAATACCCCACAGAAGATGAAGGCTTTCTAACCCAAATGCGCTCTAAAATCGTTAGCCGAAAAACACTCAATAGAGTCGGTGCCGAAATGGGCCTAGATGACTTTCTCAAGGCCCGAGGACTCCAACGCATTAGCCCCACCGTGATGGGCAATTGCTTCGAGGCTTTTGTCGGTGCCATCTACCTAGATAAAGGCTATAAAGCCGCCCGAAAATTTATTATCTACAAAATGCTGCAAAATCATGTGGATGTCCACCTGCTCGAACGCATCGATAATAACTTCAAAAGTATCTTGCTAGAGTTCTGCCAAAAGGACCAAAAAAGCCTCAGCTATGAACTCATCGAACAGCAAAAAAATGATGGCAAAAACAAGCATCACCGCCAACACCGCTTCAAAGTAGCCGTCCTGATTGATGAAAAAGCCCTGGCAGAAGCTACGGGCCCCAATAAAAAAACAGCCGAGCAAAATGCCTCCAAACAAGCCCTGATCAAATTAGGGGTGGTCGATAAAAATGGCCATAAAAAAGAATAGGATTTGGGGCTGCCCCGCCCTGCAGGCGGGTCGGGCTGGGTACTCCCGTTGGTCGTCGAACTGGCGCCCCTTCGGGGCTGGTTGTCGCAGCTCGCAGGGCTGCTCGGCCCTTCAGCGCTAAAGCGCTTTGGTCTGGCCCTTCGGGCCACTGCTATCCATCCCTCAGCCTGCGGGGGCTTCGCCCCCTGCAAAACGTAAAAGGAAAAAAGTCCATATAGCTTATATATGGACTTTTTTATTTATTTTTGCTCGCTTAAGTTAAGCGTCTAAACCTCTCATTTTGATTAAATACATTCTTTCTGACATTGAAGGGACCACGACCTCTATTTCCTTTGTGGTCGATACGCTCTTTCCCTATTTTCTAGAGCAGCTTCCTCTTTGGCGCCAAAAAATGGACCTTCCAGAGGTCAAAGCGCAAATTGAAGCCACTCAAGCCCTTGTCTTAGCCGAAGAAGGAAAGACAATTGATGCCGAACAGGCCTTTGATTATTTAGAAGCTTGGTGCAAGGCCGACCGTAAAGCAGGGCCCCTTAAGGCCCTACAAGGTATTGTCTGGAAAGCCGCCTACCTCAATGGCCAAATCAAAGGACATCTCTACCCAGAAGTAGCCGATTGCCTAAAAAACTGGAAAGAAAAAGGCCTGGAGCTCGGCATCTATTCTTCTGGCTCTGTAGCCGCTCAAAAACTCCTTTTTGGCTATTCGGAAGCAGGCGATTTAACGCCTCTCTTCAGCCACTACTTTGACACCAAAGTGGGCCACAAAAGAGAAAGCCAGTCTTACCAGAATATCCAGCAAGCCATTGGCCTGCCCGCCTATGAAATTCTCTTCCTCTCTGATGTGCCCGAAGAGCTAGCCGCCGCTAGGGCCGCAGGCTTGCAAACAGGGCATTTGCTCCGGCCCGGAACTGCTCCTAGCCAGTTTAAGGGCTATGCTAATTTTAACCAGATTCAAATCGACTAAACTATGTCTGTTTTACCTCAGCCCTTGCGCACGCTCTGGCTTAATGCTCAGGAGGAACTGCAAGTCATTAACCAAATCGTTCTGCCTCATAAAGTGCAGGTAGAAACCCTAAGCACTACCCAAGAAGTTTATTGGGCCATCAGAAATATGCTGGTCCGTGGGGCTCCCCTTATCGGGGCTACCGCGGCCTATGGCATTTGGCTAGCCGCCAAAGCCGCCCCCGAAAATGATTGGAAAAACAGCCTAGCACTCGCCCATGCTTACTTAAGAGATGCTAGACCTACAGCTGTCAATCTCTCTACTTGCCTAGATCGTATGAGAGCAGCCTGGCAAGCATGCTATAGCCGAGCCGAAGCCATACAAGCCTGCCGCTACCAAGCCGACGCCATTGTAAAAGAAGATATTGAGATCTGCTTTCAGATTGGCCAGCATGGGCTCAAGATTATAGAAGAAATTGCTGCTCGCAAAAATGGCCAGCCGGTCCAAATCCTAACGCATTGCAATGCGGGCATGATGGGCTGCATCCGCTGGGGCACCATTAGTTCGCCCATTTATCAGGCCCTAGCCAAAGGCATCAAATTGCATGTTTGGGTAGATGAAACCCGCCCCAGAAACCAGGGCTCTAAACTCACTGCCTGGGAATTTGAACAACATGGGGTTCCGCATAGCCTCATTGTAGATAATGCTGGAGGCCACCTCATGCAACACCAACTGGTCGATATGGTCCTTGTAGGCACCGACCGGACCACAAGAGAAGGAGATGTGGCCAATAAGATCGGAACCTACCTCAAGGCCCTAGCCGCCAAGGATAATAACATCCCCTTTTATGTGGCCCTGCCCTCTACCACTATAGACTGGAGCATCAATGATGGGCTGAAAGAAATTCCCATTGAAGAAAGAGATAGCGAAGAGGTCCGCTTTGTAGACGGCCTAACAGAAAATGGACAGTATGAAAAAGTACGCATCTGCCCAGAAAACACCCCCGCTCGCAACTATGGTTTTGATGTAACCCCCGCCCGCCTAGTGACTGGACTAATTACCGAAAGAGGATTTTGTGCAGCTAGTCGAGAAGGACTAGAAGGCCTTTTCCCTGAAAAAAAATAGCCAACCCTCCCCCCAAAGTAGCAAAATTATACCACCGGGCCTTGGCCCTACAAAGCACTGACATTATGATTTTTGAATTGAGCCATAAGGGCCCTTTTGAATTTAATCCGGAAACGGTAAAAAATGAGGTAGAGGCTGGGCAAATGGGCAACTTTGCCCTTGGAAAACTGGATGCTGCAGACCGCTTTCATCCGCTCAAAGTTGGCCGCTCCGATACAGATTTGCAAGCAGAGTTATTGCGCTGGGCTCACTTTCCACAATACACTCACTTTTCTTACCAATATGCCTATACCTTAAAACAGGCCTATGAGCTAGAATGTAAAAACTTTCATACGGCCGTTAGCCAACTCAACAAACGAGCAGTGCACCCAGAGCCCCCAGCGGGCCATGATTTCCGCTGCCCCAACCCCTGGTGCAACCGCTAAACAAAAAGCCTTCTCTAAGCATAGAGAAGGCTTTTTTTGCTAATAAAAATAAGTAGATGTTCCATAACTATAGCGCTGCTCATCTTCATAATAATGTAGCTTCGTCTGAAAGATGATCCGGCTAATTCCATGCTTCTCCAATAACTTGAGCTCCGAAAAAGTTAAGAAATAAAGTGTTGAGGTCACTTGTACCCCATCCCTATTTTGGTTATTTCTAATCTTCCTGTCCCGGCATTTAATTCGCTGACCAGCATGAGTCATAATCATAATATCACCCGTAATTACTTCTTCAGAACCCGCATTTTGAATTGTCAGTAAAAAATAGCCCCGACTGCTGTTTTTTCCCAAACGAGCTACAATTGTTTTATCTCCAAAAGGGCTCTTTAAAGTGCCAATATCTTGAGCCTCAGTAATATCATATTCATGCGTTCCAAAATAACCGCTATAACTATAGCTCTGCGCCTGCCCTTGCAATACAAAAAAGAACATGGCCAAAAAGGTAGGTAGAATAAGCTGCATCTTCATAACTAATTTGCTTTAATATTATTGAATAAAACAAAGAAAGCTAGCAACTGTCTACTCTAACTGGACAAATATTTTTTATTTTTTGGGGCTGCCCCGCCCTTGCGGGCGGGTCGGGCTGTGTCGCAGCTCGCAGGTCTGCTCGGCCCTGCGTTTTTTCGCTACGCTCAAAAACTAGGTCTGGCCCTTCGGGCCACTGCTATCCATCCCTCAGCCGACGGCCCTTCGGGCCTTTTTGGACCAATTTATAGCCCTTACTGTTTTATCAACTTTTGGCTTTCTAGGAGTTTCCCCCCCTGCCAAAACTGCAAAATATAGTGGCCAGTGGGCAAGCCTTCTAGCGATAGTTGGGGACTAAACTCCTTTTCCCAAACTAACTGCCCCAAGGCATTATATAGCTGCAGCCGATCCACAGAGAGGCTGGCCTCCTTCTCAATTTGTAGTTGTTCTTTTACGGGATTGGGATAAAGCGCAAACTGCTGTTGGACCAAATTGGCCAGCCCATGCGGTCCACCACTATAGACATTACAGTAGCCATGAGTTTTATTGAGGTAGCTTTGCTGAGCATCCTGATAGGCACAGAGCAAATACTGAAACATCATTACCCCTGATTGCTTATAGAGGATGCCCAAATTTGGCCCAACACCTTCTATAAATGTAATCTTTTCACTGCCTCTAGCATTGGCCTTAAATCGGATATGCTTGCGGCCCAATTCAGTATAAATGCTATCTACAACCTGTAGGCTATCGGGAATGGCGCCCCAGGCAGGAGAAATATCAAAGGTATCACCAACTTGCAGGCTGAGGTCCATGATGAGGCGGCTGGCGGTATCATTAGGGTATTGGGGGCTGGCTATAGGGCGATACCAAAGCTGGCCCGTACTGCTATCTTCGGATAGCCAGCCGCCATTGTAATTCAAGTTATTGGGGATCTCAATTTTGGTCCATTGACGGCCCGCAAAGCTACTATCGTAGCGGCTATAGAGCGTGTCTTGCTGCGTACCGGGCAAATTGCTCCATTCAAAAATCCATTGGGTAGAATCTTGGCCAAAAACAGAGGCATATTGTGCCTGCAGGGCCGAAAAAGAGAGAAATAGGCCAAAAAAAAGGAGGGGAAATCGATTCATTTGCATCATGCTTTTATTTAAAATAATGAGGAATTTGGGCGCTAAGGCCCTATTTATAGGTATTAAAAGCAAATTATAGCTAGAGGAAAAAAGATTTTTGTATTTCAACTACTAGCCATCAATTTGCATCTTTGTAATGTGCTCAAAGCGAGTACAGAGAAAGTTCTTAAGTTAAGTGAAGAAAATCTTCAAGGTTCGGTTCGGAAAAGTTGATCAGGCAAAGCGCAGGGTCAACCTTTCCGTATTTGTAGTTGGGCCAAGCGCTATTTGGCCCAGCGCTGCGCAGCCGTGGCCCGCAGGGCCAGACCAAAGCCGCCGCAGGCGGCTGCAGGGCCGAGCAGACCTGCGAGCGGCGCAGCATAGCGGCGGCCGAGCGAGGCGAAGCCGAGCCGGCCGCGGGCCCCAAAATAAAAATAAGCCCTTCCTTGATCTAAAACCACCCCCAATATGAAATATATCCAGCCCTTAATTATTGCCTTTTTAAGTTTTCCGCTTCTTTTGTGGGCGCAAGATCCACCTTCTGCCCAAGTTTGGATGCAGGCCAACCGCCTTTCTGCCCTTATAAAAAACGGAGGCGATTTATTTAACGACGGTCAAAATGCCGCTTTTTTAACTCCCAAAAAGGCGGATAGCAGTGAACAGCTTGCCGCTATTGGGCTCTTGGGCCTAAGTTTGGGTGGCCAAAATGCGGCTGGCGATTTATATCTGGCGGCCCAAACCTATGGGCAGGGCGCTCCTGACTTTTGGCCAGGCCCAATCGATAGCCTCAGCCAGCAGGCCGACTCCTTGCTCTCTAGGCGCTTTAATTATATTTGGACCGTAGAACTGCTGGATATTTGGACGGCCCTGGAAGATTATCGGGATAATGGGCAGATAGATGGGCCATTGCCCAGTAGTTTATTGATTTGGCCCGCTAGGGGAAATGCTTATTATCCGCAAAATTTGGGCTTTGCCCTGCCCGATCAATCGCTTGCGCCCTTCTTTGATCGGGATGGAGATGGGCGTTATGAGCCCTATGAGGGGGATTTTCCGACTTACCGCATGGGCGATTCTACCGCCTTGGCCGATCAGATATTTTGGACCGTATTGAATGATCTTTCTGGCGGGCATCAGTTTACGCAGGGGAATTCTATGGGCCTAGAAGTGCAGCTAACGGCCTATGCTTTTGGTTGCTTGGCCTTGGAGCAAAGTCTGCGAGAAAGCCTCTTTTTGAATTATAAAATCATCAACCGCTCGAACCAGGATTATCAGCAATTTTGGGCGGGTTTTTATACGGATTTTGACTTGGGCTGTCCGGCCGATGACTACATTGGGACCGACAGTAGTTTGCGGACCGTCTATACCTATAATGCAGATTATCTGGACCAGACCCAGCTTTGTCAGAGCGACAACTACGGGAGTCAGCCGCCAGTGGTGGCCCTTAGCTTTCTGAATTGCTCTTTGGACCGCAGCATTTATAATCTGAATAGCAATTTGCCGCCTTTTGGGCATCCTTCGGGGCCCAATATGGACCAAGAATTTTATCATTTATTAGCAGGACGTTGGAGCAATGGGCAGCCTATTCGGCCCTATGCCAGTGGTTATGACAGTCTGGGGCAGGGGCAATCTGCCTATGTTTTTCCCCATTATCCCTTTGATAGTTCGGCTGGGGCTTGGTGGGCTGGAGATGGCTATAGTTGGGCACAGGGACAAGACTTTAGGGTCATGGCCTCGCATTTTAAGGGGGATTTATTGGCTGGAGAAAGTTTGGAGATCGACTTAATGCTCAGTTATCATTATGCCGATAGCTTGATGGGCCTCTATCAGATGTTGCGGTTATTGCCTCAGAATATCCCCAGTTTGCAGCAAGCTTGGGCGCAGGGAATTGGGCGTGGCGCTTGTTATCAGCCGCAAGACTTTAGCGCTTCGATTTCGGGTTATTTGTATGAGGACCAAAATGCAAATTGCCAAAAGGACAGCCATGAACGTCTTTTTGTTCAGCAATTTATTTGTGCCGAAAGGCAAGGGCAGCGTTATTATGCCACAACAGATAGCCTTGGTTTTTATCAGTTCAATGCGCTACCCTTTGGAGAATACCAGCTTTGGGCGGTACGGCCTAGCCACTATTGGCAGGACGCCTGTCAGTTGCAGGGCCAATATACGGTCCAATTGCAGCATCCACAGGGGCAGCAGCAGAATATAGCCTTGCAGGCCCTAGATCATTGTCCCTTTCTGCAAATTCAATTGGATGGGGCCAATCTGGATGCTTGTAGTGAGCAGCAGCAATGGTTAAACTATGAAAACAGAGGAAGCGATACGGCCTATCAGGCTTATGTAGAACTATTTTGGCCCAGACAGCTACATTTAGATTCGGCCAGCTTGCCATTTAGCCAAATCGATAGCCAGAGCTATCGGATAGATTTGGGCGATTTGGCCCCTCAGGCTTCGGGGCAGCTAGATCTTTGGAGCTCCTTGACTTGCGATTCGGTCTTGGCGGGGCAGGCGTTCTGCCTAGAGGCCCATGTTTATCCCGACAGTCTTTGCCGTCCTATTTATGAGGAGACTGTTTTGGCGGTATCTGCTGAATGCGAGGGGGATTCCATTGTTTTTTATCTGCAAAATATAGGCTTGGCCAGTTTGGTCCCTGTGCGGACGCAGTTAATTGTTATTGAAGATGATTTGATGCAGCCTCCTTTTCCGGTCACCATTTATGGAGCAGGAGTAACGGAGGTCCGTATTCCGGTACAGCCGGGCTTAAGTTATCGTGCGCTACTGGAGCAGGCTAGCGGAAATTGGTCCGCTCCGGTCATTTCTGATGCCATAGAAGGCTGTGGTTTGGATAGTTTGGGGCAGATGCACTTAGGCTATATTCAGCAACTGGCCAATTTGCCGGCTACAGTTTTTGGGGCCGAGCATTGTATTGTTTTGCAAGACTCCTTTAAATCGCTGGGGCATCCACAGACGCAGGTTTTGCCTTTGGGCTATGCTGCCCCGGCCTATATATTCCCTTCTGACCCCTTGCATGTTCAGTTTTTATTGCGGGGGCCATTTAAGGGGCAGCTCAGGCTAAGAGATAGTCTATCTCCTTATCTATTGCCTAGTAGTTTGCGGCAGCAAGCCAGCAGTCACTCGGCCAATTGGGCCTTGGAGGAGCAGGGTATACTGAAGGTTGATTTTGGTTTTATTGATTTGGCCGCAGAAGAGGAGCTCCTCTTTAGTTATGCCATTGAGCAGCGGGATAACAATCGGCCTAGCAGCCTAATTCATCAGCAATGGAGCTATCAGAAAGATAGTTTGCCCTGGGCCTTTACGGCTCTAAATTCTAGGGTAGTGGGACATAATTTCTTTAGCGTATTGAGCAATGCTCCAACTTCAAATACGGAGACTTTATCCTATCGTTTTTGGCCTTTGCCCGCCCAAGAGCGCTTAAACTACTCGGCCCTGCAAGGCTGGGAGCAAGGGCAAGAGATCCGCCTATATAATATGTTGGGGCAAGAGCTGGGCCGTTATCCTTTATTAGGTCCTCAGGGGCAAATTCAGTTAGGCGATTGGCCCAATGGAGTCTATTTACTACAGCTTTTTTCTGCCGATCGGCAATTGTTAGGGCAGCAGCAATTTACTATTGCCCAATAATTTGGCGGCTACAAAAAAAGGGCGAAACCAAGTATTGGTTTCGCCCTTTTCATTTAGGACTGAATATCGTGCAATTTGATTTTGCGGTAAAGTGTCCGCTCAGAAATGCCCAATTCCTGGGCTGCATCCTTGCGTTTTCCTCGGTGTTTTTTGAGTGCTCTTTCGATGAGCTCCCTTTCCATTTGTTCCATAGAGAGCGATTCTTCTAGTTCCTCCACCTCATTATAGCGTTCTCTATCTTGCTCTTGATTATGATAATCTTTATTTAGAATAATGGGCCCTTCCTCGGAGCGGGGCTCCTCATTAAAGGTATTTTCAGGATAAGACGAGCTATAATTATCGCTATTCGGGCTAGGCAAAGGTAGGTAACCCTGCATACTATGGCCCTTAGGCATGGGGCGCGGCATTTGGAGATTATTGGTTTGGACCAATTCGGCAATGAGTTGCTTTACATCATTGAGGTCCTGCTTCATCTCATAGAGAAACTTAAACAAAATCTCCCTTTCGTAAAATCCTTGGCTGCTGTCATTGGCCTCCTTATGGGGCAAAGGCAAATGCCTTTGTTTTTGGCCCAACTGCGGGAGGAACTCTAGTAATTGCTCTGCCGTAATCGTTTTATCCTCCGAAAAAAGGGCCGCTCTTTTGGCTACATTGCGCAGCTCTCGGATATTGCCGGGCCAGGGGTAGCGCAACAAAATATCCTCCGCCTCTTCCGTAAGGCGAACCATAGGCGTATGGTATTGATCGGCAAAATCAGAAACGAACTTGCGGAAAAGCAAAAGCACATCATCGCCTCTTTTGTGGAGCTCAGGCACCTGAATGACCACCGTGCTCAGGCGATAATAGAGGTCCTCTCTAAATTTACCCTGCTCAATGCGTTCCAACAAATTGACATTAGTAGCCGCCACAATGCGCACATCGGTCTTTTCTACCTGAGAAGAACCCACTTTAACAAATTCGCCCTGCTCAAGTACCCTTAAAAGGTAGGTTTGAGTATCCAAAGGCATTTCCCCAATTTCATCGAGGAATATGGTGCCACCATTTACGGTTTCAAAATAGCCTTTTCGCTCATTGACTGCTCCCGTAAAGGCCCCTTTGGTGTGGCCAAAGAGCTCCGAGTTAATGGTACTTTCGGGCAGGGCGCCACAGTTAATCGCAATAAAGTTATTATGCTTGCGGTTAGACAGTTGATGGATAATTTTGGAAAAAGACTCCTTGCCCACCCCACTTTGGCCCAAAACCAAAACAGAGAGGTCCGTTGCGGCCACCTGAATAGCTGTTTTTAGGGCATGTTGCAATTGAGGGGAATGGCCAATGATTCCGAAACGTTGCTTAATCGCTTGAATATTATCCATACTGTTTTTTAACATTTAATAATGGCTGAGGTAGACCTTATAGGTGTAGGTAATCTTCTTTTGTTCGCCTTTTTTGATTTTCATCTCCCAGCAAACATCAGTATAAGGGTTATAAGTAGTATAGCTACTACGAGGCTGTAGGCGGGGCGACTTTAGCCATTTTTCAGAGCTTTCCATCAACTCGCCATAAATGGCTCTTTTTATATCTAGGCGAATATCCTTTCCTTTAAAATTCTGAATTTCAATTTCTGCTTCTACAGTCACTAAGTCGTAGTAGCGAATGCGGTTGGTGTTGGTTTCACGGATTTGCTTGGTATTGTTAGTCCGCTTGATTTCTTTTTCAGAAAACTTGAGAGCCACATCTGGGGCCTCGGTCAATTTTACGCTTACCTCATCTTGCTTAGAGGTGTAGTAAAGCACATCTTGACTGATGGGCAAAATCTTATTGTCCTTATTTTGGACCACCATCACGGGGGCGGCTGTCCAAACATAATCCGTTTTGTTTTCTAGCTTAATGGTATGCAAAACGGGAATCGTCTGCTTTTCAAAGCTATAGGCTGTACTATAAGAGTAAGAATTGGCGCCAATAATCGACTCGTAAATATGTTCTACGGGAACCTTATCCGAGAATACATCTAGCAATGCCCGTTCTCCCTTCTTAATTTCTACATCCTTGAGCGTATAATAAAAGAGGTCCTCCACGCTTTCACCTACTGCAGGAGCAGGGCCAGGCATGCCATTTCCACCATTGCCTGGTGCCGAGGCAATAGTCGGCATCACATCATAGCTGGCCACATTTTCTACCATAGCATTGCTCAAGGTATGCACATAACGCTGAGGCTGAACAGGCTGCACATAACCAAAACTCAAAAGATCAGAAATGCGATTGGCATACTTAAAATTAGGGACGCCAGCCACCAAATTGAGCGACTTGGTCTTTACATCTTCTGCTTCATTAACCACCGTAGTGCGCAAGGAGATGCGAGCTTCCTTATCATTGAGCAGCTCCACCAAGTAATCGGGTTTCCAGCTCAGGTTTTGACGCAAATACATCATTTGTAGCTTTTGGCTACTATTGGCCGTGCCGCCAAAATCAGCTTGAAGCACAGGCAATCTTTGGATGCTGCTATTGGTAAAATTGGGCGAGTCTAAAATCTCAAATTTGCGCAATGATTCAATTTGTGCTTGCTTGAGAATCAAGCTGCGGCCCGTTTTCATCTGAATAGCGAAAAGCGCCCCCGTTTTGATATTGGGTTTGCTGGGATCGGGGTTGGGCACTTGTAGGACCTTGATTTTTCCTTCGGTCCAAGTCGTATCTCCAGATAATAAGAGACGTACGTTTTTGCCATCATTGGCCAAAAACATACTACTATAATTACTAACTAGACCCTCGACCTCCTTCTCTTGCTGAAAAGAACGAACAATTTGCAAACTAGGAGCAGAAAACCAAAGGGTCCCATTTAAGGCCTGCGGAATCGTGTCTCCCACTAGCTCCCATTTGCCTTTTTGGGTCTTTACCTGACCTTCTTTTACAAAGAATGCCGTTTGGTTCTTAAAAATAGAAACCGCCTCGGTTTCTAGGCCTTTTTGAGCCCAACTACTAGCCGAAAAGCAGAGCAAAAGGGCTAAAGCAAAATAGCGATAAGTAAACATAAATAAGTGATGTTAAGTGAGGAAGTTGTTATCGCTCTATTAGATGAGAACTACCGCCAAATTGGTGGGCCTTTCGGCAGGCCAAGGCCTGCCGAAAAGCTGCGCCTAAGCTTCTGCTGGAGCAGGCACCAAATGCCCACGAAGCGTAGCCTGCGTACAATCAGTCACTTTTACATAGACATATTGTCCAATTTCTGTATTTTCTCTAGGGAAAACAATCATCTTATTCTGTGAATTTCGACCCGCAAAATCATCTTCGCTGCGCTTAGAAACCTTCTCAATCAAGACCTTAAAGGTTTTGCCAATGTCTTTTTTGTTATGCGCAAAAGAGATTTGATTCTGCAAACGAATGATCTCTTGCAAACGGCGTTTTTTCACTTCCAAAGGTACATCATCCTCGTATTTTCGGGCGGCTAGGGTACCTGGGCGCTCCGAATAGAAGAACATATAAGACATGCTGTATTGGCTGTGCTCAATAATCGAAAGAGTATCCTGATGGTCCTCTTCGGTCTCCGTACAAAAACCAGCAATCACATCTGAGGAAACAGCGCAATTGGGCAAAAGCTCATAAATACGATCAATCTTATTCATGTACCACTCTCGGTCATAAGTGCGGTTCATTTTCTTGAGAATGCGGCTGCTACCCGATTGTACAGGAAAGTGAATGTACTCGCAGATGTTTTCATATTTGCCCATATTGATCAGTACCTTATCGGTAATGTCTTTAGGGTGAGAGGTAGAAAAACGAATGCGCAAATCGGGATGAATCAAGGCCGTTTTCTCCAATAAGTCGGCAAAATCAACCTGCTCGAGGCCTTCTGGATGCTCCCAATGATAACTATCTACATTCTGGCCCAAAAGGGTCACTTCTCTAAAACCACGGTCAAATAGGTCTTGGCATTCAGCCAAAATGCTATAAGGATCGCGGCTGCGCTCTCGACCACGGGTAAAGGGCACCACGCAAAAAGAACACATATTATCGCAACCCCGCATAATGGTCACAAAAGCCGTTACGCCGCTATCGCTAAGCCGAACGGGACTAATATCGGCATAGGTTTCTTCTCTAGACAAAAAGACGTTGATCCCCTTATCGCCATCTTCTGCTGTGGCAATGAGGTTGGGCAAATCGCGATAGGCATCGGGACCTAAGACTAAATCAACCAGTTTTTCCTCATCCAAAAGTTTGGCCTTGAGGCGCTCGGCCATACAGCCCAAAACCCCAACCAATAGGCCCGGACGCTCCTTTTTGAGCTTATCAAAAATACGCAAACGCTTGCGGACCGTATCCTCGGCCTTTTCGCGAATAGAACAAGTATTGACCAAAATCAAATCGGCCGCATCCATATATTTGGTAGAGGCATATCCCGCCTCTTGCAAAATAGACGCAACAATTTCACTATCGCTAAAATTCATCTGGCAACCATAGCTCTCAATATAAAAGCGCTTTTGGCCATCTTGCTGTTGAGCTTGCAATTGCTCCTTGAAAAAGACATCGCCCTGCTTATCTTCGGGCAACATTTTTTTGTCCAGGGTTGGATTATCGTTGTACAGTTTCATATCAGTATCGGTGCTATTCTTTTTTTTTGGGGCCTCCCCTCCCTGCGGTCGGGGCGCTATGCTGCGGGGCTCGCAGGTCTGCTCGGCCCTGCACAAAACATCGCCAAGGCTCGTTTTGTTGGGTCTGGCCCTTCGGGCCACCCGCTCCGCAGCGCTAGGCCAAAAAACGCCTGGCTTTACGGCTTTAGCGCTTGGCTAGGGGACAAAGATAATTCATATTTTGGACAAAGGTGACAAAATGTCAGTCTTCTTTTTTATACTGGGCGCCCCAAAGGGGCGCTTTTCTTGGCCTAGCGATGGTAGGCAGTGCGGCAAAGCCGCAGACCAAGGCCGTCAGGCCGCAGGGCCGAGCGAGCAGCGAGCTGCCGAACGACAACAAGGCCTTTAGGCCGCAGTTCGACGACCGAAGGGAGTAACCGCCCGCAGCTTGCTGCGGGAGGCCCCAAAACTTTAATCTTGTAATTCTGCTTTACGGCTAGCTACTGAGTGTTCTTTGCTTGACAACAGCGTTTTTTTGCCACTTTCTTTAGCCTGAAAATACTGGTGAAAAAAGTGAAAACTTTGGAGCAGCAAGATCACCAAAAAGTGCAGGGCGATGCTCCGATAGCGGACAATTGTGCCCAAATTGACCACCAAAAGACCAATCAGCAAGAGGTTGCTCAGGGCATAAAAGAACATAAAATAGAAGAGTGGCGAGCGCTTTTGAGGATTTCTGCCTTTGTTTAGGCCCAGAAAAAAAAGCAGCCAAAAAGAAAGGATTTCTAGGGCAGCGGCCAGCTGTAAACTGTCTTTGACATTCCATATTAAGGGGCGAAAACAGACATTAAAAAGGGCTTTGGGCAGATAGGCAAAAAAGCTAAAAAAATTGGGTTGCCAGCTAGTTGCCCCGGCAATCACAGAGCCTCCTTTTTCGGCCAAAAAAGCCCCTTGGCGGTTGGCCAGCAATTGGAGCGGAGAAAAATAGCCCGTCATTTCCAGCGCAAAAAGACCAAGGCCAAAAAAGGCATAAACGGAAAGGTAGGCCTGAATTGGGCGATTTTTGAAGAAAAAAGGCAGCAAACTAGCAGCTGTCAGCGCCGGAAAAACCAGGCCCAATAGATAGGTCCGAAAAACGGCCAAGCCCAAAAGCCCTAAGCCCAAAAAGCAAAACGCCCTCTTCCAAAGCTGCCGATAATAGGCATCTAGGCCCAAAAACAGCCCACTAATCGATAAATATACCCATACATCCTTATGAAACCCCGAGGTCCAGAACAAAACAGAAGGCATAAAAAAGCAAGCAAACTGAAGCAGTTTGCGGGGCAATTGCAGATGCCGCTCCAAAACCCAATAAAAATTGAGACTGGCAAAAAGGCCCAGAAAAGCCACAAAAAAGCCATGCAAAAAATAAGAACCCGCCGAAAAAAACTGTGGAATAGCATGAATATGCACCAAGGCATAGGTGCCAAAATCTCGCTGTATAAATGACCAATCGGGATACAAATAGAGCTCGGCATCGGCTGGGGGAATAGGCGCTTGGCCCGTCCAGCTCCCCCAATAATAATCCCAATAAGGCCAAATCGTCTGCGCAATAAGCTGGCTTTCCTCAAAGTACAAAAAGGTGTCTCCAGCATCAAAATACTCTAAATGCAACTGCCCATAAATGGCTCCCAGCCCTAAGCGCAAAAAAAAGAGCATAAGGATTATTTTGGGAGAAATTCCCCACTGCTTAAAACTACGCCCCTTCATAATCCAAAGGGTTGCCAAGCAAGAATAAACAATAAATAAGAGGGCTAAAAGCACAGCCATTTTGTTTAGGGATGATAAACTTGCTGCAAAGCAAGCTTAATACAAATAGGATTTTGGGAAGAGGTAATTTTACTTTTTTACGTAAAAAAAAGGGAGCTAGATGTCAGCACTACTTTCTCTGCACAGGCAGGGCTCCCTTCAAAAAAGGAACAAAACGGCAGGGACCACAATCCTCATATTCAAAGGTTTTTTCTCCCTTTCGCTCTACAACAAACATCCGCTGCTGCTCCTGATAAAGCAAGGGCAAAACCATCCGTCCCCCAATTTTCAATCGGGCCAATAACTGCTTGGGAATCTGTTCGGCCGCACAGCTCATCAAAATGCCATCATAGGGCGGCTCTGCCAAAGGCAACTCGCTTGCATCGCCAAAATAAGAACGCAAATTTTCTAGCTTTAGCGCATCAAAGCGCTTTTTTGCCGCCAACTGCAAGGCCTCTTGCCGCTCATAGGTATCTAGCTCGGCTCCCATTCTTTGCAATATGGCCGCCTGATAACCCGAACCCGTTCCAATTTCTAAAATGCGCTGCCCAGCGCTTAGCTCCAACAAACTACATTGCCAAGCCACCGTAGAAGGCTGCGAAAGCGTTTGCCCCCCACCAATAGGTAGCGCCTGATCCTTATAGGCCAGTTCCTCAAAAGCAGAGTCCACAAAAAAATGCCTTGGCAGACTCCCTATTGCTGCCAAAACCTCTGGACGAAAAGCCGCGTTTTTTTGCAATTGCTGCAAAAGCTTCCGCCTCATCCCCTTATGTCTGTAGGTATCTTGCATAGAGGGCTATGCTTTTAAAGAAAAGTTAGATGTATTAAATTTTGATAATCTGCTTTTTAGCTAATTTTATTTACTTGCTTTGGCTTCAAATTTAGACCTTTTTTTAAGCTTGGCCAAGCAATGCCAAACAAAAAAAGCCAAGGCTCCTTACTGCCTCGGCTTTCACCCTTGTTCATACACTAAATAAATCTAACTCTTTTTTGCGTCTAAAGCGCTGATTTATCTATTGTTTGTAGCTTCATCCCCTTGGGGAGCTGTACTTTTATCTTAAGCTGCTCGTCCAGAATTTGTCCGCGCAAAATCACCTGATGTTCCATCTTAGGCATGTACAACACCAAGCCTTTAGGGGTCTCTTTTTGTACAATATTATAACGGCCAATCATCACTAGCTTTTTCAAAATGGCCTCGCTCACATTCTCCGCAATCACTTCGGTGGTAATCCGAACTTGCTCCTCTTCCCAATACTCAATTTCTACCTCTGCCGCAATTTCCAAACTAGCCGTGGCCGCAGCCAAAGGCATGCTTTGTACGAGGGTCTTTGTAGATTGCGCCCAAGAAACTTGTAGGGCAAAAAAACAACAGCAGATTAGTGTAAAAATATGTTTCATCTTATATATCGTCTTGAAGTAACTTTAAATTTTAATGGAGACTAGCTCTCCCTTTGCTGATGCAAATCTAAAGGCATTTTTCTACTTAGACAAACTTTAAACAAAATAAAATTTTAGCAAACCCCCAAATTTCAGCTTTTTAAGCTTTTTATATTTTACGGTTTTTAACTTTAGTAAAATTTTATTTCAAACGTTATATTTTTAATAGAATTTAGCTATCCCCCTTTTTCGGCCCTCAAAAAGAAATATTTTCTTAAAAAAAACACTGCCTAAACATTGGGTTTACAATCAGTTGCTTTTTTCTGCTGTTTTTTTTGGGGCTGCCCACTCGCTACGCTCGGGTCGGGCCATTGCGCAGCTCGCAAGCCTGCTCGGCCCTGCAGCGGCAAAGCCGCTTTGGTCTGCCGCCTGCGGCGGCCCTGCTACAGCCCCTCAGCCGAGGCGCTGCGCGCCTTTGCGGCGGCTTCGCCGCCTGCTGGACCAAAAAAGGCGATATATAGCCTAACTTCTGTATCTTGTGGCCCAAGAGCGCCCTTTTTGCGCCCCTTTACTGAAGTCCTTTTCTTATGAGTAGTTTGCATTTTCCCGATTTACAGCAGTTTATCGATTGTCCCAGAGAGTTTTGGCTGGCCCAACAGGCCGAAACGCCCCGCCCCCGCCTGCCCTACCCCCTCGCCCCCGAGCTCCGCCAACTGGCCGCTCAACGAATCGAGCTGCAAGACCAAGATCCTATCTGGGCCAACTTTGGCCCCTGGCGAGCTGCTGTAGATTTTATTAAAGCTAGCCCCAATCATCCCAATCAAGTTCGCCTCTATTTTGTGCAGGCCTCGGGCTCGGTCTATTCACCCAAACATGGCTTTAAAGAGAAGTACCTCAAGGAATGGGCCTTTAGTTATCATCTCTTTTGTCTGGCTGGCTATGAAGTGGAACAATGCTATGCCATCTGGATCGATAAGGATTATCGCTACCCCGGCGGAGAAATTCCCCCCAAACGCCTGCTTAAAATTCATCCCCTAGGCCAAGAACTTGCCGAGCTCAGAGCCGAAACCGCTCTGCTCATGCAAAAGGCCGAGGCCCTCCGCCTCCAAAAAACAGCCCCAAAATGGGATGGCCAAAGTTTTTGCAAAAAGAAGCTGGCCTGCCCCTTTATTCAAAAATATCACGGCCAAGAGATTCCAGCCTTTAGCATTTTTCAACTCCCCCGCCATCGCCTAGATCGGCCACCTTTGGACCAAGCCCTGGCCCAAAAAAAATGGGACCTCACAGAATTGGACCCCGAACTTCTGCCCGAACGCTGGCTGCTCCAACAACAATCAGCCAAAACGGGCCAAGCTCAAGTAGATGTTCCCGCCCTAAAAGAATGGTTGGCCCAACTCCAGTTTCCCTTGCAGGCCCTAGATTATGAGGCGGTCAATCCAGCCGTTCCCTTTATTCCCCATAGCCGCCCCTTCCAACATATTCCCTTTCAGTTTAGCTGGCAAGTTTGGCCCAATAAAGAAACAGAGGATATTGTTTCTACCAACTTTTTGGCCCAAGACAAAAAAGAGCCCACCGCTGGCCTGATGCAAGCCCTCTTAGATTGTGCCCAGCCCCAAGGCAGCATTTTGGTCTGGCACAAAACCTTTGAAAGAGAACGCAACCGAGAACTCGCCAAACGCTATCCCGAACATCGAGATTTTTTATACCGCCTCAATGAGCGCTTAGTGGACCTAGAAGAAATTGTGACCAAAGGACTCTATATAGACGCTAAATTTGAGGGCCGCAGCTCCCTCAAAAAGGTTTTGCCTGTCCTGCTTCCCCAAATGAGCTATGATGAGCTCCCCATTGCCGAGGGCCTAGCCGCTGCCGATGCTTGGTGGCAGTTGGACCAACAGCCGCCCCAAGAACAAGCCCAAACCCGCCAAGCCCTAATCGATTATTGCCAACTCGATACCTTCTCTTTGATTAAGATGGTCCAGCTCCTTATGCGGAAATTTGGGGAGACTGTTTAAAATTTTGTGTGCGCCCTTTCCTACGCCTAGGGCATTGGTCCTAGGGTTTAGCAAACCAGTTCGGTCTGGAGGTAAACTAGTTCGGTGCGGAGGTAAACCAGTTCGATGCGGAGGTAAACTAGTTCGGTGCGGAGGTAAACTAGTTCGGTCTGGAGGTAAACCAGTTCGGTGCGGAGGTAAACTAGTTCGGTGCGGAGGTAAACCAGTTCGGTGCGGAGGTAAACCAGTTCGGTCTGGAGGTAAACCAGTTCGGTGCGGAGGTGAACTAGTTCGGTAAAATACCGAACTTTTACCCTTTTTGATTTTGTTACATTATTTTCATTTTTAACAATTCCCTAACATTTGGGGGCGAAAATCCTGTTTCTGCAGCCTAAAGGCCGCAGCCAATCTTGTTGGGCCATCATTTTGTTCGCCGCAGCGGCTTAAAAGCCCCGGCTTCATTGGAGATAGGCGAAAGCATTCAGTTTTCAGGTCTTGCGGCTTTTAAGCTGCAAGCCATGGGAGCGCTAAAAGCTTGCTAATTGGGACCTAATCTGGCTGCGGGTTTCAACCCGCAGGTCTATATATCCATCCTACAGGCCCGAAGGGCCGCAGGCCTAGCGATGCGAAAGGGGGTGGCGAAGCCGCAGACCAAGGCCGTCAGGCCGCAGGGCCGAGCAGACCTGCGAGCCCTGAAGCGTAGCGCCGACGACCGAAGGGGGGCGGAGGCCCCAAAAAATCAGCGAGCTGCGACAACAAGAACTTTAGTTCGCAGTTCGACGACCATAGGGAGTAAACGTAGCGCCGCAAGGCGAAGCCGCAGCGGAGGCCCACCCCCTTCATCTTATCGCCATGAACGGCCTTTCCATTGGTAATTTTGTGGAAAAAGCGAGGCCGTGCCGACCAGCACAATATAAAGCAGGTGAGCCAGCAGGGCGGGCCAGAAAATGCGGAGGAGTTGGCGGCGCTGAAAAAAGCGGCTAGCGCTAGACAGCAGGCAGTAATCGGCTAGGGCTTTGAGGGCCCATTGGCCGAGGACCCAATAGGGCGAAAAGCCGAAAAACAGGGCGATACTGCTGATAAAAAGGGAGCAAGAGAAGGCCCAAACGAGGCCCAATTGTAGTTCGGTTCGGCGGTCTTTGTAGGACCCAGATTTGGAGGACCAGCGGAGGCGTTGTCGCCAAAAAGCGGCATAAGTTTGTACGGCGGGAGTTTGCACGGCGGCCTCTAGGCTTTTGACAAAAGCGATTTGTTGGGGGTATTTTTCGGCTACTTTTTGCAAAAAGAGCATATCGTCGCCAGAGGCAATCTGGTCCATGCCAGCAAAGCCGTTTAGTTCGATATATCGGGCCTTGGGATAGGCCATATTGGCCCCATTGCACATCCGCATATATTGGCCATTAATGCCAGCGCCCGTGATGGCCATCATGCCCATAAAATCGAGGGCCTGGGCTTTTTCCAAAAAGCGATTTCGATAAGAAAAGAGGACGGGAGCGGCCACAAACTGCATATTTTCTTGCTCCATCGGGAAGCAAAGTTGTTTGGCCCAAAGAGGGGGCAATTGGCAATCGGCATCGGTAAAAAGCAGGTATTCGCCTTGAGCGGCGGCAATAGCTTGGGCCAGAGCGGCTTTTTTGCCTAGGCCCTTTTGCAGAGCGATGATCTGCAGGCGGTCGTCTTGGAAACTCTCGGCAATGCTGCGGGTGGTATCTTCAGAATGGTCATCCACCAGAACAATCTCCATTAATTCGGGGGGATAATCTTGGGCCAAGAGAGAGCGGAGGCAGCTTTCGATATGTTCCTCCTCATTTCGGGCCGCCAAGACAATACTAATCTTCTTTTTCGGCTGATAATTGGGGGGTAAAAAAGAAGGGGCCAGCCTTGCCCAAAAAAAGCAATAGCTGGCCATTAATGCGCCGTAGCCGAGGCTAAGGAAAAGGATTAAGCCGTAGATATAGAGCATATTATTGCAATTTAGAAAACTGCAACCAACGGTCTAGCTGCCCATTTTGGTCCAGACTAAAAATGAGTCCAGCCAAAGGATAATAGAGCAACTTCCCCTTGCCCGTACTTAGGCTATTGGCGGCAAAGCCGTATAATTTTTCGATTTCGCTTTGGCGGCTACCGATTTTAATTCCGCGGGCGGTTTCTCCCTGATAATCGGCATTAAACTGCAAAAAGCCCCAGATTTCCTCTTCATTGGCTTGGCCGTAGCTAGCCAAAAGCAGGGCCTCTTTTTGCTCCAATCGGCTAGCGATTAATAGCAACTCGGGACTATCCTCTTGTTGGCGTTCCATCATTTGGATGATGTCGGGTTGATTATTTTCAAAATAGCTAGGGAGTTCGGCCAGGGGAAGTTTGTCATAGCGCTCGGCTTCTCCGCTAATCTCTTGGCGTTTAGTGGCTTGTCGGGCTTGCCAGCGTTTAGATTTAAGGGCAGAGAGGTTAGCCTCGGCCAAATCGGGCAGGGCTTTTCGCAATTGTTTAAATTGTTTTTTGGCGGCTTTTTCCTCTCCATTTTGGGCCAAAATAATTCCGATCAGGAGATGGGCTTTATCTTGAATATGGGCGGGCATCTCTTCATTTTTGGCCAGGCGTTTAGCCTTAAAGAGGGCTAAATCTCGATCTTCTTTGAGCAGGGCCCAGATAATTTCATTGAGTAAAGCGGGTCCATAATTGGGCGAAACCTGTAGGGATTTATCTAGCATTTGGCGGGCTTGGGCCAGAAAGCGTTCTTTTTTGGGTTGGCGGTTGCCCTTACTATTTTGCTCCAATCGGCTTTGGAGTTCTAGCTGCAAAGGCAACTGAAAGGGTAAATCTTCGGCCTTATATTCTTTGAGAGCGGCCAGCAGAAAATTCACGGCTGCATTATTATAAATTGCTCGGCCTGGAAACTGTTGGGCCAGTTGGGCGTAGGCTCTGGCGGCCCGTTCTTCTTGTCCCATTAATGCCAAGTAATTTGCCATTTGAAAAAGGGGCAAAAGGTCTTGCAGCATCTTTTGAGAATTATCGCAGATGGCGATGCGGTCTTTTCGGCTGGGGTAGCCCTTGGTCGAATCGGGCAGGCCGATCGTCTCATACAAGCGGCTATAAAACTCCCCTCCTACCTCTAGAGTATTATAGCCTGCCAGATAGCCAAAAAGGCCACCAAAATAATCGGCTTCGGCTTCCATGCGGGCGCGTTGGGTTTCGTCCAGCTCCATTTCATAAATCTTATCGGCGATTTCGCTGTCTTCATTGGCGGTACCAAAAGACATTCCCCAACCGTGGTCCTTATAATAATGGGCCAGTTCATGGCCCAGCACCATGGCTAGGGCATTTAGGGAGTCGGCGCCAAATTCTAGGGCCAGGTCATAAATCCCTTCTCCGAAATTAATAGAGTTATTTTGCGGATTATAGTAAGCATTATAATAGGGCTTGCTGCCTTTTTGGTAAATAAAATTAAAGGCCGGCAGTGGGCGGGGGTCATTAATGGCCTGTGCAATTTCCCGATAGACCTTTTCGCAAGTTTCGGCTTTTGCTTCTTGCGCCTTGCTTTGCGCATAGCTATTGGAGTAGCCCAAAAGGAAGAGGGCAAAAAGTAGATAATACTGCATAAGTTGTTGGAATGATGAGTAGGGCAAAATTGCAGAATTTAAGCCAAAGCTGCAACTGATTTATTTTTTTGGGGCCTCCGCCTCCCTTCGGTCGTCGGCGCTACGCTTTGGGGCTCGCAGGTCTGCTCGGCCCTTCGCCAGCAAGCTGGCTCGGTCTGGCCTAACGGCCACCCCGCCGCATCGCTAGGCCAGTCGCTTCGCTCCTTTGCGGCGGCTTTGCCGCCTGCTGTTCATCGCCTAGGGACAAGCCCCTAGGCTAATCCAATGGAGTCAGCCCTAAAGGGCCTCCACTGTTCATATAGCTGGCCTTACCCTCTAAAGGATGACGTTAACTTCATGAGGGTTTCCACCCTCATTTATAAGCATTGCGAAGCAATACCACTGTTGCTGTAGGTTTCAACCTACAGTAAAAAGGCCCGCAGGGCCGCAGGCTTAGGGATGGACAGCAGTGGCCGTAGGCCAGACCAAGCGGGCATAGCCCGCGCAGGGCCGAGCGAATAGCGAGCTGCGAAACAGCCCGGCCCGCCCATCGGGCGGGCAAGCCCCAGAAAATAAAAAATGAATAAACGTTAAGACATAACTTGCGTTTGCGAAAAAAAGCCGTTAGCTTAGTCGTATCTAATAACCGTAAAAACTTTAGCGTATGGCTTTTAAAGCTAAAATTAAGTTAGATGAGCTAAAAAAATTGAAGAGCGACATTATCAACTATCACTTCGATTACTAAAACTCTCTAAATCCCTGCAAGACAAACTGCAAGAAATTAGTGAGCAAAAACAGCAGAAATACAGCGCTTTTGTAGCAGAAGCTAAGGCCAAAGAGCCTCGACTCATTAAGATTGTGGCTAATCTAAAACAGCATTTAAAAAACCGAACGGTAGAGGGGAGTTTGGATGAAGTGCGGGGAGAGCTCCGCACTTTATTAAATGACTTAAACCAAAGTTCGAATAAATTACAATCACTTAAAAATGAACTTAAAACTAAATTCAAAGACTATGGAATATCTATCTAAAATGAGCTTGCTTCTGCTAAGCATGAGTGGCTTTTTATTTTTCAGTAGCTGTGGAGAGGAACCCCCTCAAAAAACTACAGCTAAGGATAGTCTAGCCGAACCTATTGTTGAGGGCGATACAACTTGGACCGATGGGAAGATTACAAGGCTATCTAGCAGCAAATTTGAAAATGATACACTAGAAGTAGGGCTAATGGTATACTCCCCAAAGAAGGACTCTAGTAGTGCGCGTATAAGTATCTATAAAGAAACTTCGACCTACAGTTCTAGTGGATTTGAATTTTTAAAATCCGTTACTACTTCCAAAGATTATTCTATAGCCATTGATTCTTTCCGAGGATTAGATCTTTTTAATCCAAAAAACATTCCTCTAAAAGAATATCTATTAATGGAATATATCCCTAAAGACAACTATGCTTCTAATAAATCAATTTCTATGAGAAGCAATACAAAGGAAGATAGAGGGCTTAGCTTTGACCCTAAAGTCATCCCTACTATAATAGAAAACGAATTCAATAAAAAACTAGATAGCGAGTCAGCTCATATAATCAGAAAGTCATATTTTCATATGAATGGCGATTACATATTTTCATATATTCAAAACGATACGGGATCTTATATATTGGCTGATAGTATATCAAAAAAAATGGATTCATTACCAAAGCAATTCATAGAATCTTCTTACCTAACCAGCACCATAAAAATAAAGTCATGGACAAAAAAGAAATATTAGCGGAAATAAGTAAAATTTTGCTTGCCTTCAAGGAGGAGCAAGAAAATTACAAAAAACTTGTACACAAGCTTCGCAAACAAGAAATAAGCAACCCTTTAGATAAAGAATTATCTGAGCAATTAAGTTTTTACGTACAACAAAAAGAAGAACTTACAACTTTTATTTCAACTACTACAAGGCTACACAATTGATTTTCAGAGCTACTTTTAGACATTCATACAATGAAGGTACAGTTAATGAGGTCTGCCAAAAATTGACAGAACGCTTAAATAAACACATCAAAGAACTGAAAGGCAAAGATTTTCATCCTCTCCGCTATAAGCTGAACGAAGTTAAACGCACAGAATCAAAAGATATGGCAGGTTACTTTGTTTTGCTTAAAGAGTAAAGGCAACTCTCATTCTGCTAGTATTGTGGAGCAATACCGCTGTTGTATGGCTGCTGGTTTTAACCTGCAGCCACAGCTAGCAGGCGGCGAAGCCGCCGCAGGCTTAGGGATGGAAAAGGGGGCGGCGCAGCCGCAGACCAAGGCCGTTAGGCCGCAGGGCCGAGCAGACTTGCGAGCCCTGACACAGCCCGGCCCGCCCACAGGGCGGGCAAGCCCCAAAACATTCTAAATTAAAAAGAAAAAGACCTACTCCAGAGCAGGAGCAGGTCTTTCAATATTATAAGTATTCCTTAATCTAGAGTAGCTCGTAGATACCCGCAATACCTTGTCCACCACCAACACAGGCAGTCACCATACCGTATTTTTGGTTACGGCGACGCATTTCGTTGAGGAGTTGGATCGACAACTTCGCGCCGGTACATCCCAAGGGGTGGCCAAGAGCGATAGCGCCTCCATTGACGTTCACGATATTGGGATCTAGGCCCGCCTCGCGGATAACGGCCAAAGATTGAGCGGCAAAAGCCTCATTCAATTCAATTTGGTCGATATCGCCCAACTGCAAACCAGCTTGCTTGAGTGCTTTGGGGATGGCCACGCAGGGACCAATACCCATATACAAGGGCTCTACACCACCTACGGCGCAGGCGGCTAGGCGAGCGATAGGTTGTAGATTGAGTTGCTTGACCATTTCTTCAGAAACCACCAAAACGAAGGCAGCTCCATCAGAAGTTTGAGAAGAGTTACCTGCGGTAACGCTACCTCCTTGGGCAAAAACGGGACGCAATTTAGCCAAAGCCTCGGGAGTAGTGCTACGGCGCACGCCTTCATCCTGGGCAACAGTAAAGCTACGTTCTTTGCGCTGGCCATTTTCTACATAAACCTCCTGAACATCTACAGGGACAATCTGATCATTGAAATAGCCTTCATCCAAAGCTTTGGCGGCCTTCACATGAGAAAGGTAGGCGAACTCATCTTGGTCCTCTCTAGAAATATTGTATTTATTGCTCACCGCCTCGGCAGTAAGTCCCATACCCACCAAATAATCGGGAGTAGTAGAAGCTACATTATAGTTGGGGGCCAACTTATAGCCCGTCATGGGAATCATGCTCATGCTCTCGGCACCACCGGCCACAAAGATATGGCCCATACCGGCCTTAATCTTAGCGGTAGCCATAGCAATTGTTTCGAGGCCAGAAGCACAATAGCGGTTTACGGTTACCCCAGCTACTGATTTGCTTAGGGCGCGCATAGAAATTTGGCGACCGATTTGGAGGCCCTGCTCCCCTTCGGGGTTGGCGCAACCTACCAAAACATCATCTACCATATCGGCTTCTACGCCTTCTACTTTTTTGAGGAGGTGTTGGATTACCTCTACGGCCAAATCATCAGAGCGCATAAAGCGAAAACCTCCTTTCTTGGCACGTCCTACAGCGGTACGATAGCCCGCTACGATATATGCATCCATATTTATATTAGCATCTTTAAAGTCTGAAATAATAATGAGTCGCTCGGCTTAGTTACGCAAAGGTCTGCCGGTGGTGAGCATCGCCTGAATACGCTCGAGGGTCTTTTGCTCGCCACAAAGCTGCAAGAAGGCCTCTCTTTCGATATCGAGTAGATATTGCTCCGATACTTTTTGCTGGGCAGAAAGATCTCCACCACAAAGCACATAAGCTACTTTTTTGGCAATCTTGATATCGTGATCGCTAGCATAGCGACCTAGGCGGAGGCTTTCGGCAGCTACATAAAGTGCGCCTAGACCACCACGGCCCAATACTTCGATATCATGGCGGCTAGCTGGCTGTACATAACCTGCATTGGCCAAAGCAATCACCTTTTGCTTCGCTTTTTGAAGCGTGAGGCTCGTATTTACAGATACTTGATCGATTCCATGACGGAGGTATCCTTCATTGAAGGCTTTGGGGGCAGAGGTAGCCACAGAAGCCATAGCGATCGTTTTGAAACGGTCGATCAATTTGGGAACATATACATCCTCTTTGTGGAAGCTATCTGAGGCACGGAGAGCAAACTCTTTGGTTCCAGCACCACCAGGGATCAAACCAACACCTACCTCAACCAAACCGATATAAGATTCGGCAGAAGCAATGACAGCATCGGCATGCATGGCCATTTCGCAACCCCCACCAAAGGTGAATCCTTGAGTAGCGACTACAACGGGAATGCTAGAATAGCGCACGCGCATATTCATTTGCTGGAAAGCGTGAATGGCCATATTGAGCTCATCAAAATCTTGCTCATAAGCCATCTGGGCAATCAACATCAAGTTGGCCCCAACAGAGAAGTTCGTGGCATTGTTACCAATCACCAAACCTCTCCAGTCTCCTTGCTCAGCAATTTCAATAGCTTGCATGACACCGCGAACGACACCCTCTCCCAAAGTGTTTTGGTAAGAACGGAACTCCAAGCAAAGCACTTGGTCTCCAATATCGTGTAGCTGAACATCGCTGTTTTCCCAAACTACAGACTTATCCCGGATATTGTCCAAGATAATAGACTGCTCGGCGCCGGGTACGGGCTGATAAGATTTGCTGTCTACATTATAGTAGTTAGTTACGCCATTCACTACCTTATAGAAGCTAGTATGACCTGCAGCAATCATTTCTTTTACCCAAGCGGCCACTGTTTGTCCATCGGCCTCAGCCAATTCTACTCCTTTTTCTAGGCCAATCATGTCCCAGTACTGGAAAGGACCAACTTTCCATGCAAAACCAGCACGCAAAGCATCATCAATGCTATACAACTGATCAGAGATTTCGGGAATGCGGTTAGACACATAGGCAAAAAGACCCAACAATGAGCGGCGAACCAACTCGGCCCCTTTGTCCTCTTGATATTTATCTTTGAAGAAGGTTTTTACCTTGCCCGCTAGACCAGAAACATTTTTGAGGTCGCCCAAAAGTGCAGTCTTCACCCGCTGAGCAGGAGCATACTCCTGAGTCGCTAAATTGAGGGCCAACTTAATTTTGCGGCCATTCTCATCTTTTTGTTTAGTGCGCTCATAGAACCCTTTTTTGGTTTTGTTCCCCAAAAATTTGTTCTCTAGCAAAAACTGCAGATAAGCAGGTACTTCAAAAGCGGCAGCTTGCTCATCCGTTGGGCAGTTATCTTTGATTCCCTTGATTACCTTTTCGGCAGTATCTAGACCCACCAAATCAGCCAAGGCAAAAGTTCCCGTTTTAGGGCGGCCAAGCGCTGGGCCAGTCAACTGATCTACCTCTTCAATAGAAAGACCAAGCTCTTCCGTCAACTGGAAAATCTTGGCCATAGCATATACCCCTACGCGGTTAGCGATAAAGGCGGGAGTATCTTTACAAAGTACCGTTTGCTTTCCAAGGAAACGGCTACCATAATCCATAAAAAAGTCGATCAATGCAGGATCGGTCTTTTTTGTGGGAATAATCTCGAGAAGTTGGAGGTAACGAGGGGGGTTGAAAAAGTGCGTCCCACAGAAGTTCTTCTGAAAATCTTCGCTACGTCCTTCTAGCATCATAGAAATGGGAATACCCGAGGTGTTTGAGCTCACAATAGCCCCAGCCTTACGATATTTTTCTACTTGTGCAAATACCTTTTGCTTAATATCGAGGCGCTCTACAACAACCTCAATAATCCAATCGCAATCAGCAATTTTATGGAAATCATCCTCAAAGTTGCCTGTGCTTACACGGCTAGCAAAAGCAGGATCATAAAAGGGCTCAATTTTCTTGGCCTTAACAGCGGCTTTAAGGGCCTGATCGGCCAATCGATTGCGCGCTGCGGGGTTTTGCTTTTCCTCTTCAGAAAGGTCAAAAGGAACAATGTCCAATAGCAATACCTCTAGTCCAATGTTTGCACAATGGGCAGCAATACCCATTCCCATAACACCAGATCCGAGTACAGCGACTTTACTAATCCGTCTGCTCATCTTGTGATTCTAATTAATTTAATGAAGGAATTATTTTTTTTCGGCTTTTGGCCAACGCTTGAGCCGCTCTAGGGCCCAATTGCAGGCCGAGCCCAACAATTTAATATCTTGAAAAACACGCATCATCATTAATGCGCCTTCTATCTGCATAACTGTCTGCCGAGCCGCCTTGAGCGCCTCCTCTTCAGAGGCTCCTGCCCGCAGAAATAAATGGGCAAAAGCAGCTATCCAATCTTCAAAAAAAGCTTGCAACACCCGCCTAAATTCAGGTTCTACAGAAATGGTTTCTAAGGTAATATTGCCAAAGAGACAACCCGCCAAATCTTGCGTAAATATAGGCGCTTGTTGGTCAAAAAAAGCTTGTAAACGCGCCAAGGGACTCCTCTCCTCCTCATAGGCAATGGCAAAAATCTTCTTGCGATAATACTCCAATAAGGTAGTCAAGACCTCTAACATTAAGGCCTCTTTAGAAGAAAAATAATGATAAAAACTCCCTTTTTGCAAGCCACAAGCCTGGGCCAAATCACGCATAGAGGTTTTGTTGTATCCTTGCTTTCGAAAAACAATAATCGCTTTTCGCACAATTTCCTCTTTCGTAATCTTTTGTACGGGCATTTTTATTTGGTTTGTTGCTTTGGCAAATTTACCAAACGTTTGTTCGATTCCAAATTTTTTTAGCCTTTTTCTTTGGGGCCTTCGCAGCAAAGCTGCGGCGGTTACTCCCTTCGGTCGTCGAACTGCGGCCTAAAGGCCTTGTTGTCGTTCCGCAGCTCGCTGTTGTTTTGGGGCCTCCCGCCTGCGGCGGGCGCTACGTTCCGCAGCTCGCTGTTCGCTCGGCCCTTTGCCGCTTTCAGCGGCTCGGTCTGGCCCTGCGGGCCACTGCTGCACATCGCTAGGCCGTTTGGCCTTCGGCCATGGCGGCTTTGCCGCCTGCTGTTCATCGCCTAGGGACAAGCCCCTAGGCTAATCCAATAGAGTCAGCCCTAAAGGGCCTCCACTGTTCATATAGCTGGCCTTGCTAAAGTATGGCGTTAACTTCATGAGGGTTTCAACCCTCATTTATAAGCATTGCGAAGCAATACCACTGTTGCTGTAGGTTTCAACCTACAGGTATATATCCATCCTACAGGCCCGAAGGGCCGCAGGCTTAGGGATGGAAAAGGGGGCGGCGTAGCCGCAGACCAAGGCCGTCAGGCCGCAGGGCCGAGCAGACTTGCGAGCCCTGACACAGCCCGGCCCGCCCACAGGGCGGGCAAGCCCCAGAAAACGACCTAATTCCATAAAAAAGACCATCTTAACTACTACTTGTAAATAAAAAACAACTATCTTAAAGTATTCTATAATTTTACAAGCAAATACAATGAAGCACTTACTTTTATTCCTCTGCCTATTCTGCAGCTCTTTTCTTTTTGCCCAACATTATGAGGTAGGTAAAACCTATAACTTTGACGGCAAAAAAGTACAGCTTTCGGTCCGTTACGACGACAAAGGACAAGCCCATATTAGCCAGAAAGCACAAACCAAAGATGTAGAAGACCAAGCCTACTTTTTTATGGACCAAAACTACTGGACCAATATTTCTGCCGATGAAAATGTTGTGGAGATGGGGCTAGTAGAAGATGCTCCCGTTCATCACTTCTGGGTGATCGACCTCAATGGCGAGCCCACAAAAGCAACCCCCTATAGCGAATATAAAGGCGGGGAAGGATCTCAGCTCGTTTTAGAAGCCAATAGCGTCATTTTTGAATAAGTACAAGCTATTTTTAGAAAGAAAGCCCTCGCCCAATTTCAGGCGAGGGCTTTTGCATTTTCCCTATGGCTTAAAGTTGTTCAGCAAATCAACGAGATGTTGCACCGATGCCAAATCCATAGCATTGTACATAGAAGCCCGAAAGCCCCCCACCGATCGGTGGCCCTTCAAACCACTAATGCCATTGGCCTCGCAATAGGCCAAAAAGGCCGCCTCATGCGCTGCCGTATCCGCCACAAAACAGGCGTTCATGATAGAACGATCCGCCTTGGCTACGGTGGGACGGAAATTAGGATGCGCCTCTACCGCCTGATACAACAAATCGGCCTTTTCTTTATTCCGACGCTGCATGGCCTTTAAGCCACCCTGCCCCTGAATCCATCGCAAGGTCAACATAGATACATAAATGGGATATACCGGCGGTGTATTAAACATCGAGCCCTTTTTGACATGCGTCTGATAATCGAGCATGGTCGGAATCTGACGCTGGATGTTGCCCAAAATAGATTTGCGGACAATCACTAAGGTCACTCCCGCTGGCCCCAAGTTCTTCTGCGCCCCAGCATAAATTAAGTCGTATTGGTTGGCATCAATCGGGCGACTAAAAATGTCTGATGACATATCCGCAACCAATAAACAACCCTCGGGACGCTCTGGCAAATGATGAAACTGACTCCCCCGAACGGTATTGTTGGTCGTTATATGCAGGTATTTGCAATGGGCCGGAATCTGACAAGCTTTGGGAATATACGTATAGTCTTTATCCGCAGAACTACCCACAACGACTACCTCTCCAAAGTTTTTGGCCTCTTTGATGGCTTTGGTCGCCCATGTCCCCGTATCAATATAAGCCGCCGTTTCGCCTTCTCCCAACAAGTTCATCGGGACCATAAAAAACTGCGAGGAAGCCCCTCCCGTTAGGAAAAGTACCTCAAAGTCATCTTCTAGCTCCAAGAGTTCCCGCACCAAATCCCGAGCCTCATCCACTACAGCCGTAATCGGCTTAGAACGATGCGACATCTCTAAAATAGATAGCCCTTCTTGTCCAAATTCTTTTACCGCCTCGGCCGCTTCGGCCAAAACTGTGGCGGGTAAAATGGCTGGTCCAGCCGAAAAATTATGCTTCTTCATAAGGTTCTTTTTGTCAGCCAACTAGGGCCTATGATTTCAATTTGGGGTTGTTGGCATGCCGCTCGGCATCCCGAATTTTGCGCTTTTCCATAATATCCTCCAAGGCTTGGCCCAAATCTACCCCGGTCTGATTGGCCAAACAGAGCAATACAAACAAAATATCGCCCATCTCACTGCCCAAGTTCTCCTGAGCATTCGCCTCATCTTCAGGCCGCTTAAAGGATTGCTCCCCATATATGCGAGCCATCAAACGAGCCAACTCCCCCACCTCTTCCATCAAGATGGCCGTATTGGTCAACTCATTATAATAACGAACGCCTACCGTCTTGATCCAATGGTCTACGGCGGCCTGTGCTTCTTTTATTTCCATATTCTAATTTGCATTCTTTATCTTCGTCCAGAACTTGTTCAAAATAAGCTTTTATGCAAGAAAATAAAAATTCTAAGGCGATTCCAGCTACCCAAGCTTGGCTAAAATCAGTGGTGCTCGACCTCCAACTTTGCCCTTTTGCCTATGCCCCACACCGCCAAAATCGTATTGCCTACCACAGCTCTAAGGCCCAAACCGTAGAAGCGGCCCTGCTGGACCTTGAACAGGCTTTGCAAGAACTACAAGCTCATCCAGAAATTAGTACGAGCTTGCTCATTTTTGAAAGCGGCTTTACCCAGTTTTTTGATTATCTAGACCTGCTCGATCTGGCCGATCTGCTCATTGACCAACTCAATTTGCGCGGCCATTATCAACTCGCCAGTTTTCATCCCAAATACCTTTTTGCTGGCGAAGATGAACAGGCCAGCAGCCATTATAGCAACCGCTCGCCCTTTCCCATGCTCCACCTCATCCGAGAGGCAGAAATGGAACTGGCCCTGGCCCATTATCCGCAGCCCGAAAATATTCCTATCCGAAATCAAGCCCTGCTCAATGAACAGCCCCCTAGCTATTGGGCCAAAAAACTAGAGGATTGCTATCTCGCTGAGGGTTAATTTTTTTTTGGGGCTGCCCCGCCCTGCGGGCGGGTCGGGCTGTGTCAGGGCTCGCAGGTCTGCTCGGCCCTGCGCAAAAAATGCTTCGCATTTTTGCTGGGTCTGGCCCTTCGGGCCACCCTTTTCCATCCCTCAGCCAGTCGCTTCGCTCCTCTACATCCAAAAATATACAGCCATGTCGATTTCTGCCTTAAGTACTATTTTGGCCAAGGATTTTCCCGCTTTACAGGCCCAAGAAGAGGCCCAATTAGAAGAAGCTTTGGCCCAAGCCCTACTCCCCTATCTAGATCCTCTGCAAGAGGCTTTTTTTCAGCTTTGTTACCGCTGGGATATTCCCGAACATAAGGTCCGACAGATTTTGGAGCAGCCCCAAAATGAAGCCATCAATATTTTACTGGCCCAATTGTTTATTGCTCGGGCCAAAGAAAAATGGGCCTACCGCCAAGCTTATCCCCAAAAAGAAGCCGATGAAGAAGATGGGGTCTCTGCTTGGTAGAAAGGAAGGCCAAACCAAAGCCCTGCGCTTCGGCCTAGGGGCCTGAAAGGGGGCCGCGAAGCGGCAGACCAAGCTTTTTGAGCGTAGCGAAAAAAGCGAAGGGCCGAGCAGACCTGCGAGCCCTGCAAGGGCCCGGCCGCCGAAGGCGGCAGGCCCCAAAACAAAAAAAAAGGCCCGCCAAAGCAGACCTTCTTTTCCAAAGCATGACTGAGATTAACCCTAATCTCTGGGGGGCGGAGGAGGACCATCGCCACGCTCTCCGCGATGATGCTTGCCCCCTCTGCGGTGCTTGCCGCCATGATGTTTTCCATCTTTATGATGGCCTTTCATGGCCTTGAGCACCTCTCTTTTAAAGCCTCTTTCAGCCTTTTGAAGCATGAGTACTTTGCGCAAAGGTAAAACCTTTTTAAACTCCTTATGGTATTTGCGCTCTAGGGCAATATGCTTTTCTTTGAGCTTCATTCTTTCTTCAAAAGCACCCTCTACCTCTTTGTCTGACATCAAAGCCAGATCTTTTTGATGTAGGGCTTTGCCTGCTTTGCGCAAAGCTTTTTTCTCTTCTTTAAAGGCCTCGTATACGGGCCAAAACTTTTTAGCCTCATCACTAGACAATTCTAGCTCTTTGGTTAAATACGCAATGCGAAGGGCTTGCATACGCTCCTTGCGGGGACCGTCTTCTTTGGGGCCATCTACCGGGGGTTGTGCATTGAGGCCCAAGCCACCCAATAAGAGTAGCATCATAAATGATAAATATTTCATAGTCATCAGAATTTAGATTGTTGTTTAGGAACTGCCTGTTGAAGCAGCTTAGTTGAGCAAATCATCTTCAAGATCGTCTAGAACATCCAGATCTAGATACTCTTGAAGCTCGTCGTTGTTTGTTTCTTCTAGTAGTTCGTTTTCTAGGCTAATGCCATTGGCTGGGGGAAGCAAATTGGCTTCTAGTTGGTCCAAGGTCTGATCATCGACATAAGCCATGAGGTCATCCATAGGCAAATCATCGAGTTCGGCCAAGAGGTAGGTTTCGGCCATTTCACTATTGATGGCCATGCTGTTGTTGTTGAGCCGAGGGCTGGAGAATAGCCAAAAGCTAACAGCTCCCGCCAATAGGGCCACAGAGGCAGCTAGGCCTAATTTTGGCCAAAGGCGGTTCTTCTTTTTCCGAGCTCTATTCTTCTTGAGGTCCAAGAGGTTTTGCTCAAAGTAGCCAATTGGGGGAGCGCTGCGTTCTTCCGCTAAGGGCTTTTTATGTTGGGCCAAAAAGGGACTGATACTAGCCAGTTCGTCTTCGGCCTGCAGGCGCTCTTCTAGGCGCTGGGGTAATTTTTGGAAATAATCCCTTGGGGGAGCAGTTCGACTTTGGGGCAAGGGCTGCCGATGCTTGGCCAAGAGCGGACTCATATCCGCTAGCTCTGCCCAAACTTCTGCTCCTTTTTTGGGGTCCTTCATCTTATTGCTGTTTAATGTAGTTTTCAATTTTTTTCACGGCATGATGATAACTGGCCTTCAGGCTACCGACCGAAAGTTCTAGGATCTCGGCCATATCTTGATAGGGCATTTCATCATAGTAGCGAAGCAAAAATACTTGTCGCTGTCTATCGGGCAAAAGGGCGATAGCCTCTTGCAATAGGTTTTGAATATCTTCTGCGGGCAAGTAGCTATCGGCTTGGGCGGGCGCCTGATGGTCCAAAAGCTCCAGACTTTCGGTCCGATGCCGCTTGCGCTTGCGCAAGTGGCTCAGGGCCTCATTGGTGGCAATTCGGTAGAGCCAGGTATAGAGTTTAGACTGTCCTCTAAACTTATCAATCCCCTTATAGACCTTAATAAAGGTATTTTGCAAGACCTCATCGGCTTCTTCATGAGGGCCTAGCATTCCTCTCAAATGCCAGTATAGGCGCTCTTGATATTGTTGCACCAACTGGCTAAAAGCACGCTCGAAGCTTAGCGGCATTTGGAGTTGCTGTAGCAATTCTTGCTCTTCTGGTTGTAGGTAACTACTTTCTTCTAGGGCCATTTTCATTTTGTTCATAGACCATCTTCCTTGTTTCGCTTCTAGGATACCCCAAAAGGGCCGAGGTTTAATGCCTGTTTATTTTTCCTGACTTATTATACAAAAAAAGGGCTGCGAAAGATCTTCCGCAGCCCCTTAGTAATTAGCTATTTAGCTTAGAAATCAAATTTGATTCCCTGCGCCAAAGGTACATCTGCACCATAGTTAATCGTATTGGTTTGGCGACGCATATAGGCCTTCCAAGCGTCAGAGCCCGACTCACGTCCTCCACCAGTTTCTTTTTCTCCACCAAAAGCACCTCCAATTTCAGCTCCAGAAGTACCAATGTTTACGTTGGCAATTCCGCAATCAGAACCCTGAGCAGAAAGGAAGAGCTCGGCCTCGCGGATAGAATCGGTCATAATGGCCGAAGACAATCCTTGAGGAACATCATTTTGCATGGCAATGGCCTCTTCCAAATCGCTGTACTTGAGCAAGTAAAGGATAGGGGCAAAAGTTTCTGTTTTTACGATATCAAATTGCTCGCTTACCTCAATCAAACAAGGCTTCACATAGCAACCGCTTTCATAACCTTCACCTTCCAATACACCCCCTTCAACCAAGACGTTTCCGCCAGCGGCTTTAGCGGCTTCAATAGCGGCTAGATAAGTGTTTACAGAATCTTGGTCGATCAATGGACCAACATGGTTATTCTGGTCCAAAGGATTACCAATGCGAAGTTGGGGGTAAGCATTCACCAACAACTCTTTTACTTTATCATAAACAGAATCGTGAACGATGAGGCGACGAGTAGACGTACAACGCTGTCCGCAAGTACCTACGGCACCAAAGATGGTAGCGGTTAGGGTCACTTTTAGGTCAGCCTGAGGCGTAACGATAATGGCGTTGTTTCCGCCCAATTCCAAAAGGGTTTTACCAAAGCGGCCAGCTACTGTTTGGCCCACAATGCGGCCCATACGGCTAGAACCTGTAGCAGAGATCAATGGAATGCGCTCGTCATTGGTCATCCATTCCCCTACATGATAATCGCCAGTAACGATTGCCGAAAGTCCTTCGGGCAATTTATTCTCTTGCAAAACCTCTTTCAAGATATTCTGGCAAGCAATAGCACAAAGAGGAGCCTTTTCAGAGCCTTTCCAGATACAAACATCGCCACAAACGAGGGCAATCATGGCATTCCAAGACCAAACGGCCACGGGGAAATTAAAGGCAGAGATAATCCCTACGATCCCTAGCGGATGCCATTGCTCATACATTCTGTGGTTGGGGCGCTCCGATTTCATGCTGAGGCCATAAAGTTGGCGCGAAAGTCCAACAGCAAAGTCACAGATATCAATCATTTCCTGTACTTCACCCCAGCCTTCTTGCAGGCTTTTTCCCATTTCATAAGACACTAGGCGGCCCAAAGCGTCTTTGTGGCGGCGCAATGCTTCTCCATATTGGCGAACGATTTCGCCACGTTGAGGGGCAGGCGTAGTTCTCCAGCTCTTAAAAGCGGCTTGTCCAGCCGATACGATACGCTCATATTCGGCCTGGCTAGTGGCATATACCTTAGCGATCAAGGCGCCATCTACTGGAGAGTAGGAAGAAATCAGGGGCGCATTGGCCTCATGAAAATCCTCTAAGCCTGTGCTGCTACCGGCATTGACCTCGGCCAATCCTAGTTCTTTGAGCACTTGGCTCATGTCAATTTGCTCTGCTGTTTGCATGTTGCTGTAATTTTGTGTTCAAAAATCTTTTCAAAGATAACAGAAACCGAAAGTTCTGCCAAATAGGGAGGAACTAAAGGCTTGTTTTTATTCTATTCTTATTGTTTTGGGGCTGCCCCTCCCTGCGGTCGGGTCGGGCTGTGTCGTGGCTCGCAGGTCTGCTCGGCCCTGCGCAAAATTCGCTACGCTCATTTTGCTGGGTCTGCGGCTGCGCCGCACCACTTTCCATCCCTCAGCCGCGGGCCTTCGGCCCTTTTTAAGCCACCTTTGGGCCTACTATAATATCGCTTTTTATGGGCTGTTCTTTGGTGCTTAGGTATACAGAAGGGGAATTTATTTTGTCTCGGCCAGCTAGAAAACTGAGGCTAAAAACGAGACTGTTTAAAATTTTGTGTTTCCCCTTTTTGCTGCCTAGGGACAAGCCCCTAGGCTAGCTTTTTCAGACAGCCCTCTAAAGAGGGCCTTTAGATAAGGTTCTTCTCTGCGACAACAACTGAACCAGGCCTTGTAATCAATAGTTGAGGCCCTCGCAGAGGGCTGACTCCATTGGATTAGCCTAGGGGCTTGTCCCTGGGCGACTATTGGCCAAATCCTAAGCAGCTAAAGGCCCAAATTTTATTCTAATACACAAAATCCTGAACAGTCCCGAACAGCCTAAAAACCTATAATGCACGTCCTCTAAGTCTATCAGCTAGGTCCCTGAACCCCATGAGGTACGTCCCTGAACCCCATGAGGTACGTCCCTAAACCCCATGAGGTACCTTCCTATACTCCATCAGATACGTCCCTAAACCCCATTGACGACGTCCTGAACTCCATGAGGTACGTCCCCATACTCCATTGGATAGGTCCCTAAACCCCATTGACGACGTCTTGAACCCCATGAGGTAGGTTCCTAAACCCCTAATTATACGTCTAGAGACCTCAAAATAGACGTCCTGGGACGTCTATTTGGGGTCCTACAACCTATATCATGGACTTCCACAACCTATATCGTACACTTCCATAACGTATATTAGACACTTTCGCAACCTATACCATGAAGTTCAGGACGTCTCTTAAGCAGTACAACTACTGCATAACAACAGTAAATTACTCCATCAAAGCAGTACAAGCACGACATAGCAACAGTAAAAGAGTAGAACCAAAGACTAAAGAAGAGAAATGGGAGATAAAAAGAGGGGAAACAGGGGCTAGAACAACTACAAGCCAAGAGAAAGAAAACAAATCCAGCCAATCAGCGAAGGGAAAACACCAAATTTTAAACTGTCCAGAAAAAGCGGCCCAGCCGCCGAAGAAAATCGCCCAAAGAAAGACAAAAGATGAGCGGCCCAGCGCTGCGCAGCCGTGGCCGCAGGCCAGACCAAGGAGCAAAGCGACGCAGGGCCGAGCAGACCTGCGAGCGGCGCAGCATAGCGGCGGCCGCCTTGGCTTTGCCAAGGCGGCCGCGGGCCCCAAAATAAAAGGAGAAAGAGGTTATTCAGCTTCTTTTAGCGGGACAATCTTTCGGCCCAAGAAAATGGCCAAGAACGTCAGGCCCACCGCCAAATAGCCCAAATAATTATAATTGCCAATAGCAACGACATCGGTATTTTTTTGGGCAATTTCGACCACAATATTTCCGCTAATGAGGGCAGCCATACCGGCGGCCAATTGTTGCATAGCCGTATTTAGGCTCATAAACCCGGCCCGGTACTTTCGTTCTACGCTAGAGACCACCATCGTAGTAGAGGGAATAATTCGGCCACTAATGAGGATAAAAAAGAGGGAGCTGGCCAAAAGGGCGAAAGGGATCCCATAATCGGGTAAATGCGTGATCAGCAGCAGGGGGAGAATGGATAAAATGGCAAAAGTGACAAAGATATTTTTATGTCCTTTTTTATCGGCTAGGCGGCCAATAGCGGGGCCAGTAAAGAGCGTAAGGAGTCCCCCACAGAGATAAATATAGACCAATTGAATCTCGCTAAAGCCGATATTGCCCACCATAAAAGGGCTGATATAGGGAATAATCATAAACTGTCCGAGGACCAGCAAGAGCGTCATGCCCAAAGCACGGAGTTGATTGGGATTGCTAAAGGTACGCTGAATAATGCTGAGCGCTGGCGCCTTGGGTCCCTCCTCCTTACTTTCTAAATTGGGGATAAAATACCAAAGGCCGATCAAAACGGGCAAAGAAGCCAGGGCCAAAATCAGGAAAGGCCAGCGCCAGTTGCCCATACTAGCCATATAAATACCAAAAGGCACCCCAAAGGCGGCGGCAGCAGAAAAGGCAGCCATAACCACCCCCATAGCAGAGGCGCGTTTTTCTAGGCTAAAGACATCGCCGATTAGCGAAAGCACCAGGGCATTGAGCAAGCCACCAAAAAGGCCCGTTAGGATACGGGCGAGGACCAGAGTTTCGTAGCTATTGACCAAGCCACAGGCAAGAGTTCCCAGCCAAAAGCCCGCATAGGTCCATAAAAGCGCCTTTTTTCGATCCAATCGGTCAATAAAAAAAGCACTAGCCAAAACGGTAGCGCCTGCACTGAAGGTATAAGAAGAAACGAGGACCCCAAACTCCTTAGCCGAGATATCGAGTACTCGCATAAGTTGTGGGCCAAGTGGCATAAGGACCATAAAGTCCATAATGTGCGTAAACTTTGCCCCGGCCAAACTAAAAAGTAAGAGTTTTTCGCTGGAGCTAAATTTTATTTTCATAATGTTGAGATTTGAATGCAGTAGGCAAAACAAAATAAGGCCCTAAAGGTTGCTTACTTTTTTTTGCTTTTGTTTTCGGAATGTCGCAAATATGGCTATTTTTAGGCGCAAACAAAGGCCCTTAACAGACTTTAGTAGGGCTTTAAAAGAAGCCTAAAGTCTGTGGGGCTAGCTTAAAAAAGCTAGCTTTTTTTGGGATAAATATTGAATTATCTATATATTGACTTTTGTGCAAAAGTCAGAGAACAAAGCCATAAAATCATGAAAGGAATTATTCTAGCCGGTGGGCAAGGAACGCGTTTGTATCCATTGACATTAGCGGTAAGTAAGCAGCTCATGCCGGTTTATGATAAGCCTATGATTTACTATCCTTTATCGACCTTAATGTCGGCGGGAATTAGAGAAATCTTGATTATTTCTACGCCTCACGACCTGCCTAACTTCCAGAAACTATTGGGTGATGGCAGTCAGATTGGTTGCCAGTTTAGTTATATCGAGCAGCCCAAGCCGGAGGGCATTGCCCAGGCCTTTATTTTGGCGGAGGACTTTATTGGGGGAGATTCGGTAGCCCTTATTTTGGGCGACAATATTTTTTACGGAGACCGTTTAGATGAGCAACTTCAGGCGGCCACAAAAGTGGAGGGCGGTTTAGTATTTGCCTATCCAGTTTCTGATCCGGAGCGTTATGGAGTAGTAGAATTTGATAAAGATCGTCAGGCGATTTCTATTGAGGAGAAGCCCCAGACGCCCAAATCTAATTATGCGGTACCGGGCATTTACTTTTATGACAATGACGTAATAGAAATTGCTCGTAACTTGGAGCCTTCTGCTAGAGGGGAGTTAGAGATTACGGATGTGAACTTGCACTATCTCAAGGCGGGCCGTTTGAAGGTTAGCCCGATGGGTAGAGGAATTGCTTGGTTAGATACGGGCACGCATGCCTCCTTGATGCAGGCGGGTCAGTTTATTGAGGTCATTGAGCAACGTCAGGGCCTTAAGATTGGCTGTATTGAAGAAGTGGCCTATCAGATGGGCTTTATTGATGCGGAACAACTAGCCCAATTGGGCGAGAAATATAAAAAGAGTGGGTATGGCGAGTACTTGTTGCACCTACTCAAAATGGGACTGTAAACTTTGGGAGTAAGCCATTGGCCGAACAAACAACCTTTTTAACTTATAGTTGTTGCTACATTGGTTTTATTCCCCATCCATATTATCACCAAAATTATCAAGCTCATTGCTGATAATGACATATTAAATATAAAATTCAAATGGACGCCTTAAAACAAAAATTTGCGGAGAAAGCCGCTGCGCTCTTTCAGGAAAACCGAGCAATGCTCAAAGAACATGGAGATAAGATTATCGACCAAGTTGCTATTCGCCAGTTATATGGTGGTATGCGCGGCATGAAAAGTATGATTTGGGAGACTTCTGAGCTAGATGCCTATGAAGGGATCCGTTTCCGGGGCTACTCGATCCGTGAGCTACGCAAGTTGTTGCCCAAGGCGCCCAACTGCAAGGAGCCTCTACCCGAGGGATTGTTCTGGCTCATGCTAGTCGGTGAAATTCCTAGCCAAGAGGAGGTGAACTGGCTAACAGAAGAATGGAAAAAGAGAGGAGAACTTCCTGCTCGCACCACTGCTATGCTAGACGCTATGCCTGCAGATACTCACCCCATGACTCAATTGAGTATGGGAATTCTATCGCTACAAAACGATAGCGTTTTTGCCAAGCGCTATGAGGAGGGCATGCCCAAGAATGAATATTGGGATGCTTACTATGAAGATAGCATGAACCTCATTGCTAAGCTTCCTCGCTTGGCGGCTTATATCTACCGCCGTACTTTCCACAATAATGAGCATATTGCTGCTGATCCTAGCCTAGATTGGGGAGCCAACTTTGCTCATATGCTTGGTATTTCTGAGCATGCGGACTTTAAGTCATTGATGCGTTTGTACCTCACTATTCATGCAGATCATGAAGGTGGAAATGCCTCTGCACACAGCACGCATTTGGTCGGTTCTACGCTTAGCGATCCTTATTACTCACTCTCTGGTGGTATGAACGCCTTGGCGGGCCCCCTTCACGGTTTGGCCAACCAAGAGGTGATCAAATGGATCTTGGAAATGGTAGAAGAACTAGGTACCGATACGCCCACCAACGAGCAAATTACAGAATACATCAACCAAACTTTGGAAGCCGGTAAGGTGATCCCTGGCTACGGTCATGCGGTTCTTCGCCAGCCCGATCCTCGTTATATTGCTCAGCGCCACTTTGCCGAGGAGTACATCAAGGATGACGCTATTGTCAGCATCGTTTGGAAGCTCTTCACTATTGTTCCTCCCATCCTTCAGGATTTGGGCAAAGTGAAAAACCCTTGGCCCAATGTAGATGCTCACTCTGGTGCGCTACTCATGCACTATGGCCTCAAAGAGTTTAGCTTCTACACTGTACTTTTTGGCGTGTCTCGCGCCATGGGTGTTTTGGCCGCCGGCGTTTGGTCTCGTGCCCTCGGTATGCCACTAGAGCGTCCTAAGTCAATGACTTCTAAAGCCATCAAAGAGTTTTTGAAGAAAAGCACTGTAGAAGGATAATTTCCTGCCTAACAGCATAAACTAAAGCCCATAGCAACACAAGTTGTTATGGGCTTTTTTATAATGGGCCTCCGCTGCGGCTACGCCTTGCGGCGCTACCTTTACTCCCTTTGGTCGTTGAACGGCGAACTAAAGTTCTTGTTGTCGCAGCTCGATGTTTTTTGGGGCCTCCCGCCTGCGGCGGGCGCTACGTTTCGCAGCTCGCAGGTCTGCTCGGCCCTTCGCCGCCTTCAGCGGCTCGGTCTGGCCCTGCGGGCCCCTGCTGCACATCGCTAGGCCTGCGGCCCTTCGGGCCTGCAAAACCGCAAAAGGGCCAAATATGGGCATAAAAAAAGGGCAGCAGAACAAACTGCTACCCTTTATACATTTCAGACGACAGGAGATTACTGACGCTTGATAGTTACTTTGCGGTTAAGCTCAGCACCAGACTCATCAGTGATCTGGAACATGTAAGTTCCGTCATCGAGAGTTTCTACATTAAGTGCGTTGTAGTTGCTACCTTCGTTAACTTCCATCACACGGTGGGCAGCCAACTCATAACCTTCTTCATCGAACATTTTCATGGTTACGTCCTTCTGCTCTTCAGACTTTAGAGAGAAAACGAAAACATCATTTTCAACGGGATCATCAGAAGCGATCATCTCGATGTTCATTACTTTGGCTACTTTTTCAGCGGCCATAAGGCTAGTGTAGATAGTAGCTACAACTTCTTTGTCGTCACCATTGTCCATAAGTAGAACAACAGCTACCATTTTGTCCTCATTTTGAGGTGCAGCAAATGCGAAGCTATTAAAAGCGAGCACAAATGCAAGTACAGCGGTTAGGATTCTCATAATGCATTAGTTTAAGAATGATAAAAATAGAATTCTAGAATAAAAGTAGGGGGCAAAAGTCAGATTTCCAAATATTTAGGTCACCTTAACCCATAATTAATTTCTATTCATCTATCAATAACGGCATTTGGCCTAATATATTGGCCTTTCTGACGTAATTCTACTTAAAAGAAATGCAGTTTCCGCTATTTAGCTATATAAAATTTTGAATTTTAACCTTCCGACAAATAGCTAGGTAAATTGCGCAGGGCAAAATTTCGTCCATTTTCGTACATAAATTTGCGTATAATTTCTTCTGGGCTAAGGTCAAACATCAGGGCCTCTACTTCTTCTTTAGTAAAGAGATCAAAGATAGCTTCTGGTTCCTGCAAAAAGGCATAAAGGTCTTGTGCCAAAAGGGGCATATCGGCAGAGCTAGCATAGCATTCAAAGGGGGCAATCATGCCGTCAAAGTCAGAGCCTAGGGCCAATATATCCCAGGCAGAGGGTTCGTTTACAGCCTTTACGGTAGCAAAAACATTGGCCATAATGACCTGAACATAGAGTTTTCTTCTTTGGGCCGAGCCTTCTACGGTTTGTTCTACGGCCTTTTTGGCCTTATTGCCCATCAGGCGGTATTTATCTAGCATGATGCCGACAATGCCTTTAGATTGATGTATTTGGCGAATATCCTCATCGGCCAGGCTGATGGTCCAGCGATTGAGGTAAGCATGTTTATTTTTGGCCTTATTGTCTTTGCGCTTAAAGGCCTTATCATGAATAGAGCAGCCCGCTACTGTAGAATGCGAGCTAATGATGCCTACGGTATCTCCTTGGGCGCGGAGCTCTTCTAGATAGCTGTAGTACCAAAGACGAGCATCTAGACTCATATGTTTTACATCGACTAAAATGCGGCGACCATTTTCTTGGTCTAGCATTTTCTTAATCACTTTTTTGCCCAAGGGGGTCAGCCCCTCTCCTACTCCTTTTTTGCCTCCAAACACAAAGGTTTGTAGTCCGCTAAAGGTTCTGGCATGTCCAGAAAGGCCGTTCCAGAAAAAGTGGTTGATGTTCATGCTCAAAATGGGCTGCTCCAAATAATCCTCCTTACCTTCGGTCAGGGGCAAAACCCCTTTCATACGGTCCACATTCTTGAGGTAGAACTGGGCATACTCTTCTGTTTGAGAAATATCATTTTCTTCTAAGGAAAGCCCCAAACTATGCCCGCCCTCTATATTTAATACAATGGCCAGTTTATGCTCATCGGCCAAGAGCTCTTGCAGATGCTCTCGACTTTTGGCCACCTCATACTGCTTGGGCATGGCATTCATATAATAATTTTGGCCCTCTGCCGCCAATACATATTCTATATTGGCCCGCAAATCTTCATAGTAGTTAATCTGGGCCTTACGGCAGGGCATATCCTCAAGCTCTACTCCAGAGACACAGGCCATGGTCCCCTTCCCCTTTTTCTTTTCATTCAGTAAACGCACATGCATCATTCCCTTTTCTAAAGGCGTAAGCGATAAAAAGCCTAGGCCCACATTTCCCTGCATTAAGCCCTCAAAATGACATTGCGAATAGCGAGGGACCTCCTTAGAGCTGCTCACAAATAATTTAGATAACTTGCCCTCACAATTATGATTGATGGGCTCCCAAATACTATAACTACAAACATCCAAAGAATTGAAAGGCTTGAGCGCAGAATGTAAATGCACATCCGTATAAGGAAAATCTAAAAGGCTAAAAGATGTCGCCTTTTGGGCCGATAAAGAAAGCCCGAGCAGTAAAAAAAAGGGGAGGAAGGAGACTTTTTTCATTTTTTTGATTGTACGTTTATTTAATTTATAAAATTGTATAAAAAAAAGTAGTGCTTTTGGCCCTACTAGTTGTTTCTAATATAGGCATTTTTATTGGGTAATCAACTAATTGTCAAAATTTTGTTATCGTATACTGACCAATTTTTGGCGCTACAAAGGGCCGAAGGCCCGCGGCTGAGGGATGGAAAGGGTGGCCGAAGGCCAGACCGAGCTTTTTGAGCGAAGCGAAAAAAGCGATGGGCCGAGCAGAGCTGCGAGCCCGGCACAGCCCGACCCGCCCGCAGGGCGGGGCAGCCCCAAATAAAAATAAGGAATAAACAGGCTTTATCGAACCTAGAGCCCCCTGTTTTCGTCTATACTAAAAGACTTTGTACGATCGTTTAATTTACTAAAGAAAACTTAACTTTTGGTAAGATATTTGGTCTAAATAGAGACAGCATTGGCCCCTTATTGGGCCTTATTTTTTAGCTAAAAAGCAGTTTTACGCCCTAATTTTATGTTTAACCTCAACTATCAAGCGCCCAGGCCTATTCATGTTCCGCTAACGGTTAACCGACAGCGGGCGGTTTTGGAGCATTATATTCAACCCGAAACCAAGCTAGAGCAGATTCTCTTGATGGATCCGGCTTGGCTGCGTGGTGCCTTTTGGGGTAAGCCTCGACCTGGCCATCCCGAGGGGCAAATTCTTTTTCATATCCAAGATGTTTTGGCCAATATTAATGCCGTGAATTTTTCGGCCGATGTGCGCCAAGATCTTCGTTTGGTGGCTATTATTCACGATACCTTTAAGTATTTGGAGGAAAGCCAGCGCCCCAGAAGAGATTGGTCTAAGCATCATGCGGCAATTGCTAAGCGCTTTGCCAAAAATTACTTGAGCGATGAGCGGCTTTTGCAACTGATTGCCCTGCATGATGAAGCCTATTATGCTTGGAAATTTTGGCAAAAAGGCCGCAAGGAGGAGGCAGAAAATAAACTGGCCCAAACTTTTAAGCAGCTTGGGCCAGAAAATAAACAGCTCTTCTATAACTTCTTTAAATGTGATACTTGGACGGGCAACAAGACCCAACAGCCCATTGCCTGGTTCGAAAATAAAGTGAAGGATATTGATACTTTTCAGTTCTAAAGATCAAAATCTTGACGCAAGGCCTGCAATAGCGATTTTCCTCGCTCTTGCAGGCTTTCTTTTTGGCTAGCGCCCAATTTCATCCAACGCAGTTTGGCCAAAAATAAAAGGGCCGCATCTCGCATCCGAACATAAAATAAGCTGAGGCAAAGGACCAATACGGGCAAAAGCAAACCCAAGCCACCAAAGTAAATCAAGCCCAAAATACTCCAAATTAAGCTGTAAGGCAGCCAACAAATTAGGGCAAAGGCCATGGCCATAGGGCCCCAAAAATGCTGACTTTTAGGCGAGCGGATAAAATGCGCCCTCAAGGCCCGAATAGCCGTAAATAAGGGCCAAGAAAGTAGCCAACCCGCCAAATAGAGCGGCAAAAACAAAATAAATAAAACAGGCGAAATTGGGTTTGGCTGAAAAATGGCCAAGGGCAATTTATGCTCGGCCAAAGTCCCAAAATAATCTCGACAAGCGGCCAAATGCTGCGCTTTTTTCTCTTCCTCCAAGGCATTGAGCTGCTCGGTTAAGCGCTGATCTTCGCCTAAGGCTCCCGCATCGGCCTGTAGGAAGCCAGTGGCTTGGCCCTGGCCCTGACGGGCAAAACTGTAGAGGTATTCGGCCAGTTCTTCATCCTCTTCTCGCTCTATCCAAATGACTTCTTTGGCCAAGGCTTCCCGCATGGCGTAGGTCAATAACTTGGCCCCTCTTTGTGGGTCTTTTTGGTAATCTTCGTCAAAATCTCGGACCGAAAAGCGCTCGCCAATGCTAATTTTGACCTCCGCCCGCCAATTTTTATGATGGCTAAAGTTGACCCCAATGGGCAAAACTTGCAAATCTTGGCCCGCTGGCAATTGCTCCAAAGTAGAGAGCGCCAAACGTGCCGTGCCCGTCCGAAAATGCCGCAAACGCTTTTCCATCACGCAATTTCCCTCTGGCGCAATGACCACCGCCAAGCCCTCTTTTAGATAAGCTTGCGATTGCTGCATAGTCGAGGCATTTTGGTCCAACTTCCGCAGCCCTTCCTCGGCCCGCATGATGGGCAAAATGTGAATTTGCCGATAAAACCAACGGGCCCAAGGATTAGTAAAAACCGACGCCCTGGCCCAATAATAAATAGAGCGGGGCAGAAATGCCCCCAAAATGAGCATTTCCGTAAAAGCAGTCGAATGATTGACAATAATCAATAAGGGCCCATTTTTAGGCAAACTCTGCTTTTGTCGCCAATACATACGGCGAAAAAAACCAAAGAGCAATAAGCGAACAAACTGGCGCAATACGGTATAAATCATAAACTAGATATTGGAGGGCAAAACTAGCAGTTTTTAAGCTAAAAGCGGTATTTTCAAGCCAAACTCCAAGCTTCATCTTAGATTTGCCTATGCTACTCTCCGCCAAAAAAGTCCGTATCAATCAACTGCTATCCCTAGCTATTGTGCTCATTATTAGCGCGACCTTTCATCTATTTACCTTTGTTAGCGCCGTTACTCCCGAGATCTTAATTATACTCATACTGACCAACTTTGTCGTCAGCTATAATATATATAGCATTCTGACCAAAAAATACAGAGAACGGCAAAAGCTAGAAAACACGCCTTTCCCCGAAAAATGGCGGGAGATTTTAGAGGAGTATGTGGCCTTTTATCGCGCCCTTTCTGAAGTAGATAAAAGACGCTTTGAAACCGAAATCCAAATCTTTTTGCATGAAACCCGAGTGACGGGCGTCAAAACTGAGGTGGATGACCTCACCTTGGTCTTAGCTGCCGCCAGCGCCGAAATTCCCGTTTTTAGTTTTCCCGATTGGGAGTATGAAAACTTAGGCGAAATCCTTATTTATCCCGGCGCTTTTGATAAAAATTTTCGCACCGAAGGCCATGGCCGCTCCGTTTGGGGCATGGTGGGCACGGGTGTGATGCAGGGCATGATGATTCTCTCTAAACCGGCCCTAATTTCTGGCTTCCAAAATTCTGGCGATAAGCTCAATGTGGGCATTCATGAGTTTGCTCATTTGCTAGATGCCGCCGATGGCAACTACGATGGGGTGCCCGAGGTCTTTTTACAAAATCAATATTTGGAGCCTTGGCTAGAGGTCATGCACAAAGAAATTGAGAACATCAAGGCGGGCAAATCGAATATGAATCCCTATGGGGCCACTAATAAGGTGGAATTTTTTGCCGTGGCCAGCGAATACTTCTTTGAGCGGCCCGAAGTTATGCAAAAAAGAGAGCCCGAGCTTTACGAGCTGATGCAAAAGATTTTCCAACAAGATACCAAACAGCATTTTCGCCTAGCGGCCCAAGCCATGATTGGCTATAATGGGCGCAAACTGGGCCGCAACAGCCCTTGTCCCTGCGGCAGTGGCAAAAAGTACAAACAATGCTGCCTTAAAAATGCTCGTCAGTATTAAGGGAATTTGGGGCTTTAAGCTTCTGAACGATAAAATTAAAAAAGCTGCCCGCTCTTTTTTACCTTTGCGTTTGGCCCATTGGCTAGGCGTTTATTGGCCTAGCGCTGTGTAGGGGTGGCCGTTAGGCCAGACCAAGGCGGCAAAGCCGCCGCAGGGCCGAGCAGACCTGCGAGCCCCGACAACATAGCGGCGGCCAAGGGAGGCCAAAGGCCGAACTGGCCGCAGGCCCCAAAATCAGCATAAAATAATAATAGAAATGGAACAGCAAACGATAAAGCAGCGGCAAGTAGCTGCTATGATTCAAAGAGAATTTTCTGTGGTCCTCCAAAATGAAGGCCGCCTCATTTATGGCGATGCTTTGGTGACCGTTACCCGAGTGCGCATGAGCTCTGATATGGGGATTGCTTATATTTATCTCAGCGTCTATAATAGCGTATACAAGCAGGAAGTCATTAAGGAAATGTGGGAAAATTTGGTACGTTTGCGGACCGAATTGGGCAAGCGCATTCGCAAGCAGGTGCGTCGCATTCCTCGCCTCAAGTTTTTTATTGATGACACCTTGGACCAGGTGGAAGAGATCGATAAGCTCTTTCAGAAAATCAATGGAGAAAAGAATACGATGCGCTCGATGAAAGAGGCGCAGCAGGACCGTGAAGAGGACTAAATCCCCCAACTTATGCGTTTAGCCTTTTGGATTGCCCTGCGCTATATTTTTTCTAAGAAATCGACCAATGCCATTCATTTGATCTCTGCCATCTCGGTTTTCGGGATTGGCCTAGGGAGTATGGCCCTATTGGTCATTATGTCGGTCTTTAATGGCTTTGAGGAATTGCTCCAAAGCCTGATGAATAGCTTCAAACCGGAGCTTTTGGTCTCGCCTATAGAGGGCAAAGTTTTTTCTCCAGAAGAAGAGCAAATTTTGCGTTTGCAAGATCATCCCGACATTTTGGCCCTCAGCCAAACCTTAGAAGAAATTGCCCTTTTTGAGTATGAGGGCCGGCAAAATTTGGGCAGTCTAAAAGGTGTAGACCCTAGTTTTTGGGAGGTCTTGAGCTTGGATACCTGCATTGAGCGAGGCAAGCGGCCTTTGCCCAAAGACTTTGCCGATGATAGCCAGCCGGTGGGCTTGCTCGGCGCTACTTTGGAGCATACCTTAGGGCTGCGGGCCCTACGCGATCGGCCGGTAAAAATTTTTATGCCCAAAAGAGAGCTAAAAAAGTATACGGCCACCACGGGAGAGCCTTTTCGCAAGCGGAACTTTTATCCGGGGGCCATTTATGCGGTTCGGCAAATTGACTATGATAATATGGCCATTTTGCCCCTGGCTTTTGTCCAAGATGTATTGGCTTATAAGGCGGGAGAAATCTCGGCTTTGGAGCTGCGCCTGCGGCCTGGCGCCAATGAGCAAAGCGTTCAAGCTGCTGTTCAGGAAATTATGGGCCCCAACTTTAAGGTCCAAAACCGCTACCAACAAGATGAGGCCTTTTATAAAATTACCAATATGGAAAAATGGGTGGGCTTTCTGATCTTTGCCTTCACCCTGCTTTTGGTGGCCTTCAATATGGTGGGTGCGCTCTGGATGCTGGTCCTAGAAAAAAAGGCCGATATTGCCCATCTGCAAGCCATGGGCGCCCAAAAATCGCTTTTGCGCAACATCTTTTTGGCCGAGGGCTTTTTGCTCTCTGCCTTTGGCCTCTTTGGCGGCTGCCTAATGGCCGTTTTGCTTTGCCTTTTGCAGCAGGAATTTGGCTTGGTGGCCTTAGAAGGGGCCGGCAGCAACTTTGTGGTCCAATCTTATCCCGTGAGCATGCGCCTAAGCGACTTTCTGATTGTCATTATTACCGTTTTAACTATAGGAACTGGGGCCGCTTATTTGCCCGCCTTACGAGCAAGTCGCATTAGTTCTGGACCAAATCAAGCCGATTAAGATGCAACGATTAGACTTTATCTATTTTAAGGATAGCCCCAAGGGGGGCCGCGGCATTTTTACCGCCGATTATATTCCCAAAGACACCCTGATCGAGATCTGCCCCGTGCTGGTCCTCTCTAATGAAGATCGAGAAAAGATTCATCAGACCTTTTTGCACGATTACTATTTTTTGTGGGATAAAGAGGGCAAACAGGCCGCTATTGCCCTGGGCTACGGCTCTTTGTACAACCATTCCTATCAGCCCAATGCCTATTATCAGATGAATAAAGATGGCCAATCTATTGATGTTTATGCGGGCGAGGACATTGAGCCTGGTCAAGAGATTTGCTTCAATTATAATGGCCAACGCTTTGATGATAGCCCCCTTTGGTTCGAGGCGAAGTAATTTATTAAAGATTTGGGGCCTCAGCAGCTAAAGCTGCTGCGCTATGTTGCGCAGCTCGCTGCTCGCTCGGCCCTGCAGCCCTTCGGGCTTTGGTCTGCGGCTGCGCCGCACTGCTCCACAGCGCTAGGCCAAGAAAAAAGCGAGCTCAGCCAAATGGCTGAGCTCGCTTTGCGTTAATGCGGCTAGGCGTTTAAATTGGACCAGCGGGTAATTCATTGGCTGGGCGCAACTGTATGCGAATCAAAGTATTCACTTTTTCGTCTAGCTTCATCTCTTCTTGATAAGGCTCAATGAGCGCTTGAGTGCGAATGCGGCCCAAGGGATAATTTTTTCCATCTTGGCGATAAAAACCCACAATTTGTTGCAGCAAATCACCCATCAACAGCGCCTGCTGATGTGACTTTTCGCCGAGGAGCTCTGCCGACTCAATGCCTCGGTCCAAAGCCACCGCACTGAGATCGATCCGCAACTCGCCTTGTTGGATTTTAAGTTGTATATCTTCGGGCAGGTTCATCCACCATTGCTGCATCGTTTGCAAATTAGCTTGGCGAATGCTGGCCGTAGTCAAATGCACCTCTTGGTCAAAACTCTTCAAATCAGCAGATACCTTTTTCAGGATATGGATAGAAGTAGAGCCTTCTGTACTGGCTAGTTCTGCTGTTTTATTGAGTAAAGTGGTATTCACTCTAAACGTCATTTCTGGGCTACTGCCAATAATTTCTTCTAGGGCTTCTCCAGTTTGCTCAATTTGAGGGTCCGTTTGTTCGGGCTGCATTTTGGCCTCATCGGTAGAGCTTAGCTGCGTGACCAGCTCGAGCTCCACCTCTTTTCTTTGGATTTGCTGCTGCACATTTTCGGGCAGTTGCTCCCACCACGCCCGCAAAGCGGCCAAGCGCTCTGCCGATAATTCCTTTTGGCCCAACTCTTCCTCCTTCATGGCAATTTCAATAGAGTGCTCCTTCATTTCTAAACGAAGCGAGATACTATCGGCCATAGGGGTAGGCGATAAAACTGGGCGTTCTACCAACTCCTTTTCGGTAGGAATTTGGCTAAGTGCTGCTGCATCTTTCATTTCTGGCTGGCAGCTATACAGACAGAACAAGAGGAGGACAAAAGGTCCATATATGTACTTCATAGGTGTAGGGCGTTGAGCAGCTAAGGTATAAAAAATAAAGCCTCTAGTTATAGGTATACTACTAGAACGTAGAATTATTCTTAATTGCTTAGTAGATAGGCAATTTTCTTAACATTTTCTTCAAAAATATTGCCACGGCCTTAAGCTTTCCCTTTAGTCAATAGATAATTCCTTTATATTCGACAAAAAGGTGGTTTTCTACTATTTAATTGTTTTTTGGGCCAATAGAGCTAGGAGGTTGAGCATCGCTTTGGCCCATTTCAGGTCCTCTGCATCTAGCAAAATGGCAGAGGCTTCAAATCGGAGAGTATTGGCCTCCCATTCAAAATGCCCTTTCCATTGGCGTTCTAGGCGCAGCAATTTATGAATGAGTTCTTCATTGAGTAGCTGATGGACAAAAGCCTCATTTTCTGAGCGGAGCAAGAAGTTATCATCTAGTTTGGCCTCTCCTATTTGGATATCTATCCAGCCTAGTTCTGCTTGAATTTGGCTGAGCAGGGTTTCTTGGCCCAAATAAGTTTTCGGACTATTTTTGGGGAGACTCAGCTCGGCAAAAAACTGATAGCTATCGGCTTTATTGCTGCTGCGGCTATACTGTTCCATATAGAGCGGAAAGCCGGCCAATTTCCCTTTGGCGGCTAGGCGAAAAAAGGCCTCGTCTTCTTCTGCGCTTAGGCTTTGGAGAGCATATTCGTCGAGCAGAAACTGCCATTGTATTTGCATGGCCTTTTCTTGTCTTTTGTTCCAGTGGGCCAGCAAAAAATAGCTCCCCAAACCAACCAAAAGCAAACTGGCTAATAAGGCAAATAACAACATTATTGATTCATTTTTTTGGCAGAGCAGGCATACTCTAGCTGATTATAGCGAATTTTAGCTCGGCCGAGGGTATTGGCATCTCTAAGGTCTGCCGAAATATAGACCAGTTCCTTGCCTGTAAAAGCAGAAAGTCTAATTTGGTCCTTTTGGACCGTACCTTCTAAGTGGATGGGGCTTTTGCTAATGCCTGATTTGAGCTCGGCATAGACTGTATTTTTATCTGTCCGCAACTTAAGTTGTCCGGGAATCAAGTTTTCTTCTTGGTCCAAAATATCTAAGGCCCAATTTCCATTGATATCATGTGCGGGTTCCATATGCAGATCCTTAAAGCGATGTGGGCGGCTAAACTTAGCATAGAGCTTAATCGGGAGGTCCTCGCCTTTGGCGGCGGCGCCTTTCACCATATAATTGCCTTCCATCAGGTCTACTTCTCGAATAAGGCGGAGGTAGTTTTCGGTTTCTTTGAAGTGCACAAAGAGGGTATCGCCCCAAAAACGGAGGCTATCGGCATAGACGCTATCCTCTCCATTATAGAAAAGCAGGCGGGGTTTATCCACCTCTTGGCTGCTAATAGATTTAAAGAGGACGGGCACTCGCTCGGCATCTTCTCCTTCTCCAAACATAAAGACCGCCCGCCAGCCGCCGGGGGCAATTTTCTGAAAGCCTTGGCCATTTTCGATAGCAAAGCAGGCCGTTAATAAAAAGCTGAGCGACAGGCTCCCGAAGGCCCATATTTTAGACATATTTTTCATCGGATCGTTTATTTTTTGATTTTAACATCAAACTGCCCGCAAAGTTAAAGAACTAGCGCATAGTTTAAGGCCTTTATTCGGCTATTTTATGTCCTTTTTGGTCCTTAATAGGCGGCGAAGCCGCCTGCGAGCGCAGCGAGCCATGGCCCAGCGCTGCGGAGCGGGTGGCCGAAGGCCAGACCGAGCGGGCAAAGCCCGCGCAGGGCCGAGCGAACAGCGAGCCCCGCAGCATAGCGGCGGCCGCCCGCCCTATTTTGGGCGGCCGCGGGCCCCAAAAAAAAGAGAAGCACTTGTTGAAGCACTTCTCTTTGCGTTATCTATTGATTACAGCTTTTGCAGCATTTTTTGTAGTATTTATTAGAGCTATAAAGGCTCACGATGGGAATATCGACGGCGATGAATGCGCCCCAGCGCCAGCCGCTAGTTTTATCGATATTCAGGCTCGCATTGGTCACCTCTCTGAGGTTGGGGCCTAACTGTGCACCCACCCCAATAGAAAGTGGATATTTGGGCACCCCATAAATGAGGTAAGCGCCGGGAGCAAAGACATTTTCCATTTTTAGCTCGGGCAATTCGCTCACATTATCCTCGCCTTCGGCCTCAAAGCGGAAGGTAGTCAGGGCGCCAAGATCGATAGCCGAGGCCAAAATACTGATAGAACCCGCGCCTTTGAAGCCCCAGTTGAAGGTCACGCCAACGGGAGTGGCCAAAGAATAAAAGCTGCTCGTTCCAACACCATTTAGGTGCTCTTGGCCAGCAGAAAGGCCCACATAGGCATTGATGGCCACACTAAAGCGAGAGTATTTCTTGATGGCAGAGCCGCCAGGAGGCAAAGCAAAAGCCGAAATCGCCTGGCTCACTTCCTTAGAAGATTTGGCCTGTACCGCCGTAGCGATAAAGCTACCGTACTTCATCAAATTCTTGCGCTCACAAGCATATTCGTCTTGGGGCAAGAGCTTTTCAATAATGACCAAAGTATTGATCACGGCAGAAGTATAATGCTTCTTGCGGATATTGAGGCCCAGGGTGTTGAGGTCGCCCACAATGCCCAAATAACGGTCTACAATACTATCTTGCTCGGTAGTGGCGCCCACCAACTGCTTCTTAAAATTATAACCTTCTAGCAGCATATTCGAGACTCCCTGAGTAAAATGATAATAGTCGTCAAACTCCAGTTCCTTCTCGCTTTCGTCTAGGGTAGCACCTCCTTTGGCACGGCGGCGAGCATTTTTTCTGCCGCGAATATCCTTGGCAATGCGCTGTACATTTTTGCCCTCATCGGCAAAGCGCTTAAGGTTATTGACCAATGAACGCATCTTGAGGTTATCGCCACGGAGGTCCAAAAGGCTTTCGCCCAAGGTTTTCTCCTCATCAATTTGATAATCTTTTCCTTTTTGGTAGAGTAGGCCAAAGAAAATATCATTAAAAGTAGTGTCGCGAACAAGGTCCACCACCTCATTGGGGGTCACCCAATAGCCAGACTGATCTTTTTGCTCCAAGGCCTTAGAGAACAAGCCCAATAGCTTGAGGTTGCGTTGCATCACGGGCACAAAAGCGGCGCTATCATCCTCGGGCGTAAGCACGTGCAAATAGGCATCTTCAGCCATATAGCTCACAATTTGAGCGGGAGGAGTTTGCTCTTGCAAGAGCTCGCCTACCTTAAAAAAGTCGCTCATCATATGGCGCTGCATGGGGCTCTTGATGCGAGAAGAATTTTGCACAAAATCATCTAGATGGTAGCCCAAGTCATTGAGGTCGGTCAAAAAGCTTTCTCTCAAAACCTCCCAAAAGGCATTAAAGCGGTAAATATCCTTATCAATTTGGAGCAAAACGGCCGAAGTGGTGGGAAAGAGGTAGCGCATCTCCTCAGATTCCTCCACTTTTTTCTGAAAATCCTTAAAAAAGGCAATCGTCAGCTCTTGTTTGGTCCGATTGACTAGAAAGTCGGTTAGGCCCATAATAAAGGTAGAACCGGGCATGCCCAAACCACTAGCGGCTCCGGCCAAACCACCAATGGCCCGCTGTCCGTCGCCCTCTACGCCTCGGTCTTCCTCGGCCATTACTAGGACCAAATAGGGGGCAATAAAGGGGTTGTCTTCATAGGCTTCTAGTACATCCGCCTGGCTAGCCGACTTGGCTAAGGGGCGGTCCAAGTTGTAGGCCAACAACTTAATGAGTTCTGATTGTGTCGATTTTGTCGTCATCAGCATCCCATCTTCATCAATCATTTCCCGAATTTTTCGGGCGTCATGAATCATCTGGGCCTCTAGGGAAGGGCTTAGGGTAAACAGCAGCAGAAGGGCTGCAAAATAATGGAGATAGGTTTTCATACAATTGCAATTAAATATGATGAATGTTTGTTTTGGATATACTTTTGGGGCCTGCGGCCGGCTAGGCTACGCCTAGCTCGGCCGCCGCTATGCTACGGGGCTCGCAAGTCTGCTCGGCCCTTCAGGCTTCACTTCGTTTCGCCTTCGGTCTGGCCTTCGGCCACCCGCTCCGCAGCGCTAGGCCAGGCGGGGCCGTTTACTCGAGCAGAATAAAGGCCGCCCAATAATAGGGGTTACGGTACTGCGCCCGCATTTCGTCTTGGGCCAAGCGGAAAGCCTTATGATAATTGCCCAAAGATAAGTAGTGGCGATAAAAACGCTGCATCAGTTCAGAGGTCTGGGCATCGGGCACCTTCCAAAGACTAATAATCAGGCGTTGGGCACCGGCCATCTTAAATGCCCTTTGCAAGCCCATAATTCCTTCGTTATTATCAATATCGCCTCGGCCTGTTTCACAGGCCGAAAGGACCACCAATTCTGTTTGGAAAAGATTGAGGTTAGAGACCTCATAGGCACTAAAGATTCCATCGGCTAGGCCCTCAATGGGAGCTCGGCCTTTCCAGACATAGTTAATATTAGTCAGGGCCAAGCCCGAGCGGAAGAGCGGATTTTCGATTTCGGCCAAGCGCTCTTCAAAGGTTTTTTCTTGCTTCTTTTGGGCCAAGGCCTTGCGCAGGTCCGTTTCTACTTTTGGCGCAGGGAAAAAATAGCCATGTGTGGCTACATGCAAAATATTGGGCTCCTCTCGGTTGATATGCTCTACTACGGTTTCTTCTAGGGCATTGAGGCCCATAATTTTATTTACGCCCCAGTTTTCGGCCTGAAACTGCTGGGCAATTTGGTTGACCTCTTTTTCTGTTCCTTGCAAATAAAGGAAGTCTTCGCCACGGCTAGCGCCAGCCTTGGGGGTTGGTAAATTGGCGGCTAGGGCCTCCTCATTAAAGGTTCCAAAATCTGGAATACCCAGTTCGCCCTCTTTGATTTTATCAAAGGGGAGTTCTACATTTTGTGCTTGGGCCACAACTTCTAGTTCTGTTTGGCTAAGGTCAAATTTCACCCCACCAATCAAAGAGATTTTGGCCTTTTGGCTAGCGGTCTGTTCTCGGAGGAGGTCTCGCATGGCGCTATGATAAATAATATCGTGGCGGTCCATCAGGCGCAGGCGAGAAAAATCATCTACTCGCAGAGTGGCAAAGGCAATTTTGGCCAATAATCCGGTGGGACAAAGGTGGATAGTTTTGGCGCCTTCCAGCTCTTTTTCCATGGGTTCCCAAAGCATAAAATAGAGATTATTGCTCTCTAGGTCATCTGTAATATAGTTGAGTCCAGCAGGAGAAACCTCATTTTGCAGGCTCATCGCCAATTCGCTTTCTAGGCAAAGGGGGATCATTTTTGGTCCCTCCCATTCGGGCCGCATGAGCATTCCATAATACTGGGCGCTAATATTTCCATAATCATCGCTTCGCTCTAGGCGCAAGAAATCGACAGCGGCCTCATTTTCGCCTAACTTTTCTTTGAGTTGGGCCAAATTGAGCTGTTGATTTTCTTGTTCAAAGACCTCTCTGAGGGGTTTAGAGTCTCGGCTAATTCGTTCTTCTAGGTCCTTAATTTCTTTTTCTAGGACCGTCAGTTGTACGCCTTCGGCCTTTCGTTCTTTGGGGCTAAGGCTAAGCAGGCGGGCCACCTCCTTTTTGAGATTTTGCATTTTCTCAAAGTTATTTTGCAGCACCACATTATCGGAGGCATAAATAACTTGGCGGATATTGCTACTAGTTTCTAGGGCTAGGCCCTTTACTCTAAAGTGAGCGTTTAGGGCTGTTTGGACCAAATTGGGCTGAGGGTTTTGGGCCACAAACAAGAAAAAGGCATTGAGTCGTTTGGCCAAGGGGCGCAAAAACTCTAGGCGTTCCTCTTCGGGCAAATCATTATAGCTATCCTCTAGGCGTTTTAGGTCAATATCCAAGGCCTTTAGGTAGTGGACCTCTGCTTTTTCTAGCTGTTCTCTTTTTTGGTAAAAGCTAGCTATTTGCAGTTGAAGGTCGGCCAATTCGGTAGGGTCTTTTAAGCCCTTTAGGGCCATTTCCTGATATTTTTTGGCTTTTTCATCCTCATACATGAGGTCATAATAAAGGGCCAACAATTGTTGTAGAGAGGCATCGTATTTAAAGTCGAGCAAGCTAGACTGCTCCTCATAGGCCATAATTCGCTTAAAGATATCGTAGGCCTGTTCGTACTCTCCTTCTTCGAGCATGGCGCCTCCTTGGTGGCGAAGGATTTTGATATAATTCAGGGCATCCTTAAACTTTGTACTGCGGTTTACTTGGCCTTGGCTTTCGAGTTCTAGGAGTAGGACAAGAGCTTGGTCAAAATAATCTTTAGCCTCTTGGTATTCGCCTAGGGCTTGTAGTGTTTGGCCAAAATCATCTAGAATTTGGACCAAAAGGCCACTGGGCTCGGCCACCTTTTGTTGGGCCGTTTGTAGGGCTTCATAGGCGGCAATATAGCGGCCCGTTTTGCGATAAATACGGCCTAGGCGGTAGTAGACTTCTGCCTCATCCACCACTTCGCGGTCAAATTCATCGGCATCGGGCAGGCGGAGCAGCATCTTTTTATAGAGTCCCTCGGCCTTTACATAGCGGTCGTTGTCATAATGCCAATTGGCAAAATCCTGATAGGCCCGCAAGTAGCGGCCCATATAGACCTCTATATCTTGCAGCTCAAACCCCTTGAGGCGGCGCTCAAAAAGTTGTTGGCTACTAGCGGTCTCCCAGCGGTCATCCTTAAGGAGCTTATCGGTAATTTTTTCTAGTAGTTCTACATAAAAGATAGAGATCCCCTCTGTTTTCTCATAAATCATGAGGGCTTGTTCGTAGGTGGCTAGGGCTTCTTGGGCCAGGCCATTCTTTTCGCTATCCTCCTGATCATAAAGGTAGCGGGCCTTCATGGCCAAAACATCGGCATACTCATCATTGTAGATGCCGCCCTCTGCTTTGCGGATAAACTCTAGGGTGGCAGCGGTTAATGCTCTATTGCTGGCCAAAGATAAATGGGCCACAGCGGCCTTATAAATATCATCATAGAACATTAGTGGGCGTTCTTCTAGAATAGGAATAATGGCCTGAACGAGCGCCTCTTCATCCTTGGGTTTTACTTCTCGGATGGCCTCCTGAATATACTTGAAGCCCTTCTCATAGACCAGAATCCCGGCTTTAACCAATTGGGCTCCTGCGGCTACCTTATAAAAGGGAAGTTTTTGATCTTCATTATAGTCAGCAATGAGAATTTTGGTCTCTTCCTCCATAATATCCCGCCAAGGTTGTGGAATTTTGGCCAAGTAAATCTCTTCCGTATCGGGGCTATCATCTGGAACATAATCATCGGCCATTATGGCATCAAGATCGAGGTCGTCTAGGTCTTTACTTAGGGCGGCAGATAATAGGTCTTGAAAAGACTGAAAAGCCAGTTCATCATCTAGGTCCTTAACGGCTAGCAGGGCCATTTTGAGGCGGACATCTAGTTCCTCCTCACTAATATCTCCATCATTTTCTTCCTGAATAGCTTCTAGCTCCTCGGCTAGGCTGCGGCGTTCTATTTCTTCATCGCTATAGCGCTGACTATCTTTGATATATTTAAACTGATAATAGAAAGGAGCTTTGCGGCCGCCATGATATTTTTTCAGGTCTGCTAATACAGCATTTACTTCCTCGGTAATATCTACATCGGTAAATTCATAGGCATAGCCTTGGTCACTATCATCAATAAAAGCCTTAAACTTTTTATAGAAGGTTTCGCTATTGGTTTCATGCTTAGCGAGCAGAGCACGGACCTCCATTTCTTGGGCAAAAAAGCGTTGCATTTCGGCGGGCATTTTTTGTTTAATGCGTCTAGCTTCGGCATCTAGCCCTTCTTCTTGGAGGCTAAGAATTTGTTCCCTTAGCTGCATATAAGACTGAAACTTACTTCCGTAATAGAGGGAAGACTCACTTTCGACCAAAAGGGCCTTATACAGCAAAAGGCTAATATCTTGTAGGATAAGTCGTTCGGTTTTATTTTGAGCTTCTGTTTCAATCAGGTCTGATAAATCCTGAAAGTTTTCGCCTCTTTGGCGTTCAAAGCTGCGTTGAAGCAGGACCAGCTGATTTAAGTTTTTGGGCAGAAAGGCTATAAAGTCGGCGAGATCCTCTTCGGGATAATTTTCTTCTAATTTTTGGGCGATTAAGACGGCTAAATCGTGGCCAGCATAATCTACGGTAATGAGGTAACATTTTACCAGTTCTCGCATCGCTTTGAGGTGGGCCAGACTATTTTCGCCATCGGTATATTTGGCCTTTTCGATTTGGTAATTGCTATAGAGGAAGCAAGCTTTTTCATCTTCTAATTTGGCCAATTGGCTTTGAAACTTGTCGGAGGCTTCGCCATATTCTCGGCCCAAAACTCTTAGGGCTTGGGCGACCAAGCTATCGGGTTCTTCGCTTAGGTCTTGGCGATAATAGAGCATGGCCAAATCCATGGCCTTTTCGGCATAATTGGGATGTTCTTTAGAATTGAGCAATTCGACTTCGGCCAGGGCTTTTCGGGCTTGCAGCACAGAGTCGCCCAAATTATTTTGGCCCAAAAGGCTCAGGCTAAAGAGCAAAAAGGAAGAAAAGAGGAGTATCCGATAAATCATAAGGGGGAAATTTTATTTAGGGAGATAAGTTCGTTTGGGGGGCCGAAGAAGAGGGCCCTGAGCTAGGCCAACTGTTGAGCGGCCTAGGGATGGAAAGCGGGGCGGCGAAGCCGCAGACCAAGGCGCTGCAAGCGCCGAAGGGCCGAGCAGACCTGCGAGCCGCGACACAGCCCGCAGCAGCTTGCTGCTGAGGCCCCAAAAAATTACATATTATAATAGAAGCCAAAATTGAAGCTACGGCCCCAATTGAACTGCCGATAAGCGTATTCCCTCGCCTTGAAGGTTTGGGTTTGCAAAAATGGGCTATCTAAGAGGTTTTGTACCGAAAAGCGAAGCTCAAAATGTCGGCCCAACGGTTTGTTCAGATGAACATCTAAATTGGGGCGAGGCTGCTCGATAATATCGGGGGTATTGCCATAAATGACATAAGCTAGGCGTTCGCCTTGGACCTGAAGGCCCAAGTTAGCCTCAAAATTTAACTTTTTATTTTGATATTGCAAGAGAATGCTCAAATTATAGGGAGATTGGCCAAAAAGCGGGCGAAAACTAGGGGCATCGGCTCGTTCTAGGCGCATAAAATCTAGTTCTTCTTTGGCAATTTTGGCTCGGGCATAGATGTAGCTAAAATTGAACTGCATCCACCAGGCATCTCCCCATTGGCCCAGCATGCCTAGCTCTTGCCGCAGTTCGATTTCCATGCCCAGCAGATAGCCCCAAGGAGCGGCTCGAAACTGCATTTGGTCGCTAAAGCCAGGTTCTAGAGTAGCCAACTCAATAGGGTTTTGGAGGTATTTGGCAAAAAATCCCCCAGCCAAAAGGCTGCGTTGGCCCTCATAATTCTCCCAGCGAATATCGAGATGTTGTAAATGCGTAGGCTGCTTGGCCAGCTCCAAATTTCCCGTAATTTGGTAGTCGCCCATATAATCAAAAGAGGTAAAGGCCGAAAGTTCTCGCAAAGAAGGGCGGGCAATAGTGGCCGAATAGGCCAGGCGGAAAAGCATATCTTTATCCAGTTCATGCCGAAGCGAAAAGGCGGGTAGAAGGACGGGATACATATTGAGCCCATCGACCGAAATGCTATCTTGATCGAAGCCCGTATAGGCATTGATGACGCCTTCTAGGCGGAAGCCCGCCTCTAGCTGCGTTTTTGGCCCGAGGGTCCAGAGAGTAGAGGTATAGCCGCCCAAAAGGAGCTCTAGAGCCACATAATTATTGGTAGAATCATAGGCATTTTCGATGAAGATACCTGGCACAAGGCTGTTTGTACTATCAGACCAATTGATGTAGTTGCTGCTTTGAATATAATTGGCTGCGCCCCCGCCCGTATAGGGCAAATAGCTCGTAGAATAGCGCAATTGGCGTTCATCAAAGTATTGGTATTTGGCGGTGCCTCTAAAGCCCCAGCTCAGGCTTTTGAGTCGTTTTTGCTTATACTTTCGCTTAAAATTGAGTTGTCCTTCTCCGCTAAAGGCCTGAATTTGTCGGTAAAAACGGCGAGGTTCTCCCCCGGCGCCCTCAATAATGCGGTGGCTTTGTTCTTCTCCGCTAAAGGTATTCACGCTATAGACCTCATTAAAATAGCGGAGGTCGGGTTGGTTATTATTAGAGAGGCTAGCCGAGAGGGTCCAATCAATTTCTAGGGCTTCATTTTGGCGGAGATGCCGGCCCAAAAGCTGCAAGGCTGCAATATTCTTCTGCTCAAAATCCCAGCTCTTTGTGCGGTAGCGAGTATCTTCTCCTAAGCCCGAGGCAAATTGATATCTGCCACCCAGGCCTTCTAGCTCTCGATAGCTTTTTTCGGTCCCTAGATTATCCATAATAACCAAGGAGATGCGGTTACGGCGGCTCTTATAAGATAGGGTAAAAAAGAGATTGGCTCGGCTTTGTTCCTGATAAAATTGGTCGCTAAGCTCCAACTGATTTTCTAGCTCATAATTGGCTTCATAGTCGCCAGTGAGGTGGTGCATAGCGGCATAACCGCCCTCATACATCATAGAAAATCGCTTGAAGAGGGCCACAAAAGCGTAGCTAATCGAGCGGCCTTTTTTAAGGTCTTTTCGGCGGCTGATGGAGAAATTGAGGCCCAGATTGGGGCCAGGCATATTCATTTTCGTGCTAAAGTTGGCTGGAAAAGCCAGACTTCTATTGCGCAAGGCTAGGGTGAGGTCTCTAGAAGAGGGATTATCGGGTAGGTTCAGGGCATCGGAGGGCAGACTTCGGCTGCCATCATCTAGGCCGATAAAGTCTAGCGTCCCCCCCTCATAGCTCATAAAGTTGGGGTTGAAGCTAGCGCTTTGGTGCATCCCAATATGCAATTGATGCTGCAACTGTTGTTTTTCTGGAAAGCGGCGGGTTTCTATATTGATAATGCCCGTGCCCGAGCTCGCCAACTGCTCTGCCGAATAGCCTTTTTCCAAAATGATATGGTCAATGATCGTGCTGGGAAAAAGGTCGAGTTGAATCAGGCTATTGTTGAGGTCCAAGCTGGGTAGTTCGGCCCCATTGAGCAGGGTTTTTAGATAGCGCCCGCCTAGTCCTCGGATAAATAATTGGTTGTTGTTTTCTACATTAACTTGGGGCAATTGGCGCAAGGCCTTACTCAGGTCCTCATCGCCAGAGTGGAAAACAGATTCGGCCGCTAGGGTTTCTATAATTTGCTGGCTACTTTTTCTGCGCAGGAGCATACTTTGGGCCGAATAGCGATTGAGGTTCTGGCTCTGATGATTTTCTTCGGCCTTACCGCCCAAATCTATATCGGGGTTCCCCAAGCGGAAATAGGCCAAGCGAATGCCGCCCTCCCGAATTGTCATGCCTTTTATTTCTTGTTTGGGCGCCTCCGGATGCGTACAAATTAAACTGTATACGCCCGCAGGTACCGACAAAATGACAAAGTTGCCATCTAAATCAGTTTGTACTTCTTTGAGCTGTTGCCCATTTTGCTCCAAAAGCAGTAAAGCCCCAACCAAAGGCTTGCCCGCCTCGGCATCACTGACCTTACCCCGAATAGAGCCCGTTTGGGCCAATAAACAAAAACTCAAAAACTGAAGGAAAAGGAGGAGAGGGTATTTCATCGCAGTTGTAGTTTCCACAAAGGTACATAAGCTATTATAGAGTATCCTATTCTAGTTCTATTTTTTTGGGGCCTCCGCCTCGCTACGCTCGTCGGCGCTACGTTTCGCAGCTCGCTGTTCGCTCGGCCCTGCGCGGGCTGCGCCCGCTGGGTCTGGCCTGACGGCCACTGCTGCACATCGCTAGGCCGTTTGGCCTTCGGCCATAACTGCAGGTTGAAACCCGCAGCCAATTTCGGAACCACTAAGCTAGATTTTGGCCACCCCTTGGCCTGCAGCTTAAAAGCCGCAGGTCCTGAAAATCGAATACCTTCACCTTTCTTCAATGAAGCAGGGACTTTTAAGCCGCCATGACTAAAGGCAAAACAGCTCACCAAAACCTTTACGCCCTATTGGACAGAGATCAAATACCCCATCAAAACCTTTTTGCCCTATTGGACAGAGATCAAATACCCCATCAAAACCTTTTTGTCCTATTGGACAGAGATCAAACACCTCATCAAAACCTTTTTGCCCTATTTGACAGAGATCAAACACCTCATCAAAACCTTTTTGCCCTATTTGACAGAGATCAAACACCCCATCAAAACCTTTTTGCCCTATTTGACAGAGATCAAATACCCCATCAAAACCTTTACGCCCTATTTGATAGAGATCAAATACCTCATCAATACCTTTTTGCCCTATTCGCAATTTGTGAAACGGCATTTGTAAACTGCGCTAAGGGACTGTTCAGGATTTTGTGTGTATTAGAATAAAATTTTGGCCTTTAGCTTAGTGCTCAAAAGCAGGATTCAGCCATTCATCGCCTAGGGACAAGCCCCTAGGCTAATCCAATGGAGTCAGCCCTCTGCGAGGGCCTCAACTGCTGATATATAAGGCCTTGCTAAGTAGTTATTTCAAAAAAGGACCTCATCCAAAGGCCCTCTTTAGAGGGCTGTCTGAAAAAGCTAGCCTAGGGGCTTGTCCCTAGGCAGCAAAAAGGAGAAACACAAAATTTTAAACAGTCTCCCCAAAACGGCCAAGCCGCCGAAGAAGACCGCCAAAAGAAGAAAGACCGCTGAGCGGCCCAGCGCTGCGCAGCCGTGGCCCGCAGGGCCAGACCAAGGAGCGAAGCGACGCAGGGCCGAGCAGAGCTGCGAGCGGCGCAGCATAGCGGCGGCCGAGCTAGCCGAAGGCTAGCCGGCCGCGGGCCCCAAAAAAATAGCAAGCAGATCTAACATCCACTTGCTATTTATATGATCCCTTAAAAAAGGCGGTTAATACCAAAAGTTCTTTTTGTGCGGGTAGCGCTCTATATAGAGCTCGCCGATATGTTGGGCCAGGCTTTCTCTAAACTCCTCGATGCCCTCCTCTTCGGTAACGGCCATGAAGGTCGCCTTATTTTGGGTTTTCTCCTGCCATTGTTTTCTCAGTTCGCTTTCGAGCTGCTCTCTTTCTTCAGCGGTCAAGAAATCGTCAAAAACCTCCGAGCGGTAGCGGTCCATTTTATTGAAGACATAGAGGCAGGGAATGCTGCCCGCGCCCAGCTCCTTGAGGGTTTGCTCCACCACCTGAATATGGTCGCGATATTGGGGATGCGAGATATCGACCACATGGATCAGCAGGTCACTTTCTCGGACCTCATCGAGGGTAGACTTAAAACTTTCGACCAAATGGTGGGGCAGTTTTCGGATAAAACCGACCGTATCGGAGAGCAGGAAAGGCATATTGCCCACCACCACCTTACGGACCGTAGTATCGAGGGTGGCAAAGAGTTTATTTTCAACCAAAACCTCTGATTTTCCGAGGCGATTCATCAGGGTAGATTTTCCGACATTGGTATAGCCCACCAAAGCGGCCCGGATCATGCCCTGACGGCTTTTTCTTTGGGTGCTGGCTTGCAGGTCAATTTTGGCCAGCTTCTTTTTGAGCAAAGAAATGCGGTCGCGGACAATCCGTCTATCCGTTTCAATTTCCTTTTCTCCAGGTCCACGCATACCGATCCCCCCTCTTTGGCGTTCGAGGTGGGTCCAGAGCCCTCTCAAACGGGGCAAAAGGTATTGCATTTGGGCCAATTCTACCTGCGCTTTGGCTTGGGCGGTTTGGGCATTAGAGGCAAAAATATCGAGGATCAGGCTAGAGCGATCGACAATTTTACACTTAATTTCCTCTTCCAAAAAGCTCGTTTGCTTACCCGTCAAATCGTCATCAAAGATGACCAGATTGATCTCTTTATCTTCTACATAATCTCGGATCTCCTCCATTTTCCCTTTGCGCACAAAGGTTCTGCGATCGGGATGATCTAGGCGTTGGGTAAAGCGTTTGACCGTTTTTGCCCCGGCGGTTTCGGCCAAAAACTCTAGTTCATCCAAATGCTCATGCACCAATTCTTCGGGCTGATCGGGTAAAATAACGGCCACCAAAACGGCCTTTTCGATGCCCAATTTGGGCTGAAAATTCTTTTCTCCTAAGTTCCACTTCTCTGACATACTATATAACTTCGAGTTCGTTCAAAATCTAAGGGCGTAACCACTGTTGTGGGTTCAGTTTTTTCTTGCCCTCCCATAATTCAAAATGCAGGATATAGGTTCCTGATTGCGGGTCTTTGCTCACTTCGGCCAATTGCTGGCCCGCACTTACTTTTTGTCCAGCTTTTACTTTGGCGTTTTGGATATGGGCGTAAGAGCTATAATAATTGGCATGTTGGACCAATATTGCTTTTCCGCTGCCGGGTATCTCAAAAAGGCTGACCACTCGTCCGTCGGCAATGCTACGGACACTCGCCTTGGCCGCTGTTCGATAATCTACTCCATTGTTTTCTAAATATACTTCTTCAAAAAGAGGGTGTCTTCTTCGGCCAAAGGCGGCAATGATGCTACCGTTTACGGGGGCGGGAAGTTTCCCTTTTTTAGATTTAAATTGTTGATTACTACTTGTTTTGTAGCTATTGCTACTACCTCCGTCTTCATAGACTCGGGCTTTCTTTTTGGCGGCGAGCATTTGGGCCTGAATAGCGGCTTCAATGTTTCGGTTGAGCTGTTTTTTCTGCCGTTCTTTGGCTTTTAGGGCCTGCCGCAAGCTGCCTTCTTTGCGCTTAAGCGATTTGAGTAATTGGTCCTTATCGCTCAGTTCTTCTTCTAGTTGTAGCTGCTGTTCTTTGGTGGCGATGAGCAGTTGTTCTTGCTCGATGCGCTTTTTTTCTAGTTGGGCCAATTCCTCGGCTTCTTTATCGGCGGTTTTTTGCAAGAGCAGGGCTTGTCGCCGCCGTTTCTCCTCCAATTCTTTAAGGTAAATGCTTTGGCGGTAAGAGCGGCTCCAGCCACTAAAGCTCAACCAATTTCCCCAATAGGAGCTGGTCTTTTTGGTTTTGTAGAGCTCCACTAACACCTTTTTATAGCTGGCCTTAAAAGCGGATAATTGGCCTTGTAGTTCGGCCAGTTTACCCTCTCTTTCCTTGGTTTCGGCGGCCAATTGGGCCTGTTCTTTTTCCAAAACCTCCAAGAGCTCTTGCCGCTGCTCCAACTGCTTTTGCAAAGAGGCCAATTCTTCTACGGTTTGGCTTTTGTTGCTGGCGGTTTGGTCCAATAAAGAGGCCGTTTGCGCAATTTGTTGGCTCAGGCGCTTGCGTTTGGCCAATAGCTCGGCCCGACTCTGCCCGAGCAAGGGCAGGGTCCACAAACATATCAATAAACAAATGCTACTGCTTATAGCCATTAATCCATTGCTCATAATGATCGGGCACCTTAAAACGCATGCGCTGCGGCTCGTTTAATTCTATTTTCTTCAAATCAATCTTCAAATATACGGATTTTCCCGCTGCATTTTGGGCCTCCAAGATCTTTGTAAAAGCCAAATATTTCCCATTTACCTCCTGATAATCCTCAAAAGTAACGGTCATATATTCCGCTTCCGTCCGCTGAATACGGCTTTTCCGAATCCGATAATCAGCATCCAACCAGAGCTGCAGTTGCCCATCCTTTGGCAGGGGGCTCGTCAAATGATAATACTGACTATCCTGCTTTAATTTGAAATCTAAACGCTCCAGCAAAATCGGGTTCCCCAAGAGCAAATCTTGCAGTTCTCGCAGGCTCAAACTCACCCCCAATTGCTCTTCCAGTTTGCCATAAGGCTCTGCCCGATATTCATTGGCCTGTCGATTTAAGGTCTCCAAACGGTCTTTAGAAATCTGCAAACGCAGGCCCTCTACACTCACTTTTTTAAAGGTCATCCAAATCAGGCTATCCCTTCGCATCCTCATTTTCAGACTAAAAGAAAGGTTTTCTTCTTCAGTCTTCAGTTTGCCCTTACCCTTGGCCTCCAACCACTCAAAATCCAGATATTGGGCTTTTAAGCGATTGAGCAGCTCTTTTTTCGTCCGCTCTTCAGTCTTTTTGGCCAAGCGCTCGCCAGATTTACAAGCGCCCAAGCTGAGCACTAAAAAGAAGAAAAGTAGGAATTCTAAGTACTGTTTTTTTGGGCCTCCGCAGCAAGCTGCGGCGCTACGCTGCGGGGCTCGCTGCTCGCTCGGCCCTTCGGCGGCTTGGCCGCCTCGGTCTGCCCCTGCGGGGCACCCGCTCCGCATCGCTAGGCCGCTGCCGCCTAGGGCGGCTAGGGCCGTTTTTCTTCGCACAGATTTACTCATATAAGCTCTTGCTTTCAATTTTCCGCTCTAATATAGTCGAGACGCTCCCCAGTTCTTTGGCTTTTTTCCAAGCCGTAAGGGCACCCTCCATATCTCCCATTTTAAACAACAGATCGCCATATTGTTCTTGCAAAAGCGGATTTCGTTCGCCCCCATTGTCAAAGGCTTTTCCAAATTCTTTTTTGGCCCCTCTAAAGTCGTTTTTCAAATAGGCCAAACGGGCGGCAATGCCCAAATAAAGCGGATTATAGGCATCTTCTTTCAGTAGGGTTTTGCTCATTTTTTCTACCTCCTCCAAAGACTTATTTTGGGCCAATAAACTTTGGCAATAGCTGGCCATAGGCGCAGGCGCCTTGGGTAAAATAGCCCGAGCTTGCTCAAATTGCTTTTCGGCCTCTGTATATTTCTTTTGCCCAGCCAAGGCTTGCCCCAAGGCCGCCTGCGCATGCGCCTTGAGCTGCTGCTGGTCAAAGGCCCGCTCAATGGCTCTTTTTAGGCTTTTGCCTGCTGCGGTATAATCCTCTAGTTGGTTTTGGGCCAATCCCTGATAGTAATAGCCTAGGGCTTGGGCAGGAAACAAACTCACACATTCCTGGGCCGTTTTCAATAAGGCTTGACTATTCTGTAAGCGGTTGTAGCTCGCCATCAATTGCCCCCAAATGGGCAGTTGGTTTTTGTTTTGGGCCAGGGCTTCCTCATAAGCTTGGGCGGCTAGGCCATATTTTCTATCCTGGCTGAGCAAATCGCCATAGAGCAGGCTCGCCTGCGCATAGCCCGGATGCTGCTGAAGAATATTTTTGGCCAAACGCTGCAAACTTGGTCCATCAATTTGGCTATTGCCCGATAAATAGGCATTGACCAAGGGTTCTAAGACTTTTATCTTGGCCAAAGGCGGTTGTCCCCCATCGGCAAAGACCTGTTCTAGGGCCTTTAAGTAGCGGGGGTAATCCCCCTCGGCCCGAAAAACCTCGGCCATGGCAATGTTCGCATCGGCTTGTTTGGGATCTAGGGCCAATACTTCTTTATAGCTGGCTTTGGCTTCTTTTTCTAAACCCAAGCGTTCTTGGTATTGGGCCAAAAGCAAATAATGCTCCGCAGAGGGGGGCAGCTTCTTTTGTAGCTCTTCCAACTCTTTGAGCGCCTTTTTATCCTTCCCCATTTGAGCATAAATCTTATGCCGCTTGAGGTAGTAATCTGCTTTAGGGCCTTTCTCTTTTTCTAGGCGGTCATAGACCTTAAGGGCCATTTTTTGGTCCTTATCTCGGAGCAAATAGAAAATCCAATCATGAAAGTAGCGTTCTTCTTTATTCTCTTTGACCAGATCCTCATAAAGTTTGGCCGCCTCCTTATGTTTGCCCTGTTTACTTAGCGCTTTGGCATAGGCCGTCAAATAAATGGGTTCTTTTGGGGCGAGCTCATGGCAACGGGCCAAGGCCTTCAGCGCTTCTTCGGGCTGCTTAAGCTCCTCATAGATTTCGGCCATTTGGTAGTAGGGCGCAGTCAATTTGGGCGCCTTTTCTACAATTTCCTTATAGCGGGCTAATGCCTCGCTGCTATTGCCCAAAATCTTTTCTCTAGAGGCCTCAATAAATTGTTTTTGCAAGAGTATTTCGGCTTCTTCTGGCCGTTGCTCCTCTGCCTTTTGTGCTTGGCCCAATTGGCTAGCCAAAAGTGCAGAAGACAACAACATGTATTTGAGTATAGACATAAGTATAAAGATTTTTAAAGGGAGGACTCCTTAATCCAACTGCTCCAACAAGGCCTTGGCAATGGGAATATCGGCCTGAGAGAGGCTATAATTTAATAGCTCTTGGGGCAAAACCCAAGCCAGTTGAGCATGCTCCAAAGCTTGGGGTACTCCTTGAACAGACTTGATCCAATAGGCCCGCAAACGAATTGTTTTTTGGGGCTTATAGGGGTGCAGGCTCTCCATAAAGAAGGGACCAATTTGGGCCTGAACGCCAAACTCCTCCTCCATTTCTCGGGCCAAAGCCTGGGGCTCCGTTTCTTGGGCCTCTAGCTTTCCGCCTGGAAACTCCCATTGGCCCGCAAATGATTGGCCTGTAGCTCGTTGGGCTAAAAAAAAGCGGCCATCTGCTCTTTGCCAGATGGCCGCCACAACTGTGATGATTTTCATAAACTTAGGCTTAATCTCCTAATTTGAGAACGTCGAGGAAAGCCTTTTGTGGAACCTGAACATTCCCCACCTCTCTCATGCGCTTTTTACCCGCTTTCTGCTTTTCGAGGAGTTTACGCTTACGGCTAATATCTCCACCATAACATTTTGCGGTTACATCCTTACGGAGGGCCGAAATGGTTTCTCGAGCGACAATCTTGGCCCCAATAGCTGCCTGAATGGCAATCTGGAACTGCTGTCTGGGTAAAATCTCTTTGAGGCGCTTACAAAGACGGCGGCCAAAAGCAGCAGCCTTATCTCGGTGAATTAAGCTAGAGAAGGCATCTACGGCCTCGCTATTGAGTTTGATATCGAGTTTGACCAAATCAGAAGCTCGATAATCAATAGGCGTATAATCAAAAGAGGCATATCCTCTAGAAATTGTTTTTAGCTTATCGTAGAAATCAAAAACGATTTCTGCCAAGGGCAATTCAAAGGTGAGTTCTACGCGGTTGGTGGTAAGATAGACCTGATTCTTAATCATCCCCCGTTTTTCCATACAAAGGCCCATAATTGGTCCAATATAATCTGGAGAAGTAATAATTTGAGCTTGGATATAAGGCTCTTCTACTCGGTCCAAAACCGTGGGGTCAGGCAATTCGGAAGGGTTATTCACGATAATCTCCTCCCCTTTTTTGTTGTAGGCAAAATAACCTACGTTGGGTACGGTGGTAATGACATTTTGGTCAAACTCTCGCTCCAAGCGCTCTTGGATAATCTCCAAATGCAGCATCCCTAAGAAACCACAGCGGAAACCAAAGCCCAATGCGGCTGAAGTTTCGGGGGCAAAGATGAGTGAAGCATCATTGAGCTGTAGTTTTTCGAGGGCATCGCGAAGGTCCTCAAAATCGTCATTATCAATAGGGAAAATACCGGCAAAAACCATAGGTTTTACTTCCTCAAACCCCTTTACGGGAGTGGGGGTGGGATTTTCTTGCAAAGTGAGCGTATCTCCCACTTTGATATCACTAGAGTCCTTAGTTCCTGTAATTACATAACCTACCGCCCCTGCAGATAGCTCTTTTTCGGGCTGTTGGATCATTTTGAGTACGCCGATTTCATTGGCTTGCAAGTTCTTTTTATTGCTAAAGAACTGCACCATATCATTTTTGCGAATCTTGCCATTGAAAATACGGAAATAAGCAATAACGCCCCGGTACTTATCAAAGACAGAATCGAAAATCATGGCTTGTAGGGGAGCTTCGGGGTCGCCTTCGGGGGCGGGAATCCGATTGATAATTGCCTCAAAGATTTTGTCTACCCCTTCTCCAGTTTTACCGCTGGCGGTCAAAATATCATCGGGATCGCAGCCAAGCAAATCAATGACCTCTTCTGATACTTCTTCGACCATAGCCGAGGGCATATCAATTTTGTTGAGGACCGGAATAATTTCTAGGTCGTGCTCAATGGCCAAATAGAGGTTAGAAATAGTTTGGGCCTGTACGCCTTGAGTAGCATCTACCAAAAGGAGGGCCCCCTCACAGGCGGCAATAGAGCGAGAAACCTCATAAGAGAAATCTACGTGGCCGGGGGTATCGATGAGGTTGAAGATATAGGTTTCTCCCTCATGTTCATGTTGAATTTGGATAGCGTGGGCCTTAATGGTAATCCCTCTTTCTCTTTCGAGGTCCATATCATCTAAGGCTTGGCTTTGCATTTCACGTTCAGAGATGGCGTTGGTCATCTCGAGCATACGGTCGGCCAAGGTACTTTTTCCGTGGTCGATATGGGCAATAATGCAGAAATTGCGAATATTTTTCATGTAATCTACTTAGTCTCAAAATGGAAAAAACGGGCAAATAGGGCCGTTTTTTTAATGAAAATCATCAAAAGGTGTTGGTCTACAAAAATAGGGGAAAACTATGGCATTGAAGAATTTTAGTCTTGAAATTGCTAGAATTCGGCTATTCTGGCCCTTCTGCGCTTTGCAGGCGGCTTTGCCGCCGCAGGCCACAACAAGCCCTTTAGGGCGTCTTCGACGACCAAAGGGAGTAACCGATGTGCAGCAGTGCGGCGAAGCCGCCATGGCCGAAGGCCAAACGGCCTAGCGATGCGGCGGGGTGGCCGAAGGCCAGACCGAGCCAGCTTGCTGGCGAAGGGCCGAGCGAATAGCGAGCCCCAAAGCGTAGCGCCGCAAGGCGAAGCCGCAGCGGAGGCCCCAAAAACTACTAAATTTATACCTTTAGAGCTGTTTTTTTTGCTTGCGATTGATCAGATAAAAGGAAAAGCTAGTGAGTAAAACGGCAATCAATAGCAAGACTAAAAGGAGTTCTAGGCTGCCCAAAAACTGCAACTGAAAGGCAATGCCAATGAAAAGCAGATTGACGAGGGCCAAAATGGCGGTGGCTTGCATATGGCTACAGCCCAGATCGATGAGAATATGATGAATATGCGTGCGATCGGGTTGGAAGGGCGATTTGCCGCGCATGGCCCTAAGGCTAAAGACCCTGAGGGTATCAAAAAGGGGAATAATCAGGATGGCGATCGCTACGGCTGGCACCGATTCGATATAGCAATGCTCATGCGGCAACTTATTGCTCTCGATAAAAGAAATGGCCAAAACCGAGAGGGTGAGGCCCAGCAAAAGCGAGCCCGTATCGCCCATAAAAATCTCGGCGGGACTGGCATTATAATAAAGGAAAGCGGCCAATGAGCCCAGCATAGCAAAGGCCAAAATGGCCAAATCGAGTCGGCCAAACTGATAGAACCAAAGGCCTAGGGCTCCGCAGCAAATGATGCCAATCGTGGCGGCCAAGCCATTGATGCCATCAATGAGATTGAGGGCGTTGATAATGACCAACATACTGAAGACCGAAAGCGGGGCCGCCAAGGCATAGGGAATATCATTGATCCCAAAAATACCATAAAGACTGCTGAGATAGATGCCTGCTTTGAAAACCAAAATACAGGCGGCCACAATTTGGCCCAAAAACTTTTTGACGGGGCTGAGCGGGATAATATCATCCTTGGCCCCAATCAGGAAAATGATGATATAGGCGCAAAGGACATATTGTACGTAGCGGTGGGCCGGATAAGCGGCACTATCAAAGGGGATCCAGAAGGTAATTGAAAAAATAAGGCCTGCAAAAATGCCCAAACCGCCAAGGGTGGGAATGCTTCGGCTGTGCGAACGGCGTTCGCCAGGTTCATCGCAAAGATTCTTTTCTATGGCCACTTTAATAATAGAAGGGATGGCAAAAAAGGTAATAATAAAGGCCGTAATGAAGCTCGGGATGAGGTCAAACATAAGTCGTTGGTTGGTCCAAAAAAAAGCAGAAGCGCCCGCAAGGGAGATGCTTCTGCTTTGTTCTTTTATCAATAGATCGCCATTTTAGTAGGCTCTCTGTACGCGAATTTCTGCGCGGCGGTTTTTAGATTTACTGCCCTCTACATTGGGGGCAATGGGGTAGCGCTCTCCATAAGCATTAAACTTGAGGCGGCGATCATCTACCCCGGCGCCACTGATATAGCGGAGGATAGATTTTGCTCGGCGTTCAGAAAGCTCTAGGTTATAAACTTCCGAACCATCTGCATCGGCATGGCCAGCCACCTGTAGTTCCAAAATGGCGCAGCGGCGCATGGCTTCTACAATGCGGTTGAGGGCGCGAAGTGAGTTGGCATCGGCTTGGCCAGCATCATAATCAAAATAGATAGCGGCCCGAAGCTCGCTGAGGTCCAATTGCTGGCAGTAGGCCGCTTCTTGAGGGCTTAGTTGCTTGACAGGCGCATAACCCGTAAGGTTGCTATTGGCAAACTTATCAGAAACGGGATTACCCAGGCTGATTCCTCCTGTGCGTGCGCCAGAAGGGTCGGGATTAGAGCCCCAAGCCCAGAGGTTGTTTTCGGTATCTACTTTTTGCCCATTGGCATAAAGGAAGCCATCATCGCCAATGTTCATGACTTCATCATTTTCATTGAGGATTTGGCCTTTTTCTAGGCGGTAACCGCCTGTAGTGGTCAATTTTTCTTCTGTTTTGGCATTCATGATGTTTCCATCTACATCAATTTCTAGAACATTGCCAAACTTATCTTGGATGGTTTTACCGCCATTGGTGGTGGTATAGCCTTTCTCATTGAAGTCGCTTTGTGTGCGTACGGCATCCACCAAAGCCTTGAGGCTATCCAATTGTTTTTTAGGCATGGGACAACCTGCATACTCATCGGTGCCATAATAATCGGGGCAGATATCTAGGGCATCTTGCACGCCATCGCCATCGGCATCGGGGCAGCCATTGGCTGTAAATGAGCCGGCTTCATTGGGGCAAAGATCATCCGCATCAGCAATGCCATCGCCATCGGCATCCTCGCCGCCGCCCATACCATCGGGGCAACCATTTTCATTTTCAGAATAGATATCTGGGCAATTATCTTCTGGGTCAATAATGCCATCATAATCACTATCTGCACAACCTTCTAGGTTAGCAAAACCTGCTTGTTGTGGACATTTATCATCAATATCCTTGATGCCATCGCCATCGCTATCGGGGCAGCCCATTGTTTTTTGAGAGCCATAAATATCGGGACAAAGGTCATTTTCATCGGGCACGCCATCATAATCGCGGTCGGGCGCTTTGGGTCCCTCCTGCTTGGCCAGCTCAATAAATTCTGTATTATCCGTTTTCTTTTGGGTTTTGCCCAACTGCACGGTCAAACCAATAGAATGGTGCAAAACACCAATCATTTCTTGGCCATCAGGCAAGAGAAAATGCGGATTATAATTCGATTGGGCCGTAATCGTTAGGGGCGTTTTGGGCAAATGATAATGAAAGCCCAAACCAACCGGCACGTACAGGCTCCAATTGGCAAAATCACCATAACTGCTTCCGCCAACACCCACTTTAAAGAAGGGCACAAAAGCCGAGTTTTTATCCATAATGCCTCCGTCTAAGCGGAAACGCAGGGCCATTTGGCCCGACAAAAAGTTGCTGCGGTTGCCATAATTTCCCTGATCTGCGGCCAAAGCCGAGGCAGAATCTAGCGGATGAGCCAAACGAGCAAAATTAGTCTCTACGCCTAGGTCAAAGTAACTACCAATACGGCGCATCAAAGAGAGCTCTACGCCCGTCCCATACTTTTCGGGGGCAAAAAGATCGGTTCCTTCTAGGGCATAAAAACTATAGGCCCCCGGATAAATACCAAGGCCCCAAGGATTTCGAGCAGACTGTGCTTGCAAGTTGCTGCCATTGTAGACCAACAGGGCCAACAACAACAAATAAGAAAACTGTTTCATAAGAATAGGTATAGCTATACTTTTTAAGGTTTGAAGAGGCGTCCCTCTCCCAAGGTTCGAAGATACAAAGCTTTTTGCGGATTTGCGGACTCGCAGCTCCTTTTTTACATTTTCCAAAGCGCTGAAGGACTCCTTTTCAAGGCCCTAAGTCCTTTGTTTTTTCTTGTTTTTTTGGGGGCCTCCCGCCTTTGGCGGGCGCTACGTTCCGCAGCTCGCTGTTCGCTCGGCCCTTCGTCGCTTCGCTCCTCGGTCTGGCCTGACGGCCACTGCTGCACATCGCTAGGCCGCTCATCTTTAGTTGTTGCTTTGGGCTATTTTCTTCGGCCTTTTTTAGCCCCTTCTGCAAGAAAGTTAAGCTCGCTTAGCAGCAAAATATTGGATACGGTTGTATTTTTTGCTTAAGATTCTGCAGCCTAAAGGCCGCAGCCAATCATGTTGGGCCATCATTCTGCTCGCCGCAGCGGCTTAAAAGCCCCTGCTCCATTGGAGAAAGGCCGCAGCCATCCGATTTTCAGGTCTTGCGGCTTTTAAGCTGCAAGCCATGGGATCGCTAAAAGCTAGCTAATTCGGGTCTAATCTGGCTGCGGGTTTCAACCCGCAGTAATGGCCGAAGGCCAAACGGCCTAGCGATGCGGCGGGGTGGCCGCAGGCCAGACCGAGCTTTTGAGCAAAGCGAAAAAGCGAAGGGCCGAGCAGACCTGCGAGCCCCAAAGCGTAGCGCCCGCCGAAGGCGGGAGGCCCCTTCTCATCCAATAAAATCTGTAATTGATCTAATAAAAGAACAAGGACCTAAAGAGCCTTAGAGATATTTGTATCTTTAGCTAGTAGAAAAGTGAATACTATTATTTTACCCATAGAATTAGACTAGCCTATGTCCTCAAAAATTAGCATCTTTAGCTGCCTACTCAGTTTATGTTGTCTGAGTTGGAGTTGTAGTCCATCCGAAAAAAAGACAGAAGAAAAAGAAATGACAAAGTATCAATACGAAACGGTAGAGAATGACCCTTTGGGGACCAAAATCTATACCCTCAAAAATGGCCTGAAGGTCTATATGAGCGTCAATAAAGACGAGCCACGTATCCAAACTTATATTGCCACTCGTGCAGGTTCTAAGAATGACCCCGCCGATGCAACCGGTTTGGCCCACTACCTAGAGCATATGCTCTTTAAGGGCAGCTCTAAAATTGGAGCCTTAGATTGGGAGAAAGAAAAACCCATGTTGGACCAAATTTCGGCCCTTTATGAAGAGCATTTCAAGGCCGATCCAGAAGCCCGCAAAACCATCTATAAAAAGATTGATAGCATCTCTTTTGAGGCCGCCAAATTGGTTGCCGCCAATGAGTATGACAAAATGATTTCGCAATTGGGGGCCAAAGGGACCAATGCCTACACCTCTTTGGACCAAACCGTTTATGTGAATGATATTCCATCTAACGAACTAGAGCGTTGGATGAAAGTAGAGTCAGAGCGCTTTGGCGAATTGGTTCTTCGTCTCTTTCATACCGAGCTAGAAGCCGTTTATGAAGAGTTTAATATTGGGCAGAGCAATGATGGCCGCAAGGTTTTTCAGGCCTTTATGTCGGGCCTACTCCCCAACCACCCTTATGGCACACAAACGACCATTGGAACCAGCGAGCACCTCAAGCGTCCCTCTATGGTTAAGATCCATGAGTTCTTTAACACCTACTATGTGCCTAACAATATGGCCATCGTTTTGGCTGGAGACTTTGATCCCGACCAAACCGTAGAACTGATTGAAAAGTACTTTGGGGGCTATGAAAGCAAAGAGGTTCCCCAATTTGAGAAAAAGCCATTGCCCGAGCGCAAAGAAATGGTTGTCAAAGAAGTAATTGGCCAAGAAGCCGCTGTTCTCGATATGGGTTGGGTGGCTCCTGGCGCAGGTACAGATGAGGCCTTAATCGCAGATATTGCCATGGGCATTTTGTCGAATGGCAAAGCCGGTTTGATTGACCTTAACTTGGTCCAAAAACAAGCCGTAGGAAGCAATAGTATGGCCTTTTGCTGGACCGCCAACGATTATTCTTTCTTGGGTATTTATGCCTACCCCAAACCTGGCCAAAGCCTAGAAGAAGCTAAGGAGTTGGTCTTGGAACAGGTTCGCAAGCTCAAAGCTGGCGAATTTGAAGACTGGATGATTGAAGCGGTAATCAATGATATGGAATATCGTTACCAAAAGTCATTGGAAAGCAACCGTGGCCGTGCTGGCCAAATGCTCGATGCCTTTATTAGCAATCAGGATTGGGCCAAAGTAAGCAAAAAGTTTGCTCGCATGCGCAAATTTAGCAAGCAGCAAATTACCGACTTTGCCAAAACCTATATGGGCGAAGATAATGGGGTAGTGGTCTTCAAAAGAGAAGGCAAAGACAACAATATTGCTAAGGTAGACAAGCCCAGCATTACCGCCGTAGAGCCCGCTAAAGATACGCTTTCTACTTTCCGCCAAGCTTTTGAGGAAATGCCTAGCCAAAACCTCAGCCCTCAGTTTGTCGATTTCAAAGAAGCTATTCAACAGAGCCAACTCAAAGGGAAGATTCCTTTTGACTATGTACAGAACAAGACCAACGAGACCTTTAGCCTCTATTATATCCTTGAAATGGGCTCACAAAATGATAAGGTCTTGCCTATTGCCGTTCGTTATCTTCCCTTCTTGGGCACCGATAAGTACAGCCCAGAGCAACTGCAACAAGAGTTCTTCAAGTTGGGTCTCAGCTTCGATGTATACACCAGTGGAGATGTTAGCTATGTGACCCTTCGCGGTCTAGATCGCTCTTTCCAAGAAGGGGTAGCGCTCTTTGAGCACATTTTGGCCAATGCTCAACCCAATGAGGAAGCGCTCAAGAATCTAGTGGCCCAAATCAAAAAGGACCGCCTAGATGCCAAAAAGGACAAGCGTCAGATCCTCAACAATGCCATGTTTAACTATGCTCGCTATGGCGAAAAATCGCCCTTTAGAGATATCTTGAGCTTTGAGGAAATGGATGCCTTGACTGCCGAGCAATTGGTGGCCAAAATCAAGAGCTTGACCCAATACGAGCATTCGGTATTTTATTATGGTAGCCAAGAGCAGGCAGATATTGCCAAGGTTTTGGAAATGGAGCACAAAATTGCCGACCAGTTGCTTCCTTGTCCCAAACGTCCCGATTATAAGGAGCTAGCCACCGAAAAGGACCAGGTAATTTTCGTTCCTTTTGCGGGCATGCCTCAGGCCGAAATCATGATGGTGTCTAAGGGGACCGAAGGCTTCAATCTAGAAGAAAACATCATGTCGCAGCTCTACAATGAGTACTTTGGCGCAGGTTTGTCTTCTATTGTTTTCCAAGAAATCCGTGAAAAGCGCGCTTTGGCTTATTCTGCCTATGCCTTCAACAGCTCACCCGTTCGTGCCGATGATTCGCATTATTTCCGTGCCTTTGTAGGTACTCAATCAGATAAGATCAAGCAGGCAATTCCGGCCATGAAAGGCATTATCGAGGAAGTTCCTCTGGTAGAGGATCAGCTCAACAATGCGATTGGGGCCATCCTCAAAAAGCTAGAAGCGGACCGCCTCAAGGGCTCTGATGTTTATTGGACCTACCGCAGCAACAAAAAGCGCGGCTACGCCCAAGATCTCCGCAAAGACCGCTATGAGTTCTTCTCTGGCCTCAATGTAGAGGGCAAAGGCGGTGTAGAGGCCTTCAATAAATTTCATGAAAACAAGATCAAAGACCGCAAATACACGGTTTTGGTCCTTGGCGATAAGAGCCGCATGGATACCGACTATCTCAAATCTTTGGGCGATTATAAAGAGCTCTCTGTAGATCAGGTATTTGGTTATTAAGCTGTTTTGGGGCCTCCGCTGCGGCTTCGCCTTGCGGCGCTACGTTTCGCAGCTCGCTTTTCGCTCGGCCCTGCGGCGGCTTTGCCGCCTAGGTCTGGCCTTCGGCCACTGCTACACATCGGTTACTCCCTTTGGTCGTCGAACTGCGCCCTAAAGGGCTTGTTGTGGCCGACGGCCCTTCGGGCCTATTCTAGCCTAGGTCTGGCCCCAAAAGCTAGCCCCCAGTTTTGCAAATGCAAAACTGGGGGCTTTTTTTATGTTTGGGGGTTAGTTGCTAAAGCGTATCTGTATATTGAGATTAAAATAGTTTTCTCCCCCTTCTCTATAAATAAGGCCAAAACCATGACGACTACTACTAGGCGTATCTAACTTTGTATTATGAAAAAGATAATCTTCAAACTGATTGCGATCATAGATATGGTAACAAACTAATTCTCCATCATTACGAACAACAATATATCCTCCTCCAGCATCAAAACGACCATCCCAAACTGTATTGGGCGTCATTCCTAGTGCGACATCAGTTAAAAATCGCTTGATCTTATACTCATAGAAATGCTGCCCTTCTATCTCTGGAAAACCCAGTGGATTTTCTATTCTAAGCTGTTCTACTAGATCTGTAATCTTGCTGCTCTTAGCCCTTCCACTATAATAAATGAGTAATAATGCTGCTATAATTTGAGGTAGTGCACTATCAATTAAACAGAGGTTATTAGCAAATGTCTGGTTTTGAATGGTTGTAAATACAAGTTGCCCAACCTCTTCATAAATGGCCTCTATCCTCTTTTTTATCTTAGAAGAAGTACTAATCTTATTGATTGACTCAGCATTTACTTCTTGAGGCAGCCAGAACTGAAAATTTGTTGCTTTACTTGCATTAAGTAAAGTTGACGGATTTCCCAACTGCGATTTAATGCTAAACCCTAATTTCGAAGAACGTGCAACCCTATAATCATAGATAAGTACTTCAATATCTTTTTTTGAAGACGATTTAGCCTTTAAACTCAAGCAATGAATTGTAGATAAAAAAGGAATAGCCTCTTCAATAAGAAATGTTCCTTTTGGAGCCTGACGAATGCCATCTAGTACAACGGTCTTTATAGCCTCAAACTCCTCTAAAGGGATCTCAACTTGCTCCTCTCCGTCTATAAGCAAAACAGATTTTTGATCTGAGTTAATATGATATTCCTTAAGCCCATCTTTCTCGGATCGATAGACGGCTTCAACAATATACTCAAAGTCTGTTGCTACTAGATGTGCATCTCCTTGAGGCAAAACACCATCTGAAATTAGCTTGAGTAAAGTATAGATTTCACTCCACTCTCCTTTATTTCCCTTCTTCATCCCCTTGCGCCCTTAGTCTTTTTGAAAGAATGGCTCTAGCTCCATTACAATTTTTTCTGCAGTAGCTTTTATTGCGGGTACGGCTACAGAATTTCCAAACTGCTTATATGCTGCTGCATCTGAAACTGGAATAATATAGTTATCTGGAAACCCTTGCAGTCTAGCCCATTCTCTTGGGGTCATTTTTCTGATCCCTTCACGATTCACCTCTCCTTTAATATTGGTAACAGGAGTAAAATTTGTCAATCTATGATCAAGTACCAAGTTGCGTTCTCTTCCCATCCCACCACAAACAACAGCATTCGCAATCTCATCATCTGCAATAATTTGATAGCCAAACCCATTGCCTTTTTGAGCATGTCGTTCCTTGTGTTTTCTTAAAGTATCCAAATAAGTTTCTGACAGATAGTACTTTACCGAAACCTCTTCCTCCTCTTTAATATCAGAAAAAGTAACCTCTTCATTTAATGCTTTAGGATATTCAAATGCTACTTCATTGGCTATGTCTTCTCTAAAACCCACAATAAAAATTCGCTCTCTATTTTGAGGCACACCAAAATCTCTTGCATTTACAACCTGAGGATCTGGAACAGAATAACCTAAATCTTCTCTCAAGACATGTAAAATAGTGCTTAAGGTCTTTCCCTTATCATGATTTCTCAACCCCTTTACATTCTCCAGGAAAATAGCCTTAGGCTTTTTACGACGGATGATTTCTGCTACATCAAAAAATAAGGTTCCTCGAGTGTCTTCAAAACCTCCACGCTTACCTGCAATGGAAAAAGCCTGGCAGGGAAATCCAGCACAAAGAATATCAAAATCATCTGGTATTTGAGATTTTACGCTCTCCTTCGTAATATCTCCAAAAGGATACTCCCCAAAATTGGTATAATAGGTCTTTTGGGCCTGCTTGTCCCACTCACTAGAAAAGACACACTCCCCCCCCAAGGATTGAAGTGCTAAACGAAAGCCCCCGATTCCTGCAAATAAGTCTATAAACTTGAACTTAGCAGGTTGTGCTGGCGGAAATGGAACATCTAAATTATTCGGCGTAAATAGCTTATACTGCAATGCTTTTTCTTCCAGTAAGGCCTCTATCTTTTCTAACTTATTAAAACTAAACTCTTTTATCTGAGTATAAAGCGCTGTAGAACTTACCTCTTTTGCTTCATATAATTGGTGAGTTAAAACAGCTAAGTCAAAAAAGCGCTGAGGATCTTTACTTTTTTGAGTTTCTACCAATAGCGCATTCAGTATTGTATTCAACATGGTTTATCCTGCTTCCTTTAATAGGTAAAACATTTTGTTTCAAATATAGCGATTTATATTTGCTTATTCCTCTAAAACTCAAATTTAGAGCTCAAACGCCCCCAACGCAGCCCTACCCTAGCCGGCAAATGGGTCAAATTAGCCGGTAGTTGGTAGGCAAAGACGCTGGGGTCTAGGGCCAAGGTTTTTAAATTGGGGAGCTCAGCCAGCCAAGTGGGTAGTTCTAGGAGATAGGGGTTTTCCGCTAGGTCTAGGGTTTGTAGAGCAGACATATAACGCATGCTTTCTGGTAGCTCCCGCAATTGATTGTTGGGCAATAAGAGGGTTTTCAACTTCTTGAGCTCTCCCATGCTTTGGGGCAGCTGCTGCAACTGATTGTTTTTTAGGCCCAAACTGCGCAAGGCTTGAAGCTGGCCCAGACTTTCGGGCAAAGTTTGCAAACCCAAAGCATGCAACTCCAAAATCCCCAAACGCTGAAAAATGGCAATGACCGCAGGCAATGCTAGCAACTCCTCTTCTTCTATACTCATGGCATATATTTGCCGACAAGCTGGCAACAGTTGCTCAAAACTAGCTCCCTCCCATTGCTGTAGGTTGGGACGGCTCTCGCCTAAGGCCAATAACTGCTTAATTCCCTGGGCCAAGGGCTCCAAGGATATAGCATTGGCCTGCGCCAATTGTAGGCCCAATTCCCAGTTGCTGGGCAAAGGACTACTAAATAGCTGTAAGAGTTTATCTATTGCTGACATACTTCTTTTTCTGCGTCCTACAGGCCCAATAGGGCCGCAGGCAATAGCCAGACTTAATCACACTCACTTTTATAGTTTGCAGCAATTTTCGGCTAGTCGGCCCTATTTTTCTCGACCATAGCGAAGGCTATGCCCTTAAAAAATAGCTGGCCTAGCCAAAAATTCATAACAAACTATGGCCAAAGCAGCGCAATTAAATCTGGCTGAGGGGCTGTAGCAGGGCCGCCGAAGGCGGCAGACCAAAGCCCGAAGGGCTGCAGGGCCGAGCAGACCTGCGAGCTGCGCAATGGCCCGACCCGCCCGCAGGGCGGGGCAGCCCCAAATTATCATTTAATAACTTCCGTAATAGCGACGCAAGAACCACTCGAGGCTCAAGAGGCCGAGGATCAAGAAAAAGATCCATTTGAGGTGGATGAGGCCCTGCGTTTTTAGGCTATCAAATAGGACGGGTTTGGCTAGGCCCTTTTGGTCAATTTCTGCCGCAAGTTGGTCCAACTGATCGCTAAAATAGAGCTTGCCGCCCGTTTGTTCACTCATGGCATAAAGCAAGTCATGCCGGGCCTGGGTCTCGAAGCGCTCTAGCTGCAAGGCCTGCACACTAAATTGCCCCTCGGCCGTGAAGGACTCGCCATTGTAGCTAGTCTTGGCCTTGAAGCGGTAGTTCCCCTCGGGAAAAATACCCGCATCTAGGGCATAGGCCTGCTTCTCATTTTTGGCCAAGGTGAAGTTAAATTCCTTGCCCTCCTCATCATAAATATTTAGAAAGGCATCGGGTTCATTGACCCGCTCATAGCTGCTATTATAAAGCTCGGCGGCAAAGCGGATGCGCTCATTTTCGCCATAAACGCTTTGGGTAGCCATGGCCCGAAAACGACGCTTATCGGCCTTGACGCTGAGATACTGAATCGTTTGACTAATCAGCTCATCAAAGAGATCAAAGTTTTTGTGCTGCACATAATCAAAGATGCGCCACTTCCAGAGGCCTTCGGCGGCCAAAACGCCCTGCCGCAGATTGCCCTCTTCGCCAACGAGCAAGAGCGGATAATCGGTGCTGACACTGCCCACTCGTTGCTTGAACAAAATATCGGCATCGCCACGGGCGGTAAATTCGCCAAAGGGGGCCTGCATAGGCGGCAGTTGCGCCCCAATATCGGCCCATTTCTCATTGAGGGTAAAGGCCCTAAAGTTGGGCGCTGCAATAGGCGTTACCTCATTGGCATCTCCATTGCCCAAAGCGCGGATACTGAGTAGGTTCTGGGCCTGATTATAAGCGGCCAGATCGGTTTGTGCCCCCACTACAAAAGCATGGGGAATCTTGTCTTTTTTTAGGGCATTGAGCTGGGCCGTAATGGGGTAAACCGCAGAGGGCAACTGATGCAAAAGGACCAAATCATAATCCTTGAGCCGCCCCTTGAAATCCTTGGGATAAGCCAGCTCTATCTCATAGTTTTTATTGCCTTCTACCACCCGACGAAAGACCCCCAAATCGGGATGGGGCGAATGGGCCAATAATAAGATCTTTTGACGAGCATCTAGGACTTCGATATAAATTTTCTTGCGGTTGTTGCTTTTGCTATACTCCCCTTCTACCGGACTCAAACTCAGCTCATAGCTTTGTAGGCCCACTTTGTCGGCAGGCAGCTCAAACTCAATGGTCTGGAAAAAGTCTTTCTCCTTAATGTTAATATTCTCTTGATACAAGACCCTTTGGCCCTGCCGCAATTCTAGGCGACTTAGTTGGCCCGCACAGTTATTGGCCGCCACATCTAGTTGCACACTAAATTTATCGCCCAAATAGGCAATTTGGTTATTATAGACCTCCTTGATATAAAGGTCTTTTTTAGGCAAACTATCGCCCAAAGCAATAGTATAGATGGGCGTATTGAGTTGGCCCGCAGCATAAATGGGGTTGTTGCCTTGGTTGTAAATTCCATCCGAAGCGAGAATAACCGTGGCCAAATCCTGATTGCCATAAAGGGCAGAAAGCTCCTGCATCAGGGCCGATAGGTTACTACTAGGGTCCGTAAATTTAAAATCAATACCCGGCCGCACCTCCTGCCCAAAGGCGTAGGTCTCCAGCTCATAATCGGCGCCCAGTTTTTCTTGCAAGGCACGGATTTGAGCGGCATATTTCGCCGAATCTACCTCATCGACCAAAGAGCTAGACTGATCTTGGGCCAATACCACAATGGGTTTCTTTTGCTCCACAACTCGGTTTCGCATGACGGGCTCTAAGAGCAATAAGCAGATGATGAAAACGGCCAAAAACCGCAGCCCCATCAAGAGCGGATTGAGCCAGCGAGTCGCCTCGCCAAAACGACGGTCTTTGAGGTACAAGGCCGCAGCATAAGCTGCAGCCGTGAGCAAACAAAAAAGGATAAAGTAGGTCGGATATTGAAAAACAATATTCACAGTGTTCTATATTTTAAGTGAAGCTAGGCAAGTAGATACTTTTGTATCTCTTGGGGCCTCCCGCAGCAAGCTGCGGGCGGTTACTCCCGATGGTCGTCGAACTGCGCCCTGAAGGGCTTGTTGTGGCCGACGGCCCTTCGGGCCTACTATTTAGCCGCTTGATTATAATCGGCAATGAGGCGCTCAAGATCTCGCTTTTTGTATTCCTTTTGCTGAATTTTGGCCACAATTTCTGGCTGATCGGCCAAATAGGCGGCCAGTTGTTTGCGAAAACGGCGAAAAACCACTTCTTCCATTTCCCCTTTGCGCTCTAAATAGGTTTGGGTGTAGCCAATAGAGCCCTCAGTATTATAATATTCATAGAGCTTTACTTTGACCTTGCCCGGATTGAGCCGACGCATAAAGACGGCATAGCCCATATCCAGCTTATGCCGCCCCTTAGGATGATAGACCTTAGACTCAAAGTAGTAGGGAGCCCCTGCAGCATGCCAAGATTTAATATCTTTGGCCTTATAGACTTTAGTTTCGCCCGTTTCGGCTTCTTTAAATTTGACCATTACCGAGCTTTTGCCTGGGGTAAAGCCGCCCACAACTTTGCCGTAGAGGGTATCATAGCTAATAGTAATGATAAAGTCTTGGGGGGCATCTTGGGCCCATAGCCCCCAAAAAGGAAGGGCCAGAAAGAGCAAACTCAATAGGGATTTCAACATAAAATAGCAGTTTTAGCGTCTACCTTAAACGGTTTTGCGCCCTTTAAGTTAAGAGGATAGACAGGATTTTACAACCCCCTCTCTTTTTTTAAGGGTTCTATAAAAAATTTAGTGTATGGGAATACAAGATTATATCGTTTGGGCCATTGGCCTTTTGGCCCTAGCCTATTTAGTTTGGCATTTTTGGCCCAAACAGAAGGCGCCTGGCTGTGCCGGCGGCTGTAGCGACTGCTCTCAGGTAGATTGGCAGGCCCTGACCGAAAAGGCCGAAAGAGAAATGAAGGCCTAAGGCCTAGCCAAGGCCCTCGGCCCAGCGCTGCGGAGGGGGGGCGCATAGCGCCAGACCAAGGCGGCAAAGCCGCCGCAGGGCCGAGCAGACCTGCGAGCCCCGCAGCATAGCGGCGGCCCAGCTAGGCTTTGCCTAGCTGGGCGCGGGCCCCAAATCCCTATTAAAACAACAGCCTTTCGAGTAGTTGTTCGTAGAACTGAAGGCCCCGCATGAAGTTGTCTAGGCCCAAACGCTCATCTTCTTGCTTAGACAAGCGCAAACGCTCTGCCGCATCAAAGCGCCAAGGCGAAAAATGATAATATTGCTCGCAAAAAGGCTGTAAATTAGCCCGATAGCAGCTTGTTTTGGGCAGAACAGTGGGCAAGACTAAGGTCTTGGGAAAAATTTGGCGGACATGCGTCTGTAGTAACTCATAGGCAAAACCTTGCGTAAGGCTGAGCGTGCTATCGCCCCAACTCCTATGCTTAACTGAATCGACATATTGCCCAAGTTCACTAAAGTCGCTAGCCTGATAATGCGGGGCCAAGGGCTGTTGCAGGCGCAAATAACCCGCTTCTTCCTCCTTAATGGCGACCTCATTCTTCCAGGCCGATAATATGGGGCCTTGGCCCAAACTACTGCTGCTCCAATCGCCCAAATAGAAGCGATTGGCCCAAAGGAAACGCTTGACAAAAGGCAACTCTGGCCCCAAATAGGGATAAATGGCCTGATAAGCGGCCTGCTCCTGGCTCCAGTCATAAGTTTGCCCCTCTAGGTAATGTAAAGCGGCCTTCAATTGACTTTCATCGGCCTGCCAAATCTTGGTTTCTAGGGTTTGTACTTCTCCAATGGCCAAGGCCGCAATAGGAGCCCCAATGCCCATTTCGTTTTCTGTATAAATATCAGATTCTGGACCTAAAGCCAGCTCAAAACGAAGCCCTTTGCGCTTGAAGTAGCGGGCCGCTCGCTGGGCAGAAGCCCGATCTTTTGGGCCCATAAGCAAGTAAAAGCTGCGTTCGGGCCAGCTGTTTTCGGCTAGCTTCTGCTGAAAGACCTCTAAATAAGCTATGGCGTTGGCCATGCCTCTTTGACTGCCCAATCCCCAAATAAAAGCATCTTGTTGCTCCCCAGAGTAAGGGCCATGGGTCCAAGCCGGCAAGTTATCTAGCTCGGGCTCTTTAAACTGTATATAACTGACCGCCAAAAAGGGCAATAGCCGCAGGTCTCGGCCCTTCCAATGCAAAATTGTAAGGTTTTCGCCCAAAACAATGAGCTCGGTATTGGGGTGCTTAAGCAAACTAGGATAATAGCGGCGTAAAAAAGCCTCCCAGCTTAGGCTGTCCAGTTGCTGCTGCTTGGGCGAAGGCCGCTTGATGGCCAAGCTCAAACGTTTGGCAGCCTTTTTTAGCGAAAAGGCGGCCTTTTCGGGAGCGGGCGGGGCTGGCTGCATAGACCGCCAGCTTAGGGTATTAAATAATAGAAGGAGGAAAAAGATACTGGCCAAAAAAGCCAGAAAAAGCAGCAGTAGTTTTCGCATAGGTTGTCTGTTTTTGGGCGCTATTTAAAGCGGATGGCCTTGAGGGGGGCAATAGTCGCCACCAACCAAGAGGGAATAATCAAGACCAATAAGGTAAGCAACAAGGTCCCTAAATTGAGCAAAAAAATAGGCCAAAATTCTAATTGGACCGGAGCCACCGATACATAATAAAGGTCTTCGGGCAAGCGAATTAGGCCAAAGCTTTGCTGCAGGTAGCAAAGACCAATGCCCAAGAGGTTGCCCCAAAATAAGCCATAGATAATAATTTGGCTGGCCTTGTACAAGAAGAGTTGCCGAATGCTCCAGTTGCTGGCCCCCATAGCCTTGAGCAAACCAATCATGTTGGTGCGCTCCAAAATAAGGATCATCAAAGAGGTGGTCATATTGATGATAGAAACCAAAATCATGAGCAAAATAATAATGCGCTCGTTCATATCGGTCAAATTGAGCCAATCAAAAATATTGGGCTCTACTTCCTTGATGGTATTGGCAAACTGATCTTTGCCCATAAGGGTGTTGTAGTTGATATACTCCCCAAAAGCATCGAGATCGTCTATGTTTTCAACAAAGACCTCAAAGCCAGAAACCTGCTCGCTCAGCAAATAGTTGGGGCCTTGTAGGGCCTGCCAAGGGACAAAAATCGTTTTCTCCCAACGCAAATTGGCCGGAGCCTGATAAATGGCCCCAATGATAAAGCGATAGACGTATTTCTGCTCGCCAAAGTCAAGGTATTTTAGGCCAATGGTATCGCCTAGGGACCAGCCTCTGGCTCCCGCCAAAACCGAGGAGACAATTACAAGCTGGCTACTGCTGTCTGAAAAATCTGGAATCTGCCCCGCTTTGAGGTAGTTCTGAATGGCGGTTCGGCTTTCTGCAAAGCTAGCATTGGTCACGCCTTTGAGGTAGAGGTTTTCTTCATGTAGCTCCAAATCTGGCCCGTAGTTTCGGTAGGGCCGCCAGTTGTTGAGCTTCTGAATTTGACGCAGATCAACCAAGGCAAAACGACGGTCGTATTCCTCTAAACCTGTCTTAAATATCCCTTTGATTTTATATTTGCGCGCCTGAGAACTTCCATTTTGTACAAAGTAAATCCGAAAATCATCGCCAACTTTGAGGCTAAGCCGCCTAGCGGTCACCTCCGAAATAAGAATCTGATTGGCGTTTTCCTCGCTTTTAGGGTCTAGCAATTCTCCTTCTAAGAGGTAATTTTTCAGAAAGCTCCAGTCGTAGTCCTCCCCCACCCCACGCAAAATGATTCCCTCAATTTGCTGCTCGGTTTTAATGATGCCTTCTTTTTGGGCAAAGGCCTGTATATGTCGCAGCCCCCCTTGGGTTTGCCGTTCTTCTTCTTGGATCTCCCCCCGCCAATTGCTAGCCTGCTCTATATAATATATAGGTCCCCGCTGCCCCAAATCGGGATAATAGATTTGGTCTTTGTTCATCGGTTGGGCCTCAAAGGCATAGCTAGAGGGCGAGCTGCTGCTCGTAATATGAATGTGCCCCCAAAAGCCAAAGACTTTTTCTGAAATACTCGTTTTGAAGCCTCGCACGATGGCAGTGGCCAAAATCATGACGGTCACCGAGAGGGCAATGGCCAAAATGGCGATGCGCATAATGGTCTTTGAAAAAGAGGGGCCTGCCCCCAACCCTAATCGACGGGCGATAAATATGGCAATGTTCAAGGAAAAGGATGTTTTTTGATGTTTTCTTTTGGGGCTGCCCCGCCCTGCGGGCGGGTCGGGCTGTGTCGCAGCTCGCAAGTCTGCTCGGCCCTGCGCAAAAAAGCGCAAAGCGCTTTTTTGCTAGGTCTGGCCCTTCGGGCCACTGCTTTCCATCCCTCAGCCGCGGGCGCTTCGCGCCCTTCTGGACCAAAACGCCCTGCTTAGGGCTGTACTGCCTAAAAATACAACTTTCTACTAAAGTCAGTCTAACTCAAAGGGCCGCTCTTTAAAATTTTGTCTCTCTTATTGATAAATCAATGAATAATAATGAATGAGCAGGCCCTTTTGCTTTGGCTGAAGGAGATTCCCCCTGGCCATCTGGATCGTTACATTTGAGCTGGGGGATTCCCCCTAGCCATCTGGATCCTTACATTTGAGCTGGGGGATTCCCCCTAGCCATCTGGATCGTTACATTTAAGCTGGGGGATTCCCCCTAGCCATCTGGATCGTTACATTTGAGCTGGGGGATTCCCCCTAGCCATCTGGATCGTTACATTTAAGCTGGGGGATTCCCCCTAGCCATCTGGATCGTTACATTTAAGCTGGGGGATTCCCCCTAGCCATCTGGATCGTTACATTTGAGCTGGGGGATTCCCCCTAGCCATCTGGATCGTTACATTTAAGCTGGGGGATTCCCCCTAGCCATCTGGATCGTTACATTTGAGCTGGGGGATTCCCCACAGCCATCTGGATCCTTACATTTAGCTGTGGGGATTCCCCACAGCCGTCTGGATCCTTACATTTAACTGTGGGGATTCCCCACAGCCATCTGGATCCTTACATTTAGCTGTGGGGATTCCCCACAGCCATCTGGATCCTTACATTTAGCCGTGGGGATTCCCCACAGCCATCTGGATCCTTACATTTAGCCGTGGGGATTCCCCACAGCCATCTGGATCCTTACATTTAGCCGTGGGGGCATCTAAATGGTCCTATTGCTTTTTTCGGGTACGCCCCTACTAGCATTGATCGATAAGCGCTTAGGCGCTAAAATATGAAGCGGAGCCTTTTTTCATTCTAAAATTGGGGGCCGAAGCAGCAAGCCCAGAGAAAAAAAGGCCGTTGAGCGGCCCAGCGCTGCGGAGGGGTGGCCGAAGGCCAGACCAAAGCCGCCGCAGGCGGCTGCAGGGCCGAACAGCCCTGTGAGCCCCGCAGCATAGCGGCGGCCAAGCTAGGCTTTGCCTAGCTGGCCGCGGGCCCCAAACCCCAAACAAAAAGAAAAGCAGCAGGGGAAAAAATAGAAAAAGCCAGTACGCTAAAAAAGCATACTGGCTTTGGGTCCAGAGCATGGACAATCGGCTACATAAGGCCAAGCACCTTAGCAAACTTCATCATTTCGCTGAGGTTGCTAATCTTGAGTTTGCCAGTAAAGACCGCCATTTGGGGATTTTGTTTACCAGAAAGGATCTTGCTAAATACGCTATCAGAAGTTTTGATCACGCATTTGGGCTCATCTTCTAGACCTTCGATCACCTCTGCCTTACCGTCTTTAATACGGGCAGTAAAATTGCCTCCTTCTTCTCCAGAGATGAGGAAGTGGAACAAACTTTCTTTTCCCTCAATAGCTTCGGGGCTAATCTTAGAGGGGAGATCCATTAGGAATTCGCGAACATTCATAGTTATTCTATTTTTATTAGGTAGTGCTATATAATTTGGAGGGGGCGGCAACTACAGTTGGGCCTGCATCCACTGCCAAATATAAGCAAAAAGTTCATCTTGAAAAGCTTCATTGTGCAACTCATGATAGCCTGCCTCCCAAAGTTTGAGTTGGGCAATGGGATTGGCCTCGGCAAATTGGCGGCTCCCGAGGGGCGAGCAGATACGGTCGGCGCTACCATGGAGCAGCAAGGCGGGCTTTTTCAGTTGGGGGGCGGTTGCTAGGGCTTTTTGCCCCCATTCGATCATGCCGATGGCAGTTTCTGCGGAGATTTTGGTATGCACCAGCGGATCATTTTGATAGGCTTGGATGATCTTGGGGTCTTGGCAGAGGGCTTCTAGTTCTAGGCCATTTCCCTGCGAGAAAGCGGGATAAATCTTGCGCATCAGTTTGCCTAGAAAGAGTTGGATGGCGGGGGGCTCGAAAGCTAGGCGGAGCGCCGAGGAGGTAGCGATTACGCACTGAATAGGCACCTTAGGGTTTTGGATCATATAATTGAGGACCAGATTGCCGCCCATAGAGTGGCCATAGAGAAAAGTGGGCAAGCTATTAAACTTGCGTTGGCTTTCGGCCAGCAGTTGATCGATCTCCTTAAAGAGGTCCTCATATTTAGGCGTGTGGCCGCGTTGGCCTTCAGATTGGCCATGCCCGATGCGGTCGGAAGCCAGCAGGGCCCAGCCTCTTTGCGTAAAAAAGTGAGCGAGATGGGCATATCGGCCAATATGTTCGCCCAATCCGTGGACCAAAAGAACCACCCCTTTGGGGGCTTGCGTATTGGGAAGCCAGCCTTGGCCAAAGATCTTTTTGCCTTGGGCATTCTTCCAATGAAAGTTATAGGTTTGCATAGTTCAGTAAGTATAAAAAAGGACCTAAGGTGAAATTACCTTAGGTCCTTGAAAGATAAGAAAAACTAGCAGAAGATTAAGCTAGGCCGTGAGCGGTTAGGCGGGCCTTTACCTTTAGGATTTGGCGAATCTCCTCTAGATCGACTTGATAAGGGCGATAGACCTCATTATCGGAGAGCAATTCGAGGCCCACCACTTGGTTGCTATCGCTGTCTTTAATTCGGCGGATGCGTTTAGTGACTACTGTATCGGTAACTACCACATAGACCCCATTATCTCGGGGCATTTGGTTGCGTTCTAGGGCTTCGCAGATCACGAGATCGCCATTAGTAATATGTGGGAGCATACTATCTCCGCTAATTTCGAAGGCCAGCAGGGGGCCTTCTAGGCCGGGGACCGAAAAGCGTTTGAACTGCTCTAGGTACTCCTTACTATCTACTGCGAGGGCATAACCTGCCGAGGCCTTATCGGGCACTAGGGTAATATTATTACGGCCCTGGATAATCTTTTCGGCTAGAGAGTGAGTAGGGATTTCGTCGCTATCGCTATTATAGAGTTGCTCGCTACAGCCGAAGACAAAATTGGCGTTAATATCGAAATGCTCGACCAGCAGATTGATTTGCTTAACGGTTAGGCTGCGATCTCCTTTAAGGACATTATTGATCACATGATTATAGGTCTCCAGTTTATCGGCGAGATCTGATTTTCCTTTAATTTTATTACTTTTGGTCAGCTCATCATAGATAAGGCCGAAGCGTTGGTTGACGATATTTTTACTGAAGTCAGTCATATAGCTATAGAATTCGTTTGCGCCTAGCCAACTAGCAACATAAAGTTGCAATTAATAGAATAGTGGCCAAAGGAGCAACAAAAAGTTTTAAATACTTATGTTTCAAACAATTAGGCCTTAAAATTAGTATTTTTGGCAAAAAATAAACGCATATGTTTGGATATTTTTCGATAAAAAACAATTTATATCCAATTACTTTTGGGTTTTGCCTTCTTTTTGTTGCTTGTATATCGGAGCCTGCGCCAAAGATGGATTGGCCCAACGACTTGGGAGAGCAGATTCGATTGGAGCGGCAGCGGCGGGCTTGGAGCCAGGAGGAACTGGCAGAGGGTTTGGGGATATCCTTAGAGAGTTTGCGTTTAATTGAGGCGGGGCGGGCCACGCCTATTTATGAAAAGCTAGACGAGATAGAAGCCTTTTTAGGGATCAAAATAGATAAAAGCCAGTTAGACAGTTTAGCAACTTTTTAGGCTTAAAATTGTCTAATAATTAACAACTTAAAGCAAGATGAAAATAGAGGAAGAGATCAATCAACAGCGTCCATTTAAAGATATGTATCAGAAGGTAGGAGTCAATATTTTGTTTACGGCCTCTTGGCTCAGTAAGCTACAGACCGATGTTTTGAAGCCCTATGGTTTATCGGTGCAGCAATTTAACATTTTGCGGATTTTACGGGGGATGCGGGGCAAGCCGGCCACGGTCAAGTTATTGACAGAGCGCATGATTGACAAGACCTCTAATGCTTCTCGTTTGGTGGAGAAATTGCAGCGCAAGGGTTTGGTTTTGCGTAAATCCTGCAGGCAGGATCGTCGGCGGGTAGACATTTACATTGAGGAGGAGGGCTTAAAGGTCTTGGCGGAGGCTTCTGCCCAACTAGAGGCCCAGATGGCGGACTGCATGAGTCATTTGGAGGAAGAAGAGGCAGGACAGCTCAGTGATTTATTGGATCAGTTGAGAGGTTAGGATATTTTTTTGGGGCTGCCCCTTCCGCCGGGTTAAAACCCAGCGCAAAGCGGTATCGCTTTGCGAGCTTATACAAAATGAGGGTTAAAACCCTCATGAATGATCGGCTGGGTCGGGCTGTGCCGGGCTCGCAAGTCTGCTCGGCCCTGCAGCCGCCTGCGGCGGCTTTGGTCTGGCCTTCGGCCACCCTATCCATCCCTCAGCCGAGGCGTGCGGCGGCTTCGCCGCCTGTTAATCGCAAAAAGGGCAAGAATGCTAAAGCTGGCTTTCTTTTTTTTGGGATAAAAAAATTACATTTGTTCGCAAGATTTTCTTTTTACGCAACCAAAATTTGTAGGACGTGGGATTTGACAAAAAAGACCGGCGCTTCGAGAGTGTTTTCTCGCGCAAAGTAAAAGCGGGCAAACGCCGAACGTACTTCTTTGATGTACGGCAGACCAGAGGGAATGATTATTATGTGACCATTACGGAGAGTACGCGCCGTTTTGAGGACGACAGTTACTCTAGACACAAGATTTTCTTGTACAAAGAGGACTTCAATCGTTTTGTCGAAAGCTTAAACGATGTAGTTGATCATGTTAAAACGGAGTTGTTGCCAGACTACGACTACGAAGAATACAGCCGTCGTTATGAAGATGATGGCGAATGGGAATTTGATCAGAACGATAATTCTGATGGAGAGGGCTGGTAGGCCTTGCTCCCCAAGCAAAAGCCCCCTTTTCCGATTTGGAAAAGGGGGCTTTTACTTTTGCGTTTAGCAGGGCGCAAAGCGCCCGCAGGCTGAGGGGCTGTAGCAGGGCCGCCGCAGGCGGCAGACCAAAGCGCTGAAAGCGCTGCAGGGCCGAGCAGAGCTGCGAGCTGCGCAATGGCCCGACCCAGCCGAAGGCTGGGGCAGCCCCAAAACAGCATCTTAATTTAAGACTTCATTACTTCTTTGAGCTTTGTTCGGAGGAAATCGGCTGTATAAGAGCCTTTGATTTTGAGCATTTCCTCTGGGCTTCCTTGGAAGAGGAGTTGGCCGCCATTTTTGCCGCCTTCTAAGCCAAGGTCAATAATATAATCGGCAGATTTGATGACCTCCATATTGTGCTCGATCACAATCACGCTATGGCCAGCCTCTACTAGGGCATTAAAGGCATCTAGTAATTTTTTGATATCGTGAAAATGCAGGCCCGTGGTGGGTTCATCAAAAATGAAGAGGATATGTGGGGTTCGGCCTTCGTCCTTGCCTAAAAAAGCGGCCAGTTTTACCCTTTGGGCCTCTCCGCCAGAGAGCGTACTAGAGGATTGGCCGAGGCGGATATAGCCCAGACCGACATCGGCTAGGGGTTGTAGCTTACGGACAATATCTTTTTGGTCCTCAAAAAAGAGCAGCGCCTCCTCTACCGTCATTTCCAAAACATCATAGATCGACTTATCATTATACTTTACGGCTAGCACCTCTTTTTGGAAACGTTGGCCATTGCAATCTTCACAGATCAGGCGCACATCGGCGAGGAACTGCATAGACACGACTGTTTCGCCTTCGCCTTTGCAGCTTTCGCAGCGGCCCGCCTCTACATTAAAGGAGAAATGCTTGGGCTTAAAATTTTGCATTTTGGCCGTATGCTGTTTGGCAAAGAGCTTACGGATGGCATCATAGGCCTTGACATAAGTGACGGGATTGGAGCGAGAAGAGCGGCCAATTGGCGATTGATTGACCATTTCGATTTGGCCAATTTGCTCATAATCTCCGGTTAGGGCCTTAAAGGCGCCAGGTTTTTTCTTACTGTCTTCGCCCAGGGCTCGCAAAAGCGCAGGATATAAAATGCCCTTGACCAGAGTTGTTTTTCCGCTACCGCTCACGCCTGTTACCACCGAAAAGCTATGCAGGGGAAAATTGACATCAATATTCTTGAGATTATGTTCTGCCGCACCTTCTAGGCGGATAAAACTATGCGGTTTTCGGCGATTATCGGGCAGGGGAATGCTCATGCGGCCGCTCATATACTTAGCGGTAAGGCTATCGGCGGCAGTGCTATGAATTTCGGGATAAGGGCCAGCAAAAACGATTTCTCCGCCATGTACGCCAGCAAAAGGGCCTACATCAATGAGATAGTCGGCCTGGGCGATAATATCCTCTTCATGTTCGACCACCACCACGGTATTGCCCAAATCGCGCAACTTGCGCAAGACCTTAATCAGGCGGTCCGTATCTCTGGGGTGCAGCCCAATACTGGGTTCATCGAGGACATAGAGCGAGCTCGTTAGGTTGCTACCTAGGGTTCGGGTAAGGTGAATACGTTGAATTTCTCCGCCAGAGAGGCTAGCCGAAAGTCGATCGAGGCTAAGATAGCTCAGGCCGACCTCTAGCATAATATTTAGGCGGCTTTTGATTTCTTCCAGCAGGCGGTCGGCGATTTCGGCCTCCTGTGGGCTTAGCTCCAGCGCATCCAGAACCTTGACCAACTGATCGATGGGCATTTGGACCAATTCTCCGATATGATAACCATTGATTTTTATATAGAGGGCTTCGGGGCGTAGGCGAGTTCCGTTACAGGCGGGGCAAACTGTTTTCCCTCGGTAGCGGGCCAGCATCACTCGGTTTTGGATTTTATAGGAATGGCTTTCGAGGTCCTCAAAAAAGCCATTGATACCAGCAAAATGCTTATTTCCCTCCCAGAGGTCCTTAAGTTGTTGGGCATTGAGTTCTCGATAGGGGCGGTGAACGGGGAAATCGAACTTATCGGCTACTTTGAGTAATTTTTTGAGCCAGCGGCTGGCCTTATCTCCACGCCAGCAGGCCACGGCATCCTCAAAAATAGACTTTTGTTTATTGGGAATTACTTTTTCCTCATCAATGCCTAGGGCTTTGCCATAGCCTTCGCAGGCGGGACAGGCGCCCAAAGAGCTATTAAAATTAAAGAGTTGGGGGCTGGGTTCTTCAAAGCTTTGGCCGTCTAGTTCAAAGCGAGTACTAAAGCTATGCAACTGGCCATCTAGGCAATCAATAAAGCAGCGGCCAAGGCCCTCCTGAAAGGCAGAGTCAACGGAATCCGCAATTCGTTTATTGTTTTCGGCATCGTCTTTGTTTATCACAAATCGATCAATCAGAAGATAAGGAACAGCCTCCGTTTTGGGCAGTTCTGCTTCTAAAAGTTCTTGTATTTTACGTGTTTTGCCCTCCCATTGCAAGCGAGTATAGCCTTTTTGGAGGAGTAGATCTAGGCTTTGTTCTAGGCTTCGGCCTTGGAGCAAAACAGGAGCGAGTAAAAGGACCTTTTGGCCATTTTCTAGCTGATGTAAAAAATCAATCACATCGGTTACGGATTGCTTCTTAACTTCTTGGCCAGAAATTGGCGAGAAAGTATGCCCTACTCTAGCAAAGAGCACTCGGAGATAATCATAGACTTCGGTTAGGGTGCCTACTGTAGATCTGGCGTTTTTATTGCCCACTCTTTGCTCAATAGCAATAGCGGGACAAAGGCCGCTAATTTGGTCTACTTCGGGCTTTTTCATCCGCATCAAAAACTGTCGAGCATAAGAAGATAAACTCTCGACATAGCGGCGCTGCCCTTCTGCATAGAGGGTGTCCATGGTCAAGGATGATTTTCCCGAACCCGAAACACCAGTCACCACGACTAGCTGATGATAGGGAATATGAACATCTACGTTTTTAAGGTTGTTGGCATTGGCCCCCTTAATGCGAATTGATTTTTTTTCTCTCATCTTGCAACCTTTCAGGCAATTGTGCGTAATCTTAAGGAAAACTAAAAAATGGGTCCTCGCTGCGGCAAAAAATAATGTCCCACAGCTAATTATTAGGCCCACAAAGATAAAAAACAAACTTGGACATAGGCCAATTCCCTAAATAATGAATTATATTTGCGCCTAGCCCCCAATACTCCAAAAAAAATAACCTTCTCCTCTAATAAGAAAAAACAAGCTTTGCCTATCGTACAAAGATTTACACCTTTAGTTCAAATTTCCTAGTTCTTAAACATGCGCCTTGGGCCACTCCTTAATCTGTTCACTCCTTACCTTATGGGCATAGTCTGCCCAGAACAGCCTGTCCCAGGACTGCATACTCTTGTTGTACCTAAAAAATACTGCCATGACCTGTAAATCTGCTCACGATCGGGACCTTATCCGTAGCTATATGCAAGGAGACGAAAAGTCTTTTGAAAACCTATTGAACAAGCATAAAGCTAGAATTTATACTTCTATCTATATGTTTGTCAAAGATAAGGATCTAGCCAATGATCTTTTCCAAGAGACTTTCATCAAAATTATCGACACTTTTCGCTCTGGCCGCTACAATGAAGAAGGCAAATTTCTTCAATGGGCTTTGCGCATCTCTTACAATCTTTGTGTCGATCATTTCCGCAAGAATAAGCGCCGGCCTACTGTGGCCGCTAGCGATGATTTTGATATCCTCGACATCCTTAAAGTCAATGAGGATAATCAAGAAACTCGCATCATGAAGCGCCAAACCTACGATAAAGTCCGTCAACTGGTCGATTGCCTACCCAAAGAACAACGTGAGGTCATTATCCTCCGCCATTATGCCGAGCTTTCTTTCAAAGAAATTGCTCAGCTCACCAAAGTAAGCATCAATACGGCTTTGGGCCGCATGCGCTATGCTTTGATCAATATTCGCCGAATGATTGAGGAACGACAGATTTCACTTCAATAAGTCTTATCTTATGTTTTGGTTACAGTTTTTTTTGCCTTTTTTTTCAAAGGCTATAAAAAAAGCGACTTGCTGCTGAGCGAGTCGCTTTTTTTGTTGTTTTAAAGGATTTGGGGCTGCCCCGCCCTGCGGGCGGGTCGGGCTGTTTCGCAGCTCGCTATTCGCTCGGCCCTGCGGCGCTTACAGCGCCTTGGTCTGGCCTTCGGCCACTGCTGTCCATCCCTCAGCCGAGGCGCTGCGCGCCTTTGCGGCGGCTTCGCCGCCTGTAGGAGCGCTATTTTTTTTGGTCCAAAATAGTTTGGTAATCGCAAAGGGCGGCAAATAATTGTTGGCTGGGCAGGCCCACAATATTAAAATAACTGCCTTGGATGCCCTTAATGCCAATGAGGCCGATCCATTCTTGGATGGCGTAGCCGCCTGCCTTATCAAAGGGTTGAAAATGGCTGACGTAATACTCAATTTGTTGGTCGGTCAGTTCGGCAAATTCTACTTTAGAGCTGCCCACAATATCGTAGCGTTTTTCTTGGCCCCAAAGGCAAACAGCGGTACGGACCTCATGCGTTTTGCCCGATAAGGCCCTTAAAAAGGCCTTGGCCTCTTCTGCAGATTGGGGTTTTTCGTAGCTATTTTTGGCATCAATGACGGTAGTGTCTGAACAGAGGAGCAGCTGTTCGGGTTTCTTTAGTAGGTGCAACACCGAGCGGGCCTTTTTTTGGGCCAAAAAGAGGGCAATATCGGCTAGGGGGAGAGTAGGGGGATAATCCTCTTCTACATTTTGGGCAATTTGCTGAAAGCGCAGGCCCATATCTCGCAACAGTTGTTGTCTTCTGGGCGATTTGGAAGCTAAAAGGATTTCTATTTCTGGAAAAAACAATGGAATAGAAGCAGACATAAATATAGATATGATGGTCCAATAAAAGGTTTTGCAGGGCCGTCAGGCCCGCAGGCCTAGCGATGCGGCGGGGTGGCGCAAAGCGCCAGACCGAGGCGGCAAAGCCGCCGAAGGGCCGAGCAGACCTGCGAGCCCCAAAGCGTAGCGCCCGCCGAAGGCGGGAGGCCCCAAAATAATCAACTCATCAAGCAGAAAAAAAAGAGATGCAAATTTTATTAAAAACGAAGGTAGAGCAGGCTCCCAAAGCGGTCATGGCGGCTTTTGACCGAGAACTATTTATTCAGCTCAAGCCGCCTGGAGTTGGCTTAAAATTGCTGCGTTTTGATGGTAGTGAAACGGGAGATCGGGTAGAAATGCAATTGAACTTTGGGTTATTTAAGCAAAACTGGCGGGGGCGGATTACGGATCATGGCGAAGAGCGGGGCGGATATTACTTTGTGGATGAGGCCGAGGGGGAAGAGCTGCCTTTTTTCTTAAAAAAGTGGCGGCATAAGCATTGGGTACTGCCGGCGGACTCGGGGAGTTGGATTGTAGACGAGATTGATTATGAGGCTCCTTCGGGCTTAAATTTATTGTTGTATCCTTCGCTTTGGTTACAATTTGCCTATCGGAAACCGATATATCGGAAATACTTTCGCTTGGCGGGGCCAGAGCGGCAATAAAGTTTAGAATTTGGGTTTCTCAAAGCTAGTTATGCAGAACTTTATTATTTTTGTTGAGATAGCATATCTGGAACAGAAAACAAATACATTTTGAAAAGAGGAATACTAGCGAGTCTGTTATTGATCATTGTCTTAGTGGCGGATCAGTGGCTCAAGATTTGGGTCAAGCTCAACATGCAGATGGGCCAACATTTTAACATCTTTGGCGAGGGGCAAGATTGGGGACAGATTTATTTTACGGAGAACCCGGGCATGGCCTTTGGCCTAGAACTGGGGGGAGAATACGGCAAACTACTACTGACTAGTTTTCGTTTGGTGGCTGTCAGCATCATGTCTGTCTACCTATATCAGATCATCAAGAAAAAGAAAGGGCGGACCTTAATCAGCAGTGTATCCTTTATTTTGGCTGGGGCCTTGGGGAACATTTTGGATAGTGTATTTTATGGGGCATTTTTCACGGAAAGTCCGATACATGGTGGTTTGGCTGAAGTTACTGCATTTGGAGAAGGCTATGCGCCCTTATTATATGGTCGGGTAGTTGATATGTTTTACTTTCCGCTTTTGGAGGGGGATTATCCGGCTTGGATGCCCTTTGTGGGAGGCAAGCACTTCTTGTTTTTCCAGCCCATTTTCAATTTGGCCGATGCTTCGATTAGCTTAGGGGTATTTTTAATCATCTTCTGTTATCAGGACTTTATGGAAACCGTGGGCAATCCGCCCAAAGAAGAAGAGAAAGCCGCTAAAGAGGAAGCTATTGCGCCTGTAGTAGACCAAGAAGAGCCTACTGTTTTGGAGGAAGAAGAAAAGCCCAAACCCTCTATAGAGGAGCAAATTGGTTTGGAGATTGATTTGGAGGAAGAAGATGATGACTAAGTAGAATATTATCTATATAAATACAGAAGCCAGCTAATTAGCTGGCTTTTTTATTTGGTTACATCCTAATTAGGAACCTAGAACACAATTTTACTTTATAAACATTCTAAAATATAACCGTACTTCATTTTTTCATGACAAAAATTTGACTTTGTGACAAAAATCATCAAAGAAGTCTAGAGTGGCCTCGACATTTGTAGTTATCCAATAGCTACAAAAAAGAAAATTTATGAAAACGCTAAGCTACTTAGCCCTATTTCTATTAGGGCTAGGCCTAACGGCCTGTTCTTCCAATGAGCAACACCTTAATGAGCACCACCCAGAAACTGTAGAAAAAAGCCCCGTAAAACTAGAGGCGGCTCCAGAAGAAGGGCATGAGGGGCATCATCATGAGGACTGGAGTTATCAGGGAGAGACCGGGCCAGAACATTGGGCTGAGTTAGAAAAAACCTCTGATTGTGGGGGGATGCATCAGTCTCCAATTAACATTGTAGAGTACAAAACAGACGAGACCCTTCCTCCATTAGACATTCAGTATGCAGATCAGACGGTATTGCATGATGTGGTCAACAATGGTCACTCTATTCAGTATGATTTTGAAGAAGGCGACTATATTGTTTTGGAGGGAGAGAAATACTACCTCAAGCAATTTCACTTTCACGAGCCTTCTGAGCACACCATTGAGGGCGTTCGTTATCCTTTAGAGATGCATTTGGTACATGCCAACAAAGAGGGCGACATTGCTGTTTTGGCGGTTATGGCCAAAGAAGGTGGGCAGAGTGCTCCCTTTGACTTCTTGGAGGCTTACCTTCCTTTAGAGCCAGGAGCGAAGAAAGAAATTGGGAAGCCATTTGACATGAACCTCAACCTTCCTAAAGACAGAAGTTACTACCATTACACGGGTTCCTTGACCACTCCTCCTTGTTCTGAAAATGTGCAGTGGTATGTTTTCAAGACACCCATTGACATTTCTTTGAAGCAGGCCAAAGTACTAGAAGAAAACATGCCTGTTCATAATTACCGCAATGAGCAGCCCGTGAATGATCGCATTGTAAAAGCGAGCCCCAATTTCTAATTGAAGCCGTTTTAGGACCAAAGCGCAACAGCTATTTTAGCTGTTGCGCTTTTTCATTTCTTGGACCAATAAAAGGCCAGGCTCAGGCCAGAGACAATATGCCAAATGCCCCAACAGGCCGCAATAAGGGCCATACCGCCCAGCCCACTAAAATATTGAAAGCAGAGTAACAAGCCAAGGCCAGAATTCTGAATGCCCAGCTCAATGCTCAGAGTTTTCTGTTGGGGCCAAGACAGCTTGCTTCCTTTAGCCAGTGCAAAACCCAGCCCTAAGGCCAAGGCATTTTGCAAAATGACCAAGAAAATAACTGCGCCGATATAATTTAGGAAAACCTGAATATTGGAGATAAAGGCCAAGACCAGCAAAAGGCCAAAAAACAGAATAGACAACCATTTGAAAATGGGCGACATCCTAGCTGCCAACTTCGGCTTAAAATGGGCCAAGATAAGGCCTAGCAAAAGCGGTAAGGCCAGCATCAGGCTAACATCTAGAAAAAGCGGAAGAAAGTCTAGCGAAAGGCTCTTCATCTCTTCTTGAGCAAAGGGCAAACGGCTCCCCCAAAACATAAAATTGAGGGGCGTAGTCAGGGCAGCCAAAAGGGTAGTACAAGCCGATAAGCTCACCGAAAGGGCCGTATCTCCTTTGGCCAGATGCGTAAAAAAGTTGGACATATTGCCGCCTGGACAAGCGGCCACCAACAGCATGCCTAGCGCAATGCTCGGCAGGGGCGCCATATTGAAAAAATAGGCCAGATACAAAAAAGCAAAAGAAAGGGCGGGTAAAAGCAGCAGCTGCCCCAACAGCCCCAAAACAATAGCTAATGGCTGTTTGAATAGAGCCATAAAATCTTGCCCCCGAAGGTCTAGGGCCACCCCAAAAATAATAAGTCCAAGTACCAGCTTCAAAAGAAGTTGGGTACTTGGACTAAAAGCCAGCTCGAGCTGGTCAATATCTGTAAGTAGCAGCATCTACTATCCTTCTTTTTGTGAGAAGAAAGAATCGACAAAGCTGCGCTTATTAAAGGCTTGGAGGTGCTCTATGCCCTCTCCTACCCCAATATATTTAATAGGAATCTTAAACTGGTCGCTAATTCCAATGACCACCCCGCCCTTGGCGGTACCGTCTAATTTGGTAATAGCGAGCGAACTTACATCTGTTGCCTTGGTAAACTCCTCGGCCTGAATGAAGGCATTTTGGCCTACAGAGCCATCGAGGACCAACATCACCTCATGAGGAGCATCCTCAATTTGCTTAGACAAAGAGCGCTTAATCTTAGAGAGCTCGGCCATCAACTGCTTATTGTTGTGCAAGCGTCCAGCCGTATCAATAATAGCAATATCGCAGTTATTTTGGATAGCGTACTGAGTCGTTTCATAGGCCACTGCAGCAGGGTCTGTATTCATGCCCTTGCTATAAAAATCACAGCCCACTCTTTCGGCCCAAATGCCTAGCTGATCAACAGCGGCAGCACGGAAAGTGTCGGCTGCACCCAAAACCACCTTATGGCCCTGATCTACAAAACGCTTAGCCAATTTGCCAATAGTGGTTGTTTTGCCCGCTCCATTTACGCCTACAATCAAAATGATATAAGGGCGCTTGGCCTCCTTGGGAATAGAAAAGAAATTGGTCTCCTCTGTGGTGTTTTCGCCTAATAACTGAACAATCTCGTCTCGGAGAATCTCATTGAGCTCAGAAGTAGACATATACTTATCGCGAGCTACTCGCTCCTCAATCCGCTCAATAATTTTAATGGTCGTTTTTAGTCCTACATCAGACTGAATCAGTACCGACTCTAATTCATCTAGTACCTCATCATCTACCTTCGTTTTACCGGCAATAGCCCTAGACATTTTATTGAAGAAATTGGTCTTCGTTTTTTCTAGGCCTTTATCCAGGTCTTCTTTTTCTTTCTTCCCAAAAAGTTTGTTAAAAAATCCCATACGAGACTGCTTAATCTAGATGAACAATAAGGAGCGCGCCTAAAGAACGCAAAAAAAGGTCAAATAAAAAAACAGAAAGGGCTCATCCCTCAACAGGAAGAGCCACTTTCATAATTTGCCTTAATTACCTGATTATTTATTCTTGAAGAAGTCTTCCACTTGATCTTTGTGGACGATAACTTCCTTATAAGAATACTTTCCTGTGTTGGGGTCCTTTACGGACTTAACAACTCTCACGTGATCTTTACCACTGCCTGCATTCGCAGCACGTTGGGCTACACGTGCGTTTTTTGATACTTTCTTAGCCATGACGATTTATTTTTTGTCGAGCGGATAGTTCTCGAAAAATTACTTAATCTCTTTATGGATAGTGTAACGCTTCAAGATGGGATTGTATTTCTTCAACTCCATACGAGCAGGTGTGTTCTTACGGTTCTTCACAGTGATGTAACGTGAAGTGCCAGGAAGACCAGAATCTTTGTGCTCTGTGCACTCCAAAATCACCTGTACGCGATTACCTTTGCTTTTCTTAGCCATAATGTGTGATGATTTTTTCTATTTACTTAATAACAGAAGAGAGACGCACTTTGCGATTATTATCTGCAGCTTCAGGCTCAAAAGTAATGCTGTAGCTCTTGTTACCCTGAGCATCAGTGTGCTCTAGGCGACGGTAACCACGCTCATTACTCTTTTCAGCAGCCTTAGGATCTTCTACCCAAATAAAGGGATCATATCCTTTAGCGATCTGACGCTTCAAGAAGTTATATACCCCCAATTTGTTCATCGTACGTAGAGCACGCATGCTCACCTTTACTTTGATCCAAACATTTGATTCGGGTACAAAAATACGCTTAGTTTTAATATTCGCATTGAAACGACGTCTGGTCTTGCGATTAGAGTGAGAAACGTTGTTTCCCACCATAGCTTTCTTTCCGGTCAATTGACAAATTCTCGACATGACTGCTCTTTCTAATTTAAAAAGTTCCACAATTGCTTGTGGAACCTAATCAATTCTTTAAAACAATAAAGATGTGACCCTGAAGGGAGTCGAACCCCTAACCTTCTGATCCGTAGTCAGATGCTCTATCCAATTGAGCTACAGAGCCATTTTGCAAGTAGTGTGTTTTCTTCGTTGCGGTTGCAAATATAAGATGGTTTTTTATATTCGCAAAACTTTTTGAAGTTTTTTTCACTATTTCTTTTCTTAAGCCGCTTGTGGGCTTCCCGTTTGGGCTTTGCAAAGGTAGAAAAGCAATTGCTAATAGACAAATTTTTCTGTCTTTATTAAACGATTTTCTTCATAGAGCGAGACAAACAAAAGCTGCCGCCCCTCAAAAGGCCCTAGTTCCCAAATAGTTAGTTCTTCTTCTCCCAAGGCTTTTTCTGCAAAAAAAACTTGCCGCCCCCCAATATCGGCTATCCGCAAACGGTAATTTCCCGCTCTTTTGGCCCGATAACTTAAATATATTTGATCCGAAGTCCGCCGCCACAAAAAAGAATTTTCCTCCTCTTTTGGCCCATATAAGAATTTCAATAAGCGAAAGGCCGCCCCCAAATCTAAACGCCCCCCAGATTTTAATTCTTCCATATCGCCCTTTTTACTCACGCTGGCCAATAGAATATCCCGCAATAAGTACATAGCCGCCTGCGGCTCGGCCTTGAGGTAGGCCTGCCAGTCTGCTGCCGGATAACTCGCCAATAGGGCGATGCCCCCCGCCAAATGAGGCGCCGCCCCAGAGGTTCCCCCAAATACATTATATGTATTGTTGGGCCGAAGCGTATAAACAGCCCCCGGCGCCGCCAAATCCAAATGCAAAGGGCCATAGGGCGCATTGCGGTCCAATGCATCATAACGATTGCTCAAACTTACGGTCATTAAGGCCTCGGATGGACAAAGACAGGGCATGTCTCCTACCTCATCTATGTTTTCTTTCCGATTCATACTAGCCGCCACACTCAATATACCCGCCTGCCCCAAACTATCATAAACTCCACACCAAAGCGGATGATCCTCGGGCCGCCCAAAGTCTATGCCCGCCGATAAATTGCTGACCAGAATATAGGCCCCCTGCTGCCCCCCACTTTCTTCATAGAGCTGCCGCATTTTCCAGATGTAGTAGTAGCTCGCCAAGATGTTGCTCTCCTCCAAAAGGCTGTTGGCCGACTGCCCCGAAAGCAACATTATTTTTATGTTCCAATTGATGCCCGCCATGCCGACCCCATTGTTCCCCTTGGCCCCAATAATGCCCGCTACCGAACTCGCATGGCTGTCGGGCGCATGCTCATCATCTCCACTATCCGCTCGCCAACCCCGATAATCATCTATGTAGCCGTTTTGGTCATTGTCTATTCCATCATCCGGAACTTCCCCCCAGTTTATATATATGTTTTCCGCCAAATCCTCATGCGCCCAATCGCCTCCCCCATCAATTAGGGCCACAACAAGGGTATCCGAGCCCGCCAAACCGCCAGTCGTTTCTTCCCAAATTTCGGGCAAACCCAATAGGTCCATATTCCACTGCCAAAATTCATATTCGGGGTCGTTGGGCCGAGCCCGATACTGCAGTTGATGCTCCCACTGCCAGTTTTGAGGCCCCAAGCTTTGGTCCAAATACTGCTGCACTTCTGCGCTGTCTTCTGCCGCTATGCTGTAGCGCCAAATGCCCCAATCTTTGGCCAAACAATCTTTTTTTTGCGCCAATAGGTTCAAGGATTGCCCCGGCTCTAGCCGTAAAAGCAGCTTTTTTTGCCCCCATAAACTCCCCGATAAACAGATTAGAAGCAGCATTATTTTTAGTCGCATATCTTTTCATTTTTTTCACTCACTAAGTTACAAAGTTTTTTGTTTTGGGGCTGCCCCGCCCTGCGGGCGGGTCGGGCTGTGTCAGGGCTCGCAGGTCTGCTCGGCCCTGCGCAAAATTTCGCTACGCTCATTTTGCTGGGTCTGCGGCTTCGCCGCCCCCTTAACCATCCCTCAGCCGGATTTAATCGCGCTGCTTTGGCCATAGTTTGCTATGAATTTTCTGCTAGGCCAGCTATTTTTTAAGGGCATAGCCTTCGCTATGGCCGAGAAAAATAGGGCCGACTAGCGGGAAATTGCTGCAAACTATAAAAGTGAGTGCGTTTAAATCTGGCTATTGCCGCGGCTTCGCCGCCTCTAGACGCATAAAATGAGACTCTTTCCTACGCCTAGGGGCTTATCCCTAGGCGACTATTGGCCAAACGCTAAGTCGAGCTAAGAAAAAGCTAGCTCGAGCTAGTCAAATGCTAAGTCGAGCTAGGAAAAAGCTAGCTCAAGCTAGGCGAATACTAAGTCGAGCTAGGAAAGAGCTAGCTCGAGCTAATCAAACGCTAAGTCGAGCTAGGAAAAAGCTAGCTCGAGCTAATCAAACACTAAGTCGAGCTAGGAAAGAACTAGCTCGAGCTAATCAAACGCTAAGTCGAGCTAGGAAAAAGCTAGCTCGAGCTAATCAAACACTAAGTCGAGCTAGGAAAAAGCTAGCTCGAGCTAATCAAACGCTAAGTCGAGCTAGGCGAATTCTAAGTCGAGCTAGGAAAAAGTTAGCTCATTAGCCTTTGGGAATAAGTTCATTAAGTCAGTATTTTAACTTATTCGTAACAATTGAGCATAAAAAAGGCGCAAAACTTAGGTTTTGCGCCTTTTAGGCGGCCGAAGCAGAATGCCCAGCCAAAAGATGACCGTTGAGCGGCCTAGCGATGCGGCGGGGTGGCCGTCAGGCCAGACCAAGGAGCCGAAGGCGACGCAGGGCCGAGCAGACCTGCGAGCCCCAAAGCGTAGCGCCGACGACCGAAGGGAGGCGGAGGCCCCAAATCCTACCACAACTTATAACGAACCGCCAACTGCCAGCCCCAGAACAAGCGTTGTTCCCAATCGCCTCGGCTTCTTTCCCAGAGTAGTTGTTGGCCTAGGGCTTGGCTAGCTTCTACATTTTGGTGGATAAAATTGAGCTCGGGCCCCGTGAGCAGCTCCAAACCTGCCCCCAAGGGATGAGCAAAAAGGGCTCGTAATTGAAACAAATGCCCTCGGCCATTGGTCCAATCGGGACCTTCTTGCAAGCTATAAGCAAGCAGCTCGGGATGCAAATAATAGCCTTTTTCCATGGGCAGGCGGCAGCCCAAGCCAAAGCCCAAGAGCCAAATCGGCTGATCTAGGCGCTGGCCCATTTCATATATAGTATAAAAGCGGGGGTGGCCAATTTGCAGACTTTGCTGGGCGTGCAAAGCGGCAGAGCTCCCTAGACTGATGCGGTTGTAGCCTCCTTTTTTATAGATATTGAGCAGGCCAAGGCCTAGGCCTGCGGCGGCCGTATCGCAAATATTTAAGAGGCCCAACTGGCAGCCCTGCAAATGGCCCGTATAATTGATGCTGCCTAGCTGTAGGCCCTGCAAACTATCCGTATCATTGAGGCCCAAAGAAAGCTGGCAGCCCTGCAATTTGGGCGCCCGATTGTAGTAGCCGCCCAACTGTACATGCGCATTGGACCGACTATAATTGAAGAGGCCCGCCAACTGCAAACTATTGGCCGCATAGCCTTGGCCCAAGGCCAAATTACCCAAAAGTGAAAACTGCGAGCCCGACAAGCTGCTATCAACTCGATTGAGGCCCAAAGAAAGCTGGCTCCCATAAAGTGTGGCCGTCTGATTGTAAAGCCCAGCGGCCTGCAAGCCCATCAGCTCGCCCTTCACCTGATTGGCCAAAAGTGCAAACTGAAAGCCCATAGCCGACTCATCGACTCGGCTAGCGCCCAAACTCAGCTGCAGGCCCAAAAGCTGTCGGCGGCGGCCCCAGCCAATATCTAGGGCTAAAACCTGCGCCTTGACGGCCTCCTCCTCGGGCGTACCAAAAAAAGACAGCTGAAAAATGGACAACTCCTCTAAAAACTGCCGTTCTAGGGCCTCCTTCCAAAGCGCTCCCCAGTCGACCAAAATGCCCTGAGCATGAGGTTGTGCATCTAGAGAAATCAGCAGGCCCTCGCTATAAAGAGGGGGCAAAACCACCGAACTCAGGCGGACCTCAGGCGGCAGTGGGCGGCTATAAGGCAAAGGCGATTGGGGGGCTAGGGGTTGTTGCTTGGGGGCCAAAAGGGGGGCCGCCAAGCTCCATTGTTCCTTGGGCGTACTATCCTTAAGGGCCCAAAGCTGCCCGAGTTTTTGGTAGGCCAAATTATTCTTCCCCAACAAATCGACTAGGGCCGTATCTAGGGGCAAATTATTGGCCCTATGAAAAATAGCTTTGGCCAAAGTCAAGCGACCTTGGCCATAGGCAAAACGCAATCCATAAGATTGCTCTAATTCAACTAAGACTTCCTTTAAAGTTTCTCCCTTAAAATCCCATTGGGCCCGCTGCCCACAAATCAAAAGCGGCAGGCTGCCTAATAAAAACAGCAAAAGAAAGCGGGTAAATAAACGCATGACAATAGCTTGAAAAGCTTTAATCTAAAGCAGAAGTACAGGCTGCTCCAGAGAGCAAATAGGTCTTATCGGCGACTTTTTTTACCGATAAATTGAGGGTAAAGCTAAGCGCTTGTAGGATCTCCTCTACCTTAGGCGACTTAAAGCTGCCATTAAAAAGGCATTGGCCCAAAGCTTCATCTTCAAACTCTAGATGCACTCCATATTTTTGTTCTAGATCTTGGCGCAAATCGGCTAGGGCAAAATCCTTATAATTGAGGAGGCCATCTCGCCAATAAGTGGGATTGATCGGGCTTTTTAATTTGGCCCTTTTGTCTTTATAGTTATAATAAACGGCCTCTCCTTTTTCCAAAACGTACTCCTCTCCTTCTGGGCTACGGTAGCGGACCTTTCCTGTGCTTACCGACAGGCACATTTCGCTTTCATTTTCATAGGCCCGAACATTAAAGCTGGTGCCTAGCACCTCTAATTGTCCAGCTTTAGCAATTTGCAAAACGAAGGGATGTTCTAGATCTCGGTTAATCTCAAAAAAGGCCTCTCCGGCCAAAAGCTCCACCTCTCTACGATCTTGGAAGCGATCGGGATAGCGGAGTTTACTTTTTTTATTGAGGAAAATGATGCTGCCATCGGGCATTTGCAAATTGCGGCTATCTTGGGCCTCTAGTTCTAGCCAATTGAGCTCGGCCACGGCCTCTGATTTCCAGTTAAAGCTATCTGTCCCATAAAGCACAAAAACCAGCAGCAGCAGGCTAGCGGCGACGGCCGTCAGATTGGTATAGCGTTGCCAAAAGGTTTTTTGCGGCCTTCTTTGCTGTAGCTTTTTCTGTAGCTCTAGCCAAACCTCTGCCTGGCTGCTCGGGGGCAAATCGGCTTCTGGCAGGCTCCAAATGCGTCCTAGCTCGGCTTGTAGAGCCTGATGTTCTTCTGAAGCGGCCAGCCATTCGGCCAGGGCTTCTTCCTCCTCTTTTGCTAAGCAATTTTGGATGTCCTTGGCCAATAAGGACCATGGAATATCTTCGCCATTGTATAGTGTTGCCATATATTCTTGAATCTAATTTGGGGCTCTGCCTTTGGTTTATTGCTGGATGCCTTAAAAGAGCTTGGCCCCTATGCTAGAACAAACTTTAACAATAAAGAGCGCCAAAGGCAAGTAGGGACTCAGTAATTTGCGCATCACCTTTAGGGCCTTGCCCATTTGGTTTTCTACCGTTTTCACCGAGATATTCATGCTCTCTCCAATTTCCTTATAAGAGAGGCCATCAAATCGGCTAAGGACAAAGACAGAGCGGCAGCGAGGCGGCAAACTTTTGATCGCTTTATTTAGGGCCTGCTTCAATTCTTTTTCTGCATAAACCGCTTCTGCATCGGCAGTTGGGGGCGCGGCCAGATCGTGCTGTTCCTCTATATCTTCTATAAAGTACTTTTTGTGCTTGCGCAAATGGCCCAAGGCCTCATTTACCGCCATCCGACGCAAATAAGGCCCTATTGGTCCACGTATATTCAGCTTTTCTCGCTTTTCCCAAAGTTTGAGAAAGACCTCCTGAGAGAGGTCTTCGGCCGTAGCTTTATTTTGCAACATCCGATAAATAATGCGATATATCGACTGATAATGCTGCTCAAAAATGGCCTTGAGGGCCAGTTCTTGGCCCATACTCAATTGCTCTAGCAAAAGTGTTTCACGATCTGTATTCATGCCCACTTCCTAAATGGTTTGGCCTAGGATAATTTCTCCATGGCCTTCAAAATCTGCTCTGTGTGTTCTGCAGTTTTGGGGCGCTTAAATACTTTCAAAATGACGCCCTCTCCATCTATGATGAAGGTGGTCCGCAATACCCCTAGTTTGATTTTGCCATACATGTTCTTCTCGCCCCAGGTTCCATAGGCTTCCATAATTTCCTTTTCCTCATCGGCAATCAAAGGGAAAGGTAGGCTATATTTTTCAATAAACTTCTGATGTGAGGCTTCGCCATCGGGGCTGACGCCAACGACCGCATAGCCTTGTTCCAACAAAGCCTCATAGTTATCTCGGAGGTTGCAGGCTTCTTTGGTACAGCCGGGGGTATCGTCTTTGGGATAAAAATATAAAATCAGGGTTTTACCCGAAAAATCAGCCAAGCTAATGCTTTTCCCATTCTGGTCTTTGCCCTCAAAGTTAGGGGCCTTATCTCCTGCTTTTAATGTAACAGCCATTTTGTTTCTTGTTTTTGTTTTCTAAAATAAAACCGCTTAGGTTCCTTAGTCATCTGCTGCGGCCAAGCGCACCACCAAGCCCTCTAGTTCGGGCCGCAAATGGATTTGACAGCCCAAACGGCTATTGTCCTCCACAAAAAAGGCCTGGTCCAGCATATCTTCTTCATCATCAGAGGGCTCATTCAATTCATGATCGCTCTCTATATACATATGGCAGCTTGCACAAAGCGCCATCCCCCCACAGGTCCCTTCTACAGGCAATTCATAGGCCTTGCAGAGCTCCATCATGTTCATATTCATGTCGGTGGGGGCATCCAGTTCATGGGCCTGCCCATTTCGGTCAATAACCGTTACTTTGATTGTATCTGACATTTCTTTTTATTTTTTGGGGCCTCCGCCTCGCTTCGCTCGTCGGCGCTACGTTTACTCCCTTCGGTCGTCGAACTGCGCCCTAAAGGGCTTGTTGTCGCAGCTCGCTGTTGTTTTGGGGCCTCCGCTGCGGCTTCGCCTTGCGGCGCTACGTTTCGCAGCTCGCTGTTCGCTCGGCCCTGCGGCGCTTACAGCGCCTGGGTCTGGCCTGACGGCCACTGCTGCACATCGCTAGGCCAACAGCCGCAAAGTTAGGCTTTTGTTCGCATTCTAAAAATCTAGCTCCAGCTTTTATGCTTTTACTAGGAGTTTGCCGTTCGCCGTTGGTAGTAAAATAGCAGCCCTAAAGAGAGGATGGCCCAGGCGGCTAGTCCCCAAATATAGCTCCCCAAAGGAAAGAGGAAATAAAGGGCCAAGGGAGTAGCGAGCAGCCGTAAATACTCGGAGGACAGGCCCCATCTCTTGAGGTCCAATAAGCCCCCCAAATTGCCTAGTGCCCAAAGTATGATGACATTTAAAGCCAAAAGTTTAGGCCAATCCAACTGACTTTCAACCATCAGAAAGACCGTAGCCCCCAAAAGGATAACGACATATTGTATGAGCACATAAATGGGCAAAAAGGGCGGCAGGGAGGGATTATATTTCTCGGTCTGTTGTCGATCTACTGCGGGTACTTTTTGCTGCCCGCCCATATCTTCAGGCAACCAGCCCGGCCGCTCTACCCAAAGTCGCAAACGGTCTTCCCAGCGGGGCATTTGCCCCGCCGCCGCCCATAAGTCGGCATAATAATCTAAATTGGCCCAAATGGGATTATATGTAGCTAAGGGCTTAGTTACGCCATAGACCACCTCCGCTTTTTCGGGCTCAAAGCTGCCAAACCAACGGTCAAATAAAATGAGGGTGCCCCCATGGTTTTTATCAATATATTCTGGGTTGCGGCCATGATGCACCCGATGATGAGAAGGCGTATTAAAGACATACTCAAACCAAGCGGGCATTTTTCGAATGGCCTCCGTATGAATCCAAAATTGGTATAAGGTCTGAAAGGTCCCAATAATGAAAAAGGGAACAGGATCAAAACCCAAAAAGGCCAAGGGCCAGTAAAAAATAGCCGAAAAAACGCCCTGAAACGCACTTTGGCGCAAAGCCACCGACAAATTATAGTCCTCACTCTGATGATGGACCACATGCGCCCCCCAAAAGCTATTGATTTCATGCGAATAACGATGAAACCAATAATAAAGGAAGTCGATCAAAATAAATAGCAGGATATAGCTGGCCCAATGATTTGGTACCGACAATAAGCGCCAATGCTCATAGATATAAACATAGCTGCCCAAGCCAATAATTTTGATAAACACCCCCGTGACCTGCTGCCCTACCCCACAGCTAATATTGGCCACCGCATCGCCTAAGCGATACAACTGCTGCTGACTAAAATAGCCAATCAATAACTCTATTCCGATGAGGAGGAAGAAGACCGGAATTGCATAAATCATGATGTCCATAAGGCAATAGTTTAAGGATGAGGATGAAGTTCTGCGTCCTACAGGCGGCGAAGCCGCCGCAGGCCCAGCGCTGCGGAGCGGGTGGCCGAAGGCCAGACCCAGCGGGCGAAGCCCGCGCAGGGCCGAACAGACCTGTGAGCCCCGCAGCATAGCGGCGGCCAGCTTGCTGGCCGCGGGCCCCAAATTTTATCTTACTGCATGATAAATACAGCGGCAGAGAGCTCAAAAATGAGGTTATAGACCTTTTGTTCTTGGCTCATAATGGCATTTCCATTTTGGTCCACCGTGCCCGTAGAGTAGCCAGCGGGCACAAAAACCTGCCGAGTAATATCGGGACTAATGCTGGCCTCTAAGCGCAAGCCCAGGCCCGAGTCGGGCAAGCGCAAATCATAGCCGCCCGCTAATTTTACGCCCAAAAGCGCTCGATTAACGCCCTCTACCCCAAAGCCCACCAACTGATAATCTAGGGTATATTCGGCCCGCAAACCGAGGAGAAAATAAAGGCGATCCCGCTCTTCGGGACCAGTTAGATAATTCTTTTTGAAGGCGCCTAAAAGGCTCAAATTGTGAAACTCATTGGCGGGAACACTACTGCCGCCCACAAACATATTGCGGAAACTACTGCCCTTTTTGTGGTAGCCCAGAGCAAAGAGATAAGAGGTTTGTTGGCCATTTTCTGCGGCCCCCAAACTTTCGACAAAAAGGCCGGCATGATAGGCCAACAAAGCATTTCGCTGAAAGTTATTCCAGTTTTGGGTGGCTACCGTTCCACCCCCATAAAGGCCATAATAAAAGCCGCCACTCTGCTCATCATCCTCCTCTTCTTCTTGGGCCAAAAGTGCTGAGGAACTGCCCAAAAGGGCAAACAATAATAATAGATATTGGGCAAAGGCTAGCCCTATAATTGATCTTCTCATTGGTTAATTTTTTTACAAAATAAGCCTTTTTTATGGAGCGCCCAAAATAGAAAAGGCCCGAGGATGCTCCTCGGACCTTAAAGAAAACTTATTGCTCGATATGCAAAAAGAGCGTCAACTTATTGGCTAGGGTCCAACTGCTGCCCCCCACCTCAAAATCTCTGCGGTTAATCTGCAGCTCGGTATCAAAAACCGTTTTGCCGTTCTTTTCGCTAACCTTCACATCAAAAACGACCTTTTTGCTCACATTCTTGATTTTCAGATTGCCCGCAATCTTTAGGCGGTTGGCCGAAACCTCGCTAACCGCCGTCGACTGAAAGCTCATTTCTGGATAAGTATCCACCTCAAAAAAGTCTTCATTGCGCAAATGTTTATCTCTAGCGTTGTTGTCGGTATCTATAGACTTGACCTGAACGCTGCCATTAAAATAGCTTTGTCGAGGCACCTTTTTATCATATTTGATCTCGGTCTTGAAATCGGAAAAAGAGCCCGGCACCGTAAAGCCCGCATTCTTAATTTTAAACGTAATACTCGATTGAGCAGTGAGCGAACTGAGCATAAATAATAGGCTCAAACTTAACCATAGTTGTTTCATAGTCAATTAAATTTGGAAGGGAAAAAATCTTAGAAGGGACGGTAATAGAAGGCCAAAAAGCCTAAGATCGCCTTATGCCGAAAACGGTCGTTGTCTTGGGTTAGTTTTTCATCCGACTGAAATTCGACAAAGGTCATATTGAGGCCGCCACGAACACCCAGTTTTTCAGTGATGTCATAGGCCAGATAAAACTCCGAAACCAATTGCCCAATGTCATTATCGCCAATGAGCAGGACCGAAGGGGTTGTGGGGCGGCCCGTTTGGTTAATGGCATACTGATTATTATTATCACTACTCGTAAAAATGCCTGTTGTTTCTTTGCCAAAACCAAAACCGAGGGCATCAATATTGAAGCCCGCCTTAAGCTTGGGCGTAATCAAGTAGCCAACATGCAAAGAGGCGGCCAAAGCAGCACTAAAGGGCTGATCCACCAACATACTATCAATCAAATCATCTTTGGTCAGCTTGTAGGGAGCCGTGGTATAAAGCAATTGATCGCTGGCCCCAAAGGCCGAAAACCGAAGGCCATAGCCCAATAACAATCGCCGGTTTTTAAGCAGGGCATGCTCTCGCTGAAAAGAAAGGGCGTTAATATAAAGCGTACTCTCCGAGGCAGAGCCTGCTCCTATGGCTAGATCCAAGCTGTTGTAAACCTTGGGCAGCTCTTCGGCCTGAGACCATGCTTTGGGGCCCATAAACAAGGCCATGAATAGGCCTAGGGCCATTATGCAGTTTTTCATAAGGTATTGATTTAGATAAGAAGCTGTTGATTAGAACGACAATATATACAATCAAAGTGGAAAATTGTTGTATATACATCAAAAAAGCCTAACTCCTTTCATATAAAAAGAGTTAGACCCAATAAAGCAATGGAAATCTAGTGCTTTTATCTTAGATTAAGGCTTGTTTTTCCCAATGCAACTCCCCATTCAAAAAGACGGCCTCAATGAGGTCCGAACCAAAGCTATAGGGCAAATAAGCCAAGCTGGGCAAGGCTTCGGTGAGGAAGAAGTTGGCCCTAGCGCCCGGACGAATACAGCCCAGCTCCTGCTCTAGGTCCATGGCATAGGCCCCATGCAAAGAAGCGGCATTAATGGCCTCTTCGGGCAACATCCGCAACTGAATACAGGCCAAAGAGCAAACAAAGCTCATTCGGCCCGAAGGGGTGGTGCCCGGATTATAATCACTGGCCAAAACTACAGCGGCTCCCGCCTCAATTAATGCCCTAGCTGGCGTCCGATGATCATCATTCAAAAAGAAGGGGGCCGTGGGCAAGAGGCAAGCTAGGGTATCGGCTTGGCCCAAGGCCTTCATTTCATCGGTATTGAGGACCTCTAGATGGTCCACCGAACGAGCCCCAGCCGCTATCGCCGCCTCAATAGCGCCCATAGAATTAAACTGATTGCAATGTATTTTGGCCGGCAAACCATAGGCCTTGCCCGCTTCCATAATCCGCTGCGCTTCCTCCAAAGAGAAAAAGCCTTTCTCACAAAATACATCGATATAATCGGCTAGTCCTTCTTCGGCAATTTTGGGCAATAGTTGCTCTATTAATAGGTCCATATAGGCGGCTCGGTCTTCTTTATATTCGGGTGGCAAAGCATGCGCCCCCAAAAAAGTCGCCTTAATGGGAATGGGCGCCCAAGCTTTGAGGGCCTTAATGACCCGCAGCATTTTGAGCTCGGCCTCATAGGTCAATCCATATCCACTTTTGATCTCCAAGGCGCCTGTCCCCAAACGCAAAAGGGCCAATAAGCGCTTTTTGGCCTCGGCCAACAGCTGCTCCTCGGGCATGGCTTGCAAGCGCTTGGCCGAGTTGAGGATACCGCCCCCCTTGGCCGCTATTTCATGATAGCTCAAGCCCTGAATCCGATAGACAAATTCCTCCTGCCGCGGGGCCGCAAAAACCAAATGACTATGCGAGTCGCAAAAGCTCGGAAATAGGTCTCTTCCTTGCACATCATAAACGCTATATCCCTCTTTTTCGGGACAGTTATCCATGGGGCCAAATTCTACAATTCGGTCACCCTCCAATAGCATATAAGCATCTTTCAAATAGGGTAATTGGGCCAATTCGGCGCCTCTGCGCAAGGCGGGTAGCTCTTGCGCTTGCTGCCAAATGCAGCCAATGTTTGTTAGTAATTGCATCTCGTTTTTATTGCTATTTATGTTGTTTCTTTTGGGGCCCGCGGCCGCCCTGTTCAGGGGGGCGGCCGCCGCTAGGCTTCGCCGCTCGCAAGTCTGCTCGGCCCTGCAGCCCTGCGGGCTTTGGTCTGGCGCTTCGCGCCACGGCTGCGCAGCGCTGGGCCATTTAGGGCCTGCGGCCCTAGGCTAGGCCCCAGCTAAAAAAAACTCCCCCGCAGCCCATGGCTGCGGGGGAGAAGATATTGAACTCTGAGCGGTATTACTTAAAATATCGCAAATCTTTAATCAATCCTTTGCGGATTTTCTTTTGCTGCAAAACATTCTGAAAGCGTCTGGCGGCTGCCTGGCTCTCAAATTCGCCCAACAACAGCTGGTAGACCGTTTTGCCCCGCAGCTCATCGACATGCATGAGGATTTTGTGGCCAGGCAGCTGCTTTTGCAGGGATTCCGCCTCTAAGGTCCAGTAATTGACTTCTTTATAGACGCCCATCTGCAAAGAAAAACCCTCTGATTTTTGCCGCTTGAGCTCCACCTCATACAAACCTTTTCCGCTGGCCTGTATGCCCTGCTCAAAAATAGAGAGGTTGCCCGATAAACGGGGCGACTCATTGGTTTTGGCTGGCGATTTTGCAGGCGGCAAAATGGGTTCTTCCGCAAGTGGTTGCGGGCTTTGCTTAGGCGTTGTTGTTGTGCTAGGCACCGAAGGGCTGCCCTTGGGGCTGCGCACCTCCTCAAAAGCCTTGAGCAAATCTGCCGAAGACTGATAGCCCACTAATCGCTTGACCAATTTGCCTTCTTCATTAAAGATGAGTAGGGTCGGCAAGGCTTCAATCTCATATTTTTGGGACCACATGACCCCATCAAAATCTTGGACATCCAAGCGCAGGCCCACTACATTTTGGCCCATATAACTGGCCAAGCGGCTATCCTGATAGGTCGAGATATCCATATTGCGACAGGCCGCACAATAACTGGCGTCAAAATCGACAAAATAGAGTTTGTTTTCTGTTTTTGCTTGTTGCTTGGCTGCCGTCCATTCCATTTCAGAAAAGCTCACTTTAAGCGATTCGGGCTTAAAGAAGGCCAACAAAGGCAGTAGGGCAAAAATAGCCAATAGACTTAGGGCAGCAAGGGTGTATCGTTTCATAAAAAAGGGTCTGTGCAGAGAAAAATTGTTCTTCCTTAAAGATACAAGTTCAAGAGAAAAAAACAACTACCGACTCCACAAATAGACATGACTGACCGCCAACTCTTCTACTGTAAACTGCGAAAAGCTCTTGTCTATGGCTACTGTTTTTACTTCTTCGGGCCGGCCGGGGCGATGCTCTTCGGCCAAAAGGGCCAAGCCCAACTCTTGGTAAAGGCTCAAGTATTGGGGGAGACGCCAGCGGTTCTGTGGCTGCACTTCATTGTCTATGCGGGCCCATTGTTTGGGCGTAAATTGCAAGAAATTATAGATAGTAATATTGGGGTCGGCATGCGCAAAATGGTCTGACATATCGACAAAGTGGGACATCAGGCCTTTGGGGTCCAGCAATTGCTGAAAACGCTGCAAAATCTGCCGCAAGGCTGCTGGATGCACATGCTCAAAGGTGTTATTGGAGTGGATTAGCTGTATAGATTGCTCCTTAAATTCTCTCAATTCTCGAGCATCGCCCAAGAGGAAGGACAGCCGCAATTGGGCCAAAAATGCGGCATCATCCAAATGGCTACTCTCCTTGGCCAAGGCTTGAAGAATGGCCCAGCGCTCTTCCAAAATGGGCAAACGCAGCCGGACCTCCGCTTCTTTCTCCAGAAATACTTGCAGGCAGCGCTCCCAATGCGCTCGATGCGTCAAGGGGTTAAGGTCTAGGCTGCGGACCTGCTCCGCCCCGACCAAAAACAAACTAATGGGCACCACCGGATACCAACCCGTTCCCAATTCTAAGGTTTGTATGCCCTGCAAACTGCCCGCATACTGCTGATAGGCGGCTATATGTTTTTGCGCATGCTCTAAACGGTCTAGAAAATAGGCATCCGAGAGTTGCACACCCTTGGTCACATATTTTTGCATGAGGTAATTGACTTTGTGATCAAAGGGGGCGGGTAAAAAGGAGATGCCTTTTTGGACCACAGCTTTTAGCTTCCAGTTCATTTTTATGGTTTTAGTTTTCGGGCCGAAGATAAGATAAGATAAGATAGAACAGAGACGTACAAAAAGCTATAGAAGATGGAAATTTGGCCCAGATTAAACCTTGCTATGGGCCTAGCGTCTTTAGGCCAGATAAGGCAGCTTGAGCTTGCTTTTATCTTCTTTGTTTTGGAAGCAAGGAGTTGGTTGTGGAGGCCAGCTCCTTTTTTTTGGGGGGGGACTGTTCAAGTTTTGATGGGCTGTTTGATCTCTGTCAAATAGGGCATAAAGGTTTTGATGGGCTGTTTTGTCTTTAGTCATGGCGGCTTAAAAGCCCCTGCTTCATTGAAGAAAGGCGAAGGTATTCGTTTTTCAGGACCTGCGGCTTTTAAGCTGCAGGCCAAGGGGTGGCCAAAATCTAGCTTAGTGGTTCCGAAATTGGCTGCGGGTTTCAACCTGCAGCTATGGCCGAAGGCCAAACGGCCTAGCGATGCGGCGGGGTGGCCGTCAGGCCAGACCGAGCCAGCTTGCTGGCGAAGGGCCGAGCAGACCTGCGAGCCCCAAAGCGTAGCGCCCGCCGAAGGCGGGAGGCCCCAAAAAAAAGCCCCTATTCTTAGGCAGAATAGAGGCTATACAATATATGTATCAGGAGACTAGAAATCGAAATCTAGGCGTAGAGTAAAGTTGGCAGGAGCAGCTACTAGAGCGGGGCGTAGAGTATACTCTTGATTGAGCAAGTTTTTGCCTACGACAGAGATCTTAGCGCCCCATTTTTCTTCGCCTTCAGCATTTTTGAAAGCGTGGCGGTAGCCAATACGGGCGCTGAGGTTTACATATTCGCCACTATTAACGTGTTGGCGGTAGCGGCCGATACCGAAGACATCAGCTGGGCCATAGCGTTCATAATCATTATCTGAGAAAACGAGATCTTGGAAAACGCGGTCGATAGCGAGCATACTACTGCTAGCATTTACAGAGAGTCCGACCGAGAGGTTATTTTCTTTGAGGAAAAAGGCTTCGGCATCAAACTTAACCGTATGGCGGGCGCGGTACTTGAGGATATTGGTGGTATCGTTAGAGCTGAGGAGTTGTTGGCGCTCGTCAAAATCTTGGAAGCGGGGATCGAGGAACGTATAGCCAGCGAGGAGGTTCATATCTACGCCAGCGATTTTTCCGGTACCCATTACGCTAAACTCAGCACCACGGATATTTGTATTTCCGATATTGGCTGATTGGAAGAAGACAGGAGTAGACCCATCATTTGCGCCTCCTAGAGTAATTCTGTTAATAGCGGCAGTATCTCCACCACCGAAAGAGAACTCCATCATATTCTGGTATTGGGTCCAGAAGAAAGAGACATCAACAAATCCCTTCCAGTTAGAAGTGATCATGAAGCCTTGTTTGATACCGAGTTCAGCAGACCAGCCAGTTTCAGATTCTAGTTCTGGGTTGGCTCGGATTTCTAGGCCTAGGCCAGCGGGATCGCCTACGAAAGTAGTGATATATCGTTCGGCGATAGTGGGATAGCGGTAACCTTGTCCCCAAGAGGCGCGAAGGAAAGTAAAGGGCGTCAGTTCGTAATTTACCCCAGCGCGGAAAACGGGTTTAGCTTCCACAGAACTAGGTTCGGGGTTCTCAATTTTGGGTTGAGAGACAGAAACTAGGATAGAGTCGGGGCTTGTAATGGCATTACGTTCGATACGGGCGCCGAAAGAGAAATTGAGTTTACTATCGCCAAATTCATCGGTAAGGAAGCCCTTATCGAGTTGGACATAGGCGGCATAATTAGAGATATCGTATTCGGCATTTCCATAGAGTTGAGATTGGGCGGCAGAATACTGACCGACTAGGCCGGCCACCATTTTGAGGCCTTGTAGTTGTTTGAACTCTCTTTGGAACTGGTACTCGCCATAGTAGAGCGTAGAGCTATTACTTTGGTTATTGCCATTCTCATTATTGATATAATAGATACGAGTTTGTAGGCGGTGGCGATTTCCTTTGCGATCAAAATAAGTGAGGTAGGGATCGACATTGATCCGAGAGGTTACTGATTCGGTCACAGAACCTGGGTAAGTAACGAAAGAGGCATTATCTATATATCGTCTTTCTCTGGCTAGGAGATAATAATTCGAGTTATTCCAGAGGAAGAAAGAAGAAGAGTTTCCGAAATTCACATTGATATTTGCGCCAACATTGAGGCTATCGGTAAAGCGGTAGCGGACATTGGCGTTGGCTCTGAGTTTGCGTTCGTATTCTCCGGCTAGGTAAGAATCTTTATAGAAACCGTTGGCACCTAGGGTAAGGTCGAGTTTACCAATTTTTCGGCGGTGGGCCAAAGAGGCGCCAAACTCGATGGGTTTGCGATAGCCACGGGGGCCCGCTAGCCATTGGGGGGTAAAAGTAGTATCATAATAAGAAGCTCCCCCATCATCGGTAAGGTTGGCGGAGATAGAGTCTTGGGCCCACCAAGCCTGGCCAGAGACTTCCACCATTGTGTCTGGATTATATACAGAAGGTATTTTTCTGCTGCTAGGTTGAACAAAAGAAGTTTGGAAAAGCGAGAACTTCGTAACGGGTTTAGCTTTGGCATAAGCTGTGCGGATATTAATAATTCCGTTTAGGGCAGAAGAGCCATAGAGAGCAGAGGCGGCTCCTTTGAGGACCTCGATTTGCTCAATATTTTCTACGGGGATATCTCTCCAGTTGGCAAAGCCGGCATCGGCAGACATGAAGGGGAGGTCATCTACGAGGATAAGCACTCGGCTACCGGCTCCATAAGAATAGCCAGAGCCCCCGCGGATATTGGCTTGGCCGTCTACAACAGTTACACCAGGCACCTTATCGACCACCTCATCTACCTTAGTGGCATTGGTATTATCGACTAGAGTGGGTTTTACCACATCAATAGAGACGGTATTCTTGGCCAATTGGGTTCCGGCCTTAGAGCCTGTTACGGTCACTGTTTTCATGAGGTTATCCTCCTCTTTCATTTCCACATTGACCTCTTTGGTTTCTCCTGCGGCTAATTCCAGATCAAAAGATTGATCGGCTAGGCCGATATAAGAGACCGTCATTTTATAGGTTCCGGCATCTACAGAGATCATATATTCTCCAGAAAGCACATCGGCTCCGGCGCCAGTCACTAACTTGCCCTCAGTATCGAGGATACGGAGGGTAGCGGGAAGGGGTTCTTTAGAGTTAGCGTCGGTCACGACACCCTTTACCGTGGCTTTTTGCCCATAGGCCCAGCTAGTCAGCAAACTGAGTAGCAGGCAAAGGCCCAATACGTTAAAGTTTTTCATTTCATCAAGTTTTAAAGTATATTTTGGATGTTCTGCGTTGGACTCATTGAGTAAAACGCCGACAAATTTAAGGCAAATAAACTAATTTCTAGGTAGATGTATAATTTTCTTCCATTTGGCGCTTCTCTTCTTATTTATTTTGGATAGACATAGACTGGCCAAACAAAAGTAGGGGGAGCAAGCTAAAAGCCTTTGCTTCTAAAATTAAATGGGTAAAAAAGGGGGGAACTTCTGCCAAAACGGGCCATTTAGCCTCATTTTCCTTAGCTTACTCTAGTTCTAGGCTTAAAAAAACTAAGGAAAAAGATTTTGTTTGCCGATAATCTTTAACTTTGTAAGCCTAGCAAGCATTCTGACACTAAAATTATGAACCTTTAAATTTCATCTAATGAAAGGACTACAACTCACTCTTTTCTTGGCCCTATCACTTTTTGTTGGCCAACAACTTTTTGCTCAAGCCACAACTACTTGTAATAACAGAACGGCTCCCGAAGTACAAACTGGCATAAATAGCTATGATGTGGGCGGTACAGTTTGGACACCTGCTCCTCCTATGAGTATACAGGGCGTTGGTTTTGCCAATGTAGAGTACTTGATCGTGAAGAAGGGAACTTGTGCTCTAGATAGCGCTCGTACGGCCTGCGACACCACTAATGGTGGTGGAGATGTGATCATTGGCACTGATGCTGATGGAATCTTAGATCCCGCAACCCTTAGCCGCTATGGCGTAACGGTTGCTCCTGGCGATACCTTTGGTATGATTGCTATTGGATATGATATGGGACAAGTACAAACACTCCTAGATAGTATTCTAAATGGACAATCTGCCCCCCCCTTCGTCAGCCCTTGTTGTGATATTTTCAATGTTAGTAATGCTACTATGGGCTTTTGTGATACGCTTAGTAATTTAGGCATTACTTCTGTGAATGATATCAATACTCTTAGTGATGTATTGACTGTTTTTGACGCCTTTACCGATGCTCAGCTTTCTGCTCCTGCTTTGATTTCTTATATGAACCTTGTGAACAGCTATGCTACTACGGTAAATGATGTTGAATGTGGCGACCTTACCGACAACGTACTCATCTGCTATGGCCTGAACCCTTCTCAAGTTCACTACTACCGCACATCTACTACTGTAGCCACTACGCATATTGATGGCCTCAATGCCTTTAGCGTATTCCCCAACCCTGCCGCTGGCGATGTACAATTGTTCCTCGATCTTCAGGAGGAGCAGGATCTACAGATCAACATCTATAACAGCTTGGGCCAACGTCTACACAGCCAAAACCTAGGCAAGCAAATGGGCCAACAGCAATTCCAATTGCCTACTGCTCAGTTTACTGCGGGTATCTACCTCATCGAGATCAACAATGGTAGCGCTTCTAGCACACAGAAAGTTATCTTGCGCTAATTTGCCGCTATCTCTAGGATAAACCATAAAAGACTATTTGAGAATGCTAATTATTGGCTTCTTTAATAGTCTTTTTTTTTGGGGCCTCCGCTGCGGCTTCGCCTTGCGGCGCTACGCTACAGGGCTCGCTGTTCGCTCGGCCCTTCGTTTTTTTCGCTGCGCTCAAAAAACTCGGTCTGGCCTGCGGCCACCCTTCCGCATCGCTAGGCCGATTAGCCCCTGGCCCATACATTTTAGCTAATCAATTAAACTATTATAATTATGCGTCAATTTTCTTTTTTCGCACTTTTGCTACTGCTTTGTAGCCAATACAGCTGGGCCCAATGCCCCAACTGTACCGTTAATCTTCCGCAAATGCCTGCCGATACGGTCTATTTAGACAGCATTCCCAATGCTATGCAAAATAGCGCTTATCAGGAGGAAATTAGCTTCCGCTTGCCTTATACCACTACGCCATTAGTGGCCCTAGATTCTACGATTCCTTCTGGAATCAACCTCTCTGGTTTTCAGATTGTGGGGGTTTCTGGCCTTCCTTTGGGCATGAATTTCTTGTTTGACCGCCCACTTCCGGCCGTTTATGATGAGGATAGCCCCGATACTCGTGATGGTTGTGTTACGCTTTGTGGCACGCCCCTACAAGCCGATACCTTTATTGTGGTCATTTCTGTTTTGGCCGAAACGGGTATCTTGCCTCCTCAGCCCGCAGACATTCCCCTTACTTTTGTGGTATCTCCCGACACTTCTGCAGGCTTTACCCTTACTCCTAATTCGGGTTGTGCGCCTCTAGAGGTCAATTTTACTAATAGTATTCAGGTAGACCCTAACTTTAATCAGGCGGCTACTTATAGCTGGGACTTTGGCAATGGCCAAAGCAGCACAGATGAAAACCCTGCGGCAGTTACTTATGCCGATAGTGGCACTTATGCCATTACTCAAGAGGCTATTATTAGCACAACAGAGTACTTTACCTACCTTAGCGGAATCACGATTACGGCCGCTAGTTGTCAAGATCGAATTGGCGATCCTGAAATCTTCCTAACGGTACAAGGCAGCCAATCGGGTATTGATACCATTACAGGAGGTGGAGCGACCAATGTTCCCACTAGTCAATTGCCTTTGGCTTTTAGCTTTGCGCAAGATATTCCCTTAATTTCTGGAACTCGCTACACCATTGATGTAGATGAGGATGATTCAGTATTCCCTAGCATCCCTTCTACTCAAGATTGTGGTGTAGTTGATTTTGGAGCGGATACCACAGCAACTATCTTTAGCCTAACAGATGGTGCCCTTACGCTTACTGTTAATTTAACTCGTGATACTTTGGTCACTTATGACACTATTACGACAACAGAATATGTAGTAGTCCAAAATTGTACTTCTGTGAAAGAAGTAGAGGACATTTTGGCGAGTTTCAAAGTTTACCCCAACCCTAGCCAAGGGTTGCTTAATGTAGCCTTTGAGCTGCCTGGCCAAGAGCAGGCGAGCAGCAGCCTTCGTTTGGTAGATCTATTGGGTCGCGAGCTCTTGTTCTTGCCTTTGGGCCAAACAACTGGCGCACAAACGCAAAGCCTAGACCTTTCTGCTTATCCAGCAGGCATCTATAACCTACAATTGCAAATTGGCGATCGTCAGGTTTATCGCAAAATTCAGTTGATGGATTAAGCGATAGCAGGATGTAAAAAGAGAAGGCCCAAACTACTTAGTCTAGTTTGGGCCTTTTTGCGTTGGGCAGGCGGCGAAGCCGCCGCAAAGGAGCGCAGCGAGGCGGCTGAGGGGCTGTAGCAGGGCCGCCGAAGGCGGCAGACCGAGGCGCTGAAAGCGCCGAAGGGCCGAGCAGACCTGCGAGCTGCGCAATGGCCCGACCCGACCAAAGGGAGGGGCAGCCCCAAAACAGTTCTATAGGAAGTATTTTTAAAAAAAATGTACCTAAATGTTGGATTTTCTTTGCGGCCTTGAAAACTTATCCTTATAATTGTATAAATAACAGTTATAAAACTACGCATTTTAGCTTAAGACAGGCTAAACTGCATTAAAGTCATCAGCCAATTATGAATCCAAAAGAAAGAAAGCGGCTTATTGCCAAGCTAAAGCAGCTGCTGGATCATTTTAAGGAATATCCATTTTTAGCGCTTATGTATCCTGGCTTAAAGGAGCAAATCAAGGAATTGGAGCAGGAGCTAGTCTATAGCCAAGTAGAGAAAAAGGACAAAGGAGGATTGTTTAACGGCAAAGCCTTGGCTCGTTTTCGGGAGTATGTCTCTGCGATTGAGGGTTTAGTTTTGAGTTTTAAGGAAGCGGGAACGGATTTCGGCTCGGAAGATTTTTTGCCCGCCAGATCTTGGGAAGAGGGAAAAAGCAAGCTAGCGGCACATCTTCCCGCTGATGTAGACAGGGCATTTCAGCCTGCGCGGGAGGCCATTCAGCAGACCGTTGATCGTTTATCGGGGCCGGTTAATTTGGCAGATCTTAGCTCATCGATAAAGCAGGCGGTAGAAGCGGCTTATTCGGATCTAGATTTTTCGAACCTTAAGAATACGACAAGCTTGAGAGCGGTTCGCAAATTGGATATTCCGGTCTTAACTCATTTTCTAGACAACAAGAGTCGTTATAAGGTAGCGCCTAGCTGCGGCTTAAATGCCCAAGCCTTATTTGCTAGCCTTAAAGCTTTGCTTAAGGATAATAATGCTATGACGGTTACGGAACTGCATGCAGACTTGGGTAAAGTAGTTCGAGACTGGTGGGGAGAGCTCACAAATTTGCAGTCTTCTCAATATGCCAAAGTGCCTGTAGATGGGCCAAAGATCATTACTAAGCTATGTGCTGCGGTGACCTCCTTGGGGGGGCACCCTATAGCAAACAATTTTGCAGAGGACTTGGGCAGCCTACTTCAGGCCGCTAATCAGCAATCGCCTTTAATTTTGGAGGACTTCATTGCTGCGATTCTCTCTTCTTCTACCGATGAGTTGGTGTATCAAATGGCGAGTCCAGAGGAACTGCAAGATATTCAACAAACTACCTTTTTTAGTGACCGATTGGGCAGCCTGCAATTAGCAGCTATTTTTGAGCAGGCCATAGATAAGAGCTCGCCTTATTATACTGCTGCGCAGTCTGGTTTTGACTCCGGCTTAAGTACAAAATTAAATCATTGGAAAAGTACTTTACAACTAGCCTTGGGAAGTAGTGCAGATACGGTCTTGCTATTGGATGGGGCTGATTTCAGCGCAAATTTATTCAAAACCTTTATTGCAAACAAGGTAGATAAGCGTTTTGATGCTATTCGGCAGCAAATCATGGCTATCCCTATTGAGGACATTGTATTGAGTGGGCATAAGGATCTGGGGATTTTTAATGCTCAATGGATAAGCGTTTGGAGCAACAGCATTAGCCAATTGGACCTAAGCAGCATTACTCATTTGGAGGACATCCCCAAGAAAGTGGAGCTTTTTGAAAACTGGCAGCAATTTTTGCCCAATGATCAGGTGGTAGCCACGGCTTTATACTCGGCTATTTCGAACAAGCAAGATCTGGCTTTAGAGGCGGTAGCTAAGGTGAACCAAAAGGTGAACCATCTGCAGCAGAACCAGCAACAAATGAAGGCCAAGCAAGATGCAATTTTGCAAAAGCAAGAAGACATTGCGGCACAACAGCGGCAAACGGCCGAAGATATTCAGGGCATCAAGAAAGAGATCAAGGAAATCAAGGGAAGCATTAAGGAAATGCAAGCTCAGATTGGCAGCCTACTCGATCAATCGATTGAAGCGGCCAAGGCCGAGAGAGTTGACATTGACAAACTGGTAAATCCGGAAGAGCTATTTAAGGACATAGCGCGGCCAGACTCGGCGATAGAAGCCAAACTCAAGGAGGTGGTCAATGAATACCTTGCGACAAAAACAGCAGATTTAGCCTACAAGCAAAATCTGGGAGAAGTGGGCACGCCTCCTATTAGCTACATGGGGCTTGTTACGGGAAACATCAGCGTTACGGGATGCTTTTCGGCCAAGCTGAAGGCTGCCATGGCCAAAAACAGTCCATTAAACATAACACTTTCGGGCCAGGCTGAATCTGAGCTCAGTCTTAACCTCAATCTGAATGTGGCCCAAATACCACTTACCAAATACAGTCTGGCAAAAGCTACACTCTCTGGCCATTTAAATCTAGCGGGCAAAATCATTGCGGGTTTAACGATCATAGAAGTGAGCCAAATGGTTGGGCGCGTACAGGCGGGTTTGGTCTTATCGACCAATGCGACCTTGGCCTTTTCCATTGCCGACAAGTGGCAGGTTTATGAATATACTAGCAGCAGTTTGAATCTACTGGTTGCTCGTACCCCTGTTTATCAGGCTAGTTTTGACATCAAAAAACTGAAGTTCAGCTGTAGCAGCCCTGAAGGGGGCTATCAGCTTAAGATGCACCCTGATTTAAAAGTCGCACTCAGCACAGCGGCCAATGCCCTTAAGCAAGCATCTACATATGCCGGACATAGCATGCTTAATTTTGCCAAAAAGAAAATTAAGGCCTATGGGGATCTCATTGTAAGTGCGTGGAACGCGCTCCCTTCTTTTAGCTAAGCATAAAATTTAATCAAGAGTTAGGGCTTGGCCCCTTAGCATTAGTTTTCAATCTCCTATTTGGGTTATTGATTAGCGGACTAATGTCTGTGGCCAGGCTACTTCCTTCTTTCTTATCAATATTTAAACCCTACCCATGACAAAAGTAGAATTAGAATTGGCCTTGGCCCAAGCCATGATGAGCCAACCGCCTCAGTTATCTTTGGCGGAAGAGCTGGCCCAGCAGGCCCTTAACGACTTCCCCAATGAGCCCTTTGGTTATCAGTATCTTATTGAGCTGGGGCAAAATCGCAAATATCCGCCTTATCAGATGTTGGAAGACTGTCGGATTAAGCTATATCAGTTGGAGCTAGAGCCTTTGGAGCAGCTTTTTCAGTTGGCTGCGCTCAAATGGCAGCAATCAGACTTTGATGCGGCCCTCTTGATTTACCAGCAAATTTTGGAAAAAGATCCTCAGTATGTTGCGGCTCTATTGGGAGCGGGACAATACTTTTTGCAGATTAAGGAAGAGGCTCAAAAGTCCCTACACTTCTTTTATTTGGCCCTAGAAATAGAACTGAGCTATGAGGCTATACGATCCACGGCTCAGGCTCACTTTGCTTTAGAGGAATATCAACGAGTGATTTTCTTTTTAGAAAAACTCCCGCTTCGAGAAGAAGTAGATGCGGAAGTCCTGCGCCTACTCGCAGAGAGTTATGAGGCTTTGTCTCAATTTGATCAGGCCCTAGAACAATGGAAAGCGCTCTGCTTGGCTTTTCCGGAAGATGGGCGCTACTATCAGAGTGCTGCTTGTTTATTGATTCAGGAAAAGCGATATGTCTCTGCCCTACAGCATAGTCAGCGGGCGATAGACTTGCTTGGAAAAGACAAGCTAAGCGATACTTTTCTGGAAGCTGCTTATCGACTTTATATGACTACGGGACTGCCTGCCAAGGCCATTGAGGTCATGCAGCAACTTTTGCTGCGTTTTGAGGGGGCCCTGATTTATGAGCTGCAGTTATTGCAAGCCGAGCGAGCCGATAATCATGCTCGTTTCCCTAGCCATTTGGCAAAGCTCAAGCAGCTAGACAACCCTTGGATTTTTAACAACTGCTTGTTAGAAGAGGCCCTTTACCTCTTACAGCAGGGCAAAATGGCCGAAGCCGAAGCGCAGCTATTTGGCATGCTAGAGCAAGAAGGGCAGGGCAGTTTAGCCAGTTATGGCTTGGGCATTTTGGAGCAAAAGCGAGAAAACTGGGATGCCGCTTTTTATTATTTGTATCAGGCGCAGGAGCATGAAGAAGAGCGGGCGGCAGAGCAGATTGCCTACTACTTTGGCAGCTACTTAAAAGAGAAAGCCCAAAAGATTATGGCTGAAAGAGCAGAGGAGATAAAAGCACTTTTGTCTTTAGATGACTTTGCGGGCGTTCCCCGAAAAGCTTGGCAATTTAGCCGATTGAAGGAGGAGCCCCAAGAAGAGGGACATCCCACAGAAGAGCAGCTTGAACGTTTGAAAAAGCAACACATCTATTTTGGTCCAAAGGCTGGTATCTGGAGAAATGAGCAGGGCCATTACATTCGCTTTGCCTATGCTTTGGTGGCGCAGCAAGCGCCCGATGTTTTGGACATTCAGCTTTATCCATTAAATGGCTTGACGCCCCTAAACTGCCGCCTAGCCTTGAGAGAGGGCGAACTACTTTGCTGTATAGAGCGGCAACCCATTATGGTGTATCAAGAAGAAGAGTCTCTAAAACCTGAGCTAATTGATGCTTTGAGCCAAATTGGCTCGGCGAATTAGTTCTTTTTGGAGGTAGAAGGTGCGAAGCGCCTTGGCTGAGGGATGGTAGGGGGTGGCCGAAGGCCAGACCGAGCTTTTTTGAGCAAAGCGAAAAAAAGCGATGGGCCGAGCGAACAGCGAGCCCCCGCACAGCCCGACCCGGCCGAAGGCCGGGGCAGCCCCAAACTAATAAATTTACCTACAATCAAAATAACTCAAGATGAATAAGATTTTTTTGTTTAGCCTATTGATCAGTTTACTATTTATGCAAGCTGCAGAGGCCCAATTGCTCAATCGGGTAAAGCGGGGCGAAAAGGCGGCTGTTATTCCCGATGCGCCCACTGTAGCAGAAGCTCGATTGATGAGCAAGGAAGAGCGCTCGGATTTATATGCTAGAATATATCCTTTGCGGACAGATAGCGCGGCCTACTTTATAGAAGGGCTGGATTTGGGGGTACATATGGCAGATGGAAGCAAATTAAAGTTAGCAGCGGCTGTGGCTAGCGGCAATCGTTTTGTCCTGCCCCTAGAAGGTTTTCCGATCTTTCATTTGACCGAAATTGGGTCGATAAAAGGCGATGAATATGTAGAAAAGTATAGTCAGGCCAAGGATATTATTCCAGAAGGTAGCCTGCTTTTAGCTGTAGAATGTCCAAAAACCAGCGTGTATAAAAATGGGCAAGAAGCCTACAGCTTATATGATGAAAAAGTGGAGCGTCGGATGTTGCAACTGGCCGATGGGCAATATATTTTATTCAGTTTTAAGGAAGATGAGCAGGATTATAGCCAGGTGTTAAATGTGCTGGCGGTATTGGGCAAGGACAAGGCGGCGGCTCGGCAATTTTATGCTGATGGTCGAGCCGAGGCTATTGTTAAAGAGATTCTGGAAAAGAGAGACAAAAAAGTAAAAGCCTACCATGATGAAGTGGCGGCTCGGCATGCAGCGGCCAAAAAAGAGCGTTTTGAGCGGGCTAGTTCGGTTCGTTTTCCGGCCAAAGGAAAAAGCCAGCTGCCAAAATCGATTCGGGAGAAATGCTTGAACGAACTAATTTCTATTAGCAATAATGGTGGCTATGATATTGGTCCCCTACTCTACTTTAATATTACCTCCGATGATTTTAGTGTTCAGCGACATAAAAACGGCTACATTCTCTATCGATATTGGCGGGGGGCTATGGCGACCGATGAAAAAGAGGAAGGCCTAGCTCGAATTATTCAGTTTGAGCTTAGACAGCAGTATTTGGGCTATGGAGATTATAGCGAAGAAGTGGGTATAGCCTTAATTCGTTACTATGAGCGCAACTATATGCTAGAGAAAAACGTCCCCTTTGGGCAGTAATCTGTAGCTAAAAAAGCCCAATTGACCGAATAAGATTCTCCTAAAAAGGAAGCAGCCTCCTGAATTACGTATAGAATTCCCTATCTTTGCAGCCGATTTATAGTCTGAAAGAACGTATAGGTCCTATTGGCCTACAATTGAATAACTTACAATTAAAATAATGGGAAATTCTAGGAGTACAGTCATTGGTTTTGCGCTGCTCTTTCTACTTTGGATGGGTTATGTTTGGGTAAACAGCCCCTCTCAGGCCGAGATAGAAGCGGCTGCACAGGAGAAGAAACGCCTTGATGATAGCACCGCCCTGGCTGACAGTCTACAATTGGTACAGGCACAAGCTATGCAAGCCGCCAAAGCGCAAGCTAGCAGCAAAAAGGATGAAATTCTAGCCGATAGCAGCCTAAGCCAAACGGAAAAGGATAGCTTAATTGCTCAACTGCCAACGGCCCCTCAGGCTAGCTCTTTGGAAAAAGAGCTTTTTGGTCCTTTTGCCGCTGCAGCCAGCTGCCAAGGCGAATTGCAAACCCTTGAAAATGACAAAATCAAGGTTACTTTCAATACCAAAGGGGGACGCATTGTAGATGTAGAACTAAAAGAGTTTAAGGGCTACGACCATGAAACAGCCGATAGCCGCGATAAAAAAGCCCTACACTTACTCAATAATGCCAAAGATCGCTTTAGCTACTTTATTCCCTTGGCCAATGTAGGCAAAGGCGGTATTGAAACCCAAGACCTCTGCTTTCAGGCAGAAGCAAAAGGGAATGTACTCGTTTTTAGAGCCTATGCCACCAACGACAAGGAGTTTATTGAACAACGCTACGAAATTGGCGAATCAGGCTATTTGCTCAATTATGATTTTGCCCTACAGGGACTCGATCGCTATATCCCTAAAACGGCTAATAGCATCCCCTTTAGCTGGCAAAGTAACCTCAATAAAATTGAGAAAAATCCTAGCTATGAGCGCCGTATGTCTTCTATCCATTTTAAGGAGGTAGAAAGCAGCCCAAGCTACTGTACCTGCGGTTCTGATGCTGAAGAGACCCTCGAAAAAGATGTGCAGTGGGTCAGCCATGCTCAGCAGTTCTTTAATAGCTCACTCATTATTGACGGTAGCAACAAACCCAAAAGTGGCCAATTGCAAACCTTCATGATGCCCGATGATTCGGCGCATTTGAAAAGCTTGACCACCCGCCTCAATTTCCCCCTCGCCAATGCCAATAATCTGGTCTATAACATGCGCATCTATCTTGGCCCCAACGACTATGACGGCCTAAGCAGCATTGATGTAGGATTGGAGCGGATTATTCCGTTTGGTTGGAGCATCTTCGGCTTTATTAGCCGACATGTGATCCGCCCCCTATTTAACTTCCTCGCCTCTTTTATTCCTAGCTACGGACTCATTATTATCATCCTGACGCTGCTCATCAGAGGCCTGATGTTCCCACTTCAATACAAAATGCTCAAGTCGAGCGTGAAAATGAGCATCCTCCGCCCTCAACTGAGCAAGCTCAAAGAGAAGTATAAGGATGATGCCCAAGGCATGCAGATGGAGCAAATGAAAATCTATCAGCAATATGGCGTTAGCCCCTTGGGCGGCTGCCTGCCGATGGTCCTCACTATGCCAATCTGGATTGCCCTCTACCGCTTTTTCCCGGCCTCTATTGAGTTCCGCCAAAAAAGCTTCCTCTGGGCCGATGACCTCGTTAGCTACGACTCGATTTTTGACTTTGGCTATATCCCCATCATCTATGACTTTTATGGCGATCACGTGAGTTTGTTCACCCTCCTTTGGTGTGTGTCTATGTTTGCTTACCTCACCTACAATGGCCGCCAACAAATGGACATGATGGCAGATAATCCCAATGCCAAAATGATGAAGTATATGCAGTATGCCTTCCCCGTCATCTTCTTCTTTGCCCTCAATAGCTGGGCGGCGGGCCTTACTTGCTACATGCTCTTCTCTAACCTCTTTAACATTGGCCAAACCTTCTTGGTAAAGTCGGTCCTTCTCGATAAGGATAAACTAGCCGCCGAAATGGAACAGCAACGCCAAGATCGCGAAGCGAACCCCAAAAAGAAGTCTGGCTGGCAAGCTCGCTATCAAGAGATGATGGAGCAACAACGCCAAATGCTCGAAGAACAAAAGAAGAATAAAAAGAAGAAATAATTTATTTTTGCCCCTGAAGCTTTTTTCAGGGGCTTTTTTTGTCCCTTTCCCTCCTCTTTTTCGTCTAGTTAGATAATGAGCTGCTGTATTTTGGGGGGCCTCCGCCTCGCTTCGCTCCTCGGCGCTACGTTTCGCAGCTCGCTATTCGCTCGGCCCTGCGCCGCCTGCAGCGGCTGGGTCTGGCCCTTCGGGCCACTGCTGCACATCGCTAGGCCTGCGGCCCTATCGGGCCTGTAGAACGCAAAAAGAGGATTAGTTTTCGTCTGCCGTTTAACTTTGCTACTGTGAAAAAACTCGATAAACTCTTAGTCATTAGCTTTCTCCCCCCTCTAATCATCTGGTTTTTGGTGGCGGTCTTTATCTTCAATATGCAGTTCCTCTGGAAGTATGTAGATGATATTGTCGGTAAGGGCCTAGAGGTGCACATTATTCTCGAACTACTCTTCTATCAAGCCCTGGCTATGGTCCCGCAAGCCCTGGTCTTTGGGGTGGTCATTGCCTCGGTCATGACCATGGGCAACCTCTCTGAACACTATGAGCTGGCCAGCATGAAATCCGCAGGAATTTCTCTTATGAGAATCCTTAGACCTCTCTTTTTCTTTGTGCTGCTGCTCGGAGGCGCCTCCTACTTTTTCTCCAATGTGATTATTCCCGTTACCGCCCTGCAATTTAAAACTCGGCTCTACGATATCCGAAAACAACGGCCCGCCCTCGATCTGCAAGTGGGCCAATTCAATAATGATTTTCGGAATATGACGATTTATATTGGCGGAAAAAATGGCAACCAGCTCGAAAATATGCGCATCTACGATCATAGCGAGCAAAGAGGCAATAGCAGCCAAACCAACGCCCACTTTGGCCAACTTAGCCTCTCTAAAGATAAACGCTACCTTCTGCTAGAACTAGAAGACGGCAAACGCTTTGAAGAAATGCAACAGGGCCTCGATAAAAAGACCAGCTTCTACCCCTTTATGCGGATGAATTTTAAAAGCTATCGCTCTGTTTTTGACCTCTCCGAATTTGATTTTTCTGAAACCGATAAGGACCTTTTTAAAAATCATTATTCTCTGCTCAATAGTAAACAACTCCTCAATGGAATTGACTCTATTTTGAGTAAAAGAGCCCGACGCCTACAAGAATTACAACGCAATACCGATAACTTCTTTTACTTCCGAAAAATGGGCGGCTCAACAGTGGATAGCCTAGGCAAACGACCCGATAAACAATATATCCCCTTTACTGATTTGGCCCAAGCGCAGCCCTTGGCGAGCTCCAAAAACTGGAAGAGCATTGTGGAGCAAATTCCCAAAATGGACCGACACGCCCTTTACCAAAGAGCCCAAAGTTTTGCCCGAAACATTAAAACACAGGCCCAAAATGTTAATCGGGGCCTCCCCCACTATGAAGAAGATGTAGCCGAGCATGAAAATGAACTGCATAAAAAAATCATTTTTGCCCTAGCCTGTGTACTCTTTCTCTTTGTAGGTGCTCCAATGGGGGCCATTATCAAAAAAGGAGGCTTTGGTTGGCCCATTTTTGTGGCCTTTGTCTTTTTCATGACCTTTTTTGTCCTCCACCTTACCGGAGAACGCTTGGCCAAAAAACTCGTTTGGCCCTGTTGGGCAGGCTCTTGGCTCCCTATTTTAGTTTTACTTCCCATGGCCATTCTGCTTTCTAGAGCAGCCCTAAAAGATGCTCAACTGATTAGCTTCTCTAGCATTTGGAGCAAGATTAAAAGTATTTTACCACAAAAGAAAAAGGCCTAAGATGCAAGGATTTTGGACCTTTTGGCAAAAGCATCAGCTCTATTTCCATTTGATGCTTTGGCCCATTTTATTGGGCTGGATTCCCGCTCTACTCTTTGATAAAGGAGATGGCGTTCACTTCTTTTTAGACTTTAGAGGGCCAAAACTCAACCTCTTTTTTAGGCTGTTCACACAAGCCACTGAAGGCTTTGCCCTACTCTTTTGTTTTGGCGCCCTGCTGTTTATTCGTCTGCGCTACAGCCTACTTTTTGTATTCGGGACGGGCCTAAGTTTGGTCCTGAGTCAGGGACTTAAACTCTTTTTTCAGTTTCCTCGCCCACAACCCTATTTTCTCCATTTTAGAGGAGAAGTTTTAGCCGCCATAGAACATCTACCACAAAAAACGAGTTGGGTATCGAGCTTTCCCTCTGGCCACAGCATGGTTTCGGCCTGCTTGTTTGGCTTATTGGCCCTTTGGAGCCCTCGGCCTAGTTTGCAGGTATTTTTTGCCCTAATTGCCTTAGGGGTAGCCTTTTCTAGAGTATATTTGGGCCAGCATTTTTTGCAAGATATATTAAGCGGTTGTGCTTGGGGGAGTTTGCTAGCGGGCCTAATTCACTACTTTAGCCAAGATTGGGCAAAAACAGGAGGTCCAATGATCCAACTCCGACTTCCTTTTGGAAAAAACTAGGCGACAACCTTTGGTTAAAAAAATGATTCATGGACCTTTTAGCAGAAATTAAAGCGCTAGAGCAAAAAGCTCGGCAGCTAGAACCCGACGCCCAAGAGCGGCAGAAATACTGGACCGCCGTACAAGACTATGCAGAAGATTTCTTGGGGCAAATCGAGGAGATTCCAGCCTATGTAGAAAGCGAAAAAAAGGGCCGAGAGCTGCTTGATGCAGAGATTGGTCCAGCCCGCTCGTTAAATGAACTCTTGGCCCTTATGGGGCAAGCCCTAGATAAGCCGGGACTAAATCCAGCTTCGGGCGGACACCTAGGCTATATTCCTGGGGGAGGGCTCTATCCTTCGGCCCTAGGCGACTTTCTGGCTGCGGTTTTCAATCGTTATGCGGGGGTGTTCTATGGCTCGCCGGGGGCGGTGCGCATGGAAAACCAGCTGCTAAAATGGTTAGCTAAAAGCCTTAATTTTCCAGAAACAGCCGCTGGAAACCTCTGTTCGGGAGGTTCTATTGCTAACCAAATAGCTATTGGTTGTGCTCGGGATGCGGCCCAACTAAAAGCTAGAGACTTTGAGCGGGCCGTTATTTACAGCAGCAAGCAGGTGCATCATTGCGTGCATAAATCTATCAATATGGTGGGCTTGCGAGAGGCGCAAATCCGTTATATTCCGATGGATGAGCGTTTTCGGATGCGGGCCGATATTTTGGTCCAACAAATTGCGAAAGATAGAGCGGAGGGTCTCCTTCCCTTTATGGTGATTTGTTCGGCGGGGACCACCGACAGCGGAGCAATAGATCCATTGGAGCAAATTGCCGACTGCTGTGCGGCTGAAAACATCTGGATGCATGTAGATGCCGCCTATGGTGGTTTTTTCTACTTAGTCGATGAGCTTCGCCCTAGTTTTAAGGGCTTGGAGCGGGCCGATTCTTTAGCTATCGACCCACATAAAGGACTATTTTTGCCTTATGGCACGGGAGCCGTCTTGGTTCGGGATGGGCAACAACTCTTCGAGTCGCAGCATTTAGAGGCCAGTTATTTACAGGATGCCTATTTAGACACCGAAGAAGTATCGCCTGCGGATTTATCGCCAGAACTGACCAAACACTTTAGGGGCTTACGGATGTGGTTGCCCTTACAACTTTTTGGCCTTGAACCTTTTGTTGCGGCCTTGACAGAAAAGCGGCGATTGACCCAATATTTTTATCAGAAAATACAAGAACTGGGCTTTGAAGTGGGTCCTCCGCCCCAGCTCAGCGTTATGTTATACCGTTATTGCCCCAAAAGCGGAGGGCAGAACAGCTTTAATTTAGCTTTGGTCAAAAAAGTGCGGCAAGATGGTCGAGTTTTCTTATCTTCCACAACCATAGAGGGGCAAGTATACCTTCGTTTGGCGGTCCTTTCCTTTAGGACCCATTTGCAGACCATAGACAACTGCCTGCAAGTACTAGCAGAGGCCAAGGCGGCCTTATTGGCTAGTGGCGAATGGTCCGATTAGGCGGCGAAGCCGCCCTGGCCCGCAGGGGCAGAACGGCCTAGCGATGTGCAGCAGTGCGGCGCAGCCGCAGACCAAGGCCGTCAGGCCGCAGGGCCGAGCAGACCTGCGAGCTGCGAAACGTAGCGCCGACGAGCGAAGCGAGGCGGAGGCCCCAAAAAAACAACAGCATAAAACAACAGCTATGATAGAAAGAGATTTTTGGCTCCTGATAGATGCCGTCAAGCAGGCAGCGGGAGATGATCAGCAGAAGTATGTCGCTTTATTGGAAAAGCTTTTGGAGGCGATGACCTCGGATAGTATTCGGCGGCATGCCGTTTATTTGATGCAGCTTTTGCAGCAGAGCAGCACCGAAGAAGTTTGGGCGGCGCATTATTTAATCAATGGCGGCTATGAAGAGTGGGGATTTGAGGACTTTCGGTATTGGTTAGTGGCCCAAGGCAAGCAATTTTTTTATGATTGTTTGGCCAATCCTGCGGAATTTCTTTGCGAGCAGGTCAATATTGAGGAAGGCGACAACCCCGAGCTCAGTTTTTATGAATTTTGGTCGGCCTTTAAGACCGCCTATGAGCGGAAGAGTCAGCGCAACCTCTGCCATACCTATGACTGGCTTAGCGAGTATGAAAAAGTGCAGCAAGCTGAATTTAGCTTAGAAGAGAAGATGCGTCCATTGGCGCAAGAATATAAACTACGGAAGCGTTACCCCGCTTTATTTCAGAAGTTTTTTCAGAACTTCTACTATCGTTTACAGAAATACCAAGAGCAGCAATCTCCATCTACAGAACCCGCTTAATTGTTCCATCTATGCTTAGTCGATACGAACTTCAGTTGGCCGAACTCCTGGCCCAAAAGAGCCTTAAGAAACTAGATGCCAGCCGAAAAGGCTTGCAAGAGCTGCCCCAAGAAATTGGGCGTTCTAAGGGCATGAAACAGCTCAATATAGAAGACAACCGCTTGAAAGACCTTCCTGACAGCCTGGCTAATTTGGGGCAATTGGAGTGGTTAGACATTTCGGACAATCGTCTATCGCCCTTACCCAAAGTGCTATTTCAGCTTCGGAAACTGCGTTGGTTGGACCTATCGAACAATGGATTGAGCGAGTTGGGAGAAGAATTGGCGGCTTGGGAAGAGCTCATGCGTTTGGATTTAAAGAACAACCAATTACAAGCACTGCCTAATAATTTTGGGCAACTCAAGGCCCTGCGCAAACTACTATTGGAGCGCAACCAATTATCGGCCCTGCCAGCTAGTTTTGGGCAATTGCAGCAACTACAGCAGCTTGATTTATCGGAAAATGCCTTCACTCAACTGCCAGAAGAAATTGGGCAGCTCAAATCCTTAAAACAGCTCAGCCTTAGTGCCAACCCCATGCCTCAGTTGACTAAGGTACTGGGCCAGCTCTCCAATTTGGAGGAACTACAGGCCGAAGGCTTGGGACTAGAAGAAGTTCCGAAAGAAATTGGCCAACTCAACAATTTGCAGAGCCTATTTTTGGGCTACAATCGCTTAAAAAGCTTAGCCGCCGAACTAGGCAATTGTTCGGCTTTGGAGCAGCTTGATTTGGGGAACAATCGCTTAGAAAGGTTGCCCCTTAACTTGGCTCGTTGTCAGCAACTCAAGGTCTTGAACTTAGAAGACAACCCCTTGGGAGAACTGCCCTTATTGCTGCAGGAAATTCAGGCCCTAGAGGAATTGGACATGAGCAACTGTAATCTAGTAGATTTGGGCGCAGGTCTAAGCTTGCCCGCCCTACATTGGTTAGATCTATCGGCCAATCAGCTGCGGGATTTGCCTAGCAACTTTGGGCAACTGACGGCCCTGAATTGGTTAGACCTTAGAGACAACCAATTACAAAAATGGCCCAAGGCCTTAGAAGGGCTCAGTCAGATTCGACAGCTTCTTTTGGCGGGGAACTTCCTTCGTCAGATTAACCTCAGCGACTTAGACTGGCCAGAACTGGAGGAATTGGACCTTAGTAAAAATGAATTGACGGAATTATCGGGACAATGGGATAAGCTGCCTCAATTGCGTCAGCTCAACCTAGAAAAGAACCAACTGGCCCAACTGCCAGAAGACTGGCGGCCCTTGAGTAATTTGGAAGAATTGGATCTATCGGATAATCAGCTAGACAGCTTGCCCCAGAGCTTGGCCGAATTGGATCAGATTCAGTGGCTAGATCTTAGAAACAACCAGTTTACTGAATTTCCTCAGGCTCTGCTGCCTTTAGTGGGCCAATTGCAGGCCCTTTATTTGGGAGAAAACAACTGGAGTGAGTCGGCCTTGGCCCTTTGGAAAACTCATTTTGAGGAAGTCATTGTGGACCTAGAGCTATAGGCCTTTTGCCTAATTTGGCCCTTTAGGCCTTTCACTAGTAAAAAAAGGATGCCCTTGCCCTATCTTTGTTATGCAATCGGGAGGGAAGACCTCCTTAAATTGCACTTCAATTAAGTTTGGGGTAAATCATGGGGATTACAGAGCAGCAGCCTTGGGGAAGGTTGCTGCTCATTTTTTGTGCCTATACCAAAGCAATCCCTAGGCGTTTGGCCAATTCTTGTTCCTTGATGCCAAATTCGGCAGCTAATGTCTGAAGCTCGACCAAAATGCGGTCCTGCTCCTCCCTTTCTATTCCCTGCGGGCGCTTTTGGGCCGCCAACATTAGGTTTTTGGCGGTATGCTGGCCCGAAATAAACTCAAAGGCCTTGGCCTGATAGCCCTGATGCTCTAATAATAAGGCCCGTATGCTATCAGTTAATAGCTCGGCTTGTCGCTCTTGAAAAATACCCTGTTTGAGCGGAAAGCGCCATTGTGGAGCCACCGCCTGAATCTGTTGGCGAACCTCTTTATGGCAACAGGGCGCCACCACTAATAGCTCGGCCCCTTGCAAAAGGCCCTTATGCAGCGCATAATCTGTGGCCAAATTACAAGCATGCAAGGCAATTAAAACATCTATCTTTAGCTCCTTGGGAAAATCGGCAATATCCATAGCCATAAAGCGGATATTTTGCTGCCAGCCTAGCCTATGGCTCAACTGCTGGCAAAACTCCACCAATTCGGGCCGAAGCTCTACCCCCAAAAGCTCCACTTCTTGGCCTTGCTGCATCAGAAAATCCACTAAGGCGAAACTGAGGTAGCCCTTACCACTGCCCATATCGACAATGCGCAAGTTTTCTTTTTGGCCCAGCAAGTTGGTTTGTTCCAATTGGGCCTGCATAATTTCTACATACTTATTGATCTGCCGAAACTTATCCTGCTGTTTATCCTTCACCCTTCCCTTCGCATCTGTAATGCCCAAGGCCTGCAAAAAGGGCCGATCGGCAGTAATGAGATATTGCTTTTTGCGGTTGTGGCTGAGCGGAGCTGGAGCGGCCTTTTGGGCCATTTTTTTCCGTTGCAAGCGGGCCTTTCCTCTGCGGTTAAAGAGCAGTTGAATCTCCTCTGTGGTCGTTTTCATATAAGCGGCTTTATACTCTTTTAGCCAAGCTTGCAGCTGCTGCTCTAATTCTGCCAGCAGATAGTTTTTAACCTTATCCTGTGTAGGATAGCGATAGGTGGCTTGTAGGGCCAGGCCTTTTTTCAGGGCAATTGGGCGGCCTAAAATCTTCTGGGCGCAGCCTTCTGCCCCCTTACTTAAACTTAGTTTGATTAGATTTTTTTGGGCCAAAGCCGCTGAGAGCAATTGTATAAATTGCTGAATGGCAGTATCTTTTTCAGACATAAATCTTCCTCTGATGCAAAAACTAAAGAATAACAGACTACCCGATTTGAGCAGCGGCCTCAAAATACTAATTTTATTAGTTCTTTTTTGGTCCTTTTGTTTTGGGGCTGCCCACTCGCTTCGCTCGGGTCGGGCTGTTTCGCAGCTCGCTGTTCGCCCGGCCCTGCGAGCGGCGCAGCATAGCGGCGGCCAGCTTGCTGGCCGCGGGCCCCAAAAAAACATCGCCTGTCTTCTGATGAAAACAGGCGATGAATAAGCATTAAGCCGACTGGATTAGCGATGAATAATCAACTTTTGGCTCTGTTGTTTTTGGTCCAATTGCAGACGCAAATAGTAGACTCCAGCGGGCAAATCGCGGAGATCAATTTGCTGTTGCCAGTTTTGATCTACAGTATATTGGCGAAGCTCTTGGCCCAAGGTATTCACCAAAGAAAGCTGGGCCTGTTCTGCCTGCTCCAACTGCAACTGCACAAAGCAAGTTTGGCTGGCGGGATTGGGGAATACCTCAAACAAAGTAAGGCCGTCAATCGCCTCCACCGCCGTGGGTTGGATACAGAAAGCGCGGCTGGTAGAATCGGTAAAGTTGGCGCCCATTTCGGCCAAGACCGTACCTGAAGTATCGCTTAGCAGAAAGTTTCCAGTATTTTGTCCGTCATTCAAACCATCTCCATAGCTATCATAGATGACGAAGGTATAGCAGCCCTCGGGCAGACAATTGGCCAAGCTAAAGGTTTGGTTGGCCGTACCATCCTGATAAGGACCACCGCTAGCGATCGGGAAGCTCTGTGCATTGAGGATTTCCCAAGTTGTTTCGCTACCAAAGTTATCGGTAGTAATGGCTACAGTTACATCTTGGCCCGGACTCACATAGGTAAAGCTAGTGGCTGCTGTATTATTACTCAAATCGCCATCGGTTTGTCCGTTGGGCGCTGTTAGCTCGACACTATAGCTGTGTGTTCCTGCAGCTACGCTAATCTGCGGCAGGCTCACTGTAGCCGTGGCGTTGGTGGCTAGGTTGCCGCTCCAGTTGAAGCTTTGCGGGCTGCCGCCATCTAGGGTATAGTTGATCGTTAGGCTAGTTAGAGCGCTAGCGCCAAAGTTGGCAATTTCGATTTCGGGAACAAAATCGCCTTGATTACAATAGCGGCCCGAAAGGTTAGTAATGTCCAAAATAGCGGCATCATTTGCATTGCTAGGCGCAGCTACACAAACCTGTAGGCCCCAGCTATCTAGGCTTCCGCCGTCTTGGTTGGCCCCATCCGAAACGCTGAGGGTCCAGCTTCCTGCAGGGTTTTGGCCATTGAAAATAGACAAAAGGTCCTCGGCCTGATATGTTCCTCCTCCCACAGGTGGACAAGGTAATTGGCTGCTAGCCGCAGCATCATCAAAATTGACATCAAAATCATCATCTCCGCCACAAATTTGGGCAAAAAGCGTAGCGCTGCTATTGCTGGGGCTGCTCAACACAAAGGTCAAATCAGAAACCCAAGAGTGCGTGCCCGTCAAGTTCACCACATTCAAATCAATGATACTTCCCGCATTGGGGATATTGATATTGGAGCTAATGGTGGGCGCTCCTGAAGCTGGAATAGCAATGGGTAGATCGGCGGCGGCATAAATACTGCAGTCGGCTGTAGTAAACTCAAAGACAGCAGAATTTGGCGAATTGCTACAGGCATTACTTGCCGATACTCGCCAGTAATAAGTCGTATTAGCGCTCAGGTTGCCAGAAGTATAGCTGGGGCTACTGAGGTTGCTGGCCGACTCTACAATATTTGTAAAGTTAGCATCTGTAGCGATCTCGATGCCGAAGCTTTGGCCTGCGCTACTGCTGGCGGTCCAGCTAAAGTTAGCGGGACTAATCACGCCTTGGGCTTGGTTAGCGGGCTGCTGAGGGCTAGGCGCGGCCAAACTACCATCCAAAATCGAAAGCATCAGGTTGAGGCTTTGCGTATCCGAAGCGTTCTGAGCGATGAGATTAAGGCTATAGTCTCCAGCTGCCGCATTGCCCAAAGCAATAGATAAAGTCGTGGTATCTGAGGGCGTAATATTGGCATTGCCAAAGCTGGCCGTAGCTCCTGTTGGCAGGCCTGTTAGACTAAGTTGAACGGGATCGGTATAGCCCAAAAGTCCAGTTACCGTCACAAAATAGCTGCCGTTGCTATTGGGGCAGCCCGCTAGGCTATCCATAGCCACAGAGAGGTTGTAGCCAAAGCTAGCGCCTGTGATTTCAAAATCATTATCCGAAATATCAAAGAAGTTACCTCCGCTAGCTCTAACCATAATGCGGCAGGTGCTAGAGGGGGTATTGGGGACCGTAATCACTTCGGAGCCATCATTTGGAGTAGCTGTAGCGAGTACAGTGGGATAGGTCAAACCACCATCGGTAGACAATAAAATATCCACTAGGGTACAGTTTACGGGCGCATTATTCGTATTGGCCACATCCCATTGCACGGTTTCTTGGGTGGTGCCGATCCAGCTAATGCCTGTAGCTGAGGGGTAGTTAATGATAAAAGGGCCAGAGTTAGCATCTACATTGACCGAGAGGTCCACATGATCGGTACAGCCGCCCCCGCTTGCATTATCGCGCACCGTTAGGCGGAAATTATAGCTTCTAGATACAGAAGAAAGGACCTCCCAACTTGGGCTGATGCCTGCGCTTAGGTCGGCCAAATTGGGAAAATAGCGAGTAGGGTTACTGCTTGGCGAAATCGAACGGAAGCTAGGCCCTACCGTAGCAGTAGGTAGAGGGGGCATAGTAGCCGTTTGGTTATCCATTTGCTCCCAGCAATAGGTCAATACATCGGCGGTATCTTGGTCCTGTGCATCTCCAGTAAGGAAGAAAGGCGTATTGGCTGGAATCACTAGGGTGTTTGTACTATTATTGACCACTGGCGAATTGTTAGCCAAGGGGGTTGTTGTGGGACAGCTATGTCCGCTACTCGTAATAAAGGCTCCCATTTCTTCTAAGGATACCCCATGAAAATGGTCATCGCTGTTGTTTTGCACATTGGGTGCACAAATGCCCGCATAGCCCATGATGGTCGAGGCGCTGCCCGGCTCCATAGCCGTGGCGCCATTGCGGTTACAAGCATTGTTTTGGGTATGGTTGGCCCCAAACTGATGCCCCATTTCATGGGCCACATAGTCAATATCAAAGGGGTCGCCAATAGGGTTAGCGCTACCGGTTACCCCACCGGCCTTATTGTTATTACAGACCGATTGTAGGTAGGCCACTCCCCCACCGCCAGTAGAAAATACATGGCCAATATCATAGTTGGCGGTACCAATAGAATCATCGCAGATCGTCTGGTTTTCGCCCAACATGGCCCCACCGCTCGCATTGCTATAGGGGTCGGTGCTTCCATTGGTATAAATAATTTTATAGTTATCGGCCACAATGACCATCCGAACGGCCAAATCTCTTTCATAGACGGCATTTACTCGGTTCATAGACACCACCTGAGCGGCCAAGGCATCGGCTACGGTTCCCCCATGAAACTGGGTATATTCGCCAGTGGCGGCTAGGGCCAGGCGGTAGGTCCGTAGCTCACAGCTGCCAAAAGACTTAGGCAAAAGTGGGCGCTTATTCGTTTGGCCTTTGCTCATAGGCGTTTCGGTTTGGCAGCTAAAATTCTTGGCTACCGTAGAGCGGAAATCGCTACGGTAATAGACCTGATAATAGCGCTTGTCTCCCTTAAAATAGACGGGATCAATAAAGATGGTGGGCCCATCGGCCTGCAAAATCATAGCATGAAAGCCAGCAGGCGTAAGATCAAAGCGAAGCGATTTACTGGGGTCCGTAACCCCTCGCCCATTAAAGGTTTGGATATCGGGAAAACGCTCCGATAGGGCCGCTTCCATAATCGGCGACTCCTGTATATCAAAACTCTGCATACTGCCATCGGGCATCGGCAGGCTGATGAGGGTCTGGCTCATTTGCGCAATAGGCGTAAACTCCATAGGAGCCGCATCTAGGAGCTGCTGCAATTGGTCCAAATCTAATTGATAATAAGCTGCGGCCTGCGGCTGAATATAACGAACACCCAAAACGGGAATGCTCGCCTCTGTTTGGCTTTGCCAAAGCTCTTGCCCCTGAGCCCATAAGCCCGTCAGCATCAAACAGCTAAGAAAAATAGTGGATAAAATGCGCATATGCATTGTTTTTTGATTGATGATAGCTCAATTTACAAACAATAATTTGCCTAATGTAAGTTTACAGATATTTTATTTTGATTACAGGTCTAGTCTGTTTAGGGCTTGGGGCGTTACTCCTTTCAGTCGTCGAAGACGCCCTAAAGGGCTTGTTGTCGCCTCGCTTCGCTCGTCGGCGCTACGTTGCGCAGCTCGCTGTTACTTGCTTCTCTGCGTCGGCTCCCGTTGGTCGGGTCGTTCGGCCCTGCGTCGCCTTCGGCTCCTTGGTCTGGCCTGAAGGCCACCCCGACGCATCGTTAGGCCGTTTGGCCTTCGGCCATAGCTGCAGGTTAAAACCCGCAGCCAGATTAGGACCCAATCAGCTAGCTCTTTATCGCCCCTTGGCCTGCAGCTTAAAAGCCGCAGGTCCTGAAAAACCCAAGCCCCTGCCTTCTATCACCAAAGCAGGGGCTTTTAAGCTCCTGCGGCGAGAAAGATGATTGCCCAACAAGATTGGCTGCGGCCTTTAGGCTGCAGATAGCGGCGAAGCCGCCATGGCCGAAGGCCAAACGGCCCATCAAAACATTTATGCCCTATTCTGCAGTTGCAAAACGGCATCTTACAGTTGTGGCAAGCTATTCTGCAGATGCAAAATGGCATCTTACAGTTGCGCTAAGCTATTCGTAATTTGTGAACCCATAGATCAAGACTTTGATGGACCATTCCAAAAATTCGTCCTACAGGCCCGAAGGGCCGCAGGCCTAGGGGCCTGAAAGGGTGGCCGCAGGCCAGACCGAAGCCCGAAGGGCTGAAGGGCCGAGCAGACCTGCGAGCCCTGCAAGGGCCCGGCCGCCGAAGGCGGCAGGCCCCAAAACAAGCTCCTAAAGGCATAAAAAAAGGCCCAAACCCTAAGATTTGGACCTCTAACTATTATACTTTGCGAAATAGGCTATTGCTTTCTAAACTTTTGATAAAAAACCTCTTGTTGTTCGTTTTCTAATTGTAGGATATAGAGTCCTGCGGGCAAATTGGGGACCGCAATCTGGTAGTTTTCTTGGCTGTTGCTTAGGCTCCCTTGCTGGACCAGCTGCCCATTGAGTTGATAAATGGCGTAGCGCAAAAGGGGCTGCTGGCTCTGTAGATAAAACTGCGCTTGAGTGGGGTTGGGAAACAGTTTAACCTGCGGAGCATTTTGGGCCATAGAAGGGTCGGCCAATTGGGCTACGCTAGTAATGAGGCTCTGGCAGCCCCATTCCTCTTGCACCTCATCAATGAGTACGCCCCGTTCATCATCTTGGTAGCAGACCAAGTCCGTAGTTTGGCCCTGAATGTAAACATTAGGGTCGCAAAGGCGTAGATTGGGATAAGGGAAAAAGCTAGTTTCTCCGCCGATATTGTGAATGATTTTCCCCTTAAAATATTGATTAGTACTATCCTCTAGAATGCTAGAAGAAATATTGTAATAAGAGCGCTTAAAAGCCCATTGGCCAAGGGTCAAAGTATCTTGTTCCAAAATGGCTAAAGTATCTTGCAGCGGGTAATTACTATTGTTTCCGCAGGCATTTCGGTGTTGCTGAATAGCTAAACTATCGCCCACTAAGGCCGAAAAATCATGTAAGAGATAAAACTGCTGGCTATCGGCCAAATAGAAATAAATGCTATCATTTTGCTCATAGAGAAACTCATCGTTCTGCCAGCTAATCGTATGTCCAGCAATATAGGGCTGCTGGTTTTGGTATTGATAGTCATAGGCCACTCGATCATGGCGAATCTTTTTGACCGCCTGCCCATTGAGCAGCGTATCTTTTTCATAGCTAAACATGCTATAATGCGGGAAATACATCTGCACCGCATGCTTATAGACCCAGATACTGCCAGTAGGGCAAAAGCCGCTAGTATCTTGTTGTTGGGCCGCTAGGCCTTGAGAAATAAGGAAGAGGAAGATAAATAAAACTTGTTTCATATTCTTTGCGATTTAATTTGGGATAAAGTTATGTTTTTTTTTTACAACAGTAATTTTAAGGCATAAAAAAACAGCCAATACCCTAAGCTATTGACTGTTTTACTGCTATACGGTTATACTAACTAGGCCTTGAGTTGAGCAATCAGCTCTTCTAGGCTAGCGCTAGACTGTTCTCCCGTTTCCATATTCTTTAGTTGGAGCTGGCCGCTTGTTCTTTCGCTCTCGCCAATGATGACCACTTTTTGCAGCCCTCTTTTGTTGGCATACTTCATCTGCTTTTTAAACTTAGCGGCTTCTGGATAAATATCGGCCTTGATGCCAGCGGCTCGGCAAGCTTGTAGGCAGCTAAAGCCATACTTGAGCGAGTCCTCATCCATACAGAGAAAAAACAGCTCGACCTCATCGGCGGGAATCTGCTCAAAGCGGCCCAATTCCTCCATCACATCAAAGATGCGGGCGGCCCCAAAAGAGCAACCTACGCCCGAGTTTCCTTCCCAGCCAAAGACCGCGGTCAGGTTATCATAGCGTCCCCCGCCGCCAATGCTACCCATCTTGACCTTTTCTTGGCCGGGGGCAGTTGTATCGACCACCACCTCAAAGATGCAGCCGGTGTAGTAGCTCAGGCCACGGGCCAGACTAAAGTCGAGGACCAAATTATTGCTAAAGCTATAGCCTTCTAGGAAAGCCAGCACCTCTTGCAGCTCGGCAATGCCCTTTTGGCCCACTTCATTAGTTGGCCCAAAAAGCTCAGCTAGTTCGTCTAGGCTTTTGGCCTGAATAGCGGCTTGGATTTGCTGTTGTTGCTGCTCGTCTAGGCCTAGTTTTTCTAGTTCTTGGGCCACGCCTTTCCACTCAATTTTATCCAGCTTATCAATCGCTACGGTAATCGGCATAAAGAGTTCGGGCTGGCCAATCATTTGGGCCAAGGCCTCTAGGAGTTTGCGGTTATTGAGGCGAATATCGACCTTCACATCAAATTCGGCAAACGCCTGATCATAGATTTGGAGGAGTTCGGCCTCATAGAGCAGAGCATCCGAGCCAATCACATCCACATCGCACTGATAAAACTCTCTGTATCGGCCTTTTTGGGGGCGGTCGCCTCGCCAAACGGGCTGAATTTGATAGCGCTTAAAGGGAAAGGCAATATCGTTGCGATTCAGGACCACAAAGCGGGCAAAGGGAACGGTTAGGTCGTAGCGCAAGCCACGGCTAGCGATCAGCGGGCTGAGGGCGGCACTATCTTTCTCGGCCAAAATCTTTTCGAGCTGCTCAGGGCTGCTTTGTTTGCGCACCTCTTTGCCATTGAGGTAATCGCCATTATTGAGGATCTTAAAGAGCAGTTGGTCGCCTTCATCCCCATATTTGCCTTGTAGAGTGCTGAGCATTTCTAGGGCTGGCGTTTCAATTTCCTGAAAGCCAAAGCGGCTAAAAATATCGCGGAGCGTATTAAAAATATATTTGCGTTGACGTAGCTGCAAAGGACCAAAGTCGCGGCTACCTTGTACTAATTTCGGTTTCATGATATATGATAGGTATAACAGTCAAAAATAAGATGGAAAAATCGATCGCCTAATGATGCGTCCAACCTTGGGCCACCAAATCCATCAACTTGCCGCCCTTGGTTTGTAGGCGGATGCCATCTGCGGCGGGCACCATTTCCCCAATGATGGAAATATCCATATTGTACTTAATTTTATCGGCATCTTTGGGGTCGATGCAAAACAGCAGCTCATAATCTTCGCCGCCATGCATGGCACAAACCAAGGGGTCGAGATTAAAATCTAGGGCTTTGCGGTAGACCTTTTCCTTAATCGGCACATGCACTTCTTCGAGCAAGAGCCCTAGGCCCGATTGCTTACAAAGGTGTAGCGCCTCCGAAGAGAGTCCGTCCGAAATATCAATCATAGCGGTGGGGACCAGCTTTTGCTCCTCAAAAAAGGCAATAATATCTTGGCGAGCTTCGGGCTTGAGTAGGCGGCCCACCAACTCCTCTTCGCCATCAAAATCGGGTTCCATATCGGGCTGCTCCAAAAAGATTTGCTTTTCTCTTTCTAGCAGCTGAAGGCCCAAATAAGCGCCCCCCAAATGCCCAGTTACACAAAGCAAATCGCCAGCTTTGGCCCCACGGCGATAAACCACCTTATCGGCGGCTTGTTCGCCCATAATGGTCAGGCTAAGCACCAATCCTTTGAGTGAAGAAGTGGTATCTCCGCCCACCAGATCAACGCCATAGATATCGCAAGCAAGCTGAATGCCCGCATACAATTCCTCCATAGCTTCTACCGAAAAACGATTAGAGAGCGCCATATTGACCAACAACTGCTTGGGGCGAGCATTCATGGCATAGATATCTGAAAAATTGACCACAGCCGCCTTATAGCCCAAATGTTTTAGGGGCGTATAGGCCAAATCAAAATGAATTCCCTCTACCAGCATATCGCTAGAAACTAGGGTTAATGGACCTTCAGAAGCATAGCGAATGGCAGCGGCATCATCGCCCACCCCCTTAATCGTAGAAGCATGCTTATGCGCAAAGGCCTTTGTTAGATGGTCAATCAAACCAAATTCTCCCAATTCTTTCAGTTCTGTTCGCTTCATAGCTATTCAATCGTCTTAATAATTTTTAATTTTTTTGGGGGCCTCCGCCTCCCTTCGGTCGTCGGCGCTACGTTGCGGGGCTCGCTATTCGCTCGGCCCTTCGGCAGCAAGCTGCCTTGGTCTGCGGCTACGCCGCCCCCCTTCACATCGCTAGGCCAGTCGCTGCGCTCCTTTGCGGCTCGCTGCGCTCGCCTTATTTGGACCAACCAAAAAGGGGCTTAACGCATCTCTTTAATGAAAGGGTTCATTTTGCGTTCTCGGCCCACAGTCGTTTTGGGTCCATGTCCCGAATAGACTACGGTTTCATCGGGCAAAGGTAAAATCTCCTCCTGAATAGATTGCATAAGGATCTCATAATTTCCGCCAGGCAAATCGGTTCGGCCAATGCTACCAAAAAAGAGCACATCTCCCGCAAGGAGCAGATGGTCCTTTTCCGAATAAAAGCAAAGGCTAGCGGGCGAGTGGCCGGGGCAATAGAGCAGCTTAAAGCTCGTTTGGCCAAAGCTAAAGGTCTCGCCTCCTTTGAGGAGTTTATTAGGTTTTGGAGAAGGCGTAACATTGGGCACCCCATATTGTTGGGCCACTCTAGGAAAAGCCTCGAGCATAGCGGCCTCGCCTTCGGGTACATAAAGGGGAATATCCCAAGTTTTGCAGGCAAAGGCATTTCCAAAGACATGGTCCAAATGGCAATGCGTATTCACTACGGCCTCGGGCTTAAGGCCCCTTTCCTCAATATACAGCTTCAGGCGATTTTGTTCTTGGGCGGTGTAGCAGCCGGGGTCTACAATGATACATGCCTTGCTTTGGTCATATACTATATATGTATTTTCCTGAAACATATTAAAAGTGAAAGCTTGAACCACAGCCATAATTCCTTATTTTAAGATAGTTTTAAACGCTAGCTTTTGGCCCAAAAACAGCCAAAAGCGACCTTTTGCCGCAAAAATACGTTTATTTAAGCAGAGAACCGATTTTATTGAGGCCCTAAAATTGTGGGCAATGGGCCTAGGGCCCTACTTTTGGGTCCTACAGGCGAGCGCAGCGAGCCGCAGAGGAGCGAAGCGACTGGCCTACTGGCCTGTAGCCGTGCCGCCGCAGGCGGCAGACCAAAGCGCTGAAAGCGCTGCAGGGCCGAGCAGACCTGCGAGCGGCGCAAGGGCAGGGCCGCCGAAGGCGGCAGGCCCCAAAAAAACAATGGCATTGGCCTCATTTAGAAATACCATAGCAGCACCAACTTATGCGACAACATCCCTACCTCTACCTTTTCTTTATTTTTCTATGGGCGGCCCCTCAGTTTGTGGCGGCTCAATTGGTCAGTTCTGACTTTGGGCAAAACCGTTTGCAGCGGGAGCAGTACCAATGGAAGCGTTATGAGACCTTAAATTTCACCTTCTATTATCATAGCCAGCAAGAGGGCTTAATGAAGACGCTTTTGCCCATGGCCGAGCAAGATTATCGGCAGCTCAAGAGTTTATTTGAGTATCAGATTCGGCAGCCTATTGAGGTCATTGTTTATGATGACTACAGTGATTTGATGCAATCTAATGTGGGTTTATCGGCTCCGGCCTTGCTCAATTCGGGGCAGCAGGTCTATTTAGACAAAAAGCTATTGGTTCATTTTGATGGCAACCACCAAAATCTGCACAAAAACCTGCGGGAGGGCATTGCTCGGGCGGTACTCAACCGCATGCTATTTGGGTCTAATTTGCAAGAAATCGTGCAGAATTCGGTTCTTTTAGAACTGCCCGATTGGTTTACGGAGGGCCTAATTGCCCATGCAGTAGAAGAATGGAGCACAGAAAAAGACGATCAGCTTCGGGAGGCCCTTTTATCGGGGCGTTATGCCAACTTTTTAGAATTGGCCGAGGAGCATCCGCAGTTGGCGGGCCAATCCTTATTTCATTATATCGCCCGCAATCATGGCAAGGCCACCGTATCGAACTTATTGTATCTCAGCCGCATCAATCATAGTATTGAGGCGGGTTTTCGCTATGCCTTTGGCAGTAGTTTTTATACGGTAGCGGGCAGCAGTTGGTACAAATACTTCATGCAGCGCTATGAGAGTGACAATTCGGGTAAGTTATTTCCGAATGCGGGAGAGCTCAAAGTAAAGGTGGGCAAAAAGGCCATTAGTCAGTTGGTTTTGGCCCCCAATGCCAAGCAGCTGGCCTATGTAAAGCAGAAATTGGGCAAACAGCAAGTTGTTTTGCAGCAGACCGAAAGCCAGAAAGCCAAAGTAGTTTGGCGACAAGGGGCCAAGGACTACAGCAACCGCAGCGACCAGCATTATCCGCTTTTGGCTTGGCGCAATGATCAAGAGCTCGCCATTGTATTTGAGCGGGCCGAGAAGGTCTATTTGCAATTTTTGAATACCACCACGGGCAAGCTAGGCAAGGCCCAAGAAATAAAAGACATTGAGCGGGTGGGCCATATTAGTCATTATCAGGGCAGTCAGTTTTTGCTATCGGCTCAGGCCGAGGGACAAAGTGATTTGTTTTTGTATAGTAATGGGCAGGCCAAAAACCTGAGCCAGGATGCCTGGGATGATTTGAGTCCGACCCTGATGAGTTTTCAAGGCAAAAAGGGGGTTTTATTTAGCTCTAACCGCCCAGAGGCCAAGATGAAGCTCCCCTTGGACCAGCAACTGCCCTTGCTTCAGTTTGATCTCTTTTTCTTGCCATTGGAGGAAAAAGGAGCGCCCATTCGCCTGACCAACAGCTTTTTGGTCAATGAGAAAAACCCTCAGGCCTTGGGCGATGGGCAATTTAGCTTCCTCAGCGATCAATCGGGAATTTACAACCGCTATATTGGCCAAATAGATAGTGTATTATTGGGCCAGCAACTACTGGGCTACCCCAAATCGGGAGAGGCCCCTATTGTCTTGCCCTTAGATAGCAGCTTTAGCGCAGCCGATAGCAGCCAGATGGATAGTTTTGGACAGCAGCCCCTTTATGGCTGGCAAACAAAACTGATGGCCAATACCAATTATAGCCGCAATATTTTGGCCCAAAGCATTACGCCCAATGGTAAAAAAGTAGCCGACCTGCTTTTCCGCGGCGGCGACTACAAGCTCTTTTTGAGAGATTTGCGCAGCGATAGAGAAATGCAAATGGCGCCTAGTCGCTACCGCCTTATTCTAGAGCGGCAACATGGCCTCCTAAAGCAAGCAGCCAAGAAGAAAAAAGAGAAAACGACAAGCAAAAAGCCCGAAAAAGAAGTACCTCAAACCGATAAGAGTTTGGAGGAAGAGCTCAAGGCTGTAGAAAAAGAAATCAAGGCCGATAGCCTGCCGCCCAACCAAAGCGATACGGCCAAAGTAGATATTGATAACTACTTGTTTCAGACCGAATTTGAGGAAGTAGAAACGCCAAAACTCAACAAAAAGGATAGTACGCCACCCAAAGCCATTGAGCTGGTAGAAGGACAAAATGGCCAAATTGTAGAAAAGGAAACGCCAGAGGAAAAAACCATTAAGGCGCCTCAACACAAATTGCTTGTTTTTGATCCCCAAAAAGGCGAAAAGCAGGAAAATAACTTCTTCTTTGAGGGCGTAGCGTTTAACCTAGACAATAGCGTACTCTACAATGGGCTAGACCTCTATTTGGGAGGCCCCTTCCGCCTGCCGCCTCTTGGCCTATCGGGCCAAATTAACTTTACCGATGCCCTAGAAAACTACCGCCTAGAACTCGGCATGCGCATCCCGATTACCTTTGATGGCATGGAGTATTTTCTCAACTTTGAAAACCGCAAGTATCGTCTGGACCAAAAATACAGCCTCTACCGCAGAGGCTTTAGCGAAGACTATGTTTTGGAGGATAGCACGGGGACCATTCAGGAACAGGTAGAGGGCCGCACCCTCAAGCATTTGGCTATGGCCGAATTTAGCTACCCCCTCGGCCGCTTCCGCTCTATCCGCTCTACCCTGAGTTTTCAGGCCGATAGAGTGGCTATCCGCCCCGAGGATTTGGGCAGCCTGAGCGTTCCTATTTATGATGAAAATCGCCTAGGTATTCGCCTAGAATATGTCTATGACAATAGTGTTATTTTGGGCCTCAATGCCCGCAAAGGCTCTAGAATGCGCATTTATGGCGATTATTTTCAGGGGGTTCCCTTTAGCACTGGCGACCGCCTAGGGCAAGTAGCCAATACGCCCACCTTTGCCCTGGGCCTAGATGCCCGCCAATATATTTCATTGGACGATAAAAGCATTTTGGCCTTCCGCTTTGTGGGCGCTAGCTCTTTTGGCCAACAAAAGATTTTGTACAATTTGGGCGGTATGGAAAACTGGCTCTTTAGCAGCCAAACCGAAACCATTCCCCTGCCCGATGGACAAGATTATGCCTACCAAACGGTGGCCGCCAATATGCGCGGCTTCGATGCCAATATCAGAAATGGAAGCTCTTTTGCCCTCATCAATGCCGAATTGCGCATCCCGCTTGCAGAATATTTGGGCAACTCGAACAGCAATTCTAGCATGTTGCGCAACCTACAGCTCACGGGCTTCTATGATGTAGGGACCGCCTGGCAGGGCAGCTCGCCTTTCTCCAAAGACAACCCCCTCAATAGCACCACCATCGACCCCGCCTCTGGGGTAAATGTGGTCTCGCCCATCCGCCTGCGGGTCAATTATTACCGCCGCCCCATTGTGCAGGGCTTTGGTTTTGGCCTGCGTTCGGTCGTTTTGGGCTATTTTGTCAAAGTAGATTGTGGCTGGGGCGTAGAAACTGGCGAGGTCCAACAAGCCAAAATCTACTTATCTTTGGGCAAGGATTTTTAGGGGCCTCCGCTGCGGCTTCGCCTTGCGGCGCTATGTTGCGGGGCTCGCAGGTCTGCTCGGCCCTGCAGCCGCCTGCGGCGGCTTGGGTCTGGCCTGCGGCCACCCCTCCACAGCGCTAGGCCAATCACAGCCCGCCCCTAGCTCCCCCAGAAGATCAGATTAAAACAAGTTCTAAACAAGAACTTCTTTAATAATACTTAACTTAGCAGCGACTAATAAAAATGAGCAATTTATGAGGACTTACTTACTTCTCTTTCTGCTCTTTGCCTTTAGTGGGGCCAGCTTTGGGCAAGAGCGCATTAACAAACTTAGAAAAGCCAATAACCTCTTTGATGAAGAGAGTTATGTAGAAGCTCAAGAAATATATGAGCTTCTGATGGGCACCACTTCGGGCCAAGGGGTGATGGGCGTAGATGCCCGCATCAATTTGGCCAAAAGCTATAATGAAACAGGCCATGTAGACAAGGCCGTTCCTCTTTTTGAGGACCTACTTCCAAATGCCGATGAACGGCCCGATATTCTATTGGCCTATGGGCAATCTTTACTCTCTTTGGGCAAATTTGATGAGGCCCGCTCGCAGTTTTTGCAGTATGCCGACCAACGGCCCGAAGATCCCGCCCCAGCAGAATTACTCAAACGCCTAGATGCCATTGAGTCTATTATTCCCGTTTATCCCGATGTGCAAATAAACTATCAAGCGGCAGTCAATGATAGCCTGAACGACGAATTTGGTCCCGCCTTTTATGGTACCGGCCTCGTCTTTAGCTCAGACCGCATCCAAGCCGCTGATATTAGCGCCAATTGGGGAGAGCAAGAACGCTCTTTCCTCAATCTTTACTTTGCAGAACTAAGCGCTGATGGACAATTGGCGGCGCCAGCTCCTTTTGCCCGCAAACTCAATGGTAGTCGCCGACATGATGGTCCAGCTAGCTTTAGCCGAGACGGAAAGCTCTGCTTTTATAACCGCTCGGTAAAAGAAACCCCCGATGCCGAAGCCTATACCCTACAAATTTTTGCCAGCGAATTGGTCGATGGCGATTGGAGTAAACCCTTGGTCCTAGAGTTTGTTACCCAAGGCTACCAATTTATGCACCCTAGCCTCTCGGCCGATGGCCGAGTCCTCTTCTTTGTCTCTGATATGCCTGGTGGACTTGGCGGAACGGATATTTGGATGAGCCGCAAAATGGGCGATAAATGGTCTAAACCCCAAAACTTGGGCGAGGGCGTGAATAGCCGAGGCAATGAGGCCTTTCCCTTTGCCCACCCCAATGGTACGCTCTACTATGCCTCTAAAGGCAAAGCGGGCTATGGTGGCTACGATTTGTTCCGCTCTAGACCTACCGGTAACGGAATTGACTGGACCGAGGCCGAGAACTTGGGCCAACCACTCAACTCTGCCTTTGATGATACTTACTTCCTCTTAGATGATGACCAAACTAAGGGCTTTTTCTCTTCTTCTAGAAATGGAAGCGATGACCTCTATCAATTTATTTTGACCGGAGAAGAACCTCAGGAGCTACCGCCTGGCATTGCCCCTAGAGGAAAGCTAAATTTTACCGACAGCCTCGCCGATTCTGGCATCGACGACGAAAAACTCATCGACAGCCTCATCAATGCTGGTTTCGTCGTAGAAGAGCCCACCGCTAAAGAAAAGGTGGATTCTATGGACCTAGCCATGCTAGAAGATGGTGGAGAGCTAGACGGAAATGAAGGAACAGGAGGCCAGCCTACGCCCAACCCCAATAGCTCCGATAACTTTGATCCCGAAGCGGTGGTTGATAATGGCCAAATTGATGGGGACTGGAGCGACCCCAATGCGCCCAAAGATCCTGTAGATCCAGATGATCCCGACTACAACCCCTGGGCCCTTCCAGATGAGCCCAGTACTGATCCTAATGAGGAAAATACAACAAGTAATGAGGATCCTTACAACTATGAAAATACCGAAGGGGATCCGCCCATGTTGGAGACCAAAGAGGACGTTAAGGTAAAGCTGAGCGTAGACCTTCAGGTGGTGCAGAAAAGCAACCAAAGCGGGATTGGGCAAGCTACCGTTGTCTTGACCAACCTACTAGATGGTCGTGAAGAGCGCTTTACAAGCGATGCCAATGGTAAAATTAGTTTACCCTTGCGGCCCGACCAAAAATATATTATTCGAGCAGAGGCAGCAGGCTTTTATGGTGGAAACCTTCCGGTGGCGACCATGCAAGCCTATGAAGACCAAAGCATTCCGGCCATTTTGCCCTTGATTGCAAAATAGAAAAAGGCCCTAAGCGCCCCAAACAGCAGTTTGGGGCGCTTTTTTGGTCCAGATAGGCGGCGAAGCCGCCGCCAAGGCGCGCAGCGCCTCGGCTGAGGGATGGGCAGCAGTGGCCGAAGGCCAGACCCAGGCAGCTTTGCTGCCGCAGGGCCGAGCGAACAGCGAGCTGCGATACAGCCCGACCCGGCCATTGGCCGGGGCAGCCCCAAAAAAAAGAAGAAAAAAAAGAAAAGGAACCCCACCCTTTTGAAAAAGCCAGCGTTTGTAAAAGTGTAGTTGAAGTAAGGAGCAACTGCAAAACAACAAGAATGAACTAGATATTTTTAGAATAGGGCAATGCTGTAAGGGGCATTGTCCTATTTTTTTTTGAACTTGCTAGCTGTAAACTTAAAATTATGCGAACGACCTTCCTCTTTTTTCTTGGGCTAATGCTAAGTTTTTCATTTCTGCAGGCGCAATCTTTGGCCCCAAAAGTGGGGATTGGGCAATGGGAATCTTTTCTGCCCTATGGGCAAACCAAAGCCCTGATAGAAACCCCAGACCATATTTATGCGGCCACGGACTACGGGCTTTTTTCCGTATTTAAGGCTAGTGGAGAATTTGTGCTTTACAATAAAATTACGGGGCTTTCTGATGTGGGGATTAGCACCTTAGCCTATAGTGCAGACTACCAGCGCATTTTTATTGGTTATGAAAATGGCAACCTCGATATTTTGGGTAGTGATGGCCGCATTATGAACCGGCCCGCCATTAAGCAAAATGCCAATATTACTAGTGGGCGCAGCATTCGCCATATATTTTGCGATAGCAATCAGGTCTATTTATCTACAGAATTTGGTTTGGTTTGCTATGAGCAAGAAAGCGGAGAATTTGCGCAGACCACCTTTACGAGCATGCAGGTTTATGCTAGTGAGCGCCTGGGCCAAGAGCTATTTATGGCCACGGCTATGGGCTTATACAAAGTGCCCGTGGAAGGTGTCAATTTGCAAGACTTTAATAATTGGAGCAAGCTAGGCACTGCCGATGGTTTGGCCCTAGACTTTTATGAGAGCTTTGCCTTGGGGAAAATGAACGGCCGTTTGTATGCCGATATCAATGACACCCTCATGCGCTATGATGGCCAAAACTTTAGCCATCTGCCTCATAATGGCGAGAACTATATGTATACGGGCCGCTCTAAGCTGCGCATGCAAGTTAATGCCTTTGGTACTCGTTTGACCATGGCCACAGGGACCAACTATGTAGAGGTCCTTTTTGAGGATGAGCGTTTAGAAGGCTACTTCTTTGATGGCGATATTTCGGGAAATATTTTTGATGCCCTTTCGGACCGCAGCTCGGCCATTTGGATGGCGGGGGGTAAGGGGCTCTACCGCAACAATGCCGACGGCAGTCTAAGTCCCTACCTTCCAGAAGGGCCCTACAATGCCAATGTTTCGAGTTTGGGCGTAGATGAATATGGCGTACTTTGGGCCACAGGCGGACTGATTGATTACGTTAGCGTTTTCTTTGATGGTTTTGGAGCCTACCGCTATGAAGACTTTGATTGGCAGAGCTACCGCCCGGCCAACCGTGCCGAACTCAATGGCATTGACAACCTCTCTTGCTTGGCCATTAGCCCCAAAGACCGCAGCGTTTATATGGGCTCCTTTTTGGCTGGATTGGTCCAGATCACCAAAGAAGATAGCATCTATGTTTGGGATAAAGACAGCCCCAACACGGCCCTACAAGAAGCCCAAGGCGATGCCAACCGAACCCGCATCACGGGCCTCGCCTTTGATGACGATAACAACTTATGGATGAGTAACCATAAGGCCGTGCAGCCCATTGTGGTAAAAACTGAAGAGGGCGATTGGAAGAGTTTTGCCAACCCCTACACTTCTGAAATTGGACCGATTGCCATAGATCGCTACGGCTACAAATGGATTGTTCAGCTGAGAGGAAACAACTTACTCGTTTTTGATAGCGGAGAGCTAGAAGTAGATGGAGACGAGCGCTATAAAGTCCTGACCCCCAGCAATAGTGAGCTGGCCTCTAGTAAGGTCAATTGTGTAGTCAGTGACCGCAGCGGAAGCATTTGGGTGGGCACAGATAATGGCGTGACCATTTTTAGCTGCTCTGTTTTTGATGATAATTGTTCTGGTCTTCGGCCCATCATCAATCCCGATGACTTCAATGGCCGTTTGCTCGAGAATGAAAACATTCGCAGCATTGCCGTAGATGGGGCCAACCGCAAATGGATCGCTAGTGATAATGGCGTCTTCTTATTAGATGGAGAAGACTATAGCCAAATTTATTATTTTACCGAGGAAAATAGTCCGCTCTTTAATAATCGGGTGGGCGCTATTGCCGTAGACCCCGAGTCTGGACAAGTATATATGGCCACAGAAAGCGGCCTACAAGGCTTTAGAGCCGAGGCAACTCAAGGCAGCAACTTTGCCAATAAATCGGCAGTGCGGGTTTTTCCCAATCCCGTTCGCCCAAATTATGAGGGACAGATTGCGATTAGTGGCTTGGTCGAGGATGTCAATGTCAAGATTACCGATGCAAGGGGCCGCTTGGTCTTTGAGCAAAAAGCCTATGGTGGTCAGGCAGTTTGGAACGGCTACGATTATCAGGGGCAAAAGGCTAGCCCTGGCGTTTATTTGGTCTTTACGGTCAATAGTGATGGCACCGAACGCCTCAACACTAAATTTCTTATTGTAAACTAATATATCTCATGCGATTCGCTAGATTTTTTTTCTGCTGCTTTTTGATGTTCTCCCTTTTTTCTTGCCAAGATACTAGCCAAGAGGCCCAAGCACTTAAGGAGAAACTGGCCCAAGACAGTAGCAGGCAGCAAAAGCTCCCCCCTCGGTTGGCGGGCGAACGAACGGCCAAAAATGCGGGTATTGATACCCTGATTGGGCGCAATCGCTATCAGTTGGCCATAAAAGGGGATAGCCTGCTGGTCCAGAAAAATAACATGAGCCTGCCCTTGCCCCTAAAGGGCAAAAAAAATAAGCTGGCCGCCCTACTTTTTGAGGCTCCGCAGCCCGATTTTCGGGCCATGCACCAATTTAGCGACTCTCTTTTTGTTTGTGGTAGTTTTGACGGCAAACAGCAAAAGCTGCATATCTTTAAAGAAAGAGAGGGCCAACTCTTGGCCCTCAAAGAAGATGCGGCCCAAAATCCACTAGAGACTTTGGGCCAATATCTTATTTTTTTACCCTCCGAATCGGTTCTCGCAATTCCTTCCCTCCCCATTATGGGAAGCAAACCGATGGTGGTCATCCGCCGCTATAAGGTCAATGAGCTCGATATGCTCCTCCCCCTTCGCAGCGATACAATTTATCAAAATTAGGCTTCTTCTTGCAAGAGCGCATAGAGGCGTTCGGCCAATTTTGTATGAGTAGAGGCCGATAGTTGGACCCGCTTCACGGGGCTGTTCCAGCTTTCGGCTACTGCCGCATAAGCGTGGTAACTGCCATTTTCTCTGTAGCAGTAGGCCCCCAAAGGCATCTGACAGCCGCCATCAAAGAGCTGCAACAAGCGACGCTCTACATTGGTACAGGCGACTACCTCTTTTTTGTGCAATTTGGCTACAATCCGCTGCGTTTGTAGGTCCTCCGAGCGACATTGCCAAACCAAAACGCCCTGGGCGGGAGCAGGCACAAATTCTCTAGGATCAAACTCAAAAACCTCAAACTCATCTAAGGGAATTTCTAGGCGATTAACGCCAGCCGCAGCCAACAAAATCGCATCAAACTGCCCCTCTCTGAGCTTATTGAGGCGAGTGGGCACATTTCCCCGAATATCCTTGATCTCCAAATCGGGCCGAAAATCTAAAATCTGGGCCTTTCTACGGGCAGAAGAGGTTCCCACAATGGCATTGGGCGGCAAACCCAAAGGCTCTTTTTCTGCCAATACTTCTTTGCGAATCAATAACAAATCGGCCACCTTATCCCGATAAGATACGGCCGATAATTTTAGACCTTTGGGCTGTGTGGTGGGCATGTCTTTCATCGAATGCACGGCCAAATCAATCTCGCCCTCTAGTAAAGCGGCCTCAATTTCTTTGGTAAAAAAGCCCTTGCCTTCCATCTTATCAAAGCTGAGGTGCTGAATGCGGTCCCCCTGCGTTTTGATAATCTTCAATTCAGACTCAAAACCCAATGCCTTGAGCTGTTCTTGCGTATAATAGGCCTGCCAAAGCGCCAATTTGCTGCCTCGGGTCCCAATAATCAATTTTCTCATATTCTATTTATTCTGTTCGCCGCCAAGATACTGAAGTTTTTCTATTTCTTTTTTTGGGGCTGCCCCGGCCAATGGCCGGGTCGGGCTGTGTCGCAGCTCGCAGGCTTGCTCGGCCCTGCGTTTTTTTCGCTGCGCTCAAAAAACTGGGTCTGGCGCTTTGCGCCACTGCTATCCATCCCTCAGCCGCGTCGCTTCGCTCCTTTGCGGGGCCTTCGGCCCCGCCCTAGACGAGAATGGCTAGTCTTCTTTCAACATATTTTGCTTGGCCACTTGCAAGGGAATTGCAATGCAGCGCTTTTCCATATAGGCCATCATGCGGTCCAAAAGGGCCAAAGACTCCTCATCCAAATCGGCTAGTTCTTTCTTAAATACATTATTTAGAGCATGCTGCCGAATGGCCTTCACCTGAATGGGCACCTCTCGGAGGGCTAGCTCAATCAAACGCTCCTTAAAGGCCTGATAAAAGATATCTACCTGCTCTTCTACGACTTCTTTGGCCCGCTCTAGTTCCTGCTCTCTAAAGGCCAAATTCTTTTGGGCCAATTCTCTCAAACTCTCAATGGGAATATACTGCGCCTTGGGGTACTGCTCCGCTATAGCGGGCTCAATATTATTCGGAATACTCAAATCAATCAGTAATTTGCTACTTGCTGCTTCTTCGCCCAAAAGCTGCCCATAAAGCTCAGTCGTTAATAGGGCCGATTTGGCGCCTGTGGCAGCCACGACAACATCAAAGCCCTTTCTATATTCTCCCAACTGGCTGAGTAAAAGGCCCTCCCCATCAAAATCTTGGGCCAACTCCTGCGCTTTTTTCAGGCTGCGGTTAAAGACCGTGACTTTATGGTAGCCATACTTTTTTAGAAACTTGGCAAAAAGAGCGTTGGTTTGCCCGGCCCCCAACAACAAAAAGCGAGAGCTAGGTGGCAATTGGGCCTGCATGAGTTTAGAAACCGCCAAAGACACCACCGAAACGGGCTTTTCGCCAATGCGAGTAGAAGAATAGACTCTTTTGGCCGTTTCTACCGTAAAGCGCATCAGTAAGCGGATGGCATCTCCCGTAAGGCCTTGCTCCAGATTATCTTGATAAGCTTCTCGGAGTTGGCGAAGAATCTCGCGCTCGCCCACCACCAAAGAATCCATAGAAGCCGAAACCCGAAAAAAGTGGTCAATCGCCTCTAGGCCCTCATACAAAAAAGCCTCCTTAAGGGCCTTAGCTTGTAGGGCCTCGCTCAAGTCTGCATATAGGGTTTGCATAAACTTTTGCTTAAAGGCCTTGCCTTTATCCTCTTTTTGGGCCAACACTAAAAACAGAATGCGGTTACAAGTAGAAAGATAATAGATCTCTTTGGCGCCAATCTGCTGCTTAAAGGCATGCAATTGTTCCAAAACAGATTCTTCCTCTGTTTTCGGTCGGAGTACAAATTGGCCAATCCCGTTTAAATCAGTACGGCGATGGGTAAATGTGATGATTTTGTATTGTTCTATGGCCTTCATGGCGATATCTTTAGCAGCTGTTAAGAAAGGGAGACGCCAACAAATTGTAGCGCTTTGGGGCCAGGGAGCATGGCAATCCGGTTTTACTGAAGTACGGTAAATTCTGCAAAACAGTTTTTGCTTGGCGGCTATAGGGCCAAGCAAATGGGCTAGCTTATACAGAAAAGACCTACATTTATAGTAAACAGCAAAGCACTACAAAAGTACGGGCAGAGCGTCATTTTACTGTCATATTTATGTAAGTTTAGCCCTCTAAGAACTTATTTATATTCAGTCTTAAGACATTTTAGTGTTAGGTTTATTTTACGGTGGACAGGCCCGAAGGGCCGCAGGCAATAGCCAGATTTAAACGCGCTCACTTTTATAGTTTGCAGCAATTTCCTGCTAGTCGGCCCTATTTTTCTCGGCCATAGCGAAGGCTATGCCCTTAAAAAATAGCTAGCCTAGCCAAAAATTCATAGCAAAGATGGCCAAAGCAGCGCAATTAAATCTGGCTGAGGGATGGGCAGCAGGGCCGCCGCAGGCGGCAGACCAAAGCGGCTTTGCCGCTGCAGGGCCGAGCGAACAGCGAGCTGCGATACAGCCCGACCCGACCAAAGGGAGGGGCAGCCCCAAATCCTTTTTCAAATGCATTATATTTGCCTAAACTTTATTGAACAAGACGACTTATGCAGGATTCACTTTTAATAGAATTACAGCTTTTTCCCTCTTTGCAGTACCTCTCTAAATGGCTGGGTTTTTCGGTTATTTTGGAAGGCGAGGAGCATTATCGGAAGGGGTCTTTTCGCAATCGTTATCATTTGGCGACGGCCCAGGGGAAATTGGCCTTATCGGTGCCTTTAGAGAAGGGCAAGCATCAGCAATTGCCGGTTCGGGAGGTAAAAATTGACTACAAAAAGGACTGGCCCAAACAGCATTGGCGCAGCATAGAAACGGCCTATGGCAAGGCTCCTTTTTTTGATTATTATGGGGAGGAAATTCGGGCCATTTTGGAGAGTCGGCCCAGCCATTTGTTTGCTCTAAATTGGGCCGCTTTGCAGTTTTTATTGGAGCATTTTCAGTTGGAAACGCCTTCTTTTACAGCGCAGTTTTCGCATCAATTTGAGGCAGGCATTGATTTTCGGAATCAGATTCGACCACAGCAAACCAAAGCCCCCGATCCCTATTTTGCGCCCCTGCCCTACCCTCAGCTTTTTGAGGACCGTTTAGGTTTTTTAGCTCATTTATCGGCTTTGGACCTCCTGTTTTGCATGGGGCCCGAGGCGCCTTATTATTTGGCCCAACAATTTAAAACCCCTTAATTTTATGCGTTTTCTTCTTTTTCCTTTGCTTGGCCTCCTTTTGCTGAGCAGCTGCCAACAGCCTCCCCAAAAAGAGGGGCATCATGTCCTTTGCGACTATGAAATTTTATCGCTAGAAGCGGCCCAAGCCGCTGTTGTGCAAGACAGTAAGGAGGGTTATTTTGAAAAGGTACAAGCCCTAGAAATGGCCATTCAGATGCAGCTAGAAAAGGCCACAAACAAAAGGCTAGACCTCTTGCCCCACTACAAAGAAATGCTGCAAAAGGATGTTCAGGAATTTAGTGCTAGCGAGCAAATTTTGCTGCATAAAACCTTTCAGTCGGCCCTAGACCGCATTGCTGCTTTTGCGCCTAATATTAAGCTGCCCAAAATGCGGCTAATAAAGACTTTGGGCAGCTATTATGGGGCCTCGGTTTATTATACTCGAGAAAACTGCATTGTTATTCCAGCCGATCAATTGATCAATAGCAGCAAGCTAGAACAAACCCTAATTCATGAGATTTTTCATATTTATTCTCGCTATTCGCCCCAAAAAAGGAAGGCACTTTATGCGGCCATTGGTTATCAGCAAATAGACAGCCTGATCTTGTCTGATTTTCTCCAAAAGCGCATTTTCTATAATCCCGATGGCCTAGATTTAAATTATGCCATTCGGCTAAAAGATAAGAACGAACAAGAATTTTTGGCTACTCCCATTATTTTTTCTCGTTTTGGGGCCTATAAGGGCATTCCGATGCTACAAGCTATGCTTTTTCAGTTTTTTGAGCTAGAGGAGCTCCCCCAAGCGGGCCAATATCGCATAAAAAGTCCCGATTTGGGCCTAGAGGAAAAAGAGCTTAATAATTACTGGGAGCAAATTGGTCGCAACACCAATTATACCATTCATCCCGATGAGGTTTTGGCCGATAATTTCACCTTTTTGGCCTATGCCGCTAGTGGTAAACCTATAAAATCACTGGGTCCCAAGGGCAAGGTTATTGCCGAGAAAATCAAGGCGATTATTCAAGAATAGCAGTCGGTCAAAAAGTAGCGGCCAACTCTTTAAGAAGAGTTGGCCGCTTATTTATTATTAGCTAAGCAAAGGCTTAAAACAACTGAATGAGTTGTCGGCCCCAAGCTTGGCCTTCCTTATAGAGGACCAAATAGTAGCTTCCTTTGGGCAGTTGATTTAGGCTTAGCTGCGCCTGCTGTCCTTGAATTTGGCCACTTAGAACGCTTTGGCCCAAGCTATTGAGCAGCTGATAATCTAATACTTGCTCTTGATCCAACTCAATTTGAATTTGGCCTTGGCTAGGATTGGGATATACCTTGAAGCTCTCTAGTTCTGTTTGCCAAACCGAAACAGCGGGATCATATTGGCAGTTGCTGCTTCCTTCATTGGCACAATAGCGAGCCGAAAACTCTTGTAGGTACCAGTTGGCAATTTCAGCATCATGGATAATGAGGGTGTTTTCATCATTGACATCCTCGGCCCCCTGCGACCAGTTATGCGAGCCCGTAACCACCTGAGGGTCCGAGTTGGGGGTGTTGGCATCAATAATTGCATATTTGTGGTGGATATCATGAGGCTGATTATCTGCATAAACATCTACGCCAGCAGCATTGAGGTCATTGTAATCACTGCCCAAATCGCCAATATTTTCAATGATTCCAGCTACTTGCTCTCCAGACTGTTGACGGTCCAAAACGGCATCTCTCAACTCATTGTTGGTAAAGGTGAGTAGGGCAAAAGAAACATCTCCACCCGCAGAAAGTACAGCATTTTTAATGGCCGTGGTGGTATTATCGCTAGGCGAAAAATACTGCTCGACCAACTTGCCGCCAATCATGAACAAATGCGGCGTATTATCGGCTTTTTGACCGCCTACACGGCTAGCCACCACATCAAAGGTAGTTGTCGTGCTACCCCACATCTCATTAAATTCAATGCTGTAAGCTTTGGCCAAAGTTTGATCTTGGACCAAAACGACATTATTAAAATCGTCATAGATATTTCCAGACGTCAAGTTCATCGAGCCGGTCCAAACGTAGCTATCATAGACAGAGCCCGCATCAAAAACGAGAAATTTATTGTGCATCAGGCCAGTATTATTCACTTCCTCATAAGGAAAGTTGGCATTGCTCAACGCACTGTTAGAGGTCCCATCATTGGCAATATAGCGCACCACAACGCCTCTAGTTTGGGCGTTGTTTAGGGCCGTTACAATGTTCGCTTGGTTGATATTATAGGCGGCCACATCAATGCTCGTTTGGGCACTATCAATTCGCTTAATGAGCTCGGCAACAATAGCCGCCGAAGAGTTGTTGATATGCGGATAGGTCCCATTAGATACGTTCACATCAATGCTCTTATTAAAGAAGATTTTGATCTGCCCAGTAGAGTTAGAAGCCGTGGCCATAATGGCCGTTTTGGTCGAGGGAATGGTGTCGCCATTCCGAATCAGGCTAGGGCGAACATAATAGACCTCTGCAGCCTGTAGGCCCGAAAGCGCTACTTGGTGGCTGCTCGCATTGGGACCAGCAGCAGAAAAACCCATTTCTAGGCTAGGCGTTAGCCCATACTCCAAAATTCCCTCCCCCGGCTGAGAGGTATTGTAGCTAACGGTAAATCCAGAATTGCTGATATTGGATTGTACGGCTTCGCCAAAAATGACAAACTGAGCCGAAGCCCAAGGCGCAAAAGCCAGTACAAAAAGAATAGGTAGTAATGTTTTCATAAGTAGTGTTGGTTTTAAATATCGATTGGAAAGCTACAGCTATTTGTAGGGCCAAACAAAAGCCGCTCTTGTTTTTTTGTATTTTTTTGGGGCCTCAGCTGCGCTGCGCTACGTTCCGGGGCTCGCTATTCGCTCGGCCCTTCGCCAGCAAGCTGGCTCGGTCTGGCCTTCGGCCACCCCTCCACATCGCTAGGCCAAACGCTCGACAAAGGCTGCCCAAGGGCAGCAAAAGCTATCTGGACCAAAAATAATCTCGCCCCAATAACGCTCTGCTTAGCGAAAAGGCTTGATTTTGCCAGAAGTTTACTAACTTTCAATTGTTCTTCCGTAATTTTGATGCGGAGAACTTCATTAAGGACCTAAAGATAGAAAATATGCCAACGCCTGTAGATGTTTATCGTAGAGCTTTAGATTTTGCCGCTCGCGCTCATGCCGGGCAAAAAATGTCGGGTAGTGAATTGCCCTATTTACTACACCTTGCTCATGTTGGAGCCGAAATTAACTTTGCCCTAGAAAATGAGGCAGAAGGTTTTGACGAAAACCTCTGCTTGCAGGTAGGCATCCTGCATGATGTTTTAGAAGATACCGATATCCTGCCCGAAGAACTCGCCCGCGAGTTTGGCGAGGAGGTCTGCGCCGCCGTACAAACCCTAAGCAAAAATAAAAAGCTGCCCAAGGCACAACAAATGGCAGACTCCCTAAACCGCATCAAGGCCAACTCTAAAGAAGCTTGTTTGGTCAAATTGGCCGACCGCCTAGTGAATATGAGTCCTCCCCCTCATTATTGGAGCGCCGAAAGAAGAAAGGCCTATCAAGAAGATGCCCGAATGATTTTAGAGGTTCTGGGCGGCACTCACGCCTATCTGGAGGCCCGCTTGGCCCAAAAAATTGAAGATTACTCTAGCTATATCGAGGAGGAAGATGGCGGGCAATAGTTTTGGACGAATTTTTAGAATTAGTACCTATGGGGAGTCTCATGGGGCTGGAATTGGGGTCATCATTGACGGCTGCCCAGCTGGCCTTTTGCTAGATCTAGACCTCATACGCCGCGATTTGGCCCGCAGACGACCCGGCCAATCGGCTATTGTTACTCAACGCCAAGAAACCGAAGAATTTCAGATTTTATCTGGCCTTTTTGAGGGCCAAACAACGGGCACGCCCCTGCATATTTTTATCCCCAACCAAAATGCTAAGTCTAAGGATTATAGCGGCTGGGCCGAGCTTTATCGCCCCTCTCATGCCGACTATAGCTATACCGCAAAATATGGCATCCGAGATTACCGCGGTGGGGGCCGCTCTTCTGCCAGAGAAACTGCCGCAAGGGTAGCCGCTGGAGCCGTCGCTCGGCAGATTTTGGCCCAATATGACATGAAGATTTGGGCCTATGTAAAAGCAGTAGGCGAACTAGAATGTACTCGCCCTTACTGGGAACTAGACCCCACTGAGGTAGAACGAAATCCCGTTCGAGCAGCAGAACCAAAAACAGCCCAAGCCATGGAAGCCCTCATCCGAGAGGTCCGAAAAGCCGGCGATAGTATCGGGGGCCAAATTACACTGGTCATAGAAGGCGTTCCCCCAGGCCTAGGCGAGCCCGTTTTTGACCGCCTCCAAGCCGATTTGGCCAAGGCGATGCTCAGCATTAACGCCTGTAAGGGCTTTGAATATGGCTCTGGCTTTGCCGGGACCAAAATGCGCGGTAGCCAACATAACGACCCCTTTGTCCTGGAAGATGGACAGGTCAAAACCACCACTAATTATTCTGGCGGAATTCAGGGCGGAATTTCTAATGGAATGGATATTTATTGCAATTTGGCCTTTAAACCTGTGGCCACCCTTATGCAAGCTCAACAGACCATTAACCAAAAGGGCGAGCCAGTTACTTTAGCTGGAAAGGGACGCCATGACCCCTGCGTGCTCCCTCGGGCCGTCCCCATTGTAGAGGCCATGGCGGCTTTGGTTATTTTGGACCACTATTTTATTCATCAGTCTCGCCTTTAGCTATGCTTTTACTTATCCTCCTCCCCATTAGCCTAAATATTTATGCCCTAATACAAATGTATTGGGATAAACGACAGGCCAAAAAAGACGCTTGGCGAGTCCCCGAAAAACAACTCTTGCGCCTAGGTTTTTTGGGCGGTAGCTTGGGTATTTTAGTGGGCATTTATTGGTTTCGACACAAAACCCAAAAACGCTCCTTTCTCTGGCGGGCTTGGGCCGCCTTTCTCTTGCATCTGCTTTTGTTGGGCTTCTTTTTATACTACTTCTATGGCTTAGAATTTTAGGGCTAGGGAAGTTATCTAATCTTTGAGATTGTATTTTTTTGGGGCTTTCCCGCCCTTCAGGCGGGCCGGGCTGTGTCGGGGCTCGCAGGTCTGCTCGGCCCTGCGTCGCTTCGCTCCTTGGTCTGCGGCTTCGCCGCCCCCCTATCCATCCCTAAGCCTGCGGGCCTTCGGGCCTGTAGGGTGGATATATACCTGTGGGTTGAAACCCACAGCCAGACAACAATCCCATTCTACATCTATAGTGTGGAAAGGATTAAAATCCTCTACCACTTTGAACAAGGGTTGTTTTTTCTTGGAGCTAAATTTTTTTCCATTTTCCAGCAAACAAGGGCTTTAGTCCGCCAGTTTGCATAGACCCACAACCATGGGCTTCAGCCCATGGCCCCAAAACTGCCGAAGAAGAAGACCAAAAGAAAAAAAGACAGATGAGCGGCCCAGCGCTGCGGAGGGGGGGCCGCAGGCCAGACCCAAGCCGCCGCAGGCGGCTGCAGGGCCGAACAGACCTGTGAGCCCCGCAGCATAGCGGCGGCCAGCAAAGCTGGCCGCGGGCCCCCAAAAAACAAAAAGAAAAAGCAAAAGAAGATGGGATCCTAGGATTTTGTAAAAAAGAGGAAAGCCAACTGTAGAAAGGTAGTAAAACAGGGCCTTGCGCTTGTATATCTGATATTTTATCTTAAATTTGTATAGGCTCAAAAAGCTTTTTAGCAAGCAGTTTGAGTCTATTCACGAATCATTTTATCAAAAGTACAAGATCATGAAAAAACTAATTGTAGGCGCTTTGAGCCTAGGCCTTATGGCCTTTTCTGTCGTTAGCTGCGGCGGCGGAGCTTCTAGCGAGGCGGATATTGCCAAGAAAGCGGAAGAAAAACTAAAAACAGAAGAAGCTACCCTAATGGAAGAAGCCACTAAAAAGTGCGACGAATTGGTAGCGGCTAAAAAAGACTCTATTGCTCAGGCTATGGCAGAGCAAGCAGATGGAGAGGCTGAGCAGTAATTTTATTTTGACTTTTATAAAACCGATATAGTTATGAAAAAGCAACTATTGTTTGCAGGTGCCTTTTGCCTAGGGTTGGGTGCCTTTGGTTTGCTATCTTCTTTTGATGATGGTGAGCAGGCGAAAATTGACGCCAAATATGAAGAGCTAAAGACCAAATTCATGGAAGAGCAGATGCAGAAATGCCAAGAAACTGCTGATGAAGAGGCTATGCGTTTGTACAAAGAAGAGAATCCTGATGCTCCTGTGGAGGAGACGGTAAAGAGTGGTGGAAACAGCACACGTCCTGTTGCGCCTAGCTCTGGATCTGCTACCTCTGGTAGCGAGGGTTCATCTACCACTCCTGCTGAAGAAGCTACTTCTGGTGGAGCCACTAAAGATCCTCAGAAGGGTCGTGGTGGAGCAACGACCAAAGGTGATGCTGATGCACAGAAGAAGCGTGGTGGAGCAACGAATACCAATGATGCCGCTTCACAGAAGCGTCGTCCTGGTGCAAACTAGAACCAAGCTAGTGAAATAAAAAAAGGAAGCCAATCGGCTTCCTTTTTTTGTTTGTATATCTCTCTTTTGGCCTATTGGCTTTCGAGAGCGGCGGCACCGCCCACAATTTCTCCCAACTCGGTAGTAATTGCTTCTTGGCGGGCTTTGTTATAGTTAATTTTGAGTTCACGCAAGAGCTCATCGGCATTTTCAGAAGCTTTATCCATAGCCGTCATACGGGCACCATGCTCAGAGGCATTAGAGTCTAAGATAGTTTTGTGAAACTGCGTTTTGAGGATAGTAGGCGTGAGGTATTCGAGTAGGTCCTCTTTAGGGGGCTCAAAGATAAAGTCTACAGAAAAGTCTTCTTGACCTTCTGGGGCTTCTGCTTTGGCGATAGGGAGGAACTGTTCTACTTCAAACTCTTGCATAGCGGCATTGCGGAACTTAGCGTAGACGATATCAATAGCGTCATAGTCTGCGTCTAGATACTGCTGCATAAGCATTTCGGCGATAGGCATAGAATCTTGAGAAGAGAAATCTTTGCCTACGATTTCGAGATAATCCGTAATCAAAGTAGCCTTAGTGTAGGTCTTTTTGAGGATATCGTATGCTTTTTTACCGATAAAGAGCATAGAAACGTTGCCGGCTTCATATTGCTTGTGGTATTTTCCTCCTTCTTCTAGCAGGCCGATCACCTGTTTGATTACATTAGAGTTATAGGCACCACAAAGGCCACGGTTAGAGCTAATCACCACTAGGCAGACCTTATTGATTTGGCGTTCATTAGAGTAGCCAGACTCATCTGCTCCTTCTTCAATAGTGAGCATAATGTTAGACAAAATGCTATTGAGTTTTTCTGAGTAAGGGCGCAATTGCGTGATAGCTTGTTGGGCACGACGCAACTTAGAGGCCGCTACCAGCTTCATCGCTTTGGTAATTTGCTGCGTAGAGTTTACCGACTGAATGCGGTCACGTACTTCTTTAAGGTTGGCCATTTCGAGACATCTAGATGGTGAAAATAAGAAAAGAAGGGTTTGGGCTAGCGGGGCTAGCCCAAATCCTCAGAGTATATGATTAAGCGAACTGCTGCGTCATTTCGGCGGCAAGTGCTTCGATCTTAGCGAGATCTTCTTTGTTGTACTTTTTGTTGCGGAAAGCGGTAAGTACATCGGGTAGGCGGCGATCGAGTTCGATCAAGAACAGGCGTTCAAATTCTTTAACGCGATCGACGGGAACGTTACGCAAAAGGCCCTTAGTACCACAGTAGATAATGGCTACTTGCTTCTCTACAGAAACGGGAGAATACTGAGGTTGCTTTAGGATTTCTACGTTACGGGCACCTTTATCGAGAACGAGCTTAGTGGCGGCATCGAGGTCAGAGCCAAACTTGGCAAAAGCCTCCAATTCGCGGTACTGAGCTTGGTCCAACTTAAGGGTACCAGATACCTTTTTCATGGGTTTGATCTGAGCAGACCCCCCTACGCGAGATACAGACACCCCTACGTTAATAGCGGGACGCACACCGGCGTTGAAAAGGTTAGACTCTAGGAAGATCTGACCATCGGTAATAGAAATTACGTTCGTTGGGATATAAGCAGAAACGTCGGCTGCTTGTGTCTCGATGATAGGAAGAGCCGTAAGAGATCCACCACCTTTCACGATAGGATTACCTTGAGCATCCTTAGCGTTTTTGAGTGAATCGGGCAAATCGTTCATTTCGCGAGCGATCTCATCATTGTTGATTACTTTGGCTGCGCGTTCTAGCAAACGAGAGTGAAGGTAGAAAACGTCACCGGGATAAGCCTCACGTCCGGGAGGACGGCGTAGGAGTAGAGATACCTCACGGTAGGCTACCGCCTGCTTAGACAAATCATCATAAACGATAAGAGCGGGGCGTCCTGTATCGCGGAAGAACTCACCTACAGCGGCACCAGCAAAGGGAGCGTAGAACTGAAGGGGAGCAGGATCAGAAGCTGCTGCAGAAACGATTACGGTATAAGGAAGAGCGCCATTTTCTTCTAGTGTTTTAGCTACCATAGCTACAGTAGAAGCCTTTTGACCTACGGCAACGTAGATACAGTATACGGGCTCATTGCGATCGTAAAATTCTTTTTGGTTGAGGATCGTATCGATAGCGATAGCGGTTTTACCCGTTTGGCGGTCACCGATAATCAACTCACGTTGTCCACGTCCGATTGGAATCATGGCATCGATAGCTTTGATTCCTGTTTGGAGCGGTTCGTTTACAGGCTGACGATAAATTACACCAGGAGCTTTACGCTCTAGGGGCATAGCGTAGCGTTCTCCTGTGATAGCGCCACGTCCGTCTAGGGGTTGGCCCAAAGGATTGATTACGCGGCCAAGCATACCTTCTCCTACATCGATAGAAGCGATACGGCCAGTACGTTTTACTTTGTCTCCCTCTTTAATCTTTTCAGAAGGACCCATAAGTACAACCCCTACGTTATCTTCTTCCAAGTTAAGGGCGATAGCTTGAACCCCTTTATCTTTGAATTCGACCAATTCACCGGCCGCTACATTTGTTAAACCATAGATACGGGCGATACCATCACCCACTTCCAATACGGTACCTTCTTCTTCGAGCGTTGCACCGGCGCCAAAACCAGTAATTTGCTCTTTCAATATTGCGGAGATTTCGTCCGGTCTTACGTCAACCATATCTTTAAATATTTTTAGTATAGAGGTTTTGACTAAATTTGGTTCTCAGCTCAGAGAGCTTTTGCGCCACAGAGGCATTATATACTTTATCATTAAACTCGAGCACAAATCCAGCAACAAGGCTAGGATCTACAGCCACCTCTAGTTCAATATCTTTTTTGATTAGGCCTTTTTCTTGAAAGCCAGCCAAAATATTGTCAATAGCGGCTTGGCTAACGGCAGTGGCCGTGGTCAGTTTAACGATAGAAACCTCTTTATACTCAGTGTAGAGGTTGTGGAAGAAGTGGCAGAAAGCGCTAAGGTAGCGTTCTCTTTTGTGTTCAGCCATGACCATCAGAGTATTGAGGGCCAGAGGGTGAATTTTCCCTTTGAACACGGCTTCGAAGATGTTTTCTTTTTTCTCGGTAGAGATCAGTGGATTTCTCATGACTGCCTCAAAATCGGGCAATTCTACCACCTGCTCAATACTTTTTACATCCTCATGAATTTGATCGAGTGCTTGCTCTTGTTGGGCCAAATCAAAGAGTGATTGGGCGTAGCGAGCGGCAATACGGCTAATAGACATAATAGCTAAAAGTTAGAGGAAGAAAAAATTAGTTGAGCTGAGCGAGGTCTGTATTTTTCAACTCAGTCACTTTAGACTGGATGAAATCCTCATGCTTGTTTTCTAGTTCGCGGCCAATGAGTTGTTCTGCAAGATGTACAGAAAGTTGACCGAGTTCGTTAAAGAGCTCCACCTCCAATTCTTTGCGGCGGTTCTCAATTTCTACTTTAGCGGCCTCAATCATCTGGCGGCTGCTTTGGTCTGCTTTAGCTTTGGCTTCTTCTACAATTTGCTCGCGAGCGGCCTCAGCATCAGCAATAATTTTCAAGCGCTCTTCACGAGCTTTTTTCAACAATACGTCATGCTCAGATTTTAGTTGAGCCATTTCTTCACGAGCCAATTTGGCCTGATCTAGAGCCGACTGGATATCGGTTTCACGATCTTTAAGCGCATTCTTGATACTCTTGAAAAAGCGGCCGATTACCAACCATACCAAGATAAAGATGATGCTGGTCCAGAACAACAAGCCGAAGCTTGGATTCATCACAGAGAAGTCTGCTAGATAAAGCATAAGGCAGAGTATATATGTGTATTATAATAAATAGTATAAATTCTAAAAGAAAAGAAGCTGCTCGACAACCAATCGTTGCCGAGTCAGCTTGAAGAGTTAAAATTACTCTTTGATCAAAGCTACTACGATAGCAAAGAGGGCAGCACCCTCAACAAGAGCAGCAGCGATAATCATACTTGTACGGATGTCACCAGCCGCCTTAGGTTGACGTGAAATACCTTCCATGGCTTTACCGCCAATTTGTCCAATTCCAAGGCCTGCGCCGATAACAGCTAGTCCAGCTCCAAGAGGTCCCATAATAAGTAATGATTAAAGAATGAAAAAAATATAAATAATAATCGTTAGTCGAAATCTAGTGTGCTTCTTCATGATGGTGCTCTTCTACAGCTGCACCGATATAAATAGAAGAAAGCAAGGTAAAGATGAAGGCTTGCAAGAAAGCTACAAAGAGCTCCAAGAAGTTCATGGCAAATACAAAAGGAACAGCAATCGCTCCACCTCCCACGGCACCGCCTGTGTTTTCGCCTCCATTAGAAAAGATGAAAATCAAGCTAACCAATGAAAGGATGATAATGTGACCCGCCGTAATGTTTGCAAACAAACGAATCAAGAGCGTAATTGGCTTAATAAACAAACCCACCACCTCAATTGGGGTCAACAAAATCAAGATGGGAAGAGGTACACCAGGCATAGCAAAAACGTGGCGCCAGTAGTGGCCATTTCCGCTAATATTAGTGACCAAGAAAGTGAAGGCGGCGAGTACCAAAGTAACGCCCAAGTTTCCAGTAATGTTGGCACTTCCAGGGAAGAAAGGAATGAGGCCCAACAAGTTAGAGAACAAGATAAAGAAAAATAGCGACATCAAGAAGGGGAAGAATTTCTCCCATTTGTGGCCAATTGCAGGCTCAATCACTTCGTCGCGCATAAATACAAAGATAGGCTCTAGCAAAGACTGAAGGCCTTTGGGCGCTTTTCCTTGATTCTTTTTATAAGCTTTGGCTACTGAGCTAAAGATGAGCACCAATAGCAAGAAGGCCAAAAACATAGAAAATACATTCTTCGTTACCGAGAAATCATACCAGCTAGTCATGGCTTGTAGCTTGCTAGCCGACTCTAGCTCATAGGTTTTTCCATCATGCGTAATCTGGTGCATCACATGCACTTCATCACGATCATGGCCACCCTCTGTATGCACGCCATGCTCATCGACCACCTGCTTGTCGCCATGAGCATCGCTATGGCCAGGCATGGGCTGATCTGAATGTGCATCGGCATGTCCATCTGTCTTTAGTTCTACAACACCAGCAGGAAAATCTCCCTTGATGCGCATCAACTCATCATGATACAAGACATAACCATCAATGGCTTTGCTGCTCATATGATTGGCATGGCTATACTCAAAAGCAGAAGATAGGCTAAAGAACAAACCCGCATCGCTATAAGCGATACAAGGCAAAGGCAAATACATATCACCTACAATGTGAAATTGATGTGCGTCGCCAATGTGGTGCATGACCGCCTCAATGGGGTCATCGCCCCCAGAAGCATAAGCCTGATTCTGACCTACAAAAAGGCCCAAAATCGCAATTACTAGAAGGCTATAAATTTTCTTAAGCATGCTGTTTAGCTTATGATGGTTTTCTTAAATTCGCTGCAAAGATATGCAGTTTCGCCACCTATGCAAAGGAATTTTATTTTTTTTGCCCCCTAGTTTCTAGGCCGCAGTTGCTTCAATTAGAAGCTTTTAGCAGTAAAATGATAGCTTTACTCTCTTTTATATAAGAAAAGGCCCCTTTGCCCAAAATTTAATTTCTTTTGGCGGGTTTTAACTATCGTTAAATTTTGTTTAGAAGAATTCTTTTTTAGTTCCCTTTTACGGTCTTTTTGTCCTGCTTTTTTTCTGCGGTGGACAGGGCGCGAAGCGCCCGCAGGCTGAGCTGCCGAAGCAGGGCCGCCAAAGGCGGCAGACCCAAGCCCGAAGGGCTGCAGGGCCGAGCAAGCCTGCGAGCTGCAAAGTGGAGCGACCCGACCAAAGGGAGGGGCAGCCCCAAAGGGGCGCCAGTTCGACAACCGAAGGGCGTAGCGGCAGCCCCAAAAAAATATGCGTCCCTAAATGTTCCAACAACTTCTTAACTTAGCCCTACATTAAATCCAGTTTTATGCATTTTAAGATTTTTGGGCCTAGCCTCTTGGCCTGCCTGCTGCTTTTTGCCTGCCATAAAGGCCCCAATTGGGACCGCCTAGAGTATTATAATGGCAACCCTAGCCTCCCTCCCCCCTACCAGCAGTCGGTGCGGATGAAGTTGGATAGCCAGGGCCTGCAAATTGTCCGTAAATCGGCCAACCAACAGGAAGAGCTCCTGGCCCAAGGCCCCAGTAAATTGGGCCCCAAAGCCCCTAGGCCCCAAACAAAAGAACTGCCGCCCCCTATGCCAGGAGCGCCAGTTTCTTCTATGGCCTTTTATCAAGGCGATTCTCTTGTTTTTTCTGCCCATTGGCAGGCCCATCAACTGAATAATAAGGCCCTAAAACGCTGGGAAAAACGACTTTGGCGCTGGGCCAAAAAAGAATATCCCGGCATCGATAGCCTTTGGCAAAAACCCTAGCCTACAGGAGCTACGCCTGGGTCATTGACGATGATATAGGCAAAGTATCCAATGATTGCAACCAATAAAAGGGCCGCCTCCCAGCGGTCTAGGGTATAGAGGCTTTCTTTGCGCAAAGTACCCACAAAAAAGAAGGCAAATAAGACAAAACTGACCGCCATTAGGAAGTATAAATCAAAGTTGATGGCTAGCTCGTAATTGGTGGGCATAATGGCCGCACTCGTGCCCAAAACCAAGAGTACATTAAAGATATTCGAGCCCACCACATTACCAATCGCAATATCAGAATTGCGTTTCATGGCCGCTACCACAGAGGTCGCTAGCTCGGGCAAGGAGGTCCCTACCGCCACAACGGTAAGCCCCACCAAACGCTCCGTCATACCGAAGGTCGTGGCTATTTCTTTGGCCGAACTGACCACCCAGTCTCCTCCAACAATAAGGCCCGCAATACCGCCCACAATAAAGATAGCCGATTTCCATGCAGGCAAAGGATCAATTGCCTCTACCTCATCGGGATTGTTTTTGGCAGAACGGAAAACATAGTACAAAAAGCCCGCAAATAGGCCCAATAAAATAAAGCCATCGATGCGGCTGAGCGTGCTTGTTTCGGCCCCCCAAAGCATGGCGTCATTAGATAAAATAAAGAGCAGGGGAATAATCAAAATTGATAAGGGCAACTCATATTTTACGGTGGTCGATTGCACCACTAAGGGCACAATTAGCCCCGCCACGCCCAAAATCAAACAGGTATTCGAGATATTACTCCCAATCACATTGGCAAAGACCAAACCCGTAGACCCCTTCATAGCAGAGCCCACACTAACCACCAACTCGGGTGCGGAGGTCCCCATAGACACCACCGTCAAACCAATAATAATATCCGGAATCCCAAAGCGCTTGGCCACCGCCGAAGCCCCATCTACCAGATAATCGGCTCCCTTGATGAGCAACACAAAGCCAATAATGAGAAAGAAAATTGTCATGAAATCCATACAGAATAGCAGTATCAATGAGTAATTGGCCCAAAAGGACCTAATGATGAAAATTTAGTTTTTTTATTTTTTTGGGGGCCTCCGCCTCGCTGCGCTCGTCGGCGCTACGTTTCGCAGCTCGCTGCTCGCTCGGCCCTGCGCGGGCTACGCCCGCTTGGTCTGGCCTGACGGCCACTGCTGCACATCGCTAGGCCGAATGGAAGTCCTGGCACTTCGGCCATTCTTTGATTAGAATTTCAGGCTAGTCAAGGCATTTTTTAAAGGCATAGCCTTAGCTATGGGGGAGAAAAATAACGCAGAATAGCAGGAAATTAAATCAAAGGATAGAAGTAACAGGGCTTCTATTTGGCCTTTAGCCTGCAGACGGCTTCGCCGCCTGCTCGCTCCAAAGCAAGATGCTACAAAAATAACTTTTTATCTAGGCCCTTAAAGGAATGCCCCTTTTTTTTTAAGTCAACAATGCAGTTTGGCCCAAAACAAAAAGCTGCTTCCCTAAAATAGAGAAGCAGCTTTGCTCTACTAAAAACTGACTATACTTACTTAGACAGTTCTTTATTTGTCGTACGTACAGGCAGCAACCAATTAAAAGTATCTTCTACGGCGTCTACCTTATAATCTTGAATTAACTTTTTGGCCATGGGACCAACTTTGCGGCCCTGGATGGGAGACAACTCAAAGTTTTTGCCTTTGTAGCTAAAGTCGGAGATATGAGAAATGACCGCCGCTGTTCCAGAACCAAACATTTCGTCTAGTTTACCTGCTTGATGGGCCTCAATTACTTCTTGGATAGAAATATTGCGTTCCTCTACCTCAAAGCCTTTGTCCTTTAGCAAGTGAATCAAGCTATCGCGAGTAATGCCCGCCAAAATAGCATCTGTGGTAGGAGGCGTAATCACCTTACCATCAATGACCACAAAGATGTTCATGGTCCCACACTCTTGCAAATACTTAAACTCTTTACCGTCCAACCATAAAATCTGATCAAAGCCCTGCTCCTTAGCTTCTAGAGCGGGGGCCAAAGTAGCGGCATAATTGCCAGCAGCCTTTGCAAAGCCTACTCCACCAGGAAAAGCACGGACATATTTCTCGGCTACCTTAATTTTAACCGGCTTGGGGTAATAAGGCCCTACAGGGCAGCTCATAATCACAAAACGGTAAGTATCGCTAGCCCGAACACCCAAATAAGCATCTGTAGCAAACATATGCGGACGAAGATAAAGGGCCGATCCTTCTGATTGAGGAATAAAGTCACGATCCAAATCGACCAAACGATGTACCCCTTCTAAGAAAATTTCGGCGGGGATTTCTGGCATGGCCAAACGCTTAGCAGAACGATTGAGTCGCTCCACATGCAATTCGGGACGGAACAAAATTGGCTCTCCCGTTTTGGTTGATTTGTTCGCCTTCATCCCCTCAAAAATAGCCTGCCCATAATGCAAACCCATAATAGCAGGGCTCATAGGCATGGGGCCATAAGGAAGAATTCTACAATCGGTCCACTCGCCATCAATGTAGTCAGCCACAAACATATGATCTGACATCACACGACCAAAAATCAAATTATCAAAATCTACCTCGGCCAGACGAGATTGCTTCGTCAGCTCCACTGAAATTGGATATTTCATACTATATATATATTAGATGAGGTTAAAGATGATTGCCGCAGCCTTGCAAATAGTCCAAACTCTTCGGCTTTTTCCGTACTTTTGAACCCTAACAGAAAAAGAAATCTCCACGGAATAGCTTCCCACTACAATGCTTTACTTCCTCAGGACTAGCCTATGGCTTTCGGATCGTGAAGATACAAAAAATTCTGTTAACAGAAAACTATTAACATTTGTTTAGAATAAAAAACAAATAATAAGCTATATATAGGAATAATATTTTGTACAACCTTTTTATTGCTCCTGCATTATTTTGAAGTACTTCCAATTGACTGATAATATTTTAGGCCAATCAGACGGTTTATTATCTTTAGTTTCTTGGACAAAGAGGAAGATAAACAGCAATTAAAGGCCTATTCGCTTTCATAAAAGCCAATAAAATGAAGTTTAATTTAAATTTCTTTGAAACTGAACTCTATCAGATTCCTCAGCGGCCGCTTTCGCTAGCCGCCAATCAAAAAGCTTATGTTTTTTTGGCCCAAGAACATACGGCCGAGGAGCTCGATTTTTTGGCTAAGGTCATGCAGGCGGTGGGCTTATCTTTAGAGAAAGATGTAGAAGTTGTCCCCTGCCCCCCAAAGCAAAGTTTTCAGTTGCAGGAAAAGCCCCTAGCGCCCTGTTTTTTCTTTGGCCTCAGCACAGCGGTTTTGGGCTTGCGGCTCGAGCTGCCCCTCTATCAATTGGTCCATTATCAGGGCCTACAATTATTGCAGGGCATTAGCCTACAACAGATTGCCCTACAAAAGCAGCATAAACTGGCCCTTTGGCGGGCCTTACAAGATATTTTCCCTTCAGAAAAATAACGACAGAAGCAATGCAAAAGAAAAAGTTGGTCATGGCGACCGCCAATGCGGGCAAAATCCGTGAAATCAAGGCCCAGTTGGGCGAGCAATACGATTTTCTCTCTCTGCCCGATATTGGTTGCCTAGAAGATATTCCCGAAGAGCAAGATAGCCTGCAAGGCAATGCCCTACAAAAGGCCCAATACGTCTGGGACCACTATGGCTACCCCTGCTTTTCTGAAGATACGGGCCTAGAAGTAGCCGCCCTAAATGGCGCCCCCGGGGTATATACCGCCCGCTATGCTGGGCCACAAAAAAATCCCGATGATAATATGGATTTGCTACTAAAAGAATTGGCCCAGGCCCAAGATCGTAGTGCCCAATTTAGAACCGTCATCTGCCTCTATCTCGGTCCAGATGATATCCATTATTTTGAAGGTATCGCCCCCGGCAAAATTGCCCCCCAACGCCTAGGCGAAAAGGGCTTTGGCTATGATCCCATTTTTGTCCCCCAAGGACATGAACGCAGCTTTGCCCAAATGACCCTAGCAGAAAAACAAGAGCTTAGCCATAGAGGGCAGGCAGTTCGCCAACTGAGCCAGTTTTTGGCCCAACTATAAGGTACTATTGGATCTAGCAGGGCGCGAAGCGCCCCGGCTGAGGGATGGTAGGGGGTGGCCGAAGGCCAGACCGAGCTTTTTTGAGCAAAGCGAAAAAAAGCGATGGGCCGAGCGAATAGCGAGCCCCCGCACAGCCCGACCCGCCCGCAGGGCGGGGCAGCCCCAAATCAAAACAATTACCCGCTCATTCATAATTATATTCGTATGAAACTACTGATTTCTTGGAGCCTAGCGCTCTTTATGCTCTTTAGTGCCGGCCAAAGCTGGGCGCAGGGCATTAAATTCTCTGAAGGCCAATGGGCCGATATTCTGGCCAAGGCCAAAAAGGAAAAGAAAATGATCTTTGTGGATGCCTATGCCGTTTGGTGCGGCCCCTGCAAATGGATGGCTAAAAATAGCTTTCCCGATGAGGCCGTGGGCGAGCTCTTCAATGCCAAGTTTATCAACTATAAGTTTGATATGGAAAAGGGCGAAGGGCCCGAATTTGCCAAAACCCATAAGGTACGCGCCTACCCTACTCTGCTGTTTTTCTCTGCCGAAGGAGAGCTCGTTCATAAGGTAATGGGCGCCAAAGATGCCGAGGCCCTGCTAGAAGATGGCCAAGCCGCTATTGATCCCAAAAAACAACTCTATACTCTACAAAAGCAGTATCAGTCGAAAAAGGGATTGGGCAAAGGCGAAATGAAAAATTATTTGGATGCCCTGATGAATGGTGGCGATTATGCTGGCGCGCAGGAAGTGGCCCAAAAACAACTAGAAGAAGCAGAGGAAGTGAACTGGCCCCAAGAGGAAAACTTTAGCCTCATTGAAGAGCTCTTTGCCGACCAAAGCAGCCCCATCTACGATAAGGTATTGGCGAAGAAGGCCGACTTTGTAAAGGCTTTGGGCGAAGAGAAGGTAAATAATTACCTCAAGGCTGGACTAGAGGCGGGTATGCGCAAAATTGCCCAAGAACAGCAAGAAAAACCCTATCTCCTCTATAAGGAGCGGATCAAAAGCATTTTGGGCGAGAAAGAAGCCGCGGCCAGCATTTCACTTTTGGACCTACAGTATTATTTCCGTACGCCCCAACGCGATCAGTACCTACATGCCTACCTCAATGAGCATTGCGAAAACGCCCAAATGCTAAATAGCTACGCTTGGAGCTATTTTGAGCAAAAAGAAGAAGAAAAACTCTTGAGCATGGCCTATAGCTGGGCCAAAAAGTCGGTGGCCCTAGCCCCTGGCTTTGCCAATACGGACACAGAGGCTAATCTCGCCTTTAAGCTCAAGCGTTACGGAGAGGCCAAAAAGGCGGCCGAGAAGTCTATTGCCCTAGGCAAAGAAAATGGCGATGATGTCAGCGAAACCGAGGCCCTGCTCAAAAAGATTGAGGAAAAAATGCCCAAGTCTGCCAATGGCATCAACTTTACCGAAGGCAGCTGGGAGGAAATCAAGGCCCTAGCCCTCAAAGAAAACAAAATGATCTTTGTCGATGCCTATGCCGTTTGGTGCGGCCCCTGCAAATGGTTGAGCAAAAAGATATTTACCCAACCGCAGGTCGGCCAACACTTCGATGCCAACTATATTAGCTATAAGTTTGATATGGAAAAAGGCGAGGGCCCTGCCTTTGCCGAAAAACATGGGGTGCAAGCCTACCCCACCCTCCTATTCTTCTCTGCCGATGGCGAGCTGCTTCATAAAACAGTGGGCGCCCCCGATGCTCCACAACTTATTGCCGAAAGCCAGAAGGCTTTGGACCCCAACAAACAGCTCTTTAGCCTGAAAAAACGCTATGAAAAAGGCGACCGCCAGCCCGAGTTTTTACGCAATTATATCAAGGCTCTAGACGCAGCCTATGAAAGCAATGTAGAGGAGACCCGTCTTTATCTCGGTCTTATTCCAGAAGCCGAATGGAAGCAAAGCGAGCATTTTGAGATCATGATGCTTACTGAAGTGGGCTTTGAGCAAAAGTACTTTGACTATATTTTGGCCCACAAAGAAGAGTTTGTAGCAGAAAATGGCGAGGAAACCGTTGAAGAATACATGAAGGGCGCGCTCATGAGCCAAGTACATTTGGTTGGAGAGGCCCAAAACGGCAAAGGCACTAAAAGCCAGGAGTATAAGCAGCTGGTCAAAAACCTTAATGAGGGTCTTTCTAAGGATTTGGCTGCTTATTATACCGCTATGCTCAATACCATCATTCACAACGGGACCAAAAAAGAGTTTAAGTACCTAAATATCATGTTGCTCGAGCATTCGGATAGCTGGCAGGAGCTTAATGAGGTGGCTTGGAGCTATTTTCAGACAGAAGACAGCAAAAAGAAACTCAAAGCGGCCCTCAAATGGATCAACAAGTCTATTGAACTAGAGGAAAACTACTATAATGTAGATACCAAGGCCAATTTGCTCCATAAATTGGGCAAGAAGAAAGAGGCCCTTGCCACTGCCGAAAAGGCCGTAGAATTGGCCAAGGCGCAAGGCATGGAAGCCGAGGAAACCAAGGCCTTGATTGAAAAAATTAAGGGCTAGATCATCTGCCTTTTTAGCTACTGAGCAGCTTCTCCATTTTGGGGGAGCTGCTTTTTTTATGTTTTTTTCTGATGATTTGGGGCTGCCCCGCCCTGCGGGCGGGTCGGGCTGTGTCGGGGCTCGCAGGTCTGCTCGGCCCTGCGCTTTTTCGCTGCGCTCAAAAGCTGGGTCTGCGGCTTCGCCGCCCCCCTATCCATCCCTCAGCCGCGGGCCTTCGGCCCTTTTCTGCTCTGGGAAAGGGCTTCTTGTAAAATCCTTAAGCCCTTTAGGGGCAAATTCCTGCTTGATGCCTCTGGGGAATTGCTTTAGGCCCTTCTTGGTCCAAGCAAGCAGCTAAACGCTAGTTTAGCAAGCCTCGGATGATGCAAATACAGCCAAAATGGCCGCATCTTGTTTATTTGCAGTTGCAGAATGGGGAGATACAGTTGTTCAGAGCTAATCTGCAGTTGCAAAATGCCTTGGGCCTGGCGCCAGAGCTAATCTGCAGTTGCAAAACGTCTCTGGCGTGACGCCGGGGCTAATCTGCAGTTGCAAAACGCCTTGGGCCTGGCGCCAGAGCTAATCTGCAGTTGCAAAACACCTCTGGCGTGACGCCGGAGCTAATCTGCAGTTGCAAAACGGCTCTGGCGTGACGCCAGAGCTAATCTGCAGTTGCAAAACACCTCTGGCGTGGCGCCGGAGCTAATCTGCAGTTGCAAAACACCTCTGGCGTGGCGCCGGAGCTAATCTGCAGTTGCAAAACGCCTCTGGCGTGGCGCCAGAGCTAATTTGCAGTTTACAAATCCCTCCGGGCGTATCTATAATCTCCTATCTTTTTTTCCTGGACCGACCCTACTACAGTTTAGGGATAGGCGCTTAGGAGCGAAATATGGAAGGCGGCTGTATTTTGGGCCAAATATCCTGCAGCCTAAAGGCCTACTGGGCCGAGCTGTAGGTTGAAACCTACAGCCAATTAACGAATGCAATTTAATATAGTATGGAAGGTTAAAACCTTCCATAAACAAACATCTTCTAGGCTGCCTAAATCATAAATGAAGCAGTTCTGAGGGCCGTTAAAAGCGGTAGAGGATTTTAATCCTCTCCGCACTATAGATGTAGCATATAATTGTTGTATGGCTGTAGGTTTCAACCTACAGAGCACAGATAGCAGGCGGCGAAGCCGCCGCAGGCCTAGCGATGCGAAAGGGGGCGGCGCAGCCGCAGACCAAGGCCGTCAGGCCGCAGGGCCGAGCAGACCTGCGAGCCCTGAAGCGTAGCGCCGCAAGGCGAAGCCGCAGCGGAGGCCCCAAAAAAACACTAAACTGCCTCCTCTTGTAATTTGGGTTTCCTCTTCTTATAAGAGATCAGGAAGAGGCCAGAGAAAATGAAGGCGGCAGAGATAAAAAGAGCGGGCCGCAGCTCATCGGCAGCGAGGAGAATAGCGACCAAAGCGGCCAGAAGGGGTTGCAAATAGATATAGCTACTGACCACCGAGGCGGGCAGGCGTTGCAGGGCCCAAGCATTGAGCAGATAAGCCAGAAAAGTTACGCCGATGAGGACAAAAGCCAGCACCGCCCATATTTCTGCAGACAACTGACTGTAGGGAATGGCCAGTGCGCCGGGGCCGCCAAAGGGCAAAACATAAAGACAGCCAAACAGAAAGACCCATTTGAGCAGCGTAATAGCTTGATACTTTTGGGTCAGGGGTTTAATCATAATCAGGTAAATCGAGTAGGCTACCGCATTGCCCCCGATCAACAAATTGCCCAGCAGGGGGTTTCTAGCCTTAAAAGCGGCAGAACTACCCGTATTGAGAATCAGGTAAGCAGCACCGATAACCCCTAGAACAATTCCGATAATCTTCAGGCTATTGAGCTGCTCGCCGAGAAAGAACACCGAAAACAAAAGGACCACAATGGGGGCCGTCAGCATAATAAGTGAGGCGCTAATCGGGCTAGTCATTTCTAGTCCCTTAAAAAAGAGTAATTGATTACAGGCCACCCCAAAAGCGGAAGCAATAGCTAGGCGGAAGATATCGGCCTTAGCGACCTTTTCCCTAAGCCAAAAGCTAGTGATCCAAAACAGCAGGCTAGCGGCCAGGACCCTAAGCATAATAAAGGCGGCGGGGGGAATTGGATCGGGCATAGCGATCTTGGCGATAGAATAGTTTGCGCCATACAAAAGGGCTACGGTAAAGAGAGCCAAATGGGCGGCGAGAAGGCGAGAAGGCATAAACAAAGGTTTTGGATGCGGCAAAAAATTGCGCAAAGCTAGATGTTTTTTCTGCTATCTTTGTCCTTCCTCTTCTTATCAAAATGTTAGTTTATGTGGAGCAAAATCAAGCAACAAATACCCAATTCGGTCACTTTATTGAATGCCTGGGCGGGAGCGGCGGCTATTATCAGTCTATTTTCTGGGCAGTGGGAGGTCTTGCCCTACTGTCTCTTGCTCTCCCTAATAGCTGACTTTGGAGATGGCTTATTGGCTCGTTTACTCAAGGCGCAATCGCCATTGGGCAAAGAGCTCGACTCTTTAGCGGACCTGATTTCCTTTGGTTTTTTTCCGGCTGCCATGTTATATCAGCTCTTCATGCAAGCCTTGGGGCTGCCAGAGGGATTGCAATGGGGGCAGCGGGAGAGCTACCTGCTCTTATTGCCTTTTTTGTTGCTCTTGTTTTCGGCCCTGCGTTTGGCCAAATTCAATACGGATAGTCGGCAATCCGAAAGCTTTATTGGTTTGAACACCCCGGCCACCACCCTTTTTGTCTTTGGTTACTTTTGGAGCGTACAGCAGCAGCTCTATGGATTGGAGCAATACTTACTTTGGCCCCCCTTGCTCTATGGTTTGCTGGCCTTGCTTTGCTACCTCCTCATTGCGGAGATCCCCTTGCTCAGCTTCAAGTTTAAGTCCTTGGCTTGGCGGCCCAACCGTTGGCGTTTTCTGCTCATCTTGGGTCTTTTGCCCTTGCTCATCTTTTTGCCTTTGGGCTTGGCCCTGCCTGCGGGGATAGTGCTCTATTTGTTGTTGTCGGTGGGGGCTATTGTGGTAGGGGACTTGCGCTTGGGGGAGTAGGGATGTGGGAAGGTAGGAACAACTACTTAATTTATAAGGAATTAAGCATTATATTGAGTGTATTTCTGATTAACTTGAGGAAACTCAAAAAATGGCTACTTTTGCAAACTAATATTCCAATTTTCAGGATGGTCCATATTGATAATATTCCACATATAATCAAATATGGGATTACCCATAAAAACTCGATCAACAGCAACCCTAATTATAGGGCTATTGGTGCATTAGATATAATTAGCCGCCGAGCGACCAAAGTTTGCCCTAGGGGACATACATTAGACGACTATATTCCTTTTTATTTCTGGTATAGGTCGCCAATGCTTTATGCCATACAAAATCAATATGGCAACACAGCTCCCACTCCAACAGAAGATATCATTTACATCATAGTGCGGCTTCCTCAAATCATAGGATCGACCCTAAGCTACCTTTTCACTGATGCTCATGCGATTAGCCCTTTCAGCAGGTTTTACGATGCTTCCGACATCAATAATATTGAGGAGAAATTAAATTGGAAAGCAATTAAAAACCCATCTTGGGGTGGTGAAGAAAACAGCTTTTTACGTTTAAAGAAACAGGCAGAGTTTTTAGTCTATGGAGATATCCCCTATCATTTGATTGCGGGCTTTGTAGTTTATAACCAAAAAAGTAAGGAGCGATTAACTAACTTTGGCGTTGCTGAAGCTCAAATTGCAGTAAGACCCCATTACTATTTTTAAATCTCCTTCATTAAGGATAAAATCATACACTATGGTAGAAGAAATAAGCGGCAACTTGCTAGACAGTCCAGCTCAAGCCATCGTGAATACGGTTAACACAGTTGGGGTTATGGGAAAAGGGATTGCCTTACAGTTCAAGAAGAAATACCCTCTAAACTTCAAAGCATATAAAGCGGCCTGTGCAAAAGGAGAAGTTGTTATTGGAAAAATGTTCATTACGAGAGAAGGCGATTTACTATCCCCTAGTAAAATCATTATTAACTTCCCTACAAAAACTACTTGGCAAGCCCCCTCTGAGTATAGCTACATCCAAAAAGGATTAGAAGATCTAAGGCGTTATATTATATCTGAAGGGATTCAGTCAATTGCAATTCCTGCATTGGGCGCTGGAAATGGAGGCCTAAACTGGGCAAGCGTAAAGCAGCTAATTTTGGACGAGCTAAAAGAGCTAGACTGCAAAATTTATCTTTATGCCCCTAATTATAGCGTAAAGGAAAGATCAGTAAAAAAACAAGTTAAGCTTACTCCTGCCAGAGCTATGTTACTAGCTATTTTATATGATTTGGTGAAAGAGGGAGAGTTTGTTTCGGAGTTTGCTGGAGAAAAAGCCGCTTATTTCTTAAAGCGTTTTGGAGGCGACAAAGCATTCAAAAACCTAGAGTATAAGCCCCATTTCTATGGACCATACTCTGCAAAGGTCAATCATGTTTTGCACTATCTCAATGGTAGTTATATTAAAGGCTACTACAGCAAAGAACAAAAACCCTTTGAGGAAATTGGTCTTATCATGGAAGCCGAAAAGAATGTGACTCACTACCTCGCCCGAGCAGAGCACAGCAGCTATCTAGCTATTGTCGAAAAAACAAAGCACTTTTTGTCTGGCTTTTACTCTTCCTTTGGACTTGAGCTGCTCTCTAGTATTGACTACATTTGTAAAGATGACCATCAATTTGATTTAAAGAAAATTAAAACGACCTTACAATCATGGAATCGCAGAAAAGCAGCCCTTTTTTCTGATGACCATTCCCTTAAGGTGGCAATTAAACACCTTCGTGAGTCAGCACTCTATAGCTCCTAAGTTTTTCATTATATATTTTTGGGGCCTTACTCCTTACAGTCGTTGAAGACGGCCTGCAGCCTTATTGTCCGCCTTTGGTGGGCGATATGGTTCGCAGCTCGCTCTCGGCCCTCTGCCGCTTATCAGCGGCTTGGTCTGGCCTATGGTCATGGCGGCAGGCTAACAGACAGTTGACCTCTCTATAGATCTAAGTTTCCCCAGGGAAGAAGCCCCCAGCTTCTTCCCTTTCTCTTTCCCTCACCAGCCAAAAGCAGTAGTTTAGCGTTATCTTAAAGAACACCAAAACGCCATACTTTTGCGCTTACTGCTTTTATTTTGCGGTCTTTTCTTTTTTGGGCAGCTTGGGGCGCAGACATTGCCCCAGCTAGATAGTTTGCAACAACAGCAGTTGCGGCAGTCGGATTGTTATGTCTTGGCGGATAGTATACTGCTTGATAGTTTATGGGTCTTGCCGGGCAGTTTACATTGGCGGGGGCAGCCTTTGGCGGATAGTTTATATCGACTGCAAGGCAGTTATTTTTTCCCCAAGGGAGAATTATTGCAGCAAGACAGTCTTTGTTTGAGCTATAAGCGCTTGCCCTTGCCCATTCACCGCAGGCGGGAGCGAAAAGATCGGCGATTGTTACAGCCTAAAATGCAGTTGGGAGAAGATATCGTTTTGGGCCAATCCTATGGCTATCAGGTACAGCGGCAGGGCGGCAAAGAAGGCGATCTGAAGGGCTTGGATTATAATGGCAGCTTTGCGAGGGGAATTTCCTTGGGGAATCAGCAAGACCTCATCCTTAATTCTAGCTTCAATCTACAATTGGCGGGAGAAGTTGGGGGCGTAGAGATTACGGGGGCTTTATCGGATAATAACATTCCGGTCCAAGCCGAGGGCAATAGCCAAGAGCTGCAAGATTTTGATCGGGTGTTCATTAAGTTCAAGGTAGATGAACATTACCTTTTGGCTGGGGATTATGATTTGGAGCAGCCCAAAAACAGCTACTTCCTCAATCATTTCAAGCGTTTGCAGGGGGGACAAATTGGGAGTTCGGGCCAACTGAAATCTGGGGCAAAATGGGGGGGACAAGGCAGTTTTGCCATTTCTAGAGGAACCTTTGCCCGCAATAGTTTTATGGGGCAAGAGGGCAATCAAGGGCCCTATCGTTTAGAGGGTAATGATGGCGAGCAATTACTGATTATACTGGCGGGAAGTGAGCGCGTATTTATTGATGGGCAGCAACTAGAAAGGGGTTCTGATAGAGATTATACGATTGATTATAATTTGGGCGAAATCCAATTTACCAATAAAGTCCTCATCACAAAAGACAAGCGCATACAGGTCGAGTTTAGCTATTCGGACCTAGAATACCTCCGCAGCATTGCCGCAATTAATGGCCATTACGAAGACAAAAAATGGGGGCTGCGCTTTTTTCACTATCAAGAGCAAGATGCCAAAAACCAACCCACCAATCCCCTAAGTGATTCGGCCCAAGCCAGCTTGAGTCGAGCCGGGGACCAAACCGCCCAAATATGGGGCGGCCAAAGCATTAATGAAGCAGATGGATTATCGGGCTTGGTGGCTTACCAGCTTATCGATACAGTTGTTCATGGGATCAGCTATGATTCGGTTTTGGTTTATGCTAGCAGCAATGCTAGTGATAGTAGTTTCTATTCGGTCAGTTTTCGGGCAGTAAGCCAGGGCGGCGATTATATTCGGGAAGAGGGACAAATTAATGGCAGCGTATATATTTGGATTGCTCCTGATCCCATCACGGGACAGAGCCGCGGGCAATATGCGCCTCTGAGGCTGCTCAAGGCACCAGAAAAGAAGCAGCTATCAGAAATTAGTAGCTATTATAATATTGGAGAAAGGGGGCAATTAATGGCCAATCTAGCGATTAGTCAAGAGGACCTCAACCGCTTTTCTAATATAGACAATGAAGATAATCAGGGTTTGGCTTTGCGGCTAAGCTATCAGCAAGAATTGAGTTTGGGCTATCGGCTAAAAGTGGATAGCCAGCGGGTGGACACCCTCCGCAGGAGCCTAGGCATCAACGCCCATTATGAACAGCTCAGCACGAACTTTAAAACGATAGAGCCCTATCGGAATCGGGAATTTAGTCGAGATTGGGGACTAGATAGCAGCAGCAGCCAAGAACAACTCTTTTGGCTGGACCTAAATGCCCAACAGCAGGGATTAGGAAATATCAGCTACAAACTAAGTGGCCTGCTTAGAGATAGCAGTCAAAACTGGCAACAGAGCGCAAGCCTGCAGCTTCAGCATAAGGGCTGGGAGCTGACTGGCCAAGGCAGCTACCTTTCTCAATCCAATAGCCAGTTTTGGCGCCCTCGCCTACAATTAGGCTACCGCTTCCAAAAAGGCCTGCGCATTTCGGCCTACTATGAAGAAGAAAACAAACAACAACGGATTAATGGCGATAGCCTAGCGGCCAATAGCTTTCAGTATCAGCTCTATCGATTTAGTGCGGAGCTGCCTACTACAGAGCAGTTCTCGCTGAAGCTCTCGGCTAGTCAGCGGCTAGACCGCCTGCCTTTGGCGGAAACCCTAGTCGATGTGACCTTAGCCAAGGAGGCCCAACTACAGGGACATTGGCAGATGGGCCCCAAGCAAAACCTCAGCTTCAACCTCAATTATCGGCAGTTGATGGTCTTAGACAGCAGCCTGAGCAGCCAAGACCCAAAAAACACCTACTTGGGCCGCATTGCCTATGATGCCCAATGGAAAAAAGGCCTGATTAAATGGCAAACGATTTATGAATTAGGGGCTGGCCAAGAGCAAAAATATGCCTACAATTATTTGGAGGTGGACCAAGGACAAGGCACCCATATTTGGATTGACCGCAATGAAAACAGCATCCAAGAACAAGACGAATTTGAACAAGCCCCCTTTCAAGATCAGGCTAATTTTATTCAATTGCGTGTGCTCACTGGCGAGTTTGTCCGCGCCAATCAATTGGCCTTTAACCAGAGTATAGATATTGACCCCGCCCGCCTTTGGCGGGCGGCCAAAACAGGCCCAAAAAGCTGGCTCAAAAAAATCTCTAGCCGCTCTATTTATAAGATGGAACGCAAAACCCTGGCCCAAGAAGAACTGGCCGCCTTCAATCCCTTTGAACTCGATATTGCCGATAGTAGCCTGCTGTCTATCTCTTCCAATATGAGTAATGCCCTCTATTGGGACCGAAGAGGACGCAAGTTTCGCCTCATTTTACAACAAAGCGATAGCCGAAGCAAACGCTTCCTAAACCTTGGCTTCGATAGCCAACGAAAAACCAGCTATAGCTTTTCGAGCTGGTGGCAAATTAAGCCTTTTATCCGCCTAGAAACAGCCGCCCAGCTGGCCCAAAATGAAAACCGCTCCGATTTTTATAGCCAACGCAATTATTTACTCGATTCCTGGGAAGTTAGCCCCAAACTGAGCTACCTAAGAGGCAGCGACCTCCGCCTGAGCCTCTATTATCGCCAAAAGGATAGCGAGAACCGCCTAGGCATAGAAAAGGCCCAACTCCAAGAGCTGGGCCTAGAAGGCAAATGGTTTAGCAGCAAAGGAAAACGCAGAAATATCCGCATGAAACTCAGTTGGGTCGAGCTCCAGTATGAGGGCGAAGAAAATAGCCCTAGCCAATTTGCCCTGACGGAAGGCCTGCAAACGGGAAGTAATTTTTTATGGACCCTAGAACTCCAACAAGCTCTAAGCAAGTTTTTACAACTTTCGATTAGCTATGAAGGCCGAAAAACAGGCGAAGCCAAAATGGTCCACCTCGGTAGAATGCAACTCCGAGCTATTTTCTAAAGTGTCCGCCGATTGACCCGACGCATAGCCGCCGCCATCTCCCGACGCAAACGCTCCTTGGCCGCATCTCTGGCCGTTTTGCGTAGCTTGCGCCCCAACCGCCGCTTTTGTCGCCTCGATTTGGCCCAGTTTAATAAGACCCGCTTGGGCGGAATAAGCAAACGCCGCCCCACCGGCAACTCATACAAACTACTCAAACCATTGTACTGCGCCAACAATAAATAAAGCGCCAAACTCCCAAAATAACGCATCGAAATCTTCCCCAAATTATCCCCCTGCTGAATGTCGTGATACTCATATTTGACCAATTCTTGCCGCACCGCCGACTGCTCCCAGTTTTGCTGCTGCCGAAATGGCGAACGCCCCCAAAATGATAAACTCAACTCCGCCCGAATGGGCAAGCCCTCAAAGGAAAATAAAGAGTAATTGATGTCCATGGACGAAATAATGCAGTTGAAGGTGTGCGCACTGGCCTCCTTCCGAGAATCATTGCTGGGCAAAATCTCCCCCCACTCCAATTTTAAGTAGGCCGGCCCATTGGCCCAGTCATGATAATCATAAATCAACGCTTTTAAGGCCTTAATATAAGGCGCCACCGATGGCTTGTTGTCCTTGTTCTGCAAAAGCGCCTTGTCCTGCTGACTCCCCTGATGATAAACGCCCGTAGCATCTACCAAAATATTCGAAAACTTAATCTCCGGAATCATATACTCCGGACTGTTCCCCAGAACTTCCTTGGCCGCCTGCGCCTTCCTATCTGCCGAAGAAGCAGCCGTAGAAAGCTCTTCCGTGCTCGTTACCTTATAGGAAATATCAAAACTAGATGGGTTGATCGATAAATAAATTTGCCCAATATAACTGCTCTCATCATAATCGGCCAAAGCGTAGGCCTTTATGCAAAGCTTGCTCATGGCGGTCCCCGCCGGAAATGGTCGCTGCATATAGCTTGTCTTTAAATGTAAAATTGTTTACATTAAAGATATAACTACATATTTACAAAAACAACTTTGTACGTATGTTTTTTTCTTTTCTTATTTTGGGGCCTCCGCTGCGGCTTCGCCTTGCGGCGCTACGTTTCGCAGCTCGCAGGTCTGCTCGGCCCTGCAGCGCTAAAGCGCTTTGGTCTGGCCTGCGGCCACTGCTGCACATCGCTAGGCCAGGCGGGCTGCGCCCGCCTCTGCACATCGGTTACTCCCTTCGGTCGTCGAACTGCGCCCTAAAGGGCTTGTTGTGGCCAGGCGGGCTGCGCCCGCCTTCTGGACCTAAAATTGCGTTTTTTTGCCAAAACCTTTATCTATGAATCATTATGCTTTTTTTCTTCTCGCCTTCTTTTCTTTGGGCCTTTTTAGTTGCTCGGACCAATTGGCCAAAAGCTATACGGTAGCCGAATTACTAGATAATCAGCAGAATCATTTGCAGTTGCCCCTAGAGCAAAATCCCGATCTGCTTTTGCTTTGCCAAGAACTAGACGAAACGGATATTCCAGGCATTAAAAACCGTTTAGAGCGGCCAGGCATTCAGGAGCTAGAGGCCAGTTTTGCCCTTTATTTTTTGGGCCAAAAATATTTTCAGCAAGATTCTTTTGAGCAAGGACTTGCTATTATGGAAAAAGTGGCCGAAAATTATCTCAATCCCTTGGCTTTCACTCGTCTTATGCTGCTGCATAAAACAGACCCAAGTCGTTTTGCCCAATTGCCTGCCGGCCAGGGCCAGGGATTCCAACCCGATATGGCCAAGGCCCATTATTATTTACATGCCGCCCTCAATTCGGCCATCTTCATGATGGAGCGCTTTAATGACCGTGGCCCAGTAGATGATGTCAATCGCTACGCCCAGGGCTTTATCCAAATTTTGGAAGAAGGCGATAGCAGCCAGCTCCGCGGCCTCAACCTAGAAGCTGCAGAGGCCAAAATGAAAGCCGAACTCCCTCAATTAGAAGCTAAATTTGAAGCCCTCTACCCTGCTCCCCCCGCCAGCTAACTGCGGCCTTGGCCGCAGCTTTGTCGAGCCGGCCTAGCGATGTGGCGGGGTGGCCGAAGGCCAGACCAAGCCAGCAAAGCTGGCGAAGGGCCGAGCGAATAGCGAGCCCCAGAACGTAGCGCCTGCCGAAGGCAGGAGGCCCCTAAAAAAAATCATTAGAAAAACAGAATCGTGAAATACAACAAAACCACCTTAAAAAAATTGGAAGAGCTGCTCAAGGCGGCAGATTATCGGATTCGCTATGAAAAGGGCCAGTTTCAGTCGGGCTATTGCCTGGTTAAGCAGCAGCGGCAAATTGTGATGAATAAATTCTACACCACCGAGGCCCGCATTCAGTCTTTGCTTGATATTTTGGCCCAAGTTGGTTTGTCTGAAGAGATAGAACTTTCGGAAAATTTGCAAAAATTCTGGACCCAATTGCTGCCCATTTTAGCCCAACAAAGAGAATAAATAGAGGCCACAGAAAAGCAGGAGGAAGCCCCCAGCGAAGTAGGCTAAATAGCGAAATTTTGGGCTAGGTGCATCTGCTTTGGGTAGTCCAAAAGCGAGGCGACTATTGGCCCAGGCAAAAAATGGCGTACTGAGAAAAGAAAGGGCGGTGGCAATAAAAATGAGCTGGCCCATAGCCTGCAAAAAGGCAAAAATGATGAGCAAAGCGCCCCCAATCAAAATGCCTATCCAGAGCCCCTGCCGATGCCAAAAAGGCTGCTTTGGGAAGGCCAAATTCATCGCTTGGGCCATGGTTCGGCTCAGGGCATCTAGGCAGGTAATTAGGGTGCTAAACATGCAAATAAAGGCGGCCCAGCTGACCCAAAGGGCGGCCCAAGGGCCCAGCGCGGCCTCATAAACCTTGAGCAACTGCTGGGCAAAGGCGACCGCCTTTTGGGGAAAATCGCTACCGCCCAGCAAAATGGCGCCCAAAGCCATAAAACAGATGGCTAAAAACACACTCACTCCATAGCCTAATTGGAAATCAAACTGGGCCTCTTTCCAGCCAAAATCGGCTTGATTTTTCTTCTTTTCTAGGGTCCAGATAGACTGCCAGACCGACAGATCTAGAGGGGCTGGCATCCAGCCCACAAAAGCAATAATAAAGGCCAAATGGCCCGCTTCTAGAGAGAAAAATGGGATATAATCTATCTCGGGCAAAGGTCGAAAAAGCAGGCGAATCAGGGCCAAAAGCGTTAGCATAGAGAGCGAAAAGACCATATACTTCATCAATTGGTCTAGCAGTTTATATCGGCCCAACAAAAGAACGGCTGCGGCAAAAAGCAAGAGGCCCGCCGACATATAAAGCGGTTGGTTGAGGCCAAAAATGGGGCCTGCCAAGGCGGCAGAGACAAAACTGACCGCTGCCTGCACGCTAAACATGGTCCCTAAAGTAAGTCCAATAAAAAGCAAAAGCACCCATTGGCCCAGCTCTTGGTAGCCTTGCAAAAGAGTTTTGCCTGTTTTTTGGGCATAGCGCAGGGCAAATTCAAAGAAGGGATATTTGGCCAAATTGGCCAGAAAGAGCAGCCAAAGCAGCCCAAAGCCATATTGCCCACCAGCTTGAGTAGAAAGGACCAAATGCGAAACGCCGATAGCTGCAGCGGCAAAGAGTAAACCGGGCCCCAGCCGCCCCCAAGCTTTGGATAGATTTTGCATAAAATAGCGCGGAATATCAAAATAAAAGGGGAAGATACTTATTTTTGACTGATTCGGGCAAGCCTTTTACTCGCTAGACCAATGCAAGACCTCAAAGAATTTCGCCGCTACTACAACAATCATCTGCATGCTGATTTGCAAGCATTTGAGCGGCAGCGCTGGGCCCTTATCATTAGCATTGGGCTGGCCATATTCCTTGCCTTGGGCTTAGTCTTGGCGGTTTTGGCCTTTGAGCTCTTCCCTATTATTTTCCTGCTCATTTTGCCCTATTGGTTTATTTACAACTTTTTTCTGCGTTGGATAGAGCGTTTCAAGGCCCGTTTTAAGCCCTTGGTGGTGCAGTCTATTTTGCAATTTATAGACCCTCGTTTGCGCTACTATCATAAGGATTTTATACCCAAGGATAGTTTTAATCGGGCGCATATCTTCCCTTTCAACCCTCATATTTATAGCGGCGAGGACTATATTATGGGCAAAATTGGGGAAGTTTATTTTGAGATGTGCGAGCTCAAGGTCATGCATACTTCAGATGTGACGGACCGTTTAGAGAGCTGGCTCAATGGGGTCTTTTTTCACACCAAATTCAACTTTCGGGCAGAGGGGCAGATGGTCATTATTCCGAGGGTGCAGGCCCAAAAATTCATTCGGACCTTCAAGCGGCTCACCCGTTATGGCGGCTATGAGCTCAAGGATACGGGCAACCCTCGTTTTGATGAGGATTTCCTGGTCTATATTGATCGAAAAATGAAGTATGAGGACATTTTGACGCCTGAGCTGCTCAACACCCTCAATAGCTATCATGAGCGTTCTGGCCAAGAGATTTATGCCTCTTTTATGGGCAGTCATTTTTATTTGGCCGTGGCTGAGCCCTATGAACTACTCGATGCGCATCTATTTAGCACCAATGTCGATTTTGAGCTAATTTCGGCCTATTATGAAGAGCTATTTGTCTTCACCCAATTGGTAGAAGATTTTGATTTGCGTCACTAATTTTAGTTTGGGGCTGCCCACTCGCTTCGCTCGGGTCGGGCTCTGCCGTGGCTCGCAGGTCTGCTCGGCCCTGCGGGGCTTTCGCTTCGCTTCAGCCCCTTGGTCTGCGGCTTCGCCGCCCCACTTTCCATCCCTCAGCCGATGCAGGCTAAAGCCTGCAAAGCGGTAGGCTTCGCCTCTTTTCATTTGGCGGCTTTGCCGCCTAGCTGGAGCAAAAAAGCGCCTTTCTTAAAGAAGAAAGGCGCTTTTTTTTTGAGTTATTGGGCCAATTATTTTTTGGCACCTCCCCCACCGAAGAGGTCTACATTAGGTTGGTTTTCGCCAACTTGGTAAGGATTTGCTCCACGGAGAGCGGGTTTATTGTCGCAGGTTTCATTAAGGAAAATAAACTCATTCACGGCGGGTTCTTCTCCTTCTTCTAGGCGGTTTCGTTTATACAATTTAGACAACTTAATTCCGTAAAGCTGAGAAATGGTATACATACTTTCGCCCTCATTGACTTTATGAGGTCCTTTCTCATCTTCCACCATATTGCCCTTTGCTTCTAGATAAATATAGCAATTGGGGGGCAAGTTATCTTCCTCTCCCATAGAGAGGTCATTGTAGCGGCGCAGGCTCTTGAGCTCTAATTGATGTTCTTGAGCAATATCGTCTAGAGTCATGCCTTCGCGTAAGGTAGTTGCTCGGCGGCTATTTTTGTAGAAAATCCCTTTTTGGTTATGATGTTGGGTCGGGAAAATCACCAACTGTTTTTTCAGACCGGTTTCGGGATCAAAATAATCGCGGAAGGGGTCTAGAGTAAGCATTTGGCGTTGGATACTGCTCACCGTATTCAGTTCGATTTGCAATTCCTCAATCACCTCTTTTTGCTCCTCTAGGGCGGTACCTACATAGTTAATTTTACCATTTAGGCGATCGTCGCGCTTAGCCATTTGGCCAATTTGGCGATTCATTTCTTTTAGTTGGACCTGTAGTTCTATTTGATGAGCCAAAGCTTGTTGCAAGCTATTTTCTAAGCGTTCTACACGATTTCGGACCGTAGAGAGGTCTTCGCCCATATCCAAGTTAGGATCGGCACGATAGGCGTTTAGATCTGTATTAGAGGGCAATTGGTACTGTGTAGAAACTCTATCATATTTAGCTAAATCAAATTTCTCAATCACATCAATTAGCTTATTGGCATAATTGACATCTGTGGCATAATTGGCTTCTTTTAGGCCCTTGGCCCAAAAGCGGTAATCCATATTTCTGGCGGCAAAAAGCGTTCGATATGGTTTACGAGAATAGAGAAAGTTAGTGTGGTCCTTATAAGAGTCCTCAACAGATTCGTAGGCACGGAAACAGGCCATTTCGGTTCTTTGGGTACCGTAGGCTGTTTGTTCTTGCGTATTTTTATAATAAGTAATGCCCGACCAATCTTTACCGCATTTGATTCCAAAGTGGTTATTGGCTTGGCGAGCAAGTTCGCTGCGGCCATAATTTGATTCCAGCATCCCTTGGGCTAAAGTAATACTAGCAGGAATACCACTGCGGTTCATTTCCTCAATGGCAATAGCTAAATAGCTGCGGATATAGGCTTGGGCTTTCAAGTTTTCCTCCTCTTGTTGCTCTAGGCAAAAAGGAGGGTCACTACTCTCTGCGGCAGAGAGTTGTGGGGCAGCACAAAGCAAGCCTAAACCAAGTAGTAAGGGTCTGAAAATCATATGCAAAACTTTGAGAAAGGGCCTAATTTATAAACGATTAGGCTACTTTCTAGCGTTAGAGAGTAAGTCAATCGCTAAAGAGTGAGTGCGATCTTGCGGTTTGAGGTAGTTGATTTTTCTGTCTGGACCTCGTAAAAGTAGCATTTTTTTGCTGCTTCTTAAAAATATAGTTAGTTTAATTTTAGTCACTTAGCTTTGTTAAAGGGGATTTTCCGCTTCAAAATTTTTTGTTAAATTTGGTATAAGCTTTGCCCAATAGGGGGCACACTATAAAACTTTTCGATTATGCAGTACATCCAAATTATCTTTTTCTTTTTTGTAGTCCAGCTGGCACTACAAGCCCAAACTGCAGAACAACTTGAATTTAAGATCAATCCGACTCAAAAAACCATTGAGGCGGTAGACAAAGGGAGTAAGCAAGCCTTAAATGATCAATTGGAGCTTGTTTCTGCCCAGATTGATATTTTTGATGCTAGTGGGGAGTATGCGGGTTCTATTGAGGTCAAGAGCTGGAATATTCCAGTAGATGAATTTGCACCCAATGAGCAGCTCAAGATTAGCCAGGCCAAAATAAAAGTAAAAGCTTCTGGCGAAACCCTAGCGATTAGTAATGCCCCTTTAAGTAGATAAGGCATTTAGTATAAATAAGTAACAACAAAAATGCGCTATATACACCATATAGCGCATTTTTTTTTCGATTTGGTCCTATTTGAGGCGCTCCGCCTCTTGGCCCGCAGGGCCAAAACGGCCCAGCGCTGCGCAGCCGTGGCGCGAAGCGCCAGACCCAGGAGCGAAGCGACGCAGGGCCGAGCAGACCTGCGAGCGGCGAAGCATAGCGGCGGCCGAGCTAGGCGGAGCCTAGCCAGCCGCGGGCCCCAAAATCAATACATAAAGGCATAAAAAAAGCCCCTATCAGAGATAGCGGCTTTCTTCATTATCTGTTCGGCTAGTGACTAGCGGTTGAACATATTTTCTTTGCTCTTGGGAGTGGGAGCAGCTTGTCGCTTCACTTCACCATAAATTTTTAGGCGAGTCGTGCTTTCATTTTTGGCGTTGGTCGTCAAGGTTACATATTTGGTAAAGGCACCTTGGCGGTTCGTGTCATACTTGACCTTAATCTCTGCGCTTTCGCCGGGCATGATGGGCTCTTTGGGATAGGTAGGCACCGTACAGCCGCAGCTTCCTTTGGCTTTGCTAATAATCAAGGGCGCATCGCCAGAGTTAGTAAATTTGAATAGGCGGACACCATTAGCCCCTTTCTCGATGCTGCCATAATTAACTTCTTTGGTCTCGAAATCAATGTTTTGTGCAAAAGAGCTACTGGCAAATAGAGCAACAAAGGCGAGACAAGCGAATAAGGTTTTCATATAATTCTCGATTTTAATTTAAGATGAGCAGAATGTTCAATACAATAGTAGGCTTTTTTTGGCAATTCTAGAAATCTGACTAACTAAAAGTTTAGTTAATGATTTATAAAAGTAGAATAGCCATTGATTTCTAGGGGTTCCAACTGCCGTGCCAAAGCCTTTTTTTTTGTAAACTCATTATTAAACTTCTTGTTTGTATAAGCGAAAAACTGGGGGGAATAGCTGCCTGCCTCCTTTTTTTTGTATTTTAAGGCCCAAACAACATCTTAACACAGCGGTCCTATTGCCTAGCTATTTAAGGCTTTAGGATGTCACAAAACAAGCAAAAATTTCGGCAAAACTGCCGACTTTAGCTGCTTGATTTTAGCATATTAAATAGACAACTATATATGACTGAAGTTCATTTGAAAACACCCCCTAGTAAGGAGTTTCTGCAAGAGGCCTTGCAAGATTTCCGACTGGCTTGCATGAGCCGCGAAGCCAGCCTTAACGGCCGCCGCGAAGTGCTGTCTGGTAAGGCTAAATTTGGTATTTTTGGTGCGGGCAAGGAGTTGGCCCAGTTGGCCATGGCCCGAGTTTTCCAGCAGGGAGACTTTCGTTCGGGTTATTACCGAGACCAAACCTTTGTATTAGCTACGGGTTTAGCAACGGTAGAGCAGCTTTATGCACAGCTCTATGCTGATCCGGAGAATGATCCTTTTTCTGCTGGTCGACAAATGAACTCGCATTTTGCTTCTCCATTAATTAATGCGCAGGGCGAATGGCTCAATCATACCACACTCAAAAATATTAGTGCCGATATTTCGCCTACGGGCGGCCAAATGGCTAGAGCCTTGGGCTTGGCCTTGGCTTCTAAGAAATATCGGGAATGCGCCGATCAGATTGGCGATTTGGCCAATAATTTCTCGGTCAATGGAAATGAGGTCAGCTTTTGTACTATTGGCGATGCCTCTACCTCTGAAGGTGTTTTTTGGGAAACCCTAAATGCGGCTGGCGTGCAGCAGCTTCCCTTAGCTGTTTTTGTTTGGGATGATGGCTATGGCATTTCGGTGCCTAGAGAGTACCAAACGACCAAAGGCAGCATTTCTGAGGCGCTCAAGGGCTTTCATCCCACAGAAGAGGGCCAAAATGGCGTTCGCATTGTAAAAGTAAAGGGCTGGGATTATTTAGGTATGCGCCAAGCTTTTGCCGAAGCAATTGCGCTTTGCCGAGAAGCACATAGCCCCTGCCTGATCCATGTAGAGGAATGTACGCAGCCCCAAGGGCACTCGACTTCGGGCTCTCATGAGCGCTATAAGGACGAGAATCGCCTCAATTGGGAAAAAGAGCAGGATGGTATCGAGAAACTACAAGCTTGGTTGATCGAGATGGGTGTAGCCACAGAAGAGGAGCTCAAAGCGATTCGCAAGGAGATCAAAAAGGAAGTGAAAGCCGCTATTCGCAAGGCTTGGAGCAACTTTAATGATCCTATTCAGCAAGAACTTAAGCAGACCCAAGAACTGCTGCGCCAAGCCGCCGCTTCTTCTGGCCAAAAGGCCCAAATAGAGGCCCTAGCGACTGCTTTGGGCTCGGCCTATAATCCCGTTCGCAAAGATATGTTGCAGGCTATGCGCAAGGCGCTCCGCCTAATGCGTGGTGAGCAATCTGCTGCAAAAAATAGCCTGGCTCAGGCTTTAGAGGAAAAAATGGCCCAGCAAAACGAACGCTATGCCTCTAAGCTCTATAGTGAAGGACCAAAATCAGCCCTCAAGCAAGCTGGCGTTCCCGCTCAATATGCCGAGGATGCTGAACTCAAAAGTGGCTATGAAATCCTTAATGCCTGCTTTGATTTGCACCTCCAAAATAATCCTCAATTCTTTGCTTTTGGCGAGGATGTGGGCCAAATTGGCGATGTGAACCAAGGTTTCATGAATATGCAGGAGAAGTATGGAGAAGCCCGCGTTTTTGATACGGGAATCCGTGAATGGACCATTATCGGCCAAGCTATCGGTATGGCCATGCGCGGCCTTCGCCCCTTAGCCGAAATCCAATATCTGGATTATCTCATTTATGCTATTTCGGCCCTTTCTGATGATTTGGCTACCCTCCAATATCGCTCCAATGGCCAGCAAAAAGCCCCCGCCATTATCCGTACTCGTGGCCACCGCCTAGAGGGAATCTGGCACTCGGGCTCTCCCATTGGTCTTTTGCTCAATAGCCTCAGAGGAATCTATATTCTTACGCCCCGCAATATGACGCAGGCCGCAGGTTTCTACAATACAATGCTCGATAGCGATGATCCCTGCCTAATGATCGAATGCCTTAATGGCTACCGCCTCAAGGAGAAAATGCCGAGCAATTTGGCCGAATTTAAACTGCCTTTGGGCGTTCCTGAGGTCCTTGAAGAAGGCCAAGATGTTACGCTGCTTACCTATGGTTCATCGGTCCGCATTGCCGAAGAAGCCATGGAGGAGCTCAAAGAAATGGGTATTTCAGTAGAGTTAATCGATGCCCAAACCTTACTGCCTTTCGATATCAACCATATGGTTGCCGAATCTGTAAAGAAAACGAACCGCCTGGTCATTCTAGATGAAGATCTGCCCGGCGGCGCTTCTGCTTATTTGTTGCAACAACTCATGGTGGAGCAAAAAGCATATTATCATCTCGACTCAGAGCCCCTGACCATTAGTGCCAAGGCGGTGCGCCCAGGCTATGGCTCCGATGCCGATTATAGCATTAAACCCTCTGCCGATGATGTGGTAGAGCAAATTTATGCCCTCATGCGCGAGGCTCGTCCCACAGACTTCCCGCCTATTTACTAGGGTAAAATACTTTAGGGCAAACAAATTCAGGAAGAGCGATAATAGGTCGTTCTTCCTGTTTTTATTTTGGGGCTGCCCCGCCCTGCGGGCGGGTCGGGCTGTGCCGCAGCTCGCAGGTCTGCTCGGCCCTGCAGGCTTTTTCGCTTCGCTTCAAAAGCCTTGGGTCTGGCCTTCGGCCACTGCTATCCATCCCTCAGCCGAGGCGCTGCGCGCCTTTGCGGCGGCTTCGCCGCCTGTCAAGCGCATAAAAAAAGGTCCACTCCTAAAAGAAGTGGACCCTTATATGGCGTCAAGTAGTCAGGATATTGCCTACTTTTCTTTTACGATCATATCGTCATAAATACGGAGACCCGTACCTGCAGGAATGCGTTTACCGACAATTACGTTCTCTTTCAAGCCCATGAGGTTATCGCTAGAAGCCGAAATAGCCGCCGTGCTCAACACCTTAGTGGTTTCTTGGAAAGATGCAGCTGAAATCCAGCTATCGGTACCCAAAGAAGATTTAGTAATCCCCTGCAATACAGGCTTAGAAGTCGCTGCAATAGAAGGACGAGCCGACATGATTTTCTTGTCGTCACGACGAAGGGCCGAGTTTTCTTCTCGCAATTGGCGCTCAGTAATGAACTGCCCAGCGAAATACTTGCTAGACTCTCCAGCATCTTCAATCAACAACTTATCATAGATACGGTCATTCTCTTCGAGGAAGTCAAACTTATTGACCGCCTCTTTTTCCAAGAACTTAGTATCTCCAGCATCCATAATTTGGACCTTACGCATCATTTGGCGAACGATTACCTCAATATGCTTATCGTTAATCGTAATACCCTGCGCACGATATACCTCTTGGATACCATTGAGCACATACTGTTGTACCGCTCCAGTTCCCATAATAGAGAGAATATCTTGTGGAGATGTCGCTCCGTTAGAGAGTTGTGTACCTGCACGAACAAAGTCACCTTCTTGTACAAGGATATGCTTAGATAGACCAATGAGGTAGCGACGTTTCTGACCATCTTTGGCCTCTACAATCACCTCACGGTTACCCCGCTTGATTCGTCCGTAGCTGACAATACCATCAATCTCGGCAACAACAGCAGGATTAGAAGGACGACGAGCCTCGAAAAGCTCTGTTACACGAGGGAGACCCCCGGTAATATCCTGAATCTTACCCATTGTACGAGGAATCTTCACTAGGGTGGTACCCTTGGTCACTTCCTGCTCGTCATTTACACTAATGTAAGCGCCCACAGGAATAGAGTAAGCACGAAGCACCTCGCCTTTGTTGTCTACTACCTTGATAGTAGGTACTTGTTTTTTATTCTTAGACTCTACAACTACCTTTTGTTCGAAACCAGTTTGTTCGTCACGCTCAATGCGGTAAGTAAAGCCTTCCTCAATGTTTTCAAATTCTAGTGTACCGTCAAATTCGGTAATAATTGAGGCGTTATAGGCATCCCATTCAGAGATTTTATCTCCTTTCTTGATTTCTTGGCCATCCTTCACAAAGAGAGAAGAACCATACATCAAGTGGGCGGTAGAAAGTACGCGGTTCGTCTTGTCGTCAATGATGCGAAGTTCACCAGTACGAGAAATTACGATATCGCGTTTTTCATCCTTCTCCTTATCGTAAAGTTCAACGGTGGTTACAGAGTCAAACTCTAGGCGACCGTCAAATTTAGAGCGGAGTTCAGATTCTTCTGCAGTATATGAAGCCACACCCCCTACGTGGAAGGTACGCAGTGTGAGCTGAGTACCAGGTTCACCAATAGATTGGGCGGCAATAATCCCCACGGCATCTCCTTGCTCAGAAGCGCGGCCTGTGGCGGTATTTTTACCGTAGCACATAGCGCAACAACCTCGGCGAGCTTCGCAGGTGAGTACCGAGCGAACTTCTACAGTTTCTACTTCTGCTTCTTCAATTTCCAGAGCCAATTCAGGAGTAATTACCTCTTCAGCCGAAGCGATCAACTCTTCTGTTTCCGGGTGGAAAATATCATAAAGCGGGAAGCGGCCTTCAATGCGCTCAGAAAGCGGTTGAACGATTTTATCGTTTTCTACCAAAGCGCTCACCTCAACACCGCGAAGTGTTCCACAGTCATAGATATTAACGACTACATCTTGGGCCACATCAACCAAACGACGAGTCAAGTAACCCGCATCCGCTGTTTTAAGGGCCGTATCCGCCAAACCTTTACGGGCACCGTGGGTAGAGATAAAGTACTCTAGTACCGATAGACCCGCTACAAAGTTTGAAAGAATGGGGTTTTCGATAATCGCCCCTCCAGTATCACCAGATTTACGAGGCTTGGCCATTAGACCACGAAGACCACAAAGCTGCTTAATCTGTTGTTTAGAACCACGAGCTCCAGAATCAAGCATCATGTATACTGAGTTAAACCCTTGCTTGTGTTCTGCCATCTCCTTCATCAAAGTGTTGGTGATGTAGTTATCCGCCTGGGTCCATTCATCAATGATCTGGTTATAGCGCTCGTTGTTGGTAATCAATCCCATGTTATAGTTATCCCAAATGCCATCTACTACTTCATGAGCAGCTTGTAGGCGTTCGGCACGAACAGTAGGCGTGATCAAATCGGGGAGGTTAAAAGACAAACCACCACGATAAGCCCAATAGAATCCCATATCCTTAATATCATCCAAGAACTTGGCGGCCGTAGGCACATCTGTTCTTTTCAAGATACCTGCAATTACGCGCTTAAGGTTCTTCTTAGAGAGGAGCTCATCCATATAGGGCAAGCTCTTGGGACGCACTTGGTTAAAGAGAACACGACCCGTTGTCGTTTCTGTAAGGCGGATAACCAAGTTACCGTTTTCATCCTCTACAGGAACACGAACTTTAATGATCGCATGTAGGTCCAAACGACCTTCATTGTAAGCAATAATCACCTCTTCTGGAGAATAGAATCGGCCGCCCTCCCCTTTTACGGGGTTTTCGGGAATATGCTTACGCTCTTTAGTAATATAATAGAGGCCCAAAACCATATCCTGAGAAGGTAGCGTAATCGGCGTACCGTTCTGAGGGTTGAGCATATTGTGTGCAGAAAGCATCAAAATTTGGGCTTCCAAAATGGCTTGATTGCTCAAAGGTACGTGTACCGCCATTTGGTCACCATCAAAATCCGCGTTAAATGCCGAACAAACGAGGGGGTGAAGCTGAATCGCTTTACCTTCAATAAGGGTAGGCTGGAACGACTGGATAGACAAACGGTGAAGTGTAGGAGCCCGGTTGAGGAGAACAGGATGCCCTTTGAGCACATTCTCCAAAATATCCCAAATGATAGGATCTTTACGATCAACCAGTTTCTTCGCTGATTTTACCGTTTTGACGATACCTCGCTCAATCAATTTGCGAATGACAAAAGGCTTGAAGAGCTCTGCGGCCATGTTTTTAGGCAAACCACACTCATGCAATTTGAGGGTAGGGCCTACTACAATAACCGAACGACCCGAGTAGTCAACACGCTTACCCAAAAGGTTCTGACGGAAACGTCCTTGCTTACCTTTGAGTACATCACTCAAAGACTTGAGGGCGCGACCACCTTCTGCCTTAACAGCATTAGACTTACGAGAGTTATCGAATAGTGAATCCACGGCCTCTTGCAACATCCGCTTTTCGTTGCGGAGAATTACCTCAGGCGCCTTGATTTCAAGTAGACGCTTTAGGCGGTTGTTACGGATGATCACACGACGATAAAGGTCATTGAGATCTGAAGAGGCAAAACGGCCACCATCTAGAGGTACTAGGGGGCGGAGTTCTGGTGGAATAACGGGAAGGTAATCAATCACCATCCACTCGGGACGGTTTTCAATATTTTTTTGGCCCTCACGGAAAGCCTCTACCACGCGAAGACGCTTAAGCGCTTCTGATTTACGTTGCTGAGAGTTTTCTGTGGCGGCTTTATGGCGAAGATCATAAGACAATTTCTCTAGATCTACACGAGAAAGAAGGTGGCGAACCCCTTCTGCACCCATTTTAGCGATGAACTTATTGGGATCATCATCGGGCAACATTTGGTTTTCGCGAGGAAGTGATTCGAGAATATCGAGATACTCTTCTTCAGTAAGAAGATCTCTTTGTTCACTACCTGTAATTCCTCTTTCGGCTACGGCACCGGGCTGGATCACCACATAGCGCTCATAGTAAATAATAGACTCTAGTTTCTTAGAAGAGAAACCGAGTAGGTAACCAATTTTATTGGGCAAAGACTTAAAGTACCAGATGTGTACCACAGGAACCACTAGGCGGATATGGCCCATACGTTCGCGGCGCACCTTCTTTTCGGTCACTTCAACTCCACAGCGGTCACAAACGATCCCCTTATAGCGAATGCGTTTATATTTTCCACAAAAACATTCATAATCCTTGACCGGGCCAAAGATACGTTCGCAGAAAAGGCCATCGCGCTCGGGTTTGTACGAGCGGTAGTTGATGGTTTCTGGCTTGAGGACTTCCCCGTAAGAGCGCTCCAAGATCAAATCTGGAGAGGCCAAACTGAGCGTGATGCTATCGAAGTCGTTTTTAATTTTGTTGGTACTATTTTTCTTAAATGGCATAAGAAGACAAATTTAGGCTGGCTGGGGGCCAGCAAGAGGCATTTAATAGGATAGGCTTTTATATTCTTTTGGGGCCTCCGCAGCGGCTACGCCTTGCGGCGCTATGTTGCGGGGCTCGCAGGTCTGCTCGGCCCTGCGCCGCCTTTGGCGGCTGGGTCTGGCCTTCGGCCACCCCTTCACAGCGCTAGGCCAAGGGGCGTTTGGCCCATTAGCTAGCTCTTGGCGAGAACAGTTGCAATTAAAAGAAGACAAAAGCAAGGCTCTGCTTTTTATGAGGAGGCCGAGCGAGGCGCAGCCGAGCTGGGCCGTTGTTTGGCCCTGGCCTAGCGATGCGCAGCAGTGCCGCGAAGCGGCAGACCGAGGCCGCAGGCCGAAGGGCCGAGCGAACAGCGAGCTGCGGAGCGTAGCGCCTGCCCGTCTTGGCCAAAGGCCAAGTTGGGCAGGAGGCCCCAAATAAAAAGCAGAGTGAACAAAAAGGAAGGCTTAGTCAAACTTGACTTCTAGGGCCAAACCTCTAAGTTCGTGTACCAGTACATTGAATGATTCCGGAATACCGGGAGTAGGTAAGTTATCGCCTTTAACGATCGTTTCGTAAGCTTTGGCGCGTCCGATAATATCGTCAGATTTGATCGTCAAGATTTCTTGTAGGATATGCGAGGCACCGAATGCTTCTAGGGCCCAAACCTCCATTTCACCAAAACGCTGACCACCAAACTGGGCTTTACCACCGAGGGGCTGCTGCGTAATGAGTGAGTAAGGACCGATAGAACGGGCGTGCATCTTATCGTCTACCATGTGAGAGAGTTTCAACATGTAGATCACCCCGACAGTTGCTTTTTGGTGGAAGCGGTCGCCAGTTTCTCCGTCATAGAGATAAGTTTCGCCATAGCTAGGCAAGCCAGCTTTTTGTACGTATTCCTCAATTTGGTGCACCTTAGCCTCATCGAATACGGGAGTAGCGAAAGTCATATTGAGTTTTTCGCCCGCCCAACCCAGAACAGTTTCAAAGATCTGTCCGAGGTTCATACGAGAGGGTACCCCTAGGGGGTTAAGGACGATGTCCATAGGTGTTCCATCTTCGAGGAAAGGCATATCTTCATCGCGAACGATGCGGGCCACAATACCTTTGTTACCGTGACGACCGGCCAACTTATCCCCTACTTTCAGCTTACGCTTTTTGGCCATATATACTTTGGCCAATTTGAGGACACCGGCGGGTAGTTCGTCACCGATATTGATGGCAAACTTCTTACGCTTATACACACTAATCTTTTTATTAAGCTTAATGGTATAATTGTGCAAGAGGGTGCGGACCTGTTTGTTTACGGTCTCGTCTTCTGTCCAGTTCGAGTAATCTACGGCGCTATAATCGATATCCTTAAGCGCTCTTTGAGTAAAGGGTGCACCTTGGGGGATAAGCAATTCGGCATAGATACTACGGACACCGGCAGAATTTTGGCCTTCGAGGACCTGCATCAACTTCTCGACGAGAACTTGAGTATGCTCTTTAATCTCTTGGCTATGCTCCTGCTCTAATTTATCGAGCATTTGCTTGTCTTTAGCCTTTTGGACCTTATCCTTTTTGGCGCGGACAAAAAGGCGAGAGCCAATGATCACCCCTTTAGCAGAGGGAGACATTTTGAGAGAGGCATCTTTTACATCTCCGGCCTTGTCGCCAAAAATTGCGCGGAGCAACTTTTCTTCTGGGGTAGGATCAGATTCGCCTTTGGGCGTAATTTTACCGATAATAATATCGCCATCGCGGACCCATGCGCCGGTGCGCACGATACCGTTTTCATCCAAGTCTTTAGTGGCCTCTTCAGAAACGTTGGGGATATCGTTGGTAAATTCTTCTTCACCTAGTTTAGTATCGCGGACATCTAATTCGAACTCCTCGATATGAAGAGAAGTAAAGATATCTTCACGGACTACACGTTGAGAAAGCACGATTGCATCCTCAAAGTTGTACCCTTTCCAGGGCATAAAGGCCACCTTAAGGTTTTGACCGAGGGCGAGTTCGCCATTATCGGTAGCATAACCTTCACAGAGGATTTTGCCTTTATGGACCTTTTCGCCTTTGCGGACGATAGGTTTGATATTGATACAAGTACTTTGGTTAGTTCTGCGGAACTTCACCAAGTTATAGGTTGTCAAATCGTCATCGAAAGAAGTGAGGCGTTGCTCATCGGTTCTATCGTATCGGATAACGATTTTGCGAGCATCTACATATTCGACCACACCAGATCCTTCTGCGTTGATTAGCATACGAGAATCTTGGGCTACTTTAGCTTCTAGGCCGGTACCCACGGTAGGGGCAGAAGGGCGAAGAAGGGGTACAGCTTGGCGCTGCATGTTAGAGCCCATGAGTGCACGGTTTGCATCATCATGAGAGAGGAAAGGAATCATAGAGGCAGAGACCCCTACAATTTGGTTAGGAGCGATATCGATGAATTCGATTTCGTCGTCAGAAGGATCGAGAACGGGAAAGTCGCCATGGTTACGGCACTTCACGCGATCGGTATCGAAAACGCCTTTTTTGCTAAGGGTGGTATTAGCCTGAGCGATCGTTTTAAAATCCTCTTCTTCTGCGGAGAGATAGACGGGATCATTTTTGAGATCGACCTTACCTCCTTTAGTTACGCTACGGTAGGGGGTTTCGATAAAGCCCATTTTATTAATCTTAGCGTGTACACAGAGTGTAGAGATAAGACCAATATTGGGACCTTCAGGAGTTTCGATAGTACAAAGGCGGCCATAGTGAGAATAGTGAACGTCACGCACCTCAAAGCCTGCTCTTTCTCTAGAGAGACCACCTGGACCGAGAGCAGAAATTCTACGTTTGTGTGTAATTTCTGAGAGCGGGTTAGTTTGGTCGAGGAACTGAGAAAGTTGGCTAGTACCAAAGAAAGAGTTGATCACAGAAGAGAGTGTTCTTGCGTTGATGAGGTCTACGGGAGTAAACACTTCATTATCGCGAACATTCATTCTTTCGCGGATCGTGCGGGCCATACGGGCTAGGCCTACGCCAAACTGGGCATAGAGTTGTTCGCCAACGGTACGGACACGGCGGTTGCTGAGGTGGTCGATATCATCGATCTCAGCTTTTTGGTTAATCAATTTGACTAGATACTTAACGATAGCGATAATATCCTCTTTAGTAAGGACAGAAGTATCGTTACTTTCGTCGAGTTCTAGTTTGCGGTTAATTTTATATCGGCCGACTTCACCGAGGCTATAGCGCTTATCGGAGAAGAAGAGTTTATCGATAATACCGCGAGCGGTTTCGTCATCGGGTGGATCAGATCCACGCAATTGGCGATAGATATGTTGAACGGCTTCGATTTCAGAGTTAGAAGTATCCTTTTGGAGTGTATTGTAGATAATGCTATAATCATCTTCTACATTTTCTCTTTGGAGGATCACCTTATCTACTCCGATATCGATCACCTCTTGAATATTATCTTCATCAAGGATTACGTCACGTTCGAGGATCACCTCATTACGTTCGATAGACACCACCTCACCGGTATCCTCATCGACAAAGTCCTCTACCCAAGAGCGGAGAACGCGGGCGGCGAGTTTACGGCCTAGGTGTTGTTCAAGGGCTTCCTGCGTAGCTTCCACTTCATCGGCGAGGCCGAATAGGCCAAGGATATCGCGGTCTCCGTCGTATCCGATGGCACGGAGGAGCGTAGTAACGGGAAACTTCTTTTTGCGGTCGATGTAGGCATACATCACCGAGTTAATATCGGTAGCAAACTCCATCCAAGCTCCTTTGAAAGGGATAACACGGGCAGAGTAGATTTTGGTACCGTTAGGGTGGCGGCTTTGGCCAAAAAATACACCGGGAGAGCGGTGCAGTTGAGAAACGATTACACGTTCGGCGCCATTGATTACGAATGTACCTTTAGGCGTCATATAAGGGATATTGCCTAAGAATACATCTTGTACAGTTTGCTCAAAGTCGACATGCTCTTCATCATTACAAGACAGGCGAAGTTTTGCTTTGAGTGGGACGCTATAGGTAAGCCCTCTCTCCATACATTCATCGATAGTATAGCGAGGAGGGTCGATAAAATAGTTAAGGAATTCCAGGACAAAGATGTTGCGGGCATCAGTGATTGGAAAATTTTCTTGGAACACCTGATAGAGTCCCTCATTGAAGCGACTTTCAGGGGTGGTCTCTAACTGAAAAAACTCCTCAAAAGACTTAACTTGAATTTCGAGAAAATCCGGATAGTGGTTATCGTGTTGGATTTTACCGAAACTAAAGCGTTCTGGTCTTTTGGGAGTAAGAGTTGTACTTTTTGCCATTTAGCCTTTTAAATTTAGGTCGACTACTTATTGTCTGATTGTGAGCAAAGTAGCAAGATTTATAGAAGGTAGTATAATAGCTGAATAGGCTTAGTTACAGCAAGCTGTAACTAAGCCTTAGATATAGATACGAGCGCATGCTAATTATGCGAACGCAGTATGTACTTACTTCACTTCTACTTCAGCACCGGCGCCTTCTAGTTCAGCCTTAATTTGCTCAGCTTCTTCTTTAGAAACTTTTTCTTTGACAGGAGCGGGAGCGCTGTCAACCATAGCTTTAGCTTCTTTTAGGCCTACACCGAGAAGAGTTTTAACAGCCTTAACTACTTGTAGTTTAGCTGCACCAGCAGACTTAAGGATTACGTCAAATTCAGTTTGCTCAGCAGCAGCAGCGTCGCCACCAGCAGCGGGGCCAGCAACAGCAACAGCGGCAGCAGCGGGTTCGATACCATACTCATCCTTAAGGATGTCAGCCAAGTCTTTTACTTCTTTAACGGTTAGGTTAACTAGTTGTTCTGCTAGTTGATTTAGATCAGCCATTTTATTAGCTTTTAGAGATTGTTGTTAAAAGGAATGTTGGATATATGGGTGATGTTGGTGGAAGCCAAAATCTTTAGGCAGACTCACGCTCTTCGAGCGCTTTGAGGAGTCCTGTGATGGTATTGCCTCCAGATTGGAGAGCGCCCATAACATTTTTGATAGGAGATTCGAGTAGACCGATGATCTCGCCAAGAAGTTCTTCCTTAGATTTGATCTGAGTGAGAGCTTCTACTTGATCGTCTCCGATATATACTGAAGAGTCGATAAAAGCGGCTTTAAGTAGCGGCTTATCATTCTCTTTGCGGAACTCTTTGATGAGTTTAGCGGGAACGTTTCCAGTCTCAGTAAACATCACAGCAGAGAAGCCTTTTAGGGCTGAATAGATCTCTGTGTAGTCTTCTTCGTTGGCGTCGGCGGCACGTTCGAGTGCTTTACGGATGAGGGTATTTTTGACTACCTTCATTTCGATATCGCTTTCGAAGCACTTACGACGGAGCTGATTTGTTTTTTCAACAGTTAGCTCAGAAGTATCTGTGATATAGAAATACTTAGAATCTTGGAATTGGCTAGCTAGCTCTTCGATCACCGCAGTTTTCTGTTCGCGTGTCATTATATTGCTATTTTAAAGACCTTACCAATAGTTGAATTTAAATTATCGAGCCGTTTTGGGGTCGATTTTGATACCGGGGCTCATAGTAGAGGCCACAGTAATGCTTTTGAAGTAAATACCTTTAGCAGAAGAGGGCTTCATGCGAGAAAGGGTTTCGATTACTTCTTGGGCATTTTCTACAAGTTGATTGGGTTGGAACTGTACGCGTCCTACAGAAGTATGAACGATACCGTACTTATCTACCCGGAAGGAGGTCTTTCCTTTTTTAATTTCGCGAACAGCATCACCAACATTGGGTGTTACAGTTCCTGTTTTAGGGTTAGGCATGAGGCCACGGGGACCTAGAACACGACCTAAACGACCTACTTGAGCCATTACACTAGGCATTGCCACTACTACATCAACATCGGTCCAACCTTCTTGGATTTTAGTGATGTATTCCTGTAAACCAGCGTAGTCTGCGCCCGCCTCTTTAGCCTCCTGTTCTTTATCAGGTGTACAGAAAACAAGAACCTTCTTTTCTTTACCTGTACCGTTAGGGAGAGAGATGGTACCTCGTAGATTCTGATCAGCTTTACGGGGGTCTACCCCTAGTCTGATGTGCAAATCTACAGAAGCGTTAAACTTCGCATAGTTCACTTCTTGGAGAAGTGTCATTGCTTCCTCTAGTGTGTACAATTTCTCGGCATCAACTTTTTTAAGCGCTTCGGCTTTTTTCTTACTCAATCGAGCCATTTGATAAATTGTGTTTGAATAGTTATCTCTATTTAGAGGTTCAAATAGAGACTTAAATAATTTTGTTTACTGCTTACGCCTGAGCCTCTTCCCAGGGTGCGGTGCCTTCTACGGTAAGACCCATAGAGCGAGCAGTACCTGCGACCATGCGCATGCCTGATTCTACTGTGAAGCAGTTAAGGTCAGCCATTTTGTCTTCTGCGATTGCGCGGACTTGGTCCCATGTTACAGATCCAACTTTCACCAAGTTGGGCTGTGAAGAACCGGGCTTACCCTTAAGGCCAGCGGCCTCTTTTAGCTGAACAGCAGCAGGGGCTGTTTTAATTACAAATGTAAAGGACTTGTCTTTAAAGACTGTGATAATCACAGGACAAACTTGGCCCATTTTATCTTGGGTTTCTGCATTAAAACGCTTGCAGAATTCCATGATGTTCACCCCTTTGGCACCTAGAGCGGGACCTACGGGAGGAGCTGGGTTGGCTTGTCCGCCTTTCACCTGCAATTTAATGAGGGTTTCGACTTCTTTCGCCATTATTAAGATTGTTTTTCAACTTGCATAAAATTCAATTCAACTTCTGTTCCTCGGCCAAAGACTTTGATAATTAGCTTTAGCTTTTTCTTCTCTTCATTTACCTCTTGGATAGTTCCGATAAAGTTTTGGAAGGGGCCTTCAATCACCTTGACATCCTCTCCAACAATAAATGGATCGGCTAGTGATTCGCCTTCTTCCTCTGAAGAGTCAACCTGAGAAAGCATTCGTTTTACTTCATGCTCTTTCATGGGCTCTGGATTATCTCGGCCCAAAAAATGAATAACATCCTTGCTATTAGCAATAGCTTGGATGATTTCAATAGTAAAACGATGTGGATCCGCTTCTACCATAATGTAACCTGGCGTAAGGGTACGCTCTTGGATTACCTTTTTTCCGTTGCGGATCTTATAAATTTTTTCAGTGGGAACAATGATGTGGGGAACAATCTCCCTCCAATTAGAACGTTCAATATGCGCATCTAGGCGCTCTTTGATTTTTCGTTCTTTATTTGAAATTACTCTAAGGCAATACCAATTTGTAGACATGACAGCTTTAATTCTCTTGATTTGTAGTCGTAGCGTTTCCTAAGGAGAAATCTAAGCTTAGCCACCGAGGCTATAGAAGACTTCCAGAACAAAAACTACAAGTTTGTCCATACCATATAATAGCAATGCCAAAAGAATGGAGGCAACAATTACTACCACAGTGGTTTGCTCTAACTCGTTCCATGCGGGCCAAGTCACCTTATGCTTCAGCTCATTGTAACTGTCGCGGAAATATTGTACGATATCATTCATTTTGCCTCCTGTTTAAGGATTTTGCACGGGCGGAGGGACTCGAACCCCCAACCTGCGGTTTTGGAGACCGCTGCTCTACCAATTGAGCCACACCCGTGTATAAAAGTTGGGTGCTAAGAAAGCACCCAACTCTGTATATTCAAAGTAAGAATTTCTTACTCGATGATTTCAGTTACCTGACCAGCTCCTACGGTACGTCCACCTTCGCGGATAGCGAAACGAAGACCTTTTTCCATAGCGATGGGGGCAATCAACTCAACAGTTAGTGTCAAGTTATCACCAGGCATTACCATTTCTACGTTCTCAGGAAGAGAGATAGATCCAGTAACATCAGTGGTACGGAAGTAGAACTGAGGGCGGTATCCGTTGAAGAAAGGCTTGTGACGTCCACCTTCGTCCTTAGATAGTACGTATACTTCGCACTTGAACTTAGTGTGAGGAGTTACAGAACCAGGCTTACAGATAACCATACCACGCTTAAGCGCTTTCTTATCTACACCACGGAGAAGGATACCAGCGTTGTCACCAGCTTCACCACGATCTAGAATTTTACGGAACATCTCTACTCCAGTTACAGTAGAAGTCAATTTCTCTTCTTGTAGACCGATGATCTCAACAGCTTCACCAACGTTTACTACACCGCGCTCAATACGACCAGTAGCAACAGTACCGCGACCTGTGATAGAGAATACATCCTCGATAGGCATCAAGAAAGGCTTATCTACAGCACGCTCGGGCTCAGGAATTTCAGCATCAACAGCAGCCATCAAAGATTCGATAGCAGCAACGCCTTCAGCATCACCTTCTAGAGCTTTCAAAGCAGAACCTTGAATAACAGAAATGTTATCGCCATCAAACTCGTAAGAGCTCAACAATTCGCGAACTTCCATCTCTACCAATTCTAGCATTTCTTCATCGTCAACAAGGTCAACCTTGTTCATGAAAACTACAATCTGAGGTACACCTACCTGACGAGCCAACAAGATGTGCTCGCGAGTTTGAGGCATAGGACCATCAGTAGCAGCTACTACTAGGATAGCACCGTCCATTTGGGCAGCACCAGTAACCATGTTCTTCACATAGTCGGCGTGACCGGGACAGTCTACGTGAGCGTAGTGACGGTTGTCTGTTTCATACTCTACGTGAGCAGTGTTAATAGTAATACCACGCTCTTTTTCCTCAGGAGCTGAGTCAATAGAAGAGTAGTCTTTCTTTTCTGCAGTACCTTTGTCAGACAAAACAGTGGTAATTGCAGCAGTAAGAGTAGTTTTACCGTGATCCACGTGCCCGATAGTACCAATATTCACGTGGGGCTTGGTGCGCTGAAACGTATCCTTAGCCATTGTTTAAATAGGTGTTAAATGATTTTATAAATATATAACTTACTCGTAAACTCGGCTATGCTAAACTAATTGCAACTAACCGCGTTACTTACACAAGACTGGAGCCAACGATGAGATTTGAACTCACGACCTCTTCCTTACCAAGGAAGTGCTCTACCCCTGAGCTACGTTGGCTTGTCATAAAAAAGACAAAAAGGGAACTAACTCCCTTTTCGTCTGTAGAGCGGGAGACGAGACTCGAACCCGCGACCGTTAGCTTGGAAGGCTAATGCTCTACCAACTGAGCTACTCCCGCTTGATACTGTGTAATCATTAAAATCTGTGGGGATGGAGGGACTCGAACCCCCTCAGCTATAAGCAACAGATTTACAGTCTGCCCCGACTCTCCAACTTCGGCGCATCCCCAAACATCTTGAAAAGAAAGTGGAGCCGGCAGAGGGATTCGAACCCACGACCCCGAGATTACAAATCACGTGCTCTGGCCAACTGAGCTATGCCGGCTTCTTTTCGAGATGCAAATATAAGTTAAAAAAACTTAAGTATCAAAATTTATCAAGAAACTTTTTTTCTTGTCGCTTTTTTAAAGCAGCACTTCCTCAGAAGCGCATGCAAATATAGCAGCTATTTTTGTAATTCAAAACTTTTTGTAAAAAAAAGTCAAGTTTTTTTAGTGGCGGTCCAAAACCTTGCCTTTATACTTCAATAACTGACGCCTTAGCGATTCGGCGCACAAATCTACAGCTTCTTCAAAACTTTTGCAAGTTTCTTTAGCTAAAAGTACATTTCCAGGGACATTTAATTTAATCTCTACAACTTTATCCTGGATTTGCCCCGTTTTCTCGAGCTTCATGATTACATCAGCACTAACAATACGGTCCAAAAACGTACTCAACTTGCCTACCTTCTTGTCAATAAAGTCTAACAACTTGACGTCTGCATCAAAGTGAATTGATTGCGTTCTGATATCCATAGGCGTTTCTATTTTCAAAGTTTATAATGAAAAAGCTAGCTCCCTTGTGAAACCAACTTCTTTTGCTTCCTTTTACGGCCTTTCGGCTATTGAAAGTTGCAAATTCAATCAGGATTTTCCAAATTTTACTCTCTTTATTTTAACAATAAATTTCCCTTTAGTTTACTTAATCGCTTTAGCCGCTTATTATCAGCCTATTATAATTTTAGCTGCGGCTACTGGCTTTCTTTGCGTTTTGCAGCCGCAGGCCTAGCGATGTGCAGCAGTGCCGCGCAGCGGCAGACCAAGGCCGTCAGGCCGCAGGGCCGAGCAGACCTGCGAGCTGCGAAACGTAGCGCCGACGAGCGTAGCGAGGCGGAGGCCCCAAAGTAAAAAAGAGGAGCATTTGCCCCTCTCCTACCCCATTATATATATTAGAACGTCTGTACCAACTGATGCAAAGCCAAAAGTTGCTGCAAAAGGGTTTCTAGCTCGGCCAGCGGGACCATATTGGGCCCATCAGAGAGGGCTTGGCTAGGATTGGGATGGGTTTCGATGAAAAAAGCGCCAACCCCAATAGCGGCAGCCGCCTTGGCCATATAGGGGGCATAAGCGCCATTTCCGCCGCTTTTGCCATTGGCTGCGCCGGGTTTTTGGACCGAATGGGTGGCATCCATGACCACAGGATAGCCCAACTCTTGCATTTCTAAAATGCCCGTATAATCGACCACCAAATTATTGTAGCCAAAAGAGGTTCCTCGCTCCGTTAGCAACAACTGTTTGTTGCCAGCCGCCTCTAGTTTGCCGAGCACATGTTTCATATCGGGGCCAGAAAGAAATTGGGCCTTTTTGACATTGACAATTTTATTGGTTTTGGCGGCGGCCACCAACAAATCGGTTTGGCGGCAAAGAAAAGCGGGAATCTGCAAAATGTCGAGCACCTCAGCAGCGGGAGCCGCCTGGCTAGGCAAATGAATATCGCTCAAAATGGGCAAGCCAAACTCTTCTTTGATTTCGGCCAGCATTTGCAAGCCTTTTTCTAGACCAGGGCCCCGAAAAGAGCCGATTGAGCTGCGGTTGGCCTTATCGAAGGAAGCCTTAAAGACAATTTGTACGGGATATTTCTCTTGCAAGCGAACCAACTCTTGGGCCACTTCCTGCAATAATTCTTTAGATTCGATCACGCAAGGGCCTGCAATCAAGAGCAAGCGCTCGCCAATTTTATGATAATCAATCATTGTAATAATAATTTAGAACCAGCGCTTGTACCACTGCCGAAGCACATACAAGAACCAGATGAAATGAGGGTTGATATAAGCTTTGCGGTCTAAAAACTGCCGCAACATATCTTCTAAGACCGTTTGTTGCAGCCCAAAGCAATCGGCAAAGGCCTTATCTTGGGCCAAAGCTTCTAAGTCTGGGCGGAGCAAGCCCCGCAGCCATTGCTCAATGGGGATTGAAAATCCCTGCTTGGGGCGTTCAATTAAGTCTTTGGGGACATAATCATACAGCAGCTGCCGCAACAAATATTTGCCTTGGCCCGAGCGAATTTTGAGCTCATCGGGCAAAGAAAGCGCAAAATCGAGCAGTTGATGGTCCAATAAGGGCTCTCGGCCCTCCAAAGCGACGGCCATCGTGGCCCGATCCACCTTAACCATAATATCGCCTTCTAGATAAGTGAGCAAATCTAAACTGCCCAAATACCCAATATATCGCCCCGCTTTGGGCTTGAGCTCGCCTTGATAGCGAGGCGTGGGGGATCCAAATAAAGCCTGATGCTTTTGGGGCGAAATATAAGAGGAAGACTGATGGAAAAAAGCCTCTTGGTCCTTGGCGCCCAAAGCAGCCACCAATTTCGGCCATTTGTTGCTAATATTTTTATAGCCTTTGAGAATGGGCAATTTACTGGCATTCCGCTCTAACCAAAAGGGATTAATTTGGCCCATTAATGCAGCTGCCAAGGGGCGAAGGGGCCCCAATTTCTTTATTTTCGGATAAAAACGTTGACAGACCTCATATTTAGTGTAGCCGCCAAAAAGTTCATCGCCACCATCGGCCGAAAGACTCACTTTGACCGATTGTTTGGCCATTTGAGCCACCAAATAAGTAGGAATGCCAGAGCTATCGCCAAAAGGCTCGTCATATAGTTCGGCCCAATTGGGAATCAGCTGCTCAAAATCTTCTGGTCCACAATAAAGCTCCTCATGCTGGCTACCAATATGCTCCGCCACGGCCTTGGCCTGATTGGCCTCATTATATTCTTTGTCCTTAAACCCAATGGTAAAAGTGCGCAGCTGTTGGGCCGATTGATCTTGTAGCAAAGCCGCCACAATCGAAGAATCTACTCCCCCCGACAAAAATACGCCCACGGGCACATCAGCCACCATCCGCAAGGCAAAAGATTTTCGCAACTCTTTCTCCAAAGCCGACTTGAGTTCCGCTTCTGAGGCATCTGGAATTTCTGCAGCTGCATAACGTTCCGCCAAAGACCAATAGGGATAAGTTTTCAGCTCGCCCTTTTGGTTGAGCTTGAGAAAATGTCCCCCTTTTAGCTTTTGGCAGCCCTTAAAAATGCAATAGGGCGCTGGAATATAGCCCTGCTGCAAATAAAGCGAAACCGCCTGAGGCGAAATTTCTTTGCGAAAACGAGGATGTTGATGGAAAGCTTTGAGCTCCGAGGCAAACAAAAAGAGCCCATCCTGATAATAATAGTAGAGCGGCTTTACGCCCAAACGATCTCGGCAAATTAATAGCTCCTTATTGGCCTTATCCCAAAGCGCAAAAGCAAACATACCATGAAAGCGATTGACGGCAGCCTCGCCCCATTCTTCTAGGGCCTGAAAAAGCACCTCCGTATCCGATTCTGTTTGAAAAGCACGGCCCAAAAGCTCCAGCTCCTTGCGGATCTCCTGATAATTATAAATTTCCCCATTAAAAATCAGGGCCTTCTCTTTATAATAAAGCGGTTGGTTGCCGGCGGGGCTCAAGTCAATAATGGACAAGCGGCGATGGCCTAGGGCCAGGCCCGTTTCCGCATCTAAAAAAGCGCCGCCATAATCGGGACCACCATGCTGCAGGCTATCTCGCATTTTTTGCAAAACCGCCTGAGGGTCATAAGTAGGGCTAGAAAAATCCCAAAATCCGCTAAGTCTACACATATATATAAGGGGCTATTTTTTTGGGGCTTCCCCTTCGGCCCTTTGGGCCTTCGGGTCGGGCTGTGTCGGGGCTCGCTATTCGCTCGGCCCTGCAGTTTTTTTCGCTTTGCTCAAAAAACTTGGGTCTGCGGCTTCGCCGCCCCCCTATCCATCCCTAAGCCTGCGGCGGCTTCGCCGCCTGTCTGACCTAAAATTGGTCCAAAACATGCTAAAATTGGGGTAACAAATAGCCTCTTTTAGTAAAAGAAAAGGCCGAGCGACTGTTGGCCTAGCGCTGCGCAGCCGTGGCCCGAAGGGCCAGACCAAAGCCGCCTTCGGCGGCTGCAGGGCCGAGCAGACTTGCGAGCGGCGCAGCATAGCGGCGGCCAAGCCAGGCAATGCCTGGCTTGGCCGCAGGCCCCAAATTCATCTTAAAAAGAGGCTAAAACAATTTAGAGGTCGATACCTTCTAGGAGGAACTGACCATCTTCACGGAGATGAACTTCAAACTCTCGGCCATCTTTGGCAGAAGTGAGTTCAAACTCAAAGCTGAGGTCGCCATTGCTATAGTGCACCCAAGTGCAGGCATCTACGCTATGGTCGGGATAAAGTTCTGCTAGCACATCACGTACTGATTTTGGTGCTTCTGGGCCTTCAATTTCGGTAAGAAGGTGGTGGCCCGTAACGGTAATTTCCACCTCATACTCATGGCCATTCAGTTCAAAATCGGCTTCATAGATTTTGCCGGGCACTTCCCAGCTCCATTCTACTTGGCAGAGGTCTACATTAGGGTAAAGGCCTCTAAAAACGCGAAGGATATCATTTGGAACAAAAAAATCTTGCATAATCGATTAATTTTAGGCCATTTCTTTTTGGCCATAATGCGTGAGATAATCTTTTTGGCCGGCGGTAATCACCTCAAAAGCTTCTTCTTGGCCATATTCCTGAGTAATTTCCACCTTAGGGGCTTGTTTGCCCAGGGTATCGGGATGCTCCTTATAGGTAAGGAAATAATGTTTGATGCGTTTGATGAGTTTTTCGGGCAGATCGCTCATCTCCTGAATATCGCCATAAGTAGAGTCGCCTTTCAGGACTGCAACAATTTTGTCATCGGCTTCGCCGCCATCAATCATGCGGAAACCGCCTACGGGAATCGCTTCTAGGAGGAGGTCGCCATGCGGGACTTTGCGGTCGGTGAGGACCACAATATCGATAGGATCGCCATCGCCTTCAATATTGCTTAGGCCAGATTGCTTCATGCAATAATTGGCGCAAGCCTCGGCAGAATAAGTTTGAGGAATAAAGCCGTAGAGGGCGGGCAGAATATTAGAAAACTTATTGGGGCGGTCGATCATGAGATAGCCGCTTTCCTTATCTACTTCATACTTCATTTCGTCTCCGGGTACTACTTCGATAAAGCAGGTCACCAATTCGGGAGCTTTCTTACCGGCAGAGATGCCGTGCCATGGGTGGGCTTTGTATTTCATTTTCTCTATAAGTTATAATAATTGCTTTGTGGCTGGGCCACAAATTAAATTTTCTTCAGAATTTGGTTATCGAGCAGGCGCACACCGTCAATACGGATAGTAGCGCAGGCGACCGCAAAGTTAGTATTTTCTAGGGACTTTAGGGGCTGCAAATTATAGCCATCTACAATTTCGAAGTAGTCAATTTCTTGGATCCCTGCTGCTTGCAAGCTTTTTTGGGCTTGTTCGACTAAGTTTTTGGCCTGAGGTTCCTTTTCGCTAGCGGATTGCATAGCTTGTAGAGATTGGTAGAGAGCGGGGGCCAGGGCACGGCCTTGGGGGCTGAGGCGCACATTTCGGGAGCTCATAGCCAGGCCATCTTTTTCGCGGACGATTGGAGCGCAGTGCAGCTCTACGGGCAGCTCTAATTCTCTAATCATCTTGCCCACGATAGCATACTGTTGAAAATCCTTTTGGCCCATATAAAGGGCTTTGGGTTGGCAGAGTTCTAGGAGGCGGTAGACCACCTCTACCACCCCTTTGAAGTGGCCGGGGCGATGGGCCCCTTCCATGGGAAGGTCTAGGCCATCTAGGGGCACCACTGGGGCTGTCCAATTAGTGGGGTAGACCTCTTTTACGGGAGGTAAAAAAAGCAGGTCGCAACCTATGGCTTCTAGGGCGGCAATATCTTTTTCTATGGGGCGGGGGTAGGCGTCTAGGTCTTTGGGGTCATTAAATTGGGTGGGATTAACAAAGATAGAGCAGAGGGCTAGGCCCTGTTCTTCTTTGGCCTGTTGGAGGAGGCTAAGGTGGCCCTGATGCAGGGCGCCCATAGTGGGCACAAAGCCCCAACTTTTGTTGGCGGCCTTCCAATTGTTTAGAGCTGCTTGCAAGGCAGATCGACTTTTACAAACCAGCATAATTTTCTTGCTTAAAAAACCTACAAACTCCTATGTACAAAGCGCTTGACCGATAGGAATCTGCCAATAAATTCGGAAAAGTCGGTTTTTTTTTGTAATTTTGCAAACGCTTTGAAGTTCGATTTCAAAGAAAATTTTCTTTTAACTATATACATATAAGGTCTATGGCTGATAAAAAAAGAATCTTGGTTGTGAGCCAGGCGTTCAAGCCCTACACAACTGCGTCGGAGATTGCGGAGATTGCTCGTCAGTACACTCAATACATTCAGGAGCAGGGTGCGGAATTGCGCATTTTGATGCCTCGATATGGATTGATCAACGAGCGTCGCCACCGTTTGCATGAGGTGGTCCGTCTCTCTGGTATGAACATTAACGTCAGTGATGAAGACTACCCTCTACTTATTAAAGTTGCCTCTTTGCCTGGTACACGTATGCAGGTATATTTTTTGGACAATGACGACTTTTTCAAGCGCAAGCAATTGTTCTTGGACAAGGACGAGCAGCCTTTTGAGGATAACATGAGCCGCATGACCTTCTTTTGCAAGGGGGTAATTGAAACGGTTAAGAAATTTGGTTGGGCACCTGACCTAATTCATTGCCATGGCTGGATGAGCAGTTTATTGCCTGCTTACCTCAAGAATCATTATAAGAACGAGCCTATTTTCCAAGATAGCCAGTTGGTTTACTCTGCTTATCCTGTAGAGGAGAAAGTACAGACGGCTTTGGCTGGGCAGTTTGCTCAGGTAGCTACAGAAAACCAATTGAGTGAAGAAGAGCAGGCCGCTTATATGCCTGAGGGGCAATTGGACCTCAATGCTGGGGCGATTGCCTATGCCGATGCCTTTACGGCGCCGGAGGAGATGATGCAAAAGAGTGATAAATCGAGCTTTTGCTGTGGGGTAGAAAAAGATGCAGAGGCATGGAGCAAGCAATGGGATTTTTTCCAGGAATTGCTTAAGCCTGTAGAAGAAAACGCCTAGTCGTTTGCCAAGACTCTAATTTATTTGGAGCAATAAAAAGCGCTTATCAATTTATTGATGAGCGCTTTTTTTGTTTTTGGCCCCACACTTTTGGCCTAAGGGGCGTTGCTAAGGGAGAGCTCCCCTTTTGGCGGCCTACAGGCGGCGAAGCCGCCGCAGGCTTAGGGATGGATAGCAGTGGCCCGCAGGGCCAGACCGAGGCGCTTTGCGCCGAAGGGCCGAGCGAAGAGCGAGCTGCGACACAGCCCGGCCCGACCGCAGGGAGGGAAAGCCCCTAAAAATCAAGCTATTGATCTCAATAAGCCGCCCAGTTATATAAAAGCTAGAGAAAGCTAAATACTATTTTGTACCTTTGTGACCGCTTAGCGGCCTTGGCCTCTCTAGCATTGAATCACCGCCCGATATGGGCCTTGTAGTCTAAACGTTTATGCAAATTAGAACCCTCTTTTTTTGGAGCAGCCTTTTTTTTCTGGCTGCTTGTAGCAAACCTAGCGAATTAGGTCTTTCTTTAGTAGAGCAAGACCCTGCCAATATTATTTATACCGACAGTTTGAGTCTGGATCTACAAACGGTATTGACCGATCCGCTTACGAGCTCGGCTCGGACGCGTTGGATTTGTGGCAGTTATCTGGACCCTATTTTTGGTAAAACGGAGGCTGGGCTTTATGCCAACTTTCGCTTGACCAGTAGTAATGCCAGTTTTCCCAATGCTAGTTTTGATTCTTTGGTGTTGAGTTTGGCCTATGATTCGGTAGGGCATTATGGTGGAAACATTAGCCAGTTGGGGGTTCAGGAATGGCAGGTTTATCGTTTGACAGAAGACATTGACCCCGATGAAGACTATAGCGCTGATACTGAATTTTTGACGGGCGATTTGTTGGCTGACTTTAGCTTTATTCCCAAGGTGAATGAGTCCGTGAGTGTAGATGATGCGGCCCTTGACCCTCAGTTGCGCATTCGCTTGGCCGATTCTTTGGGCCAATACCTCATGCAGCCCGATTCTGCTATTTATAGTAGTAATAGTGTTTTTAAAGAAGCCTTTAAGGGGGTGTATATTCGTCCAAAAACCAATGGACAGCAATCGGCTATTCTGCGTTTCTTATCAGAGAGTGCCTATTCTAAGCTGACGCTTTATTATACAGATTCTGCGGGGGTGGCCCAAAGCTACGACTACTTGATGGATGATGATGCCGAATCTGTTTTGAACATTAGCCATGATTATAGCAATACGACTGTACTTCAAAATAATAGCAGTGACAGCATCGTTTACCTTCAGGGAATGAACGGTCTAGGTGTTCGCCTAGCCTTTCCGCATCTGGCTAACTTAGGCGCTATTATTGTGAATAAAGCGGAACTAGTCATTCAACTAGCCGAAGAGCAGGACCGAAATTTTCCCGCCCCAGATCAACTTTTTTGTTTAGAGAAAACGAGTACTGATGGTTACCTATTGATTGATGATGTGACCAGTTCTGTCAATCTTAACCCAAGCGACCCTTTCCGCCTCTTTGGTGGATTGTTGAGCTATGATGGAGATCAAGCCTATTTTGCCATGAATTTATCTGAATACCTGCAACGCCTAGTTGATCAGGAAACAGAGGAGGCAGCACTTTATATTCAAACGGCTGCTATTACGGATACCGAGCGTATGCGTATTGGAAATGGGCAGGCGAGTAGCCTTCAGGCCAAACTCTTCTTAACCTACACCAAAATCGATTAAATTATGTGTGGAATTGTTGCCTACATTGGAGAGCGTCAGGCTTTCCCTATCCTTATTAAAGGGCTTCAGCGCCTAGAGTACCGTGGCTATGATAGTGCCGGCGTGGCACTTTTTAATCCTGCCGAGGGGGAAACAGAGATTAAGGTTTATAAACGGCAGGGAAAGGTCAAGGAATTGCTTGATTTTTCTACCGGAAAAAGCACCCAAGCCAATATTGGTATTGGACATACTCGCTGGGCAACGCATGGCGCACCCAACCACATCAATGCGCACCCTCATATTTCGGGCAACAAGCAACTGGCTATTATTCATAATGGAATTATCGAAAACTACGATAGCCTTCGGATGGCCCTAGAAAAAGAAGGGCATGAGTTTGAGTCGGAAACCGATACAGAGGTCTTGATTCATCTCATTGAAGAGATTCAGAAAAAAGAGGCCGTTTCTATTGAAGAGGCCGTAAGAATGTCGCTTAGCCGAGTCATTGGCGCTTATGCGATTGTGATTATTGATAAAACAGCTCCCGACCGCATTATTGCCGCCCGAAAAGGTAGCCCGATGGTGCTCGGCTTGGGCGAATCTGGCGAGTTTTTTATCGCCTCTGATGCGTCTCCAATTGTAGAGTATACCAAGAATGTGGTTTATCTCAATGATGAGGAAATCCTAATTGCTCGCGATAATGGCGAGTTTGTGATTAAAAACATTGGCGATGAGATCCAAACGCCTTTTATCCAATATCTCGAAATGGAAATTGACACCATCGAGAAGGGCGGTTTTGACCACTATATGCTCAAAGAGATTTACCAACAACCCAAAACTATTGCCGATGCTATGCGTGGGCGCATCAATGCCAAACAAGGCATTATTACTTTGGGGGGAATCAATGAGTTTGAAAACCGCTTTTTGAATGCCGATCGCATTATTATTGCCGCCTGTGGCACCTCTTGGATTGCCGGCCTGATTGGCGAACACCTTTTTGAAGACCTAGCTCGTATTCCTACAGAAGTAGAATACGCTTCGGAGTTCCGCTACCGTAACCCGATTATCAAAAATAATGATATCGTTTTGGCCATCTCTCAATCTGGAGAAACCGCCGATACCATTGCCGCTCTAGAATTGGCCCGCGACCGCGATGCCCTGCTCTACGGTATTTGCAATGTGGTGGGCTCCTCTATTGCCCGAATGACGGATGCTGGCTCTTATATTCATGCTGGTCCAGAAATTGGCGTGGCTTCTACCAAGGCCTTTACGGGCCAATTGGTGCTGCTTACTTTGATGGCCCTACAGCTAGCCCGCAAAAAGGGCACCATCTCTAGCTCTTACTTTTTCCAGCTCCTCAATGAGCTAGAAAATATTCCTGCAAAAGTGGAAAGCCTGCTGCAAAATGACGCCAAAATCAAGTATGTGGCCCAGGAAATTAAGGATGCCAATAATGCCCTCTACCTAGGCCGTGGCTATAATTTCCCCGTGGCCCTAGAAGGCGCACTCAAACTCAAAGAAATTTCTTATATTCACGCAGAGGGCTATCCCGCAGCCGAAATGAAGCACGGTCCTATCGCCCTTATCGATGAAAATATGCCCGTGATCGTGGTGGCCTCCAATGATAGCACCCGCGAAAAGGTCATTAGCAATATTCAGGAAGTCAAGGCCCGCAAAGGGAAGGTCATCGCCATTATCAAGGAAGGCGATCAGGCCATTGAGAAATTGGTCGATTATGCCATCGAAATTCCAGATACCGAGGAGCCACTCTCTCCCCTACTTTCTGTTATCCCCTTGCAGTTGCTGGCTTATCATATTGCCATTTTGCGCGACTGTAATGTAGACCAGCCCCGTAATCTTGCCAAATCTGTTACTGTAGAATAGTCTCCTTTTTTGGGGCCTCCCGCAGCCCTTTTTTTTGGGGCTGCGGGCGCTACCTTTCGCAGCTCGCAGGTCTGCTCGGCCCTGCGGCGCCTTTGGCGCCTAGGTCTGCCGCCTGCGGCGGCCCTGCTACAGATCGCTAGTCCGTTCGGCCTAACGGCCGTGGCGGCTTCGCCGCCCCATACTACCGCAAAGGACCAATTTGGCCCCTTGCATTCCTTTGTACACAGAACACTATTTATGCAACATCCATCTACTTATCATACTGAAAAAGAGCCCATTCTCGTGCGTGAGTTTGGCCGAAATATGCAAGCCATGATTCTTCATACCAAAGCCATTGAAGATGCAGAAGAACGACAGGCCGCTATAGAACATATTGTCAAGTTGATTACCAATATGTATCCCGACCCACAAAGAAGCACCGAAGATTACCGCATCAAAATTTGGTCGCATATTTTGCAAATTTGCAATTATGAGCTAGAGGTTGATATTCCCGAGGAGGTCCCTCGCAAAAAGGAAAAAATCAAGCCCGATGCTATCCCCTACCCCGAAAACAATCTCCGTTATCGCCAATATGGCCGGGGCATTCCGCAGATGATTGAGAAAGCAATTGCCATGGAGGATGAGGATAAAAAGGCTGATTTTACTCGTATCATTGCCGCCTTTATGAAGCAGGCCTATAATAAATTTAATCAGGGGCATGCCACCAATGAGCTCATTGCCGATGAGCTGCATCGTTTGAGCAAAGGAGAGCTAAGCATTTCGCCCAAGGTCTACTTAGACTTTCTCAAGCCTAAATATCGACGCAACAATTATTATAAGAAGAATAATAATTACCAAAAAAAGCGGCAGTATAACAACCGCCGTTAGGGCAAAGCAAAAGGGCCTCGCTAGATATAGCGAGGCCCTTTTTTAGGTCCTACAGGCGGCAAAGCCGCCGCAGGCTGAGGGATGGACAGCAGGGCCGCCGAAGGCGGCAGACCAAAGCGGCGCAGCCGCTGCAGGGCCGAGCAGACCTGCGAGCTGCGACAACCAGCCCCTAAAGGGGCGCCAGTTCGACGACCAACGGGAGTATCCAGCCCGACCCGCCTAAAAGGCGGGGCAGCCCCAAAAAAGCTTAAAGATCTTCTCCGCCCATAGTTTTCCAGAGGACTTCTGTTTCTAGATCGTCTAGGCCGTACATTTTGGCGGTGAGTACATGTAGTTCCCAGCGGCCTTCATTGCCTTCCACCTGCCAATCGTGCAGATTTTCTAGGGCTGGGCTATACTCCTTAAAGGCTTGCGGGATTGGAAAATGCTCAATTTGGCGGCGCAAAACCTTGATGGAATTAAAGAGTCGTTGATAGAGAAAGCTAGCCACAGGCGAGTTGAGAAAGGCGCAAAGGGCCTTAATAGACAGCCTGCGGTCGGGCACAATAAAATTGATACTATTGAGCAGCAAGCTGCCTTTAAAATCGGCCACTACCTTAAGTTCTTTAGAAATAAAGCGGTAGCAAATTTTGGGTTGGCGATAGAGCTGCAGAGGGGCCACCTGTTGTAGTTTTGCGGGTTCAAATCGGATGAACTTGCGGGGGGCATCAAAGGCGAAGGGTTGTAACTCTTTGCCCGTATAAATAGGTTCTAGGCCTGGGGCCGGTTCATTTTTGAGGTGCGCCTTATTATTTCCGGTAACGATACCGAGGCCAAAAGTGCTATCGCCTTGGGCCAGGGTAAAAGAAGGGCGGTCCAGAATCTTTTGAAGAATTTGGAGTTCGGCCTTAGTTTCTAGGGCTGGGGGGCGGAAATAATTTTGGGCCAATAGCTCAAAGGGGATTTCCATAGACTGGCCCTCTCTTTCGAGTTGGAGTTGGCGTTTTCCTCTTTGGAGTTCTAGTCGAATCACGCTAGACATCACCCCTTTAAAGGCTTTTCCAAAAAAGCGGATAGCAATTTTGTATTGGCGTTCAAAGAGAATTTCTCGGATGCCTTTGTGGGCATCTACATAGAGTAGGGACTCGGGCAGGATAAAAATCAGGCGGCTATTTTGGCGGCTACCGGTTTGGCTGCCTCTTTTGAGTTTGCCTAAGGCATTGAAGACTGCGATACTGAACGACTCTGGGCTTTTGAGTTCGGGATAGGTTTTGCGTAACTCCTTCTTGCGTTTTTTGTCCAATTTGGCGCCCCAGGGAGGATTCGTAATAATATAATCGAATCGTTCTTGGGGTTGTTCCTCTAGCACATCCATTACTTCGGTATGGACCAGCTCGTCGATACGTTGAAAAAAGAGGGCAAAATTGACCTTAGCGATGCGGAGAGCGAGGCTATCTACATCTCGGAGGTGAATAAGAGAGGGAGCGTGTGCACGGTCCAAGACATGGAGTAAAATAGTTCCGGTTCCGCTACAGGGGTCGAGCACAGAAGCGGTAGCGGGCAGTACAATATCCTCGACCAATTCGGCGGGGGTAAAGAAAGCGCCCAGCTTAGCTTTTTCGCTCAGGCTGCGCATAGATTCGTAGATCACCCCCATAAAATCGGGTTCTTTTTCGGGCACAGTTAGGCCGAGCAGATCTCTTTGGAGGGGTTCTAAATCTTGGGGTAGGCCTTGTTCATCTAGCCAAGTTTGCAGGAAGAGCGTAAACTCATCTGAGCTAGAGCTGAGTTGGCTATTGGCCCAATCCATTTTAATGAGTTGAGCATCATCAAGGGCCTTAATAGAGAGGCAACACATGAGTGCATCTACCGAAAGCTGGTGGCGTTCGGAGAGTTGGAGTAGCCATTCGACCAAAAGCTTACTTTCGGCATAGCTTAGGGTTCCGGTTACGATTTGCAATTCATGTTTATGGCTGCGGTTCACTCTACTTTTCAGTTTGTTTGTGGCTTGTATCTGGCTCATGATATCCTCTATCGTTCTGGGGCTATATCCTTCTTGGCCTTTTTGGTAATCGGGTAGCAGGCCGGTTCTAATCCAGTTGCTAATGGTTGAGTTACAGACGCCAAGGGAAGAACTCAACTCTTGTTTGCTAATCAACATAGGTGCTTTTGGCTAAGGCGAGTAAATGTAGACAAGTTTTATAGTTGCGGCTACTACAGGGCATTTTTAGTTGTCGTTCCCAATAGTTGTTGGCTCGTTTTGAGCGGCCGTAGCCATTGGGGTAATAGAGAAATAACATTCCTTTTCGCCACTCCCATTTTTCTACTTCATCGCTGGGCTTTTGCTGGCCTTGATAATCAGCAGATTTGAGAAGACAAAGATAAGATTTTTCTAAGGCCTGCTCTTGAAATGGCCGATTTTCTATGGCAGAAATATAATCTTCTACGGTTCGGGCCAAGACCGTGGGAGCATCTTGCATTTTGCTTTGGAGCAATTTTTCTAGTTGGTCTTCTAATGCTTTGGGGGAGGTTGCTGTTGTTTTGAGCAAAACATTACCGGTTTGCAGGTAGCTTTTTACGGCTTGGTAGTCTCCGCTTTCGGCTAGCCAGCTTTGGAGCGACTTCATGGGCAATTTGCGTTTGCCGCCGACATTGATTCCTCTTAGAAAAACGATATAGCTCTTCAATTTATGCTAATTTATTAATTCTCAATCGATTAGGCAATTGACGTAACTTTTTTATTTTCAGTTAGTTAACTGCGGCTGGCAATATATTAATTGTTTTTTGATTCTACCTAATTTTTTTCTCCCTTTGCTCAAGTTTTCTATTTCGGCCAGGCGTTATTTGGCCCAGCGCTGCGGAGTGGGTGGCCGCAGGCCAGACCCAGCGGGCGAAGCCCGCGCAGGGCCGAGCAGGCTTGCGAGCCCCGCAGCATAGCGGCGGCCGAGCTAGGCGAAGCCTAGCCGGCCGCGGGCCCCAAAAACAGCAAAAAATCAATCGACTAAACGCAGGAGGATGCCTCCGAAGCGGCCTTCATGGATGAGGCAAAGTTGTTTATTGATATAGCAATAATATTGGCTACGGCCTTGGTCTTTTTTGAGGACTTTGCCTTTTGGGCCGAGGGTTTCGAGGACCAAGCCTTTATTTAGGCCTTGATTGTAGAAGCGGAGGCTTTGGCCGGCTTCATTTTGGGCTTTGGCTTGGCAGTTTTTGCAGATCCTTTTGGGGTAGCGGGGATTATAGGGCAGGGCTTGTTGGCAAATTGGGCAAAACTGCTTGAAGCAGCCGCTTGAAAGGCTGGGGTCGAAGCAGAGATTTTCCCATTGTTGGAGCAGGAAATAGTCGCTACTGTTTAGGTTTTGGCTTTGGCGCAATTGGTTACCTAATTGGACAATCCATTGGCAGAGGAAGAGGGGGCGTTCGATATGGTCTAGGCAATGATGGCAGGGGCGATAATAGAGAAAAAAGAGGCCGGCGGCATTCCAGAACCACCAAAAATCCTCTAGGCTGTCAAATTTTTGGCAGAGTTGGCCATCTTCGTCTTTTAATTCTAGGCTGGCATATTTTGACCAAAGTCGGAAGATTTTATTTTCCTCATCGACATAGCTAAGTAAGAGTAAGCATGGACTTTCCTTCATTTTTTGGGCCTGCAGCTGGCTCAGTTCGGTCAAACTAAGGCTTTGGGGGTTATTTTTTAGGCTTCGTTCTTTTCGGAGTTGTTTGAGCAAAAGGCTTTCGGCTTCTTTTTCTTCAAAAGCGAGGCGTTGGCGTTGCATGAGCAACTGCATATTTTCGGTTTTAAAGAGTTTTTCCTCATAATAGTCGCCGGTCTCGGACCAAATTCTTTCTACTTGCAAAAGGAAAATGCCTTTAGGGTCTTGCCATTCTTTGCGTTTATACTCAAAGCGGGGGCGCCAATCCTTGGGTGCTAATAAGCGAGTAGGCTTTTGGTCTAGCAAAAAGACCTTATTGGGTAGGCTATAGCCCTCTCCTTTTTCATTGAGGCGGTATCGCCTTCGAGCCTGCAACAGAAGTACAGTCAGTCCAGAGGCTGCATCTACAAACTCCTGACTGAGTTGCCAATTTTTGTCATCGGTTAAGCAATAGGCCCATGCGTGTAATTTGGACTTAATTGCCTTAGGGGGGTAAGGCCATTGCTCGATTAGTTTTATCATTGATAAGGGTTTAGCTAACCTTTGGGGATGGCAGCAATGAGTTCTTGGGTATAAGCTTCTTGGGGGTTTTCATAAATTTGTCGACTACTGCCTGATTCTACAATTTTTCCGTTTTGCATAACGAGCAGGCGGTCGGCCATAAACTTGACCACAGAGAGGTCATGAGAGATAAAGATATAGCTCAATTGGTACTGTTCTTTTAGGTCCAGCAATAAATTGAGGACCTGTGCCTGCACCGAGACATCTAGGGCAGACACCGACTCATCGCAAACAATCAGGCGGGGTTGCAGGGCCAAAGCCCGAGCGATACAGATTCGTTGGCGCTGTCCACCAGAAAACTCATGGGGGTATCGGTTATATTGATCGGCAGAAAGTCCGACTTGTTCCAGCAGTTCCTCCACGCGTTTTCGGCGTTCTCGTTTAGAGGACAAAATGCCGTGCATACGCATGGGTTCTTCAATGGCGGCTCCAATTTTTTGTCTGGGATTGAGTGCGGCTAGGGGATCTTGAAAAATGATTTGCATTTGTGGGCGCAGCTGACGCAACTTTTTAGGCGAGAGTGTTCGGAGATCTTGCCCATCAAAGCAAAGCTTATCGGCTTGGCAATCTTGTAGGCGCAGCAAACTGCGGCCCAGGGTAGTTTTTCCAGAGCCCGACTCCCCGACCAAGCCCAAGACCTCGCCGGGATACAAAGCAAAGGACACTCCATCAACGGCTTTAAGGTAGCTTTTGGTACGGCCAAAGAAAGTTCGTTGCTTAGGGAAATAGGTCCTTAGGTTTTCCACCTCCAAAAGCGGCTGAACCTTAGGTACTTCATAAGTAGGGGCTGGTTTAGCGAGTGCTTTTCGGGCGGCTTTGGCCGAGCTATATTTGGGGGGTTCTCCCATAAAATCGGCCACAGTAGGCAAGCGGCTGAGCCAACTATCTAGGGGCGGGTGGCAGGCCAGTAGGCTTCTTGTATAAGGTGATTTGGGAGATTCATAAATCTCTGAGATAGGTCCTTCTTCCATTCGTTTAGCCTGATACATCACCAGAACTCGGTCGGCAATTTCGGCTAGAACGGCCAAATCATGCGTAACAAATATTACGGCCATATCTAGCTCCTTTTGCAACTGCTTAATCAGGGCCAAGATAGACTTTTGGACCGAGACATCTAGGGCTGTTGTGGGTTCATCGGCAATTAGGATCTTGGGGCGGCCGGCCAAAGCCATAGCTATCATTAGGCGTTGTTTTTGGCCGCCAGATAATTGATGTGGATAAGCTGAAAAAATGCGTTCACTATCATCCAAACGTACTTTTTCCAATAGGGCCAAGGCTCGAGCTTTGGCGGCCTTGGCTTCCTTTTTTTCTTCTTTGGGGATCGCTTCTATCAATTGTTCGCCACAAGAAAGAACGGGATTTAAAGAACTCATGGGCTCCTGAAAAATCATGGCGATTTCCTGGCCTCGAATCTTCCGCATTTCGGCATCTTTCAGTTGCAAAAGATCTAGCTCCTCCTCTCCTTTTCGATAAATAATTTGTCCGGCTACATACTGTGCTGCTGGCCTGGCCAACAGTCGTAGTGCGGCCAAACAGCTCACTGATTTGCCAGAGCCTGATTCTCCGACAATGCCCAACAACTCTCCAGAGCGCAACTGAAAGCTCAGCTGGTCCACGGCTCGAACAGCGGGCATATCGCCCTGTTTAAAGTCTATTGTCAAGCCCTTATACGCTAACAAAATGGCCATAATTATGATACGGATTTAGTCCATCAACTTACGGCAGTTTGCCAAGTTAAACAAACTTATGCTTTATATTTTTGGGGCATTGCCGCCCTTTCTATGGTTGCCAGCGCTTTGCATTCTGCAAATAAAAAAGCCAGCCCTAAGGTAGGACTGGCTGGTAGAATTCTATCTTAACTATCACTAATTATTGAGGTAAGGCAAGGCCTTTTTCCTCATAGAAGGCTTGTACTTGCGCATAGCACTCATGTCGAGGCTGTTTTAAGATTTGTGCAGCAAGTGCCTGCATGCGCTCTTCCTTTCCTAATTGATAACTAATCAAAAAGAGTTGAAAGTCCTTGAGCTGCATTAAGCGCATTTTATCCTCTTCTTGAGGAAAAGCCAAGAGCATAGCCTCAGCCTTCTCCAGTTCTTTGCCTGTTTTGATAGTACTAAACCCAAAGGCCAACTGCATTTTAAGCTCCTTAGCTTGTAGTTCGGCCAAAGACAGCTGAGCCATCTGCTCTACAATAGCTGTGTAATCTTCATCCCGGTATTTCTGGGCAATCAATGCTTGACTAGCCTCCAGAGCTTCTCCTCGGGTAAAGCTATACAAAGGAGCGGCTGGCAAGCTAGCAAAATAGCGATCTTCTTGGGGCAGCAGCTGATAAAGGCTATAGCTCAGGCCAAACAACAAAAGTACAGAAGCGGCCAGTTGCCAAAACTTAAAGTTAGGCAAGAAAAAGACCTTGGCGGCCGGTTTTTCTTCTGCCAACTCCTCTTCAGCATCCCAGCTTTTCATATCGGCTAATAAGCTATCTGCAGCCAGACCATCCAAGCCCTTAAAGAGCATCTCATAATCTTCATACTCTTCCCTAGGCATCTCCTCTTTTAAGTCATTTGCCATCTGCCGATCTCCTGCTGTCATCTCATAGTTGAGGACCAGCTTTTCAATCAGCTCTAGTTTTTTCTCTTCTGTGATCATTATTAGGGGCGTTTTACTACTAGCAAATATAGGGGGGGCTAGCAGTTAGTGAAGCTTATCTTTAAAAGACTGCGCAATCTCCCGGAGCTTCTTCATGCAAATCGATTTTCGCTTGCGCACAACTCGCTCATCAGAATACTCCATTAGCTCGACAATCTCAGCTAAGCTATGATTTTTGTAAAAAATAAGATTGAGCAACTTTTGACAGGAAGGACTAATACGCTTTAGTAAACTCCTTACTATCTTTTTACGATGCTCATCTTCGTAATGTTCCAAAATAGAGGTATCAACAGAACTAGACTCCCCATCTACATTTAACCAAAATTCGGTATCCTGAGTAGACAACTTGTCTCTTTGCTGATTCCGGAAAGATTCCTTGCGCAAACGCTTAGATATAGCCAGTAAATAAGTATGTAGCTGACAAGTCAGCTTCGTTAATTTACCTTTCTGCACATTATCTACAAAAACAAGAAAACATTCATGATAGTACTCATTGACCTCCGCTTCTTTTTGCATAAAAATTTTACAAGCTGCAGGTACAAACTTTTTCTTGTTCTCCAGATATATCTGCTTTATTACTTTATCGTCTCTCAACCGAATCGCTTCAAGCAATGGAGCGTTCTCTTTACTTCTATCTTTAGACATTTATGCCAAAATTTTGGTTTTTGTTACCTCAAAAATCGAAAAATTACCCCCCAATAGCAAAAAAACAACTTAAACCACTCATTTGCAAACCATTAGACTCAATGTTTATTTTGCCAAAAATTGATAAAATAATGAGTGAGCTAGCCAATAACTCGGATATAAGCCTCTATTGGCTAGACTGCTTTTAGGCTTTTTTTGACGGGCTGCCCAAAATAATTACCCAAAATAATAGGCAAACAGAAAGGGGGGCCTAGTTCACTAAGCTAGTTCGTTTTTTCAATACATTCTATAGGTTAACTCGCTTGCTCTTCTTTTTCTCCGCCCTCAAAATGGAGAAAATACTATATAGCCCTGTTAAGGGGTCGTACTGCAATATAACAAAAGTTAAATTTAACTGTTTTTATGGCCTATAAAGGCATTTCAGTCGAAAAAAATTCAGTTTCTATTTTCAAATTTTATTTTTGCTTAACTAAAAAGCAAAACACAACACTAATATACATGTATTTTACACACCTTATTTCTTAATTGACATATCTCATGATGAAGCTAAAACAATGGGGCTTTGCCCTAGGGTTGCTCCTAATGGGAGTAGCCGCCTGCAAAACCTCTACTAAAGTAAAAGGTGGGCTCTCCTCTAATGATGAGCAACAAAATAGCCCAGCCAAAGATACTAGCTCGCCCCTTAGCGGCCTAGGCAGTATCTCCGCCAATACCTCTACCGTAGAGGAAAAAGCAAGTGGCATGGAAGCCGCCCTGCCTTTTGACGAAAGTATCCGCACTGGCCAACTAGAAAACGGTATGCGCTACTATCTGCGCAAAAATGCCAAACCCGAAAACCGCATCGAATTACGCCTAGCTATCGATGCCGGCTCTATGCAAGAGGAAGATAGCCAAAGAGGCCTCGCCCACTTTGTAGAGCATATGTGCTTTAATGGTACTGCCAACTTCAAAAAGAATGAGTTGGTCGACTTCCTAGAAAAAACAGGGGTCCGCTTCGGTGCAGACCTCAACGCCTATACTTCTTTCGATGAAACGGTCTATATGCTCCAACTCCCTACCGATAAGGAAGGCTTAGTCGATAAAGGACTGGTCGTTATGCAAGATTGGGCCTCAGCAGTCTCTTTTGAAGAAGAAGAAATTGATAAGGAAAGAGGCGTTATTCTCTCAGAATGGAGAACCCGCCTCGGCGCCGACGAACGTATGCGCCAGGTCTACTGGCCCAAACTTTTCTATAATTCTCGCTATGCTAATCGCCTACCTATCGGGACTACAGAGGTGATCCAAAATGCCCCCTACGAACGCCTCACGACCTTCTACAAGGATTGGTACCGCCCCAATCTTATGGCCCTTATCGTGGTCGGCGATATCGACCTAGATGAGATCGAAGCCAAAATCAAAACGAATTTTTCTAAAATGGAAAATCCCGAAAACCCCAAAGAGAAAAAACTCTTTGAGGTCCCCGGCCATAAGGAAACTTTTGTCGCTGTAGCTACCGATAAAGAAGCCACGAATGTGAGCTTCCAAATGATCCATAAACATGCTCCCAAAAGCATCAAGACTCTAGACGATTTTAGAACCTCTATTACGCACCAACTCTATAATATCATGCTTAATGCTCGCTATAATGAGCTAAGCCAAGATCCCAAAGCCCCTTTCCTCTATGCAGGTTCTGGCTATGGCAATTATGTGCGTAATTCCGATGCCTATTTTATCCAAGCTGCCGCCAAAGAAAATAGTATCGAAGAGGCTATCGCCCTGGTCCTACGCGAACAAAAACGTGTACTAGAACACGGCTTTACCGATACCGAACTAGAACGGGCCAAAGCCGAATATCTCAATTATGTAGAACAAGCTTACCGCAAACGCGATAAGGTGACTTCAGCCTCTATCGCCAGCGAATGTGTGAGCCACTTCCTCCAAGATGCCCCCCTATTCGGTATCGAAAAAGAACTACAGTTGGTCAAGGAGTTTCTCCCTAGCATTAAGCTTAAGGAAATGAATGCCCTGCCCAAGGCTTGGATCACCAAGGAAAACCGCACGGCTATCCTTACCGCCCCAGCCAAAGAGGGCCTCAAGATCCCAACTGAAGACCGCATCCGCGAACTGCTAGCCGAAAACGAAAAGATTGAAGTGGAAGCCTATAAGGATAAGTTCCTCGATATGCCGCTGCTCGAAAAAGCCCCCAAAACAGGTAAGGTAACGGCCCAAAAAGAAGTGAAGGAGAAAGAACTCAATATTACCGAATGGACGCTCTCTAACGGCGCTAAGGTGATCTTGAAACCCACCGACTTTGAAGGCGACCAAATTATGCTGCAAGCCTATAGCCCCGGTGGCCACTCTATCTATGATGTCAAGGATTTCCTTACGGCTTCTAGCGCCGCCGAATTGATCGACCGCTCTGGCGTTGGCCAATTTGACCTTATCGCCCTAGAGAAAAAATTGACCGCCAAAACAGTCAGCATTAGCCCCTATATCAGCGAACTGAGCGAGGGCTTCTCTGGCCGCTCTTCTACCGCCGATTTTGAAACTATGCTCAAATTGCTTTATCTCTATGCTACCCAAAGCCGCCTAGACGAAAAAGCCTATGAAGCTTATCTGGAAGAGGCCATAGAACAAAGCCGTAACGCCCTGTCTAACCCCCAACAGTATTTCTTCAACGAGTACCAAAAGGCCCTTAGCCAAAATCACCCCCGCCGCCCTGGCCTCCTCTCTGAGGAGCAAATCCGTAGCATCGATATGAAACGTGCTCACGAGATTTATAAGGAACGCTTCGCCGATTTTAGCGACTTTACTTTTGTCCTCGTCGGTAACTTTAAACCCGAAGAGATTAAAGGACAGGTGGAGCAGTATATCGCTAGCCTCCCTAGCACCAACCGCAAGGAGAATTATAAAGACCCTGAGGTGAAGTTCCCCGCTAAGGGTATGACCAAAAACCTGAAGAAAGGACTCGCTCCTCAGTCTAATGTGATTCTCTCTTTTGCCCAAGAGGTCAATTGGTCGGCTGAAGAGGCCTTTAAATTAGATGCCGCAATTAGCGTCCTGAGCATCATGGTCCGAGAAAACCTCCGCGAAGATAAAGGGGGGGTCTATAGCCCATTTGTAGGCGGTGGCATGAGCCGCGAACCCAAGGGAACTAGCCAGATTATTGTCTTCTTCCAATGCGCTCCCGATGATGTGGAGGTCCTCGTAGAAGCCGTTAAAGAAGAAGTGGCCAAGCTCCAAAAAGATGGCCCCTCTGAGGAAAATCTCGAAAAGGTCCGCGAAACTAAACGCCGTGGCCTAGAAACTTCGCTCAAAGAGAACCGCTTCTGGATCGGCCAATTGCTCAATAAATATCGCTTCAATGAAAATCCCTTGAGCATTTTCGACAAAGAAAAAATGATCGAAGATCTCAAAGCAGATGATATCAAAAAGGCCATTAACCAATATGCCGATATCGAAAAAGCATTGATCCTAACTATCAAACCCGAAAAAGAGGTGGATAACAAACGCCCCTAATCTTTTTTATTCTTAGCTTTACAAGAGCGGCCTATTTCCAAAGGAAGTAGGCCGCTCTCTATGCTTATTTACCACTACACCACTCTATTCCAATGTATATAACCAATTTCTTTCATGCAGCTAATTATTTATGGCTGCGGCCGCTTTGCCGCCTATGCCGCTTATGTTTTTCAACTAGATAGTCCCTACCAAATTGTTGCCCACTGTATCGAACAAAAGTATCTAGCCAACGCAAAAGCAGACTACCCTATTATCCCCCTAGAAGAACTCCCCAACTCCTTCCCCCCTTCAACAACTGCGGTTTTTATTGCTCTTGGCAATATCAAAGAACGAAAACGACTCTTCCACTACTTTAAAGAAAAAGGCTACACCTTGGCCAGCTATTGCTCCTCTAAAGCAGACGTTTGGCCCAATCTCCAGTTTGGCGAAAATGTCTTTATCGGAGAAGGATCTGACCTCCAACCCTTTATCCAATTAGCCGATAACTGTATTCTCTTTGGCGCCAGACTAGGCCATCATTGCCAAATCCAGGCCCATACTCTCCTCAGCGGCTGTACCCTCGCAGGCAATGTTACTGTGGGCCAGGGCTCTTTCCTCGGCCTCCAATCCGCTGTCCAACAAAATGTCCAAATCGGCCAATATAATATTATCGGTATGGGCGCTATCATTAGCCAGGATACGCCCGATTATGCCATTTATCAAGCCGCCCCTAGCCAAAAAAGAAACTTGCATAGCTCCAAATTAAAAGGCTTTCTCTAGGTTTATTTTTAAGCTGCTGCTGTTTTTGGGGCCTCCCGCCTGCGGCGGGCGCTACGTTTCGCAGCTCGCTATTCGCTCGGCCCTTCGCCAGCAAGCTGGCTCGGTCTGGCCCTACGGGCCACTGCTGCACATCGCTAGGCCAGTCGCTGCGCTCCTTCTAAACGCAGAAATTTAATCTTGCTCCTTATGTGTCTGTTTAAAATGTTGTGTTTATCCTTTTTGCCGCCTAGAGACAAGCCCCTAGGCGATGATTGGCAAAACCCTAGGGTTTTGCTCCTTTTTGCGGGCCGAAGAAGCGGGCCAAAAGAAAGCCAAAAAGATGAGCGGCCCAGCGCTGCGCAGCCGTGGCCCGCAGGGCCAGACCCAAGCCGCCAAAGGCGGCTGCAGGGCCGAGCAGACCTGCGAGCGGCGCAGCATAGCGGCGGCCGCCTTGGCTTTGCCAAGGCGGCCGCGGGCCCCAAATTATTAGGAAAGAAAACGGTCTTGCCAATCCGCTTTAGGCAGCATACAGTGCTCTTTTTGGCCAAACCAACGATAGCGATTTTTGGAAATCCAGTAGTAGACGGGATCTCTTAAAAAGCGGGGCAGCCACAAAAAAACGCCAAAAATGGGCCAGGGAAAAGGCAGCAAACAAAGCAGGCGCAAAGCCGCCGTAGAGCCCAAATAGGCCTGGCCATCTTCTACTAAAACCAGCGATTTAAAATCGCTTTGGGCCAGTTGCTGTTGGGCCAAAATCCGCTGCCCTGCCTCCGATTGCAAGGCGGCAAAATGAACCTTAGCCTGCCGATCTCTTTGCAGCACAAACTGCACGCTTTTCTCGCAAAGATGGCAAACCCCATCAAAAAGTAAAATGGCTTTAGTATCCTTTGGCATCTAAAAATTGTTTCCAGTCGGCAAATTGCTTGGCGGTCAGTACCCTAGGAAACTTGGACTGCCCGTCGAGGCGTTTTTGCTGCCCCCACCACTCCCAAAACAGGGCATTGGGCAAGAGGCGCAGCTTCACTTTCTTTAACAAATTATCTTCTCTTTCTGTTTTATAATCGTCGTTTAGAGCGCCCAAATATTGGTCGACTTTTTGGGCCAGCAACTCCTCCGACAAGCCCGCCAAGGGGGCCGTTTGGCCCAAAAACCAATGGTGCTCAAAATGATTGCCGACCTTAACGGCCTGCAGATGAAACTCGCCAAATTGCAAGCCTAGTTCTGCTTCGCAGCGGGCCAGGGCCTCATTCATATTGTCTACAGAAAGGTGCTCGCCGCAGATGCTCACAAAATGCTTAATGCGGCCCGTAAGGCGAATCTCGGCCCTTTGTTTATTGAGAATGCGGACCGTATCGCCCAGCAAATAGCGCCAAGCGCCCGAGCAAGTACTGAGGAGCAGAGCATACTCCTTGCCTTCCCGAACCTCCCCAATATGCAGGGCTTTGGCCTGGGGAAGCAACTGGCCCATTGGGCTAAAATTATCGGCATTGAAGGGAATAAACTCAAAGAAAATCCCATTATTCAGAATCAACTCTAGGGGCATGACCTCATCGTCAATTCGGGTTTGACAGGCCAAGCTCCCCTCCGAGGTATTATAGGTATCTAGGGTGTGTACATTGCCGCCAATCAACTCCTTAAAGCGTTGTCGGTAAGGCGAAAAGGCGATCCCGCCAGAGACATAAATCTTGAGATTGGGCCAGATATCAATAATTTGATCCGCTTTTTGGACCTGCAGCACTCGTTCGAGCATCATCTGCACCCAGGAAGGGATACCCGCAATTACGCTTAGGTCCCATTTATGGGCCTGTTCGGCAATAGCAGAAACTCGTTCCTCCCAATTGGGGAGTTTAATAATTTTGGCACCAGGTTTATAAAAGCCCCGAAACCAGCTTGGCATTTGCGTGGCATTAATGCCCGAAATATCGCCTAGCCAATGCTGGCCCTGCTTGCGCAAAGTCGTACTACTGCCCATAATGAGGAAATCTCGGCCATAAAAATTGGGGCCAAGCTCCCATTGGGTAGAATGAGCAAACATAAACTTAGTGCTGCGTTTCATGGCGCCTAGCATCGCCTTGCTCACGGGAATCTTCTTGCTAGGGCTGCCAGAAGTGCCCGAACTTTGGGCAAAATAACGGATTTTCCCAGGCCAAACTACATTGGCCTCATCCTCTAGCAAACGATGCCACCAATGGGCATACATCTGTTCATAATCTACAATAGGAAGCTGCTCCTGATAGGCCCGAATGGGGTCTAGAGCCGCCCGAATTTGAGCAAACTTATAGTGCCGACCAAATGCTGTTTGCTCAGCCATCTGCAAAAGAAACTGCAAGCTCTGCTGCTGCAAGCGCAGCGGAGTTTGTTGCCGTTGAGAGGCTGATCGCAAATGCCACATCAGCCCCCGCTTGAATAGTTGTCCTTTTATTTTTGACATAAATCCGGGGGAGTTTATTTACCTTAAAGTGGAGTGTATAAATAAAGCCTGTCCATAAGTTGCAAGAGGGCCAAAATTAGCTCAGCTCCCGCTTAAAAACTAAACAGTTGTACAAAATAAAAAAGCAAATTGTATAATGAAAATTTTAATGCTTTGCCTAGGCAATATATGCCGCTCTCCGCTAGCGGAGGGCATTCTGCGTAAAAAAGTAACTGATTTAAATTTAGACTGGACTATAGATTCGGCGGGGACCTCTGCCTATCATGCTGGCGAAGCCCCCGATCCTCGTTCTCAGGCGGTGGCCTTCGCCCATGGGATCGACATCAGCCAACAGCGATCTCGAGCCCTAAAACCCAAAGATTTTGCTATCTTTGACCTTATTCTGGCTATGGATAGCCAAAATTATCAAGATGCCCGAAAAATGGCCCAAGGAGAAGAGCAAAAAGCAAAAGTACAGCTCATTATGAACTTCGAACGGCCCCATTTCAACCAAGCCGTTCCCGATCCTTATTGGGATGACAATGGCTTTGAGTTGGTCTATGCCATGTTGGACCGCGCCTGCGAGGCGCTGATTCAACAACTGAGCTAGGGCTTTTTTTTATGCGCTCATTTTAAGCAATCATGGAAAAGATTAAAATAGGAATTTCTATTGGAGACATTAACGGTATTGGTCCAGAAGTTCTCCTCAAGACATTAGGCGATAGCCGCATTACCGAACTTTGTACGCCCGTTATTTTTGGTTCGGCCAAGATCTTGGCCTACCATAAGAATATTGTCAAGCTGCGCAGTTTTCAGTTTCATACCATAGAAGAAGGAGAACAGCCAGAAGAAGGACAAATCAATGTGGTCAATTGTTGGAGCGATAATGTTCGTATCAATTTGGGCAATATCTCTGAAGAAGCTGGCAAATATGCTTATATCGCCCTCGAAAAAGCCGTACAGGCCCTAAAAGATGGCTATGTAGATGCCCTAGTCACAGCCCCAATCAATAAGGAGGCTATGCAGCTAGCCAACTTTCCGCATACGGGACATACCGAGTATCTGGCCGAGCAATTGGGTAGCAAAGAAAATCTAATGATGCTGGTGCATGAAAACCTCCGTGTAGGCCTAGTGACCAATCATCTCCCTATTCGCCAAGTGGCCGATGCCATCAATAGCCAAACCGTTTTGCGCAAGCTACAACTGATGCACCATAGTTTGCGGGCCGACTTTGGGCTGGACCGCCCAAAAATTGCCGTTCTGGGCCTTAATCCCCACGCTAGCGATGGTGGAAATATTGGGACCGAAGAGCAAGAAGTGATTCTCCCCGCTATCGAAAAAGCCAAAAAAGAAGGCATTATGGCTATTGGCCCCTACCCTGCCGATGGATTCTTTGGTAGCCAAAATTATAAAAATTTTGACGCCATTTTGGCCATGTACCACGACCAAGGACTGGTGGCTTTTAAGGCCCTCTCTTTTGGTCAAGGGGTCAATTTTACCGCAGGAATGCCCTTTGTCCGCACTTCTCCAGACCATGGGACCGCCTTCAATTTGGCCGGAAAAAATGTAGCCGATGCCGACTCTTTCCGCCGTGCGCTCTATCTGGCTATCGATGCCCATAGAAATAGGGCCAATTATGAGGATATGCACGCTAATGAAATGCCTAGTATTAGCCTAGAACAATACGAAAAGGAAGAGGAACAGGAAAGACGGAAATACCGCAAGCAACGCCAACAAGAACGAAAAGATGCTCCTAAACAAGAGGAGACGAATGAGGAGGACCCCAAAGGAAAAGGCAAGCGCAGCAGTAAGCGCCCCCCTCGTGGACCAAAACGCAAGGGTCCCCGTCCTACAGATACTGTAGAAAATAAAGAGGCCGAAGCTCCTAAAAATGAGCAGAAGCAGGAACCCCAAAAACAGGAACCCAAAGCCGAAGCTCCTAAAAATGAGCAGAAGCAGGAACCCAAAAAACAGGAACCCAAAGCCGAAGCTCCTAAAAATGTGCAGAAACAGGAACCCAAAAAACAGGAACCTAAGGCCGAAGCTCCTAAAAATGAGCAGAAGCAGGAACCCAAAAAACAGGAACCTAAGGCCGAAGCTCCTAAAAATGTGCAGAAGCAGGAACCCAAAAAACAGGAACCCAAAGCCGAAGCTCCTAAAAATGTGCAGAAGCAAGAGGAACTGAATAAGGACTAAGCAAAAAGGGCTGTTGGAGAATTCCGACAGCCCTTTTTAGTTCTGGGCATCTGCCTGTAAATAACGCTCAAAGAGAAAAACGATTTAGATGAATAATCATCTTTTTTGGGGCCTCCGCCTCCCTTCGGTCGTCGGCGCTACGTTTCGCAGCTCGCAGGTCTGCTCGGCCCTGCGGCCTGACGGCCTTGGTCTGCGGCTGCGCCGCACTGCTGCACATCGCTAGGCCATCAAAGGGGCTGCGCCCCCAGTAAAATGCGCTGTTAATAGAGCTTTACGCCAGGCAACCATTCTCGGAGGCAAGCCTTTTCTTCTTCGGGAATAGGGCAGCCCCTCAAATAGATTTTCTTTAGCTTTTTGCACTGCTTAATGCTTTCTGGCAAATGGTCCAATTTGCTATTATAGCGCAAATCGAGCTCTTCCAAGTTCTCCAATTGCCCAATTTTATGCTTGAGTTTGCGCAGCTTGGTATCGGCCAAATTCAGTTGGCGCAAATTGCGTAGGCTATACAGACTATCGGGTAGTTGGCCAAAATCATTATCCGAGAGGTCCAAGATTTCTAGGGCCTGCAAATCGCCAATATTGGGGGGGAGGTAGTTATATTTGGTCCCCGCTAATTTTAGGCTGCTCAAGCGAGGGAGTTTGGCCAAGCGGGCAAAAACCTGGCCTGGTTTAAGGTATTTGTTATAGCTCAAATCAATGGCCCTTAAGTTTTGCATTTTTTCCATGCTACTGGGCAAACTATAAATCTGAACATTGGCGGCATTGAGCTCTTCTAGGTTGGGCAGTTCGCAGACTACCTCTGGAAAGCCCTTGAGGTCCATCACCCGAATACTGAGGTAGCGGAGATTTTCCAGATATTTTAGGCTATCGGGCAAAACCTCTAGATCATTTCCAGCCAAGTCTAACCAAACCAAATGCTCTAGCTCGCCTATTCTGGGCGAGAGGCTATCGAGTCGGTTATCAGAGAGGTCTAGCCAAAAGAGGTCCTTCATGCTATAGAGGCTTTCGTCTATGGCTTTTAGTTTATTCCCCTTGAGGTTAAGGCGTTCTATTTGCTGCAATTGGTCCAAATTACTGGGCAGTTGCTCTAGGCCCAATTCGGGCAATTGTAGCTCATAGAGTTGTTTGAGTGCAGGCAGTTGCTCAAAGAGTTGTTCTGGATTTTTGAGGGGGTTTCGGCCCAAATTGAGTTGTTGTAGGTTCTCCATTTGCCAGAGCAGGCTATCTAGTTCTTCTAGCTTATTATAATAGAGATCTAGATACTGCAAATTGGGCAATTTAGGCAGGCCACCAAGGTCTACAAAATAATTATTAGAGAGGTCCAGATATTGCAAATTTTGCCAGTTCGATAAATCGGCGGGCAGGCTATCGATATCATTTTCTTGCAGTTGCAATGTTTCTAAGCCGCCTAATTGGTCCAAGGGATAGGGAAAGCTTGTCAGACGATTTTTGCTGAGGTCCAGCCACTTGAGGTTTTGCAATTTGGCCAGGGCTTCGGGCAGTTCTTTCACCTTATTATGCCGAAGAGAAAGCAGTTGTAGCTGTTCTAAATCGCCAATGGCCTCCGTTAAATGCTCAAAGTAAATATGTTCGGCATAAAGGGCTTGCAAATTGGGCAATTGGGCCACTAAAGGCGGCAGACTATTGGCCTGTTTGTAGAGGCGTAGCTTATAGGCCTTGGCTTTTTCTATATAGGCCTTATCTACCGAATAGTAGAGGGGAATTTCCTCATCGTTTTCTAGTTGTTCTAAACTAAAAAGAGATTGGGCCCGCAAAAAGGAGGCCGTACAAATCAGACTGATGGCAAAAAGGTATGGATACATAGTTTTAGTTTGTGTGTAGGGCCAGGCCTCCTTGGCCTAGCGCTGTGGAGGGGTGGCCGTCAGGCCAGACCCAGGCGGCGCAGCCGCCGCAGGGCCGAGCAGACCTGCGAGCCCCGCAACATAGCGCCGCAAGCGCAGCGCAGCGGAGGCCCCAAATCCTACTTAAGATGTTGCTTGGCAATAATCCCCAGCAGGCGTTCTTCTTCAAGGACCAAAAGGGCGTTGATTCTCAGCTGCTGCATTTGCTCCTCGGCATCGAGCAAAGAGGCTTGGGGAGAAATAGTTTTGGGTCTTGGCGTCATTAGGGCCTTGGCCTTCAGGGCAAAAAAGGCATCATTGGCCGTTTGGCTCAGTTGGCGGCGCAAATCGCCATCGGTAATAATGCCCAAGACTTTTCCGGCCTCCTGAACAATGGCTAGGCCCAGCTGCCCAGCCGAAATCGTCAATAGTAGCTCTTGCATATTGGTATTTGGACCAACAAGGGGCAATTTTTCGCTTTGCATGGCCTCTTGGACCTTAGTGAGCAGGCGCTTGCCGAGGTTGCCGCCAGGATGATAGCGCAAAAAATCGGCCTGTTGGAAATTGCTGGCCTCAATATAGGCCGCGGCTAGGGCATCGCCCATGGCCAGGGCGGTCAGGCTAGAGGCTAAGGGAACCGCCTGCAGGCGGGCGGCCTCTACCGAAACGCCCACATCTAGGACAAAGTCGGCATAACGGGCCAAGGTTGATTTGGGGCGGCCCACAATACAAATATGCGGCAGCTCGAGCGCTTGAATATGAGGCAAAATTTGCAAGAGTTCATCCGTTTCTCCCGAATTAGAAAGGCTCAAAAAGCAGTCATTTTCCATCAGCATCCCCAAATCGCCATGAATGGCCTCTGAAGGGTGGAGAAAAAAGCTAGGGCGGCCCACACTGGCCAAAGTCGCCGCAATCTTCTTCCCAATCAGGCCCGATTTGCCCATGCCACAGACCACCAAGCGGCCCGAGCAATTGAGAATAGCCTGAACAGCCCCATCAAAATGACTGTTAATTTTTTGGCCAAGTTGCTGAAGGGCCTTGGCCTCCAACTCAAATACCGATTTTGCAGTTTCTTGATAAGACATACACTATTTTTAAACAAGTTTGTCAGAGAGCAGCCCAAAGATATTAGTTTTGCTGCGCTTTATAGCGCAGTCTATTAAAAACCCCAGAAAGCTAATTTTCTGCCTAGCAGATGCCGCTTTTAAAGGAGTTCCTACTAACTTACTGTAAGCCGTTTTTTTCATTTCAAACAGGATAAGCATATGAATCGAGATTTAAATGAGAAGGTCGCCCAATTAAGAGAAGATTATCAAATGGGCAGCCTATTAGAAACTGAGGTAGCCGAAAGCCCTTTTCGGCAGTTTGAAAACTGGTTCAAGGCTGCTTTAAATGCCAATTTGCCCGAGCCCAACGCCATGACCTTGGCCACGGTAGACGAACAGGGGCGGCCCGCGGCCCGCATCGTTCTGCTCAAGGGATTTGATGAAAAAGGCCTGTATTTTTATACGAATTATGGCAGCGCCAAAGGACAACAACTCGATCTGAACCCGCAGGCTGCCTTGGTTTTTGCTTGGATCGAAATGGAGCGCCAAATTCGCATAGATGGCCTAGTCGAAAAGTTGAGCGCCTCGGCTTCTGAGCAGTATTTCCGCTCTCGCCCTCGAGATAGCCAATTTGGAGCCCTAGCCTCGGCTCAGAGTCAAGTGATTAGCGATCGTTCTGTTTTGGAAGATCGTTTGGCCGAGCTGAAGGCAAAATACCCAGAGGGAACAGAGATTCCCATGCCCGAAAACTGGGGTGGCTATTTGGTCCGACCCTACCGCTTCGAGTTTTGGCAGGGCCGCCGCAGCCGCCTGCACGACCGCCTTCGTTATACCATAGACAAAATTGAGGGCGAAGAGAAAAAATGGAAAATCGAACGCTTAGCGCCTTAAGTCATGGACCGAAAAGAACTAGAAAGCCGCTGGGCCAAAATCAAAAGCTGGAAAGCCAAGGGCAAACGAGCCCCGCACAAACCGCTTTTGCTGCTGTATGCCCTAGCCGCCTGGCAACAAGGCCGAACAAAACTGCAGTATGCAGAGGAAGAAGCAAAGCTGAAGGATTATTTTCGGGAGTTTGGTCCACCAAATAGTGCACCTGGCCCCAACTACCCTTTTGTCTACCTAAGCTCAGATAAGATTTGGGAACTCAGTGAACTGCATCGCATCGATGGTAAAATCAATAGCTCGCCCAAGCGACTCCGAGAAGAAGGCATCAGCGCTCAATTCCCTGCCGAGATGCAAGCGCTTTTGCGAGAGCAACCCGATTTAGTGGGGCATTTGGCCGAGCAGCTTTTGCAGCGCAACTTCCCCGAAAGTCTGCACCAAAATATTTTGCAAGCCGTGGGCTTAGAGCTAGAACCTGCCTTTTTGCTTAGCAAAAGGCGAAAAAGAGACCCTCGTTTTCGGGGCCAAATTTTGGAGGCCTATGGCTATGCCTGTGCGGTTTGTGGCTTCAATTTGCGGCTGGGGCATCAGCCTTTGGCCTTAGAGGCCGCTCATATTAAGTGGCATCAGGCGGGCGGGCCCGATCGGGCAGAAAATGGCCTGGCCCTTTGCAGCATGCACCACAAACTCTTTGATCTGGGCGCTTTTCGGATTGATGATTCCTTGCGCATGCAGGTCTCGCATAAGGTACATGGCGAGGGTTTGGATTACTATTTACTGCGGCATCAGGCCCAGCAAATCCGTCTGCCTCATCTCAAAAAATATCGGCCCAAAGAGGACTATCTCGACTGGCATTTGCAAGAGGTTTTTCAGGGATATAGCCGAGATTAGCAGGAGCATAAAATTTCATTTTCCTTCAAAAAAGCCTATATTGAAGAGGTATTAAGCTCATTTCATTTAAAAAATAAATCCAATGGCCGAAAATCGCATTTCTATCGAATTGACTACCGATATGGTAGAAGAGGTCCGCCAATTAGTGACCCAAATTGAAGAAAAGCTCCCCTTTTTGCTCTCGCTTACCCAAGACGAGCGCGCTTCTTTCCCCAAACTCCATAGAGAAAATGAAATCTTTGTCGAGGAGACAATTCGAGCGGCAGAGCAGCATGATGATGTTTTGCCCGACTATATTGATGTGGCCGAAATGAAGCGAGATTTAGAACTTTATCAGCAGTTGGGCCGAGTAATGTTGCGCCTCAACCGCCTGCATGAAAAGGTCAATGATACCATTCATATTGCTGGCGCCGAGGCCCTGGCCACGGCCCTAGTGACCAATAATATGTTTCAAATTGCCGCCAAAATGGGCGTAAATGGCATGGACCGAGTTTCTTCGGACCTGATGAATTACTTCAATAACGAAGAGCAAGAGCAGTAGTTTTTCTGCTGTTTTTTGGGGCCCGCGGCCGCCTTGGCAAAGCCAAGGCGGCCGCCGCTATGCTACGCCGCTCGCAGGTCTGCTCGGCCCTGCAGGCTCCACTTCGTTTCGCCTTGGGTCTGGCCTTCGGCCACGGCTGCGCAGCGCTGGGCCAGCTCGACAAAAGGCCCCAAGGGGCCCGAAAAAGACAAAAAAGGGGCGGTCGGAAAATCCGACCGCCCCTTTGCGTCTAGCGCCAATTGGCCCTATCGAGTTTGAGAGAAATCTGTCGTCTCAAAGTCGCCTTCTGCTTCGCCGAAGGTATAGTAGTTTTCGGGAACCTCAAAGTTGTTAGGGAAGACATAAGCGTGAATCTTGCTGGTGCTAAAGGCAGAGATTTTCACCATATTGCTTTGGTTACCGCCCAAAAGCAAGACATTGCCGCCCTTTTTGCCGACCACAAAGCCCACATGGCCTTTTCCACCGCCATAGCTCAAAACGGCAATAGCGCCATAGGCGGGTTTATCCACCTTTTTACCATATTTGGCCCAAGACATCGCCATTGCGCTGCCTGTTCCACCTTGGCCTGCTTTATTCATCACCCAGTTGACAAAAGAGGCGCACCAAGGCGTCTCATCATCGCGGAAGCCACCAGTAGTCGAGTGATACTCAATTACTCGGGGGTTATCTTCTGCGCCGGGGATTTCGGTAACGCCCAGCTCAGACTCTGCCACCTTGATCCAGTTGGGTTTATTCATGGGGCCAGGGATAGCGGCTTCTTGTAGGCCTTCGCCATTGAGGCCCTTCCAGCTTTTTCCGCCTGGATCTACACGGCCATCGGGTTTGCTGACGCCCAATTTAGTGGCTTGGAAATTACTAATCGCGGTAATGGTCTTATTATCGCAAGTTCCGCTGATATCCACTTTATAGTCAAACTCTTCACGGAGAAGGGTTTGGACCACCTTGACATCATCGGGATTATTTTTTCCGCCTTGGCCCACAGATCCTTGAAGGTCCTTAATTGGAACGGGATCTCCTGTTGGAGCGGCTTCTTCTGTTGTGGCTGCAGCATCAGCGCTGCTGCTATCTGAGCTGCTGCTATCCTCTGAAGAGCTAGAAGAGCTTCCGCCAGAGAGGGCGCCCCAGCTTTTCCCGCCTGGATCAATGCGGCCATCTTGCCAGCCAAAGGCTGCTTGTTGGAAAGCTTTGATAGCGGCGATAGTTTTTGGTCCACAGTCGCCATCTACGGCTACATTTTGGCCCTTTTTCTTGAGTAGTTCTTGGACCAATTTCACATCGGCCTCTTTATTGTCTCCGCCTTTGCCCACCGAGCCCGAAATAGAAGAGGCTGCAGGAGCGGGAGTTTCTGTGGCAGGCGTTTCGCTGCCTGTTTCGGCGGGAGTTTCTGCGGCGGCAGTTGCCGCAGCGGTAGCCGAGCCAATGCGCTCGCCTAGGCGGGCAATAGCGGCTTCAATTTGGTTGATTTGCTCTTGTTCTTGGGCATCAATTTTCCCATCACTCATAAAGAGCTCCTTGAGTTGGTCAAGGGTTGCATTATACTGCTCCAAGCGAGCTTGGATCTTATCAAAATTTGCCATAAGATTGGTCATTAAAAGTTAGTTAGGTAAATGGGTTGGCTTAGTTCTTCAGTTTGGCTTCAATCTTCTGAAGGTTTTCGAGCATTTTGGCCATTACTTGACGTCCTTTGGCTTTTTTCTTTTCTAGTTGAGGATCTACAGCGGCAGACTCTGCTCCGGCAGCGGCGGTATCATCGCTAGTGGTTTCGGCAGTTTCGGTAGTTTTGCTGTCTTCTGTTGTTGGCTGTGCTTCTTCTTTGGGCGCTTCTTCTTCTCCTCCGGCGGCGGCGGCTCCTTCTGCAGCGGCGGCGCTTACGGCTTCTCCAGCCTTAACGAGGGCAAATTTGGCCTTTTTGAGTAGGGCCTTTCCTTCCTTAGCAATTTTGGCCAAGGGCGCATTTCCTTTAATGGGAGAAAGTTCTAGGACATTGCCATTTTCGCCAGCGGTAAAATGAGCTTTAGCAATAAGAATCATCTTTTTATCGCCTTTAAGGTCTTCCTTGGCTTGCTTTTTCCATTTTGCATCCATTTTAGAGAGGAGCATTAGGGGAGCTTCTGTGCCGCAGGCAAATTTATGCATGCGTTTTACAAAGAAAGTAACGGCATTTTCTTCGCCATTGGCTTGAGTTTCGGCCATTTTGGCTAGGCGTTTAAACTCCTTGACATAGGCGGCATGGGTCAGATTTTTGTAATCTGGTTGAATCTTAGCTTTCATTCTTTTTTAGTTAATTTAGTGGGGTAAAATCTTGCTTGACTATTAAATGTAGAAAAAAGAGATGGGCTCTACAAAGCATCTAAAGAGTTTTACAGCTAATTTATTTTTCTATTGTTTATCTCATTTTTTAGGTCTATCTTATTGATTTTTTGCCTATTAAGTGCCGAAGAGCTCCAGCTAAAAGCAGCTCTCTAGCGATGAGCGGATGAGCGATGTGCAGGGGTGGCCGTTAGGCCAGACCAAAGCCGCCTTTGGCGGCTGCAGGGCCGAGCAGACCTGCGAGCCCCGAAACGTAGCGACCCGCCCGTAGGGCGGGACAGCCCCAAAAAAAGATCCTTAGAGACATAAAAAAAGGGCTATCCAGATGGACAGCCCTTTAGTTTGTTATATGCGGTTTATTTCCAGCCATGAAGTTGGAACCAGCCCGCTCTTTCTAGCACATTTCGAGAATAATCTCGGCCTGTGGTGTAGTAGTCAATATCGTAGCCAGATTGATGGGCGCTGAGGGCGCGAGAAGGCCCGCAGTTATAGCCAGCGATACCAGCTTGCAGGAGTTGTTTGCTCATTTTCCAGCCCAACTTTTTGGTAAAGAGGTTCATAGAATTTTTGAGCACGGCGCAGCCATAGATAATATTTTCGGTAGCATTTGCCCATTTTCCAGACTGGATAAAAGCGACATGCCAGCGGTCATCCACCTGCATGAGTCCTCTACCGTGGCCACCATCTCCGGTGCCATGTGGGCCGGGAGGGGTTAGGGCCAAGCCCCAATGCGACTCTCTAGAGCCGATGCCAGCGATTACCGAGGCGGGAATACCGTATTGTTGCGATACTCGGAGCACAGCATTTTTATACTTGCCATTGAGCTCTGCCAATTGCTTGAGCAAATGGGGGTTATTTTTGGCGTAGGAGGTCTGAAACTGAAGATAATTGCCCGAAGGTTGGGGGCGATTCAGCAAGGCCGCCCAGGTAGAAGGGCCTACGATACCGTCAGGCGTCATTCTTTTTTTATATTGGAAATGCTTGACGCAATTCTCGGTATAGGGACCAAATTCGCCATCGGGGCGAACGCGGTAGCCATAACCTTTGAGTAATGTTTGTAGCTCGGCCACCTCATCGCGAAGATGGGGGGAGGTGTGGCGATAGCCATCATATAGACGGAGTGTAGGTCTTCCCATGAGTCAATATTTAGGGCACCATATTGGTGCTTAAAAAGCAATTTAGAGATTCTATCTCCCTAAAATATAATTTTTTAGTACTTCTAGCAAAGTTTTACTTTCTTATTCCCCTGTTTTTTGTCCTAGGCGTTCTAGGCCAAACACCAAAGCGAAGCCCAAAAGGGCCAAAAGGCTGGCGCCTAACAGGTAGGGCTCACCTTCATAGGCGTTAGGCAAAACAGATTGAAACAAGAAAGGCTCTTCTTCGCCATGGCTATTGATACGTGTTTGGATGACATTTTGCCAAGGCCAAATTTTGGGCAAAGAGCCCAACATAAAGCCAGTGAGCAAAGCCAAGGCCGCCGAGCGATAATGCTCAAACAGCCAGCTCAATATTCTAGCAAAACTCAATAGGCCCAAACCACAGCCCATCATAAAGACCAAGAGAAAAAGGATATCTCTTTCATGAATGGCCTCAATCACATGCTTATACATGCCCATCAGGAGCAAAATGAAACTACCCGAGATGCCAGGTAAAATCATGGCACAAATAGCAATAGCCCCAGAAATGAAGGCCATAGGGTAGCTTTTGGGCATTTCGGTAGGCACAAAAAGCGTAATGCCGTAGGCAATGCCCGCGCCCATAATCAATAGGACGATAGAAGGCAGGTTGTTCCACTTAATTTGCCGCCCAACATATAGGGCCGAAGCCAAGACCAAGCCCATAAAAAAGGACCAAAGTAGCTGCGGGTAATGTTCTAGGGCCGAGCTAAGCAAAGAGGCCAAACTCAAGACACTGACAAAGATGCCCCCAAAAAGGGCCAATAAAAAATTGCCATCTATGGCGGTCCAGAAAGCGGCAATACCTTGTCTTTGCAAAACTTTTAAGCTCTCCAAATTAACGCCCTTAATGCCCCGAAGCAAACGCTCATAAATGCCCGTAATAAAGGCTACGGTTCCGCCAGAAACCCCAGGCACCACATCTGCAGCGCCCATGGCCATCCCTTTGAGAAAAGTAAATAGATGTTGCATAATTATACTTCTTCGCTGGCTTTTAGTTTCTCGGCATTATAGGTAGTTTGAATAGCCTCAATGAACTCATCAATGGCTCCGTTCATCATATCGCCTAGATTATAGCGGGTAAAATTGATGCGGTGATCCGTCACTCGGTTTTGAGGGTAGTTATAGGTCCGAATTTTTGAAGAGCGATCACTAGAGACCACCAAGCTATTTCGCAAATCGGTAATGCTATCTTGCTGCTCTTGCTGCTGCAATTCAAACAAACGAGCATAGAGTTTTTGTAAGGCAATTTCTCGGTTGCGATGCTGCGAACGTCCTTCCTGACATTCTACCACTACCCCACTGGGTTTGTGCGTTACCCGCACGGCAGATTCCGTTTTGTTTACGTGCTGCCCCCCTGCCCCACTGGCCCGGAAAGTGTCCCAGTCCAAATCGGCGGTATTGATCTGAATATCTTCGGTCTCAAAAATAGGCATAATGGCCACAGTAGCCGTAGAGGTGTGCACCCGCCCCTGAGATTCCGTTTTAGGCACTCGCTGTACGCGGTGTGTGCCCGACTCATATTTGAGCAGGCCATACACCCCATCGCCAGTTACTTCCATAAATACTTTAGAGTAGCCCCCAGAACCACTAGGGGTTTCCGAGATTAACTCCCGCTTCCAGCCCATTTTATCAATATAGCGCTCATACATCCGAAGCAAATCGCCCGCAAAAATGGCCGCCTCATCTCCACCCGCTCCCGAGCGAATTTCAATCGTGACGTTTTTCTCATCTTCAGGGTCTTTGGGAATCAACATATACTTGATTTCCTCTTCCAACGGCCCCCGGCGCTCCAAAAGCTCGTCCATCTCCATTTTGGCCATTTCCTTAAATTCGGCCTCATCAGAGTTATCCAAAATTTCTTTGCACTCGGCCAAACCATCCAAGATGGCTTTGTACTCCTCATGCGCCTTTACCAAAGGCTCCAAACTCTTATATTCTTTATTGACCTTCATAAATTTCTTCATATCAGAAGAAATGCTGGGGTCCGAAAGCTGCTCTTGCAGGTACTCAAATTTGTCCTTAATCGCAGACAGCTTGCTCAATAAGCTATTCATAGTGTTTTGCGTCGCAAAATGAACTCATCTAAATGGAGTTCTATGTTAAATAATATTCTAATTGTTTTTTGGGGCCTCCGCAGCAAAGCTGCGGCGCTACGCTACAGGGCTCGCTATTCGCTCGGCCCTTCAGCCCTTCGGGCTTCGGTCTGGCCTAACGGCCACCCTTTCGCATCGCTAGGCCATACAAAAGCGGCCTGCGGCCGCCCAGCTAGGGCCAAGGCCCTAAAGCATCTCCTCTTCCAATAAAGTTTTGACCAATGCAGAAAGTTTGGGCGAAGCCTTTTCTACAACCCCCAAAACATCTTCTAAGCTGGTCTCGACAATCTCCTCTAAAGGCCAACATTTATTCGAGACAATAGAAGTGACTAAAACAGGCAGCTCCGCATGCTTGGCCACAATGACCTCAGGCACCGTAGACATCCCAATGACATCCGCACCCAAAATATGCGCCATCCGATATTCTGCTGGCGTTTCTAAATTGGGCCCCTGCAGGGCCAAATATACGCCCTGATGAATGGGCAACCCCATGGCCTTGGCCTTGGCTTCTACCCGATTATTTAAAGCATGATCATAGGCATCTTTCATATCTGGAAAACGAGGACCCAAACGATCGTCGTTCTTTCCCCGCAACGGATGATCGGGAATGAAGTTGATATGATCACGGACCAAAATAATGTCGCCCGCATTCATCTCCCCATTCACACTGCCCACCGCAGAAGAAATCAATAGGCGCTCTACGCCCAAAGCCTTAAATATGCGTATCGGAAAAGTCGCCTCCTTGCTCGAATAGCCCTCATAATAATGAAAACGACCCGACATAGCCACCACCGGCTGCCCCGCCAAATACCCAAAGATCAAACAACCCGCATGCCCCTCTACCGTAGATACCGGAAAATGCGGGATCTCCGCATAAGGAATACGATGAACTTCTTCTATTTCTTCCGCCAAAGGGCCTAAACCCGTACCTAAAATTAAACCATAGCGAACCTTAAAGGTCTCAGTTCTGTTATTTAAGTACTGATGGCAAACGGCAATTTGTTGTGCTAAACTCATATAGCAAAAACTTAAAAAGTATGCTAATCATCAGGGAATCAATAAATTGAACACCCAAATAATTTTTAAGAAAATGTTATATTTCAAATCCTAAAATTTTGAACTCTAAGGACTTGTACTTATTTTTGTTAGGGCAAAGCCAAAGATAAGCAATTTTTTCTGTCTTCGGTGGTTTGCCGCTCTTCCCCAAAAGAAAAGTCCTTTATTAAGAGTGACTGCCTCTACTCCAGTACGTCTCTATCTAAAAAGCGCTCAAAAGGAGTGTTTTTACCTGCTATTTCTAATCTACTTTTTATCTACACTACTTTTTAACATTGATCGATATGAAAATTCTATCTTTCGTCCTAGCGCTTGTTCTTGGCTTCAATGCCAGCAACGCTTTCGCTGCAAACCCTAATCATGAAGACAAGATGGTTGCTGTTATTCTCCTTATGGACAATGGCGATGACCGTGAAGTTGTAGCTACAATTTATACTAGCCTTATGTCTGCCGAAAAAGTGGCCAAGGTCCTAGATATCGAAATGGTTGCCTCTGATGATCCCGTTCAAGATGATGTCTATGTGTTCTCTCTAAAATCTCAAGAGCAGAAAGAATTGACCATGAAAATGTTTGACGAAGAGGGCTACGAACTAGCTGCTCACCGAGTTATGGAAGTAACTGAAGGTAGCAACTACCGCGCACTCAACGTAGAAACACTAGAGGATGGTACTTATATGTTCCAAATTACTGACGAATCTGGCGCTGAACTTAACCGCAAGGTGACTATCCAGCGTGAAGAAAAATAAGCGAGACCGCTAATTAGCATCCGCAAATGAAAGGCAAGCCAGATGGCTTGCCTTTTTTTGTATCTTCTTAAACCTATTTTATCATTTCCTTGAGAACCTCGCCTAGGAAAAGAGCGTATTTTAAGCCAAATTTTATTTATCCCCCCCTCCCCAAAACAATTTACCTATGCGTAGCTTACTCTTATTTTTGGGCCTTCTCATTGGCCAGTTTAATTTGGCCCAAGCCCAAACAGAACGCCTAATAGAAGGCGAAAAAGCCCCCAAAACTACCTTTGAAGCCATAGATGGCGAAAGCTATAAGCTCAAAGAGCTACTCAAAGAAAATGATCGGGTCCTCATCACTTTTTTAAGACCTACTTGGTGCCCCGTCTGTAACTTTAGAACCCATGAGCTCAAAGATAATTATGAGGCCCTCAAAGCACAAGGTTATGCCGTTATTGTGGTCTACCCTAGCCCCAAAGACCGCCTCAAAGCCCTAGCCGAAGATGCCGAACTCCCCTTTATTGTTGTGGCCGACCCCGATGAAGAACTTTTTGAGGCCTATAAAATTGAAAAATCTGCGGGAAAAGTCCGAAATTCCATTTTTAGCAAAAAGGTCCGCAAGGCCGCAAAAAAGGGAAAGAAAGCCTATGATGGAGAAAAATACCCCAAAAAAGGCAACCGCCCTGGCCCTATCATCCCTGCCGATTTTGTCATTCAAGATAATCAAGAATTAAAACAAGTACATTACGGCAAAAATATCGCCGACCATATTACTATCAAATCGCTCTTAAAATAAATTGACTCATGTCAAAAATGCGTAGCATCAACCCTCAAGACCTAGAAATTAAAGACCTGCACCAGTTTATGGTGGGGGCCATTGCCCCTCGTCCCATTGCTTTTGTTTCTACCATTGATGAAAATGGGGTGGCCAATATTGCTCCCTATAGCTTTTTCAATGCCTTTTCCTCTAATCCGCCCATGATGGTCTTTTCTTCTAACCGAACCGTCAGAGGAAATACCACTAAAGATACTTTACATAATATTCAGGCAAATCAAGAGGTGGTCATCAATGTGGTCACCTACGATATGGTCCAACAAATGACCCTGGCCAGCATTTCTTATCCCGCCCATATTGATGAGTTTGCCAAAGCAGGCTTTACGCCCCTAGCCGCAGAAACCGTGGCCCCCTTCCGCATTGCCGAATCTCCCGTGCAGTTTGAGTGCAAGGTGGAGCAAATTGTTAGCTTGGGAGAACATGGCGGAGCCGGCAACCTGATGTTCTGTAAGGTGCAGCGCTTCCATATTGATGAGGCTGTTATTGATGAACGCAACCGCATTGACCCTCATAAACTCGATTTGGTGGGCCGCCTTGGCCGAGCCTATTATGTGCGTGCTAGTGGAGATGCCCTTTTCTCTATTTATCAAAATCCTTCTGATTTGGCCCTAGGCTTTGATCAATTGCCAGAGCGCATCCGCCAGAGCGATACCCTTAAGGGAAGTGAAATTGCTTGCATGGCGGGCCTAATGGCCCTACCAACAGAGCAGGAAATAGAACAGTTGGTCCAAAAAGATGATAGTTTGGCCAATTTGCTCGAGCTAGCTCCCGCAGGCTCTACAGCCCGCTTTCAGATGCAAGAACGCTATGCCCGTACCCTCATCCAACAGGGAGAATATGCCAATGCCCTGGCCTGCCTGATGATTGAATAAGCTCCTTTAATGGGTCCATACTTTTTAGTTCGCTCTACCCAAAAGGTAGAGCGTTTTTTGTTTGGTCCATTTTGCGGTGGACAGGCGGCGGAGCCGCCGCAGGCTGAGGGATAGAAAGCAGTGGCCGAAGGCCAGACCAAAGCCCGCAGGGCTGCAGGGCCGAGCGACCCGACCAACGGGAGCCGACGCAGCGAAGCAAGTAACAGCGAGCTGCGACAACCAGCCCCAAAGGGGCGCCAGTTCGATGACCAACGGGAATACATAGCCCGACCCGAGCGAAGCAAGGGGCAGCCCCAAAATTAACAGCAGACAAAAAAGCAGCAAGCAAAGGCCCCAAAAGCCAAAAGATTTTTAACTTTGATTCTTTACTATAACCATGTGGGCCTTTGGGTCCAAGAACTTTTAAGAAGATGAAAAAACGCGTTCTCTCAGCCATTCAACCTACCGGAGACCTTCATTTGGGCAACTACTTTGGGGCGGTCCAAAATTGGGTGCGCCTACAAGAAAACTACGATTGTACCTTTGGGGTGGTGGATTATCATGCCATGACCATGCCCTATAAAACCAAAAAACTGCGGGAGAATAGCTGGAACATGATTTTTAATCTTCTGGCCCTAGATGTCAAGCCAGAGTATCTCTTTTTGCAATCTTTGGTCCCCGAACATGCCGAGCTCTGCTGGATTTTGAGCTGCTTTTGCTCTTATGGCGAGCTGAGCCGCATGACGCAGTTTAAGGACAAAAGCCAACAGGTGAAAGAGGGCCAAAAAGATAGCTTTATCTCGGCGGCTTTGTTTAGCTACCCCGTTTTGCAAGCAGCCGATATCCTAATTTATCGGGCCGATTATGTGCCGGTGGGCAAGGACCAAGAGCAGCATCTAGAGCTTACTCGCAATATTGCTACTCGCTTCAATCAGGCTGTGGGCAAGGAGTTTTTTGAGCTGCCCGAGCCCCTATTTACAGAGTCGCCTAAGATTCGCTCTTTGGCCGACCCCAACCGCAAAATGAGCAAAAGCCTAGGCGAAAAGCATTATATCAGTGTTTTTGAAGAGGAAGCCCGCCTCTTTAAGAAGGTGGGTTCTGCCGTGACCGATACGGGAGCCGAACAGGCCCAAGGCATCATGAGCCCTGGGGTAGACAACCTCTTTACTTTGATTAAGGCGGCTGGACATATTACTGAGCATGAGCAATTATTGGCCGTTTATCAGGATCCCAACCAACAACTTTCTTATAAGGACCTCAAGGAGGCCGCAAAAACGGCTTTGGGCCAATTGATTGGCGGCTTTAAGGAAAAACGAGCCGAGGTTTTGAGCAATAAAAAGGAGTATAAGAAACAAATTAAGGCCAGCTCCGAAGAGATTCGGAAACGAGCCCAAGACTGCATTAAGGAGGTCAAGGATTTGGCTGGCCTAAGCAATGTTCGCTTCTAAAGTAGTAACCAAAAAGGGCGACCGTTTATCGGTCGCCCTTTTTTTTATGGTCTAGCAGGATAGCGTTTTCGCTGCAATTGCAAAAAGCGGCTGAGGGGCTTTTTGTGCCAGTCTAGGGCCTGCTTAGAGCGGCTGCGTTGCCAGCCTTGGGGGTCTAGCAAAATCAATTCGGGGGCCCGCCAATCCCAAGCCTTAATGCTATGAAGCTGAGGATCATGAGCGGCTAAAAAAGGCAGTTTTTCGGCCTTCATAAAATCTTCTAAGGGATAGGGTTTGGGGTCTAGAGAAATGACTAAAATCCGCCAATTTTGCTGCTTTTTGTCTAGCTTATGCAAAGAGCGGAGCTGTTCTTTGCAGCTTTCGCACCAGCTGGCCCAAGGCACAATCAGCAGCCATTCGCCTTGCAATTGCTTCAGACTGATAAAGCCTCCGCTCAGGCTGCGCCATTGCATATTTTGCAAAGGTTTTTCGCTCAGTTCTATATTCTGAAAAATGGGGTCTTTAAGCAGGGCCAAAAAACGGCGATCTTCGGCCTGCAGCTGCCCATTTTGCAAGATTTTCTGCCAGCTCGAGGAGCTGTTTTCGGCTAGAGCCAATAGGACGGCATCGGGCCGTAGCCCTTGGCGGTAAAGCCACTGAAAAGCAAAGAGATTTTGGGCCAAAAAGGCCTGTTCTAATAAGGGGGGGGCTCCTGCGCTAGCCACTAATTTGGCCCCTTTTTGTTTGAGCAGCGGCAGGAGTTCGTTGGCTTCTTTTTGTATGGCCAATTCTAAGGGACTACAGGCGCCCTGACAATTGGGGCGTTTGGCCTTGGCAGAGGCTTGTTTGCGCAACCATTTTTTGGCCCAGTCTATTTCGCCCTGCGCAATGGCCTCGGCCAAGATGCCCGGCTGTCGATAGTCAGCCCCATAAGAGAGCAATAGGCTAATGAGCTCTTCTCGCTTGGCCTCGGGGGCTTGCAGGGCATAAAATAAGGGGGTATAATGCTTGGGGCCAGCATTGACCAAAGCGCCTCTTTGCAGTAAAAACTCGGCCACCTCGACGCTTCCGTAGGCCGCAGCTACATGTAGGGGCCTACTCCCCTTTTGGCTTAATGGTCCGGCAGAGCGCCAACCTTCCGTCAAAGGGGCCCAAAGGCTTGCCCCATTATCCTGCAACAGCCGGACCAGCTCAACTTGTCCCATGGCACAGGCGGCCATCATGGGGGTCCAATAAAAACAATCCTCGGCATAGCGGCTATAGGTATAGCGGCTATCCAGTTGCGCCCCCTGTCCCAAAGCCGCCTCTACCTGCTCTAGGTCTTGATCAAATATGGCGGCAAAAAGGAGCTCTTCGGGGCTTTCAAAGCTCTGGGCGGCGCCTAGGTAGCTCAAGAAAATAAAAATAAGAGAGTAGAGTACAGTTGCTTTCATTAGGTCTTTATTAACAAGACGTTTTTTCTCCTCAAAAAGTTGTTTCAACTAGGTCTTTTGCAAGTAGTTAGGGGGATTGGGGGCCTCCCGCCTTCGGCGGGCGCTACGTTGCGCAGCTCGCTCTTCGCTCGGCCCTTCGCCGCTTTCAGCGGCTCGGTCTGGCCTGACGGCCACTGCTGCACATCGCTAGGCCTTTGGCCTTCGGCCATCATAGCTGCAGCTTAAAAGCCGCAGCCAATTTCGGAACAACTAAGCTAGATTTTGGCAGTCCTCTTGGCCTGCAGCTTAAAAGCCGCAGGACCTGAAAAATCTAAGTCCCTGCCTTCTATCCAAGAAGCAGGGGCTTTTAAGCTCCTGCGGCGAGCAAGATGATGGCCCAGCAAGATTGGCTGCGGCAGAACAACCTATCAAAACCTTTATGCCCTATTCTGCAGATGCAGAACGGCACATCAAAACCTTTACACCCTATTCTGCAGATGCAGAACGGCACATCAAAACCTTTACGCCCTATTCTGCAGATGCAGAACAGCATATCAAAACCTTTACGCCCTATTCTGCAGATGCAGAACAGCACATCAAAACCTTTACACCCTATTCTGCAGATGCAGAACAGCATATCAAAACCTTTACACCCTATTCTGCAGATGCAGAACGGCATATCAAAACCTTTACGCCCTATTTGACAGAGATCAAATACCCCATCAAAACCTTTACGCCCTATTTGACAGAGATCAAATACCCCATCAAAACCTTTTTGCCCTATTTGACAGAGATCAAATACCCCATCAAAACCTTTACGCCCTATTTGACAGAGATCAAATACCCCATCAAAACCTTTACGCCCTATTTGACAGAGATCAAAGGCCGAAGAAGAAACTTAGGCTGAAAAAAGACAGCTGAGCGGCCTAGCGATGTGCAGCAGTGCGGCGCAGCCGCAGACCAAGGAGCCGAAGGCGACGCAGGGCCGAGCAGACCTGCGAGCTGCGGAACGTAGCGCCGACGACCAAAGGGAGGCGGAGGCCCAAAAACAGCAGCGAGCTGCGGAACGACAACAAGGACTTCAGTCCGCAGTTCGACGACCAAAGGGAGTAACCGCCGACGAGCGTAGCGAGGCGGAGGCCCCAAAAAAAAGGTCAGTACCTCAGGAGGCACTGACCAGTATAAATTGGGATCAGAGGAAGCGGTTTATTTAGCAGCTTGGCGGTTAGAGCCAAAGACAGCGGCAATATACTCGCGGTTCATCTGAGCGATATTCTCGATAGAGATTTCCTTGGGGCATTCGGCCTCACAGGCGCCAATATTAGAGCAAAGACCGAAGCCCTCGCCATCCATTTGGCTGACCATATTGAGTACCCGTTGTTGGGCCTCTACATGTCCTTGCGGCATAGTGGCCAAATGCGTCACTTTAGCAGAAGTAAAGAGCATAGCCGAGGCATTGGGGCAGGCGGCCACACAGGCGCCACAGCCAATACAAGCGGCGGCATTAAAGCCCTTGGCGGCCACCTCTTGCTCGATAGGAATAGCGTTACCGTCGGGAGTACCCCCAGTATTTACAGAAACGTATCCTCCGGCTTGGATAATGCGATCGAAGGCAGAGCGGTCTACCACCAGGTCCTTCACTACGGGGAAGGCCTTAGCGCGGTAGGGTTCGATCCAGATCGTATCGCCATCATCGAAGTGGCGCATATGCAATTGGCAAGTAGTGGTACCTTGCATAGGGCCATGCGGGCGGCCGTTGATTACGAGGCTACAAGCTCCGCAGATTCCCTCGCGGCAATCGTGTTCAAAAGCGACGGGGTCTTTCTTTTGGGAGTTGAGTTGTTCATTGAGGACGTCCAACATTTCGAGGAAAGACATATGCGTATTGGCAGTCACCTGATAGCTTTCGAACTTACCGGCTTGGCCTGCACTTTTTTGTCTCCAGACGTTGAGCGTCAGTCTAATTTCGTCATGAGCCATAATATATGGAGTTTAAATAGTCAATAGATGTGAAAAGAATTACTTGTAGCTACGCGTTTTGAGCTCTACATTTTCGAAGGTGAGTTCTTCTTTGTGGAGTTCGGCTTGGCCGGGGCCTTTAAATTCCCAGGCGGCTACATAAGCATATTCTTTATCATTACGCTGGGCTTCTCCTTCTGGAGTAGCGTATTCATCGCGGAAGTGGCCACCGCAAGACTCTTTACGGTCTAGGGCATCCATAATCATCACCTCGGCGAGTTCGAAGAAATCGGCTACGCGGAGCGCTTTTTCGAGTTCGGGATTATATTCGTTGGCAGCGCCGGGGACGAATACATTTTTCCAGAACTCATCGCGGAGTTTGCGGACCTTTTGCTGTGCTGTTTTGAGGCCATCGGCATTACGGGCCATACCGCAGTACTCCCACATAATATCTACGCCTAGTTCGCGGTGGAAAGACTCTACAGAGCGGTTTCCTTGGATGCTAAGTAGTTTCTCGATACGTTCCTTCACTTCTTTTTCTGCTTGATCGAAAGCAGCTTGTTCGGGGCTAATCTTGGGTGTACGGATTTCGTTGGCCAAGAAAGTACCGATAGTGTAAGGGATGACGAAATAGCCATCGGCTAGACCTTGCATTAGGGCAGAAGCACCGAGGCGGTTAGCGCCATGGTCAGAGAAATTACATTCGCCTAGGGCGAAGAGGCCGGGGATCGTTGTTTCTAGGTTATAATCTACCCAAAGTCCCCCCATAGTATAGTGGATAGCGGGATAGATACGCATGGGTGTTTCGTAGGGATTTTCGCCAGTAATCTTCTCATACATTTCGAAGAGGTTACCGTATTTTGCAGAAACCACTTCTTTACCCCATTCTTTCACCTTAGCATCTGAGGCATCGGGCTGGCCTTTAGAGATAGCTACAGAGCGGCCGTAGCGCATAGTGTTTGTAGAGAAATCTAGGTAAACAGAGAGGCCAGTTGGTCCAACTCCACGTCCTTCATCACAAACATATTTAGCGGCTCTAGAGGCTACATCACGAGGCACCAAGTTACCGAAAGCGGGATAGATGCGTTCTAGGTAATAATCGCGATCTTCCTCGGCTACATTTTCGGGTTTAACTTCTCCTTTGCGGAGTTTTTCGACCATAGCCATATCCTTGGGCACCCATACACGTCCGTCATTACGGAGTGATTCTGACATCAGTGTTAGTTTAGACTGATAATCGCCCGAAACGGGGATACAGGTGGGGTGAATTTGGCAATAGCAAGGGTTGGCAAAATAGGCACCACGGCGGTGGGCTCTCCAGGCGGCAGAGACATTACATCCCATAGCGTTAGTAGAGAGATAATACACATTACCGTATCCGCCGGTACCGAGCACAACGGCATGAGCGGCATAGCGTTCAATTTTCCCGTTGAGGAGGTTACGGGCGATAATTCCGCGAGCTTTACCGTCTACGACTACCAAATCGAGCATTTCGTGGCGGTTATACATCGTCACGCTACCCAAAGAGATTTGGCGAGAGAGGGCACTATAGGCGCCCAACAAAAGCTGCTGACCAGTTTGGCCACGGGCATAGAAGGTACGAGATACTTGTACCCCACCGAAAGAGCGGGTAGCGAGTTCTCCACCATATTCGCGGGCGAAGGGAACCCCTTGAGCCACACATTGGTCAATAATATCGGTAGAGGCTTCGGCTAGGCGATGCACATTAGCTTCTCTAGAGCGGTAGTCTCCCCCTTTGATGGTATCATAGAAAAGGCGGTAAACGCTATCGCCATCATTTCGGTAATTTTTGGCGGCATTGATTCCACCCTGAGCGGCGATAGAGTGAGCGCGGCGGGGGCTATCATGAAAAGTAAAACAAGAAACATTATAGCCTAACTCTCCTAGGGTTGCTGCAGCAGAGGCACCAGCGAGGCCAGTACCAACAACGATAACATCTAGGCGACGTTTGTTATTGGGGGCTACTAGCGGCATAGTTGAACGATACTTAACCCATTTTTCGGCTAAGGGACCAGGAGGTACTTTAGAATCTAACTTTCTCATAAGAGTATGATTATTTTTTTAAAGTCGAGTTTGAATACTGTTGGCAGAGCCAAACATTTCGCTGCTAATAAACTAACAGCTAGCTACTTAGATAGTTTGCGCTATCTAGAGCATTTCCTTAACGTAGAAGAAGATTGGCATAGTTGCGAATCCGAGAGGGACAAGGATAGCAAAGGCAACTCCGATAGCTTTAACAACGGGAGTATACTTTTTGTGGTTGAGTCCCAAAGTTTGGAAAGCAGACTGAAAGCCGTGTAAAAGGTGAGCAGAGAGTGCAAACAAGCCCAATAGATAAACAATCACCACCCATTCTTGCTGAAAGGCAAGAGAGACCTCATAGTATAGGTCGCCTTCACGGGTAAGGCCAGTAAACTTAGCTTTGAGCCAGAACTGCGCCATGTGCAACAACAAAAAGGCGAGGATAAGTACGCCTAGCCACATCATGTTGCGAGAAGCTGCGCTAGCTTCTGTTTTAGCTTTTTCGCTGCCCTTATAGCGGCTGCTTCCTCCGGCAGAATTGCGGTTAGATACCCAAATGGCAATTCCCTGTACAGCATGCAGAAAAATGAAGAAATAGAGGCCCAAAGAAACCGTCTTAATGAGGGGGTTGTGGGCCATAAACTCGGCATATTCGTTGAAACTATGACCGTCGGCATCGGCAAACAGAGCCAGGTTACCAATCATATGCACCACCAAAAAGGTGCATAAAAAGAGACCGGTAAGACTCATGATGAGCTTTTTGCCCAAAGATGAAGTAAGAAATTTGACTACCCAATTCATGTGTCAAGATTTTGGTTCGATAATGTGTTTTCGTTCTCAGAAGAAGATATTTCTCCCAATTTTGTCTGTTTTTTGCTACAAACAAAGCGGCCGAAAAATATTAAATTTTGTCCTCTTTCTTCCCTTTTTTGTAAAGATAGTTACAGAAAGAGCGGGCAAAAGGCTTATCTTCTGAGCCAGATTTATATCTAAATTACTATATCAAAACCCAAGAGCCCGCTTTTTGCTTAAATAAAGGCCTAGTTGCTTCTTATTTAGAATAGTTTTAGATTTCTAATTCTTGGCCTCAGGGGCGGTTCTGGGCAAACAAAAGGCCCCGCAGCGAGCTGCAGGGCCTTTTGTTTTGCTTATTTTTTGGCCAATTGTTGGAGCAGCCAGTCTTTTTCGGTTAAGGGTTGGCGGCTTTGGATGTCGGCCTCTAGCTTTTTTTTCTCGGCTATTTTGGGGTATGGGGGTAATTGGAGGAGGCGGCGACAGAAGTAGAGAATATTCTTATAGTTCTCTCGGTGGTAGCCCAGTTGGTCCTTGCGTTGCAAATAGATTTTCATACTATTGATTTGGGCTTCTAGGGCCTCTAGTTCGCCTAATTCGTAGTACATTTTGAGTAAGAGCAGGCGGGCGCTCAGATTCATAAAAATATCGCCAAACTCAATTTCTTGCAGGGCCAGCATAGCTTGTTCATATTGGCCCAAATAATAATAGTATTCGCCTTGGGCATAATGTAAATAAGCGGCTCGGTGCTTGGGGTCTAAATAGGGTGGATACTGCTCAATAAACTCCTTGGCCCAGGCAAACTCTTTGCTTTTGAGGGCGGCCTTGACCATATTCTTAAAGCTACTTGTTGGCAGGCGGCCATTTTGGATGAGGATCCCTTCTTGCAGGCCCGACTTATAGAAATAGAGTAATTCTTTGAGATAGTGTTTTTGTCCAGAATTAGAGCGGCGAATACAGTAATTGATGGCCAATAGATAGAGGTCTCGGAGTTCGGCCTTGGGGAGTGTATTTTGAGCGGGGCCAAGCAGGGCCTTTTTAAAAGCTTGGAAACTGGCTTCGGGATAAGGCGGAAGTAAACTTTGGTAGCAAAAAAAATAAAGGGAAAGAGGACTATCCTGGGCCAAAAGCTGAGGGTTTTGCTGCACATATTGTTCGAGTAGTTCGACTAGGCTGCGGTTGTACTCTACCTTATAGACTGCTTCATGGGCCAGCATCAGGCAAGCTTGTTTGAAGCGTTCGGCTAGAAAGTAAATATCAAAGCTTTGGCTCAACTTAAGTAGATTTTTGGCTTGGTGTCTACGTTCTGAGGTAGACTGTTCGTAGCGTTGGTACTCTAAGTAATAGCCGTATCTATAGTAATTACTATCTCGGAGCGGAGACTCTTCTCTTAGGGCTTCGGCTTTTCGCCAGCTTTGTCTAAAATGCTTATCGAGGCCCAATTCCAGATAGCTGCGGTTGAGTTTGATTTGTGATTCTAGGGGTTCTTGCTCGATGCGTTCGACCAACAAAAAGCGTTCGATCAGTTGGAGGAGCATAGACATCAGATGGTCCATTTTGGCCACCTTATAGGGGCCTTCAAAAAGGGCGGCATAGACCGTTTCTTTACGTAGTGATTGGCGATCTGTTTCGGTTGCATGATTGTGTATATAATCATAAAGGGCCAAAATATCTTCTCTTTGGTTGTGGTAGGGAGAAGACAAAAAGCGGCCTAGGCGCTGCTCTTGAGCAGTTCCCAAAGAGCGATATAAGGCAAATAGTTTACTCTTGTACATAGGTCCCTTTTCTTAGACGGATGAAGAGGAAAGCCATTTTGGCGCATTCTGAGGAGCGAAGCGACTGGCCTAGCGATGTGCAGCAGTGGCCGCAGGCCAGACCAAGGCGGCAAAGCCGCCGCAGGGCCGAGCAGACCTGCGAGCTGCGAAACGTAGCGCCGACGAGCGAAGCGAGGCGGAGGCCCCAAAACAGCAGCGAGCTGCGAAACGACAACAAGGCCTTTAGGCCGCAGTTCGACGACCAGCGGGAGTAACCGCCGACCAGCGAGGCGGAGGCCCCAAACCTATATATACAACAGCCTACAAATATTTCCGCATCAGGAAGCTGGCCGATTGATTTTGGCAGATACCCGTTCTTAGTTTATAGTCAAAATAGAGTTCTTGTTCACGGATTTCGACCTCAAAGCAGGCATTGAGCAAATAATTGGGATAATTGGCTTGTAGGGCACAGACCTCGAGGTCGTGTGTAGCCAAGGCGCCAACGGCCTTATACTCCACTAGTTTTCGGAGTACGCCCAGAGTTCCGTTGCGTTTATCATCGGAATTTGTACCGCGCAGAATTTCGTCTAGGAGGACAAAATGGGGTGCTTTTTTTAGGGCTTCAAGAATAGTTTGCAGGCGTTTGACCTCGGCAAAAAAGTAAGAGGCATTTTCGCTGAGCGAGTCATTGACGCGCATCGACAGATAGAGCGGCAGGGCTTGTAATTGAGCCGTTTTGGCGGCCACTACCGAGCCCATGCGGGCCATGACCATAGCGAGGCCCATAGCGCGGAGGAAAGTACTTTTGCCCGACATATTGGAGCCCGTGAGGATAATTAGCTTTTGTTGGCGGAGATCGAGTTCGTTGCCCACCGCCTGTTCTGGGGGAAGCAGCGGATGTTTCAGGTCTTCAAAATAGAAATCGGGGGTATTTTGCAGTTCGGGAAACTGGTAATCGGGGCGATTATAGGCCAAATTGGCCAAGGAATTCAGGCTTTCGAGCTCGCCTAGCAGCAGCAACCATTCGTTGAGTTCTTTGGCGTATTTTTTCCGCCAATTGTAGAGTTGGGCCAAAAGGTGGAGATGATAAGCGCCGATGCCGTTAAAGATCAGGGCGCCGACCAGATTGCTAATACTATCGAGGCCAGCCAGCAGGCGGCCCAATTGGCTAAGGGCTTGGGCGGCTTCTGGGCCATTTTTGCGCAAATTGGCCTGCATATTTTGGAGTAGCGGCGATTGCCAGCTTTTCTTCTCGAACAATTGGAGGAGAATGCCGTATTGGCGGAGTGTAGGCCGCAGGCGGTCCAGTTGTAGGCTTTCGGCCTGAATGGCCTTAAGATGGCGTTGGACCAAAATAATATTGAGGATAAAAAAGGCTTCGGTCAAGCGTTCCCAAAGCAGGCTAAACGTAAATATATAGGCGATAGCGGAAAGCAAAAGGCCGATAGGAAAAAGGAAGCGGAGAACATTTGCTAAAGGATGAACTGAAGAGGCCGCTCTTTGGGTCCAGCGCAAAAAATCGGGATAAAGGCTTTGGCTGCCTTTGGGTGCTAGGCGAGCTTGGGCCAAAAACTCTTGCCGCCAGTCGAGTTCGGCTTTAAGCTCTTCAATAGCGGCATGTCGGGCCAGAATATCGGCCTGTTCTAGGCCCTCTAACAAATCTTTTTGGAGTGCGGCTTGGCCCATAGGGGTAGCCGTGCGGTTGAGCAATTGGTAGAGCGAATTAGGGCCAAAAAGATCTAGATCATGAGAATAGGGATGATCTTGAGGGGCCAGCGCCTGACCATCATCAAAGGGAAGCGCTCCATTTTGGGTATGGGCCAGCTCCTGCTCATTGATAATACAAAGTTCCTTGAGGCGGTCTCGTTTGCGTTTTACCTGATCGTGCAGGCGGAGCAGGCCAAAAAAGGCCAGCGTACTGCCCAGCAGCAAATAAGCCCAAAGACTTTCCTGATTATCGAGATAGTAATAGCCAGCAACAATAAAGAGCCCCACCGTAATCAGGCGGGCAATACTCAGCAGATTGAACTGTTGTTGAGCCTGTTTGTGGGCAGCAGTAAATTGGTCGAGGCGTTGAGCGTAGATAGACATGTGGCTATATTTAGGGGCAAAATTTGACGAGCGCAAAATAAGGCGCAGTTTGGAGTTCACAAAAAAATAAAAAGGCCCAGCTTAGAAAAGCTGGGCCTAAACATTTAGGAATTAAGTCCTAATTATTTTGTGATAACAGTTTCGCAAGTATCTACGGTGTTATCGCTATAAGTCACTGTGTAGTTCAAAGTGATCTCGCTACCGCTGATTGTACCAGTACCGTTAAATGTGCGGCCACCAATATCAGTATCGTCGATCAAAATATCGTAGCTGCTAGTAACTTCCATATTTACAACATTGTTAGCACCAAATCCACCCAAGTTAGTAGTAGAAAGGTTTACTGAGTCAGTTACAGAAACAGTCATGTTGTAAGCCTGAGTGTAATTACCTGTCTCTCCATAAACAGTGTCAGCAGCAGGAGCGTTGGGTCCAGCAGCAAACTTAGCCGCCCAAGTAGTGTTACATAGGCCGTCAGCATCTTGCTCATAGCCATAAACACACTCACAAACGCCTTCGTTACAGCTACCGAAGTCGCCGCAAACTACGTCTTTACAGGGATCGTCTTCAGTACAAGAAGTGGTGAAAGCAGCAACTAGAGCAGCGAACGAAAGAAATTTCACAAGATTTTTCATAGATGTGTGATTTTGTGTAAAATAAAAGCACTGCAAAATTACAGTTTTTACGGAAAGTAAATTGACAAAAGCGAAAAAAGATAAAATTTGCAGCAATTTTTTCTCTTTTGCTAGCCTTCCTAGGCAAAAACGGTGCCTATCGGTTCCTTCCATATTGTTCATGGCTAGATACCCAATCGGAAGAGGAGATGGCCGAGGCCAAAGAAATTTCTCCAGCAAGCACTACTCCCGCAATGATTTCAGCTAGCTTATTGACCTTATCGCGGCCTACACAACCCAACATGCTCAAGCATTCGTTCTGGGTGGCGAGGCCTGTTCCGCCTCCAAAAGTGGCCACAATCAGCGAAGGGATGGTGATCGAGAAATAAAGGTCTTTTTCGGGCGTGAGCTCACAGTAGACCAAGCCCGCAGAAGATTCTGAAACGTTGGCTACATCTTGGCCCGTAGCAATGAACATGGCCGTAATGGCATTGGCTGAGTGTAGACCGTTGTTGTTGGCCCCCGACATAATAGAGCCAATATTGGCCACGCCATAGTGGTAGGCCAAACTTTCGGGCTCTACCCGCATATTTTGAATGAGTACATCTCGCTTGAGTACGACCTCGGCAGTTACTCGTTTTCCTCTAGTGCGCATGATGTTTACCTGAGAGGCTTTTTTATCAGTCGCAAAATTCGACTCTAAGTAAAAGTGCTCTACTTTATGGTCCTTATAGGCGTCTAGAATCCAACTACAGGCCGCAAAAGTAGCTCTACCCACCATGTTTTGCCCCGCAGCATCTCCCGTAAAGAAGTTGAAGCGGAGGTAGGCAAATTTATTGGCCAAATAGGGGTCAATGTATTGCAAACGAGCCACACTTGAGGTAGCTTCGGCTTCTTCGGCAATTTTGGCAAAATTAACCTTTACCCAGTCTACAAAGTCACGAGCAGCACGGGCATCCTCAAAAACAAAAACGGGCGCTCTTTGCATCGAATCTCTTTGGACCGTACATTTTACCCCTCCAGAAAGGTTAACAACCTTAATGCCTCGGTTGTAAGAGGCCACTAGGGTCCCTTCTGAGGTGGCCAATGGAATCAAAAACTCGCCCTGGGCAAATTCTCCGTTTACTTGCAAAGGCCCAGCTACACCCAACGGAATCTGAGCCGCTCCAATAAAGTGCTCGCAGTTTCCATTACAGCTATGCGGATCAAAAGAGTATTGTCCAACATGCTCCATTTTGGCCCCCGTATAATCCTCTACAAACTTTTGACGCTCCTTAATAATGGCATCGCCATAGTCATCGCTCCGGTCTCTAGGAATGCTAACCGTAGGCTCCGATTTATCCGAAAGCCCATCTTCTACCACTAAGGTCAATTCGCCAAAAGGCTGAGCAGAAAAAACAATTTCTACCTCATATTTTCCATTAGGCAATTGGGGCATGGCACAATGTAACTGAAAACTGGCCTTTAGGGGCAAATCTAAGGGCGCGGCTTCGGTCAAACTAGCCGCAGCCCGCTGACTGCCATCTTCTAGCAAAAGCGTAATTTCATCCGCCTGCAGCCGATGGTCTCCAATACGCACCGATTTGAGTTGGGTAATCTGCGTATCGCTCAAACGATTTTTCATCATGAACTGCAAACCGCCCTCTACATTCGCTAGGCTATTAAAGTTATACAGTTGCTTAAGAATAAGGCTTGGAACTAACATGGGTTATCATTTTATGAACTCACTCAAGATCAAATTCTTCAATAAGTTATATGGCTAAAAGACTATTTTTCATTAGGCTAAGAACTTTTTTTGGGGGCTGCCCACTCGCTTCGCTCGGGTCGGGCTCTGTCGTGGCTCGCAAGTCTGCTCGGCCCTGCGCAGGCTTTGCCTGCTGGGTCTGCGGCTGCGCCGCCCCACTTTCCATCCCTCAGCCTGCGGCCCTGCGGGCCTGTAGATCGCAGATCTAAGGCAAGATTAAATTATTAAATATTCTGCAAGCTTTGCAAAAGGAGCCCTTTTTTTCTTCCATTTATTTTTTTAGCCCTCAGAAATATGGGAAAATTCCGCACTTTCCTGCAAAAAATGCAAGAGGTCTAAAACGCTTTCTTCCGGAATTTCCTCCATCGGGATATGCCCTACCCTAGGGTAAATCTTTTGCCAAGAATGAGGCAGTAGCTTATGAAACCGATCGGCATTATGGACCGGAATCCACATGTCTTCTCTCCCCCACATCACTAAGGTGGGGTTGCTCACATATTTCAAAAATGGACTATGGTCCGTATAAGGCGAATTGACGAGCTTGAGAAAGGCGTCATTGTTCCCCTCTCGACTAAATAGCTCGTAATAACGATCTACCAAGGCATTGGTCACTTTATCACTATCGTAGTATACCTGCCGCAAAAAACTCTCTAAAATGGGTTTCCGAACCACATACTTGACCACCCGACCAAAGATGGGCGCTTGGGCCAATTTAAAGGGTAAGGGCACATTTTCTTCCTCCATAAAACCCGCCGCATCAATAAGGACCAATTTTTTGACCCTTTGGGGATAACGATAGGCAAACTCCCAGCTGATCCAGCCCCCCAACGAATTGCCCACCAAATGAAACTGCTCTAAACCCAAAATATCCAGAAACTGCTTGAGCACCCGAATATGATTTTCCATCGTATAATTGCCTGTAGAGTTGGGCCCTGTCAAACCAAAACCCATCAAATCTAAGCGAATCACCCGATAATGGCTTTTGAGGTATTTGGTCCATTCATTATAGGTATGTAAAGAAGAAAAAGCCCCATGCAAAAGGAGCAAGGGTTCTCCAGTTCCCTCATCTCGATAATGGATGAGCATATCATCTACAACCAAAAAACGAGAGGCGTCGGTGGTGTACTTAAATAAGAGTTCTCTTAACTGCATAATGATTGATTTGGCTAGCCTAAAGTACAGTTTTTTTTAGGTTTTTTTGGCCCTTTTTGGATGTAGCAGGGCGCAAAGCGCCCGCAGGCCTAGGGATGGAAAGCGGGGCGGCGAAGCCGCAGACCCAAGTTTTTGAGCAAAGCGAAAAAACTGCAGGGCCGAGCAGACCTGCGAGCCGCGACACAGCCCGCAGCAAGGCGAAGCCGCAGCTGAGGCCCCAAATCCTTAGATAAAAAAAAAGTCACTGCCTAAATCATTAAGCAGTGACTTTTGGGCCTTAGAGGCCAGCCGTTAGTTCTTGGACTGGCGGCTCGAAATTTTCTTGAAAAAACTCATAATGGGCCTTCTCATCCAATTTGTTGAGAATCCCCGACTCTTCGATGACCTCTTGATAGCTTTCATAAGCCATCAGGGCCTCCCGATTTTTCTGTATCGCTTGGACCGAAAGCGGCTCAATGCAATCAATCCGCTCTTTTGTAGAATGGCGCATACGGATAAAATCTCCGCTGAAAGTAGCTTGTCCATGGTCCGGAATGGTATAAAAAGCCAAACGCTTGATTGGCGAATGCCCCTCCGTTTTTAGCTCCAAAAAGCATTGTTTGATGAGGCTATGCGTGACCAAATGGTCGTGAAAGCCGCTAATGCCATGCACCGGATAAGAGACCAGGATCTCAGGTTTCAGTTGCTGGATAAACGCCTTGAGTTCTTGGACCAACGGACGAGGATCAAGGTCTTGAAGTTGGCTATCGGGCCAGGTCCAGACGGTAAGCGAAGAAAGGCCCAAAACCTGCGCTACCGCCTCCATTTCTTTTCGGCGGACTTGGCCCATTTCTGCTTTAGAAAGGTCCAATTTATGGCGCATTCGGGTGGCTTCCCCCTCTGTTAGGGTCAGGAGGTGGACCTCATGCCCGGCTTGCAGTTGCTGATAAATAGCGCCGGCAGGGCCATAAGATTCGTCATCGGGATGTGGAAAGACATAGAGTATTTTCATGATTAAAAGGCGTTTAGCCCTTTACGATCACGGCTTTAATGATGCGGACATCTTGCATAGGGCGGTCCATCTGATCGCAAGGGACATTGCTAATAGCATCTAGCACCTCTTCGCCATCCACCAACTCTCCAAAAACGGTATAATCGGCATCTAGATGGGGCGTTCCGCCTTTTTCTAGATAAGCCTTCTTCTGCGCTTCTGAATATTTAAACTTGCGAATATTCTCTACTTTTTGGAGGAAATCCTCTTCTACCTTTTGGCCTTGCACAATATAAAACTGTGATCCGCTAGACTTTTTGAGGGGGTTGCCAATTCCACCTTGGCGAGCGGCAGCAATGCGGCCCTTAAGATGGATATGATTGAGTGTACTATCGGCATTTACGCCTAGTTCGGCATCAATTTGATAGCCGGGGCCACCCATACCTAAGGACTGGCCAGGCTTAGCTTCCTTAGAATCGGGATCGCCGCCCTGCACCATAAAGTTGGCAATGACACGATGAAAAAGCAAGCCGTTATAGTAGCCTTCTTTCACGAGTTCTACAAAATTGTCGCGGTGTTTAGGGGTCGAAGCGTACAATTGGATTTGCAGGTTTCCTTTAGTCGTTTGCAGCTCAATGATAGGAGAATATTCTGCAGATTTTGGATTAAACATAGGCTTTTGACAGGCGCTAAATAGCATAAATGTGACAAAAAATAGCAATGCAAACTTAGGCAATTGCCGATAAAATGTATTCATGTAGCTACAATTATTATTAGAACATGAAAATAAATATTTGGTTTAGTTGGGATTTTCTTCTTTGGGCAGCTCTAACTCTTCTTTGGCATATCGGAGCAGCAGAGACTTAAGGAGTTTTTCTTGCTCTTTGATGCCCATTTTTGGGGCTAGGCCAAGGTTGCGATAATGTGGCCAGCCCTCGGCATCTAGGCCTTCAAACTCAAAATAGCCTTCATAGGCCAAAAGGCGGCAAGAGGCCAGCTGCATGAGGTCTTGTTTTTCCTCTTTGGTAAACTCCTCTTTCAGTTGCCCAAGTTCTTGGATACCGACAAGTAGGAGCATGGCCTGCAGATTGGGCAGGCTCTCTAGTTGGAGTTGATTTTTAAATTGGTGGCGGAGTTGTAGCCATTGGAAATCGAACTCCCAATCTTCTGTTGGTTCGGCCATACATTAGGGTTGCAGCAAGCGGTTCAGCTCAGTTTTAAGATGTTGTACTTCTTGTTTGAGGGCCGTGTAAAATAGGCCAAAAATGGCCAAAAAGAAGAGGATGGGCAGAAAAAAAACCAGATCTATCCATTGGTCTAATTGGCTGAGGCCCAAAAATACGAAACTCAGGCCCAAAATAAAAAGTAGGAAGATCACAAAAAGGGCCAGCACCCATTTGGAGGGAGAAATTTGCAGAAAGAGCGCACTTTGGTCTTTGCCCCAGCTATGCCACTGGCCTTTAACCCAAATGGGGAAACTGAGTCCCTGAGCGGGTTTATTTCGACGAAAATGGATGCGTTCCCCCTTAATTTGGCCCATAAAGGGGGCATTGGGTTGCTGTTCATTGGCCAGCAGCGGGGCTAGGGCTTGCGCAAGTTCTGCCGCTGGTTCTGAGCGTTGTATTTGGAGCTGGGCTTGGAGCCCGATAAATTGAAGAAGCATAATATAGGGGGATAAAGTAATTCATTCATCTAAACAACAACTAAACTTAGATGATATGAAAAACATTTTTTTGATTTTGATTTTCAGTTTTGGGGCTACTTTATTGTTTGGACAAAAGGAAGATGCGAGGATTATCAATGGCGCTCCTGCCCCATTTCATTGGTTTGATCATTTGGGGCCCAATTTGGGGGTTACGGCATTTTTGCCCTATGAAGATAAGGGTTTGGGGCCATTTATTGGGCCTGAGTTTGGCCTAAATCTTTATATGCGGAATCGGGCGCATGCTCGGACGGGCCCCGCTTATTTTCGGGTCTATGCTCAGGCGGCTTTGCTGCGTAGCCAATTGCAAGACACCTCTTCTATTTTGAGTAGTTCTTTGGGGGTCGAGTTTTCCTTTGAGGACCGCATCAAGCGGGCTGTTTTTGTTCCCTTTTGGGGGCTAGAATATGGCGGTATCCAGCGGTCTGATTTTGAGAAGGCCCGTTCTCGGGCGGCCTTTATTTTGGGCCTCAATCTCTTGCATACCCGACAAGTCATTTGGCGAGTTCGGGGGGCCTATAGCTATGGCTTTGGGGCCAACTTCGAGGAGTTTTCGGGAATCTATATGCAGACGACCTTAAGTTTTAGGTTTTGGTAATTTTGGGGCCTCCGCCTCCCTTTGGTCGTCGGCGCTACGTTCCGCAGCTCGCAAGTCTGCTCGGCCCTGCGGCGGCTCTGCCGCCTTGGTCTGGCCTGACGGCCACTGCTGCACATCGCTAGGCCAGTTGCTGCCTGGCGGGGCGGCTTTTTTCTTGGTCCAAACTCCCCGAGGGATTCCCTAAGGAATCCCATAGAGGGGAGGGTGGGCGGGGACATATCAACAGATGAGGAGCGGCAGCGACGAATACCATTTTTGCGGTTTGCAGGCGGCGAAGCCGCCGCAGGCCCAGCGCTGCGGAGCGGGTGGCCCGAAGGGCCAGACCCAAGCCGCCGCAGGCGGCTGCAGGGCCGAGCAGGCTTGCGAGCCCCGCAGCATAGCGGCGGCCGGAACGGCCGCGGGCCCCAAAAAAAAGGCCCAGCCTTTAGAAAAAGCTGGACCTAAGATATTGTATTATAGCTATCCTAGAAAGTAGGACATCCCATTTTGCGACTGCGAACACCGCAAAGCGTGTAGACATAAGAGACCTCGAAAGCACCATTAGAATTGGTGGCGGGGCGCAGGGCCGAGATATTCAGGTCATAGCTGAGGCCAAAAGTAGAGCTGCCGTAGCGCATACGGGCGGCAATAATAGCGGCATCAGAGGCAATTTGTCCTGTTCTTGATTGCACTAGGCGGAACATAGGGCCAATTTCGAAAGCTTGATTAGAGTAAGCCCGTTTGCTATAATCGAATCGGACCATAGCGCCAAAATTCACTTCTGTAGAAGGGCCTTGGAAAAGCATAATCATATTGGGGACAACAGCCAATCGGCGTTTGATGCGAAAATCTCCACCAATATGTACCGTTGTCTTCATATAAAGCGGATCAAAGCCATTTTCGATAAAGGCAATATTAGATTGCGTAAGATGGTCAAAAGCGATACCAGCGAAGACATTGCTTTTATCTTTTTTATCGAGGGCCATCCACCAGAACAAGCCAGCGCGAACATCGAGGTTTGTTATATTATTATTCCAGTTAGCCAGATTTTCTCCAGAAGAATTAGCGCCATTATAGGTATCGCCATCCCATTGTTCACCAAACTGAAGGCCAAGCGTTTCGATACTTCTTTGAGAGAAGCCCACAGCACCACCAGCTACCAAATACATATTATTAGAACGGCGGCCGCCTAGGCGCTTGATATAAGAAGCGCTAACCGAGCCATGCACATTACTAAAAGAAGAGGTACCCGCCTTATCGGCCCAAAGGTTCACGCCAAGGCCCCAGTAATCATTTTTTCCAACATCGAAGCGAGTTTCCATACCAGCGGAGAAGGTACTAAAGGCCTTATTTCCGAGAGCGCTTGCCCATTGGTTGCGATAGATAGCAGAGAAGCGCATATCACAGCTAAGCACGCCCGTTGTTGCTGGATTCAGGTTGAGGGGCGAAGCATAGAACTGTGAAAAGTGGATATCCTGGGCCTGTAGAGAAGAGCCAGCAAAGAAGCAAGCTAGCGCCAAATATAGGAGTCTGGACAGTTTCATGATAGGCTATTTTAAAGGCTGTGAGAGCAGCTTATAGGTTTATAAATTTGTGTTCTTATGCAAGAGAATGTTCAGTATTTATAAGAACGCAAATAAACTTTAACTAGTGTATAACAAAGAGATAATATATTAGAAAGAAGGGCCCTTAATTGGGCCCTTTTTCCATATTCAGATATTATCGGAGTAGGGTAACATCACCTTTGCGGACGTTTCCGTCCTCAGCGGTTTTGCCATCTACGGTAGTAAATTCGACATAGTAGACGAATACAGCGGGATCCATAAGTTTACCGCGGAAAGTACCATCCCATCCTGCAGAAGGATCATTGGGAGCGAAGTCAGTAGCTTCGTAAACCAATTCACCCCAGCGGTCGAATACCATAAACTTGTCGATGCGCTCAATATCTACAGATCCGTAGACCGTAAAGACATCATTAGAGCCATCGCCGTTAGGCGTAAAGGCATTCGGTACGAAGATCGAGCGGGCTTCATTAACGGTAATCAGAACAGAAGCGGTATCGTTACAAGGCGTACCTAGATCGAAGGTCAGTTGAGTAGTTTGGGTAAGTTCATCGAGAGTAAGCTCGAAGCAATCACCACCTTGGCAGAGCACATTTTGGTTGCCATCTTGATCAACATAAGACCAGTTGATTAGCGTACTATCGATATTTACAGAGTTCACGCTAGCGTTTACAGTAACCTCTTCACCCATTCGGATAGTTTGGTCACTGAAGGCTTGTACCGTCAACTGAGCGGGTTCGAAGATAGCTAGGCTATCTACCTCGAGCACACAGCCGTTAGAGTCGCGTACAAAGACCGTGTAGACTCCAGCGGTTAGCCCTTGATTAAAGATCACATCAGAAGTGAAAGGACCATTTTCATCTAGGCTAAACTCGTAGTCAGTGCCATTGAAAGGCGTACCACCAGTAATTCCGTTAGAATCGATTTGGATGAGGCCGTCATTGCCAGCGAAACAGCTCACAGAGTCTGTAGTAAATCCGGCAACGATAGGATCGGGTTCATCGACAAATACGGTAGCTACTTCTTGGCAACCTTTAGCATCAGTTACAGTAGCTGTGTAGAAGATATCGCCGTCTAGGTCAGAGAGCGTAGTTGTGGTTGCTCCATTATCCCAGAGAACAGTAAATCCGTCAATGGTATTTCCGCCTGTGGGGTTGATGCTAATGCTAGCGTCGGCAGCGCCGAAGCAGCTTACATTTTGGTCCACAACAGGGTTAATTTCCAGTGTATCGGGTTCTGCGATACCTACAGCGGCAGAAGTATCTGTACAGCCGTTTGCATCGGTAACGATAACAAAGTAAGGTGCGGCTTGGAAGACACTATCAATAAAGTTAGCATCTAGGCCGGTAGCCGTTTGTGTAGTTTGCGTGGCTGCGTTAGCAGACCATTCAAAGCTATAGGGTCCAGTACCACCGGTAGCGATAGCGCTTGCGGTACCATCTTCATCGCCTACACAAGAAACAGGCGTAGTAGTTACATCTACTGTGATTCCGTCAGTTTCCAAGATTTCTACAGAAACGGGAATTTCACAGCTAATAGAGCTAGAGTCGCGGATAACGATTTGGTAAGTTCCACCTGCGAGTCCAGTAAGAACAAGCGGGTTAGTTGTTACGGGCGTAAAGTTAGCGCCTCCATCTAGAGAGTAATCATAGCCGCCGTTTCCACCGAAGAGGTTAAGCGTAAGTTCACCATCATTGATTCCGTTACAAGTAACATGTTGGATATCGAGGATATTGGCCTGCATGGCTGTGGGTTCTGCCACAAATACAGTTTGAACATCAGAACATCCGTTGGCATCAGTTACAGTTACCGTGTAGTTCACATTGCCTTGTAGGTTTCCGATATTGGCTGTTGTTTGACCAATTGGAGACCAGTTATAGACATATCCACCGTTGGGGTAAGGAGTACCACCAGTTACAGTAGTAGTGACCGTACCGTCTTGTAGGCCATTACAGCTTACATCTGTAGCGCTAAGTAGAGCAATAAGTGTATCTGGAGCGGTCAAGTCAACAGTAAGTGTTGAGCTACAGAGGTTATTGTCTACCACTTCGATGGTGTAAGTTCCACCGCCGAGGTTAGCAAAAGTGGGAGAAGACTGAGCGAGACCACCGTTGATATTGTAAAGGTATCCAGCGGCTCCGCCGTTAGCGGCAACAGTGATGCTACCATCAGCAGTGCTTCCACAGTTAGGATCGATAGTGCTAGCAACGACTAGGTCGAGCGGGCTAGGATCGCTAACCACTACAGAGTCGGTTGCAGTACAACCATTGGCATCAGTAATAGTCACATAGTAAGTGTCGGCAGCTAGGCCAGTAATAGTATCGGTGTTAGCGGCATTAGACCAAAGGATGGCATAAGGTGCTTGTCCACCAGAAACGCTTACAGCGGCTTCACCGTCTGCAGCTCCTACACAGCTGATATCAAATCCGCTATAGTTAGAAGTAACAGCGATACCGGTATTGATAGCGCTACCGTCAGTCACCTGAACTTGCGTGCTGTTTGTACAGCCATTAGCGTCGGTAATATTGACAATGTAGCTACCAGGAGTAAGGTTAGAGAAGACTCCAGTAATGTTGGTTGTTCCGTTAAGCTCGTAAGCATAAGGTGCAGTTCCACCAGTTCCTACGGCAGTTACTTCTCCATCGCTTCCGCCGTTACAGCCAGCAGCTACAGCCGTGGCAGTTACAGCAAGAAGAGTAGGTTCAGTAACTACTACAGAAGTAGTATCGAAGCAACCGTTTGCATCAGTTACGGTGACTACATAAGTGCCAGCTCCTAGGCCAGAGACAGCCTGAGTAGTATTGGCAGTAGACCAGAGGAAGCTATAAGGAGCAGTACCGCCAGCAATTGGGCTAGGCACAATTACGCTAGCGTCATCGGCGCCATTACAGCTTACATCTTGACCATTATAGTCAGAAGTAACTACAGCTTGAGGGATCGCCAAAGGAGCAGGATCGTTGAGTGTTACTGTTTCGACGATAGAGCAGCCATTGGCATCGGCAATTGTAATGTTGTAAGTACCTGCATTTAGGTTGGTAAATACGCCATTATTAGTTGCACCAGATCCGATGTCATAAGTATAAGGACCAGTACCTGTAGTAGGATTAGCTTGGATGCTAATTGCACCGTTGTTATCTCCATTACAAGCAGGATCATTTTGTAGAGTTACTGTTGCAGCTAGGGCAACAGGTTCTGTAAGGATTACAGAATCAGTAGCAGAACAGCCATTGATATCTGTAACGACCACCGTGTGAACTACTCCAGCATCTAGGCCAGTAGCTACAGCTGTAGTTTGACCAGAAGGAGACCAGAGGTAAGTAAATGTTCCAGTTCCACCTACGGCAACAGCAGTTGCTTCGCCATCGGCTGCAGCATTACAAGAGATCGTTCCAGTGATGCTAGCATCTACACGGACAGGATCGGGATCATCTAGGAAGATCGTACGAGTACGAGTACAACCTTGAGCATCCATCACCATCACGGTATAATTTCCTTCACAAAGGCCGTTGAAGGCACCTACAGCTTGGAAAGTATTTCCGCCATCGATAGAGAAGCTATAAGGAGCGGTAGCTCCTGTTGCAGAAAGCTGGATTTGACCGTCGCAATCTAGGTTACAGCTGGGGTTGATTGTCGTATCGATGCTCAACACTAGCGGAGTAGGTTCAGAGATCGTTACAGGCAAGCTAGCTTGGCAACCGTTTGCATCTTGAGCTACGATTGTGTAGCTAGAAGCGATAAGGTCGGGGAAGCTAGAGGTTGTGTCAAAGGCACCACCTTGGAAGCTGTAAGTATAAGGAGCGTTTCCGCCTGTAGCTGTAACAGAGACACTACCATCATTGCCACCGGCACAGCTCACATCATTTTCATTGACTAGAACAAGCTGAACTTGAGTGGGTGCATAAACAGTAGCAATTACAGTGTCTTGGCAGCCATTGGCATCTTGAACAATTACAGTATAGTTGATTCCGGCTACAGTACCAGCCAAGTTGTTATAAGTAACTTGGTTTGTAAAGGTATTTCCATTGTCTACAGAGTAGATATAAGGAGCAACACCACCTGTAGCGGCTACAGTGAAGGCGCCATCGGCTTGGCCGAAGCAGCTAGCTTCAGTAGAATCGATGACTGTAATATCAAGTGCGGCAGGGCCAGTGATTGTTACACAAGCAACAGCATCACATAGGTTAGCGTCTGTTACTGTTACACAGTGTGTACCACCAGTTAGGCCAGTTGCGATAGCAGTAGTTTGGCCATTATCCCAGAGGTAAGTATAAGGAGCGGTTCCGCCAGTTACTGATACAGAAGCTTCGCCATCTGCGCTATTTGCGCAGCTAATAGCAGAGCCGTTATTATTTGAGATTACTTGAGTAGTCAAGTTCATAGAAGAACCTTGAGTAATCGTAGTACAAATAATATCAGAGCAACCATTGATATCTGTAACCGTCACGCAGTAAGTACCTACACTTAGGTTAGAGAAGATACCATTTGCTTGAGGACCGTTTCCGATATCGAAGGTATAGTTAGGAGTAGCACCAGAAGCTTGTACTTCAAAAGAGCCTGAAGTTGCTCCGGCACATCCAATATCTACTTGGTTAACTACAGCCAAGTTAAGAAGAGTGGGCTCGCTAAGCGTTACAGAGTCTACAACAGAACAGCCATTTTGATCAGTGATCGTTACATAGGCATTGTTGCAAAGGTTTGTTGCTGTAAAGCTTGTCTGACCATTGCTCCATTGGAAAGTATAAGTACCAGTTCCACCGGCTCCTACAGCTGTAGCGGCACCATCGCAGGCTCCTGCACAGCTAATTTGGTTACCATTATAGTTAGAGGTAACATTGATTGTAGAAGTAAGTGCAGCTGGACCGTTGATTACGAAAGGAACAGTAGTGAAGCAGCCATTTGCATCGCTAACAGTAGCTTCATAGTTTCCTACAGCTAAGTTAGTGAAGGTATTTGCAGCTTGAGGACCATTTCCGATATCGTAAGTATAGTTAGCTGTTCCACCGGTAGCAGTTACAGTAGCTTGACCCGTTGCATCTCCGTTACAGAGAACATCTACAGTAGACTGTAGGCTAGCTACAACAGGAGTAGGATTAGCGATAGTTACAGTAGCTGTAGCTTGACAGCCATTCGCATCCGTAACTTGTACACTATAGTTTGCTCCACCACAAAGGTTCGTGGCTGTTGCAGTAGACTGGTTATTTGCAGACCATACATAAGTGTAGGGTGCTGTTCCGCCAGCAGCAGTAACTGTAGCTTCCCCATCGCAGCTATTGAAGCAGCTAACATCTGCTCCATTATAGTTTGAGGTCACAACTGCAGAAGCAGTAAGTACAGCAGCGGGTTCTGTAATAGTTACAGAAATAGTAGTCGAGCAATAGTTCAAGTCTGTTACTGTTACGCTATAGAAGCCAGCAGGAAGATTATTAAATACATTGCTAGACACTGGTCCATCACCAATATCATAAGTATAACCAGGAGTACCACCAGTAGCGCCGATAGTAAATGCTCCTGAAGAGTCACCTAGACAGCCAACATTAGTTTGGCTAGCTACTGTAGCATTGACTAGGTTAGGTTCTAAGATCTCGATAGAATCGATTTGAGTACATCCGCCAGCATCAGTAACAGAAACGTAGTACATTCCTACATCGAGGCCAGTTTGGCTAGCTGTAGTAGGTCCGTTACTCCATTGAATAGAGTAAGCAGGAACACCGCCTGCTACTGCTACACTAATAGCAGCATCAGCAGCTCCGTTACAAGTAATTTGCTGTCCGTTGTACAAAGTATCATTAACTACAGAAAGGAGTAATGGGTTAGCAGGCTGAGCGATAGTGACACAGGCTGTTGTTGTACATCCATTATCATCTGTAATAGTCACACAGTTGTTACCAGCAAAGAGCTGAGTAGCAGAAACCGTAGTTTCTCCACTAGGCCATAGGTAAGTCAAAGTACCAGTTCCGCCTGTAGCCGTTACTGTAGCAGCACCATCGTTACCGCCATTACAGCTTGCATCGTTGTCAACCACAGCTGTAGCGACGATTTGAGCTGGTGCGCTAAGCGTTACTGTTTGGATATCAGTACAGCCACTAGCATCAGTTACAGTTACACTATAAAGTGTATCTGCGCAGAGGCCAGTTGCAGTAGCTGTCGTTTGGGCTGCAGCATTATCCCATTGGAAGGTATAAGGAGCAGTTCCACCAGCAGCTGTTACATTAGCTTCACCATCACAAGCTGTAGGACAGCTTACTTCAGCACCATTATAGTTTGAAGTAGTATTTACTGTTGCATTTACAGCGATGAGTGGTTGTCCAATAGTTACTGTTTGTGTCGCTTGACATCCATTTTCATCTGTAGCAGTCACTGTATATGAACCTGCAGCGAGAGCAGTGGCAGTAGCTGTAGTTTGTCCAGCAGGATCATTCCATAGGTAGGTGTAAGTACCTGTGGGTACTGTACCATTACTAGCAGTTACCGTTGCTTCTCCATCATTACCACCGTTACAAGTAGCATCTACAGTTGCAACCACGGCAACAGTAACTTGAGTAGGTTCAGTTACAGTAACAGTGGCTGTAGTTTGACAGCCATTTGCATCTGTAACGACAACGTTATATGTACCAGCAGCTACACCAACAACAGTATCTGTAGTTGCGGTATTGCTCCAGTTGTAAGTATAAGGAGCTGTTCCGCCTGTAGTGCTTACAGCGATAGTACCATCCGCACTTCCATTACAGCTAACATCTTCACCGTTGTAGGCAGGATTTGCGACAACAGTAGCAGAAGCGGTAAGCGCAGCTGCGGGTTCAGCAATAGAACCACAGCTTACCGTTTGACAGCCATTTGCATCGGTAATAGTGACACAAACCGGGCCAGCAACTAAGCCAGTAGCTGTAGCTGTAGTTTGGGCGGCAGCATCATCCCATTGATAAGTGTAGGTTCCTGTTCCTCCAGTTGCAGTGACCGTAGCCACTCCATCATTTCCTCCGAAACAAGAAACATCAGAAGTATTAACTGTTCCGACAAGAGCCACTGGTGCAATCAACTGAGCTGTATCTACAGCAACACAACCATTTGCATCTGTTACAGTAACACCGACAATACCAGCGGGTAGTCCAGTTACTGAAGCTGTAGTTGGTGCTCCAGTAGAAGACCATTGGTAAGAATAAGATCCTGTACCACCAACTACATTAACTGTAGCTTCACCATCAGCGAAGGTGTTACAAGAAATCTGAGCTCCATTATAGTTTGAAGTAATTGTAATACTTGCATTCAAAGCATTGCTAGGTGCAGAGATTACTGCAGTAGCTACGCGTTGACAGCCATTTGCATCGGTTACGGTCACATTGTATGTACCCGCAGCTAGGCTATCAGCTGTAGCAGTTGTTTGGTTGCCAGCATTAGCATCCCAGAGGTAGCTATAGTTAGCTGTTCCACCAGTAGCAGTTACTGTTGCAGTACCGTTATTGCCTCCATTACAGCTTGCGTCTGTAGTAGCAGTTACTGTTGCTACTAATTGTGTAGGTTCAGTAATTGTTACACAAACTACATCTGAGCAACCATTTGCATCTGTTACGGTCACACAGAAGTTTCCAGCAGACAATCCAGTAGCAGTAGCTGTAGTTTGACTAGCTGCAGCAGCATCCCAGAGGTAAGTGTAAGGAGCCGTTCCGCCTGTAGCGGCAGCAAGGGCTTCACCATCGTTTCCACCAAAGCAACTAACAGCAGCTACTTCACTAGCTGTAGCTAATACAGAAGAAGCAGGTTCACCAATAATTACACTAGTTTGTGCCGTACAACCATTTGCATCTGTTACAGTAACTGAGTAAGGACTTAGACCAGCGCTCAAGTTTGTCGCTGTAGCAGTTATTTGGTTAGCTGCACTAGCATCCCACTGATAGGTATAACCAGGAGTTCCAGCAGTTCCAGCTACAGTAGCTGTTCCATCAGAACCTCCGTTACAGCTTGCATCTGTAGTAGACACAACAGCCGCATTTACTAGAGTAGGTTCAGTTAGAGTAGTACAAGCTTGTTGCACACAGCCATTTGCATCGGTAGCCGTTACGCAGTAGGCACCATCTGCAAGGTTGGTAATGCTCTGAGTTGTTTGTCCACCCAAATCCCATACATAGCTGTAGGGAGCTACACCACCTGCAGTATTTGCAGTAAGTGATCCATCACTACCTCCATTACAAGAGATATCAGTTACACTCAATGCTAGCGTAAATACTGTGGCAGGTTCTGTAATTGTATAAGATGCAGTTTGAACACAGCCATTTGCATCCGTTACTGTTACCGTATAAAGTCCAGCTGTGAGATTCATCAAATTTGCAGTAAATGCACCATTTGACCAGTTGTAGTTGTAAGGAGTAGCTCCTCCACTTACAGCAAGTGTAATAGATCCTGAAGAATCTCCTCTACAGTCTACATCTACTGTTGTTCCAACAACTGTGATTGCAGCAGGATCTACAACAGTAACTGTTGTTACTGCAGTACAACCATTGGCATCAGTTGTAGTTACGTTATATGCTCCAGCACTTAGGTTAGTTGCTGTTGCCGTCAATTGACTGGCAGCATTACCGTCCCACTCGTAAGTATAAGGGGCAACACCACCGCTTGCTACAACAGATGCACTACCATCGTTACCAGCTACACAGCTTGGAGAGTTGTTAGTTAATTCTGTAAGCTGAACCACTGTTGCAGGTTCAGTAATATTAACACAAACAACAGTCTGACAAGCATTCGCATCAGAAACAGTTACACAGTGTGTTCCTGCGGCTAGAGCAGTTGCGGTAGCTGTCGTTTGTCCGTCAGTCCAAATATAAGTATAAGGTGCAGTTCCACCTGTAGCAGCGGCTGTAGCCTGTCCATTAGCGCCTCCGTTACAAGCTACATCATTATCAACAGTAGCTGTTGCCGTAAGAACTGCAGGAGCAACAACAGTAACAATAGCTGTATCAGTACAGCCATTTGCATCGGTAGCTGTTACCGTGTAAGTACCTGCTGCAACATTTGGAGCGATTGCAGTTGTAGCACCATTAGACCAAGCGAAATTATATGGTCCTGTGCCATCTACTGCTGTAGCTGTAAGCTCTCCATCAGCTGCAGTAGCACAACTCACATCCTGACCATTAAAGTTTGAAGTAATAGATGCTGTAACATCTACCAAACCAGCAGGCTGAGAAACAGTAGCAGAAGCCACAGAAGTACAACCATTTGCATCAACTACAGTCACATCATAAGAACCAGCAGCTAGGCCAGTTGCAGTCGCTGTAGTTTGGCTATTTGCATTAGCATCCCAAATATAAGTGTATGCGGGACCTACAGCATTAGGAGTTCCACCTGTAGCAGTAACTGTAGCTGATCCAGTTGAATCATTCCGACAATCTACATCTACAGTACTACTAATTGTAGCTACAACAAGAGTAGGTTGACTAATAGTTACTGTAGTGACAGCGGTACAGCCATTTGCATCTGTAGCTGTTACTGCATAAGTACCAGCAGACAAATTATTAGCTGTGGCACCAATCTGACCACCTGTAGCCCCATCCCACTGATAAGTGTAGCCGGGGGTACCATCAAGAGCTGCAACAGTTGCAGAACCATTACTACCTCCATTACAAGAAACATCAGTAGTAGACACTACATTTACAGCAACTGAAGAAGCAGGTTCCTCAATAATTACTGTAGCATCCGTTGCACAAAGGTTAGCATCAGTAACAGTCACATTATATACACCTGCAGCCAATCCAGTTGCGACAGCTGTAGTTTGTGTGTTAGACCAGTTATAGCTATAGCTTCCTGTTCCACCAGATCCCATTACAGTGGCAGAACCTGTACTTTGACCTTGACAAAGTACATCTACAGAATCTGTAATTGTCGCTTGGACTGCAGTAGGACCATTTAAGGTTACACAAGAAGTATCGCGGCAACCATTCGCATCTGCTGCAATTACACAATATGTACTTGCAGCTAGACCTGTTGCTGTTTGTGTAGTTTGAGAGTTAATATCCCAAACATAAGTATAGTTTCCTGCTCCTCCACTAGCATTTGCAGTGGCAGAACCATCAGTATCACCAAAACAAGAAACATTAAATCCATTATAATCTGAGACAGCAGTTGCAGTTACAGCAACAGCAGTTGCCGGCTGAGCAATAGTCACACAGTTAGTTGCTGTACAGCCATTGGCATCTGTTACTGTCACACAGTAAGTACCAGCAGCTAGACCAACAATATTCGCTGTTGTCTGAGCCCCTGCAGCAGCATCCCATTGATAACTTAGAGGAGCTATTCCGCCAGATCCCATCACAGTAGCTTCACCAGTAGACTCTCCAAAACAGTTTACATCTACAGTGTTTACCGTAGTAACTACTAAAGGAGTAGGGTTCGTCAATGTAATACAATCACTAACCGTACAGCCTAGACTATCCGTAACAGTAACACAATATGTTCCTGCGCCGAGTCCAGTAAGTGTTGAAGTCACATCTCCTGTTCCCCACTGGTAAGCTAGAGAACCACTACCACCAGAACCTATAGCCTCTACAGAACCATCTGTATTTCCTGCACAGCTAACTGGAGCGAGCTCATTAAGAGTTACGGCTACAGCCTGGGTGGGTTCTGTAATTGTTACGCAAAGACTGTTTTGACAATTATTAGCATCTGTAACTGTTACACAATAAGTGCCAGCAGCCAAAGCTGTTGCGGTTGCTGTATTTTGGTTAGCAGCCGCAGCATCCCATTGGTAAGTATAAGGTGCGGTTCCACCTGTAGTACCAATAGTTGCCTCTCCAGTTGCGTCACCAAAACAGTTCACATTAACTTGACTGTCTACAGTTAGAGCAATTGGAGCAGGCTCTGTAACTGTTACACAGCTTACTGCTGTACAGCCTAAATTGTCAGTTACAGTCACACAATGTGTTCCTGCGGCTAGACCTGTTGCAACTTGAGTTGTCTGACCATTGGTCCAAAGATAGCTCAAAGGTGCTGTTCCACCAGCTCCTGCTGCTGTTGCCTCTCCATCTGCAGAGCCGGCGCAACTAACATCTTGTCCATTATAATTAGACGTTACTGCAGTATTTGCTGTCACGGCGGAAGCCGGCTGATTTACTGTAGCACAAACTGTTGCAGTACAAGAGTTGGCATCCGTCACTGTTACACAGTGTGTTCCTGAAGCTAAGCCTGCATTAACAGTTGTAGTTGTTCCATTATCCCAAAGATAAGTATAAGGTGAAGTTCCACCTGCGGCAGCTACTGTAGCAGCCCCTGTAGACTGACCAAAGCAATTCACATCTACAGTAGATGTAATTGTTGGCGTCAATACAGCAGGGTCATCTACAGTTACGCTAGCTGTTGTTGTACAGCCATTCGCATCTGTTGAGGTTACGGTATATGTACCTGCGCATAGGCCAGTTGCCGTAGCTGTTGTTTGTCCATCACTCCACACATAAGTATAAGGTGAAGTTCCACCAGCTCCTGCTGCTGTTGCACTACCATCACAAGCACCGGCACAGCTAATTTCCTCTCCATTATAGGGAGCAGCCACTGTACCCGCTACGGTATGCGCCGCGCCAGGTTCGTTAATTGTTACACATGAGCTGATTGTACAGCCATTCGCATCGGTTACCGTTACACAGAATGAAGCAGAGGCCGACAAGTTTGTCGCTGTGGCCGTCGTCTGTCCATCATCCCAGAGATAACTATATGCACCCGTACCCCCTACAGCTGTAACTGTTGCTGTTCCGTCTGTTCCTGCATTACAAGATACATCCGTTCCAACACTACTTGCTGTTAATGTCGCGGGATCATCTACAGTTACGCTAGCTGTTGCTGTACAGCCATTCGCATCTGTTGAGGTTACGGTATATGTACCTGCGCATAGGCCAGTTGCCGTAGCTGTTGTTTGTCCATCACTCCACACATAAGTATAAGGTGAAGTTCCACCAGCTCCTGCTGCTGTTGCACTACCATCACAAGCACCGGCACAGCTAATCTCCTCTCCATTATAGGGAGCAGCCACTGTACCCGCTACGGTATGCGCCGCGCCAGGTTCGTTAATTGTTACACATGAGCTGATTGTACAGCCATTCGCATCGGTTACCGTTACACAGAATGAAGCAGAAGCCGACAAGTTTATCGCTGTGGCCGTCGTCTGTCCATCATCCCAGAGATAACTATATGCGCCAGTACCCCCTACAGCTGTAACTGTTGCTGTTCCGTCTGTTCCTGCATTACAAGATACATCCGTTCCAACACTACTTGCTGTTAATGTCGCGGGATCATCTACAGTTACGCTAGCTGTTGCTGTACAGCCATTCGCATCTGTTGAGGTTACGGTATATGTACCTGCACATAGGCTAGTTGCAGTAGCTGTAGTCTGACCATCACTCCATACATAAGTATAAGGTGAAGTTCCACCAGCTCCTGCTGCTGTTGCACTACCATCACAAGCACCGGCACAGCTAATCTCCTCTCCATTATAGGGAGCAGCCACTGTACCCGCTACGGTATGCGCCGCGCCAGGTTCGTTAATTGTTACACATGAGCTGATTGTACAGCCATTCGCATCGGTTACCGTTACACAGAATGAAGCAGAGGCCGACAAGTTTGTCGCTGTGGCCGTCGTCTGTCCATCATCCCAGAGATAACTATATGCGCCCGTACCCCCTACAGCCGTAACTGTTGCTGTTCCGTCTGTTCCTGCATTACAAGACACATCCGTTCCAACACTACTTGCTGTTAATGTCGCGGGATCATCTACAGTTACGCTAGCTGTTGCTGTACAGCCATTCGCATCTGTTGAGGTTACGGTATATGTACCTGCACATAGGCTAGTTGCAGTAGCTGTAGTCTGACCATCACTCCATACATAAGTATAAGGTGAAGTTCCACCAGCTCCTGCTGCTGTTGCACTACCATCACAAGCACCGGCACAGCTAATCTCCTCTCCATTATAGGGAGCAGCCACTGTACCCGCTACGGTATGCGCCGCGCCAGGTTCGTTAATTGTTACACATGAGCTGATTGTACAGCCATTCGCATCGGTTACCGTTACACAGAATGAAGCAGAGGCCGACAAGTTTGTCGCTGTGGCCGTCGTCTGTCCATCATCCCAGAGATAACTATATGCACCCGTACCCCCTACAGCTGTAACTGTTGCTGTTCCGTCTGTTCCTGCATTACAAGATACATCCGTTCCAACACTACTTGCTGTTAATGTCGTGGGATCATCTACAGTTACGCTAGCTGTTGCTGTACAGCCATTCGCATCTGTTGAGGTTACGGTATATGTACCTGCGCATAGGCCAGTTGCAGTAGCTGTTGTTTGTCCATCACTCCATACATAGGTATAAGGTGAAGTTCCTCCAGCTCCTGCTGCTGTTGCACTACCATCACAGGCACCGGCACAGCTAATCTCCTCTCCATTATAGGGAGCAGCCACTGTACCCGCTACGGTATGCGCCGCGCCAGGTTCGTTAATTGTTACACATGAGCTGATTGTACAGCCATTCGCATCGGTTACCGTTACACAGAATGAAGCAGAGGCCGACAAGTTTGTCGCTGTGGCCGTCGTCTGTCCATCATCCCAGAGATAACTATATGCGCCCGTACCCCCTACAGCCGTAACTGTTGCTGTTCCGTCTGTTCCTGCATTACAAGATACATCCGTTCCAACACTACTTGCTGTTAATGTCGCGGGATCATCTACAGTTACGCTAGCTGTTGCTATACAGCCATTCGCATCTGTTGAGGTTACGGTATATGTACCTGCACATAGGCTAGTTGCAGTAGCTGTAGTCTGACCATCACTCCATACATAAGTATAAGGTGAAGTTCCACCAGCTCCTGCTGCTGTTGCACTACCATCACAAGCGCCGGCACAGCTAATCTCCTCTCCATTATATGGAGCGGCTACTGTACCCGCTACGGTATGCGCCGCGCCAGGTTCGTTAATTGTTACACATGAGCTGATTGTACAGCCATTCGCATCGGTTACCGTTACACAGAATGAAGCAGAGGCCGACAAGTTTGTTGCCGTGGCCGTCGTCTGTCCATCATCCCAGAGATAACTATATGCGCCCGTACCCCCTACAGCCGTAACTGTTGCTGTTCCGTCTGTTCCTGCATTACAAGATACATCCGTTCCAACACTACTTGCTGTTAATGTCGCGGGATCATCTACAGTTACGCTAGCTGTTGCTGTACAGCCATTCGCATCTGTTGAGGTTACGGTATATGTACCTGCGCATAGGCCAGTTGCAGTAGCTGTTGTTTGTCCATCACTCCATACATAGGTATAAGGTGAAGTTCCTCCAGCTCCTGCTGCTGTTGCACTACCATCACAAGCACCGGCACAGCTAATTTCCTCTCCATTATAGGGAGCAGCTACTGTACCCGCTACGGTATGCGCCGCGCCAGGTTCGTTAATTGTTACACATGAGCTGATTGTACAGCCATTCGCATCGGTTACCGTTACACAGAATGAGGCAGAGGCCGACAAGTTTGTCGCTGTGGCCGTCGTCTGTCCATCATCCCAAAGATAACTATATGCGCCCGTACCCCCTACAGCTGTAACTGTTGCTGTTCCGTCTGTTCCTGCATTACAAGATACATCCGTTCCGGCACTACTTGCCGTTAATGCGGGTGGATCATTGACTACTACAGTTGCGGTAGCAGTACAGCTATTCGCATCTGTTGAGGTTACGGTATAAGTACCTGCACATAAACCTGTGGCTATAGCCGTCGTCTGTCCATCACTCCATACGTAAGTATAAGGTGAAGTTCCGCCAGATCCAACTGCCGTAGCACTACCATCACATGCGCCGGCACAGCTAATTTGTTGACCATTGTATGGTGCGCTTACTGCAGCATTGACAGTATGTGCAGCTCCTGGTTCATTAACAGGCACACAGGCACTAACTGTACAACCATTCGCATCCGTTACTGTCACACAGAAAGATGCAGAAGCTGACAAGCTTGTTGCAGTAGCTGTTGTTTGTCCATCATCCCAGAGATAAGTATATGCACCTGTACCTCCAGAAATAGAAGCAGTGGCAGTTCCATCAGTACCAGCATTACAAGATACATCCGTAGAGCTCATAGCTGCTGTTAAAGCGGCTGGATCAGAAACAGTGACAACTACAGTAGCTGTACAGCCATTAGCATCCGTTGAAGTAACATTATAAGTTCCTGCACATAGAGCAGTTGCTGTAGCTGTAGTCTGACCATCACTCCATACATAAGTATAAGGTGCTGTTCCACCAGCTCCTGCTGCTGTTGCACTACCATCACAAGCGCCAACACAACTAATTTGTTGACCATTGTAAGGTGTAGCTACCGATGCGCTGACTGTATGTACAATAGGTTCGCTAATAAGTACACAAGAAGATGAGGTACATCCATTGGCATCTGTAATAGTTACACATTGACTACCTGCAGGAAGAACTGTTGCCGAAGCGGTTGTTTCTCCATTAGCCCATAGGTAAGTGTAAGGGGCAGTTCCACCTGTTGCTGTTGCTGTTGCAGCACCATCATTACCGCCATTACAGCTAACATCCTGATCCAAAGCAGTTGAACTACTTAGTAGTGCAGGCTCATTGATTACAATATTAGTTACTGCAGAACAACCTGGAGTTGTATTGATATCAGTAACTGTAATGTCATAAGTTCCTGCGGGTAGGTTAGCAAAAGTTACAGGTGTAGCCAATGCGCCAGCAGCCTGAGTATCAATTGCTGAGATAGGACCAGAAATGGCTACTTCGTAAGGACCAACACCATCTGTTGCTCCAGCGCGAATTACAGCCGTACTATCTCCATTACATAGAATTTGTGCTGTTTGTACAACCTGAGGAGTAACAGGGTACTTGACCGGCATATCTACAGTCAAAGTTGCTGTACAAGCGTTTTCATCAGTAGCTGTTACAGTATAAGAAGTAGCAGGTCCTCCGGTTAATCCTGTTACCAAAGCTGTTGTTTGGGCAGTTCCAGACCAACTATAAGTATAAAGACCAGTACCTCCTTGCGCCTCTACTTCAATTACTCCATCCGCATCATAGCTACAGTCTACAGTATCTACTTGGATCAAGTTAATTACTAAAGGATCAGGCTCTCCTACTGTTACACAGGTAGAAGAAGAACAGCCATTATCATCAGTTACAGTAACACAGTAGACACCTGAGGCCAGACCACTTTGTTCTGTTGTCAAAACGTTGTTTTCTACAAAACCATTATCCCATACGTAATCATACGGAGCAGTTCCATCAATAGTAGCCACACGAACAAATCCATCGGTACCAGCTGCACAACTAACATCTGCCAAAGAGTCTAATTGGGCACTAGGTTGAGTTGGACCAGCAAAAACAAAAATAGTTTCAACAGTATCACAACCAGTATTTGCATCTGTAATTGTTACTGTATAACCAGCTACAGGAAGACCACTAATAGTAGAACTAGCAACAGCTGTCTCCACTACACCATTAGACCAGTTGAAGTCATAACTTCCAGAGCCATTCAAAGGAGCAGCAGTAGCTGTACCATCATTACCACAAATAGTAGTTGTTGAGCTGAGATTAGGATCAAGGTCAGGATATACATTAACATCAAAAGAAACAGAAGAAGGACAAGACAAACGGGTCTGACCGTTAGTTACTGTTACAGAGTAAATAGTAGCAATATAAGTTGTACTATCATTAGGGGTAACATCTACAGTACTCTGAGAAGTTACGGTCAAGTTTCCTACTGTAGGAGACCAAATAACAGAATCTGTTGGGCTCAAGCCATTCAAGGTCAAAGTAGACGTTTCTCCTTTACAAATATCATTAACAGGATTTGCAGCTGTTGCTGTAGGTACAGGATCAACATACAAATAAGCGGTATCCAAAGGAGAGTCTCCACAACAGTCAGTAATGAGCTGCAATTCTACAACATAGAAGCCAGCTACATTAAACTGTGCGTTAGGCGTACACTGAACATCAACAGGGTTAGGAATAGCCCCACTAAAGTTCCAAATAATAGAGTCCGCATAAATATCACTACAGAAACTAGCTGTTTCTCCTACACAAAGCTGGAAAGTATCATTTCCAATCAAATTCGCTGTACTTGAAATAGTAGGTTGATAAGCCCCATCAAAGGCAATATTATGGAAGTCGGTATAATTAAAGCCTGAATGAGCAATAGTATAACGTCCAACACTATCATATTGAGTGGTATCAGGGTTGTGAATACCATTAGTAGGATTAGCTAGGTTGCCAATCACATCAAAGTCCCAATCTGTAATATTGAAACCCGCACCAGGGTTACCAACAGGCAAGCCAGTATCTTCAAAACGAACGGTTGCTTTCGTACAGTTTACATTTTCTACAATGATGACTGGCTCTACAGTAAAGTCATAAAGAGAGTCAGCATTAACTAGTGGTTGTGAAGCTACAGCAGAAGATACCATAACATTTACTGAGTAACCTGCAGTACCATTACCACCACGGCCACCAGCGCCACCATCACCACCACGGCCACCAGCGCCACCTTGGCTTACTCCGCCACCAGATAGTCCGCCAGCACCGCCAGCGCCACCAGTTCCACCAGCGCCACCAAATCCACCAGTACCTCCTACACCTGCAGTAGATGTAGTGATATTACAATCTTGAATATTACCATTGGCTCCGTTGCTATAGATGTAGACCCCAAAAGATCCACCACCACCATAGGCACCAAAACCACCAATACCGCCAGAGGCACCGCCGCCACCGCCGCCGCCACCGCCACCGGTGTTAGGCGCTGCAGCATAGGCTCCTCCACCACCACAACCACCAGTTCCACCAATACCGTTTTGGCCTTGGAGAGCTTGTGTGCCAGGGAAGAAAAATGCCAAAGCAGTAGGAGCAGGACCAACAGGCGCATTTGCACCGTTTGCTCCAGAAGTACCCACAGTACCATTTGCTCCATTCGGAGAACCAGGCGTACCAGCAGCAGCACCGCCGCCAAGTCCAGTTGCTCCAGTAGGACAAGGAACAGAAGTTACACTTCCGCCCAAACCATTTACATCAGGTGGAATACCGCCAGATCCAGCACCACCACCATCTTGAGCACCAACAGCAGAAGGCGAATGCACATTACCGGCTCCACCGCCGCCACCGCCGCCACCAGAAGAACTAGCAACAGACGCACTATCTCCACCATCACCAGGCAAAGGAATACCAGTATTGCCACCAGAAGCTCCAGAGCCCCCGTTACCAAAACCAGAAAGTCCTCCTCCAGAGCCACCATTGCCACCGCCGGCATAGGTGTCTAGAATACCTGCTGAACCAGCAGCGCCATCTCCACCAGGGTCACCGTCAAACCCAATAGAACCAGCAGTTCCATCAGCGCCATCTCCAGCAGCACCAGCAGAAATTGAACAGCGTACAATATTATAGTCAGAACAGCCTGTCAAACGAAGACCATAAGTAGACATACCCAAAGAGTCTGCATCATCGGTGGTAATCGTCAAATCTTGCAAACGGAATCCCTGCGCATTCGAGGCATTCATCGCAATGAGTTGATAAGCATTTGCAAAACCCAAGGGGTTTGCATTGGTTCTGTTAATTACAGTCTGTGCCACATCAGATGTTTTCTCCCACAAGTTAGTAGGATCAAATCCACCCTCAATAGTCAAAAAGCTTGTGATGTTTAAGGTGGTGTCAATATTATACACCCCTTGGGCCATCTTAATTACTGTATTGTTACAAGACGAACGCGCAATCGCCGTCTCAATCGTCGTAGGATCAAACTGTGTACCCGCACCAGTAGCGCTAGCCGTGGGCGATACATAAATATTGATACACTCTACAGGTCCACGGGGTGGCCCAATTACCAAACAGGCTTGTTCCGTAGTTGTACAACCCGTAACTGGGTCACTCACCACAACATCATAACAAATTGTAGAGTCCGTAACATTAGGCAAGGTAATATCAATAGAAGACTGCGCCCCAGTTACACTACCCGCTCCCATAGAAGCTCCAGTAGGATCAAACCACTCAAAGGTATAACCCGCACGATCTGCAGCGCCCACCAAGGTCACCACAGCTCCTGCACAAGCATTTACCCCATTAGGCGTTACCGCCACCATAGGATCCTCTTGCACATTAACCACAACAAAATCACTAGTCGTACAACCATCAGAATAATAAATGGTCGTCTGATATATAGTAGTAATAGCAGGCGTAGCAATAACATTTGCCCCCTGATTCGTATTTAAGCCTGTATTCGGCGACCATACAATACTATCAATTACTGTAGGCGCTGTAGGCGCATTAGCTACCGCTTGCAAAGGCACCGACTCTCCCGCACAAATAGTCGTATCAGGCAATGCTGTTACCACAGGGTTGGGGTTGGCAATTACATTTACTGTATAAGTAAATGTATTGGCCCCCAATAAAGGACAGTCATCATCTTGTACCGTTACCGTAAAGGTATGTTGTCCAACATCAGCAACTGTAGGGTTCCAACAAAATTGACCCAAAACAGAATCACCGCTGATCTGCGTGGTCGTAAAGGTAGCGCCAGGAATAGCACCATTCCAATACATCAATACATTGTTGCCATCAGGATCAGACCCCAAAACATCAAAACACAAAGCATTACCAAAACAAGAGGTAATCTCATAGTCAATCACACCATTCCCCGTAGCTAGGTCAATCCCGGTAGCCGCCGGCAAGGTGTTCGAACAATTCAATACCGTAAACTGAAGGTCACGAACCGTTTCCCCAATCTTTACACCGCCTCGATACTCCTCTACCAAAACACAAAGTACACCTACTTGCTGTGTGGTAGGTGTAAAGGCTATAGCCCCCGTGTTCGGGTCAATGTTGATCCCCGTAGAAGAAGATAAGGGAGTCGTTCCCCCAAATCCACCAGAGTATTCTACCGGATTATTTCTGGCCTCCTCGCAATCAATCAAGGAGTAAACCAAAGAATCCCCATCAGGGTCATAGCCCCCATGGTTATAAAATACCGGCTGGTTCCGACAAAGAAAAGCCGTCGGTATGTTCAAAAATTGTGGCGAATTATCACATGGCGATAAGGTGTTGTCCATATGCGCCTCAATATATAAAGATTCTCCACCTCCATTGGTTAAGGTCGTGATCGCCCTATTTCGACAACACAACTGATAGGAAATCCGATAATCACTACATCCCGCAGGCAAAGTAATCACTCGCTCGTATAAAAAAGATTCTACCCCATAAGCCCCATTACCGCTACATGCAGTAGGCTCAGTGGGACACAATGGCGTAATATCCTGTGGGTAACCTGTCACCCGATTCAGCGTATAACTGCTGTTCAATCCACAGCCGTTAATCGTAATCCGGGCCGTTGTTCCCAAATTTACTCCATTACAATCTCGATACAGATTCAAGCGAAACCGATACTGGTTCGGCCCCACACATTCCCAAGCCAAATCCGCCCCCATAACGTGGGTCGCTTTGGCCTCCTGCTGAAATGCGAAACTCAGCAATACCACTAGGGCAAGCTGACTGCAGGCAACTAATAGTTGTCTTAATCGATACATAGGGTTCTCTAATTTTGCGGTCGTATAGAATGATGTTGTTGCGGTAGTCCTACTATCCATCTAGTTCGATGTCTATTTAAGTTCTAGCCCTCTCAGGCCTATTATCTTGCAAAAATAACAGTTTGTTGCAGAGATTTTCTGCTTTCACCTCCCCAAAACGTTAATTTTTAAGGCTCAAGTATAAAAATTTGCTAAAATTATTCAAATTTCTTCTAGCGCATACAACTTTCAAGCCTTTTCTTCTCTCCTCTACCCAACCTCCTCTTTTCTAATTCTCGTTTTTTACCAGGCTGTAAGGCAAAAAAACCAATTCGGTCTGCTCCAAACTCATCATCAAAACGCAGAAGTGCCCGCCTTTGTGATTGTATAAGGCCCGAAAATTATCAATTTTTTCCGCCTCAATAATCCCCTTTGTATACAACTCCTCTAAGGTGGTGGCCCCATGCTGCCATGCGCCCCCTGCCAATTCTCCCAAATAAATTCCCAAATTTGGCCGAGCCGAACCCGTATACATCCATAAAATAGGGTAATTAGATACGCCCTCCTCCTTAATAGTCTCTACCACCTTCAGTAAAGCAGCTTTCTGCTCTACCACGATCTGCTGCAATTCCAATAATTGACTCTCTTTTTGCATCTCTTTCTTTTTAAATTTGGCGCAAAAATACAACTTTCTGGCCGTCTCCCCCCTCCCCTACCCTATTTATCTGCAACTCTTTCCTTTTTTGGGGCTTGCCCGCCCTGCAGGCGGGCCGGGCTGTGTCAGGGCTCGCAGGTCTGCTCGGCCCTTCGCAAAAAAACAAGTTTTTTGCTCGGTCTGCGGCTGCGCCGCCCCCTTTTCCATCCCTAAGCCGGCGGCTTCGCCGCCTCTACATCCAAATTGGACCAAAAGGCTGAAAACAACCGCCCAACCTAATATCAACCGATGAGCGGCCTAGCGATGTGCAGCAGTGGCCGAAGGCCAGACCAAGCCGCTTTCAGCGGCGAAGGGCCGAGCGAATAGCGAGCTGCGAAACGTAGCGCCGCAAGGCGAAGCCGCAGCGGAGGCCCCAAAACATAAAAAAGGACAGCCTCTCAAAAAAAGACTGTCCCTCTATATATTATATATAAGCGAATTAGCGCTGAATTACTAATTTCTGCTGCAAGTTGCCATAGGGCGTATTCAAGACCACCATATAAACCCCATTGCTCAACTGCCCAACTTCTAGAAGCTGCGCATTGTCGCCAGCAAAAAACTGAATCTTATCTAGACCCGCTACTTTGCGGCCATCCAAACTATATACCTCTAGGCTAGCAATCAAGTCCTTGGGCAAATTGATGAGCAATTCTGCCGTAGACCCCGCCAAAGGGTTTTGCATCAAGCGCATTTCAGACATGCTGCTAAACTCCTCGCCAATGACAGAAGAAGTAGGGGCCGTCGTGCTAAAGCTCTGCGCAGGAGAAGTGGCGCCACAAGTATTCAACTGATTGAGCGGACGAACGGTCCAGCTATACTGACGAGGGTAACCCAACTCAGCCTGCGGGATAGTTGCTGTGGTTGTTCCATAAACAATTTTCTCCGTAACCGTCTCAATAGGAATTCCACCAAAAGTGCGCTCAATCTTAATATAGTAGGCCGTAGCATTGCTCACTGCGGTCCATTCTAAAGTGATATCGCCATTTAGCTCTACACTTCCGCCATTAGTAGGCGCTACAGCTGTAATTCCTGCACCAGAAACTACGGCATTGGGCGTGGGCGCAGAAAAAGAGTTCCAACGGCTCAAAATATCAGCCGCCATAGCCGACTTTTGCTCCGCCGTAAATGAATCGACACAAGCATCGGCATAATAAGACATAAAGTTAGACTCCATAGGGTCTACAGCCACCCCTAAAGGATCTTTTACGCCCCCAGTATAGGGACAATTATCGCGGAAAGAGACATAATCTGCAGGCGTATCGCAAAAGCCATCCGCTGCAGAAGCACAGTTGGCGCTCCCCCCAGTACGAACAACACGCTCTACTGCATATCCGTTAATCAAGTTAGGCGCATTGCCTGGCTCATAGGCGGTCACATCGGCACCCTCCCAACCATAAAAGGTGTGGTTCAGCGTAAAGAAGTGGCCCACCTCATGCGTTCCTGTGCTAGAGGTTCCATTGGCCATTTGGTTCAAGACAAAAATAAAGTCGCCTGAAGGCGTATAATAAGAAGCCACTTGGTTGTTCACCGAAGCACTCATAAAGATATTGATCGCTCCAGCCGACTTATTATTAAACATGATGTTTTGCGAGCCAAAAGAGCCCCCATCATTATAGACGGTGTTATTATTAAAGTAATTGACCGAATTACTCACGCCCTGCATATAAAACTGCACATCCTGAGAGCGATAGTCATTATTCATATCGCAAAGCATAGCAAATACATTGCTCAATGATACTGTATTCTCACCATTGGCATCGCCTACTATATGAAACTTTACAGGGATATATTTAATATTTCGGCTCTGCTGAAAAGCAGCTATTTCTGCAGGATCCACCAAGCGGCGGTTTTCCATTAGACGTTGCTTAATAAGCTGACCATCGGCAAAACTGACACCGCAATCTGCATTTAGCTGCTGGGCCTGAAGACTAAGGCTTGACCAACCCAATAGGGCAGCTCCGATTAGTGCTTTTATTTTCATAAAAATTTGTATTATAGTTAGTTAATCCCTTTATTGATAGGCTATTCTTCCAAAGATAAATAATTATATCTTGCTAAATGGCCTAAGTGACAGTATTTTTTAGGTATAAAGGCTAGTTTAGCATTCAATTATATGCCCATTATGTTTTCTAAGCCAATCCTCAAGGCCCTATTTTTCTGCCTGCTTTTTTCTAGCTCCTTAACGGCACAATTGCATAATCAAGGAGCCCTAATTTCCATTAAATCGGGGGCTATGCTCAGTGTTCAGGGCGACCTTGAAAATGCTGGAGCGATTGACAATAGCGACACTATACATCTTAGCGGCGACTTTATCCAAAACCACCCCAGCAACCAAGGCTTCAGTTCTATTAACGAAGGCTGGCTCTTTTTGGATGGAGGCCAGCAGGCCATTCGGGGAAATTTCCCTAGCCGATTTCATTATTTGGTCTTGGCCGGCAGCGACCATAAAACAGCTAGCGCCCAAGCTAGTTTTGTGACAGGCCAGCTCCGCTTGAATGAATGGGAATTGGCCCTAGATAGCCAACGGCTCGAAATTCTTTCGGCGGCGCCCAATGCCTTGCAAACGGGCCAAAATGGCCAATATGGATTTATTTCTTCTTCTGGGCCTGGCGGATTGATCCGCAAAATGGACCGCCCAGCCCCCTACCTTTTTGCTCTGGGTGGCACAGATAATGGCCTTCGCCTCTTTCGCCCGATTTTAATTCAGCCTCAGGCTAATGATAGTAGCCAAGTTTGGGCTAGTTATTGGGCTGGAGATGCCGGCCAATATGGCCTAGACCGACAGCAAAAAGAACTAGAACTCTGCCTGCTCAACCCACTTTATAGCCATGCCATTAATAGAGAGGCGGGTAGCAGCCCGCTTCAAATTAGCTTTTATAGCGACCCCAATACGGAGGGCCAATTTGAACAGCTGGCCCAATGGAGCAATGGCTGGACACACCTCGAGGAGCTTCAAAATCAGCTCCCTAGCTTTGCGGGCCTTCAAAGCCTTACCCTAGACAGTTTACTGAGCAATTGGAGCGACAGCCTTTTTATTCTGGCCCAAAAGAGTCCAGAATTAACACTAGAAGCCGCCCCCGCCCCCTATTGCGACAATGCCGAGATTCTACTTAGCGAAACCCTTGGCCTATATAATAATTATGAGCTCTACATTAATGGGCAACCTTGGGCAAGTAACAGTACCTCCAGCTTTTCTCCCCAACTTTCCCCTGGCCAATATCAGCTTCAGTTGTTGGGCCAAAATGCGGCCTGCGGCCGCTGGAGCGACAGCCTATTAATTGAGGTCTTTGCCGCCCCTCAGCTCCAACTCAATAATGACACCCTCATTGTAGAGGGCAGCAGCATTCCCTTAGCAGCCAATGGGGCCGACTTCTACAGTTGGAGCCCTAGCCTAGATATAGATTGTGACATCTGTCCACAAACAATTGCCCAGCCCAGCAGCAGCGGATACATCCAACTTTTAGGCGAGAGTATGGAGGGCTGCAGCAGCCTAGATTCTTTTTATGTAGAGTTGCGTCCTAGAGTGGAAGACATTCTCTTTATTCCCAATGTGATTACGCCCAACAATGACGGCCAAAATGATTTTTGGGTAATTCAAAACATCCAGCTTTTCCCCAAAAACAAATTGCGCATTCTAAACCGCTGGGGCGACCTAGTCTACCGAGCCGATTTTTACAACAACAACTGGCAGGGAGAATTTGCCAATGGCCCTCTTCCTGCGGGCACCTACTATTATATTCTGGACCTCGGCGAGGGCTGGGGCGTCTTTAAAGGCCCCATTACCATTATTCGTCAGTAGCCTGCATTTTAATAATCATTTGCCGAATTTCTTCGCAGAGGCGGCCCGAATACTCTAATTCTAAAAGGAGCTCTCGGGCCGCCTCTTTTTGGCCCCTATAATAGCGATAAAGAGCCGCTTGCAGCTTTAAGCCCCCAAATGTATAATGGTCTTCGGCCTGATCCAAACCGGCCAAAGCCAACTGATAGGCCTGGCTGGGCTGCTGATCCAAATAACGACAAGCCTCCAAATAGGCGGGCGCATAAGCTACCGCATGTTGCCGCATGAGGCTTAGGGCTTGCAGGGCCTTTTCTTTGGGCAAATTTCGACTTTGGATGAGCGCCCGATAAAAGCCTTTGGGAAAGCGGCCCGATAGCTCTCCTTCTACGGCCCAACTGGCCTGCACCGCCGCCCGAAAATCGCCCAAAAAGGCATAAGTTTGCTGTGCCCAACGGTAGCGTTTGAGCAAAAGCAGCGCATAGGCCGCATCATAGATAAATTCAGGCTGTGGGTCTAGCTTGTAGGCCGTCCAAAAGGCCCGCAAAGCGGCCAAAGGCTGGTTGGCATTTAGGGCATTTTGGCCCTTTTTGTATTCTAATTTTGCGCTGCTGTTCATCTTCTTTTTTTATTTTTTTGGGGCTGCCCCGGCCTTTGGCCGGGTCGGGCTGTGTCGTGGCTCGCAGGTCTGCTCGGCCCTGCGCAGGCTCCGCCTGCTGGGTCTGCGGCTACGCCGCACCACTTTCCATCCCTCAGCCAGCTGGACCCTAAGGTATATTTTTTGCTTTTAAGCTAGCGTTTGCGTTTAAAAAAGCTTTGGAGTAGGGCTTGAGCCTCTTCGGCTAGTGGTCCTTGTTCCAATTTGGTTTTGGGGTGTAGCGCTTTTGGGGCAAGGGCCAGAAACCCTCTTTTGGGGTCGGCGGCGGCATAGACAATTCGACCAATTTGGGCCCAAGCCAAAGCGCCGGCGCACATCAGGCAGGGCTCTAGAGTGACATAAAGTGTAGCCTTGGGCAAATACTTACTATCTAAGGCTTGGGCCGCGGCCGTAATGGCCAAAATTTCGGCATGAGCGCTAATATCGGTCAGGGCTTCGGTGCGGTTATGTGCTCGGGCCAAAATCTGATTTTGGGCCACCAAAACAGCGCCAACGGGCACCTCATCTAGCTCAAAAGCTTTTTGGGCCTCTAAGAGGGCTTGGCGCATAAAAAACTCATCGGAAAAAACATTGAAATCCATAGGTATAGACATTAGACGGGCTGGTCCTTTTTTGTTGGACCAGCCCGTTTTGCGTATAGCAGGCGGCGAAGCCGCCGCAGAGGAGCGAAGCGACTGGCCTAGCGATGCGGCGGGGTGGCCCGAAGGGCCAGACCCAGCGGGCGAAGCCCGCGCAGGGCCGAGCAGAACTGCGAGCCCCAAAGCGTAGCGCAGCAAGCGCAGCGCAGCTGAGGCCCCAAACCTTTAATTACTTTCCTCTTTCTTCGTATTGATAAATTACTTGCAAAACCGTTTGGCCCACTGCTTTGAGGGTCGTTGGGCTAATGATATCGATATCATCTTGGTGGGTATGCCAATAGGGGCCGAAGCCGGTGGGGCTGCCCTTGGGTAAATTGATAATATCGAGCATGGGGATTTTGCGAATTTCATTCACAAAAAGGTGATCATCGACCAATTGGCCGTGCGTTTCGTCTACAAAAAAGTCGTTATAGCCTAACTTCCAGGCTGTTTGCCAGACCTCATCCACATAAAAAGCGGCATGTTTGAGCGAGACCCCTTCTTTGGGGAAGCGGGCGGCGCGGGCGCCGACCATATCGAGCAGGATACCAAACTTCGCCTTATAGTCGGGAGTATGTGGGTTTCGGCTCCAGTGTTGGGCGCCTAGGCACCAAGAGCTGCGGTCATAGGCATCGCCAGAGAGGCCCTGGTCCTCCACATCAAAAAGGACAATATCTACCCCTACATTTTGGAGTTCTTGTTTTTGGATTTGGCGGCTAATTTCGAGTAGAACGGCTACTCCGCTAGCGCCATCATCTGCGCCGGGAATAGGTTCTGATTGGCGTTCGCTATCGCGGTCGGCCATAGCGCGGGTATCCCAGTGCGCAGCGAGCAGGATGCGTGTTTTGGCCTGGGGGTTAATTTGGGCCACAATATTTTTGATGGGGTAAGTTTTGCCTTGGCCATTATTCATTTCGGCGGTTTGGATATGGGCCTTTGTTCCGTAGGATTCAAACTTTTGGATCAGCCAATTGGCACAATCCTCATGGCCTTGGGTTTCGGGAACTCTGGGGCCAAACGCCAGTTGAGCCTTAACGAAAGCGTAGGCAGAATCGGCGATAAAGGTAGGGGCTTGGGCCAGTTTTTCCTCTGGTTCGGGAGTTGGAGTAGGTTGGGGTTTTGGGGCATCATTTTTACAGGCCCAAAGCAGGCTAAGGGCGAAAAAAGCGGTAGCGAATTGGCGCATCATAATTTAGGATTCGGGAGCAGCTTTTGCGGTTTCTAGAAGGAGTTTCAGGCTAGCGATGCCGGGCAGAGAATCTTGGCGGCTATACTGTTGGAACTCAATTTTATAGTTGCCCAGTTGATTAAACTTAATATTGGGCATAAAGATAAGGCGTCGTTGGCAGAACTCGCCTTGGCATTCGCCCTCCCATTTTCCTTTTGGGCTAGCGAGTTCGAGAGAGACCTGTCGTTCATTGAGTTCTCCATCGGGCATTTTGACCTTTAGGAGGCTATAGACATTTTCAAACTCATAGTCTTGTCTATGTTTAATCTCTAGATAGAGATTATAGGCTACTGTAGTATCTGAAATGGGTAGCGTAAACTGCAGGGCATCGGCATAGGTCCAGATAGCTTCAGGGATAGCTTGTTCTTCTTCATAGAGATAATCTTGGCAGCTAGTAAATAGGGCCAAGAGTGGCAACAACATAAAAGGGAGCCATTTATTTTTTGTTAGCATCATGCTTCGCTTTATTATTTTGCGAGTTTCGGGGGCGTTTTTTACGATTGCTTTTAGAGCGACTAGGCTTCGTTTTATTCTCTGTTGGTTGAGGGCCTTTAGGGCCTTGTTTTGTTGGATTTTTGGGTTTTCGTTTGCGTTTTCGTTTGCGGTTATTTCTTTTTCTATCTTCTTTGAGTTCGCTAAGTTCTAGGCTACCGGAGCCATCGACAAAATCGTCGGGGCCAGTTTCCTTATTAAAGTGGTGGCTTGTTTTATTGTCCACAATAAACTCGGAGAGGTGATAAGGTTTTTGGCCTTTTTTATTTTGGGCGGCAATTTCCTGCACACGTTCTACAGAGAGCGGAAAGACCTCCATACCCCCAAATTCTTTTTGGTAGGCAAAGTACATAATCCGTTTAAAGATATCCGTTTTAAGGAGTTGAGCGCTTCCTTTTTCTGTTTCTAGGCGATGGATATGTTTAGGAAAAGTTTTGAGTGCATCGAGGTAAGTATTGAGCTCAAAATTGAGGCAACATTTGAGGCGGCCACATTGTCCGGAGAGTTTAGACTGATTGATGGCTAAATTCTGGTAGCGTGCGGCTGTTGTAGAGACGGATTTAAAATCGGTCAGCCAGGTAGAGCAGCAAAGTTCTCGGCCACAGGGGCCTAGGCCACCGATTAGGGCAGACTCTTGTCGGGCGCCGATTTGGCGCATTTCGATTTTCACTCGGAACTCTCGGGCGAAGATGCGGATCAGTTCGCGAAAATCCACTCGGCCGTCGGCGGTATAATAGAAAGTAGCTTTTCGGCGGTCGCCTTGATACTCTACGGCGCCAATTTTCATATCGAGTTGGAGTTCTCGGGCCAAGACTCTGGCGCGGACCATTGTTTCTTGTTCGGCAGCTCTAGCCTCGGCTAGGCGTTCCAGATCTCTTTCATTGGCGGTACGGAGCACATTGGGGAGAATAGCGTTAGGTTTTACCCTTTTCTTTTTCATTTGCAGGCGGACCAATTCGCCCATTAGGCTCACTCGGCCAATATCGTAGCCGCCAGATTTGCTTTCTACGGCCACTAGGTCGCCGGTATGGATTTGCAGATAAGGGGGCAGGCGATAAAACGCCTTTCGCATATTATCTTTGAAAGAGAGCTCGACCACATCGAGTTGGGCCATATCGGGCATTTCCATATTTGCGAGCCAATCAAAGGTATTGAGTTTATTACAGCCTCCGCTGTTACAGTTTCCGTTATCTCCACAACCAGTACTGCTACAACCGCCAGTACTGGAACAATTCGAACATCCCATAAATATGTATATAGCTAGAGGGCGGGGCCCTCTTTATTGTTGAGAAAGATGGGCTACTTCCTTTTTTGGCAAGAGCTTAGGGGCCTATATTGCCAAAAGGCGTAGCTATTTTTTTTGCTAGCGGCCGGCTTTGTAGAGCGGCAAAAAACGGGCTTTTTCAAGCCTAAAAACTAGAGGCCCGAGCAAAAGGGCTGGGCTTATTTTAGCTAGCTAAAAATCATTCAAAAGTACAAATTTGTTTAGACTTTTGTGGCCTTCAGCAAAAAAAAGGCCGCCTTTTGGGCCGCCTTAAAGGTTTCTTTAGTTATTATTTGGAGCAATAATCTGAGCTTTCTGCTCAAAGTTTTTGGGCAAGGCTCCATACTGGCCCAAATAGCTCCATTCGCCCTGTCCGTTGCAGCCAAACTGCCATTCTACGGTGCTTTCTTGGCCCTGTTCATCATAGTAGGGATAAACATAAGAAATCAGCCAGCCCCCATATATTTTTTTGCTATAGATATCGGGGCCTTTTTGGGCTAGGCTAGGGATTTCGACCAAAAAGACATTGTCTTGTTCAGAAAACTTACGGGCAATATAGGCTATATTTTTGGGTCGAGGACTTTCTAAATTCAACTGCAAAAGCCCCTCTTCTTCTTTCCAAGATTTTATCGTCAGCTCATAGGTATCTAGCAAAAGACGCAAGGGCCCCCTTTGCAAATTGTTGCTATTTCTGAGCTCCTGCAAATCAGACAGACTAGGGTCTACATACAGGCTAAAACTATAACAGTTGGCGCTCTGCTGTGCTCGAATATTTAGTTCGTTGATAAACAAAAAGGCTTCATGCCCCGATTGGCTAAGCGTTTCTAAAGATATGGCCAGTTCAGCCACCTCGGCCAAAGGTAATTCGGCCTGCTCGGCTGCTTCGTTTTGTCTAGCTACGAGTTGTAAAGCGTTTTGGTAGTACTGGTCTTGGGCACTGAGCGAAGTTGAAGCAATAAACAAAGCAATGCTAAAATATAATAGCTGGTAAAGATTTCCCATAAAATCAATGTTCTAGTAATATTGGTTTCTGTAGAGAGTACTATTGATGGGATAGGTCACTATAGAAAAATAAACAAAGGGATGCATGGGATGAGTCTTATCTAAAGATAGTCTTTTTTAAACTAATGACAAGACTCGCTCTCAAGTTATTCCATTTCCTTAAAAAGCGGTACCTTTCTGGACCTAAAAAAATAGTATTATGCCTAGTATTTTCAGCAAAATTATCGCTGGCGAAATTCCAGCCTATAAATTGGCCGAAACCGCCGACTTTCTCGCTTTTCTCGATATCTCTCCGGTAGAAAAAGGGCATGCCCTAGTGATTCCCAAAAAAGAGGTAGATTATATTTTTGATTTGGAAGATGAGGAACTTGCCCAGCTTCACCTCTTTGCCAAAAAAGTGGCCTTGGCCATGGAGAAGGTGGTCCCTTGCAAGCGCATTGGTATGGCAGTGGTTGGCCTTGAGGTGCCTCATGTGCATATTCACCTGATTCCACTCCAAGGATTAGGCTCTATCAATTTTACTAAAGAAAGAGTGCAGCTCAGCCCAGAAGAATTTGCCAATTTGGCCCAAAAGATTCAGCTCGCTTTTGCCGAACACTAGCAAGATGCTAGATCTCCTTTTACTCTCGAGCCTAGCCATTTTGCCTAGCCTCCTCCTGATTTTTTTGCTCTACGGGCTCAGCTATAAGGCTCCGCCCCCGGTCTCTCTTATGCTTATTGCTAGTCTTTTTGGCATGATCAGTACCTATCCCGCCATCAAAATGGAGGAGTTTGGCATTTATGATTTGGGTATGCTGTTGCAGGGCGATCTCTGGACCAGCTTTACCTTTTCTTTTCTTATCGTAGCCTTTAGCGAAGAAACCCTAAAGTATATTTTCTTACGCTATTATCTCTATCCCAAAAAAGAGTTTGCCGTCCCCCTCGATGGTATTGTATACGCTGGCTGCATCGGTTTGGGTTTTGCCGCTGCCGAAAATTTTCTCTATCTGGTCATCCGCCTAGATGATCTAGATCAGGCCTATTCCCTAGCCTACCGCCGTATGTTTACCGCCCTGCCCGCTCATGCCGCCTTTGGGATCGTGATGGGCTATTTTATGGGCCTGGCCCGCTTTAAGGCCAAAAAAGAGGTCCTTTTTTTATTACTAGCCCTGCTTTTCCCCATTATCCTGCATGGCCTATACGACTTCTTCATTTTTCAGAAATTATCTAAAGTTTTAACTATATTTACCGAGATAACCTTGGCCATTTCCCTACTCTTGGGCGCCTTCATGATTCGCGCCCATCGACATTATAAAAGAAGAACAGAAAAAGGCCCTCCCCCATTTATTGAACTTTAGTCCTTTCCAAACTTTTTTGCATGGATTATTATCTCTTGGCCCTCTCGGTCTTGCCGGGCTTGGCTATTTGCTATTATATCTGGTGGCGCGATAAGCACGAACCAGAACCCAAACACCTCCTCATTTTCTGCTTTCTCTTTGGTATGCTCAGTACGGTGCCTGCCGTTTTTCTCGAAACGATGGGCCAAAATATGGGCATTATCGCCGATGAGAATTTACTCAAAACTTTTGCCTTTGCCGTTGGGGTGGTGGGCTTTAGCGAGGAGTTTTGCAAGTTTCTCTTCCTCCGTTACTATATTTATCCCAAAAAGGAGTTTGACGAGCCCATGGATGGCATTGTCTATTCTGTTATGGTCAGTATGGGTTTTGCCACCCTCGAAAATGTGCTTTATGTGGCCCAAGGGGGCTATGAGGTGGCTTTTTTGCGCATGTTTACCGCCGTTCCCGCTCATGCGGCCTTTGCCGTGATTATGGGCTATTTTGTGGGCCTCGGCAAATTTCACTTGCATAAGGGCAAAGAAAGCCTTTTCTTACTCAAGGGCCTCGGCTTGGCGGCTTTGGTCCATGGCCTCTACGATTTTTTTATCTTTCAGGTCAATTTCCCCAGCCTGCAATACCTTACCTTTGTGGTCCTTTTTCTGGCCATCTTCATCAGCTTTCCCATGATGAAGCGCCTGCTGCATATTTCTCCCCATAAGGAGGAAAGCCATTAGAAGTCCTTTTTTTGGGGCCTCAGCTGCGGCTTCGCCTTGCTGCGCTACGTTTCGGGGCTCGCAGGTCTGCTCGGCCCTTCGCAAAATTTCGCTCTGCTCATTTTGCTCGGTCTGGCGCTCTGCGCCACCCCTCCACATCGCTAGGCCGTTTGGCCTACGGCCATGGGGCCGTTTTTGCTTCTTTTAGTGTCCATTTATGTCTAAACCACCTTATATCAGTTATGAGGCCGCCTTGGCCAAATTGCAAAGCTTTTGCGCCTATCAAGAGCGCTGCCACCAAGAGGTCCGTAAAAAACTAATGGACCTAGGGGTCTATGGCGAGCGGCTAGACGAAATTGTAGCCGACCTCATCGAAGATAATTTCCTCAATGAAGAACGTTTTGCCCATGCTTTTGCCGGGGGCAAGTTTAGAGTAAAAAGCTGGGGCCGCCTACGCATCCAAAGAGAGCTCAAGGCCAAAAATGTTTCGGCTTATTGTATCCGCAAGGCCCTCAAAAATGAACTGCCCGAAGAGGAGTATTTTCCCAAATTGCTGGAGCTCTTACGCAAGAAAAACCGTCTCATCAATAAAGGAGATTATTATAGCCGCTCTAAAAAATTGGCCCAATATGCCCAATATAGAGGCTATGAGTCGCACCTCATTTGGGAGGCCATTAAGATCGTTTTGAATGAAGAAGAGGAAGAATAATTTTTGGTCCAGAACGACCGAAGGGAGTGGCCTAGCGATGTGAAGCAGTGCGGCGCAGCCGCAGACCAAGGCCGTCAGGCCGCAGGGCCGAGCAGACCTGCGAGCTGCGAAACGTAGCGCCGACGAGCGTAGCGAGGCGGAGGCCCCAAAACAGCATAAAAAAAGAGCAAGATTTCCCTAAGGTCATCTTGCTCTTTCTCTTTTATATCTGCGCTAAAAACTAGTCTTGGTAGCAGTAGTCATTGGCGGCAAGTAGGCTATCCGCAATTTGGCGGCGGAGCGCTTTGGTATTGATAAACTCTTGCTTACAATAGCGTTTGATCGCGAGCATCAAGGTCTTCTTTTTGTCGCCATCGGCCCAAGAGGCCACTGCTTGGCGGGCAGAGAAAGCGATGCGCTCGGTGGCATCATTGAGGTAAATGCGGCTCATGGCAATTTGGTCGGCCACGGCTTCTTCTCCACGGAGGCTAGCCAACTTTTGCGCACGCAAAATGGCAGATTCGGCCAAGTAGATTTCGGCCATTACATCGGCCATATTCATTAGGATTTCTTGCTCATCCTTGAGGCCCATCATGAGTTCTTGAGCGGTCATACCAGAAACGGCCAAGAAACATTTTTTGAGATTTTGGACCTGTAGCAATTCGGCGGCTAGCAATCCTTCGGGAGCAGCTTTTTGCAAAGAAAAAGACATCAACTCTTTTTGGATGGCCATAGCGGGTGTCATCATATCAATTTGGCCCTTCATCGCCTTTTTGAGGAGCATATCTACCGAAAGCATGCGGTTGATTTCGTTGGTTCCCTCAAAAATGCGGTTAATTCGAGAATCGCGATAAGCGCTAGCCATAGGCGCCTCTTCAGAGTAGCCCATACCGCCATAAATTTGGAGGCCTTCATCCACCACATAATCCAAACATTCAGAGCCACGGACCTTGAGAATAGCGCATTCGATAGCGTATTCTTCGGCGGCCCCTAGTAGTGATTCGGCCAAGGTTTTACCTTCAGCTTGGAGTTGATGTTCTACATGATCAATAGCTTTGCTGGCTCGATGTACGGCGGCTTCGGTCACCCAAATGCGGGTAGCTTGCTCGCCCAATTTATGCTTAATGGCACCAAAATTACCGATAGACTGGCCAAATTGCTTGCGCTCGTTGGCATAGCCTACGGCATGTTTCACTACAGACTTAGAAGCGCCCAAAACGCCAGCGGCTAGTTTAATACGGCCAATATTTAAGATATTAAAGGCAATCTTGTGGCCTTTTCCGATTTGGCCCAAAACGTTTTCAACAGGCACCTCTACATTTTCGAAAAACACCTGACGAGTAGAAGAGCCCTTAATTCCGAGCTTCATTTCCTCGGCGCCCAAGCTAACGCCCTCCCAAGCTTTTTCTACAATAAAGCCCGTGAACTTTTCGCCATCAATTTTGGCAAAAACGACAAAGACATCGGCAAAACCAGCGTTGGTGATCCACATTTTTTGTCCGTTGAGGATATAGTGCGTGCCTGCTTCATTGAGAACCGCCTTCGTTTTTGCGGCCAAGGCATCAGAGCCAGAATCGGGCTCCGTAAGGCAGTAAGCGGCAAATTTATCGCCAGCAACTAGGCTAGGCAAGTACTTGCTTTTTTGCTCTTCATTTCCAAAATAAAGAATAGGAAGCATACCGATACCTGTATGCGCCCCTACAGAAAGCGAAAAAGAGCGAGTATGCGCCAAATATTCAGTAATGGCCATATTGGTAGAAAAATCTTGCATAAACCCACCGTACTCCTCAGGGAAAGAGGTTCCTAGAAGGCCCAAATCGCCTGCCTTTTTGAGCAATTCTTTGGTCAGTTCGATGTCTAGTTTTTCAATTTTGGCCGTATTGGGTGCTACTTCTTTATCAATGAAATCTTGTAGCATATTGAGGACCATATTCTGCTCCTCTGTGCGTTCTTCTTTGGTAAAAATGTTTTCGTAGCTGATTTGCTCGAGGAGAAATTCTCCACCACCCAGTACTTTTTTGCTAGTTGTCGTAGCCATAATAAATTTGATTAGAATTTGATGATGATTTGCCTAGCTAAACAGCTAAAAATCATAGCAGTTTAATTTGGCCCGCTTAATATAATGAGTTCTCATTAAAAAATGATTAAGTTTTTAGCTGAACTCTAGATAAAGGCATAAAAAAACTCCCTGCGCCCAAGGACACAGAGAGTCACAGCTAACAAACAACTAAACAACATAAACCATTAAAATATCGTCCTAAAACGATAAAAGCTCAAAGGCAAATACCTTCGAGCTTTTTATATTTCGTCATCTTTCAATGCTTCATCTAAAACAGCTTCGCTTATCTGCCCCTCCGCCTTTCGGCTTCAGTAGGAAGTAGCACCTTGCCTCTAAGAGCAGGTTGCTAAGGTTTCTTTGGGCCTAATCCCTCCACCTTTCTGGATAAGTAAAAGTCCAACGTTAAAACAACAGATTTGTAGTTGTTTAAAGGACCATATATAGAACTTTGTATACACAAATATGGGGTCTATCTCTCAGATTTCCAAATCCTTTTGAAATTTATTTGTCTCCACAACCATTTTCTGAGTGCCTAGCATCTATGCAACTAAATAGGCCAAAATAGTCCTGTTTTAACATATCCTTTTATAATTTTTCATTTCTTCTAAAGGACTTAATTTTATCAGCCCAAAGGCAGGCTTACCCCCTATTTTTAAAATGATATTTTGAAGCCCTTTTTCATAAAACTGGCCATATGCGCAGCATTTTTTTTCTCATTTTTTTTCACTTTTTTTTCTTTGCCTTGGCCCAAAAACAGGCTTTTGTCTCAGAATACTACATCTATAGTGGTTTTCCCCCTGCCGACAGCCTACCCAAGATGAAGTTTTTGCATAGCTGGGGCGATAGCCGCTGGAGCGCCCCTTTTGCGCCGATGGCAGGCGATATTCGATTTGCGGCCCATGATTCTATTATTCTGATTGCAGGCGGTAGTTATTTGACGGCTTGGGACCGAAAAAATGGGCAGCTGCTTTGGGAAAGAGGCTTTAGACACCGAAAAAATTACAGCAACCTGAGCCGCAGCCTGCGCGTTCTCAAAAATAAGCCTTGGGGGATGGTCAGTAATGACAAAAATGGGGCTTATGTCTTTAATTATTATACTGGCGAGCTAATCGATAGCCTGCCCTTTGCTTCTGATAACCCAGAGGCCCGTATTAGCCCCGATGGCAAATGGCTGGCTGTTTATGGCGGACAATATCTCCTCTCTAAAATTAAAAACCTAAAGACGGGCGAAGTTCGAGAGCTGCCAGGCACCCTAGCCGCTATTGAGTTTCATCCCCAAAAAGAAGAGGCGGTAGTGAGTATTGTCCGCAGCCAAAACATGCAGGTCCAACTGGCCAAATTGGAGCTCAACAGCTTGCAATTAGATCCCATCAAAACGGATTTTAATTATCGGCAAACGCAGCGAATTGCCTTTTCTCAGGATGGAGAGCTTTTGGCCCTCGGCTTTTTTCATGGCCGCCTAGAAATTTGGGATTATCTGGACCAAGCCAAGCTCATGGACACGATTGTCGATAGAAGCTGGATTGAAGGCCTAGAGTTTTCCCCCAACGACAAAGAGCTCTTAATTGTGGGCAGTGTCAATATTTTACTTTGGAAGCGCAAAAGCCAAAAATTAAAGCCAGTTCCCCTGCCCAAAGATTGCCGCTGCAACGGCTGGGAGGATGGCAGCTGGGACCAAGAAGGCAAGGGCTTTCTCTTGGCCTGCCGCCAATGGGCGCATCCCGTTTATCTGACAAAAAAAGGAGTGGGCGGCCAACTCAAAGGGGCCGAAACCTTTATGTTTCCACCCGATATTCTCAGTTTTTCGCCTGATGGGAAGTATCTGGCGGTGGGCTCGCATTATGGCCCCAATGTCCGAATATTAAAAACGAAACAGCCCAATTGGCGGCAAGATCTCCCCCCCAACGATAGCGTTTTAAGCTACTATCAACTTCGCTTTTCTCCTGATGGGAACTACCTTTTGGCCCTTCCCTCCGCCTATCAGCATAAGGCGGGCGTAAAGCCGCTCTATAGCTTTCCGGACCTAAAATTACAGCCCCAAAAACTCAAAAAACATTATTTAGATGCCTGCTTCACCCCCAATAGTCGAGCAATTTTGGGCATTCATTACCGCAAAAATAATGTCTTTGATTATGTTCTGGAACTTCAGCCTATCAAAAATTATTGGGGACCATCGGCGGCAAAATGGGAGCAAAAACTAAAGGAAGAGGGCCAGCCTTTTGTCCCCCTGCTCTGGCAAAGTCATTCGATCAATTTGGCCCATTGGCTAAATGGCAGAGTTAGCAAGCTGCTGCCTGCTCCTGCGGTTCGGGGCTATGATAACAAGAGTGCCTTGATGTCTGAGCACTGTTTTGGTGGCTTTACGGCCAAGCAAAACTACTATGCGGGCATTGGTCAAAATGGCCATCTCTACCTCTATGATGGCCACACTGGGCAGCCCAAGGCGGTGGTTCCCTTTCAGGGGCGGGCGGTTTCGCATACGGCCATCAGCCCCGATGGCCGCTATATTGCGGTGGTCAGTTGGGAGGGCCTGATTTCCCTTTATGAGGTCCCTAAGCCGCTTAGAGATTAGCTGTTTTTGGGCCTCCGCTTTTATAAAAGGCGGCGGTTACTCCCTTCGGTCGTCGAACTGCGGTCTAAAGACCTTGTTGTCGTTTCAGGGCTCGCTGCTGTTTTTGGGCCTCCGCCTCGCTGCGCTCGTCGGCGCTACGTTCGGCAGCTCGCTGTTCGCTCGGCCCTGCGCAAAAAACAAGTTTTTGCTTGGTCTGCGGCTTCGCCGCACTGCCTACCATCGCTAGGCCACTCCCTTCGGTCGTTCTGGACCAATAAAGAGGGCCCAAAACCGTGGTTTTGGGCCCTCTTCTGCAGCAAGCAGGGCGCGAAGCGCCCGCAGGCTGAGGGATGGACAGCAGGGCCGCCAAAGGCGGCAGACCGAGGCGCTTGCGCCGAAGGGCCGAGCGAACAGCGAGCTGCGAAACAGCCCGACCCGAGCGAAGCGAGTGGGCAGCCCCAAATCCTTATCCTACAACTGGCGAAGTAGCTGCGCTACATCTACTTTCTCGCTGATGATGCGTTCCACCTCATCAATAGATACTCGTTTCTGCTCTAGGCTGTCGCGGTCGCGAATGGTTACCGTATTGTCCTCCAAAGTATCAAAATCGATGGTCACGCAATAAGGCGTACCGATAGCATCTTGGCGGCGGTAGCGGCGGCCAATGGCATCCTTTTCATCGTACTGGCATTGGAAGCTATATTTTAGGCGGTCAAAGACCTCTCTGGCCTTGCTCGTTAGGGCCTCTTTGTTCTTGAGCAAAGGCAAAATTGCGCATTTGACGGGGGCCAAAGCGGGGTGCAGCTTCATGACCGTGCGGCTAGATTCCTTGCCATCGGCATCGGGTACAATATCCTCTTGGAGCGCATCGCTGAGGACCGCCAAGAACATCCGATCGCAGCCCACAGAAGTCTCGACCACATAAGGTACATAGCTCTCCTTGAGTTCGGGATCAAAATATTGCAACTTCTTGCCAGAGAGCTCTTGGTGCGCCTTGAGGTCAAAGTCGGTGCGAGAGTGAATGCCCTCTAGTTCACGGAAGCCAAAGGCGTATTCAAACTCAATATCGGCAGCGGCATTGGCATAATGCGCCAATTTTTCGTGATTATGGAAACGGTGGGCATTTTCTCCGCCAATAATCGCTTGATGCCAGCGAAGGCGTTTTTCTTTCCAGTACTCATAGGCTTCTAGCTCTTTGCCAGGGCGCACAAAATACTGCATCTCCATTTGTTCAAACTCTCTCATGCGGAAGACAAACTGTCGGGCCACAATCTCGTTGCGGAAAGCCTTGCCGATCTGTGCAATACCAAAGGGCAACTTTTGGCGAGAGCTATTGAGTACATTATTGAAATTGACAAAAATACCTTGAGCAGTTTCGGGACGGAGATACAAATTATTGTCGCCCAAAGAGCCTCCCCCTTGAGTAGAGAACATGAGATTAAACTGACGGATATCGGTCCAATTGCCTGTTCCACTAACGGGGCATTTGATCTCTAGCTCCTCAATTAGGCCTTTAAAGCCCGCTAGATCTTCCGCATTGAGGAAAACATTCATGCGCTCAATGGCCGAATCAATTTGGCCCTGATATTTTAGGACCCTGGGATTGGTAGCTCGGAATTCCTGCTCATCAAAGGCATCGCCAAAGCGCTTAGCTGCTTTGCGAATTTCCTTAGCGATTTTATTTTCTAACTTACCGGCATAGATCTCCTCAATTAGGTGGTCCGCACGGTAGCGTTTTTTAGAATCCTTATTATCGATCATGGGATCATTAAAGGCATCTACATGGCCAGAAGCCACCCACGTTTGGGGGTGCATAAAGATAGAAGCATCTAGGCCCACAATATTTTCATGAGCTTGCACCATAGCTCGCCACCAATAATCCTTAATATTTTGGCGAAGTTGGCTACCGTAGGGGCCGTAATCATAGACGGCATTGAGTCCTCCATAAATATCTGAAGAGGGGTAGACAAATCCATATTCTTTACAGTGGGCCACAATTTCCTGCAGGCCAAATTTCTTTACAGTACTCATAAGATGTTTTGTTCTTTGAGGTCATTTTGCCTCAACTTCTTAATTAGTTTCGGGAATAACGGTGGTATTGGGCTGAGGGCGGGGCGCTTGGGGCCGTTTCTCCTTAGCCTTTTCTACTTTTAGCAGACGCATATCGCCCTGAGGCGTAATCCAAATAAACTCTTTTTCTCTTTCAATTTTGACTTCTGGGGCTGGTTTTTTCAGTTTAAAAGCAAATTGGAGATGGTACATAAACTGCACAGCGGGCTCTTGAATTTCTGGGTTCAGGATAATTTCAAAATCATTGTAGGGCATGGGCGCATAGTACTGCGTTTGGGCCTTTTCCTGAAGGTCTACCCGGCTTTTTCCATCTAGTGAAGGGCTAGAAAAAGCCTGATAGCTGGCATATCGTTCGGCGGGATAGACCGCGCCTTCGGCCTCGGCCATACGGCGGCTAGCCAGATCCAGTTCTAGGCCTATTTTTTCTAGTTCGACCATCTCGCGCATCAAATAGGCTAGGGCCTCTTTGCGGAGCTCCTCATAAACGGCGGCGGTATTCTCTACAAAATACTCCACCTTGGCCAAATCATAGATTTCCACTTGGGCCGCAGCCGATACAATGGCCCCTAATTGGGCTGCATTGCGGTAGCTAACATGCACATTTTGCTGCATTTCAAAACCCTTTGGGACCTCATTATAGGTTTTGGGGCTAAATAGCTTTTTCTCCTCTTCTAGTTCATAGACGGGCACAAAAGAAAGCATATCTAAGTGAATATCTTGCTCAGCAATGCCCAAGGCTTGCAGTTTGCGCTTAAAATTGCGAAAGCGTTCTTGCAGCAGGCGGTCGGTTTCTTCTGCCGTTTTGCCCAACTGCCGAATATTAAAGATGGCCAAATAGCTGCTTGCTTTTTGGTTGGAGAGTGCACGGACCTCTAGCAGCACCTCATCATGGCTAAAAAAGCTGGCCCTTGGCAAATCGCCCTCTGGTTGTAAGAGAGGCGCTTGATAATTAGAGTTGGACTTGGCCTTATAGTTATAGTTGCCTTTGGAGCGGCGGGCATTGCCTCTTGCCTGGCCAAAAACAAGCCCTTGGCCCAAAAAGAAGCAGGCCAAAAAGAGGAAGAATGAATAACGCATGCTTTTCTATATTTTGGGGCAAAAATACAAGAAAAAATGGGATTCTCGTCTATCCTACTCCTCCTTGCGCCTTCTCTGCAAGGCTTATTTTGCGCTATTTTTCTCTAATCGCCGCATATTTTGCGGCGATTAGGCCCTTTTTTCGCCGCAAAGCCCAATTAGGCCCCAAAACGGGCCAGTTTCTGCCGCAGCAGGCCAAAATTCAAGCGGGCCAAAAGCAAGGCCCAAAACAGGCTGCTCAATTGGACCAAGAACAAGGGGCCTAGCGTTAATTTTCTAGCCAAAAGGGCCTTGAAAAAATACAGCTGATTGGCCAAAGGCAAAATGGCCTTTCCCCAGCTCAAACCGCCAGTACTAAAGGTCAATAGGACAAATAAAAGCAAAACCAAGAGCAACAAAAAAGCGAGGGTCCAGCCTCCCAACTTCTTAATTAAGAGGTATAAATTGAGCCAAAAGAAGGCCGAAACACCCAAAGAAAGCCCCATTCCCCAAAGCCGAACGCTAGGCAAGAGCTCTCTCAACTGAATAAGCAGAATATCGGCTAGGCCTTCTTGATCTTGGCCCAAGGCCAAAGCAAAACCCAATAAGGCCAAAGCCATCATCAGCCAGAGATATAGGGTTCCTAGCAACTGCATGGCCGCATAAGTCTGCCCCAACGGTTGCCGCAATTGCTGCAGGCCTCGCCAAGGCGCAGCGCCAAAAAGCAAGGGGTTAATTTGAGCGAGGCCCAAAAGGAGCAACAGCAAAAAGCCTAGGGCAAAAAGCAGGGCCAAGCCCTTGCGCAACTGCCGAAAAAGCTGCCGAATTTGGTCCATTTGGTTGCTTTGATTGCGCTCATTTAGCTCAATTGGGCGACTAGCTGTGGGCGGCAAATTGGCCGCAGCCAAATTCTTTTCTACCCAATAGTTTTCATAATCTTTAAGCACTTCCTTAAAGGGCCCCAAGGCCGCCGGCCGGCCCGAGCTATAATAATACAACTGCAACTCTACGGCTTCGCCCCGCAACAAACTGCTGTCCATATCTTCGGCTAAAGCCAAAGCGAGATCAATTTGGCCTTTTTTCAGAGCGCTTAGAGCCTCTTTTTGGTCCAAGCTATCAATTAGCGAGAAATTGAGGTGTAGATCTAGCCCCTCTCTTAGCTCGGGGGCAGCAGCAGTATCGCCCAGCCAAGCAAGTTGATAGACCTCCTCACTTTGGGCGGTTAATTGTTTTTTTGCCTGCTCTGCCAATTGGTCCACAAAAGCGGGAAAGCCCAAAAAAGGCAGACAAAAAGCCAGTAAAAGCAGGGCATACAGCTTCCAGCGGCCCAACAAACTCAGGCCGTAGCTCCATAAAATATATAGCATTAGTCGGGATAATTTTGGCGGTCAAAAATGGCTTGTTCTGGGGGAAGTTTAGACAAAGGCAGCAGCTGGCCTTTTCGCCAAAGCCACTGTTTTTCTGGCCCAAAAAGGGCTTGGCTATCGCTTTGGCTGCTCCAGAGCAGGAGGCCATAATGCTGCTTTTTGGCCAGCTCTAGCAGTTGTAAAATGGGCCAAGCTTCGGCGGGGCTCAACTGGGCAAATGGGCGTTCCAACAAATACCAACTGACGCCTCTTTGCAGGCCCAAAACGATCTGCAGGGCCCATTTTTGCTCCTCCCCCAACTGCTCCATTTTACGATTGGGCGCAAGGCCCCATTCCTCCAAACGGTGGGCGGCCCAAGGGCGCAGCCCTTCTAATCTGGCCCAAAAACGCAAGACCTTCATCACGGTTTTTTCTGGACCAAAATCAAAGTCGCTATACAAATGCTGAAAGGCCCATCGTCGGTGCGCCAGGCTCTGGCTGCCCTCCCATAAAATCTCGCCCTGCTGTGTTTTTCGGCTGCCCTGCAGCAGCTCCAAAAAGGCCCGCAATTCGGGAGATTGGGCATTGCCCAGCAGCAAATACTGTCCTTTTGGCCAGGCGATACCGTCCATCTTCAGTCGGGGGCCTTTGGGCCCTAGGCGGTAATCTAGCCCATTTATTTCTAGCATATTTTTCTTATTTTTTTGATTTGGGGCCCCCGCAGCTATGCTGCGGCGCTATGCTTCGCCGCTCGCAGGTCTGCTCGGCCCTGCAGCCGCCTTTGGCGGCTTTGGTCTGGCCCTTTGGGCCACGGCTGCGCAGCGCTGGGCCGCTCATCCTTTATTTTCACTTTGGGCATTTTGTTTCCAGCCCTTTGGTCCAACTGCGTCTAGAGGCGGCGCAGCCGCCGGCTTAGGGATGGATAGGGGTGGCCCGCAGGGCCAGACCGAGCTTTTTGAGCAAAGCGAAAAAAGCGAAGGGCCGAGCAGGCTTGCGAGCCCCGGCACAGCCCGACCCGAGGCCCGCAGGGCCGAAGGGGAAGCCCCAAAATAATCATCACAAACAGGAAAATAGTTAGTATTTTGCGAATCGAATTGATTCTTAGTATAAAAAATAACGAAATGCGTTCCCCTTTAGCCATTATTCTGGCCATTTTGGGCCTTGGCGGCCTTGCTGCAGCAGCCTATTTTATGGACCTACCCGCCTACTTTGTACAAAACAAAGAAGTGATTAGCAGGCCAGATAGCAGCGGCATAGATAGTCTGCCCAGGCCCCTTTTTCCCGACCCCAACCGCATTGATTTTGTGGATGAAGAGGGCGATAGCTTCTCCATTGAACTGGTCAATCCCACCTATTTGAGCAATGAGCGGCGGAATTATTATGGCGATAGTTTGCCCGACAAACTAGACATCATTTGGCAACTTACTTTAGGTTCTGGAAAAACCCAGGTTGGGCGCACCATTAAGAACTGGAGTGGAGCGGGTTGGACCGGCCAGCCCTTGATTGTGATTGAAAATGGCAAAAAATATATTATTCAGGGCGCCTTTGACCATCGGCTTAAAAAGATCGACTATGAAACGGGGGAAGTCCTTTGGCAATACCGTTTTGATGATGTGGTAAAAGGAACGGGTAGTCTTTGGATCAACCATAATGCAGATTCGCTCAAGGATCGGGTTTTGGTTTTGCAGGGGACCAGAGCGGGCGGCAAGCTCAATGCCCCCATTGTAGACTGTTATCGGGCCATCTCTTATTTTACGGGAGAAGAGCGTTGGCGAGTAAACTCGCCCAGAACCCGTTGTTATAGCCGAGATGTAGATGGTTCGGCCTTAATTATTAACGATACCGCTTATTTGCCCTTAGAAACCAGCATTTTCACTGTTTTCAATCCAGACCCCAAGGCGGCAAAAATGAAAGACGGGCTTTTGCAGCCTGAATTTTATCGTTTTCAGGACACCTTATACCGAGACATTGATGCTAGCGTACATGGGGGCAATGTCGTTTCGGAAGCCTCTCCCGTTCGTTTGAGAGACCATATTTACCTAGCTTCTGGATCGGGTCGAGTTTGGGGCTACAACATGAAAAAGCCGGGCATGGACTGGGAATACTTCATTGGCTCGGACATTGACGGCTCGCCAGTAGTGACCGACGACAGCTGTATTTTAGTTTCTGTAGAGAAGCAATACATCAAAGGGCAGGGCGGGATTCTCAAGCTAGACCCCAGCAAAAAGCCCGAAGAAGCCACCGTTTGGTACATGCCCGTAAAAAACCGTCGGTTTGTGGGTTGGTTAGGCGGAGTGATTGGGACCGCGGCCACCAATGAAGCGACTCGAGTGAAGGGGCATCCGCATATTGGGGCCACCATTGGCATTGACGGCTACACCTACTTCTTTGACCTCAATAAACTCGATACCCAAAAAGTGACCCTTTTTGATGGCGAGCGCAAAGTAGCCACCCCAAAAGTCTATTACAAACATCGGACGGGGCCAGCCATTGCGAGTCCGATTATTATTGGCAATCGGGCGGCGGTGCCCACCTATCAGGGCTTCTACCTCTTTGAGTTTGACAAAGAGATGAACTTCAAGCTACTCGACAAGCAAGAATTTAGTGCCGAAGCGACTCCATTTGTGGACCAGGGGCGTATTTTCATTGCTTCTAGAGACGGCAACCTCTATTGCTTGGGCCGTAGTAGTGCGCCCACAAAGCGGGTCAACTCCATTTATGGCAAAACAGAGGTTAATCCGAGAAATGGCAAGCTCAAGCGCTATTGGAAAGGCGAACTACAGCCCTTGGAAGGAACAAAAGAGGGACAGAAATAAGTTGTTTTTTTGTATTATAGGAGATTGACCATTTTGATGAACTAAAAAAGACAGAATTCTATGTTTCTATTAGCTTTAGCGGGAATTGTTTCTGGCCTTTTGGCGGCCTCTAACTTTGTCATTGAGCGTTTGCCCGATGCCAAAGACATCATTGAGAAACTCAGCCCCTATCAGGCCATGATTGGCTTAGTTGCCCTTATCTTGGCCGCCCTTCGATTATTCAGTCTATTTGGCGGCAATAGTCAAGTCTCGATTCTTAGCTATATGATGGCTTTGGGTTGTGTAGTTGCTACTATTGTTGTGGGCTTTTTGCTTAGTTACCCCATGATCAATAAATTTATTGCCGAGCAAGATGAAACTGGAAATGCCAAAGAAAAGGCGGAAATGCTTCGTAAGAAGTTAGCGCCTTACCAAGTCACAGCTGGCTTAGTGAGTATGGGGACTGGCGTCTATTTATTGCTAGCAAGCATCCTCTAATTGCTTTTGGGCCATGGCAGGCCTTTACCTTAGGGTAAAAGGCTATTTAACAACCAATTATGAAAAACAAAACACAAAAAGAGCTTCTACAGGAGTTAGATCGTTTGCTGAGGCGTTTATCAGAAATTGTAGAGCGGGATTTTGCCAGCCTCAGTCCACAGCAATTTAACTGGAAGCCCAGCCCAAAGAGCTGGAGTATAGGAGAATGCTTAGATCATCTCAATATTATTTCGGCCTATTATGCAGGGCCATTGGAGCAGCTCCTCAAAAAGGGGCGCAAGGCCAAAAAGCCCAAAGCAGAATACTATAAAGCGGGGATTTTGGGCCGTCGTTTTCTGCAGAGCGTACAACTCAATGAAGACAATCAGTTAGGGTTAAAGATGAAAAGCCCTAAAGCCTATCAGCCTAGTCAGAGCCAATATGTACCGGCCAGTATTATTCAGCCTTATTTGGCCTATCAGGAGCAGTTTCGCGATTTTCTGGCCGATGCACAAGCCTTAGACATCAATCGTTATAAGTTGGGCATTGCCATTTTGCCCTTGATTAAGCTTCGTTTGGGGGATATGCTACGTTTTCTGATTTACCATAATGAGCGGCATATTGTACAGGCCCAAAGGGTACAACATCAGGCCGCTTTTCCACATTAAGGCATTGCCTAAAAAAGGCCAGCTAGATGATCATCTAGCTGGCCTTTTGCTTTTTATTTGGCGCCTTTTTTTCGGGCCATTTCCTCTTCATCTCTAGCCCTTCGGCTATTGTCGTCATACATCTTTTTGGCCTTGAGGGCAGGCTCAAAATTGGGGTCTACCGCAATGGCTTGGCCCAACAACTGATAGGCATCTACATGCTTGCCGGCTGTAGCCAAGGCCTTAGCTCTAAAATAGAGCTCATAGGGGCGGTTTTTGGCTTGCTGTGCCACTTGCACCGCAATTTGGTAACCCTGAGCGGGCTGTCCCCCATACTGATCAAAATCGGCCCAAATGGATAGGGCCTTATTGACATCCTTTTCTTCTTTAAGGGCCAAATTGGCTAAATGGAAATAGCCAAAGCTGTACTTGTAATTAAGCGTTGTGGCTCGCTCAAAGTAATAGCGAGCGCTATCGGGCTGCTGAGCATTTAGGTAATAAACCCCAGCCATGCCCAAGCCATTAACGTAATCATTGGCTAGGTTCCGCATACGGGTCAAGACGTTTTTCATCTCTTCCATTTTCCCTACCTGCGGATAATATTGAGAAAGGACCAACATGGCACTTTCATTTTTGGGGTCGGCTGCCAAGACTTCCTCTAAAAGGGCAATTCCTTCGGCATAACGCTTTTCTTTAAAGGCTTTTTGGGCCAGTTCGCCCTTTTTGTTTCCATCAGGAGCCTTACTCACGGCCCCCAAAGGAACGCCATCTACCTCTTCTAGATGCACCACCTCTGCAGGGGGCCAAGTTTCCGATTGTAAAAAGCCATGACTCACAAAACGAGAATAAGAAAGTAGGTAATCATAGCCCGTTTTTACCCGCTCATGATAGCGCACATAGCGCACCTTGACATTGGGGTAGTCGCTAAAGTAATGCGCTACAGGCTTAGCGCAGTTGGTGGCCACAATGACCTCCTCGCCGGCTTTTACCTTGGGCTCATTTTCAATCAACCAATCCGAAAGATTGCGCATGCAGGTCATCCAGTAGTCGGTTTCATAGTAGCCATAGGCTTCCTCTAAACCACCAAAAAACTCATTAAAATAGACATATTGATAAGGGTGGCTGCGGAACATCCAAGCGGTAGGCAGGGCCAAAAGCCCCACTACTCCAGCTATGGCCGCATAACGAACCGCCGCTGGCTTAATTATCCGAATAAGATTGAACCAGCCATAGGCCGCCGCCAAAACCAAAATGGGATAGATAAACAAGAAGTGACGCATGCCATCATACAGAGAAGACTCTTTGTATACTGCATAAGCCACAGGAAAAACGCCGGTAAAAAGGACCAAATTAAAGTAATAGGCCTGCTTTTTCCGAAATACCTTTCTAAAGAATAAGAAGGGCACCAAAGGCAAGCCCAAAAGCACTACAATTGGCGAGGAAATCCCCAACCAAGTCGGAATATAATACCAAGGTAACTGATCTGACCAAAGGTGCTTACCGCCCCAAAGCATCCGAATCCCCGTAGAAAAGTTGGTCATCTCGGAGAGCGACTCTAGGGGGTGGTTCATAATGTCTTCCTGCGCATAGGGCCAATACCAGGTTCCCATCCAATAACCTAAGCCCGATACGCCCAAGAGGATGGCCGCATAGCGAAACAGTTGCCCAATTTTAAATTGAGTGAGGGCCGGACGCAGTTGCGGGCATAAAACAACTCGACTCCCCATAAATAGGCCCAAATAGGGAATCAATAAGATTCCTCCAGAACGCATACTAAAGGTGATCCCCAAACCAAGGGCACTCATCAATAGGGCTCGGCTAGACGGACGAGGCAGTTGTTTGGTCAATATAATCATGTAGTAGATCCCCATCATATAGCCCATGGCAAAGGGAATATCTTTGGGGTTGTTCATGCTATGCCCAAAAAAACGAGGCGAAAGCGTGAGCAAAACTAAGGTCAGTAGGGCCATAGACCAACGACCAGAAAGAACTTTACCCAATCGAGCAGTAAATAAGATGGCCAAAAAGCCAAATAAGGCATTGAGCAAATGCCGAGTGTCATAGGTGTCAAACCAGCCCAGATATTTGTTGCACCAAGCCGCCAAATAATCAAAAAGACCCCCATAATAATGTAGGTTGCTTTGGTTCATACAAGCCCGATCTTTTCCATCCGACTCAAAGTAGGCCAACACATTATCCCCATAGGTTTTTTGCAAGACTTCATCTCCCGTAATGCCATACTGAAAGCTCAAGCCCGCCATAATGAAGAGGATGAGCAAGGCCGATACCGCATACAAAAAACGGTAAATCGTGGGCTCTTTGGCCAAGGCCTTACTGGCCTCGGTCCAAGGGTTGAGAAAGAAGTATTTTACTTTATTTTTGGGCCGAGCCAATAGGCCCGCAAAGGTTTTCTGCGCAATGCGCCCAATGCCCGTATCTCGCTGCTCGGCATGCTGCCAACGAATGGGCATTTCTTGAATAGAAATCCCCTCCAATTGGGCCATGAGCAAAAGGTCGGTCTGCTGCCCCGAAACCGTAAGCTGCGCCAATTGCTGCCCCAAGGCCTTAGCCATAAAATAAAAAGGCGCCTGACTATCTTGTAGATAGAGGGGCGTCCAAAATTGGAGGTAGCTGTTGTGGAGTTGGCTCAATAGTAAACCATCTTTGGCCTGCAATTTTTTAGAGTCCGCATGCTTACGGCTCCCCAAATAAATGGTATTGGCCGCCAAGGCTTCTTCCCGATTATCCATCCAGTCCAAAAGGTTAGTCAAGGCAATCCCCTGACTCCCATCTGCAAAAAGGAGGTCTTCTCCCTGCGCCTGCGCTACAGCCTGAGCAAATATAGCCGAGGGCGCTACTTTATCGGCCAAATAACGAACGTTTTCGCCTTCTTCTTCGGCCCATTTAGCCCATTCTGAAGCAGCCGCCTCATCGCCTAAGCTATTAAATAACAAGAGCTCTGGCGTAGTAGGCCAAGCTTTCTTAAAGGTCTGCCAGTCTTTTTTAAACTGCCCCAACTCACTGCCCGCAAGCAAGGGATAAACGACCGTCAATTGGCCCTTATAGTTAATCTTATAAGTTTTAAAGTTTGTGGGGGAAGGGCTCGCTTTTCTGTTCTTCTTTGCCATAGTTGTTGTTATCTGAAATAGCCTATAGCCTCATTTTGATCTATTTACCCAGAGGCCAATGGTCTTTCCATAAGTTAAGACTTAGAAAATGTAATATTACTGTTTTTCTTTCAATTTTCAGCATTCTCCAAAGTCCTTAAGTCCTTAGTTTCGCCGCTTTGTTCTCCCCAAAAGGCTTTATTTCTGTTTTTTTTATTTGGGGCTGCCCCTCCCTGCGGTCGGGTCGGGCTGTTTCGCAGCTCGCTCTTCGCTCGGCCCTGCGCCGCCTCTGGCGGCTGGGTCTGGCCTAACGGCCACTGCTGTCCATCCCTCAGCCGAGGCGCTGCGCGCCTTTGCGGCGGCTTTGCCGCCTGTAGGACCTACTGGGCCAAATCTACTAGTTCTGCAAAGAAGGGGGCCAAATCTATGGCTGCTTTTTGGGGCCAATTCGGAAGCTTTTGCTCTTTTTGGGCCCAAGCTTGGCCCACATCCAATTGCCCCTGTGCCTGCTGCTGCGCTCGGCCCTGTTGCCCTAGTTTTTGGGCCAGATATTCTTGTTCTGTTTGGCCTGGGGTGGGACAAAGCAGCATCGCCCCCGCCTTTAGCTGGGCCAAATCCATCAAACTGCTATAGCCTCCCCTCAATATGAGTAGCTGGGCCGAAAGCAGATAGCTAGAGAGCTCTCGGCCCCCTGCATAAGGCAAAATATGGGGATAATCTCCGCTCAGTTGCTCCCCCTCCTCCCCTATTTTCCCTCTAATGATTAGGCTTTTTTGGGGCAATTGGGCCAACTTTTGCCGCAACTCATTTTCTAAATACTGCCGCTGTGGCTCTGGTCCAGACAAAAGCGCAACGATCTCATAATCTTTCTGTTGAAGGGCTGTAGTGGGCAGCCTAGACAAAGGACCAATATAACGAATATTGGACCAAGGCAGGCCCTGCCCTAAGTCCCCCGATAAGTTCCCCTCTCCCTCATAATCAGGTAGCCAAATGAGCCGGTGCTTTTGTAGCAAATAACGGTTAATGGGCTGAAAAAGGGCCTTTTGCCAACTATAGGGAAAGGCTATCCGCAGCTGATGGCCCAAAAAGGCACTAGGCAAACTAGCCAAATAACATCCATAGCGATTATCATTGAGCAAGAGCGAGATCTGATATTTATTTACTAACTTCGGCAAGAGGGCTTGCTCCTTGGCCATGGCACGGAGAATCTGCGGCAGTTGTAGGGCCATGTTCCAACTCATATTTTGGCTGGGATACCGTATATTGTAGGCCGGCAACGCTATATGTGGCAAATTGGGAAACTGCGCTTGCCAAAGGGCCAAAGCCTCTCCTTCAGCGGCCAAATAAGGTTGCAAACCAAGAGCTATAGCCTTCTGAATGAGCGGAATACTTCGGCTGGCATGGCCCAAGCCCCAATTTAAAGCCGTAAATAGAATACGTTTTCGCTTTGGCATGGCGTTTATGGTTTAGCTAAGGAGGCGGCTTTGCCGCCTTGGCCCAAAGGGCCAAAATGGCCTAGCGATGTGAAAGGGGGGCCTCAGGCCAGACCGAGCCAGCAAAGCTGGCGAAGGGCCGAGCGAATAGCGAGCCCTGAAACGTAGCGCCCCGAGCCCTTGAGGGCGAGGGGAGGCCCCAAAAAAAAGGAATCATTTAGCTTGCGAATAAAACAGAAAAATATGAAAAAGCACAAAAAGCTTCTCTTCGTTTTTGCCCTCAGCCTCAGTCTGATGGCCTTATTGTCTAGTTGCCGAGCCAATCGTTGCGGTGGCTGCCCCACCTTCTCCATTTCTGCCAACTCTTAAAATACACCTCTTATGAAATCAGTGATTGTAGTTTTTGTTCTCAGTCTTTTTTTGCTCAGTTTGGGCAGCAGCTGCGTCTCTAAGCGCCAAGGTTGTCCCACGTTTAATAAAATCCAACTTCCCTAATGGCCAAAGTATTGCTTACCGGGGCAACGGGCTACATTGGGAGCCATTGCCTTTTGGAGCTCGCTCAGGCGGGCTATGAATTTATCAGTTTAGACAGCCATATTCGTTCATCACCTGAAATTTTGGGCCGTTTGGAAGACATCACGGGCCAGACGATTCGGCATTATGCAGTAGATTTGTGTGATGCGGAGGGGCTGGCCCAAGTTTTTTTGGCCGAGCCAGAAATTACTGCGGTCATTCATTTTGCGGCTTTAAAGAGTGTGCCGGAGTCAGTTGCTCAGCCTTTGCGCTACTATCAAAACAACCTGATGGGCCTTTGTCAGTTGTTGGAGCAGATGCAGAAGCATGGGGTCAAGCAGCTTATTTTTTCCTCCTCTTGCTCGGTTTATGGCAATGTGGAGCAACTGCCCGTGGATGAGCAAACGCCCATTGGGCGGGCCGAGAGTCCTTATGCTCGCAGCAAACAGATGTCGGAAGAAATCATTCGGGATTTTTTGCAGGCTTATCCAGAGCAGCAGGCCATTTTGTTGCGTTATTTTAATCCTGCGGGAGCGCATCCCTCGGGGCTATTGGGCGAATTTCCGCAAAAGCAGTCCTATAATTTAGTGCCTATTTTGATGGAGGTGGCCATGGGTTGGCGAGACGAATTTCAGGTTTTTGGCCAAGATTACGCCACTAGAGACGGCAGCTGCATCCGTGATTATATACATATTATGGATCTGGCCAAGGCCCACCGTTTGGCCCTGAGCTACCTGCAAGATGGCCGCAATGAAGAGCGCCTGGAAGTCTTTAATATTGGGATTGGCGAGGGCGTTACGGTCCTAGAGGCCATTCGGGCCACAGAGGCCGCAACCCAACAGCCCCTAAACTATCGTTTGGCTCCTGCTCGAGCGGGCGATGTGGCCGCCATTTATGCCAATTATCAAAAGGCCAAAGATCGTTTGGGCTGGACCCCCAGTTATGATATTGGGGACATCATGCAGTCGGCTTGGCGCTGGCAGCAGGTTTTGGCCGCAATTAAGGAAAAAAATGAAGTTCATTAAACTACTTTATGCGGTTCTACTTTTAGCCAGTGCGCCCTTATCGGCCCAACTATCTGATAGCTTGGGCTTTTTGCGTTTGGAGCAGCTTTTATACCAGCGCTTAGAACAGAGTAGTTTTAGCTTAGAAGAGCAGCAACTTTGGGACAGCCTTTGCGCCTGCCATTTTGCGGCTGGAGACAGCCTATTTATGGCCAATTTGCATCCGCAGGCCGATAAAATCATTCGCCTGTCTCCAGAGGCCCAGGCCCAATTGGGCAGTTTGGGCTGGCCCATCAGTCCCGGCCCAGCCTTGGGCAGTAGCTTTTTGCAAGGAGCGCAAAGGAATGTCGGCCAAGTCCAGCTAGACGAAAAAGCCCAGTTAGGGCGGCGCTATCGGCTGCTTCATTTTAGTAGTTTTTACCATTATCAGGGCCCAAATCCAGATATCCATCAGTTTAAGCCCTGTAGTTTTAAGCTCTATGCGGGCAAAACGGGCCCTTTGCGCCGTTTCTGGAAGGCGGCCAAAGCGAGGCGAGAAGATTGGGAAAATCTGGTTTTGCAGGTCTATGAAAACGGAGTGGTGGTCATTAGCAACAGCCATCATTATATTGGCAATAGCAGCTGGATGAGCCGAGACAATTTATTTTTAGTTCCGCTTTTTTAGGGGCTGCCCACTCGCTTCGCTCGGGTCGGGCCATTGCGCAGCTCGCAGGTCTGCTCGGCCCTGCAGCGCTTTCAGCGCTTTGGTCTGCCGCCTTCGGCGGCCCTGCTACAGCCCCTCAGCCAGATTTAATCGAGCTGCTTTGACCATGCTTTGCTATGAATTTTGGGTTAGGCCAGCTATTTTTTAAGGGCATAGCCTTCGCTATGGCCGAGAAAAATAGGGCCGACTAGCGGGAAATTGCTGCAAACTATAAAAGGAAGTGCGTTTAAATTTGGCTATTGCCTGCGGCCCTTTGGGCCTGTAGGAGGCAAAAAGGCCCAAAGATTAAGTAATTAGGGAATTTAATCCCTAAAAAAAACGTATTTTGCTAGTGTTTCAACGCTAAGTTGCTTTTTATTCCCAAAACCCCATACGGTCTATGAAAAAACTATCCTTACTACAAAAAATCTTTAGCCTTATTGGTTTCATTGGCATCTTGATGTTGGTGCCTGGGCTATTTTATGCTGCAGGCTGGGAGGGCCCCGTCAATTTTCTGGAAAACATTGCTCCTTGGGGCGATCGCTCTCTCATGACAGTTATTGCCTTTATCCTGATGGGCCTGATGTTCCTTTTTGGTGGCGGGCATAATGTGAGTGCCACCTTTGTGGGCTACCTCATTGGCTTCTTTTTAATTTCTACGGCTGTAGAAATTAGTTTTATGGGCTGGTTTAGGAATTGGGCCGCAGGAATTGGCTTTTTGTCGGTGCCGCAATTAAATTATATAGTAGGCATCATTACGGTCAGTAGTGGCATTTTGATGAGTTTCAACCATAGGATTCCCCTTTTTGCAGAGCTAGCGGCCTTGGTCATCTTGCCCATTGGGTTTTTAGTGACCACAGATCAAATGAATTGGTTGCGTTTAGAGAATCAGGACTTTGAGATTTCTGTGGATGCAGGTATGCAGAAATTGGGAAAAATGATTGATAAGAAGTACCTCAAATTGCCTTCGGTTAAGCAGTATCTACAAAAAGTAGAGGAAGATGAAAGCTTAGAAGAGGGAGAAAAAGAGGCCAAAATTAAAGAGTTGCAGGAGCGCATTTCTCGGATGGAGGAAGACCAGCAGACCATAGAAGAGCTCAAGAAGCAAAATGAAGAATATGCCAAGCAGATGGCTCAACAACGGAAAAACCTCAAGGATTTTAGTTGGTGTGCCAGCTCTAAAGAATCCAGCAAGATGGTGAAGCGCATTGCGGAGGCGGTTGTACCTGGACAGCCTTGTGTGCGGGACTTTGCGGTCTCTTTGGTCAAGGCAGAATCTGGACCCTATTATGATTATCAGCGGGGATTGCCAGGCCGCAACGGAATTAAGCAGATTTGTGCCTTGCATATGCACCTCAGTTCGCATTGGAGCTATGTCAATGACCCCACAGTCCTAAGAGATGACTTCTACTCCCCTGCCGATCGGACCATTGCGGTAGATTTGGCTGGCGACTGTGATGATTTTGCGGCCCTAACGGCCTCTTGTATAGAATCTATTGGTGGCGTATCGAGAATTATGGTGGGCCGCTGTAGTGGCGGGGGCCATGCTTGGGCCGAGGTTCTTATTGGTAGCCAAAGTGATTGGGATCGGGCAGTAAAGGCTATTCGTAGTTATTACAACAAGCCCAATATGACCATCAATGGCTTAAAGGATGCCCAAGGGCTGCATTGGCTTTGCTTAGATTGGAAAATGGGCCAATATTCTTGTAATGATTCTGGTACCCAGTGTTGGTATACCTCTAAAGAGCAAAAAACAAAGAAATATTAGGTCTTGAACTAGAGAAAAGGGGCGGTCGCTAGTAGCGACCGCCCCTTTTTGTTTTTTTGGATTACGGAGTTTATTGCGCCGCTCGTTCTCGAGCTCTTTTAGTTAATTCTTGAGCTACTTCTTTTTGGAAAGCCGCTTTAGTTGTTCTCTTTTTTTTGATGGCAAACTTTTGCAGAACTAATTTTTTCTCTGCCATAGACTTCTCCCTATTGTGTAGCCAGATGCCGTCCTCGTCAAAGAAAAAGCTACGAATGCTATATCCTTCAGGGATAAGCGTCTCCCCTAATTGTTCTCCTGCTTCATTAAAAAGGATTAGAGTAGCGGCAGGACTATGTTGGCTATCAAAGCGAGGATCAAAGGGATTTGAGGTTAAGCTACTATCCGCTAAGCGAAATACTCTAGCATATCTTTCTTGATAAGGGTCTCTATATAGCTTGAGGTATTCTGCAGATTGGTAATCAAACTGTGGAGCACTTCCTCCTTCTGGATAAAGATTTAGCCAAAGGCTATCAGTTAGTAGACTACTTATACGAAATGAATCTACTTTAGACTGGCCAATTTTATTTAGATAAAGCATAGACGTATGTCCAAAACCAAAGAGCGTGCTACCCGATTCATTAAAGGTCCAACGAACAAAGTTATAGTTTCGGGCTAAAAAGCCTTTACCTATAATATCAGCAGGCGTTTTATGCCTTAAGGGATAATAGGAAACAGCCTTATCGCTAAGGTCCATATAAGCCGCTATAGGCATTGGTTCCGCTTCAAACATGCTATCTCCGGGATAATAGCGATAGCGGGATAAGAGTAAATGGAGACGGCCCTGTTCATAATGAATATTACCTTTATGAAAAGCAATTAGGGTTGCGCAATCTTTGGGATAATCGGCTTGGAGAGATGAGCGAACAGGAAGCTGGTAAACAGGGTAAACCTTTTGAACCAGGCCCTCCTTATTGATTTGAACTAAACAGCTGTCGTGCCAATAATTAGGATGGGGAGAGGCAGAAAGGCCTAAAAATATAGAGTCATCATTATGGTAGTGAAAACTATAGAGATGTTGTTTTCCGCTAGGATTAAAATCTGCCTCTGTAGTTTGTAATAATTGCCCATCTTCCATAGAAAAGCTAAGGATTTGGCGCTTTTGGGTCTCATATATAGCCAAATATTTCTTGCCGTTTTCTATTCTGAAGTTTGGATAAATGGGATAGTATAACTTAGGATAACTAATGACTAACTCTTCTTTCGGGATAAGTATGGCTTCATAATAGTAGTCAGAACCTCTGTCCTTAGAACTAACACAAGCAGACAATACAACAAAAATCAGCAATAAATAAACATACTTCATTGACTCTTTTTTACTTTTAAGTACAATGATAGTGTTTTTTTATTTACACACCAAGCCTATAATAAAATGTATTTCTGTCTAATCTAACGCTGCTCCTACAGGCCCCGAAGGGGCCGCAGGCTGAGGGATGGTAGGGGGTGGCCGAAGGCCAGACCGAGCTTTTTGAGCAAAGCGAAAAAAGCGACAACAAGGCTGAAAGCCGCAGTTCGATGACCAAAGGGAATAACGGCCGAGCGAGCAGCGAGCCCCCGCACAGCCCGACCTGAGCGATAATTCATGAGGGTTTCAACCCTCATTTTGTGTAGCTTCGCAAAGCCATACCGCTTTGCGCTGGGTGTTAACCTAGCGGAAGGGGCAGCCCCAAAAACAGTTAGTCCTTAGTATAATTATTGGCCAACTCCAGCAAGCGATCACGGATCAGCTCATAGCGGTTCCAGATCAGGAAGTGGTTCATTTTGTCTTGATAGATGCTGTCTACAGGGGCCTTAGTTAGGGCTTTTTCAGCGAAATAAGAGTTTTCTATAGGGACAATCTTATCGTTTCGGCCATGGACCAAAACCGTTTCATTTTCTAAGTTTTCCCAAAATGGCAACATCTCTTCTAGCTCCTTGGCATGGGCCAATTTTTCTTTATTGGCCACCTTTAGCGAGCGGGGCAAAGGCCAGTTAAAAATGGTATAGCGCATAGGGTAATTGAACCAGAACACCTTCTCGTGCTCAGGGTCTAGGGCCGAGGCCAAAAGGTAAAGCGGGCCCGTCTGCTCGGGATAATCCATGGCCAGACGAACAGCCACCGGCCCACCATAAGAATGGCCCACCAAAATCGGCGGTTTTTTGTATTGATTGAGGGCCAAAACGGGCGCCAGATAGCGGGCCTGCTCGGCAATAGAGGGTAGGGCTTTGCCAAAATTAGAATAGCCATAGCCAGGGCGATCTACGGCCAAAAGATGATAGTTTTGGTACAAACTGCTATCCTGCAAATACTTCATATAGTCCTGTGAAGAACCTGGCGCACCATGAATAAAAACGATGGTCGGGGCATCTTCTGGCCCTAATTCCAAATAGCGAATGGTTCGGCCATCCAATTCATAGCGGCCAATTTTGGGCTTGATGGGCAGCTTTTTAAACTTCTTTTGGACCTTTTTGTCCGACATTCTAAATTGCATACAGGCATCTGAAATAAAGCTCAAGCCCAGAAAAAGGCTAAATAAAAGACCGATTTTACGCCATTTTTTCCATCGCATCATAATCGCATTAGTTGTAGTGGGGAAATCTAAACTCTTTACGGAAAAAGAGGCCTAGCGGTCGATTTAGCTAGTCAGTTTTTGGAAGACCTGCTCAATGCTAGAACGTTCGGGCACCAGTTCCAGCAAGCTCAACTTTTGGTCTACCGCAAAACGGAAAAGCGCTTCTCGTAAATCGTTTTTTTGGCTAGAGCTGAGCAAAAATGCCCCTCCGCCAAGGGGTTCTACTTGGCCCAATTTCTCTAGTTGTTGGCGGCTCACTTTTTCTTTGAAAAGCACTTTTACTCTTTGTTCTTGGCCCAATTTCGTCTGCAAATTGCTAATGCGGTCATCGGCCACCAATTTACCGCGGTTCAGGATGAGGACCCGATCGCAAAGGGCCTCAATTTCTTGCATAATATGAGAAGAAAATAAAACGGTTTTCTCCTCCCCTAGTTGGCGCACCAGCGCCCGAATTTCCACCAATTGGTTGGGGTCCAAACCCGAGGTCGGCTCATCTAAAATCAGCACTTCGGGATCATGCAAAAGGGCTTGCGCTAGGCCCACCCTTTGGCGATATCCGCCCGATAAACTCCCGATCAATTTATGCGCTTCTCGACTCAGGCCCGTTTGCTCAATCATCTGATCTACCCGCGCTTTTTTGCGGTCCAAACGATGCAAACCCGCAATAAAAAGCAGATATTCTCGCACATACATATCCAAATAAAGGGGATTATCTTGGGGCAGATAGCCCACTCTTTTGCGCAGTTCATCCCCCTCTTTTTCGATATCAAAACCAGCCACAAATGCCCGCCCAGAAGTAGGTGGAATAAAGGTGGTCAGCATTTTCATCGTGCTGCTTTTCCCGGCGCCATTGGGCCCCAAAAAGCCGAGAATTTCGCCTTTTTTTAGTTCAAAACTCAGGTTATCGACGGCGGTTTGCTCGCCATATACTTTGCTCAGATTTTCTACAACTATTGACATGCTATTTCTTTTTATTTTTTTGGGGCCTCCGCAGCAAAGCTGCGGCGCTACGCTGCGGGGCTCGCAGGTCTGCTCGGCCCTTCGCTTTTTTTCGCTTTGCTCAAAAAAGCTTGGTCTGGCCTTCGGCCACCCCTCCACATCGCTAGGCCAAGGAGGCTTGGCCTTATTCCCTGCCTCGATATTGGCCCAAACCATAGGCCGCCAAGAGCAGGGCCAGAAAAAGGGCTAATCCCCATAGATAGGGGGCAAAATTTGCGGCTTTCCAGTTTTTGGACAAGCTGCGTTCTTTTCGTTTTTTGCTGTATATGGGATTTTCTTGGCCGGGGCTACCTGCATTGCGCTCCTTTTTCCAGTTGAGGGCAAAGTTGCTTCTTTGCAGATAGGGATGCCTTAGGGCCAAGGACAAAAATAAAGAATCTTTTGACTTTCCCAGCTTGTAGCTTAGGCTATCTACCAACTCATTTTGGGCATAGAGCAGAAGCTGATCGCTTTTGGCGCCTAGGCCAAAATTAAGGCCGCTCCAAAGCTGGCCCGAGAAATCTGGAAAGCGCTTTTTGAAGCCTAGGCTATCTCGACAAAGGACCAAATAGGCCCCAGCGGGCAATTGGCCCGCTGCAAATTGGTAGCGATGGCCTTTTTCATCTTCTAGGGCATATTTTTCTAGCTGCAGTGCTTGGGCGCTGGCATTAAAAAACTCAATCCAATCGCCCGCAAGAGTATCTCGGCAGCTAAACTCATTAATGATCAGGTCTCGTTTTGGGGCCAGCTCAAAAACGGCGGTAATATAAAGGCTATCTCTAGCTTGGGGAGGCAATGCTAGACTTTGGCCCTCATAGCGTTGGCCATTGATGATCCAATGCGAGAACCTTTGGTCCAGATAGGGCTGCGCCTTTAGGCGCAGCCCTAGTCCCTGAAAATAGAGGCCCTGGGCTAGGCCTTCTGTATTATATAGATCATTGACACGGACAAAGCCATCTCCTTGGGTTTGCAGAACAAGGCTTTGTTGGGGACCAAACTCTGGAAAAAACTCGGCTAAGAATTGGGCCATATAGGCTGGGCGTTTGTGGGCAAACTCGGCCATCTCCTGCATGCGGTTGGTCCAGAGGCTGTGGTGCAATTGCCAGCGCAATTGGTGGCGCCAAAGTTCGGGACGGAGAACTTGGCCCATACTATCTAGGCGGTTGCAGAGCCGTTCTGCTTGAAAGTGGCCATTAATTCGGTCGCAAAAACGTTCTAAAAACGCTTGGCGAAAATCTTGATTTTTGAGCAATTGGCGGAGCAAAAACGTGGACCAGGGCGGATTGGGCCAGCGGGGGCCATTGGCTTCCGTATGAAACTTCAGGCTATTAAAATCGTAGCCGCCTTTACTATAAAAGCCAAAGCCATAATCGGTATCATAGAGCAGCCATTGCCAGCGGCCATTGGCTGTTTTTGGTCGCCAAAACTTAATATTTCCGCCAGCGTCCTGATTATCGACATAGATTTGCATAATTTGATAATCCATAAAATTTTGGATATCCATCCAGCGGCCAACTTGCGCATAATGTTGGCTATCGGCCAAATTATGTTGCTGCATATACTTGCGCAGGCGCAAATAGTGAGCGGAGCTACCTGCATTAACATTCACACTATACTCCATCAGGTCCAGACTATCTTTATCTACCCCATAATGCTGTTCGAGATAGCGGGCCGTCAATTTCTCTCGGATATTGAGGATGCCCCAATATTGGCCATTAATGTAGACCCTAGCGGGGCGGTAGGCTTGAACGCCCAGGCCCAATTCACGGCCCAATTGGCCAATAAAAGCATCTCGGAGGTGGCTGCCTTTAAAGCCACTGCCCGAATTTCGGAGGACCAGGCGTTTATACTTCTTATAAGGTAAATCTGGAAAAATGGGGTAGCGGATCCATTTGGCCCCATAAGAAGAGCGGGCATAAATGGCTAGAGACTTTTGTTCATAGGCTCGGCTACTGCCGCCAAAAATGCTGAGGCCAACGGGACCTTCCCAGAGTAGGCCACTACTATCTATTAATGCCAACTGAGCAGGGACCTCTTTCTTTTGGTAGAAATTGGCGCCCTTATAGGGGAAGATGGGCCAAGCGCGGGGGCCTTTGCTATAAATTCCTTTATTGTCATCCCAGAGGAGTTTGGGTTGGACAAAAAGGCTGACCGTAATTAATTGGCTGGGGGCCTCTTGGACCAAATAGCTGCGATAGCTCAGGCTATCGCCAGTTTGCCAGATGGCAAATTGGGGCCTTTGGAGCAGGCTATCTAATGGTCCTTGGAGAAATTGGGGCGGAGAAAAAAGTTGAAGACTTTGGCTATCGGTCAAATGAATGGGCAGCTCTTTGGCATAATAAGCCGAAGGCGGAACTTGGGCGGAGAGTAGATTGGCCCAAAAAAGCAGAAAAATCCATAGGCGCATAAGGGAAGCGATTAGCGGATCTAAGATACAGAATATAATCTAGGGGGAGGTCTTATTTTGGGGGTGGCAGAGGGCGCCAAGCGCAGGGCGGTCCATTTGGCCTAGCGATGTGGAAGGGTGGCCGTCAGGCCAGACCAAGGCGGCAAAGCCGCCGCAGGGCCGAGCAGACCTGCGAGCCCTGCAACGTAGCGCCGCAAGGCGAAGCCGCAGCGGAGGCCCCAAAATAACAGCGAGCTGTGACAACCAGCCCCTATAGGGGCGCCAGTTCGATGACCAAAGGGAATAAACGACAACAAGAACTTTAGTTCGTCTTCGACGACCGAAGGGAGTAACCGCCGCCTCGCTACGCTCGTCGGAGGCCCCAAAAAAAGAGGATTTAAACAGCCCTTAACAGCTCAAGTTATTAAATCACAAACTAATCTGAAGACTTTTTGTTAACTTTGTAACTGATCTAATTAAAGGGCCAAGAAAGGCCAAAAACACTGAATACAACTATGGAAAATACCGTAGAAAACAAGCGTCCGCCTGTGATGCTGTATACTGAGCAAACGCCCAATCCGGAGACATTAAAGTTTGTAACCAACCAAATGTTGTACCCCAAGCGCACGGCTGATTTTAAGGATGAGGACCGTGAATTGGCGGAAGAATGGTCGCCTTTGGCGGCGGCTTTATTTGCTCAAACGGGAGTAAATGGGGTGTATATTTGCAACAATTTTGTGACCATTACGAAGGGGCACAACTTTGAGTGGGCCGACATCATGTTGGAACTTAAGAGCTTCATTAAGAACTACTTGCAAGAAGGCAAGGCAGTTGTTAAGGATGGCTTTGACGAGGTTCAGGCGGCACAGAAGGCTGAAGAAGAGGAGCATTATGAGGGAGAAGAGGCTGAGATTGTGGTCAAGATCAAGAACATCTTGGAGACCTATGTTCGTCCGGCCGTAGAAATGGATGGCGGGAACATTGAATTTAAGGCCTACAAAGATGGGATAGTGAGTGTAGTGATGCAGGGAGCGTGTAGTGGTTGTCCGTCTTCTTCGGTGACCTTAAAAACGGGAATTGAGGGCATGCTCAAGCGGATGATTCCTCAGGTAAAAGAAGTTAATGCAATTATGGGTTAGCCTAGCGTTAATAAAGATATAATTTTGTACTTTTAAGGTTGTTCGGAGGGGTTTCGGCCTTATCGAGCAACCTTTTTTTATGGTCAAATAAATAGAAAGAATGATTGGACAGAGCGGCATGCGGCTACCGGAGGTAGTCAAGAACTTAATTATCATCAATGTGATCATGTACATTGTGGCCATGATTTTTCCGGAGATGAATAATATGTTTGCCATGTATCCTATAATGAGTGAGCATTTTCGGCCCTATCAGATTGTGACGCATATGTTTATGCACTCGCAGTATAGCATTACGCATATCTTTTTCAACATGTTTGCCCTTTATATGTTTGGGCGAGATGTAGAGTGGCGGATGGGGGCCAAGCGTTTTTTGCTTTTTTACATCATTACGGGCTTGGGAGCTGTTTTTCTTCATCAATTGGCGGGCTACATAGAATTTCAGTATGCCTTAGAGGGTTTAGATCCTGCGGTTAGAGATCAATTTTTGGAAGAGGGGACCTACAATCGGAACATATCTCCTGATGTTCGGGACCAACTACAGTACGCCTATGACATTATGAATGTGCCAGCGGTGGGAGCTTCTGGGGCTATTTATGGGGTATTGGCGGCCTTTGGGGCCTTATTTCCGAATCGGATGATCATGTTATTGATTCCCCCGATTCCGATGAAAGCCAAATACTTTGTATTGATTATGGGTGGATTAGCTTTATACATGGGATTTTCTGGACAGCAAGCTGGAGTAGCGCATTTTGCGCATCTGGGCGGGGCTCTTTTTGGTTATTTGATGATTTGGTATTGGAAAAAAGCGGGAAAGCTCTATTAAATTTTGTATTTTTTGAAACTGATTATCCCTCTTTCTATTTAATAAACAGCAACTTATTCGATCAAATTCATTTGTCACACTCCCCAATCACATTAAAATATGACCACTCTTTGGCAAGACTTAAAATATAATTATCAGCGGGGCAACTCTGTTATTCGGCTTATCATGTTGAATGTTGCGGCACATTTGGGCCTCAATATTTTGCTACTGCCATTCTTTTTGTTTGGCATTTCGGCCGAAACCTATTGGGCAGAAGTACAAAACTGGCTCTACCTGCCGGCTGATGCTAGCAAACTGCTGATTCGTCCTTGGACCTTATTTAGCTATATGTTTTTGCATAGCGGCATTTGGCATTTGCTCATGAATATGCTGGTGTTATACTGGTTTGGTCGTTTGCTCAACAACCTGCTTAAGGATCGGCAAATTTGGGGCATTTATTTATCGTCGGGCCTTAGTGGAGGGCTCTTCTTCTTATTGTCCTACAATCTTTTTCCGGCCTTTTATGGGCAAAGTTCAACAGCAGTTATTGTTGGGGCCTCGGCAGGAGTAATGGGCGTTGTTTTGGCAGCTGCCGCCCTAACGCCCAAGGCCAGCATGCGATTTATTCTGATTGGGAATGTCCAATTGCAATATGTGGCCCTAGCCTTTGTTTTGATTGACCTCGTTTCGGTTTCACTCAATAACTCGGGGGGACATCTAGCGCATTTAGGTGGAGCGGCCATGGGTTGGCTCTTTATTTACCTCCTCCGAAGAGGGCGCGACCTTTCTCTTCCCCTCAATCCACTTTTTGAGGGCCGCCAAGCTAAAGTGACGCCCAAAAGTCGCCCTCGACCCAAAATGGCCTACCGCAAAACGGAAAGCAGCAGCATGCAAGCCTCGGCCCAAAGCCAAACCAGCAATAATAACTATGGCGGCTATAGTCGCAGTTTTGCCCAAAAATACCGACATCTCAGTCATCAGGAATGCGTAGATGCCATTTTGGATAAGATACGAAGCTCGGGCTATGACAGCCTGACCAAAGATGAAAAAACCTATCTGGACGAAAGCAGCCAGAAGAAATAAAACCAAAAGCCTCCTTTTTTTAGGAGGCTTTTTTTTGCCTATCAAACATCCATCAAGATAAAATCTGTCTTACTGATTTGGGGCCTCCCGCCTTCGGCGGGCGCTACGTTTCGCAGCTCGCTGTTCGCTCGGCCCTTCGCCGCTTTCAGCGGCTCGGTCTGGCCCTATGGGCCACTGCTCCACATCGCTAGGCCAAGGCGCTTCGCGCCCCTAGCATTAACCATTTTATATCAACCTAAAATTTAGAGCGAACTAGTGTAACTCAAAAATATTTACGAAAAAAAGTTAGATATCTCTTGCGTATTTAAAAAAGTCGCCTTACATTTGAGTAAACGATAACACAAAAACAATTAGCGCATGGATAAACCTACTGTAGCCCAAGAACGCAGCTATCGGCATCGGCCGATAAAAGAATGGGCGGTTACGGAGCGACCAAGAGAAAAGTTTTTGGAAAAAGGAGGGGCTCAATTGACTGATGCCGAGCTCATTGCCATTTTACTAAGTTCTGGTTGCAGTGGCAAAACGGCTGTAGAATTAGCCCGCGAAATTCTCAAAAAGGTAGAGAATAATTTGCAGGTTTTAGGCGAACTATCTCATCGAGAACTAAAGGGATTTGCGGGGGTGGGCCAGGCCAAAGCCATACGCATTGCGGCGGCTTTGGAATTAGGGCGAAGGCGCCAATTAGCGGCACTTCCAGCTCGGCCTATTATTCGGTCTTCAGCAGAGGCCTACCGCCTAGCGGCCCCCTTGCTGATGGACCTTCCGCATGAAGAGTTTTGGGTGCTTTTGCTCAATCGGGCCAATCGAGTGTTGGCCAAATTACAATTGAGTGAAGGCGGCTTGGCCAGCACGGCTGTAGACCCCAAAAAGATCTTCCGCCGAGTCTTGGAGTATGAACGCGCCTGTGCCCTGATTTTGGTCCATAATCATCCCTCTGGCAATAAACTGCCTAGCCAAGCAGATATTCAGCTTACCGAAAAGCTCTGCCAAGGCGCCCGCATTTTAGACCTGCAGGTTTTGGACCATATTATTGTTGCAGCTACCGACTATTGCAGTTTTGCCGATGATGGCTATATGCCCTCTTAGCGAGACCCACAGAAAAGAAACACCCTAATCAGCGATCCTTATTGCTCACCCCAATTAAATTTAATTTATGGCTTACCCCAATTTCAAACAGAGTTTGGTCTGGCAAAAAACAGCAGGCTTCTGTAAAGCCCTACAGCTAGGCCTAAACAGTTGCGAGCAAAGCTGGTATAAAGACAGCCTTTTGCTCACCGCCAGCCGAGCGGTCAATCAAGTTGCCCTGGGCCAAGAACAATTTCATAAAATGGCCCAAGAACAATACCTCTTAGATGCTCGACAAAGCCTGAGCGAATGCCGCAGTATGCTGGCCCTAGGGCTAGAACTGCAGTTGCTTGGGCCCAATATCCAAGAAGAACTAGAAGCTAAGGCTAATGAGGCCGCTGCCGTTCTTTATGGCCTCGTAAAACATTTGCGCAAACAAAGCGCTGCCAATTAGATAAAAAAGAGCAGCCCGCCAATGCGCACTGCTCTCCAAGAATTTCTACCTATTGCTGCCTGTTACCTCCTCTATACGTAGATCCTATCTAATAGGAGGAGGGTTTTGATGGGGCTTTTAATGGTTTTTTAGTGGTTTTAATGTTTGTTTTGTTTTGGTTAGTACCATGGGTCTGTCTCGAAAGAGCAGGCCTATGGCTGTTTGTGGCCATAGGCTAGCTGTAAACGCTAGGGCTGCTGAATCAAAAGCATTTTGCTAAATTGAGCATTGGCCGTCCGCAAAACTAGTTGGTAACTTCCATTGGGTAGGTCGCTTAGCTCTAGTGGCAAAATTTGATTACCCCCAAAGAGATCAACGCTTTGGCTTGGGCGAGCTTTCTGGCCCAAAACATTATACACCTCTAGCTGAGCAGGCCCAGCCTCTTGGCTGTTGAGCTCCAATTGTAGAAAACCCGCAGAAGGATTGGGGTAGATTTTCCCCTCCAAGGTCAGTAGCTGCTCTACCGCAGTGGGGCCCATCTGCCAGCGAAAACGCAGACCGCCCTGAGCGCCAAAACTACCACTGCTATCAATGGTCAATCCACCAATTTCTAAGGTAGAATAGCCCAAACCATAACCGCAGCAAATTCCATCGCCAAAAGCATCCTGAATCATAAACTCATAGCAATGTCCCGATACAGCCTCAAAGTTTTGCTCAACACTAACAGTTGCCGCATCAATGCTATCCCCATACAAAATTAAACTGTCTATGCTCAAATCTCGCAGCGACCAACTCACATCCTCCGGATAATTATCAAATACAATTCGCAATTGGCCCTGCGCACTATCCGATTGGAAAGTTGGCGCCTGACTAATCACATCATTGACATAATCCACATTGGGGTTGGCCTGCCCGTTAATCTGGCTAATGCTTAATTCTATATTATTGTTGGCCTGCAAAAAATCAGGAATATCCGCTACCACAACCCTTTGGCTGTAGCCCGGCGCCAAACTAGGCTGAAAATACAGTTGCTGGCTGCCCGAATTTTGGCCCAAATTCAAGTCATAACTAATTTCTAGACTGTCAATAGGCGTACTCCCCAGATTTTCTATCTCCAACTCATAACTTGTAGTCGTTCCACAAAGACTAGCAAAGGACTCCGCCCATTGCCCCATCACAATCTCCGTAGATAATGGATCGGGCGAGCTAAAGCTGGGCCGAATCTGCGCCGCATTCAAGGCTGCCCCCTGCTCCGATTCGGTCAATACTCCCAAAATGCGAACTTGAGAAAAATCTAAAGCAACGCCCTGAAAAGAATCTGGCAAATTGAGCTGAAAACTATCTGCCCGAAAGCTGCTGGCCGAGGTTTGGCTAAGGGTCAAAAGGGGCAACTCCATCCGCAAAACGTTCCGCTGCCAATACTCTCCAGCCGCATTGAGGTTGCTAGGGTCCAAATCCGCTGCCCCAGCCTGACTACTCAAAACGCTATCTTGCAAAATATATAGCTGCAAATAGTTGGTATCTCTCGGACTATCCGCCGTATAGTAGCTTTCTGCCACAATATTGAGCTCACGGCTACTGAGGTCCAAATCGGCAGCCAAACCCAAATTGACCACCGCAGTCACGGTATCCAACTGGCTAAGCGCAGCCTCCCAATTGCCCAAACTAAGCGCCAAACTTCCCGCAGATTGGGCCAAATTCCCCATATTTTTACGGTTAATCATGGCCGCCGGCAACTGATTATAAGCCGCCAAACTCCCTAAGGCATCTGCCGTAGCATTCCGAAAATCAAGCTGCCCATTCTGAGGCTGAGCAAAGGCCGATGTATGCAATTGACTATATACAAAGCGATAATTTGGCTCCAAACTCCTAATTTCCACCAATTCTTCCGCACAATAATAACAATTTACCCCCGTGATCCCCTCTAGCAAATGGGTCTGCGGCTGAGCCGTGGTAGATACAATATTTTGGGCCGTAAGGACCGATGATGACAGCAGAAAAGCAGCTGCAAATAATTGATAGATTTTTGACATTTAGCTTTTTTTAAAATGAAGTCGCAAAATACAGTTTTAAGGAGAATCCCTTTGGCTTATCTCCTATAGCTTTCTAAACAAGCCCTAAAACAGAAGGGTTGGGCCGGCATAATGCTTCTCTTTTTTATTTTTTGGGGCTGCCCCGCCCTTCAGGCGGGTCGGGCTGTGTACTCCCGTTGGTCGTCGAACTGGCGCCCCTATAGGGGCTGGTTGTCGCAGCTCGCAGGTCTGCTCGGCCCTGCGTTTTTTTTCGCTGCGCTCAAAAAAACTGGGTCTGGCCTGCGGCCACTGCTGTCCATCCCTCAGCCGAGGCGCTGCGCGCCTTGCGGCGGCTTCGCCGCCTTGCTGGACCAAAAAGCAGCTAGGGGCACTCACAATCCGAAATCACTGCCCGATGATCAGATATCGCCTCGGCCTGCAAACGATGATTATAGGCCTTACAGCTTTTGGGCAATAAAATATAGTCGATCCGCAAGCCAGGCAAGCCCCCCGCATAACTGGCCCCCAAACCACTGCCCTGCTCTATAAAACTGTCTTTTCTTCCCTTGGCCAACAAACGATAACTATAAGAAAGAGGCGTGTCATTAAAATCGCCCATAATAAAAACAGGATGCGGCGAAGCAGTAGCATGCTTCACAATGGCTTGGGCCTGAATAGCTCTCAACTCAAAGGCATTGCTCAACTTAGAGCCAATGCGATAATAAGTATCTTGGGTCTTCTTATCGTTTAATGATTTTAGGTTCTCTTTTTTTAGGACCTCTCCCGCATCTTGGCCCAAACGGGTAGACTGCAAATGCACGGCATACAACCTAAAGGTATCTTTTGGACCAACAACATCGGCGAAAATGGCCCCATTATGCGAGCCCTCAAAACGTATTTGGCCCAAATTGATTAAGGGATAACGGCTAAAAATGCCCAGGCTGCTTCCGCCTCCCAAATGCTGATAAGACAGGCCCATTTGAAGCAAACTATCCTTAAACCGCTGCGTAGAAGCCACTCCCCTACCCGAGCACTCCTGAGCCGCTAAAATATGCGGATTCTCCTTTTTGAGATAGGCCAAAAAGCGATTTTGCTCCCGCAGTAAATCCGCATCCTTTCGGTATAAACCCGTGTTAAAATAACGCATATTATAGCTCATCATCCGAAAGCCGGCGGGCGCAGCCCGCTGGGCCGAAAAACGCAGCCCATAAGTCTGAGAGAAATAAGGAAAGCCCAACAACATGCAAATGGCAGGCAAATAAAACAAGCGCTTTCGCCGAAAAAGCCAAAAGAGCGCCCAAACAAAATTAGCCAAGAGCAAAAAAGGAAACCCCAAGGCCAAAATAGCCAAATAACTATTGCTAGTAGGGGGAATAATTGGGGCTAAATAAGAAAGCAAAAGCAGCAAACTAAAAGGCAAATTTAGCAACAATAAAAGACGGACCGATAAGGCCCGCAAATAGCGAACGATTTTCATCTTAGCAGAAATATCAAAGAGATCATAACAAACTTTTTTAAGGCTGAACGAAAGGGCTACTCAGCTTATTTGTGACCACTATTTAAAATAGGCCAAACAAAAAAATTGGAAGAATCTTGAAGCATAGGGAGATAAAAGTTTGAGGAAGAGAGAGAAGTTTTTGAAAAAGCCTATCTTTGCCCCCGAAAAGCAAAAGGAACGGCCCTAAGCTGGCGAAGCCAGCAACGGCCTAGCGATGGAAGGCAGTGGCCGAAGGCCAGACCCAGGCGGCAAAGCCGCCGCAGGGCCGAGCGAACAGCGAGCTGCCGAACGTAGCGCCCGCCGAAGGCGGGAGGCCCCTTGATAGCGAACTGCCGAACGACAACAAGGCCTTTAGGCCGCCGTTCGACGACCGAAGGGAGTAAGCGCCCGCAACAATTACGGGAGGCCCCAAAACAATAGTCTTTTCAGATTTAGCAAAATAGTAAAAAAGCCATGATGTCTCAGCAAGTACGACTGCGTTTTGCACCTAGTCCCACCGGAGCCCTTCATATTGGGGGCGTGCGCACCGCCTTATACAATTATCTCTTTGCCAAAAAAATGGGTGGAACATTCATTTTGCGGATTGAGGACACCGACCGCAAGCGTTTTGTGGCCGAAGCTGAAGACTACATCAATGAAGCCTTGGCTTGGTTGGGTTTGACGCCCGATGAGGGAGTTGTGGAAGGTGGAGAATATGGTCCTTATCGCCAATCTGACCGCAAAGCGATCTATGCAAAATATGCGCAGCAACTGTTGGACAGCGGCTATGCCTATTATGCCTTTGATACGGCAGAAGAGCTGGATGCCATTCGCAAAGAAGAGCCAAACTTTAAATACGGGGCAGAGAGTCGGATGAAACTGCGCAACTCTTTGACCCTATCGCAAGAAGAAGTGGACCAACTTGTGGCTAGTGGCGACTATGTTGTTCGGATTTTGTTGCCTGCGGAAGAAGAAATCGTTTTTGAAGATATGATTCGGGGCGTTGTGCGTTACAACAGCCGCGACATGGATGATAAAGTCTTGTATAAAGGGAGCGAGCAAATGCCCACCTATCATTTGGCCAACATTGTGGATGATTACTTGATGAAAATCAGCCATGTTGTTCGGGGAGAAGAGTGGTTGCCCAGCACGCCCTTGCACGTTATGCTCTATCGTTATTTGGGTTGGGAGGAGAGTCGCCCGGCCTTTGCGCATCTTCCGTTAATTCTCAAGCCCAAGGGCAATGGAAAGCTCAGCAAGCGGGATGCGGCTAAATTTGAGATGCCCGTTTTTCCCCTTGACTTTGAGCAAGAGGGCCAAGAAAAAATCAAAGGATTTAGAGAGTGGGGCTTTGCGCCTGCTCCTGTGCTCAACTTTTTGGCCTTATTGGGTTGGCACCCTGAGGGAGATCGCGAGATGTTCAGTTTGGAAGAGCTAGTAGAAGCCTTTGATATTGAGAAAGTTAGTAAAAGTGGAGCTCGTTTTGATTTTGAGAAAGCCCGTTGGTTTAGCCAACAATACCTAATAGCAACAGAAAATAAAGTCCTTGCCGAAGAACTACAGCGCATCCTATCCAGTCAGGGAAAAGACTATAGTCTAGCCTATTTGGAAGCCGTAGCGGGCATGCTCAAAGAGCGGGTATATTTCCTTAGTGAAATGCCTGTAGTGGGGCAATACTTTTTTGCGGCCCCCAACTATGAAGAGACCTTGGCCAATGAGGCCAAAAACCTCAAGAAAAAGGTCCTTAAAAAATGGACCGCAGAGCGGGCCGAGTTATTTGCTCAATTGCCCGAACTGCTTACAGCCTCTGATGCGGCTGGCATCAAAACTGCAATTACGAGCTTTATGGAAGCCAACAGCCTAGGCTTTGGCGACCTACTGCCCTTCCTTCGTTTTGCCCTATCGGGAACGATGAAAGGCCCAGACGTATTTGAAATGGCCGCCCTATTAGGCGCCGAAGAAAACAAAAATCGCATTCAGGCCTTTATGGCTTTTTGTGACGCTCAATAGAGAAAAGCGTTAGCTGCCTGCAGCTAACGCTTTTTTTGTAAAGAGAAGATTAAGCTTAACACCTTAAAAAGAAACAAAATTTTTAATGGCTAAAGCTGGCAGTTATAACTTAAAAGCATTAAATTTCGCAAAAGTTAAAGGAGTATATGCGGCAAAAGCTAAAAAATGCGGCAAAAATCCAACTTTTAGTCCTATAAAGGCGTATTTAGTTAAACTTTTGGGACTTAATATAAGTTAAGAACCCAATCCCCCAAACTATCCCATATCCCAAATTTACGTTATTAAATCCTGCGCTTATGAGCAAACAAGAAAATGTAGCCAAGAATCGCTATAGCGATGAGGACCTCGCTGAATTTAAGGTGGTCATTGAAAAAAAGCTCGAGGAAGCTAAACAGCAACTCGAGGAGCTGAAAGTTCAGTTAACTGAACTCAACAACAGCGGCGATGAAAACCGAGCGGGCACCTTTGACGATGGCGCCTCGAATTGGCAAAGAGAGCATCTCAATAAGTTGGCGGCTAGACAGCAACGTTTTGTTCGCGACTTAGAGCATGCGCTCATCCGTATCAATAACAAAACCTATGGCGTTTGTACCATTACGGGCAAACTCATTAGCAAAGAGCGCTTGGCGCTAGTGCCTCATGCTACCAAAACGGTAGAGGGTAAGCAAAAAGAAAAAGGCGACAAGCCCCGCAAGGTGATTCGCCGCTCTTAGATAGCCGTTTTGTTTCGACTGTTGCGCTAGTTTTCTTGAAAAAGGAACTAGCGCTTTTTTATTCCCTATTGTTTGCTTTGAAAAGCGTAAATTTGTCCTCCTACCGCTAATAAAGGCCTTTAGCCTTTTTAAACTATTCTATATGTCCATCTGGAGCCGCCTTAGCCAAGACGAACGTCTCTATGCTCAGGCCCTACTGCAAGACCAAACTGCCCCCTGGCCCAACAGCCAAAGTCCTTACTTTATGGCTTTTTTGGCCCTTTATAAACTGAGCCATGAAGAAGAAGAGCAAATTGAAGAGCTGATACATAGCTCTGCCGAAGCTCAACTCTACTGGCAGGCCCTAGCCTTTTTTGAGCAAGAGCTCAATGAAAACGAACAACTATTGCCCCTCTTTGAGCGCTTTATGCAAAATCAAGAGCTCTTTACCCCCTTTTTTCAAGAGTTGCCCAACTTTCGCAAACAACTGGTCCAAAAAGCCCAAGAGCTTTTTCTGCTCCTTAAGCAACCCGACCTAGCCGAGGAGCTCCTGCAATTACTAGGCGCTCAACTCTATGAAAATGAAACGGCGGTTCTGCTTCAAGCCAAACGCTATGCGCAAATAGAAAGTGAAGAACAAGCCCTAGAATGCTATGAAGAGGGCCTTAAGCATTTTCCTAAGTCATTGCTGCTCTGGAGAAACCTGGCCCAATTGCAATATCAATTAGAAGATTTTCAAGGCGCTATTGATAGCCTCAACCAATGCGTTGAGGAATCTCCCTATGAAGCCGAATATTATGTGGCCCTGGCCCAAAATTATGCGCAATCAGGAGAAAAAGAACGCGCCAAGCAGTTTATCGATATCGCCCTTTCTATGCAATCCCAAAATGAAGCAGCCCATTTTCTAATGGCCCAAATGGCCCTAGAAAAAGAGGAGGTCCAAGAAGCTATGCAATTCCTGAGCCCCGAAAATTGGGAGTCGCCCCTCCTTTTAGCCGAAAAAGCAAGGATCGTCTGGCAATATCTTGGCGACCCCCAACTAGCCAAAGACTATTTTCAAGGCGCCTGGGATAATGGCCTAAACGCAGAACAACATATCCTCTATTTTGCCCAACTCCTAGCCGACGAACTGCAAACCCTGCCCCAAGCTATCGAACTACTCCAAAAAGGCCAAAACCGCCTCCTCTACGCCCCAAAACTCCGCCTACAAGAGTATATCTATCGCCTAGATTGGGAGGAAAGCCCCAGCGAACGCCTCTTCCAACTAGAAGAAGAAATCGAAAGACTCAATCCCCCCTCCGATCATGAACATCTAGATGATATGGATGAACATTTTCTAGATTATTATAATCATCCAGAAAATTTTGAGGAAACAGAGGAAGAAGATGATGATGATGACTTTTCTGCCGGTGGCGCCGCTAGCGATTTTTAAAAATCTGTTAGCTTTTTAAGCTTTGTCCATCAATCACTATTCTTTTCGAGGAAAACTGTTTATTAGTGGCTATTAGGACGCCTAAAATGCTTTATGTAGTTTACTATCTAGCAAAAAAGCAACAACAATAACCGCTTTTTGTCGCTCCCACTACAGTACAACAGGCCCTCTTAGCCAAGTTTTTGGCCCAATTGCGCCTTTACTCTAATGCGCCTGCTCGCTAGCCCTCAAGCTGGCCGAGCTCCCCCTATTTATGGATAGGTAAAGCCTGCAGCCCTGCAATAGGGCCCTGACCAGCCTTTGCCAAGCCTATTTTTTTAGGTCTAGATCGCCGCTACTGTAAATGAACAGCTAGCGGGTTTTTTATGCCCTAAATGCTCGAATCTAAGCCTTTAGGCCTGTTTTTGCGTACTTAGTATAGCACTCCCCAATTCATTTTCTTATCCATAAATATATTTCTATGCAACGTAAAGAGTTTTTGAAAACCCTAGGCGCTGGCGCCCTTTTCGCCCTTACCGCTGGCTGCTTTGGCGGCTGTAGCAAAGATGATGAAGACTTTGCCCCTACCGAAGATGTAGATTTTACCATCGACCTTTCCGATCCCACTTATGATAATCTCCAACAAAATGGTGGCTATATTATCAAGGATCGCGTAGTGGTGGCCAAGGACGATAACGGCAATTATGTGGCCGCTACCCAACGCTGTAGCCATGAGGGCTTCTACGAAGTTAGCCTGCAAAATAATGAATGGTTTTGTGGCCAACATGGCGCCCGCTTCGACCTCTCCGGCCAAGGCCTAAACAGTGAAGCTAGCCGCAATCTCACAATTTATCAAACCGAACTCAACGGACAAATGCTCCGGGTGTTCTCTTAAATCCCCCCCAATGAAGTATCTATTTGTTTGCCTCGCCCTGCTGTTTGCAAGCAGTAGCTGGGCCCAAGAATTAAAGCGTTTCGAGGAAGCCAAAGCCAAAGAACAACCCATTTTATTGGTTTTTTCTGGCTCCGATTGGTGCGCCCCCTGCAAACGCCTACATAAAGAGGTCCTCAGCCAAGAGGCCTTTCTCCAACTCGCCAATAAGGAGTTTACTTATCTCTATCTCGACTTCCCGGTCCGCCGAAAAAATAAAAAACTACAGGGCAAGGAGGTCCGTGCCGAAAATGAGGCCCTAGCCGAAAAGTATAACCCCTTTGCGCAGTTTCCTACCGTGGTCCTGCTCTCCGCTCAAGGCGATGTTTTGGGCGAGATTAAGTACCATCATGAAGGCCCCGATTTCTTTATCGAGGAACTGAAGAAGTTACTGCCCTAAGTTTTCTATCCCGCTGTTTTGGGGCCTCCTGCCTTCGGCAGGCGGTTACTCCTTTCAGTCGTCGAAGACGGACTAAAGACCTTGTTGTCGTTCCGCAGCTCGCTGCTGTTTTGGGGCCTCCTGCCTTCGGCAGGCGCTACGTTGCGCAGCTCGCTCTTCGCTCGGCCCTGCGGCGGCTTTGCCGCCTGGGTCTGGCCTGACGGCCACTGCTTCACATCGCTAGGCCAGCGGGCTTTGCCCGCTTCTAGACGCAAAAATCACTCTGCTTATGCGACTTTATTTTTTGTTCTTTTTGCTTTTTGCTAGCTGGCCGCTTTCTGCCCAGAAATTGGCCCAAAAGCAATTTCAACTGATGGGCTGCTGGTTTGAGGTCAAGGTTTTTGCCCAAGAAGAGGAAGAGGCCCAAGCGGCCCTGGCTGCTGGCATAGCCGAGATGCAGCGCATCGAGGCGCTGATTTCTTCTTGGCAGCCCAATTCGGCCACTAGCCAAATCAATGCACAGGCAGGACAGCAGGCCGTTCGGGTACCCACAGAGCTTTTGGCCCTGATCCAAAGAGCCAAAAAGATCTCGGCCCTAACAGATGGGGCTTTTGATATTAGTTTTGCCCCAAAAAATTCGCCCTGGCAATTTGAGGGACAAACTTTGGAAAAATGGCCCAAAACACCGCCCAAAGCAAGCTCCGCCAATTGGCAAAACATCCAAGTAGATGAGCTGGCCCAAACGGTCTTTTTGCCCGACTCCCTCATGCAAATTGGCTTTGGGGGCCTAGGCAAGGGCTATGCAGCCGATAGGGCCAAAGCCCTAATGCAAAAGATGCCCGGAGTAACGGCCGGCTTGGTCAATGCCAGTGGCGACCTCAACTGCTGGGGGCAACCTCCCGGAAAAGCAGGATGGAACATTCAGATTCTTTCGCCAGACAAACAAGCGCCGCCCTTGGGCTACCTTCAGCTAAATGGGCAGGCCCTAGTGAGCTCTGGCGATTATGAGAAATTCTTCTATTACCAAGGGCGGCGCTATGCGCATATTATTAACCCCAAAACGGGCCTGCCCACGCAGGGCATTCAGTCGGCCTCGGTCCTTTGTCCCTCGGCAGAATTGGCCGATGCTTTGGCCACTGCCCTTTTTGTTTTGGGGCCAGACAAAGGGCTGGCGCTGATTGACCAACTGGAGCAAATAGAAGCCTTCATTTGGTTGAGCGATAATAGCTATCGCTGTTCTAAAAATATTGAAATCAAAAGAGATGAGAAATAAACTTCTTCTTTTGCTGGCCTTGGCGGGGCTCTTCAGCAGCTGCCAATCGGTAAAAGCTTATCAGCAAATGCGATTGCGGCAAGCCCAGATGGAGCTTTCGCCCAAGAAAGAGCAAAGCTTTGAGACCAACTTCCAATCTTATCGAGAGGGGGCCTCTGGGGCCAACTCGGGAAAAACGGGAGGCGGCTGCGGCTGCAATTAAGGTCAAAAAGGCGGCGAAGCCGCCTGAAAAGGCCCGCAGGGCCGTCGGCTGAGGGATGGACAGCAGTGGCGCGAAGCGCCAGACCCAGCAAAATGAGCGAAGCGAATTTTGCGCAGGGCCGAGCGAATAGCGAGCTGCGAAACAGCCCGACCCGACCGAAGGAAGGGGCAGCCCCAAATCATAATATTTGGCAGAATAAAAATGAAAAGATGAAAAAAACATACCTATTGGGCCTAGTATTTTGGTCCATAGCGGCTAGTAGTTGGGCGCAGCAAGCGGCACAAGACAGCAGCTATAAAATCCCGGCGAATAGTCGAGCCATTACCGCTGATTTGCTCAGCAGCTACTACCAGCAAGATGGGCAAAATGGGGCCGTGCAGGGCGGTCAGGGGACCGAAAAGCTGCAAGATGTGGCCAATAAAGTGCAATTATATGTCCCTTTAGATAAAAATAAGGCGATTCAGTTACAGGCTGGGGCAGATAGCTATAGCTCGGCCTCTACGGATGAAATTGACAACAACCCCTCTTCGGCTTCGGCCCAGGATCTTCGGGCCTATGGGCAATTGAGTTATCAGCATAAATTGTTGCGGCAGGGAGTAGAACTCTCTGTTGGTGGGGGCTTTTCGACAGAGTACGACTACCAGTCAGTTTCGGCCAATTTGGGCATCAAAAAAGACTTTTATGCGGGCAACAGCCAGCTGGCCTTCAACTTTGGGCTTTTTCAGGATAACTGGAAGTTAATTTACCCCCGAGAGCTTCGGGGATTTGTAGATGCGGGACGCTCGGACCGGCAGAGTTTGAGTTTTTCTTTGGCCTACAGCCAGATGATCACGCCCAGTTTGCAGGCCATTGCTAATGTAGAATACATTCGGATGGCGGGCCTACTGTCTACACCTTTTCATCGAGTATTTTTTGATGATTTGAGTTTGGACATTGAGCGTTTGCCTGAAATGCGGAGCAAAATCCCGGCGAGTATTCGTCTGCATTACTACCTCAACGACTACTTCATTCTGCGCAGCTTTTACCGCTACTACTGGGATGACTTTGGGGTAGAAGGGCATACGGCAGAGCTAGAATTGCCCATTCAGCTGCATCCCAACTTTAATGTACAAGCCTTTTATCGCTACCATCAGCAAACGGCCTCCGATTATTTTGCGCCCTTTGCCGAGCATAGCGTCAACTCGAGCTTCTACACCTCTGATTATGATCTATCGGCCTTTCATTCTCAGCAATTTGGTTTGGGATTTCGTTATGCGCCTGCTTTTGGACTACTGCGTAGTAAGAGCTTTTTGAAAAGCAAAAGAGTGGTCCTCTTCAAATCTATTTCGGCCAGATTGGCCTACTACCAAAGAAGCACGGGCCTAGAAGCCTTTATTGCTTCCTTGCATCTTGCCTTTAGTTTAGAATAAAAAATAATTTAGCCTCATAAAAGAGGAAGCCTCTTCTATGCTAGACGACTAAAGGCCGTGATCTAATTATGCCGTTCTTAGGTTTACTAAGAGCGGCTTTTTTTCTACCTTTAAAGGTCCTTTTATTTATTAGAAACAAACATAAAATCTCAATGAAAAATAGCCTTTATGCCGCCCTCCTTTTTTTAGGCCTAGCGGTACTGACAGCCTGTGGTGGAGAAACTGCCCCAGAAGAAAAATTTACCAAAGAATATGATTTGGCTCCTTTTGGCGTCATGCTCAAAGTGCGTGGACCAGAAGGCCTCAAGATCAATAAAGTGACGGGTGGAATTTTGCCCCATGAAATTACGATGCAAGGAGAAGAGTTTCAGGTCTATCTCTATGGCCAAGGGGCCGAAACCGAAGATGTGAAAACCCTAAAGGAAGAACAAAAAGAAGAGACCAAGGCCAGCAAAAAAGGCTTTGAAATCATCAGCGAAGACGATAACGGCTACGTCTTTAGTATGCAATACGAAGGCGACAGCACCAAATTCTACAACTTTGAGTACCTATATATTCAAGGCGACCAACAGTTTCGCATGACCTCTAGCACCGTTACCCAATATAGCCAAGAGGCCATTATGGACATGTACAAAGCCATTGAACAGCGCCCTAGCGCAGAAAAATAGAGAATGAGATGAGTGATTGGGAAAACATAGAAGCCCTCTTGTATTCGGGGCAGGCCGAAAACATGGAATTGGCCCTTTTGCTAGCCAAGGGAGAAGGCAAAGACCTTCGGCCCCGTTTTCAGCAACTGCAAGATTGCCTTGCCTTTTATGAAGAGCAATATCGGGCCCTCTATAGTTTTCCCAAGCTCTTTGATCAGATTCGAGAAAAGGGCCTGCAATTATCGGGTTTGGGCCTCTTTGAGCTGCCCGATTGCTTACTGGCCCTGGCCCCTTTGGCCAAATCGGTAGATATTAGCCGCAATAAGTTGCGGAAGTTCCCGCTCTTTTTGCTGCATTTTCAGCAAGCCGAAACCTTTAACTTGGCCCATAATCAATTGGTCCAACTACCCGAGCATTTTTGGTCGCTCAAACAAATTAAGGCTCTTCATCTAGAAAACAACCTCCTCATCCGCTTGCCCGAGCGCATAGAGCGGCTGAGCCAACTAGAAGAGCTATCTATTTCTTTTCAGCGGGCCTCTAAACTTCCCGCTAGTTTGGCCCAACTACAAGCGCTCAAGGGCCTATTTATTCAGTTGGATAGCCTCGATGGCTTTCCCATGGTCATTTTTGAGCTGCGCAATTTGGAGCGCCTCATTTTACAGGGGGCAGGCTTGCAGCTCTTGCCCCAAGAGATTGGCCAACTCCAAAACCTTCATTTTCTGGCCCTCAGAGAGGCGCCTCTAGAAGAACTACCGCCCAGTTTGGGCCAATTGCCCCAACTGCATAGCCTACATTTGGTGGGGCTCTATCGTCTTGGCCAACTGCCCGAATTTCTTTGCGAGCTCCCCCAACTACAGGCCCTCAACCTCAATGATACGCCCCTAAACGGCTTGCCTAAAAACTTGGCGGGCTGGAAAAATCTGCGGGCGCTGTCCCTATTTGGTACGGGCATCCAACCCCATGACGAACAACAATGGCAGGCTAAAATCCAGGCCGCAATAGGAACAATAGAGGAGGTTATTTGGGACTTTTAAGATTTAAACTAAACCTTAATTTACTTTAAGCCACTAAATATAATCCACACATTTTTATAGCTTTGTGACAAGACAAGTACGATTTTCTTTATCACAAACCTAAAATGTATGCGATTTATTCCATTTACCCTACTACTCCTTTTATTCAGTTCTTCTTTATCGGCCCAATGGCTAACAGGCTGGAACCAGCGGCAGCGCATTGCTATCCAAGAAAACTCAGGCAATGCTCTTAACAGTTACCAAATCCGTATCGACCTGCTCTATCAAACGGGCATGGATCCACAGTTTAACGACCTTCGTTTTACTACTCAAGATGGGACTACGCTTATTGATTTTTGGATAGAAACCTTTCAGAATGCCTCTGGCGCGGTGGTCTGGGTAGAATTGCCCAACTTGGCCGCCAATGGCAGCACAGATATTTATGCCTACTACGATAACCCTAGTGCTAGTTCAGCGAGTAATGGAGCAGCCACCTTTATTTTCTTTGATGACTTTAGCAGCTTTTCGGGCTGGAACAGCATTTCGGGCGGGCAGATCCAGCAGGATGCAAGCACTTTTGCCCCCAATGTCGTTCTCCGAAAAACAGCCGCCTGTGACCCTCAGGGAGGCTGGAAGGCTATTGGCAGTAGCCTCAATAATTATCGCTTTATTGGCCGAGAAATTCGAGCCAGCAATTTCCCCGATTGCAACTGGAACCGCTACGGCCTAGAAAATGCCAGCTTCAATGGCTATAGCCTCCGCCGAAATGCCGATGTAACGGGCTCTTCTGAGTTTGGTATTGAACGCAGAAATGCAGGAACGGCCTCCAATGCCACTGGTCCCACACTAAACCAACCTAGAGGGGTTTGGTACCGCACAGAAATCCGTAGAGATTGTAGCACTGGCCGTATTCAAGCCGAGCTTTTTAATAATGATAAGGTCAGTATTGGCCTAGAAGACCGCATTGATAATACCTATTGTGGCGTGGACCGCATTGCCCTTCGTGGGGGTCGAGATTACTTTTTTGATTATATGGCGGTGGGGCAGTTTATTGAACTAGAACCCAGTTACACCCTAGAAGAGACCCTCCTTTCTGAAGATCAACTTCGCTTTTTCCGCTGGGAGGAGCAGCAGCTCGTCTGGGCTTTTTCTAGTTTAGATGAGCTGGCTAATTTACAACTAGAAATTAGTCCTAATGGGATAGATTTTAGCCCCTTGGCCCAATGGGCTGCTCCAGATTTTCCCCAGCAATTTTCGCCCAATGTTCAAGGAGAGCGCTACTTCCGTTTGGCTTGGCAAAGCAGAAATGGCCAATGGTACTACTCGCCTATTTTGGTCCAACAAAAAGCGGAGCTAGTCTGGGGCAACATTCAGTGCTGGCCCAACCCTAGCCCTGCAAATATCTCTATTCAGGCGGCATGGCCGGCTGGCCGCTATACGCTCAAACTCTACAATAATTTGGGCCAATTGCTAGAGCAAAATAAGCTAGAGTTCAGCCAAAATCAAAGGTTAGAATATGATTTGAGTCCCTGGCCTGCGGGGCAATATCGCCTATTGATTGAGGGGGAAAATGGAGTTTACCAACTTCTTCCTGTAGTAAAATTATAATGATTTGGGGCTGCCCCGGCCTTTGGCCGGGTCGGGCTGTGTCAGGGCTCGCAGGGCTGCTCGGCCCTGCGGGCTCATTTTATTTCGCCCTTGGTCTGGCCCTTCGGGCCACCCTTATCCATCCCTCAGCCGGCGGCTTCGCCGCCTCTAGACGCATAAAACCCTAGCTTGAGCAAGCAAAACCTTAGGTCGAGCTACTCAAGTCCTAGCTTGAGCTAACAAAACCTTAGGTCGAGCTACTTAAGTCCTAGCTCGAGCAAGCAAAACCCTAGGTCGAGCTACTCAAGTCCTAGCTCGAGCTAACAAAACCTTAGGTCGAGCTACTTAAGTCCTAGCTCGAGCTAACAAAACCTTAGGTCGAGCTACTTAAGTCCTAGCTCGAGCTAACAAAACCTTAGGTCGAGCTAATAAAGTCCTAGCTCGAGCTAACAAAACCTTAGGTCGAGCTACTTAAGTCCTAGCTCGAGCTAACAAAAAGCTAGCTCATTAGCCTTTAGAAACAAGTTCATTAAGTCAGTACTTTAACTTATTGGTAACAATTGGACCTTTTTAAGGGGCCGAAGCGGGAAGTTTAGCTAAAAGATAACTGTTGAGCGGCCTAGCGATGTGGAGCAGTGCGGCGCAGCCGCAGACCAAGGCCGTCAGGCCGCAGGGCCGAGCAGACTTGCGAGCTGCGAAACGTAGCGCCTGCCGCAGGCAGGAGGCCCCCAAAAAAAATTGTACCTTTGAAAAAAAGGAAAGCAAAATGGATATAGACCTTTACTTTTCAAAGCAGCTGAGGCAATGGTTTGAGCAGCGGGAGGGGCGTTATTTGCCTTGGAAAGAGGGCCAAGATCCCTATAAAATCTGGTTGGCGGAAATCATCATGCAGCAAACTCGTTTGGAGCAGGGCCTACCCTATTATGAGCGATTTATAGCGGCCTATCCGAGCATAAAAGAACTGGCGGAGACTGAAGAGCAGAAGCTGATGAAACTTTGGCAGGGCTTGGGTTATTATGCTCGGGCCAGAAACCTTCAGGCGACGGCAAAGCGAATAGTGGCAGAATATGGCGGTGTTTTTCCAGACAACTACAAGGCTATTTTGGACCTAAAAGGCGTGGGCGAATACACGGCGGCGGCCATAGCCTCTTTTGCCTATGACTTGCCCTATGCAGTAGTGGATGGCAATGTATATCGGGTATTGAGTCGGTATTTTGGGCAAGCATTGCCCATAGACAGCAGTGCGGGCAAAAAGTGGTTTAAGGCCAAAGCGCAGGCCCTTTTATGGGAAGACGATCCGGCCAATTACAACCAAGCCATGATGGATTTTGGGGCCCTGCATTGTCGGCCCAAGAACCCTAGTTGTGGAGACTGTCCCTTGGCCAAAAACTGCCAAGCCAAAGCCAACAAACAGCAGCTAGAACTGCCCAAAAAAGGCAAAAAACTAAAGATCAAAAAGCGTTATTTTTACTACTTCATTTGGCAGAGCCCTAGCGGGGCCTACTACCTCAGGAAGCGGCAAGAAAAAGACATTTGGCAGGGCTTATATGAATTTCCGATGATAGAGCTCGACAAGCCCCTAAAAACCAGCGAACTAAAAACACTTTGGGCGCATTGGGAGCTAGAAGAGCAAGACTGGGCCTTAATTTCTGGCCAAGAACAACAGCAGCTCTCTCATCAGAAAATTATTGCTCGTTTTCTTTGGCCCAAACAGCCTTTAGCTCAGGCCCTAGCGGCAGATTGGGAGCTAGTAGATGCCCAAAGCTGGCCCAACTACCCCCTGCCTCGGCTCATTGCCCAATATTGGGAGAAAAAACAATTGGCCTTTTTTTAATAAAAACTTTAATAACAGTTGCGAATCCAAAAAATTAGGCCTACATTTGTAAAACTTAGATATACTAAATATTTATAGACTATGATCAACAAAGTGACCTTAATTGGAAATCTGGGGAAGGACCCAGAAATGAAAACATTGCCTAGTGGCGCTGTTTACACTCGTTTTACGATGGCCACCAATGAAAACTACCAAGTGAATGGGGAGTGGCAGACCAAAACGGAATGGCACAATATCATTATTTGGCGCCAAGCGGCCGAGCGTGCGGCTCAGCAGCTCAAAAAAGGAAGCCTCGTTTATGTGGAAGGCAAAATTACAAGCCGTAGCTGGGAGGATGAAAATGGAAATACTCGTTATATGACAGAAATTGCGGCTAATCTTTTCCGTTCTTTAGAAAAACGCGAGAACAGCGGAGGAGGATATACCAGCCCCCCTCCCCCTGAAGAGCCTGTAGATATGAATGGAGAAAAGCAGCAGCCCACAGCTAGCGGCTCAACTAACTCTGGAGGAGATACGACACAAAAAGAAAGCTATGATAGTGAAGGTGATGCAGATGATCTTCCCTTCTAGACCTTAGTTTTTGGAGTTTAAAAGGACCAATAGCCTGCGGGCTATTGGTCCTTTCTTTTTGGGGCTTTTTTTTCTTCTTGGCCTTCATTTATTTATCTGCTCTTGAAATAAATAGCAGATAGTTCTATATTAGCTAACTACTTAGTATATTGGCTAAAGCCTCTAGTAGAATAGCATTCTAAAAGAGGGTTTTGAGTAGTTGCTCTTTGGGGGCAGCGCCCTTATATTCTTCATCTAAGCGTATTATTTTGGACACAGACCTTATTCCATCCGAACTGGGCCTCAGCTTTTTATTTTTAACTGATTTGGGGCCCGCCACATGGATTTCTCTCGGCAGCATTATTCTTCTTTTAGCCTGTTCGGCCTTGCTATCTGGCTCGGAAGTCGCTTTTTTTTCTATTACGCATAATGATATTGAAGAATTGCAGAAGCAGGCGGTAAATAAGGGTGGACCAAGAGGGCGTATTCTACGTCTTTTGGAGAAGCCTCATTATTTATTGTCTACGATTCTGATCAGCAATAATTTTGTCAATATTGGCATTATTCTCACCTCCAATTTTCTTTTTGCGCAGTTGCTTCCAGAAAGCACTCCAGCTTGGTTATCTTTTTTGGTAACCGTGGTGCTTGTTACCTTTTTATTGGTTTTATTTGGAGAGGTAGCGCCCAAGGTTTATGCGACCAGCAACAACATGCGGCTAAGCAAATTGATGGCCCAGCCCCTACTCCTCTTGCGTCGTTTATTTTGGCCGCTAAGTTGGGTTTTGGTTAATGCCACCCGCATTATTGAGCGCCGTTTGGCCAAGCATTCGGGCATGAATGTCGTGACCGATAAAGACATTGAACAAGCCATTGAGCTTACCGTAGGCGATACCAAATATGCCGAGCAAGACATTGACATTCTCAAGGGGATTGTTAAATTTGGCAATACGACGGTCAAAAACATTATGTGTGCCCGAGTAGATGTAGAAGCTGTAGATAGCAGCATCAACTTTAGTGAGCTCTTGGCCGTTTTGCAAAACTCCAACTACTCTAGAATTCCCGTTTATGAAGAAACCTTTGATAAGGTGTTGGGGATTGTGCATACAAAAGACTTGATAGAGCACTTTGATAAAGATGACAGCTTTGACTGGCACAGCTTGATCCGCCCGGCTTTTTTTATCCCAGAGAACAAAAAAATCGACGACTTATTTAATGAGTTTCAGCATCGTCGGACGCATATGGCCATTGTGGTTGATGAATATGGGGGCAGCTCGGGAATTGTTACCTTAGAGGATGTTCTAGAAGAAATTGTGGGCGAAATCAATGATGAATTTGACGAGCCCGAATCGCAAGGTTACACCAAAATAAGCGAGCATATCTATATTTTTGAGGCCAAGACTTCTATCCAAGAAGCTTGCAAAATTATGGATATTGAGCCCGAACTTTTTGAAGAAGCTCGCTCTTCTGCAGAAACGCTAGCTGGCCTACTTTTGATGATTCATGGAAGTATGCCCAAGAAAAATAGCCAACTGCTCTTTCAAGGGATCAAGTTTCAGGTCCTTAGCACCACAAAACGCCGTATAGAGACCATTAAGGTCACTTTGGCAGAGAGTGCCGGCGAGCAGGTTTTGGCCTAAAAATGACTATTCTTTATGAAGACTTCTTTCTTTTGGCTCTTTTTGGGTCTCTGTCTTTCTTTGCTTTCTTGCCAAGAAGAAGAGGTGTATATTCCCAAAAAACGCATTTACCCTAAGGTCGTTTATCCAGAGCGCAACTACCAGGCATTAGATACAAATTTCTGTGCCTTCCATTTTGATTATCCCGACTATATGGAGTTTGTCCAAGATACTACCTTGGGCAACCGCCAAGCACTTCACCCCTGCTGGTTCGACCTCAATTTTAAAAGCCTAAATGGCCGCCTACACTTCACCTATACCGACCTTTCTAAAGGCCCTATTGAAGAGGAACTCTATAAAATGTATAGCGATGCTTATCGCCTAGCCGAAGAGCATACTGCCAAGGCCGCTAGCCTCGATGATTATGTCATCAACCGCCCAGAAGATAAGGTCTATGGCGTTTTATTTAACATTGAAGGCCATGTGGCCTCGCCCTTTCAGCTCCTACTCACCGATAGTAGCCAACATGCTGTTCGGGCCTCTCTCTATTTTAATACCCGCCCAGAAGCTGACTCTATGGCCCCTGTTATTGACTTTGTCAAAACGGATGTTATGGGAATGATCAATAGCTTTAAATGGGCCAATTCTCAATAATCTAATCGCTTTTCATGCAGCACCGCAGACCAAAAAAGACGCCCGATCAAGAAATGATTTTCGGCCGTCATCCTGTAATGGACGCCCTTGAAGCTAAACGCAATTTTGAAAAAATTATCCTGGCCGCTAATGTCCGTGGCCCTTTCGAAAAGGATTTGCGCAAGGCTTGTAAGGAACTAGACGTCCCCCTGCAAACGGTCCCCAAAGAACGCCTCAATAATTATACACGCAAAAACCACCAAGGGGTGGTGGCCCTGCTCTCTCCTATCCCCTATTATCAGGTAGAAGATTTGCTCTTATTGGCCTATGAAAAAGGCAAGCACCCGCTTTTTGTTTTGCTAGATGGCGTGACGGATGTCCGCAATATTGGCGCTATCGCCCGCTCTGCAGAAGCCGCCGGAGCCGATGCCCTGATTATTCCAAAAAAAGGCTCGGCCCAAATTAACGATTCGGCCATGAAGAGCTCTGCTGGCGCACTCAATCATTTGCCCGTCTGCCGAGTAAATAGCCTGATCCAAACGGCCGAATACCTTCAAATGAATGGCCTGCAACTGATTGCCGCCGACCTAGAGGGCAAAAAAATGCTTTATGATCTAGAACTCAATCTCCCCCTAGCCCTCATTATGGGCGATGAGCATAAGGGCGTCAATCGCGTTTTGCTCGAGAAGGTTGATGAGCATTTCCTTTTGCCTATGCGTGGCCAAACCGACTCTTTTAATGTTTCGGTGGCCACGGGCATTACGCTCTACGAAATCATGCGCCAACAAAAGTAATCTCGTTTTGCACTATACCTAAAATGCCTATTCCCGCTTTTGTGGAATGGGCATTTTGTTTTTTGGGGCCTCCGCTGCGGCTTCGCCTTGCGGCGGTTACTCCCTTCGGTCGTCGAACTGCGAACTAAAGTTCTTGTTGTCGTTCCGCAGCTCGCTGCTATTTTGGGGCCTCCGCCTCGCTTCGCTCGTCGGCGCTACGTTGCGCAGCTCGCTACTCGCTCGGCCCTGCGGCGGCAAAGCCGCCTTGGTCTGGCCCTCTGGGCCACTGCTCCACATCGCTAGGCCAAAAAAGCTGCCCTAATCGGGCAGAGAAAGGGCCTTTGGCCCAAATAAATGCGGCTAGTTGGGGCGGCGAAGCCGCCTTGGCCCTTGGGCCAAAATGGCTTAGCGCTGCGGAGCGGGTGGCCGTCAGGCCAGACCGAGTTTTTTGAGCGCAGCGAAAAAAATGAAGGGCCGAGCAGACCTGCGAGCCCCGCAGCATAGCGCCCGCAGCCCCAAATAAAAGGGCTGCGGGAAGCCCCCAATATTAGGTACCCGGAATATCCCATTCTACGGCAATAAACTTGGGCAACCAGCCATAACGGACAAAAGTAAAGCCCCAGGGCAGGGTGCGCAAAAGCATATCAAAAGAGCCTTTTTCCACCTTGAGTTTCCAGCGGTCGGCCTCCTCCTTGATATTTCCATCTCGGATGAGGAAGGTACCCCGCAGAGCGTCTGGCGTCATGGTCCGCATGCGGCTCCAGTTATTGATTGCCCCTTGCAAAAGGCTATCACAGGTGCCCAGCTCTTGCTCCGTCAGGCCCACATCCATAGGGACTGGGGTGGAGAGCGGCAGGCCGCACATAATTTTATTCAGGACCAGTTCATTTTCAGGGGTTTCCGTTTGCCGAGTAGCAATATATTGTAGCATATGCGTCGCCCTAATTTGGGCTTCCTCATTGACAAACTTGCCTTTACTGACCATTTTTAGGGCCATAAAAAGGCGGGTATAATAGGGCTGTAAAAGGACCAATCCGGCATTTCGGATATAAAGAGGTTCATCTACGGGGGGATCGGCGGGCTTGGGTTGTTCCTTTTTGGGTTTAACCTTTGTTTCCTCCTCTGCGGCTTCCAGCTCTGGTGCTTTTTCCAAGCGTTTCAACTCATTGATTCGCTTGATGCGCTCGGCTTCTAGGCGTTTTTCTTCCTCCTCTTGGGCCCTTTGTATTTCTTTTAGGCGGGCGGCTTCGGCCTGGGCGAGTTTGCGTAATTGGCGGCGGAACATCAGGCGCATTTTCCGGAAATAAATGCGAACCTTTTTGCGTAGGCTGGCCAATTCCTTGGCCATTTGGTCATCCCATTGCTCGGCTTCTAGGCGTTCCAACCACTCAATTTGTTCTTCCTCTCTTCCGCTCAGGCGTTGTTCCCATTTTTTGGCGCTATCCATATCGGGCAAGGCCTCAATTTCTCGGCGCCAATCTAGGCGTTTTTGGCTCATTCGCTGCAAGCTAGGCAGCAAGAGCTGCCGCATTTTAGAGCGCAAAAGCTCCAATAATTCTCGATTAGCCTGAAAGCCTTGGGCCAAATCCTCCCAATGGTCTTGAAGTTCTTGCAAATAGCGCTGGCGAATCCGGTCGGCCTCGGCCTGTTTCCAGGGCAGCTCCATCAAATAGCTCAAAAACTCCTGCACCTCTGGCGCTTGGCGAATTTCCTCTATGGGGAGATGGGGTTGTTCCCATTCATCCACCAACATCCTTTCGAGTAATTCTGGCTCGGGCAAAGCCTCTAATTCACTCTCCAAATCTCTTTGGAGTCGCTCTAATTCTTGGCGCAGGCGAATCAGGTCCAGCTCCTCTTTGGTGGCATCTTTACCTTGGTCTTGCAGCTCCTTAAAGCGTTCTTGCAAAGCGCGGCGCTGCTGCTCTAACTGAGCAATTTCAGCTCTGATCTCCTCTGCAGAAAGGCCTTGTTTAGCATAATCTCCGAGTCGATTTATGCGGGCATCTAAGCGCTCCATTTCGGCCTTGAGGTTCAGCATATCTTGTTGTAGCTGACGGATAGCAAAGGGCTCTTCTTGCCTCAACAAATTGCGTTGGGCCTCTAGCTCGGCAATGCGGCGCCAGCGCAAAATCTTCTGCATGGCTTGGGCCTCATCGATATCGCTTTTCAGCTCCTCAATTTCCTTTTCGATGGCATCTAGGCGGCTATACAGCTCTTCTAGATCCTCTGGAACGATTTCTAGGCCTTCTTTTTCTAATCTTTCTCGGTTGAGGACCTGCAAAAGCTGGCGGCTAAAATGCTGTTGTTCTAGCTCTAAACTTCCTAATTGCTGGGCCAAACTTTCTAACAAACTCGGGTCTTCAGTCGAGCGTCTTTGCGCCCGTAAAAGCGCAATTTCGGTTTCCAAAAGCTGCAAAACTAAGCCCGAGCGTTGAGCGGGCAAGTTCCGCAATTTGGCCTTCCAATCATTGAGCAAGAGCATGGGGTCTCGCTGGGTATTTCGGCTAATGGCCTTGAGCAGTTGTTGGACCAGACTGCGGACCGAGAACTGTCCGCCTTGGCTCAGCTCTAGCAGATAGCGATATACCGTATCCTTAACCATAAACAGTTTTTGGTCATTGAGGGCACGGCCTAGCTCCTGCACATAATTTTGAGTGAGCGGCATGGCTGATTTGTTCAGCAAAAGGACCAACTCCCAAAATATTTTATTGTCAAAATTGGTCACTAGACGCTCTCTAGCGGGCGCTCGGCCAATGGCATCGAACAAGAGTTTGCGCAAAAACTGCCGATCCTGGACCAATAGTTCTTTGATGATCGCCTCCATTCCCGCTAGGGTATCTGTTTTGGCCCGAATAGCGGCTTCGGTAAACAAGCCTTTGAGCAAATACTGCTCTAAGGCCTCTTTTTTCTTCTCTAGGCTCAGGATGAGGCCATCGGCTTGGCGCTGGCGAAGCAATAGCTCTTGGACCAATGCTTCTTCGGCGGCCAAAATGCTGGGGTCCTCCCCTAAATCGCCAATTACATCGGCAAAATAGGCCAAGCGAGTTTCGGGATTATTATGCGAGAGATTGGTCATGTACATCAATAACTCTCGGGGCGAAATCTCATAACTTCGGCCAAGTTCTAGGGCCAAATCCTTAAGAAATTGCTGGGGATTGCTTTGGCTAGGGTGGAGAAACAGATACTCCAGAATTTTATTCCACTTAAAGTCCTTAAGCGAAATCGACTTAATTTTATCAAAGACCTGAGCCGCCTTAATTTTCTCTAGCATAATGGCCGTAGAAATGGCAAAACCCGCAAAGCGGGGAAAGAGCGCAATCAGGACCAGCTCCAAGACTTCCTCTGAAAGTTGGTTGACCATCCGTTGCCAAACGATGGGGTTTTTGCCCAGGCGCGCCACCGCCTTGCGCAATTTATCTGCCTCTTTTTCGGCAAACTGCTTAAAGATCGCCTCAATCGAGTAGTCTCGGTATTCTTCGGCCCACCAAGGAATAGAGCCATACTGAAGGAAAAAAACCAGAAAATCGATTTGGGAGCTAGCGCTAGGTTCTTCGGCTGTTTCATCTTGTTCGAGCTTGCGCAAATCGGCATTGACTCGGGCCAGCATTTGGTCCAGTTGCTGCAGCTCTCGGTCGAGCTGCTTGAGCTGGCGGTTGAGCAGGCGAATTTGGCTTTGCAATTGATTTTTTTCGGCTCTACTCAGTTCGCCTAAGGCAAAAAGCTCTTCCAATTGGCCCAACTGCAGTTGCAATTCTGAGCGCTCATTATAGAGGTCTGAAACCGCTGCGGCATACTCTAATTTTAGCTCTCGAAGGGCCGAGCGGTCTTCTTTATCCACCTTTTTATAAGATTTGCCCAACTCTCGGGCAATCGCCTTTGTTTCTCGGCGCATATTGCGAATAATACGGCGAAGTTGGCGGGCCTCATCTTGTTTGGCCTTACGTTCTTTTTCGGCTGCTTTATCCTCGGCCTTAATGCGTTTATCCTCGGCCTTTAGTTCTTTTTCTAATTGGATGAGGCGTTTTTTCAGCCATTTTTTTCGGTCCAAAAGGGCACGAATAGAGCTAGGGGCCAGGCCAGAAATGGCTTGCAGTTCTCTTTGCAACTGTCGTTCTTGGCGTTGCAAGCGGCCTTTTTTCTTTTGGAGGCGGGCCATTTGCTCTTGGTCTAGATCCTCCTGAGCCAACTCTTCCTCTAGGGCCTGTAGGGCTAATTCTACGGCCAAACTTCTACGCTTTAATTGTTCCTCTTTGAGCAATTCGCTATGGGCAGCAGCCTGTGTTTTGGGCAGCATTTGCCCGAGCTGCTTGAGCAACTCTTGGCGAGAGAGATCGAAGCGCTCATTATTTTCCTGCTCCAACACCTTAAAAAGTGCTTGGGCCAAATCTTCCTTATTCTTTGTTTTTGTAGAGAGTTGGCTTGCCTCCTTCAGAAAGGCTTCAATCAATGTTTTTTCCGAGAAGCTCGAGCGGTTCAGCAAGAGCTGTTCAAAGAGTTGGCCCATAAGGGCTGGAGCTAGGCGGTGGCGGCTAATGCCCTCCTTTTGGCCCCAATGATGAAACTGTTCTAGCAGGCTGCGGACCATTCGCATACGGTCCTCTGTTAGTGGTTCTAGCAACTGCAAGAGTTGTTCTTCTTCAAACTGCAAAAAGAGGCGTTGCCAAAAATTGGGGGCATCTTTTTGGCGAATAATCAGTCGTTGTAGGGCGCTAAGTCGTTTATGGATCAGGCGATCAAAGAGTTGGCGCATAGAAGCCAGACTATCGGTTTTGGCCCAATAGGGAATAGAACCATACTGCAGAAAATACTCTAGTAGGTCCAAATCGCCATAATTTTGGCTATGTTCTTGGCGCACCCCACTATCCAGTTCGCCCAACTCTTGGGCCGAGACATGTTGATAATTTTTCTGGATGCGTTCCACAATTTTTTGCACCAATTCTTGCTCCTTATACACAAATTTCCGCCCAGAGCGCACTTTTTCAAAAATGTACTCAAAGGCGACGGTATAGGCGGCTTTTTGGACCGATCGCTGTCCGCGCAGGGCTCGATATCTTTGGCCCAATCGCTTTAGGATAAGCTGAAGTTGGCGAAGCATATTGGGGCCCGACTGCTGATAAATGAGTTGGAGCATTTGCTCTAGTTGTCGGGGGCTAAACTGAAAAATCAGGCGGTTGGCCAATTGGGGATTTCTGCGGCCAATATCCAAGAGCAGTTCGGCCATTTTGCTGGGCGACTTTCTCATGAGCTCCTCAATCACCGAGCTAATGGGCAGGTTTTTGGGGCCGGCCCAACTGGGATAATGGCCTTTTTCCAAAAAATCCTTAAAGAGAGTCCATTTACTGACTCGAACACGAGTTCCTTCTTGTTCAAATCGGCCGCCTGAGCTTTTAATAATTGTTTTTTGGACCGTTTCTCGGGCCACTTTTTTAAAATAGCGTTCTACGGCAGGTCGAAAATCCTTAACGGCCTCGGCTCCACGCAAATCAATGGGGGGTAAATCAATATCTAAACGATCAATGACCAGATGCACATCTGGGGGGACCATCTCGCTAAAAAGGCGGTCCAAATAATTCCCCAACTCATTCTTAAACAGATGAATGAGCGTTGTTTGCACCAATCGAAGTTGATAGTCGTCCAAGTAGCCCTTCACCTCAATATTGAGGTTTTGGGTTTCGATAATATGTTGCTGTTCGCGATTTTTCAAGGCTCTCTTTTTCAGATTTTCGTTAAAGCGCTCTTTTGCCGTTGAGCCTCTAAAGATACAGAAGAGATTTTAATTTTTGCAGTCATTTGGAGAGGAGGAAAAAATGAGTGTTGCTGCTTCTTTTTTGGGGCTGCCCCGCCCTGCGGGCGGGTCGGGCTGTATCGTGGCTCGCAGGTCTGCTCGGCCCTGCGGCGCTTTCAGCGCCTGGGTCTGCGGCTTTGCCGCACCACTTTCCATCCCTCAGCCAGATTTAATCGCGCTGCGCGGCTTTGCCGCCTATTGGACCTATCTTGTTCTGCTATTTCTATTAAAACAAACTGGGCTTTATTATTTTGGGGCCGAAGAAAAACAATGGGCGCAAAAACCTTTATTCAGCGGCCACAACAAGCCCTTCAGGGCGTCTTCGACGACCAAAGGGAGTAACCGATGTGCAGCAATGCGGCCGAAGAAAAACAATAGGCGCAAAGAAGTCTGTTGAGTGGCCTAGCGATGTGAAAGGGTGGCCGAAGGCCAGACCGAAGCCGCCTTTGGCGGCTGAAGGGCCGAGCAAGCCTGCGAGCCCTGAAACGTAGCGCCCGCCGAAGGCGGGAGGCCCCAAAAAAAACAAAAAAATGGACTACCAACACTTTAGAGAAGAGCAGCAGCAGCTAGTGGCTGAATTTATATTTGAGGACTTTGTAGCGGCCTTTGGTTTTATGACGCAGGTAGCTTTTTGGGCTGAAAAATGGGATCATCATCCGAACTGGTACAATGTCTACAACCGTTTGGAGATTCGTTTATGCAGCCATGATGCGGGCAATACGATTACAGAGCGGGACCATCGTTTGGCGGCTAAAATAGAGGCTCTTTATGCCCAATTTAAAGATTGCGATTAAGGGCGGCGGCTAGGGCGTCGCGCATACTGCCTCGGGTATCAATTTCGTCAATTTGGATGCCCAGTTCGACAATCGTTTGGGCGATGGGGCCAGAAACGCCAGAGATAATACAATGGCAGCCCATCAGGCGGCTAGCCTTGGTCATTTTGATCAGGTGATTGGCCACGGCGGTATCGACAATAGCCACCCCGGAGATATCGAGAATAAAGACCTTGGCTTGTTGTTCGGCAATATTGGAGAGCATAGACTCCATCATATCCTTGGCCCGTTTAGAATCGATAAAACCGACTAGAGGGAGCAGCAGCACATTTTCGGCAATTTGGGCTACGGGAGTAGAGAGTTCTCGGAGGGCTTCATTTTGTTCTTCGAGTTGAGACTGCATAAAACTATTATGGACCTCAGAAATAATATCGAGGACAGTTCGAGACATCCGACTGATTGTTTGCACTCTAGCTCCAGTGTTTAGTCCTTTTCGTTTGTAAGCTTGATAAAAGGCTTCAAATAACCTAAACAGGAGTTCATTGTGAACCTCTAGGGGGACTCCAGTTTGGGCAAAGTAGTGTCCAAAATTATAGGAAGAACTAATAAACTGCTCATTATATCTAGCGGCTACGATATCCAGCCAGAGCTCTTTTTCTACTTGGCGAATAAGGCCCATCGTTTGGTTCTTATAGCCTAAATCTAGAGGAATTGCCTCATCTACATAGGCATAAAAACTATCAAAAGTAGTTCTAAACTCTGTTTCGAGTTGAGAGCCTACAGCTCTAAGGTCTTCTAGGTCCTCCTCTTTAATAAAGTACTTTTTTTTATAGTGCTGGATATTAATTTCCTTCATTTTTAATTTGCAGATTGTAATTGTTTAAGGGCGGCGGCTAGGGCGTCGCGCATACTGCCTCGGGTATCAATTTCGTCAATTTGGATGCCCAGTTCGACAATCGTTTGGGCGATGGGGCCAGAAACGCCAGAGATAATACAATGGCAGCCCATCAGGCGGCTAGCCTTGGTCATTTTGATCAGGTGATTGGCCACGGCGGTATCGACAATAGCCACCCCGGAGATATCGAGAATAAAGACCTTGGCTTGTTGTTCGGCAATATTGGAGAGCATAGACTCCATCATATCCTTGGCCCGTTTAGAATCGATAAAACCGACTAGGGGAAGCAGCAGCACATTTTCGGCAATTTGGGCTACGGGAGTAGAGAGTTCTCGGAGGGCTTCATTTTGTTCTTCGAGTTGGTGGCTAATAATATCTTGGTAGACCTCGGTCACCACATCAATAGACACCTGCGTAAACTTTTTGAAGGCCGACATCAGTTCAAAGCTCTGGATACCTTTTCGGACATAGGCTTGTCGGATAAACTCATGGAAAGCCACCAGAGTGCCCACATAGCCTTCTAGGGGAATATTCATTTTGGCGAACTCTAGGCCATAGACTGCTTCGGTATGAATATACTCATCGGAGAGGCGACCAAGGACGATATCGGTCCAGAAGAGTTCCTCTTCTTCGGCGAGTAAGCTAATGAGCTCTTCAGTATAATACTTTTCGTAGCGTTTATGTTGGCGCATCCAATGGTAGAGCTGATCATAGGCCCAGCGCATCTGGTCCATAATCTGTTCTCCGGCTTGGCGGATGCAATTTAAGTCTTCATCTGAGATGAAGTACTGTTGCTTATAAAAGTCTACTGATTTCTCCCATTTTTTCAGTTCCATAACTTTCTACTCTTAGCATTATTTATATTTACATTTAATGTAAAATATTCTCTTCTTTTTTTCTAGTAAAAGGCTTAAAAACAGCTCAGTAGGAAAAATAAAAAGTGTGGGTAGGGCGAATTATTTAGGATTGGGTTTGTTTCATGGCCAATGCTAGGGCGTCGCGCATACTGCCAGTAGTTTGGATTTCGTCAATTTGGATACCTAGTTCGACAATAGTTTGGGCGATAGAGCCTGAGATTCCTGAAATAATACAATTGCAGCCCATTAGGCGGCTGGCCTTAGTCATTTTGATGAGGTGGTTAGCTACTGCGGTATCGATAATAGCGACACCGGAGATATCGAGAATAAAAACCTTAGCTTGTTTTTCGGAGACATTGGAGAGCATAGACTCCATCATATCCTTAGCTCGTTTAGAGTCGATAAAGCCGACAAGAGGGAGCAGGAGGATTCCGTTCCAGATTTCGGCTACGGGAGTAGAGAGTTCTCTGAGGGCTTCATTTTGTTCTTCCAGTTGTTTTAAGTTAGTATCTGAGTAGAGGCTAGTAATAATCTCGATAGAAGCCTGCGACAACTTTTTGAAAGCCATCATTCGTTCTACAGAGGCTAGGCCTTGTCGCTGATAAGCTTGATAGAGGAACTCATGAAAGGCTAAGAGGACTGCGATATAGGCTTCTAGGGGAATACCTGTTTGGGCAAACTTTTGTCCGTAGGCTTTTTCGGTAGCGATATAGTCTTCATTGAATCGGCCTTCAATCGTATTATCCCAAAACAGTTTTTCATTGGCGGCTAGGGCGGCAATGAGGTCTTCTGGGTAATAAGGGGCAAAATCTTCATGTTTGCGCATCCAGTCATAGAGTTCATCAAAGACTTTGCGGCGTTCTGCCTGCATTTGTTCTGCGGCATTGGCAAGATGGGCCAAATCTAGGGCAGTAATAAAGTACTGTCGTTTGTAGTATAGTAGATCTCGTTTTATAGCTAGCATTTCTTGAGGGGATTTATTGGTCTAAGTTATTTACTTAAAATAAGAAAGAAGAATGGTATTGATTCTTTTCGCTTTTTTTTGCTAAAATAAAAAAGGGGAGCCTCTGTTTTTATTTTGTCTTTGGCGAGCAGCTTTAGAGGGTGCTTAAGTCCTTTTAGCTTTCAGAATATATGTATATTTGGCCCTTAAAACAGAGAATTACAAAATGGAGAATATACTCATCAGTATTACGATCATTTGCTTTTTTGCCATTTTGACCTTGGTGATTTACTCGAGGGTTAAGGTTGTGAAGGCCTATGGGGTATTGGTTAAAAACCGGGTAGAGTTTGGGGCTAGTCATATTTTTAGTGTAAAAAAGCTAGAGGAGGAAATTATTCCTAAGTATCCGGAGCAAGAAAAGGCGATTCGGCAATTTTGCGGGGGGATTCGATTCACGGTTCGCATGTCGACAGTATTGACGACTATTGCGACAATTTGCGTACTTATCTTAATGTATACCTAAAGCGATGATTCAGTATCAACATTCCTTAGAGGAGCTCAATAGCTTTAGGATTTCGGCCAAGGCCGAGGCCTATTTGGCCCTTGAGCGTTTGGACCAATTGGCCTTATTATCTGATTGGCGGAATCGGCCCAACTACATTTTGGGTGGGGGTTCTAATATTTTGCTAGCTGGAGATTTGCCGGGTCTAGTTATTCACAACCAGCTCAAGGGGAAGCGTTTAGTGGGGCAAGACCAAGAGTTTGTTTACCTAGAAGTAGCTGCTGGAGAGAACTGGCAGGAGTTGGTTTTATATTCTTTGGCCAACAATTGGGCGGGCCTAGAAAACCTAGCCTTGATTCCGGGTTCTGTAGGGGCGGCCCCTGTGCAAAACATTGGGGCTTATGGGGTAGAATTTTCGGAAGTTTGTCATTTGATACAAGCCTGGGATATGCAGCAGCAGCGCTTTTGCAAATTTGAGTCTACAGACTGTCAATTTGCCTACAGAGACAGCATCTTCAAATCGCTTTATCCGGGGCGGTTTATCATCTGTTCTTTGGTCTTGAAGCTGCGCAGGCAGCCCTCCTATCGTTTAGACTATGGCAATATTCGGGAAGAGATAGGCGATCAGCCTTTGAGTATTCGGGCGGTGGCGGAGGCTGTAATGCGGATTCGGAGATCTAAATTGCCAGATCCTAAAGAGCTGCCCAATGCGGGTTCTTTTTTCAAAAATCCTTTGGTGGCTGCAGAAAAGCTAGAGCAACTGTTGGCCCAATATCCGAAGATGCCCCATTATCTGCAGGCGGATGGACGGCTAAAGCTGGCAGCGGGCTGGTTGATTGATCAGGCGGGTTGGAAAGGCAAGCGAATGGGAGCCGTAGGCGTACATGAGCGGCAAGCCTTGGTTTTGGTCAAATATGCCGAGGCTAGGGGCCAAGAAATTGTTCAGTTGGCGGAAGCGGTGCAGCAAGATATTGCTCAAAAATTTGGGGTTAACTTGGTTCCGGAGGTGAATTACTGGCCCTAATTGCGTTAGGCAGGGCGGCCAAGTCGCCCGCAAAGGCGCGCAGCGCCTCGGCAATAGCCAGATTTAAACGCACTCACTTTTATAGTTTGCAGCAATTTCCTGCTAGTCGTCCCTATTTTTCTCGACCATAGCGAAGGCTATGCTCTTAAAAAATAGCTAGCCTAGCCAAAAATTCATAGCAAACTATGGCCAAAGCAGTGCAATTAAATCTGGCTGAGGGATGGGCAGCAGGGCCGCCGAAGGCGGCAGACCAAAGCGGCTTTGCCGCTGCAGGGCCGAGCGAACAGCGAGCTGCGAGACAGCCCGACCCGCCCGCAGGGCGGGGCAGCCCCAAATTAATCACCAGTTGATAATAAAGGTGCAAGAATCGCCCCCTTTAGGTCTTCTTTCCTTATCCAAATCTGGACGGACATCAATTGTTTTGATGCTGTCGGGGCGAACACGACGACAAAGGGCCGTGATAATGCCTTGATCAAATTTACTGGGGTAGGGATTGCGGCAATACATGATAGCTGTTTGCTCTTCTTCGTTATAGTATTGCAAATCATAGCAGCCAATACCCTCCGTTTTTTGGCCAGTCTCTGGATTAAAAAGCGGCTGACCGTTTTGGTCTCTGTGGTTCATATGATAAGCCACATCAATAACCTCTAGGCCTTCTTTTAGCGAGTTGAAGGGGGGGAAGTTGGCATTTTCGATAATGGCCATTCCGATTAAGAGGAGATTCATATCGCCCACCGTTTGGCTGAGCTCCTCAAAAGCATCTAGCCATTTTTGCTGTGGGTACCAGCCGCCTTCTTCGGGCTTGATCCCATGCTTTTCTAGTAAGGCCAAACGTTTGTCTTGCCCTCTTTTCATAGAATAAATAAAAGAGAGTACGGTGGTCGCATTCACTTCGATATGCTCTGTAAAAGCTTTAAATTCTGCCATAATATTCCAATTAAGTAGTTTGAGGGGATAGTTTAAATTACTTAAAAAGAATTAAAGCCCTAGCCTTTTTGCTTTCTTTTTTCCAGAACCGCCCGGCCCGTCCAACTAAAGGCCCGTTCTAGAGCATCCTGCATATTGCTTCTGGTGCTCAGGCGGCCCGTATCTACGCCTAGCTCTACCAATGTTTGGGCAATGGCTGGCGAAATACCCGATAGAATCGTTTTGCAGCCCATTAGCCAGGCCGCCTTGCTCACCCGAATAAAGTAATTGGCCACGGCTGTGTCTACAATGGCCACTCCAGAAATATCAAGAATAAAGACCTTGGCCTGCCGCTCGGCAATTTCTTGAAGCACCGCCGACATGATGGTTTGGGCCCGAATAGAATCCACGATCCCCACAATGGGCAAGAGCAAAATATCTTCCCAGATTGGCGTTACGGGAGTAGACAGCTGCATCAACATCTCATTTTGATCTGCTAGCTGCTGATTGATTTCTTGGTTGAAGGTGTCAATGGCAATTAATGCTCCTAGGCTACAAATTCGCTTAAAGGTTTGGAGCAAATCTAGGCTAGCCAAATTGTACTCCATGAACTTCAATTCAATAAACTCATGCAAAGCAAAAATGGCCGTAAAGCAAGCCTCAAAAGCCAAACCTATCTGTAGTAAGTCACGAACCAACTGACTGCGATAACGCACAAACTCATCATCCATCTTGGCCTCTAAAATGTGCTGCCATAAGCCCTCTTGGTCCTGAGCAAATCGCTCAATAACAATTTCGTTATACTGCTCAGAAAAGGTAGGGTGTAGGCGCAAGGAGTCATAAAAAAGCTCAAAGATTTCTTCCTTTGCTTCTGCAATTTCCCGCCCGGCCTGACGAATTAGCTCCAAGCGCTCTTCCGTAAACATATACATAGGAGCATAGCGGCTATAGGAAATTTCGCCTTTCTTCATATATCAAACAATTTTCGGGAAATTTATGGGCAAACAAGATAGTGAAAAAAATTATATTTGTCCAATTGCCGTCTTAAGGGCCTCCTTAATATTTACATTGGTCTGTATGTTTTCTATATCTATCCCTAACTCCACTAGGGTTTGGGCCACGGCTGGCGTTACCCCCGAAATAATACATTCACAGCCCATCAAATTCGCCGCTTTGCTCACTTTGATAAAGTAGTTGGCAACGGCAGTATCCACTACGCCCACTCCAGAAATGTCTAAAATAAAGACCTTGGCCTGATAGTCGGCAATCTCCTGCAGGACGGCGGTCATAATGTTCTGCGCCCGAAAAGAATCGACAATCCCCACCACGGGCAAAAGTAAAATTTGCTCCCAAATTGGGGTCACTGGAGTAGAGAGCTGCATCAGCATATCATTTTGCTCTTGCAGCTGTTTGTTCATCTCATTATTAAAGGTGTCTATGGCAATAAAGACCCCCACACTACTCACTTTCTTAAAGGCTTGCATTAGCTCAAAGCTAGCCACCCCCTCTTGCACAAAGGCTTTTTCAATCAGCTCATGAAAGGCAAAAGTAGCCGACAAATAAGCCTCAAAAGGCAAACCCAATTTAAGCAGGTCCTGCACCAGACGCTCCCGATAATGGACCGACTCCTCATCGACCTGAGCCGATAAAATATGCTTCCAGAATATTGCCGACTGCTGATCAAAGCGCTCAATAATTTCTTCGGTATAGTCTGCGCTATACTCTGGCTGAAACTCCAACCAAGCATAAAATTCCTCAAAAACAGCTTCTTGCCGAGACATAATCGCTTCTCCCGCCCGCCGAACAAGCAATAGATCCTCTTCCTCTAGCATAAAGATGCTCCAATACCGCTGTTTGTTAATTTTTACTATGGCCATATATTTATTCTTTCTGCTCTTGAATTGCTAGGCGCAAGGCATCTCGCATACTGCTTGTCGTCCGTATTTCATCAATGTCTATCCCTAGCTCTACAATGGTTTGCGCAATAGGCCCCGATATTCCAGAGATAATACAATTACATCCCATCAGTTTGGCCGCCTTGCTCATCTTGATTAAGTGATTGGCTACAGCAGTGTCTACTATCGCTACCCCACTGATATCCAAGATAAAAAATTTCGACTGAGTTTCTCCTACTTCAGCCAACATCCTTTGCATAATGTCTTGGGCCCGCTTAGAATCTATAAACCCCACCAAAGGCAATAGAAGAACGCCTTCCCAAATCTGAGCTACAGGGGTCGATAATTCTCGCAAGCTGTCATTCTGCTCCTGTAAGGTGCAGGCCATTTTATGATTATAGACCTCCGTCACAATGTCTACCGCCACCTGAGCAAATTTCTTAAAGGCCGTCATTAGCTCAAAAGTCGCCAAACCATTGCGCATAAAAGCAAAACGAATATGCTCATGAAAACAGGTCAATATGCCAATGAAAGACTCTAAACTCAAGCCCGCCATCGAAAAATGTTCCCCATAATTCCGCTGTGTATTCACATAGGTATCGGTCAAACGCCCCAATACCACATCATCCCAAAAAACCTCTTCATCCAAAGAAATAGCTCTAATCAACTCCTCATTAAAGCATGCCGCATAGCGCTCCGATTTCCGCATCCAGTCATAAAGGGCATCGTATACCAGCCGCCGCTCTGCCGAAATTTGCTCGCCAGCCGCCCGCAATACCGCCAGTTCTTCTGCCGAAATTAAATATTGCTCTTTGTAGTAGTCTGCATCTTTGGTCCAAACAACTCTTTCTTGCATATTGTTTTTTTGATCCCCTAAAATGCCCACAAAAGTAGCTGATCCTTAGCGCTTTTCACAATTTATAGCTTAAAATAGAATGAACTGTTAGTTAATTTATCTATTCACTGCTGTTTTGGGGCCTCCGCCTCCCTTCGGTCGTCGGCGCTACGTTTACTCCCTTCGGTCGTCGAACTGCGGACTAAAGTCCTTGTTGTCGCAGCTCGCTGCTGTTTTTTTGGGGCCTCCGCCTCCCTTCGGTCGTCGGCGCTACGTTTCGCAGCTCGCTCTTCGCTCGGCCCTGCAGCGCTTCGCGCTTTGGTCTGGCCCTGCGGGCCACTGCTGCACATCGCTAGGCCAAGGGCTTCGCCCTTCTAACGGGCCAGCAACCGCAGCAGGCATACGCCAAATTCTCCTTATCTTGGAGCAAAATTTATTTACTATATGTCTTATCTATTTCGTCTTTTTATTTGTTTGGGCCTGCTGCTTGGCCCCGCTGGCCTTTCGGCCCAGCTCATCAACAGCAAAGCCGATTTTCAGGCGGCCCTCCAAGCTAGCCAAGAACTAAAAGAAAATGGCCTGCTTGTTTTCCGCCTAGAAAGTAACCACCTCAAAACAGCGCACTACCAAAAACTCTTGGCCAATAAAAACCTCAAGGCCAAAAAACGCAAAAAAGTAGAACGCCTGCTCCAAAATATGCAAGCGGAAACTCAAGCCATTAACCAAACCATTATTCGAGCCCTTCAAGATACTTTTGATTTTTGTCCCCTCTATTTTTGCTACGATACCTCTGCCCAATATATCCGTAAGGGCGGCCGCAGCCAGGTCTTGCTCAATGCCCAAGGAGAAAAAGACCCTAGTATAAGCATGCCCGACTCGCTCGCTATTTATTGGCTCTACTATGAACCCGCAGGAGGAGCCAATACCTTTAATTCGCTCCAACTTCGCCCCCTCAAGGGCCAATTGCGCCCCCCCTTCCCTAGCCAAACTATTATCCGAAAGTCTTGGGTGCACAACCAAAGCCTCCCCCGCCTCCGCCGAGCTGTTCCCGAAATCCAAAGACGACTCCAACGCCTCTACGAACGAGCCCAAAAGGAAGCCCAAAAAGAATAAAGAAGCAATAAGGCCCAAAACTAAGCTGGTTTTGGGCCTTTGTTTTCTGTCTCCCAGAGGGTTTAGCCAATTGCTCCGAGGGTGTGCGCTACCCCTTCCGAGGGTCTGCGTTAATTGAAGGCTTTAGCGGCAAACTCAAAAGCAGCAAAAACCAAGAAGCGCCCCACCGCCGAAGAAAACCGCCAAAAGAAAAAAGACCGCTGAGCGGCCCAGCGCTGCGCAGCCGTGGCCCGCAGGGCCAGACCCAGGAGCGAAGCGACGCAGGGCCGAGCAGACCTGCGAGCGGCGCAGCCTTGGGTTGACCCACTTTTTATAGCGGTGTCAATTTAGGGATCGATATCCATCATACATAAATATGAATCTCTCTAACCCTAGTCCTATTTTCTTGACGGATACGGCATGCCTAGTTTTCTTCACTGCGCCATTAAATCCGCCCAACCTTGCTATGATCCAATAGGCCCAAGCTATTGATTTAGAGGTAAATGGGTTACGCAAAGAAGGGCTTTGGCTTTCGCCTTTTAGATATTGTTTAAATATAAGATCTAAGACTTCTACTTCATCTTCTGTGAAAATAGAGGTTGCTGGAGTCTCATTATCTTGGTTAAGTCCAGCTTCTTTAAGCTTAAGGACCTTGTCAGATGCACTGATTGCCATAAGTATCATTTTGCGGATAGCTTTACCTGTTTTTAAACATATGTTTTCAATATCAAAGCCATCTGATTTTAAATATTTAAAGTATGTTTCAATTAACCACCTCTTGCGGTAGCAAAGAACAAGCTCTAAGAGCTCTTCTTCGCTGTTGATTTCTTCATTTGTGAGTAAGCGCCAACTGATGGTTTCATCATCATGATCTTTTTTTGTTCGGCTTCTTTTTCTAGCGGCAGATTTTGAAAAACCTTTGCCCTTTTCAAAGACCTCAATAACATTGATTGTCATTGGTTTAGGCCTTGGTTCGCCAAGAACATACTTACAAGATTTGGGAACGGCAAAAGTCACTTTTTTAGATCGAACAACTAGCTTCTTCCCGTTAAGTTTTTTACGGCTACTCTTGACCGTTTCTGTCGTCTCAAAGTCTGCTGGATAATGTTCAAAGACATCACATAATGGAATCTTTTTGCCATCCTCCCAAATCGTTGCTCGTCTATCTGTTCGAGACCGAATCAAGAACTTAATATGCTGTCTGAAAAAACTTTCCATCATGGGATAAACATCTCCTTCTCGATCACAAACATGTAAAATATCAATTAGGTCGTTAATTACTTTTAACGCAGATTCTGTCTCTTCTACATTTACTTTCCATCTCGTAATTTCACCTCTAAAATGACCCGTATTTCTATTTTCAGCCTCCTTACAAGTTACTCTATTTTTATATCGATTATAAAGCTGAACACCTCCTAAGCCATGATAATGAAAGCTTTCTCGACCATATAGTAGAGCCATGTGAAGAAATACAGACAAATTTGTTTCCCGACCTCCAGGGCCTAAACCCTCTTTGTCCGTTAGTCTATTTCTTTGCTTATTCAGTACAACTTCAGAGGTGTCGTGAAAGGCCAGAAGCTTTTCTTCAACCACCTTCATAGACTCCCTACTTTTGCCAATAAACTCAAATTGAATGTATTCCTCAGTAAGATTTTTGTTTGATAACAACCTCATGAAAGCCTTACGGTCTGCATCAGTTTTTGCTACATTTGTTAAATGTGGGTTAGGATTATTTTTTAGACTCTCTGCTAATCTATAACATACTCTCACTGATTGCTTATTTAGCATAAATGAAGATACCTTTGTACTGTCCATATAAATCTTGATTTAGAGCTAAGTTAAGCTTATTTTTAAAAGTGGGTCAACCCAAGCGGCGCAGCATAGCGGCGGCCGAGCTAGGCGAAGCCTAGCCGGCCGCGGGCCCCAAAACCATAAAAAAAGGCCCCTAGCCATCAGGCTAGAGACCCTAAAGAAAATAAAAAAAGGCTTATCGCATCAGGTACATTTTGCCAAAGCCCTGTTCTGTAAAGCTACTGGCCTTATTAAGGTAACGTTCATAAGATTCGCCATCGGCAGTTTTGGCCAAAATGCGGTAAAGATAGACCCCATTAGCTAGGCGGTCGCCAAATTGGTCGGTGCCATCCCAGGCAAATTCGGTTCTATTGACACCAATATGCAAGGGGCCGAGCTCATCCATACTAATTTCGCGGACAATCTTGCCCGTTACCGTCATGATTTGGATCTTGAGGTAAGAAGGCAATTCTCGGCCCGTGAGGGTAAAGACAAACTGCGTTTGCGAGGTAAAAGGATTGGGATAATTGAGGAAATCGGAAATCATGGGGCGGTTGACCACCTCAAAATCAATACTGTAATCTAGCTCTCCAGAATTATTTCCGCTGCGGTCGGCAGCCGAAACAAAGAGCGTGTAGGTTCCATCAAACTCTAGATCGAGGTCCAGAACGAGCTGCGCCTTATTTTCGACTACTAAATTTTGGGCATCGGCGGGCAGAAACTCTAGGTTTTGGACCAAGGGACTGTTGAGCGTGAGTTGGGTTTCGCCATTGGGCAGGCTAGGGTGGCGCAGCGTAAGCTGGAAGTCCTCCACCTCATCTAGGCCCAACCATTTATTTTCATCAGACAAAGAAACCACCACCTGAGATTTGCCTGAAACGAGATCGCCATTCATGATGCGCAGCCCATCAAAGGTCACATCTAGTAGCGGGTTGATGCGGTCTTGGCGCACAAAGAAATTGACCAGGGCCAAATTATTAAAGTGATATTGCTCGGCTTGATCATTATCGGGATTGATTTCGACCAACAATTGCTGGGGCCCCGATAGATTATCGGTAGAGACCGTAAGTAGGCCCGTGCGCAGGCTATCGCCGGCGGGCAAGGGGGCCAAGCGTTTATAATTGATCGTACTGCCATTTTCTAGCAGCTGGTATTTGACCAAAATGCTATCCATATCTAGCGGGCTAATATTCTCCATTTGGACATTAAAGTCAAAAGGCTGCCCTTGGTCCACCGTATCATATTGAATAACACTAAAGCGTTCGGGTCGCAGAGCGGCCTCTGGCACCAAATCGGCCAAAATGCGCCAATAGGCGAGCTGGCCAGAGCTTCGGCTTAGTTCGTCCTCGGTTTTCCAGACCAACTCCAATTTGGGATACTGATTGGCATCAATACTATTCAGGCTAGTATTTTGGGCCACAATATTGGACAGGAGCAATTGGCGGCTTCCGTTGGCCTCAATGCCATAGAGGTCTACCCCTACTACATCATTACTGTCGAGATTGGCCGGCTCCCAATGGAAAGAATACCAATTTTGGGCGGGCCCAATTTGGGTAGAGAGCAAACTACCTTTATCCCAGTTGCCAGGCATCAGGCAAGAGAGGCCAATAATATCGTTTTGGCTGGCCCCTAGGGCTTCGCTTCGGTAGGGAAAACTTGCATTATTTTTCTGGTAGAAAAAGGCCCAAGGTAGGCCACCTACGGCAGCCGTCAGGCCAGGCAATTGTTGGGCGCCTTGGTTTTGCAACTCGCCAATTAGGCTAGCGGGCCAGTTATCGGCATTAGCATCATTCAAGGTATAGACTAATACATAATAGCCATCTGGAATAGAATCGGCCAAAAAGCGCTCTAGGTCTAGGGCTGCGCTAGTTTGCTGGGTTTCAAATAAGAATACCGAGGCCGTTCGTCCAGCCCCATCACAGTTAACCGCCCCATATTGGCTTTGGCCACCGCCTAGGGTCCAAATCGTCAGGTCAGAAGAATCAATGACCTGCACATAAACCCCTCTATTATTATGGCAGCGGCATTTATCGACCAAATTACCATTGAGGTAAGTGGCTAGTTGTTCAGGGTGTAGGGGTGAGGGCGTAAAGCCATTGGCTAGGGTAATTTCCTGCAAAGAAGTAATGAACTCAAAATTTCTTTGGGGTTCCTCTAGCTCTAAGTTATTAAACTGATCTCTTTTGAACTGAAAAAAATGCGATTGGTTCCAGCCCGGATAACTACCATCCATATAAATGAAAGAGCTAGTCGCCCAGCTGTAGCCAATAGTCGGATCAATAGAATCGGGGCTCACTCGCCAATAATAAACGCTGCTATCGGTATAGCTCATATTGGGCTGCCACTCCACAAGCCCTCCGCCCTGACTGATACTTGTTTGCTGCATCAAAGGGCTATTAAAATAGGCGGTAGTATCTATTTGCAGGACATAAGTCTGGCGTTGGGCCATGGTATTTCCCGTAGAGGCCTTTAGACTAATATTTTGCTGCGGCACAATAGCAAACTCCCTAGGGTAAACGGGGAGAATGGCATCGGAAAGAATTTGGACCGGATAGCGTAGGACCTGGTTATTTTGTTCTGCGCTGGGTTGTGGTCGCTCATCAATTTCACTATCTACATCTATACTAATATCAAAATAGTTGATGCCTAAAGCGGGCTGCCCTTCTACGGGAACCGTCAGGCGCAACTCCTTATAAAAATTGGGGGCCGTGATATACTCTCGACTCACAAAGGCCCGGTTGCCATTGGGATATTCCCGGTTAATCTCGATCCAGAAAGAGGTATCAATGGCAGTTCCTAGATTATAGAGGTCCACCACCAACTCAAAGTCTGCCATTTGTGTAGTGACCGTATTGGGGCTGTGGCTGACTAAGTTATTATCGACATAATAATCAGGCCGCTCCGAGATGCTCAGGGGGATAGCGGGGTCGCCATGATAGACCATATAATGGCTAGCCATTTGAACCGTAGTGGAGTAAAAGGTCCCATTCTCTAAAGCCTCAATCGTTTTTTGAGTAATCTTAGCTCCTCCTTGGCCGTATTGGTTTTGGCTCGCCTGATAATAGTACTGGCCAGCAAACACATTGAGGGCCGAGAGCGAAGCTGCCCCTACAGAGGCAAGAAAGACACTAGCTCCCGCATTTTCCTCAAAAATAAAAGACTCACTAATTCGGGCTCCGTCTTCAAAGACAGTTCCAGCATAACAACCCAAAGACATAAACATAGGATAGCGGCGGGCATTGCTGTAGTTTTCGGGCCGGTCTAGGTTAAAGTCAAAACTATTGGCTGAAGAGTGGCCAAAGAAGGTAATCAAACTCACCCCACTATTGATCAAAGAATCTAGGTAGGCTGACTGAGCGGCCTGAATGGGGTTGGTAGAAGTTTTGAAAAAAGAAGTGACATTTCCGCCAAATCGGCTAGCAGAAATGGTGGTCCCCATATTATTCAAGTTCTGTCGGATAATGTTTTGCTCCGTGCTATTTTGGCCCCCACCTAAGTGAATGACATTTTTGGTCCAGCCTCGGCCAAGGAGGTCAGAAGTTGCATTTAAACGTTCATTTTCATAATCTCTAACTTTGTTCAAATAAAGACTCACTTGGTCCCCCGTCAATGCGGCCAAGCGGCCTACGGGAATAGCGGGCACATCGCTACCAATTGGCGCCATCAGCAAATTATCGGAAGGGGGATAGCCAAAGGTGGGAATCAGATGGTCGTAGGTATGAAAGTTTCGCATTTGGGTGTAGGTTCGGCCCTTCCCAATGAGAAATATATATTGTGGATCGCTCCAATTTTGCTTGCAGTAGTTGGCCAAGTTGCGTAGGGCCACAGGATGCTTATTGATCCCATAACCAAACTGGTCAAAGATGTCATCCACCTCAATAATCACGGGATTATAGCCCGTACTGGCCCGATAGGCGGCATACTCCAAAACGGGGTCATTGCCTAGGCTATTTTGACGCAAGCTAGCATGCGTAACAATAATATAATCTGCATTGAGGTTGCTATAGTCTACAAAATTGGCCTCTTCCAAGCGGCCCATAGTTTGAATAGCGGTACTGCCTTCATTGATCAGCAGCAGCTTGCGGTCTACAGCCGAGGCGGGCAGATCAGTCAAGACCCGGCTCCCATCCCAAAAGCAGCGAATGCGCAAGCCGTTGGTCAAATCATAGAGGTAAATATTCTGACCACTCCCCCCATCAAAGTTGGTAATTTCTAAGTACTGCCGGCTATTACTAGCCGCCAACTCAAAGGCAAAGTTATTGGCTCCACCAAAATCAAAGGTCCTAGGGTAGCTAATAGCTACATAACTGGCCGAAAGGTAGTCGCTGCTACTAGCCAAACCCCGAATCCGCATAATAGTAGTGGGCAAAAGATTGCTCAAGGGCACTGAAAAACTGTGCGTCCCTACACTGTCGCCAGCAAAAGTCGTATTAAAACGACTTTGGCCGCCCACTTGCACCTCAATATTGTGATTGACAGCCCCCGAAGCATAAAGACGAACTTCTCCTTGAGCGGCGGGGCCCGAAGCGTAGAGGTTAGAAATCCCCACGGCATGACTTTGGTCCAAGAAGGGGTTTCCGCCCCAACCTTCGCCAAATTCAAAGCTCGATTTGCTCAGTTCTTCGCTGGCAATGCTGTAGCTTTTCCCTTTTTGCCAAGCCGTAGTAATGGGCCGAACGCTTTTGTACATAAAGTAATCCTCCTTAGCCGGCAAATTAGAGAGGTTGGCCGCCTGATCGGCATAGCGGCGCCCTTGGCCCGTATTGCTCCAGGTCAGAAAATAGGCCGAGGTATCAGTAATAACACTATAAGTGGGGTTAAAATGATGGTTGGGGTTGTTATACAGCTCCTTATCCAGTTCGCCCCGATGTTTTTCGCCATAAAACTGAATATACTGCAGTTGACCACCACTACTTTCTACCTGAATCGGCACTTCTTGGCCCATATGATAAACCGAAAGGCCATTGAGGGGCAAACTAGCCGTATTGATGCCTGCATTTTGCAAAGCCTGCGCACTAAGTCGGTAGAGGCCATCTTGGGCCACTTTCATTTTATAATAGGATTGGTTGTAATTGATCCATTCTGGACCAAAATTTCCGTCATGCATTTGGGCCTGCAAAGCGCCAACAGCAAAAAGTAGGAATAAGAAGTAGAGGTATCGCATAATCTTATTTTTCAAAGGTTAATATGGGGATTTTTTTGGGGCTTCCCCTTCCGCTGGGTTGAAACCCAAGGGGCTGTTGAAAAAGACATTAGCTAATTACTTTTACCGAAAAACTATATAGGTATATAGTTGTATAAGTTGTCTATTTTTTGTAAATTTAAGGATGAAAAGAAAAGCTGTATTTCGCAATAGCCAACAAAATCAGATGAGCATGTTTCCTGAGGATTTAGGAGCATGGATTCCAGCAGATCACCCTGTTCGAGTTGTCAATCAAGTGATTGAACAAGTCAACTTGAAACGCCTATATGATAGTTATAAAGGTGGAGGAAGCTCATCTTACGACCCGAAAATGATGATTAAAGTGTTGATTTATGCGTATTTAGACAACACTTACTCTTCTCGAAAAATAGAAAAAGCCTTAAAAGAGAGTATTCCTTTTATTTGGTTGAGTGGCCGTTCTACTCCAGATCATTCTACGATTAGTATATTTCGCTCAAAGCGCCTACAAGGATTTGAGGGAGAGATGTTTAAAGATATTTTTACAGATATCGTTTTGCTACTTGCAGAAGCAGGTCTAGTTGATTTGCAAGATGTTTATACAGATGGGACAAAATTAGAGGCTAATGCAAATCGCTATACTTATGTTTGGGCGAATCGTTTATCTAGTAGTAAAGAAAAAATCAGAGAGCGCCTGGAAGGTTTCTGGGCTTATTTAGAAGGCCTTTATAAGTCTGAGGAACAAGAGATTGAGCCCTTAAATTTAGGAAAAAAGGCTAGCTCAGAAAAGATACAAGAGACTGTTGATAGAATCAATCAGTTAGTGTCAGATAAGGAAATAAAAGCAAAGATCGCCAAGGAAGAAAAAAAAAACTTAAGGGCGATAAATAAATTTGCAGATCGCTATAAACGTTATGAAGATCAGGAAGCTATTATAGATGGCCGTGGAAGTTATAGTAAAACGGATCATGATGCCACCTTTATGCAAACTAAGGATGATCATTTAAAAAATGGCCAGCTTAAAGCAAATTACAATATTCAATTTTCGACATCCAATAGAGTAATTACTCATTATTCAGTAGAGCGAACATCTTCTGATATGGCCACCTATATCCGTCATTTAGAGGGATTTAAAGAGCGTTATAATTTTTATCCCAAGCAAGTCACCGCAGATGCTGGCTATGGAAGCGAAGAAAATTATCTTTTTTTAGAAGAAAAAGGAATAGAGGGTTTTGTAAAGTATGGCTCTTTTTACAGAGAGCATCGAAGAAATTTTAAAACAAAAGAGTTTGCGAATGCTAGAAACCTTCACTATGATGAAAAAGGTGACTTTTATATTTGTCCTGTTGGGAAAAAAATAAACCGAATAGGAGAGACTAAAAAGACACTTCGGTCAGGCTACATTAAAGAAACAAATATATATGAAGCAGCAGACTGTAAGGGCTGTGCGCTGATGGAGCCCTGCTTAAAACAGAACTCAAATAAAAAAACCTCTACAAATCGAAGAATCCATAGAACGCCTAATCTAGAGCGATTAAGAGCCAAAGCAAGAAAATTACTTTTAAGTGAAGAGGGGATTAGAAAACGAAAACAAAGATCAGTAGATGTTGAAGGCTGTTTTGGAGAGCTAAAACAAAACAAAGGCTTTCGGCGACTGATGCTTCGAGGATTAAAGAAGGTGAATATAGAGGTCGGCTTGCTTGCTATGAGTATGAATATTGCCAAACTAGCAAAGCATAAAGCTCGAACTATGGACGAAGTCTGTCCAAAAACATCAAAAACGACTCTTTTTAACAGAAATAACAAAAGTATTGCCGCAAAAAGAGGGTAATTAAGGGGCAAGTATTGCCTTTTTGTAAAAAAATGGACACTTATTAACATTTTTTATTTTTTTAGTCCTAAAAATGACTTTTGACTTCCTCAACAGCCCCAACTTATACAAAATGAGGGTTAACACCCTCATGAGTTATCGGGCGGGTCGGGCTGTGTCGTGGCTCGCTATTCGCTCGGCCCTGCGGGCTTTTCGCTAGGCTTCAAAGCCCTGGGTCTGGCCTACGGCCACCACTATCCATCCCTAAGCCAAGCTCGCTGCGCTCGCTTTTCTGGACCAATAGGGCGTCCTACAGGCGGCTTTAGCCGCCGCAGGCTTAGTTGCCTGTAGGGGGGCGGCGCAGCCGCCGACCAAAGCCCGCAGGGCTGCAGGGCCGAGCAGACCTGCGAGCCCCGAAAGGGAACGGCCGCCAAAGGCGGCAAGCCCCAAAAACAATTAAATCTCTTTTTGAATTGCTTGTTTAATGTAATCGTAATCAATATCCAGTTTGATCGAGATAATATGAGAACGCAAGCCGCCCGCGCTAGCGCTCAAATTGGCCAAGGCATAATCAATATAGAAACGAGAAATGCGGAAGCCCAGACCAAAGTTGGGTTGGAGGGTCAGTTCTTTTTCGCCAGAAAAATTCTCAAATCGCTGAAAATTATTGAGGCCCATCCGCAAATAGGCAATGCGGTTATAGTTGAGCTCTAGGCCCAGGGCGGGGTCAATGCTAAAAGGGCTAGCAGAAATTAGGGTATTGCGCTGCCCGTCGGTGGTGGCCACCATATCTAGCTCGGCCAAAAGGCCAATACTGCGGGCTTTTTTGCCTTCGGGCGTAGGGAGGTTAAAAGTTTTTTTGTAGGCCGCCCCAAGGATAATTTGGGGTTTGGTAATTTCAAACGACTGGATAGGGATCTCGTTGCCCGTGAGGCCCAGCGTCTGTTTTTCCTCTTCGGTAAAGCTAAATTGCCAGGCATTAAAAGTGGTCGTAATATCTTTGAGTTGAGCGCCAAAGGCCCAGTTTTTAGAATATTGATATTGGGCCCCCAAATCTACGCCAAAGCCCCAAGAAGAGGCAAAAGGACCCACCACTCTTCGGACCACTTTTGGGCTGGCCCCAACCGCCAATTTGCCAAACTTTTGGGCATAATTAAAGATAAAGGCATAATCGGCCGCCGAAAACTCGGTAACGTTATTGTAGTTAATGCTGCCATCATCCTCATAGAGCGAAAGGGTGTTGGGGATTCCGTCAATACCAAAGCGGATAAAAGAAAAGCCCAAGTACTTATTTTGGCCTTTAATCGGCATACCAAAGCCGGCATAATCATATTTGCCGATGCCGCCAAACCATTCGGCATGCAATAAGCCGACTTGCAAATCCGTTTCTATGCCCTGCAAACCTGCGGGGTTCCAAAAGCTGCTGCTTGCATCATTGACATGGGCCACCATGGCCCCGCCCATCGCTTGGGCGCGGGCGCCCAGGCCAATAGATAAAAATTCGTTACTGTATTTTTGGGCCGTTAAAGTTGGGCCAAAGAAGCATAAAATGAGGGCTCCCCAGATTAATCGCTGCATAATCATTGTTTTCGGTTCAAAAAAATGCCGGTAAAACCTATCTATATATTTAACGTAAAAAGAGAGGTTTTAGAACTGTAAGCAGCTCAAAATTAGGCTTTTTATCCCCTTTTTGGGCTCAAAAGCAGCAAAATTGGACCGAAAGGAAAAAAGATTTGAGATAAACCCCATAAAATGAAACCCTTTGCGGGAAAGTTCCGTAAATGGACAGCTTGAAAGGCCCTCGGAAGCATCCCTTCCCTCTACTTCCCCGCTTCCTGGGCACACACACTATAAATATGTAGCTATATAACTAGCTCAAAGACAACAATTTTATCACTCGCAAAACGATGGCTGATGACCGGAACTGCACTAAAACTTACTCTAGATTCTCACCCAAAAAACATAGCAGAAGTAGAACCCTATGTGAATCAGGTTTTGCAGCAATATGAGTTGGATGAGTTGCTTTTTGGCAATATTCTCATCACTTTGACGGAGGCCGTGAGCAATGCTATTTTGCATGGCAACCAGGCCAAGGCCCATAAAAAGGTCCATATTGCTAGCGCTATCCAGCAAAATTGCATTACCTTTACCGTAGAAGATGAGGGGCCTGGTTTTGACCCCTCACAGCTGCCCGACCCCACCGCACCAGAAAATCTGATGACTCCTGGTGGACGAGGCGTTTTTTTGATGCAAAACCTCAGTGATCATGTAGACTTTAAGGAAGGAGGCCGCATGATTGAACTACAATTTAACTTGCACTAAGTTGATGATTGAATTTTATACGGAAGATATTGATTATAAGCTGCCGCAGGCTGAACAAATGGAAAGCTGGCTGCAAGCGATCGCAAAAAGAGAGGGTCTCGATATTGAGGCCCTTTCTTTTATTTTTTGCTCCGATGCCTATTTGCTGCCTATGAACCAAGAGTATTTGCAGCATGATACCCTAACTGATGTGATTACCTTTCAGTATCAGGAAGAGGGAGAGCCTGTGAGCGGAGACATTTTTATTTCGGTAGAACGCTGCCGAGAAAATGCCGAGAAGTTTGAAGTTTCGGCCCAAAATGAAATCCATAGAGTAATGGCTCATGGATTATTGCACCTTTTGGGCTATAAAGACAAAAGCAAGGAAGAGGCGGAGCTCATGCGTCAGAAAGAGAATGAGTCCTTGGCTTTGCTTGCTCAATATGCCCAGTCCGATGCCTAAATTTATCCCTTTTCAAGCGCAAAACTTATCGGCAGAAGAGAGCCTAAAAAAAGCCCTTGAGCTAGAGGCCTTAATGGAAAAGCGCCGCTCGATTCGCTTATTTTCGGAGCGGCCAGTGGCCAAAGAATTGGTCCAAAGCTTGGTCCGAACGGCTAGCTCGGCCCCTTCGGGGGCGCATAAGCAGCCATGGACCTTCTGCATTATTTCTGATCCAGAAATTAAACAGCAGATTCGCCAAGCGGCCGAAAAAGAAGAATATGAAAGCTACAGCAACCGAATGTCGGAGGAGTGGCTAGAAGCCCTAAAACCTTTTGGCACCAATTGGGAAAAGCCGTTTTTGGAGCGGGCGCCTTACCTCATCGTCATCTTTAAGAAGAGCTACGATATTTTGCCCGATGGCAGCCGCAGCAAAAACTACTATGTGAACGAATCGGTAGGTTTGGCGGCGGGTTTTCTGATTTCGGCCATTCATCAGGCGGGTTTGGTGACCTTGACGCATACGCCTAGTCCCATGAATTTTTTGCAGGAGATTTTGCAGCGGCCCAAAAATGAAAAGCCTTTTTTGCTTTTGCCTATCGGCTATGCTGCAGAGGGCTGTGAGGTGCCTGATTTGCGCCGAAAATCATTGGATGAGGTGGCCTTATATTGGGAGGCGGATTAATTTATTTTATTTTTGGGGCTGCCCCTTCCGCTGGGTTGAAACCCAGCGCAAAGCGGTATCGCTTTGCGAACTTATGCAAAATGAGGGTTAAAACCCTCATGAATTATCGGGCGGGTCGGGCTGTTCGTGGGCTCGCAGGTCTGCTCGGCCCTGCGTCGCTGCGCTCCTTGGTCTGGCCTTCGGCCACCCACTACCATCCCTCAGCCGATACTTTCTTGGCTCAAAGGCCTCATCATAGACGCTTAGAAGAAATATAATTAATGGACAAATACGAACTTACGGCCAAACTTAGAGCGGCTGCCTTAGCAGAAGGTTTTGATAATTTGCGCATTGCCCAGGCCCGAGAACTGACCGAAGAGGGCCGTCGTTTAGAAGCTTGGTTAAATAAAGGCTATCAGGGGAAAATGCAATACTTAGAAAACCACTTTGAGAAGCGGATAGACCCTCGGAAGTTGGTAGATGGGGCCAAATCGGTAGTGAGTTTAAGCTTTAATTATTTTCCGGAAGAGCAGCAAGTAGAAGGAGCGCCCAAACTGGCCAAGTACGCCTATGGCGAAGACTACCACTATGTTTTAAAGGCCAAGCTGCGTCATTTACTGGCCCTATTGGAGACTGAATTGGGTCGGCCCATTAATGGGCGGGCCTTTGTAGACTCTGCGCCAGTATTGGAGCGTGACTGGGCCAAGCATTCGGGATTGGGTTGGATTGGTAAAAACACCTTATTAATCAGTAAGCAGCGGGGGTCATTTTTCTTTTTGGCCGAATTGATCATAGATGTAGACTTGGTCTATGATGGGCCAATCAAAGACTACTGTGGTCGTTGTCGGCGCTGCATAGATGCTTGTCCCACCCAAGCCATTTCTGAAAAAGGGTATATCATGGATGGCTCCAAATGCATCTCCTATTTTACGATTGAGTTGCGGGATGAGTTGCCGGCGGAATACAAAGGGCAATTTGCGGATTGGATGTTTGGCTGTGACATTTGCCAGGATGTTTGTCCATGGAATCGATTTTCTCGGCCTCATCAGGAGGAGGCCTTTAGGCCCAAAGAAAACCTATTAGAAATGCGGCGGGAAGATTGGATGGAATTGACGGAAGAAGTCTTTCGGAAAGTATTTAAGAAATCGGCGGTAAAGCGGACCAAATACAAGGGCTTAATGCGCAACTTGGCCTTTTTGGAAGAAGCGTAATTTTTTTGGACCTAGAGGAGCGAAGCGACGATTTAACTTCATGAGGGTTTCAACCCTCATTTATAAATCATTGCGAAGCAATATCATTCTTGCTGTAGGTTTCAACCTACAGGATCGGCCTAGCGATGCGAAAGGGGGCGGCGAAGCCGCAGACCAAGGGCAGAACGAAGTGATGCCCGCAGGGCCGAGCAGACCTGCGAGCCCTGAAGCGTAGCGCCGCAAGGCCGGAGGCCGTAGCGGAGGCCCCAAAACAGCTTACTATTGGCAAAAAAGGCCCACTAGCAAGCTAGCGGGCCTAGGGATCAGGGTAAAATCAGAAAAGGGAAAGGATTAGTTTACATCCCACCAGAGTTTAGTGTCTTGGTTGTCTGCACCGCCCAACTTAGTTAGCCCATCGGCGTAACTTTCGGCATTGAGGGTTTGTTCATCTAGGGGATACTTCATGCGAGTGGGGATAGCGGTACCATCGAGCGTGCCATCGGCGGGAGCTTGGAGGATACCAAAATCGAGGCGTCTCCATTCGGCCCAACCTTGTACGCCCTGCATATAGAGCGCGATCCATTTTTGGCGGCCGATGACCTGCTGCCAGCTTTCGCCATTGCCGATAAGCGTATTATAATCTACCTCGGGCTGAGCGATATAATTGCTAATATCGGTAGCTGTTAGTGAGCCATCATTCCAGTAATTCATAGACGCTTCGATCGCTGCATTATAGTGATCTTCGGCAGTACCCGAAACGCCCCAACCGCGAGCGGCGGCCTCGGCCATCATAAAGCGAAGCTGTGCATAATCTAGGAAGATGCCGGGAGCATCATTGGCTAGAACATCTTGGCTACGTTGCGACACCTCGGCATCGGTAGTGAGGGCGGCATTAGACTCGGAAAGGCCATAGACCTCACCGACAAAAGTACCTGTAGCGCTAGCGGGTTCATAATAGAAAGCGACGCGGGGATCATTTAGGCGGAGCAATTCGTCGACCATAGTATTAGAGGCGGCGAAATCGTTACGGGTGCGATAATCCTCGGCTTGGGGGTTAATATTGGGGTCGCTAGCTTGGTAAGGGAAGAGAGCGTTATCGGCGTTAGAGGTAAAGCTATTGGGGGCGGCGGCCTCAAAAGCGGCTTGAGCTTCTGCGCCACGGTTGGTATCGGCCATACGGAGCGCCACACGCATTTTGAGCGCATTGGCAAACTTCTTCCATTGCGTCATATTGCCATTATAGATTACATCTCCTTGGACGCTATTATCGGCCTCATCGATAGCGGCGATAGCGGCATCTAGGGTAGCGAGCATACCCATATACACATCCTCTTGGCTATCATAGTTAGGCAAGGGGAACTCGGCACCTTTTAGGGCTTGAGAATAAGGGATGGGTCCCCAGCAGTCGGTCATATTTTGGAACAACCAAGTTTGGAGAATTTGGGCGATAGCGATTTGGTTTGCGTTTTTACCAAAGCCGGCATAATCGGCGGCATCCTCTCCGGAGTTGAGGTCAATAATTTCCTGAAGATCTTGTAGGCTACGGGCGTAGAAAAGGCTCCAATAATCGTTGGTAATTCCTACGCGGAACTGATAGCGAGACTCATTAGAATATTGGTTAGAGGCCCAATACTGAGCGAGTTGGTTACCGCGGCGGCTATTGAACCATTCGTCCCAGGTGAGGTCCATCATGGTTTTTTCTGCATTAGTGAGCAGAAAAGAAGTAGCGGTAGAAGAAGACTGATTGGGGTTGGTATTCAGCTCTTCAAACTGCTTATCGCAGCTAGTTATCGAGAGCGCTAGTCCAAGGCCCATAGCGGCCATCAAGCCATTTTTTCTTAGCCAATTTATAGTCATAATATGATAATTTAAATTTGCAAACTGTTTGGGGAGCCGAAGCTCCCCACAGATTTGGGAGAAATTTTTTAGGAGTTAAAGGCTTAGAACTTCACGTTCAAGTTAACTCCGATAGAGCGCTCGGTAGGTAGCTGACCACCTTCAAAACCTTGAACATTACCAGAGTTGATCGCTGCTTCGGGATCAACATTGGGAATATTTCTGTGTAGGATAGCGAGGTTACGGCCAACTAGAGAGAGCGAAAGATCTCTGAAGCGGCTACCTTCAAATAATTTGTTAGAGAAGGTATAGCTAATACGTGCTTCACGGAACTTGATAAAGCTAGCATCATATACATCGGCGGCATTGATGACATAGCCTTGGTTGAGGAAGAAGTGAGACTGAGCGTCTAGAACAGTAGTGTTTTCGGTTCCATCAGACTGGTAGTTACCGTCAGCATCTAGAACATAATCGCCATTGCCATCGCGCAAAACGTTAGTTCCTTCTACAATAATTCCTTGGTTACGGATATTGTCGGTTACGCCATTAACATCGGTTTCGATTACCGTTTCCTCTAGCGTACCAGAGTACTTACCCCATTGGTTAGATAGAGAGAAGAGCTTACCACCTTTCTGGAAATCAAACAAAAGGAAAAGAGAAACGCCTTTATAGCTAAAGGTAGAAGAGAAACCACCAGTAAAGTCGGGAAGAACAGAGCCAAGTGGCTTCACATCAGAAACCATATAGACACCATCTTCAACGATTTTGTTACCATTGGCATCATAGACATAATCTGTACCCATGAGTGTACCATAAGGCTCACCAACGCGAGCGTCTAGGGCCACACCAAATAGCGAAGTTAGGCGGATATTATCGGTACCGGTAGCCAATTCGAGTACTTCGTTATTGTTTTTACCCAAGTTGAGGCTAAGGTCCCATTTGAAGTCCTTAGTTTTTACAGGAGTAGCATAAAGCATCAATTCGATACCGCGGTTAGCTACTTTACCGGCATTGATTGAGCGAGAAGTATAGCCCGTAGCGCCAGACTGAGATACATTAAAGATCTGGTCTTTAGTTACATTGCTATAGTAAGTGAAATCTACACCTAGACGATCTTTAAGGAAGCGAAGGTCAAGACCTGCTTCAAAGCCAGAAGTACGCTCGGGCTTAAGATCTTCATTGAGCAAAGAGTTGGGTACAGTAGCTGTACCGTTGCCATTAAAGTTGGCATTACTGATATAAGTATTTTGTAGGTTGTAAGGAGTAGTACCATTACCTACCACAGCATAACCTGCGCGGAACTTACCGAAAGAAAGGATTTCGTTAGCGGGAATAAGCTCAGAGAACACCAAACTTGCGCTAGCAGAATAATAGTTATAAGTATTTCTGTCTAGAGGAAGCGTAGAGTTAATATCTGTACGGTTGGTCAAATCGAGGTATACAAAATCTTTGTATCCTACAGTAGCTTGCTCAAAGATAGAGAAGATAGCCAACTCAGAAGTAGCGTCGGTGCTTGTTAGTTCAGAGGCAGAGTTGCTCAAGTTGTACAAGCCGGGGGTATTAAGACCACCTTGAGTAGAAGCATAGTTGCGTTCTGCGGTAGTGCGGCGGTAATTCATACCCAGCATTCCAGAAACAGAGAAATCACCGAAGCGATCCTTATAGTTACCGATAAGGTCGTAGTTATTTTCTTGGAAGAAGCGAACATCTTCAGAGTACATAGGTACGCGAACGCCACCTACAGCCACCCATTCTTCACGGCGGTCCGTGTAGAAATCGGTCATAGCGCGACCAGTTACAGAGAACTTGTCATTAAAGGTATAAGATAGAGCTACATTACCGAATACACGGTTACGGCTATCTTTTTGGCCATTTTCATAGCGCTCCCAGAAGGGGTTATCCCAGTACTTGGCGCTACCATCTAGCTCAGAGGTACGGTTCCAAGGGCGCATTGTTCCATCAGGATTCTGATAATCGCGTAGGCGGTCCATATCCAATTGGCGCTGGAACCACTGATTAAACTGAGACATGACTGACTCGCCATATCCAGTAAGCGGACGGCCATTAGCCTTAGAGTTAACAATATTTACATTGGCAGAAGCGGTCAACTTATCGCTAAGGTTGAGGCTAGAGTTGAATGAGATATTATTACGGTTGAGGCTAGAGTTTTCTTGTGTTCCTTTTTGCTGTGTATTGGTAAATCCTAAGCGGAAAGATCCTTTTTCGCTAGCACCACCCAAAGAAACGCTATTGGTAGCGGTAATTCCAGTGCGGAAGAAATCCTTTACGTTATCAGGGTTGGCTTTCCACTCTCTAGTTTGGCCAAAGTTTTCAGTATCCCACTCATCATAAGAGTCCCACTGACGAACTTGCTGACCATTATAGGCAGGGCCCCAGCTTCCATCATAAGCCATATCGGCTACTAGTTGGTTGGTATCAATTACGCTATTGGCAAAAGAAGAACCCGTGTAGCCTACCCGTAAGGTGCAACCAAAAAATACTATACATCTAACATCGTCCTTTCAAAGTCATATAGGCTAATATTTCCCAGACTTTGGTGGGGACGATTAAAATTGTAGTGCTGAAACCAATTTTGAATTTCCTCATTTAGTTCTTCTAAAGAGTGGAACCAAGATAAGTTTAAACACTCTGTTCTCAAAGTTTTATTTAATCGCTCAATAAATGCATTTTGGGTAGGTTTTCCTGGCTGGATGAACTTTAATTCAATATCATGTTTTTGGGCCCAAGCAGCTAACTTTTTAGAGATGAATTCTGGCCCATTATCGCAACGAATATAGTCAGGTTTACCTCTGTAATCCAGTACTTTATCAAGTACATCAGTAAGCTTTTTTGCAGAGATACTTTGATGGGCTTCTGTCCACAAAGCTCGCCTTGAGGTCTCATCCATAATGTTGATAATTCGGACCGATTTCTTATCTGAGCTCATGACCCAATCGCTCAAAAAATCCATAGACCAACCCTTATTTACCTCCTTGGGCAAAGAGATAGGTTCAAATTTTCTGCGAATACGCTGACGCTTTGGGCGCTGTCTCAAGTTTAATTTTTCTCTCTTCCAGATTCTATACACCTTCTTGTGGTTGAAGGTAACACCTTGATTTCTAATGTAATGAAAAACTTTCCAAAAGCCCCAAGCTAAATATTCTTTCGTGACTTCATGCAGTAATTTAGCGATTTGATCATCGACTACTTCTGGCCGATGACCTGACTTTCGTTTATAGTATGTTTGACGACGAAACCCCAAAACGACACAGATTCGACGCACACTGTACTTCTTGGACAGCTCGTCTATGACTCTTTCTTGTCTTTTGGGGTTAAGTGCTTTTTTGCCATTGCATAGCCCTCTTCTAAAATTTCATAATTCATGCTTAAGTCTGCATACATCTTTTTTAAACGAGCATTTTGGGCCTCTAATCCCTTGATTAAACGCTCTTTATCGTCAACTTCTTGCTCTTTGGATCTTTTCCATTTATAGAAAGTGGCTGGGCTTATTTGGTGCTTTCTACACAAATCTGCCACGCTAAGGCCGCTGTCGTGCTCAGCTAAAATTGATAACTTCTGCTTTTCCGTGAATTTACTTTTTCGCATCCTTTTAGTTTTTGTTCTTTAAGATAATTATTTTCTATAACTAATGGTTGCTTTTTTGGGCAGGCTACACCCGCTCCTCCACCATATTGGTTTTGGTAGTTGGGCAATACATATACATTATTAAATTGGATAGAAGAGTTGACCGATACACCAATAGGGGCATTCTTTACAGACATGTTCTTTCCCTTTTTGGTCGTAATGATAACTACACCATTGGCAGCACGGTTACCATAAAGTGCCGCAGCAGTAGGGCCCTTCAATACGTTGATGCTCTCAATGTCATCGGGGTTAAGATCCTGAATGGCATTACCGTAGTCATATCCACCAGCACCACGCTCTTGGTCGGCATCCGTGTGGTTGGCATTGTCCAAAGGTACTCCATCAACGACAAACAAAGGCTGGTTGTTTCCAGTAATAGAACCCGCACCACGAATCACAATGCGAGAAGATCCTCCCAAGTTAGATGATCCAGTAATCTGCACACCAGCTACTTTACCTTGCAAAGAGTTAACGACATTGACCTCACGAGCCTTGTTGAGATCATCTCCAGAAACCTCCTGGGTCGCATAACCCAAAGCTTTCTCTTCTCTAGATAGCCCCAAAGCAGTTACCACCACCTTATTGACTTCTACTCCCTCTACCAAAGTAACATTGATGGTCGTCTGACCCGCTACTTCAATGTCCTGACTGGCATAGCCTACATAGCTATAAGACAAAACTTCATAGCCCTCAGGGACCGTGATCTGATAGTTTCCGTCAAAATCAGTAATGGCTCCAATAATCGGGGAGGAACCCTTGACTAAGACGTTAGCCCCAATAATAGGGTCGCCTGCTTCTGTAGTTACCGCCCCTGTCACCGTAGTTTGGGCATAGACGGTACTAATAGTCATCAGCAAGGCTAATGTAATTAGATTAAGGTACTTCATAGAAAACTTTTTTTGGTTAAACGTAATCCTTAACAACATAAAGCTAGCGGTTGTCTTTGACCCAACAAAACCATTTTAAGGTTTTTTTAAATCCAAGGCCAACATCAAACAACTATTTAGCTATGCTTTTGCAGATTTCACCCAATAAAACTAAAGCTTTACTCCTTTTTATTCAAATTTTATTAGGAAACAAAATCTAAAGCCCCCAAATGCTAAGTATTTTTTAACAACTCTAAATAGGAAGCCTAACCAAATTAAATAACTATTAAGTACAAAAATATAGAATATAATTCTATTATAATATTGGGTAATCTACTGTAAACGACGAGCCTAAACCCAAAAATAGCCCTTGCAAACAACAAGCAGCTATTCTACTAGTATTCAAGACAGTATAAATAAACATTTGTAATTTATATCTATTCTATATTTTACATATCTCTTTTTTCTTCGCCAAAACCAAAAAAAGGCCGTCCCGCAATTGCGGGACGGCCTTTAAGTTGAAAGCTTGGTTTCTCGACAAAATCCTGGAACAAGCCCAGAAATTTGAATCACACACAGCACAACAGCCCATGGACCATTTTGTTCAAGACTTTCGCTATTTTATTTTATTCACTCAAAAACTGGGCAAGCTCTTCCAAACTGATCTTTTCCTCATAAAGCGCCTTGCCCACTACAGCCGCATAACAGCCCATTTTATCCAACTCCTGCAACTCCTCAATAGAAGAAATTCCCCCATTGGCAATAAACTTCAAATCCGGAAATTGAGCCAACAAGGACTCATATAAGTCCAAAGAACTCCCCTGCATCATCCCGTCTTTATCAATGTCTGTGCACAAAATATACTGAATCCCATGCCACTGATAGTTCGTAATGAAGTCAAAGAGCTTAAATTCTGTCTCTCGCTCCCAACCCTCAATCCGAATGAGCCCATCCAATACATCTGCCCCCAAAATAATGCGGTCTTTCCCATATTTTTGCAACCAAGATAAAAGCAGTTTCGGGTTCTTTACCGCCAAGGTCCCAATCGTCACTTTTTGCGCACCAGCCGCAAATACCTGAGCCAAATCCTGATCCGACTTGATCCCACCACCAAATTCTACCTCCAAATCCGTCTCTTCCGTGATCGCCCGCAAAATCTCATAGTTGACCACCCGCCCCGCTTTGGCCCCATCCAAATCTACCAAATGTAACTGCTTTACTCCAGCCGCCGCAAAACGCTTGGCCACCGCTACCGGGTCTTCATCGTAAACTTTGGCTTCTTCAAAACTTCCCTTGGTCAAACGAACACATTTACCATTCAGGATATCTAAGGCAGGTATAACTTTAATCATAAGGCTTTTTTTTGATTGGCTTGGAACTCTAGGTCTTGGCTCTAAATTTAACAACTTTCTAAGAAAATAAGGCCCTTCCCCACAAAAACAAGCCAGCTAGCAGGGAACAAAATGAAGGATCTAAAATAATTACTTCCCAAAATAAACCTAACCCAAAGCTTTATCCCCAAAAACACAAATCCACCAAAAGTAATTTTTCCAACTTTTTTCAAAGCTAGTCCTTTTTTTATTTGGGGCTGCCCCTCGCTCCGCTCGGGTCGGGCTGTTTCGCAGCTCGCAGGCCTGCTCGGCCCTGCAGCGCTTCGCGCTTTGGTCTGGCCTTCGGCCACTGCTGTCCATCCCTCAGCCGAGGCGCTCCGCGCCTTGAAGGCGGCTGCGCCGCCTCCCCCAACGCAAATCTTTAATAAAGTTCCAATCTTTTTTAAGACGGCTTTGTTCGGAGCAAGGAAGACTTATTATCTTTGCCACTTCATTCTCAATTAGAAATGCCTATCATGAGCCAGCAAGAGTCAAAAGAGCAAGAATTTATGGAAATTTGGGGCGCCTCCGAGCATAACCTCAAAAAAATTAACTTGCGTATTCCCCGCAACCAATTGGTCGTCATTACTGGGGTAAGTGGTAGCGGCAAATCATCGCTGGCCTTCGATACTATCTACGCAGAGGGCCAAAGACGCTATATGGAGACCTTCTCCTCTTATGCCCGACAGTTTATCGGAAATATGGAACGACCCGATGTCGAAAAAATTGAAGGCCTTAGCCCCGTTATCGCTATCGAACAAAAAACAACCAGCAAAAATCCCCGCTCTACCGTAGGTACCGTTACCGAAATTTACGATTTTCTCCGCCTACTCTATGCCCGCGCTAGCGATGCCTATTCCTATAAAACAGGCAAAAAAATGCAACGCTATAGCGAGGAGCAAATTATCGAGCATATCTTCCAACATTTTGAAGGGAAAAAGGGCATCTTGCTGGCCCCCTTGGTCCGCGCCCGTAAAGGACACTACCGCGAACTCTTTGAACAAATGCGCAAACAGGGCTTTACCAAAATGCGCATAGATGGCTATATGATCGATCTTGAAGCAGGTATGCAAATCGACCGCTATAAAACTCATGATATTGAGTTGGTAGTAGACCGCCTCAAGGTGAGCGAAAAACGCCGCGACCGCTTCGAACTTTCTCTAAAAACAGCCCTCAAACATGGCAACGGCTTTGTCATGTTTATGGAACACGAAAGCGAAACAATTCATCAGTATAGTAAGTATCTGATGTGTACCGATTCTGGCATTTCTTATGAAGAACCCTCCCCCAATAGCTTCTCTTTTAACTCTCCTTATGGCGCCTGCCCCCACTGTAAAGGCTTAGGCGAACTACATGAGGTGGACCTAGAACTGGTCATTCCAGATGATAGCAAAAGTATTAATGAACAAGCTATTGTCCCCCTAGGAGAGGTCCGAAAAAACCTGACCTTCAAACAACTGCGCGCCCTATCCAAAAAATATAAGTTTAGCTTCTCTACTCCCGTCAAGGAAATTCCCGAAGAAGCTCTCCGGACCATTCTCTATGGCGGAGACGGTAGCTTTGATGCCCGCAATTTTGGCCGAGAAGAATTGTCGCACAATCTAGCCGATGAAGGCCTGGTGCGTATGCTCAAACATTATTATAAAAGCTCTAGCTCAGAAAAAATCCGCTCCTGGGCCGAGGAGTTTATGCGGGTCATCGATTGCCCCCAATGTGAAGGCAGCCGCCTGCGCAAAGAATCACTCTATTTTAAATTGGCCGAAAAAAATATCGCCGAATTAGCCCAAATGGATATTCGTAGCCTCTATGATTGGCTAGAAGAACTCCCCAGCCAGTTGAGTAAACGCCAACAGCTAATTGGTACCGATATTATTAAGGAATTACGCCTCCGACTAGGCTTCCTCCTAGAGGTGGGCCTCGATTATCTGCAACTCAACCGCCCCGCCAGAACCCTCTCCGGCGGAGAATCTCAACGCATCCGCCTAGCTACCCAAATTGGCTCTCAACTGACCGGTATTACTTATGTCTTAGATGAACCTAGTATCGGCCTGCACCAAAGAGATAATGAACAGCTTATTGTAGCCCTCCGAGAATTAACCGATATCGGCAATTCGGTCTTGGTGGTAGAACATGATAAAGATATTATGCTGGCCTCCGATTATCTGATCGATTTGGGACCAAAAGCCGGTAAACTCGGTGGCGAAATTGTCGCTGAAGGAAAACCCCATGACTTCCTCTCTCAATCGGGCATTACTGCCGATTATCTGGCTAACCGACTCAAAATCCTTACCCCTACAGCCCGCAGAAAAGGCCATGGCAAACAACTTCAGCTAAAAGGAGCAAAAGGCAATAACCTCAAGTCCGTCGATTTAGAACTGCCGCTAGGAACACTCATCTGTGTCACTGGCGTATCGGGTAGCGGAAAATCAACCCTAGTCAATGAAACCCTCTACCCTATTCTCCGCCAACATTTCTATAATTCGATCCAAAAACCCCTTGCCTACGACAGTATCGAAGGAATAGAACATATTGATAAGGTCATCGAAATTGACCAACAGCCCATTGGCCGAACACCCCGCTCTAATCCCGCTACTTATATTGGCGTTTTTGACGAAATTCGCAAGCTCTTTGCTGCTATCCCCGAAGCTAAAATCCGAGGTTACAAACCCGGCCGCTTTTCCTTTAATGTCTCTGGCGGACGCTGCGAAGATTGCGGAGGCAGCGGCTACCGCCTAATCGAAATGCAGTTTTTACCCAATGTAGAGGTAGAATGCGAAAGCTGTAAAGGCAAACGCTATAATCGCGAAACCCTCGAGATTATTTATAAGAAGAAAAGTATTAGCGATGTGCTACAGATGTCGGTAGATGAAGCTAGTGACTTCTTTGCCGACCTGCCCAAAATTCATCGCAAAATTGCTACCCTCCAAGATGTAGGCCTAGGCTATATTACGCTCGGACAATCGGCGACGACGCTCTCTGGTGGGGAAGCCCAACGCATCAAACTAGCCAAGGAGCTGTCTAAACGAGATACGGGCAACACCTTCTATATTCTAGATGAACCCACCACCGGATTACATTTTGCCGATATTCGCCTGCTGCTCAATGTCCTCAATATGTTGGTGGAAAGAGGCAATACGGTCCTGGTGATCGAACATAATATGGATGTCATTAAGGTAGCCGACTATCTGGTTGATATTGGTCCAGAAGGAGGGGCCAAAGGCGGGCAAATTATTGCCCAAGGTAGCCCAGAAGAAATTGCCGCCTGCCCCAATAGCCATACTGGCCGCTTCCTAAAACTAGAGTTGTAGCCCCTTGGCCATCAAAAAAGGGATATCGCATAAGCGATATCCCTTTTTCTTAAATTAAGCCCCTAGCCTTGAGCTCCAAATATTTATTTACAGTATTGATAGACAAATCCTCGGGCCGAGTTAAAATAGACTGAATGCCATATTGCCGCAACTCCCGAACAATTCGCTGCTTTTCCTCTACAAACTTTTGCGCAATGGTCCAATTGTAAATCATTTCAGTATCATAAGCCTCTTGCTTGGCATAATCCTGAATTTCGGTATTCTCAAAAAAGACAACCACCAACAAATGCAAATGGTTAATGCGCCGCAAAATGGGCAAAACCCGCTGCATGGCCGAAAAACTCTCAAAGTTGGTGTAGAGAAAAATCAAACTGCGGCGGCGAATAAAGCGACGAGAGGCCTGAAACAACAATTCATAGTTGGCCTCAAAGTTTCGCTCTTTCTCTCGATAAAGCGCCTCCAAGATGGTCCGCAAATGCTTGGGCCCACTTTCTGCCTTTACCGTGCTTCCAATTTTATCCGAAAAACTCATCAAGCCCGCCTTATCGTGCTTTTGTAGAGCAATATTCAAAATGACCAAGCTACTGTTAATGGCATAATCCATCAAGCTGAGGCCCTCAAAAGGCATTTTCATCGAGCGGCCTTTGTCTATCACACAAAAGACCTGCTGCGAACGCTCATCTTCATATTGGTTAACCATCAACTCATTGCGGCGGCTAGTGGCCTTCCAGTTGATGCTCCTAAAGTCATCGCCTTTTACATAGTTTCGGATTTGCTCAAACTCATAGCTGTTCCCTAGCCGTCTCATTTTCTTGACACCTGGAAAAATAGAGATTCGAGCAAGGGCCAAAAGCTCATATTTGCGCATTTGAATAATAGAGGGATAAACGGGAATCGTTTGCTCCTGCTCTACAATAATATGCCGCTCAATCAGGCCCAATTTAGACCGCAAAAAGATGTTGATATTTCTAAACACATACTCTCCCCGCTCCAAAGGCTTGAGCTCATAGACCAAGGTATCTTTTTCCCCTTTTTGCAGCTGATGAAACAACTGAAAATCTCGCTTTTGAAACTGTAAGGGGAGCTCGTCAATGATTTCAAGCGATAAAGCAACAGGCGACTGATTGTCTAGCTCTAATTTAATAGAGTTGGGGTCGCTAAGCGAGAACAACTTGGGCAGTTTTCGCGCTGCTTTGAGCTTAATCTTAGGATGAAAAAGCAAGATAGCATCGACAACAACCAAGGCCAAAAAGAGGAAAAGCGCTACCTGAGCCATAACCAACAACCAGCTAGCGGCCATGCCCAAGGCCAAAAAGACCACTAAGCTCCCCAAAACGATAAAAAACCGTCGGGGAAGATGCAAGGGCTTTAGGGCCAATTGGCTAGCGGCAACAATGAGCGCCAAACGAAGGGCATAAAGCAAAGGAGCCGCAATGCCCAAAGGCAAAAAACTAAGGCCAAAAACGGCCAAGAGGCCCAAAAGGAGGTATAAAGATCGCTTAGACATAGGGAGGATTCAAATCTATTACTAGAGAGTAATTGATAAAATAGGGTTTTTTTTTTAAGATGTTTACTTTCCTCTTTAAAACTAAGCTAGGCCGCTCTTTTTTTGGTCCAAGAAGGCGGCGCAGCCGCCGCCAAGGCGCGCAGCGCCTCGGCTGAGGGATGGATAGCAGTGGCCCGCAGGGCCAGACCAAAGCGCTTTAGCGCTGCAGGGCCGAGCAGACTTGCGAGCTGCGGCACAGCCCGACCCGCAGGCCCAGAGGGCCGAAGGGGCAGCCCCTAATCCTCCTCAAACAACAGTTGTAGCAGCTGCTGCTCATAATTGGCCATACTAAACTGCTCAGCAGTTGCTTTGGCGGCCAATTGAAAGCCCTTGAGTTGCTGAGTGTCTATGGCTTGAAAAAAATTCAATTGTTGGAGTAAGTCGGCCTCCGTCCGAAAAAGAAAGCCATTTCGTCCATGCTGAACAAAGCGGCTATTTTCGCCAATATCGCTAGCTAAAACAGGCAAGCCCACCGAAAGGTATTGCTTTGCTTTAAAGGCAGATTTGGCCTGATTGAAAGGATGATCAACTAGAGGAGCCAGGCCCAGATCCATCTTGGCTAGGTAGGGATAAACCCAGTCATCTTCTACCCAATTTAAATGTTGAGGAATCACTAATTGAATATGAGGAGATGGGGCAAAATACGCTTGAATTTCGGGAATGTCGCTCTTTTTCTTTATGCCCAAAAGATGTAACTCTACTGGAAATTGGAGTTTTTTGAGGGCTGGAAAAAGCAAGCTATAAACATTTGTTTTATGCGAAAACAGCTTTGACTTTTTGCGTCCATCGCCAAAATCACCCAACCAAATCAAACGCAAAGGCTGATGTTTGGGCCCAGTTTGTTCTTGCTGCCGAGGCACAGCAGAAGTATGAATGCGGCAATTGGAATTAAAGGCTTGCGCATACTCTTTAAGGGCTTGGCTCCCTAGGCTACAGGCTTTGGCCTTACGCAAAAAAAAGTGCATATTTTGACTAGGCTGTCGGTAGTTCTCAGCATCGTCCAAATCAAAAAAACTAATATTGGGACGACAAAAAACCAAAAAGCGAAGCAGGTAGCCATAGTAACGGGTAGAGCAGACCTTCTGAATGAAAATCCGACTATTTTTCTTGGGCCAAAATAACAATTGGCTGTAAATCCACAGAAATCTAAAGCGCTTTTGCCAACGAGCAGAGGGCTGTATAAAATCTACCGTAATCTGGCCCGATTTGGCCAAATTGCGCAAAGGAAAGTAGGCCCGATAGCGAGCGCTAGGGCAGGAAAGGTTGTAGGGCAAAAAACAATAGACATGTTTTCTAGGTATTCTGTTCTTCATCCCCAAAAATAAAAAAAGCTGCCTCTCTAAAAAAGAGAAACAGCCGTTAGCAAAGTTAGGAAAGTTTGGAGGCGCTACTGCTTAGCAGCCGAAAGCTCTAGGTCTAGCTGCGCTCCATTATATTGCACATACTTGATGTGCGGGGGAAGGGTTATTTGATAGCTGTATTTTTCGCTACAGCTCTTTTTGGCCAGTACCAAATCGCTGGGTTCTTTAGCCATTTTGACCAAAAAAACCTGCTCTTGCGTCTGCTCTTCACCAACAAGCTCATAGCGCCCTTTTTTGATCAAAAACTCTAGCACACGAAGGCTGCCGCCATCGCCTAAAGTAATCACTTGATCAACACGCAAACGAGTGCCTTGGGCATATTTTACCGAGATCTTGGCTCCTGCTGGCAGCTCCAAATTGAGAATTTCGCAGGCCATAGAAGGACGAAAAGACTGAAAGTGCATGCCACTAACATCTTGGGCAAAAAGCTGTTGGCCCATAAAAACTAGGCTCAGTAGCAAACTGAGGGGGAGAAATTGTTTCATTATTCTTTTTTTATGTTCTTGCTTCAGAACAGCGAACATAAGCCAACTATTGTTCCAATTCAACTCCTATCCCCCAAAAGGGGGTTTTTTAACAATTTCCCAGCCCCTTAATGCCCAATTTCATGCAGCTCTTTAACCAATTTTTTGGCCGCTTCTTCTTGCTTTAGTTTGCGCAACAAATACAAATAGGTTTGACCATACTCCTGCGAAGGCTTGGCCTCAAAGGCCGATTTGGCCCATTTTAAAGCCTCCTTATAGTATTTTTCTTGCAGTTGCGCCTCTCCAAAAATGCGGGCATACTTATGCTGCATTTGAGCATCGCCATATTTTTTGAGCTGTTTTTTGCTATACTTTAGCGCATTGGGCCAATCTTTTAGGGCAATATAATAATCTACCCAAGCCTGGGCCTCAAAGGATTTAGCCAGCTTGGCATCGGCCTTTTTTAGCTTTTTGCTGGCCTCCTTAATTAGGGCCGGAGCCTGAAATTCTTGGGCCTTTTTGGCCGTTGCCCGGGCAGCCACTAACAACTGATCTAAAAAGACCTGCTCCCCTTTTTCTGCCCTGGCCTTTTGCTGCTGCTCCAACAAGAGTTCAAAGGCCGTACAATCCGCTTCTAAGGCAAAATCAAAGAGGAAATCTAGGTTCTCTTTTGTCGTCCAATCCTCCTGCGTCCGAATATATTCATTGGCAATTTTAAGGCTCGGCTTGCCCCCCATCAAAAGGGCATAAGCATAGGCCCGCAGCAGTTCTGGACTGCGATCGCCCTCCTCATAACGAGCCACAAACTCCTCACTATGGTCAATTTTTGATAAGGCCGTTTGGCCCAACTGCAAAAAACGATCAATCGGCAAACCCCCTCTTTGATAATGCACCAACTCGCCTTCTGCATCAATAAAAAGCAAGGTCGGATAAGCCGAAACCTGGTACTTTCTGGCCAAAGCAGGCCCCTCCCCTTTCTCCATGTCAATCTTCAAATTGACAAAATGCTTATTGTAAAAATCGCCCGCTTCTGCCTGCGAAAAAACCGTTTTGGCCATCCGCTTACAAGGGCCGCACCAGCTGGCATAGGCATCCAAAAAAATGATTTTATGCTCTTTTTTGGCCAACTCTCGGGCCTCGGCAAAGCTGCCATGAAAAAACTCAATTTGCCCAAAAGCCGATTGCTGCAAAAACAAAACAGCCAAACAAACAAAGGTGGAAACTAGTCTGTACATACGATTTGATTATTTTTTATTTTTTGGGGCCTCCTGCCTACGGCAGGCGCTACGTTTCGCAGCTCGCAGGTCTGCTCGGCCCTTCGGCCTTCGGCCTCGGTCTGGCCCTGCGGGCCACTGCTGCACATCGCTAGGCCATTCGGACCGAGCGTCTACTTCCCCAAAATCCATAGAAGAACTATTACAAATTTAAGCAGAAATCTATTAGTTTGTTGGGCTAGTTTAGCCGAACTTTGCTGAAGGCTTGAACTATTCAGCGCTTTAGCTAGTTAGCCCAAGTAATTTTTAATCTGCAAAAAATAAATTTATGTCACTGAGTGAACGCATCAAAGAGGGCCTAAAAACGGCCATGAAGAACAAAGATGAGGCCCGCAAACGGACCATCCGCGCCATTAAGGCCCAACTTCTCCTGATGCAAACTGACGGCACAGGTGCCGAAATTACCGAAGAGCGCGAGCTCAAGATGCTACAAACCATGGTAAAGCAAAGAGAAGACTCGCTCACTACTTATCAAGAACAAGGCCGCGAAGAATTGGCCCAAGTAGAAGCAGAGGAAATCGCCATCATCAAAGAGTTTTTGCCCGCTCAACTAGAAGGCGAAGCTTTGGTGGCTGAAATTAAGGCCATCATTGAAGAAGCTGGCGCAAGCAGCATGAAAGATATGGGCCGAGTAATGGGCATGGCCAGCAAAAAATTGTTGGGCAAAGCCGACGGCAAAAGCATTTCGGCTACCGTTAAGCAACTACTCGGATAAATAAAAAAGCATGGGCGTTGATATCGTTTTTATTATCATGGTAGCCTATGGCTTTTACTTTGGCTACGCCTATGGCCTAATTAAAGTGGTGGTTTTTATCATCTCCTTAATTTTGGCCCTAGGCGTATCTATGTATATTACCCCCGCCTTGAGCGACTTGATTAGCCTGACCATCGAGATCGACTCCGCCTTTTTGCCCTTTGTGGCCTTTTTGGTCTCTGTTTTTGGCATTATGGCCATTGCTCGAATTATTTTCTTGCTCTTTGATAAAAACGTAACCAGCAAAAGGGTCAATCAGTTTACCCGCGCTATTGGCGGCTTTATGATGTCGGGCATGTTTAGCTTTTTGTTTTCGGTTTTGGTCACCTTTTTTAGCCAAGCGCATGTACTAACTCCCGAAAAACTAGAACATAGTTCTTTTTTCTATCCCTATGTACAAAAAATACCCAATGTGGGCACCGCCGTTCTAGAACGAATTGCGCCCTATGTGGGCAGCTTTACCAAATACATGAAAAAGTCATTGGACCAGCTGCGAGAAGGAGGAGCCTACAAAGAAGAAGGCCCTCGGCTAGATGATTTATTTATGGAGGAAGATTATAGTTTAGACAGCCTTAAAAAGGCGCCGCCCCCTCCTCCCCCAACCGCAGATAGTACAGACTTAAGTACAGAAGAAGACTAGACAACGGCTATGCGTTTATTGCTAATAGATAATTATGATTCCTTTACCTTTAATCTTTATGATTATTTCTTACGTTTAGATTGTAAGGTAGTCGTCATTCGAAATGATGCGGCAGATTTGCTCTCGCAATTGGCCCAAGGAGGCTGGGACGGGCTCTTGCTCTCTCCTGGTCCAGAACGGCCCGAAAAGGCGGGGCAGCTCATGGCCGCCCTAGATCTCGCCTATGAGTTGGGCCTGCCCAGCCTGGGCATCTGTTTGGGCCATCAGGCCATTGGCCTAAAATGGGGAGCGGTTCTTCATCGGGCAGCGCAGCCCATGCACGGCAAAACCTCTCTGATTCAACATCAGGCCAAGGACCTCTTTGAGGGTTTGGCGCAGCCCATGCAAGTCATGCGCTACCATTCGCTCATTTTAGACGATTTGCCTAGCCGCCTAGAAGCGACGGCCTTTGGTCCCCAAGGCGAAATTATGGCCCTTAGGGATAAATTGGCCCCAGTTTGGGGAGTACAATTTCATCCCGAATCCATTCTGAGCCCTGAAGGGCTCTCACTTTTGGCCAACTGGCTCCACAGTTTGGCCCTCATAAAATAATATGCTTATGCTTGCAGCCAATTTGATTTCTTATGCCGTTCCGCCCCTACGGGCTAGCGATAGCGGTGAAAAGGCCCTCAATTGGATGAGCGACTTCCATGTTCGCCACCTCCCTATTGTAGAGGACCGACAGCTTTTGGGCATTCTCTCCGAAGATGAGTTGCTCAACTTTAATGCGCCAGAAGAAAGCATTTTGGAAAATGAGCCCATTTTGCTGCATAAGAGTGTAGAGCCTGGCCAACACCTTTTTGAGGTCATGAAACTGATTGTAGATACCAATTTGACGGTAGTGCCTGTTTTGGACCAAGAACAAAATTATTTGGGCCTCATCACCCTAGAGAATTTGCTGCGGCATTTTGCCGAAACGGGGGCCATTTCGCATCCTGGAGGCATGCTCCTCATTCGGATGCCCGCCCGCGATTATTCTTTGGCCGAAATTGCCCGTTTGATTGAAGGCGAAAACTGCAAGATTTTGAGTTGCTTTATCTCTTCGGCCCCAACAGATGCTCATTTAGAGCTCACGCTCAAGCTAAGCCGCCAAGACCTTAAGCATGTGGTGGCCACCTTAGAGCGTTTTGGTTATGAGGTAGAATCTTTTTATGAATCGGAATATTTGGATGATCTTCGAGATCGTTATGAGGGGCTAATGCGCTACCTCAATATGTAATAGGAAAGGGGAGTCGCTTCAGCGACTCCCCTTTTTTTTAGCCCAGCGGCAGGGCCCTACAAACTGGGCGAAGATGGTCCAAAAGGCCCAGCGCTGCGCAGCCGTGGCCCGCAGGGCCAGACCCAGGAGCCGCAGGCGACGCAGGGCCGAGCAGACCTGCGAGCGGCGCAGCATAGCGGCGGCCAGCTTGCTGGCCGCGGGCCCCTAAAAAATAGCTAGATCAGCTTGCAGGCGAATCAGATCCTCAAACGTTTCTCGCTCTCGGATGAGATAGGCCTGGCCCTCATGCAAAAGAACCTCGGCGGGGCGGTAGCGAGAATTGTAGTTGGACGCCATCGAAAAGCAGTAGGCCCCCGCATTTTTGAAGGCCAAGATATCGCCTTCTCGGACCTCCGCCAGTTTGCGGTTATAGCCAAAAGTATCGGTCTCGCAAATGTAGCCCACCACCGTATAAATCTTGGGTTTGCCCGCTGGATTTGAGACATTGACGATCTCGTGATGAGCATCGTAAAACATGGGGCGGATGAGGTGGTTAAAACCGCTATCGATGCCAACAAAAATGGTCGAAATGGTTTGTTTGATCACATTGGCTTGGGCCAAAAAGCAGCCCGCTTCGCTAACCAAATACTTGCCGGGTTCAAACATTAGTGTCAGCTCTCGGCCCAACTCCTCGCAAAGGGCATTAAAGCGTTGAGAAATCTCTTGGCCAAACTCCTGCATATCGGTTTCGATATCGCTCTCCTTGTATTTCACCTTAAAGCCACTGCCCAAATCGACATAGCGGACCGTATCGAATTTGCGGGCAATATTGAAGAGAATATCGGCCGCCATAGAAAAGACCTCCACATTGAGAATGTCGGAGCCGGTATGCATATGCACCCCTTCAATATTGAGTTTGAGGCTACTCACAATCCGTTCGACCAAGGGCATTTGGTGGATAGAAATACCAAATTTAGAATCGATATGGCCCACCGAAATCTTTGCATTTCCGCCCGCCATAATATGCGGATTGATGCGGATACAAAAGCCTTGGCCGGGGTATTTATGGCCCAAATACTCTAGCATTTCGATATTATCAATATTGAGTTTGACGCCTAGGGCAAGGGCCGCTTCTAGCTCCTCGGCCCCCACCGAATTGGGGGTATAAATAATATCTTCAGGGGCAAAACCAGCCGCTAATCCCAGCTTAATTTCTTGATAAGAAACGGCATCTAGGCCAGCGCCAAGGCTGCGCAATAGTTTAAGGATCGTCAGGTTGCTCAGGGCCTTGCAGGCATAGTTAATTTTGACCGAAGGGCAGGCAGATAAGGCCTGCTCCATTTTGAGGTACTGCGATTTGATTTTGGCGCTATCATAAACAAATAGCGGGCTGCCAAACTCTTGGACCAGTTCTTCTAGGCCAAGTTGGCCCAATTCATAGCGCTCTTGCGCATCATTCCATTGCATAGGGTTAGAAATAAAAAGTGATAAAAAACAAAACGGGCGATCTCCATACTCATGGAAACCGCCCGTTTTGGAAGCTTGTCTACAGCCAATAATCTACCGGCTGCCTTCCTCATTGCTAGGCGGCTGCTGTGGTTTCTTCTTGGGCTGTTTCTTAGGGGCTTCTGCGGCCTCTAAGTCATCATAATCTTGATTATAAATTTCATCTTGGTTGGTCATATCCTCTCCTTCTTCATCAAAGGTATCGCCACGGCCAAACTGTGCATATTTGAGGCAGTTCATTTCGCGGTCAATTCTTTCGGGTTCGGGAAATTTGGCCTTGGTATCTAGTTCAAAGGCTTCATCGGCCTCTAGGTAGCGGAGTACATTTTGGAAAATGGGGCGAGCCATGCTTCCTCCTTGGCCATAGCGCAGACTACGGAAGCGGATAAAGCGGTCATCGCAACCTACCCAAGTTCCCACCACTAGATTTGGGGTAACTCCCATAAACCAGCCATCGGCTTGGAAGTTGGTGGTTCCCGTTTTTCCGCCATAAGTACTTTTTATACCTTGGAAGCCAGGAGCGCCAGCTTGCACACTTTTGAGCATTTGGCTCATCACATAGGCGCTACTTTCAGATAATACTTGCTGCGTAATTTGATCGGCTGAATTATAGATGAGGTTGCCATGTCGGTCCTCAATTCGCTCTACAAAAACGGGTTCATTATAAATCCCTTTATTGGCAAAGATGCAATAAGCGGCGGCCATTTCTAGGGGCGTAAGGTCTGGAGTTCCCAAACAAATTGTGGGAGAAGCGGGCACCTTGGCGGTATCAATTCCGGCCTCATGCAAAAAGGATCTAAAGCGCTCGGTGCTACCCAGATCTTTCATCAGTTGAGCAGAAACAGAGTTGAGCGATTGGCGGAGGGCCTGCGTTAGGGTAAGGCGCTGCCCACTATATTTGCCATTGGCATTTTTGGGGGTCCAGTTCTTAATTAGACCAAAATCGCCATAGCCTTTTTCAATCGTAATTTTCACATCTTCCACCTCATAGCAAGGCGAGTAGCCTCTCAAATCAATATTGAGTGCATAGAGGAAGGGCTTCATACTAGAGCCCACCTGACGACCAGCTTTGGTATAAGTTTGTCCGGGACGTTGTTTGTTCGGGTGCACATACAAGCCGCCCATACTAACGTGATCGAGCTTGAAATAATGGTGGTCAATACCGCCCACCCAAGCTTTTACATGTCCCGTTTGCGGCTCTATAGACACAGAGCCCGTTTGCAAGAACATCCGGTGGTAGCGAATAGAATCCAGTGGGCTCATCAGGGTATCTTTGGTCCCGGGGCCCCAATGTTCTCCATTTTTCTGATAGGCAAAAATGCGCATATCCACAGGCGTCTGCATATACTTGAGCAGTTCCTGATACTCGCCTTTAATGGTTTCCCATTTGCCCGATTTGAGCAAATCGCGATAAAGAACGATCTGCTTTTTCGTGGCATAGCCATCTTTTTCCCAGCCAGCAAGAACGGCCTCGGCCTGTTCTTTTTTGCTGCGTTTTTTATTGGCCCGTTCTAGGGTTTGCAAGCGAGAAATATCAACATCTCGCAGTTCATATTTTGCGGCTGTTTTGAGGTAGTCTTCACGGACCGCCTGATAGCGCTCAGAGTTCCAAATCAAACGATCCAAGGCCCGCAAACGCAGTTGGATTTCTGCCTCTGTGTTTTTATGCGTTTTGTAGGTCCATGGATTATATTTGCTATAACCAATGGGCGGATCAATCATGTTCCAATCCTTCCAATGCTTAAATAACTTTTCTTGATGCTCACTAAGATGATCCCAAACGGCCTGCTCCGCATTGCGCTGGGCTCTAGAATCAATGGTGGTGTAAATTTTTAGGCCATCTCGATAGACATCATAGGCCTCGCCATTGGGCTTGAGGTTTTCGGGCCGACTCAAGACCTCCTTGACGTACTCCCGCAAATATTCGCGGAAATATGTGGCCTGGCCCTCATTGTGGTTCAAGACCTGAAAGCTGCCCTTATTGATTTTTTCTTTGCGATATTTATGATAATCAGCCTCTGTGATATGCCCCGCCATCTGCATATTTTTCAATACCACCTCTCGGCCTTTCAAGGCCTTTTTCATATCTCGGCGATAATTGAACAAGGCGGGGTTTTTTAGCATACGGACCAACATGGCGGCCTCGGGAATTGTCAATTCACTGGGCTTTTTCTGAAAATAAGTCTCGGCTGCCGAGCGAATACCATGAGCGTTATACAAGAAGTCAAACTCATTGAGGTAGTTCGTAATAATCTCTTTTTTGGTATAAGAACGCTCCAATTTTACCGCCGTCAACCACTCTTTGAGCTTCACCTGCAAAATGGTCCAAAGCCGCTCTACCGACCCCATGCCTCGAGTATCGGGCCGACCCACTAGCAATTTGGCCAACTGCTGCGAGATGGTACTTCCCCCTCCCGCATTCCGCTGCTGGAAAACAATCGTTTTCACCAACACCCGCGCCAAAGCCTCTGGGTCAATGCCCGAATGGCTATAAAAACGAGCATCCTCAGTAGACACCAAAGCATTAACCACCGCTGGCGCAATGCTATCATAAGTGACTAAGGTCCGGTTTTCAATATAATATTTACCCAAAAGCTCTCCATCGCTACTATAGACCTCAGAGGCCAAACGCAACTGCGGATTCTCCAGCTGGTCAAAAGAGGGCAGCTGAGTAGAGAGATAGGCAAAAAGACTAAAGACAGAGACAAAGCCCAAAATAAAAATGCCCCAAATCCAACGCAAAATGCGCTTGAAGCTCTTTTTATGTTGCTGACGATAGCTCAGTTCTGGAACGGCCGCTGTCGGTTTATTTTCTGATGACATAATGGGTCCAATTTATTGGGGGAAAATGCTTTGGGGCAAATATCGCCTTTTTTGGCCAATTTTTAAATCCAAGCCAAACTCCTTTTCTTCTCCCTACAGTTTGCTAACTTTGTGCTGTTATTTTGGGGCCTCCCGCCTAGGGCGGGCGCTACGTTCCAGGGCTCGCTATTCGCTCGGCCCTTCGTTTTTTCGCTACGCTCAAAAACTCGGTCTGGCCCAAGGGCCACCCTTGCACATCGCTAGGCCATTTGCCTCCCTTCGGTCGTCAAATTAAGGCGCTGCGCGCCTTGCTGGACCACAACACGATTATGGACAAAATACTCATTATTCAACCCGCCTTTTTAGGTGACCTTATTCTGGCCACTGCCCTGATCGAAAAGCTCAAGGCCTATTACCCTTCGGCCCAAATTGATCTCTTGATCCGCAAGGGCCAAGGCCGCATTCTCAAAGGGCATCCGCATATTCATCAATTGCTAGAACTAGACCGCAGCAATAAATGGCGCTCTATTCGGCAACTTTTGGCCCATATTCGGCCCCAAAACTACGATTTGGTGGTCAATTGCCACCGACATTTTACCGCCGGCCTCTTGGCCAGCCTCTCTAATGGGAAAAAAGTAGTGGGCTTTAAGAAAAATCCTTTTGCTTGGGCCTTTAGCCAAGCCGAAGAGCATATTTGGGCCGAACAGGAGGTTTATAGAAACCATCGTCTAATTGCCGCTTTTACCGATAAAGAAGCGGCTATGCCCAAGCTCTACCCCTCTGCAGAAGATTGGGATTTTGTAGCAGAAAATTATGGCCAAAAGCCTTATATTACGGTTTCGCCCGCCTCTTTGTGGGAAACCAAGCGCCTGCCCTTAGCCGTTTGGGCCGAACTGCTTCAGCAATTGCCCAAATCGCTCTATATTTATGTTTTGGGTGGCCCAGCCGACCGCGAACATGCGCAGGCATTGGTCCAATTAGCCAACCGCCCCAATTTGTACAATTTGGCTGGCCAACATAGTTTTTTGCAAGATGTAGCCCTCATGAAAGGCGCAATACTCAATTATGTCTTAGATTCGGCGCCCTTACATATTTGCTCGGCCATAAATGCGCCTGTAGCGGCCGTTTTTTGCTCTACCTCGCCTAGCTATGGCTTTGGCCCCTTGTCTAAAACGCAATTTATTATTCATCAACAACCGGCCCCGGCCTGCTGGCCCTGCGGCTCGCATGGCTATACCGCCTGCCCCAAAGCCCATTTCAACTGTGGCCAAATTGCAGTAATGCCTCTATTGGCTCCACTAAAACAGCTAGCCCATGAGTTATTTTAAGCCCTTCCCAATGCTCCAAAACGACAAACTACTTTTGCGTTATATGGAGGAAGAAGATGCCCGAGCACTCTTTAGCCTCAGGTCAGATGCCGAGCAAATGCGCTACATTGACCGGCCCCTACATCAAACAGAGGCCGAGAGCCTTGCGCATATCGAGATGCTGCAAGAACAAATTGATAGCGGAGAAGGCATCAGTTGGGCCATTTCTTTGCCTGGCCACCCCAGAATGATTGGCTCTATTTGCCTCTTTAATTTTTCTGAGGACCGCAAAGAAGCAGAAATTGGCTATGAGATCCACCCCAATATGCAACGCCGCGGCCTCATGAAAATGGCCGTTGAACTGGTCCTGAACTATGCCAAAAATGAGCTCCAATTGCGCTATGTGCATGCCCATACCCATAGAGAAAATGAAGGCTCTAAACGCTTACTGGCCCAGCATCAGTTTAGAATATTGGGCGCCTCGCCCATAGCTAAAGATAGCTTTTGGTACCGTAAACAGTTCTAGCTATCTGGCCTAGCGATGTGCAGCAGTGGCCCAAAGGGCCAGACCGAGCCGCTGAAAGCGGCGAAGGGCCGAGCGAATAGCGAGCTGCGGAACGTAGCGCCTGCCGCAGGCAGGAGGCCCCAAAAAAATCAAAAAAAGAGCAAGAGATGAGCTATCAAGTATTAAAATTACCTCCTAGAGAAGAGCTAGAGACCATTCCTTTATTGAAAAAAGCCATTGAGGCCAACCGTGTGTTAGCGGAACTAAAGGGAGTAACTGGAACACTGCCCAATGCTAGCATTTTGGTAGATAGCTTGATTTTAACAGAGGCCAAAGAAAGCTCTGCCGTAGAGAATATTGTGACCACTCATGATGCACTTTACTCGGCTCGTTCTACACAAGAAGTAGCTAGTTTGAGCACTAAGGAGGTATTAAATTATGCTTCGGCCCTAAAGACGGGTTTTGCTTTAATACAAGAGCAGGGCTTATTGCTCAACCGCCATATCCTACAAATTCAGGAAGAACTAGAAGCCAATAATGCAGGTTTTCGGACACAGGCGGGGACTAGCTTAAGAGATGCTTACGGCAATTTAATCTACATGCCCCCTCAAGATGCAAAAGAGATAAAGGACCTGATGGCTAACTTAGAGGCTTATATCAATGAGCCCGAAATGGATCATTTAGACCCCCTAATAAAAATGGCCGTGATTCACTTTCAGTTTGAAAGTATTCACCCTTTCTATGATGGCAATGGAAGAACTGGGCGAATTATTAACATTTTATACCTCTGCACCCAAAAACTTCTAGATTACCCTATTCTCTACCTTAGTAAATATATTATTGCCACAAAAGCGGCCTACTATGAACGCATACAAGCTGTTCGGGATCATGGCGACTGGACCTCTTGGGTGCTTTATATCTTAGAAGGGGTGATTCAAACCGCTAGGAGTACAATTCAAAATATTCAAGCCATATTAAGGCTGATGAAAGACTATAAAGATCAAATTCAGGCCAGGCTACCTAGAATATATAGCAAAGATCTATTAGAGCATTTATTTAAGCATGTTTATACTAGGGTGGAGCACTTACAATTAGCCATTGGTAAAAGTGAATCTACTGCTCGTAGGTACTTAGAGCAACTATTTGAGCTAGGCTTCCTTGAAAAAAGAGCCTATGCCAATAGCCATATTTATATTAACCCCCGACTTTTTAGCCTACTCACTAAGATTTAAACCTTATTTTCAGCCCCCTTCCTTCAAAAAGGGCGATTTTTGACGGAGAAACAGCCCCCTTCCTTCAAAAAGGGCGATTTTTGACGGAGAAACAGCCCCCTTCCTTCAAAAAAGGCGATTTTTGACGGAGGAAGATTCCCCGCCTTTCAAAAAGGACCTTTTTTGAAAGGGCCTATTTATTATCATGACCTCTTAAAGCCGAATGAAATTGGCCAAGTCTAAGAAAAAGACCAAAGTGACGCCTTTAATGGCGCAATACAATGATTTTAAGCAAAAGTATGCCGATGCTGTCCTGCTCTTTCGAGTCGGCGATTTTTATGAGACCTTTGGGAGTGATGCTGTGCTGGCCTCCAAGGTCTTGGGCATCACGCTAACTGCTCGAAACAATGGCTCTTCTAAGATTGAGCTGGCGGGTTTTCCACATCATTCTTTAGATACCTATTTGCCCAAATTGGTGCGGGCGGGTTATCGGGTGGCCGTTTGCGACCAACTAGAAAAGCCCTCTAAGCAAAAGAAAATTGTAAAAAGAGGGGTGGTCGAGCTGGTTACCCCAGGCATTACCACCAATGACAATATTCTGGACCATAAGAGCAACAACTTTTTGGCCGCCCTGCATATTGGGCGCAAAGATCAGCTCGGTTTGGCCCTCCTCGATATTTCTACTGCCGAGTTTTTGGTGGTAGAAGGCAATACGGCTAGCATCGATAAATTGCTGCAAAATTTTCAGCCCGCCGAGATCATTTATGCCAAAAACCAGAAGAAAGAACTTTTGGAGCGCTTTGGAGAGCGCTACTATACCTATGGTATTGAAGATTGGGTCTTTATGCCTGATTATAGCCGAGAAAAACTGCTGGAGCAATTTGAAGTGAGCTCCCTAAAAGGCTTTGGCATTGAGCAATTGGAAATGGCCCAAATTGCTGCAGGAGCAATTCTGCATTATGTACAAACCACCGAGAACAAAAACCTCAAGCATATTGTACAAATTGCTCGGATTCCGACCGACCGCTATGTTTGGATGGATAGTTTTACTATTCGCAACCTAGAGCTAGTGGGCAGCGCCTACAGCTCTGGCGTGAGTTTGTTGGATGTCATGGACAAGACGATTTCGCCTATGGGCAGCCGTTTGCTCCGCAAATGGGTCCTGATGCCCCGCAAAGACTTGACGTCTATAGAGAGTCGACATGAGGTGGTGCAAGCCTTTATTGACCAACCCAACTTGGCCTTGCTAATTGCAGATCAATTGCAGCAATTGGGCGATTTAGAGCGCTTGGTGGCCAAAATTCCTTTGGGGAAAATCAACCCCAGAGAGGTCCGCCAGTTGCAACGCTCTATTCTGGCCCTTGGCCCAATTAAGGAGGCTTTGGCCCAAGATAAACAGCCCCAACTACAATCTATTGCCGAACGCATGCAGCTTTGTCCCCTACTCTGCCAAAGAGTAGATAATTGGCTGAAGGAAGAGCCCGCCGTTAAGACGGATAAAGGCGGCTTTATTGGAACTGGAGTATCAGAAGAGCTAGACGAATTGCGCGACCTGATTGCCAATAGCCGCGAACACCTAGAACGCATCCGAGTCAAAGAGGCCAAAGAAACCGGCATTGATAAGCTCAAAATTGGCTTCAATAATGTTTTTGGCTACTACCTAGAGGTCACGAATCGCTATAAAGATAAGGACCTGATTCCCGATCATTGGGTGCGCAAACAAACCCTCACCAATTCTGAGCGCTACATTAGTGAGGAGCTGAAACAATTGGAGGGCAAAATCCTTTCTGCCGAAGAGAAAATCATCGCCTTAGAGCAAAAGCTTTTTGGCGAGCTGGTCCTTTTCCTCAATGATTATATCCGCCCCGTACAAACCAATGCCCAACTGGTGGCCCAACTCGACTGCCTGCATAGCTATCATGTTTTGGCCTTGGAGCAGAATTATTGCCGCCCCCAAATGCATGAGGGCCTCGACATTGAGATTAAGGCGGGCCGACATCCCGTGATTGAGCAACAGCTCAAGGCTGGAGAGCTGTATGTGCCCAACGATATCTTTTTGGATAATGAGCGACAGCAGATTTTGATGATTACTGGCCCAAATATGTCGGGTAAATCCGCCCTTTTGCGACAAACGGCCCTAATTTCCTTAATGGCCCAAATGGGTGCCTTTGTCCCTGCCGATAGCGCTAAATTGGGCCTTATTGACCGCATTTTCACCCGGGTGGGCGCCTCCGATAATATCTCATCGGGGGAGTCTACTTTTATGGTGGAAATGAACGAAACGGCCAGCATTCTCAATAATATCTCGAACCGCAGCCTCATTTTATTGGATGAAATTGGGCGGGGAACGAGTACTTATGACGGCATTTCTATTGCCTGGGCCATTGCCGAATATCTGCATAACCACCCCACGGCTCGGCCCAAAACGCTTTTTGCCACCCACTATCACGAGCTCAATGAGCTGGCCCAACAGTTTGACCGCATCAAGAATTTTCATGTGGCCACTAAAGAGCTGGGCAAAAAGGTCATCTTTTTGCGCAAGCTCAAGGCGGGCGGCTCCGAGCACAGCTTTGGGATTCATGTGGCCAAAATGGCGGGCATGCCGCCGCAGCTCATTTTGCGCGCCAGCGAAATTTTGGCCCAACTCGAAGAGCAACGCTCGGCCCAAGAGGAAAAAGCCGAAAGTCTAGGCGACAAACTCAAGGCGGTCCAAAATGTACAGGCCATGCAGCTCAATATCTTTGATGCCGCTCCCGATCCCCGATTCGAGAAAATGCGGGATTATGTGGAGGCCCTAGACCTCAACCGCATGACCCCCATTGAGTCTATGCTCAAGCTGCTGGAAATTAAAAAGATGCTAGGCGAGGAAGATCATTAGGTTTTGGGGCTGCCCCTTCGGCCTTCGGCCTCGGGTCGGGCTGTTCCGGGCTCGCAGGTCTGCTCGGCCCATCGCCGCTTTCAGCGGCTCGGTCTGGCCTTCGGCCACCCTATCCATCCCTCAGCCTGCGGCCCTATCGGGCCTGCTAGACGCAGAAAGGCCCCAAAAACTTAGGTTTTTGGGGCCTTTAGCTTTACTCTTTCGTCTTTAGGGCAAAGGTGGAAAATATCACATCCAGTTTGCGCATTTCGGGCCGTTTCTTTTGGCCTGGGGCATGAATAAAGCCATCTAATAAAATGATTCTATTTCTATCGGGATCAGGGATAAGGTAAGTCACAAAAGGACCGCCCATAAAGTCATTGGCCATAAACCAAATGCCCCTTGCTTGCAGGGCTTCTCTTTCTCCAAAATCAATTTTTTCGTAATAAGTGGGCAAATTTACATCGTCAATTTGCATATAAGAGCCCTCTTGCCAGCTAGAAAAATAGTCTTTGGTCAGGCGGTTACGGATAGCCTTCAGGCTATCTGGGCTCAGGGTATTGGGGCCAGGATTTTCAATGCTATAGATAAAAATATTGCTACTCACCTTATTGGTTTCTTTGCGCAGCCAGCAGGCCACCGAATCTTGATGGGCAATTTTATAGCCTTTGGGCACCGAAAGGCTGAGGTTTAAACCTTGGCGAATATCGGCCTCTACTTCTTCCGTTTGGCCAGAAAAATAGACCTGTTTGACCAGTTTTTCGGTATCCTTTTCATGTAGAATGTTAATCACCTTTTGATAATCTCGGCAAACGGTTTCAAACAAGCTTTGGCGATCGGGGGCGAACCAAAAAATGACCGTTTGGTCCTTGGCCCAGCGATTTTTTTGCACCATAATTCGGTAGCTGGGGTCAGTAAATGCTTTTTTCACCTTTTTGGGGCCCAGCACTTTGCGGACCAGGGCCGTTCCGGCCTCCTCCTCCTCAGAAAGATCAGCTAAAATGACAATAGAGCGATGTGTTTTGAGCACCTTATTAAACTCTCGGCTCTCCACATGACGGAGGTCCAAAATAGGCTCTGGCTGAGGGGTAATAGGATAAAGGGCCTCAAAATATTGGCGGATGCTATCCCCGATAGGCGACTTATCCCAAAGGTATTCATCACAAACCAGATGCATTTGGTCCACACTACCGTAGGCCATAGGGGTTACCTCTAGGCGTTCGCGTTGTGCATCTGTGCAAGCGCTCGAAAAGAAAAGCGGGATAGAAAGCAGGCTAAGAAAGTAAAATATACGCATAGTTAAAAGCTGTCTGTTTTAATGCAGAGAATGAAGTGCTATTACCTCAGTAGATGCAAGTTGGGCTTAGAATGGTTTGCGGCAAAGATAGCTATTCGAGGACAATTTTTGTTGTGGAATAGAGAAAGGGCCGTTGCTCTGGGCCCAAAAGGAGACCGCCTTGGGCGCGGAGCGCCCTTTTGGCAGGCCCTTGGGGCCTGTTTTCTTTAGCCGGCCTAGCGATGTGGAGCAGTGGCGCAAAGCGCCAGACCGAAGCGCTTTAGCGCTGAAGGGCCGAGCAGACCTGCGAGCTGCGAAACGTAGCGCCCGCCGAAGGCGGGAGGCCCCAGAACAGCAGCGAGCTGCGAAACGACAACAAGGCCTTTAGGCCGCAGTTCGACGACCAAAGGGAGTAACCGCCCGCCGAAGGCGGGAGGCCCAAAAAAAATAGCCTGCAAAGCAGACTATTCTTATAGCATTAAGTTTTACGTTTTTTCTTTTTGGCGGCGGGAAAAAGCACATTATTGAGGATCAGGCGATAGCCCTCTGAGTTGGGGTGCAGATTGAGGTCGGTGGCGGGATCGTGCACAAAATGGCGGTAATCCTCGGGGTCGTGGCCCCCATAAAAGCTGAAAAAGCCCTTTTGGAAAGTGCCATGGATGTAGCGGGCCTCATTGGCGGCTTTATTTTCGCCAAGGACCAGCACATTGGACTTAATCTGAGTTTTTCTGAAGGCCGTTGTTTGGCCCATAAAGCCCCTAACGGTGCGGTTGTGGCATTGGGTGAGCATGCTAGGCACGGGGTCCCATTTGGCCGAAAACTCGAAGAGATTAAAGTAATCTTGTTTGTCTTGCACTCGGCGGGCGGGGGCCGTCATGGGCGAGGCATCGATGGTAGAATACTCGTATTTATAGGGATCTCGGACCAATTGAAAATCCTTGAAGGCAAAAGTTTTGCTAAAATCGAGTTTAGCTTGGGCCTGCGGGTCGGCGGGATCGCCATCATACATATGGTCGCAAATATCGACGCCCTCGGCGGCTAGTGCGATATCGTAGGTATCAGTAGCCGAGCACATGGCAAACATAAATCCGCCACCAGCCACAAACTCCTGGATGCGTTTAACTACGGCCAATTTGAGTTGAGAGACCTTATTGAAGCCGTGCTTTTCGGCTAGGTTTTCCATATTTCGGACATACTCTCTGTACCATTGTTGATTATTATAGCTGGCGTAAAACTTTCCGTATTGGCCCGTAAAATCTTCATGGTGAAGATGCAGCCAATCGTATTCGGGCAACTTCATATTGAGGACCTCATCATCATAGACCAAATCGTAGGGGATTTCGGCATAAGTGAGGACCAGGGTCACGGCATCATCCCAGGGTTGAATTTCTTTTCCGCGGGCATTAACCGTAGGGCTATAAACGGCAATTTTGGGTGGGACCTCTAGCTTCATGGCCTCCATATTGACCTCGGGGTCGGCAATTTGGTTGAGGATATTATTGAACTTGGCCTCGGCCAAAACCTCAAAGCGGACGCCTCGGGTAATGCACTCCTTTTTGAAGACATCGGAGTAGGGAAAAGCGAAGCTACCGCCTCGGTAATTGAGCAACCACCAGGCCTCCTGTTTTAATTCTAGGACTTTATAGGTGATGCCATAGGCTTTCAGGTGATTGGTTTGGGCCTCATCCATGGGGAGGAGGATATAACCTTGGGCCCGAAGGCCAAGGGCGGTCAGCCAAAAGCAAAGAATAAAAATGCTAGTACGCATAAGCAATTGTTTTTTAGAAAATACAACTTTTAGCGAGCTAAAAAAAGGCCAAAGGGAGGCTTAACCTCCCTTTAAGAGCTACATCCAAGCTCGAATTTGATCTAGGGCGGCCTCTAAACTATCCGCTTGTGGAATCCCATAGCGTTGGCAGACCACATCTACATTGCCTTTTCTCCAAAAATCTTTGGGGCAATGCACAATGCTGCCTTTTTTGGGCCCAAATAAGCCCAGCTCCATGAGGGTAATTGGCGATTGAGATTGAGGTTCAAAGTGAAACAGCCTAAAATCGGCTTCTTCCAAGCCCTTTAGTTCCCAATCTACCTGTGCCTTAAACTCAGGATGATCAATGCTTTGTTCCCAGCTACTATCCCAGCCATCTCGGCGGGGATTTAGGATCAACAAATCTTCTTTTAGCAGCTGATAGCCCACCCAAGACTGCCAGTCTTGAGCCTTGCCCATATCTATGCTCCCAGCCAAAAAGAGCAACTTTTCCTCTGGGGCTTTTTCGTAGGGAAAAGGCGGCTTAATAATTCTCATAAATTAGTCTTTAATATCAATAGGCGTCAGCTGGTAGCCCTCTTTGCGCAAAAGGCGAATCACGCCATGCGGACCGCCCAAATGGGCCGCCCCTACGGCATAAAAACAAGCCTCTTTTTTAGAAAACTCCTTAATTAGGGGAATCCAGTTATTGTTTCGCTTGATCAAAAGCTCTTCTTCAGAGTTTTCCATATCCTCCATCTGTTCGCTGCTGCTTTCAATCAGTCCATCAACATCGGCTTTTTTGTAGAGCTCTACCAATTGGGCAAACTCTTTTTTGCCCGATTGATCTCCATTTTTTAGGCCTTTTACGCCTTCTAGCAGCGCCTGAGCTTGGTCCTTATACGGAATCTTCTCAAAGACATTCATTTGGTCGGCTACCGTCTCCAATCCCCCAAAACTCATATTGCGTTTTTTGGCCATGGCCATCAGTTCCACCTCATAGGCTTTGGTCTGCCCCTCAATCATATCCTGATACAGAAAAGACTGCAGCAACATGGGTTTCCAGTTCTCGATCATCGAAAAAGGCATCATCTTGAGTTCTGGATTTGTGGCCTCTTCGGTAAAATAGGTTTTGATCAGTTCATAGTCTTCTGCAGGCAACAAATCTTTTAGTTTTTTGCCGCCTTGCATGGGCGCTAAGGTGAGCATTTGCATACCCATTTGCATCATATTCGACATATCGATTTCGAGGACCAAACGCTGGCTTTTATCCAGTGCAGCCTCGGCTTTTTCGCTAAAGCTATAGTCTTTCTCGCCAATCATATGAATGGTCCCAAACAAATAAGAGGTTTTGATGCCCTTGCCCTTAATCTCCCAAAGCAAGGAGTTTTCTAGGCGCTGACTAGGGTCAATTTGTACCTTTTCGGCTGTTTTACAAGCCGTAGACAATAAAAATAAGAGGCTCAAGCTCCAGCTGAGCCATGCTAATGATGTTCTGTTTTGCATGAATGTTTTTTTTCTGTTGTTTTTGGGGCCTCCGCAGCAAAGCTGCGGCGCTACGCTTTGGGGCTCGCAGGTCTGCTCGGCCCTGCGCGGGCTGCGCCCGCTAGGTCTGGCCTAACGGCCACCCCGCCGCATCGCTAGGCCGGCGGGCGCTTCGCGCCCTTCTGGACCAAGCGCTTTACTTTCGGCCAAAATCAGCGGGGATTTCGCCCCAGTTTTCGGTATCCCATTTCAAAATGGGATTTTCATAGCTATTGTTCTTTAGCCAGTTTTCTGCCCGCTGAATAAGGACAAAAAGCGGTTTAGTTTGGGCATTTTGGACCAAATTCGTTTTCACTTTTTGCTTTCTCAGCCAGCTCATGGCTGTCCTAGAATCGGTATAAATGGGCAGATTGGGCAAGTTTTTCTGCTGTAAATAGGCCAAACCATGCACTAGGGCCAAAAACTCCCCAATGTTGTTTGTCCCCAAAGAAAACTTCTGATGAAAGATGCGGCGGCCTGTTTGGGTATCTACCCCCTGGTATTCCATAACGCCAGGGTTGCCACTACAGGCGGCATCTACTGAAAGGCTATGCCAGACCACCTCTTTTTCCATAGCTGCCGAAGGTTTACTGCTGCTCTTCTTTTTACTGCTATTTACTGCTGCCCAATAATTGCCCGCTAGGGCCTCTTGGGCTTCGCTAAGGCTTTTATAGCTTTTGTATTTCGCTTGGGGGTAGCCCTTAGTTTGGGCCTCGCAATCGGCCCAAGAAGTAAAGATTCCCGTTTCATGGCCCTCCCAAACGACATAATATTTCTTTTTGGCCATGCTTCCTTTATTTTGAGCGCAACTTGATAATGGGGCAGATGATCTCTTCTAGAGAAATCCCTCCATGCTGAAAAGTATTGCTATAGTAATTATTGTAATGATTATAATTGTTGGGATATAGGAAAAAGCGGTCATTCTTGGCAAAGATAAAGGTAGAGCTCACATTGGGGCGAGGCAACTTTCCATCTTCGGGGCGGCGAATATCAAAGACATCTTTGCGGTCATATTGCAGATTGCGCCCCACCTTATAGCGAAGGTTGGTGGTTGTTTCTCGGTCACCCACTACCTTAGAGGGTTGATGCACCCGAATACTTCCGTGGTCGGTAGCAATAAAGAGCTGTACATCTTGCTGGGCAATAGACTTGAGGGCCTCCCAAAGCGGAGAATGCTCAAACCAAGAGACCGTAAGCGAGCGATAAGCCTTTTCATCGGCGGCCAACTCCTTGAGAATGTCCATCTCGGTCCGTGCATGCGAGAGCATATCAATGAAGTTATAGACAATACAGAAGAGGTCATTATTTTGAATATAATTATGGATATTATCCACCAGCTGTTTGCCGCCGTCCATATTTGTCACTTTGAAGTAGCCATATTGAATTGGCTTGCGGAACACCCGCTTAATTTGTCGGCCCAAAAGTTCGGCTTCATGTAAGTTTTTGCCGCCCTTCTCATTATCATTGAGCCAAAGCTCAGGATAGCGTTTGGCAATTTCGCCGGGCATCATTCCGCTAAAAATAGCATTGCGGCTATACTGCGTAGTAGTGGGCAAAATGCTATAAAAATAATCTTCCTCCTCTACCTTAAAGTAGCGAGAAATAATGGGCTCAATCATCTTCCATTGATCAAAGCGGAGATTATCGAGTAGGAGAAAAACCGTGGGGCGGTTGCGGTCCACATCAGGAAACACCATAGAGCGGAGCAAATCGTGCGACATCACGGGGGGGCTTTGCTCATTGTTGAGCCAATCTACATAATTGCGGTCGATAAACTTAGCGAACTCGGCATTGGCCGAATCTTTTTGGGTGGCCAGAATATCGGCCATGCTAGCTGTTTTAGAGGCATCTAATTTGAGCTCCCAATAGATAATTTTTTTGTAGACCTCGGCCCATTCGTGGGCATCCATACTATTATTGATGGCCATTAGGATATTGCGAAACTCCTGCTGGTATTTCATTCGGGTTTCTTCTTGGACCAGGCGGTCGCCATCTACTAATTTGCGCAGGGTAGAGAGCAACTGCAGGGGATTGACTGGCTTGAGCAGATAGTCGCTAATTTTAGAGCCAATGGCTTGCTCCATCACATCCTCTGCCTCATTTTTGGTAATCATGACCACGGGCAAATGGGGCGCTAGCTCCTTAATGCGGTCTAGAGTTTCTAGGCCCGTAATCCCGGGCATACTCTCATCTAAAAAGACGATATCATAATGGCCCATCTTTTCAGATACTTCTTCAATGGCATCATGTCCGTTGGTTACGGGCACGACCTCGTAGCCTTTTTTCTCTAGAAACATGATTTGGGGCTTGAGCAGTTTCTGCTCATCATCGGCCCAAAGGATTTTTATTGTACTCATAAATTAGAAATAGCTTTTTTGTTAAACTCCATAAAGGAAAATGGGGAAAGAAAGGAGCAATTGGCCTAGCGATGTGTAGGGGTGGCCCTAGGCCAGACCGAGGCCGAAGGCCGAAGGGCCGAGCAGACCTGCGAGCCCCGAAACGTAGCGCCGCAAGGCAAAGCCGCAGCGGAGGCCCCTCCTCATTATTCTCCTAACGGCCCCTAAGATAAGGAAGTTAGAAGAGTAGATAGAAAAGATGAGAAAAAAATAAAGGATATATTTGTCTTTTATTAAAAAAGGTTTTAGCTTTGAGCAGTTAAAACGCTAAAAATGGGGATTTTTTCAAAAAGTTGTGAGTATGGTTTACGGGCTGTGGTTTATGTAGCAGATGCCTCTGCAGAGGGGCGGAAAGTTGGGGTAAAAGAGGTGGCGGAAGAAATAGATTCTCCGCTTCATTTTTTGGCCAAAATCCTACAAAACCTAAGCAAACAAGGCATTTTATCCTCGAGCAAGGGGCCTGGAGGCGGTTTTTACATTGAAAAATCGGCCTTAGACCTCAGTTTGGCCAAGGTAGTAGAAGCCATAGACGGCCGCAGTTTGTTTGAGGGCTGTGCGATGGGCCTCAAAAAGTGCTCGGCCAAAAAACCCTGTCCCCTACACAATGATTTTGGACTAATTCGCTCCAAAATTACAAAAATGCTAGAGAGCCAAACAATTGGCGATTTTCGAGATAACCTATTAAAAGTAGATTATTTTCTGGATACCTAAAAATTAGCCGCCTTATCTAGCGGTTTTTTTTGATCCAGTTCGAATAAAAGAGAAAAGTATCTTTTTATCTTAAAAGTAAAAGACATGATGAATCAGGAAGACATCCGACTTGTACAAGCCTCTGTGCCTATTTTGGAAGAGCATGCTGAAACCCTTACGCGTTTGTTTTATAAAAACATGCTGAGCAATCATCCCGAGCTCAAAAACATCTTCAATCTAGCCAATCAGGCTTTGGGGCAGCAGCAAAAAAGCTTGGCCCTATCGGTTTTGGCTTATGCCAAGCATATTGAGCAGCCGGAAGTTTTGTTGCCTGCCCTAGAGCTCATTGGGCACAAACACCGCAGTTTGCAGGTGCAGGCCGATCAGTACCCCATTGTGGGCAAGTACTTGTTGGGTGCTTTGCAAGAATTGCTCGATTTGCCCGATGATGCCCCTATTTTGGGCGCTTGGGGACGGGCCTACCAGCAGCTGGCCGATATTCTCATTGAGATGGAGGCTAAAATGTATGCTGCCGCCGAAGCGCCCGATGCGGCTTGGAGCGATTGGCGCAAGTTTAAGCTGATCAAAAAGGAGGAGCTAGCCCCCAATGTCTATCATCTTTATTTATCGCCATCAGATGGCGGAGAAATTCCCTTGCACCGCCCAGGCCAATATCTATCTTTGCGCCTATTCTTTAAGGAATTGGGCATTTATCAGGCTCGACAATATAGCCTCAACTCTCGGCCCAATAATAATTATTACCGCATTACGGTAAAGGCCCAAAAAGGAGCGCCTGGCTGCCCCATGGGCCGTTTGAGCAATGCCTTGCATCAGGCTATGAAAATTGGAGATGAGGTAGAATTGACGGTGCCCGCCGGTAATTTCCACCTAGAGCAAAAGCCCAGCCCTAGCGTCTTTTTAGGCGCCGGCGTAGGGGTCAGCCCCCTTTGGGGACTGCTACAGGCCCTGATCGATAGCCAAACAGAACAACCCATTCTTTGGATGGATGCCTATAAATCTGCTGACGAACAACTCTTTGCCGAAGAGCTCCGCAGCCTAGAAAATCAGCTCCAATTACAGCATTTCTATGAGGACCAAAATGGCCGAATGCAGCTAGATGAAGCCCTCAAAGCCCCCTTTGGCCTGGCCGCCAATTATTATCTCTGTGGCCCAGCAGGCTTTATGCAAGCCCAAAGAAAGCAGCTCCGCCAAGCCGGTATCCCCGAAGAACAAATTCACTTAGAAGAATTTAACCCCGTTCAACTGCAGCTTAGCTAAGCATTGCGGAAAATAATTCTGTTTAAATGGAAAAGTCAGTTAAATCAATGGCTTTTCCATTTTTTTTTAAAATATTTGCACAAAGCACTCATCCAAAATTTGTTTTTGGGCGTTTACTATACCAAATGATGCTCCTCTCGCTCATAACAGGAGCAAAATATCGTCAGTTTTATGATTGTTAAAGGTCCTTGTCTCGTCCACAAGGACCTTTTTTTATTTTGAGCGCTTTAAGAATTTCCAAAATAAGGGAACTCTGCGTATCTTTGTCTTAGTTTAAAGTGACAGATTCTGCTTATAAAAATGAAAATCAACCCCTTTCAAAGGGGCTTTTGTTTTTTGTAGCCATCTAACTCATAGACAACAAGTATTTCTAAAAGTTTCGTACACAAGAGGATTAGCCTCCAAAACTGCAAAAGCATCATGACCGTAGCTGAAGAAAAAATTCCATTTATCGAGAAGGCCGTAGAATGGGTAGAAAAAAAGGGATATAGCAATATTAAAGCCGCTGTAGAAGGCTATGAAGACCCCAAGTCATTCACGCAAAGCTCTACTAATGACTCGATTGCCCCAGATATCACCGCCGTTTCGATGGGCCGCAAATGTTACTTTGAGATTGCACTCAAATCTTCTGATAAGCGACAAGTCATTAACAAATGGAAGTTGCTTTCTTACCTCAGTAGTGCCAAACAAGGTCGTTTGTTCATTTTTGCTCCTCATGGCCATAAGGCTTTTGCCAAACGCTTGATTGAGGCTAACCAAATTCCTGCAGAAATCTTGCCTTTGTAGGTCTATTTTCTGTACTATATAAACACCCTATGCTAATTTTTTAGTCTAGGGTGTTTTTCTTTTTTTGGGGCCCGCGGCCGGCTAGGCTTTGCCTAGGTCGGCCGCCGCTATGCTGCGCCGCTTGGGTTGACCCACTTTTAAAAATAAGCTTAAATTAGCTCTAAATCAAGATTTATATGGACAGTACAAATGTATCTTCATTTATGTTAAATAAGCAATCAGTAAGAGTATGTTATAGATTAGTAGAGAGTCTAAAAAATAATCCTAACCCACATTTAACAAATGTAGCAAAAACTGATGCAGACCGTAAGGCTTTCATGAGGTTGTTATCAAACAAAAATCTTACTGAGGAATACATTCAATTTGAGTTTATTGGCAAAAGTAGGGAGTCTATGAAGGTGGTTGAAGAAAAGCTTCTGGCCTTTCACGACACCTCTGAAGTTGTACTGAACAAGCAAAGAAATAGACTAACCGACAAAGAGGGTTTAGGCCCTGGAGGTCGGGAAACAAATTTGTCTGTATTTCTTCACATGGCTCTACTATATGGTCGAGAAAGCTTTCATTATCATGGCTTAGGAGGTATTCAGCTTTATAATCGATATAAAAATAGAGTAACTTGTAAGGAGGCTGAAAATAGAAATACGGGTCATTTTAGAGGTGAAATTACGAGGTGGAAAATAAATGTAGAAGAGACAGAATCTGCGTTAAAAATAATTAACGACCTAATTGATATTTTACATGTTTGTGATCGAGAAGGAGATGTTTATCCTATGATGGAAAGTTTTTTCAGACAGCATATTAAGTTCTTGATTCGGTCTCGAACAGATAGACGAGCAACGATTTGGGAGGATGGCAAAAAGATTCCATTATGTGATGTCTTTGAACATTATCCAGCAGACTTTGAGACGACAGAAACGGTCAAGAGTAGCCGTAAAAAACTTAACGGGAAGAAGCTAGTTATTCGATCTAAAAAAGTGACTTTTGCCGTTCCCAAATCTTGTAAGTATGTTCTTGGCGAACCAAAGCCTAAGTCAATGACATCAATGTTATTGAGGTTTTTGAAAAGGGCAAAGGTTTTTCAAAATCTGCCGCTAGAAAAAGAAGCCGAACAAAAAAAGATCATGATGATAAAACCATCAGTTGGCGCTTACTCACAAATGAAGAAATCAACAGCGAAGAAGAGCTCTTAGAGCTTGTTCTTTGCTACCGCAAGAGGTGGTTAATTGAAACATACTTTAAATATTTAAAATCAGATGGCTTTGATATTGAAAATATATGTTTGAAAACAGGTAAAGCTATCCGCAAAATGATACTTATGGCAATCAGTGCATCTGACAAGGTCCTTAAGCTTAAAGAAGCTGGACTTAACCAAGATAATGAGACTCCAGCAACCTCTATTTTCACAGAAGATGAAGTAGAAGTCTTAGATCTTATATTTAAACAATATCTAAAAGGCGAAAGCCAAAGCCCTTCTTTGCGCAATCCATTCACCTCTAAATCAATAGCTTGGGCCTATTGGATCATAGCGAGGTTGGGCGGATTTAATGGCGCAGTGAAGAAAACTAGGCATGCCGTATCCGTCAAAAAAATAGGACTAGGATTAGAGAGATTCATATTTATGTATGATGGATATCGATCCCTAAATTGACACCGCTATAAAAAGTGGGTCAACCCAAGGCTGCGCCGCTCGCAGGTCTGCTCGGCCCTGCAGCCGCCTGCGGCGGCTTGGGTCTGGCCCTTCGGGCCACGGCTGCGCAGCGCTGGGCCAAATCTGCCCCTCTTTCCCGCCAAGGAATCAGCAAAATTTGATAACCGCAATTAAATCCTTAGCTTTGGTTGCCAAGCAAAAATAAGCTAAACAGCAAACTCAAAATAATCTATAAATATGTCGCACTATAAGCAGCTCAAAGGGCTTATCCAGGAACTAGATTGCGAAATCCTCAAGGAAATTCCCGAAGAAGAAATCCTCATTATCTCCAATGAAGATAGAGGCATCCACCAAATGATTTTAGATTGTGAAGATAATCTACTCATCATCGAGCAAAAGCTCCTCCAACTAGAACAGTTGTCGGCCCAAGAATGCCAAGAGCTCCTAAAAGCCAACCGCTACCTACTTTTTGGCGCCTTTGTCTTAGATGAATCGGGCCAACAACTCATTTATCGAGATACTCTAGAACTAGAAAACTTGGACCTCAACGAGCTAGAGGGCTCTATCAACTCGCTGACCCTGGCCCTAGTCGAAAATTTTGAGCTCATCGAGCAACTAGCCAAATCAGCCTAGATAAGGCTACTTAGAATTAGATAAATTCTAAAATAGAACTAACTTTGCCCTATTATTGGGCTTCTGCGCCCGCTGTCTTACTTTTGAGTAAACTCGCAAAGAGCATCATTTGTTCTTTTTTAGCTGGCCCCTACAGGCCCGCTTTGTTATCATTCTTCAAAATTAGACACTTATGCTATCTAAAAAAATAACTGCTGCACTCAATGCTCAAATCGCTCAAGAAGCGGCCGCCTCTTCGGCCTATCTAGCGATGGCTTCTTGGTGCGACCGTGAAGGCCTTGGCAACTGTGCCCAGTTTTTCTATGCCCAATCTGATGAAGAGCGTATGCATATGCTCAAGATTGTTCATTATGTAAACGAAATGGATGGTCACGCTATCGTGCCCGCCGTCGAACAACCCGAAACCGAATTCGAATCGGTCCAAAAGGTGTTCAAAAAGTCTTATAAACAAGAAAAGGCGGTTACCGCTTCTATCAATGAACTCATGAGCCTTAGCCAAGAAGAAAAGGACCACTCTACTATGGTCTTTTTGCAGTGGTATGTGGCCGAGCAAAGAGAAGAAGAAGCTATGGTCCGCGATATTCTAGATAAAATTAAGCTCATTGGCGATGGCCCACAAAGCCTCTATTATATCGACAAAGAGCTACAGCAGATTAACGAGAACCGGCCCGCAGAAGAAGCCGAGGCCTAATCGATGATGAATCTATCTGATCAATGAATTTACCTTTTTGCAAGCTAGCTCCTCTTTGGGGCTGGCTTTTTATTTTCCTGCTTTCGGCGCCCAGCCTTTGGGGCCAAGATTTGCGCATTCCCTTTGCGCCTAAATCCGATGCGCTGCCCGAGCAAGCTTGGGTGGATAGTATCCGCATATTGGTCCAAAATGCCCAAGCTATAGATAGCAGCTGGATTGTGGTCGAGCGCCAAATGAACTACTTTGAAGAAAAGCAGTCCTACTATGATTTGGTCCGTAAGCGCAGCTATTTATTACAGCAAATTTTAAACCGCTGTCAATGGCCCAAAGAGCGCATTCGCTTTGAGAGCAAGGCCTTGCCTCAGGCCGATTTACCCAAAACAGCAGGACATATTATCCAGTTGCGCATTGCCAGCCACTACCAAGAAAATGAGCAAACCGATACCCTCAGCTTAGAAGATGGACCTGCTCCCAACTTTTATCAGAGCCGCCGAGCTATTTTGGCCCAATGGATGGCCAGTATTCAGGACCAAAGCTTTTTGTTTTATCCAGGACAAGCCGCTTACTTTAAAAGCCCTGAAGGCGCCCTGATTTTTATCCCGGCCCAAGCTTTTGGTCCAACTGGCGACCCCATTCAGATTAAGCTAAAAGTGGCTTTGCGCAAATCGGAGCTCCTGCCCTATTGGTTGGCCAGCCAAAGCCAAGACTTGGCCCTGGGTCCAATTGTAGAAATACAGGCCGAAAGGGCTGGACAAGCCCTTAAGTTGGCCCCCAACCAAAGTATTTCCTTTTTCTTGCCCACGGTCCAACATCAAGAAAACTTGGGGCTTTATGCCGCTAGGGACCAAGAAGAGGGCCTAAAGTGGGGCCGCCTAGAGCTGGGCAGCTGGCCCAATAGCCAAGCCATTTGCCTGCCCTTGCATTTGGCCCAAAATGATAGCCTTTTTGTTTATCGAGATTTGGCCTTGCCCGCCAAACCCAGCCCTCCCCCTTTTCCAGTAGCGCCCCCAAAACCGCAATACCCCAAACTAGATAGCCAAGCCTTGCAACCCTTGCTCAAGGAAAACGACTTTTATCTGGGCCTCATTAACGATTGTAAGGCGCGTTATGCCGCAAAAGAAAAAAAGCGTTGGCGAGGAAAAAAGAGAAAGGCCAGAGAGCAAATGGAGTTTCAAAGGGAGTTGGAGATTTTGCACAAACGCCTAAAGAAAAACGAGGACCAACAAGCGGCCATTTTGCAAAGCTTCTCGGATAGTTTGGCCCAAATCAAGGGGGCTTATGAGCAGCAATATCTGGCTTATAGTGATGAGCGAGATAGTTTGCAACAGATCTACCTCAAAGCCCTGCGGCGTTGGCAAGATGCCCGAGACAGCCTGCCTAAACTCCAAAATTACGAGGCGGAGCGTTTGCGCCAAGCTTGGCAGCAGTACTCGCCCCAAGAGCAAAAGCAATTGGCCAAAGCCCTAAGCGCATTAAGGCCAAAACTAGCGGCTCGGGCCTTTGCGCCCGATCTATTGGGGCAAGAGCTTCATTATTTATGGGTCCCTAGCAAGCGTTTGGGCCTATTGGCCTTGGGCCAAAAAGCAGCGCCCAAAACGCCCCTGACCTACAAGGCCTTTACCTTTGGGCAAGAGCTACCCACCTACAAAATGCAAGGCATCGCCATAGATCGGGGCAGCCAATATGCGGTGCGCAGCCAAACCACAGATATCGAAAACCTCAATTTTCCGAATTTGCAGGCCGAAGCGCCCATTTGGCTCTTTGCCTTTTATGAGGAAGAGGGCAAAATTTACCTCAACCTATCGGCCGAGCGGGCCAACAAACTGCCCTACAAACTAAGCTTTAAGGCCCTAGATAATTTGGCCGAGCTGCGCAAAGCGGTCGAAAAACTCAATGAAATAGAGGCCATTAAAGAAAAATAGCCTAAAAATAACTTTAAAAAACTTTATTACTCAAAGATTTAGCTGTACTTTTGCGGCAGCTTAGGCGGCTCCCCAAGGGGCTGCTTTTTTTATTCATTTAGAGCAACTTATGACGAAAAGGTCATTGGGCAAGCCAAAAGTTGGCGGCCTCCAATTGGCCTAGCGATGTGCAGGGGTGGCCCGCAGGGCCAGACCAAGGCGCTTTGCGCCGCAGGGCCGAGCGAATAGCGAGCCCCGAAACGTAGCGCCGCAGCTTTGCTGCGGAGGCCCCAAAAAAATAAGCGGGTCCATAGTCTTATGAGTTTGTTCTTACAGATCTTTTTCAACTTAGCTGTATGCAAAAGCAGAACCTACGGAACATCGCTATCATTGCGCACGTAGACCACGGAAAAACCACCCTGGTAGACAAAATTCTTCACCATTGCCGCCTTTTTCATGCTCATCAAGAAACAGGAGAGCTGATTTTGGACAATAACGACCAAGAGCGGGAGCGGGGAATTACCATTTTGGCCAAAAACGTTTCGGTCAATTACAAAGGAACCAAGATTAACATTATTGACACTCCCGGTCACGCCGACTTTGGTGGTGAGGTAGAGCGAGTGCTCAATATGGCCGATGGCGTACTGCTTTTGGTAGATGCCTTTGAAGGTCCTATGCCCCAAACTCGTTATGTATTGAGCAAAGCTATTGAGCTCGGTAAGGCGATTGTGGTAGTGGTGAACAAAGTAGATAAGGACAACTGCCGCCCCGATGAGGTGCAAGAGGATGTCTTTGACTTGATGTTCAACTTGGATGCTAGCGAAGAGCAGCTTGACTTTAATACGGTTTATGGATCGGCCAAGAACGATTGGATGGGTCCTGATTGGAAAGAGCAAACAGCCGACGTTTCTTACCTCCTCGATCGTGTACTAGAAGATATTCCTGCTCCTGCCCAAAATGAGGGAAGTTTGCAGATGCAAATTACGAGCTTGGACTACTCTCAGTATGTTGGCCGTATGGCGATTGGCCGCGTTCACCGTGGTACGCTTTCGGTAAACCAGCCCGTTTCTGTAGTGAAGCGCGATGGCAGCATCGAGAAGTCAAGAGTACGTAAACTTTATACTTTTGATGGTTTGGGCAAGGCCGAAACCGAAACCGTAATCAATGGTGACCTTTGTGCCGTTGTAGGGATTGAAAACTTTGAAATTGGGGATACGATCGCTGATTTTGAAGCGCCCGAAGGCCTTACGCCCATGAAAATTGATGAGCCTACCATGAGTATGCTTTTCACGATTAACGATTCGCCTTTCTTTGGTAAGGAGGGTAAATATGTTACTTCTCGCCACCTTCGCGACCGTCTACACAAAGAGCTAGAGAAAAACTTGGCCCTTCGTGTTCAGGAAACCGAAAGCCCCGATTCTTACATGGTCTTTGGCCGTGGTGTAATGCACCTTTCTGTATTGATTGAGAGCATGCGCCGTGAAGGTTATGAGTTCCAAGTAGGTAAGCCTCAGGTGATCGTGAAAATGATTGACGACCAAAAAATGGAGCCCGTCGAATTGCTTGCTGTAGATGTTCCCGATGAGTTTTCTGGTAAAATCATCGAGTTGGTTACTCAGCGCAAAGGCGATATGACCATCATGGAGCCCAAAGGCGACTTGATGCACCTCGAATTTATGATTCCTTCTCGTGGAATTATCGGTTTGCGTACCTTGGTCCTCAACTCTACGGCTGGCCAAGCCATCATGAACCACCGCTTTGTAGAATACGCTCCTTGGAAAGGCGAATTGCCTTCTCGTAACAAGGGTTCATTGATCGTTTTGGAAAATGGTACGTCTATTCCTTACGCTATGGACAAGCTCAAAGATCGCGGTGTTTTCTTCATCTCTCCCGGTGTAGATATCTACGAAGGCCAAATCATTGGCGAGCACAGCCGTGAAAATGACCTCGTGATCAATATTACCAAAACGAAGAAGCTCACCAACATGCGCTCTTCTGGTGCCGATGATAAGGCCAAGTTGCCTCCCCCCTTGCAGTTCTCTTTGGAGCAATACATGGAGTATGTTGGGGAAGATGAGTACCTAGAAATTACGCCCGAAAGCCTGCGCCTACGCAAAATCTTCTTGAAAGAGCATGAGCGTAAACGCGCCAACAATGCCGCCAATGTGGTCATTAAATAAGCCCTAAACGGCTTTTATATAACGTCCTTTTCAGTTTGCTGAAAGGGACGTTTTTTTTGGGGCTGCCCCAGCCTGCGGCTGGGTCGGGCCATTGCGCAGCTCGCAAGCCTGCTCGGCCCTGCAGCCCTGCGGGCTTTGGTCTGCCGCCTGCGGCGGCCCTGCTACAGCCCCTCAGCCGCGTCGCTTCGCTCCTTTGCGGCGGCTTCGCCGCCTGCTATCTGTAGGTTGAAACCTACAGCAATAATGGTATTGCTTCGCAATAATATAAGTATGAGGGTTAAAACCCTCAACAAACAAAGGGGCCTAGCAATAAATTTTAGCCCAAAAAACAGGCAAAGCCCTTGAAGTTTGCTAGTTTTGCTGGCAGAATCACCCCCAAAGGCCAAGAGGCCAAAATTTGTACACAAAACAAACTTGATTCTATGCTTTTGAAAGGAAAAAAAGGAATCATTTTCGGCGCACTCAATGAGCAATCGATTGCCTGGAAAGTAGCCCAGCAGGCCAAGGCCGCCGGGGCAGATATTGTATTGACCAATGCGCCCATCGCATTCAGAATGGGCCAAATTGATGAACTCGCCAAAGAACTAGACTGCCAGGCCATTCCAGCCGATGCCACTAAATTGGAAGACCTAGAAGCCTTGGTAGAAAAAAGCCAAGAGATCTTGGGTGGCAAAATTGACTTCGTTTTGCACTCTATCGGTATGTCGGTCAATATTCGTAAGAAAAAAGCCTATACCGACCTCAAATATGACTGGATGCAGAAAACCTTTGATATCTCTGCCATCTCTTTTCACAAACTCATGCAAACCCTTTGGCAAAAAGATGCTATGGCCGAATGGGGCTCTATTCTCGCCCTTAGCTATATCGGCGCCCAAAGAGTATTTCCTCACTACAGCGAAATGTCAGAGTCTAAGGCCCTGCTCGAGTCTTTTGCCCGTAGCTTTGGCTACCACTTTGGCGTCCGCAATAAGGTCCGTGTGAATACCATTTCACAATCGCCTACTCCCACTACCGCAGGTACTGGCGTAAAAGGCTTTGACCAATTCCTAGACTATGCCGACAAAATGTCGCCCCTAGGCAACGCCCCCGCAGAAGCTTGCGCAGATTATTGCCTCTCGCTCTTCTCCGATCATACTCGCTATGTTACCCTACAGAACCTCTACCATGATGGCGGTTTCTCTAATATGGGCATGAGCGAAATTATGATGGGCGAAACGCCTGAATAAAGATAATGAACAAAAGGGCGCAGATGACTGCGCCCTTTTTAGACCCAAAAATAAACTTTCAATAAAAATTGAAAGTTTTGAAACTATCTGGACCAACTTGCGTAAAAATAACAAATGCTTTAGGCTAATTATCTTTAAAAAGGGCTAACTTATATAGACTTAACTTATTAAGAGTAAATGCTTTCCCCACCTTAATCCTACGCTTATGAAAACGCCCACAAAAGGGATGCTCCAATTTGACTTTATTGTGCAGTCTTTGGTCTACCTCCCCACGGTTTTGCTTTATCTCATAGCCATTGCCAGTGAAACCTTTCCCTTTATAGGCAGCAGCAATGAAGCCTTTATTTATGCCCTACTAATGCAAGTCCCCTTAGGAGGTACTCAGCTGCTTAGCGGCTTGGTCCGCAGTATCCGGCATGGCAGCGCGATGCGGAAAAAGTACTTGATGGCCTGCGGAGTCTATTTTGCTGCCCTTTTTGCCATTGCCAATGCCGCTTATGGCGATTTCATAATTATTGGGACCATTATTGTACCTCCCATGATTATTGCCAGCATCTATTATGTCCTCACTTATTTGCAGCTAACTGGCCGCTTTGAAGATAGCGGAAGCAGTAGTTTTTTCCCTGAAAAAACTAGCCTTGTTTTAGATGAATTGGATGAAGATGAACGCAGCTTGCTAGAGATTCAAGAAAGACAAAGAGCCCGAAGAGCCAACTCTTAAACTTTCTGCCTAACTTTGGCCCAAATCAATCCCTTTTGCCTTATGAATGCCCGTCAACATCTTTATCTCGACTGTTTTATTCAGTTTGTTTTACTCCTCTATTTTGCCTTTTTAATCGGAAAGACCGAAAACTTTTTCGAGCTCTTAACAATCATTCCCTTTATCTTTTTGGCTTGGCAACTGCCCAACGGCCTCATCTACGACCGCTTTTTTGAGCAGCGCAGCCGACGAACTTTTTTGAAGTATAGTTTTTATTCTATTATACTCATTGCCGTTTTTTGGGGCAGTATCTGGATGGCCTTACATATTCCTGGAGTAGGGGCCTTTTTGCTCCCGCTCATTAGCAGCGCCATCCCAATTACGGTAGCCATTTTGCCATTTTTGGCGGGCATTATTGCCCTTGGCTATTTGGGCCTCTGTTTCCGAGACCTCTATTTTGCGGTCTACAAAACGATCTAGTTTATGCTTCGCATTACCAAATATCGCCTACTACTCGATTTCTCGATCCAATTGATTCTCTTTATCCTTTGGGCGGTACAGGCTGCCCTCCATTTTAACTATTTTGGGCTGCTGTATTATAGCAGCATTTTTATTCTTTTACTCACGGCCTGGCAGCTGTTGCACGCCTTTTATGTGGTCCGAAAACACCAAGATTGGCACCGCAAACAATATTTGCAAAATATGCGGCAATTGCTGGCCTATAGCCTCATTACAATTGGTATTGGCCTGTTTATGATGCTGGCTAGCTTTGGCTTTTTGGCCCCTTTCTTTATCTTCAGTTTGCATGTTTTGCATTGGGTGATTTGCTTGGTGGCCCTCTATTTTGCTGGCCGCTATTTCTGGACCAGCATCCGCCAACTTCAAGATTATATCAATCGCCCAAAATCTTTTTGGGACCTTTAATTTTTTTGGGGCCCGCGGCCAGCAAAGCTGGCCGCCGCTATGCTGCGGGGCTCACAGGTCTGTTCGGCCCTGCAGCCGCCTTCGGCGGCTTTGGTCTGGCCCTTCGGGCCACCCCTCCGCAGCGCTGGGCCAATTGGGCGCGCCCCTCTCTAGAGAGCAAAAGATGGACTTTGCTCTCTTTTTTTATTCTAACAGCAGACAAAATCAACTCAAAACTTGCGTTTATTTTATTGTAGGCTTATTTTTGAAGCATAGCAAGTTGGTCCAAAGACGCTTAGCAGGCGGCAAAGGAGCGAAGCGACTGGCCTAGCGATGTGTAGCAGTGGCCGAAGGCCAGACCAAGGTGGCAAAGCCGCCGCAGGGCCGAGCGAATAGCGAGCTGCGGAACGTAGCGCCTGCCGAAGGCAGGAGGCCCTAAAAAAAATCATAAAATCAGCGCTTTATGTTAGAGAAATCTATAGAATACGTCAAGGGAGTTGGGCCACAAAAGGCCGATTTACTCAAAAAGGAGCTGGGGATTTTTACCCTAGAACAACTGCTGATGAACTACCCTTTTCGCTATATTGACCGTAGCGTTTTTCATAAAATTGGGGAGCTAGAGGCCAATGAAACCCCAGTGCAAATTCGAGGAATTTTGCGCCGAATTGACAGCCATGGCGAGGGCGCAAAAAAGCGGATGGTCGGCATTTTTAGAGATGATACGGGCCAAATTGAGCTGGTTTGGTTTAGGGGCCTTAATTGGGTCAAACAACTGCAAACGGGCATTGAATACGTGATTTATGGCAAGGTGCAGCAGTTTGGCCGCAACCTGAGCATTACTCACCCAGAACTGGAGCCGCTAACGGCCAAAAATAGTAGCCTAGAACCCCGGATGGATGCCGTTTATCGGGTGACGGAAAAAATGGCCAGCAAGCGGATTAAGTCTAAGGACCTGCATAGAATTATCCGAAATGCCCTGATTCCAATTTATAAGGAACCTGAACATTTGCCCGAAACCCTGCCCCAATATTTGCTCGATAGCATGAAGCTGCCCAGCCGTTTGGAGGCCCTAATTGGCATTCATTTTCCCAAAACCTTGGCCCAAAAAGACCAAGCCCGCCGACGCTTTATTTTTGAGGAGCTCTTCTTTTTGCAATTGCGCATTTTGCAGCGCAAAAGCCTCAAGCAACTAGAGACCAAAGGGCATTTGTTTCCGCATATTGGCGGCTTTTTCAATGGCTTTTACCAAAACAACCTCAAATTTGAGCTAACGGGCGCCCAAAAGCGAGTCCTTCGAGAAATCCGCAAGGACCTTGGTTCGGGCCAGCAGATGAACCGCCTTTTGCAGGGCGATGTGGGGAGCGGAAAAACGGTGGTCGGCTTTATGTCTATGCTCATGGCCCTAGACAACGACTTTCAGGCGGCATTAATGGCCCCTACCGAAATTTTGGCCCAGCAACATTTTGAGTCCCTGCTCAAAATGGCCGAGGGACTGGATATTCGGATTGAGCTACTCACGGGTTCTATCAAGGGCGTTCAGCGCAGAGAATTGCTAGAAGATTTGGCCGAGGGGCGTATCCATATTCTCATTGGCACCCACGCATTAATTGAGGATGCGGTAGTATTTAAGAACTTGGGCCTCGTCATTATTGATGAGCAACATCGTTTTGGGGTAATGCAAAGGGCCAAAATGTGGAAGAAAAATGCGGCTGGCCCGCCTCATATTTTGGTCATGACCGCCACGCCCATTCCCCGCACCTTGGCCATGACCGTTTATGGCGATTTGGAGGTTTCGGCCATTGATGAAATGCCTCCGGGCCGTTTGCCCATTCAGACCTCCCACAAATTTGAGAGTAGTCGACTTTGGGTATTTGGCCAAATAAAAGAGCAAATAGCCAAGGGCCATCAGGTCTATATTGTCTATCCATTAATTGAAGAATCGGAATCAGAAGCCTTGGCCGAAATCAAAAACCTGATGGAAGGCTATGAAAGCATTTTAAGAGAATTTCCACAGCCCCAATATCAAATTAGTGTGGTGCATGGCCGCCAAAAGGCGGAGGACAAAGATTATGAGATGCAGCGTTTTGCCAATGGAGAAACCCAAATCCTCATGGCCACTACGGTCATTGAGGTAGGCGTAAATGTGCCCAATGCCACCCTCATGGTCATTGAAAATGCCGAGCGTTTTGGTTTGGCCCAGCTGCATCAGCTTCGGGGAAGAGTGGGCCGAGGCGGTGGAGAGGCCTATTGTATTTTGATGACGGGCTATAAATTGTCTAAAGAGGGCCGTTTTCGGATGAAAACCATGTGCAAAACGACAGATGGTTTTGAAATTGCGGAAGCAGACCTTAAATTGAGAGGACCAGGAAGTATCGACGGCACTCAGCAGTCGGGTATCTTGAGTTTGCGCCTAGCCGATTTGGCCAAAGATGGCCGAATTTTGCAAACGGCCAGAAACTTAGCCAAAGAAATTGTGGCCCAAGACCCCCTCTTTGAAAAGCCCGAAAACCTGCCGCTCAAACGCGAGCTTTTGCACGCCCAAAAGCAAAGAACCTTTAGTAAAATCTCTTAATGAATAGCTTTATGGATGAGTTTATCGGCTTAGTCGCTGTTGTGATGGTTTTCTCCATTCCACTATTGGCCATCTTTTTATCGTATAGGAGTAAAATGCGAAAAATGGAACTGAACAATGGCGGCAAGCAAGAAGAAATTGACCAACTCAAGCGGCAAATTGGCCACCTTTTTCAGCAGCAAGAATTGTTAGAAGAGCGCATTGCAGAGCTAGAAAGCGCTGGAGAAAAAGACAAAATCGCGCTTTCTATAGAAGAGCTAGATATTTTGCGAAAAGCCGATAAAAAGTAATCTTATGCCTACTATTCTACTTTTAGCCTTTGTGGTGGCGGTCGTTATTTTTGTCTTCATCGTTATTGTGGTCCCAGCTTCTAAGAGAGAAAAAAAACAGGAAGAACGTGAAGAACAAGCAGACCTACTTGCTCGCCTAGAAGAAAAGCTCGAACAGCTAGAAAAAACCCAAAACGAGCAGGAAAAACGCCTAGCCAATTTGGAGCATATTGTCATGGACGAGCGCTTTAGTGAGCAGGATTGGGCGCCAAAACAACCCATTGCCCTCAAGCAGGAGATTGACCAATTGCGCATTATAATAGATGAGCTTAAAAAGAGGTAGATGCAAAAGCACTTAACTACTTTGGCCCTTTTTGGGGCGCTATTAGGCCTAGGGGGATTTGCCCTTTTGGCCTATTTATTTTGGGGGCTAGACTATGAGTCCTTTGCTCAATTGCTTTTGGCTTGGGCTGGCAAAAGTGATTGGTTAGACCGCTTTGAGCAAGATTACTTCCCCAAAAGCCGCTGGTTGTTTTTAGGCTATAGTTTACCCTTTTTTGCCCTTGGCTATCTGGCTTTTTTGGCTTATGCCTATAAAAAACGAGCCCTTTGGCTATCGGCTGCGGCAGAGCAGTTGCGGCTTTGGGTCCAACTTATTGGCCAAGAGTTTAGGCAAACGAAGCCCATAGAATGGGCCTTTTTATTGCCTATTTTATGCTTTTGGTCCATTAGTACGCTCTACCAAATTCAGCAACTGCCCATAGAATACGATGAAGCCTGGAGCTTTTTGCATTTTAGTAGCCGCTCGCCGCTCTTTAGCCTAATTAGCCCACACAATAACCACATTCTCTATACTTTTTGTAGTAGCCTCTTGCATCAGTTGGGTGTAGCTGGTCCCTGGGACCTTCGGCTGCCTTCTTTTTTGGCTATTTTTGGGCTGATGTTCTTTAGTTATTGGTATTATCGACGCTTGTTGGGCTGGCGCTGGGGGCTGGCCATTTTAGCCCTTTTGGCCCTAGCGCCTCCAATTTATATTTATGGCATTTTGGGCCGAGGTTACGGCATTTTACTCTTTTTTCTAGGAGCTTATCTTTGGGCCGATAGCCAAGAAAACAGGCAACTTTGGCCGCTTTTGCTCCTTTTGGCTTGGGGCGGTATTTATAGCAACCCCATTTTTGTTTTGCCTTATTTGGGCCTGGCACTTTCTCGCTTTGGGCAGGCCAATTACTGGCGGCAACAACTCCTCTTTGCCCTGGGCAGCCTCCTTTTATACAGTCCTTTTATCTTGGCCAATGGGGCTCAGATTTTGGCGGGGGCCGCGGCGGATTCTGGCCAAAGTTTGGGGAATACCTACTTCTATCTTTACCGCCTCATTGATTGGCAGTTTTTAGGGCGGCGCCTGCCCCTTTTTTGGCCCTATTTACTGCTTGTTTTGGGCCTTTTGCCCTTAGTAAACAAAAGAGGCTATTGGCTGGCTTTTTCTCTACTTTGGCCCATTTTACTGCCTTTTTTGGACCAACAATGGCCCTACCGCATTTTTTGCTACCTCTATTTATTCTTTTTGCCCTATTTGGGCTTGGCCTTGGCCAAAATGCCCTTTAAAAAAGCATTTATTCTCCCCCTTGGCTTAGTTCTAGGCCTACAGTTTTGGGCTAGTCGGGGACATTATTTTTTGCATTGGAGCCGCCCCCTAGATGCCGAGGCCCAAAAGATTGCCCAGCTTCTTTTGGCCGACCCTCAAGCCGAGGTTTGCTATAGTTTTGCCCGCTATGACAAACCCCTTTTACAATACTATTTTTTGCGGGCCAAACGCAAATTGGCCTGCCCCATGCCCTTTGCTGGCAGTCAGGAGCAGGCCAATTTTGGTCCTCATTTTCCCTATGTTTTGCTCGATACAGAAGACTATAAGGCCCCTCCCTCCATTGCCGATAGCCTAGCTAGGCACTATCAAGTCATTTATCGCAATGAACGGCTGATTCTCTACAAATTGAACTAGTGTTTTTTGGGGCTGCCCCGCCCTGCGGGCGGGTCGGGCCATTGCGCAGCTCGCAGGTCTGCTCGGCCCTGCAGCGGCAAAGCCGCTTTGGTCTGCCGCCTGCGGCGGCCCTGCTACAGCCCCTCAGCCGATGCTGCGGGCTTTGCCCGCAGTATGGGCGCTATAGCTAGGGCATAAAAAAAGGGAATTTCCAAACTTTTTCTGGAAATCCCCTTAGACCTAACTTAACTAACTTATCAGAACTTTTACTGCTTGTTTATGGCCGTTTCTCTGATTTTGTTACCCTGCAAAAGCAGTTTTTTTTAAAAAAATTTCTGTTTGCCCTGACTTTTCTCCTAAAAGGCTGTTAAAACTGCGGATTTGAGGCCGCTGTTTTTGGTCCAAAAAGGATGCAGCTCAACGACCGAAGGGAGTAACTGATGGGCGGTAATGGCCTAGCGATGTGCAGCAGTGGCCGAAGGCCAGACCAAGCCAGCTTGCTGGCGCAGGGCCGAGCAGAGAGCGAGCTGCGAAACGTAGCGCCTGCCGCAGGCAGGAGGCCCCAAATCCTTCAGAAAAAACACTAACAACTATTCTATGTATATTCGTTATCCAAAAATTATCATTGGCAGCTTTTTGGTCCTTTCGCTTTTGGGGGCATGGGCAGCTAGCAGTCGTTTGGGCTTTAGCTTCAACTTTGAGGATTTTTTTCCGAAGGGCGACCCCGACCTTGAGTTTTACAATGAATTTAAGCAGCGTTTTGAGCCAGACGACAACTTTTTATTGGTGGCTTTGCATCGGCCAGAGGGGGTATTTGAGCAAGAATTTTTGACCAAAGTGCGGGAGTTTTCGCTGGCGGCCAGAGATACAGAATTTGAGCTCTCCAAAATTGGTTTGAGTCGCTGGGAGGAGGGCAAAACCCTATTCAAGCAGGAAGACGGCAGCTATAAAGTGCGGCCCATTGTGGAGAGCAGCTCGCTTTTGCAGGTAGAATTTCCCTTAAAAACGCCATTTTCTTTTAGTAGTATTCCCGCCGTTCATTTGGAGGATACGGCTCGTTATGCGGGAGATAAAAAGAAGGTTTTGGCCGATCCTCGTTTAGTCAATAACTTCATTTCGGCAGATGCCAAAACCTTGGTGGTGGTCCTAAAAACGGTAGATAATATTCAGCAGCCGCCAGCCGAAAAATTGATGGCTGCTTTGCGGGCCAAGCTAGATGAAATGGGCTTTTTGGACTATCATTTTTTGGGTCGGGCCAATTTTCAGACCGAGTTGGTCCAAATGCAAATTAAGGAATTTATTCTCTCTACGGTGGTTTCCTTTTTCTTGGTGCTGATTATCATGTGGCTCATTTTCCGCCGATTTTGGGGCGTAGTCATTTCTCTTTCTTCTATTGCCTTGGGGCTATTGCTCTTTGTGGGCGTTTTAGGATTTTTGGGCCGAGAGCTAGACACCATGGCCCTGCTCTATCCTATTATCATGATCATTGTTGGGACCTCCGACGTCATTCACGTCATGTCTAAATATGTCGATGAATTATCGGCGGGTAGGGGCAAGATGGAAGCCATACAAACCACCATTAAAGAGATTGGGATGTCTGTTTTTCTGACCTCTTTTACCACCTCTGTGGGCTTTTTGTCCTTGCTCAGTTCTCGCTTAGAGCCCATTCAGAATTTTGGGGTCAATGCGGCCATTGGGGTGATGTTGGCCTATGGGACCGTCATGCTCTTTAGCTGTACGCTTTTGGTCCTTTTTGATAAGGATCAGATCATTAAATTGCGGCCAGCGGGACAGAGCAACAAGCAGTGGCACGGCCTTTTTGACTGGGTGCATGCCTACAGCAAAAACTACCCTTGGCGAGTGGTAGCGGGCATTTCGGCCATAGCCATTGTGGCTGGAATTGGGGTGGCGCAGGTCAATACCAACACCCAGATTAAGCAGATTTTGCCCAAGGGTGCGCAGGTGACCCAAGACTTTTACTTTTTCGAGCAAAACTTTAGTGGGTTTCGGCCTTTTGAGCTGGCCGTAATGGCCCAGGGCGATCATAGTCTGCAAGATTTTGAGGTCATTCAGGCCATGGACAAGGTGGAGCAGCGCTTGATGGAATCTCCCGCCATTCGCTCCACTTCTTCTATTAGTTGGTTGTATAAGAGCCTACATCAGGCCTTTCATTCGGGCCGCTCGGCTTATTTTAAGCTGCCTGAAAAAGAGAAAGACTTTCTCAAATACCAGCAGTTGGCGGCCAAACTGGGCAGCAACAACAATCTGGGCATGTTGGTCAGTGAGGACCAAAAATACGGTCGGATTTCGGCCCGCTTACTTGATCTGGGCGCCGATAGCATTCGGGCCTTTATGGCCGAGATGCAAGACTTTATGGAAACAGAAATTGATACGAATGTGGTTAAATTTCGGCAAACGGGAACGGGCGTTATTGTAGACAAAAACTCGGTTTATGTGCGCGATTCCTTACTCAAGGGCTTAGGATTTGCCATTTTGGTCATTAGTTTATTGATGGCTTTATTGTATCGCAACCTCAAGATGATTGTGGTGGCCTTGGTCCCCAACATTTTGCCTTTATTGATTGCTGGGGCTATTTTGGGCTATTTGCAAATCCCTTTAGAGGCGGGCGTGGCCATTGTTTTTGCCATTATTTTCGGCATTGCGGTCGATGACACCATTCATATTTTGGGCCGTTATCAGCTAATGAAAAGGAGGGGTTTAAGTACTGATGAAGCCTTAAAACTGACCTTAAGAGAGACGGGAAAAGCGGTCACCTTAACCTCGGTCATATTATTTTTTGGCTTTTTGATTCTGCTCTTTTCTTCCAATCCGCCGGCGGTCACCATTGGTCTACTCATTAGCTCGACCCTCTTTTCGGCCCTCATTTGCGACGTCTTTATCATTCCTGTGATGTTGCGGGCCATTCATAAGGATTAGGATTTGGGGCCTGCCGCCTTTGGCGGCCGGGCTGTGCACTGGCTCGCTCTCTGCTCGGCCCTGCGGGGCTTCCGCTGCGCTTCAGCCCCTGGGTCTGCGGCTGCGCCGCACCAGTTACCATCCCTAGGCCTGCGGCGGCTTCGCCGCCTGTAGACCCCCATAAGGAAAGGCCCAAAACTTAGGTTTTGGGCCTTTAGCTGGTTAGGATTTGGCCAATCATCGCCTAGGGACAGGCCAGTTCATTTCATGAGGGTTTTAACCCTCATTCATATATTATTGCGAAGCAATACCGCTCTTGCTGTAGGTTTCAACCTACAGTAAAAAGGAGCGAAGCGACGCGGCTGAGGGATGGACAAGGGTGGCCGAAGGCCAGACCGAGCAAAACGAGCGCTAGCGAAGTTTTGCGAAGGGCCGAGCAGACCTGCGAGCCCTGAAACAGCCCGACCCGAGCGAAGCGAGTGGGCAGCCCCCAAAAAAAAACAAAAGGAAAACACCTATAGGGGCAAAAAAATAGCATTATCCGCCCCTTTTGTAAACGGATAATGCCAAGCAAAATTACACTACACCCTAATCGTCATAGCAAAAGCTAATTGGATTATTGTCAAGCACAAGAACGGCCCTTTTCGCAGCTTTTCAAAAAAAAAGGGGTGGACAAGAAGTGGACAAGGATAACTATATGTTTTTCAGAAACTTATCCAAGCTATCATTCGTCTGTAAATCTAATTTTTTTCGGATTCTGTAGCGGCTTTTCTTCACGCCATGCAAACTAATATTGAGTAATTGAGCGATACTTTTGCTATCGAGGTCGGCTCGAATCAGGACCGCCAGACGGAGTTCGGCGGGAGAGATATCGGGGGCGATTTGCATCAATTTTTGTTGATAATTGGGTTCCATTTGTTGGAACTGTTGGAGGAAGGGCAGCCAATAATCTTCGGCTTCAATGAGTTGGTTAATTTCTCGGAGGAGGCGTTGGCGTTGGGTATTGGGATCTTCAATTTTAGCTTTAAGTTCGAGCAATAATTCATTTTTGTGCGCGAGGACCAGCAGCGACTGTTGCAAATCTTTTTGGAGTTGTTTGAGTTGTAGGGCTTTGACTTCGGCCTCGGCGGCCTTCATTTGTTGCTGCCATTCTTTTTGTTTGAGGATCGACTTAATTCGGGCCAATAGCTCGATGGGAGGAGCGGGTTTTCGGAGAAAATCAATGGCCCCATACTCTAGGGCCTTAGCGAGATGGAGGCTATCGGTCATGGCGCCGGTATAGACCACAATTGGAATATTTTTATAGGGCAGATATTGTTCTTTTTGGAGTTCTTTTAGCAAGTCGAGGCCATTCATTCGGGGCATATCCCAATCCAGTAAAATGAGATCTACGGACCTTTGGGCCATAATATCGAGGCATTGTTGGCCATCTAGGGCCATCAGGATTTCGGTAGAGGGACACCAATTGGCAAAGAGTTGAATAATTGCCCGTCGATTTCGGGGGTCATCTTCGGCAATCAGAATAGTTTTTCCAGCTAAGATCTGGTGATTGTTAGTGGGCATGATTGATAATTTCGTAAAGTTCTTCTAGTTTTTGGCGATCGCCTTCATAGACTGCATCTTCTAGGAGTTGAAACAATCGTCGATCTGCGGGATTGGCTTGTTCTTGCTCTACCTTTTGCAAGGCGGCATAAAGCGGTTGGGCCTCGTAGATTTCGAATTGCAAGAGGTTTTGCTGCTGCAAAGTACTTAAAAATCCTGGAGAGTAGGTTTCTTTGGGGTCTTCAAGTTGATGCGCTTGGCGGGCAGCCTCTTCTAATTTGATGGGGGTATGCGGGGGCCAAAGGAGGCTAGCCGCCACATAGCCCGTTTCGCCTTGGCCAATTTCAAAGCTCAGTCCTAATTGCTGGCTCAGCTGCTTAATGATTCTCAGGCCAAGGCCTTGGCCCTTAAACACTCGATCGAGCTGTTCTTCTTTGCGCAGATTCTCTACCGTTTGCTTAGGCAGTGAGCCAGGGTTTTGGATAGAGACTACAAGCTGGTTCTGCTCTATAGTCGCCTTGAGGCGAATTTGCTCATGGGCCTGGCTATGCTTAGCGGCATTCATCAGCATATTTCGGAAAATAATTTTGAGCAGATTGGCATCTGTTTCTAGATAAATCGCTTTGGGCAGCTCTACATTTATATGGAGGACCGACTGCTGCAGCAGATCCTCTTCTTGCGCCAAGACTTCATGCAGCAACTGGCTGAGATTTTCTTTTTGGTAATTGGCGCTGAGGTCTCGGTCTTCTAAGCGGACCCATTGGAGCAGCTCCTCCATCATCAGGTAAATTTGCTTACTGCTTTGTTCTAGCTGTTGTAGGTCGGCATAAGTAACAAGGCCATCCTCATGCTGAAAGCGTTCGAGCAGAATATGGCTTTGGTGGAGCAAATAATTGAAGGGGTTGCGCAGGTCGTGCCCAATGACCGACAGCAAGGTTTTTTTATTCTCATTGGAGCGGCTAATGATTTGGGCGTAATTGCTCAGTATTTTGTTTTTGGCCTTGATTTTCCATAAAAAAAGGCTAGTAGAGAGAAGCGCCAACAAACTAATGATAACAATAAGGAACAAATAATAGCCCTGCTTTTCTGCACTTCTTAGGCTTTGCTTTTGCAGCTGGATCATATGGTCTTTTTCCTGCTGCAACAGCAGCTCGCTTAGCGAAAGCGAGCGGCTATCTTGTTTGCGCATCTCCTTCAGTTGGTTAAAGTTGGCCTGCCACTTTTTCGCCGCCAACTTATCCTCGCCAGAAAGATTATAGTATTTGGCCCAGGCTTGGTCCAGACTCAGGCGTACCGAATTGCTCTCCCCTCCCTTCAACAGACTTTCAGCCTGCTGCAAACTTAAATGAGCCTTGGCCAAGTTGTTCGCCTGCATATGGGTCTGCGCAATAGAAAGGTAGTAGTCAATATTTTCTACACCTGCAATCTTTTGCTCCATAGTCGGCAGCACTTCCTCCAAAATATAGCGGGCCTTTTCCTTTTTACCCTGCTGCTCATAAACCCCCATCAGGTAAGCATAGGCCCTCAAATGATAGGACTTAAACTGCTGGTACTCGCTAATATCCTGATGATTCTCAAAGGTTTGAATGCCGTTATCGAGGGCTTTTTCGGCCTGCTCATAATCCCCCGCTTTCTCATACATCTTCCCCAAAATAGTATAGGCATGAGCTAGCTGCATAGGAATCGTATCGGCCTGCAACTGATAAAAAATGGCTTGCTGGGTATAGCCAATAGCCGCCTGCAAACTATCTTGCCGCTGAGCCAATAAGCCATAGTTGCCATAAACGGTAGATAAGCCCTTTAGATGCTTTTCTTTTCTAAATATTTGCTCGGCCCTTTGGTAGAGTTTTCTGGCCAAAGGATTCAAATTGAAGCTGTAGTAAATATTGCCCACATCTATAAGGAAATACCCCCCACCCCAGCCACTAATCTCAGCCGAATCAATATAGGTCCGATAATATTTAAGGGCCTGCAGTTTTTGCCCTAAGGCCGCATAATAGCTGCCCCGAATCCGATAATTGGCATCCATGCACTGCTGATAACTCCCATACTTGCACTGTATTGCCGTCAAACTATCAATTTGCCGAAGCGCCAAATCAGGGTTTCTATAGGTTTCCTGATTAATAATATCAGCCAGTATCTGCGTCTTGATGGCCCGATCCTCCTCAAAAGATAAGCTGTAATAGGCCCGATACAAACTGTCTAATCCATTCTGAGCCAATAAACTAGACCCAAAACAACAAAGACAAACAACTAATAGGGGGAGATGAGGTAATTTCATTTTACAGTTGCTGTTAATATATAATCTGTAGACGACTGTAATTATACGCATTTTTTGGGGCTGCCCCGCCCTGCGGGCTCGGTCCAATACTAATTAGCGCCTTGGAAAGACGCAGACTATAAGTTCCCCCCAACTAAAAGGTTGGCTACTTTGGTAGCTGGCCTTTTTTTATGCAATTCTTCTTATCTTTGCCCCCTATTTAGCAGACTACCCACTATTATGGCTATACAAACTGTTTCTTCTCGCTGGACCTTCCTGTCCAAAATTATTCTCCCCTTTCTCTGGACGATCCTCTTCGGGGGCTTTACCCTTGTGGTCTGGCTCTCGCCACTCCAAGATATTCAAGAGCCCCTCTCCCCCCTAAGCGCAAAACTTATCCTCAGCTCTTTTTTTATCTCTATGCTGGGGCTGTTCTACCTCTTTTTTATGCGCAACCTCTGGGTGGGCCTAGATAATGAACATATCTATGTCTCCAATTATTTCAAATCGGTCAAGTATAGCTACGGCAGTCTCGAACATTTCGAGGAAAGCAACCTCTTCCTCTTTAGCCGAGTTACGCTGCATTTTAAAGAAAAGGGCCAGTTCGGCAAATCGGTCTCTTTTATCCGTAGCCATTACTGGAAGTATTACCTAGAAAAACATCCCGACCTCCTGCAGTTTTTACTCCAACTCAATGAGGCGAAGGCCAAAAAATAACCCCCTTCCGCCAGTCTGCTTTATGCTTGACTGGCTTTTTTTATGCCTTTTTGGGGCCTGCCGCCTTCGGCGGCCGGGCCCTTGCAGGGCTCGCAGGGCTGCTCGGCCCTTCGCCGCTTTCAGCGGCTCGGTCTGGCCTGCGGCCACCCTTTCAGGCCCCTAGGCCGCGGGCCTTCGGCCCTTTGCAGGCGGCTTCGCCGCCTGCCCTACATCCAAAACTAACTGCTCAATAAGATAAAAAGGAGGAAAAATGCTTAAAAATATTTGCGTTTATTATTTAGTTTACTATCTTTACAATACACAACAAAATAGAAGCAACTTTTTAAGCAAAGCTGCGGCTTAATCCCTATCTTATTATAAATTATTTCCTTGGTCTTTTTTCCTTTAATGGCAGGACCAATTCATTCATCAACCCATATTTTATGCTCAAGCGTATTTTTTTCATGGCCCTTTTGCTGGCCCTATCGTTCACGGCTACACAGGCCCAATCTGTCTACTACAAAGGCTCCAAAATTGGCGTTATTGAGTCCGATGGAGATGTCTACTACAAAGGTTCTAAAATTGCTGAATTTGAGTCGGATGGAGACGTCTATTATAAGGGCTCTAAAATTGGCGAAGTGGAATCAGACGGAGATGTTTATTATAAAGGCTCCAAAATCGGAGAAATTGAGTCGGATGGAGATGTCTATTACAAGGGCTCTAAAATTGGCGAAGTAGAATCAGACGGAGATGTTTATTATAGAGGCTCCAAGGTGGGCAATGCTCGAGGAGCAGCCAGATGGCGAATTGCGGCCTTTTATTTCTTCTATATTCTTGATTTGCACTAAGCGATAAAAAAATTGGAGACCTATCGCCTAGCTTTATTCGCTGTAGTAATTGGGGGTAGTTTCCGCTTATCCCCCTAAAGGATGCTAGGCGCTACGGGCTCTATCATTAATGAAAAATGAATTTTAGGTATTTTTAATTGTGGTGATAAAAAAATCATTTCTAAAAAAATTAAGCAAGGCTAGCTTTGTTTAATGTTTATTTGATGTTTGTTATGGACAGCAACCGCCCTAGGGCGGTTGTTGTTGTTTTGGCCCTCTCCAATCCCCCAAACCGCCCGATTAAACAACAACCGCACTTTTCTGAAGCGCCCAAAATGCCCCCAGGCCCTAGCCGCTTCTTGGCCCAGCGCTGCGCAGCCGTGGCCGCAGGCCAGACCAAACAAAACGAGCGTTAGCGAAGTTTTGTGAAGGGCCGAGCAGAGCTGCGAGCGGCGCAGCATAGCGGCGGCCGACCTAGGCCAAAGGCCTAGCCGGCCGCGGGCCCCAAATCCTAATAAAAAAGAAAAGCTCCCTGGTTTTCAGCCCAGAAAAACAGGCAAAAACTAGATTTAGCCCCAAGGCCCTCAAGTTTTAACACAAGTTCATTATCTTCGCAAGAAGTAACCAAATACCAGAAAAAATGCAAATCGAGGCTTTTGAGAAGGCCAATCTGCTGGCCCAAGAAGTGGCCGCAGCAGCGCCTCAAAATAAAGAAGAACTAGAGCAGTTTCGTTTAAAATTTTTAGGGACCAAAAACCAACTCAAGCCCCTTTTTGGCGAGATGCGAAATGTCCCCAACGAACGCAAAAAAGAATATGGCCAACTGCTCAATGAAATCAAGCAGGCCGCAGAAGCTAAGTTTTATGCTAAAAAAGAAGCGCTAGAACGAGCCGAATTGAAAAACTATGAGCGCATTGACCTGACCGCTCCTGCCCAGCCAGAAAACTGGGGTAGCCGCCATCCTGTGGCCTTGGTCATGGAGGAAATGTTGCAAATTTTTGAGCGCATTGGCTTTTCGGTAGCCGAAGAACGTGAAATTGAGGACGATTGGACCAACTTTACGGCTTTGGGCACCCCCGAGGACCATCCCGCCCGCGATATGCAGGATACTTTTTATGTCAAAGATCCTGAAAAAATGGTTTTGCGCACGCATACTTCGCCCGTACAGATCCGAAGCATGCTCAAGCAAAAGCCCCCTTTGCGCATTGTGGCCCCCGGCCGAGTGTACCGCAACGAAACTGTTTCGGCTCGCTCACACTGCCAATTCCACCAAATTGAGGGCCTTTATGTGGCCAAGGATGTCAGCTTTGCCGACCTTCGCCAAACGCTTTACTATTTTGCCAAAGAAATGTTTGGCGCCACCAATATCCGCCTGCGTCCCTCTTATTTTCCATTTACAGAGCCTAGCGCCGAAATGGACGTTTATTTGGGCCTAGAGACTGAGCGGGACCGCCGCCTAACTAAGGGCACAGGTTGGCTAGAAGTGTTGGGTTGTGGTATGGTAGACCCCAAAGTGTTGGAAAACTGTGGCATTGATCCCGAAGAATATACTGGTTTTGCCTTTGGTATTGGAATTGAGCGCATTGCCCTTTTCAAATATGAGGTAGATGATATCCGCCTATTTTTTGAAAACGATCAGCGTTTTCTCAAGCAATTTAATCCTGTGCTCAATGCCTAATTGGACGCCTATGTTGCTATTTATTTTGGGCCTTTCTCTCTTGACCGCTTGTCAGGGGGAAGGCCCAGATTATAGCCAAGAACAACAAACTCCTCAAGCGGCAATCAAAGCCTTTTATACGGCTGTAGCCGCAGAAGACTTTGCCAAAGCCGAGGCCTTCTGCGAGCCCTCTAGCCAAGAACAATTGCGCTACTTTGCCACCGAGCTACAGTTTAAGTCGGCTAAGCCCACACAAAAAGAGGCCCTGCTCGATAAGGTCCGTTTTGATTTTAGCCAACTGGACTGCCAAGAAAAAGACGGCAGCACCAGCTGCCAACTCTGCTGTAATGCCAATCAGGAGGCCGTAGATATTGAAATGGTCCAAAGAGAAGGCAAATGGCTAGTGGTCGCCAACTTAGACAATTACTAAACAGCTTTCCTCAATCCAATCGCTTATGCAGGCTTTTCAACGCCTCCAAAATGCTTATCGGGCCTATGCAGCCCAAGAACAATTTGGCCAAGGTCAACCTCAGGAGCTTTATCAGCCCCTAGATTATATTCTTTCTTTGGGCGGCAAGCAAATGCGGCCCATTTTGCTATTAATGGCCGCAGAACTCTATCTGGGCCAAAATATTGAAACGGCCCTGCCCGCCGCCTATGCCATAGAGCTTTTCCATAATTTCTCGCTTATGCATGACGATATTATGGACCAGGCCGATTTGCGCAGGGGAAAGGCCACGGTGCACAAAAAGTTTGATACCAATACCGCTATCCTCTCTGGAGATGTGATGCTGGTCTATAGCTATAAGTACCTGGCCCAATCGGCCAGCGGAAATTTAGCCGCCTTGCTCGATTGCTACAATGAAACGGCCATTGGCGTTTGTGAAGGCCAACAAATGGATATGAACTTTGAGCAAATGCAGAGCGTAGCCCTAGAAAGCTACCTCAAAATGATTGAGCTCAAAACCTCAGTGCTGCTCTATGGCGCCATGAAAATGGGCGCCCTCATTGGCCAAGCCCCAGCCGAAGAGGCCGAACTACTAGGCGAATTTGGCCGAAATATGGGCATCGCCTTCCAACTCCAAGACGATTATCTCGATAGCTTTGGCGATGCCGCCACCTTTGGCAAACGCATCGGCGGAGATATTCTGCAAAATAAAAAGACGGTCCTTTATATTAAGGCCCTAGAGCTAGGTACAGCCGCCGATAAAGAACAGTTATTGGCCCTTTATCAGCAAGCTTGTCCAGCCGATAAAGAAGAGGAGAAAATCGAAACCGTTAAGGCTATTTTTGAGCGCTCTGGCGCCAAAGCCGCCCTTGGCCAAGCCGTAGAGGCTTACCGACTCAAGGCGGTTGCTTTCTTGGACCAACTCCCCAAAGACCAAACGGATAAAGCTCCTCTTTATCAGTTTCTCAATTTCATCATGCAACGCCAACACTAATGCGCCATGAAATCCCTTGCTTTTTTTCTCTGCCTTTTTTCCTTAGCCAGTAGTTGGGCCAAACCTTTTTCTATAGAGGATTTGGACCCCGCCAAAACGCAGGCTTATATCTTGCAGTTTCAGCATATCGCTATTGCAGAAATGGACCGAGCGGGTATTCCTGCCAGTATCAAAATGGCCCAAGGTATTCTAGAATCAGGCTCTGGCGCTAGCCAACTGGCCATTCAGGCCAATAACCATTTTGGAATCAAATGCGGCGGAAAAAAGCATTGGGATGGCCCCAGTTTTTATCTCTGGGATGATGAGACGGTCAAGTCTTGCTTTCGAGTTTATGACCAAGCCGAAAAATCTTATATCGCTCATAGCGAGTTTTTGCGCAACCCTAAAAAAGCTTGGCGCTACGGCTTTCTCTTCGATCTCGATAAAACGGATTATAAAGCCTGGGCCAAAGGGCTGCAAAAGGCGGGTTATGCCACAGCAAAAACCTATAGCAAAAATCTCATTAGCATCATTGAGCGCTATGAGCTTTATCGTTTGGACCACCTCTCTTTTCAGGATTTACAACTGGCCCCAGGCGAATTAGACAGTATTTTCAATCTGCAACCACCACCCAAAGATAGCGTCAAGGGACCAGAAGAACGGCTGGCGATTCGCATTCCCGACCCCTTCGGTGAAATTAAGGATACCGTAGAGCTCGAATTGCCCAAGGGCATTATTGAGGTCAATGGCCGCAAAGCGATGGTTCTACAAGTTGGCGAAAGCCTCCACGAGCTGGCCCAAAGAGCCGATATTAAGCTCAAAAAGCTAGAGCGCTATAACGATTTTGCCGAGCAGGGCCGCCCTAGGGCGGGACAATATGTCTTTCTCCAACGCAAAAAGAAACGCTATAAGGGCGAGCAGCATTTTCATATCCTCCGAAAAGGACAAGATTTGCGGGCCGTTTCTCAGTATTATGGCATCCGCCTAAAATCACTCGAAAAGCTGAATAAAATCTACCGAAAAACGCTTCCCCAAACAGGCAATAAAATCCGATTGAAGAAGGAGTAGTAGATGGTTTTTGGGCCTCCGCCTCGCTTCGCGCCTCGGCGCTACGTTTACTCCCTTTGGTCGTCGAACTGCGGACTAAAGTCCTTGTTGTCGCAGCTCGCTGCTGCTTTGGGGCCTCCTGCCTGCGGCAGGCGCTACGTTCCGCAGCTCGCTATTCGCTCGGCCCTTCGCCGCTTTCAGCGGCTCGGTCTGGCCTAACGGCCACTGCTGCACATCGCTAGGCCATTTACGGCCTTCGGCCGTATAAAGCGGGCCGATTGCCCAAAAAGAAATTTGTACTATGCAATTTAAGGATGTATTGGGCCAGAAGGCCGCTATAGAGCAACTCAAAGTTTCTTATGAACATGAGCGCACCGCTCATGCCCAAATTTTTGTGGGACCAGAAGGGGCGGGTGGCCTGGCCCTCGCCCTCGCCTATAGCCAATACCTCCTTTGCGAGAAAAATGAGTCTGGCATTGCCGATGCCTGTGGGCAATGTAATGCCTGCAAAAAGGTGCAGAGAAATATTCATCCAGATCTCCACTTTTCTTATCCCAATATTGATAGTAAAGCCGTCAGCAGCGACCATATTAAGGAATGGCGCAAAATGCTAGAAGAAAAAGGCCCTTATGTCAATATGAACGATTGGCTTTTTTATTTGGGGGCCAATAACCAAAGGGGCAATATCAATAAGCGGGAGTGTGTAGATATTGTGCGCAAATTTAGCTTTACCCGGGTAGAAGGCCGCTTTAAAATCCTTTTGCTCTGGATGCCCGAATATTTGGACAAGGAGGGCAACCGCCTGCTCAAACTCATTGAAGAGCCCGAGCCCAATACCGTCTTTCTCTTAGTGGCCGAACGAGCCGAGCTTATTCTCAACACCATCCTCTCTCGCTGCCAGTTGCTCAAACTACCCGCCTTAGACGATGAGCTAATTGCCGAGGCCTTGGTCCAAGAGGGCGTTCCTACACAAACGGCCAAAGAGGTAGCCTATCTTTCGGAGGGCAACTACCGAAAAGCCAAACAGCTGGCCAGTGGCCAAAACCAAGAAGAACAGCAACTGGGGCAAGCCTTTGCGGGCTGGCTCCGCGCCTGTTATCAGGGCCGCGGCCCTATGGTCTATTGGGTAGAGCAATTTGTAACGGGCAAGCACCCCAAAGAGGGCAAAAAGGGCAGTAAAACAGGCCGTAAAGAGCAGCTGCTCTTTTTGGAATACGGCCTATTTTTCCTTAGAGAGCTCAGCCTATTGCAGGCGGGTTTCCCCCCTAGTGGTTTGCGCCTATCGGCGCAGGACCAAAAGGCGGCCCAGGGCCTAGCAAAATTGCTTCCCTTACCTGCTATTGATAAGCTGCAACAGCTCTTTAACGATCATCTGTATTTTATTGAGCGGAACGCTCATCCCAAGGTTCTTTTTTTGGATCTCTCCATTAAAATTCATCGCATTTTTAAGCCACTTTAGACCTTTAGGTTACCCATGCCGCCATCTAAGCCTAAAATTTGGCCCGTCATCCATTGGCTATTTTGGTCCAGAAGATAATAGGCCAAGCTAGCAATATCTTGGGGCTGGCCGATGCGGCCCAAAGGGTGGCGTTTGGCGGCGGACTCCTGCTTGGCCTCCGTATTGAGTAAGCGCTCGGCCAAATCGGTATGAGTTAGAGAAGGAGCAATTGCATTGAGGCGAATATTATGGCTGGCCCATTCTGCTGCCAAAGATTTGGTGAGGCCCTCTAGGGCGCCTTTGGCCATAGCAATAGCGCTATGAAAGGGCATGCCCAGCTTTACCGCCACCGTACTAAAAAGGACCACAGAAGCGCCTGCTTCGGCCTTTTTGAGTTGGGGCAAAGCCGCTTGTAGCAGACGAACCGCCCCCATGACATTCAGCTCAAACTCTTGATTAAACTGTTCTTCTTTGATGCGGTGGAAGGGCCGTAAATTGATGCTTCCGGGGCAATAGACCAGGCCATCTAGTTGGCTGGGCAATTGGGCCAAAAGCGCCTTGGGATCATCCTGTAGGGCATCGTAGCTAATATTTTTGCCCAGGCCTTCTGCCGAGCGGCTGGCATTATACACTTGGGCCCCTGCGGCTTGGAGTTTTTGGGCCAAGGCCGCGCCAATGCCACGACTAGCGCCAATAATGAGTATTGATTTTCCTTGCATAATAGATTGTTTTAAGCTTATTGATGCTTTAGAAACAACAGCTAAATCAAATGGTTGTATTTGGGGCAGCGCTAGGCGGCTTGGCCGCCTTTGGCCGCAGGCCAAACTGGCCTAGCGATGCGGCGGGGTGGCCGAAGGCCAGACCGAGCAGGCGAAGCCTGCGAAGGGCCGAGCAGACCTGCGAGCCCCAAAGCGTAGCGCCGCAAGGCGAAGCCGCAGCGGAGGCCCCAAAAAAAACGTCTCTTCCCGAAATTGGAAAGAGACGTTTACCGTAAACATCAAGCTAATGATTTAGCCCAATTTACCAGCTTTAATATCGGCCACATAGCGTTTTACCTCCTTGCGAACCGTGGGCGCCAAAATGATCAGGCCGATCATATTGGGGAACACCATGGCAAAAATCATGGCATCGGAAAAACCGATCACCGAGCCAAGGCTGGCAGAAGCGCCAATGACAACAAAAATGCAAAATAGCACCTTATAGGTAAGGTCCATCGCCTTAGACTTACCAAAGAGGAACTTCCAGGCTTGCAGGCCATAATAAGACCAAGAGAGCATGGTAGAAAAGGCAAAAAGAGCCACCGCCAAAGTAAGTACATAGGGGAACCAAGGCAAGGCCGTAGCAAAGGCGTTAGAAGTCATACTCACCCCATCTATGCCATCTAGGTTTTCGTATTGGCCTGTAATGATAATGACCAAAGCGGTGATAGTACAAATAATCACAGTATCGATAAAAGGCTCGAGGAGAGCCACCACCCCTTCACTAGCGGGATAAGCTGTTTTTACGGCAGAGTGAGCAATTGCGGCAGAACCTACGCCAGCTTCATTAGAGAAAGCCGCTCGTTGGAAACCCGTAATGAGAACGCCAACAAAACCACCAAACATAGCGGGGGGATTGAGCGCCTCGTCGAAAATAAGGCCGAAAGCGGTAGGAATCTGGCCAGCATTCATTGCAATTACGATAATAGCGCTACCGACATAAAGGACCGCCATAAAAGGAACGATTGTTTCGGCCACTTTACCAATTCGCTTAATCCCACCAATGATCACGATTGCCACCAAAACGGCGGTAATCAGGCCAAAGATAAAGCCACCGGCACCGCCTTCAATGCCAAAAGTGCCCAAGACCTGAGAAGCCGCTTGGTTAGCCTGGAACATATTTCCGCCACCAAAAGAGCCGCCTACGCACATAATAGCGAAGAAAACGGCGAATACCTTTCCGAGGCCAGCAAGGCCCTTATCGGCTAGTCCTTTAGAGAGATAATACATAGGTCCGCCATGGATGGTCCCTTCGGCATCAATTTCTCTATATTTTACACCAAGCGTACATTCGGTAAACTTAGAAGCCATACCGAGCAAGCCCGCGACGATCATCCAGAGCGTAGCGCCTGGTCCACCCAAAGAAATGGCAATAGCCACCCCGGCGATATTTCCGAGCCCCACCGTAGCCGAAAGAGCGGCAGAAAGAGCTTGAAAAGGAGTTACCTCTCCATCTACAGACTCATCTTTGATGGTATCGGGGTTATCCTCATCCATATGATTTTCTGGGCTATAATACTTTCCTCTTACCGTGTTAATGGCCAAGCCAATGCGGGTAATATTGGGAAACTTAAAATAGACCGTAAAGAAGAGGGCCCCCAAGAGCAAAATCAAAAGCACAAAAGGCATATTGATACTACTAGCGACCAAAACGATAGGTTCTGTTTGTTGGGCGGCTAATTCTTTATTGGTCAATTTTAGGCTAAAATCAGCACCAGGATCATCTTCCATAACTTTGACCTTATAGGTTTCGCCAAAATTCATATTCTGGCTAATGCTATAGGTTTTGCCATTTTCCGTTAGCTGATAGCTCAGATTAAAGCTATTTTCATTGAGGTACTTGATGCTAAACTCGGTACCATCGGCTAGCTCGGTGGTCACCTCATAAGGCGACTGATCCATATAGCTGCGTTTGCGCTTAATTTGCTGAACGCCCTCTTTGCCTTCCTTTTTGGCGGCGGCAAACTTCTCTGCGGCTTTTTTTCCGCCTAGGGCCACAAAATACTGCTTACCTTCGGGCGACATCTCGATGAAGCCTCCGCCCCCTTCTGCCTTTTGGCTGTGGTAGCTGGTAGAATCTTCTACTTTGACAAAGTACTTGTACTTATTGCCATCCTCTCGCTCCTTTTGCGAGTAATAATCGTAGCGGTTTTTCACTTTAAAAGAGGCAAAAACGATGCTCTGAATAAAGTTGGAGGTAGGCGTAAAGCGCAGGTCAATTTGCTTATCTACGGGGTAGAAGGAGATGTCGGTATCTTCATCTACCAGCGTTTTTTGCATAGGCTGCGCAATACTCATCTGGGCCAAAAAGGCAAAGAGGAATAGTAAGGCGTATTTTCTCATACTCTTTAAGAATTTCGTTTTTTAACGGGCGGCCAAAAGAGGATGCCAGCCGTTGTTTATATAAAATTGAAAGGATAGCCTTTGGCCATCCTGAACTGTTGGGGATCCTTTCCCTAAATTTTGCTTTCTCTGCTTAAGATACTGCATTCTATGTTTGGAGCTGCTAGGCGATTGCCTTTTTTTATTTCTCGAGGGGCTCAAAAAGTACTATTTTGTTTAAAATTGACAAAAATGCACGCATATATTTTTAGTTTTTTCAGACAGATCGGCTTATTTCTTCTATGCCTGTCTCTTCCTTTTTTGCTCACTGCTCAAACTCAAACCGATTGGCTGGGGGATTGGAGCGGAACGCTAGAGGTGCAAGGCATGGAAATTCCGGTTGTTTTTCATATTCGCCTAGAAGCGGGGGAGTTAGCGCTCTTGATGGATAGCCCCAAGCAGGGGCAGTTTGATCTCAAATTTGATAAAATAGAGATTGATGGGCCTAAGCTCAAAGCGAGCTGGGCCTTGGCCAATATTGTTTATGAGGGTCAATGGTCAGCTGAAGGCATCAAAGGCCAATGGAAGCAAAACGGCCTTAGCCTTCCGCTGCAGTTTAAAAAGGTAGGGGCCGATGAGCTGCCGCAGGCACCCAAGCGCCCCCAAACGCCTCAACCGCCTTTTCCCTATATCGAGGAGCAACATTATGTCATTACGCCCAAAACGAATATCCGCTTGGAAGGGACGCTGACGCTTCCGCCCAATGCCACCGATAGCAGCCAGGTCCCGGCCATTTTGCTCATTTCGGGCAGTGGACCACAAGATCGAAATTCCGAGATTTTTGGCCATCAGCCTTTTGCCGTGATTGCTGACCATTTTAGCCGCCGTGGCTTTGCCGTTTTTCGCTACGATGAGCGAGGCACAGGAAAATCCGAAGGCCAATTTGCAGGCAGTACGACCCATGATTTGGCCCAAGATGCCGATGCTTGCCTGAAATACCTCAGCCAAGACCCCAGAATCAATAAGGAGCAGTTGGTCGTTATGGGCCATAGCGAAGGCGGCCTGATTGGCTTTATGCTTGGCGCCAAATGGGGCAAAAAACTAGGCGCGCTGGTCTCGCTAGCAGGGCCCGCCCTGCCTATCAAGGAGCTGATGTTGCAGCAAAATTACGATTTGGGCAAACAGGCCGGTATTGCCGAAAAAACCCTAGAAACGCAGCGCAATTTCTTGATCAGTTGCTATGCTAGGGCGGTCAAAAAAGACCGCAAAAGTGAGGATAAGTTTGTGGCTGATATTCTCGATATTTGGCGCGGTCTCCCCAAAAAAGAACGCCTGCAATTGGCCGAAATTGGCCTAGTAGAAACGGGCGTAAAACAACTGGGAAAGGCCCTCTATGCCCCTTGGTTTCGCAGTTTTCTACGCATAGACCCCAAAAAGTACCTCAAGCGCCTGCGCTGCCCTTTGCTGGCCCTCAATGGCGGCGAAGATATTCAGGTAGCAGGCCCCGAAAACCTCGAGCGCATCTCTCAATTGCTTTTACAAAAGGAAAAATACCCCACTGCGGTGGTTTTACTACCCCGCCTCAACCACCTTTTTCAGCATTGCGAGAGCTGCACAATTGCCGAGTACCAACTGCTGGAGGAAACCTTTGCCCCCGAGGTCCTAAAAGCCATGCAAGAATGGCTAGAAGAGCGTTTTGCCCCAGAAGATGAACACAAACATTAAAGATTTGGCCCTTTTATCTCCTTTGTTTTTGTCACGAACTTGTATTTTGGGGGCCCGCGGCCGGCTAGGCTTCGCCTAGCTCGGCCGCCGCTATGCTGCGGGGCTCGCAAGTCTGCTCGGCCCTTCGTTTTTTTTCGCTTTGCTCAAAAAAACTCGGTCTGGCCTTCGGCCACCCGCTCCGCAGCGCTGGGCCTTGGGGTCCCTCTCTGCTCTAAGTCCCCCCCTCTACCACTATTTTGAGACCTTAAACTTAATGGAACAATGAACTGGAAACAGCATGGGCCCAAATGGCTACTCTTTTTCCTTCTGTTTTTATTGGGCATGGCCCTTTCTTTTAAATCTATCCGCGAACCCGATTTGTGGTGGATGTACCGCACCGGAGAATGGATCTGGGAAAATGGAGCCGTGACTTATTCCGACCCTTTTTCCTATACCCAAGAGGGCCGAGACTGGATTAACGTCAAATGGCTGTTTGAGGTCATTATTGTCGCCTTCAAAAAGATGGGAGGGCCAGAAATGGTCTTTGTACTCCAAGCTCTAGTAAGTTTGGGCCTGATGTATTTTTCTGCCGCTTCGGCTCGCCTACTTGCGCCTAAGCGCAATGGATTAAGTATGGCTTGGGCCTTTGCTATCGGCTTGCCGATCTTGCTTTTTGGGCTGGATTTTCGCCTTATTGGTCGGCCCGAAATGAGCTCGCACCTTTTGGTGGCCGTTTATCTTTTCCTCTTTTTGCGCCAAAGCCAAAAAACAGCTCATAATGGCATCTTTTGGCTGATCCCTTTACAACTGCTTTGGACCAATTTGCATGAAGCCTTTGGTATCGGGATGGTCCTGATGTTTGCCGTTTTGGGCAGTAGTTGGGCCCAATACTTTTTAATGGGCAAAAAAACAGCCCTGCCCAAAAAACAAACCCTGGCCATCTTAGGCGCCCTACTAGTGATTCCAATCAACCCCAGAGGCATCAGTATGTGGGCCCACCCCTTCAATATTTTTGGGCAACTTCAGAATAACAAATATACCAGTGAGCTCAATTCTTATTTAGAGGCCAGCTACTGGATGAAAGAGGCCTATATCAATTTGTTTTTTCTGGGCGCTGCCCTGCTGTTTTTGGGCCTTTTGCTCTTTGGCTCCAAAGAGGGCCGGCCCAAACTTGGGCAGTTGCTCGGCTGGCCAAATTTGGTCTTGCCCGCCCTACTCTTTTACCTTAGCTTGACGGCCTACAGAAATATTCCTTTCTTCCTTTTGGCCTCTGCTCCTTTTCTTTTGGCCCTCTTGGAGCGCCTGCTCCGTCCTTTGGTCCAAAAAAGCTGGAAAATGGCCCTCAGTCTTGGGCTCGCTCTAAGTTTGGCTAGTTGTTATGGCCTAATCGTTTCTGGAAACTATCATAAATGGATAGAGAGCCGCGACCAATTTGGCTTGCAGGTCCTTAATAGCCATAACCCCATCAAAGCGGCCGAATTTATGGTCCAAGAAAACATCAATGGCCGCGGCTTTGCCGATTATCTGAGCTCTGCTTATTTGCTTTGGCGGCTACAGCCCGACTTCAAGACTTATATTGACCTTAGAGACCTCGATATTTTTCCGGCCGATTTTTTTGCCCAATACGAAAAGCTGCTGCAAAATCCCGCTCTCTTTGATGCCGAGGACCAAAAATACAATTTTGAGTATGTGGTCTTGCTCCGCCGCCCAATTGAGCAGATTCCCACTCTTTATGTGCATTTGCATGATAGTCCTAATTACGTTTTGGTCTATGCCGACCCCGTGGCCATGGTATATGTAAAGCGCCTGCCCAAATATGAGCAGCTCATTGCCGAAAAGGGCTTGACAAAGACCGCTAAAAAGGCTGTTTTTGAAGCTTGGGGGAGTTCTAGTTCTTCAGCGGTTCCTTTGGTCCTGAGCAAAATGCTTTACCCATTTTTTAAAAATGAGGAGAATCCCGAAGTCAATCAATGGGCCATTGGCGCTCATCTCTATTATGCTTTGAATGAGCAGGAATTGGCCCAAAAGGCCCTAGAAAAAGCCTTGCAACATCCAGATAAGGCTATGGCTTATAGCGTGCAGGGCCGTTTGGCCGCCCGCCAATATTTGGACCCCAAAAGTACAGCGGAGCAAAAGGCCCAGGCCTTTAAAACAGGAAAAGTAGCCTTTGAGCAAGCGCTAGCCCTAGCGCCCGAAAACTTGGAGTCGCTCTTTGGTTTGGGAGTACTTTTGGCCGAAGAGAAGCAGTATGCTGCGGCCATTCAGTATTTTCAGGCAGCCAAAAAGCTGGCCCCAGAAAATCCCGCTATTAGGGGCCGGTTGAATGCTTGTTATCAGGCTTTGGGGCAGTAAAAAAATGGCCCAAGCTCCCCCGAGGGATTCCTTAGGGAATCCCGCAGAGGGGAGGGTGGGCGGGTTAATCAGTAGGCATGAGGAGCGCAGCGACGAATACCATTTTTGCGGTTTTGCAGGCGGCGAAGCCGCCGCAGGCTGAGCTGCCAGAGCAGGGCCGCCAAAGGCGGCAGACCTAGCGGGCGAAGCCCGTGCAGGGCCGAGCAGACCTGCGAGCTGCGGAGGGAGCGACCCGCCCAAGAACTCATGAGGGTTTTAACCCTCATTTTATATAAGTTCGCAAAGCGATACCGCTTTGCGCTGGGTTTCAACCCGGCGGACGGGGCAGCCCCAAATAAAAACCTTAAGGAAAATCGTTGGGATCGGGATATTGCCAGATATAATCGGGCAAAAAAGCTTGTAGTGCAGCCGTAGAAATATAACTAGCCTGCTCTTTTTCTTGGGAAGCGGGCGGCAAAAAGCTAGGCGGCTCTAGACCCAACATTTTGGCCCGTTTGGGATAAAAATCTTGGGCAAAAGGGTGTTTAGGCGCAGCAACATTTAGCAAAGCAGGGCAATTTTCTTTGGCCAAAAGAGCCGATAAAATACCCAGGCAATCGCTGCGGTGAATCAAATTGAGGCGGCGAAAAGGCTGAGGAACCTCCTTTTTTCCCGCCAAAAAGCGGCCGGCCTTCCGTTGCCCGCCGATGAGTCCAGCAAAGCGCAAAATACTCAAATTGAGCTTAGCGCGATAAGGGGCCAGGGCCTTTTCTGCGGCCAAAACAGCCTGAGAACGAGCATGAGCTGGCTGGCAATCATTCGTCTCCAAAACAGCTCCTTTTTGAGGACCATAGACCCCAGTGCTAGAGACAAAAAATAGCGTTGCGCCGACCGGTATTCGCTCGGCCAAAAGGGCCATACTTTGGGCATAAGCCAGCGGACCCAGCGCCATAAAAGGTGTAGGCGGCATATTGACCATATAATAAGGCAGCTGCCAGATGGGATCCTCTGCAGCGGGAAGCGTTTTGGGTAGCTCCATACGAAAGGGCTTCAGGCCCAAAGCCTGAAGCCCTTCTAAATTGGCCAAAGAGCGGCTGCTGCCATAAACCTCCCAGCCTTCGGCCAAAAGTTTTTCGGCCAAGGGAGCCCCCAGCCAGCCGCAGCCCATAATGGCAATTTGTTTATTTTTCATCTTTTGAATTTATATTTCTTAGGCTATCTGCCCGAGCGCTATCGGCTAGGCGTTTTTCGGGATTCATCAGGCCTTCTAGATAGCGGAGATTTTCCAGTTCATTATAATCATTCTTCCAGGCGATTCCGGCACCAGCCTTAGCGGCGGCGGGGTCCACATCGCCTAAAACGGCTCTAAAGACAGAATCTTGGCGAATGGCATCAATAGAATCTTGGACCAAAGAGCGTTCTAGATAAGCCACCTTATTAAAGACATTTTCGAACTCTGCTCTAAAGATCTCGATACCGACCAATTCATTATCGGCAAAAATATGTTGTTCGACCAAAACGCCGGCCGTATCATAATAATTGATTTTACCTTCTTTTACGCCCTCATTATAGAGGATCGTATCTGTTTTTAGGCGGCCATTGGGGTGGAAATTCACCTCATAGCGGGCATAACCTTTTTGGCTATTGTAGAGCACCTTTCGTTTGAGCGAGCCATCGTCATAGCGTTCGATACGATACTCAATGGGCAGGCCTTTATTCCATTGGGCCTCTAGAATAAGGATACCGTCTTCATTCCATTCTCGCTGAAAGCCATCTCTTTTTTGGCCAATAAAGCTTTCTTCTGATCGCTGATAGATTGGGCGGCCAGAGCGGTCGCTCCAATAGCGAACCACATCATTGGTCGTATCGGTCAATAAGAATTGAACGCGAATGTCTTTGATAGAAGGAACAGCAACCACGGTATCGGCAACAAACTCCTGTTTGCCTGCTCCAAAAAGGTCACTAAAAATACAAGAACTACTAGCTAGGCTAATAGCTAAAATGGGCAGTAAGATATAAAAGGCTCTCATAGTGGATATTCTGAAGGAAAAAATCAGCTGTGGTAGTGCCTTATAAAGGTAAGTTTTTGCTTTTTAACTGCCAATTTTTTTCTGTCGAGTCCAAGAGAAAAGTAAAACGGCCCAAAAGCGTGCTTTTGGGCCGTTTTAGCTGGACCAGATTATAGCCAGCTAACTTTTTCGCTAATTGGCGTTCGGCTAGAGACCAACTCAAGTCCCTCGGGCTTACGGCCAATAAAAAGCAAACCATAGCAAGTTTCTCCTTCTGCCAACTGTAAAAACTCTCGGATTTCGGGACGAACCATAAAGCCTGGGCTGCCCCAATACATGCCGATCCCCATAGCTTCTCCAGCCAACCAAATGTTTTGAACCGCCATAGACATCGCCGCTAACTCCTCCCATTCGGGCAAGCTGGCTTTGGGGTCTCGCTGCATACAAATAGCCAGCATAAAGCTACTTTTTTGGGCCCGCTTACGAATCGTCCTTGGTTTTTTGGGCAATTGCTTTTCTGCAGGAACAGCAGCCTCATAGGCTGCCACCATGGCCTCGGCAAAATCTGTTTTTCGATCGCCCGCAGCTACCTTAAAGCGCCAGGGTTGCGTCAATTTATGATTGGGCGCATAATTGGCCATCTCCAACAGCTGCTCTAGCTCTTCTTTTGTCACTAACTCATCTGTAAATACTTCGGGATAAACGGAACGACGGTTTTTAATACTCTCTAAAACCGTTTGCTCTACTTTTATAGTGCTCATATTGTATTTTATTTAGATCTATTCTAAACAAATATAAGAGATTATCTTGGTCCTTAAAAAGGATTTTATCGCAAACTCTTCTTAATGGCCCAAAAAAAGCTCCCTGAGGGAGCTTTTTTTGTTTCTCTAGCGCCAAGGCCTAATAAGAAACGCCTAGGGCCTTGAGGGTTTCAAAGTCTAGTTGTCCTACAGGCAAGCCATTATCTTTTTGGAATTGGATCAGGGCCGTTTTGGTTTTGATTCCAAAAATATTGTCTGAGGGACCAGGATCATAGCCCTTTCTACGAAGAGCGGTTTGGATTTCCTGAATTTTCACCTCATCAATTTTATTTTGGCAAAGCACCTCTCTCCAATCAGAGTAACCGCCGGGAGTAACTAGGCGGCGGTTGGTCACCGTCTTAAACTCGCTGGGCACTTCCACTACTTTGGTCTGAGCGGGAGCGGTCATGAGTCGGCGCTTAATCGTTTTGTACTCTGCGGGCAACTCAATCACTCGAGTTTCTGGTGGTTTGACCATAATCGTTTTCTTGATGGTCACATACTCGGCAGGCACCTCAATTTCTTTGGTGGTAGGGCCTTCTACCATCACTGTTTTTTTCACGGTTTTATACTCGGCGGGAATCACCGTTTCTTTGGTGGTAGGGGGTGTTTTGAGCACCGTTTTGGTCAGGGTTTCGTACTCTGCGGGCACCTCGACCAAACACCAAACCATACAATCTTCAGGATTGGCCGACAAACAGTTTTTATCTCCTTTTCTGCGCACCCATTTGGTAGTGGCAGGGGCTACTTGAATTTGCTCGGTTACGGTTTCGTACTCCGCAGGCACTTCTTCCAGTTTCACCTCAGAAGGGCGAATTTCCACCTCTTCTTCAATCTGTTCATAACGAGCGGGAACAGGCTCTAGGCGAATGCTAGCGGCCTTCACTTCGACCTTTTCCTCTTGGCTTTCAAATACGGCCGGAATCACCTCAATTCGAGTAGAGGCAGCTTTAACCTCAACCCGCTCCTCTATTTCTTCAAAAGTGGCGGGCACAATTTCTATTCTTTGGGTGGCTTGCTTGACCAAAATTTCCTCCGTAATATTTTCATACTCATCCGGGATCAAACATTTGGCGTAGCATTTCCCCGGTTCGGCATCGGGCGGATAGTCTTGGGCCAATAAAAATTGCGGAAAGGCTAGCAGGGCAGCCCACAAAAAGTTGAGGTATAAAGATTTCATATAGTAGCGCTCGCTTAGATTTTAAATGAGTTTACAGTCTACAAAAATAAAAAAACTGTTAAGGCTCTACAATTTAAAATGATTTTGACCCAAAAAAAATACAAGCGCCGCTTTTTTCGCCACTTATTCGACCTTCAACTATTAAATATAAATATTTTTATAATGATAGGGGGTTGGGGCCTCCTGCCTGCGGCAGGCGCTACGTTTCGCAGCTCGCAGGTCTGCTCGGCCCTTCGCCGCTTTCAGCGGCTCGGTCTGGCCTGCGGCCACTGCTGCACATCGCTAGGCCGATAGTCCCGCGCTGCCCTAGGCTTCATTAATGAAGGCTTAGTATAAGCAATTGGTCTAGCGCTTAGGATAAGAAAGGTAATATTTCCGCAAGACCTTGGTGGGCAGTTCTAGTTCTGGCCAAGCCGAAAGCGGCAACAATTGCTTGGCTTTATTTTGGACCAAAATGGCTTTTTGCTTGGCCGTATAGGCCTGTAATTCTTGTTGGCCCTGATATAATAAAAAGGGGAGTTCTTCTTCTGTTATGGGGTATTTTTGGAGCAGCTCCTCTCCTATTTGGGCCAGTTGAGCGGGGGCAAAAGCTTGGTCTTGCAGCTCAATTTTAAACAACTGCCGATGGAGCAGGCCTTGGGCCAAAAAGGAGAGCACAAAATCATCATCTTGGGCAAAACACTTAATCGCCTGATAGATATCGCTATCATCTAACTGATTGAATTGGGCCAGGATGGGCTTGGGATTGGCCCAAAACTCCGCCTTAGTATATTTATGGTCCAAGAAAAACGCCAGGGCCGAAGAAATTCGCCAATTTTTCCCTGCTCCTTTGAGCTGTCTTGCCCGCTGCATCATCTTTAGGCATTGTTGGCTAGTGGAAATACTATTTTTGTGCAAATAGACCTGCCAATACATCAGGCGGCGGGCCATCAAAAAGCGCTCAATAGAATAAATGGCCTTTTGTTCTAAAACCAGTTGTTCATCGGCTACGGTTAGCAATTGGCAGAGGCGGTCATAGCTCACAATACCATCGGCTACGCCTGTATAAAAGCTATCTCTGTTGAGGTAATCCATGCGGTCCATATCCAGTTGGCCACTAACCAACTGCTGTAAAAATGGGCGTTTATATTCTCCCTTAAAAATGGCGATAGCCAAATCTAGGCGGCCTTGCATCTGCTCATTTAGCTCTTGCATTAGGGCCAAAGAAATCTCTTCATGGGCAATATCGAGCAGTTCGTACTCTAGGCTATGAGAAAAAGGGCCATGGCCCAAATCATGCAATAAAATAGCGGCAGAGCAGGCCTCCATTTCGGCCTCAGAAAGTGCTATGCCCTTGCGCTGCAAATGGCCCAGCGCTTTTCGCATCAAATAATAGGCGCCAAGGCAGTGGCTAAATCGGCTGTGGGTGGCGCCGGGATAAACATAATGCGCCCAGCCCAACTGCCCAATGCGGCGCAGTCGTTGATAAAAGGGATGCTCGACAAGCTCCAGCAGCAGGCCTTTAGGGAGCTCAATTAATCCATAAATGGGGTCATTAAATAACTTGGGGTAGGCTTTATTCGTCATTAGTTAAAAATTTAGTCTTACCTTAGATAGAGTAAGATAATCAAAGTTTGCTGCTTTTCTTGTCTTATCTTGGCCCAGCCTAAACAAGGGCATAGGCGAGTTGTTTAAGCAATTAATATTGGGCGGCCCAATGGCCTAGCGATGTGCAGCAGTGGCCGCAGGCCAGACCAAGCAGGCTTTGCCTGCGCAGGGCCGAGCGAACAGCGAGCTGCGGAACGTAGCGCCTGCCGAAGGCAGGAGGCCCCAAAACAGCAGCGAGCTGCGGAACGACAACAAGGACTTTAGTCCGCAGTTCGACGACCAACGGGAGTAACCGCCTGCCGAAGGCAGGAGGCCCCAAAAACAAAAAAAGAAATGATTAATTATAAAAGATATCAGCTAGCAAATGGCTTGCGTGTACTCTTGCAGGAAGACCCCAGCAGCCCCATGCTCACGCTTTGTATGAACTATGAAGTGGGTAGCAAAGATGAATTGCCTGGCCGCAGTGGCTTTGCGCATTTATTTGAGCATTTGATGTTTGCGGGTTCTCAGCATGCGCCCAATTTTGACCAATTAATACAATTGGCTGGGGGCGAAAACAACGCCTTTACCAACCAAGACATGACTGTTTTTTATGACATTTTGCCTTATCAGAACCTAGATTTGGGGCTTTGGTTGGAGGCGGACCGCATGCAAAACCTTTGTATAGAGCCGCAGCCTTTGCAGAAAGAAAAGCGGGTGGTGGTGGAAGAATTTAAGGAGAGTTGCCTGGAAGAGCCCTATGGAGATTTGTGGCATATTTTGGGGGATTTGGCCTTTAAGGAACATCCTTATAAGCGGCCCGTAATTGGGGAAAGTTTTGAGCATATTGAGGCTGCTTCTTTAGAAGAAGTGCGTGAATTTTATGTAAACTACTATTGTCCCAACAATGCCGTTTTATCGATTTCGGGCAAGATCAAGGCCGAAGAAGTACTGGAGCGGGTAGAACATTGGTTTGGGCATATTCCGAGAGGGGCCGTCAAGCGGCCAGCCTATGCGGCCGAGCCGCCGCAGCTAGTAGGGCGCAAAAAAGTGCATCGGGCCAATGTGACCGATGCGGCCCTCTACATGGCTTTTCCGGCGGCGGCTCGTTTAGAAACCGCCTATTATTTAGAAGACCTCTTATCAGATATATTGGGTTTGAGTGATTCTTCATTGCTGGTTCGGCAATTGGTCAAGCAGCAAAAGCTCTTTAGCGAGCTGGATGTATACATTACGGGCACGGTAGAGGCTGGACTATTTGTGATTGAGGGAAAATTGCAAGATGGGGTAGACATTGAGCAGGCCGAGCAGGCTGTTTGGGCTGCTTTAGAAGAATTTAAGGCCCAGCCCATTAGTGAGGAGCAGCTACAAAAGTTGCAAAACAACACTGAGCACAACCTCTTATTTGGGGAAATTCGGCCATTTCAGAAAGCCTTGAGTTTGGGCTACTATGAACTATTGGGGCAGGCCCAATTGATCAATGAAGAGGCCGATTATTATCAGCAAATTACAGCCAAGCAGCTACAGTTGCAGGCCCAATTCCTCTTTCAGCAAGAAAAGGCCTCTGTGCTTTACTACCTGCCTAAGGCTTAGGCTGCTATCGCTTTAACATAGCGAAAAGGGAAGCCCGAGGAGGGAAATTCTTTCAATCAAAAAAAATACTGTACCTTTGCAGGGTATTGAAAGCCAAAAAATGTTTAGGGGATACATTCCACCTCAGGCGGCTTTCACTATCTAAGTGCATATAAATCATCATTGCCTTATGAACGCTATATTATTATTGAGCTTCTTCGGTCCAGAAATGATCATCGTTTTAGTGGCCATTCTTCTTCTTTTCGGCGGTAAAAAAATTCCTGAACTCATGCGTGGGTTAGGGAGTGGCATCCGCGAGTTCAACGATGCTAAAAATAAAGTATCGAAAGAGCTAGAAGCTGGCATTAACGAAGAACCCAAGGAGAGCAAGAAGGAGTATGAAAAATCTTAAGTCGATTTTTTGCCTTACTCTTTAGATTTAAAATGGTAACTTTTGCAACAAATTGTTGTGGAAGTTACCATTTCCTATTTATGCTAGGGGCTTTTGGGCTTAAAATCAAGCCATTGCAGCTAATTTTTCAAAAAAAATGATAAATTAGACATGTTTTGGTCACCCTTCCCCATTTTCAAACGATTTAGTGAATTTTCACTAGGGCTTGCATAGGGCTTTTGCTCTTTTTTCTTTTTGCAAGTTTTTGTTCGATATCAATTTAAAATCTTATGAGACGGACTTTCTACCGCCTATTTATTTTTGCCTTTTTGTTCACTTTTGGACAAGGGCAATTGCAGGCTTCGCCAGACAAGGACCTCATTCCCAATAGTTTTCAAGAGGATGCTCCCTTTGTGGATAGTTTGAGCCGCTTGATGACCAATTTGCTCAATGACTTTCCGGAGTTTTCGGATACAGAATATAAGGATCGGCTCAAGGCGCTTTCTGGAGCGATTGACTACCGTTTAGATCCTTTGACCAAGGAGCGGATTTTGATTCGCACGGGAAAATACCGAAACAGCACGGAGGCCATTTTGGGTCGCAGTAAAATGTACTTTCCTATTTTTGAAGAGCATTTGGCTGCCCATGATGTCCCTCATCACCTAAAATACTTGGCGATTGTCGAGTCGCATCTTAACCCAACAGCTCGTTCGGTGGCTAGTGCGGTGGGGCTTTGGCAGTTTATTCCTAGCTCGGGTCGCATTTTCGATTTGCGCATCAATACTTATGTAGATGAGCGCAGCGACACGCATAAGGCCTCGGAAGCGGCGGCAAAATTGCTTCGTCGTTTGTACAATCGCTATGGCGATTGGGCTTTGGCCATGGCGGCCTATAACTGTGGCCCGGTCCGAGTAGACCGCGCAGTTAAGCGGGCGGGTAGCAAAAATTTCTGGGCAGCACGCAAGTATTTGCCAAGAGAGACCCAGCGCTATGTGCCTTTCTTTATGGCCATGGTTTATGTTGGAGAGTATTATCAGGAGCATCAGTTGATTCCGCAGCAGCTGTCTCAGGATTTGGTGCTTACAGACAGTTTGCATATTGAAGGCGGGCAGTCTTTGCGCAAATTGGCCGAGGAGTTAGACATTAGTCTAGATACCTTGAAGTTGCTCAATCCTTCTTATCGCCGCAACTATGTCCCCAAGGATAAGGATGCGCAAATTTTGGTTCTTCCGGCTCGTATTGTGGCCAAAGAAAGAGCCTATACTCGGGCTTTTAACCGCATTGTAGAGATGCAAAAAGAAAATCCCTTGAGAGCCGTTCGTCGCATTCAGTCGCCCCAGGACCTCAAGCGTTTGGCCAAGGCCTACCGCTGTTCTGTTGAGGATATTTTGTTTTGGAACGAATTGCCTGCTGATTATCAGCCTTATGCTGGCGATTTGATCGGTTTGAGAGAGCATAGGGTAAATGTAGAGTTGTTGGCCCGTAACAAAAAGCAGGTTTCTGGAATTTCTATTGCTGCCTTAAAGGTGGTGGGGCTCAATGAGAAGCAAGAGGCCAAAACCTCTTCGGTTTATTTGGGCACTAGTGAGCAGACGGAAGTGGCGGCTAAGGTGCCTCAGGCAGGAGCTGTAGCGGCCCGTCGCCGTTATACGAACATTGATGGCAAGACCGTTTTGCTAGAAGAAGAAACAATTAGAGCACAACCCAAGGCCGAGCAGAAGGTCGCTGTAGAACAGCGCCGCCAAGCTATTGAGCGTCCCGCTTTGCAGGACCGCAGTCGTGGCCGCCGCCTTAGAAGTTATGGTTTTGTGGGGGCTGCTGCTACCGAGCCACTAAATGATGAAAAAACAACGGCTAGCTCGGCGCCTATTACGGCCCAGCCAGCTATTAAAGTGGCTAAAGAAGAGATCTCTACGCCCAAGGAAGAGCTGCCTAAAACGCCTGAGGCTACAGCCAAGGGAGACAATAGCCAGTGGAATGAGGTAGAGCTACAAAGCACCAATGATATTTTGGACCAAAGCCGTAGCCGCGCCAGAGTTTTGCGCGTTCGTACTGCAGCTTCTGTTCCTCCAGCGGTGATGGAGCAAGAGTAGGTTCATCATGTTTTTGGGCCTCCCGCCTTCGGCGGGCGCTACGTTTCGCAGCTCGCTGTTCGCTCGGCCCTGCGCAAAAAAACAAGTTTTTTGCTGGGTCTGGCCTGACGGCCACTGCTGCACATCGCTAGGCCTGCGGCCCTAAAGGGCCTGTAGGAATGTAAATAGAAACGCCAGAGATCTAGATCTCTGGCGTTTTTTCTTTGGCCCAGCCGCCCCAAGAGATTCCTTAAGGAATCTCGCAGAGGGGTGGGTGGGCGGGTTATTTTAGCGAATGAGGAGCGCAGCGAGGAATACCGCTTTGGCGTCCTACAGGCCCGAAGGGCCGCAGGCCTAGGGGCCCGAAAAGGTGGCCGTCAGGCCAGACCAGAACAAGCCCTTTAGGGCGCAGTTCAACGACCAAAGGGAGTAACCGAAGGTGCGTAGCACCGAAGCGCAGGGCCGAGCAGGCTTGCGAGCCTTGTAGGGGCCCGGCCGCCGAAGGCGGCAGGCCCCAAAAAAAAGAACTAAACCGCTACATTATGCTCGCGAAGGGCATCATTGAGCGAGGTCTTTTTGTCGGTGCTCTCTTTGCGCTTGCCAATAATTAGGGCACAAGGCACCTGATAGCTGCCTGCGGGAAACTCCTTGGTATAGCTACCGGGAATCACGACAGAGCGGGCGGGCACTCGGCCCTTATAAGTGATCGGTTCTGGACCAGAAACATCAATAATTTTTGTGGATTGCGTAATGACTACATTAGCGCCCAAAACGGCTTCTTCTTCAATGTGCACCCCTTCTACCACAATAGAGCGAGAGCCAATAAAGCAATTGTCCTCAATAATCACGGGAGCGGCTTGTAGGGGCTCTAATACGCCACCAATGCCCACGCCACCGCTAAGGTGTACATTCTTGCCAATTTGGGCACAAGAACCCACCGTGGCCCAGGTATCGACCATACTGCCAGCATCCACATAAGCGCCAATATTGACATAGCTAGGCATCATAATGACCGAAGGGGCCAAAAAAGCGCCATGGCGAGCAATAGCATGCGGAACCACCCGAACGCCAAGTTCGGCATAATTGGTTTTGAGTGGAATTTTATCGTGAAACTCGAAAGGAGGCACTTCAATCGTCTCCATTTTTTGGATAGGGAAATAAAGCACCACGGCTTTTTTCACCCAAGTATTGACGGTCCAGCCATCTGCTGTAGGTTCAGCTACGCGCACAACGCCCTTATCGAGTAGGTCAATTACCTCACGAATGAGTTCTTGTGTTTTGGCTTCTTTGAGTAACTCTCTATTGTCCCAGGCGGCCTCAATAGCCTCTTGAAATACTTTCATAACTTATAATTGATTGTAATAATGATGGCTAAAATAGGGAAGTCTAAGGCAAAAAAAAATAGATGCCCTTGGAAGAAGGCATCTATTTTAAAATTTAGGCTATTGGAGATTACTCCTCATCGCCACCAAAGCTCATAGCTACTCCAACTTGGATTCCAAAGCTGCTAAAGTTGGTAGATGTTCTAAGTTGTTCGATAGGGTCACCTGCATTTCTATTTGCATTTGTATCCTGATCAATTTCATCTACGAAGTTAATTTCGGTATAAGGATCTGGTCTTAGATCGATGACATCAATAATAGTCCCTGTAGACATATCAGGCTGCATAAGTTCTACGATCTCTGCTTCTTTAGCCCGAATACGTAGGCCCGTGTAGCGGAGTTCGGCAAAGATGCGCACCTTATCGTTGGGTACTTTGAAGTAAACACCGGCAAAAGCTTCATAACCTAGGGTAAACTGTCCTTTAGTCTCTACTTTTTGAGTAGCAGTACCACTAATTCCGGTATACACATCTTCTGTATTAGAATATGTAGTTCCTGTAACAGGAATAACAAGGCCCAAACCACCATAAGGTTGTACCATGCCTTCATTATTTCCACGAACAGTAAAATTGGGCGATAGGCGCAATTGGCGGGTATAAACTTCAGTCATTGAAGTTTGCGAAGGGTCAGTATACTCATCTCTGGTTACCGTGCTTCCAAATAGATAATCCACCCCTAAACCAAAGCCAAAATTTTGGCTAAAGTTATAGCCTAGATCTAGATTAACATCAAAGCCACCACCATAGGTGCCATAAATATTTTCTTCTGTAAAATCACCATTAGCATCTTCTACATAAGTAGTTCCCAATTGGTCTGTAGTTGCTCCCATACCGTAGCCTACGCCCAAGCGAGCATAGGGACCAGTTTGTGCCTTAAGGCCAAATCCTGCGAGCAAGAACAAGCTCAAGAAGCTAAAAAGTGCAGTGCGCTTCATCATAATAAAATCAGTTTAGATTGTTTGAAAAAGGCCCCAAATAAATTTGGGGCCATAAGCTGATAGCAGCTAGGCTGCTAATTTTTCTGTTTTCGTTTTCTGACTTTAGCGGCTTTGGGCCTTGAAACGCCATAGCTGCCTAAGTAGAATTTGCCTTTTTTGGTTTTTCTGTCTCCTTTTCCCATAATCGGTAGATTTTGATGAAGGTGAAAGAGGTCCAAGATGGGCCAGATGCAGGATTTTTCCCTTTACTTTAATTAGTGGTTGAAGACCAATCTTAGACCAGATGAAATCGTGTATCGTTTCCAAATATAAGCGCTTAGCGACTAAATTGCTAAAATAGTTTACACTTTTTTTATGCGAGAAATAACTTTATTTCAAAATTATGCTTGGCATTTGGGCCAAAAAAAAGCCGTTTGGCTAATTCCAAACGGCTTTTACAGTTGAGCTATTCTTCTAGAGATCAATCTTAATATCTAGGATTTCCACCTGCATAATGCCGGCGGGGGTTTGTATATCGGCTACTTCACCGACGGCTTTGCCCAAAAGGCCTTTGCCAATAGGAGAGTTAACAGATATTTTCTTGGCCTTAAGGTCGGCTTCTGACTCAGAGACCAGGGTATAGCTCATGGTCTTTTTGGTCTTGAGGTTTTTCATTTTCACGGTAGAAAGCACCACCACCTTAGAGGCATCCAAATCGGCTCCATCAACAATGCGGGCATTGGCCATAACGGCCTCCATTTGGTTAATTTTGAGCTCTAATAAGCCTTGTGCTTCCTTGGCCGCATCATATTCGGCATTTTCAGAAAGGTCGCCCTTTTCGCGAGCCTCAGCAATTTGCTGAGCCACCTTTTGGCGTTCTACGGTTTTGAGTTCTTCCAACTCTTTTTTCAGCTTATTATAGCCCTCGCGGGTCATATAAGAAATTTGCTTAGACATATTTTTTCAATTTTTAGCTGTTCGGCTATTGGGCCAAGCAGTAAATTCCGTTTGTTTTTGACAGAAAAATAAAGGACGTTCCTCTAGATCAAGAAACGGCCTCCGCATCAATTATGTAGTTTATCTACTACATAAAATAAGTAAAGAACGCCCAACTCCATTGAGTTGACCGTTCCTACTGTTGTCTGCTAACAAATATAGCAGTTTTATTTTGCTCTTGCAAGTTTTTAAAGCCTTAGTCCTTATCCACGACAATAGAGTTTGGGTTCTTCAGAACTTAATGCTTTGGGGCCTCCGCCTCGCTGCGCTCCTCGGCGTTACGTTGCGGGGCTCGCAGGTCTGCTCGGCCCTTCAGCCGCCAAGGGCGGCTTTGGTCTGGCCCTACGGGCCACCCCTTCACATCACTAGGCCTGCGGCCCTGACGGGCCTGTACACTCCAAAAGAAAAAGCCCCTAAGCCAATGCTGGCCTAGAGACTTTTTACAAACTATATAAGTGGAAAAGCCTAAGCTTTTTCTTCTTCGTTTTCTAGTTCATCTAGTTCGTCACCAGTGCTGCTTTCAGCATCTTCTGCGCCTTCAGCATAATCAGAAACGTACTCGGTATATTTCAATGAGCTAGCATCTTTAGTTGTATCTACTACAATAGGAGACGCAATAAACATAGAAGAGTAAGTACCGACAATTACACCAATCAACAAGGCAAAAGCAAAACCACTGATGCCATCACCACCAAAGAAGAACAAGATGGCCACTACAAAAAATGTAGTCAATGAGGTAATTGAAGTACGGCTTACTGTACTCTGAATTGCTTGGTTAACGATATCCTTAATTCCTTTGCTTTCCCCCTCATTCGTTGCAGTTTCCCGAATACGGTCAAATACAATTACGGTATCGTTAATCGAGTAACCGATGATGGTCAAAATAGCAGCAATAAAGGCTTGGTCGATCTCCATAGAGAAAGGCATAATACCTTTGAACAAAGAGAAGATACCCAAAACCAAAAGTACATCATGGAATAGGGCCGCAATAGCACCTACAGAGAACTGCCATCTGCGGAAGCGGATAAAGATGTAACTAAAGATAAAGAGCAAAGAAAGCAATGAAGCCCAGAAAGCAGACTGACGAATATCATCTGCAATAGTAGGACCTACTTTAGAAGAGGCCGTCAAGTACAAGCCAGCTTCTGTTACATTAGGTGCTTTACCTGCGGCAAAAGCCTCATAAGCTACATCGGCAGAAGAATAGGCTTTACAAGCTTGGTGAAGCTTAGTCAATACTTCAGCATCTGCTTCTCGCCCTTCTTTTTCCTGCATGAAAGAAGTAGTAATTTTCACTTGGTTGCCTTGGTTAAAGGTCTTTACTACATTCTTATCATAGCCATCAAATGCTTTAACTAGCTCCTCCTTCAATTGAGAGACCTCTACTTGCTGAGGGAACTCTACGGTATAAGAGCGACCACCTTGGAAGTCTACACCCAACTCAAAACCTTGAGTAGCCATAGAAGCAATACCAGCAATCAACAAAAGGCCAGAAACAGCATAAGCAATTTTACGCTTGCCAATAAAGTCAAAGCTTACATTGGCCAAAACATTCTTGGTGCTTCCGGTCCAAATAGATACCTCTTTGTTATTGACCAAGTAACGGTCAAACAACAAGCGGCCAAACAATACCGCAGTAAATACCGAACAAGCTACACCAATCATCAATACCGTAGCAAAACCTTTGATTGGACCTAAACCATATTGGAAGAGGATAAGGGCCGTAACAAATGAAGTAACGTTGGCATCAATAATTGCTGAATAAGAGTGTTGGAAACCCGAAAGGATAGCTTCTTTCCAGTGCTGCCCAGCTCGCAATTCTTCTCGAATACGCTCAAAGATAATTACGTTGGCATCCACAGCCATACCAATGGTCAATACAATACCAGCAATACCAGGTAGCGTCAGTACAGTACCAAAAGAGGCCAAACAACCCAAGATAAAGAAGATGTTGAGGAAGAGGGCCAATACAGCTAGAATACCCGCCTTAGCATAGTAAACCAACATAAAGATAAGCACCAACAAGAATCCAATCACTAGGGCAAAAAGACCTGCATTTACCGTAGCCTGTCCTAAGCTAGGACCAACGATAGCTTCTTCAATAATTTCAGGTGTAGCAGGCAACTTACCAATACTTAGAATATTGGCCAAGTCACTAGCATCTGTAGCCGAGAAGTCTCCAGAGATACTTGTGCTACCATTAGGGATAGCCTCATTTACACGAGGGTAAGAATATACTTTGTTGTCTAGGGTTACCGCTACGCAGAAGCCAACGTTTTCTTCCGTCATTTTCTTCCACTTACGCGCCCCTTCATTGTCCATGTCTAGAGAAACAGCATAACCTGCACCAGAAGGATTCTGAGTAGCACGAGAAGAAACTACCCGCTCACCTGATAGTGTTGCCTCATCTTGGCCACGAGTGCGCAAGGCAAACAACTGAACCAAACGGCCACCATCTTCTGATTTCTGTACTTTAGAATCCCAAGCGAAACGAACATCTTTAGGCAAGATGCGCTGCGCTTCTGCAGAACGGAGCATGTCCATCACTTCTGCAGTATCTTTTACCTGAGTATAGCCTACATAAGGGTCTTTTTCTGTCTGAGGAGGAGCAAAGCCCATAACCTTAAACAAAGGACCAGGATTAGTAGAATCTGTTACGGCAGTAGCGGCAAAGCTAGCATTGACAGAGTCAATTTTAGCCTGCTTAACCGCCTCATCTAGGCTAGTGTCGGCCTTTACTTCTTCAATATAAGCCAAGGCTGCCGAATCAGGCTGAGGAGCAGCTGTACCTACAGCAGGCTCGCTCTTATCGTATTTGCTGCCTTTTAGGGCCTCATTGAGGTTGACCAAAGGACCAGCAGTTTGTTGGCCCAAAAGCTCAACAGCAGTGTACATTTCCCAGAATTCTAGACTAGCCGTAGCTTGCAAGAACTCACGAGCCCGCTTAGGACTGCGCACACCAGGCAATTCAACAGTAATACGGTCAGTAGACTTATCTAGTGAAACCACAGGTTGGGCCACACCAAACTTATCAATACGCTGCTTCAATAGATTGAAGGTGCGCTCTACCGTTTTAGAAGCCTCCAAACGGATGGCCGTCAATACTTCCTCATTCGTTGAGTTGATATTGATGCCCTCCAGTTTTTCGGTAGTTCCAAAGAAGCGCGCCAAAGGCTTGTCGCTCACTTTGGCATATTCTTGACCAAACAAGGTTACAAAATCTACCTGAGCGGTAGACTGTGCAGCTTTGGCGTTGGCCAATGCCTTCTGAAAGTTCTCATCAGAAGTTTTGTTGGCCAAGGTCTTAATCAACTCTTGCAAATCTACTTGAAGGACAACACTCATACCGCCTTTCAAGTCCAAACCCAAAGCCAACTGGCTGCGCTTGAGCTCTTGATAAGAGTATGATTTGAATCCTAGATTCAAGACGGGCTCCTCAGAAATAGAATCGAGGAAGTACTGTTGGGCCATATCGTATTGTACAGCCTTAAGTTCTTGGTCCTGAATGCTATCCGTTGCCGCTTTAGCAAATTCGCTTGCACTGCGCTCGATACCGCTGGTCGGAATCATCAAAAAGAAGATGTACGAAATGACCAGGACTAACGCAATCGTAAAGAACTTTACGAAACTTTTCCCTTGCATGGTTTTAGCGTAATTCAATAGGTTTTAGAAACTAAAGTAAGCTGTCTGTTTGGCCAATATTTGGCCCGATCATGGGGCTCTGATTTAGTTTCTCAATATAGTTTGTATAAAAAAACATATAGGCGCAGTGCGCCTATTTTGGCTTGCAAATATAGAACTTTTTGCGTGGGATAAAAAAATTATTCTAAGTTAAAAGCATTTCAGCAAATTACTAACTAAGCTGCTCATTTAAAAACAACTGGGGCCACTAAGCCCCTGATGGTCTAAAGGAATAAGAGGCGCGAAGCGCCTGGCCGTAGGCCAAACGGCCTAGCGATGCGGCGGGGTGGCCCGAAGGGCCAGACCAAAGCCCGAAGGGCTGCAGGGCCGAGCAGACCTGCGAGCCCCAAAGCGTAGCGCCTGCCGAAGGCAGGAGGCCCCAAACCCCTCCCCTACTTCTTTCCTCCTCGACGTTTTTGATTAGAAAGCTCCTCTGGGCTGAGGCTGGGCTTTTCTTTGGGCTCCTCGAGTTCGGGAATTTCATTTGGGCTGGCTGCTGGCGGAATTTCGGGCAAGGCCGCCGCTTTTAGCCCCCAGGCATAAGGGCCCGTCAAGCTCCAACGATCTTTTGGGCGCTCGGCCTCTAGCCATTTGAAGCCCTTGAGCTGAAGTTTTTCGTGCTTAACTTGGCCCATGGGGTACAAAACGGCCTTGGGTTGGCCCATAAACTTGATGCGATCGACGTTCCGCTCCTTAAAACGAACCTGCATATCCGAGCAATCCATATCATTGACGCCCGCATAGCGGCCCTGCTCGTCTAGGGCATAATACACCATTTCGCCATTGTACTGAATATCGGCCCGCTGCAACTCATTATTTTGGAAATGCGCCCGAATATCTCTGGCCTTGATCTGATTGAAATAAACCTCCTCTTTGCTCGAGGCCATAAAGGCATGCTGGAGCAAAAAGAGCTCTTGCAAGGACTGATCGGCCAAGCGGCCCCGCAAAGTATCGGCGGTAAACTGCACCGAATCCAGCCAAATTCGGGGATTTCCCCGCAGCTCAAAAAGCGAATCGGCTTCATTGTAGACCAAAGAGTCGCCCAAAGCCTGAATATCGGACTTAAAGACCTGCACCTGATGATAGGCCCGCAATTGATAGGCCCCAGCGCTGTCTTTTTCCATCCGAAAGGTATCGGCGGTCATCCAAAGGCTGTCGCCATCCAATAACATCAGGGCAATCGGATGATCTTGGGCCAACATCTGCCCCGTCGAATCATTGTAATAGACCGAGCCCGCCATCAAACGGCTTTGCTCTACGGTATCTTCCAAAATAACTTGGCCCTTGGCCCAAGCCTCTTTGCGGCTCTCGCTATACTCTAAGGTTTCGGACCGAAGAATTTGGCTGCCTCGCTTGGCCGTTACCCCATCCTGAAACACCATAGCCTCTTTTTCCTCATCATAGTAAGAGTCGCCAGCCAAAATTTCCTGATTTCCCTCTTTGCCCTTGCGCTCAAAACGAGGATGGCCCAAAAACTCAAAACGGCCTTTCATCCCCCGCCGAACAATCGTATCGGCATATACTTTTTGGCTTTCCTCCTCCAAAATGGCATTGCCAATCAAATAATAGCTATCCTCACTGCCTACGTATAATATGGTATCGGCAGAGGCGCGGCGACTATTTTGGCCCTTGCGCTGCAAATAATAAGGCGAGCCCGTCAGTTCGGCCCTTTCGGCCTTATTATCATAATACCCCGATTCGCAATAGACCAGATTTTCATCATCATACATATAGGTAGGGGCCAAAAAATAGCTTTTTTCCTCCTCCGTATTAAAGGCCATAGAGTCGGTAATCAACTTATATTTGGGGTGGTTGAGGCGGACCGAATCGACAAAATAGGCCATTTTGCTCTCCAGCTCATAATAGCCCCGCTTACTTTGCAACTGGCTAGAATCCGAGACAATCAATACCCCCTGCGGATAACTGGCTTTCTTTTGCGCCAAATCATAATGCAGATAATCAGTAAATAAAGTCATAGAGCTATCCTGCAAAACCACCTGATTTTTTAGTTCCGCCTCCCGCTTTATTCCATCATAGCGCAAACTATCCGAAAAGGCCCGAATGCTATCGTCTTGCAGCATTTCCACATCTCCGTAGGCCAACACTTGGTCATTGGGCGCCTGCTGGGCGGTATCGCACCAAAGGTGCATCTCTTTTTGCTTAAAATGGACCTCTCCTTCCAGAAATAAATAGCGGCCATCGGCCCGGCTTTCGCCTCTTCCCTTATTACTGTGGAGCAATTGCACTCGGCTCGTATCGCTGTTTGTGCTATCTCTTTGGGCATAGCTCTCTAGCCCCAAAAACAACAAACAACAGAGCAATAAATAACGCATAGATTGCTTTTTTTTATCTTATTTTTTTGGGGCCTCCGCCTCGCTTCGCTCGTCGGCGCTACGTTTCGGGGCTCGCAGGTCTGCTCGGCCCTGCGGCGCAAAGCGCCTTGGTCTGCGGCTTCGCCGCCCCCCTGCACATCGCTAGGCCGACTGGCCCAAGCCTTCTTTTTTGGCCCTAAAGACCAACTTTTGCTTGGCTGTTTACAAAAAAAGGGCCCAGAGAGCGGCCAAAACCGATTTCTCTGGGCTTTTATTAGACCATTAACTCCTGTTTATTTGTTCTTTTTGGCCTCTTTTTCAAGTAGCTTTTGCTCTTTCTTATAGGCTTTGCCCATGCCGTAGGGTTTGTATTTGCCACTCAAGACCGTGCGGTAGCGCTCGGGGTGGCGGCGAATATCCTCCATCAATAGGCTCATTTCTGCAATGGCTTTTTCTACATCTTGCAAAAGGGCTTTATCGTGCATCAAGGCAGAAAGCAGACCTTCTTGGTCCTTAAAGTTGGTCAATTCTTGCAATTGGGCCATCAGCTTGTTGGTTTCTGCCAAGGTACCCTGCATGCCTTCCGCCAATTGGCCAAATTCTTCTACGGTATTTTTAGTAGCGCCTAGGGTCTCCGACAATTTGGCCGATTTCAATTCATCTGAGAGCGTAGCCAAATTGCTCATCAGGGCCGTAATTTGATCATTGTTGGCTTTTACATTGCCTGTGATCGACTCCATATGGCTCATCGTATTGACAAAGCTATTGGTAGAGCGCTCTAGCAAAACAGAAAGCAACTGGCTAATCACCTTAAGGTTTTCGATACTGGCTTGTACATCATGTACAGATTTTTTAAGGCCAGACTCCTCGCTTTTGGCCAACTCCTTAAAGGCTTGGGTCAAAGAATCGATTCGGCCCATATAAGGCTCAATCAGTTCTTGGGCCATATCAATCATGCTACCGGCTTCTCCACGGACCTCATCGCCAGTTTGCAGGCAATCGGCGCCAGAGCAGCTGCCTTCAAACTCCATAGAAACAGCCTTTCCGCTCATAATACTGAGCGTGACCAACTTGGGCTTTACCGTTTTGGGCACATCTACTCCATTATAAAGGTGCATTTCTACCAGTACTTCTTTGGGATTTTTCTGGTCGAGTTCCATATGCGTAACTGCGCCCACCTGCAAACCATTCACAGTTACAGGAGCTCCTACGGCCAAACCATCTACAGCAGTAAAGCGGCCAGTAATTACGGTATCATTGGAGAGGATATTGTTCCCTTTTAGGAAATTGTACCCCCAGATGAGTAGGAAAATAGAGAAGGTCCCTAGGATACCTACCTTTACTTCGTTAGAAATTTTCATGCTTTTAATTTAGTTTGATATAGCGCTCTGGATGTTGGCGAATTTCTTGAACTTGCCTAGCCATCTCGGCGGTTTTGGTCTTGATATCGGCCTTTAATTTGGCATCATGCAATAGCCAAGCATAACTGCTGCTGTCGGCAGGATTATCGACCTTATCCAATAGGGTTTGTACAGCAATAATCTTGGCGTTAATACTATCTAAGTTGGGCAGGGGAATATCGGTAGGGATCATAGTGGGAATCTTCTGAATGACAGAGTCGGCCACTAGCTGATCCGTTAATTCCTTATACTCACTAATCTTTTGGTTGATTGTGGCCTCTTGGGCATCTACTTTTTGGGCCAAATCTCTCAAATCGAGAAGGACGCCAATAGCGGCCTGCCCTTTTAGCTTCAATTCCTTATCCTTAGCCGTAGCTGCTCTAAACTGGGCCAAATCGGCTTGTAGTTCGCGTACAGCTCGGACCAGGCTATCGGAAGTGGGAAACCACTCTTGCAAGAGGCTATCTACGGGGTCTAGATAAGGGGCGGCCATATCTCGAATATCGGTGAGGTAAGAGCTATTTCGGCCCTTAATCACATCTCCTTCTTTGAGATAATCTTCTGGTCCACAATTTTCTTTATATGGCTTTTGCAAACGGAGGTAAAGCATATCCTTAGAAATGGGGCTAGGTGCATGCGCATAGGCAATAACATTTTTGGGAATCTTTTTTCCGGGCGTAATGCCTAAGGTCACCCGAATTTTCCTGCTGCCATCTGTGCGCAAAGCAATGGCTTTGACAAAGCCCATCTCCATACCATGCAAATAGATATAGGCGCCAATATCTAGGCTACCCACCTCATCAAAGTCGGCATAAAGGGTGGTTTCTGGATTGATACTGGGCACAGATCGCAGGCGTTGGTAAATTACAATAAAGCTAATGATCGCCACAAAAGCGACAATGCCGATCCAGATATATTTTCGTCTATTTTCCAAACTAAGGTATCTAATTGGTCCAAAAAATTGGGCGGCTCATTTGGTCACAACCAGCCCCAAAGGGGCGCAGTTCGACGACCAAAGGGAGTAACCGATGTGGAGCAGTGGCCGTCAGGCCAGACCGAGGCGGCTTTGCCGCCGAAGGGCCGAGCAGACCTGCGAGCTGCAGAACGTAGCGCCTGCCGAAGGTAGGAGGCCCCAAAACATCAGCGAGCTGCAGAACGACAAGCAGGCTGCAAGCCGTCTTCTACGACTGTAAGGAGTAACGCCCCAAAACATCCCTCAGCTAAAAAGGAGCGGAAAGTCCTTAGCCAATGGCCCCAAAACTTGAAAGGGCAAAGGTACATAAAAGTTTTTGTGTTTAAATAGCTGAGAAGTTGGCAATTAGTTGGCAAGCAGGCTTCGGGCCTCGGCCAGCGAGATGCGTTTGCCATTTTTGTAGGCCACCACAAAGGCGCCATCAAAGCCTTTGCTGCGCCAAAAGCGTTGAGCCTTAACGGCCTCGAGCATAGAGGGATAATTGCCCGTTAAATATTTGTAAAGGCCATCTTCCTGTTCTTCTTCTAGCTCTTCTACGCTGCTCCAGGGGGCTTTATGCACCGCAATAGGTTTTGGAGAAGCGCCCAGCTGCACCCGCAACTGCAAATTATTGGCCTGATAGCCATTGCCTTTATCTATAATTTTTTTGTAGCTGCGGATCGCTCTAAAAATGGCTGAGGCCAAATAAGCCTGTCCTTTATCCGAATTGAGATATTTTTCTTCTGCAGCATTGCTCAAAAAGCCCGTCTCGACCAAAACCGAGGGCATATTGCTTGCTCGGAGGACCACAAAGCCGGCCTGTTTGACCCCACGGCTTTTTCGGCCCACTCTTTCCTTAAACTGCGCCTGAATTTTTTCGGCCAAAAGCACACTTTGGCTGAGGTAGGCATTTTGGTACATAGAGAGCATAATATGTCCCTCGGGAGAGTTGGGATCATAGCCACCATAGCGTTTTTGGTAATTATCTTCTAGCAAAACCACTCGATTTTCTCTTTTGGCCACATCTAGATTTTCCTTGGCTCGGTGCAAGCCCATGACAAAAGTCTCCGTTCCCTGAATATTTTTTTTGTGCTTGGGCAAAGAATTGCAATGCACCGAAATGAAGAGGTCGGCCCCTAGGCGGTTGGCAATTTCAGAGCGCTCGTGCAAGGGCACAAAAACATCGGTGCTACGGGTATAGACCACCTTGACATCGGGCAGATATTTTTTGATATACCCCCCTAATTTAAGGGCAATTTTGAGGGCCACTTCTTTTTCCTTGGCCTTGGCGCCAGAAGAACCATTATCCTTACCGCCATGTCCCGCATCAATGACAATCGTGCGCAAACCCGACTTTATCGCAGGACCTTCTTTTTCTAGGGCTATTTGTGGCAAAAAGCAGTAAAATAACAATAAAAATAGGCTGAACAAGGGCCGTTGGCCCCAAAAATTAGGCAGTGCAAAAGGCATAAGTCTCTCTTTTTAAGGGGCAAAAGTACAGCTTTGTGAGGCTAAAAAAAAATTGTATCTTTATCTTCTACTCAACACAAATTTGCCCATGTTAGCAAAGACAATTACGGTATATCATGGAACTTCTAAACAAGATGCAGAGTCTATACTAAAAAAGGGTTTTAATCGCAGTAAAGGGGATGATCATTGGTTAGGGGATGGCGTTTATTTTTTTACTGAGTCCGCAACTTGTCCTCAACCTCAAGAAAAAGCAGAAGAATGGGCTATCGCAAGCGCTTGGGATAATGGGTCTTATAAATATACAGAAGGAGCTGTTTTAATGGTAGAAGTTGAAATCCCTACCGAGGACTCTAGATTTTACTTAGATCTTAATACTCCTAATGGAATAGCTCTTTTCAATATTATTAGAGACAGATTCCAAAAATTTAGTTTTGCTACAGCAAAAAGAGGCTTTAAGCCAAAGGAGATGTTTAAAGATGGAACAATTATCAATTGGGGAAGGAATCTTCTAAAATTTGACTTCTCACTAATTTCAGGGGATTTCTATGTTAAAAATAAACTAGAAAGAATTAAATTTTTTAATTGCAGAATTCCAAACAGTACATTTTTAGTTGTTTTTGATACTGCCCTTATAAAATCCACTAAACTAATCAAGACTATCCCTAATATAGATAAATTATGAATGAAAAAATTGATTGGGCTGCTTGTGTAGATGAGCGCATAAAGGCTGAAAATATCACTGAGGAAAATTTCATGTCTTCTTTAGAAAAAGATGGTATTGAGTTTATTCCTCTTTCCTTAGAAGAAAAGATGCTTCAGCAAGCTAACACAACAAAGCACTCAAATGCTATAAGTATTAAACAAGGCTTTATCCTAGTTGACAAAGATGTCGAATCTATTCCACTAGAGGCAAGCACAACTATTTACTATACAGAAGTCACTACAGTATCTAGCAATTATCCTAGTTATAATGAAACTAATGCTCAAGACTCTTTAACGACTGCCGCATGAAATTAAAATTAAGCAAAACGATTGCTCCAGAGTTTTATCTTAAGCATGTCCCCAAAGCAACTGAACTAGTTGAAGCTAAGCTAAACCTTGGCTTTAAGCAAATCTATCCTAGCGAGCAAGCTAGACGCTTCGACATACAATTTCATCTAAATTTGCTCGTTCCAGAGGGCTATGAACTACAAGTAGTTTATACGGCTATTTTTTCCACCGAAGAGGATATTGATGAACAATTCAAAACATCTGATTTCCCAAGAGTTAATGCGCCCGCTATTGCCTACCCTTTTCTTAGGGCCTTTGTCGGACAACTCAGTTTGAATGCTGGTTATAAAGCTCTTTTACTACCAAGTATCAATTTTACAGAATTTAAACAGTAGACTTTATCTACAAAAAAGCGCAGGAGCTATTTGCTCCTGCGCTTTTTGCATTCCCTATACCGGATGCTCCTCTTCTTCCTTGAGTTCATGCCGCAATTCTTGCAGCTCTTTACCCAAAAAGTGACCAATAGCCGTTCTGAGGACCACAATAATCCCCAAATTAAAGAGCTCATCAAGCTCTGGACTCACCACCGAATGCACAATATCCGAAACGATCAAAAAATCTAGGGCAATTATAATATAGCTCCCCAATACATTCCGAAGCGCAAAAATTTCGGAGGCTTCTTTTTGGCCCCGCAAACGGTCCCACTCTAGCTGTAAAAAGAGCAGAAAGCCCCGCAAAAAGCCAATGGCCAAAATGGCAATCCCCACAATATCCGCAATGCGCTCTAGCCATTCAAAAACAGTAAGCATCAAAGTCGGATGATGGCTTTCGGCCTCTGGGCTAGCCCAAAGAAATGCAGGGAAGACCAACAAAAGGAGCAGTCCCCAAAAAGATTTATTTTTCATAAGTCGTCTAGCAATTGATGATTTATGATCAAAATAAGACATCTGAAGAATCAAGTTCTCTAGCCCAAATCACATAAAAAAACGCGGCTTCAAACTATCCAAATAATCATCTGGATGCTTGTTGTCTTCTATGATTTGACGCAAAACGGCATGCAGCTCCTCCCCTAGTTGGGCGCTTCTGTCTGCAGGATCTTCTAGCTCTTCATAGGCCATATAAAGCTCCATTTTCGCCTCATTGCTCTTTTCTTCTACAAAATCTTTCAGTGCTGCTAGGCAGCTTGTTTTATACTTAGACATGTTGATCGGGGGCTGCTCCTGGGTTTACATCAAAATATTTATCCATCAATTGGGGCTTAATGTCGGTGGCATAAACCCAAGCTCGGCTAATCGTGGCAATCACCTCGCTTTCATCCAAACCACGCACTTCCCGAATGCTCTTAATGGCCAAAAGGTCCTTAAAAATACCAAAAGCCATCCCATACATATTATAGTTAAACTCCAACACCTCCCGATAAAAAGGTACGGTCATCTCGGCTGGAATTTGCAAAATGGGCGTAAGTACCTGAAAGTAAGTATCCTTATGCTCATTCTCTTCAATTTCCCAGCAGTCAATCCAAATTTCTTGCTGCTCGCGGGCAATGGTCCAAGACCCCGCCTCTTTTCCCTTGCATTTTTCAGGCTCCAAACCCAATTTTTCCAAAGCACCTTCAATCAACTTGTAGGTTTCTTCAATATTTTGCATCTGCATTATTTTTTACAATGATGAATGGGGCACAAAGATAGGCCTTTTTTTATGCCTCTTCCATGATTTTTTATTTTTTTGGGGCTGCCCCGCCCTGCGGGCGGGTCGGGCTGTGCCGCAGCTCGCAAGTCTGCTCGGCCCTGCGCCGCCAAAGGCGGCTAGGTCTGGCCTGCGGCCACTGCTATCCATCCCTCAGCCGAGGCGCTTCGCGCCTTGGCGGCGGCTTCGCCGCCTTCCCTAAACGCAAAAGAGCTTGTTCAATTTGAACAAGCTCTTTTGCTTAAAGACCAAAAGCGCTAATCTTCCTCTTCTACGGTTTCTACACCCGCCATCACACGGTCTACCAATACACGACCACAGTGCTCACAGATAATAATCCGTTTGCGCTGATTGATTTCGAGCTGTGTTTGAGGGGGAATATGATTAAAGCAACCGCCACAAGAATTACGCTCTACGGTAACTACCGCCAATTTGTTTTTATAAGCGCCACGGATACGGTCATAGGCTTTGAGCAATCGCTCTTCTACCTTTTTGCGCGCCCGCTGAATCTTACGATCCAAAGTTTTTTCTTCTTTCTCGGTCTTTACAATAATCTTCTCCAATTCGGCCTGCTTACGGTCCAAAGCATCTTTCTTCAATTCGAAACGCTTTTGGGCCGCCTCTAGGGTAATCTTTTGGTTAGAGAGCTGGACCTTAGCCTCCTTGATGCGCTTATTAGACAACTGAATGTCCAACTTCTGCAACTCAATCTCTCGGCTGAGGGCATCATACTCTCGGTTATTGTTTACATTTTCTTGCTGCTGTCCATACTTTTCAATAAGAACCTCAGCTTCTTTGATTGTATTTTGGTGCTTGCTAATTTTTAGCTCCGTAGCTTTGATATCCTCGCTCAATTTATTGACACGAGTTTCTAGGCCCACGATTTCATCCTCTAGCTCACTCACCTCCATAGGGAGCTCACCTTTTAGACGCTCAATATCGTGCAGTTTAGAGTCTAGTTCCTGCAGTTCAAATAGATACTGTAGTTTTTCTTCTACAGGGACGTTAACAGTCTTTTTCTTGGCCATGCTTATAAATAATTTACAGGATTAGTACGTACGGTCGTTTTGTGAACCGTAAAGTTAGGAAATTTTTGGCTGATTAACTCATAAAACAGTTCAATTGTAAACTGCTCGGACTCATAATGGCCCAAATCGGCTATAATTAGTTGGCCATCGGCATCAAAAAACTCATGATATTTATAATCAGCGGTAACAAATACATCTGCCCCAGCGCCTTTTGCGGCCCCAAGCAGAAAGCTGCCCGCTCCGCCACAGATGGCAATGCGCTGGACCTTAGGCTGATGAATATGGGTATATTTTACACAATCGGTAGCCATCTTTTGCTTCAAGGACTTCAGAAAGTCGAGGCTATCTTGGGCCTCGGGCAGCTCTCCCACTACTCCAATGCCCACTTCCTGATGGGCGTTTTCTAGGGCAATGAGTTCGTAGGCGACTTCCTCATAGGGGTGGGCCTTCTTTAGGGCCGCCAACACCTTATGCTGAATCTGCTTAGGCAAAATGACTTCTAATTTATGTTCGGCTTCATAATGCCGTTGTTCTTTTTGGCCCAAATGCGGCTGGCTCTGGGCATTACCCTTAAAGCTACCTTGGCCTTTTTGCTCAAAGCTGCATTCGCTATAGTTGCCAATTTGGCCAGCTCCGGCAGCAAAAAGCGCCTCTCGGACCGCCTCTAAATTTTGGCTGGGCACATAGGTCTGTAACTTGAGCAACAAGCCTTTTTTGGGCGATAAAATGCGGAGATTTTGAAGGCCCAATTTTTCGGCAATTTTGGTATTTACGCCCTGTCTAAGCACACTATCTAAGTTGGTATGCGAAGCATAAATGGCAATATCGGCCTTAATGGCCTTAATCAAAATGCGCTCAATGTAGTTTTTCCCATTGATTTTTTTGAGGCCAAAAAACACAATAGGGTGATGAGCGATAATTAGGTTGCAGCCCTTAGCGATAGCCTCATCGACTACCTCTTCTAGGCTATCGAGGCAAAGAATAGCGCCCGTACAATCCCAGTTTTTTTGGCCCAAAATAAGGCCCGCATTATCGTAAGACTCTTGATAAGAAAGCGGAGCTACTTCTTCTAGGAATTGGACAATTTCGGCAATTTTCATAAATGATAATTTTGCATCAATTCAATAAACAGCAAAAAGGGTAACAGCGAGCTGCTACCCTTTTTGGGATATTCGGAAAATGATTTTGGGGAAACTGGCCCTAAAAGCCCGAAGGGCTTATTGGCCTAGCGATGTGCAAGGGTGGCCGAAGGCCAGACCGAGCCAGCGAAGCTGGCGAAGGGCCGAGCAGACCTGCGAGCCCTGTAACGTAGCGCCTGCCGTAGGCAGACAACAAGGCTGCAAGCCGCAGTTCGACGACTGTAAGGAGTAACGCCCCAAAACCACTAGAACAGTCTAGTACTTCCAGTTGCGATTGCGTCCGCCATCGCCTTCAGGCTTGGCTCCTTCTGTTTCGCCATCTTCAGCGATGTAGAATTCTACACGGCGGTTCATGAAGTGCTCTTGCTCGCCAGCGGCAGAGGGGATCAAGTTAGAGGCCTCTCCGTTGAACTTAGCGATAAAGCGGCTGCGATCGATTTCGTATTGGTTTACAATATAATCAATAGCAGTCATGGCGCGGTTATAAGATAGGCGGTCATTGTACTCATCGCTAGCGCGGACATCGGTATGGCCGTGCACCACGACTTTGAGATCGGGATAAGCCTGCATCACGCGAGCGATATGGCGGAGTTGCTCATAAGATTCGGGGCGCAACTTATACTTATCGAGATCAAAGTGGATCATAGGCAAATACCAATCGTTGAGCATGCCTTTTCCGCCACCACCGAGGGGATCAAAAGTTTCGTCGCCAATAACGAGGCGTTCGTTATCGCCCACCACCTTAATATCTTCGGGAGTAAGGGGTTTTGGAACAGCGGCTACACCGTCTTCATCCACCTTATATCCGGGAGGCGAGAAAGGTTCTTTATCGAGATGATCGGGCACCTCATCGCCATCAGAGTCCATGGTACGGCCCTTAGTATCTACGATCGCATTTTCGGGGGTATCGGGTTCCTCATCAATTTTGTTGGGTACACCATCATTATCATCATCCTTAAAGAGGTCGTCATCTAGCTTCTTCTTTAGGTCGGCCACATCAGACATAGGATAGACCAAGGGGTTGACAAACCAAAGCGGCTGAATGCGTTTATCTTTTTTGCCGAGGTGGAAACCTAGGCGGATAGAAGTGTAGTGAGGAATATCAATATTTGAGGTAAAGTCACCGGTTTCGTTTTTCTGTTTGGCATCGATATAGTCATCTACAGAAATAAATCCTTGATGTTCTAGGGCCAAAGAAAGGCGAGGCGTAATGAGATACTCTAGGCTAAGTCCCACATTCATAAAGGGATTTACGGCCATTTTCTTACCATCTTCACCAAAAGTAAAGATGTTATTGCTATTCTGTTGGGCAGAAGTTTCGTAATCATCATCTAGGATACCTTTGATGTTGTTACGTACCTCACGGCGGCCCGAAAGCGTAGACAAGTCGATAGGATCGCCGTTGGCGTCTAAGGCTACTCGGCTAAAGTCATAGGCATTGCCGTTTGCATCTAGGGCATTTGTGGTTGTACGATACATATTTACGCCCAAACCAAGAATCAAGTTAAGGCTCCACTTATTACTCTTCTTATGAAACTTGATATTGTTCAAGTTGAAGACCGACTGCAAAGAAAGCGCATGATATTGCGGAATCTTATAGTTGGCATAAAAAAGAGTATTTGGGCCAGCATACTGCGTAGTAAAAGGCTCAATATCTTGATAAGAGTTTTGGCTAGAAGCCTGATAGTTGAGTCCGCTAGCTTGGCCAAACATATACTCGGCCTTTAGCGACATCACATAGCCCAAAGATTTGCGAACATGAACGCTAGCGCCCCAGCCAAACTGAGATTGAACATCGCCGCTAATGAGAAAGCTACCAGCGCCTACGCCTAGCTGCCACATGTCTCTTGGACGACCGGGGAACTGGCTTTCGCCTTTCTTCCATTCAGCATGTTGGCTTTCATATTTTTTAGAGACAAATTGGTCATCTGTCGGGTTAACAGATATTTGCCCCTGAGACGGAGTCCAAGCCCCAAAAGATAAGGCAAGGGCCAAGGCTCCTTTCATGAGGTGTTTAGTAATTTGCATATACGTGTTTTTTATCCACAATGATGATGTAGTAATATAACTAGCAGATTTGCATGGGGTCAAATCTGCTAGCAAATATAATTTGGTGTACAAAATTAGGGTTTTTCTATTGTTTTTCAAGTCAATAAAAGAAAAAACCCTAAGTAAACATACATAGTATAATCCACTATACGTTAAAATAAGTTAGGTCAGTTTTTCCAAAGCCAAGGTAAGCGCCGTAGTAGAGAGCTGATATGGCGAATTGTTTCGCTCCTTCACTTCTTCTAGGGCTTGACGAATGGTCCAGGAAATGTCCTCAAAAATAGCCGCATCCGTTAGGGCTTCACGGCTTTTCATCAGGTAGGCAAAGACTCTGGCCATACCGCAGTTGGCAATAAAGTCAGGAATTAAGCTTAGTTCTTCATCGGTTTGCTTGGCAGTTGGTCCAAAAAAGACCTGATCATCTACAAAAGGTACATTAGCCCCACAAGACATTACTTTAAGGCCTCCTTTCTGTAGACGCGCCACCTGCTCTGCGGTCACTAATTTTGAGGCCGCTCCAGGAATAAAAATATCGGCTGGAACATCCCAAATGGCTTTTTGAGCTTCTTCAAAGGGAATTAGTTGGTCAGATTGCAGTTTGTTGCCCTTTTTGTTCAGGAACAAATCCACTACTTGCTCGTAGCTCAATCCTTCAGGGGCAATTACCCCACCTGCAACATCAATAATTCCCACAATTTTCGCTCCATTTTTTGCAAAATAGAAGGCCGCAGCCGAGGCTACATTCCCCCAGCCCTGAATAATTACTTTTTTATCTTTTACAGTTTCTCCATGATACAAGTCATAATAATGAAAAACTGCCTCAGCTACTCCATAACCCGTCACCATATCAGCAATGGCCAATTTTTCTTCGGTTTCTGGAATATACGTCGGATCTTCAATAATTTTAGATACCCCTAGGCGCAATTGCCCCAAAGCCGCAATGCGCTCGCCTCCTGTAGGCTGCAAATGCCCATTAACGATGCCCTCTTGGGGGTGCCAAAGGCCCAAATCTTGGGTAATTGGAATAACATCTTTGAGTTCATCCACATTGAGGTCGCCTCCGGTTCCATAGTAGTTTTTCAACAATGGAATGACGGCCTTGTACCAACGTTTCAATACTTCTTCTCGGCGAGGATCGTTGGGATCAAAGTTAATTCCCGATTTGGCCCCCCCAATATTGGGTCCACAAACCGAAAATTTTACCTCCATGACTTTTGCCAAAGAGATCACCTCTTCTTTATTCAAACCTTTGCGCATGCGGGTTCCTCCTCCTGCGGCCCCTCCTCTCAAGGAGTTGATAACGACCCAGCCCTTAGCTTCGGTTTCTGCATCAGACCACTCGAAAACGATTTCGGGGGTCTGCTCTTTGTACTGTTTTAGTAGTTGTTCCATAGCTTCTTAAATTTTCGGCCAAGATAACGATTTCAACAGGTATTCAACTCGCCCCTCTCCTATTCTTAATCATATTTTAATTTTATTTTGTTTTTTTAGGGGCCTCCGCAGCAAAGCTGCGGCGCTATGTTTCGCAGCTCGCAAGTCTGCTCGGCCCTTCAGCCCTTCGGGCTTCGGTCTGGCCTAACGGCCACTGCTGCACAGCGCTAGGCCCGCCCGCCGCTCGGTTTTTTGTTTTTGTCCTTGGCCCATTTCTATTTGCTTATTTATTAATTGTATGCTTAGTTCTAGTTGTATTCCTTCTGCCGTTCATGCCGCTCAGTTTTCTGATTGGCAATTGGGGGCCCAAATTCGCCCGCTTTCTTTTTGGACCCAAGAGCAGCCGCCCGCTGCGCCCAAATTAATCTTACTCAGTCTGGGCGATCGGCCCCAACAAGAGGGTTTTCGCAAAGCACTTTATGCTTTGCAGGCGGTTTTCCCTAGCCAAGCTCCCTTCATTTTAGACCTTGGCTATTTGCCCCAGCCGCAGGCGCTCTCTTTTCTGCTCGAGCAGCCTTTGGTCCAAAACAGTTGCCTGTTCCTAGTCGATCCCGAAGAGCAGGCCTTTCCTACATTAATCAAACAGCTCAATGGCCAGAAATCTAGCATCATTGATCAAAAGCTCATTTACCAAGAAGCCCAAAGTAGTTACCTCAATGAGTTAGAAATTGCTAGCCATTTGGCCTTTTTGGGCTACCAAAGCCACTACTGCGCTAAAAATAGCCTGATCCGCCTGCAAGAGGCGGGCGCTTGGACCCAAAGGCTGGGCTTGCTCCAAAGCCAGCTTTCCGAAATAGAGCCCAGTTTTAGAGAAAGCCAACTCCTACTCTTTCGCCTCAATAGCCTGGCCCAAAATGGCTTTTTAAATCCCCAAGCTCCAGAGCCCAATGGCTGGACCAATAAGGAGGCTTGCCAAATTATGAGTTATGCTGGCCTTTCCGACCAGATTCAGTTGGTCTGCCTCCAAAACTTCAGGGCCGATTATCAGGCCGCTCCCCTAGCCGCAAAACTCTTGGCCCAGATGTGCTGGTATTTTTGCTCGGCCTTCAAAGAACGATTGGCCGAAGGGGTTCCGCCCCTGCAAGAGATGCAGCGCTATGCCCTACAGCTTCCTCAAGATAACCTCCCCCTCTCCTTTTATCAGTCTCGCCGTTCTGGCCGTTGGTGGTTTAGCCTCAGCCAAGAAGAAGAGGCCCCTCGCCTACTTGCTTGTAGCGAAAGAGATTACCTTTTGGCTTGTAAGGGCCAAATTTCGGAGCGCATTTTTTGGTCCGCCCAACAGCTTTAACACAAAAAGAGGAGCCCAACTAGATAAGTTGGGCTCCTCTTGGGCCTCCTACAGGCCCGAAGGGCCTATATTAAAATATCGCGAAGCGATGCCATTTTGCGCTGGGCGAATGCCCAGCGCATCGGCTGAGGGATGGGCAGCAGTGGCCGAAGGCCAGACCAAAGCCCGCAGGGCTGCAGGGCCGAGCAGACCTGCGAGCTGCGAGACAGCCCGACCCGGCCAAAGGCCGGGGCAGCCCCAAAACATTAATAAATTAAGGCAAAAGTGCTTTGAAAGCAGCATAACCGGCATTGGCCTTAGGGGTGGTAGAACAGCCCAGTTCGCTAGCTCGCTCGTTGATATCTTCTACTCGGTTATCGGGATTGGGGTGCGTGCTCAAAAAAGCAGGCGTAGAGCCCGATTGGCCTTGGTCAATTAATTTCTGGAAAAAAGCCGAAGCGCCATTCGAGGCATATTCGGTATCGCAGAGGTAATCCACAGAATGGTCATCGGCATCCCGTTCGTGGCTACGGCTAAAGCTGAGGCTAGTCAGGTTAGTCACAATTTGGGCCAACATACCGGGATCCTCTCCGGCCAAGACCGAAAGCATAGTACTTAAACCATAGGCTTGAGTCATCTGCTGGGTAGAGTGGCGTTGATCGGCATGAGCAATTTCGTGGCCCAAAACGCCTGCCAAATCATCGGCTTGGTCCAAAAACTTAATTAATCCGGTATAGACATAAATGTAGCCGCCGGGCGCACAAAAGGCGTTTAGGGTATTATCATCCTGAATAATATAGAGCTCCCAGCCAAAATCGCTGCGATAATTGAGTTCATCGGAAGATAAAATCTCATCTCTCATATCATAGAGATACTGATAAGCCGCCTCATTGCCGGCATAAGGCAGCAGGGGATATTCGGCGGGATTTGCGTCGATTTCGGTCTTGAGCTGTGCTCCAAACTCCTTATCTTGTTCTAGAGTAAAGATATTGATGCCCTGGTCCTTTTTGCAAGCAGAAGAACCCAAGAGCAAGGCCAAAAAGAGCAAGGCCAAAGAAAAATGCTTGTACATAGGGTGTTATTTTTTGGCTAAAAAAAGACTGAACTCTAGCCCTGCTAGAGTTCAATCATCGATTCAGATTGTGCTTAGAAAAGCTCAATAAATATACCGTAATTATTTGCGGGCCAAGACCTTTTTGGCAGCCTCAATCACATTAACGGCATCCAAGCCATATTTGGTCATCAGTTCGGTCACGGTACCGCTTTCGCCAAAGCTATCCTGTACGCCCACCATTTCGATAGGAGTAGGGAGTTTTCGGGCCAAAAGGCCAGCAATACTCTCGCCCAAACCGCCATAGATATTATGCTCTTCGGCGGTAACCACCGCCTTGGTTTTGGCAGCAGAAGCCAAAACGGCCTCTTCATCTAGCGGTTTGATGGTGTGAATGTTAATCAGTTCGACGCTAATGCCTTCTTCGGCTAGGGCTTTGGCGGCTTCTACGGCCTTCCAGACCAAATGTCCAGTGGCAAAAATGGTCAAATCTGTTCCTTCAGCCATGACCAAAGCCTTGCCCAACTCAAAGGGCATATCTTCGGTAAATCGGGGCCAGCCTGGGCGGCCAAAACGGAGATAAACGGGACCGTTATGATCGGCAATAGCGATAGTTGCGGCCTTGGTTTGGGCATAATCGCAAGGATTAACGACCGTCATGCCAGGCAACATCTTCATGAGCCCAATATCTTCTAAAATTTGGTGGGTGGCTCCATCTTCACCTAGGGTCAGGCCTGCATGTGAGGCGCAGATTTTCACATTTTTATGTGAATAAGCAATAGACTGGCGAATTTGGTCATAGACTCGGCCAGTGGCAAAGTTGGCAAAAGTAGCCGCATAGGGAATTTTGCCCGCGGTAGCCAAACCAGCGGCTAGGCCCATCATGTTTGCCTCGGCAATTCCAACCTGAAAAAAGCGCTCTGGATGCTCATCAATAAAGGCATTCATCTTTAAAGAGCCAATTAGATCGGCACAAAGGCCCACCACCTTGGGGTTCGTTTGGCCCAAAGCCTGAAGTCCATCGCCAAAACCGTCGCGGGTCGACTTTTTGCCGATGCTTTTAATATCTTTTAGCATAGCTATATATAATTAATAGTCCGGTTCTAGAATTTGGTTAATAATCGCCCAGTCCTTCGGGCAATTGGGCCAAAGCATTGGCCAATTGTTCATCAGAAGGGGCTTTGCCATGCCAAGCATGAGTGCCCGACATAAAGTCGACGCCATGTCCCATATCTGTTTTCAACAAAAGGACCACAGGTTGGCCTTGGCCGCTAGCCGCCTTGGCCTGCGCCAAATAGTCTAATACAGCCGCCATATCATTGCCTTTTTCGCCAATCAAGACCTTCCAGCCAAAGCTTTCCCATTTACTGGGCAAATTGCCTAGGCTAAGAACATCATCATTGCTGCCGTCAATTTGCTGGCCGTTCCAGTCTACCGTCAAAATAACGTTATCTTGTTTGTTGTGGGCCGCAAACATCGCCGCTTCCCAAATTTGGCCTTCTTGCAATTCGCCATCCCCACAAAGAGCATAAACCAATTTATCGTCGCCATCCATTTTTTTGGCCAAAGCCGCTCCTAAAGCTACCGAAAGCCCTTGGCCCAAAGAACCAGAAGCTACCCGAATGCCTGGCAAACCCTCATGGGTGGTGGGGTGGCCCTGCAAACGGCAGTTGAGATGACGAAAAGTAGCCAATTCCTCTACAGGAAAATAGCCCGAACGCGCCAAAACGCTATACCAGACAGGTGAAATATGGCCATTGGACAAAAAGAAGAGGTCTTCATTTTTACCCTCCATAGAAAAGTCTGTATTGTGCTCCATTTGCTGGAAATAAAGAGCCGTGAAGAATTCCGCACAGCCCATAGAGCCACCAGGGTGGCCACTTTGCACGGCATGCACCATCCGCAAAATATCACGGCGGACCTGCGTGGCCATCTGCTCTAAATATTGAATATCTGCCATTAATTATTGAGTATGTAGTGAGAGAGTTGTTTGTCTAAATAAAAGGGTAGGGGAGGGGCTAGCGCAAAGGCCGCTGTAGGTCGGCAAAGTCATTGTCTAGCTGGTCTATTGCTGGCCCAATGGGGTACTGCTGCAAAATGCCCTTTGGCAAAGGCTGCAACAAACGCAAAGCATCCGATAGCTCTGTAGCGAGCAGCCACTGCCGCATATCTTCTCCATCTAGCAAAAGAACGGGCATTTGTTCCTGATCCAAGGCCTGCAATTCGCTGTTGGCCGGCACCGTCACCAAGCTAAAAGTTTTCAACAATTGCCCTCTGGGCCCTTCCCAATGCTCCCAAATGCCCGCAAAGGCCATGAGCTCCTGATGAGGCAGCAAAATGCGATGCGCCTGTCCATTTTTTTCCCATACGTAAAAACTATCGGCAAAAACTAAACAACGATGCTGACGAACAGGCATACGGAAAGAATGCCGCTTTTCTATGCCTTCTGCCTTGGCCAACGGAAAACTTAGACCAATTCCCGGATCTTTGGCCCCCCTAGGCACCAACCCCCAGCGATAAATCTGCAGTTTAGTCGATTTATTCGTCAAGACATAGGCATTGTTCCCCGGCCCAATATTATAGGAGGCCTGTAGGGGCTCAGCTACATCTATATTAAATACTCGCTTCATCCGAGTTCGACCAGCACTAAAAGAAAAACGTTCGCACATCTTATTTGTCAGTTTGTTTTGCCCAACAAATATAAACGATTTAGACTGTTATTGGTAGGTCGGCCCCGTTTTCTACAATTCTACTGTTTTTTTGGGGCCCGCGGCCGCCCCAAATAGGGCGGGCGGCCGCCGCTAGGCTGCGCCGCTCGCAAGTCTGCTCGGCCCTTCAGCGGCAAGGCCGCTTCGGTCTGGCCTGCGGCCACGGCTGCGCAGCGCTGGGCCAGGGCTCGCTGCGCTCGCAGGCGGCTTCGCCGCCCCCTAAATGCCTTAAAAATATAATCAAATAAATTACAACTTTACATTTTATAAGCAAAAACATAAGTGTTTAAGTTTTAGGGCCAGTCAGGAGACTAAAAACAGGCAAAAAGCTCGATCTATAAAGTTTTCCACGTTTTTCCACGGACTTTTCCACAGTCGAGACTTAAAACAAAAAAATGTAGCTAAAAACAAACTGCAAAAGGCCTGTTTTAACAAACTTATCAACAATATCATTTTATCTATACATAAACAACTGATTAAGAAGGTTTTGAAAAATAAGTTTTCCACAGGCAATTGTGCATAACCCCCATATTTATCCACATTTTATCCACAATGGCAATTTTGGATGTGGATAAAAAATGTGAAGAAGTGTATAAAGGCTGCGAATTGTGAATAAGTCCGACTTTATACACAAAGTTATCCACAGAAAAATGGGTGTTTTTGGGCAAAAATAAAATCCACAATGGGCAAATTGTGGATAAGTCCGTTTTTCGTGGAAAAGCCACTGAAAAGCCCAGCTCAAAACTATTTCAAATTTTCACTAATGTGCATAAACTTGTGGACAAGTCCAAAAAGCTGTGGAAAAGTTAAATTTAAGGCTTCCTTAAGCTAGTGAGTTATCCACTTATCCACAGCCCTAATGATAATAAGAGTTTTTTTAAAAAATTTTTTATTTATAATTCATAAGGGAAGAAGTGCTCCAAAAATCTGCTGCGACAAAATGTTTTAATTTTTGTTTCTACGGCCAAGGAGCAAGTTCTTGCTTTCAGATTAATTTAGCAAGGCAAGATTTTTATTCGGCAGTCAATTTTTAAAAAAACAGCCAACTTATCCTCCATGTGGAAAAGTTTTGTGGAAAAGCGCTCTTTTAGGTTGAAAAATTTAATTTGGGCAAAAGGGAGGAGCGAAGCGACTGGCCTAGCGATGTGGAGGGGGGCGGCGAAGCCGCAGCGACAACAAGGACTTTAGTCCGCAGTTCGACGACTGAAAGGAGTAACGCCCCAAAAAAATCGAAAATTATTCTTTAGAATAAATCTAAATAGATTTTTTCTCAACTGCAAAGGCGGAGCATTGTTCAAGAATAGGAAGCAAGCTCAAAAAAAGGCCGTATTTTGCGGCCCCTCCTTTTAGCGAAAAAAAGCATAATTCAGATGGAGCATAAAAAAATGCGGTTACCCAAGGCCGTAAGTATTTGGTTATTGATTGGGGTAGTGATGGTCTTTGCGCAGGTAGTCATTGGTGGAATTACGCGATTGACCGATTCGGGTTTATCGATTACGGAGTGGAATGTGATTAAGGGGGTTTTGCCGCCGATAGGAGAGGAGCAGTGGACGCTTGCCTTTGAGAAGTACCAAAAGCATACGATTCAGTACGAGAGCATTCATGCCGACATGACGCTTTCGGAATTTAAGTTCATTTATTTTTGGGAGTATTTTCACCGTTTGTGGGCGCGAAGCATGGGCTTTGTATTTTTGTTCCCCTTTTTGTATTTCTGGCGCAAAAAATGGCTACCTGCGGGTCTAATGCGAAAATTGGGCGGGGTAGTGGCCTTGGCGGCTTTAGCGGCTGTATTTGGCTGGATTATGGTCAGTTCGGGCTTGAACACGGAAGAATATGTTTGGGTGAATGCCTATCGTTTGACCACCCATTTGTCTATTGCAATTAGTTTATTGGCCTTATTGTTTTGGGCCAGTTTGAAAGTTTGGCAGCCAGTGACCAAAGATGCCTATCATAGGGTATTGCGGAAGCGGGCTTGGCAGATTACGGCTTTAATTGGGCTACAATTGGTCCTTGGTGGCTTGATGTCGGGCATGAAAGCGGGCTATGTGGCCCCTCATTTCCCTCATATGGAAGTGGCTGCAGATGGCAGTTGGCAGTGGTTTTCGGATGTGTTGTATCAATCGGGAGAATGGAAGTGGGAAAACCTTTTGCGCTATAACAAAAATGCCTTTGCCCCAGCCTTAATTCAGGTTTTTCATCGCTTTACGGCCTATGCCTTGGCCCTATTGATTCCCTTATTGGCTTGGCGGATTCATCGTTCTAAGGTTTCTGCCCGCTTGCGAGGAGCCAATGTTCTTTTGCTTTTGGTTTTGGCGCTGCAAATTGGTTTAGGCATTTTCACGGTCATCAATAGTGTGGGCGGTTCAGAGATTTTCCCGACCCTAGGCGTTTTGCATCAGGCTGGGGGAATGTTGCTTTTATTGGCGATGTTGTACCTCAATTATCAGTTTAGCGAGGGCGGTTATTTGGCCCCTAAGGCGGCTAAAAATGGACCGAAAGCCAAGGAAAAAGCCCTTGCTTAGCCGATAAACTTAAAAAATATACGAAAAGACAGGTTTTTGTGCCTGTCTTTTCTTTTTTTATTTATATTTTCGTGTATAAATAAGTCAACCCTATGTTAGAACCTCTATTGCAGTTATTTTATCCTCGTTTGTGTTTAGCTTGTCAGCGGCAGCCTTTACAGCGGCAGCAGCGGGCTTTATGTACCTCCTGTCAGTATAAAATCAAGCCCACCAACTATCATTTATTTGAAGAGAACCCGGTAGCTGAGCGCTTTTGGGGGCGTTTGCCGATTAGCAGAGCGAGCACGGCCTATCATTTTGTGAAGGGGGGGATATTGCAGCGCTTGATACATGAATTGAAATATGGTCATCGGCCAGAGATTGGGGAGGAGTTGGGGAGAAGTTATGGGCGTTTATTGGCCGAGGAGCCTTTTTGGAAGTCGGTGGATTATATTATTCCGGTCCCTTTACATCCTAAAAAGCGGCATCAGCGGGGGTATAATCAGGCGGCGCGCTGGGCTTCTGGATTATCGGAGAGTTTGGGGGTGCCTTGGTCCGAGAAGTTTTTATTGCGGGCCAGTTATACGGAGAGCCAGACCCGCAAGAGTCGAGAAGAGCGTTTTGCCAATGTTTCGGATGCTTTTGTTTTGCGGCAGGCCGATAAATTGCGGCATAAGCACATTATGCTGGTGGATGATGTCATGACCACAGGGGCCACCATAGAGGCCTGTGCCAAGCATTTATTGAAGGCGCAGATTTCGCTTAGTGTGGTTTGCATTGCTTTGGCGCCTTAGTCTTTTAGGGCTTGGAGTTGGAGAATCGCTTGGGCGAGTTGTTGGTCCATGAGATGGGGAGAACTTTGGAGAGCCTTTAAAATGGTTAATTGTTCGGCTTGGCTTTTATTTTGGCTAATTTTCAGGCAAAGGTCAATAGCTGTTACTTCAACTTGGAAGGCCAGTAATTCGCCAGAGAGGGCCGTTAAGTACTTTTCTGGGAGTTGTTCCCACTGGGGCCAATAAGTGGGCTCAAAAGCCAAAATACTCTCTTCTAAGAGCTGTTTTTGGCCCAATTGGTCCAAGACAGATAGCTGTCCACGAACTTGCAGGGCCAAATAGTTCCAGCTGGGTACATTTTGGCTATGCTGATAATGCTTGGGCGAGATATAGGCATAGGGGCCTTGAAAATGGATCAAGACCTCTTGTTTGTCTTGCTTTAGGAAGCTTTGGGCCTGTGGATTGGCTAGAGCCAGATGGCTTTTGAGTAGGAGAGGGCCAGACCAAAGAAAGGGCAAGGGAGTGGCCCAAAGTTGGCCCTCTTGCTGAGATTGCAAAAGGCCAAAGGGATACTGCTCTTTCATCCATTGAAGTGGGGCAGGAGCATTGCTTTTGAAGCTTTTGGGAATGTACATAGGCGGTAGAATTAGGTTAAATTTGGAGCGTACAGGCCCGTCAGGGCCGCAGGCTGAGGGATGGGCAACAGTGGCCCGAAGGGCCAGACCCAGCCGCCTTTGGCGGCGCAGGGCCGAGCGATCAGCGAGCTGTGAGACAGCCCGACCCGAGCGAAGCGAGGGGCAGCCCCAAAATAAAAAAAGCGCCAGCCCAAAAGGACCAGCGCTCAATATTTATTAACGAGGGCTAAACATCTCGAAGCGAGTAGGTTTGCGACGTCTGGGGAAGTAGTTATTTTCCCGTTCTACATCGGCAGTTTCTAGGTAAGGATCTAAAATAAATTCCTTGATTTCCTTTTCGGTCACAAAGACTTTAGAGACCTTATTGCTATTGTAGCGCCAAATTTCGGCGGGAATATAGCGGACCTCAGAGCTACCATCTACGTACTTTAGCTCGATGATGATGGGCATTACTAGGCCACCCACATTTTTGAAATCGACCTGATAGTAGTTGTAATCTTTGGCCAAAACTTCTTTTTCTTCGGCGCTGAGATTTTGGTAAGCAAAGAGTGAATTGCGCTGTGTTTCCTCATCTACACGGTATTTGTCGCGATCATTGTACTTGTCGCGAAGGTCGGGATAACGCTCCATGACCGTTTGCTTGACCGACTCCTTATTGCGGATATCTCCGATATAAGTGGGGTCTTCGGCATCCCAGATTTTTTGCATGCTCATCTCTTGCTCTGGGTTGAAGGTGTTGAGATGGTAGTGCGTAATTTCGTCTAGGGCAATATCTACATGATCGGTGCCATAGAACCAACCTCTCCAGAACCAATCGAGGTCTACGCCAGAGGCATCTTCCATAGTGCGGAAGAAATCGGCGGGAGTGGGGTGCTTAAATTTCCAGCGGTTGGCATATTCCTTAAAGGCATGGTCAAATAGTTCGCGGCCCATGATCGTTTCGCGCAAAATATTGAGGGCTGTAGCGGGCTTGCCATAGGCATTATTGCCAAATTGAAGGATCGACTCCGAGTTGGTCATGATGGGCACGATTCCATTTTTATCGCCTCCCATGTAATCGGTAATTTTGTAGGCTGGACCACGGCGGCAGGGGTAGTCACGCTCCCATTCTACCTCGGTAAGGTACTGCAAAAAGGTGTTGAGTCCCTCATCCATCCAGGTCCATTGACGCTCGTCAGAGTTCACGATCATGGGGAAATAGTTGTGCCCAATTTCGTGGATAATTACGCCAATCATGCCGTACTTTAGGCGCTCCGAGTAGGTTCCATCAGGACGAGGGCGGCCATAGTTGAAGCAGATCATGGGGTACTCCATACCCGTAAAATTGGCATGGCTAGAAATAGCCACAGGGTAGGGGTAGTCAAAAGTATACTTAGAGTAGGTTTTGAGGGTGTGCACAACGGCACGAGTCGAGTATTTGTCCCAAAGGCCCATACACTCTTTGGGGTAGTAAGAAATAGCGAGTACATTGCGATCGCCAAATTGTACGCCTTGGGCATCCCAGATCAATTTGCGAGAGGCCACAAAGGCTACATCACGTACATTAGAGGCATAGAAGCGCCAAGTTTGGCTACCTTCTCCTTTTTTGCTTTCATTGGCTTTGGCCTCCTCTTCCGTAATAATGAAAACGGGATCTTTGGCCGTTCTGGCTTTTTCGATACGCTCACGTTGGGTTTTGCTCAATACATCTTTGCTATTTTGCAAAACACCTGTTGCGCCCACGATAAAGTTTTTGGGGACAGTAATCTCTAGGTTGAAGTTACCAAAGCTGAGGGTAAATTCTCCACGGCCCATAAACTGTTTGTTTTGCCAACCATCTACAGAATTGTAGGCACACATCCGAGGATAAAACTGGGCAATATTGTACATATAGTTATCATCTTCTGGAAAATACTCATAGCCTGAGCGGGCACGAGTTTTAATCCCATCATTGATATTGTACCACCATTTCACATCAAATTCAAACTTTTCGCCAGGTTTTAGTGGACGATCAAGATCGATTCGCATCATGGTTTTATTGATGGTATACTTTAGGTTTTCCCCTTTTTTACCACTGACTTTTTCAATCTTAAAGCCGCCATCAAATTTATCAAAAAGACTCATAACTTGATAGCTATACATTTGAGGATCAAGCTTTTGAGTTTCTGTGATTTGGGCGTCAGAACCTTGGGCCCGCACATTTTGGTCTAGTTGCAACCAAAGGTAAGAGAGTTCATCGGGCGAGTTATTATAGTAGGCAATGCGTTCTTTGCCATAAATTCGCTGTTTTTCATCGTCCAAACGAACCTGAATATTATAGTCGGCTCGTTGCTGCCAATACTTATGCCCTGGGGCTCCAGCCGCATTATGGTATTGGTTGGGCGTGGGCAACTCCTCATAGAGCTGCTTAAATTTTTCATGAGCACGTTCTTCTTGTGCCCAGCCATACTGCGCCAATAGAAAAAGGCCAAGTATAGCAAGTAGTGATCGTTTTAGCATAATTGGAAATATCTAAATTTAATGAACAAGATGTTGTGTTTTTGGGGCCTCCTGCCGAAGGCAGGCGCTACGTTTCGGGGCTCGCTGTTCGCTCGGCCCTGCGGCGGCAAAGCCGCCTGGGTCTGGCCTTCGGCCACCCCTGCACATCGCTAGGCCGTTTGGCCTTCGGCCATATTTAGCCAAAAAATAGCTCGGCGCCTTTTTCTAAACAAAGCAAAAAAGCAATACCAGCCACAGCCGAAGAAACCACTAAGGTCCAGTCTCTTTGTGCTTTATGGGCCAATTCTACAAAGATATAATTAAAGGCAAAACAGATGGCCACAATCAAAAGTTGCCCAATTTCTAGGCCCAAATTAAAGCCCAAAAGAGGGGTCAATAGGCTTTCATTGGCCACTAAAGTCTCTTTGAGGAAGTTGGAAAAACCCAAACCATGAATGATTCCAAAGGCCGCAATTAGGCCATAGGCCCAGTTTTTATTGATTTTTGCTCCTCTCTCTGAGGGCGGATAACTGATGTTTTGAACACAGCTAGCCATAATACTCACTGGAATCAAAAACTCAATTAGTGCAGACCAAACGGGAACAATTTCAAAGGTGGCCAAAGCCAAGGCGATAGAGTGCCCCAAAGTAAAGGCCGTAACCAAAATAGCCACGGTCCGCCAGTCACGTATCCGCCAACTGGCACAAATAGCAATAATAAATAGAATGTGGTCGTAGCCGTAGGGGTCGGTAATATGCTCTAACCCTAACTGAAAGTAGAGGCCAAAATTCATGTAGTCGTTTTAAAATGGTGATATATTTGTTCTTCAAGATCAAATTTAATGTACCAAGTTTTTATAAAATACAATCAAAAATACGACTCAGATGCCTAGCTTTTTGACAATTAGTCTACTTTGTTCGATTTTATGGCCTTTTTCTCTGGCCAAATCAGTCCAAACAACGGCCGAAAACGACCACCCTATTTACCTCTCTGTTGCCGAAATAGATTATAAAGAGGAGGAACAAGCGCTACAAATTTCTATCAAGCTCTTTGTAGACGATTTTGAACAGCTTTTTTCTAAGCGCCTAGGAGAAACCGTTGAAATTGGCACCGATCGAGAGCATCCTCAGGCCAATGAATTACTCGCCAATTATGTCCAACAGCATTTCAAACTGAAGGCCGATGGCCAAGCTATACAATATAAGTACTTGGGCAAGGAAATGGGAGAGAAGCGGAATATCTATGAATGCTATGTTTTTTTAGAGGCTAAAAACCTATCCCCTTTTGCTGAACTCACGATTAATAACAGCCTATTAATTGAGGAGCATTTCAATCAATTGAATTTTGCTGCCTGCCACACTAAAAGCCAAGGAGTCCAAAAAGTAATTAGCCGAAAAGGAAGAGAGGTCCAAAAAGTGAGATGGTAATTAATTTGATTAATTACAGTATTGTTGAAAATTTTTATCCACAGTTAACTTTGGTTGTTGGCTGTGGATAACTTTTTTATGGAAAACTATTTAGAGGTTTTCCACATTCCTTTTTTGCAGTTTTCCACAAATTGTTCCACGTGGAACATGTTAATAAGTTTTTGTGGAAAACTATTTTGTGGAAAACTAGAATTACGCTCAAATACAAAACTTGGAAACTTATACACAATTGAGTTGTGGAAAACCTGAATTGATTGTGAAATGCGACCAATGTTCCAGGTGGAACATATTGAGCCGTGGAAAAACGTGGAACATATCCACAATGATTTTGTGGAAAACTGATGAAATTGTGGAGAAGTGGCATTGTTCCACGTGGAACAATTTGAAAGCGTGGAAAAACGTGGAACATATCCACAGTTTACTGTGGATAACTTAGGGGTTTTTGTGGACAATTGCCAATAAAAAAATGGAGCTGTACAGAATATTAGTACAGCTCTTTTTTTCTGTGCGATTCTCAGCGCTTTGAATTTTTGGTCCAATTAGCCATGTAGCGAAGTCATTTTGCCTTAAGGTTGAGGTTTTTGGCCAAGAGCAAATCGGCTGAGGGGCTGTAGCAGGGCGGCGAAGCCGCAGACCCAGCAAAATGAGCGCAGCGAAATTTTGCGCAGGGCCGAGCAGACCTGCGAGCTGCGCAATGGCCCGACCCGCCCGCAGGGCGGGGCAGCCCCAAAAAAAAGAGGAAGCAGATATAGATCTACTTCCTCATGGTATTTTTACTGAAAAGGGATTATTCAATAATTGCCCCTTCTTGGTCAATGCTTAGGATCCAGCTCTTGACTCTTTGTTTTTTGGCTTTGTAGTGGGCGAGGATAGCGGTTTGCGCTTCTTCTGCTTTTAGTGTATTATTGAAAAGGGCGGCAATTGTGGGTCCTTGGCCACTATAATGGCAGCTAAGGCCGCCTTCTGCATGAACAATTTCTTGAACTTCTCTTAAAAAGCTGCCTTCTTCGGCCCAAGCTTGGGGCCAAAGGGCCTCTTCTAGCAGTCTGAAATCGCTATAATTAAAGGCCCAACTCAAGGCAGAAAGGGCCTGCAGGCTAGCTTTGCCTGTTTGAAGAGCAATTTCTTCTCGCAGAGCCTGATGGGCTTTAACTTTTGGCGCAAAAACCAAGAAATAAAGGCCTTTTGGGAGGGCCATACGGCGCCATTGGCAGGGAGATTCTTGGACAATGAGGTTCCAGCCGCCGTATAAACTAGCCACAAGATCCTCGGCAGCACAGCCCGAAGCTAGGGCAGGGGGCATCAATTCTTTGGGCATAAGTGGACTTTTGAGCTGCTTATTGAGTCCATACAGGCAGGCGGCCACTAATGCGGCCTCATTGCCAAGGCCCAAGCCAAAGGGAATCTTCTTGCGAACTTCCAACTCAAAGCCCAAAGTCTCTGTTTCTACGCCATAATCGGGCAAAAGGGCCCAAAAAGCGAGGGCGGCCTTGCCCATAGCCGTCTCGCCAAGGTTTCGGCTGAGCTGTTTTTGGTCCCCAGTAACTTCTAGAAGCTGCAAGCCAGCCTCTTGGCTAGGGCGGATAATCACTTCATCGGCTAAGCCTTCTAGGGCAACGGCCATACAGCCAGGGCCCCAAGATAATTGGCTCAAACTTGCGGGCGCCTTGATTTTTACGCCCAATTGTGCTTTAGACATCTATCTATTATATCTTAAATCTCAAAAAATAGGGAGGGGCTGCCTCCCTGAACAATGTACAAAGTTTTCCTAACTTTGTGGACTTAGATTATCATACAAAAGTACAGCTTATATGCTATCTAGCAGACAATTATTTTTACAACATTTGGCCCAAACCTCTGATGCTCCTTTAGCTTTAGAGATTGATCGGGCAGAGGGAATTTATATGTATGGGCCTACAGGCAAGTCTTATATTGACCTCATTTCAGGTATTTCAGTGTCTAATTTAGGGCATCGGCACCCCAAGGTCATGGCCGCAATTGCTGCACAATCAGAGCGCTATTTGCATACCTTGGTTTATGGGGAGTTTATTTTGAGTCCTCAGGTTCAATTGGCAAAGTACTTAGCCGATTTGCTGCCCGCTTCTTTGTCTAGCTGCTATTTTGTCAATTCTGGAACAGAAGCAACAGAAGGGGCGATGAAACTGGCCAAGCGCTATACTGGCCGGGCCGAAATCATTGCCTGCGAAACCTCTTATCATGGGAGTAGCCAAGGGGCATTGAGCTTGATGAGCACCGACTTTTTTACCGCTCCTTTTCGCCCACTTTTACCCAATATCAATCATATTGCCTTTAATAGCTGGCCCGATTTGGACAAAATTACGGAAAAAACGGCCGCTGTGATCATTGAACCCGTACGGGCGGAGAAAGGGGTGGAAAATCCTCTAGAAGGCTATTTAAAGGCCCTCAGAGCGCGTTGTACAGCCGTTGGCGCCCTACTAATATTTGATGAAATTCAGGTGGGCTGTGGCCGCACTGGTAGCTTCTTTGCCTTTGAGCAGTTTGATGTAGTGCCCGATATTCTCCTTTTGGCCAAAGGTTTTGGCGGCGGAATGCCTATAGGGGCTTTTATTGCTAGCCAAGAAATTATGCAGGTGCTTAGTCATAATCCCTTTTTGGGGCATATTACTACTTTTGGAGGGCATCCGCTTTGTTGTGCCGCTGCTTTGGCCAACTTAAAAGTGCTGAAGGAAGAGTATGAGGAGTTGATCGGGACGGTCAAGGAAAAGGAGGCCCTTTTCTTAAGCTTACTCAAGCATCCTAAAATTAAAACGGTCCGTTCTGCTGGCCTACTAATGGCCGTTCAGCTTTCTAGCTATGAACAAACGAAGTCGATTATCCTTAAGTGTATGGAAAAAGGCTTGATTTCAGACTGGTTCCTCTTTAATGATTCGGCGATCCGAATTGCACCACCACTTATTATTAGTCCTCAACAAATTCATCAGGCTGCGGCTTTTTTGCTAGAAGCTATTGATGAGGTAGACGGTCCAACTTATGACAAGAACAACTAAAACAGCTATCCAAGGGTTTTTATACCTGCTGCCGATTTGGGCAATTGGGATGATTTTGGGCCAGCTAGGCCTTCAGCTTATTGCTTCGGCCTATGGGATCAGTAATTTAATGGAGCTAGTATCAAATTTGGCGACTACAGACCCTACTCCCAATGAACTTGCAGGCCTAAAATGGGGGAGCCTGTTTAGCCATTTTTGTGGCTATACTTTGGTGGCCCTAGGCTTTAGCCTAATTTGGAAGCCCAAAAGAGCCATGGATTTTTTGCTGCTCAATCGCTCTGCTAAGTTCTGGACCTATTTGCTTTTGCCAGTTTTAGCGCTTTGCCTTTATCCGATTGCCATGCAGCTCTATGCGCTCAATCAGATGATTACTCCAGAAAGCTGGATCGCTAAAGAGACCATTGCTTTGCAAGAAAAGTTGATGAGCATGAATAGCCCAATGGACCTATTGACCAACTTTTTGTTGGTGGGCTTGGCCGCTGGCCTAGGAGAGGAGCTCCTCTTTAGAGGGATTCTGCAACGCCTACTCGCTCAACTGACTAAGAATTTGGACCTAGGTATTTGGATAGCGGCCCTGCTGTTTAGCCTGATCCACTTTCAGCCAGAAGGCTTTATCCCTCGCTTTCTATTAGGAGCGATTTTAGGCTATAGTTTGCGCTGGACGGGCAGTCTTTGGACGCCTATTTTGCTGCATATCGCCTTTAATTCTTCTCAATTATTGCTCTATTATTTTTTCGCAGACCAAATGTCTGAACAAACAGGCTTAGAGCTACCCATTTATTTAGGCATTTTGGCTTATCCTTTGGCTTTGGCCATCTGTTTTTTACTCTATAAAGGGCATAAAAAACAAGGAGCAATTCAGGCCAATGATTATTTACCCTCCTAATTTATAGCTTATGAGTTTGCGCTTGCGCACCACTACGGCCCTAGTTTTTGGGGTAGTTATGATTGCGGGAACCTTGGCCCACCCTATTTCGGCGGCAGCCCTCTACCTTTTGGTGGGCTTTTTATGTATCCGAGAGCTGGGCCAATTACTCCTACAGCAAGATAGTCCACAGAAAATCTATAATCAATTGCGGCGAGCACTCTTTATGTTGCTCTCTATTTTGCCCGCTTTGCTCCTTGTAGATGGCTATTTATCGCCTTTTCCTTTGGTCCTAAATGGGCTAGGACATTGGTTTTTGCCCCTTTATTCTCTGCCTTTTCTCTTAGAGTTGGCGGCTTCAAGCAAAAATCCTTTCCAAAATATTGCCTATAGCTACCTTGGCCTTTTCTATATTGGGCTGCCCACTTTCTTGCTTTGCTTTCTGTCTTTGCAAGATTCCTCGGGCCGCTTTCTCATTATGGCCATTATGCTTTTGGTTTGGGCCAATGATGTTTTTGCCTATCTGACGGGTCGCAAGCTTGGAAAACGTAGAATTTCGCCCATTTTATCGCCCAATAAAACGCTTGAGGGCCTTATTGGGGGATTTACAGCGGCTCTGCTTTGGGGCTTTGCTTCTTATTTTGTCTGGAGCATCCTCGATTTTTCCCTCTCTACTTGGCTGATTCTGGCCGCAGAGGCCTCTATTTTTGCCTTTTGGGGCGATCTTATTGCCTCTATGCTCAAACGCTCACTCAATATTAAGGATACAGGAACAACTTTGCCTGGGCATGGTGGACTGATTGACCGCTTTGATGCCTTCCTTTTTGTCTTTCCTGTGATTACTTTTACGATTATTTTTATCCTGAAAATCGCTAGATTTATTCCTTTTTAAGTGAATTTGGGGCCTCCGCTGCGGCTTCGCCTTGCGGCGCTACGTTTCGGGGCTCGCTTTTCGCTCGGCCCTGCGCGGGCTGCGCCCGCTGGGTCTGGCCTTCGGCCACCCCTACACATCGCTAGGCCGCACAACATGAGGCGCTGCTTTGGGCGCTGTCCCTGGCCCTCTACACATCGGTTACTCCCTTTGGTCGTCGAACTGCAGACTAAAGTCCTTGTTGTGACCGCACAACATGAGGCGCTGCTTTGGGCTTTTCGCTTCGGCCTTTTCACCTTTTTAGCTGTTATGATATGTCAATAATACCAAAAGAAACTGCAGAACAATTGGCCCAACTCATTAGAGCATGGAACGCCAAAGGCTTTTCGCCTGCAACTAGCACCAATTATTCTTTTAGAGTCGGGGCAGATCGCCTTGCTATTTCTAAGTCTGGCCGAGATAAAAGCCAGTTCTCTGCCCAAGATTTTATGCTTGTAGACCTAAAGGGGAGGGCTCTTCCTCCCTTTGAGGGAGAACGTTCTTCGGCCGAAACCCTACTACATACGGTCCTTTATGAAGAGAATGAAGCCATAAATGTGGTGGTTCATACCCACTCTATTTATGGCACCCTCCTCTCTGATTATTACTTAAAGCAGGGAAATTTGCGGCTTAGTCAGTATGAATTACTCAAAGCTTTACCTCAATTTGATAGCCATGAAGTAGATTTTGAGCTGCCTATTTTTCCCAATACGCAGGATATAGAGCAACTTTCTGAAGATTTTAGACAGCTCTATTTGGCCCAACCTACTACTATTGCTTATTTGATTGCAGGACATGGACTCTATACTTGGGGCAAAAGTATAGCCGAAGCCAAACGGCATTTAGAAGCTTTAGAGTTTTTATTGGAAGTACATTATAAAAAACTGCTTTTGGCTCCACACTAATGTTCCACGTGGAACAATGGGTTTTTCCATTTCCACGAATTGAGGCGTCATCTTGCATTGTTCCACGTGGAACAATTTGCTGTTCCACAATTTTTTCTTTTTTCACAAAAGAGCAGAGCGTTTAAAAACTGCTCTTTTTGGCTCCAAAATAGCCGAAAAACCACTTTTTTCTAAGCGCTGAGAATTTAATGCACCCTATACTTAGGTCGGCAAGTTTTTTCTGTGCGATTCTCAGCGCTTAAGAAAATGGTCTTTTTTTAGCCTTTTTGGGCTAAAAAGGGAGAGTTAAATTTGGAAAGCCCAAAATTTATCCTGAATTTTAAACTATGATGAAAACAGAAAATAGATTTAAGACCACTTCATGCTGCTGTTGCTGCCATCCCTGTTTTGCTCCTCGAGCATCTCAGTGCTAAAGCTATGTATCCATGAAGAGTTAAATCTGATGTTTTACATAACCAAAGCCTTTTTGAGATGTTCTCTCAAAAAGGCTTTTTCTTTTTCCAGAATCTAATCTTATGCAGACCATTTCCTTGATTACTTGCTGTTGTTGTTGTCATTCTCTTTTGCTTGGGCAAAAAGAGGAGAGAGGCAATGCCAGTAATTGATCTTTGTTTTGGTCTACTTACTATTATTGTTCGGCTCAACTTCTTTTGTCTAAAAGAAGTTGAGCTTTTTTTTGGTCCAGAAGGGCCGAAGGCCCTTGGCTGAGGGATGGACAGCAGTGGCCCCTAGGGCCAGACCGAGCAAAATGAGCGCAGCGAAATTTTGCGAAGGGCCGAGCAGACCTGCGAGCTGCGACACAGCCCGACCCGCCCGCAGGGCGGGGCAGCCCCAAAACAATCAAAAAAATAAAAAACATACTCCTCCAATATGCCAGCAACCATTAAAAAATATCAAGAAGCCTTGGCGGCCGTAGGTCGCTTAGTGGGGCAAACGCCCTTGGTAGAGCTCAAAAGTCTGAGCCCTTCTCCCAATATTCATATTTATGCCAAGCTAGAGTGGCATCAGTTGGGGGGCAGCGTGAAAACGCGGGCCGCCTACAATATCATTAAAACCGCTATAGAGCGGGGCGAATTGGGCCAAGGCAAGCAGCTTTTGGATGCCAGTAGTGGAAATACAGCCATTGCTTATGCGCATATAGCGGCGGCTCTGGGCATTCCATTAACCATTATTTTGCCTGAAAATGCCTCGGTAGAGCGCAAGCGGATCTTGAGAGCATTAGGAACAAAGCTCATTTTTAGTTCTCCATTTGGGGGCACCGATGAGGCCCAAGAAAAGGCCAAAGCGCTTGCTTTGGCCGAGCCAGAGAAATACTATTATGCCGACCAATATAGTAATCCAGCCAATTGGCAGGCGCATTATTATGGGACCAGCGAGGAAATCTGGGCGCAAACGGCGGGTAAAATTACCCATTTTGTAACCGCTTTAGGGACCACGGGCAGTTTTGTGGGCAATGCCAGAGGATTAAAAGAGAAAAATCCTGCGATACAGTTGGCCAGTTTGCAGCCAGATGGCGCACTACATGGTTTGGAAGGCTGGAAACACCTGCCGACGGCCTATGTGCCCCCCATTTATGATGATAGTTTGGCACATCATGAACTGCCAATAGACAGTTTTCAGGCCTATGATATGCTCAGAAGGCTGGCCAAAGAAGAAGGCTTATTGGTGAGTCCTTCCGCTGCGGCCAATGTTTTGGGCGCTTATTTATGGGCCCAAGAACTTCCGCCTGAGCAAGAAGCCCATATTGTGACCCTTTTGCCCGATAGTGCAGACAAGTACGGGGAGGTCATTGAACAAATTTTTCCATATTAAAATCGCTTATTATGTCTTATCAATTGAGTTTAGCCCCCGAGGCAGAGCAGTATATACTACAACAATTAGAAGCTGATTTTCCGAATGAAGGCTGCGGATTCTTTTATGGAACAGAGGAAAATGAGGGACAATTACGGCATGTGCTACTCGCCGAGGCCGTTATTAACAGCAAAGAAGGAGACCAAAGACGGCGTTTTGAAATCTCGCCTTTGGATTATATGAAAGCAGAAAGAAAGGCCTTGGAATTGGGATTAAATCTATTGGGGATTTATCATTCTCATCCCAACCATCCGGCAATTCCCTCTATACATGATTTAAAGCAGGCGGTACCTTATTTCTCCTACATCATTTTATCGGTACAAGAAGGGCAGGCGGCAGAGCTTACATCTTGGCGATTGAATGAAGCGCGAGGAGAATTTGAGGCAGAAGAAGTAAAACGCAACAACTTAGAAGCCCTACCCAAAAGAGAACTCATTTAATTATCTATCATCTAATCAAAATATTATGGCAACAGTAATCATTCCCACACCATTACGCAAATTCACCGACCAACAAGCAAGCGTCAAATTAGATGCGGAGACAGTACAAGCTGCAATAGATCGTTTAATTGAGCTTTACCCTGTTTTAGCTCAACACTTGCTAGACAAAGAGGGGCAAGTTCGGGCTTTTGTTCGCATCTTTTTAGAAGATGAGGACATTTTGGCTTTAGATGGGCCCAATACCGCCCTAAAATCAGATAGCACATTAAGTATTATTCCAGCCATTGCAGGCGGAATTGACCTTTAAAGAAAGAAGATGGCAAATATTGAATTTTCAAAGGCGGAGCTAGAGCGCTACAGCCGACATATTATTATTCCAGAGTTTAATATAGCAGGGCAGCGAAAACTCAAGGCCGCCAAGGTGCTCGTCGTGGGTTCTGGTGGTTTGGGCAGTCCTCTTTTACTCTATTTGGCTGCTGCAGGAGTGGGCCATATTGGCATTGTAGATTATGATAGAGTAGATGATAGCAATTTGCAGCGGCAAGTATTATTTGGGACCGAGAGCATTGGTAAACTAAAAGCTGAAGCGGCTAAAGAGCGGATAGAGGCTTTAAATCCACATATAGAGGTCACTGTTTACAATGAGTTTTTCAACTCAGAGAATGCTCTAGATATCATTAAGGACTATGATGTAGTGGCTGATGGGACCGATAATTTTCCGACCCGTTACTTGGTCAATGATGCCTGTGTAATTTTAGGCAAAACGAATGTTTATGCCTCCATTTACCGCTTTGAGGGGCAGGTTTCGGTTTTTAACTACAAAGATGAATTGGGCAATTTTGGTCCTCATTATCGGGACCTTTTTCCTTCTCCACCTCCTCCTGGCTTGGTTCCTTCTTGTTCTGAGGGAGGTGTTTTGGGCGTATTGCCAGGGATTATTGGTTCTTTGCAAGCGCTAGAGGTCATTAAAGTGATTACTGGGGTAGGGGAGCCTTTAGTGGGCCGGCTCTATCTCTTTGATGCCCTGACCTTTAGCCATAGAACGCTCAAGATTCGGAAAAACCCCAATACGCCAGAAATTACAGAACTCATTGATTATGAGCAGTTTTGTGGGGTTGAGGAGGCCAAAGAAGAGCAGCCTGTGGCGGCTGTGCCAAGCATTAGTGTGCAGGAACTTAAGCAATGGCAAGAGGAGTCAAAAGCTTTTGTGCTAATTGATGTGCGAGAGCCTTATGAGCAAGAAATTGTGGATATAGGAGGCCAACTGATTCCGAAAGGAGAAATTGAGCAGCAGCTGGACCAAATTCCAAAAACGGGAGATGTAGTAGTACATTGCCGTTCTGGAAAGCGAAGCGCAGATGTGATAGCCTTACTGCAAGCAGAATACGGCTATACTAACTTACTCAATTTGGAGGGGGGAATTTTAGCCTATGCCAAGGAAGTGGACCAAGAGCTTGCCACTTACTAAAGAGCTGTCTGTATGTTTTTTATGAGCTGGAGCCCAAAAGGGGCTCTGGCTTTTTTATGGGCATAAAAAAGGCCCAACAAACATCTGTTTGTTGGGCCAATACCCACAGCAGGGTTCGAACCTGCAACCTTCGGCTCCGGAAACCGACACTCTTCCAGTTGAGCTATGCGGGCTGTCTATGAAACACAAAAATAGACAATTTTGTAGAGACTGCCAATTTTGCCCCTAGGATTTTTTTAGCCAGAGCCGAAGCTGTCCATCGGCAAAGGCGTGTTTTTCTAGTTGTAGGTAGTTGGCAAAGCGGGGTAGAAAGATGTTTTTTCTGCGGCCCTTGACATCCAAGACTAGTTCATCGCCAAATTTTTGGACCGAGAAATCCTCTTCTTGAATAAAGGGGAGTTTGATGCTAATCAAATAGTATTGTCCTCTTTCTTCTACCTCAAAAGGATTTTCACTATAGAAAAACTGAGCGGGGTCCTCTCCTTTATAGAGTAGTTGCCCCATTTTTTCTAGTAGTGGCAAACCAAATAGTTCTTGGCCCAAATGGGGCGCCTTAAAAATGGGTAGGGGAGCAAAGCTTTCTTCAATATCCTCAAGATATTGTTTTTGGCTCTTAATATACTGAGCAAAAACGCCTGCGCCCATTTCTTCGGGCAGCACCCGATTGACAATAATGCCATCTACCTGATAGCCATAGAGCTGCAAATAGGTATAGGCTCTTTTGGCTTCCTGTATAACCATGCGCTCGGGGTTGGCGACAATCCGAATAGAGCAAATTTTGGGGTTCAGCATAATTTTCTGGACCTGCTCTAGTTTTTCAAAAAGCTCTTCTAGTTCTTCAAAGCCTTTGTCTAAAGGAACGCCAGAGGCTTTGCGCAAAAACTTTCCAGCAGTTTTGATGGCAAATTTGGGTACGGCTTTATTTACCCAAGATTGCATGACTTGGGGTAAGGAAAGTAAGCTTAGAGTTTCGCCAGTAGGGGCCGAGTCAATAATGAGTACGTCATATTTCCCCTCCCGATAGTGTTGCTCAATCCATAAAAAAGCAGAGGCTTCTTCCATACCGGGTAAGACAGAAAGCTCTTCGGCCACAATATTTTTTACGCCCCGCCAGCGGAAGACCGTCAGCATGAGGTTGCGCATATTATCCCAATGTTTTTTCATAGAATAATAGACGTCAAATTCTTGAGCCCATAAATTAGGGGCTACGGCTTTGGGCTCTGGAGCCAGTTCCTGGTCCAAAGCATCCGAAAGACTATGTGCGGGGTCGGTAGAGACCACCAAGGTTCTGTATCCTTGGGCGGCAGCGGCCAAAGCGGTGGCAGCAGCACTACTCGTTTTGCCCACGCCTCCTTTTCCTGTAAAAAGTAAGATTCTCATTGATGTTTTGCTTTTCTCATTCAAAGTACAGCTTTTCTATAGCCCCACAAAAAAAAACTACCCCTCCGCTAGGCGGAGAGGCAGCTACTGGCTAAAAATACAAAAAGAAACCGCAGACTTTGCGTCGAGAGCCAAAGGATTCTCTAGCTTGTATTTTAGACAAAAAAGGTATTTCGATTAAGCATCGGCTTTTTTGCGGCCGCGCTTAGTTGTTTTTTCTTCAGTTCCTTCAGCATCTTCTTTTGCTGCATCTTCTACCTCTTCTGGCTCTTCCTGAGGATTACCAAAAAGGTGAGCTTTGATCTTTTCTTCAACCTCTAGAGCAACCTCTGGATTGTCCATCATAAATTGCTTAGCCGCTTCGCGACCCTGAGCAATTTTGGTCCCTCCATAGCCATACCAAGCACCGCTCTTGCTCAAGATGTCAAATTCAGCGCCCATATCAACGAGTTCTCCCGTTTTAGAAACGCCTTCTCCATACATGATATCAAACTGAGCAATGCGGAAGGGAGGAGCCAATTTATTTTTGACCACTTTCACCTTAACGTGGTTTCCTACTACATTCCCCTCACGGTCCTTAATGGCCGCACCAGAGCGGCGAATATCCAAACGCTGAGAAGCGTAAAACTTCAAGGCATTACCCCCAGTTGTGGTTTCTGGATTACCGAACATCACTCCGATTTTCTCGCGCAACTGGTTGATGAAAATACAGCAACAGTTCGTTTTACCGATGGCACTAGTCAATTTACGCATGGCCTGAGACATCAAACGCGCTTGAAGACCCATTTTAGAATCTCCCATATCGCCTTCAATCTCTGAGCGAGGAACGAGTGCAGCAACAGAATCCACCACCAAAATATCAATAGCGCCAGAGCGAATCAAGTTCTCGGCAATTTCCAAGGCTTGCTCCCCATAATCAGGCTGAGCAAAAACCAACTCATCTACATCTACGCCCAATTTTTCAGCATAATAGCGGTCAAAAGCATGCTCTGCATCAACAAAAGCAGCAATTCCGCCCGCCTTCTGACATTCTGCAATAGCATGAATGGCAATAGTCGTTTTACCAGAAGATTCTGGTCCATAAATCTCTACAATACGCCCTTTGGCAAAACCATTGGTGCCCAAAGCGACATCCAAGCCAATAGAACCTGTAGGAATAGCTTCTACTTCTACCATTGGGGCATCGCCCAACTTCATGACACTCCCTTTTCCATAGGTTTTAGTCAAGCGATCTAATGTGGCCTGTAGGGCCTTTTTTTTGCCCTCTAGGGCCTTAGCATCTTTTTTAGTTGCCATCTCATTTTGTATTTATAGCCAAGTAAAAATATAGAGTATACGGTAAAGTTAAGTTTTTCCAGTAAAAGCCGCAAGCCTGCCCGCAAAAACTTTTATTTCTTTTTGTTATGAACCAAATGTACAGGGCTTTTACTAGTAGTGCAACTTTTTGTTGCAATTTTTTTGGCAAAAAAATAAAATAAAAAACAATTTGTGGCTAATTCTGCTTCTGCTAGGCGCAAAATGCTTATAATAAGTAGCGCAGGCAGTATTGGGCGAGAGCCTCTTCTTTGGGGGCCGTAGCCAAATGAAAATCACTATAGCCCATTTCCATGAGTTTTTGGGCCGTGCTGCGTCCAATGACTAGAATTTCTTGATTTTTCTTTTTGGGGTATGCCTTTAAATAGGTTTCGGCATTGAGCGGGCTGGTCAGAACTAAAATATCGGCTTGGCTGTCGGCAAATTGGGTTTTGGCTTGGTTGCTATAAACAATGCGTTCCTTGGCCAAAATCTCGCCTTTGAGCAGTTGTTGAATAGAGCGTTTAGACTGTTCGGCCCGAAAAAAGCAAACGCTTTTTTGGCCCAGCCATTCTTTAAAGGCTAGGGCAGTAGGGGCCGGCCGGCCAGAACCAATAAAATCTGCGCTTAAACCAAATTCTTGAAGTACTGCGGCTGTTGCTGGCCCCAAAGCAGCAATCAAAGGAAGCTGCTCCCAGGGTTTTTTCCATTGGTCCAAGGCATAGCGCAGCCCTCTGGGGCTGTAAAAAAAATAACAGTCCGTATCTTTGGGCCAACTAAAGTTAGTGGGCCGAAACCTTAATAGAGAGTAATCTATGAGCTCTGCCCGATTAGCCAATAAGCGCCTAAAGTCACTCTGCTCGGCTAGTTTTCTGGAAATAAAAATTTTTTGCATCTCCTTCTTTTTTGAAAGCTAAAGCTTTTTATGCCATTTTACAAGAGCAAGGCGCTTTGCCTGCATCTAGCAGGCGGCGAAGCCGCCGCAAAGGAGCGCAGCGACGCGGCTGAGGGGCTGTAGCAGGGCCGCCGAAGGCGGCAGACCAAAGCCCGAAGGGCTGCAGGGCCGAGCAGACTTGCGAGCTGCGCAATGGCCCGACCCAGCCGAAGGCTGGGGCAGCCCCAAATAAACAAAATGAAAAAAAATCATGTTGAAAATTGGAATTACTGGCGGAATTGGAAGTGGAAAAAGTACCGCCGCCCGCTTTTTTGAAGCCTTGGGCGTACCGCTTTATGATGCCGACAAACGGGCCAAATGGCTGATGCAAAATGACCATAAATTGCAGCAAGATTTGATTGCCGCTTTTGGTCCCGATACCTATAATCCCGCTGGGGGCCTTAATCGCCCCTATTTGGCCGAAAAAGTTTTTAAGGATAAGGACGCTTTGGCCCAGCTCAACGCCCTGGTGCACCCTGCGGTCAAGCGAGATACGCAGGCTTGGCAGGCGCAAATGCAAGAGGCTGGACATCCCTATTGCCTGAAGGAAGCTGCCCTTATTTTTGAGGCTAATTTGGCCGATCAATTTGATAAAATTATTGTGGTTACGGCTCCGCTCGAGCTGCGAATTAGTCGGGTGATGGCCAGAGATAATCTGACAGAAGCCGCCGTTTTGGCCCGAATCAACAACCAATGGCCCGAAGAAGAAAAAATCAAAAGAGCCGATTATATTCTGGAAAATAGCAGCCTAGAAGCTTTGCAACTGCAAGTACAAAAACTAGATCAAGAAATTAGTAAATTGGCCCAATCTAAGCCCGAATAGCCCATAAAATGGGAATTTTTTTAATTGGATCTCCATTATATCCTCATAACAAACTACAGAAAATATGAACAACAGTCGATTGATTATTTTTGGCGTGATTGGCCTGGTCATCGCCATTTTTACCCTCGTTTTGGTCAATAGTACCTTTCTGACCATTGATGCGGGCTTTAGAGGGGTGCTCTTCCAACCCTTCGGAAAAGGAATTGACAAAGAGAAAACTTATGCCCCCGGTTTTCATGTTTTGGCCCCCTGGAACAGCATGTATATTTATGATGTGCGGGAGCAACAACTGGAGGAAAGCATGACGGTTTTGTCGAGCAATGGCCTAAATATCCAACTCGATTTGACGGTCCGAATTAACCCTTCTTTTGATAAAATTGGGCATTTGCACGAGCAATTTGGCGAAAATTATATGAATACTTTGGTCAAACCTGAGGTGCGCTCTGCGGTGCGGACCATCATCGGCCGCTATAAACCCGAAGAGCTTTACTCGACCAAAAGAGATGAGGTCCAAGGGCTCATCCAAACCGATTTGGAGAAAATTTTGGCCACTAATTTTATTGATCTTAGAGCCGTTTTGATCCGCGATATCGAGCTGCCCGATAAGGTGCGCCGCGCCATTGAGGAAAAAATTGAGGCCGAACAAAAGGCCCTGAAGTATGAATATATTTTGGCCCAAGAACGCAAGGAAAAAGAGCGGATCCTGATCGAGGCTAGCGCCAAGGCCGAGGCCAACCAAATTCTTACCCAAAGTTTGAACGATAAGATTTTGACCGAAAAAGGAATTGAAGCCACGCTCCAACTCGCCAATTCGCCCAACACCAAGGTGATTGTGGTAGGAGGAGGCGATAAGGGCCTCCCCCTGATTTTAGGCGATAAGTAAAGGGTTTTGGGGCCTGCCGCCTTTGGCGGCCGCTCCCTTCCGGGGCTCGCAGGTCTGCTCGGCCCTGCAGCGCTAAAGCGCTTTGGTCTGGCCCTTTGGGCCACCCCTACAGGCAGCTAGGCCTGCGGCGGCTTCGCCGCCTGTCCCATCCAAAAAATAGGGCCATTACTTTAGGTAATTGGCCATGGCCCGTTCCAAATCAGTATTGGCCAAATGCAATTGCGCCCAGAAGCCTGCTTCTCGGGCGCCTTTTATATTATCGGCATTATCATCTACAAATAAAGTGTCTTGGGCCAAAATGCCAGCATCCTCGGCCAACCACTGATAAGTGGCAATATCTGGTTTGCGCCGCCCAATCTCATGCGAGTAATAGGCTTTTTCAAAAAGGCCATCAAAGTCAAGAGCGCCATGTTGCTCTCGAATAATCTTGCGGACCTCCTCCAAATGGATCTCGTTAATATTGCTGAGCAAAAAGAGTCGGTGTCCTTTGGCCCGCAACTTTTGTAGGCAATTGATGCGCTGGGCGGGCAGATCGAGCAGCATGGCGTTCCAGGCCATTTTTGCTTGGGCCTTATCTATGGGCCGCTTGGCCAAATCGACAAAACGGGCCAAAAAATCATCGGCTGAAATTTGGCCTCTTTCAAAACGCTCAAAATGCTCCTCTTGGGCCAAAAGGCCAAAAATGCGGTTAAATTCTTCCTCGCTGCCGGCCAAGCTTTTAAAGCAAGCCATTGTTCGGGGAATATCGAGGTTGAGAATCACCCCGCCAAGGTCAAAAAGAATGTTTTTGGGAAAAAGCATAATATTTTGCATCGTTTTTTAGGTCCTAAAAAAATTAGTTCTTACTTTTGTGTTCGCAAACTAATGAAAAAACCGAGGTTTGCGAAAAAATGGTCCTATAGCTCAGTCGGTTAGAGCAACTGACTCATAATCAGTGGGTCCTTGGTTCGAGCCCAAGTGGGACCACCTGCCTCAATCTCCTGCTGGATATTGAGGCTTTTTTGTTTTGGGAGATAGGCAAAAAAAAAGAGAAGCCCTAAGGCTTCTCTAGACAGACAAATGAGACAACAATTAAAAGACCTACACTAAAACGATAAGAACTTTTTCTATTGAATTGAAATAGTGCAAAGGCGTCTAAACCTTTGTTCTATGACTAAAGTTGAGCGGTGAACTTCCCTTTTCCCGCTGTTTCAAAGGTAAAACAAAAAGGAGTAATTTGAAAACTTTTGCAGCTTTTTGTTTACATTTTTTCAAACAAATAGTTGGCGACAGCCGCTTTTATCAGCTAAAAGCTTATGAAAATCATTTGTATAGGGCGTAATTATGCCGAGCATGCTGCAGAATTAAATAATGCCTTGCCCAAGCAGCCGCTCATTTTTATGAAGCCCAGCACGGCCTTATTGAAAGACGGCAAAGCCTTTTATTATCCGGACTTTAGCCAAGACATTCATTATGAGCTAGAGTTGGTGATTAAGATTTGCCGAACGGGCAAATCGGTGGCGCCAAAATTTGCCCATAAATATTATGAAGAAGTGGGTTTGGGCATCGACCTAACGGCCAGAGATTTGCAGAGCAAATGCAAAGAAAAGGGGCATCCTTGGGAAATTGCCAAGGCCTTTGATCATTCGGCTATTGTGGGCCGCTTTTTGCCCAAGGCCGAGGCCCAAGAAGCCGAGGGCCATTATTGTTTTGAGCTAAAGCAAGACGGCCAAAGCGTTCAGCAGGGCGATAGCCGCAAGATGATTACAGATATAGACAATTTAATTGCTTATGTCTCTAAGTTTTTCAGTTTGCAGAAGGGAGACCTTATATTTACAGGAACGCCGGCTGGCGTGGGCCCCATTGCCCAAGGCCAAGAGTATAAAGGCTTTTTGAAGGGCCAAGAATTACTCAGCTGCGAAATTCGCTAAACTTTTATGAGGGCTTTAGCCCTCTTCTGTGGGCCTTGGCCCACAGAACTGGCTGAGGGATGGAAAAGGGGGCGGCGCAGCCGCAGACCCAGCGGGCGCAGCCCGCGCAGGGCCGAGCAGGCTTGCGAGCCCTGACACAGCCCGACCCGAGCCGATAGGCGAGGGGCAGCCCCAAAACAAAGCAATTATGGCAAGAAAAAAACTAGATATCAATATTCGGGCATGGATCGACAAACTGCCCCCCAGCCTCCGCAACAAATATGTGGTGGCCGCTATTGTCTATGGCTTTTGGATGCTGCTTTTTGATCAGCACAGCATCATGAACCAGTATCGGCTCAACAAAACCTTGCAAGAACTGCAAACCAAAAAGGCTTATTTTGAGGCTGAAATTGAAAAAGATAGCCGCAAAAGGGAAAACCTGAGCACCGATGACCGCCACCTCGAGCAATTTGCCCGAGAAGAGCATCTGATGAAAAAAGATGATGAGGATATCTTTATCATTCAAAAGAAACCTTAGAGGGAAATTGGCAGGCTAAATATAATTTTCTAAATTTGAAGGTAATTGTAAGAGCGGAAAACCCGTTCTGTCTATCACTTGTTTTAAAACCCTTTTTTCATGTCGGTACTCGTTAATAAAGACTCTAAGATTGTCGTTCAAGGTTTTACCGGAAAGGAAGGCTCTTTCCACGGTCAACAGATGATTGAATATGGCACCAATGTGGTAGCCGGTGTAACTCCAGGTAAAGGAGGCACTACTCATTTGGACCGCCCGGTTTTTAATACTGTAGAAGATGCAGTAAAAGAGACTGGCGCCGATGTTTCTATCATTTTTGTCCCCCCAGCTTTTGCTGCTGATGCCGTTTTGGAAGCTGCCGATGCTGGTGTAGACCTCATCGTTTGCATCACAGAGGGCATTCCCGTGCAAGACATGTTGAAGGTGAAGGCTTATGTTAATGATAAAGGCGTGCGCCTCATTGGCCCCAACTGCCCCGGTATTATTACCCCCGGCGGTGCCAAGGTGGGTATCATGCCCGGCTTTATCCACAACCCCGGCCGCATCGGTATCGTTTCTAAATCTGGTACCCTCACTTATGAGGCCGTAGACCAAGTAACTAAGGCCGGTTTGGGCCAGTCTACTTGTATCGGTATTGGTGGTGACCCCGTTTTGGGTACGCCCATGATTGAGGCCGTACAACTTCTTATGGCAGATCCCGACACAGACGCTATCGTTATGATTGGCGAAATCGGAGGCCAAATGGAGGTAGAAACTGCTCGTTGGATCAAGGAACATGGTACTAAACCCGTTGTGGGCTTTATTGCTGGTAAAACAGCTCCTAAGGGCCGCAAAATGGGCCATGCTGGTGCCATCGTTGGCGGTAAAGACGATACTGCCGAAGCCAAATACGCTATTCTCCGCGAATGTGGCGTAATCACTGTCGATACTCCCGCCCAAATTGGCGAAACTATCGTTAAAGCACTAGAAGCTGTTAAAGCTTAAGCAGCATAGATAATGCTCAGACTGACTAAAGGGTCACTTCTTTTTATGAGGGGGTGACTCTTTTTTTATGTTTCCTTTTTATTTGGGGCTGCCCCGCCCGCAGGGCGGGTCGGGCCATTGCGCAGCTCGCAGGTCTGCTCGGCCCTGCAGCCCTGCGGGCTTTGGTCTGCCGCCTTCGGCGGCCCTGCTACAGCCCCTCAGCCTTCGGCGGCTTCGCCGCCTGCAAAACGCAGAATCAAACCAAAATATAAATTATATGAAAACCCTTTTTTCGGCTCTTGCCCTCAGCCTATTTTTATTTTCCGCCTGCCAACCTCAAGCTCCAAAAACTGAGGAGCAGCCCGCCACTGAGGTAGAAGCCAATAATATCAAAGCCTATTATTTTCCCATCAAAGCCCTAGAAGAACCCCAAGTCTATGAGTATGTAGATGATAGCACGGGCCAGATAGATTACTGGCTCTATAATACGGTTTATGATAAAGCGGGCAACCAATTTTTGTTAGGGACCAACTACAACCAAAAAGGAGAACAACAACAGTTTTTCCGCAGCCAAATCCTAGCCGATGGGGCCATCCTCAAAGATTATCGCTTCTTCCAAACCGATAGCAGCGGAAAAAGCCATACGAGCTCGGCCAAAATTAAAGAGCCCGTTCTCTATCCTTTTAAGCCTACCCAAGAAGCGGGACAGGTATATCGCTTTTGGGTTAATTTTAGCATAGCCCCCGATACCGCAGTTGTTTATGATATTGTTCGCAACAGAAGCTTGTCTAAAGAATCCCTTACCTTTAGTTGGGAGGGCCAAGAACTGCCCGCTATCCAATTGGATGTAGAAGAGTTTTCAGAAACCAACGACTCAATCAATGGCGGCCACTGGAAAATGCAAGGCCAACGCCAAGAAATTTATGCCCAAGGCCTCGGCCTGGTCTACATCAAAAGCATTTCTGATGCGGCCCGCCAACATAGCCGCCTAAAAAGACGGCTGAGCAGCGAGGAATTTCAGGCCCTTTTTCAAAATAAAAACCTTAAGGCTCAATAACTGTTTGTTTTAAAATCAGTTCACGATCAAAACTACTACTATGCGCCAAATGTCTGTTTATCGCAGGGCTCACTTTAATGCCGCCCACCGCCTACATAATCCCGCCTGGACCTCCGAGCAAAATGAAGAGGTTTTTGGCCTTTGCAATAATGAATATTATCATGGCCACAATTATGAATTAGAGGTTAAGGTAACTGGCCCTGTAGACCCCGAAACAGGCTATGTGATTGATCTCAAAATTCTCAATGATATCATTAAGCATAAGATTGAGGCCAAATTTGACCACAAAAACCTCAACTTACAGGTAGAAGAGTTTAAAACCCTTAATCCCACCGCAGAAAATATCTGTTGGCTGATCTGGAAAATTCTTAAAGAACATCTAGACCCCAAATTTAAGATTGGCGTTCGCCTCTACGAAACCCCCCGCAATTATGTGGAGTATGAAGAGCAGGCCTAGGCAAAATCTAAATTCTAGTCAAAAGTTTTTATCTTGCTTTAAGCTGCAAAAGAAGCCGCTTTTAGAGCAAGAACTTGCGACTTCAGCCCCCCTTCCCCAAAGCAGCTAGCCCCCATCATGTACAGCCCTTCTTTTAAGGGCTGTCTCAGATTGAAGTTGCGCTCCTCGAGCAGTACAGCTTCAGGAGTAAATGTCGCCTACATGCTTGTACGAACTGCTTATATTTTTACCATTTGGCTTAGCCTTTTTGCGGCCCCTAAAATAAGTTGGGCCCAGCCCTCTTTTACCCAAAATGGCGCTAGCCAGTTGGTCTCTGAAAACTGCTACCGCCTTACCTCGGATGAGGTGAACCAAGAGGTGGGGAGTATTTGGTGCGAGTACCCTATTCGCATGGAAAATGCCCTAGAATTACACTTTGCTGTTAATTTTGGCTGCAACCGCTATGCTGGTGAAGGCCTCGCCTTTGTCTTTCATCAAGATAAAACGGGCTTTGATGCCCTGGGCTGCGCAGGCAAAAGCCTAGGTTTTGGCAAAACAAAAGACTGTGAAGGCCTAGCCCCCTCTTTGGCCATTGAGCTAGATAGTAAATATAGCCCTGGTATTGGAGATATGTATTTGCCGCATATGGCCGTGGTCCAAAATGGCCAGCAAGAGTTTCCTATTGGCCCGGCCAAACGGCTGCGCAGCAACGGACAATCTGTGGTGGATTGCGAATACCATGATGTCACCATCCGCTGGTCGCCCTCCAAACAATTGCTAGAGGTCCTCTTTGATGGGGAAATCCGCCTGAGCTTGCGCAAAGACCTGAGCCAGTTTTTTGGTATGGACCAAGATGTTTATTTTGGCTTTACGGCCAGCACGGGCAAAAAACCGAATATGCAGATGGTCTGCGTGCAGTCGGTCTCGGTTTCTGTAGATGAAGTCTTTGAGCAAAAACGCTCTTTTCAAGAAGGGGTGGGCATTTATCCCAATCCTATCCAAGAGAAACTGACCATAGACCTCCAACTGCCCGAAGAGCAGTACATTCAGATGCAGCTCTTTGATGCGACAGGCAAACTCATTTATGAAATTCCCACCCACTCTGTTCGACAAAATCAATATTACTTTAATCTGCCTGGTCTTCCCTCTGGGATCTATTATATTAGCGTGACCAATGGAGACCATCGGGTAAGCAAAAAAATTGTACATATAGCCACTATTCGGGCTTAAAATTATTTGGGGTTTATGGCGCTAATTAAAACCGTAAGAGGAAAGACGCCCAGCTGGGGCAAAAACTGCTTTTTGGCCGAAAATGCTACGCTCACGGGAGATATTGAGATGGGCGACGACTGTAGTATCTGGTTTCAGGCCGTGCTCAGAGGCGATGTGAATAGCATTCGAATTGGCAATAAGGTGAATATTCAGGATGGGGCAGTGGTGCACTGTACCTACCAAAAAACAAAAACAACAATTGGCCATTCGGTCTCTATTGGACATCGGGCATTGGTGCACGGTTGTACGATTGGCAACAAGGTGCTGGTGGGCATGGGCGCCATTATTATGGATAATGCCGTAGTGCCCGACAATTGCCTGATTGCCGCTGGGGCCCTAATTTTAGAAAATGCCCAATTAGAATCTAATGCAGTTTATGCGGGAGTGCCCGCCAAAAAAATAAAATCTCTTTCTCCAGAGCTCTTCAAAAATGAGATTGAGCGCATTGCCGAGGCCTATATGATGTATGCCTCCTGGTATGAAGAGGAGGAAAAATAGAGAATAAAAGAAGGGCTAAATTGGCCCTTTTTTCTTGCCAATGGAGAAGGAATAGCCCTCTTTTTTAGCCCTTAGCGCCAAGATTCTGCCCTCGGCTGAGGGATGGAAAGTGGTGCGGCGATAGCCGCAGACCCAAGTTTTTGAGCGCAGCGAAAAAACTGCAGGGCCGAGCAGACCTGCGAGCCACGACACAGCCCGACCCAAGGCCGAAGGCCGCAGGGGCAGCCCCCAAAAAATACAGAAGTTAATACAAATCATGATGAAATTATATATGCCCCTTTTGGGCCTGATGTTGTTAGTTTTGGCCAGCTGCGGCGGGGCCGAAGAGCTGCCAAAAGAAGAGCTCAACCTCTCTTTGGAGGATGCCGTTTTGCAGCAAATTTTTGATATCCGTGCCAAGCGAAATGCTGAAGGTAAGGCCAATACCGAGGCCCTAATTACCTATTTGGCCGTGGATAATCTGGACCACCGATATGCGGCCGCTATGGCCCTAGCCTCGGTGCAAGATAGTGCCGCTATTGATCATTTGGCCGATGCCCTAGGCGACCCTACGGAGGAGCTGCGCATGGCGGCCGCTTTTGCTTTGGGGCAAACCGAAAATGCCAAGGCCGCCGACTATCTGGCCGAGGCCTTTCAGCAAGATAGTAGCCGAGCCGTTTTGGCCAGTATTCTAGAAGCCGTGGGCCGATCGGGAGATGCCAAGGACCTCAAAGACCTTTGTACTTCTAGACCCTACGCCCTGCAAGATTCGCTCTTGCTCAACGGGCTGGCGCTGGGCCTCTATCGCTTTGCTTTGCGGGGCATGGTGCAACCCGAAGGCAGCTCTCGAATGATTAACGATTATTTGGCCAATAGCCTGATGCCCAAAAAAGCCCGCTTTATTGCCGCCAATTATTTGGCCCGAGTGGCAGGCCTAGACCTCAGCCGATACGAGAACTTACTGATCAATAATGTGCAAGAAGAAAAGGACCCCGATATGCGGATGTTTCTGGTTTTGGCCCTAGCCAAGGCCAAAACGCCAGCTGCTTTTTCGGCCCTAAAAACGACCTTTGAAGAAGAGGAAGATTATCGGGTTCGGGCCAATATTTTGAGAGGATTGCAGTATTTTCCCTACGACTCTAGCCGAAATCTGGCCTATGGCGCTTTGCGAGATACCAGTCGACAGGTCCAATTATTGGCCGCACAGTTTTTTAGACAATATGGGGCCGAGGGCGATGCCTTTAATTACATCAAATGGGCCGATGAGCGAAGTGATAGCATAGATTGGGCGATTCGGGCCGAGCTCTATGGGGCTGCTTTGGCCAAATTGCCCGCCTACCGTCGCCCCTCTAAGCAGTTTATTAGTAATAAATTGGCCCAAATGGCCAAGGCTAGCCAAAATCCCTACGAACAACAATTGCTTTTGCAGGCCCTGGGCCGCTATGCGCTCAATCATCGCTTGTTGGGCCAAATGGCCTTTCCAGCCGACAGCCTGCAGGAGGTTGCGCCTATCGTGAAATCGGCCGTGGCCGAGGGACTCGTTAGCATTTGTGGCCTGCCCGATTTTGACCTAGTGCATGGGGTGGTCGGCAAAGAACGCGCCCGCAGCGAACTTCATCAACTGCTCCGCAAATTGGTCCAAGATGGCGACCCCGGCGCCCTGGCCGTAGTGGCTACCGCTATTAGTACGCCTAGCCTCAAACTCAAAGAGGCTTTTCCCGATGCAAGTTTTCTCAAAACGGCCCAAAGCCAATTGCAACTGCCCCGAGACCTAGAAACGCATATGCTGCTGCAAAGGGCCATCAATTATATTGAAGGCAGTAATAGCCCCGAGCGCCCCTATGCCAAGCAGAAATTTCCCGAAATCGATTGGGCATTGATCAAGGCCCTACCCGAAAAACCCAAGGTAGAGCTTACCACCAGCCGAGGCAAAATTGTAATTGAAACCTATCTCAAGGAATGTCCCGCCACCGTCATCCAATTCATTCAGTTGGTCAAGGCGGGCTACTATGATGGCAAGGCTTTTCACCGTGTAGTGCCCAACTTTGTGGCCCAAACGGGCTGCCCTAGAGGCGATGGTTGGGGCAGTCTCAACTTCAATATCGTTTCGGAATTTAGCCAAAGAAGCTATAGCCAAGCTGGCGCCGTGGGCATGGCCTCGGCAGGCAAGGATACCGAATCGGCCCAGTTTTTCATCACGCATAGTCCCGCTATTCATTTAGACGGAAAATATACCCTCTTTGGTCAGGTCATCGAAGGCCTAGAGCAGTTGCATCAGCTAGAGTTGGGAGATCAAATTATTCGGGCCAAGCTGTTGTAGGAGAGGGGCTGCCCACTCGCTTCGCTCGGGTCGGGCTGTTTCGCAGCTCGCTGTTCGCTCGGCCCTGCGCAAAATTCGCTGCGCTCATTTTGCTGGGTCTGGCCCTTTGGGCCACTGCTGTCCATCCCTCAGCCTGCGGGCGCTTCGCGCCCTGCTTGCCGCAAAATGGCCCAGTTTTAACTAAAAGTTTCGTTATTCTCTTTTTAGTTTAGATTAACAATATTTTAAGCTTTGGGTATAAAACAAAGCTTAATTAGGCACCGTTATTGGTGGAACTTCTCCAGAAAAGTAATAATACAACTAACAATTCTTTAAGAATTGAGTGAATAAAAAAGCTGTTGCTTGGCATAGCTTTTGACGAAAAAATGAAATCTAATCAAGAAGATTTTAAAGGTTTTAATTGGGTGTTCTTATAGTGTGGGTCTCGCTTTCTGAAAAGGAAGCGGGACTTTTTTTATGCGCCGGAGGGAATAAAGCCTTATCTTTGCCCAAAACAAATAACTATGGATACCCAAGTCGTTTTATCCGAAATACAAATGCGCCGTTTGGCCCTACATCGCCTAGGCAACAAAAGCCGAGATGAGGGCATGAAGGTCGCTAGCAAATTGCTGCCCCTACCTCAGGCCGAACAAAAAGAACAGTTGCAAGACTTCTTTTTGGGCTCTTTCAAATTTGAAGAGTTTTATCAGTTTAATCATGCTAGCGAGCTAGAGATGAATGAAATCTTTAGCTACTGCAAAGCCATTTTTGAACAGGCCGATGCCGAGACCTTTTATGAGCAATCGGTTTTGATGTTGCAGCAGCTCTACAATTGCTCCAACCACCCCAAAATTAAGGGCGGAGAGTTCTATCTGGTCTATTTTGAAGACATTTTGGTCAATGACGAATTGGTGGAAGCCATTGGTATTTTCAAAACAGAAAATAAGGAGCAGTTTCTCAAGCTTCGCTTAGATGAGGAAGAAGACTGGACCTTTTATTTTGAGGAGGGGGTAGACCTCAAGAAAATGGATAAGGGCTGCTTGGTCTTTAATATAGAAGCAGAAAGTGGTTTTAGAGTAGCTTCTGTCGACCTCAAAAGCTCGGAGGCTAAGTATTGGCGAGATGAGTTTTTGCAAATTACGCAGCTGCAAGATGAGCTCTTTTATACACAGACCTACCTCAAGATGTGTAAGGATTTTGGCAAGCAACAATTTGAGGCCGAAGAAAAGCAGGAGCAAGTGGCTTTCCTCAATAAGTCTTTGGAGTATTTTGAGACCCAAGATAGCTTTGATGCGGAGGAGTTTGTGGAGCAAATTTTTGAGGATAATGAAGAGAAGAAAGAGCAGTTTAATAGCTACAAACAACAGTATCAAGAAAAGGTAGGCTTAGAGGATGTAGAGGAAGAACCTTTCTTTATTGCTACGCCTGCGGTAAAGAAGGCGGCCCGCTCTTTTAAGCGAGTGATTCAGCTTGATAGCCAAATGGAGATTAAGGTCCAATCGGCCCAAGCCCAAGAGGAGGGCCTCCTCCAAAAGGGCTTTGATGAGGAAAAAGGCATGTACTACTATAAGCTCTACTTTAATGAAGAGAAATAGGTCCAAGAAGACATAGCAAAGGGGCGGTTGATTAAAATCAACCGCCCCTTTTTTGGTCCAGCAGCTGGCGAAGCCAGCGCAGGCTGAGGGATGGATAGCAGTGGCCGCAGGCCAGACCGAGCTTTTGAGCAAAGCGAAAAAGCGATGGGCCGAGCAGACTTGCGAGCTGCGGCACAGCCCGACCCGCCTGCAGGGCGGGGCAGCCCCAAAATACAGCCTACTTAATCCAGCTCAAACTGCTGATCGATTTCGGGAAAATGCTCTTTGAAGAAGTAGACCCATTTCATTTTTTCGTTGCGGTCATTTGTGGCAAAGATGAGGGCTTGGCAGCTTTCGGAGACATTATAGGCGCAGCGATCTTCCGATTCGCCAGCCTTTAGGGCCAACAAATAATGCTCAATGGCCTGCTCAAAATTTTCTTGATAATAGGCGCAGGCGCCTAGTCCCGTTTGGCATTGCGCCTGATAGTCGGGATACTGCTCTTGGATCTGCCAATAGGCCTGTTTGGCCTCCTCCAAAGCGCCTTTGACCATCAGTTGGGCGGCTAGATTGAGCAATTGGCTGAGGTCACTTTCCTGGGCATCTGGAGAGAGCAACTGTTGAAAGCGCTGCATCATGGCTTGGGCCTCTTCCTGGCTGAGTCCGTCCTCGGCCATGCGGCCATAGAGCTGCATACTGCCATCTTCCTGAACGGCAATGATGAGTTTGGGGTCGGCATTTTGGCCCAAAGGCAGATTTTCCATTTTGAGATAATCGGCAGCTCCCTTGAGGTAATGTGTCAGGCGGGCCAATTCGACAATGGCCATACCGAGGTCCTCGGCTTCCGATTCATCGGCGATATAGGCGGATAGCTCGGCCTTCATTTGGGCCAACACCTCTTCTACATATTCATTCTCCTCAATTTCGGGAAGTTGGACCAACTGCCCAATAAAGCGCTGAAGGCGGTCAATGGCCCCAATCAGGGCGGGTTCTACCACTACGGGATCATCATCGCTATAGAGCAAAATCTCAAAGGCTTCTTGGCCAGCAACAAGGGCGGCATAGTAGTCTTCCTGCTCTGCCAGCTGGTCAAATTTTTTTATTTGGGTATAGAATTTTTCCATAACAGTTATTTTGTGGCCTAAATTAAGGCTTTTCTACGAAAGGCTGTTAAATCTATAAAATTATGCTGACAACTTTAGACTGGGGAGTCATTATTGGCTTTTTGCTCCTCATTATTGCCCTAGGGCTTTCTTATGGGCGGCAATCGGGCAAGAGCCTAGAGGCTTTTTTCTTGGGCAACCGAAAGCTGCCTTGGTGGCTGGCGGGTTTGTCGATGGTGGCCACTACTTTTGCCGCAGATACGCCCTTGGCGGTGGCCGAATTGGTGGGGCAAAATGGGGTTTCGGGCAACTGGCTCTGGTGGAACTTTTTGGCGGGGGGAATGCTGACGACCTTCTTTTTTGCCCCCCTTTGGCAACGCTCTGGGGTCTTGACAGAGGTGGAGTTTATTGAGCTGCGCTATAGCGGTCCCGCTGCCCGCTTTTTAAGGGGCTTTAAGGCCATTTATCTGGGCCTTTTTCTCAATATTATCATCTTGGCTTGGGTCAATTTGGCCATGAGTTCTCTTTTGCAAGGCATTTTTGGCCTGACCGAAGGTATGGCCTTTCTTTATACCTTAGGTTTACTGCTTTTGGGGGCTGTTTATTCCGCTGTGGCAGGCCTTTTGGGCGTGGCCGTAACGGATGCGCTGCAGTTTGTGGTGGCCATTTTGGGCTGTATTATTTTGGCCTATGTGGTTTTGGATCAGCCAGAAATTGGGGGCTTGTCGGGACTCACTAGCCAGCTTAAAGCAGAAGATCCCGCCCTACTCGATTTCTTTCCCTCTACCCAAAAAGAGGGTTCTGGTCTCTACTTTGGCATTAGTTCTTTTATTGCCTATTTGGGCATTTTGTGGTGGGCCAGTTGGTACCCCGGCGCCGAGCCAGGTGGGGGCGGCTATACCGCCCAGCGGATGATGAGCACGGGCAGCGAAAAGGCCGCTCAATCGGCCAGTTTACTCTTTCAGATGGCGCATTATTGCTTGCGGCCTTGGCCTTGGATTTTGGTGGGCTTGGCGGCTATTTTACTCTATGCTTTGCCCCCCCAATTGCCTGAGGGTCCCTTGAAACAGCAGTATAATCAGTATGTAGAAGCGGGCTGGACCGCCCAAGAAGTACTAGATGAAAAAGCAGATCTGAGCGCAAAATCTCCTGAATTATTGGCCCAATTGCCTGCTTTTCGCCAGGCACTAACCGCTGCTGCTGCCGAAAATCCCAAGCTGGCCTCAGCCATAGATTATCAACTTTCTTATCGCCAAGGCTATGTGATGGCTATGCGCGATTTCTTACCGCCGGGTCTTTTGGGGCTGTTGCTCGTGGCCTTTTTAGCGGCTTATTTGAGTACGGTCTCTACGCAGTTGAATTGGGGCGCAGGTTATTTGGTACATGACTTTTATAAGCGTTTTTTGCAGCCTCAACAGACAGAGGGACACTACGTTTGGATCTCTCGTTTGCTCAATATTTTCTTGGCCTTGGCGGCCGCAGGCATCAGCCTCTTTATTGAGCAAATCTCTGGCGCTTGGGCCTTTATTTTACAAGCTGGAGCCGGCTTGGGCTTGCTGCTCATTCTCCGTTGGTATTGGTGGCGCATCAATGCTTGGGCCGAGCTGACGGCCATGATTGCCCCCGCCTTGATTAGCATCCCCTTTTTCTATTATGAGGTCCCCTTTGAGGAGGCCCTGCCCACAACGGTCCTATTTACCACTATAAGTTGGTTGCTGGTCATGATTTTCACTCCCGCTACCGACCAAAAAGTGCTTCAAGCTTTTTATCAGAAAGTCCGTCCCCTAGGCGATTGGTCGGGCTTGGACATAAAGAGCAATAACCGCCCGTTACTTTCTTTATTGGGCCAATGGTTGGCGGCTATTGTCCTGACCTACAGCCTGCTTTTTGCGGTGGGCAAATTACTGTTTTTAGCCTATACCGAGGCGGCAATTTTCGGAGGAACGGCCCTTTTGGCCCTGCTTGTCCTTTATCTTTTGCAAAGAAAGAAGTAGGGGAGGGGCCTCCGCTGCGGCTTCGCCTTGCGGCGCTACGCTTCAGGGCTCGCAGGTCTGCTCGGCCCTTCGGCCTGACGGCCTTGGTCTGCGGCTTCGCCGCCCCCTTTCGCATCGCTAGGCCAGTCGCTTCGCTCCTTTGCGGCGGCTTTGCCGCCTGCTATATGGGCCTGTAGGTTAAAACCTACAGCCAAACAACAATTGGTATTGCTCCGCAATAATAAATTGATGAGGGTTTTAACCCTCATCAATTTAACTTTTAGGGCCTCTAAAACCGCAAAATTGGCCCTTTTATATAGCTAGTCAGTTATGTCTCAGACATAGCCAGTTATGTTCCAGACATAGCCAGTTATGTTTTTTACATAACTTTTACCTTTTTTGATTTTGTTACATTATTTTCATTTTTAACAAATCCCTAATAGTTGGGGCCAAAATCAGGGGACTGTTCAGGATTTTGTGTATTAGAATGAAATTTTGGTCTTTAGCTTGTTAGGATTTGGCCAATAGTCGCCTAGGGGCTTATCCCTAGGCAGCAAAAAGGGCAGACATAAAATTTTAAACAGACTCTTAAATCACTGTTCCTGCAGCCTAAAGGCAGCAGCCAATTTGCTTGGGCCATCATTTTTCTAGCCGCAGCGGCTTAAAAGCCCCTGCTTTGGTTCGGTAGAGCAGCTATTCGGTTTTTCAGGTCCTGCGGCTTTTAAGCTGCAGGCCAATTGTTCGTTAAGAGCTAGCTGTGCCGTTCCTAAATTGGCTGCGGGTTTCAACCTGCAGTCACAGATAGCAGGCGGAAAAGTCATTTCATGAGGGTTTTAACCCTCATTCATATATCATTGCGAAGCGATACCACTCTTGCTGTAGGTTTCAACCTACAGTAAAAAGGGCCGAAGGCCCGCGGCTGAGGGGCTGTAGCAGGGCCGCCGCAGGCGGCAGACCAAAGCGCTGAAAGCGCTGCAGGGCCGAGCGAGCAGCGAGCTGCGCAATGGCCCGACCCGCCCGCAGGGCGGGGCAGCCCCAAAAAAACAATAAGAAAGAGAGATTTATCTTTCAGATGGCCCAGCCTGATTAAAAAGCCTTATCTTTAAAGCCGTTTTTTGATCGCTTTTAACTTTGCTTATGGCCCCCAAATTATCTTATCAGCAGTCGCTTTATCATCGTCGCTTTGAAAAAATTATGAAGCAGCTCAATGATTCGCAGCGGGCGGCCGTGGAGCAGATTGAAGGGCCCGTGATGACGATTGCTGGGCCAGGGACGGGCAAAACGCATATTTTGGCGGCGCGGATTGGGCAAATTCTCTTGCAGACCGATAGCCGACCCTACAACATTCTTTGTTTGACCTTTACGGATGCGGGCGTGCAGGCCATGCGTCAGCGATTATTGGAATTTATTGGTCCAGAGGCCTACCGCATTCATATTTATACCTTTCACTCTTTTTGCAATAAGGTCATCCTTGAAAACCCCGATAACTTTGGGCAGAAAAACTGGCAATTGGCCACGGAACTAGAGCAGATTGATTTTGCTCGTCAATTGCTAGATGGTTTGGAGCCCGATCATCCTTTGCGTCGCTCTCGCCGCCAACCTTATCGCTATGAGGGCCAATTGCTGCGGCTGTTTCAGTTGATGAAAACAGAGGGCTGGACCCTCGAGCTGGTCCAAGAAAAAATTGAGGATTATCTCGATTATATCAAGGAGGATAAAAAGTATCGCTATCAGCGAAATGGTAGCAACTATAAAAAGGGCGATCTCAAACTCAAGGCCTATCAGGAGGAAAAAGAGCGGATGCAACGGCTATTGTCTGCCGCTGCCCTCTTTGAGGAATATGAGTTTTTGATGGAAGAGGCCAGTTGTTACGACTATGCCGACATGATTCTTTGGGTGTTGCGGGCCTTTTTGGACCCCGAACAGGAGGAGTTGCTGTTGCGCTATCAAGAACAATATCTCTATATCTTGGTCGATGAATTTCAGGATACCAATGGGGCGCAAAATCAGATTTTGATGCAGCTCATTGGCTTTTGGGAGCAGCCCAATATCTTTATTGTGGGCGATGACGACCAATCTATTTTTGAGTTTCAGGGAGCTAGGGTAAAAAACCTGATCGACTTTTTTGAGCGCTATCAAAATGGCCTGAGCTTGGTCATGTTGCAAGACAACTACCGCTCGAGTCAAGAGATTTTGGATGCCTCCAAAGCCCTGATCGACCATAATGAATTGCGCATTATTTCTTTGTTGGAGGCCTTGGAGCTGGACAAAAAACTCAGGGCGCGCCGCCCCTTTAAGCAGGGCGAAGAAATAGAGCTAGAACTACAGCAATACCCTACAGCTTTTGAGGAAGAAGTCGCCATTGTTGAAAAGATCAAGCAGCTCCAAGCCGAAAAGCAAAACCTGGCGGAGGTGGCCATTATTTACGCTCGCCACCGGCAGTCTCAGGACCTGATCCGTCTATTGGAGCAGGCCGAAATTCCCTATCAGACCAAGCGGCAAATCAATATTTTAGAAGAGAGTTTGATTAAGAACTTCTTGCTGCTGTTGGAGTATTTGGCCTTAGAATTTGAGCAACCTTATTCGGGAGAAGAATACCTTTATGAGCTCTTGCACTTTCAGTTTATTCCCATTTTGGCCAGCGACCGACGCAAGTTGGTCAACTATATGGTGCGGGAAAACCGCCGCCGTTATCTGGCCAAGGAAAAAGAGCCCTTAGCTTGGCGGGACCTGCTGCAGATGGCTCCCGATTTGACAGAACTGCGGCTCATTGCCCCCGAAAAAATCAGGGCTTTGGTCGAGTTTTTTGATGAGGCCACGGGCTGGTCGGTCAATGAGCCGCTCAGTCGGTTGATGGAGCTGTTATTTAACCGATCGGGCCTATTGCAGTACGCCAGTGAAGCCGCAGAAAAAGATTGGTATTTGGGCTTGCTCAACACTTTTTTCGACTTTGTCCGCAGGGAGTCAGAGCGAAAAGAGGAGCTTAATTTATGGGGCCTTTTGGAGCTGATCCAGCGCATGAAAGACAATCAGCTGCGCTTGCCCATGACGCATAGCCGCTATGCCGAAGATGGGGTGCAATTACTGACCGCTCATGCCTCTAAGGGCCTAGAGTTTCAGTATGTCTTTATGCTGCATTGTTTGGATGGAACTTGGGGGCCGAATAGCCGCCGAAGCATCAAGAAGTTCAAATTACCCGATAACTTATCGCAGGCCCATGCGGTTTTGGACCAAGAAGAGGCCAGTCGCCGCTTATTTTATGTGGCCATGACACGTTCTAGGGCCTATTTGCGGATCTCCTACCATGCTAATGACAGCCAAGGAAAATCTTGTAAGCGCCTCTCTTTTGTCGATGATTTGATGATTGATGCAGAACTAGAAGAGCAGCAAGTACAGCTGCCGGCTTCTACTTTGCAGCAATATCGCCATCAGTTTTTGCAGTATTTGCCCGAGCGTTTACCCCAAGAACTTTTGGTCGATCCGGCCACAATTGCGGCCCAACTGGAAGATTTCCGTTTGAGTGTAACGGCCCTAAATGCCTACCTCAATTGCCCTTTGAGCTTTTATTTTCAGCGGGTGTTGCGTCTGCCGGCCAGCCAAAGCGTGGAGGCGCTTTATGGGCAGGCGGTGCATGAGGCCCTAGAAGAACTTTTGCGGCAGGGGCAAAATAATGCGCGGCTGCGGCTGCCTTCTTTGCCCGCTTTTGTCTCTCTTTTTGAAGAGCGTTTGGAGATGAAGCGGCTGCTATTTAGCCAAAGAGCCTATGAGGAAGCCCTCGATTTGGGCCTCAAATACCTCAAGCGCTATTATGAGCAGCGACAAGAGCGTTTTGGGCAGGAGTTGGACAAAAAAATCTTGCTAGAACAGTCCTTTTATGGCACCCAATACAAGGGCGTGCCCCTAACGGGAAACATCGATAAATTGGTGCAGGTAGAAAAGGGCAGTAGCCTTTGGCATATCGTTGATTACAAAACGGGAAAGCTAGAAGAGAAGCGCTTCAGAAAGCCGCATAAACGCAACCCTTTGGGCGGCAATTACTATCGGCAGCTGGTCTTTTACGCCCTACTTTTAGAGAGCTCTAGACAGATCGAGGGGCGGGCCATTTCTGCTGAAATTGACTATATCAGTCCCAATGAAGCGGGGCATTTTCCCGAAAAAGAAATGGACATCCATGCAGAGGATCTGGCCAATATGGGCGAATTGGTGCAGGAGGTCTACGCCAAAATTAAGCGGCATGAATTTGCCGAGGGCTGTCAGAAAAAAGACTGTAAATGGTGCAATTTTGTACAGCATCAGCAGATTCCTAGCAGTTTCCGAGATGAGGAAGTAGAAGCCTTGGATGATTAGGGGCTGCCCACTCGCTTCGCTCGGGTCGGGCTGTTTCGCAGCTCGCTGTTCGCTCGGCCCTGCAGCGCTTTCAGCGCTTTGGTCTGCCGCCTGCGGCGGCCCTGCTGTCCATCCCTCAGCCGCGTCGCTTCGCTCCTTTTTACTGTAGGTTGAAACCTACAGCAAGAGTGGTATTGCTGCGCAATGATATATGAATGAGGGTTAAAACCCACATGAAATGAACTAGTTTGGCCGCCTGCAAAACCGTAGAAAAGAATATTTTCTTACTGTTCTGTTTTTAGCTACTGCTCAAAGGCCAAAAAGCCATCATTCAATCCCAATAAACCCAAGCTTTCATTTTGATACAGGAGATTTTATATTCTTTGGTATCATGATAAATACAGCTTGTTTGCCAGGCTAAAGGCTGTTGGGGGCCTTTGGTTGTGTAGCTTTGAAAAGCGTAACTACTACAATAAGGAGACTTTAGCAGCTCTGTTCTAAGTCCTGTTCGATGCCGCCTGTGATAAGAAATTACATGACCGTCTTGGTCAGTACGAACTCGCCATCGCTCTAAGTCGGTAATTGTGGTGTCTTTGGCCGAATAAGAGGGCGCCTCTAGATGAGCAGAATCTTTAACGGCTTCTACAACTACCCAAAAGCCATTCTTAGGTACTTCTATTCGGTAATCTTGAAGATTGCATTTTTGCCAAGCGTTTTTTTGTTCGGGAATAAAGTCAATGGGGGGACTGATTGCTTGGCCCGGAACACTATCTTGATGACTATAAATCCAAAGTCTAAAAGCATTTTCCCAACCTCTTTTATTGATTACATCAAAGGCAATTTCTGTTAGATAGCCTGTCTTTTGTTCTCTGTTTTCAAAATATCTGGCCTTCCGCTGCCTAAGATAACGAGTATTATCAGAGCTAAATTTATTCAAAGAGTAGTAGGCTTTTACCGTTTTTCCTTTAGGGCGGATGCGTTTCTTCTTTGCTTTTTTGGCCTTAATGGTAATCCCTTCTAATTGATGAGTTTGGGGGCTTAACCAAATGGTATCTGTATGCAGATGAGCTAAGATAATGGCTGCATTGGGGTAGTTAAGGCTACGGACAAAAAGGCTATCTTGTTGAAATTTTGCTGCAATAGTTAGTTGGCCCAAACTATCTGTACTCCAATGCTGACTATGATCCTTTAAGCTAAGGCTAGTGTAGGGAATGGGGCTTTGGCTTTCCTCATCAAATAGAAAGTAGGAGCTAGTTTGGGCATGAAGGGAAAAAGAAAACAGGAGGAAAAAAAGGAGTCTCATCTTTAATACCAATTGTTTAGCTGTAAATAAAGGCAAAGCTAAAAGAATGCTTTTTTAAGCCATAAAAATTTTGGGGCCGAAGCAAAACGGCTAGCCTGAAAACCAAAGGATGAGCGGCCTAGCGATGTGCAGCAGTGGCCCACAGGGCCAGACCGAGCAGGCAAAGCCTGCGAAGGGCCGAGCAGACCTGCGAGCTGCGAAACGTAGCGCCTGCCGTAGGCAGGAGGCCCCAAAAAAAAGCCCCATTCTTGAGGAGCAAGAATAGGGCTGTAAAGCTGCTTATGAAAAATTAAATGCTTTCTTCGGGACCATGGCCTTTGAAGACTACATAAAGATAGCCTAGGGCCGGTAGAATAAAGAGCGAGCCCAAAAGGAGGGCCCAGCCGAGCACGGCCAAGGTGGCATCGGGGGCGCGGCTATCATAGAGGTCTAGGCTGCCCCCATTGCTGAGCATAATGGCGTGCGGATAATGCAAGAGCAACCAAGCGCCAAGAATAAGGACCGTTTGGGCGCCAGCCATTAGGCGAGCAAGGACCACCTTCCCTTTGCGGATGGTGCTAAACATAAGGGGCAAAGAGCCAGCGGCAAAGCCTATGGCCAACATACTGAGCGGGCTGCTAATCAACTCATTGAAAAGAGGGAGACCATCGACATAGGCCGCAACAAAAACGACTATACCAATAGCTACAGAAGCCAATAGCCACTTCCAGGCCTTAGCAATAAAGAAATCCTTGACCTCGGGGTCTTCATTTTCGCCAATAAGATAAACGGCGGCTAGAAAAGCGAAAAGCGCTGTAGTAAGAAAGCCCACACTGATGGAGAAGAAATTGAACCAAGGCGCAATATATCCGGTATAGAAATCGGCGGCATTGGGGTCAATTTTGCCTAGGCTCATTGCGCCAAAGGTAATGCCGATAAAGAGTGTAGACACAAGGCTACCCCAGACAAAGACCCGATGATACATCAACTGGCTTTTTTCGTCCTTAATGGCATCATAATGTTTAAAGGCGTAGGCTGTTCCTCGGAAAATAATGCCCAGCAGCAGAATAAAAACGGGGATATGCAGGGCGGTAGAAACCACCTTAAAGATAGCGGGAAAGCCCATAAAGCTAATCACCACAGCAATCACCAGCCACATATGGTTGGCCTCCCAGATGGGGCCAATGGCCCGGCCGATTACTTTTTCGGCCTTGGGCGTAGTAGATAAAAGCTGAATCACACCGGCGCCAAAATCGGCTCCGCCCAAGAGGGCATAGAGGAGCAAAGAAAGGAGCAGGAAGCTCAGCACGACAATATACATAAACATAAAAATCGGTCTTTTGGAGGAGCTATAATTCTTCTATAACTTCTGTTTTGGTATTTGCTTTATTCTGGCTGAGGTCAATTTCCTCATCCATACTATCGTAGTTTTGGGCTAGGGTTTGGACCTGTCGTTTCATGAGCCAGCTCACCAAAACGGCCAAAAGCGTATAAACAACGACCACCGTATAGAAAGAATATTGAATACCTGGCATAGGCGTAACGGCCTCTTTGGTCCGCATAATTCCGTTGATAATCCAGGGTTGGCGGCCGACCTCGGTGACGGTCCAGCCCGCTTCTACGGCCAACATTCCTAGGGGCGTGCTAAGCGCGACCAGCCAAAGGAAGTTTTTGTGTCCCAGCCAGCGGGGGCGGAAGCGTTGGGCAAAAAAGTAGAGAAAAGCGACCATCATGAGGAAGGTCCCTGCGCCCACCATAATTTGGAAAGCGAAGTGAGTAACGGCCACAGGGGGGCGTTCATCCTCTGGAATTTGGTCTAATCCCACCACCTCTTGCTTAAAGTCGCCATGGGCCAAAAAGCTCAATAGGCCAGGGATTTTGATGCCATAATGCACCTCGCCAGTTTCCTCATTGGGAATACCGCCAATCAATAGGCCGGCATATTCCTCGGTATGAAAGTGGGCCTCCATAGCGGCCAATTTAGCGGGTTGGCGGACGGCCACATCCTTGGCCGAAATATCGCCACTAATGGGTTGTAGAAAAGCGGCAATTCCACCCACTAGTAGCGCAATGCGCATAGCTTGTTGGTGAAAGCGGTTGGCGGGTTTGCGGATCAGCAAAAAGGCGTGAACTCCTGCTACAGCAAAGCCCGTAGCCGTAAATGCGGCTAAAATCATGTGTAGGGCTTGGGTAAACCAGGCGGGATTAAACATAGCCGCAATGGGGTCAATATTACTATAGGTATTAGTTAAGGGATCATAATCGAAACCCGTGGGGCTATTCATCCAGGCATTGGCCGCAACGACCAAAATACCAGAGGCCACCCCAGAAATACCGACCACAAGGCCAGAGCTCCAGTGAATCCATTTGGGGATTTTTCCCCAACCATAAAGAAAAAGGCCGAGAGCAATCGCCTCAATAAAAAAGGCGGTTCCCTCTAAAGAAAAGGGCATTCCGAAGATAGGGCCGGCATGCTCCATAAATTCGGGCCAGAGTAGGCCCAACTCAAATGATAAAACGGTGCCCGAAACCGCACCTGTGGCAAAAAAGATCGCCACCCCTTTAGACCAAGCTTTACTGAGGTCCTTATACACAGCATCTCCAGTTTTGATGTAGCGCCAGTGCGCAATAGCCATCAGGAAAGGCATGGCCATACCCACACAGGCAAAGATGATGTGAAACCCCAAAGAAAAAGCCATCTGTAAACGGGCTGCAAGTAGGTCTCCCATAATGATATATACTTTTAGTTGGTGTAATTATGAAGTAGTATTTTCTTGTCTCAAAAGAAGAGCTTTTAAGGCTGTTCCGTTGTGATAATCAACACAAAGGAGGGGCTTTGGCTCTTTAATAAATTGTAAAAAAGTTATACAAAAGAGGACTCCCATATTATTAAACCGCCTAATCATTAACAAAGCTGGCCCGCTAAAGCCTAGCTGGCCGTTATTTATTCTGTTTGCGATTTTTAGCCCTAAAAATATTCTGTTTGGGCTTTTCAATCCTAATTTTCTTCTGTAGGCCTACTATTACATAGAAAAACAAGCAGTTAGAGCAGGCGAATAGGGGCTTTATTTTTTTGTTTTTATGATAAAGGCCTATCTTTGCGCTGATTTTAGAGTTTTACTTATACCATTTCATTATTGTCCAAGAATAAAATTATGGCACAAAATACTGGATACATCAAGCAGATCATTGGACCTGTAGTCGATGTAAGCTTTTCAGCCAAAGAGGCTAAACTTCCCGAAATTCTTAGCGCCCTTGAGGTGACTCGCCCCAATGGAGATAAAATTGTTCTCGAATGTCAAAAGCACCTTGGTGAAGATAGCGTCCGTACGATTGCTATGGACAGTACTGAGGGCCTTACTCGTGGCATGCCCGTAGTAGATACAGGCAGTATGATCACGATGCCTGTTGGTGACGAGATCAAAGGTCGTTTGTTTAATGTAGTAGGTGATCCTATCGATGGTTTGGGTGAATTGCCCAATGCCGAGCGTCGCCCTATCCACAACAAACCTCCTCGCTATGAGGACTTGAGTACTTCTCAAGAGATCCTTTACACAGGTATCAAAGTTATCGACTTGATCGCACCTTACCTCAAAGGGGGTAAAATTGGTCTTTTCGGTGGTGCCGGTGTAGGTAAAACCGTACTTATTCAGGAGCTGATTAACAACATTGCCAAGAAGCATAAAGGACTCTCCGTTTTTGCTGGTGTTGGTGAGCGTACTCGTGAAGGAAATGACCTTATGCGCGAGATGATCGAAGCCAATATCGTTCGCTATGGCGAAAAGTTTGAGCATTCTATGGAAGAAGGCGGTTGGGACCTCAGCGCAGTGAAGCATGACGAGCTCATCGAGTCTCAAGCTACCTTTATCTTTGGTCAGATGAACGAACCTCCCGGTGCCCGTGCCCGTGTAGCTCTTTCTGGTCTTACCGTTGCCGAGTACTTCCGCGATGGTGATCCCAATGAAGCTAAAGGTCGTGATATCCTATTCTTTATCGATAACATCTTCCGCTTTACACAAGCCGGTGCCGAGGTATCAGCCCTTTTGGGACGTATGCCTTCTGCTGTAGGTTATCAGCCTACACTTGCTACCGAGATGGGTTTGATGCAAGAGCGTATTACGTCAACTAAGCGTGGTTCAATTACTTCTGTACAGGCTGTTTACGTACCTGCGGATGACTTGACTGACCCCGCTCCCGCAACTACTTTTGCTCACTTGGATGCCACCACGGTACTTAGCCGTAAATTGGCCTCTTTGGGTATCTATCCCGCGGTAGATCCTTTGGATTCAACTTCTAAGATTTTGTCTCCCGATATCGTAGGCGATGAGCACTATACTTGCGCCCAACGAGTAATCAACATTCTTCAGCGCTACAAAGAATTGCAAGATATCATTGCGATCTTGGGTATGGAAGAATTGTCTGAAGAAGATAAATTGGTCGTACACCGCGCCCGCCGTGTACAACGCTTCTTGTCTCAGCCTTTCCACGTAGCCGAGCAGTTTACAGGTCTCCAAGGGGTACTTGTAGACATCAAGGATACCATCAAAGGATTCAATATGATCATTGATGGAGAAGTAGACAAATATCCCGAAGCTGCCTTTAACCTTGTAGGTAGCATCGAGCAAGCTATGGAGAAAGGTGAAAAACTCCTCAGCGAAGCTTAATCCAATAGATAAATAGATCTTAGCCGTGGCTGCTTCGGCCGCGGCTAATTTTTTTAGGCCATCATACAAGATATTATTATGGAACTCATTGTATTGACGCCAGATAAGAAAGTTTTTGAAGGCAAAATCAGCAGCATTACGGTGCCTGGTGTAGATGGAGAATTTGAGGTGCTAGAAAATCACGCCGCTATTGTGGCCTCTTTGCAGGCTGGCGATGTGAGCTTTTTGGCCCAGGAAGGGGGTAAGCAAGAACTCGCTATCCAAAGCGGATTTATCGAGGTACTCGATAATAAGGTTTCTCTGCTCGTCCAAGAGTAGACCGCCTTTCCACTCTCCCATAAGAGACGCTTCTTTTTGATAAGGAGCGTCTCTTTTTTTTGGGGCCTGCCGCCTTCGGCGGCCGGGCCCTTGCAGGGCTCGCAGGTCTGCTCGGCCCTTCAGCCCTTCGGGCTTTGGTCTGGCCTTCGGCCACCCTTTCAGGCCCCTAGGCCTGCGGGCCTTCGGCCCTGCAAAACCGAAAAAAGCGGCAGTTGATTTAATCAACTGCCGCTAGGGGCTACATCTATTTTGCCTCAAAAATATTGATGAGTCTATAGGTTTCATCTCCAGTTCTATTATCATAAACCAGTAGCTGAACCTCTTCAGGTTCTTCCCAATTTACCTCAGTTTTTAGATGAGCAATGAATTTATCAATCTCTAGGGATTTATAGGCACCCATTAAAATATGTTGAGCCATATATTTAGACCCGCCATACCAAGTATCATCAATATTGGGATCATCCTGAGCATGAATAGAAACTAAATCTATATTAGCTCCATGATAAAGCTTAAAGGCAGATACCTCTTTTTGTCATTTTACGAAATCTTCTAAAATAGAGAAGATTAAAATCACACTTGTTTCCATTATTCTCTTTTTTACTTATTCGGAGAGCTAGAATGCTGCTCTTGGCTTATTAGTTCCCACTGTAGTGCTTTGTATTTCTCCTTTTTGCTGCCTAGGGACAAGCCCCTAGGCTAGCTTTTTCAGACAGCCCTCTAAAGAGGGCCTTTGGATGAGGTTTTTCTCTGCGATGACAACTGAATAAGGTGTTGTTTATCAATGATTTAGGCCCTCGTAGAGGGCTGGCTCCATTGGGTTAGCCTAGGGGCTTGTCCCTAGGCGATAGATAGCAGGCGGCGAAGCCGCCGCAAAGGAGCGAAGCGACTGGCCTAGCGATGCGGCGGGGTGGCCGTCAGGCCAGACCGAGTTTTTGAGCGCAGCGAAAAAACGAAGGGCCGAGCAGACCTGCGAGCCCCAAAGCGTAGCGCCGACGAGCGCAGCGAGGCGGAGGCCCCAAAAAAACAGTTTAGTCAGCAAAATAAAAAGCCGTATTTTAGGGCAACCCTTTTCCCCGACTCCATACCGCAAAATATCAATCACTTATATGCCCTTAGTTCGTTTTCTACTACTATTAGGCTGTTTGGGCTGTTTGCTGCCTTTTGGGCAGGCCCAAAATACAGGCTCCAAAGCAAGAGCCCTCGAATATGTCGAAAAAGCCAAAGCCCTTTATGCCGAAGCCCAATATGAGGCCTCGGTACAAGAGTTTCAGTTTGCCGCCGCTATTTATCGCCGCCTCAAAGATGTGGAGGGCTATGGCCGTTGCTACAATGGGGTGGGCAATAATTATATAGAATTGACCCGCTACCAAGAGGCCGATAATGAGTTTAAGCGGGGCTTGGCCCTCTTTGATGATTTGGCCCGATCGGATAGCAGTTTGCAGGTGGATAGTCTCATCATTGCCGATGGTTATGAGGGCCTGGGCCGCTACCGCATGAATGCCGAAGTAGATTTTTGGAAGGCCTTGGCCCTGCACCAAAAAGCCCTGGCCCTTCGCCTAAAATGGAATGCGCCCAGAGAAGAACTGGCCCAAAGCTATTACTTTATTGGTCGCTGTTATGGCCAACTGAATAAGCAGGCGCAGGACAGCAGCAGCTTGCTCGACCCCCTGAGCATGGAGGCCGATTATCTGGACCAAGCACTCAATTCTTTATCCAAAGAGACCTACCTGACCGCAGATATTTATGAGGCCCTAGGCGAACATTATTATTATCGCAAACAAGATTACCCCAAAGGCTTTGATTACCACCAAAAGGCCTTGGCTGTTCGGCAAAAGCTGTTTGGCGAAAAACACCCCAAAATTGCCTCCTCCTATTTGCAGTTGGCGGTCTATTATCGGCTGACCAACCGCTTTGAGGAAGAAGAAGCAGCCCTAGAAAAAGCCCTGAAGATTCAGCTCAAAACCCTGAATAAGGTCCATAAAGATATTGGCCGCAGCTATTATCTTTTGGGGCAGCGCAACTTTTATAGTGGAGATTATGATCAGGCACTAAACTATTATGAGCGCAGTTTGCGGATTTATTTGGAGCTAGTAGGGAGCAAATCCGTAGAGGTGGCCCAGCTCTACAAAGCCATTGCCAAAGCCCAAAGAGGCCTGGGCAATAGCCGAGAAGAATATATCCATCTGAAAAAATCCTTGGGCTTAGAACGGCAAATTTATGGTCCAGAACACCCCAATTTAGGCCATATATATATAGAACTAGGGGAGTACTTTAAGGCCAAATCTAAACCCGATTCGCTGCTCTTTTATTACCAAAAAGCCGCTAAGCTTTGGGAGCAACAACTCTCTGGAAATGACTATCGTCTGGCCCAAGCCTATGACCGTCTAGCCGAAGCCTACCGCTTTATTCGAGATGCCAAACAAGAGTATTACTACCTCAATGAGGCCCTAAAAAAGAAGATTAGTATCCGTGATGGAGGGGCCGCTAATTATGCCAAAAGCGGCTTTGGCCAAGAGCAAGAGGTGGCCCTACTCTTTGATGCCTCCGAGGAGAAAGAAGATGATGAAGTTATTGGGGGAAGCCTCTTTGATAGTTACCTCAATTTGGCCTCCTTCTATGAGCGCAAAAGAGATTATAAACTGGCCCTGATTTATGTGCAAAATGCCCTGACGGCAGTCTGTAAAGAGCTGCCAGAAGATAAGGTAGATATTTATCAGAATCCCGACTTAGGCTGCCTGATGCACAATATCGACTGGCTGCCCGCCCTGGCCCAAAAAGGTCATCTGCTGCTAGAATTGCATCGGGCCAATAAGGCCCCCAAAGAGATTCAAGCCGCCGAATCTACCTATGCCCTGGCCCTGAACCTGGTGGATAGCCTCCGCATCAATTTCTCTTCCGATGGCTCTAAACAACAACTGACCAAACGCTCTATTTCGGTCTATGAAGGCGCTATTGAGGTGGCCCATCTGCGCTATCAAGAAAGCAAAAACCCCAGTTACCTCTATCAGGCTTTCGAGATCATGGAACGCAGCAAAAGCTTTGTTCTTTTGCAAGCCCTGCAAGGGGTGGCCGCCCGCTCTTTTAGTGATGTCCCAAGCGAATTATTGACCCAAGAAGAAAGCCTGAGAAGAAAACTCGCCTATTATTCGGATTATCGACACCGAAATATGAGCCGAGCCGAGGAGTTTGATGAGGCTTACTTCCAAAGCCGAAAATCCTACGATTCTTTGGTCCAATATATTGAGCAGAATTACCCTAAGTATTATCAACTCAAATATGAGAGCCCAACGGTGAGCTTGCCCGAATTGCAAAAGGAGATTCTAGAACCCCAAGATTTACTCTTAGAGTATTTTATTGGCGACCACTATCTCTATGTTTTCAAAATTACGAAGGATTTTCCCAGCTTTTATCAATTGCCCCTGCCGCAGGATTTTGACCAAAATCTCCAAGATCTTCGCCAAGCCCTAACCGATTACCAAATGATTGGTAAGGACCACAAAAAGGCTTATGAGAATTATGTGCTCTCGGCTCATGCTTTCTATAAAAGCTATGTGATGCCTTTTATCCAAGGGAGTAGTGAGCAATTGGATCGACTTATTGTGATTCCTGACGGGGCACTCAGCTATATTCCCTTTGAGGTTTTACTGCAAGAGCCCGCCAATTTGAATAAGGTGGATTATAAGAGTTTGGCTTACCTCATCCGCCGCTATCAATTGAATTATTCTTATTCAGCCAGTTTGCTGGTCCAAAATATCCGAGCCAAACGCCTAGAAAATAACCGCCAATGCCTCGGTTTTGCCCCCGCTTACCCTCTTGGCGATCCCCTGATTGGGGAACATAAGGAGCTGCCTTGGGCCGAGGAAGAACTCAAGGCAATCCAGTCTTATTTTAGTGGCAAGTACTTTATGAAACAGGAGGCCGATAAGGAGCATTTTTATGAGTACGCTTCTAATTATGGCCTGATCCATTTGGCCATGCACGGCGTGGTCGATATTCGCCATCCGCATAAGTCGCTCTTGCTTTTTGCTCGAGATTCTGGAGAAATAGACAATTTAGATGCTGGCCGCCTGTATGCTTATGAGATTCACAACCTAGACCTCAAAGCAGATTTGGTGGTGCTTTCGGCCTGCGAAACGGGCTTTGGTAAGGTGGTCCGAGGCGAGGGAGTGCTCAGTCTGGCCCGCGCCTTTATGTATGCGGGGGTGCCCTCGGTGGTGACCACCCTCTGGAAGGTGAACGATTATACGAGCGCTGCCCTAATGGCCCGCTTTTATGAAAATTTGGCCAATGGAATGAGCAAACCCGCCGCTCTGCAAAAGGCTAAATTGGACTATCTCAATCAGTCCGATCACATTTCTGGACATCCCGCTTTTTGGGGCTCTTTTATCAGCATTGGCAATCCCGCCCCCCTAGATTACGGCTGGTCTTGGTCCAGCATTCTGCTGCTGCTCCTCGGCCTGAGCCTGGCCCTTGGCGCTACGGGATTCCTCCTCTATCGCCGCCAGCAAAAAAAGCCCATGGCTTGGCTCTCTAGCCTGATTGAGCGCTGGCAAAAATGGCGCAGTTAAGCAACAAAACCTCCAACCTCTTCCCGCTTTGGAGGAGGTTTTTTTATTTCTGAGGATGCTGTTTTGGGGCCTGCCGCCTTCGGCGGCCGGGCCCTTGCAGGGCTCGCAGGTCTGCTCGGCCCTTCAGCCCTTCGGGCTTCGGTCTGGCCTTCGGCCACCCTTTCAGGCCCCTAGGCCGAATGGAAGTTCTGCGCTTCGGCCATCCTTTGGTAAAAATTTCAGGCTAGTCAAGGCATTTTTTAAAGGCATAGCCGTAGCTATGGCTGAGAAAAATAACGCAGAATAGCAAGAAATTAAAGCAAAGGATAGAAGTGGCAGAGCTTTCATTTGGCCTTTGCCTGCGGGCCTTCGGCCCTGCAAAACCGTAGAAAAAAGCGGCAGTTGATTTAATTGGCTGCCGCTTAGTGTACTACATCTATTCTGCCTCAAAAATATTGATGAGTCTATAGATTTCATCTCCAGTTCTCTCATCATAAACCAGTAGCTGGACTTCCTCGGGTTCTTCCCAATTTACCTCAGTCTTTAGATGAGCAATGAATTTATCAATCTCTAGAGATTTATAGGCACCTATTAAAATGAATTGGGACATATACTTAGATCCTCCATACCATGCAGCATCAAGATCAGGGTCATCTGGCGCCTCAATAGAGACTAGGTCTATATTGCGACCAGTATAAAGCTTAAAGACAGATATCTCTTTTTGTCTTTTTGCAAAATCTTCTAGAATAGAGAAGATTAAAATTACACTTGTATCCATTATTCTTTGATTTACTTATTCAGAGAGCTAGAAGGCTGCTCTTGGCGTATTAGTTCCCACTGTAGTGCTTTGTGCTTCTCCTTTTTGCTGCCTAGGGGCTTGTCCCTAGGCAATAATTGGCCAAATCCTAACAAGCTAACAGCCCAAATTTTATTCTAATACACAAAATCCTGAACAGTCCCGAACAGTCCCCTGAAATAAGGAAGAGGAGTACTGAACCCCCTCAGCAGGATTTAGTTAGGTCCTCTCTTGGGGTTGTATAGCTCCTCAAGAGGACTTGGGCAAGTCCTCGATTGGGCTAGGGGAGCTCCTTTAGAGGGCTTCTGTACATCCTCTTTTGGACTTACTTAAGTCCGCTACACTATAGGCCTAGTTCCTCTTTAGGACCTCTATAGGTCCTCCTTTGGAGTAGTTCAAGTCCTGCCGATGATTAGCCTAAGTCCTCTTCTTTAGGTAGAAGAATACTCCTGATGACTAGGAGGACTGATCTGGAGGATTAGAGATAGCCCTCAAGATAATATACAAAACCCCTATGGAGGGCTAAGGCTAGTCCTCCCGATGGGTACAGGCCCCCCTCTCGATGGGTAGGTATACCCCTCCTGATGGGTACAGGCCCCCCTCTTGATGGGTAGGTATACCCCTCCTGATGGGTACAGAAACCCCTCTTGATGGGTAGGTATACCCCTCCTGATGGGTACAGGAACCCCCTCTTGATGGGTAGGTAAACCCCTCCCGATGGGTACAGGAACCCCTCTTGATGGCTAGCTGTACCCCTCCACAACAGAAAAAGGCCCAAAACCTAAGTTTTGGACCTTTCCTTATGGGGTCCTACAGGCGGCGAAGCCGCCGCAAAGGAGCGAAGCGACTGGCCTAGCGATGCGGCGGGGTGGCCGTCAGGCCAGACCGAGTTTTTGAGCGCAGCGAAAAAACGAAGGGCCGAGCGAGCAGCGAGCCCCAAAGCGTAGCGCCGCAGCTTTGCTGCGGAGGCCCCAAAAAACACTTAAAATCCAATCAGTTCATCGGTTAGTTTTTCTCTGCTCCAGCTATTGAGGTTGATACTGATGCCGAAGCGAGCCCAAAAGTTATTTTTCTCCTTCATATAATTGCGGAGGCGTTCATTGGAGTAAAAAGAGTAGGAAATTTGGGCCAGTCCATCGCCAATATCGAGCAGCAGACCGAGATCGTAAAAGATGGCATCGGCGGGGCTGTCTAGTTGGAGAGAGGGGACGGTGTTTTCAAAATACCCCAGATCAAAATAGGGCTGTAGGCGAAAATAGGGCAGGCGGAAAGGCAGGCGAATGGGCAAATCGGCTCGGAGATTTATGGCCCCAATAAAGCTATTGCTGCGGCCATCGCTAATGGCTTGGGCGTTGGCAATGGGCAACTTAAAGCCCCCTTCTTTGATTAAAACCTGCTGTTCGGAAAAGCCCGATTGGACATTTCGGCCCCAAACATAGTTGTCATAATGGTAGTCATGGGCATTTCGGCTGAGTAAATGCAGCGGGTAAGCGCCAAAATCTCGATCGCTATGAAAGGGGAAGCCGCCAAAGAAAAAGCGGAGGCCGATCTTTTTGCCTAGGGCATAATACCAGTCTTTTTGTCCCTCTAGACTGAGTTTGAGATACTGTTCCTGGCCTTGATCGTATTGGGCAAACTCTAGGGCCAACTTATAATTTGCGGGGGCCAAAGGGTGGCGGTTTTCCCAGCGATAATAGAGGCGGTGGACCGATCTAAAGCTGCCCGTTTTGTCCAAATAGCTAATGTTATTCAGGCTGTCGCGCTCAAAGTTTTCCTCTTCTTCTCGAATCAATAGGTTTTCTAGGCCAATATATTGCCGCCTAAATTGGCGACCTGCCTTGGGACGCAGGGCCAGCTCCGCCGCCAAGCGCCAACGCTGATATTGTAATTTATAGTTGTAGCGTTCATTGCTAAAATAGCTGTAGCGCTTATAGCCCAAACTAATTTGGTAATCCTTGATTTTGCCCTTTTGCAAACCTTTCTGAAAGCTAAATTGACCCTGCCCCAAGAGCTGCTCGGAGCTCGTTCCAACCAAAGGATAAAGTTGATAGCGCCAATTTTTTGGAAAAATTGGATTGCTGTAAAGTCCCAAGCCTAGCAGCAAGCCATCATAGGCATTGTAGCCAATAATTGGGGCCACAGAAGGCGCTTGATCTGTAAAATCTGGGCTAGGGTAGAGTAGGTTAATGCGCTTCCGTTTGGAGCGAGCAAAATACTGCTGTTGGTTGGCTCTGTTGTAATCAGGCAAATAGGCAAAGGGGTCTATTTCTAGACTATGCGCATGGGCCAATTTGGGGATGCGGAAGCTTTCTCTTTCTCCCGCCGCCAAGGGGGGAAACTTAAAGGCCTGCAAGACTTGGCCCTCCTCATTCATATAGGCCAAAAAGATGGGGGGAGCGGCCTGCCCCTTATTCTGAATTTGGACCAATAGGCTATCGCTGCCCAAATTACTCAGTTTTTCTAGGGCCAAATCTACTCGCTTTTTATCTTGTAGTAGCTCCTGAAAACACCAGTCTAAATCTTGGCCGCTGCCCTGCTCAAACTCCTTTTGCAGTTCTTGGGGACCAAGATGTTTGAACTGCCATTTTTCATAAATCGCTTGCAGAATGCTATCCATTTTTGGCTGGCCCAAATGCTGTTCTAGATAAGAGAGGATGAGGCTGGGTTTGGCATAGGCGGCCAAATAATAATTAAAATTGCTCAGGCTATCAGAGGGCAGGGCGCTAGATTGCTCCTCATTGCGCTGGACTTGCAGCAGATAGGCCAAATAGGCTTGGCGCAAGGGCTGGCCGCCATATTCTTGCTGCATATAACGGCTCTCGATATAAGAATTAAAGCCTTCGTCTATCCAAGGATGTTTGCGCTCATTGCTGGCCAAAATGCCATACCACCAATTGTGGCCAATTTCATGGGCCAAAAGGAGGTCCAAATATTTTTTACTGCTAGTGGGGTTGATGATGGTAATCATGGGATATTCCATGCCGCCACCTGCGCCTAAGGGACCTTGGACCGCCGTAATTTGCGGATAGGGATATTCTCCCATGACTTTAGAATAATAGCGTGTCGATTTTTCCATAAAGTCGGGCGCCAACTGCCAGATATAAGCTTCTTCGGCCTCAAAAAAGGCCCAAAGGGGCAGCTTTCGGCCAGTGGCTAGGGTCATCTCTTTCTTCAGGACATAAAAGTCTTTGTTCAAAAAGAGGGCAAAGTCTTGTACGTTTTTAGCCCGATAGTGCAATTGCTTAAAGCTGCTATCTGAAGGAAGGCTAGGGGGAGGATCTACCGAAAGCCCAATCAGGTCCATTTTTGCGCAGGCTTTGGCCCAATCGGCCAGACGTTTTTGCTCGGCTGCTGTTTGTAGCTCGCCTGTGGCGGCCACCCAATAATTGGCGGGCAGCTCTATATATATATCGTAATCGCCAAACTCTCCATAAAACTCCCCTTGGTCCAAATAGGGCATAGGCTGCCAGCCCTCTGCATCATAAACCGCTACTTTGGGGTACCATTGACAAAGCTGATAATATTGTTTTTGATGGCCCAAACGAGAAAAACTAGCGGGTACTTTTAAGTAAAAAGGGCTTTCAATCAGCAAACTGTCGCCTGGGGCGAGGGGCGTGCTCAACTCCAGCCGCAGCATTTCTTGGCCGCCCAAAGGGAAGCTGCTGCTAAGGTTTTGGCCGGGGCTGCTAAAGTCCAGACTATCTATTCCCCCACGGGCCGAATCTGCCGCAAACTGAAAACTCAGGTCGCCATTTTCTGCCAATTGATGGGCAAAGGGACTGCCGTTGTTTCGGTAGGCATTGGGCCAAAGATGTATCCATATTTCAGTTAGACTATCTGCGGACTGGTTCTGATAGCGCATTTTCCAATGACCCGATAAACTATGCTGGGCCTCATTGAGCCGAAAGTGAATCTCATAACGGCTCTGCTGCTGAAAGTAGCCGCTGCTTTGCCCCCAAACAGACAGAAAGCAAGAACAGAAAAAGAGCAAAAGTGCTAGAATTGATTTCATATTAGGAAGTATGTTTTTTATTTAATTAGATTTTGTGAGGTTGATTTTTTTTAGATTTATATATTCTAATTTTTCAATCTAAACATTTGTCAATTATGAAGAATCTTATTTTTAATTTATTTAGTTTTTTTGTGACTTTCGCTTTATTGGCTTCCTGCCAACAAGCAGAGGTAGAAATGGCCCAAGAAACCCTAAAATCAGTAGATAGCTATCAAACGCTAGCGCAAGCTCAGCCCCTAGAAGAAGGAATTGAACTGCCCAAGGGCACCCAATGGAAATATACGGATGCTAGCCAAACTTCGGTAGAGTTTGTTTTGCCTCAAGGTTATAGCTTTTTGTTACAGGACAAAGAGACGAAGGCGGTAAGCTTGGCAGATGTCGCTATCCAGCCCAAAAAAGAACAGTCAAATCTAGAAATTTTGGGAGTGCTTTACACTGCTCAGGATGATATTAGTTATGAAACTGCGGCCAAGGCTTCCTTGTCTGCTGCGGGCATCGAGGCTTTTACCCAATTGCCAGAGCTACAAAAACTTATTCAAGAGCATTATGATTTTGTGTACGGTGGAGGCGATTTGCCTGATTTTCCCAAGGGAGAAGATTTAGTTCAATTATCAGAAGAGGATTACGTTTTAGCGCAAAGTTATTTTTATGGACAGGCCTTTCAGTTGCTGATCCCCTATAGCCCCGATTTTTCTGTTTTATTTCCTGATGTGAAGCTTGCTGCTCCTGGCGATGCTCCAAAATCTTGTAGCTGTACCTCAGGTGAAGGCAAGGGCTGTGCACTAAAGAAAGTGGGTAAGTTTGGTTATTACGCATATTACTGCACGGGCTGTACCACTTGTACCATGAACGATTAAGTTGTTTTTGGGCCTCCCGCCTGCGGCGGGCGCTACGTTTACTCCCGTTGGTCGTCGAACTGCGGACTAAAGTCCTTGTTGTCGCAGCTCGCTGAGTTTTTGGGGCCTCCGCCTCGCTTCGCTCGTCGGCGCTACGTTTCGCAGCTCGCTGTTCGCTCGGCCCTGCGGCGGCTTTGCCGCCTTGGTCTGGCCTGCGGCCACTGCTTCACATCGCTAGGCCAGGCGCTGCGCGCCTCTGCTGCCGCATCGCTTACTCCCTTCGGTCGTCGAACTACACCCTAAAGGGCTTGTTGTGGCCTGTACCCTCCAAAAAATAGGGGGGAGATTGTCTAGATTAAAAAGTTACGCCCCCGCTGCCAATGGCAGCGGGGGCGTTTTTATTGGTCCTCTGCTTTATTTAGTGCAGATTCAATTTAGGCTTGAGGTCTTCATGCGCATAAAACTCATTGATAATGCGGACCACCTCTTGGGGATCATCGGTAATGGGCATAAGATCCAAATCTTTGGGGCTTACATTATGCTCTTGTTCTAGCATCACGTTTTTGATCCAATCCTTTAGGCCGGTCCAGAACTCAGAACCAACCAAAATGATGGGAACAGGAGAGCTCTTTTGGGTTTGGACCAAAGTAAGGACCTCAAAGAGTTCGTCCATGGTACCAAAACCACCAGGAAGCACTACAAGGGCTTGCGCATACTTCACAAACATCACTTTGCGGATGAAGAAGTACTTGAAGTTAAAAATCTTGTCGTTGTCAATATAGTCATTATGGCCTTGCTCAAAAGGAAGGTCAATATTGAGTCCTACAGAAGGACCTCCTGCTTGCTTGGCGCCCAAGTTGGCCGCCTCCATAATACCGGGGCCACCACCTGTAATCACACCATAGCCCTCATTGACCATCAATTTGGCAATTTCGGTAGCTAGTTTATAGTAGCGGTTGTCGGGCTTGGTACGGGCCGAGCCAAAAATAGACACACAGGGACCAATATCATTGAGGCGCTCGTAGCCATCTACAAATTCTGCAATTACCTTGAACATGGTCCAAGAGTTTTCTGCCTTAATTTTAGACCACTGTCTGGGGTTGTTTTTAGAATGCTTTTCTTTTTCTGTCATAGTCAAAATATTTTAAGTTGGGCCCTGGGCACAAAAAAATGCCATCTTTTTAAAGAAAAAGAAGGGCCATCAATAATAGTCGTTCTGGCTTTTTGCGGGGCAAAAGCTCAGCAATTTATCAAAATAAAACTGAAAAAGGGAAGAGAAAACTGTATTTTAGGCGGCTTGACGGCCTTTTTTTGGACCAAAAAAACAAAAAGCATGAAAAAGATAGCTGTTTTTACATCAGGAGGCGATTCGCCTGGAATGAATGCTTGCATTCGCGCAGTGGTGCGGGCCGCTATTTATAATCAAGTAGAGGTGCTCGGTATCCGTAGAGGCTATGCGGGAATGATTTTAGGAGATTTTGTTCCCTTAGACCGAGAAGGGGTGCAGGGCATCATTAATAGAGGCGGGACCATTTTGGGCTCTGCCCGCTCTGCTGAATTCATGACGCCCGAAGGTCGCCAAAAAGCCTTTGAACAATTGCAAGCAGCTGGAGTAGATGGGGTTGTGGTCATTGGAGGCGATGGTTCTTTTAAGGGAGCTACGGTTTTTATGGAAGAACATCCCGAAATTCCTTTTGTGGGCATTCCGGGCACCATAGACAACGATCTATATGGAACAGATTATACCTTGGGCTATGATACGGCCATCAATACGGCCCTAGAAGCCATTGATAAAATCCGTGATACTGCCGAGGCCTACAACCGCTTATTTTTTGTAGAAGTTATGGGCCGAGATGCGGGCTTTATTGCCCTGCGTTCGGGAATTGCTGGCGGGGCCGAGGCCATTTTGGTCCCTGAAGTAGAAACAGACATCCCTTTGCTGATTCAGCAAATTGGGGAATACCATGAGAAGCACAAACACTCTTGTATTATTGTAGTGGCCGAAGGCGATGATGCTGGTGGCGCCTTTGAATTGGCCAAGCAAGTGCAAGATAAGGTCCCTTATGAAGAAAGCCGAGTGACGGTTTTGGGCCATATTCAGCGAGGAGGAACCCCTACTTGTGCCGACCGTGTGCTGGCCGCCCAAATGGGCATTGGCGCAGTAGAAGCCCTATTGGCCAATAAAAGAGGAATAATGATAGGGGTACAGCACAAACAAGTTGTAGAAGTCCCCTTTGAGCAATCTACCAAACACAATATCGAAATTAGCCCCAGCCTGAAAAAAGTAGCCCATATTCTTTCGGCTATTTAGGCCTAGCTATGGCAGCAGAGGCACGCAGCGCCTGGCCACAACAAGGACTTTAGTCCGCAGTTCGACGACCAAAGGGAGTAACCGATGCGACAGGGTGGCGCGCAGCGCCAGACCGAGCCAGCTTGCTGGCGAAGGGCCGAGCAGACCTGCGAGCCCTAAAGCGTAGCGCCCGCAGCTTGCTGCGGGAGGCCCCAAAAAGAAAAAAAGCTAAAAATAAGCGGGTCAATGAAATATGCTTATCTTTGTGGGCTGAATGCGAACTATACAGCAGTTGGTCTAGAAAACTTGGGCCGACAGACTTCAGACGAACTTAATTATTATAGAAGATATGGAAAATTTGGTAGCCATTGTAGGGCGGCCCAATGTAGGAAAATCGACCTTTTTTAACCGTATGTTGGGGATGCGTCAGGCAATTGTAGATGATGTGAGCGGCGTAACCCGTGACCGACAATATGGCTCGACAGAATGGAACGGCAAGCGGTTTCATTTGGTAGATACTGGCGGATTTATTGGCGATGGAGAAGATGTATTTGCTGCGGCGATCCGCAAGCAGGTGCGCATGGCCATTGAAGAGGCGCAGGTGGTAGTATTTATGGTAGATGTAGAAACGGGAATTACCGACCTGGATGCGCAGGTGGGCCGTTTGCTCAAAGAGATTAACAAACCCGTTTTGTTGGCCGTAAATAAAGTAGATAACAACGAACGCCAGCTCATGATTCATGAGTTTTGGGCCATGGGATTTGATAATCTTTATCCCATTAGCTCGACTTCTGGGAGTGGCACTGGCGACCTACTGGATGCTTTGACGGATATTATTCCGGGTATTCCCGAAGAAGATAACCGCCTTCCGCATATTGCGATTGTGGGCCGACCCAATGCGGGAAAGTCTTCTTTTGTCAATCTCCTTTTGGATGAAGAGCGCTCTATTGTTACCGATATTGCTGGAACTACCCGCGATAGCGTGCATGCGCATTACAATAAATTTGGACAAGAATTTATCTTGGTCGATACAGCCGGTTTGCGCCGTAAGCGTTCGGTAAAAGAGGACCTAGAGTTTTACTCGGTCTTGAGAGCCATCCGCTCTTTGGAATCTGCCGATATTTGTGTATTGATGCTTGATGCGAGCAAGGGAATTGAGGCCCAAGACCTTAATATTTTCCGCCTAGCCATCAAGAACAATAAAGGGATTGTCATCTTTGTCAATAAATGGGATTTGGTCGAGAAGAGCACCAACACCCTCAAAGAATATGAGGACCACATCCGCGAGCGCATTGCGCCCTTTAGCGATGTGCCCATCGTCTTTATCTCTGTTTTGGAGAAGCAGCGGGTGCTCAAAGCCATTGATGTGGCCATTGAGGTACATGAAAACCGCAGCAAACGGATCTCTACTTCTAAATTGAATACCTTTTTGGAAGAAACCTTGGCCGCTTATCATCCCCCCGCTTATCGGGGCCGCATGATCTCGATCAAGTATATGGTCCAATTGCCCACGGCTTATCCCTCTTTTGTATTTTTCTGTAACCACCCTAAGCATGTTTCAGAATCTTACAAAAAGTATTTGGAGAACAGCCTGCGGGCCCGCTTCGATTTTACCGGAGTACCGCTTAAGCTCTACTTTAGAGATAAGTAAATAGCAAATAGAAAAAGGCCAGTAGTTCGCACTATTGGCCTTTTTTGTTAATCAGAATCACTGTGCCAAAGAAAACAAAAATCATCTTGGGGGTAGACCCCGGCTCTATTTTGCTGGGCTATGCTTTCTTAAAAGCAACTGGCCAAAAGGTCGAGCTGCTGAGTATGGGCGTTTTGGATATGCGCAAGATGGAGAGCCAATCCCAAAAGATGAGTTTCATTTATAGCGAGCTAGATCGCCTGATTCAATATTATGAACCTTCTACAGGCGCTTTAGAAGACCCTTTTTATGGCAAAAATGCCCAGTCGATGCTCAAGTTAGGGCGGGCGCAGGGGGCGGTTATGGCCGTGATGGGCAATCATGGCCTAAGCGTAGCAGAATACAGCCCCAGAAGTATCAAAAAGGCCGTAACGGGCAAGGGCGCAGCCAGCAAAGAGCAAGTAGCGGCCATGTTGCCCCATCTGGTTAAAGGCGATTTTCATCACGATTTTTTAGATGCTACCGATGCCGTGGGCGTAGCCTATTGCCATTATTTGCAGGGCAGCTCGGCCAGCAAAGGCGGCAAACGCTATAAGGGCTGGGGGGATTTCCTCAATAATAATCCCAAACGTAAGGGCTGATGGGCAACCGCATCTTTGCATTGCTCAAACAGATTTGGGCCAATAAAGGACTGCGTTTTTTGTTGCAGCTTCTTTTGTTTGTCGCCCTTGCCTACTTGCTCAAGCAGCAGTGGCAGCGGGCGGCAGCAGAGCTGCCGCCCCTCTCTTGGCAACGCTTTCAGGCGGAGTTTTCTTTGGCCTATTTTTCTTTGGCCCTCTTGCTTTTGCCCCTCAACTGGGCCTTGGAGGCCCAAAAATGGCGGGCTTTGCTGGCGGCGCCTATGGCTTTTTCCAGGGCCATAAAAGCTATTTTTATGGGCCTGGCCCTAGGGGTGTTTACCCCCAACCGAATAGGCGAACATGCGGGCCGATTGCTCTATTTGCCCAAGGCGCTTCGAGCCCAAAGTTTGTCGTCTAGCGCCTTTGGTAGCTTGGCCCAATGGATCGTTTTGGTGGCGGCTGGCCTGCTGGCTTTGGCCTACCGAGAACTGGCCCAATTGCCGATTCCCGCTTGGTTTTTGGCCCAAAAGTATTGGCTGTATGGGGCTTTGCCTCCGCTTTTGCTGCTCTTGTTGGCGATCTATTTTTGGGGACCGCAGTGGTGTTCGCGCTGGACCTTTTTGCAAAAGTATGCCTTTCTAAAACTCAATTTGCCCAAACGCAATTTGAGCGCCGTTTTGGGCCTTTCGCTGCTCCGCTATGGCTGCTATATTCTCCAAAATGTGGCTTTGCTCTATGCGTTTGGCGCCCGCCCCCCTTTTTTATTGGCCGTTACGGCCGTGCAATTGGTCTTTTTGGCCCAAACGGCCCTGCCCATTCCCGCCTCGGTGGCTTTGTTGGCTCGGGCCTCGCTTTCGCTCTATTTTTTGGCCCCCATCGCCGCCGATCATATCCTTTGGGCCAGCTTCACGCTCTGGCTGATTAACATTTTTCTCCCTACTCTCATGGCTAGTCTAATAGGCTTTTTTCGCCTAAATGCTAAGGAAAAAAAGATCTAGCTGTTGTTTTTGGGGCCTCCGCTGCGGCTTCGCCTTGCGGCGCTACGCTTTGGGGCTCGCAGGTATGCTCGGCCCTGCGTCGCCTTCGGCTCCTTGGTCTGGCCTTCGGCCACCCCGCCGCATCGCTAGGCCGCTCCTCCCTTCGGTCGTCGAATTTTGGCCCCCAAAAGCCTATTCTCCTTGAAAAAGCCCGATTTAAAGTTTTCTAAAAGAGACAGCCCTTTTTAATAAAAATCGTATTATTATATAGTGTATGCCAATTCAGGAAACAATCTCATTATCAATCATATGAACCAATATCAGACGCTACTCCACAAACTAGATGCGTTTATTCGAAAATACTATCTCAATAACTTGATTCGAGGCAGCTTGCATAGCTTGGCCCTGATTTCCGTTATTTGGGTGACCTTTGTGCTTTTAGAGCATTATGTATTTACGTCTTCGGTCTCCTCTATGGCTTTCCGCAAAAGCTTGTTTTATAGCTTTTTGGCCTTGGCGGGCCTAGGACTTAGCTATTGGGTCATTTGGCCTTTACTACAATATTTCCGTTTGGGCAAGGTGATTTCTCATGAGAAAGCCGCCCAGATTGTGGGCCAGCACTTTAGCAATGTGCAAGACAAATTGCTCAATGTCTTACAGCTCAACCAACAGGCGAAGGCAGAAAATAGCGCTTTGTTGCTAGCCGCTATCAACCAAAAAACAGTAGAATTGGCCCCCGTGCCTTTCCAAAAGGCCATTGATTTGCGCAAAAACCGCAAGTATTTGCGTTTTGTGCTGCCCCCTTTGTTTATCTTCTTTGGGCTGTTGGTCTTTTCTAATATTGTGCAGAATAGTACGGGCCGCATCCTCTCTAATAATGAGGAGTTTGAGCGCCAAGCCCTCTTTGGTTTTGTTCCCCGCAATTTGGACCAAAAACTACTGCAATATGAAGACTTTGAACTTATCGTAGATATTGAAGAAAAAGGTGCTCTGCCCGCAGAGGTCTTTATTGAGGTGGATAATTATCAGTTTAAGATGGAGAAACTGAGCCCTACCCAATTTCGCTATATCTTCCCCAAGGTCCAAGAAGATCTTAATTTCCGCTTTCAAGCCAATGGCTTTAGCTCTAAGAGCTATAGCATGAACGTTTTGGAAAAACCCAATTTGCTGAATTTCCAAACCGCCCTAGATTTTCCAGCCTATACAGGCCGCAAAGATGAAACTCTAGATAATGTAGGCGACCTAGTGGTCCCCGCAGGCACCAAAGTAGAATGGTTATTTGCCGCCAACTTTACCGATGAATTAGCTGTTCGCTTTGCCGGAGAAGAACGCCAAGAAGCCGAACGCTCTGGCCGCCAAAACTTTAGTTTCAAACGCCAACTACAAGCCGATGGTAGTTATAAAATCTACCTCTCTAACGCTAAATTGCCTATGGGCGATTCGCTAAATTATAGCATTACAGTGATTCCTGATCTCTATCCCCAAATTGAGATGGAAAAGTTTGCCGATAGCACAGATAGCAAATTGATGTACTTTGCTGGCTCGGCCTCTGATGATTATGGCCTAAATAGCCTCGCCTTTCATTATACGATTGAGCGAGATGGAAAAATCTTGCGCCAAGAAGTAGACCCCCTGCCCATCCGCAGCAATAAGCAAACAACTTATCGCTATACCCTCAATTTGCGGAATATGGGCCTAGAACCCGGCGATAAACTTAGCTACTATTTCCAAGTTTGGGATAATGATGGCGTACAAGGGAGCAAGTCTTCTAAAACCAGCAGAATGGTTTACCAAATGGCTACCGTAGAAGAAATGAAGGCCCAAGAAGAAAAGAATGATGAAGCCATTAAATCTGATCTGGAAGAAGCCCTAGCCGAAATGGAAAAACTCAAAAGAGAAATCAAAAAGGCTAAGGAAAATGTGCTGCAGAAAAATGAGCTCAATTGGCAAGACCGCCGAGAAATTGAAAAGCTCATCCAACAGCAAAAAGAAACACAGGAGAAAATCCAAAATGCCGAGCAGAATTTCCAAGAAAATAAAGAGCAGCAAGAACAGTATCAAAAACCCGATGAAGAACTGCTCAAAAAACAGGAAATGATCGAAAAGCTTTTTGAAGAGGTCATGTCTGATGAGATGAAAGAACTCTTTGAAAAGATGGAGGAGATGCTAGACAAAATGGATAAGAAGGAGGTCCTTGAACAACTCGAAAATATGGAGATGAACGAGGAGGAAGTAAAAGACGAATTGGATCGCATGCTTAGCCTCTTCAAGAAAATGGAGCTGGAAAAAGAAATGATGGACGCCAAAGAAGAACTCGAAGAACTAGCCGAAGAACAAGAAGAATTGGCCGAGGAAACCGAGCAAAAAGATGGCGAGGAACAATCTGCTGAAGAGCAAAAAGAATTAGAAGAAAAACAAGAGGAAATCAACGAGAAGTTCGAAGAGATTCAGGACAAAATGGATAAGGCTAAAGAGAAAAACAAAGAACTCGATCAGCCCATGGAAATGGATAATGAAGATCTCAAAGAACAGAAAAAAGAGACCCAAGAAAATCTGCAAAATTCTTCTCAACAACTCAAAAAGAAGCAGAATAAACAGGCGGCCAAGTCGCAGAAAAATGCCGCCAAGAAGATGAAGGAAATGGCCAAAGAAATGGGCGAAATGATGGGTGAAGGCCAAATGAAACAAATGGAGCAAGATGTAAAAGCGATGCGCCAATTGCTAGAAAATTTAGTCGACCTCTCTTTTGACCAAGAAGCCCTAATCGATGAGGTGCAGGCCACCCTGCCCAATACGCCCAAATATGTCAAGCTGGTCCAAAAACAATATAAAATCAAAGATGATTTTAAACAGGTGGAGGATAGCTTGCAAGCCCTAGCCAAAAGAGTCTACCAACTCGAAAGCTTTATTACCGAAAAGGTCAATGATACCAAAAAGACCCTCAATAAAGGCATCGACTTGCTAGAGGAACGCCAAAAACGCCCCGCTATGGTCCAACAACAATATAGTATGACCTATATCAATGACCTGGCCCTAATGCTCAGCGAATCGATGAACCAAATGCAACAGCAAATGGCTAGCGAAATGGCCGGCGAACAAATGTGCGAAAAACCCGGCGCAAACGGTAAACCCGGTAGCCAAGGCCAAGGAAAGGGCCAAGACGGTAGCCAACCCAATATGGGCGGTATGAAGGAGATGCAGAAAGGCCTGCAAGAACAACTCAAAAAGCTAGAGCAAATGATGAAAAATGGCCAGTCGCCCTCTAGTAAACAGTTTGCAGAAATGGCCGCCAAACAAGCCGCTATCCGCAAAGCTATGGAGAAAATGAAACGCGAACTCCAACAAAAAGGCAAAGGCGGCGGAAAAGAACTGCAAGATATTATTGACCAAATGGATAAGGTGGAAACCGACCTGGTCAATAAACGCCTGCCCTCCGATATCAATAAACGCCAACAAGATATTCTCACTCGTATGCTCGAACATGAAAAGGCCCAAAGAGAAAGAGAATACGATGACCAAAGACGAGCCGAACGACCCAATGAAGATTTACCCAAAAATATGCCCCCCGCTATGGAGGAATACCTCAAGGAAAGAGAGGGGCAAGTGGAACTCTTCCGTACCGTTTCGCCTAACCTCAAGCCCTACTACAAGAAAAGAGTAGAAGGCTATTTTAGAGCCCTCCGATAAATGTAGTTAGTGGATAGAATTCTCCCCAAGGAGCCCCGCAATCGCAGGGCTCCTTTTTTTGTCCAACTTCCGCACCTAGAATTTTGGGCGAAGCCCAAAATGGCCTAGGGGCCTGAAGGGGTGGCCGCAGGCCAGACCCAGCTTTTGAGCAAAGCGAAAAAGCGCAGGGCCGAGCAGACCTGCGAGCCCCGAAAGGGCCCGGCCGCCAAAGGCGGCAGGCCCCCAAAAAAAAGGTTACAAAAACTAGATTAACTTTAAATGAGGATTAGGTTTATTTCAGATGAAGTGAAGCTTAATTAGTTGTTAAGCAAAATATTATTTCGACGAAATTGAGTAGCTAAAGATAATAGGCAATTAACGAGCAGTTAAAGAGAAAAGACTTCCTTTGCAGGCAAATAGTCCCCCCAAGCATCAAATCGACTTTTCTCAACTCCAAATTATTACCTAATGAAACATCTTCGCATTCTCTCTTTTTTGCTGCTGCTGAGCAGCCTAGTTTTTACGGCCTGCAAAAAAGATGAGGCCAATTCGGGCATCTCGGGTACCCTAACCGATAGCAATGGCGATGCCCTCGCAGGCGTGAGCGTAACGGTTTATGACCTAGATGGGGCAGAGGTCGCCACGACTAGCTCCGCCGCCGATGGCCGCTACTCTATTGAAGGGACGAGCAACGGAAGTATCGAGTTTATTAAGCTGGCTTACCGCAGTGTCGAGCAAAGTTTGAATGGCGAAGAGGAGCAGACGATTAACGCTTCTTTGCAAGATGATGCCTTTGTCTCTAGCTATTTTACAACCGCCAATAATCAAGTCGATAGCAGCGCAGGCATTTTCCAAACTAACTCGATTTTGCCCGCTAGCAGCCTCAATTTTGGTACGCAAGCCGTCCTAAATGACAACTGGTTTGTCTCTACAAACTTCAAAGGAGCCCTAGATCCCAATGGCACGGCCTGGTACGATGGCTGGTCGTTTTATAGCCGAATTGTGGCCGGAAATACAACTTCTGCCGCCCTGCCCACGGGCCGCCCTGTTCAAACTATTAGCGATAGTTTGATGCAAAATGCCGCCGATTCAGTCTATTGGAGCAAGGATACGATTTATGTTTTAGAGGGCTTCGTTTTTGTCAGTAGCGGCCAAACGCTCTTCATCGAAGAAGGGACCATTGTCCAAGGTAAAGCAGGCTCTGGCGCCGATGCTTCTGCCCTGATTGTAGCCCCAGGCGGCAAGTTGATGGCCGAAGGAACTGCCGCAGAACCAATTATTTTCACTTTTGAAGGCGATCAAGGCGGTACTGCTGCTACCGAACGTGGCCGCTGGGGTGGACTCATCGTTCTCGGTAAGGCGAGCCTCAATTCTACGCCTGGCCAAACCCAAATTGAAGGGATCCCTAGCTCGGAAAGCCGTGGCCTTTATGGCGGAACCCTAGATAATGATAATTCTGGCGTAATTCGCTACGTTTCTATCCGCCATGGCGGCTCAAATATTGGCGCCGATAACGAAATTAACGGCCTTACACTTGGGGGAGTAGGCTCGGGAACAACGATCGAATATGTCGAGGTGGTCGGCAATAAGGACGATGGTATCGAGTGGTTTGGCGGCACCGTAGATGCCAAATATCTCATCTCCGCTTTCTGCGCCGATGATGCCCTAGATTATGACGAAGGCTACCGTGGCCGCAATCAGTTTGTGATCGTTCACCAAAATGAAAATCCTAATGATGATGCCGACCGTGGCGGCGAACATGATGGTGGCACCAACCCCGAAACAGCCACGCCCTACGCCACGCCCACTTTCGCCAACGCCACTTTTGTAGGCAATCCCAACAGCCGCGCCATTACTTTCCGAGACAATGCCGGCGGCCAATATTATAACTCTATTTTCAGCGGTTTTGACCGTGGCATCGATATCGAGGACCTCATCGGCCAAGAGCAAGATAGCTACAAACAATGGCAAGATGGCAACCTCAAAATCGAGGGCTGTATCTTCCACAATATCAATGCGAGCAACATCTTCCGCACATCCAATTAAGTCAGTTTTGTATAGGCTCAGCGTCTTTTAGGCGCTGGGCTTTTTTTATGATGTTTTGGGGCCTCCTGCCTGCGGCAGGCGGTTACTCCCTTCGGTCGTCGAAGACGGACTAAAGTCCTTGTTGTCGCAGCTCGCTATTACTTGCTTCGCTGCGTCGGCTCCCGTTGGTCGGGTCGCTCGGCCGTTATTCCCTTCGGTCATCGAACTGCGGCTTTCAGCCTTGTTGTCAGCGCCTGCAGCGCTTCGGTCTGGCCCTGCGGGCCACTGCTGCACATCGCTAGGCCTGCGGGCGCTTTGCGCCCTGCCCACCGCAAGATATCCTTTCTGCTTTCTTCAATATGTATGGATTATGAAACAATTTTCACTACTTATTTTTCTGCTTTTCATTAGCCTGAGCCTAAGTCAGGCCCAAGAAAAAGCCGCTATGGCCAGCATTAGCGGCAAGGTCCTAGAGGCTAGCTCTGCCTATCCCGTGATTGGGGCCACGGTCTTTCTGCCCGAGCTCAATATTGGTGTAATCACTGATTTTGACGGGGAGTACCGCCTGCCCAATTTGCCCGCAGGCAGCTATAAGTTGCAATGTTCTTATTTGGGCTTCAGCACGCAAACCGTAGAAAATATTAGCTTAGCCGAAGGCCAAAGTTTCCAATTAGACTTTTCTTTGAAAGAAGAAGCCTTGGCCCAAGATGAAGTGGTCATCGAGGCCAAGCAAATCCGAAATACAGCCAATGCTTTGCTGACCATCAAAAGACAGTCTTCTCAGGTTTTGGATGGGGTTTCGGCCGCAGAAATTAAGAAAACTGGAGATAATGATGCCGCCGCCGCTATGCGCCGCATTACAGGCGTTACAGTTGAAGGAGGTAAGTATGTTTATGTGCGTGGACTAAGCGATCGCTATAGCAAAACGACACTCAATGGGGCCGAAATCCCTAGCCTAGACCCTAACCGCAATTCGGTCCAAATGGACCTTTTCCCCGCTAACCTCATTGATAATATTCTGGTCTATAAATCCTTTAGCCCACAGCTCTATGGCGATTTTACTGGAGGCTATATTGATATTGAGACCAAGGATTTTCCAGAACGCTTTAGTATCAACGCCAGTTTGTCTACTTCTTATCATACAATCGCTAGCTTCAATCCCAATTTGAATAGCTATGCGGGAAGTAGCACAGACCCGCTCGGCTTTGATGATGGCCTTCGCCAATTACCTTCTACTATTCCCAATATCGAGGAGGGCCAATTGCCCGAGTTTGAGCCCAACAGCTCCGCCAGTTTTAATGCAGCAGATGCGCAGCAGATCGCTGCCGCTAGCCGCAGCTTTGCCAATAATTGGGAGCAGTCGGGCCGTAGCCGCTTCCTCAATAGCCGAGCGTCTTTTTCTATCGGCAATCAAAAAAAGTTGTTTGGCAAACCCCTAGGCTTTATTGCTTCCCTCAGTTATAGCCAACAGGCTAGCGGCTATACCAATGGAAATTATGGAATTTATGAATTGGGCGGCAATAGCCAAAGCACCAACCGCCTTACTTCTCAGCTTCAATTGGAGGAGCAGCTGGGCCAAGATGAAACCCTTTGGGGGGCGATGCTTGGCGCTAGCTACAAACTGAATAAAAATAATCAGCTTCGCCTAACCGTTTTGCGCAACCAAAGCGCAACTTCTACCGCCCGCTATGCCGAAGGGACCAAATTTAGAGATGATCCCGATGATGTTTTTATTAGCCAGTCATGGCGCTTTTTGGAGCGCAGCCTGAGCAGCTACCAATTGGGCGGAAAACATTTTATCCCCAAATGGAAAAACCTAGAGATCAAATGGCAAAGCGCTTATTCGCTTTCTGCTCAAGATGAACCCGACCTGCGCTATTTTACTTATCGCTACCGCCCCGATCAAGATCGCTATTTTCTGAAGTTGAGTAGTGATAATAGCCCCAGCCGCTTTTATCGAGAAATGAATGAAAATACTTGGTCCAATCGAGTTGATTTGAGCTTGCCCTACAAACAATGGAATGGCCTTTCGGCTAAGCTGATGGCCGGAGCTAGCTATAATAGAAAAGCCAGAGTCTTTAGAGAAAACCGCATTGTCTTTCAGCAATCGGGGATTGTAGCCTTTAATGGTAATTTGACAGATTATTTTGCCGAGGACCAATTGGTCCAGTATGATGCAGGCGAAAACCAATGGGCCAATAATGGCCAAGGCCTTTATGCCGATTCTGATATTGATCTACAAAATAGCTATGATGCCCAACAAGATGTTTTGGGCCTCTACCTCATGACCGAATTGCCCCTAAGCAAAAAGTTGCGCTTGATCACGGGCCTAAGAATGGAGCAAACTAGCTTGAGCATGCTTTCTCTAGATCCCGCTTTACAAGCTATTGACTCTTTGCATTTGGACCAATCTTCTCCTTTGCTCAAAAATTTGGACCTCTTGCCGGCTCTTAGCCTCAATTATGAGTTGAATGATAAAATGAAGTTGCGCTTTGCCTATTCTAGAACCTTGGCCCGACCTAGTTTTAGGGAGTTGGCGCCCTACACCAATTTTGATGTAGATGGGGGATATCTCTTGGCGGGTAACCCTAACTTGCAGCGCAGCCTAGCCGATAATATTGATCTGCGCTATGAGTTTTACCCCAGCTTTGCCGAATTGATTTCGCTGACGGGCTTTTTTAAGCAGTTTTATAATCCTATCGAACGCACTTTTAATCCTACGGCCCCCAACTCAGAGATTACTTTCCGTAATGTAGAAGAGGCCCAAATTATAGGTCTAGAGCTAGAGCTGCGCAAAAACTTAGGCTTTATTGCCGCTCCACTCAAGGACTTTAGCTTGGCGGCCAATTTTGCTTATATCTACTCGGCCACTAAAATAGATCCTTTAGAGTTAGCGGAGATTCGGGCTACCGTAGCCGATGCTAAGGATAGCCGCCCCATGTTTGGCCAATCGCCTTATTCGGCCAACTTCCTTTTGGCCTATAAAAATGATTATGGCACAGAGGCCAATCTCGTTTTTAATGTTATTGGCCCCCGCATTTCTTTGATTGTTCGTGGAGGTACCCCCAATGTGTATGAGCAGCCTGTTCCCCTTTTGGGCTTCAACCTGGCGCAAGAGCTGGGCAAGGGCTTCCGCCTGAGCTTGCGGGCAAACAATCTTTTGGGTAGCCGCTATCGGGAATCTTTGGACTATAAAGGCCAAGAATACTTTATTCAGCGCTATGATTTGGGCCGAAGCTTTTCTTTGGGCGTCAATTATCGCTTTAATCGAGCCGCCGAATAGGGCTGTTTCTAGTTTGGCTTATCCTATATAGTATTAGCCCAAGCATTATTAAAATGCTTGGGCTTTTTTAGTCAAGGGAATAGAGCTCTGTGAAATAGAGACTGTTTTAAATTTTGTGTTTCTCCTTTTTACTGCCTAGGGGCTTGTCCCTAGTCGACTATTGGCCAAATCCTAAGCAGCTAAAGGCCCAAATTTTATTCTAATACACAAAATCCTGAACAGTCCCTTAGGAAGGTTGTTTTGGGGCCTGCCGCCTTCGGCGGCCGGGCCCTTGCAGGGCTCGCAGGTCTGCTCGGCCCTTCAGCCCTTCGGGCTTCGGTCTGGCCTTCGGCCACCCTTTCAGGCCCCTAGGCCTGCGGCCCTTCGGGCCTGTAGGACGAGTTTTTGGAATAGTCTATCAAAGTCTTGATCTACGGTTTCACAAATTCAGAATAGCTTCCCACAGTTTACAATTGCCATTTCACAAATTGCGAATAGCTTAGCGCAACTGTAATATGCCGTTTTGCAATTGCAGAATAGCATACCGCAACTGTAATATGCCGTTTTGCAATTTCAGAATAGCATACCGCAACTGTAATATGCCGTTTTGCAAATTCAGAATAGCTTACCGCAACTGTAATATGCCGTTTTGCAATTTCAGAATAGCTTAGCGCAACTGTAGGATGCCATTTTGCAATTTCAGAATAGCTTAGCGCAACTGTAGGATGCCATTTTGCAGTTGCAGAATAGGGCAAAAAGGTTTTGATGAGGTATTTGATCTCTGTCAAATAGGGCATAAAAGTTTTGATGGGCTATTTGTCCTTCCGCCATGGCGGCTTTGCCGCTATCTGCAGCCTAAAGGCCGCAGATCTTAGAGCTGTAGGTTGAAACCCACAGCCAATTAACGAATGCATTTTAATATAAAATGGAGGGTTGAAACCCTCCATAGATAAACATCTTCTGGGCGGTTTAAATCATAAATAGGGCTGTTATCAGGGCCGCTAAAAGCTGTGGAGATAATAAGGGGTATAGATCAGACTGGGGATCAGTTAATTGTATGAGGGTTTCAACCCTCATACATATATCATTGCGAAGCAATACCGCCCTTGTATGGCTGTAGGTTTCAACCTACAGGCCCAGATAGCAGGCCCGAAGGGCCGCAGGCCTAGCGATGTGCAGCAGTGGCCGTTAGGCCAGACCGAAGCCCGAAGGGCTGAAGGGCCGAGCGAACAGCGAGCTGCGGAACGTAGCGCCGCAGCTTTGCTGCGGAGGCCCCAAAAAAACAGCGAGCTGCGACAACCAGTCCCTATAGGGACGCCAGTTCCACGACCAAAGGAAGTAAACGACAACAAGAACTTTAGTTCGCAGTTCGACGACCGAAGGGAGTAACCGCCGCCACATTATATTCAGCGGAGGCCCCAAATCCTTATCCTTTTTGGATAGAAAAGCTCATTCCTGCTTTAGGGATAAAGAGGTTTTTGCCTTTAGCTTCAAAGGCGGCTTTTGCTTCTTTATGATCGATAGTAATAAAGCCGAAAGTGTCGAAATGGATGCCGACAATCGTGTTACACTCAATAAAATCGGAGGCAATGATGGCATGTTCATAGCTCATCGTAAAATTGTCGCCGATAGGGAGCAGGGCAAAATCGAGTTTGGGATAGAGCATAGGAATCAGCTTCATATCCATAGTGAGGGCCGTATCTCCGGCAAAGTAGAAAGTGCCATCATTAGAGCTGATGACAAAGCCCATAGGGTTGCCGCCATAGCTGCCATCGGGCAGGGCAGAAGAGTGAACGGCGGTAGTGCAATGGACCGTAAACTCGCCAAAATTCCATTTGCCCCCGATATTCATGGGGTGTGTATTTTCGATCCCTTGTTTTTGCAGCCATTCGGCCACCTCATAAATAGCGACCACCTTTGCGCCGGTACGTTGGGCAATACTCACGGCATCGCTAACATGATCGGCATGTCCATGCGAAAGCAAAATATAGTCGGGATTAAGGTCATCTGCAGAAATGCTAGCTTCTTGGGCTAGGGGGTTGGGCGTAATAAAGGGGTCAAAAAGGAGTTTTTTGCCGCCTAATTCTACCATAAAAGCAGAGTGACCGTAGTAGGTAATTTTCATAAGGCAAGAAAAATTTCTGAGGTAAAAGGAATAAATGAACTGGGTTTAGGGCTTGGGTATAGAGCTAATTTAAGCTTTTCCCTATTTTTCCCTAGTTTTTTTTAGAACTTTGGCCATTGGGCATTGTTCCCTTTGCAATTAGCTTACTAGAAAGAAGTTCAGGGATTGGGCTTCTCCTTATATATATAATAAATGATTGTAGTAATTTCGGGGACCAACCGCCCCAACAGCAAAACTAGAATTGTCGCAGAGGCGGCTTTTGCTCATTTTAAAGAGAAAGCGGAAGAGGAAGTACGCTTTTTTAGCCTAGAAGATTTACCCGATGACATCTTGCATATAGATATGTATGATCCCGAGCAGCAATCTTCGGCTTTGCGGGCCATACAAGAGCAGTATTTGATTGCGCCAAATAAGTTATTTATTGTTGCTCCGGAGTACAACGGTAGTTATCCGGGCGTACTGAAGTTATTTTTGGATGCCTGTTCGATTTATGCCTATAAAGAAAGCTTTCAGGGCGGCAAGAAGGCGGCCTTAGTGGGCGTAGCTGCGGGACGAGCGGGGAACCTTCGAGGCATGGAGCATCTGACGGGGGTATTAAACTACTTGCAAATTACGGTCATGCCCCAACAGCTGCCTATATCTAGCATAGGGGGGCAGTTGGAGGAGTCTGGAGAACTCTTAGCCGCTAGCCAAAACGCGCTAGAAGAGCAGGTAGAGCGTTTCTTGGCCTTTTAGGGAAGTCTTTTGCTAGAAAAGCATTAACTTGCTGGAAATAAATCTCCAATTCTATGCGTGGTATTCAATATCTCAATAATAGCAGAGGCCAAAGAGTAAAGGCCATTGTAGATCTCAATAAGTACGGAAAAGAGTTTGCTGCCTTCGTGAAAAGTTTAGAGGCGGCAGAAAGTAGCAATAGTAATAACTCTGGTATGAGCAGCCCCTTTGGCAGCAATCCCGTTGCGGGCGATAATATTGCCTATATGGGTAGCTCGGCGAGTAAGCAAGTCAAAGTAAATTCCCTGATTGCCAAGGCCCAAAGTTTTTATGGCACGCCTTACCGCACGGGCGGCACTACCGCTAGTGGTATGGATTGCTCGGGCCTGACGCAGACGGTTTTTAAGAGCATTGGGGTCCAAATCCCTAGGGTGTCTAGAGATCAAGCCCGTACAGGACAGGCCGTTAAGTTTGACCAAGCTCAGGCTGGCGACCTCATCTTTTTTGCTACCGGTACGCCCAACCGCATCAATCATGTGGGGGTGGTTTCTTCTAATGTCAATGGAGAAGTGAAGTTTATTCACGCCTCTTCTAGCCGCGGCGTGATGGAGGCTTCTATGAATAATAATTACTGGCGGAAAGTCTATATGGGCCTGCGCAGAGTACTATAAGCAAGCGAAATCAGCAAAACGATTTTCGAATCTGTTCTCCTGCAAGCAAGCTCTGGGCTCAGAGCTTGCTTGTTTAATTTTTATCCTATGCGTTTATATCTCCTCTTTTTTATGGGCCTTTTTCTGCTCAATACGGCCTGCCATCGCCCGCCGGGAAAACTCAAAAAAGAACGACCCGAATCGGTGGCCCTGCATTTTATGCACGCCTTTTTAGATGGCGATTTTGAGAAGGCCGAGCAGCTGTCTACTCCAGAATCTAAAGAAATCTTGGTCTTTTTTGAGCAAACCCTCAATGCCGTGACCGAAAGCGAACGCAAGGCCATGAAGGCCGAGGCCGCCGCCAATAAAAAACGAATCAAAACCGCCGAATGCGAATTGCTTTCTAGCCAAGAAGCGCTCTGCTCTTTTTGTTGCGACCAAGACGGAAAACCCCTATCAGGCAGCAAAATGCAATTGCTCCGCCAAGAAGATAATAGCTGGAAGGTGGTCCTCGAACTGCCCCAAGCCCCCGATTTCTAAATCTCTTTCCCGCTCTCGATTATAATTATGAATATTAGACTGCTTCATCGCGACGAAATTGACCTGCCTCGCTGGAATGGCTGCGTCCACTATGCCCCCAATAGCCTCATTTATGGCTATGCCTGGTATCTCGATAATGTAGCCGATAATTGGTGGGGACTGGTAGAGGATGATTACCAATCGGTCTTTCCGCTGCCTTGGAACGATAAACTCTTTGGCATTAAACGCCTTTATCAACCGCCGCTCTGCCAACAGCTGGGCCTATTTACCGTAAATGGGTTCTCGGAGGCCCGAATCCAGGCCTTCCTTCAGGCGATTCCCAAAGAGTTTAAGCATAGCCAACTGGCCTTTAATGATAGCATGAGCGCGATCCAACGCCTGCCCGATTATAAGGTCCAAGAACGACCCAATTATTTGCTGCCCCTCAATCAACCTTATGAGAAACTCTATGAGAATTATAGCAGCAACCATAAGCGAAATATCAAAAAGGGCGAAAAAGCCAATCTTTTTGCCACTAGCTCCATCAAACCCGAGGACTTTGTGGCCCAATTAGAACAGGAGATGCTCCGAAAAGGGGAGCAGTTTCCACAGGCTACCTATCATGCTGCGCTCCGCATCATCTACAATGCCCTGCACCGTGGCCAAGGCTTCTTTATGCTCTGCCTCAATGAACAAAAGGAGGTCTGCGCAGCCGTTTTTTGGCTGCTCAATGGCGCCAGATATATCAATTTGCTCAATTATACGACTCCCGCAGGCAAGGAGGTGGGCGCTATGCCTTACCTGATGGACCTCTTTATTCAGGGCCAGGCCAATAAGCCCATGTTCATTGACTTTGAGGGCTCTAGCATCCCCGGAATCGCCCGCTTTTATGAGGGCTTTGGGGCCGAAAATATGCCCTTCTATCAATGGACCGAAAACCGCCTCCCTTGGTGGATCCGCTGGAAGGGCTAGAGGTTTTGGGGCCTCCGCAGCAAAGCTGCGGCGCTACGTTTCAGGGCTCGCAGGTCTGCTCGGCCCTGCGCGGGCTGCGCCCGCTGGGTCTGGCCTGACGGCCACCCTTTCACATCGCTAGGCCAGTCGCTTCGCTCCTTTGCGGCGGCTTCGCCGCCTGTAGGACGCCATGGGCCAAAGTTCTTCCTGCATTCTTTTTGCTATGGCCCTAAAAATTATATTTTTGTGAGCGCTATTCCCTTGCTCGGAATGGCCTTTCTTTCCTAAGATAATTCATCTACTTTATGCAACAATATATCAAGGATTTTGCACAGCTAGTTGGCCATGAGGTCAGCATTAAAGGTTGGGTGACCAAAATCCGCAAAAGTAAAACGGCTTGTTTTGCCGACTTTAGAGATGGTTCTGGCTTTACCCAAGCCGTTTTTGCCCTAGAAAGCCTAGGCGACGAACAATTTGAGTTGGCCAAAACGCTAACCCTAGAAAGTTCATTGGCCATTACTGGCCAGCTCATCCGCAATGAAAAGAGCTTGGGCGGCTATGAGCTTCAAGTGAACAGCTTCGAGATTTACCATAATGCAGAAGGCTATCCCATCACCAAGTCTGATGAGGAAATGGGCGTAAAGTTTTTGAGCGATAAACGCCACCTTTGGCTCCGCAGCCGCCGCCAATGGGCCATTATGCGTTTGCGCAACCAGCTGATTATGAGCATTCACAATTTCTTCCAATCAGAGGATTTTGTGCAAATGGATGCGCCTTTGCTCACGGGCAGCGCCTGTGAAGGCACTACCGACCTTTTTGAGACCGACTTTTTTGGCCAACCCGCCTATTTGTCTCAATCGGGCCAGCTTTATGGAGAGGCCATGGCCATGGCCATGGGCAAGATTTACACCTTTGGTCCCACCTTCCGTGCAGAGAAATCAAATACCCCCCGCCACTTATCTGAGTTTTGGATGATTGAGCCTGAAATGGCCTTTTATACCAATGAGGATAATATGAACTTGATCGAGCGCTTTATTAAGTCGGTCATTGGCGAGGTTCTTTATCGTTGTAAAGATGAACTAGAGGTCTTGGGCCGAGATACCAGCAGCCTCGAAAAAGTAGTAGCCGAAACCTTCCCTAGAGTAGCCTATAGCGATGCCGTGAAAATTTTGCGTGGAGAGCTAGAGATCAATGGTAAGAATGCCATCAAATTGCAGGAAGAAGATTTGGCCCAAGCTACGGCCCGCTTGGCCGAAATCCAGGCGGAGATTGCAGAAAGAGAGAAAGCCATTGCTGCAGGTATGAAAAAAGGCGCGCGTAGATTTAATGAAGGAAAAATTTTGGCCCTCAGAGGAGAGGCCAAAGAATTGGAAGAGAAGCAGCGTCATATTCCAGACTGGATCGAGTCGGCCAAAAACTTTGAAGATGGCGAAGACTTTGGTAACTCGGATGAAACGGTATTGACCAGAGTATTCTCTACCCCTGTGATGGTCTATAACTGGCCTGCCAAAATCAAATCTTTCTATATGAAAGAAGTAGATGGCGATCCTTCTTTGGTGAAGGGGGTAGACCTTTTGGCTCCTGATGGTTATGGCGAGATTGTGGGAGGTTCTGAGCGGGAAACCAGCCTAGAGGTATTGGTCCGCAAAATTGCCGAGCACAACTTGGATCAAGACGACTTTGAGTGGTATTTGGACCTCCGTCGTTTTGGTTCGGTGCCTCATGCAGGTTTTGGTTTGGGCCTAGAGCGTTTGGTTCGTTGGGTTTGTGGTCTCAACCACGTTAGAGAGACCTTGCCTTTCCAGCGTCGTTATGGACAAATCAAGCCCTAAGGCTAATAACATAATAAAAAGAGCGCCTAGTTTCTGTGTAGAGACTAGGCGCTTTTTTATGCCTTTAGCAGGCGGCGAAGCCGCCGCAAAGGCGCGCAGCGCCTCGGCTATAGCCAAATTTAAACGCACTCACTTTTATAGTTTGCAGCAATTTCCCACTAGTCGGCCCTATTTTTCTCGGCCATAGCGAAGGCTATGCCCTTAAAAAATAGCTGGCCTAGCCAAAAATTCATAGCAAAGATGGTCAAAGCAGCGCGATTAAATCTGGCTGAGGGATGGACAGCAGTGGCGCGAAGCGCCAGACCCAGCCGCCGCAGGCGGCGCAGGGCCGAGCAGACCTGCGAGCTGCGAAACAGCCCGACCCGAGCGAAGCGAGTGGGCAGCCCCAAAAACAAATTAACTGAGTAATTGATAGCTCAAAAAGGCCAGCAAATAGGCGAGGCCCGTCATATAAACTAATTGCAGCAGCGGCCATTTCCAGGAGCGAGTTTCTTTGTAGACCACGGCTAGGGTGCTCATACATTGCATAGCAAAAACGTAGAAGACCAGCAGAGAAATGCCTGTGGGCAAGCTATAAACTGCTTTTTGGCTATCTTCAAATCGTTCGGCACGCATCCTTTCGATCAGGGTATTTTCTTCAGCTTCGCTGCCCATACTATATATAGTACCCATTGTGCCGACAAAAACCTCGCGGGCGGCAAAAGAGGCCAGCAAACCGATGCCAATTTTCCAGTCGTAGCCGAGCGGGCGAATGGCGGGCTCAATGGCGTGGCCGAGATGACCGAGATAGCTAGCGGATAATTTTTCGGCGGCCATATTTTGGGCCAATTCGCTATCATTTTGGCTCATTTGCTGGGCGCGTTCCTCGGCGGTCTGCATGGCTTCGGTAGGGCCATAGCTGCCCAAGATCCAGAGCAAAATGGAGAGGGCCAGAATGACTTTACCGGCTTCTAGGACAAAAGACTTTGATTTTTGGTAGGCCGTGAGAAAGACATTTTGCCAGCGGGGCCATTTATAGCTAGGAAGATCAATCACAAAAGGGTTTTGGTCCTTTTTGGGGAGGATAAAGCGGAGGGCGAGGCCCGTGAGCAGGGCGCCAAGCACGCCAAGGAGATAAAGGCCCAGCATAGCGAGACCTTTCCAGCCAAAGCCCCAGCTACTGCCATCGGGAATCACCAGAGCGATCAGGATGACATAAACGGGCAGGCGGGCGGCGCAGCTAATCATGGGACTGACAAAAATGGTGGCCATGCGTTCTCTCCAGCTGCTAATATTTCGGGCGGCCATCACGGCGGGAATAGCGCAGGCGGCTCCAGAAAGCAGGGGGAGCACACTTTGTCCGCTCAGGCCAAAAAAGCGCATGGGGTTATCCATGAGGAAAAGCACCCTAGAGATATAGCCGCTTTCCTCGAGGATGGAGAGGGCAAAAAAGAGGATAGCAATTTGGGGGACAAAAATCACGACCCCGCCGATGCCGGGGATAATCCCCTCTGTAATCAATTCATTGATTGGGCCAGGGGGAAGGAGTTCTGCGATAAAGCTCGCTAGGGCGCCTGTACCTTCATCGATCAGGCCCATAGGCCAATCGGCCAGGCTAAAAATCAGTTGAAAAATGCAGAAGAGGACTGTAAGATAAATGAGATAGCCAGCGATAGGGTGGCTGGTCCATTGGTCTAAGAAATGGGACCAACTGCGTTTCGTGCTGGTTTTTTTTCGGGCCTTTTCGAGTTGCGGGCGGATTTGCTCGAGTCGTTTTTGGCTATCCTTCAGCTGAGCGGCAGCATCATTTGACTTCATCAGGGCTAAAAATTCTGCATTAGCGGAAGGGGCCTCTTGAGAGAGGAGTTGATCAATGGCCTTGGGGATTTGGTCGAGGCCAAGTCCTTGGCGGGCATTGATACGGAGAGGTTCTTGGCCGAGGAGGGGGAGGAGTTCTTGAGTATCAAACTGGAACCCTTGGCCCTCTGCTTGGTCGAGCATATTGAGTAGGGGCAAAACGGGGATGCCCATAGCTAGGGCTTGTTGGGCCAGGAGTAAGCTTCTTTCGAGATGGCTAGCATCGAGGACAAGCAACAAAGCGTCAAAGCTTTCCTCTTCTAGTGCTTTGATCACCACTTCTTCATCTGGAGATTTAGCGAATAGGCTATAAAGTCCGGGCAGGTCGGTCAGTTGGCCGTTGAGCTCCTGCAATTGAATTTTGCCTACTTTTTTCTCTACGGTAACGCCAGGAAAGTTACCGACCTTTTGTTGGAGGCCAGTGAGTTGGTTAAAGAGAGAGGTTTTGCCCACATTAGGGGGCCCAAGCAGGGCGATATTAAGATGTTTATTGGCTACTGTATCCATATTTCTTTGGCTTCTGCTGGCCCGATGGCCAATTGTTGCAAATTATCGGCAAGTTCGAGGAGGAGGGGACCGGCTAAGGGGGCTCTTTTGAGCAGGCGGAACTTAGCGGCGGGAAAGAGGCCCATCTCCATAAGTTTTAGGCTGAGCAAAGGGGAGTCTGTATGGAGGAAGGTAAGTTGTTCTCCTTTTTTGGCTTCCCAGAGTCGGCGGATGGAAGAATTTTCAGACATATATATAGTATTGTGTGTGTAGTCTTGCAAATTTAGACTAAATCTATAAAAGTGCCCAAAAAAGATAGATTGCTCTTTTTTGGGCACTGGCCAAATTAGTGAAAAAGGGGGAATAGGCAAAGGGCTAAAAAAATATCCGTCTACAGCATCTGTAGACGGATATTGGGGGGTTGGGTTTACTTTTGGATTAGGGTTCCATCATCCAGCGTTGTAGTTGTGGATTTTTGGCTTGTCCATTTTTTTTGATAAAGAAGTCGGCATAGCTACCTAGAGATTGGAACTTAAACTCGACATAGTGGTCATCAATTTTTTTGGCGACCCATTCTTGGATATAGCGAGATTTTTTTTCCTCCTTAGCGGCCATTTGGATGCGGCTATAATCATCTTGGAGATTAGCGACATGGGGGATCGTTCGGTTTCTAATTTTGATGAGGGTATATTCTTTTTCTCCGAAGGGGGTACTATACTCGATCGCTTCAGAGATTTCGCCTTTTTTGAGTTTTTCGATAGCGAAATAGACTTCGGGGCTAAGGTCGCCAAGTTCCCAGTAGGGTTCGCCTGTTTGGGGGTTCATCATGGCGCCATTTCTGGTTTTGCTAAACTCATCTTCTGAGAAGCGTTGGACGGCCTGATCGAAGGTAAAGGAATCGAGTAAGATCAGAGAGCGGATACTATCGGCTTCATTTTTTGCACGTTCTTCATCGGCTGGGGTTAGTTCGGCTTTAATGAGAATATGGCGGGTATGGATATTATTACCGAGGCGTTCGAGTAATTGGATAATATGGTAGCCATATTGAGATTTGACGAGTTCGGAGACTTCGTTTTCGTCGAGTTGGTAGGCAGCGGCTTCAAATTCGGGGACAAAGCTACCTCGGTTGGTGATGCCGAGGTCTCCGCCGCGGGCGCCGGATCCGGGGTCTTGAGAGTATTGCTTGGCCAATTCGGCAAAGTCTGCACCATTAAGAATTTCTTGGCGGATGCGTTCTGCTTCTTGGCGGGCGCGTTCATCTTCCTTATCGTTCACTTTGGGTTTGATAACGATTTGGGCGAGTTCGACAGTTGAGTTAAAGTAGGGCAGGCTATCTTCTGGGATTTTACTGAAGAAGGTTTGCACTTCTTTGGGGGTAACGGTAACGGATTGCATAATATTGGCCGACATACGTTGGACGACCATTTGTTTGCGCATACTTTCGCGCATATCATTTTTGACCTCTTCTGGAGTTTTGCCGTAATAAGCTTTAAACTGTTCGGGGTCATTATTCATATATCGAAGGATTTCGGAGATTCGGGAATCTAGTTGGCCTTCAATTTCGACGGCAGAGACGGTAAAGCTATCGCGTTCGGCTTCAGCGAGGACCACGGCATTGGTAAGCAGTTGGTCTAGAATAACGGCTCGGGCATTTTCTGGTGGTGCTTCTTTGGTTCTAGATAGGAGCAGGCGATATTGTGCTTCTATATCGGAAACGAGAATGGGTTCATTGCCTACGAGGGCGACTACTCGGTCAATTTGCTGTTGGGCAAATAGGCCACTACTTAGTAGCAGGCAAGCGAAAAGGAGTCTATACATCATAATAATTAGTAATCATTAGCATTTAGGGGTAAACAGATTGTTCATTGCCTTGCAACGCAAGAATTGAAAAGAAGGATGGGTTTAGAAGCGTTCAAAGACATTGCCTTCTTTGGCTTTGGCTCTGGCTTCTTTTCGGACTTGGTCCAGGATGAGTTGACGTCTTTGGTGAAGAATAATTCTAGAAATTTCGTCTTGTACTTCAGCGAGAGGGGCGGGTTCATTTTTGTCTTTATATTCAAAGACCTTACAGAGGTAGACATATTTGCTATCGCTGCGGTCAAATACCCGGCCTTTTTCAAGGTAGCTAGAGGGCAGTCGGTTATCGGGTAGTCGGTCGGCGACTCTTTTATATTTTACCCAGCGGTCTTTTTCTAGGGCAAAGACCATTTGGCTTTCATTGGAGAGGCAGAACTGTTTTACTTTTTCCTCATCACTTTTTTTATCTGATTTGAACCAGTTGCGGAGCTTATCTACGCCTTCTAGTTTTCTGGGGACACGAATAAAGTGGCAGCGTAGCCAGCTTTCTCCGGCAATGTATTGTTCTTTGTTGGCATTATAGTATTGGGCCAATTGAACGGGCGTGACCAGGGTATCTAGTTCTCTATTGATCAGTTCTTGTTCAAAGTAGGCAATGGTTAGAGAGGCTTTGTAGCTTTCTGCTAATCGGTTGATGCGTTGGGCTTCTTTGTTGGGTAGTTGTTTTTGGGCCACGCCAAGTAGCATTTGGTCCATAATCCATTTATCAATGTAGAGTTCGGCTTGTTGGGCGCTATCTTTTGGCGAAAGCCCCTTGCCAATACCATCTAGTGCAGAGGCGTAGAGATAGTTGTCGTACACTCTGGCCAAAGGGTTTTCTTCAG